>OZ252030.1:4800000-8551519 GCA_965247305.1 Bryobacterales bacterium | reverse complement strand
TTCGGACCCATCGCCGGCCTAGGACCATAGATTTCAGTCGCCAGCTCCGCCTTCGGGTCAACCGGCTTCTCATCGAATGACTTCCACGGTTCGGGAATGCCGATGCTCAGCAACCACCAACGCCCCGCCGGCCCTTCCGCGAACAATCCGCGAACCATCGCCGGGTCGCCCTGCTTCCATGCCGCCGTCACGTCGTCGCAGACGCGCTGTCGGCCGCCGCCGGGAACGCTCAACCACTCGCAGCCGACAAACGCCGCCTGCATTCCTTGCCCAGCGATCAACGCCAGGACCATCACAAGAACAAACCGCTTCGCTAGAAATCGCATTCTTTCCTCCGTTTTGTCAGCCCAATCAAGATCAACCCTCCGCCCGCTCCGCCGTACCACCGATCGAAAACCCGGTGATTTCTCCGTTCCGCGCCAACTCCCGCAACTCTTCCGAGCGCAACTTCACGCCGACCCACCAACGCAGGTGTCCCGCCATCCAAATCAGCGCGCTCTCGACGATTACCGCCGCCGCCTCTGCCTCGTGGTTCTCAAAAACTTCCGCTTGGCCGTCGTAGTAAGCCTCCATGAAGCGATAAAAGGCATCCTCAAGCTCGGCTTGCGGAATCGTCTCGCCGTCCGAATCCGTGTTGTCGGCGACCGACACGAAACCCCAGACGATGCCGCGCTCGACGTCGGACTTCTCGACGGCGACGGTCGCCGCCCAAGCGCTCTTGCCCCCTGAAGTTGCTTTCATCGCCGCGCTCATCGCTCAGATACCCAAGCCTTTCGCCGGAAACCCGTCCCAAATCGTCCCGGGACGGCTATGCCGTGGAATCGGGTCACTCGCCCCTCCAGACGCTCTCAGGCGCGATTTCGAACTCGTCGTCGATCACCGGCGAAAGCCAGCACTTGCAGTTGACGATCTCTTCCGCCGGCAGCGCCGGGTCCAGCGGGTGATCGCCGGGGTTGCCGCCGACATCGAACTTCTCGCCGGTCGTCTTGATCACGCCGTTCAGCGCCTGATGCGAAGCCCGCGTGTTTACGCCGTTGATGTTCCAGCGTTTGCGCTCGACGCCGTTGCGCCGGTAGGTCTCGATCTGCGCCGTCTCGGCGGAGATCCCCGTTTCGGTCAGCGCGAAGCGCTTGGCCTTCCAGCGCGCGTCAAACTTCAGCGACTTCTCGAGATCCGCCAACAGCGCGTCGTCAAAAGGGTTGCTCCCGAGATCAAAGAAGTTGCGGACGATCGTGTCCATCGCGTCGTCGATACCGTTTCGGCCCGCGAAGATTGCCGCTGAACTTCGCCCGCGCAACGCCTCCAAGATCGCCGGGTTCTTCAACTCGAAGTCGATACCCGCCAGACCGAGGTTCGTCAGTGCATGTTCCGCCGCCGCCTCGAATGTCGCTACCGGATGCTCGGCCATCAACTCGGCGGCGCGTTTCGGCGAGTCTTCCAAATACCCGAGTCCGGCAAGCAAACGCTCGATCAACGCCCGGTCGGCATCCGTCAGAGCCTTCTCAAGACCGGCCTTCTGGACTTCCGGCTGTTGCACCGCGACATGATTGCGGATCGCCTCAAACCCATCAGTCGCCTCCAGGTGCGCCAGCAGCGCTTCAATGCCTTCGACAAACCACTCCTCGGTATCGGCGGCCAACGGCCCGGCGGCCGATTCACGGTCGAACCGCCGGGGCTCCGCCTTCAGGAGAGCGACTTGCGTCGCGACGAAGAGGTACTTGCGTACGGCGGCGAACTGAGCGCGTGACAGGCTCATTCGGCCACCTCCGGGAACAACGACCGCTGGAGGCCCGCAATCGACTTCTCAAACTTCGTCGCCGGGTCTTCCCGCCGCGAGTCCACGGGCCGCTCTCCAAGCTGAGGGAACCGCGTCGAGCGAACCTCATCCGGTTCAACCACGCCCGCGTCGATATAAGTCTTGTCGATCTCGGCGTTCAGCTTCTCGTCTTCGGTGTCGTACGGCTCGTAGCTAAACGAGACATTCGTCAGACCGCGCCGCTCGATCAGCGCCTCGATCGCGGCTTCCCAACGTTCCTGCCCGCGCCGTACGAGCTGCCCGTAGTCGCGGATCTGCTCCGAGCCGACGTTCCCTCCCAGCGCGCCCGTCTCGACGATGCCGATCTTTTGTGGCGGCACGCCGTGCGCCTGCAAGATCTCATCGCGGCAGTCTTGCCGTAACAACCGGAACGATCCTTCTTTGGCGTTGTCGCCGGTCAGCTTGTGGAACTTAGCGCTGCCGCCCTGCGGCGACTGCAAGACCATCGTCGAGTGGGCGTTACCTTTGATCCGCGTCCGGAAGTATTCCTCGATCGCCTGATCGGCGGCGTCTTCCCATTCCCCGTCAAGGATCACCGCGTAATCGGGAATCGCGTTATTGCCGAAGAATTGCAGGTTGTACTCGGCGACCAGCGTGTTCAAGGCCAGCGCGTTCCAGGCCGGCATCACCGGCGGCAAGCCGTAGACCGGCGACCACGGCGAGTAGTTGTAAAAAGAGATGACGGAATTGTGGTCGCGGTCCGCGTGCAGCGGATCATTCGCCGGCAGCTTCGCGTACTCCAAATCGTCAACCCAGAAGTTTCTAAAGTGTGCGTGTTGACGGCCGCGCCGCTGCAAAAAGCCCAGCCCGTCGAGCCGGACATAGGTCTCGACACTGGGCAAATGTTCAAGCTGCTCGGGTTCGCCGCGCCGATTGGGGATGACCTCGATGAAGGCATTACCCAGCGCTTGATAGTCGGTCTCGACACAGACCGCGAAATCCTTGAACGAACGCCGGCAAGCCGCGCCCTTGAGCCAGTCCGTCGCCAGCTTGTTGGCGGCGTCGGTTCCCTTGGAGCCGAGACCGCCCGAAAACGCCCAGCCCGAGCCCGCGATATCCTCCGCCTTTGCCTCGATCGCCCGCTTGTTGTGCGTGTTGATCGTCGCCACGAAGGCATAGAGCGAAAGGTCGACCGGCCGATTCGCCACGGCCACGCCGTGCATCGTCGTTCCGTACTCGTCGCGAACGCGCTGCGATCCCCGGCCCGACGCGACCTCTTTGTAGGCTTGATGCTTCGCCAACAACGACGCGCGTTCTTCCAGCAACAGGCCGCCGTGCAGCTTGATGACGCTGCCGGATTTCGACAGGAAGCGAATGCGCCCGGCCATTACGCCGCCCTCCGCGCGTAGCTCACGCGCCCCTTGCGCTGCCGCCTGCCACGCAATAGACCGATCGCCATCTCGACCGCGTCGGGTCCGTCGTCATGGTTCGCGGAAACGCCGAGGTCCTCGAACTGCTCCAAGCAAAGATCGATATCGTTCGTGCGGTAGCTCGAAGTCGGATGCGGAAACCACAACCGGCCTTGCTCGGCCAACGGCTGCAAGCGCTCGATACGAGACATCTTGTCGCCGGAGGGCTTGACCTCCTTGGTCGGTAACTGCAAGTTCGCCTTGGCCGACTGCTCGTCGAGGTCTTGCTTCAACACGTCCTGATACGCGGTCGTCTCGACTCCGAACCGCCAAATGCGCGGCCAACGCCTCGCCGTCGACAGCACCAGTTCGATCTGGCGCTGAAACTTCATTCGAGCCAGCTTCACCGACAGCACGTAATAGTTGCCGCCGTGAGCGCCGACGACAACAACCGCCGTATAGTCCGACGACGCGCCGGCCTTGCGGCGCTTGCCGACGGCCGGGTCGATCGCCGCCGCCAAGACCATATCGAGGTCGGCAATGTCGGCGTCGGTGAAAAACTTCCAGTCGTCTGGCGAGAAGACCTGATCGTCGTCGTTACGAGGTTCGTTCATGAACTCGCAATCAAACGCCCGCCGCCCGATCTCTTCCCGCTTGGCCTTGAGCTTCGCCAGCGACCACTTCGCCGGCCATAACGCCTTGCCCTTCTCGATCGCCCGCCAAATCCGCGTGACGTAGTTCGGCCTTTCCTTGAGCAGATAGGTCATCAGCGAGACCCGAGACAGGATCGTGCCGACCACGAACAGTTGGCCCTCTTGGCCGAGATTCGACACCGTGCGGTCGAACCAGCGGATCAGTTTCTCGACCCGCTCACGGCTCAGCACCAATTCGTCGTCTTCAAGGTCATCGCAGATCGTCAGATCCGGGCGGTTCTCCCTGAAGCGCAAGCCGCGAATCTTGCTGCCACGCGAGCGCGCCGCGACTTTGACGCCGCTCGAAGTTTCAAACTCGTATTCGGCCCACTTCCGCTCGCCTACAAGATCACCGTAGTCTCCGATCAGACGGTTGTTCTCTTCGAACTCCCGGCGCGCGTCGTCGACCGCCATCCGCGCGTCGTCATCCGTAGCGCGAATCAACACGATGAATTTCTTGCGCCTGTTCGAGACGCACCAAAGCATGTACGCGAAAAGCAAGGTCGACTTGGCGTGCTCGCGCGGCGCGGCCGCCGCGCCCTTCTCGTGAACCGTCAGCATCTCCGCCAACTCGGCGTGGAACTTCGCCGCCGACAGCGAGAAGTAATGACCGAGGTAATAGTGGCACCACCACGCAAAATCCGACTTGCCGCGCTCGATACGCTCATCCTTAGTAAGCTCGCCCGACGCACCAAGACGCCCAACCGCCGCCGAGGCAACCCCGGCGGCCGTCAGCGTTTCGCGCTTGGCGGGCTTACGCGGCATCAGACCTCCGCCTCGACGCCGCTCAATGTCGGCAGGAACATCAGCCCTCGGCGGCGCAAGTGCCGCAAAGTCGAGTCATGGGCGGCTTGCACCGCCTGAGCCCGTAGGTCATCCCGCAGATCGAAGTTCAAAGTGCCGATGCCGCCGACAGCCAGCCGCACCGTCTGAGCCGCAAAGCGCCGCAAGTCGTCGCGGTCTTCCCGGCTTCGGGCCGCTTCGATCACCCGCGCCAGAAACTCGTGAAACTCAGGAATCAGCGACCGCCGCCGCTCGGCATCTCCGTGCGCCGGCGCGTCCTTGTCAAGGGTGAACGCGACGATCTTGTCGACATCGCGAATCAACTCCGCCGTGAAGTTATTTGTTACGCCGCCGTCGACGATGCGGTGGCCGGCGAGGTCCCGGCGCATGTAACGCCCGTCCGCAAGCTTCCAAACCACCGGTCGCCAGATCAGCGGAATGCTCATCGACATCCGCACGCCGCGCCGCACTTCGAGATCCGGCGACGATTCGTAGTCGAGTACCAACGGATCGCCGTCGAGATCCATCGCCGTGATGCGGAAGTCCACGCCGGTATTGCTATAGAGCTGCGCGAACGTTACATCCGATGGAAGGTGCTTCTCCAGCAACCGTTCCGACAGCCAGGTCAACAGCGCGTCGCCGTTGTATAGGCCGTTGCGGTGAAGCAACGAAAACACCATGCGGTAGAGTCGTGATCCGCCGAGCATCAGTCGCACGAGCTTCGATTCCGTCAGCGACTCCAGCCAGTTCGGTACGCCCGGCAGATCGGAACGCATGATCATCGACTGGCCGACTTCGCTGTCGCTGAACTCACTCGCCTTCGCAAGATCGAAAAACGACGTGAACAGCGCCCGTCCGTCCAGCAGCTTCTCGCCAACCAACCGGCCCGTCTCTTCCGGCGTGTACCCAAGCACGCGCAACAGTCCGTTGATCGCGCCCGCCGACGCGCCGGTGACGCACGTCACTCGACCGTCGACCAAGTTCAGCGCCCGATCCGCGCCCTCGTAGACAATGCCATTGCCGCCGCCGCCCTGGTATGCAACGCCAAGAGTCCTCACGATTCCCTCCCGTGCGCGGCCGCCGCGCGTTCGATCACAGTGCCGACTTTTTTGCGGTGCTTAGCAAGCGCCTGAGCCAAGTCGGGCACGCCGTTCAGTTCTTCCAAGACCTCGCCGAATGCCGCTTTCAGAACGTTCATGCCGACGCGCTGGTCCCGCAACTCGATCTGTTGCGTAAGTTCGGCGATCTGCTTGCTGATACGAGCCAGCGCGTAGGCGTCCTGGGAGTGAACTGTCTCGGCGTGGTTGAGCTTCGCGACCATGCTCCGGCGCACCATCTCTAGATCGAACAGCAGCCGTTCCAGCGGCCTATCTAAAAACGCCTGATACTGTGCCTTGACCGCGTCGGCTGCCGCCCGCCGGTCCTTCCACGAGTACTTGGTCATCCAGGCGGACCAAGTCTTTTCGCCAAACTGCCCGCAGCGGTCGCGCATCGCCGTCAGCGCTTGCCGCCGAGGCAGACCTTGCGCGTAGAGCGAGTAAGCGTACTCGCGATCCGCGTCGTTGTAGGCGCTAGTCCTCATCCGCTAGGCGCGGAACGGAGTTTCTCAATCGCTGACCAAAGCTCGCCATGTTCTTTCTCGAGCTTCTCTTGCGTCTTCGCCATGAAGGCGAGCGCTTGTTCGAACGTCGCGGCCTTGACGAGCAGTTTTTGGGTGTTATCCGAGTTCTGCCTAAGCAGCCACCAGAGCACCACGCCGAGCATTGTGCCCAAGGCCTGTAAGGCCGCGACGACGATCAAGAGAAAGTTGGCTGGAAACTCCATCCGTTGCAATTCAAGATCGCGTGGAATGGGACTCGGATTCCAGGTGTTTGCGGCGTTCTATGCGCCTAATTCGTTTTATGTGTTTGCGGTGTTTGGTGCGTTTCCCGCGTTTGACGCTTCTCGCTCCAAGCAACCACGGAATCCCTGTCCGGACAGGAAATCCAGCCAACCTTCACGGTCGATCAGCCACCGCCGAACTTGGCACAGCGGAATCTGCCCTCATCGCACCACTGACGGATTGTCGAGGGTGTCACACGGTTGGCTGCCATACGGGCAGCCTGCGCCGGAGTCAGCGACCGCCCCAGATATACCGGGGCCGTCAACTCGAACTCGATTACCGCCGCGTTCGGACTTGCCATTTCGCCGCCGTTAGCCTAATTCTAAACCGCTCCGTTACTGGTCAGGAACTCCACACCTTCAAGCGGCGGTCCAAACTCGACAACTTGGGTGTAAAGCCGCCGTACACGTAGCGCGGTCGACGCCAGTACCCTTTTGCGTCCAAACTGAATCGCGCGGGTCTTCCTGCCTAAAGCCGCCGCGATCGCGCCCTTGGTCATTCCCTTCGCCCGCATCTTTCCAATCAACTCCCAGGTGCTCAAGGCGTCCACCCGCGCGCCGCCCTCCAGCGCTCCTTTATCTACGCCAAGAATTAGGCGCTCTGTCCGTGCCCGGATTCGCGGGCGGCTTCCCTTCCGAATCGAAAACACGATCGAGTCCGCCACGCCCGCCGCGTCCGCTACAGTCTTGTAGCCGACTCCGGCTTTACCCAGTTTCAATAGATGACGTCTGGCCCGCTCCGCGCCGACAATTCCGTTCCAGTCGCCGTGCGTCCTTGCCCTAGCGCGTTGCTTTTCGTAAGCCGAGTTCGCCGCCCGGCAGCGGTCGCACCTGCACCCGCTGGCATAACGCGCTCGGCTGCCATGCTCGCGACGCGCCGCCGCTGCTTTTATCGCCTCAAACTTGCTCACTCGGATCCCTTTCGATAAAGACCGTCGCGCTGATTCATCGAACGCAGCGCCCACCACACCTTGTTGAAATCCTCCAGCGTGCGTGGCAATAACTGCTTGCACTGCCGGCGCGAGAACTTTTGAAGCGTCTCCTCGCTCCATCCCCGCAGCGCCGCCGCCTTCCCCAACATCGCCAGTTCGCTGGGGCCGATCATGTGTGCCGGGTCGCCCGAGTGGTCGTAGTCCTTGCGACCGTGCCGTGACTGCGCGTGCCGGCGCTGCGGGTCGCCTCGCTTGCTGGGCCCCATCAAGTCCAACAGCGCGAAAGCTTCCTTATTGGTCAGCTTCTTAATCGAGTCCTTGCCGAAGTTCCGCAACGCCATTTCGTGTAACAAGTCGTCGTCGATCCCGAGTTCGTTTTTGCGGGCGTGGATCGTCCGGATGAGCTTGACTTCAAGCGACATCGCTGATCTGTGACTGTTGGGACCTCGGAAACTCCCTGTGCATCAAGCCGTCCAGAAACGCGCCCGCGTCCTTCTTCGTGGTCCGCACCATAGGCGCGCTGCCCACGAAGTATTCCTCTCCCGTGCGGGGGCGCCAGTTGCCCCACTGCTTAAAGAAGTACGGAATGTCGTAGCCCGCGCAAAACTCACGAGCCCAGCGAAACCACTGAGGGTCAGGCGCCCTAGCGCCGGCCCCCGACTCGCCACCCGCTACGACCCAGTCCAAGAAGACCCAATGTGGCCACCAATTCAGCGGACCAAGCGCGGGCTCATAACTGACCCAACGTACAGCCGCCTCGATCGCCCCGAGATCGCGCACGCGATCTTCGTAATCGGCACTCTCGACCGAGACGCCCATCCACACGTTCGGCAGCGGCCACACGCGCCCGTCCCTAACCCACTTATGAAATGGCTCCACGGCCGCGTCATCTTCCATCGCCAGCGCGTTGAACATATCATCGATTCGGTCGTCGAGGCCCGCGGCGCTGAAGTAATCCCGCATCCGCCGCGAGCGCTTCGTCAAGATCTGAAACGTGTGCCGCGGGCTAGCCGCCATCACCGCGAAAATCTTATCGATCTGATCGTCCGTGAAACCCTCGTGAAACAAATCGCTCATCGAGTTAACGAACACCAGGCGCGGGCGTTTCCACCGCAACGGCTGCAATAGCCGCTCATCAAGCGCTCGCACAACGCCCGTCCAGTTCACCGGCGACGGCGTCGTCAGGCCCTTGTACGCGGGCGTGTTCTTCAGCCGCCGCGCCATCCGAATCGCGTAGCAACCCTTGCATCCAGGGCTGATCTTCGAGCAACCCGCCAATGGGTTCCACGTTTCCTCGGTCCATTCGATGCCTGTAGCCATCAGCGCGTCCCCTTTGTGTTTATGACTCTTCCCCCCCAACTCCTAACTTGATTCGCAACTGGCCGTACAGTTCTCGGTTGCGAGCACTGCGGTTGAACTGGCCGAAATTCTCGGCCATGTCGAGAATCTGGCGGTAGTACGGGCCCCAAGCCATGTCGGCGTCCGCCGCGTCAACGATCCAGAAGTAGCCCGGCCGTTCGCCGTCACGCCGCGCGCCTATCGGGAAGCGGTGATGCTTGCGTAACTGACGGACAGCCTCTTTGATCACCCGCGCCGTTAGACCGCACTCCTCCGTGATCCGCGCGATCGAGACCGGATTCTCCCGACCCTGATGCCGATGGATGATACTCACGACAAGGACTTCCGACGGCGTCGCATCCCCGACAAACCTCGGCAAGCCCGGCTTGGCGGCCGCCTCGAAAAGCGGCCCGCCAAGCGAGCTTCCGTAGTTGTCGTCAAGATCCGTACGCCGCGCCATCGTTCGCCTACGTCGGATTGGTCGTGTTCAGCTTGTAGAAGAACTGCGGCTCGTTCGTCACGACGACGCCGAACTTCTTGAGCTCCCTTGCGGTCACATCCTCGTTCTTGAATTGCTTCTTGACTTCCGTCTTATCTACCTTCGGATCGCCGAATCTGACGAAGTCGTTCTGGTCGGCATCGATCAGCTTTTTGACGACGTCCTTTTCGGGCAGAGTGAAATCCACGGTAGGCCCCGGCTTCTTAAACCCGATCTCGCCCGCGGTACGTTTCTGGCTCGTGCCAATCTCTTCGTGGTTCTTATCGCAAAGCGCTTCTAATTTCGCCCTCGTCTTTTCGAGCCGCTTGCGCGGCTCCTCGCTGGCTTGGGTGAACGTTTGATCGGCTCGGTGCTTCGCCTTGTCGCATCTGGCCTTCGCGAGGATGATCAAATTCTGATCGCTCGCCATGTCATGCAGTGTGTTGTCGATCGTCTTGTAATTCATTCGTGCTCTCTCCTTCTGTTTGGTCAGCCCTGACTCGCCCGAACTCCCAACACTCGCAATCGCGTCGCGTACAAGGGCCGCCGCCCGCCGCGTGATCCTCTCGCCCATGGCCGCATTCGCAAACGTCGACAACGGCTTTGCTAGGCGGCCCGTGCATACTGCCTCCGCCTTCCCTGGCGCTCCGCGACCCTCCGCCTCAACCCCTCGATGACCTGCATCGGCGGCCTCCAGGCGGTTGTGCTCTCCAGCAACCGCAGCCATAACTCGGGCTGGTAACTCGGCCCTGGTTCCACACTCACGTTCTTGAGCACAATCTTTTTCATGACGCCTCCTGTTCTTCCGCGTAGGTGTAGCAATTGCCGTAGGCTTCCCAGAGTTGGCAAGCCTCGAACTCGTCGCCGTGCGCGGGATGAGATTCATCCGCAACCCGCAGCTTCAGCCGCTCCCATTCGTCGTCGCTTGTATCGGCGACAACGAAGCAAAGACCCCGAAAGAATGGGGGTTCCGAATACCGGATCAGCTTGCCGGTAAGCGGTGTCTTATTGGGGCTCATCAGGCCGCCCGCCTCGCCCGCGGCTGCCCGGATTCAACGCCGTCAACGATGTCTCTGTTGATGCGTGCGCCGGCCACAGCGCCGTTTTCCTCAAGAGCCACCATGCAGCGAATGCAGGCCGCGTTGATCGCAAGCGGCCGCCCGACCGCGTGCTTGCCCTTGCCGGCTTGGAAGCGCTCCTTGAAAGCCTTCAAGCCGTCAGAGTCAAATAGCTTCGGTACGCTACTCCCCACGCGCCCGAGCTTAAATTCCAAGTACTTCTCGACCGGTACCACCGGCATCGTCAGCGTGCGGGTGCGGTCGCCGACTTCTCGAAACTGACCCAGCTTCTCGCCAAGTGCTTCGATGCCGATCATCACGATCGACAGCATCCGGTCACGCCCGGTCTTGAACTCGTAGAACCGTTTGATCTGCCGCAACAACGTGCGGTTCATGAAGTGCGCGTCGTCGATATAGAGGATTACCGTGCGCCTCTTGGCTTGCGCGTCCTTGAGTGCGCTGTATAGCTGTCTACTCATCCTTTCGATGTCGCCGGCAACCTGTGCGCTATCGCCCAACAAGCCGAACAGCAGCGCCCGCACCATGTGTGTCGGTCTCAACCGTTCCCGGTCGGCTGCCATCGGCTTGCATAAGACAACATCCTCGCGATTGATCAGGTCATCCTCGATGCCTTCCCAAAGAGTTGTCTTACCGGAGCCCGAAGGCGCGACCAGCGCCAACATGCTGTGCTCCTTGATCCCCCGCAGAATCTCTCGCTCGACCTTCTCGTAGCCACCGTCATTCAACTTGAAAACGTCCGACTCCGAGCGCAAGTCGTTTTCAAACGGGTTCCTCTTCAATCGAAACAACGCCAACACTTCCTCGTTAAGTTGCATAAGCTCCATCTCCCGAATGTCTTGCAAACTGACGCGGTTAGCCCGCTTTTCCCACTTCTCACCCAACAGCGGACCGTGTTCGCCGTGGGGTCCCAACTTGACGTGCTCGTGCCAATCGATCTCATCCCGCACACCGCGCTCTCTGACGACCCGCTCGACCTCGGCCTTGAAATTCGACTCCCCAAAACGCTGAGGGTACGTGGCGCATCGAATCGCCAAGTGACAAGCCGTGCGACTCGACGCCTGCCCGTTCTTTCCTCGGATCAAACTGCCGAGCTTGTCGTAGGTAATACCGGCCTTCACCAACGCCTCCGCAGGCGTCATCGCCCTAGGCCTTTGAACGTGCCACCGTCTGTGCGAAGCCGACCCAAACCCAGAGCCTGCTCTACTTGCTGGTCGGCCTCACCCATCGCATTACAGAGATCACCTGTGACAGGGTTCGCCTTCGGAACGGCGTCGACCATAAACCTTAGTGCCATCGCGCCGACCTGCATTGCTTCCTCAGCTAAATTCCCTCGCGTCCGGTTCTTGCTCTTGACCTCTTCCCAAAGCTCGTCGACTTCCTCGGCAAGAACGGCGTAGCCTTCGTGCAAGGAATTGAACTTCGGAAACTTGCCTCGCGCCCGGTCGAGTTCCGACGTGACAGCAAGCACCGCTCGCACGTCCTCTATCCCTAGGTTGGGATTCCGCTCTAACAACAACTGCTCAACGACCGTCATTTTCATTGCTTTGCTCCTGATGTGAACTCCAGCACCTTCGTTTCAATACCCGCCTCGATCGCCGCAACCGCCGTGTCGATTTCGCCGCTCGTTACCGACTCGCCGAAGACATCCGCGAGGTACTGTTTCTCGGCGGCGTTCAGCAGTCGAACTATCCGCGTAATCACTTCCCTACGCGCCTGGTAAGGCGTGTAGGTCAACTCCACGCCCTCGATCTCCACGCCCTCGATCGGTACCGCTTCCGACCCCGGCCGCATCTGTACTTCGCCGGCCTTCTCGGCGTGATGCCCGAACACCTTCAAGGTCGCCTTGGCCGCGATCTCTTTCGCCTGCACCTCCGCCTCGCTGACGAACCGCTTCGTCTTGCTGTGCTTGTGGCTCTTGTAGTCTTCGCCGATCACCGGCGAGGTCACATCGAAGTTGAACTGGTCAACCTCAATCGGCTCACACGGCCACGTTTCAGCGTCTGGCTGATCAGCCGCCTTGACTTGAATCCAGGGATATAGAAACGGTGAATACTGCACAGCGACGTACTGGCCCGGCACGAAACCCTCCGGTAGCCGATACCACTCGCCCTTGAAGCGCACCGTGCGGTCTCCCTCTACGCGCCGGCGCTCCGGGTCGGTCAACGCAATCGCCTTGAACTGCTCGAAGCTCACCTGGATCTCCCGCAGTTTTGTTTCCGTCCGGCTGTTGATATGCCAGGCCCATAGCTCCGAACGGGAAGCGCCCGTCCTCGTGTGCATCTTTTTCGTGTTGCGGGCTACCGCGAAATCCAGCGCCCACTCATTAAGCTCTTCCACCGATTGCGGCGGCTCCCAGCGGAAGCGCGACTCAAACGCGCTCTCCCACATGTTGTGGGCCGACTCGACCTGCCCTTTGCTCCGCGCTCCCTCGCAGATGTTTACCTTGATGCCCAGCCGCTCCATCAACCCCGTCGTCACTTGCGAACGGTTGCCCGGCCCGCGGTCCAGCATCAAGATCCGAGGCACGCCCCGGAACGGATACTTCGCCGTAATATCCACTCCGCGTAGTTTCTTCGGAGCCCAGCAGTGATACAGCGCTTCGATCGTCGCCGCCTGCGACTCGCCAGTCGCCGCGAGGTAGTACGGGAAGTAAGTCCCCGTCGAGTGGTCGGTGATGATCGCCCGCCAAAGCCGCTGACCGTTGCCGCTCGGCAGCTTGTTCTTGTAGACCATGTGCTCGTAAACCGGTCGGCCTTCGAACATCTTCCAGTTGACGGCCAGCGAGAAGTCGAACTGGTGTACGTGGTTTGGACCAAGGCTGCGTAGCCTGACATGCGGCTCCGGCTGCGACTGCTCGCGACGCGACGCCTGCAGATCACGAAGCCAAGAATTGTAGTAGTCGCGGGTAACCAGGCCGGGCTCGATCAAGCCCGAATCCTCGGCAATCTCGATCGCCTCTTCGGCGGGCATCACTGTACCTTTGCGTAGGGACTGCGAGTTGCGCTGGATGGCGGCCACGACACGAAGGTCCTCATCCGTGACCACCGATCGCCGCTTTCTGTTGTCTTTGCGGTTGTGTGAGCGGACGCCGATCGACCGTAAGCGCCGGCTGAGCGTCGACGACGACAAATCGTAGGCATTCATAAACTCGCGCTTTAACGCCGAGCGCTCACGCGCTGCAAGTGGCTCAAGGTCATCCGCGAGCAATTGGACCGCCGACTCAGGTACGCCCACTACGTCGCAGCCTCCGACTCGCAACCGTCGTCGCAGTCCAGACAGGCGTGATCACCGAAGCAATCACCGCAAACCGACTCCAAGCACCCGTCGCACAAGAACAAGTCGAGCTCGACGCCGTCGCTCTCGCAGCGGCTACACCAAGGCGCAAGCTCTTGCCCGTCGCCACTAGCGCAAACGTCCAGCCCCATCGCTACTTGCCGCCTCTCTTCGAGTCAACGAATTCCATGACCACGTCGCGGCCCTCAGGAAGCGCATCAATGTACAAGTCTTCGCCGGGATCGGGCGCGTTCAGCGCAACGCCGAAACTCTCGCGAATACCGCCTCCAAGCTGAACAACCTGCCTGTATAGGTTTTCGATGTATCCGATCAGCCGCGCTTGGTTGTCTTCTGACAACTCGCGGCCCGACACGCCACGCAACGTCTCAAGGTGGGCGTCAATGTTCGAGGCCATCCGCAAGATCGTTTTGTGGTCCTCATCAGCGCCTGGGAATAGTTCTTTCTCGCGCCGCCGCTCATCGGCCTCGCGGTCCTTGTACTTCTGAACTGTGGTTTCCAGACCGGCTGATTTCTCACGCGACTTCGTCGCCGCCGCGCGTTGCTCGGCCTCTTTGCGCTTCGCGACTCGCGCGGCTTCTTTTAGCCGCTCGACAACCTCAGCGATCACATCCGCGTTCTTGGCGTTGACGGCAACCAGCTCACCATCGACCTCCATCTTTCCGTCCGTGATTTGAAGACTGCGATAGGCGGACGGCGAGATACGCATCGCTTGATTGAGTTCGAAGTAGGCCTGGCCGAACTCTTCTACGTGCTTGATGCACAGGTCCACAGTTGGCCGCGAAACCTTTATCCACTGAGTGCAGAAATCGTTCCAGCTCAGCCGGACGTCCTTGTGCGCCTGTTCATCCTTGAGTTGCTTGTAGAGAAGGGCTTCCGCGTATGCTGTTTTTTGTTTGACTAGACGCGAAATATCGGCCTGCCCGAGGCGTCGAAATATTTGATGGAACTTCTTAACAAATTCGTCTTCCGCAAGTGCCTTGCCGGCTAACTCCAGGGGGTTGTTCTGGTCTTCCATTTAGGTAAGAGTCTTTCCTTTTTTTGAAGTATCGTTTACTGAAACCAAAGGACTTATTTGCGAAAACAGGTAAGGCTTACCTGTTTTTCTAGCCGGGCGGCGTTCCGAATCGTTGATCTTCCGGGCGTCCCGCCGTCCGAAAGCATCGAGCCGCCGCCCGGCCCTAGTTGCTAGACTCGACCTCCTTTCTCTTGTCATTGCTCCCTGTACTCCAGGAGCTTCCGCCCGGCGACGTACTGAGTCGTCTTGCCGAGCACAGTCTTGTCGAGAAACTGTTCCTCGTGTAGCTTGTTGAGATAGCGGCAAGCCTGCGAGGCGTCCCAGCCCGGCTCACGCGCCAACGCCGGGCCGCTAATCTGCCCCAGCGCCATCACCTTCGTGAGCACGAAGCAAGTCTTCCCGACCGCCTCAAGCGCCATCAGTTCCAGAGCCTCAACGTGCCGTCAGAGAACCCGACCGAGTACGCCATATACAGCGTCAACAGCCATACGACAGCGGCGCTCAAAATCGGCGGCCATAGCTTCGGCGGCTCGGGTAGGTAGTCCGAGTGCCGGCGCTCCACCGGGATTCGATTTAAGGGCATGGAACCTCCATCGAGTTCGCCGCGCCGCCCTCGCAGACCTTGTAGCAAGTCCCCGTGAAGGGATTGCGGGAGAACCAACAAAACGGTTCTTTCGACTCAGAGCCGGGGATCGGGCAACCCCACATCCCAAGCAGACACGCCAACACAATCACCGCTCGTTTCATCTAGCTCTCCTCGCTTTCCTGGGCTCTCAGCACCCGTTGTAGTTCCGCGTAATCGCCGTTTGGCAAGGCCATTAAGTGAACCTCGTGAAGCGAATAGCTCCGTGCCTCAAGGGCCTGCCGGCAGACCTCGTCGTGTCCGAATCTGGAGACTTCGGCGCAGGCCGAAGCGTAGCCGCGTCTCCAGAACTTGACCATCAGAAGACCTCGCAGCCGGACTCGCCGCCGAAGCGGTCCAGGTGGCCTATTGCTAGCTCGAATGCCTCTTCGAGACCCTCGCCGGGGTCGAGGCTTGCCAGTCCGAAACGGATACCGGGCGGTAGCAGCCCGAGACACTTGACGCAAAACGCCGGGCCTTCCGATTTTTCGGCTCCACACCAACACGAGGTCGATAACAGCACCGCTTGTGGATCGGCGGCAAACTCTGTCGCTTGCCGGTAAACCCGCCCCCGGCCTCCAATTTCAAAGGGCTCGGGGGAACCATCCCCCGAGCCCCCACGGCTTGGCACTTCAACACCCTTCGCCGGCTCCGCTTGGCTGCTGCCCCCCTGCGGAACTGCAAGCCGGCTACTGCCGTCCGTTCGTCGTCTGTCTGTGTTGGGTATATCAACCCGCCCCCGGCCTCCCGAGCTATCCTCGGACGAACCGCCGCTCGTCGATGATTCGATCGAACGTTGTTCGCAATGAGGGGTTGTAGGTGGGGTCTCGCCGAGGCCTCGCGTCGTCTCGGCCGGGGACGGGAATTCGTTGCGCGGGCGGTTCATAAGTCCAACTCCCGCTGCTTAATGTCTTGGACTGACAGCCTCACGGATGCCATGTCGCAGAGATGCTTGTGCATCGCCGTCATCAAGGCCGGCAGGCTCCCGGCCGAGGGGTTCTCAACGAACGCAATCACGTCCGCCCACATACGGCAAAAGCGCTCTTGAATCTTCGATGCCTCGCGCGGCTCCAGCTTTTTGAGCCGCGCCACACGCGGCAGCTTCGCCGTCACCCGGTCGCACCGCGAGTTCAAGTACTCGAGCACTCGGTAGTCCTTGGTCGCCCGCATCAGCGGCAACAAAAGCTCCACGGGGAAACGGCAGCCCGACTCCCCTTCGAGTACCGAGCGGTAGAGGTATGACGTGCTGACGTTCAGAAGCTCGGCCAGTTCCTCGACCGACAACCGCGAGTTGTGGACCGTCTGGTAAAGCTCCGTTTTTAAGGTCTTCATTCAGATACGCTCCAAACATTTCGTGAGGTTTTCATGGACACCGTCACCCGTTAGACCCCAAGATCGAGCCATGCCCGCAACGCCGGCAAATAGATCGCATCAGCGTCCATGCAAAACCGGACGATGCCGTAAATCGCACAGCAGTAAGCCACGTAGTCAAAAAGGGTGTTCGTCATCAGGTGCTCCTATGCTTCTTTGGGGTTTTCCGAGGCGAGCGGCGCAACCGCTTCGCGTACCCGCTTTAGGTACGTCAGGCGCTCTTCCATCTCGTCGATCTCGCGATCTAGAGCAATCAGCATTTGACGGGGTGGTAGGAGAGACTCGTGAATTGTTTGGACGACAATCCCGACCTCGGCAATGGCCTCGCTCAAGGCGGTCTTCTCAGCGCCGACAGCGAAGCTCGCGAGGTTCTTTAAGACGGCTCGACTCGGCGGGCAATCGCCCGCTTCGTATTTACTCACCGTGCCTTGAGCGACACCGAGGAGCGTCCCGAAATGCCCTTGACTCGCGCCGATCCTTGTTCGGATGGCCTTTATCACGTCCGGTACAGTCACGCGGCCCGCCTGCTAGCCGTGATCTGCTTTGGGATTGGGTAGCCAGCCTTCACCAGCTTGTGGCGCATCCTCGGCGCTTTCCGCTTCCCGTGGATGATCAGGTTTAGGTACTGACGGGAGACGCCGAACTCACGGGCTACGTCAGCTTGTGTTTTGTCTTTCTCGATCAGGTATGTGTCAAAGCGCATATGCCGTGCTAACCTTTCCTACGGTTGACGTTTGAAACCGTCTGATGACTAAGTGTACGTGACGAACATAATCAAGTCAAGCAATATGCGACTCAATTCACAAAATTTCTTTTTAGGTGTACGTAGTGTCGGTTTCTGAGGCAATTACCAGCATTCAAAGGCGCCTTGGGCTTACTCAAGTCTCTCTTGGGAAGAAGCTTGGTGTGACTCACGCAAGCGTCAGTAGGTACCGGCGTGGCGAACTCACGCCGAGTGCATCAGTACTTCTATTGCTTTTCGAACTAGCCGATGGTGATGAGCGGAAGCCGATAGTGGAAGCGCTCGGGGAAGGCGACCCTGAGGAGTTTGAGCGCGGTGTGAATAAACTTGTCAAGCCGTTTCTTGAGTCTGGAGGCCCAGAGGCTCAGGAGAATGTCGAAGCCGCGGCGCGCGAATTCATTGCTGACGGATTAGTTCCAATACTGAGTGCCAAGAATTCCCAGCCGGCAACAGAGAACCTTCTGTACGCCTTACTCCGCTACGCCGGCAACCCGGAATATAGTGAGCGCTTTATTAGAGCCTCCGATTCATTTGAGAACCCCAATCAGAAAAGCGAAGACCAAGACGAATTCATTCAACTCGCCCGAGAGTTCCAGGCGCTAGAGGAGCCGACAAGTATGGAGATTGTCCTATTTGCGATGAGACAGGCGATCGAGATGAACTTGGGGGCCGGCGAGCGCGGCCGCCCTAAGCCTGATTCAGGCAAGATCGAGTCCTTGGGTGAAGACCGTAAGGCGAGCTAATCCACCCCAAGGGAAAGCCCGAGGCTAACGTTTCTTTCGGCACCAGGGCCGAAATATTCCGCTAACCCACCATGGTGTTTTGCTGATACGCTCTTCTCGTGGCTTTGTTGAAATTCCCAGAAGAAATAGGCAAAGTCAACAACAACAACCTAGAACGCCTGTACTATTTGCACCGATTGCGCGACCGAATCGACCAACAAATCGAAGCAGCCGAGCGGGCGTTCACAGAAGCCGATCCAAAACCAGCATCAAAACCCCAACCGCCACTCGCCAAAACCCCCTACCCATCGACGCTCAAATCATCTATTGTTTAACCAGCGTCGGTCGGCAAGTCTAAACAGCAACGGGCTAATTTTAAGGTGAACACGACATGGGACTAACGCAGGAGCAACTCGACCAGATCCGCGAAGAGGAAACGGCACGCCTCGAAATCCGCCAGAAACTCGCCGCCGAATCGCCCATTGCCGAGCCGTTGCGAGCCCCATATCTTTGGAGCCCAGGAGTCGCCGCCGTCCTCAGCTTATTTATCCCCGGCGCTGGGCAGATCTACAAACAGCAGATCTTCGTCGGCTTCATATTTATGATCGCGGCCGGCGTGCCGTATCTCTATGGAATGCTGTACGAGAAGGCGCTATTGGCGGGCGCGATCATCCACATTGCCTCGGTAATTGAGGCGGCAACCGGCGACCCGACAAAATCATCAGGCGGCGCGAAATCGTGGTCTCCAGACCTGCCCGACCACGCCCAATCAACCGGCCTTAGCCCAGTCTGGTTCATCATTCTAATGGCTTCCCTAATCGCCGTCGGCCTCTGGCTCACCAACTGAGTCGCCGTCATGCTTGGTCGACTCCTTCAGTCCCGGCTTCCCGGCATCGGCCAACTTCTCGTTGATAGCGGCACGCTTAGCCCGCAAGATCGCGGGCTGAACGAAGTAGTGCTCGAATAGGGCTTCGATCGTGTCGAGTTGCCGTTCCGCTTCATAGGGCTCAACCGGTACGATTTCACCAGAACTCTTACTCTTAATCGGATGCACTGCGAAGTTACCAATGGTTCTTACGGCGTCTAGAGAGTCTGCGAGCATCGGAGGAAGCGTCTTGGAATCGATCGCCGCCTGAATCTCCTCGTCTAGGTTCCGCTTCCTAAATTCGCCCTTCTCGCGAAGTAGGTGCTGTAAGCAACGACGACTTAGCGCTGCGCTCGCCTTGGGGCTATCCGACAACACCAGGCACGCCTCCCGGTAGTCCTCAGAAAACTCTTCGGGTACGGAGTTTGGAACGGGGGACCGCGAAGGCGCCCGAGGTATTACGAATGATTCTCCAGTTTTTACCCATGCCGAGCGCGTAGCATTGAGTATGTGAAAACTTAGTCGGATAACCGTCCGGTCACAGGCTGGACAGCGACTCCCGACAAGCTCATAGAGCCTCTCTATCGCGTCTCGATTCAGACTGGCGTTACGAAAGTTGGGCCAGTCGAAAGTGTGCCAATCGAAGAACCCAGATTCGAGGCAGTGAGGACACTTCATTTATCTCAATTGTATATTGCATCTCCTGCAATGAAGTGCCGTGAAAACGGCTCGCCGGCCAACCTCAAACACCAAGTTGGTGCCCTGGTTCAAACGCCAAACAGCCAACCTCTTCAACTACGCCGACCACGGCCTAGCTAAAGGCGCGTAAGTTCCCGCCGATCGATCGCGTGCATGATGCGGAAGAAGTCAATGAACGCCCGCACGACAATAGTCTGGAGCTGCGGGCTAAAGTCCAATCCAAAAAATGCCAAGCTCGCGAAGTGTTCGCAATTACAAAGGGGGTTCCATCGGATGTTGCAGCGGGTCGCAATCTCGATGCGACTGAAGATTTCCTGCTGGTGTGTAACCGTTGACGGCCTGCATTTAAGTCGTAGGGGTTGGCCGTCGTGCATCTCAGCCACCGGCTGCCGCACGATACCGGTGTTGGTCGTCAAGTGAACCGCGATCGGAGTCCAAGTCTGAGGACAGAAGTCGAGAATAAAATCGTGGCGAAAATCCGGCTTCGAAACGCTCTGAAAAGAAAACCAAGACCCGCTCGGAAAGTCCGTCAGCCAAGCCCAAGATGAACTTCCAAATGAGGGCCAGCCCTCGACGAGAACTCGGTTTGGCATGGCCTTACTTCGATTTACGGGAAGACGCCTTCGGTCCCTTTAAGTTGGGCGCAGTGTACGCCGAAGTAGCGTTCCACTCACTGGGGTCGACAACGCGACTCCGGATCGCAAAAGGCGACGGGCGGTCCGCTGACATCGTGAACGAATTGCTCGTGTACGAGTCTAGACCCGGCACTGGCTTAAACGGTGAGCTTTTGATGGTGACTTTATTGAGCATCGATCGTACCTCGACAAAGAATCAGAATCGTACTAGACTGTTGCAATTGCGACCTGAATGACCGTCCCTGGGTAACGCTATCACACTTGTACGGTCCTGGCAATCGTCAATTTCCAACTCTCATGTTTGCAGAAGCACTTAGCCGAGTACAAAATTATGTATTGCCGGTCCTTCTAGCCCGTCGCCTGTTTGGAGGTAATAGCCACACTGGCGTTGGAACGGCGATCTTACTTAACGATCAAGGTTGGGTTCTCACCTGTGTGCATATGATCGGACCATTCTTTGCAGCAGAGAAAGATGCTGCCGAGTTGGCTGCCTACAAAGTAGAGGTCGACGCCATTGAAAACGACGGCTCTCTGAAGCCGAGGCAGAGAGTCCAGAAAAAGAAAAGGCTCAAACCAAACAACCAGTGGATCACCGATACGGCGATTTCCATTGGCCCATTCACAGCCCCATCAAATTGGCATTATGACGCCGATGTGGATCTTGCGATTGGGAAAATGCCGACTGCGCCAAAGGTTGATAATTATCCCGTTTTTCCATCCCCCGATATGGATCTGCCATTTGGTCGGTCGCTTTGTCGGCTGGGCTTTCCGTTCATTCCGTTCCGGCCGACCTACGACGAGACGACCAAGCAATTTGCATTCCCTGAAGGGCTCTTACCGCTCCCAAGTTTTCCCAACGACGGAATATATACTCGAGATCGTTTCGACGTCAGCCCGGGTCGCCGAGTACGTCTGATTGAAACTTCAACTCCAGGCTTGCGTGGTCAGAGTGGAGGGCCGATATTTGATTTGAATGGAGTGGTCTGGGGAGTCCAGACCAAGACTCACCACTTAGATCTAGGGTTTAATCCGCAAGTCAAGCGGAATGGTAAAGATGTTGTGGAGCATCAATTCATCAGCCTCGGACTGGGCGTCCACTCTTTTCAAGTTACAGCTATGCTGACTCACCTTAAGATCCCCTTCGACGTTTACAACCCGAATCTAACATCGAAGGCCGCTGGTGCCCGATAGCGTCGAGTGTTTTTGTATTGCATCTCCTGCAATGAAGACCCGCGAAAACGGCACGCTAGCCCCCTCAAACACCCCTAAACCTAGCCCCAACCGGCAAAGTATCCCACACATTGCCCCAAAGTATCCCCCCCGTGGACAACATTATTTATGGCGCACTACACTAGCAACCCGGCGTTGCTGTCAAAAAGCTTGCCCGCACAACGTCGCTGGTACACGGAGGTTTAGCAACTTGGGAGCTCCCATTTTATCGGTTTGTCGAGTTTGATTATGAGCAGATAAACCAAAGGGCGGGGCAGTCCAGTGTAGGCTGTCCCGTCTAACTAACAGCATAACCGGGGCGGGACTGTCCTATCAGACAACGCAATCTACACCGCGAAATCGAACCCAAGTGTGGACTGTCCCATCCCAGCGAAGGAACCCACGAACCACCGCCAACCGCGAGCCCAAGAACCCAATCACATCGTTTCAAGTAAACCCGATTTTTAGCAATAACCGGACAAATCCGGACATTCCAGAGCGTTTAGTGCGGCGAAAGATCTCGCACGAACATATCTTTGAACCGCATCTTCCCTTCGCCGCCCGAGTGAAGCTGCAGCGCGATCGGCCCCTCTTCCGCACCCGGAGATGGATACGTGAAATCCAAAACCTCGATCCCGTTGACGTGCACGACGTAGTGGTTGCCCTCGACCTCGATCAACATGTCGTTCCAGTCGTACGGCCGGATCACCGTTTCGTACTGCGGCGACGGCCAAGCAACCCAACCCTTTCCGTCTCCGTAGAGTCCACCCGTGTGGTGTCCGAGCGTACGGTCGATTTCGATTTGGCGTCCGGCGATGATTCTCGGGGTGTCGCCCTCGAACTCGGTGTGAATGTACACCCCACTATTGCCATCGGCCTCGCATTTAAAGCGCAGCGAAAAATGAAAGTCGCGATACGACTTATCGGTAACGAGGTAGCCGTAGGCGTCGGTTACCCCCTGCCCATAGATGGCGCCGTCGACAATCTCCCAGCTCTCTTTGCCAACCTTCTTCCACCCAGTGAGGTCTTTGCCATTGAACAGCGACTCCCACTCAGCTCCGAGAACACGCGGACGCGGCCGGTCGCGATTCTGCGCCGCTATCGACGAGGTAACCATTAGTGACACGACAATCGCAGCTATCCAATTTTTCATTGCTAGACCATACTAGCGGCCTTTGCCCTGCTCCGGCAATCAACAGGATTCGAGAATCTGGTAGGCTTCGCGCTTACTCATCCCGCGTTCTCGGGCCGCCTGCTTGATGGCGTCCATTCTGGCGACACCGTCGCCGATGAGTTCGCTGACCCGACTCTCGAGTGGCGTCTCGTTAGCCGGCTGCCCGGGTTCAGCCCCGCTAATCAGCAATACGAATTCGCCCTTCACCGCGGTACGCGCAGCAAGTTCGGCGACGAGTTTTTCCGCGCTCCCACGCAGAAACTCCTCGTGAAGTTTCGTCATTTCACGAGCGACAACGAGCTGGCGATCGCCGAAAATCGTCGCGATGTCCCGCAAGACATCGACGATCCGATGAGGAGATTCATAAAGCACGACGGTAGCTGTTTCCATCCGGAGAGCCTCCAACGCGCTTCGCCGCTTCGCCTTGCGCGGCGGCAAGAATCCTTCGAATCGAAAGCGGTCAGTCGGCAATCCCGAGGCGGTCAGCGCCGTCACGGCCGAGCTTGGCCCTGGAATCGCGACAACTCGAACACCGGCCGCGATCGCCGCCTGGGCCACCCGAAAACCGGGGTCTGAAATTCCCGGCGCACCGGCATCCGACACGACCGCGATCGACTCCCCGTTCTGGGCGCGTTCGACGAGTTCTTTCGCCCGAGCCGCTTCGTTGTGATCGTGGTAACTGACGAGCGGCTTTTCGATTTCGAAATGGCTCAACAGCCGGCCCGTGTGGCGAGTATCTTCGCAGGCGATGAGGTCAGTTTCGCGGAGAGTACGCAGAGCGCGCAGCGTGATGTCTTCAAGGTTGCCGATCGGCGTTGCAACCAGATAAATCACGCCCGCCATTAGTGCTGCTTCACACTATGACACGCTCACCCTCTGCGACTATTTCGGAATCGAAAACGTCTATAGCAGTAGACCCAAGTATCAACCAACCCGCGGAGGCAATTGCACGCTCGTTCTCCTCGACGGGTGGGGGCCGGCAGTTTGGGTTCGCCTCCGCGTCGCCGGCCCCCGATAGTGCGGCGCTAGATCCAAAGCACATTTTGTCTTGAGGTCGGGGCTATGCCACAATTGGTCCTCAAAAGGACCCCATACATCATGAAGCGTCTCTCACTCGTCTCACTTCTTTGTCTCGCTTGGCTCGGGCCACAATGCCTGGCGCAGTCCACCGTCGTCAACATCGACACGCCGATGCCGCCGCCCGAGTGGGCACTTATGGAACGAGCCCTGCTCAAGGCCAACTCTGAAGCCGTCGAAGCCTTTGCCGAGCAATATCTCGACGAGCGAGGATACCTGCTGCACACGCCGCGCTGGGGAACGCTCGACGGGCCGGACGATGCAATTGAGACATTCTTTAACTGGACACTGCTCCACACTCTCGGCGGGTCTGACTCCGTTCTAGAGCTTTACAAGAAGGGCCTCGAGGGTCATCTGCGGCAGTACGGTGAACTCCGCACCGAGCTCACCTCACTCTCCGCCAACGGCGCCTATCACAAGGAATTTATCACGCAATCGGATTGGTTTCACACAGGCGAGGGGATGCGCGCGTTTTTTCTATGGGGCCACTCCGAACCTGAGAACCCAGTCCTTGTCAGCCGCATGAAGAAATTCATGGCGATGTACAACGATGAGGATCCGGAGATCAAAAACTACGATCCCGAAAAGAAGATCATCAAAAGTATCTGGAATGGCTCGCTCGGACCAATGCTGCGACGCGCCACCGTCTACGACTGGGTTGGCGACCCGGTGCCCGGCAAATTTCACCTTCTCCACAACCCGGCGCGCATGGAAACGTTGCTTGACCTTGAAGATTGGTATCCGCGCATGCTGGCTCATTGTGAGGAGTACCTCGATTCCGTCGGCGACACCTTTCTCAACCTCGCGGCGACTCTGCTGAGCGTAAATGCTTACGCCCTGACCGGAGAGCAAAAGTACCACGATTGGACCGTTGAATACCTCGACGCCTGGAAGGAACGCGCCGCTGCCACAGGCGGTATGATTCCCTCGAACATCGGCCTCGACGGCAGCCTCGGGGGCGAGCACAACGGCCAGTGGTGGAAAGGTACGTACGGCTGGAATTTCACAATCTTCGACGGCGAGTTGCAGCAAATCGCGCATCGTAACTATTTCACGAACGCCAGCTTCCAAGGTTTTGCGAACGGTCTGCTGATGACCGGCGACCAGTCGTACATCGACGTACTCCGCAAACAAATGGACCTCGTACTGGATGCCAAGAAAGTCGAGAACGGCAAGACCCTGTTGCCACGCATGTACGGCGACCCGCGAGGCTACAAATACAACGGGGATCCTGAGTTTTACCAGTTCGAACCGATCACATATTCCGATCGCCTGACCGAAATTTACTTATGGTCCATGGACCGTAAAGACCTCGCCCGCGTTTCTCTCGACGATGAGCCCTGGGTCGCGTTTTTGGAAGGCAAGAACCCCGGCTACCCGATCGAAGCCATGCAGGCCGACTTCGAGCACATCCGCGAGCGAATCGAATTTATGCGCAACGACCCGACGTCGGCCGATACCCGTCTGGCCGACTACCTTTTGCGAGTCGTCCCCGCCGCGACCGATACGCTAACCGAACTCACCACTGGGGGCTACTTCCCTGGCGGACGTATCTGGGTGCTGCACGGCCGGCTGCGGTATTTTGACCCCGACCGTCGCCGAGCCGGACTTCCGGAAGACGTGGCGGCTCTGGTTCACGAGCTCACTGACGACTCAGTTACGGTCACGCTAGTCAACGTCAACCAGGTCGAGGCCCGCGACGTGATCGTGCAGGCCGGTGCCTACGCCGAGCATCAGTTCACTGAGTCCGACAGTAGTGCGTTGACTGTGCGGCTTGCCCCGGGTGCTGGCAAGAAGCTAACCCTCAAGATGAAACGCTATGCCAATCGCCCAAACTTAGCGTTCCCGTGGAGTCGATAGGCTTAGGAAACTACCTTACGGAGAGTCCCAAATCCGTCCGTACAAGGAAGTTATGTACGCAATTTTCCGGCAAATCCGGGGTGAGTTGCGTTTGAGCCGCGCGCGTCAGCAAGCGGTTTCCTCGAATGGATCAATGCCTTTGAAGAAACCGCTTGCTGGCGCGCGGAGTGCCAGGCTAAGTCTGGTGAATCTAGTGAACTGAAAGGAGTTCATCGTGGGAATCGTTCGTTCACCCCCGTGGCCGACTCGGCGTTCGCGGAGGACGTCTTCAGCGGGTAACTGCTGTTGGTGGCCGAGGCGGGCGAAGCCCGAGAAGGCAAACACGTGAGCCGTAACGCAAGTGAACCGCGTTCGAGAGCCTCGTTAGCAAGTCGAGAGTGGCCAGCCTGTCGCGTAGGGTGAAGCCTGCAACCGTCGGTGAAGCAACGAACACCAGCAGCCGGCGGACTCTTCGGGGTGGAAGCGGACAGCGCGCGTGGAAAGATTCGTCAGGAACCTTGCGTTGAGAGAGATACGGAGGCCTGCATCGGCAGGGGGGCTGCGCGCTCGTAGAGGTGCGGGTCGCCAACCCGGCGAGGGGAATCCATAACCCTTGCTGGGGTTGGTGCGGGAGTCGGAGGGGCGCATAGTAGCGACGAAGCTCGGTAGTGCGAGTGGAGCGAAGGGGCCCTGGCGCTTTAATGCTGACGGAGTCAGACAAGCATGCTAATTGCGACAGAAGGGAGAGCCGTTTATGTTCAAAAGATTCCACTTGCTAGCCCGGCGATGCCGGAGAAACTCTCTCGTTTGAGACAGAAGCTGGGCCAAAAGGCCAAGCAGCGGTGTTCGCTGCTGCGCATGCCTGAGGCGAGAGCTTGTTGGAGAGCCGGATGCGGGAAATCCGCAAGTCCGGTTCGATGAGGGGGGAGGTTAAGCCCGCTTGCGGGACCCTCCCCTACTCTACCGCCTCAAACGCGAGACCTTCCGCGGCAACGGAGCGCACCCGCGGGGTGTCACCAATGTATCTCCGACGAAAACATGAATGGCCTACTGTTACAGGCGACCAAGCAGTGCAGGCACTCGCGAAGGATGCTTGCCGACGGATCAGGGGAGAGTGCGCGGCGCAAAGGTTTAGAAACACCTACAATGTGCTTGTTGCAATTTCGCTCCTAGGAGGTTCCGATGTTGAAATCAGACCGGCCAATTCAGTGGCTCTTGAGTACCACGCTGGTGGCGGCGCTCTTCCTCGCCGGCTGCGGAAGTTCATCACAAGAACCGGACGGCGCTGCAAATATCGTGCACATCGAGGGCCTAGGCAGCCTATCGTTCCCAAACTCCGGCAACGAGGCGGCACAGGAACCGTTCATGCGCGGTGTGCTGTTGTTGCACAGCTTCGAGTTCGAGCCCGCGGCTGAGGCCTTTATCGAAGCCCAAGAAGCCGACTCGGGATTTGCACTTGCTTACTGGGGCGAGGCAATGACGTACAACCATCCGCTATGGAAAGAAAAGGATGAGGCGGCCGGCAAGAAGGCGCTCGCGAAGCTGGGAGCAAGCGCCGAAGAACGCCGGCAAAAAGCCGGAAACGAGCGTGAGGCCGGCTATCTCGATGCAGTTGAGGCGCTACATAGCGACGGCCCGAAACAGCAGCAGGACCTAGCTTATATGGATGCGATGAGCGACTTGCATGCCAACTACCCGCATGACGACGAGGCACGCGCGTTTTACTCGCTGGCGATACTGGGAAGCCGCGACGGCACTCGCGATTTCGCCACCTACATGAAGGCCGCATCGGTCGCACAACCAGTGTTTGACCGCAATTCGGACCACCCCGGAGCGGTGCACTACATCATTCATTCATTCGATGATCCGGTACACGCTCCGCTGGGCCTGCCCGCGGCCAAAGCGTATGCCGAGATCGCGCCTAACGCGGCCCACGCCCAGCACATGACCACCCACATCTTTGTGGCGCTGGGCATGTGGGGAGATGTCGTCAGCGGCAACATTCGCGCTTGCGCCACACAGGACGCTGAACTCGAGGCTCGTGACCGGCCGCCGAACGTCTGCGGGCATTACTCTTCGTGGCAGCACTACGGCCATCTCATGCTCGGGGAGACGACCGAAGCTGAAGCATTGATGGATGCCTGCCACGTTCGCATGGCTGAGGAGCCCAACGAAGGCGAACGCGGCTACTTCCTTTCGATGAGGGCCCGACACCTGCTCGACACCGAAGATTGGGATCTGACCTCCAGATGGACATTCGAACCCGCCGACGGAGAGGAACGTCTTAGCTACGAGTTCACCAACGCTTTCGTGGCATTGCGACTCGGGAACCCGACACCGGCGCGGCAACTGCAATCCAATGCGTTGGAAAAGACGCCGCCCTTCCACAAGATTCACCTGGATGAGTTACGAGGACTTGTCGCAATCGCTGACGGCAATGACGGCGACGGTATCAAGATTCTGCGCGCCGCGGCCGAAGCCGAGGATGCGATGCCCTATGCCTTCGGGCCGCCCCGTGTGTTCAAGCCGACCTTTGAACTGCTTGGCGAGGAACTTCTCGGTCTCGGCCGCGGCGGCGAATCGGAGACGGCCTATCGCCGCGCGAACGAGCGAAACCCCGGCCGCACGCTGTCAGTGCGTGGGCTCGAACAAGCTCGAACTGTGCAGAGTACAGCTGCGCGCTGAGCGAAATTTTCGCGGCGAACATCGGCTGCCCGAGCCGGCAACTGCGTTACATCATGTCGAACACGAGCAGCGACTCTATCGCCACATCCGAACCCTCAGAGTCGAAGATCGGTTCGCCACCGACAACAACGCGCAGCTTGTGTTCGCCGGCTGTCAGTCCGAATCGGTGCCAGATCGCTTCGCTACGCTTCGACCCCTGGTCGCCATCTTGGTAGGAATCAACATCGACCGGGGGGTCGTCGTCGAGGAACACTTGAGCCTTGCCGCCGGTCGCGACGAACGGACCGACGAGCATTGCGCCGGTGCCTTCGAAAATGATTGTCGCTTCAGCTCCGGCTGTGGCGCTGCGACGGGTTGGCGTTGGCCTGCGCGAGGAAAGCTGGATCTCCTCCCACTTCCCGCCGAGCTTCCAGCGGTCGTCAGTGACGTCGATGCGCTCTACAGGAGTGCCCCAATCGTCCCACTGCTCTAGTGCCGGAGGAACCGGGTCTTGGAGCTTCACCCGTAGTGAATCGCCGATTAATTGGCCGCCGTTCGCCTTGGCCAAATTCACGGCTCGATCGATCGTACTCTCAACAATCGTTTTGAACGTGTAATCGGTGTAGTCAAATTTTTTGTCCGCAATCGCGTCGAGGCCACCTATCCATTGGTCGGGGATACCAGATCGCCCTAACACCACCCCGAGAATGCCCGCCGCGCTTGACGGATTGCAGTCGGAATCTTTGCCGAGGCGCGTCGTGATTTCAACGGTCTTTGAGAAGTCCCCGTCACCGTAAAGCAGGCCGACGGCGATGTAGGCTCCGTTAACTTTGGCATCGATGTTAAATGGACGCAGCGTGCCGCTGGGGCAGATGTCGGGGTTCGCCCACTTGTCCTCGATCTTTTTCCAGACCGTGCGCCAGTCGCCCGGATGCTCGTCGCTCCAGGCCTCAGTTTCGGTGATCAGCTTTGCGTAGGCGCTGTCGGGTGGGATCGCGGCGATGCCGGCTTCGACTATCTTTCTTGGATCATTCTCGAAAAACGCGGCCGCGTACATAGCGGATACAAACATTCCACCGTAGATTCCATCGCCGTAATTCATCACGCGCCCGGCCCACTCGCAGATGTAGTTCGATGACCGCGGCATGCCTGGCGCCATCAGGCCGGCGAAGTCCGACTCGATCTGAAAGTCAATGTCGTTGGCGTGGGCGTTGTACCGTGGAGTGCCTGAAAGTTTGGCGGGAACGCCACGGCGCAATGCTCGCCGAGCGGCAAGGTTGGCGTGCCAGAGCCGGTATTTCGCACCCTTGAACTCTTCGCCATAGTCCTCGGTAGTGGCGTCGAGACCGATCGTATCGAGTACCTTAACGAACGTCATATCGACGTATAGATCATCTTGAATCAGCGCACCTTCGATCATCTCCGGGTTCCAGTCAAGCTCTTTCTCGATGATGACGTCGTTGAATCGGAACTCCGTCGGAAAACCGTAGGTGACGCCAATCATCTGGCCGGCCCAGCCACCAGCGACCTTGTCACGCAAGACGTCTAGAGAGATATCGCGCTCGTCGGGGGCGGGGCCGCCGCAGGAGGCAGCGAAAAGAAGTAGCGCGATGGTTGGACTGATGAATGGTCGTTGCATTATTCAAATGATCATACGTCAGAACGGCTTCGCCTGAAACTTGATTTTTCAAGCTGCCCGCCAAGCTACTTGTTGGACGAAACCGTTCGGAGTACCGAGCCGCGTCGCCTCGCTCGTATCTCAAGTTTCTCGCTTGGATGATCCGCCCAACCGAGGCGCGTTCCGACCAATTCGACGCTTGACTTTCCAGTCTTTATTTTCGTCCACTCTTCGCGAGGGACAACCGTTTCGGCTCGCCTTTTAGGATGATAGTACTCGACGAATGTGATCAGTTTATGCATTGCCCATTCGCATGATCGCGACCTGCCTATACGAAGTGAGCCTAATTATGATTAGTCCAATCCGCCTCGCATTTCGATCGCTGATACTGCTTGCCGTCTCCACAATGGCGTTCGGCTACGACTTCCCCACCAGTCCGCCGCCGCTTCACGAGATCCGCCTCGACAATCGCGTTGCAATTCCGATGAGGGACGGAGTCGATCTATTCGCCGACGTCTACCGGCCCGTCGACGAGGGCAAGTACCCTGTGATCGTTTCGAGAACCCCTTACTCGACCGAACGGCCACCCGCCGCCTATGCGGCCGCGGAGTACTTCTCTCGACGTGGCTATGTGTTCGTGCTTCAAGACGTAAGAGGCCGCCACGAGTCGGACGGACGTTGGGAACCGTTTCGAGATGACATCGAGGACGGATACGACACAGTCGAGTGGGCGGCGAAGCAGGCCTGGTCGAATGGCAAGGTCGGCATGGAGGGCGGTTCGTACCTCGGGCATGTGCAGTGGCGCGCCGCTCAGGCGCGGCCACCACACCTCGTCGCGATCTTTCCACGCGTCGCGTCGACAAGCATTTACCACGACTGGATAACAGTCAACGGCGGCTGGAGGCTGGCATTCAATTTCGGCTGGGGACCGGTTCGGCAAGAATCGCGCATCATGCAAAACACTGGCATGCACACGGCGCGTGATGGTGCTCCAGAGCTCAGTTACAGCCAGGCCGTTTGGCACCTGCCCCTCAACGAGATGCAGGGCCTGCTGGGGCGCAATGCGCAGTTCTACAAGGATTGGATAGCCCACCCAGACTACGACGACTACTGGCGAAAGCTAAGCGTCGAAGAGCACTTCGACAAAATAAACGTTCCCGTCCACACGATGGGTGGGTTCTTCGACATTTTCGCGCAGGGAACGCTGCGCGGTTACGAAGGCGTTAGCAAGAACGGCGCGTCGGAGAAGGCACGCAAAGGCAGCCACATGGTGATCGGCCCTTGGGAGCACGGCGTGTCACAGAAAGTCGGCGATATGGATTGGGGCGAGGCCGCCGCCGTCGATACCAACGCGCTGGCCTTGCGCTGGTTCGACTACTGGCTCAAGGGCCTCGACAACGGCCTTGACCGCGAGCCTCCCGTGAAGGTGTTCGTGATGGGCCGCAACGAATGGCGCTACGAAAACGAATACCCGCCCGCCCGCGCCGATTACCGGCGGCTCTACCTTCATAGCAACGGACGTGCAAACGGTTCTCACGGCGATGGAAAACTTTCGTGGGAGAAATCTGCCGTCGACACCACCGATGCATACTCCTATGACCCGGCGAACCCGGTTCCGAGTCTCGGGGGCGCGAATTGTTGCGGCGTCGGCACCACGTCGGGCGCGCGCGACCAGCGGCCGATCGAACATCGCGGCGACGTTCTCGTCTACACTTCCGAGCCGCTCGAAGACGAGGTCGAAGTCGTCGGACCCGTCAAGTTGAAACTATGGGCCGCATCAAGCGCGGTCGATACGGACTTCGTCGCGAAGCTCGTTGATGTCTATCCCGACGGCCGTGCGATCAACGTTGCCGAGGGCATCTTGCGGGCTCGCTATCGCAACAGCCTCAGCGAGCCCGAGTTGCTCGAACCCGGCAAGGCTTACGAAATAGAAGTCGACCTCATCGGAACGGCGAATCTATTTCAACAGGGGCATCGCATCCGCGTTCACGTGACAAGCAGCCACTTCCCGCAGTTTTCAAGAAATCTCAATACGGGCGAGCCGTTTGGGACTGGAACAAAGATGGTGGTAGCCGACCAAACGATCTACCATTCGCAAAATCGGTCGTCACACATCGTCTTGCCGGTTCTTCCCTGAGCTGCGCGGTGTGACTTTCGCTCATGAGCGGAATATCTCGCGCATGCGCCGGGCCGCCAGCTCTCCATCACCTGGATCGTTCATGAAAACCGTGAATTGAATGCCCTGCGGCGTCGCGAGCCCGGTTGCGATTCGGGGGTCGCCGTCCATCAGCTGCCGGCTCACCTCTTTCGCTGTCAACCCCTTCGCCTGTTCATCCCAAGAGGCGACGACGCGATGGACGCGCCGCATCCGAGAAAACTCGGCTCTGCCTACTTTCAGTCCGCGAATCTTGCTGAGCCGTCGAGCGAGGGCCGCGGCTTGGAGTTCGCAATCGTTGTCGATGCGCTTAAAATCGAGCGTCGCATATTTCTCGCATGCCAGCCAGAGCGCAATCATTTCCTCGCGACCGACCTTCATCGCACGACCGTTGGAATCGGAATGAGGATTGGAGTTGAGCCACGCGGCTCGAATGAGATGCTTGGGCCCGGCGAGAATACCCGAGCACTGGGGAGCTCGCATGTGCTTGCCTCCGGAGATGGCGAGCAGATCAACGCCGGTTCGAGCGAGTTTGGGAATATTGTCCCAGGGGGGGAGCAGGTTCGCACAGTCGGCGAGGACGGGCACACCGGTCGGTTTCGTGATCTTGAGTGTGTCTTCAATCGAAATCCAACTACTACCCCAGGAGCGGTCGTCGGTGTTGCCCGGTAGGAAATAGACCATCGCTGTCTTTGGGTTGATTGCACGCTTGAGGTCATCCAACGATTCGACCTCGACGATCTTGGCGCCTGCTCCGCGCACGGCGTGATCGTACGAAATACGATGGACGCGTTGAATGATCACCTCGTCCTTCATTCCGTCGAGGATGGGCAGTCGCTTGATCCTTACGGAATCGTCGCCCGCGATGCAAGCGTAGGTTCCGATTGCAATGGCTCCCGCCGCGCCCGTCGACACCATCGCCGATTCGGTTCCGACTAGCTCAGAGAGCCGCTCGCCGATAGCACTCTGCAGTTCCTCCAACACAACGTAGTCTTTGGCGGCCTGTGTTTGCGCCTCGAAGAGTTCGGGCCACTGTTTCGAGGCTCCAATCGTCGTGTGCGTGCCTTTGAAGTTGAGTACAGGTCTCAGTCCGAGCCGGTCGTAAACAGCGTTTTTTCGCTCCGCGGAGGAAGCTGGATACGGAAACAAGCTGGCGACGGAGCCAAGCCATCCACCCTGCAGCCACCCTCGTCTCGAAGTGTGCATCGTTTGTCCTCCTCCGTTCGCGATTATAGGCCCGACGCGTGCGTTCAAGTTGAAGAACGGCGACTGCATGCACGCTATTGGGGCTCTAGATCCCAGCCAAACCCGGGACCGTCCGACGGCCTCGTGTAGATCCCTTCGGGGCCGCGAGTCAGGTTGTTGTCCTCTTCGTAGCGTTGGTAGACGACATCGGGTCCGCCTGGGGCCGGCATGAACATCTCAGCCCAGGGGGAGTTCGGAGTCGAGTAGATGAAATGTACCGCGTCTCGCTGACCGCCTCCGTGGGGGATCACTGGAATATCGTGTGCCGCCGCCATGTGAGAGATCTTAACCAGTTCGCTCATGCCGCCACACCAGTGAATATCCGGTTGCCAGATCTCCGCGCCGTTGACTCGTAACAACTGCCGGAAACCATAGCGCGTATACACGTGCTCGCCGGTGACGATGCGAGTGGACGTGATCTGCTGCCGCAGCCGCCCAAAACCCTCGTAGTCGTCCGGCGGGAGCACTTCCTCGAGCCAGTAAACGTTGTAGGGTTCAAACGCTTCGGCAAGTTCAAGCGTGTAGCGCTCGGTGAGGGCCATCCAGCAGTCCATCATCAAGTCTCCGTCGGGACCCACGGCGGCGCGGGCCCGCTTGACGAGATCGACGTTCTTCCGCAAGCCCTCCTTTCCGTCCGCGGGCCCATATGGGAGGGCGAGCTTGAGCCTCTTGTAGCCGAACTCAACGTGCTGCTCGATGTCGTTGCCGGTGCAGTAGCACGGGATGCGCTCGTGGATTCGGCCACCCAATAGCCGCCACACAGGAGCATCCCAAACCTTGCCCGCGATATCCCACAAGGCGATGTCTACCCCAGAGATTGCGTTGACCGTGACGCCTTTGCGGCCGTAGGACATGGTGGAGCGCCACATGATGTCCCACAGGCGCTCGATGTCAAGCGGGTTTTCGCCCATCAGTAACTTCGTCAGATGATCTTCGACGATCACGCCGCCCCCTGGACCGCCCGGCCCGTAGCCTTTGACACCCTTATTCGTCTCGATCTCGACCCAGAAGCTGCGCGCTCGTGGCCCGTCCGCGCCGAAGAGGCTTCGCATCGGTTTGTACTTGGGGTAGATCGAGACCGGGTTGGCGACCTCGACTCCGCCGGTCGACCAGGAATCGGGCGATGGTGAATAACTCGGCACGGGCCGTTTGGGGCGCAATCTGACTAGACGCACGCCCGTGATCTTCAGATCATCCTCGACAGTGGGCGCGCCCTTTAGCGCGAACGGTGCAGCCGCGACGGATCCTAGTTTCAAGAGGCTTCTTCGTGTCATTGGTCTGGTCCTGTTTTGTTCACTGTTGACTTGAGCCTGCCGACAGAAGGTCCTTGCGGATCTTGGCGACCACTGTGAAGTGTGGGTCGACGACGTTCGCAATGTCGTATTCCAAGGCGTGGCCCAATAGTAACGACGAGCCACGCTCATCAAAGCCGTGGTCGGTCATCAGCCAGCGCTGCAGCTCTGTGGTTGCGTGTTGCAGCGCCTGCAACAGCGGCCGGGCGCTACCGATGGTCATCAGATACTCGCCGGTTTCTAGACGTGGCCAGCCTATTTTTTTGTCCTTGATGAGATCGACCGTGAACTCTACATCCATCGAGATCTCGAGGGCGTTGCCGACCACCTCGCCGTCACCTTGCCGGGCGTGTCCGTCGCCGACGAACAACAGCGCTCCGGGTTCAGAGACCGGCAGCATCAACTTCGCGCCGACAACCGTGCCGTTGTAGTCCATGTTGCCGCCGAACGGGCCGGGAGTGCTCGTCGCGACGGCTTCCTTGCGAGCTGGGGCCACGGCAACGCAGCCCAACATCGGCCGCAGCGGAACTTCAATGCCCTGGGGCTGAATCGTATCTGATGCGACTCGAGCGAGACCGCGTTCCTTGTCGATTTGCCAGGTCTCCGTGGTCTGTTCGCGTTCGGCTTCGTGTCGAAGGAAGGCCGGGTCCGCCGTGTAAGGCGCGAGTACGCTGCTAGACCAGGCGGTCGCTCGGCTTGGCTCGATCTTTTCGAATCGCACGACCAAAACATCGCCCGGTTCGGCGCCTTCTACGTAAAACGGCCCGGTCTGCGGGTTCGGCCGTTCGCCCACATGCTTGTTATCAGCATCAAAGCCGCGGGCGTCGATCGTTCGCGTGACAATGCGATCACCCGGTCGGATCGTTAGCACTGGCTCATGCGCAAACGAGAAGGTGTTGTGGTAGCGCGTGGGTTCGAATACGTGGGTTTCCGCCGCGGCGGTCGCCGAGGCCGTCAGCGCGATGACGATCAGAATTATCGGAAGCGCAATCATTTTGAGCGTCATGCCGCCGTGATTATAGCGCCGCGTCGGCCTCCGCTGGGGGGGAGTGTGGATGCTCGATTGGGGCTCATCACCAACGCAGCGCTATGCTATCAACCAAATGCGCTGGTTGCCCGCATCCGCCCTTCTACTGATCTTCTTGGCCTGCAACCAAGCGGACGATCCAGCTCAATCGCTCCGGCATGAGTCCATCAAGCGGTTGGCTCAAGTCGAAGGAACCATCTCGGTCGACGAGCTCGAACAGCCGGTCGAAATCTTGCGTGATCGTTGGGGCGTCGCGCACATCTACGCCAAGACCGTTCACGACCTGTTCTTCGCACAAGGCTACATCGCCGCGCAAGACCGGCTCTACCAGATCGAGATCTGGCGGCGAACCGGCGCCGGCGAGCTCGCCGAAATCCTAGGGCCGGAGTACCTCTCCCGTGACCGCATCGCCCGTTTGGTGAGCTATCGCGGCGACATGGAGGCCGAGTGGGCCAGCTACTCGCCTCAGTCCCGCGAGATCGCCGAGGCGTTTACCTCAGGCATCAATGCGTACGTCGAGCAGAATCGCGACAACCTGCCCATCGAGTTTGAACTGCTCGACTTTGAACCCGGCGTTTGGAACCCCGAGCACGTCTTGCTTCGCGTGGCGGGACTCCTAATGGTGCGCAACGTCAGCCAAGAGATCGCCCGCGCGCAAATGGTTTCGCAACTCGGGGAGGAGATGACCCAGAAGTGGTATCCAACCGATCCGCGCCGCGAGCTTCGCCCCGACCCTGATCTCGACCTGGCCGGAATCGATGACCGAGTCACTAGTGAATATCGCAGGGCCGTCTCGATTCCTGTTCTTCACGAGCAGGATGGCTCGAACAATTGGGTCGTCAACTCCGAGCTGAGCGCAACAGGTAAACCGCTGCTGGCGAGCGACCCACACCGCCCAGTGATCCTTCCGTCGCTGAGGTACCTCGTTCACCTCAATGCTCCGGGGTGGAACGTGATCGGGTCCGGCGAGCCGGCGCTGCCCGGCGTCGCGATTGGGCATAACGAGCGCGTCGGGTGGGGATTCACAATTGTCCAGTACGATCTCGCGGACCTGTTCGTCGAGCGGACAAACCCCGAAAATCCCAACCAGTACCTGTTTCAGGACGATTGGCTCGACATGCGAATCGAGCGCAGCGAAATTCGGGTCAAAGGACTAGACCACTCGGAGCAAGTCGAACTGAAGTTCACGCGCAATGGTCCGGTGATCTGGGAAGATCCCGACAAGTCCCGTGTGGTTGCGCTCCGTTGGGCTGGTCAGGAACCGGGCACGGCGGGCTACCTCGGCAGCTTGGCGCTTGACCAAGTTGAAGACTGGGAGGGGTTCGTCGAGGCAATGAAGGCGTGGAAAGTCCCGTCAGAAAACATCGTCTACGCGGATGTCGACGGCAACATCGGTTGGGTCCCGGCGGGACTCATGCCGGTGCGCGAGGGTTGGTCGGGGCTGCTCCCCGTGCCGGCACAGTCCGGGCGTTACCGCTGGAGCGGATTTCGGAGTGTCGGCGAGTTGCCGCAACTCAAGAACCCGGCGAGCGGCTATATAGCGACGTCGAATCACAACATAGTTCCAGAGGGCTACCCGCATGACCTCGGCTTCGACTGGTCCGACCCCTACCGCTTCGAGCGGATCGACGAAGTTCTCGCGCGCGGCGGGAAGTTCAGCGTCGATGATTTCAAGCGCTTGCAGCATGACGAAACGTCCTTACCGGCGCGCGAGCTTATCGCCATGTTGCGCGAGCCCCCGGCCCACGATTCCGCGCCGGCCAACGTCTTTGACGATTGGGACTTCGTCCTGGGTGTCGATTCAAAGGCGGCCGCGTTGTTCGAAGCCTGGATGAAGAAGCTTCCTGCGAAGTTTGTTGCGTCGCAGGCACCTGCGCCCGCCCGCCGCCTTATCGAGAGAAACCTGCAGCTTGCGGCCTTAATCGCGGGTCTTCGCGACATTCCGGCAGAGCAGCGCCGAGCGGTTCTCACCACCTCTCTCGATGAAGCCTTTGCTGAGGTGACGTCAACATTGGGTACGGACTCCTCGCAATGGCGTTGGGGCGATCTTCACACGATCGGCTTCCGGCATCCCTTGTCGAACTCCGACGCGAGGCGTGCGGTTTTCGACTTGAAACCGGTCGAGCGTGGAGGTGACGGCTTCACTCCCAACGCCACACGCGGCCCGGGCTACTCCCAGTCAAGCGGAGCGTCGTATCGCCACATCCTCGACCTCGCCGACTGGGATCGCTCTGTCTTCACGAGCACACCCGGACAATCCGGCCAGCCCGGCAGTCCCCACTACGACGATTTGCTTCCGCTGTGGGCCGAGGGTCGGTATGCTCCTCTAGTATTTTCGCGAGGCGCGGTCGAAGAAAACACCGCGCATCGGCTCTGGCTACAACCTGAGTAGCGCGTTTCACCGAAGCGCCGTGACGAGTCGGCATGCGGCTAAATACGGATAACCAAAAGTGGTGACGCCGGCAATTTCTGGAGACTAGATTCCGCTGTACAAAATCGGAGGCGCGACTGTAAAGGAGTGCGGTGGCGAAGCAGCTTTCTGGACTACGCTGGGTTGGGACCTGCTGACCATTCCTCAGCAGGTCCCAACTCATCTTTCCCAGTTGACCCTCCGCCACCGCACTCCTTTACAGTCGCGCCTCCGATTTTCTCCGGCTTGGTGCTGGTGCAAGCAGTCTATGCCATTCCCGAAAATGCTCTCGCCGGCTCGCCTGTAGTCGTAGCGAAAGCACCCGATAGGTGCGCCACTACTTCGTTGCGCTCGACGGACCGTTAAGGTGCGACCACACTTAGCGGAATAACGCCGTTGGTCTGCTCCACCAGATGAACAACGGTTGCATCAAGCATCTCCATCAGCGGACCCGGATAAAGTCCGACGACGAATATCATGACCGCCAAGGGTAAGAGCGTCGCGGTCTCTCTCGCGCTGAGGTCTGGGAGAACCTCGGCCGCGCTTGTTCCGGCCTTCCCGAATACAACGCGCTGCAACATCCACAACATGTACGCCGCAGCCAAAACGATTCCACCCATCGCTAGTAAAACCCTGGGGAAGCTCGTGTACGAGGTCCCGATCAGCACCAGAAACTCGCCAATGAAATTCGATGCGCCGGGCAAGCCAAATGACGCGACAGAGAAGATGCACAGGAACACGACGAAGCGTGGCATCGGTTTGTGCAACCCGCCGTAGTCGCCAATCATGCGGCTATGCGTGCGGTCGTACAATTGCCCCACCGCCAAGAATAGTGCGCCCGTCGTGATGCCATGATTGAACATCTGTAAGACAGCGCCTTGGACCCCTTGGATGTTAAACGCAAATATCCCGAGCGTCACAAAGCCCATATGAGAAATCGAGGAATAAGCGACTAGCCTCTTGAGATCGGGCTGAGCCAGGGCCAAATATCCGCCGTACAAGATAGCCACAACCGACATCCACAAGATGAAGGGTCGAAACGTTTCGGAGGCGTCCGGCAGGATTGGAAGGCAAAACCGCAGGAATCCGTATCCACCCATTTTTAAGAGCACGCCCGCCAGAATTACGCTTCCAGCAGTCGGAGCTTCCGAATGGGCGTCGGGCAACCACGAGTGGAACGGGATCATCGGCAGCTTGACGGCGAAGGCCACCAGGAAGGCAAGAAAGATCCAGAACTGTACATTCTCCGGATAGGTCTGTTCCGTCAACTCGAGGATGTCGAATGTGTACCCACCCTCCAAGTACAGCCCCAAAATCCCCACCAGCAACAGGAGGCTTCCGGAAAGGCTGTAGAGCACAAACTTCATTCCCGCAGCGACTCTGCCCGGCCCGCCCCAAACGATGATCAAGAAATACATGGGAATCATCGTGACTTCCCAAAACATGAAGAAAAGGAACAAGTCCATCGCCGTAAAGACGACGATCATGGCGCCTTCAACTAGCAGGACCAGGCTCATGAACGCCCTTACCCGGGTAGTGATGGATTTCCAAGAGGCGAGGATACAAAGCGGCGATAACACCGTCGTAAGCAAGACAAGAAGCATGCTGATGCCGTCCACGCCAACCACGTACTGAATGTTGAAGGTAGGCATCCACTCTGCCCGCTCGACGAACTGCATGCCCTGTTGAGAGGATTCGAAGCCGGTCCACAGAACGAGGGAGAGAGCCAGACTTGTCAGCGAGCCGGCCAAGGCGACCCGCCGAATCCACGCTTCATCTCTGACGATTGCGAGCAAGGCAATCGTCAGGAAGGGGGCGGCGATCATCGAACTGATCAGATGATCATCAAAGACAAAATTCATGGGCGGCACCTTCGTCCTTGCGTTTTCCTAGTTTGAGGCTGGGGCCGTGTACGGACATTTGCGCACTCATAGCGTAAGCCAATACATCGCACCGATGGCCAGCACCAGCCAACAGATCACAACTGCGAGATGGTGCTGGAGAGTTCGCGGTTCAAACTTCCCCAACATTCGACCGGTGCCATCGGCGAGGCGACCGAGATGCTCCACGGTTCGATCTGTTCCCTGCTGATCGGTCGCGCTCCACAGCCACTGCGAAAGGCGTAGTGATGAATTCGCGGCTCCTTGAACCGCACTGTCGATACCACGAGTTTCGCCGAACCGCCATAGCCATGCCGACAGACTAAGCGTCGATATCGAAACAGTTTGTACCAAACGATCGACGCCTCGAACTTCTACTGTCCTAGACAACCATTGCGACATGTGCCGTGAGAACGACGCTACGCTACGGATCACGCGATCGATCCCCTGCACGTCGACTACACGCCACAACCACGCTGCAATTCGGAGAGTCGGTTGCACGACATAGAACTCATAAATCTCGTCGAAATATAGTTTGTTCAGAAATAACACGTAGGCGGTCTTCAACCACTCCGCCCGGCCGACACTAGCCGAGCCGCGGTTTAGGTGTAAGGAGTAGGCGAAGCCCCAGCCAGCCACCGCCGCTAACAGGGGTAGCGCAAGCCATAGAGAGACGTCACCGAATAGCCCAACTTGTGCGGCCGGAACCGGCGGCATGCCAAGCGCGGGAGCAAGGAACGGCACGAACAACGACCAGAGCACGATCAGTAGACTGGCTACGGTCGCACCCGCCACCGCAACCAAAGGCAAATGCGCGGGCGAAAACAACCGCGGTTGGACGCGAATCGAATCGGGGGCTCCCGCGTCCCCGACGATAAGGGTTTGCTGAAACAGCGAGACGATTCCGCGAAACACATACATCGCGGTCAGGAAAACCGTCGCGAGGCCAATGATCCAGAATGCCCATTGAGCCGAAGGAAGCTGGTGGGCTGTCCACACGTTTTCGTAGGCACCCGAGAAAAGGATCAACGGCGGTACGCACGCTAGCAGCAGCGCGCCAAGCACCAACGACCGTCCCAGCGGCTGCTGCGCCGCATCGGGATGAGCATGGCCGTGGCTGCCTGCTGCCTTGAGCGCGTTGCCGGTCGAGAGAAACAGAAAGCCTTTCAAGAAGCCGTGAGCCAGCAGGTGGAAGATGGCCGCGACAAAGGCGCCGACGCCGCACAAAAAGATCATGAAACCGATCTGACTGATCGTGGAGTAGGCGAGCAGTTTCTTAATGTCAGACTGTGTGAGCGAAACCAGGGCTCCGAAAAGAGCAGTCGTAGCGCCGACAACCGCGATGACCACCATTGCCGCCGGCGCCAGCACAACCAACGGGCTGAGCCGGACGAGCAAGAAGGGACCCGCGTTGACCATTGTGGCGGCGTGGATCAGCGCCGACACTGGGGTCGGCGCTTCCATGGCGAACGGCAGCCAGACGTGCAGCGGCACTTGCGCCGATTTCCCGAGAGCGCCCGTAAATATGAACAGCGTAATCAGCGTGTTGACCCCGACGGCGAGGTCAATGCCGATCCAACTAAGCGGGGACATGGTCTGCCCGCTGAACTCCGCGGCCCGCGCCACGATCTGTTGAATATCAAGCGTTCCGTAGACGGCGAAAGTCAGAATCACTCCGAACCCAAGCCCTACATCCGCGACCGAGTTGACTAGGAACGCCTTCGTCGCGGCCTTGCACGCCGAAGTCCGCTCCGCCCAATGCGAAATCAGGAGATAGGAACAAATTCCCATGACCTCCCAAAACATGTAAGTCATGAGCAGGTTGTTGCTCATGACGAGCATGATCATCGCGAACGTGAACAGCGCCATGACCGCAAAGAAGCGTTTAAATCGAGGATCCCCGATCATGTATCGCGAGGAATAAACATGAACAACAAAGCTGACGCCGGTGACCAGCAAGAGCACCAACACCGTAAGCTGATCGATATACAGACTGAGGTCGATGATGAGGTTGCCAGATTCGAGCAGGCGATAGAGCGAGATCGAAATCGATCCGCCGTCGGCGACGGAGGCAAACGCGCCTAGCGATAGCAAAAACGAGAGACCGATGGCGGGAACGGCCACACGGTGACTTGCCTCGCCCAGAGACCGTCCGCTGAATGCGAGGATCAAAAACGCCAGCAGCGGCGCCATCGGAATTAATAGAAAGATCGACATTCTATTCCGGTTGCCTGACCCTTAAGACCCCAGTCCAAGTCGGGAACTTGTTTCCAACAAAATATTCACGATTCGATCGCTCCACAGCCCTAGCCCAATCATCGCAACCGACAAGACGCTGAGACTAATTCTTAGAGGCAAGGGCGTCTCCACTAGCGATGAGTTCGGGGCGTCCTCACCAACTCGGACCAGTCTATGTAGGACTCGGATAAAGTAGGCCATCGTCAACAAGGTCGTGAGAAGCACGGCTCCGACAGCAACATAGTTTCGGCCCTCAATCGCGCTGAGAACGATGTACCACTTCCCAAAAAATCCTCCGGTTGGCGGCAGCCCAATCATCGAGAGTGCTGCGATCACGAACCCCCCGACGAGCCACGGGTTTCGAATGCGAGTGCGCTCGAGCTCATCGATATTGCGCACTCCATATTGGTACGCGAGAGCTCCCGCCAAAATGAATAGCGTGCACTGCATGACGGCGTCGTTGATGAGATAAAACAGGCCGCCCGTCAGGCCCGTTTGACTGCCCTGCCCCACCCCAACAAGTATCAGTCCGACATGCGCCAAGCCGCCATAGGCGAAGATCCGTTTTAGGTCGCGCTGGGCCAAGGCCAGAAACGCGCCGCCAACCGCGGCGACCGCGCCGAGGATCCATACGAGTGCGAAAACCTGAACGGGCTGGTCGTCGTTTCCCGCGCCTATTACCCAGAAGAGAATGCGTATCCATGCCAACAAGGCAACCTTTGTCAACAGTGCGGCGAGCAGGGGTGAAACTGAGTCCGGCGCGTCATTGTAGGCGTCAGGCAGCCAGCCGTGCAGCGGCATCAGGGCCATCTTGATGCCGAGCCCGATGAACATAAAGGTCAGGCCGCCGATGACGGCCTTTGACTCCAGCATGCCGGGCAGCCGCTGCGCGAGATCCGCCATGTTCAGCGTACCGGTGGCGGCATAGAAGTAGGCGAGGCCCAACAAGTAGAACGAGGCCCCCAGGGTGCCCATGATGAGGTAGCGAAACGCCGAGACCAATGCCCTTCCGCCCGATACGCCGACCAATGCGTAGCCACACAGCGCGGCTATCTCAAGGAAGACAAATAGATTAAAAAGATCCCCGGCGAACACGATACCCGTGAGGCCCGACACAAGAAGTAGCAGGAGTGTGTAAAACGGGATCGTGCGTCCAGCCAGTGGTCCAATCGAAACGGTGCTCGAATAGAGCAAACAGAGAAAAGCGAGCACGCTGAGAGTCAGCGCCATGATGCTCGCCACTTCATCCGCGACCCATTCGATTCCCTCAGGCGGGGCCCAACCGCTGAACGAATAGCGAATCTCACCGAAACTCAGAACAGTCCACAGATTGGCGGTAGCCGCCATCGCCATGCAGAAGAACGCTACTAAGACGATCGAGCGGCAGCGTCCACCGTCCCTCGACCCAGCAATCGGCATGCAGATTGCGGTCACGAAGGGGATTAGAAATACAAGCGCTGGGAGATGCTCGCTCACTCCAGCCTCTTCAAAATGTCATCCTCATCGAGGCTGCCGTACTTCCGGTAGATACCCGCGACGAGCGCGAGCGACACCCCGAGTGTGGCGACCTGCACAACGATTGCTGTCAGAGTCAGAACGTGTGGCAAGGGGTTTACATATAGGTCCGCCTGAACGGCTTCGCCCTCTGAATACAAGATCGGAACCGTCGCGCCATCTTTTGCCCCGGTCGTGACTAGAAAAAAGATGACGCTCGTTTGAACCAGGTAGAGACCAATCAGCTTCTTTACGAGATTGTGGTGCGTCACCGTGATGTAGAGCCCCAGCAGAAGCAGGGTGACGAATGCGATGATGTTCGGCCTTTGCAGCCAAGCTTGGACGAGTTCAAGCACCTGGAGCGTCCTCGTCGCGATTCACAACCGATAGGCTGAAGACGATCGAGACAGCCGTTACCGCGATGTCGAGCGCGACACCGATTTGCGCCAACACGATCCCTAGATAGCGTTGCGCGGGCGGCTCGAGCCACGGAATACTGGCGCTCGTGTAGTGCAAGAATTCGCCGCCGCCGATCAAGCACAGTCCTCCGACGCCCACAAAAATAATCAAACCCAACCCATCGCCTTTCATCAACCGATTTGCCGCGGCGTTCGCGGGGCTGTTGGCTCCGAATATCAGGAAGCCGACGATGAAACTTGCGCCCAGCATCACGCCCCCAACGAAGCCGCCACCTGGTCCGTACTGTCCGAAGAAAAGGATGTAGAGGGCAAAGAGCTGCACGAGCGGAATCAAGTGTCCGCCCAGATTCCTGACGATGACGCTGTCGTGAGCAGCCCTCGTCATGCGTGATCTCTCCGCAGGATCAGCCAGCACGCAATGCCTGACGTAAAGATCACAGCAGTTTCGATTAATGTGTCCAAAGCGCGGTAGTCCATCAGGACCGCTGTCACGACATTTGGCGTATGCGTGTCGCCGTAACTGTTCTCTAGATAGAACGGCGAAATGTGTACGCTAGCCGGCGAGCCGGGGTCTCCAAATTCAGGCAGGTCGGTGGCGGCGTAGAGCAGCAGGATTCCAAGCAGAGGAAGCCCGATCACAGCGGCTATAGGGGCAGGCGGACGTCGAATGCGTGTATCTTCCGGCGCTGTCCCAAAAAGGGTTAATAGAAAGAATACCGTCGCCAAGCCCGCGCCAACTACCGCCTCGACAAAGGCAACGTCGACTGCCCCAAGCCAGGCCCAAACGAGCGCCAAAAAGAAGCTGTAAGACCCAAGGATCAGGACGGCGCTAATGAGGTCCTTTACGAAGATTGCGGCCGCGGCCGTGAGAAGAAGCAGCACCAGTAGCGGTATCTCAAACGAGAAAGTCATCGTTGGTCCTCACCCCACGGTTTGACGCCGGAACGGAGCGCCGCGCGCATGGTCGCGTGCGCGATTACCGGATTCAGAAAATAAAGCAACGCCAACACGATCATGATTCTGATCACGTTTGTACTGAAAGCCTGATCAACGGCGAGCCCCGTTAGGAGAAATAACGCACCCAGGGAATCCGTCAGTGCGACCGCGTGCGATCGGGTATAGACGTCCGGTAGCCGCACCATACCCACTGCGGCTACAACCAAGAAAAACAACCCGACTAGCATCAAGGCAACGGCCAACGCGGACATTTATGTGATCTCCCGTTGTTCCAAGTACTTGGCGATGGCGATGGCGCCGACCAAGTTCAAAAGAGCGTAGCCGGTGGAGATGTCCACGAACATCTCGACGCGATCGTAGACCGCGCCGATGACCACCAGCAAAATGATGGCCTTTGTCGAGATACCGTTCAAACCCAGTACGCGGTCATAGACCGTCGGTCCCCGCACGACCCGGTACAGGTACATGATGATCAACAGGGCGAGAACGTAGAGTACGAACACTAGAAATATCGTCATGATCAAGTACTCACAGGCCCAAAAACCTCAGCGACCTTGTTCTCCAGGCGCGCGCTAGTCACGTCTTGCGCCGACTCATCATCCATGGCGTGCACGAGCAACTCGTTGTCATTCACATCCGCCGTCAGGGTGCCCGGGGTCAGGGTAATTGAGTTTCCAAGCAGAACTATCCCAGATTCATGCTGCAATGCCGTCCGATAGCGAAATAGCTTTGGGGCAATCGGAAGACGTGGGTTCAAGATAAGAAACGACAAGTGGATTCCACTCACGAAAATCCGCCATAGCAGCCAAGAGATGTACTTCACTGCGTTTAGCCAGCGCATGCTGACAGTACTGCGTTGAGTTTGATTGGTATTCAGCAACGCCACCGCCACCGATGCCCCGAGTCCGATGGACATGTGAAACAGGTTGTAGCTCTCAGACAACAGCAACCAAAGCACAAAAAGACTTAGTGCCTTGAAGATCAGTGTTGGACGAAGACCGTAACTCATAACGTTGTCGAGAGGGGACACCAATCTAGGCGGCCCGCGCCTTCGGCATAACTTCCCAGGTGGAATCGGGATTGTAACGCTGAAACTCGTAGGTTGTCGGATCGACAGCCAGGAGGTTTACCCACTGATTATGGAACAACTGTTGAAGAACCGCATGCCGTTCGATAATCGACGATATCCGACTCGTGGGGGCCTCGATAATGGCCAGCAAACGCATCGGTTCATGGTAGTGCACGGCCCCGTCATTGACGCTTTGCAAGGGTAGGCCGCCCTGAATATCGCTTTGGCTGCCCAGCATGACACCCACGCCGCCAACCACGTTGTGAAGCACCTTCGTGCCGCTGCCGTAAACCCACGGATCGACTGCCGAAAAATAGTACTCGGTGTTGATCCATTCGCCTACGATCAGCGGAGCGGTCATGATTTTTTCGAGTAGCGCTCCATCGGCGTCGGACTCGGGATCGTACGAGTTTAAGAATGCACGCCCGTCGAGAGAGAGGCCCGCCGTGAAGCGTCGCCGCCCGATGACGAAGGCTGCATTGCTCGATAGGCCCCATTCCGGCCGCGCGTTTGACCAATCATCCCCGCGCTCGCGCGCATGCGTGAAGGCCTTTTCGGCCGACATGCCGGCGGGGGCCTTGGGGAGGCGTTTTAACCGCTCGAGAGCTTGGCTTGCGCCGGCTTTTCCTACGTCGCTCTTCAGCAGTTTGAAGTCTTCGGCGTGGCTCGACGGCAAGTCGGCTACGTCGTAGAACGAGAGTCGATCAGTCGTCGTGTCGTGCCTGCCGGCCAGGAACCAGACGTCCGCTGGGATCGTCAAGCCCGTCGCCGCAAGCTCGCGCCGAACGTCTGGATTGTTCGCCATCGCCGAGAATACGCGGGCGTTCGGATCGCCGTCGGCGCCGCCACAGGCCCCGCAATTGTAAGCCGCGGCATAGGGGTTGTTGTCAGAGACGGCTCCGTGGCCGCAAACGACGACCAGTCGGCCAAAATTCTTTGTCAAACCGATGACCCTGAGTCCGCCGACGACGATGGCCGCTTTTTCTTCCAGGGTGAATCCCGTTGGGATTGTCGGCGGCTCGGAGTGCGATCCGTTCGCCGAGGGTTCGATTCTATCCGCGGGAATTCGGGTTTGTACGGGACTTTCGAAGCGCTGCTTGATGCGGCCTCGCAGTGCTCTGTACGGCTTCTGAATCAATGTCTTGCCCATCAAGCCAATGCTGAAAAGCAATCCCATCACGTCAATGAGCATGTAGGAGCTTATGGGATTCGCTTTCAGGTCGTGAAAAAGTCCATCTCCCAGGCGGCGCCAACGCGTCCCAGACGCATAGGCCTCAACCGGCGCTTGCTGCCCCAACCGGGGCGCTTCATTCACTGCAAATGACGGCTTGAGCAACACGGGGCATAGAGCGAGACGATCGGAGCTGTCAAAGGCCTGGTGGCTGATAGGAACTCCGAAAAATCCCGCGAACCCGAACGTTTCGTAGGATCCCTGAGACTCTATATACCGGCGAAACGGTTCCGACCGCGCATCGATGCAAAAAATCAACTGCGCATGCGGGCGACCGTCCTGCTCGCGAATCGTCCCGACGTGAGCCTGCAGCTTTCCGACTAGCGTTTCGCGGTACGAGTCTTCGTACGCTTCGAGCCAAACGGGCCCGTGGTCCTCCTGCGGAAACGCATCCAACCACCCCAAGAGCGTACGGGCGTCATCCGGTTGCAACTCGCGGAGTTCGGCAGCATCGAATTGCAATTGTTTTGCAAGTTGAAACAACGGCCACGCATCCCTGCACATCGCGAGGGTCTGCTTGCTGGCCGAGTGCCCGTCCTCAGCGACCAGCGTCGAATGCTCGTCGGGGTTCCTCTGCCAGTAGGAGCAGATTTCGGGCAGCGTCCCCGCAATCCCCCACTCACGCCGACAGTGCGCGTCGACAAGCTCGGCCTCATAAAAGAGCCGGACGGCCAAATATTGCACGAGATCAATCGGATGTTCGTGCTGACCCGGGTACTCGGGGTTCTCGTCGAGCCAACGCACGAATCCGGTCCAACCTGCTAGTTGCGCGAACTGCCGCGACTGGTACTCCCGCCAGCGATCCGCCGGAACTTCGAGTCGATTCAACAAGAGTGCGATCGTATCCTCGGGCGAATCAGGCAGATCGCGAACCTTTTGCGAAAAGTTCTTGATGCCGAGAAACCGACACGAAATATCGCGCGACGCTAGCTGGTGCCAAGCTTCATAGAAGCCCCGCCCTCGCGAAGGCATCTGCCAGTCGGCTAGGCCCTCATCGAGAAAGGCGGCGGACCATTTCATCATTTGGCCGTTGATCTGATCGACAACCGCAACGTCGGAGAGCGTCTCGAGCCAATCGCTGAGTGTCCGCTGTGCCGGCAAAATTACTTCGACGGTCTCTGCAGCGGCGTGCCCATGGGAATCGTGATCGAGATCTGCGTCGATACCTAGAGCAGCGAGCGAACTCGTCCAGAGATCGCGGTCCGGCCGCTCGGTCACGGCGTCCGTGGTCAATGTCCAAGTCAACAGCGAGGGCACTAAACGGTCGATTCCAAACAAGACGTGGCAACGAGATACTTCCGATTGAGAGATTTCTCGAGACCCTACCCGAACAACCGATTGCGAGTCCGTGCGCGGACCCACACGCCGCATGGCGCGCTCGACGCTCTCAGCGGTGATGCGCCCGTCTTGATAAAACTGGCGGTATTTTTCGTTTGGAAGATAGCCGCGTCCGCCCAACAACCGGTTGCCCGCGCGTACGGCTTCATCAAAGGGCAAATGCTCGAATCCGCGGATCGGGTTGCGGTAGGCAAAAGTCTTCAACGGCCACGACTGGGCCACCGACTGGCAGGCCTCTGTGACTTGCCCGCGTAGAGCTTTCCGCTCTTCGGCCGACAAAGTCGGCCGCCCGCTGGATTGGTTTGGCATTTCGATAAGCCCTTTTGGCTATTTTATTTCTTCTCGCGGACTACGTGTCTTCATGCCCCGTTGGCCCCGCCCGCCTAGCGTTTGACGCGATCGGCCGTCGGATAGTCGGAGAGTGCTTGATGCGATTCCAGTCCCCTGATAGTTAGCACGGAATCGCGCTCCTTAAACTCCTTTTGCGTCTCCTGAAGGTTCTCCATGACCGTATGGTCGACAAGAACTGTATCCGAAAGATCAAGGACAACGGACGACTCTCCCTTTAATTTTTCCAATCGCTGGTTTAGTCCGATCCACGTGCTGAAGATGGCGGAATCCTTCACGCTGACGATCACGCCCTCCTTTTCGCTGCTCTGGACGTCAAGCTTCAGTCGAAAGAGCGAGCGGAGGGGTGCGCCGTTGATCAGGTGAATCACAGCGTTGACAAGAATGCCGATCCCGATTCCGACCAGTAGATCCGTTGCAAGCACACCAATGATGGTCGCGACAAAAATGATCAACTGATGCCGACCGACCTTGTACATGTGGACAAACTCTTGCGGCGAAGCGAGTCGAAATCCAGTAAAAACGAGCATCGCACCCAGCGCCGCCAGCGGGATCTGATTGATTAGTCCGGGCACCAGAGCAACAGCCCCAAGGAGAAACAACCCGTGGTACATATTCGCGAATCGCGTTTTCGCTCCATTGTCGATATTCGCTTTGCTACGAACGATCTCAGAGATCATCGGCAAGCCGCCAACAAAGGCCGCAGCCGTGTTCCCGATACCGACCGCTAACATGTCGCGGTCATGGTTGGTCTTCCGTCGCCAGGGGTCGATCGCGTCAACCGCTTTTGCGCTTAACAGCGACTCTAAACTCCCAATGATTGCGAACAGGATGATGTACTTCAATCCAGTGCTGGTGGCGACGCCCGAGAAGTCGGGAAAAGTGATCGCTGTGAACATGTTCTGAGGCACGTTGACGAGCAAGTCCGTCCCCAAGGCGTGTTCCCCACCGCTGAACGAATAAGTATGCTCCCTGCCCACTTCGAAATACATTCCCAATGGGACGGTGATCATCAAAACGACCATCGGACCGGGGATCAACTGTAGCGCTCGAATCGGGATGAATCGATACCCGAACATGATGACGAGACTGACAACGCCAATCAGCCCGATGATGGGATTCATATTCGAAATGAACTGAGGAATCTTGCCGAGCAGTTCAAGCGGGGTTCCTTCGGAGCTCAAACCCATGGTGACGGGAAACTGTTTGGCGATGATAATCACACCGATCGAGGCGAGCAATCCGTGCACAGCCGCGGTCGGAAAGAATTCTCCTAGGACGCCGGCGCGAAACAATCCGAGGAAGATCTGAATGACTCCCGCGACGACTCCGACCCCGAGTGCCAGACGGTACGCCTGGAGGTCCGCCGCGGGGTCCCGTCCGGCAGTAAATCCGAAATCGGTGACGCACCCGATTGCAATCACGATGAGGCCGGCGGCGGGCCCCTTGATCGTGAGTTCCGAATTGCTAAAAAACGTGGCCAGCAGGCCCCCGATAATTGCCGTGAAGATACCGGAAATAGCTGGGTACCCGCAGGCAACGGCGATTCCAAGGCAAAGCGGAAGAGCGATCAGGAATACAAGAAAACCCGACAGCAGGTCGGCGCTCCAGTGATCGCGAAAACCGCTGAGCGTGCCTCTCGGTGTCTCGTTTGATTGCACAATATCCTCTAGTACAGTTTATGTCGTATCTGTCAGGGCACTTTCAAGTGCACTCGTGTGTTGGTGCCAATGCCGCAATATCTGGCCGTTGTCTCTATCAATTGGTTGTCTTGAACTGCAGGGACAGCTCGGGCTTCGGGACGGGACCGAACGTGATTCACGCCCCGTCCGGCATGATTCGTTGCAGTTGGTAGTAGAGCACTGGCGTCGCGAGTAGCGAAAGGATCAGCGAGACGGCAACGCCGCCGACTACGGCGATCGCGAGCGGCTGCAGAATCTGGGCGCCTGAGCCGAGCCCAAGCGCCAGCGGCGCCATACCTAGGATGGTGGCGAGCGCGGTCATGATGATTGGTCGGAGGCGGCGCCGTCCCGCGCGAAGAATCGCTTCTCTTAGCGGGAGATCTTGCCGACGAAAGAATTGCTCGGAGTCAAGCATCAAGATTCCGTTCTTGTGAACAATGCCGACCACCATGATCATCCCCATGAACGAGCAGATGTTTAGAGTGGAGCCGGTAAGCCAAAGCGCGGCCAGCGATCCCGACCCGCACAAAACTGTTGCAGCCAAGATCGCCAGCGGTTGAGCGAATGCTCGAAATTCAAACACCAGGATGATGAAGATCAGGAGGATTGAGCTGATCAGTACTTTTGTGAGCCCTCGAAAAGACTCTTGCTGAATTTGAAATAGACCTCCGTATTCAATGTCGGTTCCCGCCGGCAACTCCACTTCCAGTGATATTCTTCGCTGAATCTCAGCCATCGTAGACCCCAGGTCCCGACCGGAAACTTGGGCCGTAACAACGATAGCCTCCTTGAGGTTGTAGCGGTGAATCTCGCGTTGACCTTCGTCGATAGTCACGTCAGTGATACTTGCCAGCGGTACCGTTTCGCCCGACGTCGATGTCACCAGCATCGATTTGATATCCGCGAGTCGCGAACGTCGGAGCTCCGGATAGCGGACACGTATTCCGTAGATGCGGTTGCGGACGATCGTCTCCGATGCGCGGACGCCGTCGAGCATCATCGCCTGCAGCTCGGCCACGTCCTGGGTTGAGAAGCCCGCGAGTCCAGCCTTTACCGGATCAACCCGAAAGTTCAGTGACGGACCGATCACGACGTTTTGGTTCATCACATCGACTACTCCTCGAACGTCAGGCAACCAGTCCTCGATTTTTTGTCCGATTGCCAAGGCCACGGAATCGTCGGGATGGGAGATCTTGATTTCGATGGGTTCGGGAGACCACGCGAGATCTCCAATGAGGTCTTCGAGAATGTGCGGGAACTCGACCTCGATCGCCGGCTCGCTCGAAACGATTCGTGTACGGATCTCATCGGTTACGTCCGCCAGCGGACGGCGTGGAAATCCCGTCAGCTTGACGAGAAAATCTCCGGTGTTGGGTTCAGCAATCGCTAACGCCAGGCGTGCTCCGGTTCGCCTCGAGTAGCTCTCGACTTCGGGTGTGTCGCGGAGTATTTCTTCGACATGCAGCAGGACGCGATCAGTCTCTTCGAGAGACGTTCCCGGCGGCATGACGTAGTCGAGCACGAACGCTCCCTCGTCGACTTCGGGCAGAAAGCCGCTGCCAAGCTGTGTGTAAATCCCGGCCGACCCGATGATAATCGCGGCCAAGACCAGCAATGCCACGCCGGAGCGCTCCAAGCACCAGGAAAGCGACTGGCTATAGCGAGCCGCGATCGCCTTCATCAGGCGGCCTTCACCGGCCCGTTCAGCCTCTTCGAGCGATTCCGCTAGCGGTCCCTTGTGCGCGCGCAAGAGCCAGGTTGCGAGCACCGGAGCGAAAAACACTGCTAGCAGCAGCGACGCAATCAGAGCGGTCACCATCGTCGCCGCTAGGGACCGGAAAAAAACCGCAGCAATGCCGCCGATGAAAATCAGCGGCACGAAAACCATGATGGGCGTCAGCGTAGACCCGATGAGTGCGGGTGTTAGCTCGGTGATTGCGCTTCGCGCCGCTTCGGCCTTCGACTGCCCCATTGATCGGTGCACGGTGATGTTTTCGACCATGACAATCGCGTCGTCGATGACGATTCCCACACACGCAGCCATACCGCCGAGCGTCATTAGGTTGAAGCTCATTCGGAATAACTGCATGAACACAACCGCGATCAACAGCGAAACCGGGATCACCATCGCCGCAACGAGCGTGGTGCGCCAGTCTTTGAGGAACCCCATTAGAACCGCGATGCTGAGCACAAGTCCCAGCAAGATGGCCTCGCGAACCCCCAAGATCGAATCCCGGACGAGAATTGACTGGTCGTAGAACGTTGCGAGATCGATGTCGGCGGGCAGTGTGGCCTCGATGCGCTGGATTTCTTCGTTCACCGCTTGCGCGACCTGCAAAGCGTTGCCGTCGGGCTGCTGTAGTACGTTGATCAGCACCGCCGGCCGGCCGGCCGCGGTCACAATGTTGTACACCGGCTTCTCGCCCCGAACGACTACAGCGATGTCGGCGATGCGGATCGGAACGCCTTCGAATATGCCGACGACAGTCTGTTCGATCTGCTCCGGGTCACGCATCAGGCCCGTGACCGTCGTGAGGTAGAGGCGATAATTTTCCTCGATCATCCCACTGGCGGAGATGAGGTTTGAGGCGCGAATCGCAGCCGTCACAGCGTTGAGTCCCAAGTTGTAGCGATTGAGCTTCTCGGGCTCGACGATCACGTGAAACTCGGGTTCTCGACCGCCGACGATGCGCGCCTCCATGACGCCGGGAATACGGTAGAGCCGAGGGGCCACGTCCCAATAAGCCAGTTCCCACAGCTCGGCAAGATCCCGCTCGGTCGAGGTCAAACTGAATCCGACCATTGGAAAGACTGAGAATGTCAGTCTATTGATGTAGAAACGAGCATCCGGCGGAAGAGAGGGAGTGATCTGCGCGATTTCACCTTGAATGAGCTGTAGGCCGTCGACGATGTCGACATCCCATCGAAAAAACACGCTGATTTCGGTTTCGCCGCGCGCGGTGACAGAGCGAATATCCGTTACGCCGGGAACTCTACGCGCTGCCTCCTCGAGCCGCCGCGTGACGGTCAACATCTGCAGGTCGACTGGCGTGACGCCGTTGTCGACAAGAATTACTACGCGAGGGAAATCCGTCTGCGGAAGCAACGAGACAGGCAAGCTAAAGGCGAAGATGAATCCCGCCAACGCGAGCGCCAGTGTCACCAGAACCAGGGCTTTGCCGTAAATTTCGACAAACCTGGCGAGCGACTCCGTCGTCATTCTTGAAGCTCCGAGTGACGGACCGCGAGACCCTCAGACAGTCCGTAGCCGCCCTCTACAACAACGGTCGCGCCGATCTCGATGCCGTCCAAGACCTCGACTGTCGTCGGAGAAACGACGCCGGTTCTGACGCGATGCTCATGGGCGCGGTTGTCAGCCCCGACACTCCATACGACCCCTCGCTCACGATCCCGATCGAATTCAACCGCCGCGCGTGGAACGGTAACGGCATCCCGGCGTCGTCCGGTCACGACCGATACTTGACCGAAGAGCCCCGCCTTGATTCCGCTGTCTCTGTTCGGAATTTCACACCAGGCCTCCACACTCCTCCTAGCAGCGTCGACAGCTTGGTTGACCACCGTCAGCTTGCCCGCATGGCCGCCGTTGAGCGAGTCGATGCCGGCGAACCGGCAGTCCTGCCCCCTGCGCAATTCGCCGGCGTTCTCTTCGGGAAAGTGACCGCGCGCGACGACGGTCGAGAGGTCCATAACAGTGAAGATTGGCGTACCAGGCTGTGCCATATCGCCGGGATAGAGAAACTGGTCGGTCACGTATCCTGGCGAGGGGCTTTCGACCCGACCGAACCCCAACTGCGCTTCGACAAATTGCGATCTCGCCTTGGCCTGAGACAGCCCGCTCTCGGCGATGCGGATATCCTGCAGCCGCGATTGCCCCGAGAGCAACTCAAGCGCGGTTTTGGCAACTCGGTTGGCGGTTTGCGCTTGCTCGTATTGGGTCTTGGCCAGCAACAAATCTCGCTCCGACAGCGCGCCTTCGGCCACCAGATCTCGGCGCCGTTCAAAGATCTGTTTGGCCTCGGTCAGCGCCGAGGTCGTTCGTTCCAGCTCTCCCTGAGCCCGCTCGATTTCTGTCGGCAACGTGCCGGCGGAAACCTTTTCCAGATTCGCTTCGGCGTCCGCCACTTGTGCCAAAGCCTCGGCGAGTTGAGCGTCGAGATCATCGCTGCGCAACCAGGCTAGGATTTGGCCTTTGAGAACTCGATCACCCTTCCGCGCACCGAGTCGGGCGATAGGAGCGGTCAACTTCGACGCGACCTTGGCTTCAGATATAGGAAAAATATTGGCCGGCGCACTTAAGATCTGCTCCACATCCTCGACACGCGCCTGAGCCGTGCGGACCTCGACGATCATTTCCGGCTCGGCGCCTTCTTCTGGCCCTCCGCAGCCGGCGAGCAGTAGCGCCGAGAGAAAAGCAACTTTGATTGAGTCGGTCATCGCCCGGCCGCCACTTCGAAGTCCGCCAGGGAGCGGCGGTATTGGGCCTTCGCCGAATATAGTGTGCGGCCGCCTTGGGTCGCCTGCTCCTGCGACAGCACGACGTCGAGCGCGGGAGCCTCGCCGCTGTCGTAAAGCAGCCTAACCAACCGCAGATTTTCGTTTGAGTCGTCAAATCCGCTTTGGGCGATTGGTATGCGTTCATACCATGACTGAACACGCGCCCTGGCGGCGAGGAACTCGCGTGTGAAGCCTCGTTCGGCGGAAGCGCGCTGCAACTCCACTTGTTCGTGCCGGTAGTTCGCCTCGCGCACCCCGCTGCGCGTTTTGAACCAATCGAAGACAGGCACGCTCAGGTTGACGTAGGCGGCGTAGCCGCGCTGGTTCACGCTGACCTGGTTCGCATCCAAGCCATATTGGAAGATCACGTTCGCCTCGGGCCTGAGGCCTGCTCGGGCGACTTTGCGCTGAGCGTCGAAAGAACGGGCTAGTGTAGTGCGCCATAAATAATATAACTTATAGTATCTTCGTGTCGCCTTTACTAGTAGAAGGCACACGGATGCGAAGAGCAGAGCCAGTCCCATTGACGCAGGAGCAGCGTAGGCAGTTGGAGCGCTACGCGAACGGTCGTCGGGTCGCTGTTCGTCTGGCGTTGCGAGCCAGGATCATCGTGCTCGCCGCCGACGGTCTTGAGAACAAACGGATTGCCGCGCAGCTGTCGGTCTCGCGTCAGTTGGTGGCGCGCTGGCGAAGCCGTTTTCTTGAATCCGGCGTCGCCGGCATCGAAAAGGACGCCCCGCGGCCCGGCCGTAAGCCCGCCATCTGCTCCCCAACAGTGCAACAGATCATCCACAAGACGACCCGCGAAACGCCAGCCAACGCCACCCATTGGAGCCGCCGCACGATGGCCGCCGCGGTCGGCGTCAGCGCCTCCACCGTGGGTCGCATTTGGCGCGCCCACGGCCTCAAGCCGCATCGCGTCAAGACCTTCAAACTCAGCAACGACCCGCGCTTCGCCGAAAAACTCGACGACATCATCGGACTTTATCTCAACCCGCCCGAGCATGCCCTCGTTCTTTGCCTCGACGAGAAGTCACAGATTCAAGCCCTCGACCGCACCCAGCCCGGCCTGCCCCTGAAAAAGGGACGCGGCCGGACCATGACCCACGACTACAAACGCAACGGCACAACCACCTTGTTCGCCGCGCTCAACACGCTCGACGGCTCGGTGATCGGAACCTGCATGCCCAAGCACCGCCACCAAGAATGGCTGCGCTTCTTGCGCTTGCTTGAAAACCAGACCCCCAAGGACAAGCAGATCCATTTGATCGTGGACAACTATGCCACTCACAAACACGCCACGGTGAAACGCTGGCTGCAGCGCAATAAACGCTTCCACGTCCATTTCACGCCCACCTCAGCGTCGTGGCTGAACATGGTGGAGAGGTTCTTCCGAGACCTCACCGATAAGCGCATCCGCCACGGTGTCTTTCGTAGCGTCGGCGAACTCACCACCGCCATCGAAGACTACATCGCTCGACACAATCAGCAGCCCAAGCCCTTCATCTGGACTGCTACCGCTTCCGACACCCTTGAGAAGGTCAAGCGCGGCAAAGCCGCTCTTCTTAAGGTTCAATCTGATTGACGCACTACACTAGCGCGTCCAGACGCTGCAGCTCCGGCCGGCTCGGAACAGACGTGGCTTCGTTTCCCGAGCCGGTTTCCCGAGCATCGGGGGGCGGCTGCGTGGAGGCGTCCAACACGTCTTCAACTAGAAGTTCGCGATCCGAGTCGGTCGTCCAGAAAGAGGCCAGGATTTGATTGGCTAAGCGGGCGTCAAGACGAGCCTGGCTGAGCCGCTGCTCGAACTGCGATCGTTGCGACGTGGCCTTCAAGAGATCGGCGCGCGACGCCTCACCTTGGCGTAGACGTGCGCGGACTTTTCTCTCGAACTCAAGCGCTTCCTTGACGCTTCCTTCTTCCAGGCCGGCAATGCGGCGCGCTAGCAGCAGATCGTAGTAGGCCAAGCTGACCGCACGCCGCAGATCCCGCTTCGCGACGGCGAGATCGGCCGCTGCGATGTCGCGGCCGGCACGTGCCAGCGCTAGCCCCGCCCGCAGCCGGCCCGAGAGGTCAACACTCCAGTTGGCATCGGCGGTCGAGAGGTACTCGCGTACGCCGTTGAGCGCCACGAAGCTGAAGGGAGTTGGCCCGTTCCGTGAAGGGCTGTTGTAGACATGCCCGGCATTCAGACCGAACTGGGGCAGCATCTCGGATCGGGCGGCCGTTTGCCGTTCACGGGCGATGGCCTGCTCGCGGTCGGCGGCTTGCGCCAAAGACGGTGCCTCTAACGCGAGCCTCACACACTCGTCCAGCGTTAGGGCTTGCTGCTGCGCTTGAGCGAGTGAAGCGGCAAGCGCGGCGAGCAACGTACTCCAGAGGCGGATTCGCTTATGTGACTTCGTGATCATCCCTATTCCTCGAATCTGCGGAAGCCCGCGGCGGCGGACGGCGTCTGCTCAACATACGCCAGGAGCGCTCTCGATAGCGTCGGCGCGGGCAGGCCAGTCAATCTTCCGCTTCTACTCGCTAGGCCGTCCTCCCATGCAAGTTCCCGTGAGCACAGAGCCGTAGCTTTCAAAGCATGGTCCAGCTTAGCCCGCATTTCTCACCATGTGGAGAGAAACGTGGGCTGGAACCCGACTGGCCGCCTTCATTAGCGGCCCAGCCGACGATTTGAAAACAGACCGATCTGTATAGTGTGATTGAATTCGAACACCCGGCCGTTTCCTTGCTGTACGGTTTGTTGCAGATACCCGACCTCTAGGGAGCCGAACCCTGGAATCTTACGCCCCACAGCGATGTAGGCACGGTTCTGGTCGAAGATATTGTTCCGCGCGTTGCGGCCAAAATTGAACATGACCTCGTTGTAGGCGGCAATGAACAGAGGCGAATCCTTCCCCTTCTTCCGCAAGGGAATGACGCCCTTTGTGAAGTAACGAAAACGGTTTCGATAGCTATAGCCCAGCAGACGCCCATCGCCCGCCGCGCCGCTCTCCTTGACCCCGACAAACCTTTGCTCCACGCGAAAGCGGTGAGCAAGCCCCGTCCTGCCGATTTGCTGCTTGAGCACCAGTTGCTGCCAGATACGATGCTCGGGCGTCGTGAACGGGGCAGGAAAATCTCCGTATGGATGGGACTTGATAAAAGCGTACCCACCGCTCGCCTGGACCGCGGAATTGATATCGTAGTTCACTCCGGGCCGAAGCAAAAGTTGCTGCGATTTTTGTCCGACACCTTGCCGCCGCCACTGTCCATCGAAATGGACGCCGAAAGGGGTGCGGCCAAGCGGGTGATCGCCGAAGTACATGTACCACGTATGGCCATTCGGGTCAGAGGCTCGGTCTGGCTCCTGGGCGTGCGCCGCACCTAGTGGCAACGCTAGGCACGCCAACACCAGCGCGTAGGGGGTAACGGCTGTTCGACTCATGGCAATCGATCTACGTCGCGCTTTAGGCGATCGCCGCGGCATCCCCCAGGTGCCCATTGACAGGTCTGTATTCATCCAGAAATTTGCGCAGCCCTGGTGCGAGTTTCTTCATGGATTATCTCTCCTCCACCGTGTTTGAGTCAGCGCGCGAGGTGACGTAGAGCGTTCCCTTCGAGCGGAGAAACTGACTCGGTGTCTCGGAACGCTACTCAGTTCACGTCAGTTCACGTCGGCAGCTTCATGGACCAGTTTCCCGCCAAGGTATGTCCGCTCGACTCCGATCTCTTTCACCTCATCGAGTGGGCAAGTGAGAATATCACGGTCCAAAACTATCAGGTCCGCCAGCTTGCCCGCTTCCAGAGATCCTGTTTCTCGCTCCATGAATGTGATGTAAGAGTTATTGATCGTGTAGAGCCGGATCGCCTCTTCGCGGGTAATTCGCTGTTCGGGATGCACCACCGCGTCCGTCCAACGTGGTTGACGCGCCAGCGTGATCCACATTCCGAAAAACGGATTGTAAGGGTTGATCGAGCGCATGCCGCCGATCTTTTGCATGTGGTCGGACCCACCGCCGACGACGACCCCGGCGTTTTGCAGGCTTTTGTAGGGCTGGAAGTAGCTCAGGCGTGCGTCGCCGAACTGCTTGCGGAGCGTCGCCCCGTCACGTTCAAGCCAGGCCGGCTGCAGGTCGGCGACGATGCCGATCTCGGCCATTTTCTCGATCGCCGCCGGGCTCATGAAATTGGAATGTGTGATGCACGGGCGCATTTCTCGCACTCGGAATTCGTCGTTGATTTCGTCATAGGCATCGATCAATGCGTGTACGGCCCCGTCACCAACCGAATGCGCGGTCGGCTGAAAGCCGTGGGTTAGCGCCATCCTGGTGATCGCGTAGGCCTTTCCGGGCGGCACGAATCGCATGCCGCGGTAGTGCGAGTCGGTGATCGAGTAAACCTCGCTGACGCCCCACGGTTCGCGCATGTAGGCGCTGCCGGTAAGCATGCCGCCGTCCATAAAAAACTTGATCCCCCGCAGCCAGAGCATCGGGTTGTAGTTGTGCTTTGGGTGTCGCGCGATCTTGGAAATGGTTGCCTCGATGTCTTCGAGCGGCGCCTGCGCATTGACAGCGTAGCTCGCGAACACTCGGGTGGTTAACTCGTTCGCGTCTAGCAATTCTTCGTAGACTGTCACGGCATCGGCGCTAGCGTTGCGGTCGACGATGCTCGTCAGCCCAACCTTGTTGTAGTCGTGGAAAAGCTCTTTGAGTCGGCGGCGCTGATCCTCTCGCGTGGGACGTTTCTGGCTTTCGCGGAACTTGATGAGGTGAGCACCACTGCGAATGATGCCGGTTGGCTCGCCGCTCTCGTCGCGCTCAATGCGGCCGAGCACGCCTTGGGGAATGCGGAAGTCCCGGTCGATGCCGCTGAGCTGCAGCGCCCGCGAATTGAGTGAGGCATCGGGACCTGTGCGAAAGACGACGGGGTGTTTGGGCGCCGCTTCGTCGAGCTCCGCGCGCGTCGGGTAGCGCTGCTCGCGGAGGCGCGTGATGAACACTTGCTGTAGGCGAATCCACTCTCCCTCGGGAACGACTTTGGCCCGTTCGCGAAAATACTTCAGCACGTCGGCGATGGTCTCCATGTCCGGTACGGGGTGATCGAACTCGTACATGGCCGCTCCCATTGGGTGCGTGTGCGTGTCGATGAGACCTGGCAAGACGGTCTTGCCGTCAAGATCGATTGACTGAGTACGAGGGCCCGCTAGCGCGTTGACGGTGGTGTTGGACCCTACGGCTGCTATTCGGCCGTTTTCGATTGCGATGGCTTCAGCGATGGAGAATCGGTCGTCGACCGTGATGATTTTTCCGGAATGTAAGATCAGGTCCGGTGGTGCAGCGGTAGCGATGCAGAAATACGCGGAGAGGCAGCAGGCGATGAATAGAAGCAGTGGAGATCGCATGGCTTGATTCTAGTGGACGTTGGTCGCCGCCCGTTCGCGGCCCACGAACCATTTCATACGAAAATGTCAGCTACACAGAAAACTTGACATCCCGGCGACGAGCCCGAGCCCGACATTTTCCCGATCCGTCTGTAAGCATTCGAAGCCGGCTGACGGCGCGGCGTACATTCGCGAACTACGAACCCCGCACCATTTTTCCACTGATACTTCGACTACACGGTGCGGGTGCGGAATCGATCGAAGTCTAGAAAACGAGGCGAGGACGGAAGTCCACGCTTTCACTCGTAGTATCTACCGAACCTGAAGAAAGCGTGGACTTCCGTCCTCGCCTCTGTTGATCCGGGTCGAGGTCATCGCTTCCTTACGGACGGATTTGGGACACCTACGCAAGACATTCCGTAAACTAGGGCGACATGCGACTGCTCGCCGCTTTGATCTGCGCACTAGTCTGCGCGACTACACCTTCCGCCGCGCAAGACCCATCCGACGCGGCGGTCAGCGAAGCCCTGACACGTGCCGTTGCGTTTTATCGAACTGAGGTCGCGACCGAGGGTGGCTATCATTTTCGCTATTCGGCCGACCTCTCGTATGGGCGCTCGGAGTCGGCCGAGGGAGCAACGCAAGTAAGCGTTCAGCGCGAGGGTACACCCACTGTCGCCATGGCCTATCTCGACGTCTACGATGCGCTTGGCGATCGCGGCTTTCTCGATGCTGCCGCCGATGCCGCTCGAGCCTTGGTTCGAGGCCAGCACTGTTCAGGCGGCTGGGACTACATCATCGAATTCGATCGCGCTAAGCGTGCCGCGTATCCCTACCGCGTGGACGGCCCGTGCGAGGGCGAACGGGCGCGGAAACCATATACAACGCTCGACGACAATACGACTCAAGCCGCCCTGCGACTGCTGATGCGCGTCGACCGCGCACTCGATTTCTAGGACGCCGCGATTCACGACGCTGCCGAGTACGCTCTTCGAAAACTGATCGAAGCGCAGTACCCCAACGGGGCGTGGCCGCAGCGGTTTTTCGAGGCCCCCGACCCGGCCGACTATCCGGTAAAGCGCGCTAGCTATCCCGACTCGTGGTCACGCGAATGGCCCGGTACCAACTACCGCAATTTCTACACGCTCAACGACAACACGCTGGCCGACATGATCGACATGTACCTCGAGGCGTGGCGCATCTACGGCGACGCTCGTTACCGCCAGGCAGCCGAGCGAGGTGGCGATTTTTTGCTACTAGCGCAGATGCCCGAGCCGCAGCCCGCTTGGGCCCAGCAGTACGATCTCGAAATGCATCCGGCCTGGGCGCGGTTATTCGAGCCGCCCTCCATCACGGGCGGCGAATCCCAAAGCGCGATGCAAATTCTGCTGACCCTTTTTCGCGAAACCGGGGCCGAGAAATATCTCGACGCAGTTCCTAAGGCGCTCAACTACCTCAAGAAATCCGGGTTGCCGCGGCGTGCCGACGATCCGCCGCGCAAACGCCGCAGCTGTTCCGCTGGCAGCCCCTGTCTGGCCAGGTTTAATGAGCTACGAACGAATCGGCCACTCTACATTACTAAGGGAACCATGGTTCGAGTCCCAGGACAGTCTGTCCTGCGGCCTGATGGTTATCAGGTGAGCTACAGCGACCAGTCAACGATCCAGCACTATGGCATGTGGTCGAGCGGGGCAGGCTTGGCCGACATTGAACGCGAGTACTACGCGCTTGCCGCGGACCCCGACGCCGACCATCGTCGCCCCGAAAAGCTCAACGGCCTCTCGCCCTGGCAGTCACGTCCCGAGCGCGACCAAGCAGCCGCGAATGTCCCAACAATTCTAGCCTCACTCGACGAGCGGGGAGCCTGGACCCAACAAGGTCAAGTTGGAAAGGCAGACCGTCTCGTGAGCATTTACGCCCCAAAGGACTACGTGGTCGTAATCGGCGACAAGTCGTTCACGCTAAAAGAAGACGAAACGCTTGAAGTGTTCCCCGGCGTTGTACCGCCGCTGCAGCAAATCATTTCGTCGCAAACCTTCGCCCGCAACATACAAGCGCTGAGCCGTTGGCTTCAACAAACTCGCGCTGCTCAACTGTAGCTCGCATTTTTCAGCACCTGGCGGCGATATCCTCCGATCGCCTTATCTTCCCAGCAGTCACGACAGTCTCGATCGGACGCAGCTCAAGCGTCGAAATGTCCGGAATTGGCCGGTTATGGCCGGAAAACGCCATCGTTCGCGAGGCCGTGCACGCGCACGATCCGAGGTACCCCCTTTCTCCTCCGATCGCCGTGGCTTCGCAGTTTCAGGATAAGACCCGTGTCAAGGGGCATTCGGGTAGAGCGGCCTAGCCGTAGTCTCTACCGGTAAGGCTATTGAGCACCGATTCCTGCCACTCCCGAAGCTGACGTTCAAGATCCGCGGCTACGTCGGGATGCTCTGCGATCAGGTTATTCTGCTCGGCCTCGTCAGCGCGAAAGTCGAATAGTTCCTTGGCGGCTTCATCGCCACTCTCGCCGGCGATCACAAGTTTGTAGCGGTTATCGACGATTGCCCGCTCGCCGAGAAAATCTTCCTCCACAATCTCGGTGTGACGGAAATTGATGAAGTTCCGGGTAAAGACTCCGTCCATGACCTTGACCAACGGGGTCGTGCCTTGTTGCTGCGCTGGATCGATATACGGCTCGGAATACTTCGCGCGTTCGTGGCGCGTCTCGTAGTTCCAAAAGCAAATCGGGCTCGGGCGCTCAGTCATCTCGCCGTCAATAAGAGCCACCAGACTGATTCCATCTAGCGGACGCTCGGGCAGCGGCTCATCGGCCAGCTCGCAAAGTGTCGGCAGCATATCGCTTGTCACCGAGTTGACGTCGGTGACGCGGCCCGCCTCGATTCGCTCGGGCCACTCAATCAGTCCTGGGACGCGAATGCCGCCCCCATACACATCGCCTTTCTGCCCGCGAAACGGCGTCGTCGCGCGGCCACTTGTTGGGATACCGTTGTCGCCGCAATACCAAACCACGGTATTCTGTCGCAGCCCTTCGTCCGCTAGCCAAGTCCGCAACTTGCCCATTGCGCGATCCATCGCTGTAATCTCGGCGAACCGCTCACGCAGTACATCGCGTAAAGGCCGGTCGACCGGCAGGCCGGTCTCCATGCTGGTCAGGCTTACCGATCGCTCACTGTACTCCGCCGGCAGGTCGTCGTAGAGCGCGAGATCTTCGTCGAGCCCGCTGTAAGGCTCGTGCGGCGAGCCGAACCACACCACCGCGAAAAATGGCTTTTCGTTTTTCTTCGAGTCGGCTATGAAGCGAATTGTTTCGTCGATGCAGATCTCCGAGCTCTCGCCTTCAAACTTCTCCGGCGCCGCGCCGTTGCGCGACAGCTCGGGGTTCATCTCGAAAAAGTTGTCATGCGAGAGCCACTCGTCGAATCCCATTGCTCCCGGATTCAGTGGTGAACCCGCCTTGACTGTGCCGACATGCCACTTCCCGAAATGGCCGCAAGCGTATCCAGCGTTGCTCAGGATTTGCGCGATTGTTGTCTCCTCCGGCCGCATCGACCAGTTCGGAGTGAACGTGCCATAGCGATTCGGATGACGTCCGGTGAGTACACTGCCGCGCGTCGGCGAACAAACCGGCGACGCCGAGTAGAAATTATCCATCCGCAGTCCTGTCGCCGCCATCTCGTCCATCACGGGAGTCTTCAGATGGGGATGGCCGTTGTAGGCCACCTCATCCCAGGCGTGATCGTCGCCCATCAGCAAGATGATGTTCGGGCGCTGCTCGCTAGGCGCCTCGGGCTCCGAGGAGCAACCCGTCGCGTACGCCGCGGCAAGACCCGCCGCCCCTGCCATAAAGTTCCGTCGCGTCATCGATTGAATCATTGTGCTATCTCCGCAAACCAGGCTCGGAGGCCATGATACTACCGTTGCGACGGCGATCGTTTATCTACTCGCGCCCCAAATCCGTCCGTAAGGAAGTTATGTACGCAATTTCCGGGCAAACCCGGCGTGGGTTGCGTTTGAGCCGCGCGCGCCAGCAAGCGGTTTCCTCGAAGGCATTGATCCATTCGAGGAAACCGCTTGCTGGGGGGGTGAAGAAACCTCCGCGAACTCGAGAAACGGGCGTAACAAGCTACGCCCCTACGGACAACTTGCTTGTTATCAGTGTTGTAGGGGTGCGACATGTCGCACCCTCCGACGCTCGCAATGTCGGTGGAGGTTTTTTCGCACCCCCTGGCGCGCGCGGCTCAAACGCGAGATCTTCCGCGGCAACGGAGCGCACCCGCGGGGTATCGCGAATGTATCTCGTAAGAAAAAATAAATGGCCTACTGTTACAGGCGACCAAGCATTGCAGACACTCGCGAAGGATGCTTGCCGACGGATCAGGGTCGCGCTGCGGGAAGCACTATGGGAAGTCGTGTGCTTCGGTATAGTCGTTCGTGACAACGAACTAGGAGATTTGACCATGAACCAAATGTTTGAGGCGAAAAAGTTTCCTCGTCGTCTGGCTTGCCTCGCGGTCGGCTCGATGCTGGCCATCGGGGCCGGGTGCGGGTCGACGGAGGAAGCAACGGCCCCCAGCCACGCTCAGCCCAATATCATTCTGATCGTCGCCGACGATCTTGGGTATGGCGACATTGGCGCCAACGGTTCGAAAACGATTGCGACTCCGCATATTGATGAGTTGGCCGCGCGGGGCGTACGGTTCACTGACGGCTATGTTTCGGGGGCCGTTTGCAGTCCGACGCGCGCGGGCTTAGTGAGTGGACGCTATCAGAACAGGTTCGGCTACGAGTACAACCCGACGGCCAACTACGATCGCGGGCCAGACGCCGAACTGGGCTTGCCGCTAGACCAGCGAACCCTAGGCAACCTGATGCAAGACGCCGGTTATGCTACCGGTCTGGTCGGCAAGTGGCACCTCGGCGCGTTGGAAAAATACAATCCCCTCAATCGCGGGTTTGACGAGTTTTACGGAATCTTGGGCGGCGGCACGAATTACATCGACTGCGCCAGGGAGGGCGCGCAATGCTGGCCCCAGCAGTCGTCGGGCGACCGGTCGAGCCCGAGCGGTGCGCGTGAAATTATGGACGGTTTCGAGATCGAGAAGGTCGAGGACTACCTTACCGATGTCTTCACCGCGAAGGCGGTGGATTTCATCGATCGTCACGACGCTGAAAATGCTGAGAAGCCGTTCTTTCTCATGCTGACTCCGAACGCTCCGCACACGCCGATCCAAGCAACGGATGAGTACGTTGATCGATTCCCGCACATCGAAGGCGAAGGCGCCCGAATTTTCGCCGCGATGGTGTCGGCCGTTGACGACATGGTTGGGGACGTGACAGCGACCTTGCGCAAGCACGGCATCGAAGACAACACCCTGGTGGCGTTTATTTCGGATAACGGTTGCATCAATTACGCCAGCGCACCGATCTGCACAAACTCGCCTTTGAGCGGCAACAAACGCTACCACCTCGAGGGCGGCGTTCGCGTTCCGTTTCTTATGAAATGGCCTGCTGGTTTGCCCGCTGGCGAGGTGTTTGAGCAGCCAGCAATTCATCTGGATTTCTATGCCACATTCGGTGCCGCCGCCGGGCTTGATGCGAGCAACATTGACAGCCCCGACAGCGTGAACTTGCTTCCGCACCTGCGTGGCGAGAATACAGAAGCGCCCCACGAATTTCTGTTCTGGCGGTCGGCGCCGAATATGTCGGTGCGCTGGGGGAAATGGAAGATGTGGAAGGTCGATAAGTCGAATCTCGACGAGAGTGCCCTGGGGGGTGCCCGGCTGCTACCCGAGGTCGACTATCCGGCGGTTTCGCCAAACGGTCAGATGACGGTGCTTTACGATCTGTCGGTCGACATTGGCGAGCAGCAGAATCTGGCCGACGAACACCCCGAGATCGTCGAGCGGTTGGAGGCCGAGCTGGAGGCTTGGAACGAACAGCTCGTGGACCCCATGTGGACCAGCCGACGTTCGACGCTCGACACGATAGATGGCCAGATGGTTCAGTTGTACTTCTGAGGTTGGCCGGCGCTTGCCCCGAGTTCAAGTACACTTGCTGATTATGAAACGCGTACTCGCCCTGTTCTCCGTGGGCGCATTTCTAGCCACGACGCTTGCTGCCGCGGACTGGCTCATGTTCGGCGCCGACCCGCAACGCACCGGCTGGGCTCGGGACGAAAAAATTCTCAACAAAGAGACCGCCAAAAACCTCGGCCTCAAGTGGAAGGTCAAGCTGGTCAACGAGACCCGCTCCTTGACGGCCTTGACTGCTCCGGTTGTCGCCACGGGAGTTGAGACGGATACAGGCGCCAAAGACATCGTCTACGTGGCGGGCAGTGCCGATTACTTCTACGCCATCAACGCCGCCGACGGGTCGATTGTCTGGGAGAAAAAATTCAAGACCGAAGTCACGGCCACACGTGACGGGATGTGGCTTTGCCCGAAGGGCGTTAACGCTACCCCGCTGATTGACCGCAAGCGCAATGCGATCTACTCCATCGCGATCGACGGGAAGCTCTATGCTATGGACCTCGCGACCGGCAAGGAAAAGTGGCGCGCGATGCAGTTCGTCAACGCCTTTGCGAAGGCCTGGAGCCTCAACGTTATCGGTAACACCCTGTACACGTCGATCTCGCAGAACTGTGGCGATACGCCGTCTGGCATCGCGTCGATCGACCTCGACGACCCCATCAACTACACCATCAAGGTATGGCGCTCGGCTGGATTCGCGGCGGGCGTTTGGGGACGCGGGGGTCCGCTGGTTGGCCGCGACGGCTGGATCTACGGTTCGTCGGGCGACGGAGATTTCAACCCCGAGAAACACGACTACGGGCAGACGACATTTGCACTCGATCCGCAGACACTGAAGCTGCACGACTATTACACGCCCGAGAATTGGGACTACGTTCGCAGGCGCGACTTCGATATCGGCACTTCGCCCGTGGCGTTCATCTATAAAAACAAGGAGTACTTGGCGGTCGGCGGCAAAGAAGGGGTGGTTTACCTGATTGAGGGCGCCGATCCGGACGGCCCGATTATGGGGGGCTCCGGGCACATGAAGAACATCTACACGACACCGCTGCTCTCGAACGACGAAGAGTGGTTTGAAGCGCGCGGAGTCTGGGGCAATTTGTCGTTCTACCGTGATGAAGAGTATCGCCACTGGGTTTACGTTCCGCTTTGGGGGCCGCTTTCTACTAAGAGCCCGCAGTACGAAAAGACGAATGGCCCGAACCCAAATGGAAGTGTGGCGGCGTTCACGATGGAAGAGGACAGCGACGGAAAGCCGTACCTGAAAGCGCGCTGGGTCAGCGGCGACTTCAATGTCCCCGAGCCGGTCGTCATTGCCAATGGGGTTGTTTTTGCGCTATCGAATGGCGAAAACGCCCGCCAAACCGACAAGGCTGGAATTTTCAAGCGAGGCAATTTCACACTGTTGAAAGACACGCAGCGGCTTGAAAGCGCCGACGTCGCGCAACTGCGGGCGCTTGATGCTCAGACTGGCGAGACGCTTTACGATTCCGGGCCAGAAATTTTTGATAACTGGGCCCACTTTAGCGGTTTGGGATTGGCGAACGGGCAGGTGTACGCAGTTGACTTTAGCTCGACGCTTTATTGCTTTGGGGTGAAGTAGCTACGGACGATCGCAACGCTTAAAAGCTTAGTCGGGCCCTGTTGAGGAATGATCAGCAGGTCCCAACTCAGCGGATTCCAGAAAGCTGCTCCGCCACCGCACTCCTTTACAGTCGCGCCTCCGATTTTCACGGGCTTGGTGCCGCGACAAGGTGTCTACGCCATTCCTGAATATGCTCTAAAGCAGTAAGACCGGGGAGAGGGGAACCGTTCGGGGCTCATTGATTTCGCTGCTCTCGTCAGGTTGCGTTTGAGGATCGGTCTTTAAACAGCACCAGGAACATAGCGAGGATGAGCCCCGCTAGCGTTGCGGGGAGGGTCCAGAGCGAGCGCCAATCGATTGATTGCAGTGCTCGCGTTGACTTGGTGGTCTGTTCGGATTGGAGGGACGCAATCTCTTGCGCATTTCCGCCCGATTCTTGCAGTTGTGCGATGCGCCCGCCGAGCTCTTGAACCTCGGCGCTTAACGCTCGCGATTCGTCGGGAGTGTTGCGGACTTCCACCACGCCTGCAACCTGAGCACCGATCAACATGCCGAGGCCTAGCGTGAAGAGAACTAACATGCCCTGTGCTTGTCCGCGAATTTCCTTCGGAGCAACTTGGTCGGTATAGATTTGGCCTGTTACGAAGAAAAAGTCGTAACAAATACCGTGCAGCAGAATTCCGGCGTACATCATCCAGCGAATCGAATCGGGCGCACCCACTGCAAACAGCCCGTAGCGTAGTACCCAGGCGAACATTCCGACGGCAAGCATCCACTTCACACCTAGGCGCTTAAAAAATAGCGGCATCAGCACCATAAACAGAATTTCTGACATCTGGCCGTAGCTCATCGCCTGGGTGACGTCAGCGATTCCCACCTGCTGCACGGCTTTCGCCGCCAGCTGGTAGTAGAACGCCAGCGGAATACAGACCAAGAACGAGCTCAACATGAAAATCGCGAACGATCGCTGCTTGAGCAAAACGAAGGCGTCCGCGCCGATCAGTTCGCTGGCCGTCACTTTTTTGCCCGCGAGTGGTGGCGGCGTGCGCGGCAGTGAAAAACAGTAAAGCCCCATTAGGATGCCCGACGCGCCGGTTAGGTGGAACATCTCGATGCGGTCGCCCCATTGGATCCATGCGAGTGCGATTCCGGCAACGATCCAACCAACCGTTCCGAAGACACGGATCAACGGAAATTCTTTCTCCGAATCCGTCACATGGTGCATCGCGAGCGAGTTCGTCAGTGACAGCGTGGGAAAGTAGCAGAGGGTATGGGCCAAGAAAACCATATTGATCGCGAACGGCGATTCGGGAGATTCCGGGTTCATCATCGTCGTCGCGAACAGCATGCACGCCCCACCGAGAATGTGGAGAACTCCCAGGATCTTCTCGGTGTTGAAAAATCGATCCGCGATCATCCCGACGAAAAATGGCGAAAGAATCGCCGAGATGGGCCCTACGGAGTAAGTCAGTCCTAGATCGGTACCGGAAAAACCGATCTTCCCAAGATAGAGAGGCGCCCCGACATACCAGGCTCCCCAGACGAAGAACTGGATAAACATCATCGCGGCCAGGCGCGCGCCAACGGCTGTAATCATGACCGCTATCGTAGCGTCCTGCCGCGGACTAAAATCGAGCTATACCCCGCGGGGCGAATCAATCGTGAAGAACGCTGACGCGAAGAAGCTGGCAACTGAGAGCCTTTACGAACTGGCGATCCGCGCCTTGGGTCGACGTTCGCATACGTCGGCGGAACTTGAGCGCAAGCTGCGCGCGCGAGCGGCTCGCGCCGAATCGGTAGACACGGTGCTCAAACGACTTTCTGATCAGGGCTATCTCGACGATGCCCGCGTCGCGGAGTCGCATTCGCACTACCGCCGCGAATACGAATCGCTAGGCCGGCGGCGCGTTCTGGCTGAACTGCGACGCCGAGGTATCGAGCGCGAAACGGCCGAGAAAATTGTCGAGGAGACTTACGCGGAATCCGACGAGCTTGAGCTGATTCGCAGTTTTTTACACCGCAAACTTGGTAGCCGGATCGACGAGATTCGCATCGACGACCGCAAACACCTCGGGCGTCTCTACCGTTCCCTGGCACGGGCGGGATTTTCAACGCAAAAAATCATCGAGGCTCTTGGGAATCTTTCTTCCGACAGCGAATGGTTAGAGGCGATGTCGACAGTCGAAGAAGTCGGCGAGTAGGCACCCCAGATCCGCCCGCAGGTGGGCAGTTCCTTCGAGTGGATCAACAGTGTCGTGACAGTGTTACGTTGAGCTAGAAGCGACGTTCGCTTATGAAAGTCTCCCTGCTCGGTTCGACCGGCTCGATCGGCCGCAACACCCTCCAAGTCATTCGCGAGATGGCGGGCCCTGTTTCGGTTACGGCCCTGGCCGCGGGACGCAACGTCGACGAACTGCTGGAGCAAGCGCGGGAATTCCGGCCGGAGCTGATCTCTGTCGCCGACGAGGCCACTAGATCAGATCTCCAGGCGGGGTTGTCGGAGATTGACGGCTACCGGCCTGAAGTCCTATCAGGACCTGCCGGCAACCTTGCCGCGGCAACCCGTGTTGACTACGACGTACTCGTCTCCGCGGCGGTCGGCGTCGCCGGCCTCGAAGCTACGTATGAGGCCGTTCGCCAGGGCAAACGCGTGGCCCTCGCAAATAAAGAGGTGATGGTAGTCGCCGGCGAACTAGTCATGGCCGAGGCCGCCCGGTCTGGTGCTCAGATACTCCCGGTCGATAGCGAACACAATGCGGCCCACCAATGCCTACGAGCCGGCCGACGCGATGAAGTCGAGAGGCTGATTCTTACCGCGTCGGGAGGGCCATTCCGTACGACTCCGGCGAGTGAATTGGCCGCTGTCACACCGGAACAGGCCCTCAATCACCCGACCTGGAAGATGGGAAATCGAATCACCATCGATTCAGCGACTCTGATGAACAAAGGATTTGAGGTCATCGAGGCCTGCCATTTGTTCGATTTCAGGGCCGAGGAAGTGGATGTCGTTGTCCATCCGCAGTCGGTCATTCACGCATTGGTTGAGTATCGGGACGGCTCGGTGATCGCGCAAATGTGTCCGCCGGACATGAAATTGCCAATCCGCTATGCGCTCTCATACCCGGATCGGGACCCCAGCCCGCGCCAACGCATTGACTGGAAGTCTATGCGACAATTAGACTTCGAGCCGCCGGACAGGGAAAAATTTCCACTCTTGGAGTTGGCGTACGAGGCGCTCCGGAAGGGTGGGGCGTCCGGTTGTTTGCTCAACGCAGCCGATGAAGTGGCTGTGGAGGCATTTTTGGGCGGGCAGATTCCGTATTTGGCTATAGCTGAAGTTGTGGAAGAAACGCTGTCTAGCGGCACGGCTCAAAACACGAGTTCTGTGTCTGACCTCCTAGAGATCGATCGAGAAGCGCGAATTTTCGCTGGGAATCAGGTAGCTCGACGGGCCGTAACTGCCGGCAGAGTCCTGACGTAGGTTCACTTAGAGGCATAGCGGATCCATGTTGGCTTTTATTTTTGTGCTGGGGGTCATGGTTGTTTTCCATGAGCTTGGCCATTACATAGCGGCTCGATACTACAAAGTAAAGGTCGAGAGCTTCGCGTTCGGGTTTGGTCCACGATTGTTTGGAATCAAGCACGGCGACACTGATTTCAAGGTCTGCCTACTCCCACTCGGCGGATACGTCAAGATGGCTGGCGAGAACATCGGCAAGCCGAGCGGAGATCCCGACGAATTGCTGTCGAAACCGCGCTGGCAGCGGTTCATCATCATGGCGATGGGGCCGATCTTCAATTTTATTCTGGCGATAGCGCTGCTTGCCGGCTTGTACATGTACAGCTATGAGCGCCCGGAATTCATCGATCAAGAGCCAAAGATTGAACACGTGCTGGCCGATACGAGCGCCGAGGAGGCGGGCGTTCAAGTAGACGACATCATCCGCTCAATTGACGGGAATCCAGTTGCGACTTGGCAAGATGTCGAGCTTCCGGTTGCGATGGCTATGAACCGCACGGTTCCGGTTGAGCTTGAGCGAGATGGTTCACTGCAGACGTTGCAGGTGTTTGTGGCTGAGAGTGAGAGCCGCCCGGGCACTCCGTTTGTCGGATGGAGCGAGGGCTATGACGTTGTCCTTCGCGGAATCGCGAGCGGATCGCCCGGAGATCTGGCGGGTCTTCGCACCGGTGATCAACTGCGCAGTGTTGAGGGCGAGAAAATTCGCTCGACGACCCACGTCGTTGAAATCATCCAGGCCTCGGCTGGAGAGCCCTTGTCGATTGAGATCGAGCGCGACGGGGTCAAGCAGACGGTCGCAGTGTCGGCGGCTTACAACGAAGAGGCCGAGGCGTGGCGCCTGGGCGTCGAACTCTCGGCTCGTTGGAAAATGATCGAATCGCAACTTGGATTCGTCGATGCCGTATCAGAGTCAGTTGAGAGGAATATGCGGGCGGCCGGCATGCTCTTCAAACTGATCGGCGGACTGTTTTCAGGCACCGTCTCGGCTCGGATGCTTAGCGGACCGATCGGAATCTACGAGTATTCCAAAGAGGCGGCCGATATCGGCCCTGGCGCGCTGATCGAGCTGATGGCATTGATCAGCATGCAATTGGGGTTGTTTAATCTGTTCCCGATACCGATTCTCGACGGCGGTCAAATGCTACTGCTGACGATTGAGGGGGCGATTCGGCGGGACGTCAGCATTGCGATTAAAGAGCGAATCATTCAAGTAGGGCTGGTCTTCATCGTGTTGCTGTTCGGGTTCGTGATGTACAACGACCTACTGAAGAAAATTGCTTCCGGATAGCTGAACGATTCCGGGAGAGTAACTTGGAATACCGATTGGTGCACTGCGAGGTGGTTTCCTCTCAGCGCACCATGCCAAAATAGAAGGTGCGCGGGCCTGTCGGATCGACACCTCGTGCGTCCAGATAAACAGGAGTTTTGACCAAGATGCGCCTCAGTCAATGGATCGTCACGATGGCCTTGTGCGCCGTCGCTCTGCCGCCGCAAGCGGTCGCCCAAACCAAAATCGCTGTAATCGATTTCCAGGCCGCTTTGCTTAGCACGGCAGAGATTCAAAAGAAGGCAGCCGTGCTTGAGGCAAAGTTCAAGCCGCGCCAAGACGAGATCGAGCAGCTATCAAAGGAACTTCAAGAAATTCAGACAAAGCTGCAGACAGCGTCGGCCGAGGACGGGCCCGCCCTGCAGGCCGACGGAGAACGCAAGCAACGCCGGGCGCAGCGAATCAGTGAGGACCTGCAGTCGGACGTCGAGTTCGATCGGCAGAATATCCTTACGGCCGCCGGTGGCCAGATGCGCGAAATCGTACAAGTTCTTCGCACTGAGAAAGCAGTCGATCTGATTGTCGATATCAGCAGCGTGTTGGCGTTTGATACGGCGATCGACCTGACGCAAGCCGCCACTGCAGCGTACGACGCGAAGTATCCCGCGGAGTAGTTCGATCTAACGAGGACCAGTGGAATTCCTCGACGCCTACGGCAAGAGCGATCTGTTGTATGAACGGATCGTGAAGGGTTTCTTCATCACCCTTCTGGCGTTGACACTGCTTGGCTGCGTGTACTACCTGTTTTTCCGCAACTGGCGGGAAGAGGCTCAGGCACGGCGTTTTCTTGAACTGGTGCAGTCCGAGGGCTACGCCGAAGCCTACGAAATGTGGAACTGCTCCATCGAGGAGCCTTGTCGCTATTACCCTTACGACGACTTTCTCGAAGATTGGGGCAAGAAGTCGGAACTGGGCGAAATTCGCTCGTTTGACCTCGGACGATCGTTCACCCAATCAAGCGGCGTCATCTTGCTCTATGAAATCAACGGCGTCGCGCGAGATCCGCTGTGGGTCGATCGAACGACCGGCGTTGTCGGATTTGCACCGCACTAGAAAAGTCACGGGTCCACGATACGTCTTGATTGCGCGTCAGCCTTCTAGTGGGGTTACGTTCTATTCGCGGGCTGGCAACGGCGCTGCTTTTAGCGGTTGCGTTCTCCGCCGTTGCGCAGGAATCGGCGGACTCGCTATTCCGCAAGGGCTCCCAAGCGCAGCGCGATGGGCGCCACGTCGATGCGTACATCCTCTTCAACCAGGCTCGAGCGCTTGATCCGGCAAACGAGAAATACATTCAGGCCGCCCAGAGCGTTCGCGAGAATGCCGCGCAGATGGTGGCCTCAAGCGGCGACTATCGCACCGCGATCGCGATGGCTCCCGCGGCTGCCGGACTGCAGAATCTTGTGCCCGAGACTGAAGCCGAGCCCGAACGGGCGCGAATCACAGTCACCAACGAGGAACCCGAGCGAGTCCTCAAAGGTCCCGTGGACCTCAGGCCCGAAGATCACGTTTCCGCGTTTCGCTTCCGTGGGACCCTAGCCGAGGCCTATGAGGAGATTGCCGAGGAATTCGGACTCGATGTGATCTTCGACGAAGAGTTTGACGGCGAGCAAGAAGTGCGCGTCGACTTGTTTGATTGCGATTTCAGGTGCGTCATGTTGGCGATGCGCGATGTCGGCCAGACACTGCTCGTCCCTCTGACCGAGAAGCTGTTTCTACTCGCCGAGGACAACGCCAACAGCCGTCGCGAACTCGAGCCCGTCGCGTCAGTCATGATCCCACTGAACGATGCGCTGACGGCGGAAGAAGTCACCCAGATCGGGCAGGCGATCCAGCAGTCTCTCGAAGTTAAGCGGTTTCAGATGAGCCCGACATCGGGAATGCTGTTCATGCGCGACACGGTGACGAAGGTGCGAATGGCGCAGGCAATGGTTGACGCGCTGATGCACCCACGTGGCGCTGTGATGATTGAGCTGAGCGTAGTGTCAATGAACAGCGATCGCACCGCCGAACTTGGGATCACTCTGCCAGACAGTTCTACGGTCACCAACTTCAGCACAATCTTCAATGCCGTTCCACCGCAGTTCGACGGCTCGTCGCCGCTCATCGGAATCGGTGGTGGAGATACCTTGCTGGGTGTTTCGGTTGGCAATTCGCAAGCCCTGGCAACGATGAACCGCGGCACTGGGCGCTCGCTGCAGACGCTGAGCATTCGCGCCGAGCATGGCATGCCGGCCGAGCTGAAACTTGGCGAGCGATACCCGATTGTGAACGCGCAGTTTTCGGCGGCCCCTACTCCCGGCCTTGACGACGCCATCAACAGTGGAAATTTCAGCCAACCCATCCCGTCATTTACCTTCGAAGACTTGGGATTGAATATGAAGGTGACGCCGCTCATACACAGCGCGAACGAAGTCACTCTAGAACTGGAAACGGAGTTCCGGCTGTTGGCGGGTGGCGCAGTCAACGGTGTGCCGATTCTGTCAAATCGTGAATTCCATACCAGCGTTCGCCTGCGCCAAGGCGAATTCGCAATCGTCTCTGGAATGACGATCCAGGAGCAACGTAACACGCGCACCGGCACCAGCGGCTTGGCGGACATTCCGTTCTTGGGGCGACTCTTTAGCCGTCATCGCAGGCAGCGTAATCTGAGCGAGCTTTTGATACTTGTGAGGCCTCGAGTGATTAGGCTGCCGCCCGCGGAGATCGTACCGTCTTTGACCTTTCGATTTGGACCTGAGCAGCGTCCGCTGCCGGCTCTTTAGATTGGGGGGAGGATGTGGGTTGTGCCAACTCGGTTTGCCCTGGGGCTCTGCGCAGATATCGGCAGGACTACGTTCGGTGGTTCGGGGCCGACGCACTTGCTGACGCGCGTGCCACTGACCTGAAACTTCACTTTTCGAGTTGCTAACAGGATCCGCTTTTGTGCACGAAACCGTTCGCGGTACCGAGCCGCGCCGCCTCGCGGTGCGGTCCGCCCGACGATGTGCAGACCGCACCGCACGGCGGCGCGGCTCGGTACCGCGAAGGTCCAACACTCCCCTGAAACCCAAAGTTTCTCCCTTGAATGATCCGCCCAGCCAAGGAGGGCGGTGGCTGGACTGACCCGCATTTCTTACCACCTGACGGCGAAAGCAGGCGATAGCACCTCGCACGCACTAGAGCAATTTCGCTGATGCCATAGACCGGTCTTGCATAAAAAGCGGTGAAGCCGGCAATTTTTGGAGATTAGATTCCTCTGTCCAAATTCGGAGGCGCGACTGTACACGAGTGCGGTGGCGAAGGGTTAACCGGGAAAGATGAGTCGGGCCCTGTTGAGGAATGATCAGCAGGTCCCAACTCAGCGTGTTCCAAAAAGCTGCTCCGCCACCGCACTCCTTTACAGTCGCGCCTCCGATTTTCACGGGCTTGGTGCTGGTGCAAGCAATCTATGCCATCCCTGAAAATGCTCTAGCTGACGCGCGTGCCACCGAAGCTCGCGTGTCGGCCTTGAGAGTTAGCGAGGCAGCGCAAAGCTCACTACGTTTCTCCCGGCGGCTATTGCTACGTATTGGCGTCCGTTGACGCTGTAGGTCATCGGCGATCCACGGAACTGAACGTTGAGCTGGAAGTTCCAGAGCGGCTCGCCATCGGTGGCCTGAAGGGCTGCAAAAGCGCCGCTATCGTCGCCGTAGAAAACGAGTCCGCCGTCTGTTGAGAGTACGCCGCCCCAGGTGCCGCGACCGCCGGTCTGCTCGACGTCCCAGCGGATCTCGCCGGTTGCAAGATCGAGCGCACGCAGATGCTTCGTGCGAGGCTTTCCGGGAACGTTTTTTGCAGTACCGCCGAAGTACTGCTTGCCGAGCTTCCAGGGTTCTTCGCGTTTGGTGAAAATCTGACAACCTTCGGTTGCCTGGACGTAGAAGAGACCGGTTTCGGGGTGGTATGCGGGCGCCATCCAGTTCGTTGCGCCGGCAAGCCCGGGGCAAACGATGTTGCCGGCGGGCGTCGGCCGTTTGCCGGGGATCAGAATCGGTCGGCCATCTTCGCCGATGCCGCTTGACCAAGTCAGGTTCTCGACAAATGCCTTGCCGCGCAGCAGCTCGCCCGAAACGCGGTCGAGCACGTAGAAGTATCCGTTGCGGTTGGCATGTGCCAACACTTTGCGAGGTTTGCCTTGCCACTCGACATCGAGCAATAGCGGCGTCTGGTTGGCGTCCCAATCGAACTCGTCGTGAGGCGTGTACTGGTAGTGCCATTTCAACTCGCCCGTGTCGGGATCGAGTGCCAGCATCGAGTCACTGTAAAGGTTGTCTCCGATGCGGCCATCGCCGTTCATGTCGGGGCAGGGGTTCCCAATCGGCCAGTACAGAGTGTCGAGTTCCGCATCGTAGGTGCCGGTTAGCCAGGTCGCGCCGCAACCGTGCGGCAGTACATCGCCGACCCATGTCTCGGACAGCGGTTCACCGGGAAGAGGGACGGTCCAGAACCGCCAGGCTTCCTCTCCGGTCTCGGCGTCGAAGGCAACCAGGAATCCACGGATGCCCTCGTCACCACCACCGACGCCACCAATCACCTTGTCTTTCACCACGAGCGGCGCCAGCGTGCCTCCGTAGTGTTGGCGATAATCGGCCATTTCGCTATCCCAAAGCAGTCGACCGGAAAGGCGGTCAACCGCGATGATATGGGCGTTATCCGTCGCCATGAAAATCTTGTCGCCCAAGATCGCGACACCGCGATTGGCGCCGCTGCCGGCGTCGCCCATCACGCCGGAAACACGAGGCCGCTGATACGTCCAAATCTCCCGGCCGTGCGCGGCATCGATGGCCTGAATCTTGTTTGACGTCGTGACGTACATTACGCCGTCGACGACGATCGGCGTCATTTCGAGATCGCGAGGCGCGTCGATCGGGAAGATCCACGACGGTGCGAGTTTCGAGACGTTTTGGGTGTTGATCTGTTCCAGACGACTATGACGATTGCCGCCGATGTCGCCGTTGTAGGTGGGCCACGAACCTTCGACGGGGTCGACGATCTGGTCGAAACTCAGGGCGCCAGGCAGTTCGTTTTTCGCCGGCATTTGCTGAGTGCCGTCAAGCTTGGCGAGGTATGCGAGCAAGTTGTCGACGTCTGATTCAGCAAGCCCCAAGGCCGGCATTAGCGATTTGCCCACGGCCGTGGCATCTCGATACTCAGGGCGCCGGAGTAGGTGCAACTTGCCGTCGAGGCCTTGTAGCTGCAGATCGTAGTTGCTGGCGTTTCTCGAAAAGCCCCGCAGCTTTCTTCCATCCGCCAACTCCACATCGACGGCCTCGTAGCCCTTGGCGATCGATGCATCGGGCGATTCAACCGCCGCCCGCAATTCGGGAAGTGTCCGCTGTGAGCCGATCGCGGAGAGATCGGGACCGACCATGCGCATACCGTCGCCACGCAGGTGGCAGCCCGAACAGCGCTGCCCGAAAATAGATTCGCCCTTTGCAGCGTCGCCGCTAACGACGGCATCGCTCGCCGGCGAGGCCTGAGTCCGATAGAAGGCGATGAGTGCCGAGAGCTCCGGCTCGGGTACGTGGAAGCCGGGCATGCCGAAATCGGGCAATCCGTCGGTGATTAGCTCAGCCATCTCTTCGGCGCTGCGCTGCTTCACTAAGCCCGGCGTCACGATGTCAGGCGCGCGGACACCGCCTTTGCCGTCGCCGCCATGACAGCCGCCGCAGCGTGCTTCGAACGAGCGCTGCCCGTCAGATAGTACGTCCGCGTCTTGAGCGATCAAATTGGGAGCGATTGTTGCCCAGCCAAAAATCCCGGCGAGGAGAACAAGACGGTACATTCGTTTCATAGAAAACTTTCTGGTTCAGTTGATGAACTCCCGGCTGCGGATAGCGATTTTACGGCGCAGAGAGCCCAGGATCTCTCGTGTTAAGGTGACCCTTATGAGAGCCAATTTACTCACGTTAGCACTGCTGCTGAGCTGTTCCGTGGCTGCGTTCGGGGCGAACTCTCTGTCGAACCGACGCGCCCCTGGTTTCGCACTACCCGACCTGCAACTGAAGTACCACGACCTCGCCGACTATCGAGGTCGCGTGGTGATCTTCAACATCATGAAGGTTGGCTGTCCTCACTGCACAGCGTTTTCGAAAATCTTGAATGCGGCGGAGAAAAAGTATGGATCGCGGCTTAAGGTGCTGTCTGCCGTAACACCGCCGGACACCCAGACTTCAGTGCGTGGCTACATGATTAAGAACCAGATTTCGAGCACGATATTGTTCGACTGTGGGCAGGCAACTGCGTCGTACTTGAAGGTCACGCCGAGTAATCCGAGCTTCGACGTGCCGCACTTTTTCGTGATCGACAAAGACGGCATGATCCGTGAAGACTATGGCTACAACCAGCTTCAAAAAAATCTTTTCGAAGGCGAGGGGATCTATAAAATCCTCGACAAATATGTCGCCAAGCCCGGAGTTGCTCAAGCCAGCGGCGGGACTGACACGGATTGAGCCTGATGGAACTCAACGGGCGCAAGATCGCCGTACTGGTTGAAAACTATTTCCAGGAACTCGAAGTCTGGTATCCGTTGCTTCGGATGCGCGAGGCGGGGGCGACAGTGACTACCGTCGGCTCTGCTGCGGGCGTGACATACAAGAGCAAGCTTGGATACCCGGTCAAGTCGGACCTGGCGATTGGTGAGGTCTCGGTGGATGATTTCGACGCCATCGTCGTGCCGGGCGGATGGGCCCCCGACTATATGCGTCGCGAGCCGGCCTTTGCGGACCTCATTGCGAGAGCGGTGGCCGCCGACAAACCGGTCGGCTCAATCTGCCACGGCGCGTGGATGCTTTGCTCGGCTAACGTTCTGCGAGGGCGGAGAGCAACTTGTTTTCATTCGATTAAGGACGACGTGATCAACGCCGGCGCCACCTACGTCGACGAGGAAGTTGTGGTTGACGGCCCGCTGGTGACGTCGCGGATCCCAGACGACCTACCTGCTTTCTGTCGCGAATTTATCGCGGCGGTAGCGGCGAGATAGCCGGGCTAACCCGCTCTACAAAGCTGCCCCCGGAATTATTCCGCTGGTCAGCGTTCTTACGCGGCACAGCAGTCCGTGCGAGCACAAGTACAGCGTCGAGCCACCGTCGCCCCAGCAGAGGTTCGCGATACGCTCCCCGGTTTCGATTCTGCCTAGAACATCTCCGCCGGCATTCAAAACCCAAACTCCACCGGGACCGGCTGTGAAAACATTGCCCTGGCGGTCGACTTTCATACCGTCGGGCGCGCCGGCCATCTTTCGAACGTACTCGGTAACGTCCTTGAAAACCGCGCCAGCGCCGAGTGTACCGTCGTCGTTCACGGGGTATTTCATCAGGATCGCCCGCTCCGGACTCGACTGCGTGACGTAGAGATATTTCTCGTCGGGCGTGAAGGCCAAGCCGTTGGGGTTGAGGAGTTCAGCGGTCAACAAGACCGGCTCGCGTTCACCTGGACGCACCAAGTAGACACCGCAGTAGTCCAACTCTCGGTCGGGGTCATCGTAGCGGTAGTGCAGGCCATAGGCGGGGTCGGTGAAGTAGAGATTCCCGTCTGAGTGAAAGACCAGATCGTTTGGACTGTTAAGCCGCTGGCCTTGGTAGCTGTCGACAACGGTTCTCTTGCCGCCGTTCGGATACAGGCGAGAAATGCGTCGGTCGCCGTGCTCACAGGCGTGAAGGTGTCCGCTGGCGTCTAACGTGAGGCCGTTCGAGACGGGCTCTTTGCCGTAGTAGGCAACACCGGTGTAGCCGGACGGCTGCATCCAAGTGCGCGCACCGGCGGCCTCGCTCCATTGGATGATTGCGTTGCGTGGAATGTCCGAAAACAGCAGGTAGTCGCCGTCGGTAACCCAGACCGGGCCTTCCGACCATGCTAGTGTAGTGCGTCAATCAGATTGAACCTTAAGAAGAGCGGCTTTGCCGCGCTTGACCTTCTCAAGGGTGTCGGAAGCGGTAGCAGTCCAGATGAAGGGCTTGGGCTGCTGATTGTGTCGAGCGATGTAGTCTTCGATGGCGGTGGTGAGTTCGCCGACGCTACGAAAGACACCGTGGCGGATGCGCTTATCGGTGAGGTCTCGGAAGAACCTCTCCACCATGTTCAGCCACGACGCTGAGGTGGGCGTGAAATGGACGTGGAAGCGTTTATTGCGCTGCAGCCAGCGTTTCACCGTGGCGTGTTTGTGAGTGGCATAGTTGTCCACGATCAAATGGATCTGCTTGTCCTTGGGGGTCTGGTTTTCAAGCAAGCGCAAGAAGCGCAGCCATTCTTGGTGGCGGTGCTTGGGCATGCAGGTTCCGATCACCGAGCCGTCGAGCGTGTTGAGCGCGGCGAACAAGGTGGTTGTGCCGTTGCGTTTGTAGTCGTGGGTCATGGTCCGGCCGCGTCCCTTTTTCAGGGGCAGGCCGGGCTGGGTGCGGTCGAGGGCTTGAATCTGTGACTTCTCGTCGAGGCAAAGAACGAGGGCATGCTCGGGCGGGTTGAGATAAAGTCCGATGATGTCGTCGAGTTTTTCGGCGAAGCGCGGGTCGTTGCTGAGTTTGAAGGTCTTGACGCGATGCGGCTTGAGGCCGTGGGCGCGCCAAATGCGACCCACGGTGGAGGCGCTGACGCCGACCGCGGCGGCCATCGTGCGGCGGCTCCAATGGGTGGCGTTGGCTGGCGTTTCGCGGGTCGTCTTGTGGATGATCTGTTGCACTGTTGGGGAGCAGATGGCGGGCTTACGGCCGGGCCGCGGGGCGTCCTTTTCGATGCCGGCGACGCCGGATTCAAGAAAACGGCTTCGCCAGCGCGCCACCAACTGACGCGAGACCGACAGCTGCGCGGCAATCCGTTTGTTCTCAAGACCGTCGGCGGCGAGCACGATGATCCTGGCTCGCAACGCCAGACGAACAGCGACCCGACGACCGTTCGCGTAGCGCTCCAACTGCCTACGCTGCTCCTGCGTCAATGGGACTGGCTCTGCTCTTCGCATCCGTGTGCCTTCTACTAGTAAAGGCGACACGAAGATACTACAAGTTACATTATTTATGGCGCACTACACTAGGCCGACCTCGAGGAGTTCGATATCCGCATCAGGTGCGATCAGGTTGTCGAGGGCAGGATCGGATCGCTGGATTCGGCCTACGGTCGGAAAACTGGACATTAGGAGGCTATCTTACAGCGTCTGCCGGTTTGAGCGGGTACGAAGTCAAAGGCCCCGATCGGTTTGGACTTGGACCTCGATGGTTCTTCTCTGGGAGGGGGACAGGCAGCACGAGGGTTCGGAATGGCGAGGAGATTTTTTTGTCTCATGTGCCAGTCCCCGCCCCGGTGATGCAGTCCCCGCGCGACGGAGGTGCGTGCAGCCCTTTCTAGGATCGGTCTACTTAAATCGTGAAAATGCTCTACGTGTCGTCACGATTTACGGTGTCCATGGAGAACGCCGGGAGGCAGACGGCGAAATATTCCGCGCCTTCTTCACCTGAGGTGCTGTAACGTACCCACTCGCCCTTGTGGGCGATTACGGCTTGTCCGGCGCTGACGTCGAGTGCTCCGCCGTGGTGCTCGACTCGCAGGGTGCCCTTTACGACGACGGTGAATTCATCGAAACGCGGTGTCTGGCCGGGTTCAACCCATCCACCGGGGCTGCGCATGTGAGCGACGGAGAGAGCTTCGGTGCTGGAGTTCACGCGGCCGACGTATTCGTCGATCAGTTTTGGTTTGTTTCCGGCGGCTTCAACACGTGTAGGAGTGGATATCAGAGTCGGCATGGCTGTGTTCGAACGATATCAGAGTGGCTACGAAGCGCTTCAATCACGTAGAATAACCGGCGCCTGTGAGAATATTTGCCTGCATCACGCTTGTGACCTGCTGCGGTCTGCTGAGCGCCCAAGAGCGGCGGCAGTTTTCAGCCGATCAGATCGATCGCGGTCGAGAACAATATGCGGGAGCCTGCTCAGCCTGCCACGGCCTAAGCGGCGCCGGCGGCCGTGGCCCTAGCCTGGTTGACGGCCTCAGCGTGCGCCGCGCCGAGGACGACGAACTATTCGCGGCCATCCAGAAGGGAGTTGCGGGGACTGAGATGGCACCGTTTCCGTTTCCCGAGGACGAGTTGTGGAATTTGGTCGCCTTCGTACGTAGCCTCAGCGCGCCGGCGGCTGAAGCGGAACTCGCCGGCAACGCCAAGGCCGGTAGCGATCTCTACTACGGGGCGGGGATGTGCTCGGGGTGCCATAAGATACGCGGCTCCGGGGGAGTGCTCGGTCCGGACCTGACGAACATCGGTGCTGTCCGCCGCTTAGATCAAGTACACGAGTCGTTGGTCGATCCAAACGCCACGATCGCGGACGGCTTTGAGGCTGTTCGACTCGCCGTGTCGGGCGGCTCGACCCGCGCCATTGCGAAGAACCGCACCAACCAGTCGGCACAAGTTCTCGATGAGAGCGGCAAGCTACACCTGCTGCGCCGAGCAGACCTCGCGAAGATCGAGTCCATCAAAAAATCTTGGATGCCTGCTGACTACGGCGAACGGTTTAGCGTGGCACAGATTAACGACCTTCTGGCATTTCTCGCCAGGCAAACCATTCGCTCTAGCCAAGGAGCCCGCTAGTGTCTAGTCAAAAAGCGTTTCGCGACGAAGCGGTCGCTCGTAAGGGCGTATCTTGCTACGCCCGCCGCGCCGACCGTTGTTTTTTCTGGGCGGGGGCAGTCTTGCTGATGTTTGGTCTGACCCTCCAAGCCCAAATCGACGAGGCGAAGATCCTCGAGGGGCCGACCGAGAACTGGCTGACGTACTCGGGAGACTACGCCTCAACGCGTCACAGTCCGCTCAATCAGATAAATGCGTCAAACGTATCGTCTCTTGTCCCAAAGTGGGTTTTCCACGTTCGCGACGCCACGAAGCTTGAAACAACCCCGCTCGTCTACGACGGCGTGATGTATATCAGCCACACCAACGAAGTCTACGCGGTCGATGCGGTGACCGGCCGTACCATTTGGCACCACCGCTCCGACGGCGGAGTTGGCCGGCAAAACCGCGGGGTTGCGCTCTGGGGCGACGGTTTATTCTTCATCACCGTCGACTGCCACCTAGTCAAGCTCGACCGCGTTACCGGCTCACTCATTTGGGACCAAGAGTTCGCCTCGAACGCCGAGGGCTACACGTCGAGCTTGGCGCCTCTCGTCGTGAAGGGTCAGGTCTTGGTAGGCACCGCCGGCGGGGGATCCGGACAACGCGGCTTCGTCGGGGCTCTTTCGGCGTCGACGGGCGAAGAGCTCTGGCGCTTTTGGACCGTCCCCGGCGAAGGCGAGCCCGGTTCCGAATCCTGGGGCGGGTTTCCGGCGAAGTGGTCGGGCGCGCCGACTTGGACCACCGGGTCATACGATCCAGACCTCAACCTAATCTATTGGCCGACGGGTAACCCCTGGCCCGACTTCGCGGGCATTCGCCGCCGAGGTGACAACCTTTATTCCGACTCGGTGGTCGCGCTCGACGCCGATACAGGCGAGTTGAAATGGTATTTCCAGTTCACGCCGCACGACACGCATGACTGGGATGCGAACGAGCAGTTGGTTCTGATCGACAAAGAATTTAAGGGCCGCATGCGCAAACTCATGCTGCATGCCGACCGCAATGGTTTCTACTACGTGCTCGACCGCGCTACCGGGGAATTCCTGCTTGGCACGCCGTTCGTCGAAAAGCTCGATTGGGCGACAGGCCTCGACGCTAAGGGGCGGCCGATCGAGGTTCCGAACTTAGAGCCTTCTGCGTCAGGTGTCAAGGTCTGCCCGTCGGTGCGCGGCGCGACGAACTGGATGTCGCCGTCGATCAACCCGGACATTGGGCTGCTTTACGTAGTGACGCTCGAGATGTGCGATATCTACACGGGCTCGGCGAAGGAGCCGGTGCCGTCCAGCGGATTCCGAGGTACGGGCCGCGACCCGGTACCGACCGAGCCGGGGCAATTTTACCTACGCGCCCTCGATGCGCTCACCGGGGAAAAAAAGTGGGAGTACGAAATGACGGGCCCGGCGAGGATGTGGGGTGGCACGGTGTCGACCGCCGGTGGACTCGTTTTCACAGCCGACGACGATGGCAGCCTAATCGCTCTCGACGCCCGTAGCGGCGAAGAGCTGTGGCATTTCTCTACCGGCCACGACATGTTCGCTTCGCCAATGACGTTCATGGCTGAAGGAAAACAATACGTCACGATTGCGGCCGAAACTGACGTTTATACATTTGGGTTGTTCGAGCCGGTCGACTAGACGTCTTCGTGGCAACAGAAGTGGTGGTCCATCGCGAGTTTGTGCGCGGCGGACATTTGGGATGAAAATTCGCCCATCTCTTTGGCCGGCATCGGCTGGAAATCTTGCGCTAGCTGAACGTTTTCGAGCAGGTAATCGATTTTCGGCATCCCGACTACCGCCACGCTAACAGGTAGCGACAAGACGTAGCGCAGCAAGCGATCCATGCTCGCTTTTCCGTCGCCCTCGCCGACGAGGTTGTCTTGCGCGGTTACCTTCATTGCGAGAATTCCTATTCCTTTCTCGAGCGCTACAGGTAGGGCTACCTTCTCGAAACTGTCATCGGAAACTGGCGGAAGGTTCTTGCCCTCGGTACTGCGCCCTTGCATCGCCGCGTTCAACGCCATTTGGGTGCAGTTGAAGTCGTGACGCTTGAGCGCCTTGGCTAGGGTGGCGGGGTAGGTGTGGCTGGTCACGCCGGCGAAGCGGCAGACCCGCTGCTCACGCATTTCCATGATGACCTTGAGGCAGCCTGCCTCGGCGGCTTTCAGGTCGTCGTCGTCCCAAAGATTGTGAACATGGATGAGATCGATCTGGTCGGTCTGAAGCCGCTTTAGGCTTCGCTCGACCTCGCGCATGGCCTCGTCGTAGCCACGTAGCCGGATCTTGGTCGTTAAAAAGACCTCGTCGCGGCGATGCTTCATCACTTTGCCGACCCAGGTCTCGCTCTTGCCGTCGCCGTAGGCTTGAGCCGTGTCGAGATAGGTAATGCCCAAATCGATCGCTTTGTTGATTGCAACGACGCCCTTTTCCTCGTCCTCGTACATCAGCAGGCGGCTGCCGCAGCCCAGCGCAAGGATCGAGGGATTCTCTCCGGTCTTGCCCAGCGGGCGTGTCGGGATCTTCGGGGGCGCAGCGCCGCTTGCGGCTGATGCGGCGACCGCTCCTCCAATGAAATGGCGGCGCGAAAGTTTGTCGACCATGGGGATTCCTCTTGGAAGAAGTATAAACTGCGTGGAGCCGCCTGCGTCGAAGACGTCGGTGACCGGGCCATACATCAGACCGCAGCATCGTCCGTTGAGCCGGCGTACATCGCTGTGCTACCTTCAGCTTTCAAAGGGAAATAAATGCAAGCCTTGGGACTAATCGAAACTAAGGGCCTGATTGGCTCGATTGAAGCTGCCGACGCAATGGTCAAAGCCGCGAATGTGACGCTGGAGGCGAAGGAGTATATCGGAGCGGGATTCGTCACCGTCACGTGCCGCGGCGATGTTGGGGCGGTCAAAGCCGCGACCGATGCAGGGGCTGCCGCCGCGCGGCGCGTTGGCGAGTTGGTTAGCGTTCACGTGATTCCCGCGCCACATAGCGACGTCGAACCGATCCTCCCCAAACCAAACGGTAACTAGTCTAGGCAGATGCTCGAAGACGGCGATCTGCGATCGATACAGGAAGTGCGGACCAAGGTTGACGCGGCCTATCAGGCGTCTATCGAGTACCGCAATTTCAGCCAGGAGCAAGTCGACAAGATCGTTGACCGGATGGCGGCGACGGCCCGAGCGCATTCAGTGTCGCTGGCGCGCATGGCCGTCGAAGAAACCGGCTACGGTAACGTTGGCGACAAGATCGCTAAGAACCTGCTCAACTCCGACTTATTGCACCAGAAGATCGCACCGCTAAAGACGATTGGAGTGCTGGCGGAGAGACCCGATGAAGGCATCACTGAGATTGCGGTGCCGGTCGGCGTGGTAGCGGCGGTGCTGCCGACCACCAACCCAACTTCGACCGCGTTTTACAAGTGCCTCATCTCGCTGAAGGCGGGGAATGCGGTGGTACTGAGTCCACACCCCCGGGCCCGCAAATGCACCTGTGAGTCGGCGAGATTACTGGCCGAAGCGGCTGAGGCCGCAGGGGCCCCCAAAGGCATCATTCAGTGCGTGAATGAAGCTACGATCGCCGGCACGAGCGAGTTGATGCGGCACAGGCGCACCGGGGTCATTCTTTCAACCGGTGGCGCGGGTATTGTTAAGGCGGCTTATTCCAGCGGCAAGCCCGCCCTTGGCGTGGGAGCTGGAAATGTTCCCGTCTTGATCGACGATACCGCCGATCTTGAAAAAGCGATCGCCATGGTTGTAGACGGCAAGGCTTTTGATTTTGGCACCGTCTGCTCGGGCGAGCAAACGGTTGTCGTCAACGAACAGCACCGCGAGAAAACATGGGCAGCACTCGAGGCTAACGACGCCTATCGCTGCAACGATGCCGAGGCCGAGGCCCTCGAAAAAGTACTCATCACTCCCGAATTTCGGATCAACCCCGATTGCGTCGGCCAGTCGCCGCAGAAAATTGCGTCGATGGCCGGTTTTTCAGTACCTAAAAATGCTCGCATTCTGACCGTTGAGCTCTGGGGTGTGGGTCGTGAGTATCCGTTATCGGCTGAGAAGCTGTCGCCGGTTCTGTCGGTCTACTTCGTGAAATCTTTTGACGAGGCGGTCGAGGCCTGCGTGGGGATCTTGAATTTTGGAGGGCGCGGACACACCTGCGTCATCCACTCGACAGACGACGCAAATATCATGGAATACGGGCGGCGGGCGCCTGCCTTCCGCGTGCTGGTGAACACGTCGGCTCCTCAAGGCTCGACAGGCATAACGACTGGGATCTTTCCGGCGATGACACTGGGCTGCGGTGCGATCGCGGGTAATTCCACCGGCGACAACATAGGGCCGATGCACTTGTTGCACGTCAAGCGAATTGCTCGATACTTGCGCTCAGCCGAGCAGGCATTTATCAGCCCCGAGGCCAAGAAATACTTTGACGGAATTGCAGGGGGCGAGACCGCTTTCAGTGACGCTCCGGGGTCTGGCGGATCAAGCGGGGTCGCGGCGCGCGTGGATCAATATTTGTCGAACCGCGGGTTAGCGCAAACACCGTTGGCTGCAACCACCAGGGCCTCATCGGTTGCCTCGGTGGTCGACCGTTTTCTGTCGGGCCGGAGCGCTACGCCCGCGACGGCTGCCGCGGCTGTTGCGCCTTCGCCGGTGCCGGAACGAGGTTCTCCGCCACCCCCGGCTCCGGTAATTCGCCCGGTTCAGTTTGTTTGCGAGAGTGACGTTCGCAAGGCGATTTCCGGAGGGGCGAAGATCTACATCGCCAAGCGTACGATTGTGACGCCGGCCGCTCGCGATCTCGACGTCGACGGCAGCGTACTTGTCCAGACTGAGTCATGAAGCGCTGGGTCTACCGACCTCATGAGGCTGCGGCCGCCGAGCAGATTCGTTCGGACCACCAAGTCTCTCCGCTACTAGCGCGACTGCTTGCCCAGCGCGGTGTTGGAGATATCGGCGGATTTTTGAAACCGGGCTTGTCGGCACTGCACGACCCCTATCGCATGCTCGGAATGCAGCCCGCTGTGGAACGTATCCGCGCGGCGGTGGCGAACCACGAGCGCATTCTGGTCTATGGCGACTATGACGTCGACGGGACTACTAGCGTGGTCCTTCTCAAGACGGCGATCGAACTGCTCGGTGGCGTCGCGGCCTTCCACGTCCCGCACCGAGTTCGCGAGGGTTACGGCATGCGGTCGGAGTTCGTTGAACGTGCCGCCCATGAGAAGGTGCGTCTACTGATCAGCGTCGATACCGGTATCCGTGACGGAGAGGTCGTCGAGCATGCCCGCGGACTCGGGATCGATACGATCATTACCGATCACCACCTGCCGGACGACGAAATCCCCAAGGCGCTGGCGGTACTCAATCCCAATCAACCCGACTGCAGCTATCCCGACAAGCACCTCTGCGGCGTCGGCGTGACGTTCAAATTGATCCAAGCCTTGCTGGGCGCGTCGAGCTGGGAAGATTCGAGGCGCGAAAAAGTTCTAGGATCGATGCTCAAGATCGTCGCGATCGGAACCATTGCGGACATGGTTCCGCTGGTTGGCGAAAACCGCGTTTTCGCGCGTATTGGGCTGGAGGGGCTGCAACGTCCGGTGACTCCCGGCCTGAAGGCTTTGCTCAATGTCGCGGGCCTGTTGAACAAGCCGAAAATTACTGCCGGCGATGTTGGCTTTCGTATTGCCCCGCGCATCAACGCGGCGGGACGCATGGACAGCGCCACGGATATCGTCACTCTACTTACGACCCGAAGTCAAAACGAGGCGGAGGAAATCGCGCAAAGACTCGATGGCCTAAACAGTGACCGCCAGCGCACGGAAAGCGATGTTGTGGAAGCGATCCTCGAGCGGCTCGGGCAGCTGCCCTCGGCGGACGTCGTGCCATTCATCGTTGTCGAGGGGGAGGGCTGGCATCCCGGTGTAATCGGAATCGTCGCCAGTCGCATTGTCGAGCGTTTCTACCGCCCGACTTTGGTGTTGAGCGTCGATCCCGCAAGCGGTCTGGCGACAGGCTCGGCACGCAGCATCTCGGCGTTCGACATGTTTGAAGGGCTTGACTCGGTTTCGGAAATTTTCGAGCGTTTTGGTGGACACAAGCAGGCAGCCGGTTGCACGATTCGAGCGGAACGCGTGCCGGCTCTCCGCGACGCTCTGAACGACTATGCGGCGAATGCGCTTGGCGCGGACGATTTTATCCAGTCGCTCAATCTCGACGCCGACTTGCCCTTTGGTGAAATCACCGACGACACGATGGAGGAGCTCGGGCAGCTGCAACCCTATGGCCTGGGGAATCCAACCCCGGTGTTTTCGGCACCCGACGTTGTAGTAAAAGCTGAGCCCAAGGTAATAAAGGAGCGACACCTAAAATTGCGAGTCGAGCACGGTGACCACACGTTCAGCGCGATCGCCTGGCGCATGGCCGAACAGGGCGCGGACATTGGCATCGGGGCGCATCTCGATACGGCGTTTACCGTGGAACCAGATACCTATTGGGGGGGCTGGCAGCTTAATTTGAAAGACTTCCGCCGTAGCAACCTACATTCATAACGAACATTCCGGCAGATCGTTTGATCGCTGCAGCCGGCGAGCGTCAGGGCGAAAGTATTGGAATGACCGGAACGATTGATACAGCATTCGCGCTACTGCAGGCTACCTCCCTACCATGGATGAACGGCTGCCGCTAGTAGTCGTGCTCGACCGAGTTCGGAGCGCCTACAACGTGGGCGCTTTTTTTCGAAATGCCGATGGCGCGGGCGTCTCGAAATTGGTGCTGACCGGCTATACGGGGTATCCGCCGCACCCCGGGATTTCGAAAACCGCCTTGGGCGCCGAAGACCAGATTGATTGGGAGCACAGTAGCGACCCGCTGGTGTCCGTTAGAGCGCTCAAGGCCGCGGGCTATCAACTGGCCGCAATAGAGACGTCGGCGCACGCCGAAGACCTGTACGAGTGGAATCCAACTTTTCCATTAGCTGTGATCTTCGGAAATGAAGTCGATGGCACGAGCCCCGAGTTGGCTGACGAGTGCGACTCGTTGGTGCGAATCCCTATGCTAGGGGTGAAGCAGTCGTTGAATGTCGCCGTGGCCGGCGGAATCGTCATGTACGAGCTGCTGCGCAAGTACAGGAGTTCGCGGTAACGGCGTCGAGCCAAGCTAACCCTCAATAGTGCGTATTGCTCTTGACGCCACTCCGCTGTCGATGCCTACCGGCGGCATTCGCCGCTACACGGTCGAACTCGCGGCCGCGCTTGCCGATCGCGAACCGCGTGATGAGATTTTCTTGGTCAGCGACCAGACGGTTGACCTGCCCGAGCGGCTGCGATGTTTGCCAAACGTCTCGGCTCCTCAGGTTGGTACGCCTTGGCTTGGACGCAAATGGTGGAGCATTGGCCTGCCATTGACGCTGCTGCGATTGCGCGCGGACGTTTTCCACGGGACGGATTTTTCTGTTCCCTACATCCCGGTAAGCCCGTCGGTGATGACGATTCACGATCTCTCGCCATGGAAGACGGCTGCATTGCGGCCCGCGGGTTCAGCTCGTGTCGCTAGTCGCACGCCGTACCTACTTCCGTTGGCGACACGAATTCATACGCCCACGGACGCCATTCGCCGTGAGGCCATCAGCTATTTCGGACTGGCGAAATCGAGAGTTCGCAGCATTCACCATGGGGTGGCCCCGCTTCAACCTGATCGGTCTGTTCACACACGCTCGGAGCCGTACGTCGCTTATGTGGGCGATCACTCCGCGCGTAAGAACACTGCGACGTTGTTGTCGGCTTGGCGACTTGCCCGCGAGCGGCTGCCCGATCTCGGGCTGATTCTTTTCGGGCCAAAGGCATCGTCAATCCCCGACGAGCCGGGATTGACGATGGTTGAGGCATCGAGCGATTCCGAAATGGCAACCTGGCTCGCCGGAGCCTGCGCGCTGGTCTACCCTAGCTTGTATGAGGGTTTCGGGCTCCCGGTGATCGAGGCGATGAGTCTCGGTGTAGCCGTGATTACCTCCCAAGACCCCGCCCTGGTTGAGGTCGCCGGCGGCTGCGCCTTGCATGTACCGGCTGACTCCGCCGAGCTTCTGGGCGAGGCCATCTTGACTACTGCGTTGGATCGCGAGGTTGCCGACGGCTTGCGCGCCGACGGGCTCATCCGCGCGACCGAGTTTAGCTGGCAGCGCAGCGCCCGGCGAACGCGTGAACTTTACGTTGAGGCGATTGGCGCGTGGTGAACGGCGGTAAGACCTCGCTCTTGCTCTCGCCCGAGTGTCCCTACCCGCTGCAGGGCGGCGGGCCAATGCGCACCGGCAGCCTGCTGCACTATCTAGCACAGCATTCGGCGGTCGATCTGATCAGCTTTCACGAGGATGGCTCGGGCGATTGTGCCTCTCAGTTGCGGGCGGGGCTGTGCGACTCGGCGACGAGCATCAGCTTGCCGCGCCATTCGAAAACTTTTGCCGCGAAAGTTGTCAGAAACGGTAAGCGGCTGCTGCGGCGGAGGCTTCCGCTGGTCGATCGATTCAGCAGCGCAAGCAGCAGGCGGCAGTTCAGAGAGGCCGTCGGCGATCGCCAGTGGGATGTCGGCGTTGTCGAGCATCTTTGGTGTGTTCGCTATGTCGATGAGCTGCGGTCAAGATGCCGCACAGTTGTGTTGGATTTACACAATGTCGAATCAGAGCTGCACCGCAGTTGCTCGGCCGCCGAACGCTTCCCGGAGAGCTGGGCGCACGCCCGATTTTGCACGTTAGCTCAAGAAATCGAGCGTAATTACTTTCCAAAATTCGATCTGATCCTCGTTTCGTCCGAGGACGACCAAGAACGAGTCCTGACGCTAGACCGTAACGCGAAGACGGCAGTGATACCCAACACGATTCCATTCGTTGAAGATCCAACTAGATCGACAGATGAAGTTGCTCAGCCGGACTCCATCGCGTTCTCCGGAAACCTCGAATACCACCCCAACGTCCAAGCGCTCAACTACTTCCGGAAGGCCGTTTGGCCGATTCTCAAGCAGGAGTATCCATCGTTGACTTGGCGCGTTATCGGAAAGAATGCCGACCGTATCCGCGCCTGGGCACGTGACGATCATGACATTCACGTCACCGGGCCAGTGGAAAATGCGGTCGAAGAGCTGGCAAAGTCGAAAATAGTGGTGGTGCCGCTATTGGCGGGCAGCGGAACTCGGGTTAAAATTATAGAAGCGTGGGCCGCTTCTTGCGCGGTGGTCTCCACGCCTATAGGGGCCGAAGGTTTACCCGCGCGAGACGGAGAAAACTTGAAGATCGCTGGTAGCCCAGCCGGGTGGGTCAAAGCGGTTCTTGAATTGCTTAAGAACCGTGATGCCGCTGTACGCCTTGGCCGCAATGGGCGGGCGACATTTGAGCAGCATTGTTCATGGCCCGCAGCCTGGATGACATTGGACCAACATTTTGCTGAGATATGGCCCGACTTACGACGGAAAGGGGCCGATTGACGATGGCGCTGGACCCCCTAAGAGTAGGAATTGACGCGCATGCCATTGGCCAGCGCTTAACGGGCAACGAGGTCTACGTTCGCAGCCTGATCCACGAGTACCCGGCCCTGGACCAGTCCGCTGAATTCACGGCCTACATCGCGACGCCAGATGCCGAAGCGTGGCTGCCAGAAGGCTTTGGCCGAAGATACATTTCCCGCAACCCGTTCGTTCGGCTGGGCGCGGATCTCAGTATGGAACTGAGGAAGAATCCTACCGACCTGCTACACGTGCAATACACAGCGCCGCTGTTTTGCCCAGTACCTGTCGTTGTCACCGTGCACGACGTTAGCTATCTCGAGCACCCTGAGTATTTTTCAAAGTTTCGCGCTAATCAGTTGCGGCTTTCCACACGACACACGCTGAACTTCGCCAAACAGGTAATCACCGTCAGCGAGTTCTCGCGGCAGCGAATCGCCAAAGTCTACGGCCTCGACCCGGCCGACATCGTGGTTACGCCGAATGGCCCTCAAGAGCAGTTTCGGCCGCTCAAACGAGAGACTTCGATGTTTAAGGTTCACCAGGCGCTGGGCATCGACAAACCGTACATTTTGCATGTCGGCGATCTGCATCCTCGCAAGAATCAAATTAGCCTCATACGCGCGTTTGGGCAACTTGTTCGGAACCATCCCGCTCTGAAGCATCATCTAGTTTTGGCGGGGAAACATACCTGGTTCTCGCCTCAAGTACTGGCCGAGATTCGACGCTCGGGCGTTGAGGACCGGATCGTCGTCACTGAGTTCGTGGAAGAAGATTTGCTGCCGTCGCTCTATAACGCGGCTGACGTTTTCGTATTTCCATCTTGGTATGAGGGCTTTGGGTTGCCGGCGATCGAGGCCATGGCCTGTGGACGCCCGGTAGTTTGTTCCGATGCGACAGCGCTGCCTGAAGTTGTGGATGGCGCGGCCCTACTTTTCCGCCCCGATTCCGTCGAAGATCAGATGCGTGCGATTCGCGATTTGCTCTTAGACGCGGAGCTTTCTGAACGCATGTCGAAAAAAAGTTTGCAGCGGGCAAAACATTTCAACTGGCGGGACACCGCATCAAAGACGCTCGATACGTATTATCAAGTTGCTGAGAAGAAGCAACAGCTCCAGAGGGAGCGCGAGCTGGTCACGCGGTGAATTTTCTACGGTTTTTCGTGGTTTTAGTTACGGCGTTCGCGGCCAACGGCGAAATCCTGCCGTTTCAGAATGGCGAGCGCTTGAGATACGAAGTTGCCTGGCCAAGCGGCCTAGGCCTCGGTGAGGCTGAATTTCTGGCGCAAACCGGTGCAAATGGTTGGGAGTTCGAACTCTCGCTCAGCGCGAGCCTGCCCACGATCGAGATCAGCGATTCCTATCGTTCCCTTACCGACCTCGAACTCTGCTCGCAGGAATTTGAAAAAGATACCCGTCACGGCAAGAAAAGAACCAACGAAACGCTCGTTTTCGACCAAGCCGAAAACACGGTGACACGCACGACTATGACGGCGGCCGGGCCCGGAGGCAGCAGCACGGCGGAAGTGCCGCCATGCGCTAAGGATGCTCTTGCGTTTTTGTACTTTCTGCGCCAGAGTCTGGCGATGGGCCGCATCCCGCCGCCTGATGATCTCTATTATGGCGCGGGTTATCTCGTAAGCTTGACGTTCGCTGAGACGCTCAAGTTGTCGACGGCCCGCGGCAATCTAGAAGCCGACAAGATACTGGTAGACATCAGCGGACCGAAATCACAGAATAGTTTTGAGATTTATTTTGCCAAAGATGCGTCGCGCACCCCTCTGCTTGTGCGCGTTCCCTTCGACGTAGGTACTTTCTCGCTAAAGTTGCTTGAGTAGGCAGCTTTTCGCCGGCTCGCCCTAGCGCGGCGAGTGGGGACCACACCGTCAATGAAGCTCGCTGTATTTACGCCGGTCAAACCGGCAAGATCAGGGATTGCGGACTATTCGCAGACCTTGCTGCCGCATCTGGCGCGTCACTTGGATGTGACGGTCTTCATCGATAGGAGCTACGAGGCGGAGGGGTTCCCGGAGGCGCCTCAGATCTCGATTCGTGACTATGGCGACTACAGGCCCGATGATTTTGACGAGACGCTGTACCAATTCGGAAACAACCCGCATCACGTATACGTTTACGATACGGCGCTAAGACATCCGGGCATTAACCTGCTCCACGAATACAACCTGCATCACCTGGTAGCCGCTGCGACGATCACGCGTGGCGACTGGGATGGATACATTCGAGAGGTCGAGTATGATGCCGGCCCCTCGGCGCTGCCCTATGCGGCACGTGCGCGGAGGCTTGAGGTCGGACCTGACTACGACAACGTCGCCATGAATCGGCGCGTGATCGAATCGGGGAAGGCGACGATCGTTCACAGCAATTTCATGGCGCGACAAGTCCGCCAGACCGGCTGCACTCATCCGCTGAAACGGATTCCTCATGGAGCCTGGATTCCGGAGGTCAACCGCAACCTTTATCGCACTAAACTCGGCGTGGAACCGGAGACACCGCTGATCGGAATTTTCGGTTTTCTCAAGCCGTACAAGCGGATTAAGGAATCTCTTCGCGCTATGCAGCGCGTCGTCCGCCTCGACCCGCGGGTTCGTATGATTCTCGTTGGCGAGGAACACGAGGAATTTCCGGTCCGAGCGATGATCGACCGGATGGGCCTGACGCAGCATGTGCGCGTGCTGGGCTACGTTCCGATCGAGGAGTTCGAGCAGTATATCGGCGCGGTGGATGTTTGTCTGAATCTTCGTTACCCGACGGTTGGCGAAACTTCCGGCACGTTGTTGCGAGCTCTGGGGTTAGGGCGCGCGGTGATCGTTTCCGACGTCGGCGCTTTTGGCGATTTGCCCGAAGGTACTTGCCTCAAGGTGCCTCCCGACGGGGCCGAGGTCGATCTGCTGACCGAGTATCTGAACCTACTTGTGACGAGACCGGACATAGCACAAGCGCTTGGCGCTCAGGCGCGCGACTACGTAGCAACCGAATGCAACTGGCCCAACGTAGCGAAACAGTTTGGCGACTGGATAGCCGACGAAAACCGGGTGGGGGACGAAGAGCCCGAAAGACCAGAGAAGGCTGAAGATTTGAGCCAGGCGATTGAGCAAGCGGTTTCGTCGAAGAGATTAATTCACTCGCGGAAACCGCTTGCTAACGCGCGCCGCTCAAACGACGGGTTATTCGACGGCGGGGACACTGAGACCTCATCGAATCTCGAGGCAACAGGAGCTCTGCCGCAGTCTGCACCGAAACCAGACGTCTCAGTCGCTGCCACCGAGAACGAACAGCTCGCCGACTACATCCGCTCTTGGTGTTTTAACCGCGATGACGACGCGATCTATGTGGAGAGTCATCTAACTCGGCTGGTACGAACTCTCGAAATCACTCCCCGTGGCTCGCCGGACGACTGCGTACTGGAAATGGGCGCCTACATGCACGTTACGCCGGCTCTGAAGTCAAAACTAGGCTACGGCGAGGTGCGCGGGAGCTACCTGGGGCAGCTTGGGCGAACGGACACCAGGGAGGTCACCAACGCGTCGGGCGATCGCTTCAGTTGCGAAGTTGACCTGTTCAACGCCGAACGCGACACCTATCCGTACAAAGAGAGCGAGTTCGCGACAGTGCTCTGCTGCGAGCTCATTGAGCATCTATACGACGACCCCATGCACCTCATGTCGGAGGTAAATCGGATCGTCCGGCCCGGCGGCCACTTCGTACTCTCGACGCCAAACGTCTGCAGCTATCGCGCGGTCGCCGCCATACTGCTCAACTACCATCCAGGATTCTTTCATCAATACGTCAAACCCGACAACGACGGCGTTGTCGACCCGCGCCATGCCCGCGAGTTCGCGCCTCGCGATGTGCAGCATTTGTTTGAATCGGCCGGCTTCGAGGTTGTCCATCTCGAAACCGGGCCCTACCTGGCGCGACGAACGGCCGAGTACGAGTGGGTTAAGCACGTCATGAAGCGCTACGACCTTCCAGAACAGTGGCGGGAGGATGCAATCTTCGCGGTCGGCCGCAAGTCGGGTCCAGTGCGCGAGCGCTACCCTGCATCGCTGTACCTGGGAGGCACCGCGTGATCCGGGTTCGCGGATCGATTCCGAACCAAACAGGTGAGGCCTGGACCACAAGCGCGGGCGACACACTCAGCTTCCAGATCTACGATGCGTCGACCGAATTGCTGATCGCTGAAGGTCCGCGCCAGCGCCTTGAGATGGACATTCCCGCGGGTGGCCAACTTGATGTCGATATAGAAATCGACTTGCCGCCCTTCGAGGGTGCGTATCTCGCCTACGTGTCGCCAATTCGCGAAGGTTCGACCTGGATGTTTGAGCGCGGCAACGTGTTCTTATTGGCTGCGGTCGACGTCACTGACTCTGGTGCAGTTGTCCGCTCGACTCGATTGTCGAGCCTTCGAAGGCTTGCTTGGATGCGATTGTTCCGAAGCATCGGCCGAGCGTTCGCTTATCCCGTCGCAACAATCGTCGAGCACCGGTCGCTGATTCGCTCACTCGTGCGCCGCGACATTGTTGGCCGCTACCGAGGCTCGTACGGCGGACTGTTTTGGACCATCATCCATCCGCTATTGATGATGTTGACGTACTGGTTTGTTTTCGGGTTCGTACTGCGGGCGCGCTTCGTCGAAGATGGCCGCCCGAGCAACTTCACGCTGTATTTTCTCGCCGGAATGCTGCCTTGGCTGGCGTTCAGCGAGGCTGTTGGCCGCTCGGCCGGCATCGTGCTCGAGCATGCGATGTTCGTCAAGAAGCTTGTGTTTCCGGTCGAGATTTTGCCAGTCAACCTAGTGTTTGCAGGACTGTTTTCGCAGTTCTTCGGAGTTTTGATCTTTCTGCTCGGCATGCTGGCGTTCGGCGAATCGCCTCCCCTTACAACGCTATATCTGCCGGTTCTGTTGGCGCCTCAGATCCTGCTGACGATGGGACTTTGCTGGTTCTTTGCCGGACTTGGAGTGATCTTTCGCGACCTGGGCCAAATACTCGGTTTTGCGTTGACCGTTTGGTTCTTCATCACGCCGATTTGTTATGGGGAAGGCTCGCTGCCGCCTAATTTGCTCTGGCTGTATCAGCTCAACCCGATTTTCGTGCTTGTGCGCGGCTACCGCGATATCTTGCTCGAGGCATCAGCTCCGGCCTGGCAACCGCTGGGATGGCTGACGCTGGGTAGCGCCATCGTATTCGTCGTCGGATTCGCGTGTTTCTATAAATTGAAGCGATCGTTTCCCGATCTCGTCTGAACCGTTGGCGGCCCGCGAGCCTCGGAGCGGGAGCCTCACCAACGGGTGCTCTACCAACCAATTTCGGCTGCATAACGGCGTTTGTCCGTTCTTTCTAACGACCGGCAACATGCTAAGATCGTGCCGATGTCTAAGAACTTGCACCGCCGCGATTTGTTCCGCTCCGCAGCCGCATTTACGGCCGCGTCTTACGCCCGTATCTATGGGGCGAACGAGAAAATCAACATGGGCTTGATTGGTTGCGGTGGCCGCGGGCGCTCGGTTTTCCGCAACTTCGTACAAAACGCGAATGTCAATCCGACCGCGCTTTGCGACGTTTTTAGCGCGCGTATCGACGAGGCCGCGGAAATTGCTCCTAACGCCAAGGGCTATAAATATCACGAGGACCTGCTCGAATCGAAAGACGTCGACGCAGTGTATGTCGCAACTCCGGACCATTGGCACGCCGGTATCGTGATTGACGCAGCCAACGCAGGCAAAGACATCTACTGCGAAAAGCCCTTAACTTTGCGAATTGAGGAAGGTCCCGAAATTGTCAAAGCCGTTCGGCTAAATGACAGAGTCTGCCAGGTTGGCATGCAGCAGCGTTCGGGCACGCACTACTTGATGGCCAAGGAAAAGTATTTCGACACCGGTGCCATCGGCAAGGTCACTGTTGCGCGCACGTGGTGGTATGGCAACGGCGCGCACCTGCGACCGTTCCCCGAGCAGTACAAGGAGCAGCCTTCGAATCTCGATTGGGGACGCTTCCTGGGCCCGGTCAAGTGGCGCGACTACGACCCCAAACAGTATTTCAACTTCCGCGCCTACCTCGAGTATGGAGGCGGACAGATCACTGACTTATTCACGCACTGGATCGACGTTGTGCACATGTTCATGGAGCAAGACAACCCTGTCGCGGCGGTTGCGTCGGGTGGAATTTATCACTATAAGGACGGCCGCACGGCGCCGGACACGATCAACTGCCTGCTGGATTATCCCGACGAGTGGACGGCGACGTTCGAGGCCACTCTAGCGCCGGGACTGCGCGGCGCGGGCGTCGAAGTTGTCGGCACCAAGGGCCGCTTGAACATCACCCGTCAGCGCTATGAATGGTATACCGAAGATCCGAACGAGCCGCCCGTCGTGCAGCCTTTCATTGGAAACATGACGCAAGATCATGTCGACAACTTCATCGACTGCGTGAAGAGCCGCAAGAAGCCCAATGGTGATGTCTGGATTGGCCACCGCTCGGCGCAGGCGTCGCACTTGGGCAATCTAGCGTACTTGCAGAAGCGCCGGCTCAAATTCGATCCGTTACGGGAAGAGATTTTGCCGCTGTAAAGCAGCCCCGAGCATCCGATTTATCGAATTTTTCCCTCGACGAACGGCACTTCAAATACCTTGTTGTGCTGAATCGGTCCGTGCCCAAAGTACCCGTCTTCGCCGAATAGTTCGCCATGGTCGGCGGTGATCGTTATATAGGTATTTTCCGGCACTAGGTCGAAGAGCTCTTCGATCACTTGGTCGATGTACTGAATCGCCTTCACTTGCCGGTCACGCAGCATGTCAAGCTTCGATTGGTCGAAGAACTTTTCAGTACCAGGAATAAGTTTTCCACCGACAATTTGATCGTCGAGATGCTTGAAGACGCCGTGAACTCCGCTGACGCGCGGCCACTCATCTGGTGGTTCGTCGGGCAGCGCGTAGGGGTAGTGCGTTTCGCCTACGTTGAGGATGTAAAACGACGGCTTGTCTTCTGGAAACCGCATTTCCTTCAGCATGGCCCGCATGTCGTTGTGGCGCGGCATTAAGCGAAACGTGTCGAAACCAGTGTTGAGGATCGTCTTGGGGTTTAGAACCGGCAAAGAGACCATCGCATGGGTTCGGTACCCGAGTTTCTGCTGCAAAAACGTCGGGAAGTAGAGCTGTGGCACGAGCGACTTAAACTCGATGTTTTCCGCACCCAGACGCTCGTTGAATTGGAAGAAGTCTTTCTTGTAGTACTCCGACGCGTAAACCTGGGGCGGGCTCTGATGCGGTAGCAGCCCCATCAATAGGTTGAAATGCGACGGCGCGGTCCATGACGCGTAGGACCATCGTTGCTCGACCTCACCTAGTCTTCTGATCGTCTTTGGACTAGCCGTGACGAACGAATCGTAGCGGCAACTGTCAAGAATGACGAGTATGTAGTTGTTGGGGCGGGGCGTTGACATGAGAATTTCAAACGTCAAGGAAGGGCGGAATCGGATCGACGAGGCGCGCTCGACTACAAACCGGCCTTCATGATCGCCAGGCGCAGTTGGTCGATGCTGCGCGTGCCCTTCATGTAGCTCGCGAGCCTGCCTTGTCGGTCGATGACGATGAAGGTTGGGATGGCACTGATGTTGTAGAGCCGAGCAACGTCCATCGAGCGGTCGATCAGAGTCGGGAATGTGTAACCGAACTGGTTGAGATAGCTGACGGCCTTGTTGTTGCCCTCGGCATTCACGCCGAATACTTCAAGCCCTTGCGGTTTCAGCTCCTCGTAAAGTTGCTGCACGAAAGGCATGTCGTAGCGGCACGGTCCACACCAAGTTGCCCAGAAATCTAGCAGGACAACCTTGCCGCGTAGCGCCGAAAGTTGCACGGAATTGCCATCGAAGTCCGTCAGCGTAAAGTCGGGCGCGGGCTCTGAAGAGCCTCCGCTAAGCTGGTCGTTCGCTGCGCTGAACGACTCGACCATCTGCGCATCTTTGGGCGGAACAAATTGAAATACTTCTCGTGAAACCGGCTTGCCGGCGTGGGCGATATCGAAAAAAATGTCTTGTGTGACTTCGACGCGTCCGTCGGCGCGCTGCCCCCCCATGCTGGCTACGGAGTGCTCGCGCACGATCACCAGCGACCGGCGGTCGATCCAGAACCGGCGCTTGATCTCTCCGTCGCGAAGGCCCGGAGGAGGGCTATATTCGACGTCGACGAGCACGCAGTCTACAGTTTCGTCGTTGACGGATTGTGGCTCGGTGCCATTGATATTTGCCTGAATGACCCGCTCGCCGATGATCGCGTAGCGGCCTATGAATCGTTTCGAAATGGCTTCAAAGTTGAGACCCGGGACGGCGGGATTTGAATCGCCCGTTGACGGCAGTTTGGCGTACTTTTTCATCGACGGGACGTAGATCCAGCGATTGACTCCGTCGTCGATCGCGGCTCCACCGTTAACTCGATCGTCGAATTCGACTCGCGTGCGGCCCTGGGCGTCACGTGCCGTCATCGCTACTAGACGGGTCGATTTTTCGGCACCTTCGCCCTTAGTAACGGTCTGCTCGCGAGCCAGAAAATGATAGCTCTTAGCGCCACCGTAGACTTCACCAACACGTTCGAGAAGATCCTCCGCCGCGCGATCAGCTAGCGCCAGATCGCACAACGATAAGAGCAGTGCCAATGTGATTCCGTATTTCACGCTTCTCTCTATTGTTACTGACCGCCGCCCATGATGCGAGTGGGTTTTCGGACCTTTCGCCCAGCGTATCGTTTTACCCTGTTGCTCTCCTTAAGCCCCAAATCCGTCCGTAAGCAAGCGACGACCTCAAACCGGATCAACAAGGCGGGGACGGAATTCCACGCTTCTTATCGCAGTTCTGAAAGCGCGGACTGCCGTCCGCGCCTCAGTCGGAATGGGGTGTATGGAACATTTGTTCGGCTCGTGCTGCCGCGAGTGAATCAACGTGTAGAGCCAACATCTATTCGTGAAACAGGGCTTCGGGTTGCAACAAACTCTTCGCTGGCGGTGTCTTAAAGAACGACGCTAACCGAAAGCAGCCGGCTGCCGTTTTCAACTGTTCAATTGAATTAGAGGAGGCGGCAATGTTTCAGAGTACTTTTGTGGGTGCGGGTGACGATGCTCGTAAACCACTTTCGTTCTTGGTCTCGATTCTTTCGCAGACGACGCTTGTTTGTCTGCTGATTCTTGTTCCGTTGCTGAGTTCGCCGGAGTTGCCGGCTCAGCGGTTTGTAAGTTTCTTGTTGGCCCCACCCGCGCCTCCGCCGCCGGCTCCTCCAGCGTTGACGCAAGTAGCTGCCGTGGCTGCGCCGGCCGAGGTTTTCGACGATAGGCTGATTGCGCCCACGGCGATGCCCGATCAGGCCAAAGAGATTATCGATCCGCCGGAGCGATTGAGCGGCGTCGTTGGACTCGATAGCTCAATCGGCACACCCTCGGGTTTCAAAGATGGTGTCATCGAAAGTATCATTTCGCGAACCTATTCGGCTCCGCCGCCGAGACCAAAACCGGAGCCGGTTGTGGAGAAAGCGCGGGCTCGCTTGGATCGACCGGTTCGAGTACATACAAAAATTCAGGCTGCCAAGCTGATTCGTCGAGTAGCGCCGCCCTATCCGCAGTTGGCGCGTCAGGCTCGCATCACAGGAATCGTAAAGATTGACGCGGTGATTGCGAAAGACGGAACGATGCGGTCGGTTCAGGTGCTAAGTGGCCACCCCTTATTGGTCAAAGCGGCGCTCAACGCGATAAAGCAGTGGCGCTACGCGCCGACGCTTCTTAACGGCGAGCCGGTGGAAGTGGTCACTCGAATCGATGTGAATTTCAAGTTGCAGTGACGACTAGCTTGGGCGGCCATTCGCACAAGGCACGTGGCGGTGTGGCAGGAAACTCCGCGGCTTCAGCCTGGGGAAAGCAGACCGGCACCGATGCCGGGTGGAAGCGCCGCCGAGAGCCCGGGCTGAAGTCGCGGAGTTTCCTGGTCCGACTTAGCGACCGCCTCGTGAGCGAGCGCCGCCGCCGGATGAGGGAGTCGAACCGCCGCTGGATCGCGGTGCGGCGGATGGAGCGCGCGAGGGCGCCGATCTTACGCCGACCGAGCCTCCGCCGGACGAACTACGCGAGGGTGATGATGATCTTGTCGACGGGAAGCCGCCTCCGAAACCACCGCGACTGCCAGATGGTGCCGAGCGCGTGCGCGGCGTATAGACGCTCCGAGAGCGACTCTGCGATCCGGAACTGCGCGGTACGTTCGGTGTACGGGAGCGGCTGCGGGACGCTGACGACGAGGTGCCCACACGAGACCGGCTACGCGGCGTAAAGACGCTCGTGTTGGAGCGGCTGCGTGGACCTGCGCTACCCCGAGTAGCGGACGAGGTCGCTGTCCTCGAGCGTCCGGCGCTCGAGCCGCGATCGATAGTAGCCCGTGATTGGGTCCTGGGGGTGAAGGTTGGGCGTCGCGCGGAGCTACCGGTCCGTGGATTGCCTAGGCGGCCTTGGCCGCCCGGGGTGATTGCAGATTGGCCGCCAGTGGAACCAGCCCTCGAGGTGCGGGACGACGTGGTCCGCGTGCCGGCGGAGCGTGCGCCCGATGGTGTTGCTCGGCCGCCGAAGCGCGACCAGGTACCGGCGTTTGCCTGCGCCCGCCCGGAGCGTGGCGTCGTGGTACTGCGGACGGTGCCCCCGCGAGTGTTAGTCGATGTGCTGCCGACTTGGCGCCAGCCGGAATTTCGCGATGTGGATTGCGTGGAAGGAGTTGTGCCAGTCGGGGTGATCGTCCGTGCGGCCGTTCTCGTACCCGACCGGCTAGTGGCCACCGTTCCCGAACGGGTGCCGGCGGTGGCCGCCGTCCCCCTAGCCTGCGCCCCAGAGCGTGAACTAACGCCGCGAGAGTTTGTAGTCCCGGCTCGGCCCGTCGTAGCGGTCGTCGTGCGACCTGCAGTGCTGCCGCGGAATGTGCGAACCGAGGTTTCGAGCTGGGTCCGTTGCCGATCGAATGGAATCCGAGCTGTGCCGTTGCGAAGAGATCGGGTCGATGAACCGGCCGCGGCCGTCCGCACGCCCCCGGCTGAGGCGGTCGAAGCGCGCACGATCCGGCCTTGCGCGCTGCGAGCGGGCACGACGGGGATCTGCCCTCTGATCGATGTTGCACGCGCTAGCTCTGCGCCACGCAGCGAGCGAGGGTTGTTCACCAGGCCTTGGGAGAAGCCCTGGGCGTCGACCACGGTCACGCCGTTTGGAGCCCGTGCATTGCGGTAGTTGTTATAGATATTGACGCTGTTGTCGACTACGATCGTTTGGTTGCGCCGACCGCCGCCGTAGTAGCCGCCGCCGTACCAAGGGTTGTAAATTTCGCCGGGTCCGAGTGGGCACCAGCCGATGTTTCCAAAGCCCAGGCCCAGGCCGAAGTTAAATCCGGAGTAGCTGTTGTAGCCGAAGAAGCTGACTAGCGCGGGGCGCCAGTAGTGGCGGCGATACATCGAGCCGGGATACCAGCCCCAGCCATAGCTGGCGTGGTGGTACCAACGTCCCCAGTGGTACGGGGCCCAGCCCCACGGCTCGGCGCCGACCCAATTCCAGCCGTAGTAGTCGATCCATGACCAGCGGCCTTGGCGGTATGGAGCCCATCCGGCCGACGTCCGAGGGAACCAAGAGTTGCCGTAGCCGGAGACATACCGCCAATCACCGTGATCATCGAGCGACTCAGCACCGTAGATGTCGCGGCTGACGTACTTGTATGATTTCGACTTGCTGAGGCGATTGTCGCGGGACTCGGCCCAGCGATCCCAGTCGTCTTTGGGGTCCGCGCTCGAGACGCGGAACTCAGGCCCTTCGGCTCCCTCACGGACGATCATCATCCGACCGCTTCGAAGCGTTTCGGCTCCGTTGACCGATGCAATTTCCGCCTCGCCCTTGCGAACCGTGACAACGGTCTCGGCCGGACCCAACTCGACGCGGTAGCGGCCGTTTTTCATTGGCCGTAGCGCAACGTGAGGAGTCTCGATATCGACGTCGGCGTCGCTGCCGCGCAGCTCGCTGTATCCGATTGAGCCTTTTATGACGCGGATCTGAAATTTGCGATTTCCTAGCGAGCTAAATTCGATTTCGCTATTGCTGTTGAGGCGGACCAAGTTGCCGTGGTCGAGTTGGACTTCGGCGCGCGAGCCGGGTCCGGTCATAACCGAGTCGCCTTCGACAACCGCCTGGTTGATGCGAGCGGCAACCCAATCGCCCGAATCGCCGCGTTTAGACGTGACTTCGCCGTTCACGAGACTAACCCTTGCGACACCAAGCGCGGGCCCGCTGTCCGCCGACTGCGCCGCGACGGGTAGCGGGAGAATTACAATCGCCGCGATCACTGCAACGGCCAGCGCGAAAATTGAGCCTGTCAGTTGTTTCGTTGCGAATGTCATTGCGTTCCTCCCGGCGAAGCGTCGCCGGTTAGTTAGATGCACGCCGCGCTCCAAATGTTAACTCGCTGTTAACTCGTTTATTTTCAACGTCGTGATGAATCATATAAATCTTGAGCGTCGGTGCATATCCACCGCTCCGGTGGTTGCCCACCGTTCGGAGCGTAACAGCCTGCCGGCGCGGCGTCAATCACGCGTTTGGCCGAAAACGAACCTTTGGTACGCCAGCGAAACCAGGATAAGTGAGAGTGCGAGGCCGACCAGCGAGGCTACGCGGTAGAGATCTTCGAGTTCGCCGAGCTCATAGAGGAATACTTTCCCGATTGTGACCAGCCGGAAGGCCAAGCTGACCCAGCGGAGCGCTTGGATTTGTGTTCGGAATCCGACTGCGAGCAGTGTCAGGGCAAAAAGCGCCCAGGCTAATGAAAGCGTCAGGTCGCGGGCGGCCATGCGCTCGAAGCCGAAGTCGATTTCGCGTCCCGTGGAGAATACGTCGAGGACCGTCAGATTGATCCAGACGAATATGACAACGATGCCACCGAAACCGCAGGCGCCGGCCCCGATCGGTTGGCCGCCTCGATAGAACGGGGCCTCCCAGCCCGTGGCGCGTTTGACCTCGAAGGCGCGTAGAGAGATCGCGGACGCAATCAACGCGGCCGCGGGAACGAGATAGGTGTACATCAACCAGTTCAAAATCGGCTGGCCCGAACGCGAATGGAAGGCCCAGGCATCGGGGAGCAGCAGCCAGCCGGTTACGACCGCCAACAGGGATAAGGCGAAGTACTTGAGGCCGGGATGGTCTAATTTTTGCCAGAGGCGGATCAGTAGCGCGCCTTGGATCGCCCAGCCGATCAGCACCCACTCTTTTTCAAATTGCAATGGGATCGCGACCGCAATGAATGAGAGGGCGACCGCAGCGTACCAGACGGTTGCATGTTTCTTCGACGCATCTGAGATTAAAGGCAAGCCGCGGTAAACAACAAGGGCCGCCGCGGCTATCGTCGCCAACACGAGCGGCAGAAAGACAGGGTAGGCGTCGCCGAAGACTCGTTCGTACGGGCCGTAGAGCGCGACGAACCAGAGGGGTCCGGCGAGCGCCGAAGCGCGGAGTGCCCAGCGGTTTTCACGCAGGCCGGGCAAAGCAAGTGGCCACGCTGTGAAAAGCAAGAGGCTCGAAAACATGAGCGCCAGCGCCGCGCCCGCTGGGGCGCCACGCGCAGCTTCGATCGCCCATAGCCAGTGGAGAACCGCGACCAAGAACGCGGCCAGCGTCAGCACGCCTCCGTGCCGCAGCTGTTCGGCCGCGATAGCGAGTAGCAGCCCCAACATTGCGGCGACGGCAAGGAAGAAAAGATCGGGCACGTAGAGCGCGTCGGCCAACGGGAACATGCCAATCGCGAGCATGATCGGGGCGAGGACCGCCGCTCGAAGAAGGCTGATCTTGCGGGCCGAGTCTCGCTCGAAGCGTGGGGGTAAAAGCAGAGCGGCGGAGAAAATTAGGGCTAGCAGGTAAAGCCAGTACCGCGGCGGCTGGCCGAGAGGTGGCCGGTAGTTGATCGCAATCGCGAATCCAACGCCAATTGCGAGCGACGCCGCCCAGGCGCCCCGAATGCCCTTGCGCAAGGCGTCCTGGCGAATCAGCAGCATGGTCAATCCCGCCAGCGCCGTGAGCCAGGCAACGAACCCCATCGCCGGATTGAACCCCGAGGTGGGTGCGAGCAACAGCGCGAAACCGGCGGCGCTGGCGAGTGCCGGAACGCTAAATGACGGATGGTCTTCCGCGGGATCGCGGCGTGTAAACCACTCCCAAGGCGCATGGAACGCAGCGGCGATCAGAATCATCGCGATGGCAAGTTCCCACGAGCGCCCAGTGTCGAGAGTTGTCTGACTCACCCAGGCCGTCACGATCCCGACGTCGGCCGCGGCAGCGACGACGGGAAGAAATTGCATGTCCTTGTCACGACCCAGCCATGCGGTTGCGAGCGAGAGCAACGCCAGTAGGCCGGCTAGCGGGAACAGGTTCGGACTCAGTTCAACCGAGGCGGCAAAGTAAGCAGCGAACCCGAATGGCGAAACGACGCCTGCCGCCCTCGCCCATTTTTCAATCGGGCTGCTGCGCTGTTCGCCCTGAGCCCACACGGATGCAAAGTAGAAGGCGGCAAACACTCCTAAGACGCACAAGCCCAGCCAGCTTCGGTCGGCGTCCATGCGGGTGAAAATCCAACCAGCCTGGTAGAGAACTGTGGCTAGCATTGCCAAGGCTGAAAGAATCGGCCAGTTGCGCGCTCTCGAGAGTGCGTAAAGGCCAACGTTGAGCATCAGCAAGTAGGCAAATAGCGTGATCGGGCGATCTTGCCCTGTTGAAAGTAGTAGCGGCGTCGCGAAGCCGCCTAGCAAGCCGAGCAGCGCTGTACTCAATGCGCGGTGCTGCCAGGCGAGGTAGCCGCACACAACGGTGATCAAAACCATCAGGGCGCCCGCGGTGCCACTACCGATAAAGCCGTAGAGAATGCGCGCTGCCCAGGTTGCCGCGTAGAGAATAATCACGCCGCCACCGGCAAGCGCGTCCGCTTGGGTGGAGTAGCTCTTCTTGCGTAGCCACTCGGAGGCGGCGATGGCAAGCGCTCCGGTAATGAAGCCGACCGCGACGCGCAGCGCGGGGGAGATTAGGCCACGCCCGATCGAATACTGCATGAAAAGGACAGCGGCTAGACCGAGCACCGCCGCGCCCAGGACTGCCGCGCCGCGTACGCCGACCCACTGTTCCCAGTTGATTCGAACCGGTATCTTCGGCTGTTCCGCGATAGGTGGGCTTTGCAACGGAGCGACGGGGGCCGGCGGCGGTGGCGTCAACGTTTCGACGACCGATTGAGATACCGGCACGGCCTCTTTGACAGCGGCGATCTCATGCTCGGAAGGATGCGTTGGTTGTGGCTCAGCCACCGTCACCGGCTGTGGCGAGACCTCGCCGCTCGCTTGCGGCGGCGCGCCGACGCGGGCCTCCTCGAGGGCGGAAATTCGCTTCAGGAATGCCTGGCGAAGAGCGTGAATTTCGAGCCGAACGGCGGCCAGGTCGTGCCTGAGTTTACGGTTCTCAGACTCGACCGATTGCAGCCGTAGCCAGGCAACGCCGCCAATCACTAAGAGAACAAGAATTTCCCACACAAGGTGATTACGTAATTATCGCGGATTTGTTGGCTGAGCCGAGCTTCCAACGGAAAGTTGAATATCAGCATCGCCGGTCATCGACGCCGGCTTTCCGTCGGCGGCTCGGAATGCCGGTACAATGGGCGCGGCATTGGTCAGAGGATTTGAGATGAAACGACGAGCTTTTATTGGACAAGCTGGATTTGGGGCTGCCGCGGTCGCGGCGATGCCGCAGGCTCCCGAGCCGATGGGTGACCAGCCGGCGATCAAGATCACCGACATCAAGACTTTCTTGGTAGGGACGACCCGGGCGGGCGAAGGTGGTTCCGACTACATGTCGCGTGGACGGAACTGGGTCTACGTCAAAGTCGAGACGGACCAGGGCATTACGGGTATCGGCGAGGCGTACTCCGTTGGTCCGGACGAGGCCACGGTCAAGGTCATCGAAGACTACAAGCTGTGGCTGGTGGGGCAGGACCCGCGAAACATCCAGTTCTTGTGGGACTTGATGTACAACACCACGCGCTTCCCGGGTGGGTCAGTGGTCAACGCGGCGATCAGCGGTATCGAACACGCACTCTGGGATGTCGCCGGAAAAGCGGCGGGCTTGCCGGTATGGGCCCTGCTTGGTGGGCGGGTTCGTAAGAAAGTTAGGACGTATCAGAGCATTGGCGGCTCATCGGCGGATGAGGCGGCGGCGAACGCCGAACGACTCATTGCCGAGCACGGCTACACGGCTGTGAAGATGTCGCCACATAATCCGGGCGACAACCAGATGCCCTACAACCAAGTGACCCGCATCGCCGGTGAGCGGGTCGGCGCGGTGCGTGCCGCCGTCGGCCCCGACGTCGATATCGCGGTTGATATTCATGCCCGATATTTTGAGGTGCAGAGGGCGATTCGTGTCGCGAAGGAGATTGAGCCCTTCTACCCGTTCTGGCTAGAAGAACCGATTCGCCCGGAAAATCCGGAGGTCATGAAGAAACTTGCCGACCACGTGGATATCCCGTTGGCCAGTGGTGAGTGCAATTTTACGAAGTTCGAGTTTCGCGACATCATCAATACTCAGGCCGTCGACATCGTGCAGCCGGATATCTGCGTTTGCGGCGGGATACTCGAGATGAAGAAGATCGCGGCGATGGCCGAGGCGCAGTACATGATGGTCGCGCCGCACAACCCGATGAGTCCGCTGGCGACGGCGGTAAATGTTCACTTTGCCGCATCGACGCCGAACTTTTTGATCTTGGAGTATCGCGCTCCCACAAGCGGGGCTTACAAGGATGTATTGCGCGAACCCCTGATGGTGCGGGACGGCTATTTAGATATTCCGAATAAGCCGGGCTGGGGCGTGGAGTTGAATGAGGAGGCTTTCCAGTATTACCCGCCACGGCCTTGGAGCCGTTCGACGGGTTATCGGGAGGATGGCTCTGTAGCGTTTATCTAGAGCGGTGAGGGGCCTGCGCTTGGGAGACGAGATGATTCGATTAGCCAGTTTTGCGATATTTTGCATCGCATCGATGTTCGCGGCGGATGCGCCGCAGCCGCGCGTGATAGATCCGGGCGGTCCGGGTCAGGCGCCGTCCGATGCGCTGGTGTTGTTTGATGGCCGCGACCTTTCAGCTTGGGTCCACCAAGGTGGTTCGCCGGCTAGCTGGGTGGTTGAGGATGGAAATATCGTTGGCAAGACTGGCAGCGGCAACATTCTAACCACGCGCAAGTTTGGCAGCATGCAACTGCACCTGGAATTCTCAACTCCGTCGCAGCCCAAGGCGAAGGCGCAGGCGAAGGGAAATTCCGGCGTATACATCCAAGGCCGCTATGAAGTGCAGGTGCTCGATTCGTTCAACAATCCGACGTATCCCGACGGCTCGGCCGGCGCGATCTATCAGCAGTCCGCTCCGGCTGTGAACGCGAGCCGTCGACCGACCGAGTGGCAGAGCTACGACATTATTTTTCATGCGCCCGAATGCGGTCTGTTGGGGTTGAGGAATCCGGGAACGATCACGCTACTTCACAACGGCGTTCTGATCCAGGATCACTTTGAATTGCAGGGACCGACGCCGGGTGGGCTCGGCGGCGATGTTTGCGAGCCCGGACCGATTCTGTTGCAAGACCACATTCACGAAGAGGTAGAAGAGACTGCGATCCGGTTTCGAAATATTTGGGTCCGGCCACTGCCCTAGCCCGCATTTCTCACCACGTGGCGAGCGAAAGTGCGTGAGAGGTGCGTCAATACGAGGCGGGCGACGGTTGGCGCGCGGAGGCGTGCTCGACGAGCTGCAAATGTACACATCCGTACGCCAACCGTTGCCCGCTTCGTGGTTAGAAACGTGGGCTGGAATCGGAGACGCGAGCGTCAGCGAGTGCGGTGGCGCAGGAGATTTCTGGAATATGTTGAGTCGGGTCCTGCTGATCAGTCCTTAGCAGGACCCGAATCAACTCACCCAGGTAACCTTTCGCCACCGCACTCGCTGACGCGCGCGCCTCCGAATTTCATTGGCTTGATGGTGGGGCAAGCGGTCTATGCGTTCGATGAAAACGCCTTAGTCAGTGCGAGGGCGGCTCGGCGGCTACACTGGACTCATCGCACTCTTGGACCAGATTCGATCGGTCGACGCGGCGACTGCACTGAGCCTCGTGCTGGCCGAATTCAATGCCGATACCGGCACGATCCACAAGCTTGGTGACGATGGGCTACTGCATCTTCAAGCGCACGCCGGCGGCATCCCGGCGCATCTACTGCCGGTTATCCAACGCATCCCCGTTGGGAAAGGCATCGCCGGACTGGCAGTCGAGCGTCAAGAGCCGGTCGACATGTGCAACTTACAGACCGATAGCAGCGGAAATGCGCGGCCGGGGGCGAAGTCGACGGGCGTCAGGGGCTCGATCTGCGTTCCGATGATGAAAGACGGTCGCGCTCTGGGAGCGTTGGGCGTGGCGACAGTTCGCGAGCACGAATTCACGGCCCCAGAGACTGCGCTTCTGTTGGATGTGGGGCGAGTGCTGGCTGATACGCTGTAGGTCCCGACCCCAGCTATGCCTGAACTCATCAATCTCGACCCGAAAAATATCCCCGCAAACCCATTTATTCGACTGAACCCGAACGACAACGTTGTCGTCGCGCGGGTGTCGATTCCGGCCAGCGCCGAGGTTGAGTTCGAGGGGACTTTGATCAAGATTCCGCAAGCGATCGCCGCGGGCCACAAGATGGCCGTGAAGAACGTCGGCGCGGGCGAAACGATCTTCAAATACGGCGAAGATATCGGTCGCGCGGGCAAGGCGCTTTCACCCGGCGAATGGGTTCACACCCACAATTTGCTCTTTGACGTGGGTGACCGGAAATACGAATTTGGGACGTCGCTGACTGATCTGCCGGACATTCCGGTCCACGAAAAAAGCAGTTTCATGGGCTACCCGCGTTCCGACGGGCGCGCCGGCACTCGCAATTATGTGGCGATTGTTGGCGCCAGCAATTGCTCGTCGTTCGCGACGCAGAAGATCGCTGACGCCTTCGCGAACGAGTCGTTCGAGGGCACCGGAATCGACGGCGTGATGGCGCTGCCTCATGAGGACGGCTGCGGCAAGGCCGAGGGCGACGACGCGAATTTGCTGCGGCGTACGCTTGAGGGTCTGGCTGACCACCCAAACGTTGCCGCGGCGGTTGTAGTCGGCCTAGGCTGCGAAGTCAATCAAGTCGGTTACTATACGCGCCCTGAATCGAACGGCAATGGCCGCGCCCCACGCCGTGGATTAACTTTGCAAGAGAGCGGCGGCACACGCAGAGTCATCGCCGACAGCGTCAAGGCCGTTTGGGAGTTGATAGAGGAAGTCGGCAAGGTTGAGCGCGTCTCGTGCCCGGCGTCGAAATTGACGGTCTCGCTCGAATGCGGCGGTTCCGACGGGTTTTCAGGGATTACCTCCAACCCCGGGGTCGGCTACTGCTCGGACCTGATCGTCAAGCAGGGCGGAACAGCTTGCCTGGGCGAGACGACCGAAATCTGGGGCGCTGAGCATTTGCTGACGCGGCGCTCTGTTGACCAGAAAGTGGGCCAGCGCCTGCTCGATATGCTCGATTGGTATTTCGACTATGTTGGGCGCTTCAAAGATGCGCCGTCGTTTAATGCCAATCCGTCACCCGGAAATCGTGCGGGCGGCCTGACGAACATCGCCGAGAAATCACTCGGAGCAGTCGCCAAAGGCGGCACTTCAAATTTGACTGCTGTCTATGACTACGCCGAGCGAATTAGTGAGCCGGGATTCGTATTTATGAACAGCCCGGGTTACGATCCGCCGTCCGTGGCGGGCATGGTGGCTGGTGGCTGCAATATCTGTTTGTTCACTACAGGGCGCGGAAGTTGCTTCGGATTCCCGACGGCGCCAGTGATCAAAATTGCGTCAAATACTCAGATGGCCTCGTTCATGGAAGAAGACATGGACATAAATGCCGGCACGGTTGCCGATGGCGGAGAGGATCTGGCGGCGCTGGGCAAACGCATGTACGAGTTGTTGCTTGAGGTGGCATCGGGCAAACAGACATACAGCGAGCGAATGGGACATCGTGAGTTTGTGACGTGGCGCATCGGTCCGACGCTGTAGCGCTTGGACTGTATCGCGCGAAACGGATACGATAAAACAAGCCCAGCCGGGGTAGCTCAGTTGGTTAGAGCGACGGACTCATAACCCGTAGGTCGGCGGTTCAAATCCGCCCCCCGGCACCAGATCTTTTTAGCGGCACGGTGTGTTGCGAAGGGTGACTTATGGCCTTGTCTTGGGGCTCGACGGCTCGGTATCGGCGATCCGTGCCGTTGGCGTACTCGTTCCGTTCGCGGTCGATTTGTTCAAAGCCTTGCTGACGGCCTCGCTGAGTTCCACGAGTGTGAATGGCTTTTTTACGAACCCAACCGCCCCTGAGCGGCGTACCTGATCGACCGCCGCTTGCTTGTAGCCCGACATCAGCACAACCGGCGGGCTGCGGTTGGACTCACTCAGCTTGACCGCGATCATGAGTCCCGTGACGTCGGGCATTGTAATGTCCGCCAGCACCAAAGCAATGTCCTTCTGGTTGGTCAGAATCCGCATGGCTTCGCGTCCGCTCACTGTGGTGCTGACACAGTAGCCAAGATTTTCGAGTTGGCGCCGCGCCAGACTCGTAATTGGCAATTCGTCATCGACTACCAACACGTGTTGGTTGCTTTTCGCGCGCTGGGGTGTGGCGGGTTCGTGCGCGCCGGGTGATTCGAGGGCATAGCTCCTCGGAAGATAGACGGCAAAAGTTGCGCCCGCTCCAGTACGGCTTTCCACGTCGATCCCGCCGCCGAGTTCTGCGACGATCTCGGAGACGACTCCTAAACCGATGCCCGACCCCCCAGTCGCCTTTTTGGTGGTAAAGAATGGCTCAAAGATGCGGCCGACTAGATGCGGATCGATTCCAGGGCCTGAGTCCGTGACAACGAGTTTGACGTACCGTCCGGAGGCCAGCTCGCCGGACGTATGGCTCGAGACGCCATCGATCACAACGGCCGTGGCGCTGACTTCCAGCACGCCGCCCGAGGAGGACATTGCCTGGCTAGCGTTGGTGCAAAGATTCATGATGATCTGCTGCACCTGCCCGGGGACTACCGGCGTCCGCCCACAGTCTGGATCGATCTCGCTACGCAGCTCCACGGTGGCCGGCATCGCCGCCCGCATAATATCGAGGCACTCACGAACTTCCGACGCCACGTCGACCGGTACCGCTCCCGAGTCGTCGCCTCCGCGTCGCGTGAAAGTAAGCAGGCGATCGATCAGCTGCACGCCGCGCTCTGACGCCACCAGAACTTGGCCGAGGTCCGCGCGCTCACGCGAGTCGACGGCCATCGCGTCGTGAGCGAGTTGTGAATATCCGACTATCGCGGTCAAAATGTTGTTGAAGTCGTGCGCTATGCCGGCTACGAGCGCTCCTAGAGCTTGCAGCTTCTGCGCTTGGATTCGCTCGTTCCGGTCATCGAGGGCCGTCGCCGGATCACTCATCGAGGGCCTTCACTGGTTCTTGGGCGCGCCGCACGCCGGTCTTTTGCGTCGTATGCTTCGCAGCGATAAAGAGTCGGTAGAAATGCATGAATCTTGCTGGGCCGGCCGGCCCCACGTGTTGCTGAACGCTGAGGCGTCTTGACTTCAATCGGATAAACGAGAAATCCGCCCAAAACCGGACAAACTTTTTATAATCGCTTTCGACCTGGCCACGAAGGCGACTAAATTCAGCCGTAATTTCGCACCAGGATTTGCTAGAATTCTCGCGTACCCCTGCGCTACAGGCTTCACGATGCCACCTGCCACTCGCGGAGACGTGACGTCGCTTCTGCACGAAGCGTCTGGGCGCGACGCCTCGGCTTGGGATCGCCTATTCGTCTTGGTTTACGACGAGTTCCGAGCACTAGCGCGCAATCATTTCCGTCGCCAACCCTCCAATCACACGCTGCAGCCAACCGCTGTCGTTCACGAAGCTTATTTGAAGCTGGTCGACCAGACTCGAGTCGATTGGAAGGATCGCAACCATTTCTTTGCAGTGGGGGCGCGTGCCATGAGGCAGATTTTGGTCGATCACGCCCGTGCGAAAGGGACTGATAAACGAGGGGCTGGGGCACGCAAAATACCGATTGAAGAGCGCAGCGTATATTCACTGGGGAACGAAGAAGATGTTCTTGCTGTTGACGAGGCACTCGGTCAACTTGCGCAACTCGACCCCCGCCAGGCGCGAATTGTGGAGCTGCATTTCTTTGGCGGCCTCACGAACGAAGAGACCACCGAGGTCCTAGATATTTCTGAGCGCACGGTACGCCGCGAGTGGCGAATGTGCAGCGCGTGGCTGAGAAGCCGCCTGGGAGGCACTCAGTGACTCCCGAAACTTACGCCCGTCTCAAGGAACTCTTTCAACAGGCGACAGACTTGGCGACGGGAGAGCGGACGGCGTTTCTCAATCGCGAGTGCGGCGATGACGGCGAGCTCCGGCGCGAACTCGAAGAGTTGCTGTCGCATGACGCCGGGGGGGCGGCGATCGTTGAGCAGTTGAGCTATGAAGGAGTTGCGAACCGGGTGCGGCAAACTCTCGTCGGTCGTACGATCAATCAGTATCAAATCGCGGGGGAGCTTGGCCGCGGCGGCATGGGCTCGGTCTATCGCGCCGAAGACACGAGGCTCGGCCGCGCGGTAGCGTTAAAGTTTCTCGCTCCACACTTAGCGCAAGACGAGACGTTTTCGAGGAGATTCTTGCGCGAGGCCAAGGCGGCGGCGACACTTGACCATCCCAATATTTGCACCGTTTTCGAGATTGCCGAGAGTGATTTCGGGCTCTTCATCGCCATGCCCTTCCTCGACGGTAAGACGTTGCGCGCCCGGATCGAAGAGGGACCTGTACGTATCTCGACGGCACTCGACTACGCCGCCCAAATCGCCGCCGGCCTTGAGGCGGCTCACACAAAAGGAGTCGTTCACCGCGACATTAAGCCTGAGAACGTGATGGTCTTGCCCGCAGCCACCGGATCGCGTAGCTCTCTGCTGAAAATCTTGGACTTCGGCGTAGCGCAATGGTCAGGCCAAACGACGCTCACCGGCGCTAGCCGCGTGCCAGGCACGCTCTACTATATGTCGCCGGAGCAAGTTAAGGGCGAAGACACGGACGCGCGAACGGACATCTGGGCGGCCGGCGCGCTGCTGTACGAAATGGTTGCCGGACGAAAACCGTTTCGCGGCGAATCCGACGCCGTAGCCCAATCTGTGTTGTTCGCCGAGCCTGACCCGCTCACTGCGGTGCGCTCGGACGTTCCGATGGAGCTCGAGCGTATCACCTTTAAGTGCCTAGCGAAACAACCGGAAGAACGTTATCAGTCAGCGACCGATTTGCTCGTAGACCTCCGAGCCCTGTGGAAATTAGTGGTCATCAGCTCCGACAGCGGCTCTCGCAGGCTGTCATCGAGCACAGCAATGTCGCCGCTCCGCACTGCGTCATTGCCTGCGGGGCGTCGCTTCAGCACGTCTCAGGTGGTCGCAGCCTGTCTGCTCGTTGGTCTCGGCGTCGGGGCGCTGGTTTGGCATTTTGGCGCCGCGCCGCCGCCAACTGAGTTCGAGCTCAAACGGATCACCTTCGACGGCGGGCTCAGCATCCATCCGGCCCTCTCGCCGGATGGAAAGTTTATCGCCTACGCTTCGGATCGAGCCAAAGGGCCGGACCTTAGTATCTGGCTACAGCAGGCCGACGGTGGAGGGCACGTCCAGTTGACTCACCACCCGTCGGACGAGTACGCCCCTAGTTTCTCAGCCGATGGCACTCAGATGGTGTTCTTCCGCAACGACCCCGAGAACCGCGGCATCTATCTGATCTCGGCCCTGGGCGGTAAAGCCAGCCTGCTGATTCCGAAAGGCGAGTTTCCGGTCTTTTCGCCGGACGGTCAGAAAATCCTGTACAAGCGCAATCGCCGGCTTTTTGTTAGCTCTGTCGACAACCCCTCTCCCGTTGCCTTCCAGCCGGAGTTTGAAACCTTTAACGGACACAACTGGACGCCGGACGGCGGTCATGTGATTTTCGTCGCCAGGTCCCCCGAGCTCGAACGCAACTTATGGGTCAGCGCCGTTGACGGCGGCGAAGCCTGGCCTGTCTACCCACCCGGCGAAACGCCATACTTCCATGGCTGGCCGAGTTTGTATCGGGGCGGGCTGCTGTTCGCACTCAGAGGGGGCCTGTGGCATCAACCAATATCCACATCCACCTGGAAAGCGACGGGCCCCAAGAAGCTGGTCGCGCTGGGCGCGGGACTTCAGCCATTCGGTTTCTCGGCCGCGGCGGGCGCGATCGCGTTCTCCCACACGGACACGCAACTCAACATCAACAGGCTCGCCGTCAACCCGAACGATCCCACGGAGGGTGAGGCGATCGAGCCACTGACCAGCGGATACGCACGAACGATCAGCTCAGACGTCGCGATCACAACAGGAGCCGTAGTCTATACCTCGAATTCGTGGGGCAACCAAGATGTGTGGACCGCGGATCCAAACGGTTCCAGCAAGACCAATCTTACTCCAGGCAGCGGCACTGAGCGTTACCCCGTGATCTCGCCGGACGGCTCGCTGGTCGCCTACGAGCGACTCTCCGAAGGCGTCTACACTCGACCCTTGTCGGGTGGCCATGAAGAGAAGATTTGCGAGCACTGTAGTCGACCGACTGCCTGGTCGCCTGACAATAAACTCCTGCTCGTCCGCAAGAGACGCGACTACGCCGTTTATGCGCTCGACATTGAGAGCGGCGAGGAAGTCTCGCTGCTTGCGAAGCAAGGGCATGTAGTCAACACCGCGCGGTTTTCTCCTGACGGGCGCTGGATTTCGTTCAGTTTGGCCCCCGAGGCCGGCGCGGCGAGAATCTTCGTCGCGCCGTTCGAAGGGCAACGCTCGATACCCGAGGCCCGCTGGATCCAGATTACCCGCCTGGACGAAAATCCGGAAGTTCGAATCCAGCATCCCGGGGATGTCGACGATAAGGCCGCATGGAGCCCCAACGGCGAGATCCTGTACTTTCTGTCAAGCCGCGACGGGTCGACCGACATCTGGTATCAGCGCCTCGACCCGTCGACAAAGCGGTCTCTTGGCGAGCCGGTTCCGTTGCAGCACTTCCCGAGGTTCGGCCGCTCGATGGAGTTGATCCTTCCGCCCAACCGCGCCCTTGGCGTTGGCCCGCAAGGACTGGTCTTCCCTTTCAATGAAACGACCGGCGACATCTGGATGATGGTACCCCCGGCCGCTAATTGATGGGATCATTATCCACTCGGGCGCAGTGCCTCGTTTTGAAGGCCGCCGTGGGATCGCTGCTTGAGCCGCTTCCGCTCGCACACGGGGCCGAATTGCGCGGCTTGACGTGTCGCGCAATTGGGGTTGCCAACATAAAACAAAATACGTATACTTTGTTCAGCTTTAGTAGCGCGAGCCAGTTGGTGGCTCGCCGTAATTCAGGGGCAATCCCGCTGCGTCCCTTCGTTAACAGATCAGAAGCGCGCTAGTACCATGCGCGGCGGTTCAGGTGTTTTTTCTCGTGGCTTAGTGTTGCCGCTTGGTTTTCGGCGGCGGCATTCGGATGTAACCTCATCCGGTATGGCCGCGAGTCTAATCAACCTCGGCCGCTACGACGATAAACACTCGACGACCTGCGAGAGAAGCAGCAGATCGAAGAGAAGAAGGTGGGTTATGGCAGTCAAAGAAGCAGCGAAACTAACGAATGCGCAAGTGAAGCGCTTTAAGAAAATTTTACAGCTCAAGTCAGTGGAGTTACGAGAGAACCTGGCCTCGGCAAAAGCCGCCAAAGCGCTTTCAATAGGTGAGCAAGAAACCGATCTCGAAGACATGGTGGGCCAAAGTCACGAGGAGTGGATCTTTCTGAACCGCAACAACATTGACGTGAAGTTCCTGCGCGAGATCGACGAGGCCTTGCAGCGCATCAAGGACCGCATCTACGGCACTTGCATGGAATGCGAAGAGTTTATTGCGATCAAGCGGCTCGAGGCGATCTCATGGGCACGCTATTGCGTACCATGCCAAGAGGAGCTTTCGGCACTCGAAGACGACGATAGGGAGAGTACTAAGTAGCTCTCGCGAACCTAGCGGACGCCCCGATTGGGCGGATCGTCTAACCGTCGTGAGTTCGTTTGGTCTCAGCGGCCCGCTGCTCCTTGCGATACTTGCTGTACGCATGACCTGTCGATTCACCTTCCTTTTTGCTCTGCTCGCCATTCCACTATTGGGCCAGAAGGAACTTCTGGATCTTCCTCCGTTTGACATTCGGGATTCCTACGGGCTGTCTGCCGGCCCAAGCGCATCGCTGGAACCCGAGCGCTCAAACGCGCGAACGTACGCAAGGCGGGCTTTTGGGACGTCCGCAGCCAATCTGAACGTATCCTTTAACCGCTTCGGGCGTCCGAGAGTGCTGCTTAATCGTTTTGGCGACCTCGGTTCGGTTACCGCGACGAGTGCCGAGGAAGCCGGGCGTGAATTCTTGGCTCGACATCGCGCGATGTTCACCGTGGCCGGTTCCGACGAGGTCGTGCTCAGAGCGGCGAAACCGCGGCGTATTGGAGGATTGACGCTGGTCCGTTTCAAGCAGGTCATTGGCGGTGTCGCTGTTTGGGGTGGCGACATCGCCGTCGCATTGAACGACAAACAAGCGGTGGTCGAGGTTTTGGCGGGAGAGCTTGTCGCGGCCACGCGGCTTGTCGGACAACAAAGCCTACCGGAATCCGAGGCGGTAATTCTCGCGGCTCGTTACGGAGGCGCCGAGATCCCAGAACGGGTAGAAGCCCAAGCGAGCCCCTCGTCGGAGTGGCGGTACTACTCGAACCCCAGTTATCCCGGCAGCCCGACGACGGTACAGCTGGTTGCTTTCCCCGAGAGCGCGGTGTCGGCCCGTTTGGCTTACCGCGTATTCATGCGTACCGGGGAGACCGCTGAATACGAGTTGCTGCTCTCTGCCGAGGATGGCTCGCTTCTCTATCGCGCGAGCACGGCTGACCGGATGGCAAGCGCCCGCATTTGGAGAACATCGCCGAAGGACGGCGATCGCGAGCTTGTTGACTTTCCTGATGGCTGGATCGCGGAGGATGCCACCGTCACCACGGGCAATAACGCCGACGTCTTTCTCGATCGAAACGACGACAGCGAACCGGATGACGAAATGCTGGAGAACCTACAAGACGGACGCGCCTCGAGCGAGACGAGAGTGTTCGATTTTCCGGCTGGTGATGTGACCAGCAACCAGAGCCCTCTCGACTTCGCGGCGGCAGCGGTCACGAATGTGTTCTGGACAATCAACTCGGCGCATGACTACTTCTACGCGCTTGGATTTGACGAGTCCGCCGGCAACTTTCAGACCGACAACTTCGAGCGGGGCGGCTTGGGCGGCGATGCGGTCCGCGGAGCGTCGCAGGCGGGAGGCGGAGCGTTTTCGCTTACGCGACCCGATGGTCAGCCGATCGAGATCGCTGTTGGGCTATTCCCCAGCGACGCCGCAAGCTTCGAGCCGAACACGTTTTTCGACCTTTCGTACAACGCGCAGCCCATTGTCCACGAGTTCACCCACGCCGTCGCCAAGCGCTCGGTCGGCGGGCCGGACGAAATCGGCTGTTTGAATGGCGTACACGCTGGGGCGTTGGAAGAAGGCTGGTCCGACTATTTTTCCGGCAGTCTCACGAACGACCCGGTTCAAGGATCGTACGTGGCTTCGCCTGAAACCGGCATCCGCCGATACGGATACGCAAATAGTCCACTGACGTTCCAGGATCTCGGGAACGAACAATTTGAGGTTCACAACGACGGAGAAGTTTGGGGCGCTTTGCTCTGGGACATCCGAACCGAATTTGGCCAAGAGGCGGCGGACCAGCTAGTGATGAACGCGCTTCCGCTCACGCCTTGTTCCCCGTCGATGCCTGATGCGCGAGACGCGATTCTTATCGCCGCCGGGTCAACTGCTCCGGGCGAGGTGTCGCAGGGCCAAGGGCCGGTAATCGACGTCCCGCGGCTTTGGGAAATTTTCGCGGCACGAGGGCTGGGGTATTCGGCGACGGGCACCAACGACAGACTATTCACCGGAATCGTCAGCTACAACGCTGCCTTCGATGTCCCTCCCGCGGACGGGGCTAACCGCTCGCCTCGGGTAGGCCCTAGAGATTTAGGCGAAGTTGAATACCTCTCGGCGTTCAACTACCAAATCAGTGTGAGTGATCCCGACGGCGACCCGCTTGCGTATGAGATTCTCAGCGGACCGCCCGGCATGTCGGTTAGCGAATCGGGGCTGGTGCGATGGCTAGTAACCGAGTTCACACCGCCCCGAGTCGCTATTGAAATCACAGATGGCAAAGGCGGGCGCGTCGTCCACGGTTTTACGCTGCCCGTGATCGCGCGGCTGACCGACGGCCGGGCGATTGAGATCAGTGGCGGCACCGGTACTTTTGGCCAGGCGTCGTTCAACGTTCCTGCTGGTTCGGTCGGAGTGTAGTTTCAATTGAGAGGCGACAACGGCGACGCGGAGATACTTGTGCTCGGCCCGACAGACTTTGGGCTCTCGCAACGCTTCGGAAGTACTGAGACTCTTACATTTGCGGCGCCAGAGCCGGGTCCTTGGCTAATTCTGGTCAATGCCGCTGAAGGCTACGAATCGGTGAAGCTGTCGGCGTCTGTCCCGCAGCCGAATGATATTGAGGCTGGCAAGCAGGCTGGACCGTTCGCTGGAGAGGCCACCGGCGAGACATTCTACAAGTTTTCTGTCCCGGACGGCGTCGACTCGTTCACCGTGACTACGGGCGGAGGAACGGGCGATGCGGATTTATTTGTCGCCAGGGGCCGCTTACCGGCTTGCCAGACCTCGTTTGCAGTGCTGGTTGCCTGTACTCACGACGATTTTTCCCTGCGCAATGGAAATTTCGAACGAATTGTAGTTCCAGCGGCAGAGCAGGCCGCGGCCAGTAAGCTGCCGGCTCGGTTCATGGCCGAGGCGGGTGATTACTTTCTGAACCTCTTAGGATTTTCGGACTACGCGGGAATCTCGATCCAAGTCAATCTCGACACGGGCAACGGGTTTGCCTCGATCGCCGACGGAGGAGTCGTGAACGCGGCCGACTTTGGCGGAACGTTGTCACCCGGTGCGATCGGGAGTATTTTCGGTAGCGGTATGGGTGGATCGGGCACGCAGGCATCGACGCTGCCCCTACCCGTTGAACTCGATGGAACGAAGGTTATGGTCGGGGCGGTTGAAGCACCTTTGTTCTTTGCCGCGGCGGGGCAGATCAATTTTCAAGTTCCGTTTGAAGCGACGCCTGGCGCACAGCCGATTTCAGTCGAACACAACGGCGTGGCCGGTTCGATTGGCCAATTGAATCTGGCGCCAAACGTGGTCGGAATATTTGGCTACAACCGGGTGCCCGAGGAGCGCGACCCCGTGATCACCCATGCGGACAATTCGCTTGTGACTCCCGACAATCCCGCGCGGCCGGGCGAGGTGCTGATCGTCTACGCGACCGGAATTAGCGAGCTCGACAACGCGCCGGCGACCGGCGCAGCGTCGCCGGGTGGGCCTTTCGCGACGCTGCGGCGTACCGCGGTCGCTGAGCTGGGGGATGACGAGGCGACGGTGTTGTTTGCCGGTCTTACGCCCGGATTGGTCGGGTTGGCGCAGTTCAATATTCAGCTTCGCGCTGATACCCCAACCGGCTCGCCGACACTGCCTTTGTCAATTCGCATTCGTAACGTAACCGCCGGGCCCGTAGATTTATTCATTGGGCCCTAACGGGCAGAGCGGCGGAGGTGCGTCGTTCGGTCGCTACAATGCCCGGATGGAAGTGACTCGACGCGAATGGGCCGCCGGCCTTGCTGTGACCACGCTCGGCTGCGGCTCAAGCGCACCCACTGAGTCGAGCGCGGAGCAGGCAGCAGTCGAACGCGATGTCCTCGCCCGGTCTTACGTATTGGACCTGCATTGCGACACTCCGATGCCGATGCAGGCGGAGGGCTACGACCTAGGGATTGAACACGACTACGCGCAAGTCGATATCCCACGAATGCGGAAGGGTGGCGTTACCGGCGTATTTTTCTCGGTCTATACAAGTGCCACTCGTAATACCGAGCCCGAGGCATTGGCTAAGGCACTTGCGATCATCGAGACGGTTCGGACTCAGGTGGCGCGGTTTCCCGACGAGCTGTTACTTGCTACGTCCACCGTCGACATTGAGACGGCGAAGAAGTCCGGCAAAATCGCGATCTTGATGGGGATCGAGGGCGGCCACATGCTCAATGGGTCGATCGACACATTGCGTGAGCTTTACCGTCTGGGCGGGCGGTACCTCACCCTCACTCACAGTCGAGACACCGCCTGGGCAGGCTCCTCGGGAAGCAAGGCAAACAAAGGGCTGAATGACCTCGGGCGAGAGATCGTCGCGGAGATGAATCGACTAGGCATGATGGTCGATATTTCGCATGTTTCGGACAAGACTTTTTTCGACGTGATCGAGACGACACAAGTGCCGCTGATCGCGTCCCACTCGTCAGCCCGAGCGCTGGCCTCGCACGCCCGCAATATGACTGACGATATGATCCGCGCGACGGCGCAGCAGGGTGGGGTTGTACACATCAACTACTACAACGGATTTCTCGATGATGACTACGCCGCCCGGAGTTCAAGTTGGAGCGAGGGCAAGGAAAGCGAAGGCGACATCCACGAAAACCATGCCGGGGACCCGGCTGCGATTGAACAGGCGATTCGCGCCCGCTCAGCCGCCAAACTTGCTGCGATTGGGCGGACTCCGTTCGACGTTTTGCTGAACCACTTCGAACACGGTGCCAAAGTAGGCGGAGTTGAAGCCGTCGGGATGGGCTCGGACTTCGACGGCGTGAGCGACGAGCTACCTGAGGGCATGGAGGATATCTCGAAGATCCCTAACCTCGTCGCCGGTCTTTCGAAAAGAGGGTTTTCCGACGATGATGTCGAGAAGATTTTGGGTGGCAACACGATGCGGGTGATGCGCGCGGTCGAAGGCGCGAGTGTTTAACGTGAATCCTCCGGTCGGGGACTGTCCCATGAGAGTGCGCAATTTCCTCGTCGCCTCGAACCCTCGTGTGGACTGTCCCCTACCCGGACTCAACCGTCGCGAGTTTTTGTCCGCGACTGCCGGCGCTAGCCTAGGCTTGGCCGCGTGCGCCTCCGAGCAACCGCCAAGCCCAAAGCCGCCGAACATAGTTTTCATCCTCACCGACGACCAGGCCCCGAAGACGCTTGGGGCTTATGGCAACCGGGAGATCATCACACCGAATCTCGACAAACTGGCTGCTTCTGGCGCGTTGATGACGCGATCGTTTTGCACAACGCCGGTCTGCTCGCCTAGCCGCCTGACGCTGTTTACCGGCCAGACCCCGTCGCAGCACGGTGTCCACGACTGGATCAACCAAGGAAATCACGGCAGCGACGCTCGTGCGTTTCTCGCTAGAGAGCGAACGCTGAGCGAAGTATTTGCCGAGTCAGGATACAAAGTTGGACTCAGTGGCAAGTGGCACATGGGCGACAGCGCGACTCCGCAGGAAGGGTTTTCGTACTGGTTTGCAATGCCGACTGGTGGTTCTCGCTATCAGGATGCCGAATTCTATTTCAACGGCCGGCTTGAAAAGTATCCCGGTTACGCGACCGACGTCATTACCGACAAGGCGCTCGAGTTTATCGATGAGGCGAGGGATGATCCGTTCTTCTGCTTCGTCAGTTACAACGCGCCGCACACACCGTATGCGGGCACGCCTGAGAAATATCTCGCGCTCTATGAGGATTCAGAGTTTGAGACTTTCCCCGGCGAGCCGTTGAACTCGGCCGTCGCCCATAATCTTTCGAAACGTAACGTTGGCAATCGCGAGAGCAAGATTCACTACTACGCGATGATCACCGCGATCGACGACAACGTCGGCCGCATCACAGCCAAGCTCGGCGAGTTGGCGCTGGCGGAGAATACGCTCGTCGTGTTCTTGAGCGACCACGGATTCATGCTCGAACACCATGGGCTTTGGGGCAAGGGCAATACCTCGTGGCCCTACAACATGTACGACGAATCGCTTCTGGTGCCGGCCGTGTTTAGCCAGCCGGGCATCATTCCAGCCGGTCAGCGCGTCGACCTACACACGAGCTTCTACGACTTTGCGCCGACCTTGCTCGACTACGCCGGGTTACCTGAACTGCGCGATTCCAAGCCCTTAGCGGGGCGCAGCTATGCCGCGGCACTTCGAGGTGAAACGGTTTCCGACTGGGACTCAACCGTCTACGGCGAGTATCAGTACTGCCGCATGATTCGCGAGCCCGAGTGGAAGTTCATCCAGCGCACCGAGGGTTTTTTGAGTGAGCTTTATCGGTTGAGCGACGATCCCGGCGAACGGCGCAATCTCATCGACAATCCGCAGTTCGCCCCCGAGCAACACCGCCTCAAAACCAAGATGGACCGCTGGTTCGCCGACCTCGATTGCGCCGACGAAGATATGTGGAAGACCGCCGCCCAGACCGAGTTACCGAGCTATCGCCGCGTAGCCGATCGGGATCCGTAGAGGATCCTTTCGCCCTCTCTGCCCGCACTGGTATCAAGCGACGGTCGTCGCGGACTTCCTGAGCTAGGAGCTCCCGCCAGAGAATGTGCAGTACGTGGCAGAACACTTCAGCCCGAAGACGATGCGAATCTACGACCGTCGTCGCCGGCGCGTCACCCGCAACATCGTTTTACCTGAGCGTACGGATAGACGTGTCCGCTCAGCTGCCGCCCCCATAATTGCGCATGCCGAAGTCCGATTCTCTATGGGGATGCTTTTGGACTCGGCGGCGGCAGTATCTCTATGGTTTCCCTAATCAGTGGAGACGGAACAATCCCAGCCAAAACCAGATCGACGCCATCTTTCGAGGCGCTATTGCTCACAAGCCCGATGATTTTGTTGGTCTCGCTCATCTTGATCTTTCGCCCAATGCGTCGGCCAAACGCCGTGAGGAACACTGGGCCTCCGCTGTTGCCGGGGATGACAGTGAAGTCGTACATCCACAAGGACACAAGACTGATCGGGGTCAACGGATAAGAGGCCAATCGGCCAGTTCTGAGAAAGGGGTATGCACCTGGAAATGAAGTTGCTCCCCTGGGAAAGCCGAGGGTCAGCAGCTCTTCTCCCGGAATAAGTTCAATCTCTTGAACTTCGGCCTCTGTCAAGAGCAACGTGTACGGCAGGAGCCCGTTGGGATACGCAGCCCACTTTGGGATCGAGAGGTACATGACTGCAACATCGGCCTTTGGGTGAACCTTGTATTTCGGTTCCCCGTTGTCGCGAATTTTTATTGTGTAAGGCTGAACACGATGGTCGGAAGATCGATGCCTGAGGATCAGAGAGGCGGTGTCGCCAGCTATGTCGTCAAGGACATGAGCGGCGGTAACGAGAACGCGGTCCGATTTAGTGGCGTCGGTCGGCCATGGCCGACCTAGGGTGAACGCTGTCCCATTCCGGAGAACACCTGGCGGGTCGCGTTCTTTGGCCGATGGGCCCTGAATCTTGTAGGTGACTTCCATCAAACTAACACTGAGATGGAGGCTGTCGTCGTCAGCTCGCGTTAACGTCGCGGCCAGCACAGTGCTAACGAGCAGCGAAAGAGCAAAGTACATCTTTCCGCGCATGGTTTACACTCCTAATGTCTGGTGTCCCGAGGGGGAAAGGGGTCGTTTCCTGGTGCTACGGTGTCAGAATCTCTCCAGCGGCCCTGCCGGTTCTGAATGCGAACCTCTCCACCGCCAAGGTTACTAACGATGTCTTTGGCGCGGTCGATTGCGTCACGTTGGGTATCGAAGATGCAGCTCGCGCGGTCGCTCTTTGGGCCTTTGATGGCCCATCCGTCGGGGTGGTTGACCACGAAGCGGTCATTCTGTTTTGCCATTTGTGTTTCACCTCAGGCGAAGCTGTCGCCAATTTCCCAAAAAACGCCCAAAGATGGACTTCGGTCGAGCCTAATTATAGCGCATGGAAAAACATCTATGTAGGGGTCTCAAAATGCACGATTTACAAACAGTTTGTGAAATTGACATTTGCATGCGGCCCACCGTAGGCTAGGGATGTATCCTGTTGATGGCGAATGACTTCTACAACCAGTTCGGTCGGCTTCTGCGCCAGGCCCGCAAGAACGCGGGGCTTTCCCAGGAAGATCTCGCCACGGCGATCGGACTAACCCGAACGTCTGTTTCCAACATCGAGAGGGGGCGTCAAAAGGTGTTGCTACACACCTTCGATGAACTGTTGCGCGTGTTGAACGTACAGGCGGGCGGGTTGCTTCCGGTGCCTGAGGTGTCAAAACACTCGATGGGGTTGGACAATCTGCGAAGCAGCGACGAGAGCGGGCTAAAGTTCGTCGAACGGGCGGGGATCGGGGCGATCACCCGGAAGGGAGCGACATGAGGATTCGGGTGAAATTGATACGGCAGGAAGTCGACCGGCTGCTTGATGAGATGAACATTCATGAGCCGCCCATCCCCGTCCGCAAAATCGCTCGTCACTGCAATGCTCGCGTTGTCCGCGTGCCCGGAGAGGACGACGACGAGCTCTCCGGTTTTCTCTATCGTGAGGACGATCACGCCGTCATCGGTGTCAACAAGGATCACGCCCCAGTGAGGCAACGCTTTACGATCTCGCATGAGATCGCACATCTGCTGTTGCATGAGCACGATCAAGTGCACGTCGATCGAGGTTTCCGGCTGCGCAACAGATTGTCAAGCGAAGGCACTGACCGTGACGAAGTGGAAGCCAACCGTTTCGCTGCTGAACTCTTGATGCCGATACGAATGCTTCGAGCTGATGTCCAGAACCGGGACTTCGATCTCGCCAATGACGATGAACTCCTCTCTCTGGCTCGCCGTTACGGCGTCAGTACGCAAGCTCTCAGCATTCGCTTGAACGCTTTGGGCTACGAACTCTAGTAGAGGAACTGCACGCCGCTGGGGGCAACATTGGGAGCGGAAAAAGAACCCTCTGCCCATACCCGGCGGGACCATGTCTAATCGCGTCCGCGTACTGGGCTTTTCAGAACTGACCCCTCGGAGGCCGCAATCAGCCAAGTTGCTTTCCTGCACGCCACTGGGCGAATAGGGCGGCTACTGCGCCTCACCCGCGCGCTCGACGTAAATCTCGCGGGCTTCGGCGAACTGCGCCAGGACGTGCTTTCGTTCGCGTTCGGACCGCCAACCTGGGTGATCTTCGGCTTGCTCGGTAATCGCGTCGATCCAGCGGACAAAGTACTCCGCGTCGGATTTCGAGCGAATCGGTTGGTCGCCTCGATAGACGTAGATGGCGCCGGTTTCGGCGTGCAAGTTGGTGTCATCGACTGGGGGGACCGGGCCATCCGTTAGCGCTCGAAGTCCAAACCAGCCGCTACGGTCAATCTCGACTCGTTCGCGAAACTCGGCGTCGCGGCCGTCGCCGACCGGAAAGGATTTCAAGACTTCTCCGTTGAACAGCAACTCGAGGCGCTCGACAGGAAAGGCCGATTCGAGGCGACCTGTGATTTCAACTGAGCCGCCGTCGGCCGGCAGGTGGACTTCTTCTCCGGCGATACGGCCGTTGACAGTCAGTTCCACTAACGGGCCGTTGGTCACGAAAGTGCGGCCCGCGCCGATGGCGTCGATCCATCGATCCCAGCCAAGCTTGTTGCCAAGGTAGCCGTAGACTCGGGCCGAACCGATCACGGGAGTGCGGTGCAAATTCGTAATCGAGTCTTCACCGCCAGAATGGGTGATCTTGAAGCCACAGTTCAGCACTCGATGTAAGACGCGTGAGGTGTATTTGGCGTAAGTCGCGCTGGTCATCACCTCGATGTAGTCAACGGTCCCCAACGCGACATCGACCGGAAAGGTTCGCGCATTTGCGTAGCCGTTCGCGTCGGGGTCGGAGGGGTAGGGATGCACGTATCCAGTCAGTGCGCCTTGCTTTTTGGCCAGCCGAAACATGTCGGTGTTGCTGGGATAGAGACTTTCGATGGCGGTGCCCTCGTAGCCGGTGGTGAACGGCGAGATCAGGTGGTCGGTGAGATTGATGAAGTTGATGTGGCCGTACCACGGGGGGCGATATTCTTCACCCCACGAGAGGATGCGGTCTGGCGTCGAGCGCTCGCGATCGTAGGCACCGGTGTAGTACTGGTGGTCGAAGATGCGATTGTCTTTATTGGCGATTTTTTCGCCGATGACGTCGAGATCTTCAGCCGCCGCCATGAACATCAAATTCTCCGGAGTGTTGTGGAAGTTTCCGGCGTAGTTCATGTGGACGTGGTCGCTGCCGCTGTACCAGCCTTTGGCTTTGTAGTTCGTGAAACGTTTGAGGTCAAAGCGCGCGAGCGTCGTGCGGCCCGGTTTGACTTCGACGGTGCGCTTGAGCGGGAGGCGCTCAAAGCCCTTCATCACTTCGATTGAAACTTCGCCGGCCGGGACGTCGACGGTGAAATGTCCGTCGGTGTGAAAGAAGTCGAAATTCAGCGCGCGTGCGGCTACGCGGTGGTAGGCGTTTGATGGAGTGTAGGCCTTGCCATCCGACGCTTTCAGGTAGATGCGAGCCTCAGTCGGTTCGCCGCTGCCCGCGTCAATTACGCTCACGTCTAGAGTGCCCATGGGACGGCGGTAGACGCGGCGACGGATTTCGATTGTGCGTTCGGCGCCGCCGAACGTTTGCAGCAGGCGGAGTTCAGAAAGCCCGTGCTCGTTGGCTACGTAGACAATTGATTCTCCGTCAGGCGACCAGCGCGGCTCGAAGTGGTCCCAATTGCCGAAAGTGAGCTGATACGGTTCGCCGCCCTTAACCGGGAGCACGTAGAGATTGTTGAACTGGCTGCCGCGGTGCGAACTGTAAATGATGCGAGTGCCGTCGGGCGACCACTGCGGACGAGTGCGAAACAGCGTTTCTTCGCGCAAGATCATCGTGGCCGAGGCCATTGGGTCGTCCGTGATTGGTGCTCGCCAGATCGCCCCCGAGCCGAGCGGGATATCGTGGTTCGACACCAGAATCATTTCGGAGCCATTGGGAGAAATCGTGGGCTCGATGTGAAGGTCTTGCGAACCAAAGTAGAGGCGCTCGTTGGCGTATGCGTGGTCCGGGGTCAGTCGTTTTGGCGAGCCGGGTTTGCCGTTGTCGACGCTTAGCGAGTAGAGCTGATACCAGCCGTCGGGCTCCGTTGATACATACAGCAAGAGCGAGCCGTCCGGCGACCAGACCGGGTCGATGTTGAGTTGTTCGCCCGTTGTCAGACTGGAGCTCTCACCGGTCGTAATGTTAAGCAACTTGAGGTTGATCGATTGGTACTGATCGTCAGCGGTATAGGCGATCCAGCGGCCATCGGGTGACCAGATAGGCGAGGAATCGTAGGTTTCCCCGGCCGTTAATTCAACGGCCACGTCATCGTCGATTCCAATCTTCCAGATCGAGCCCGACATGCTGAACGCGATCTCGCGGCCGTCAGGTGAGAACGCCGGTCGCCAGGGCGTGCTGGCGGCAGGCGGCAAGTAGAAATTGTGCATGTAATTGCCGCCCGTCTTGGCGTTGGGATACGGCCGCGTCTGGCCGTTCGCAACGACGGGCAACAAGAGGGCGCAGAGGAGCAGAAGTCGCGGCATAAGGAGCTGCGCCCAGTATACGGAAACCGCTAGGCCCGCATTTCTCACCACGTGGACAGAAGCGCTGGCTAGACCCAGAGTCTCTTGAGGCTCTTTAGCCCCGCGACGGCTCGTTCGACGTGGTCACGCGTGTTGTAGACGTGGGGGCAGAGCCGGAAGCCGCCCGAGGTGGAGCCCGCGATGCCGTGCTTCTCGTACATCTCATCAAGTAGTTCCGCGCGATTGACCGCGGGAACCTCACTGATGCAGACTCCGGCACTCAGCTCTCGCTGCGTCGGCGTCACAAGCTTTGCGCCGATCTCGCGCAGGCCACCCTTGAGGAGTGCCGCCAACTCGAATAGGCGTGCTTCGATCTCAGTCGTGCCGATCGCATCGTGGAAATCGGCGGTCGCTCCGATGGCAGTTAGCGCGGCGTCGTCTCGCTGGCCCATCGATTCGAATTTTCTGGCGCCGGCAAGTTCCGTCGCGGGACCAGTGCCCCAACCGGGGGCGACGATGTTGGGCCAAATGTCGGCGATCCGTTCGTCGCGAACGTACAGTAGGCCGACTTCCTTGGGGCCAACAAACCACTTGTGGCCGCTGGCCGAATACGAGTCGCACCCGAGTTGCTTCAAGTTGACTTTCAGGGCCCCCCAAGTTTGGGCGCCGTCAACGTGGACGTGAATCCCAGACTGATGAGCGATCTCGGCGAGCTCTTTGACGGGTAGCCGAATTCCGCTGACGTTCGATGCGTGGGTTAGCGCCAGCACGCGCGTGCGCGAAGTGATGGCGCGCTGGAAGGGCTCGATGAGGTCATCGAACGTTTTTGGCATTGCGGGAACGGCGACTTTGACGACGCTGAAACCGCGGCGTTTCGCGCGAACTTCCCAGGCCACGTGGTTGGTGGGGTGGTTCTGGTCCCAGATGACGACCTCGTCGCCGTCGGCGAGGTCGAGGCCATTGTTGATCGTATTGTTCGATTCGCTGGTGTTGCGGACGAGCGCGATTTCGTCGGCGTTGACGCCCAATTGAGCGGCGACGCGCGACCGGGAATCCTCAAGAGTTTGCTTGAAGCGCTCGCGATTTTGGAACGAACAATCGGCGTCTATTTCGCGGGTTAACTCGGCGACCCGGTCAGCGACGATGGTCGGCGAAGGGCACAGGTTCGCCGCGTTCATCGGAACGCGATCTTCTGGGAACGGAAACTGGCGGCGAACTTGCTGCCAGAAACGCTCTGGAGACTGCGCCGCGGCCAACGATGACGAAAATGCGGCCAGCGCCGAACCTCCGGCAACTCGACCAAAGAACGTACGCCGAGAGACTTGTGAATGTGGCATTTCTGCGATGAGGTTAGCAAACCCGTCGAGGCTTTGCATGCTACTATCGGCCCGATATGTTGCGCCGACACTTTATTTCGACTGCCTTAGCGGCGCCTGTTGTCGCCGCGCTACAAAAGGAAAAGATCGACGAGGCTGAGGATTTCATTTCGAAACACGTCAACAGCGGTGCCGTCGAGCGCGCGTCCCTGCACGTGCGGCAGGGCGCTAATACACGCCACGGGAAATTTAACCTCGACAAGGACCGGCAAGGGATTTTCTTGCTGGCCTCGATCTCGAAACCGATGACCGCGACCGGGGTGATGCTGCTTTCGGACCGGGGTGAGCTTGCGCTCGATGACAAGGTGTGCAAGTTTATTCCAGAGTTTCGCGAAGGCGATCGTTCGGATATCACCATGCGGCATTTGCTCACCCATACATCCGGGCTGCTGGACCAGCTCCCCGCAAACGTTGAGATGCGCAAGCGCAACGCGCCACTGTCGGAATTTGTCGAGGGGGCAATTCGAACGCCGCTGCTATTCAAGCCGGGCCAACGCTACAAGTACCAGAGCATGGGGATTCTGCTGGCGGCGGAAGTTTGCCAGCGCATTACCACGACGCCCTTCCCTGATTATCTGGCCAAGGAGTTGTACGCGCCGCTCGGCATGAGGCACTCCGCGATGGGGCTGGGGTCGATCGCGCTTAAAGACACCGAGCGCAGTCAGGTTGAGAAGGGTCCGCCACACTCAGGCCTTGGAAAGAAGGAGGCGGCTTATTGGGACTGGAATAGCCCCTACTGGCGCAACCTTGCTTCACCGTGGGGGGGTGCGCACGCGACGGCTGCTGATGTCTCGCTGTTTTTTGATGAGTTCCTGTACCCCGATAAGGCGGAAGTTCTCAAGCCGGAAACCGCGCGGCTGATGGTCCGCAACCATACGCCCAAGCTTGAGCAATCGCGTGGGCTTGGATTCGCCCTAGGCAATGGGGCCGGAGCGAGCTGTTCGCCTGAAACGTTCTGGCACGGCGGGGCCACGGGAACTTTGGCTTGGGCGGACCCGACAAAGAATATGTCGTTCGTGCTCTTGACGACCCTGCCTTCAAACGTCGCGAACAAGTTGGTGCTGAAGCCGGCGTCCGACATCGTCTCCGCGGCCGGTTAACGCCAGCCCGGATTTCTCACCACGTGGCGAGCAGTGCGGGCTAACTATTTTGGGACGAGCGCGACGATGCGGCACGGGGCTCCAGAACCGTTGCCAATTTTCATCGGTAACGCCATGACCGTCGCGCCTGTAGCTGGCACCAAATCGAGGTTGGTAACGTTTTCTAGACCCGGGATGCCGGCCGCGGCAAGGACCTGGTGGGTTTGAAAGTCAGTCGACGATCCAGTGTCGATGCTTGCCGTGTCGATGCCGACTACGGCGACTTTGCGGCTCACTAGCCATTCGGCGGCGGCGGGTGAAATGCCGGGGAAGTGTAGGTTGTCCGCATTGCCGGGTGTGTTGTCGCCCATGTAGCTCTTGACGTTAGGCCAGCGGCTGCTCCAGCCCGAGCGCACCAGCACGATCGAGTTTTCGCCGATCGCCTGGTGTTGCGATTCGAACGCCTCGAAGTCCGCGACCGTCGCCGTATAGTTCTCATCGCGTTCGGATTGAGGCGAAATGTCGAGCACATAAGCCGGCCCGCTAAGTTGCTCAAGCGATAGCTCACCAACGGTCGGTTTACCCTCGCCAAAATGAATGGGTGCATCGATGTGGGTTCCGGAATGTTCGCTGAGTGCGAAGTCGTAGGAGCTGTACCAATACCCTCCCGGGGAGACTCCCCACGACGTTTGCTCGTGCTGAAAGGGCTTGCCTGTCGGCCAGAAAATCGTGTCGTCATCGTAGGCGTGAGATAGATCGACTAGTCGGAAAGCGTCTAGCGGGTTGATTTGACCTGGCGGCTGTGGGCTTGTCGTGCCGCAGGAGGTCAGCGCAAGAACGATAAAGCTGCAAATCAGGGTTTTGCTGTGTCGCACGGCAGATAGATTAGCGCGGGAGCGTCACTCGCGGGTGAGAATCGCATTTCCGGCGGCATCATCGCTGCGCCGCCAGCCGGGGGCCACGTAGATACTCGTGAACGACGGAATTTCCGCAGGGGCGGTTAGCGCAAGCACATCAGTGGACGCGAGACGGCCGATGGCCTGGACTCTTGCCGTGACCGACTCGACGGGGCAGTTCTCGTGGCGGTAGCCAAAGCGACGTTGGTGGTAGTCGTCGAACGCGTCGACGCGATCAGCCGGAAGATTCAGCTCGAATGATTGGCCCTTGTAGCGAACGTCGACGCTTCGAACCAGAGAGCAGTCCTCAAACCCCTGATCCGCGAGGTCCTCGCGGGCGCGCTTTTCAAGCAGCGGGAAGACTCGGGCCGGATCATCGGTGAGTACGCTATGAGAGTAGTCGCGCACGCAGTCGGCGACGAGCATGCCGAGGGCGGAAAGCACTCCGGCATGTGCCGGGACGACAACCTTGGTCATTTCGAGGCGGTCAGCGAGATCGCAGGCGTGCAGAGCTCCCGCGCCTCCGAAGCTGATCAGCGCGTAGTCGCGTGGGTCGTGGCCACGTTCGACAGATATCGCCCGGATGGCTCGCTCCATATTGGAGTTCGCTGCCTCGACGATGGCTTCGGCGAGTTGACGTTCTGGAACTTTGAAAGTCCCCGCAAAACGGCGGGCGCGATCAAGATCGAGGGTCATCGCGCCGTCGAGAAACTTGTCGGGGTCGATCCGCGAAAGCAGCAGATTTGCGTCGGTGACGGTCAATTCCTCGCCCGTCCCGTAGCAGACCGGTCCGGGGGAAGCGCCGGCCGAGCGCGGGCCAACACGAAGAGCACCGGCGTCGTCGATGAACGCGATCGAGCCACCGCCCGCGCCCACTGTGTGGATGTCGAGCATGGGGACGCGCAGCGGGAAGCTGGCGGGTTCCGCTTCTGTCGTGTAACTCGGCTTGCCGTCGTAGAGCGATACGTCAGTGGACGTTCCGCCCATATCGAAACTGACGAAGCGTTCGATCCCGATAGACCGCGCTACAGCCGCTGCACCGACTAGCCCACCCGCCGGGCCGGAGAGTACGGTTCGAACGGCCTGCCGAGACGCTTCGTCGGCGGAAATGGAGCCGCCGTTGGATTGGAATATTCTGAGCTTGGTCTTTTGGAGCCCTTTCGAGAGCCGATCGATATAGCTCGCCATCAACGGCGATACGTAGGCGTTGACGACGGTGGTCGAGGCCCGTTCGTATTCTCGATATTCGGGAAGGATCTCGCTCGACAGCGATACGAACAACCCGGCTGCGCGCAGAACCCTTCCGATTGCCGCCTCGTGCTCAGCGTTGGCGTAACTGTGAAGCAGGCAGACCGCGACCGAGTCGGCGTCTCGTACTGCGTCAGTAAGCTCAGCGAGGGCGTTTTCAGATAACGGTTTCTGGACGCTGCCGTCGAACAGCACCCTCTCGTCGACGCCAAATTTCGAGTCGTCGTTGACGAGTTTGGGGCGGCCCGAAGAGAACCAGTCGTAGAGGTCGGGGCGGTTTTGGCGGGCGAGATCGAGGATGTCTTCAAAGCCCTTTGTCGTGACGAACGCTGTTCGAGCGCCCTTGCGCTCAAGTAGAGAGTTTGTCGCCACGGTCGAACCGTGGACAAGCTCGCTGGGGCCGGCCGACGCTAGCCCTTCGAATATCGCACGGGCCGGATCGTCTGGCGTCGAGCGAACCTTGCTGGTGACGATGCGCTCGCCGTCCCAAAAGACAAAGTCGGTGAATGTGCCCCCGGTATCGACCCCTACGCGCATCGAGCCTTGATTGTAGAGCGGGCCGCTAACAGCCCGTGGTAAAAGTCCCGTGGGCCGCGCGGCAGGGAATTGGGACCGCTCGGCGCGGAGTGAGGAGGACGGCGATCCGGGTGATCGTCTCCAACGAACGACAAAGCCGACGGTCGCAAGTGCCTGCCGCCCAACGGGTTAGGCGACCCAACGGCCTTTAGGAAAAGAGACATGATCGGCACAATGATGCTCGCCACAAATGCTCAATCCAATCCAGAGGCGCCTAACGCGGCCCGCGTGACTCTTGCCACGGGCTGTTAAACCACTAGGCCGCGCAGGTGAGCGTAACTCTGCCGCAGACTCTCGAGCGGATCGCCCGGGGTGTAGTCTTGCTCGACGAAGTGTCGCTCGACCCCGCTTGCGGCTTCGGCTTTGAGCACAGCAGCGAAATCGATCGAACCGTTGCCTACCTCGCGAAATGCTTCTGCGTCGAGTCCCTCGGCATAGCGCGTCGGCAAGGCCGCGTCTTTGTCCTTGAGATGTGTGAGCAGCACGCGGCCCTTGTAGTTGGCGAGCGTGGCGGCCGGATCCTGGCCCCCGACGCTCGCCCAAAATACGTCCAGCTCCAGCGCCAGGTTCGCGGCATCGGTTTCAGCAATCAACGTCTCGAGCGGTGTCGAGTCGCCCATCGGTTCGAATTCGAATGCGTGGTTGTGGTAGCAGAATTTGAGTCCCGCCCGCGCACAAGATTCGCCGGCGGCGTTAAGAGTTACCGCGAACTTTTTGTAGAATTCCAAGTCCGTTCCACGACCATCGGGGTGGACGTAGGGCATTACGAGATACTCGATCCCCGCGTCTCTTGCCGCACTGATCGATTCGTCGATGGTGCCGCCGGTCGCCGGCTTTTCGATGCCGTATAGGTCCCACTCACCAGTGACGATGGGCGGCGTTAGGTGCATGCTTACGGGTTGGAGTCCAACGTCGTTGAGGATCGACGCCACGGCGGGAAAGCTCTGCTGAACGACTTCAACGTACTCGTAGCCGATGTCGGCTAAGCCCTTAAGTACGCTGGCCGGATCGCTATCGATGACGAAACGGAGCGTGTAAAGCTGGGCGCCGATCGGACCCTCATACGTAGCGGCGGGTTCGGGTGCAACGTCGGGCGCTGGAGCCGAGCCGCAGCCGGCGAGGTAGGCGCCACTAGCACCTAGGGTCAATCCAACAAATTTTCGTCGGGAAAGGTTCGACACAAAGAGCCTCCATCGGCATTGGGCCGACCTCGTAAAATCCGTCGGTCTCGAGATTAGGGGGGTGCGGCGGACTCCGAGGTCGATGCCCGCGATCAGCCCTATATTATCTACAACTGCTTGCCCGATAGCCAGTCCGCCAACACTGTCCAAATCCGTCCCTAAGAAAGCGATGACCTCGAACCGGATCGACAGAGGCGAGGACGGAGGTCCACGCTTTCTTCAGGTTTGGTAGATACTTCGAGTGAAAGCGTGGACTTCCGTCCACGCCCTGGAGTTTGGCTGTTCAAAGAGGGTTGAAGTTTGGGGTAGGGTGCGGAAATAGGGGATTGGCGTTAGCCGGAAGCGTAGATTGCTGCAGGCGGAGCGCCTCTTGGGAGTTTCTGCAGCTTCGTGTTGGATTGCGAAGTGTTCCGCAAGCCGCAGAAATGTTGCCGCTGCACGCCGTCCGCCCAAAGCTCGGCCCGCAGGTGGCTGATCAGCCGTTGCGTGGTGAGCCGTTGCGGCTGCGAGCGGCGTCGCCAGTGCGGTCGCGGCAAGGCGTCGTCCACGCCCTGTTGGCGGCTCCAACTCGCGCCCGCCAACAGCAGTAGCGCATACACCGCCGTCATAAATTGAGGGACCCGCTCGACCGCGTCCGGCTGCCGCACCTGCGCCTGTCCGACTCCCAACAGCGTCTTCTGCTCACGGAAGTTGACCTCGATCTCCCAGCGCCAAACGTACTGCCGCACGATCTGCTCCAGCCCCAAACTCGGATCGCTGACAATCAAATACGCCGGCTTGCGATACAGCACCTTCGAGCCCGCCCGCGGCCGATAACCCAACGGTGCGATCACCACCAAACGCAAGTCCCGCTTGCCTCCCGCCGGCCGCCAACGCAGCGGCGCGAGCGTCTTCACTTTGAACTGGTGCAGGCTGCCGGCGGCAAAAACCTCGACCGTTTGCCACGGCACGTTGTCGTCCTGGCGGAGTTGCTCGGGCGTCGGCGCGCGTTCGCCGTAACAACGCCTGCGGCCTTTGCCAGGCTGCTCGAGGGGCAGATGATACAGCTTGGCGTCGGAACGAATGCGGCCGATCAACGTCACCTCGGCGGGCAACGATCCGAACACCGTGCGGTTGGTATAAGCGCCATCAACGACGAGGTGCAAGGCTCTGTCAGCGCCTCCGGGATCGGCGTTCATGGCCTCGCGCAAGCGCGCGATGTGCCTGGCGGCGAGGGCCGTTAAGCTGCACTTGCGAGCCTCGCGCCGGTACTGTTTCCAAACCTCGTCCGTGGCCTTCTTCGACGGTCGGCGCGGAGTCGGCGCGTGTTCCAAGCCGATCGGAATGAGTCGCGCCGGCTGCTGCCGCTCGCTGGGAGGCAGTGCTGCCGAGAATTGCAAGAAGCGCTGCGCGAGAATCAAGTTGGCCTGAAACTTGGGTCCAAGCGGATCGCGCCGCCAACTCACGCCGGGCGTTTTGAGACTCGACTTGGCGAGCAGTGTATCGTCGATGGCGACGACCAAGGGAGCCTCGGGCGGCAAGCGAGCGAGCACCTCGCGGCGCGAGGCATCGAGCAGGCGTTGCGGCTCGACGCGTTGTTGCGAGAACAGGCGGTAGCTGGCGCTCCAGTCCTGAAAGCTCTCGCCGGAGGCATGTAGCAGGCCGGTGATGGTGGAGCGGCCGAGGCAGACGGCGGCACCGAGAGCGAGGCGGGTGAGGTGGTCGTTCACGCTTTGTCGGGCGTGGGGGTTGAGGCCTTTGGCGAAGAGTCGGGAGAAGGTGTCGACGACTCGATCGGGAGTTTTTTTTCAACTCGACGGGCGGAGGTTGCAAACGATTGAGCACGAGTTGGGAGCGGTCGAGCAGGATCCATTCGAGCTGTTCGCCGGGCTGGAAGTCGAGCATCTGAGCGCTGGCGGAGGGGAAGTTGACGTAGAACTGTTGGGAAGCCTTGCGCTTGATCAACTGCAGTTTGGTGGGGAAGGACATGAGGTCTCCTTGGAAATGAATCTAGTTACACAACAAGCTAAACAACTAGATACAAGAATACCTCAAAATGTTTTGAGACACAAGCATTCTCAGATCCCAGACAACTCAAGAACGTGCTTACCGCGCGTCCCATCTAGTGAAAGGCCAAACTCCAGGGCGTAGCAAGCTACGCCCCCTGGAGTTTGGCTGTTCAAAGAGGGTTGAAGTTTGGGGTAGGGTGCGGAAATAGGGGATTGGCGTTAGCCGGAAGCGTAGATTGCTGCAGGCGGAGCGCCTCTTGGGAGTTTCTGCAGCTTCGTGTTGGATTGCGAAGTGTTCCGCAAGCCGCAGAAATGTTGCCGCTGCACGCCGTCCGCCCAAAGCTCGGCCCGCAGGTGGCTGATCAGCCGTTGCGTGGTGAGCCGTTGCGGCTGCGAGCGGCGTCGCCAGTGCGGTCGCGGCAAGGCGTCGTCCACGCCCTGTTGGCGGCTCCAACTCGCGCCCGCCAACAGCAGTAGCGCATACACCGCCGTCATAAATTGAGGGACCCGCTCGACCGCGTCCGGCTGCCGCACCTGCGCCTGTCCGACTCCCAACAGCGTCTTCTGCTCACGGAAGTTGACCTCGATCTCCCAGCGCCAAACGTACTGCCGCACGATCTGCTCCAGCCCCAAACTCGGATCGCTGACAATCAAATACGCCGGCTTGCGATACAGCACCTTCGAGCCCGCCCGCGGCCGATAACCCAACGGTGCGATCACCACCAAACGCAAGTCCCGCTTGCCTCCCGCCGGCCGCCAACGCAGCGGCGCGAGCGTCTTCACTTTGAACTGGTGCAGGCTGCCGGCGGCAAAAACCTCGACCGTTTGCCACGGCACGTTGTCGTCCTGGCGGAGTTGCTCGGGCGTCGGCGCGCGTTCGCCGTAACAACGCCTGCGGCCTTTGCCGGGCTGCTCGAGGGGCAGATGATATAGCTTGGCGTCGGAACGAATGCGGCCGATCAACGTCACCTCGGCGGGCAACGATCCGAACACCGTGCGGTTGGTGTAAGCGCCATCAACGACGAGGTGCAAGGCTCTGTCAGCGCCTCCGGGATCGGCGTTCATGGCCTCGCGCAAGCGCGCGATGTGCCTGGCGGCGAGGGCCGTTAAGCTGCACTTGCGAGCCTCGCGCCGGTACTGTTTCCAAACCTCGTCCGTGGCCTTCTTCGACGGTCGGCGCGGAGTCGGCGCGTGTTCCAAGCCGATCGGAATGAGTCGCGCCGGCTGCTGCCGCTCGCTGGGAGGCAGCGCTGCCGAGAATTGCAAGAAGCGCTGCGCGAGAATCAAGTTGGCCTGAAACTTGGGTCCAAGCGGATCGCGCCGCCAACTCACGCCGGGCGTTTTGAGACTCGACTTGGCGAGCAGTGTATCGTCGATGGCGACGACCAAGGGAGCCTCGGGCGGCAAGCGAGCGAGCACCTCGCGGCGCGAGGCATCGAGCAGGCGTTGCGGCTCGACGCGTTGTTGCGAGAACAGGCGGTAGCCGGCGCTCCAGTCCTGAAAGCTCTCGCCGGAGGCATGTAGCAGGCCGGTGATGGTGGAGCGGCCGAGGCAGACGGCGGCACCGAGAGCGAGGCGGGTGAGGTGGTCGTTCACGCTTTGTCGGGCGTGGGGGTTGAGGCCTTTGGCGAAGAGTCGGGAGAAGGTGTCGACGACTCGATCGGGAGTTTTTTTTTCAACTCGACGGGCGGAGGTTGCAAACGATTGAGCACGAGTTGGGAGCGGTCGAGCAGGATCCATTCGAGCTGTTCGCCGGGCTGGAAGTCGAGCATCTGAGCGCTGGCGGAGGGGAAGTTGACGTAGAACTGTTGGGAAGCCTTGCGCTTGATCAACTGCAGTTTGGTGGGGAAGGACATGAGGTCTCCTTGGAAATGAATCTAGTTACACAACAAGCTAAACAACTAGATACAAGAATACCTCAAAATGTTTTGAGACACAAGCATTCTCAGATCCCTCACAACTCAAGAACGTGCTTACCGCGCGTCCCATCTAGTGAAAGGCCAAACTCCAGAGCGTGGACTTCCGTCCACGCCTCGTTTTCTAGACATCGATCGACTCTTACACCCGCGCGGTGCAGTCAAAGTATCAGTGGAAAAATAATCAGGGGTTCGTAGTTCGCGATTGCACGCCGCGCCGTCAGTCGGCGTCGAATGCTTACAGACGGATCGCCAACGCTGTCGCCTATACTGTGATCAGCGATTTGGCTGTGGGCTCAGCCGATCCCTAACTCGTCGGAATTCTCAAGCGGAGAGCCGCATTGGGGGCAGACGACGCTACCGCAGCGCGGGCAACAAACGATGCGGGCAGAGGGTTGGGCGCAGCGTGGGCAGTAGTCGCTAGGGCTGGTTTCTTGAGTGCCGTCAGAAATCACGTCCGACGCGATCGGATAACAACAATCTCCGCAGATGAGAATACGGCTCAATAGAGGGTCCACGCCTACGATGGGTCTCGCGGCCCCATCATACCGGAGGATCCTAGCCCTTCTGGCGATTGTGATTACTCTGTTCGCGGGGTGCACGGCGCAGACTGAGCCGACCACGCCACAAGATGCGTTTATCACGCGTAACGGCGTCGAACTCGCCGCCGATCTGGCGCCCTCGTCGCCGGTGGTCTCGACGCTAGATTTCGGGACGCCGGTGAAGATCGTTGGCAGTCGTCGTGGTTTCGTCAGAGTGCAAACGTTGGACGGCCGCGAAGGCTGGGCTCCGAAGTCGATGTTGATCAGCCCGGAGATGAGGCGACGCGTCGAACTTCTCGGTGCGCAGACAGCGAACTTTGCAAGCCAGGGCCGGGTACACGCGCTCGACACGTTGAACGTCCACGTTGAGCCCTATCGCTGGTCGCCTACCTTATATCAGTTGGAAAAGGATGAGAGCGTGGAGGCGCTCCGGCGGCAACTAGTTGGGCGTTTGCCGCATGAGCCCGACCCGAACAAGCCGCTGCCTGAACCGACCGGGCACGACGATTGGTATCTGGTCCGCCTCAAGAGCGGGCAGCCGGGATGGCTGCTCGTTGGCCGCACGTATTCGGGAATTCCAATCGATGTCGCCCAATACGCTGAAGGGCGCCGGATCATCTCGTACTTCCCAATCGGCGAGGTGTACGACCCTGAGGTCGGCGTAACGAAACCGACATGGCTATGGACCCAGGTGACGCGCCGTAATCAGCCCCATGACTTCGATCGACTTAGGGTGTTTCAGTGGGAAAACCGCCGCCATGCCTACGCAACGATCAAGCTCGAGACCGGGTTCGCCGGCTACCTTCCGGTCACGATAATCCCGCGACTCGAAACCGACAACGGGGTGGGGGTCGGATTTTCTATTCTGGTGTCGAAGGGCGAGCAGCAGTTCGTGCGCACATATGTACACGTCCGCAACCGCGTCTACCGCGTTAGCGAAGAACCTGCGCCGGAAATTCCAGAGCCAGTCCGCATCCGACAGGTCGAGCGCCCGCCCAAGCCGCCGACGTTGATCGAGAAGTTCGAAGAGTTTCTCGGCCGCAACGGACTGAGCTAGACGAAATCTGTCAGAAGATCGCCTGGTAAGTCTCATTTTCTCAGACGGTTACGCTCGCACTGATATATTCAAACGATGTTGCCCAGGTTCATCCAGGCCTGCCGACGCTTGCCCACTGACCAGACCCCGGTGTGGTTCATGCGTCAAGCAGGCCGTTACATGGCGGAATATCGCAAGATCCGCGAGAGCCACCCGATACTCGAAATTTGCAAGACTCCGCGGCTGGCGGCCGAAGTTACGCAACAGCCGATCGACCTGCTCGGCGTTGACGCGGCGATAATTTTCGCCGACCTTCTGTTGCCGCTCGAGCCGATGGGCCTCGAGCTGGAGTTTGTGCAAGGCGACGGCCCGAAGATCCACAACCCGATCCGATCGATGGAAGATGTCGAGCGGCTATCCACAACGAATACGGCCGATCTTGGCTACGTCGGCGAGGCAATCGCTGCCGTCAAAGGGAACTTGGCCAACGATTTGCCGATTATCGGTTTCGTCGGTGCGCCGTTTACGCTCGCAAGTTACATGATCGAGGGCGGCGGGTCTCGTAACTACGCCGCGGCCAAGTACTTGATGTGGCATCAGCCGGCCGTCTGGAAGCTCTTGATGGAGAAGATCGTGCAGGTGCTGACGCCCTATGCGGCTTCGCAAGTTCTCAATGGTGCAAATGCGATCCAAGTATTCGACAGCTGGGTGGGTGCTTTGTCGCCAGATGATTATGAACAGCACGTTTTGCCGTATTCGCGGTTGCTGATTCGGCAGATCCAATCGACGTCGGTGCCGGTCATCCACTTCGGCACTGGGAATGGGACCTGCCTTGAATTGTTCAACTCGGCCGGCGCCGACGTGCTTGGCCTGGACTGGCGCGTTCACTTAGACGAGGCATGGAATCGCGTCGGAGACAATGTGGCGGTGCAGGGCAACCTTGACCCCATTGCACTGCTAGCGCCCTTGCCGGAACTGCGCCGCAAGGTAGCCGCTGTACTGGCCCGTGCCGGAGGCCGACCAGGGCACATCTTCAACCTTGGCCACGGCATTATCCCGCAAACGCCGGTGGCCAATGTGAAGGCGGTTGTCGAAATGGTTCGCGAGTATCAGGCAGCGAACGCGGCATGAAGCCAGTCGCCATTATCGGCGGCGGAATTTCCGGGCTCTCGGCAGCCTATTACCTCAGCCAAGCCGGTGTTCCGTTCACATTGTTTGAGGCCGGCTCGCGGCTCGGCGGCGTAATTCGCACCGATCACACCACCGGTTGTCTGATTGAAGCGGGTCCCGATAGCTGGATCGCGCATAAGCCGGCAGCACTTGATCTGGTTCGCGAGCTTGGGCTTGAGAGCGAGCTAATCGGCTCGAACGACCACCTCAGAAAAACGTACATTGTGCGGCGTGGCGAATTGATCCCGATCCCCGACGGCATGCAGTTATTGGCGCCGACGAAGCTGATGCCGGTGCTGACATCGAGGTTGTTTGGGATGCGGACAAAAATCCGTATGGGACTCGATTTGCTTCGGCGACCCGTCAAACATTCAGAGCGCACGGTCGCGGAATTCGTACGAGACCACTTTGGCGACGAATTGATCGAATATCTGGCGCAACCGATGCTCGCTGGAGTATACGGCGGCTCCCCGGAACAGTTGTCGGTCGACGCCGTCCTCCCGATGTTCGTGGCATACGAGAGACGTTTCGGCAGCATTGCTCGTGGGGCCATGAAGAAGAAACGAGCAGGCTCCGACGGATCGCTTTTTCTTACGCTGCGAGCTGGATTGGGATCGCTTGTTCAGGCGCTTGAGAAGTCTGTCGAAGATTCCGGCACGATCGTGTTCGAGCGGGTCCGCCAGATCTCGAGGCAGGCCGACCACTGGACGCTAAAACTTGAAGATGGAAATTTTGAGGCCGAACATGTCGTCGCGGCTATGCCGGCGAATTCGGCCGCAACGCTGCTTAGGTCGTCATCACGCGAGGTTTCCGATTTGCTGGCCGCCATTCCGTACAGCTCTTCGATCACTAGCGGCCTAGTGTATCGCCGGCCTGAGTTCGATCACCCGCTCGATGGTTTCGGAATGTTAATCCCGCGAAAAGAAAACCGCGCGCTTGCGGCTTGCACATGGGTCGAGAGGAAGTTCGATCACCGCACGTCTGGCGTTGCGACGCTAATGCGTGCGTTCTTCGCGGGCGATACCGCGGACAATTTGATGGGCGCAAGCGATCAAGCAATCGAAACAACCACTCATACGGAATTGAGCGAGCTGATGCGATTCGACGCGAAGCCCGTCGACTATCGCGTTAACCGCTGGCCAAAGGCGATGGCTCTCTACACGCTGGGCCACGGAACTCGGCTGGCAAGAATCAACGAGCTTATGAAGCGTCTGCCCGGCCTTCATCTTGGGGGTAACGGCTACGACGGCATTGGCGTTCCAGATTGCATCCGTCGCGGCAAAGCTATCGCGGCGTCGATCTCAGGCGGCTCGCCCGCGGCTGGCGCTCACTCAGGCAAATAGTGCCGCCAGCGTTCTGGAGTTCTCCTGACACTCTTCGATTAGCGTTCGCGAGTCGCTCTCAGAGATTTCGTAGTCGCGCAATGCCGCTTCGGTAAGAGCGGAAAACCCGAGCTCTTCGTTGACTTCGCGCAGATGGGACACGAGGTTGACGGGGCCTAGTGGTAGTTCCTCGCCTTCCGCCGTTCCATGGTGGGCACCGATTGCATCTGAAAGCCCCTGAGGCATTTCCCAGCTCGTGCACATCCAAGACGCGACCATCGTGTGATCCCAGTCATATTTGCGTCGCTCAAGTTGCGCCAGATCATCGGTCCCGTCTCGCCATCGCTCGAGCAACTCACAATAGTCACCCCCGCGATGGTGCGCGAGGATCGGAACCGCCATATCCTGCAGCAGCCCGGCTGTAAAGCTGAGTGAGCGAATCGCTGGATTAAGGCGATCGGCGAGAGTCCGAGCGGTCACCGCCCGCAGTGCCGCCGAGGCCCAGAACCGACGCGGATCGAAGCCCGCCGCGCTAGATGCCGGAAGTGCCTCACCCACGGCCATCGAGATTAGCAGCGACTCCAATTCGTTGCGGCCAATCAGACACACCGCTTGGTCGATATTGTCGACGGGCCGCCGGAGTGCGAACGCAGCGGAGTTGACGGTCGCCAAAATCTTGACTGTCGCCGCGGGGTCGCCTGAGACCGCCAATGAAATCTCCTCGATCGACGAATCGTCGTCGCGGATCAGCTCCAGTGCCCTCAGAGTGACTACCGGGAAATGCGGCAACTCGTAGTCCCCAACGACAGCCTTCAAACTGGCGTTCGGATCGCCTCGTACCCAACTCAATAAGCCCATATGAATCGTTGCCGGGAGAGTTTTTCGGCAGCTCCTATGGACTAATCGGCTCGACGGGCCATTTTGTTTGCAAAAATGCTAAGCAGCCCGCCGAGCATGACATATCCGAGGAAGACCTCGGCCATCGCGATCACTTGAGCCGCCATGGAAATCGGCAGAACGTCCCCGTATCCGAGAGTCGTTAGAGTCACGACGCTGAAATATAGCGGTGAGAGTGAGGTGCGATACACGCCGAAGTCGACATCGACGACCTGGTAGATTCCGGCAAAGGCCAAGACGATTACGCCAATCCAGGCGCCCCAGCGGACTAGACTGCGCCCGCAGTCGGATGTCGCCCACCAGATCCAATAGGTGATCGCGCTAGCGCGGCTTTGTTTTCGAAACTCGTAGATGTAATTTTGGTCGGCGATCAGGCGGCGGGCCATATATGCGCCGCAGAAATTGGCATCGACGATGTTGGCGCCAATCCAGTCGGCATCGGAATACCCTTGAAGTCTACTTAAGCTCGCACCGCTAAGATCAGTATCGAAAAAGTGCGCTCGACTAACCCGCGCGGCGGTAAGGTCCACATCTTTTAGATCCGCGCACGAGAAGTCAGCTCCGCCGAGATCCGATTCGCGAAGCCGTCCGTTGTGCAGTTTAACTGAGCGTAGATCGGCATCGGTGAGGGTAGCCTTGGTGAACGTCGCGCCCTCCAGCTGTGCTGCGAATAGCGTGGCTCTCGACAGATCAGCATGGCCGAACCCCGCCGAAGTTGCGTCGCACTCTGTCAGGTCGGCGCCCTTGAGATTGGCTCTGAGCAACTCACAGTTTTTGAGGTTCGCGCCGCGCAGATTCGCGCCTTCGAGATTGCTGCCGACTAACTTTGCGTCTGAGAGGTCGGCCTTACTCAGATCGATGCCTCGCAAGTCGCGGCCCATCAGATCAGCGCCAGATAGATCTTTCGACATCGGTTGAGATGCAGAAGCCACACTCAGTGCTGCCAGCAGATTCGGTGTTGCCGGCGCGAGCGGGCTTTGTGTTGGTGTCGACGTCTGTCCTGCCACGAGTAGAAAGTATCCCAAGGTCTTATCGGCTACTCCCGCCGAATTCACACCCGCGGAGGGGCGTAGCTATTGTCCCGACGTTGCGCTCGCCGTTACGCTCGCCTGGCGGCTACTAAGAACCGCTAGAGGATTCCAAGTGAATAGGTCCGCGGCCGAGGCGGCGCCGACACGAGCGGCGGTCATCTGGAACGCTGGGGCTAAATCCGGCGGGCGCCTCGCGGCGTCGTGTCCGTCGGAGGCGACGAACTCGACCAGCCCGCGGTCAAGCAAATTCCAGGCCACGAGTTGGATTCGCCTGCCTAGGCCACCGGTCGGCGCGGCAGCGGTAACCTGCAGCAGCAGCCCGTGACGGTTTGCGTTGACCGCGATCGCTAGATCGTCCTGTCGGAGCCTCTCCGGATGAGCCAAAATCGGCTGCAGATCGAGAGCAGCCAACCGAGGGAGTGCCCCCTCCAGCGCCGCGGCAAATCCATAGCGAGGCGCCTCGACAAGGACGTAGCTGCCGGCATTGACGGCCAACGACGCTGGGTCCTCCCAAAGCGGGGCCAAACCCTCGGGACTGAGCTCCACTTCGCAGCCCGCAAATAGTTCGATCCGCGCGTTCAGCTCGCGGTCGAGTTCGGATTGCTTTCGATCTCGCGCCGCCTTAGAGAACTGAAAACGGTGATTGGAATGAGGAGTTGCAACAATCGCTTGAGTTCCCGAACGTAGTGCTCGCTCGGACATCCGCAGAGCGCCGTGAAGCTCTGCCGGGCCATCGTCCAGGCCGGGTAGCAGGTGACAGTGAAGATCGACAAATCCACTAATACCCGCCTCGGCGAGGAGTTCTTCGCGGGTCCCATGCACAACAAGTTGATCGGCTGCGGCGCTCGGTCAGTTCAGCCTTTCCGGCTGAAGGAGGTAAAGCGATCGCCTTATAGCGTCGATTGGAACCGTTGACACGCGTGCTCCATGTCTTCGGGGCTCTGGAATGCGGCGGGGCGGAAACCTGGCTGCTAGCGGTGTTGCGCGGGTCGGGAACGAGCCGATATCAGCACGACATTTGCTTATTGGGCGATCACGACGGGCCGCTAGTCCGCAAGTTTGAGAGCCTCGGTTGTCAGCTTCATCGGTGTCCAATTGATCCCTTACTTTGGTTGCCGTTCAGGCTCAATCAGCTTATTCGCGAAGGCCAATACAACGTGGTCCACAGCCACGTCCTGCTGTTCAGTGGCGTCATCTTGGCGCTTGCTCGCTCGGCCGGCGTTGATTCACGAATCGCGCACAGTCACAACGTCTCCGACGGCGCCGGCGCGGGATTGTGGCGGCGTATTTATCGATTCACGATGCGTAAACTACTGCGATCGTCAATGACCAAAGGCCTGGCCTGTAGCGAGGTCGCCGGCGAATACTTGTTCGGCGCCTCTAGCGATTTCGGTGATCGCGTTACGGTTCTTCGTTATGGCATTCATCTGTCGGATTTCGAGGGTACCCCCGACCGCGTTCGACTGCGGCGAAAACTTGGGTTACCGCGTGTGGACCCGCTGATCACCCACGTGGGTAGCCTCACTCGACAGAAGAACCAGGGTTTCCTCCTGCAAGTTTTCAAACAAGCTTGCAAGCTTCGACCGGACCTCAAACTCGTCATCGTCGGGGAGGGTCCGTTGCGTCTCCAGCTTGAGCGGCTGGTCCGAGCGCTGCGGCTCTCGGCTTCCGTTCGGCTACTTGGCGAACGAAACGACGTCCGGCGGATTCTGGCGGCCTCGGATGCGTTCGTCTTGACGTCGCACTACGAAGGTTCGCCACTGAGTTTGTTAGAGACAAAGGCGACCGGCCTGCCCTGCCTCGTCCCAACTCACGTCGAGACGCAAGCCCCTGGTCCGATCGATAGCAGCCTCGCCCATGTCGGGCAGGATGAAGGAATTGACGTGTGGGCGGGTGCATTGGCGGCGATCGTCGATCAGTCGCGCCGATCGGCGGCGGCGGCGAGCCGATCGCTGGCGGCGCTAGGGTACGACGTTTCAACATCGAGGGCGAGGTTGGAAGCTATTTACGAAGGCGAAATCGATCGTTGCAAGCGAGCAAAAAAGGGCCCACGTATGGCTGCCGAAACGCTCGGAAGTTCGACCCGATGATCGCTCACAAACGCAGCTCCCAGGGTCGCGCGCTATCTATCTGGATCGGTTTGCTGGCGGGCACGCTGCTACCCAGCGCGGCTGCGTTGCTCGACGACGATGTCGCGTCGGCGAGGCTTGCCGCGGTTGCGTTGTGCATCGCGATGCTTTCGATGCTCCGGCTGTCGAATCTGCGGCCGTTGGGGCCGGCGATGATCTATGTCTACGTCTTCGCAATTTTTCACTTGGGTTCGGTCGTGCTGTGGAGGTTCGGATTCGAACCGGAAGTGACGCCACGCTGGCTGCTGATCTATCGCCTGACTCCAGCTATCAGTCTGACAATTCTCGCAATCACATCCTTTCAGGTCGGCACAGCCTGGGCGAGTCGCGACGGAAACCCCCCGGCCGGCGCCGTAGTGTCAAGCCGCGCCGGCGACGCGGTTATTTTTCACTGCGGCGTCGCGATCTTGGCGATTGGCCTCGTGGCGCTCGCAGTGGGCGTATCTCGGCTTGGTTGGGAACGGCTCGTAAACGCCACCTACTTCGAGACCTATCGATTGCAGCAGCACTTCGACCCGCGATTCTTCGTGACGAGTCTTCACGTCGTGCCAATTGGCTTGTACCTGGCAACCGCGGCCGGGCCCTGGCGACGGTTACTGCCGGTAAGCCTTTTCGGCTTGCTTTGGGCGGCGGCGTTATTCTACTTGGGTTTTCGAGGGTTTGCGCTAATTCCTCTGGTCACGGTACTAGCGATCTTGGTAAAGCGCGGCCTAACGCTGCCTCGCTGGGTCTACGTAGCTGGAAAATCGACGCTCTTGGTTTTAATTTCATCGGTGCGGGTGCTTCGGGATTCTCGGCTGTCTGATCGGGGGTCTTGGGCTGACCTGACGCTCGAAGCTCCGACGTCTTCGCTGCATGAGCTCGGGGGTAGCATATTGCCCCTTGTACATACGCTCCGATTGATGCAGACCGAAGATTATCGTTGGGGCCGCACGTACTGGCGGGCGCTCGGTGAGATCGTCCCGAACATAACGCTTGAGTGGGAAGCCGAGCGCTTTGTTCCAACCGAGGAATTGCCTCCAAGTCACTGGGTCACGAAACTAGCGGCGCCGTGGAGATACCGCAACTACGGTGGGCTGGGTTTTTCGGCCGTCGCCGAACCGTACATGAACTTCGGTATTCCTGGCGTCGTCGGCTTCTTCTTATTCTTGGGCTGGGCCCTCGTTCGGGCCGAGCACTGGGGGGCGGCAGGCCCGCACGCTGTAGCCGCCTGGGCTATCGTGCTCGGCCCATTGCTGTGGACTACCCGCAATGCTTCGCTGGTATTTTTTCGGCCCGCGGTCTGGGGACTGCTGGCGCTTGCCATCGCCATCTTGATATCTCGATCGATACGAGGTCTAAAGCATTCTCCGCACGACGTGCCACGGAAATGGCGGGTCGTCTCGACCCCAGGCTACACCCTGAAAGGTTCGCGTCGCACTCGCCGAGCCAATAGCGCACCGACGAGGGATCTAGTCTCAAGGCCTTCGCCGTCGTAGCGCACGCTACAATTTGACGACCACCGCATGGGTCCGACCAAAAGAGTAAGTACTCGACCGCAGCTTGAAGCCTTCGTTCGGAAAAACTTTCGCAATCAGCTCTTTGTAGTCGTCTCGAACCGTGAGCCGTTCTTCCACTCATACGATCCCGCCGGCAAGGTTCAGGCGGATTTCGCTGTCGGCGGATTGACGTTGGCGCTCAACCCTGTGATGCAGGCTGTGGGCGGCGTATGGGTAGCTCACGGCTCGGGCCCGGCGGACCGAGAAACTGTTGACGCAAACGATCAGGTTCGAGTACCGCCGAGCGATCCAAGCTATACCTTGCAGCGGGTCTGGCTAGGGGCCAAGGAACACAACGGCTACTACAACGGATTCGCGAATCAAGCACTCTGGCCGCTGTGCCATCAGGCATTTACGAAGCCTGTCTTTCGCCAGGCGCATTGGCAGGCCTACAAGGCCGTCAATCAAAAATTCGCTGACGCTGTGGCAAAAGTTGTTGGCAAAAGTGACGCGACTATCTTCATCCAGGACTATCACTTTGCATTGCTGCCAAAACTGTTGCGGGAGCGCTGCCCGCAGGTGACGTGCGCCCAGTTTTGGCATATCCCTTGGCCGCTTGAAGGCGTATTTCGGGTGTGTCCTTGGCGCAACGAAATTCTCGACGGCCTCATGGGCAACGACGTATTCGGCGTCCACGTGCCGTCTTACGCAGAGCGTTTCATCGATGCGGCGCAAAAACAGCTCGGCTGCGAACAGATCGCGCCCGGCGTGCTTCGCCATCACGACCGAGAAGTTCGAGTCAAGCATTTCCCAATCTCGATCGACTTCAACACGACGGCCGCGGCCGCGGCAAGCCAGGACTGCGATGCTGCCGTCAGAAAGCTGCGCACGCGCTACAAGCTCAAAGGCAAGTACTTGGTTTTAGGACTCGACCGCATCGACTACAGCAAAGGCGTCATCGAGCGGTTACGGGCAATTGAGGTGCTGCTCGAGACGCACCCCGAAATGCGCGGCAAGTTGGTCTTCCTCTACGCCGGCTCACCGAGCCGCTTGAAAATTCCCGCCTACGTTGCCCTGAATAAAGACATGGCGCGCTCGGCAAAGCGCATCAACGCTAAGTACGGCACCGAACATTGGCAGCCGATTATTTCGATTACGGCGCACCTGCCGTACGAACAGGTGCTAGCGCTGATGCGGCTTGCGGATGTGTGCGTTGTTAGTTCGCTAGACGATGGCATGAATTTGGTCGCAAAGGAGTTTCTCGCGGCGCGCAACGATGAGGGCGGCGCATTGCTCCTCAGCGAGTTCACCGGCGCCGCTTGGGAACTGCCCGGCGTCAAGACTTTTAACCCGTTTGACACGGATGACTTTGCCAACAGGCTGTTCGAGTTGAGCCGCGCCGATCCCAAGAAATCGCGTACGGAAATTAGGCGTCTTCGCAAGCACGTTCGGGCAAACAATATTTTCGGCTGGGTCGGTTCAATTCTCGAAGAGCTTGCGACTCTCAATTGACATCCCTAATGACGGACTTTCTTGAGGCCTGGCCGCTGCTCGAAAAGCGTGTCGCCGACGCTGATCGGCTGCTGCTCATGCTCGATTTCGACGGCACCCTTGCGCCCATCGTGGCACGCCCTGAAGACGCACGAATACCACTCGCGACTCGTGAAACGCTCGAAGAACTGGCGCAACATCCGCGAGTTGCGCTCGCCTTTGTCAGCGGGCGAGACGTTTCCGATGTCCGCCGGCTCGTCGGCATCGCCCACGCGCATTACTTCGGCGCTCATGGTCGCCAGAGGTTGCGGCCGGGGGATGAGCAGGTCGAGGTTGACGAGCGCTACAGCGGTGCTGTCGGCGAAGCCTGCAGGCGGCTCGAACAAGCGCTTTCGGATATCCCGGGATTTGCTGTCGAAAACAAACAAGTCTCCGCGGCGGCGCACTATCGCAACGTCTCACAGGAGTTGCATGACGACGTGGCGGCGACCGTGCGAGGCGTTCTGGATTCCATCCCCACGCTGCAAGTTTCAGCGGGAAAAATGGTCTTCGACATCACGCCGCTCGACGGAATCGACAAAGGTACCGCCGGCGAGCTGTTGCTGAAAGAGCAAGGGGGATTGGCGCTCTACTTCGGTGACGACACGACGGACGAGGCGGCATTCGGGCGATTGCCCAGCGATTCGATCACGGTCTTTGTTGGGCCGGCGACAGCAAACTCGGCCGCGCGCTACCGTGTTCGCGATCCGCTAGCAGTAGGGGTCTCGCTCAAGCTACTGCTATAAGCGAGCTTTCGACTCGACTGCATCGAGTCGCCGTACGTGCGATTCACCAATTTCTTTGACTCGCGCGTGGGGCGAAACCGCAAGCGGCGTGTAGTTCGGGTGATGGTGCTTCTTATACGGATCGTTGCGCGCGGCGTTGTAGCAACAAATGAAAGCCCAGCGCGGATCGTCACTCTCATTACGGTCGGATCGATGTAAAAGATTGCAGTGGAAAAAGAGCGCATCGCCCGGCTCGAGTTCGCAATATTCGCGCCTGCAGTGCTTCTCAATGTGCGTTATGCGCTCCATGTCGGCGCTCGTTTGATTGCCCTGCGTAACGTGATCGATACGCCCCATTTGGTGCGAGCCTTCTAGCACCTGCAGGCAGCCGTTTTGAGTCGTCGCGCGGTCGACGGCGATCATGCAGCTTGCCATCCATGGAAACAAGCATCCGTTGTCATACCAGTAGCCGTAGTCCTGATGCCAGTTCCAGGCGCCGCCGGACCTCGCCTCCTTGAGGATCATCTTGTGGTGGTAGTGATAAACCTCACCACCGAGAAACCGCTCCACCGGCCTCACGATCCGTTCCGAGCGGACAATTGCCGCGTAGATTGTGTCATCCGGCAGATCGTTGACGACGGTCAAGCGGGCGCTGCGACCCTGGCCATCGGAGCGCCCATACGCTTGTGACGCTAACTCCTGGTCTTTGCGCGCGACTCGACTAAGCAAGTTGGTTTCGTCGACGGAAAGGAGCTGACGGGCGATCCAATACCCCCGCCGGTCAAACTCGTCCGCCGCGGTTTGCAGCTCCGTAGGAGTCATGGGTGACCAGTTTATCAGCGCAAAATGTCAGACTTGGTGAGCCCCGAATTGACTTTGAGATTCGTAGTCTCGCTTTCAAGCGCCGGCTTACCGTTGCGGACAACTTTGCGCTTGTGATGCCAACGGTAGCCGCCGACCTCGCGGAAATCGGAGTAAAATTCTTCTACTTGAGCCATCGTGCCGTCCGGCGCGTCACCGATAAAGACCTGCTTGACGACATCGTGGGAATCCACGTCGACGTACAAACGTAGAGGCGTGCCCCCTACGTCACGAATCTCGATCACGTTGGCCGGCTTACCGGCAACCTCCTCCACGCGTAGGAATCTCACGTCAGAAGGTTGCGGAGGCGTCGAGAGCATGACATGCGAGCGGGCAAGATCTGCTCGAATTCGGCTGACCGCCTCCTCAGGCATCCGCTGAATGCCTGTTTCTACTTCGCGCCAGCCTTTTTCGCCGTCGAACACTACGTTGACAACGCCCTGAGGTGAGCGAATCTGCTGTCTCACGAAACCCGGCACCACGTACGAGACGCTACTCTCGAGCTGGAGCGGTTTTCCCTTAACGTCCACAATCGTTTTGAGGTCGAAGGCGTAGTCTCGAATCGGCACGTTGTCGGCCTTGGCCCCAACCGATTTTCGGGCCGCCAAATAAATCTCCCAGCCGCTGGGCGATTCTGTCGCAGTCTGCGCAGCCGCTGCGTATGAGAGACAAAACAGCAGAGCGCTCACGCTCGCTAGCGATCGGATTGAGGGGGTTCGCATCTGACATTTATTATGCGGATTTCGCGTGAAACGTTTCATTAGACGAATGTCCTACTACATTTGGCATGTGGTAGATCGCGATGTGCTCTGGTAGGATGAGGAATAGGTAGCAGAGTGATTCTTGCCCCAATAGCACGCCCTGCGACTTCAGAGAATCGGGCTGAAATGTACGGGATGAGTTCTCGGAGGGTTGCTGGGTGAAGCGAACTCGAACCGACGATACACTTCGATGCTCGTTTTGTCATAAGAGCCAGGAGGTTGTCGGCAAGCTGATTTCGACTCCTGGCGACTACCCGAAATCCTATATCTGCGATGAATGTGTCGCGGTCTGCAACTCGATTCTCGAGGAGGACCGTTCCGAGAAAACCAGTCCCGCCATATTTAGCCTGCCAAAACCGAAGGACCTCAAAGAAAAGCTAGATCAATACGTTATTGGCCAGGATGCCGCGAAGAAAAAACTTTCTGTTGCGGTATATAACCACTACAAGCGAGTTTTCATAAAGCAGCGCCGCCAACCGACCACCGCTTCGGCGCCAGACGTCGAATTACAAAAGTCAAACATTTTATTAATTGGTCCGACGGGCACGGGCAAGACCTTGCTTGCCCAGACACTCGCAAAAATTCTCGATGTGCCGTTCGCAATAGCGGACGCCACAACGTTAACCGAAGCGGGATACGTCGGCGAGGACGTCGAGAACATCATCCTCAAGCTGTTGCAAGCCGCGGATGGAGACGTCAATCGCGCCCAGCAGGGCATCATCTACATCGACGAAGTTGACAAGCTGAGCCGTAAGGACGAGAACCCGTCGATCACACGGGACGTTTCGGGCGAAGGCGTCCAGCAGGCACTGCTAAAAATTCTCGAGGGGACCACGGCCAATGTGCCACCGCAAGGTGGCCGTAAGCATCCGCACCAAGAGTTCACACCGGTCGACACGACAAATATCCTGTTCATCTGCGGCGGCGCTTTCGTCGGACTCGAAAAAGTTGTTGCTCGACGCGTCGACGAGCGGGTTGTCGGATTCCGTACGGCGGATCCGTCCAGCCCAACCGATCAGCTTCAAGCAAAGCAGATCGAAGCCCGAGATTTGGGATTGTTAGGCCAAGTGCAGCCTCAGGACCTGATTCGTCACGGTTTTATTCCCGAGTTTGTCGGGCGCCTTCCTGTTACCGCGATTCTTGGCGATCTCGATAAATCCGCACTGGTTGAAATTCTGACGACTCCAAAGAACTCGTTGCTCAAGCAGTACCAAAAATTGTTTGAGTACGAAAGCGTCGACTTGACGTTGGATGAAGATGCACTCGAAGCCGTTGCACAAATGGCTCTTGAACGCAAAGTAGGCGCGCGTGGCCTGCGCATGATCATGGAAGAGTTGATGCTCGACCTGATGTATTACCTTCCCTCCAACAAAGGCGTCAAGCAGTTCGTCGTGACGCGTCAAATGGTCGAAGAGCACGACCTGCGAGTTGGCCTGCTCGAAAAGGCCGGTTAGCCTCACTACTCCTTACTTGACGATGGCGGCCGGCTGTTCGCCGACGCACTTGTTTGCGCGGCCGCCTCCGGCCGATCGATGACAGGCAGCCACTAGCGTTAGAGTCTGTGTAAACAGTCCAAATTCGCGCCGACAGAACACAATATCTGGGTCCCTGCCATCGTAGGGGCGCGACATGTCGCGCCCTTCTTCGGACGGTCACGAGTTTTCACACCGACTCGTTACATCAAGGTCACCCGCTACCGGCGATAATATCGGCTGTGCCCGAATCGAACCGAGATGCCCCGGAGTCGCTATTCGACCCTCTCGGGCGCAACGTTGACTTCGCGCATAGCACCACCGTCCACCCGCTCGGGTTCCCGCTCAATGTACGCTCGAACAGCCCGAACGTCATAGGCTCAGCCCACGAGAGTTGGGGTTCTTGTGAACGGGCATTTGATGACCCGCCGCTCGAACTGCTCGTCACTGTGTCTGCGTCGGACAGCGATAAGGTTCCCCCGGAACCCACGTTCCGCGCGCAGCGCCATCAGACGCTCATAGTGGCCGACAGCTCAAACTTCGCCTGTGTCGATTCGGCGAAAGGTGTCGCATTCATCTGGGTGGCAGAATCGGTCGCCGCAAAACTCGCTCTTTTTGCGATGGTTTTTTTTGGAAGCCGCCGTCTACACCCTTCTTTCGGAGCGCCGCCTCACTCCGCTTCATGCCGGCTGCGTCGCGCGCGACGGCCACGGCGTCTTGTTGTTGGGCGAGTCCGGTGCGGGCAAGAGCACCCTCGCGTTCGCAGCGGCGCGAGCCGGCTGGTCGTTCGTGGGCGATGACGTCGCGTGGTTGATTACCGCTCAGCGCGGCCGTCAAGTTTTGGGACCGCCCCACCACGTGCGGCTATTGCCCGAGACGACCCGGTTTTTCCCTGAGCTGGCCGGTCGCGGTTTAATGACGACTATGAAGGGAAAGGCTTGCATCGAAGTTCCTTTGAGCGAGTTTCCAGATATCTCACTGGCTAGTGAATGCGATGTCGCGGCGAGCGTATTCCTGCACCACCGAAGCAGTGAGGATCGACCGTGCCTGCGCCCGCTCAGCGCGGACGTAACCTATGGCCGTTTGATGCGCGAGCTGGTTCTCTACGACGCACCGACCCGGCAGGCGCAGGCTGAGACACTTCGCCGTCTTGTAGAGGCTCCGGCTTTCGACTTCTACTACGACGACCTCGATTCCGCCGTTGAAACTTTAGGAGAGCTCGTGTAGCTCGCATTTCTCACCACGGGGCGAGCGAAAGTGCGTGAGAGATGCGGGCTAGCGGCCCGCGAAAACTGAGAAGTCTGATTCGCAAGGGATGCAGCCGAAAACGCCATGTATCGACTGGGAAAATCACGACGGCCTACCCCGTGCGGCGCGGGCCGTCCTGTGCGCGCTGCGCTTTGATTCGCAGACGCCGCGCGTCTTCGCCGAGCTGACCGAGCAGGACTGGCGAGATTTCCTCACCTACTGCGATCGCATGAAGGTCACGCTCGTCGTGGCGGATCGCTGGCTAAAGTATTTTCCAGAGCCCGTGCGGCTTCGAGTCGAACGCGATTTGGCGAACAATCGCCTCCGCCACCAGCGACACTTGGCAGCCTTACGGGAAATCGATGCGGCCTTCCGCACTGAGCAAATCGAATATTTGCTCCTGAAGGGTTTCAGTCACGGCTCTGAGTATGTCTCTCCGACCTGGCTGCGGCATCAATGTGACCTCGACTTTTACCATCCGCCTGAGTCAATATCGGCAGCGCAGCGTGTTCTCTCGGAACTGGAATTCGAAGCAACTGGAGATTTCGACGGGTTCCCGATGGATCACGCAACCGCCATGATCCGACCGAACAGGCGTGAATGGCGAGGCGACTACTTCGACCCAGATATTCCAATAGTCGTTGAGCCGCACTTCCGCTGGTGGGATGCGGACACCGAAAAGTTGCCCGCGAGCGGTCTCGATGGCTTTTGGCAGCGCCACACTACAATCGAGATCGAAACTCAACGTGTTCCTGTTCTCGATCCTCACGATCGGATCACGTATGCGGGACTCCACGCGCTTCGCCATGTGCTGCGTGGAGACGCCCGCTTGTGCCACACGCATGAAATCGCTCACTTCCTCAATAACACCGCTGACGACGATGAATTCTGGACAGCTTGGGAGAGACACAACTGCGCAGACGTGAGCCAGTACTGCGCCACAGTCTTTGAGCTTGCCCGCCAGTGGTTCGGCTGTCGCTTGTCCGACGCGCTGAAGGATCAAATCGCCGATCTGCCGGCCCCGGTAAAGAGCTGGCTGCGGGAGTATGCTGCTTCTCCAGTTCTGGGCCATTTCAAGCCCAACAAAGACGAACTTTGGCTTCACTTGGCGCTGCTGCCAGCGGACGCGTCCAAATGGCAGGTGATTAGCAGAAAGGTATTTCCGAGAACCCTGCCGACGCCAGTCTCAGTGCCACCAACGGCGGAACAGCGGCCGGCAACTGGCAGCAAGATGCGAGAGACGCTGCAGTACGGAGGCCATCTCGCCGCGCGGGCCGTGCATCACGTTAGGGCACTGGTCGGGCTAGCGGGAGGAATAGCCCGCGGAAAAGATTCATTCGCAAACCTGGGCGCGGATTTCTGGACTTATCTCATCGCCGCGTCCTTCTACCATCTGGGAATTCTCATCTTTGTACTCGTTTACAATCTTTACCTGACCGACCGTGGCTTCGACGAAAGCTTCGTGGGATTCGTGACATCGGCGATGACGGCGGGCAGCATCGCCGGAGCGCTTCCGGGCGGCTGGCTCGCCCAGCGCCTGGGGTTGCGTTTCATGTTGTCGATTTGTTTCATTGCGGTGCCGGCGGTAGGCGTGCTGCGCGCGATTGTTCAGACTGAGGCCAACCTGCTCGCTACGGCGTTCGTCGCCGGAGTCCTATTTTCGTTTTGGGTCGTCTGCATTGCGCCTGTTATCGCCGGCCTTGTGCCGAGGTCTTCGCGAGCTCGCGCTTTCAGCCTATTTTTCGCGACCAGCATCTCGACTGGAATTTTAGGCGGACTGTTCGGGGGCCGCTTGCCCGAATGGTTCGTTTCAGACGGCACGCAATCGTTCTCGCCAAATCAGTCTACGGCTCTCGTGGGCTGCGCCGTCACAGCACTGGCGTTGCTACCCGGCATGCGTATTCGTCGATTGGCAAAGCCTCAGTCCCAGGCCATCCGCTACCCGCGGAGCCGCTTCGTTTTCCGATTCCTCCCGATCATCTTCGTGTGGAACCTGGCGATAGGAGCATTCAACCCGTTCTTCAACGTTTACTTCGTCGATCGACTGCGACTGCCGGTAGATCGTCTGGGCGATCTTTTTGCCTCCGCCCAAGTCGTGCAAGTCGCCGCGATTCTGGCCGCGCCTTTCTTGCTGCTGCGATTCGGAGCAGTGAAATCTATCTCGGCCATGCAAGGTGCCGCCGGTCTGGGGCTACTGTTTCTCGCGATCGAGGAGCCTCTTTGGCTACCCTGCGCGGCGTATTTGTTGTACATGTCGTTTCAGTGGATGAGCGAACCGGGTCTTCACGACTTACTGATGTCCCAAGTCGAAGAACGCGAAAGAACGGCCGCGTCGTCGCTGAATTACACGACAATTTTCACTGCCCACGCGATTGCCGCGGCGTGCGCCGGCTGGGCAATTTCACATTGGGGCTACTCAGTGGTATTGGCCTGGGCCGCCGGGATCGCAGCCCTAGCCGCGATCCTGTTTCGCGTCGGACTGACCGGAGTCGAACGACCTGACGCATCGACCTGAGAGAACACACTGACCCGAAGCTTGATTTTTCAAGCTGCCCGCCAAGCTACTAGCCCGCATTTCTCACCACGTGGCGAGCGAAAGTGCGTGAGAGGTGCGTCAATACGAGGCGGGCGACAGTTGGCGCGCGGAGGCGCACTTGACAGTCCGTTTAGCACGACGACCGAGCGCAACGAAGTAGTGGCGCGGCCATTGCGTGCTTTCGCCGTCAGGTGGTGAGAAATGCGGGCTAGTTGGACGAAACCGTTCGAGGTACCGAGCCGCGTCGCCTCGCTGGTATCTCAACTTTCTCCCTTGAATGATCCGCCCAACGAAGGCGGGCGGTGGCCGGCTAACTCGACAAAAGCTGCTCATAAATTTCGAGCACTCGGCGCGCACTCCAATCGCTGTCTTCGAGTAGCGCTCGCTGCTGTGCCGCCAGCGCCATGGCGACACGACGTGCGTCGTCGCGCAGCAATTCGATGACGGCCTCGGCAAGCGCCGTTGGTTCGCTTGGCGGAACCACGGCGGCGGCGTCCGGTGCCCAATCGGCGAGATGGCCGACCGCGGTTCCGACTGTGGGCGTGCCTGCGATCGCCGCTTCAAGAGCGGCTACAGGGTCCGCTTCATGTCGCGACGAAACCAATAAAAGATCGGCCGCCGCCATCATTTCAAACACTCGATCTTGAGTTAGAAAGCCATGAAATCGAGCGACTGGCGCCAGCCCGAGATTCCGCGCTAGTCGCTCGAATTCGCCGCTCGACAGGTCTTCGCCGATCAAGTCGAGGTGAAACGAAATCTCCCGGTCGCATAGAATTTTCGCCGCGTGCAGCAGGCATGACGGATCCTTGACGCGGTTCAGCGAGCCGACGAAAAGCAACCGCGCTGGGCGATCGATAGGGCGTGCCCGCGGCATCGCCGCCGGCAGGCGATCGAGCGCCACCCCCCAGGGCAGGCGTTCGGCCCGAATTCCGATCGCGTCGGCCGCGCGCTGCATGGCGTCGCTGGGTACAGTGATGTGGGTCGCCCCCCAAACTGCCAAGCGGAGCCATAGCCTGCCGCGCCAAGTCCGCCGCTGACCGTAGCCGATGTCCGCAATAGCGCTGAGATCCCCGCCAGTGAGCCGCAAAAATACTGGTACCCCGAAGACTCCTCCCAGCATCCCCGCAAGTACACCGGGCGGAGCAGCCCAAACAGCATGGATGACATCGAAATTGGCCTTGCGGTGCTCCTTGAGAAATTGAACGATCAAGCGCAACCGCCGAGGACGCGATCCTGCATTGTGGATTTGAGCGCCGAGCAAGTTATAGTGCGACGGCTGAGGTTCTTGCCGCAGAGCGAACACGTGGACCTCGTGATGGCGAGCCAGCCGCTCGATCATCCAGAGCAAACACGGAATCACGCGGACCGTGCCGCTGCGGTCAACACCCCCGGGAACAATCAGCGCAACCTTCATCTCGCGGCCAGAACTTGGTCATAAGCATGTCGCAGATCGCGCCCGATAGCCGCGTAACTCAAATCCTGTTCGAACTGGCGTCGCGCGGCTGTTCGAAGCTCCGAACGATTCCGTTTCGCCAGATCGATCAGATTTCGAGCCATGGCGGCTGAGTTGCCGGGTGGCGAGAGCGCACCGACCGCGCCACCGCGAGTGATCCTTCTAAGCGACGGAATATTGGTCACGATCGGCGGTATGCCGCAAGCAAGCGCCTCGATCACCGCGAAGCCACTACCCTCTCGCCAACTGCCCTGCACCAGAAAATCAGCCGCACGGCAAAGCGTCTCAACTTCCGCATGAGGCCGCTTTCCTACAAGCTGGACAGTTTGCCTCAATCGATCATCGGCAGCAATCATTGCGCGAACGTCCCGCTCTAGGTCGCCCCCAGGAAAGTAGCACCAAAGCTGCAGGCCGGGCAGTTCCTGGACGGCCGTGCGCACAGCCTCGAGAACGCTCAGCGGATCCTTATTGGCGTCTAGCCGCGCTAGCCAAAGTACGCACGGATCGCCCGCAAGTCCAGTCCGCCGCCGAGCCTCGCGTTGGTCGCCGGGGGTAAAACAACTGGAACCCTCAAGCACTTCAAATACTGGCATGTCTGCTCTCAAAATTCCGGCCGAGAAATACGGTTCAGCCTGCTCCCTAGCCGTGAAAAGTGCTGCGTCCACGCGAGCTAGCCCCCAGCGGTGTACCGACTTTCGAATCCCCGAAACCGGCACACCGGCGTGATCCTGCACGACGACTGGGATCGATGGAAGCGCCCGGCTTAGAGCACCTGTCTGAAGCGGCGAGCCCAACCCTGCCACCTGCACGACATCCGGCCGCAACAGCCGAACACATTCGATCAAGCGCCGAGTGAGTGACAACTTAGCGAACGGCGGGGCTCCTCGAACGAAGTGGAAATCGACATCGCGCGCCGCTACCTTGCCATCCTGATGGCAGGCCTGAACCACATTCACGATAGCGCCGGTCCGCGCCAAGGCCGCTGCTGTTTCCACCAGCGTGGGCCAGGCTCTAAGCAGTTCGTTCGGTTCTCGGCGCTGAACGTCGAGATGAAAACTCAGATGAACTACCTTGGGCGGAGCCATCAGACCTGCGCCGCGCTCGCTGGAAAACTGCCCGCCGCTGCTCCCTCCAAAACGCTAACAACCTCGTCTTGAAACCTATCAACCGAATACCGCTTTCGCCACTCCTCGAGGCCGTTCCTGCCCAGCTCAGCTCGGCGGGAATCACTTTGCAAGAGATCGAGTAGCGTATCCGCCAATGCAGCGGGCGTGGCAGGCTCGACCAGAAGTCCTGTAGTGCCGTCACGCAGCACTTCGGGAATTCCCCCGCTGGCGAACGCCACGACGGGAACACCGCATGAGTACGCCTCAAGAATCACCCGCGTCGTAGCAGGCTCCCGGATCGACGGGACGACAACGACGCCGCAATTTTGCAGAACCGCGTAAACGTCATCGCGCCAGCCCATGAATTCAACCGGCAAGCCCTCGGCGATTCGTTTCAGCGATTGTTCATACCGTAGAGCGACCGGATCGTCGAACAGTGCTTTCCCGCAAACGAAGAAGCGACAGTCGGGATCTTGCTTGAAGACTTCGCGGGCGGCTTCTAGGAACTCGGCCTGCCCTTTCTCTGGCGAGATCCGGCCCAGTACGCCAACCATTCGCTTACCCGCTCCGTTCCTCGGCAGGTTGTCCGCGGGCCCGCGGGCGCCATTGTAAATCACAAAATTCCGGCCGCTATCAACCGACGCTTCAACTGGCTCCCCGGAAAATCGGCAGCAGGAAATCAGATGTGCGCGACTGGATTGCAACGCGCGTTTCGCGAGCCCAATCGCGGCCTGATCCGACAATCGGTGGTGGCAGTGAAAAACCAGCGGCAGTCCGCTTGCGCGCGCTACCAATGCGGCGGCAGGCAGCGTGCGGGGCCCATTCGCGTAAAGCACATTAGGCCTAAAACGGCTGACTTGCGCTTCGAGCACGCGCTTTACACCGAGCGACTCCCAACCGTAACGCACCGCCTGAGTTAGAGGTTTGCGCCCGGAAGCGTAGGCCCCCAACGGAATTGGAATTGCTTCCGCTCCCGTCTTACGCGCCAAATCCAACAGCGGACCGGCCGGCGGCGCACACAGCAGTGCCTCTCCGCCCGACTTCAGCAAGGCAGGCAATAGATCGAGCAGGCATTGCTGCGCTCCGCCCAACTCGCCGTACTGGTCAATGAGCAATACCCTCATGCGCCGGCCGATGCCGCCGGTCGCGACTCCTCCCGTCTTGCCAGGGCCAGCACGAAGAATGCCAGCGGCAGCACCCGCCAATACGTCAGCACATCGACAAACAACATCTGCGCAAGTTCGCCCATCCAGAAACACAAGAACCATGTGCCGCAAAACCAAGCCGCAAGACTTTCACTACCGCGGGCACGGCTAGCGGCGCAGATCATCACAATCGAAAGCGCCCCCATCAGTAGCAGGCCGATCACGCCGGTTTCCGCCAACAGGCTCAAGTACATGTTGTCGGCTACCAAGGGTTCGCCGAAGTACGACGTGTAGGGCAGCGTTTTGAATCCGATGCCGGCCAGTAAAACGCTGGGCTGCTCCGCCAGCCGTTCGAGCAGTAACGACCATGTTTCGAGGCGTCCACTAAAAATCGCCTCGGGGCTTGCCACCGCATAGCTAACGGTGTTGTTCAGATGGCGGACGTACGCGCTGAATACGGCAGGCGCTGCCAGCGCGGCGGCCATACCCGTCAAGGCCAAAGCGGCGGTGACGAAGATCAACAGACGCCGAAACTGAATTCTCCGGCGTTCAAGCAGTAGAAGCGTGCTGATCGCCACAGCCAGGTTTACCAGCGACGATCGTGAGAATGATAGAACCAGGCCGCTCAACAGAGCCGTCGCCCCCGTAAGCAGCCAGAACGTCGGCGCGATCCGGCGGCGCACCTCAACACGCGCGCTCGCAACGGCCGTCATCACCAAGAACAGCGCGCACGCGTTCCCCAACATCCCGGCCTCATGAAACACGCCCTGTGCTCGGCGAAAAATGCCAAACGGCAGCCAAACGAACTGCTCGGCAAAGCGCCCCACCGACGGCCATTGAAAATAGAACTCAATCGATGCCCAGGCGGCGGAGATCGCGGCAAGGCAGAAGGCCCACTTCGACCACCGAAAGGCGTCTAGATTCGAAAACCGCCCCGGGCCATGCGAGACATAGAAATAAGAGAACACGCCGATGCCGAAGAGTGCGACTCTCGCCATGCTTCCCAGCGCCACGGGCACACCCGAGTAGAGCATTGCGACGAACGTGGTCATCAACAGCCAGCTTGAGAAGATGACGAGCGCGAGCGTCACCCCGTCTGCTTCGATCCGCCATCGGCCGAAATGGGCGATGGCGCACCACACGCCCAGCGCTACGAACAAGATCGAGACGTGCGGGCCTGCATTGCCAATTGCCAACGGAAAAGGCGGCAACAGCAAGACAGTCGCAACAAAGCCCATCCACCACCGCTGGGGTTCGCCCAACACCCAGCAAGACAGCATCACCGTTGCGATACCAGCGACCACTACGATGCGAATCCGCCAGTCCGGAATTACCACGACGAAGGCGGCGACGACTCCGGCCGACGTCCCCCAAAGAAGCATCGGAATCTGAGATTCCAGCTTGAGGAGTCGGGTAACCCCGGCTGTCATCGTCGGCTCCCTAAGTCGGTTGCCAGCTCACGCATTCGACTGCGAAACGTATCCACGGAAAAGCGCTCGGCGTTCTGCCGCATAGCGTGCGCCGACCATTCCCGGCTCTCGACGCGCTCAATCGCCTCTGCAAGCGCGCTCGAAGTTTGCGGGCGAAAGTGGATACCTGTCTGCCCGTCGATCACACTTTCGACGGCCCCACCCTCGCCGTAGCAAACCACCGGGCGGCCGCACGCTTGTGCCTCGACCAGAGTCAAACCGAAATCCTCGATCCCAGGAACGATCAGTGCACGGCATCGTCGATAGAGCCGCCGCAACTCCTCGTTTGAGACGCGCCCCGCAAACTCCACGCGCTCGGATGCGATCTGCCGCAATTCCGTGCTCATCGTTCCATCGCCGACGATGACCAAACGCCTATCGAGAATTCGAAACGCCTCAATCGCCAGGTCGATTCGCTTACTCGGCTCTAGTGCCGAAACCAAAAGATAAAAGTCCTCGGGATGTTCGGCTGGCTCCGGCGAGAAGAACTCCGTATCAGCGGGAGGGTACACGACTTCGGAGTCGCGCCCGTAGGCCTGCCGCACTCGCCGCCGAATGTTTTCCGAGTTTGCGACGAGCGTATCGATCTTTGCGCTTGAGCGCACATCAAATCGCTTCAGATACGGTTTGACGCAAGTCAGCGCGGCTCGCTTCCAGCGTCGGCCCTTCCCAAAAGCGAAATGGCTGTCGACCGGACCCCACAAGTAGCGCATCGGCGTGTGGATATAGCTGAGGTGAGGGGTCCCAGCGGGCACCCGCACAGCTTTAGCCACGGCATGGCTGCTACTGATGACCAGGTCGGCATCGGCGATACGCAAGGTGCGGATCGCCGCCGGAAACAGCGGGAGCAAATTACGATAGTCCGTCAGACCGTTCACGCCTTGTAGGAAAGACGTCTGAACCACTCGGCGCTCGATTTGCGGATCCACCGAACCTCGTTTCCACAGCATTGTATACACCCTGGAATTCGGGAATAGCAGGCAGAGTTCTCTGAGGACGTTCTCCCCACCGCGCATACCAGTGAGCCAGTCATGGACCAGTGCGACCCGCAATTGCTCCACGGGACGGGGCCCATCAATCACGTTCAGGACCCGCCAGCGAGAGACTGAATCGCAGGGTCACGAATAGCAGTGACAGCACTAAAGCAAGCGCCGAAGCCACGATGACATTGAGGCCCACTCGAGGCGAACTCGGGCGGTCGGGCACCACTCCGCGATCAAGAATCTGAAGTCGCTCGCCACGCGACGATTGCACAGCGCGCTCATTGGCCAGCCGGGCATTCGCCTCACTCAAAATCTCCCTCGCCGCTGTTAGCCGATCCTCAATCGCGTCATGGAGCGCGGTGGCACCTGAGAGACGAATCGTTTTTTCTCGAAGCGCAGCGTCCAGGCGTTTGATCTCCGACCGTAACCGCGCAACGCGTTCATCCAGCGGCTCAGAGCTAGCTGCGGGCGTCTCGCCCGGTATCAATGCAGTCGAACCGCGCTGCACGAGGCGCAGCTCTTCCCTCAAGCTTTCACGCTCCGCCGTCAGCATCTCGACTTCCACCTCAAGGCCGGCGACGGGCCGCTGGCGAGAAGCTGCCAGCAGTTCAGCTTCGATTTCGTTTACCAGCGAAACCGCGGCGTCGCGAGCTTCGCTTGCGGCGTCAGAGCGGAAGCGCCCCCCGGCCGATTGCAGTTCCTGATTACGCTCGATTGTCGCTTCGGCAAGATATAGTGCCAGCGCTTGCGCCTTTTGCGCGTCCCGCAGCGTCGCCCGAATTGACAAAATTTTGGTGTTTCCCAGAACTTCCACTTCCAAGATTGACGCTTTTAGCGAAGATAGCGGCGCCGGGTTCGTGGCGTCTCGCAGTCCCAATTCGCCGACCGCCTTCTCGAACAACTCGTCGCTCGATGCCATCAGCGCATAGCTCTTCAACGAGTCGATGTAAACCGGGCTGATCACCAGCGCCGATCGTGGGTCTGAACCCGTCGGCGCTTCAATCAGCAGCCGTGTCTCTGCCGTATACCTGTTTGGGGTAAGGCTGCTGCCAACGAATGCAAGAGCCGCGGCGGCGGCAACCGCGGACGCGAAAACAGCCCAGTTCCGGCCAAGATGCCGCAGCAACTGAACGGCGCTAAACGACTGGGGCATTACGCCGCTCTTCGCCTTCTCCGCGTCGGCCAACGAGGTTGCGAACCACGGTCGCTATCGTTCGCATGGCGATACGCATATCGAGCGTCGGAGTCCAATGATCAAGGTAGTAGAGGTCCTGCTCGAGGCGTCGCCGAATCGACGTGTTGCCGCGCCAGCCCGTCACCTGCGCCCAGCCCGTGATGCCTGGTAGAAGCTGATGGCGCAGCGAATAGCCTGGATGGGCCTTTTCGAAACGGCTAGCGAAGAATGGCCGCTCGGGGCGAGGACCAATCAAGCTCATTTCGCCCCGCAACACGTTTAGCAATTGAGGCAATTCATCGATACCGATACGCCGAATGATCCTCATTGCGCGAGACTCCGCGTCAACGAACCAGTCCCGATCCGAGGAATCTAGCGCTCGCTGGGGAAGTGTCCGAAACTTCAGAAGTTGAAACTTGCGGCCCCAGCGACCGACACGCTCTTGAGAAATAAATATCGGGCGGCCCGACTCCAGCGCAATGTAGGCGCTCAGCAGCAAGATCAGCGGTACTAAAATCAGTCCGACGACGAACGAGACCACAATATCGGCGGCGCGCTTAAGACGTTCATATCGAAACGAGCCTACGGGTCCGGGCCGCTCGACAGAGGCCGCTCGGATGCCGGGTTCGTCAACGTAGTACGTCGGGTCACCGGCAATAACCGGCGTAAGATTCGCAAGCCGGGGTAAATCGATTTCCTCGATCTCAATCTGCAACCAGACCTCCCGCTCGACGGTTCAGCGCCACGAGGGCACTGTGAGACGGCGATATTTTGCACGGAACCACGCTATGCGACATATCCCCATGAAGACCGTTATTATAGTGCCGCGAGTAGGCGCACTGATCCAACGTACGCGATTGCGGCCCGTGATCTTAGCCCGATGATCGAGGTTTTACACTCGTTGCGTGCAAGATGCTGAAAGCTGGGAATCAATCCTGGGTGAAAAGCGCTCTCCCTTGGGCGCTGTGGAGCACGCTTGCCCTATCCGCCCTGGCAATCGCCCCGGGGGTTCTGTTTCACTACGACGTCACCCCGAAGATCGCGGTAATTCTGCTCGGCGCCGCGTTAGTCGCGCTCCTCATCAGCGGCTGGATCGATGGACTGCCACGGCTCCTCAACTCTCGGGCCGGGAAAGTGTTTTTGGCCGCTCTGGGCCTTCAGCTAGCAACTATCACGCTATCGACCCTGACTTCCCCAGATCCGGCTCTTTCGCTAACCGGCTCCGCTTGGCGACGGCTGGGACTGGTTCCCGAAATTGCGCTAGTCGCATGGGTCTTGGCGCTTGCGAGTTGGGCGGCCGGCTCGCCGTCGCGTGTGCTGCTGACGCTACGGACCGTGAGCCTGGCAAGTCTAGCGGGTGGCCTCTATGGACTCCTCCAGTACTTTGGCTTCGACCCCCTCTTGCCGGCGGACGCCTATCACATCGGCGAGGGCTACTGGACGATTGTTCGTCCGCCCGGCACGCTGGGCCATGCGGGATATTTCGCCGCATTTTTGCTCCATGGGGTGTTCGCCGGGACTGCGCTTGCGATCGCCGAGTCTGCTCACAAATGGCGGATGCTAGGGCTTGTAGCGGCATCTACAACAGCGGTCGCCGTCGTCCTAAGCGGTACTCGCTCTGCGATGGTCGGTCTGGCGGCCGGGTCAATCCTGCTACTCGTTTGGTTCCGTCCGGCAATCACCCGGCGCGCTGTGCTGCTCGCGGCGGCTGTCGTGGTGACAGCCACAACCTTCTACTTCACGCTGCCCGGAGAGCGCTTGCGAGCGAGGACGCGCTGGTACGTCGAAGATGCGGCGGGTGGCGGCCGAGTGTGGCTCTGGCGCGATGCGTGGAAGTTGGGCGTCGATCACTGGCGACTCGGCACCGGCATTGAAACGTTTTCAGCGGCCTTTCTGCCGTACCAGTCTCTCGAGCTGACACACACCCTGCCTGAGCGTTACTACGAGTCGCCACACAATATTTTTCTCGACGCCTGGGCAGCTCAAGGGCTAGCCGGACTGCTCGCCCTTCTTGCTCTCATACCAGCGGCGGGAATCGCCGCCATGAAAGTTAGGCGTTCACAGCTGCGGTTGGCGGGCTGTCTGGCCGCCGGGATGCTTGCGGCGCTGGCCTGCGGTTGGTTCCTGGCATTCATTGCGGTGACGAAACTCTATTTCCACACGCAAGCAGCGCTACTCATAGCGCTGGCTGTCAGCGCTGAAAAAGGGGTCAGCAACAACCGCGTTCGCACGGCGGGACGCGTCGTAGCGGTAGCTGCGGCGGTCGCCTTCTCGGCGTTCGCAATGCAGTTGACTCGAGCGGACTGGCTGTTAGAAAAAGTGCGTCAAGCGATCGGAACGCAGCAACCGGACAACGCCATCGCGCTTTACAAACGGTTCTCAATCGTCAAGCCGGCGGGCATGTATACCGATCTCTGGTTCTCTAGAGAAATGCTTCGCGCGGCGGCGGCAGCGACCCCAGAAAACGGAACGCATCTGTGGGACGCCGGAAAGGCGGCCGCCCGTCGAGCTACTGAAACAGCCGAGACCCCGCAAAGTGCCTGGTACAACCTGGCGACCTTTCAGGCCCAAGAAGGCGACGTACTCGGCGCCGAAGAGAGCCTTCGCAACGCGATCCAAGCCGCGCCCTCCTGGTACAAGCCCTACTGGATGTTGGCCCAATTGCTCGACGCAACCAATCAGCGAAGCGAGTCGCTGCAACACATCGATCGCGCCCTAGAACTTACCGGCGGTGACGACGAAGCCGTGCGCATGACCTGGGAAGATATGCAACCCCGTCGCTAGCCACACCATCAAGCCAGCAAAATTCAGAGGCGCGAGTGTCAGCGAGTGCGGTGGCGAAGAAGATTTCTAGAACACGTTGAATCGGGTCCTGCTGATCAGTCCGCAAAAAGACCCGACACAACTCTCCCAGTTCACTCGGCGCCCACACGTGTTGTTCCCGAACGGTCTACCAGTTCGCTGAAAATGCTGTAGACCGCAACGCAAACCAACCTACTTCGACCCTACTCGTTTTCTACCGGAATCGCGGTGCCGTCTTGGCTACGAATCCCCGCTCTCTCGATCGTCAGCGTATGATTGCCGTTCGAAAGTTGCGGCACGACAACATTGAACTGGTGCAATCCCGTCAAATTCGGAGCGAGTCCCGCAAACTGCACCAGGGCCGGAAGCCCGCCGATCGTTATCATCACTTCCTCGGGCGGAATCTGCGAGAGCTGGGTCACAATCTGACCGGCGGGAATCGGCGGTTCTGTAGCCCCAAATCCGCTACCAAACAACAAAATTGTCTCTCCGCTTCGTGCCGGCCTGGTGTCCAAGCCCACAAAAAAACCAACCGGCGCTATGAATGCCCCATCCGCCGACACCGCCGCGGGCAACGTCCCGCCGTCGAACACACCGAAGGCGAACAAACCCGGCGAGACCGGCCCGCGGTTCAGCACCGACGCGGCGACCATTTGCTCGCCCTGAAAAACTTCGACCGTCACGGGCCCAAGCGCGTCGTCGTCGGGGGCGACAAAATTGATCTGGTCGAGACTCGTTCCAAGGTCTTCAGCCCGCCCGATGAACGAAATGAAAGATTCCCTGCCGTTTATCAAGACGCGAACGCCACTGAGGGCGGTCGGTGCGACACCGTCAACGAAATCATCGGCCCAGTCGTTTATTGCAACGTCCGGCAGCAACCTGCCCGCTTCCTGGGCGACCGACGAGTCGCCTGTCTCTCCAAACACAGTGCCGAACGTATTCGACGCTAAAGCGGCGGCCCCTTCAAACGAAGTAAACGAAGCGGCGTGGACCACGGAGATCGGCACTGTCGCCGCCTGGGCGACACGAAAGCTCTGATCGGAGTGAAACATCCGCTGCACGGTTTCGCGAGCGGTTGAGGAAACGCCGGGCGAAGCCGCGGGATCAGCGGAGAAGGCCGGCACGGCAGCGGCGGCGAGAACAATTAAGGCACATACGGTTGGCCGCTTGAAAGCATTCCATCCCACCAAAAGGCGGGTTAACCGTCGAAGCTGTGCTGTCATCCATTCACCCCCGAACGAACGTACCCGCCGCCAGTCCAAAGGCGGCCTGCTGCATGTAATCATACCCGAGTAGGAGCGTGGGCACCCTGCCGAATGGTGACAAAGAAGTAAACACTGACGAGGGTTCGGGACAAAGCCTCGCGCCGAACCGAGTCCCGGCAATCATCTTGTGGTGCGCGGCAGCATGGGCAATAGTGCTCTCTTTTTACGGTCTATACGCCGGGCGATCCGCGTACGCCATCCTGCTATTCGTCACGGCTGGCCTAATGCTGGCGGCCCTGCGGTTACCGCTGCACCGGCGCTCACGAGTGGCGTTCGTGCTCTGCAGCCTTTTAGTACCCACATTCGCCGCGGAACTCGCTCTAGGGTTCGGACTCCCGTTTCGAGCCGGGATACACGCCTGGGTCGAGAACCGCCCGTACGACTTTCGCACTTACCATCGTGTCGTCCGCGACCTTCGGCTGAGTGGCGAACGCGCCTACCCGAGCGTAGTTCCGCGTGCGCTGCTAACAGCAGAGTCGTTTGCTGCAAGCCTCCTGCCGTTGGGCGCGATTTCCGAAACAACAATCGTTTACTGCAACGAAGGCGGCGACTTTCTGATTTACCGCGCCGACGAGCACGGCTTCCACAATCCCAGCGGCATCTGGGGGGTCGAGCTCGAAATCGGCGTGGTCGGAGATTCCTTCGCGCAAGGTGCCTGCGTCGATTCGGAGTCTAACTTTGTCAGCCGAATTCGCCGCCATCACCCGAACACGTTGAACCTGGGGATGGGCGGCAACGGGCCGCTGCTCGCACTCGCCGGAATCCAAGAGTATCTAACCGACCTCAAGCCCGAAATCGTGCTGTGGTTTTTCTTCGAGGGCAACGACCTCGAAGATTTGCCAGAGGAATTCAACGATGCCCGCCTTCGCCGCTATCTCGATGACAGCAGCTTTCGGCAGAATCTCAGCGCACGGCAAGCCGAAATCGACGAGGCGCTCCGGCGGCTATCCGACGAAACACTAGACCTCGAAAAAGACACCTTCGCGATGCTGGAGTCCGTCACACACCGCCAAGATCTTCCGACCACGCTAATTCGTGTTGCGCGACTTAGCCATCTGCGCGGTTTGATCAACCGGCTGCTTGACGATCCCCTCGGCTATAGCGAGCGCGATCAGACCGCCCACGCAGAACTGTTGAGCCAAACGCTAACCCGCGCGCGCGGCTTGGTAGAAGCTTGGGACGGACATTTGTACTTCGTAATTCTGCCAAGTTGGGAACTCGCGGTACAGGGTTCACAAAGGCGCGGCCAAGTCGTGAAATATGCGCGCGCCGCTGCCGAGAAGGCGGGAGTCGAGACTCTCGATTTAGGACCGGCATTTCGCCAACTACCGAATCCACCCGATGCGTTCGTGTTCCCTGGCTCGCACTACTCAGCGGCAGGTCACAAGCTGGTCGCGGACGAAGTCCTCAAACAAATCGTCGAGCGATCGGGCGCGGTTGATCGCTAGCCCGGGCAAGAAGGCGCCGGACTTACGCCAAGATCGAGTCGACCCGTCGCATTTCGCGATCGCTCGGACCGAGCCGATCAACCGCTCCCATCGCTCGCAACATCGTGTTATAGACGTCGAGACCCTCAGCCCCGACGTCGAGGATCTGCCCCGTTTTAAATCGGCCGTTCGCGCCCGAGATCGCGTGAAACACGCCCGACAGCTCGCGCTCGACATCGGAGTGGCGTCCGTCGCCCGACTCAGTCGACACGGTAACCATGGAGTTTTCAAGCGCGGTCTTTCCGTTGGCGTCTTCGATAGCGTCGAGCCGTTTCAAGAAGTGCGCCACCTGGCTCAGGTGCATGTGCCCATGTGCCCGCAACTGCTCGTTGCGATTTTCGGGTAAGAAGTCGTGCCACCATTCGTGGCTACAAGCCAGTGCGCCGGTTGTGTCGCGCTGGCCCGCGTCGTTGAACTCGAAAACTTTTTTGCCGTCGTGGATGTAGTCGCCCTTAATCCGAAGGCGTTCACCCGCGGCAAGAAACGTGAGAGAGCCAAACCGCACGCGATCAAGTTCGACCGCCAGGGCATAGAGATCAGCGAACAACTGCCACTCTTCGGTCAGCGCGGCCAACTCCATGTCGATCCCTTCGCCGCCTGGGTCGGCGTAGCCGCCGTGAGCAACTTTCGATCGGGGCGGCAGTTGAGGCTCGTTGGGATTGCTATCTCTCAATTCAAATGCGCGCTGCTCGAATTCTCTGATCCGATCCAGATGGTCGGCCAGCCTCGCCCGCGACTGCGCACCCAGCGGGGAATTCATTCCCGTGAAGTGCTGATACTGACCCACCACTGAATCGAGCACGCTACGGCGCAGGCGGTCGCGGCGCTCATCCGGCTCGGCGTCGGAGAGTTCGATCTTGCCAAAGACTCGATCGAAAAGGTCGCGAGGCTTCTCCTGCATCGTGGCCGCAACAGTGCCGTCGTAGTTATAGCTGTGAACGTAGCGGCTCACGCGGCTGCGGCGGAAGTACGTGCCACCCACTAGCGTTGGCGTTACGCCGCTAGGCTGCCCGTCGGGATAGTGAGTTTTGCGAACGACCTGGTCAATCGACGGCCCCCCCGAGCGCGCTTCGCCGTTTGGCGGCTCGCCCGTGAACGCTCCACTAGAACCATCGAAATGTGCGTTGATTCCAGACTCGTCGCAACGAATTTGATCGACGTTGCGAAGGATCGAAAGCTTGTCAGCCAGCGGCTTGAAGGGTGCAAGGACATCGTCGTAGCCCTCTGCCTGTAACGGCGCGGGAATCCCGAGGCCGAAAAAAACATTGAAGGCGCGAACCGGTACCTGCGCCGCTGACTCCGCGCCACGCATTTCCTCAAGCAGTGGCAAGCCGACCAATACGCCACCGGCACCTCGCAAAACTGTTCGACGGCTGAGTTTGCGTGACATCATTTCCTGTACGGATTATAGACCGAGCGAGTCTGCGGTGTGGCTCAAAACTCAGTTCGTGTCGTTCTGACCAGGTCGCTCATCACGATCGCGGTAATCAGGCTTTGGTACGTCCCGCCCGCTTGATCTGACTGTGCGTGGATTTGTTCAATGCTCGGCTCGTCAATAGCCACCAGCGGCCGGCCGAGCGCGAACTGCGTCAACTTGCGCGTGATATTTCGCTGGACGCGATCGCTGCCCGCGAGTAAATCCATCAACTGCGAGGACGAATCATATGGAATAGGCCGAGCACCACCGGGAAACAAAATGTTGCCGTCCTCTCGCAACTGGTTTCCATGTTCATCAACCTCGTGGAAGCTCCCAAGGCCGTCAAACTTTTCGAGGCCAAACGCAAGGGGCTCGAATTTGCTGTGGCACCCACCGCAGGTTCCACTCTCGACGCGCTCCATCGCGATTGCACGGTGAGTGCGGCCCGGGCTGGTCGGCACTGGGCTGGTGTCTAGGCCAGGTGGCGGTAAACCAATTTCGCCGAATAGTACGTCTTTGAGAACAAACAGCCCGCGGGTGACCATCGAAGCCTCGTCACCACCGACCGTCAGGACGCTGCCCTGTGTAAGCAGGCCGCCGCGGCTCGGCGTGTCCGAAAGATCGTAGCGTGTGAGTCCCGTGCTGCTCGGATCGATTCCATAGTGCTGCGCAAGAGCAGGCGTAAGGTAGCTGAACTGCGCGTTGAACAGCGAAGCTAGCGGCTGCTTCTGGGTCCAAATCACTTCTTTGAAAAACGCCAACGTCTCCGCGCGCATGTCGGCGGCTAGCGCGGGGTCCCAGCGCGGAAATTTCTCGCGGTTTGGCTGAAGATTCGCCAGCCGATCCAAGTCGAGCCATTGATCTATGAATTCGGCCGACCTCGCAACCGCGTGCTCGTCGCCAATCATTCGCAGCGTCTGCCGCTTGACGGCTGCGGGATCACTAAGTTCGCCGGCGTCCGCGGCCGCCATCAACTCACGATCAGGCGGAGCCCCCCAAACGATGTAGCTGAGCCTCGACGCTACCTCGTGGACATCCGTCGGCCAAGCGGTACCGTCGCCGCGTTGCTGCTCGATCCGATAGATGAAGCGCGGCGACTGCAGCATCGCCTCGGCCACGAACCGGACTGTTTCATCGCGAGTTCCGCCTGAAGACGCGACAGCATCGGCAAGTCCACGATACAGACCGATCTCATGTTCGGTGATAGGGCCGCGAAGAATGCGCTTGCCTAGGCTGGCGATCCATTCGTCCGTCGCTTTTGGCTCGTCGCCCGAGATCGAGGCGACATCCATGCGCTCGCCCACCAAGGCGGCAAGCCGGGCGTAGGCCTCGACGTGCCCCAGATCAACGTTCAAGTTATAGGCGGTGTTCTTGAATCCATCGGCGCGAAGATCGGGCGGCAACACTTCACGAGCTTCCTCCGAAACGTCCACGCCAAGCGCCCCGCGAACCGTCTCGATATATTCGCCCGCCGTTAGGCGCTGCACCCAGTTTCCCTTCGCTCGATCGCCTCGGGCGAATATCGCCGGGTCGAGAGTCTCGAAAGACCACCTGGCGCCGGCGTCGATCCAGTCGCGGAGCAATTGTTTTTCGGCTGTCGAAAGAGCGGCACGATCTTTCGGCATTGATTCGGCTTCAGCCATCAACCAAAGCAAGCTTCCCGTCGCATCGCCCGGCTTGATTGCCTTGCCATTGGCCCCACCCGCGAAGGCGGCTTCTTTCTTCGAAAGGTCTAACCCTCCCTTTTTTAGAGCCGAGTCGTGACACTCGAGACAACGCCGAGCAAGCAGCGGCGCAATCATCGTTTCAAAGTGAGCATCGCTATCGGAAGAACTCAGAGTTGCGGCAACCGCGGGCGACGGACCCGCCCGGAAGTTCTGTTCCACTTCCAACGGAAAAAGGTCGCGGCCGTAGACTGCGAATAGATAGAACGTCCCCAGCCAAGGCTGACTGTTTTTCGGCTCGTTGCCGAGATAGAGCGTGGTTTTCTCCCACAGCGAAGTCGCACCTGGGATTTCTCCTTCGACCGCAAGTTCTCCATCAACGAAAATCCTCGAGAGCCCCAGTCGATCACGAGTAAAAACCAGATGCGTCGGTTCGACCTTTACCGCGCCCCGATCGGTGCTAATTCCCTGCGCGCCATCTCGGCCAGTCCGCGATGTTCTGAAGCGTGCCCTGTAGCGTCCATCGAGTTGCTCAATGATGAGGTTGCGCTGATCGATTCCATTAGAAAACGAAATCGGTGTCGCCGGCTCGCTCTGAGTAGGATCCGCGGGCTTGAGCCAAGCCTCGACGGTAAGCTCACCGGAGACCCGCACCATATCGGAAACCTTCGCGGGACGGCCCTTCGAGCGAACAGTAGTCGACTCGATCAGCTCGACTGAACCTTCTGAAACAACTACGGCTTCCGCCTTGCCGATTCTGAAGTCCGCGAGGTCGCCGAGTCCCGAGCGATCACTGACCGTCTCGCCATCGACGACGGTCTCGGCGTTGATGCCTCGGAAATCATAAAGCGCCAGCAATCCGTTGCGGACTCTGCCGTCACTCCGGGCATCTTCGCGCCCCGACGCACCAAATACGGTCGCGAACGCGACCAGAACTGCGGCTAAAACCCAAACGAGGCGTTTCATCTGAATACAGCCACAGCATAGCAGCGGCGTAATGCGAACAGCTCCAAATCGGGATGTCAACGACCGTAAAACGATGATCTGATATTTCCTCAAAAGTGTTGCGCGGCGAGTCCGCCGATATATCGCGCGGCCCGAGCTGATTCGCGATGCAAGTTGTGGCTTGTCAAAAATCAGCCGCGCGGCTAGAACCGGCTAGCCACGCCCCTAGGTATCAGGGAATTTCCAGGAGGTATCGACCAGCCTCGGTAATCTCGGGTCTACGGCATTGATCTAGATTTGGCCGGGGTTGCGGAAAGCGGAGGCAGTATTAATCCTAGATCCCTAGGTTGAACCCACGGCTAGCAAAGGCGTCAATCACGGCCTGAATCGGATTGGCGAATGCTGCTTGCTGCGACCCTGCAAAATGAAGACCAACCAACTCTTGAGTTTCCTCGAAAAGCCAAACCGACCCCGAATCACCCTTCGCGGTTGTTGGAGAATTTCCTCGCGGCTTGATCCGAAACTGCTTGACAAATTTGCGCGTACCACCCGCGAAGGTAAGCGATCTCTCCAACTCGACGTCGTCGATCTCCCCCTTCTTGGACGTCCCATTCTTTCCGGCTCCGGAGCTAATCACCTTGTCGCCGATTTTCGCACGGCGAATGCCGGTCACGGAACCGGAGATACCAAGAACTCCCCCATCTATGTTGCGCTGGCTGGTGTCGATCTTTAGGAGTCCACAATCCACTCGCTCATTGAAGACGCCGGCGGCCGTGTCGCCGATCCGGTTCAATACGCCCCCGCCGCCCGGTTGAGTGATTTGTTCCCCGTTGCCACTGTCCGCTCGGCCGTACAACACGTGCCAGTTGCTCAACGCATAGTGCTCGCCCGTATTTACCTCGCGAAGACGGCAACCAAGAGTTCCGAATTCCGGGAAAATGTTAGGTTTGCAATTTGAATCCCACCGGTCAGCGGCATATGGCGGTCGGTCGGAACTCCGCCGGCCTCCGGGAAACCGTCGTCTTCAATTACGTCCACGGGAATTCCATCGACACTTTCGGGGATCCGCTGGTTCTTTGGCAGCAGCGCCTTCGAGAACTTGCGCCGGACGTAGACTCGAATCACGCAGCGATTAACTAGCTTGCCTTCGCGCTCGCGGTAGCCGATACCGTAGCCGACAATCCCTTCGATTGGCTTGACTCGCCGTTCAAGCCGACGCTTGAGCTTTCGCTTCGCGCTTCGAACCTTCGCGATTGTTTTTTCTGAAAATTTCCTCATTGAGGCCTCGCTGCAATGATGTCTGTAATCGCCGTCATGTTGAAATTGAGGCCAAAGAAGAATCCTTTGTCAAACCTTACGCCGCTAGTAGGGTTCTCAGTACCGCTGGGTCCGAGCAGCACGCTCGGATCATATAATGTATTGATTCTGCCTACGTGCAAGCCATAAAAGATTTGTGTGTTGCGGACCACTTCGTTACTGACCCCGAGGAAAAAGTCCTCGTTTGGAGACGTCAACGAGAATCCGATTGTTGGGTTCGGCGTCAGCCGTTCGCCCCATGTAAGCTTGCGCTGGATATCAACGGGCCGCAGATAGAACGTCACCGCGGCTATCGGCTTCACTTGAACGTCGCCCTCAAGCTCCCTGGTTTTGAAGGTCGCCTCGTTCACCGCAGTATCTGCACTATCTACTGTCAGTGGCGTGGTGACGAATGTAGGGTTCCGCAAACCACTTCCGACAAGACCCATATTGAAGTTGTAGTGATACAACGCGCGGATCTGCGGGTAGTCTTCATTCTTGATCAGGTCCGCGGACTGGAATTCTGTCTTCTTACTGGTTTTTGTGCCTGTAGTGGTGCCCCCCGTAGTCACCGTCGTGGTGTCCTCGGTGACCACGTCCATGAGGGTAGAAATCGTCACTTTCAATTGATCGTTGCCCTTGAACTTCTTGCCGAAGGGCAGAACTACATCCCGGTACGCAAGTGTATCGTCGAGTTCTCTTAGGGTACCGCTCTGAAGAGTGGCGGGAGCCGCGAACGAAGGGCGAATTGGAGCTGGGTTTGGTGCTTTTCCAGCAGTAACCGCAACCGTGAGAGTAAAAGGATTTGTATGGCGAGAGGGCTGGCGATTGACGACCAGCGCGTAAATCAGATCGTCTTGGGTCAGCAATGGGAAAGCGCTGATTCTTGTGAGCGCGAGTGACAACTTCCCTGAATCACCAGCTTCGGATAGCGCGTACGGGACAGTTTTTTGATTTCGTCCTAACGGTACGGCGCCTATCTTCAAGGCGCTGTAGTTTTCCGCCTGGCGGAGCAATTCCTCGATCAGCTTCTGCCTGTCTTTCGTCTTATTAGAAATACTTTGGCTGAGGCCGAGAGAACCGATCTTGTTTTGGGCCGCATCTCGCTTCGACCCGAGATCAGCCCTCAGCGCGTTGCGTGCCGCCTCTAGCTCCGCCTTGTTGGTCTCCTTCTCAACCTTTTGTTGGCGAATAACTCGAACCTGGTCTTGGATCGCGCGGATTTCGCGAACGGATCCCTCCACCGCCAAATTCTTGTATGCTTCGATCTCGGCGGTCAATGCGCTGATTTGAGCTTCAAGCGACTTAATTTCCCGGTCGGCGCGATCTCGTTCCGGTTTCTTCTTATTCCATCCTTTAAATTCAGCCGTCAGCACATCGATGTGAGTTTGTTTTTCGCTGGAATGAGCCTTGTAGGAAGCGTCCTGTGTGAGTTGTGTATTGAGACGCTCAATTTCGCTATCGAGAACCGCAATCTCAGCCTTGATTCGATCAACTCTGTCGTCGCTTATTGTTCTAGTACTTACCTGCATAAGTACTACGTAGTATGACAAGCTGGGGCATGCCCAGGCCCGCGACCGCGATCACGTTGAGTTCGGAAGAAGAGCAGACGTTGCGTCACTGGGTCCAGGCTCACAAGACGGAACGGCGCATGGTCGAGCGAGCTCGGATCGTGCTGTTGGCTGCCGCCGGCGCTGCCACCAGCGCCATCGCCCAGCAACTCAACACACCGCCGTCGCGGGTGTCGAAGTGGCGCCTGCGCTTTGCCGAGCAGCGGCTGGCGGGCCTCGTCGACCGGCCCCGCTCGGGCAAGCCGGCGCGTTACGACGAGGCCACCCGCAAGCGCATTTTGACGATGCTCGATCAGCCCCCGCCGGAAGGTCACGCCACCTGGACGGGCACGCTGCTGGCCGCGGCGCTGGGCGACGTCAGCGATCATCAAGTCTGGCGGGTACTGAAGCGGCAGGGCATCTCGCTGCGGCGACGACGCAGTTGGTGTATCTCGACCGACCCGGAATTTGCGCGCAAGGCCGCCGATGTCGTCGCTCTATATCTCGACCCGCCGGAGAACGCCGTCGTGTTGGCGGTCGATGAGAAACCCAGTATTCAAGCACTCGAGCGGGCACAAGGTTGGCTGCGGCTGCCCAACGGCAAGGCCTTGACCGGTTTCTCTCACGGCTATAAACGCCATGGCACAACAACGCTGTTCGCCGCTCTGGAGGTGGCCACCGGTTGGATTACCGCCGACCATTACCAGCGCCGCCGCCGGCGCGAGTTTCTCGACTTCATGAATCAGTTGACGGATCTCTACGACGGCTTCGAAATCCACGTCATCTTGGACAATCTCAACACCCACAAGCCCCGCCATGACCGCTGGCTGCAACGCCATAAGAACGTGCATTTTCACTACACGCCAACTTATAGCTCTTGGCTCAATCAGATCGAGGTATGGTTCAGCATTCTCAGTCGCCGGGCGCTGCAAGGCGCCAGCTTCACATCGCCCCGCCAGGTACGCGAAGCGATCGACAAATTTGTCCAGGCCTACAACCGCGACGCCACGCCCTTCCAGTGGACCAAGACCACCGTCACCCCTCGCGATTTATCTCATAATTATTATAACTTACGCAAGTAAGTACTAGTCTTACGCTTCCATATGTTGTAGATGAGCATTTCTTTTCGCTCAACGGGGATACTAAATTGCAGGTTAACCTTGTCTTCTCCAACGATATCGACGTTTGCAAGCGGATCCTGAAAGCTAAGTAGATGCGGGTCACTCACTTCGTCCACAAGCCGGTAGCGGACTGAGTATTGCTCTTTTTCCGCGGCCGGAACGTTTTGCACCAGTACGCTGAACGTTCTCTCAAGCGAACGGCCCTGCACGAGTGACAGTGTTCGACCGGCGCTGTCGGTTGTGACTTCGGATATCAGAGTTGAAGCCGTCGAATGCGGGACGAAGCCTACGATCCCGAACAGCCCAAGGGCTGCAGTGCCAAATCTCAGTACGACGGGACTGCTAACCCGCCATGTATCCCCCAAGCTTGTAGTCGTGTGAGCCCTAAAAAGTCGCATCGTTAGCAGTCTCTCTGTCTCTATCAAAAACTGACTAGGTAACTGTCCCAGGAGGTGGAGTGAACCCCAAAAGCGAGACAGATGAAAGTGGGACAATTTTCAGTGAATGGAAAAGGAGTCCCCGATGAGAGAGAGAAAAGATAGGGTTGCGAGGAAGCAGCGCTCGTATGAAGTTGAGTTCAAGGAATTGGCGGTAAGCCGCATGCTTCGCGGTGAGAACGTCGTCAAATTGAGCGGTGAGTTGGACGTGCGGCGCAGCGTGTTGTATCGCTGGCGCGACACCTACCGCGCCGAGGGACGCAGCGGTCTTGAGCGGCGTCAAGGGCGGCCGCGTCCCGGACAAGAGGTTGTGCAATTGGATAGCGATCCGAGCGCCGATCGCATTGCCGAACTCGAACGCCTAGTCGGTCAACAAGCGGCGGAATTGGATTTTTTCGAACGAGCCTTCAACGCCTTAAAACCGGCGATGCCGAACCAAGTCGCTCGCAACGCGAGCGGCTCTACAGCGTCATCGACGAAATTCGCGTTGAAGACCGACTCAGCGTCGAGCGCGCCTGTGCACTCGGAGAAGTCAGCCGAGCCGGATATTACCGGCAATTAGAGCGAGACAAGCCTGTCGAATCCAACCTGGAAGTGCGGGACCGTATGCAGCGCATTACGCTCACCAATCGCCGCTACGGCTACCGTCGGGTGACAGCCGAACTGCGCCGCCAAGGCTTCACCGTAAACCACAAAAAGGTCTTGCGCTTGATGCGCAACGACAATCTGTTGGCGATTCGCAAGCGCCGTTACGTGCTGACGACAGACTCGGATCAGCATCGCGCGGTATACCCAAACTGGGCTAACTCACTGCAAATCGACGGACTCAATCAGCTCTGGCAGTCCGACATCAGCTACGTGCGCATGCGCCGCTCGTTCGTCTACCTGGCGGTCGTGATGGACTCGGATTCGCGGCGCGTGATTGGTTGGGAATTGGGATCGTCGTTAGAAGCTGTATTGGCGGTGAATGCGTTGCGCAAAGCGATCGAGTTACGGCGACCGAAGCCGGGACTGATACATCATTCCGATCAAGGCGCGCAGTATGCCTCACGGGCATACGTGAACTTATTGGAAGAACATGGCGCACTGATTTCGATGAGCCGGCGAGGAAACCCGTACGACAAGGCGCGCATGGAAAGTTTTATGAAGACGCTCAAAAGCGAGGAGGTGAACCTACAGACGTATCAATCGATGGACGAAGCGCGCGCTTCGATCGAGGAGTTTATCGACGCGGTGTACAACCAAAAGCGGCTGCATTCGGCGCTGGGCTATCGGCCTCCGCAGGAGTTCGAGCAGTTGTTGCCGTCGAGCGAAGAGCTCAGAAATCCGCAGTTTGAGTTTTCTGAGGCATGAGGAAATCTATCGAGACAGTGGTCGCACTCGGGACGGGAGAATGTCCCGCCCCGAGCGCTCATCGTCTCGCTGAGTTTCCAGCCGGGTATTGCTTGGCGGGTTGCTCTCCAGCATTGCCCGCCTCCGCTTTCCCGGCCGTTTTCAAGTGTGCGGCACGTTCGCCGAAAAGGCTATACTTTTTCAGCGAACGGCAACTGTCCCATTTTTAAGCTGTCTCAGCTTAGGGGTGCATGCCATCGCGAATTGCGTGAGTGTCCCGGATCTCCCGAATCGGATCTCCCCCGATCTCCCCCGGATCTCCCCCGAATCGAGCCCGGATCTCCCAGCAGCCCTACTAATCGATCTGTGTCTTCAAGAACTCTTCTCGGCACTGATCGTGATCGTTGACCGCACACGGCGGCCTCGTCGGGCATGGCCGTTCGGGGGGACAAAAGCCCATCATTGCGTTGTAGAGATCACTCAGCATTAGCGCCTTTTCGATTTCGTCCACGTCTTCTGTTTTTTGTCGTTGTTCCTCAGAGCCAGTCACCGGCCTTTCCGGTTTCATCACGACGACGTCGTGACCGCGGTCCACCGAGCTAAAATCCTGCCAAAGGCCAATACATCCTGGGCCAACGGTGTCCGGGGTACAACGCCTTGATTTCCAGATATCGCCACGCTTTACCGGGTTTCGCATCATCAGTGATCCGCTGTGCCAATTCATTCGAAAAGATTGTTCGATAGTAATGTTATCTCTAATAAACACAGCCTTGAGCCACATCATTAAGTTGTCGCGACCGAAACGAAGACAGGGGAATCCAGAAGAATCGATACAAATATTGCTATGACCACCCCTATCATCGGGGTGCAATCCCAACGCATGACCCACCTCGTGTGCCAACGTCTCGATGTGAGCTGTACTGGGATTGATGTATACGAACTCTCTTTCAGGACTGCAATTCATGTTACCGGAGCCGCTCCAAATCACATTTATCGTCCCCCCGGAAACGCCACGATGTTTTGATCGTGTTAGATTACCTTTCAGTTGCAGTTGGTCACAGTTCTCGCCTAGAGCTTTAAGAACCTTCTTATCCCGAGCTAAAACCTTGGGATCGCTATCTAGACGTGGACGTAACACATTGGGATCGCTATCTAAACGTGGGAGTCGAATGCCAGTCATATTACGCGCAAACACATAGTTCGCCATCGCAATCGAGTCACTCAATAAGGCCCGTTGGTTTGCGTCATCCTTAACGAGCCAGTACGTAACGGGAAGAACCTTCGGGCTCTCAAGGAAGATCTGTAACGAGTCTGGGGCGTCGCTTAGCTCGAGCCAGTCGCCTTTTTTGCGCTCACTTTTTGAGGCCCAAGCTGGAAAGCGTCTCCCGTGATGATTCCTTCGTTTGCCCTTCAACAAGAATAATGACGGCGCTCTGTCTTCAGAGAAGACAATCAACTCTGAACGACAGTCGTTGTCGGGCCATGTGAAATTACTTCCTAGAGAGACTTGACGGCTATTGCTAGGTGTAGTGGTTGCCTCGTACGATGATTGACACGTTTCTCGAGCCCCTGTATCCCCAAGGCGATTCCCCGAGACCAGGATTACCGAACGATGCCCGTGATTATTCAATGTGACCGTATCCAAACGCGCGCCCGAACCCTGTGGAACCAACGCGCAATTCCCTTGCGAGTACACAAATTTGAACTTAAGCTCCTTTCTGACCTCATTTTCCCTTTCCCCCGCAATTCTTCGTTGCGTCGGGTCTAGTCGGTGCGTAACGGCGGTGCGTGTTGGCAGTTCCGGTCGCATGAGATTTATCTTAATGATGTGGGTGTCGCCGATTGATGGCCTGTGCTCAATAAAGAATTTTGGTGAGAATTCTATGGTATGTGGTACATTTGAAATCGTTATTCCATTTTTATGGAGTGTTTTCTTGACAGTGAGTCTGCAGTCGCCTCGATCAGCGCGTTCCGGCAATTTGCATTCGTGGAATCCGGCTTCGACTCCTTGATTGGGATCAGGCTCCCATTTATTCTTCTGGTTTGTGCAGAATGTTCGGGCTATTTGCCCAGGAGTATCCGGTTCACCAGCTGAGCAGCTAAAATCTAGATAAACAGGATTACGCTCATGGCTGGTGCCAAAGTCGACCAACCATTTATATGCCTTGGGTCACTAGTGTCCGGCTACGGTCTGGGTAATATCCGACAAGTCATTTGGAATGAGCGGGTTGAGTGCGATTTGAAGATTTATCGATTTGAATTTTGAATGGTGGTTTTGATGGTCCAGGGGCCGGCCTCGAGTTTTTGACAATGAGGCATGAACCTTGGCCGGACCGTCTTCGCACAGTTGATGGATGAGCTTCCAATCTACGAATTCCGAAAATGTGTGGCTCGTTATGACGGTGACCATAAATTGCGCGGCTTTTCTTGCTGGGATCAGTTTCTTTGTCTGGCGTTCGCGCAGTTGACCTATCGCGAAAGCCTGCGCGATATCGAAGCATGCCTGCGCTCGGTGCAGCCCAAGCTCTACCACATGGGGTTCCGCGGCAGGGTTTCGCGCTCCACGCTGGCCGACGCCAACGAGACTCACGACTGGCGCATTTACGCTGACTTTGCTCAGGTCCTCATTGACATCGCCCGCCCACTCTACGCCGAACAACCCTTGGGCTTCGACTTGAATTCCAGCGTCTACGCCTTGGACTCCACCACCATCGACCTCTGTCTTTCCGTGTTCCCATGGGCTCGCTTTCGCTCTCGCAAGGGCGCCGTGAAGTTGCATACTCTGCTGGACGTTCGGGGCTCGATCCCCACGTTTATTGAGGTTTCCGACGGCAAAACACACGATGTCAACATCCTCGACCGGATCATGCCCGAGGCCGGTTCCTTCTATGTCATGGATCGTGCCTATGTCGACTTCGAGCGTCTGTACGTGTTGCAGTTGTCGGCCGCCTTCTTCGTCGTACGCGCGAAGAAAAGCCTGCGCCTACGTCGCCGTTACTCTCATGCGGCGCCACCGGAAACCGGTGTGCTTTCGGATCAGACCGTTGTTCCGATTGCCGCCACATCGGCCAAACGCTATCCTGACCCGCTTCGCCGCGTTCGCTACTACGACACCATTCAGGATCGCAGGCTCGTGTTTCTGACCAACAATTTCGAACTGCCGGCGCTCACGATCGCGCTGCTCTACAAATCGCGCTGGAAAGTGGAATTGTTCTTCAAGTGGATCAAGCAGCACCTCCGCATCAAAGCATTCTTCGGCACCAGCGCCAATGCAGTGAAGACCCAAATCTGGATAGCGGTCTCCATTTATGTTTTAATTGCGATCCTTAAAAAGCGACTGCGCCTTGAGCCGAGCCTCTATCAAATCCTACAGGTACTCAGCGTGACGCTCTTCGAGAAAGTGCCCATTCCACGGGCCTTTGACGATGCCAAGTCCCAAGATAAATCGTACGGAATTTCTAACCAGTTGAATCTGTTCGACTTATAGCCGGACACTAGTGGCCTTGGGTAACTCGCCGTTAGTCCGGTGGTTCCTCCCGCAGCTGGTGCAATGAGCCGTGATTCTTCGTTTTGGATCGACCGGAGTTACGTTGTCTTTCTCGCAAAGCTTGTAATCCAATTCCCAGGCGGCGGCGTGCGCGGAGACCTGGCTACCAAACAAAATGAGGAGGGTGGCACCACAGCTCACTGAGACTGCAAATAGTTGGGGACTGATCATGGGCCATCCTCCCGTTCGAGCTCTTGATCGGCTGAAGTCAACACTCCATGATCACGTCCTCGTCGTCGCCGGATGACGACCGGCCGCGCCCCGGAAACATGAACATAAATGGAGAGCCTTTCGATTTTTGGCGAGGGGAAACTGCATTGATTGTCGACTTAGGGATTTGCTGCCTTCTTGCCGCGCGTTTTGATTCATCGGGGTCGTAAGTTTTCGGACTACCGGACGTGAGATCCAATGTCGCGGGGGTGCCGGAAAAAGCGTCCCTGAGCGTAGCGCTGAGACTCACTTTAAGGGTATCGGTAGAGCTCGCCCCGTCATATTGGAGAATCAATTTTCGGTTGTTATCTCCCACCGGGTAGGGCGTCGCACTTCCGGGTGGGTAGGCGTAAATGATTAAGCTCGACGGGTTCTGGGCAACCTTGCCGTTTCCGTCGATCGTGAAAGTTTTCTTTGGCATGTTCTCTGTACTCCTTTGTGGTTGCGCTGAAGCAACTGGTTGCTGTGGACGTTTGCAAACACATGGCCAAAGTCGATTCAGGGACACTCAACTGCCCCGTGGACCGATTTATAAGACATGCGTAAATTTCAGTTGACACTTAATAGACTACGTTCGTTGTCATTCCCTTCCGTTTGCGATTTCTTGATACTTTGGACCTCTTAAGAGATCTACAAAGTGTGGGCTCTTTTCGATCTCATGGCGCTGGGCTCCCAATTCATACGCTCGCCGGAGCAAAATCACGGCTCTGGAGCGGTGTCCGAGGCGCTCCAGCGTCTCTGCGTTCCGAACGATCTCAGCCCGATGACCCGACTGCGTTCTAGTGGCACGATCGATCCATTCTTGGGCGCCGGCCCGGTCGCCAAGACCGAGCGAATATTGAGCAAGATAGCTAGGTAGGTCGTCCCGACGTGGATTCACAGTAAACGCATCCAATGCCAACTGTCGAGCATTCTCGAATGTTGACCTAGACTCTGGATCAGATAGCTTACCTTGTACGGCCGCCAGGTTTCCCCGTAGGCGAAAGTCATTGGGCGATAGTTCGACAGCCTGCTCGTACTGACGAGCGGCAGCCTCATAGTCACCGTCTTCTGAGTAGAGCTTGCCAAGATTGGCCAAGGCGCTAAACCGCGGTTCTATGGCGACGGATTTCTCCCAGTTAGTACGGGCCGCCTCGATGTTTCCAGAGAAGTACTCTGCCCCGCCAAGATTCGAGTAGCCCTGCGCGTTGTCGGGCGTTAGGCGAACGACTTCCTTGTACTGTTCGATAGTCTTTTGGTAGTCTCCTTGCCGCCAATAGAAGAGGCCTAGCTGTTTGTATGAATTCCAGTCGGCGGGGCGAAGGCGAACGCTTTGCTGGAACGTTGCTTCGGCTTTGTCGCCCGCGCCGAGGACCTCATACGTTCTCGCGAGGCCAGCGAACGCTTCTCCACTCCGAGGGTCGAGTTCGACCGCGGTCTGAAAGCTCAGCAGGGCCTTGCCGTACTCGCCGGTGCCGCGTAAGAGGGTTCCCATTGTGGTGTGGATCTCCGCTACGGCGTCGTTCAACTCGAGCGCACGGTCGCAGTTTTCCTTGGCCTTGGGAATCCATTCAGATTCTTTGGTTCGCTGGTATCGGAACCAGAATGCCTCGCACAATCCCGATATTGCTAGGGCGTAGTCTGAGTCCGCTTCAAGCGCCCGTCCGAAAACCTCGATCGCGGAGTCGATGTCTTGCAAACGGTCGTTGCGCTGCAGATAGCCGCGCCCTTGCAAATAGAACTTGTAGGCTCCCGGAGCGGCGGGACGCAAACGCGCCAACTCGGCCACACGCTCGTCGCTCGCGCTCAAGTTGAGCAGGGTCGCTACTTGCGATACCGCGTTGTCTTGCAGCGAGAGCGCCGCCCGCAGCCTGCCGTCAATCACAGTGGTATCGACCTGCGCGCCGGACTCGGTCTCGACCAACGTGAGGACCAAACGGATCGCCTCACCTTCGCTCTGGAGACTGCCTTCAATTGCATATCGCGCTCCGAATTTCGCGTACGCATCGGCGGGCGTCACCACCTCCTGACGCCGCACCTCGCTTGGTGAGACCACCACTAACTGTTCGTTAGCACGCTCGTACTGCGACAACCGGCGTGTCAGTGTCTCCATCAAGCCGTCGGTAAAGACCTGTAGCTCGGCGCTATTGCCGGCGGCGACGATTGGCAAGACCGTCACCGTCTCGACCTCGGGAGCATCATCGAGACCGCCGGTTGGAATCTGAGTGACCGCTACAACGGCCAGAGTGATCACTGCGAACAGCACTGCTACGAGGCTGAGGCGTTGCGGCGAGGTAAAGGTCGCCATTCGCTTTCTTGAGCGGCGCGCGAAACCCCAGGGCCGCGGAATCGTCGAGGGACGCGAGATCGGGTCGACGCCGAGGCTGTCGTGGATTTCCTGAAGGTCGACTATCAAATCCTCTATATTCTGGTAGCGGTCGTCCGGGTCTTTCTCGAGGCCTTTCTCTAAGACGAAGTCCAGGTCGGCCGGGAGCCCGGCGCGCACTGACGTCAACGGCTGATGGGCTTCGTGGACGATCGAATAGGCTATCGACGCCTCGACTTCCCCTTTAAACGGCGGTTCACCGGCGAGAAGTTCGTACAGAACCACGCACAGAGACCAGATGTCCGATCGCTGGTCGATCTCCTTACCGAGCGCCTGCTCGGGCGGCAGGACTATAGCAAAACCATAACCTCCTTGCCTTCAACACTTCTGTCTGAATCATAGGTTATATCCTTATTTATCAACCTTCTAAGCTTGACATCCACTGATACTAGCGCCACACTCACAGTCAGATCGACGCCATTAGTCTGCTGACATAGTGATGACAGCATGAGAAACTCCAACTCCTTCGTTCGTTGTCCACCTAGCGCGGCGTCAAGGAGGCTCTATGCGCCTAACTGAGAAGACCATCCGCGCCATTCCGGGATCTGATCGCTGGTCCGAGCAGGACCGCAAGCGAGGCTACCGACTCAGCTGGGACGACGAACTCAAAGGGTTCGGCCTGCGCACCACTTCCGCCGGCGCGAACAGCTTTGTCTATAACTACCGCACCACGGACGGGCGTCAACGAAGGGCGACCGTGGGCCGCTGGCCGGGCATGACCGCTACCGCGGCGCGGGCTGCCGCTGTCAAACTGCGTTCGTCAGTCGACGGTGGCGGTGACCCCCTCGCGGCGATCCAAGGCAGACGAGGCGAGTTGAGCTTCGCTCGACTCGTTGACGAGTTCGCCGAGCGACATTTGTCGAAGTTGCCCTCGGGCTCCGAGACCGAGCGTATGTTACGACGTGATGCGGTCCCGATGCTGGGGAAGATGAAGGCCTCAGACGTCAGAAAACGGGATGTCATCGCTCTCTTCGACCAAAAAGCCGCTACCGCGCCGGTTGGGGCGAATCGCTTGCTGACGTCAATCAGCCGCGTTTACAACTGGGCGCTCAAGCGTGACCTGATCGAAACCGGCAACCCCGCGGCGCTAGTCGCCAAAGCGCCCGAACGTTCGAGGGACCGAGTGTTGAGCGAAGGCGAACTGGTGACAGTATGGCAGCGGTTGGACGACGCGCCACGGCTGGGTCTACAGACCGCCGATGCGTTACGAATGATCCTGTTGACGCTGGCGCGTCCGGGCGAAGTGGCGGGCATGCTCTGGGATGAGATCGAAGAGGACTGGTGGCAGATCCCTTCAGAGCGAGTGAAGAACCGGCACACCCATCGCGTACCACTGAACAAGCTGGCGAGGGAGATCTTGGCCAAAACGACGCAAGAGTCCGAATATGTCTTCAATGCCCCACAAGGCGGCCAGCTGCCGCGGATGAGGTTATCCGACGCCTTGAGCAAGAGCCGCGAGTACTTCGGCGTGCCGGAGTTCAAACCGCACGACTTAAGGAGGACCGCCGCTAGCCATATCGCGGCGCTCGGCACGCCACGCTTCATCGTCGAACGGCTTTTGAACCACGCAGATCGGTCCGTGACGGGGATCTATGATCGCTATGAGTACGGCAAGGAAAAACAAGCGGCGCTCGATGCCTGGGATCGCAAACTGCGGGCGCTACTATTCGGGGAGCGTGCGGAAGTTGTGGAGCTCTCAAGATGAAACGAAAGCCCGTCAGAGTTCGGGACCTCACGCCGGAGCAACTCACTGAACTCCGGCGCCTGGCGAGCGAGCACCAAGCACCACGGAAACCCGGCAACGCCCTCTATAGGCAAGACGTGTCGATTTCGGAAGAGGACTGGTTCGCTATGCCGACAGGGCTGGAGGCGGTCGAAGCGGAGACGGTTGCGTTTCTCGAGCGGAGCGGGTTTCGCGCGAAGATTCCAGATGTTCACGAGGCTGGCAAGTCCCGAGACGCGCTCGTGGTTCAGGCATACGAATGCTGGATATCTCTACTGGCGACCAAAGAAAATGCGCGTCTGGAAAATTGGGCACAAGCGATCTCTTCAGCGGTTGATACGGGTCGAATGTTTGAGCGCCTGGTGGCGATTGAACATTTCCAGAAGCCCGTCAAGACTGGGCGAAAGATCATCGACGCCAATAAACTTCGCACGGAACGACGTCATGGGACGCCAGAAGAACGGGCGCGTCGAACTGCAGAAATGTTGAAGTTATACGGGGAACTGTACAAGGGTCCAGGAACTGGGGAGCGCACCTACCGAACAATCGCCAAACGCTTCAACCTCACGCCGGATAGCGTCAAGAGGCGCATACTAGCGGCCCGTAAGAAGAGCTAAAAAAGGTGGGGCTCTCCCCCTGGAGGCCCCAGGAGTGTAGTGGCTACCGTTAGCTTCAGAGGCTAAACGAAATGCCACAAGACATCATTGAGATACCCGCAGGCGTCGCGTTCTCCGAAGCTGAAACGGCGAGGATCTTCGGGGTTTCGTTGCGAACCCTGAGACGGTGGAATGAGTTGCGACGCGGGCCTGTTCGAGCGCACATAGGACGCAGGCCCTATTACACACGCGGGGCGCTGCTCAGATACATCCATTACCAAGATGAGGGGAACCAGTGAGCACCGCCAGGCCTCTGGCAAACCACCCGGCGGCGTGTAAGACGGGTAAGTCTGATTTTTCGGGGCAAGCGGGCCACACATTCAAGCTTGGATCTTCGATCGTGCGTTCCAGTCAAGGACGGTTGTTGTCCGAGCAGGCCACCGATCACACCCGCTCACAGCATCAGATACCCAGTCTGGCGGACCGGGACGCGAAGCTGCTGTATTCGTTGCGTCGCAATCTCGCGGTGAGACTGCACGATACGGCTGGCAATTTCTACTCGTGCGCATGGGTAGCTGTCAGCTTGGCGTCCAGCATGCGCGCAAAGAATCCGCACCGAGACGACAACGGCTTGTGGGCGTTCGTCGAGTCGGTGGCGGTCGAGCAGATTCGCTTCACCTCGCCCGAGTGCGAAGTCGATCGATTGGGAAGCCCGTCGCAACATAGCGATTGCGGGCTGACGGCAGTAATCAAGAACAATTCGAATCCTATGGAGGAACCTCATGAATCCAGAACAAGAAACTGAAGCCCTAACGGCCCCGACGACAGTAGCTAAGCCGGAATCCCACCCAACGGATTCTACCGAGCCCGACGGCGGTCTCCGCGATTCGCAAGGGGGCGACATTGTTTTCGACCTTGAGAAATTGCGATTGAACCAAAACTTCGCCGCCGAACTCGGCGTCAAAAAGCGATTGATTACGGTAAGGGTACGCAAACCCCAGCGGCAGGAATTCTTCCGAGTCCATCCCGATGACACTTACACTCTGACGACTGGTCTTCTGGAGCTAAAGGAAGAACGCGAGACGTACCTGGTCGATCCTAGCCTGTGGTCCGAACTGCCAAGTGAGATCCAACCGCGGCAGATCCTCCTAGCAGTGACGCGCCAAGACACCGTCTTTTTGTGGCCGCTTCGGCTGCCTGATCAAGACGGCCGTTTCGACGACTGGGGCCGCTCGGCCATGGAGGCTGCCAGCTTCGCTAAGGACCGCTGGACCAAGCTGGTCGCCAACATGTCCAATGGAGCTTTTGATCTATTCGAGGCCAGCGGCAAGATCCCAGACCCCGAGTGGCCAGAGGAGCCTTTCAGTAAATTGATCGAGATTGCGTTTCGCGATCGCTACATCCAAAGCATGGACCACCCGGTCGTGAAGCGCCTGCTTGGGTTTGCCTGAGGTGCGGGAATACTTTCAAGGCTTCGACGAGATCGTGTTGGCGGACTTCGAGTTCTCTGCACCACCCGGAGAGATCCCGAAGCCGGTGTGCCTCATCGCTCATGAGATTCGAAGCGGTAGGGTCCATCGGCTGTGGCGTGACAAATTCGTCTTGTGTAAAAAGCCCCCCTACCCGATAGGTAGCAAGACGCTCTTCGTCGCCTACTTCGCTTCCGCCGAGTTCAGCTGTCACCTTGCGTTAGGCTGGCAGCTTCCGGCTCAAACACTTGACCTCTACACGGAGTTCAGAGGTCTAACCAACGGCATTGGGACGCCTTGTGGGAGCGGTCTCTTGGGTGCCTTGGCCTACTTCGGACTCCAGGGCATCGAATCGGTCGAGAAGGATTCGATGCGCCAATTGGCCCAACGGGACACGGGCTGGAGTGCCGATGAGGAAGCGCAACTGCTCGACTACTGCGAATCCGACGTATTGGCACTAAAGCGTCTACTCGACGCCATGGCGCCGAAGATCGATCTCGGTCGGGCGCTTCTTCGGGGTCGCTACATGGTGGCCATCGCGAGGATGGAGTACAACGGCATCCCAATTGACACCGCAACGCTCGGCAAACTCCGTCAGCACTGGGGTGCAATCAAGCTCGGACTTATTGCCGATGTTGACGCCGGCCGCGGAATTTACGAGGGATCAACCTTCAAGCGGGATCGCTTTGGTGAATGGCTCGCCTCGCAGGGTATCGCTTGGCCAACGCTCGAATCCGGACACCTCGCACTCGACGACGAGACGTTTCGGGAAATGTCCCGGCTTTACCCGCAGATAGAACCGTACCGCCAGCTAAGAACTAGCCTGTCACAGATGCGCCTCGAGGACCTCGCCGTCGGCCAAGACGGCCGCAACCGGACGCTACTTTCACCCTTCCGTTCGAGGACCGGCCGCAATCAACCCTCAAACACAAGATTCATCTTCGGGCCGTCGGCTTGGATGCGCAGCTTGATTCAGCCTCGACCCGGTTGGGGCCTCGCCTACATCGACTGGAGCCAACAAGAATTCGGCATTGCAGCCAAGCTCTCAGGAGATCAGTCGATGATCGAGGCCTACGAGTCAGGCGACCCCTATCTCGCCTTCGCGGTTCAAGCAGGTGCTGCTCCCAAAGGCGCCACCAAAAAGTCCCACAAGAATATCCGTTCGCAGTTCAAGCAGTGCGCTCTCGGAGTTCAGTACGGCATGCGTGAGGACAGCCTGGCAAGAAAGATTGGGAAGCAGCCAGCCCATGCACGGGAATTGATACAGCTTCACCGTCGCACGTATCCCGTTTACTGGCGATGGGCGGATGCCGCTGTCGACCACGCCATGCTGCACGGAAGCCTGTACACAGTGTTCGGCTGGACAGTTCAGGTTGGACCTGAGGTCAACCCGCGATCCCTGCGCAACTTCCCGATGCAAGCCAACGGCGCCGAGATGCTGAGACTAGGATGCTGCTTGGCTACGGAGCGGGAGGTCCACGTTTGCGCACCCGTACACGACGCCGTTCTCATCGAAGCTCCGCTTAAGTGCTTGGATAACGCGGTTGCCGAAACCCAAAGTGCAATGGCCGAGGCGAGTGCTACGGTCCTCGATGGTTTTCGCCTCCGAACCGACGTCGAAGTCTTCCGTTACCCGGACCGCTTTCGTGATGAGCGCGGTGTTGAGATGTGGCACCTGGTGGAGCAGAACCTGGATCGGATCGATGTCGAGTACAATCCCAGCCCGCGAGCCAGTTGTTGCATTCGTGCAACACCGTTGTTGCACCGGTGACCACCTGTCCTATTTATTCTATATATCTATTTCTTCAGCTTTCTTTATATAGTTACGACCCACAGCGTATGGAAGCCGAAGACTGCCGATATCTGAAAGGACCCGTATCGTGGAAGTGGCTCTCGAAGGCCGCTTCCTTACCCGGTAAGGCACTTCACCTCGCCGTGGCCTTGTGCGTTATGTCAGGTATTCGACGCTCGAAGGAAGTGACTGTTCCGACGAAGCTGTTGGAGGAGATGGGTATCGAGAGGCACTCCGCCTATCGCGCTCTCGAACAACTTGAACAAGCTGGACTGGTGAGTCTAGATCGACAGCGAGGAAGAAAGCCAAGGGTGATGATTCACCTCCCGGGGGTCAAGTTCTCGGGGCGGCCCCTGAGGAGGACCACACAGTGAGCGTCAAACCCTTGCACGCAAATGGCGAGGCGAAAGAGCCGACGTTGACTTCGTTGCTTTCTATTGTTGTGGGGAATGTTGTGCGGGGTGTCGTGGCCGGGACGGGGGGTATGGGGTTGAATCTCTACAGCCTGGCGCCCTGAGACCGATTGCGGCGTCTTCTTTTCGCACATCCAACCCTATTTGGGTTACAGGAGGACTGTTGAGAAAGCCAATGCCAGCACGCAAGCCTAGCAAAACCAAGAAGATGCAGGGAACAGAGCGCCCCTGCCGCGCAAACCGAGATGAGCCGAAGCCGGTAGCGGGTCGACCCGACTCATACCTTCCACTAGAGGGTTTGGCCGCCGAGATGTACGACAGGATTTCTGCCGATGTTGAGGCGCTTGGCGTGCTGGCCACAACTGACGGCGCAACGATCTACGACGCCGCTGTGAATCTGGCTAGTCTCGCGGAAATACGGGTTGAGATAGCCGCGCTTGAGAAGCTTGAACGGGAAGACACCGAAGAATCTGCCCGCCTCAGAAACTTTGACGCCCGTATCAAGCTAATGATCCGCGAGGAGTCGCGCAGCAAACAGCACCGGTCGTATATGCAAACACTTGGCCTGACCCCGGTTGACCGCGCTCGCGTGAGCGTAATCGAGAAGAAAGACAAGAGCCAGAGTCGCTGGGCGGAATTCATGAAGCCCGACGACGGCGAGCGGTTGCCGCTGAATTGAAATCCCCGTACCTGACCAAGGCGCACAATTACGCGCGCTCTGTGGTTGACGGTGTAATCCCTGCCGGCGAGCTAGCGAGGTTGGCGTGCGAGCGCCAGTTAAACGACCTTGACCGGTGGGGTACAAAGCGCGGGAAGCACGAGTACTACTTCGATGAGGCCGAGGCGAACCGGATCTGCGGTTTCCTGTCGAACCTGCGCCACGTCAAGGGTGAATGGGCGCGTCGGCGGGAGTCGATACAGCTAGAGCCCTGGCAGTGTTTTAGGTCGTCGACGATATTCGCATGGCGGCATTCCGAAGACCAGTCCCGTCGGTTTCGCACGGCATATAGCGAAGAGCCGCGCAAGCAAGCCAAGACAACCATTGCGGCGGGCGAGGGACTGTACCTGACCGTTGGCGATGGCGAGCCGGGCGCTGAGGTTGTGGCGGCTGCTGTTGATTCCGAACAGGCGCGGATATCTTGGGGTATTGCGAGCCGGATGATCAAGGCGGACCCCGAGTTTCGCCAATTGTTTGGCCTTGAGACCATGGCCCACTCAATTGTGGCCGGCGGGTCGACGTTCAAGCCCCTGTCCGGTGAAGCGGGCGGCCACGACGGTCTAAACATCCACGGCGCGATCGTGGACGAACTACACGCGCACAAAACGCGCGACATGTGGGAAGTTTTGGAGACTGGCACTGGTTCACGCCAGCAGCCGTTGATAAATGCGATCACGACGGCGGGATCTAACCGCGCCGGGATCTGCTACGAGCAGCGCGACTACGTAAAGAAGATTCTGACTGGAGTTATTGATGACCCAACCTACTTCGGGATCATCTACACGATCGATGACGGCGACGACTGGACGGACCCGGCTAGCTGGATCAAGGCGAACCCGAACTACGGAGTATCGGTCAAAGCCGACGATCTGGAACGTAAGGCCAGGAAAGCAATGGAGATGGCATCGGCTCAGCCGGGCTTTCTCAAAAAACACCTAAACGTCTGGGTCTCGAGCGATCAAGCCTGGATGGACATGCGCCGCTGGGACAAACTCGGCGCGGAATTGAACATCGATGATTTTCGCGGGTGTCCGTGCTGGATCGGCGTTGACCTCGCGAGCAAAATTGACCTGTCGGCCATCCGTGCGGTGTTTAAGAAGGATGGCAAGGTCTACATGTTCCGCTGGTGCTTCTGTCCCGAAGACACGGTAGACGCTTCGACGAATTCGCAGTATCAGGGCTGGGTGCGATCGGGCCTACTAGAGGCCACGGACGGCTCGGCTATGGATTTTGAGTTGATTGAGGATAAACTTCGCGACCTAGCGAAGGTACACAACGTTCAGGCGATTGCCTTTGACCCGTTCCAGGCGCATCAGATGATGCAACACCTGGAGTCGGAGGGCTTGCCGGTTTTGGAGGTTCGACAAACAGTGCTGAATCTTTCAGAGCCGATGAAGCAACTAGAGGCCGATATCTATTCAGGGGTGGTAGAGCACCAAGGTTGCCCGATGGATGCGTGGCAAATGTCGAATGTCGTGTGCCACCGCGACCAGAAGGACAACATCTACCCGAGAAAAGAGCGGGACGACAACAAGATTGACTTGCCGGTGGCGACGATTATGGCCTACGCGGCTATGATCCGCTCGAAAGTTACCGGGCCAATTGATGTTTCACAACTAGCCTTCGCATGAGTCTTCTCACCCGAATTAAGGCCGCCTCGGCAGCCTTTAGAGGGGTAGATATCTCTGTCGGCCAGCTAGACCAGATTATTGACGGGCTCGACATCGGACACCCTACCCCGTCTGGAGTGAAGGTCTCCGAACACAGCGGCTCGCGTCTGACGACGGCGTACGCCTGTATCAATATCCTGTCTAGGGATAAATCGGCGCTACCGCTGAAGTTATACGAGAAGAAAACGAACGGCGGTCGCGCGGAAGTTAGCCAGCATCCCGTAGCGGAGTGGGTTCGACGGCCAAACCCGATCATGACGCCCACGGTCTATCGGCGTCGCGGTTGGGTTTCGAGCCACACGTACGGTAACGATTTCTCGCAGATCGTACGGAACGACCTAGGCGGCATCGAGACGTGGCCGCTAGACGCGAGAAAGATGGAAGTCCGCGTTAGTGGCGGTGTGAAGTCCTACTGGTATACGAAGCCGGGGGACGTTCGACCGACACAGCTAAGCGCCGATAGGGTTTTACACCACTTCGGCTACAGCATCGACGGCTACTCCGGTGTTTCGCCCATCAAGTGGAACATGGACTCGTTCGGGATGGCGATAGCCGTGGGTGAATACGGCGCGGCATACTTCAAGTCGGCCGTTCCGAAGGTGATCCTAAAGCACCCCACGGGTTTCGAGACGCCAGAGCAGAAAGCTGATTTTGTAAAAGATTGGCGTGAGAAGTTCGCCGGCAAGAAGGGCCTGAGCACCGTCGCGGTTCTACCGGATGGGATGGAAGTCGCGCAGGTGATGAAAATCCCTAACGATGAAGCTCAGTTCATCGAAACGAACCGCTGGAACAAAGAAGTTATCGCGTCAGTCTATCTCGTGCCGTTGCATCGGCTGAATGCTCTGGATCGCGCGACGTTCTCTAATATCGAACATCAGGATCTTGAGTATCTGAAATACACACTCACGCCTGATCTAGTGGCGTACGAACAGGCTGTCGAGGCGGCATTCCTGTCGCCTGAAGAGCGCCAGCGTTTCTTTGTGAAACATAACGTCGATGCCTTGCTTCGTGGCGACTTCAAGACCCGGATGGAGGGTCTTTCCATCGCGGTTCACGGCGGACTGAATACGGTTAACGAAGGCCGCGCGAAGCTCGACCTTGAAGCGCTGGAGGGTGGCGATAAGTCGCTTGTTCCGCTGAATCTCGGTCCTGTTGATTCGATTGGCGAAGAGATCGACGAGCCGGGCGATTCAGAGGATCAGACGGAAGAGAATCTAGCGGCCGGACTGACCCACCAGGAGATCAGGGCCGCCTCGGGACGACGCAAGGTAACACAGACGTACGTCGAGAGGCTAGAGCCGGTATTCGCGCGCATTCTTGCCGATGATGCGAAGGCTATTCGCGGGAACGCACCACAGCACTTAGAGCGCACAGCCGAATCGTTCATCGACTGGCTAGAAAAGTACGTCAACGAGCGCAACGATAGCGTGGCGAACGCCGTACGGCCGCTAATGGCGTCTCTAGCGGAAGAGATTGCTACCGAAGCGGCTGGCGAGATCAAGGCCGACGCGCGCGATATGACCCAGGTGGTCGACGATTACGCCGCGATCATGGCGCGTCTTTGGGTGAGAACGGCGCTGGCAAACTAGACCACAGAACGGCGGCTTAGAGCCGTTCAAGGGCGGCGGAAAATTAGACCGCCCGGGTGGTCCGCTGGCATCTTTTCGGTGTTTTGTGGAACACGGGAAGGATGTATCGCGTGGAGCTATACGCTCAAGTACGGCGCAGTGTCTACGTCGAAGGGCTGAGTGAACGCGAAGCGACCAGGCGGTTTGGCATAGCGCGGGATACGGTGCGCAAAATGTTGCGCTACTCCGCTCCACCGGGCTATCGGCGGCGTAAGCCGGTGAGACGGCCGACGCTGGAAGCGTTCACCGGAATCATCGATCAGATCCTGCTCGACGATCAGCAACAACCGAAGAAACAACGCCACACCGCGAAGCGCATCTTCGACCGTTTGCGCGAGGAATACGGTTTCAGCGGCGGCTACACGATCGTCAAGGACTACGTCCGCGAGAAGAAGCTCGGCGGCCAAGAGATGTTCGTGCCATTGGCGCATCCTCCCGGCGACGCCCAGGCCGACTTCGGCGAGGCGGTTGTCGTCATCGGTGGAGTTCAGCGCAAGGCGCACTTCTTGGTGGTCGATCTGCCGCACAGCGACGAGGCCTTTGTGAAGGCCTTTCCGGCGGAAACGACGGAAGCATTCTGCGAGGGACACAACGCCGCGTTTGAGTACTTCGGCGGCGTGCCGCGCAACATCGTCTACGACAACACGAAGTTGGCGGTAGCAAGGATTCTTGGCGACGGCACGCGTAAGCGCACGCGAGTGTTCAGCGAACTCCAATCGCACTACCTGTTCGCCGACCGTTTCGGCCGCCCGGGCAAGGGCAACGACAAGGGAAAAGTCGAGGGGCTAGTGGGCTTCGCGCGGCGCAACTTCATGGTGCCGATTCCGAGATTCGAGAGTTGGGAGGCCTTCAATGAACACCTCGAAGCGAAGTGCCGGGCCAACCGCGAGAGGCGCTTGCGGGGGCACACGGAAACGGTTGGCGAACGCTTCGAGCGCGATCGAAAGGCATTGTTGCCCTTGCCGGCGACAGCCTACGATGCCTGCAACAAACGCACGACAAGGGTGACCTCGCTGTCGCTGGTGCGCTATGCAACGAACGACTACTCGGTGCCGACACGCTACGGCCACCGCCAGGTCTTGCTGAAGGCCTACGTGGATGAGGTGGTGATCTGTTGCGGCAGCGAGGAGATCGCCCGCCATCGGCGAAGTTACGAACGCGAAGAGCTAGTTTTCGATCCACTCCATTACCTGGCATTGCTGGAGCGCAAGACCAACGCGCTCGATCAAGCCGCGCCGTTGGTGGGTTGGGAGTTGCCACCGGAGTTTGCGCAACTACGTCGCCTGCTCGAATCGCGGTTGGACAAAGCGGGTAAACGTGAATACGTACAGGTACTGCGGCTATTGGAGGACTTCCCCCTCGAGCAGGTCGCAACGGCGGTGCGTCAAGTCTGTCTACTGGGAACGATCGGCTTCGATGCCGTCAAGCACTTGCTGCTGTGCGCGATCGAGCAACGTCCGCCGAAGCTCGACTTAACGAAGTATCCTCACTTGCCGACGGCGCAGGTCGAGCAGACGTCGCCGGCATCCTATCTGGTTCTACTAGGAGGAGCAAGCTGATGGCCAAGTCGAGAATGCTGCTGGAAACCCACCTGAAAGCTCTACGGCTGCCGACCTTCCTACGCGAGTACGACAAACTGGCTCGGCGCTGCGCCGCCGAAGGCTTGGACTTTCGGGACTTCCTGCAGCAACTCTGCGAGTTGGAACTCGTCGATCGCGAACAGCGGGCGACCGAGCGTCGAATCAAGGCCGCCAAGTTCCCGGTGACGAAGAGTCTCGACACGTTCGACTTCCTCGCCTTGCCTTCAGTGAACAAGAAGCTCGTGCTGGAGTTGGCGCGGTGTGAGTTCATCGACCGCCGCGAGAACGTCTTGGCGCTGGGCAACTCTGGTACTGGCAAAACGCACATCGCCTTGGCGCTGGCACTGGCGGCTTGCCAGAGCGGCTATCGCACGCGCTTCACCACCGCTGCGGCTCTGGTCAACGAACTGCTCGAAGCCCGCGACGAACGGCAACTCCTACGGTTTCAGAAGCAACTTGCCAAGCAGGATCTGTTGATCGTCGATGAACTGGGCTACGTACCGCTGTCGAAGACCGGGGCGGAGCTACTGTTCGAGATCTTTTCGCAGCGCTACGAACAGGGCTCGACGTTGCTGACCTCGAACCTGCCTTTCACCGAATGGACCGAAGTGCTTGGTTCCGAACGCATGACCGGAGCACTGCTTGACCGGCTCACACATCACGTTCACATCCTCGAGATGAACGGCCAAAGCTACCGCCTCAAACAGAGCAAAAAGAAGCGCCCGCGCTCTTCAGGCTGATCCGCCGGCCGCTCGCGCCGGTTTTCGTGGGCCGTCTTACACTACGCCTGGGCCGCCCTAAAGGGCGCCTCCAGGATCCGTTCCAGCCGTCCCACGAAAACCGCTGGTTTCCTGCCGACTGCTCCATTTTTACTCCGCCGCTGTGGTCTAAATTTACTCCGCCCTTGACATAATTCCATTCAGGTAGTAGGCTGTTGTGTCACTTAATGCCAACAATATGGAGGTTTACTGGTAATGGACAAATTCCTTGTAAGTCTAGGACTCTGTGGGTTTTTTGCCGTTTATTCGCTCGCAGGGACCCTTTCTTCGGAAAGCGAAGTCGAGGTCAATCTCGGCCCGATACCGATCGATCACTACACGGACGACAACGACTCGGTCCCTGGATACGCATCGTTGGATTTCGTCAAAGATTGTACTGAAACTACCGTACGCGACTGCTACCAAGCCCAGTTAGCGGAATTGGACGCGGACGGCGTAACGGGCATTCGCTTCATGTTTTACTTTTGTGGCGGGGCCTGGAGCACTGCGTTAGACGATTGCCTCGGCACGCCTTCCCTGAATTCAGACTGGGTCGACAATCTTGAACTCTTTCTGGAAGATGTAGCTGACGCCGGAATCGACGACGTAACACCAACCCCCCAATTCTGGGGCGGCTTTGACAGCAACCTCGGCTACTGTGACCCAATTCTCTCTGGCGGGCAAGTGGATTTCAAGTGCGGTGAGGACGACGGCGAATACAACTTCCTTACCGAATCGGACGATTCTACTCTGAACGACGGGCTCCAGTGGGACGAAGTGAGTGACTCGTGCACGTCCACTACGTTGCCCCTATTCTTCTGGCCAGCTGCTCCATTCGGCGTCAGGGGTTTCAATAGCGACGGCGATCCGGTGGGTCCATGGATGGGCGGCTACAACGATGCGTACAATTGCTCTCCGTCCAACCCAGACTTTGTGGGCTGGAACAATATCTACGACGTAGTCGAAGCGGTGATTTAAACAGCCGATGGTACTGGCCCGCGCCTCAATGTGCGAGAGTTTGACATTTTCCAAGAGATCGACATGACTAACTTCACTGTGTCGCTTCGTATGCTGTACGACAACAAGCACGGCAGTTCGGGCAATCCAGCTGTAATGGATGTCGTCGGCTATTACATGAACTTCTACGGTTATGACCCAAAGAAGGCGACATACTCCGTGATCGAACAAAACACCACATCCGAGACGTACAATTGCGGTTCTCTCTACGGCGACTCGGCACGCCTTATGAACCTATCTGAACTGACATCAGGGCTCGGTGCTGGCGTCGTTGGGTTGCCTTCTGGATACACGACAACCAATGGTCTCCGCTGCGGTGGGTCAGTGGCGAGCACCATGCCGAGTCAACCGCGGAACTACAACCAACCTAATATCATTGACGTCCACGTTTACAATGATTTCGCCGAAACAGACGAGAACGGTGTCACTGTCACATTCGATGAGATCAGAAATTTCTTAGACTCATTCGCACCCACGAACCCCCCAGGTTGGCGCGGCTCAAATCCTGACCTCTACGACGCCGATGTAATGATCGGTGAGACTTTCAGTGGCGAAGGCTGCCTCCCGAATGGAGGATCAACAGCTGCTGACAGCATCGTCGACGGTTACAACGACAGCGACCTAACAGGAGGCAACACGTTCATCGTCAGACCGTGGATCAATCTTGTCGAGAATTTTAGCTGGCCGGAGTTTACTGGATCTGAAGAATGCTATCCATTCGAGATGTCAGTGACGCCGCCGTATTCCGGGACTCCCTGATCTCGCGGAACTGATGAGCATTGATAGAAGGAGAATTGGACACATGAACAAAGTAGGTATTTGCATCAGAGCGGTGGCGATCACCATCTTTATTCTCTCTTTAGGAAATCTGGCAGCACAAGTCGCGACCATTCCCAATAGCAGCATTAGTGGAGTCGTCGTCAGTCAATATGGTGCGGCGCTCAACGGAGTCCGCATCATCTACTACAAACAAGGCAGCCAAGCCCGGTTGCCGAGCAGTCCGTTTGGCTCAAGGTCACGGCCAGTGGCCATGAACGGTATTGCTCATTCGGACGAGACGGGCGCGTTCGAGATCTCGAAGCTGACGGAGGGGCGATATGTGTTGTGTGCCGAGTTTTCCTCCGTGAGCAAGTATCTCGACGGATGCATATGGGGACAAGCCCCGACGATCGTAGATCTTGGAAAAGGACAGTCCGTCGGTGCGGCCAAGATTACCGCTTCGCCAGCATCTATCGTTGATATCCGTGTTGAGGACCCGCAGGGTCTAGTACTTACTTGCGTAAGTTATAATAATTATGAGATAAATCGCGAGGGGTGACGGTGGTCTTGGTCCACTGGAAGGGCGTGGCGTCGCGGTTGTAGGCCTGGACAAATTTGTCGATCGCTTCGCGTACCTGGCGGGGCGATGTGAAGCTGGCGCCTTGCAGCGCCCGGCGACTGAGAATGCTGAACCATACCTCGATCTGATTGAGCCAAGAGCTATAAGTTGGCGTGTAGTGAAAATGCACGTTCTTATGGCGTTGCAGCCAGCGGTCATGGCGGGGTTTGTGGGTGTTGAGATTGTCCAAGATGACGTGGATTTCGAAGCCGTCGTAGAGATCCGTCAACTGATTCATGAAGTCGAGAAACTCGCGCCGGCGGCGGCGCTGGTAATGGTCGGCAGTAATCCAACCGGTGGCCACCTCCAGAGCGGCGAACAGCGTTGTTGTGCCATGGCGTTTATAGCCGTGAGAGAAACCGGTCAAGGCCTTGCCGTTGGGCAGCCGCAGCCAACCTTGTGCCCGCTCGAGTGCTTGAATACTGGGTTTCTCATCGACCGCCAACACGACGGCGTTCTCCGGCGGGTCGAGATATAGAGCGACGACATCGGCGGCCTTGCGCGCAAATTCCGGGTCGGTCGAGATACACCAACTGCGTCGTCGCCGCAGCGAGATGCCCTGCCGCTTGAGTACCCGCCAGACTTGATGATCGCTGACGTCGCCCAGCGCCGCGGCCAGCAGCGTGCCCGTCCAGGTGGCGTGACCTTCCGGCGGGGGCTGATCGAGCATCGTCAAAATGCGCTTGCGGGTGGCCTCGTCGTAACGCGCCGGCTTGCCCGCGCGGGGCCGGTCGACGAGGCCCGCCAGCCGCTGCTCGGCAAAGCGCAGGCGCCACTTCGACACCCGCGACGGCGGTGTGTTGAGTTGCTGGGCGATGGCGCTGGTGGCAGCGCCGGCGGCAGCCAACAGCACGATCCGAGCTCGCTCGACCATGCGCCGTTCCGTCTTGTGAGCCTGGACCCAGTGACGCAACGTCTGCTCTTCTTCCGAACTCAACGTGATCGCGGTCGCGGGCCTGGGCATGCCCCAGCTTGTCATACTACGTAGTACTTGTGCAAGTAAGTACTAGTCAGGCCCTCAAGCTTCGATACCAATCTGAAAGTCGGAGTGTTTTCTGACCAAAAAGGTTGGTTCTACGGGGCGACGGACGGTGAGCGCATCGGAAGCGGGCTCACATTCCAGATCAAGGTGCCGCCCGACGAACCGTTGAGGCTTTCGGTACACAGCTCTGTGCTGCGGTACGAACTGGCGGATACCCCTCAGTTAGATCCTTCTTCGCTTACGTTTCTAGCAGCGGGTGTCAACGATGCGCCAGTGACGCATAGCCTGCGTGTGGTTGGGCGGCTTAGCGCCGAGTAATTCTAGACTAATAGTTTCAGCATGGGAAGAGACTCGTTCTGCTCTGCGGAACGGGTCTCTCTGTGTCAGAGTTCTTTGTTGGTCACCGCGAATACTGCAAATGTCAAGCTTGTGCGAATAAGCAAGGACCGGTAAACGCCGACTGCAAAACAAACTGTGCGCTCGACAAATATATCCTTTCACGGGACCGTAAAACGACAATGCACGTTCTGCGATCGAGTGCGTATTCCAGGGAAAGATGATCGCACTTCCCGGTCAGAACGTGATCACGATTCCGGGCGAGATCCGATCACGTCTTGAGTCCCGACGCACGCGTTAAATTATTGAAACGAAATGATCGTGGACCCTCGAATCCAAGCTCAACTCGATCATCGGAATGCTCATCGGGTAAAGCCCCGAATGGTGATCAATCTCGTTGGAATACACAGCCCGGACAAGCCCATCCTGTACCAATGTTGATGTCGGACGAACGGATAACGGCATTACTGAGATCACGACCGAAGCGGCGATCACTTGAATTTCGGATACACGAGCCCTTGGTGCCGACCGTATAGCGCGCCAATTGGGCACAGAGCCTGATAGTAGAAACAGGTAGCCGTCCAGCAACGCTCTTTGTGCGGACTGCGAGGCCGCAGAACCAGGCGTCGTCAAAGATTGCAGCGGTCTTACTGTATCTGAGATTACAACTTAGAATACACATCGTCGCCGAACTCCGTGAGATTACGAGCGGAAAGATCAGAAAGCGATATGCGAATACGTGGAACATCCTGGAGGGTCACTCCGCTGGATGTGCGGCTTCGTCGGATGTTGCGTGTAGCCGCGGCTGTTAGTTCGCCGACGGGTGTCGGGGTAACGTCGCAGCGCGCGGCGCTCCAGGAGGCGCTGCCAATGCCTATATCAACCTGCTCGGACGTTCCCGGGTCTCAGAAACATAGAACGAATCACTCACGTGAATCGGTGCGGTACGAACTCAGTCTATAGCCCAATCGAAATGTAGATCGGCGAGTGATTCTCATGATCGCCGACGCCAAGTCGAATAAGCGTTGAATCGTCCCTTGGAGCATTGGGCGGGATCATGAAGTTAATCTGTGCGATGCCTGCTGGCAGTCCGGGCGCGGCACCCGCATAGCGGATCTCAGTGAGCTGCCCCTGACTCACAAACTCAACCCGAACTTCGGACTCGATTGCGGAAAACGGGCCACTTGTCGGAACGACAATGCCATCTGCCATCGGTGGCGAAAAATTGCCGACGCCGGTTGCCCACATCGCGACGATAGATTCTGGCCGCGCCGGGCGGTCGGGTGAGTTCAGACTTCCATCCTGGTTCAGGAGTGCCACGAAGCCCGCACTCGGCGGGGCTTTAAGAAACGGCGCGGGGCTGGCCTTCGCGGCAGTTATCGAGAAAATATTGGAGCGAATGCCGTTGCGCTCCACCAAGACTGAAACCAACGGCTCGCCGCCGAGAGTAAATGGCAGTATGGCGTTGACTTGACCTTGCGACACGAAGAGCAACGGAGCCGGCTCACCCCCGATGAGGACCCGGACTCCACCTAAAATGGCCGGCAAACCGTTGCCGTCGCCGCTTGCGGCCGGACGTTCGGTTGGTCCCAACATGTCTCCATAGAGTGAGATCGCCATACCTCCAGAGAGGGGGACCGGAACGCTACTTGCCGCGTTCAAAACGGCGGCCAACCTTGGAGTCCCTACATCAGGCGCCTGGATCGACAGGAAGGCGAAGTATGCGGCCTGTGCGCCGAAAGCAAATCCGCTAGGGTCAAGCACGCCGGACTTGCCGCTACCAGCCGCTATCAATCGTCCCTCGTCGGCTGATGCGATTCTGTCTGCTCCGGCCAAGATCTCGTCCTCCAGTTGACCCGTTCGATCGAGCCGAGTAATTACGCCGAGCGGACGAGTACCCTCATCGAGCACTACGTCCTGCACACCGGACAGGTAGAGAGAACCGAGGGAGTCAGATGTAGCATCTCGCAGTTTCCGGAACGCTAGGTAAGAACTATAAAGCAATTCTTGCGTGTTCACATCCAGCGCCGCTACCCAGGCTCCCGTGTCGTTAGGCAAGGCATCCACGAGGGGCTTATGGAGCGGAAAATCAGTCGAACGGGTCTCTCCCGCGACGATCAATGATCCCGTTGTCGTAAGTTCGATTATTGGCTCTGACTCTCGATCAGAGCCGCCGAAAGAGGCAGACCACTCGATCTCGTCGCCGGATGCATTGAGCGCTGCGACAAAGATGTCGCGATCCGCCCCAGGCGGATCCGAAGCGAAGGGCAAGGTGATCGGGAAGTCTATCGAGTTGGTGACGCCTATTGCGTAGACGCGACCGACGGCATCCACTGCGATGTCGTTTACGCGGTCAACTCCCGAACCGCCGAGGAGAGTTAGATACGCAATCTCTTCCAGGAGCGGGTCGAATTTCACGATGAGCCCGTTCTCCTTATCCGAAAGATCAAGCCCGAGGCCACCTACCTCAGTGGCCTCGCCTGATGTGAAGCCTCCGATGTAGATCATGCCCTCAGCGTCAGCGCCAATCGCGGTTGGTCTGACGAACGACGGCAGCCGGAAATTCAAGAGCGTCCGGCCATCAACATCCAACCCGATAACGTACGGCTCGTTCAGGGGGAATACGTCCCACGAGGACGCTTGTATACCAGTCAAGTATGAGTTGCCCAGTTCGTCCACAACGATGCCGGCCACTTGTTCGAGCCCTTCGCCGCCCAGGTATTTTGAGAAGCGCACGCCGGAACCATCCCTCGCCAGGCGAACCACAAACAGGTCGGTACATTCCGTCTGCCGAACTACAAAGGGGTCTGTGATCGGAGCGGCCAAACAGAGTCCCGCCGAGAAGGTTCGATCGTCCGGGTCCATCGCGGGAAGTCCGTCTCCAAATGCCACACCAGCGCTCCAAATATCCCCGTTCGACCCAACAGCAACAGCAATAGGCGTTACTGTAGACCTACCGTACGGCGAATTAGCCTCCCCGGAACCAACGAAATAGGTCAACGGAACGCTAGGCACTGGCCTTTGCGCCAGCAAAACGGTATGGATGCTAAGGAGCACGAGGGTGACCAGAATAGTCTGCATATCCTCAGCCTATCTTGCAATCTGCATGCCAACAACTTTTTTGCCGCTCATCTCGGGCTCAAACGGACCTCACGATAAATTGTTGGACCAAGTCACAGGAGAGCGTGGTCAGTTGTCGCTTTGCAGGATCGCATTCGCGGGTCAGATCCCCTGCTGGCTACACAGACGCGAAACGAGTGATTGCCTATCTAAAAACGAGTGAGCGGATTCTTCACTCTCAGAACGGACGGGTGGCAGTTGGCTTTATCACTCGATCCGAGCCGAGTTCAACACCCAAGGTCCTGGTTCAATCCGTACGGCCTCTCAAACTGCGTAGCAGATGCTGGTACACACCGCTCGGCTTCCTCTCCCCTCGTTCCCATCTCGATAGTGTGCCCGGATTGACTCCCAGTCTCCGGGCCATTTCTTTTTGGCTGAGGCCCAGGGCCTTCCGGTGAAGGACCAGTTGAGTGCTTACAGATTCGCCCTCCGGGAGCGGATTGTATCCGAGGAACTCTACGATTGCAGGCAAGAGCCGGTGTTTCGGTTCTGTGCGGTTGAGTTCCCAGTTGGTGACGGTGTTGGTGGACACTTTGAGTAGTTTGGCGACCTCTCGTTGGAGCATTCGACGTTCAAGTCTTCGCTTCCTAAGGTGATCGCCTATTGTTTGCAACGACTTGGGTTCGTTGGGGTTAACTGGTCGAGACCCTGAAAGGCGCAGGTGGCAAAAAGGCAACGCGGGATTGTCCGTGTGGGTACTTTGGTGATCCTAATCGGGAATGCCGCTGCACTCCGCCAATGATTCAGCGCTATGTGGGCAAGATTAGCGGACCGTTGCTTGATCGCATTGACATTCACGTGGAAGTTCCGCCGGTCAAGTACCGCGAACTGCGGGACGACAAACCGTCCGAGAGTTCTGAGGCGATTCGAGAGCGGGTCGAACGGGCGCGTTCTGTTCAGCTCAAGCGTGGCTATCCGAATGCGCGGATGCCGGCAAAGATGATTCGCGAGCATTGCAAATTGGACGAAGCAGGGGAGCGGACACTCGAGGTCGCGGTGCAGCGGATGGGGCTGTCAGCGCGCGCTCACGACCGGATCTTGAAAGTGTTCCGTACGATTAGCGATCTCGAGGGGGTTGAGGGAATCACTGTTCGGCAATTGGCGGAGGCCGTGCAGTACCGGAGTTTGGATCGCACCTACTGGGTGTAAGAAGTTGCGTCTAGGCGAGGCAAGGCGGCGCAACGTCCAACCTTGAGCAAGAGTGGCGGCCACCGGAGGCGCGATCGTGAGTCCCTATATCAACAAGTTCGGCGCAAAATTGGCAGGAATTGTGTTTGAGCCGCGCCCGCGAGCAAGCGGTTTCCACGAAGCGATTGATCCATTCGAGAAAACCGCTTGCTCAGGGGCTGTGAAAAAACCTCGTTTGGCATCGCGATCGTGCGAGGGCGCGACATGTCACGCCCTTCTCCGCCGGCTAAGCAGTTTTCACACAGACTCTTGCGGCCACGCCACCGAGGTTTCGCCCGACAATGCAACAATCGCAATGCGCTTTCAGCCGTCGGTCACAAAATCGACTAGGAGTCGGCTGACCTCGTCAGGCGTCTCGGAGAGCAGCAAATGACCGGCGCCTGCGATCGTTTCGATTCTTGCGTTCGACAGTCGGGCATCGAGGGCCCTCGCGGAGCGCGGAGGGGTCATGCGGTCCGCGGACCCCGCGATGATGAGCGAACGGCATCCGATCTCTTCCGCGGTTCCGGCAGCTGTCCATTCGTTGCACGCCGCGAAGTCCGCGTGAAGCGTCGCTGGGTCGCAACGTTCTAAGAGCGCGAGCGTCGCGCCAATATTCCATATTCCGGGGGTGGCGGCCTGGCCGAAATGGGTCGCTCGGCCGTGTCCGAATGCGGCGATGAAGGCCCGTGCGCGCTCAGGATGGGACAGCGTGTCATCGAGCAGCGCCGGATTCACCGGCATAGCGTCGCCCGCTCCCAAGAGCGCGAGATTCGCAACCTTGCCGTGGTACTTCGCGGTGTAACTCGTCGCGATGCACGCCCCCATCGAGTGACCGATCAGAGATACGGCGCCATCGATTGCGAGCGTGGTGAAAACAGAATCAAGCCACTCGGCGAATCCATCTATCGAAGTGATCGGATCGCCGTCGGACATCCCGTGCGCCGGTAGGTCGACCGCCACAACACGACAGCCGCGCTGCGCCAGTCGCCGCGCTTGAAGCGCCCATACAGTGTGGTCACAACCGGCACCGTGAATCATGACCACACATGGCCCATCACCAACCTGCTCGACGCCGCCGGTGCCGAAAAATGTCTCGTGTCCGTCGACGGTCGCTCGACTCATGCGTGGCCCTTCAAGAACTTCTTGACCGCGCGGAATCCGTTATCGAGGTCGGCGATCAGATCCGCTGGATCTTCAAGTCCAACCGAGAGACGGATCATATCGGGGCCCACTCCGGCTTGTTCCAATTCGGCGTCGCTCATCTGCTGGTGCGTAGTGCTAGCCGGATGGATCACGAGGCTCTTAGCGTCACCGACGTTGGCGAGGTGGCTGAACAGCTGTAATCCTTCGAGGAACGCTCGGCCCCCGTCTCGGCCACCGCTGACTCCGAATGTCAGCATGGCGCCGGCTCCACGCGGGAGATACTTGGCCACCAATTTACGGTCGGGATGGTGATCGAGGCCGGGGTAGCTCACCCACTGGACCAGGTCGTGATCGTCAAGGTATCGCGCGACCCGGTTTGCGTTTTCGACGTGACGCTGCATCCGCAGCGGCAACGTTTCAAGGCCTTGCAGTAGATAGAAGGCCGCTTGCGGATTGAGGCAAGCACCGTGGTCGCGCTTTCCGTAGGGTTTCTGCATCCAAACAGTCTAAATACCGGGGGTGGCTTATCAAGCAGCCTAGAGTACTCGTGTATCCAGCACGCGGGAGTCGCTCGACGTGCATGATATTGATGTCCGAGGCCGCGGATTGGGTCTCGAACGGCTTCGCTAGTTGGCGAAAGAACCGTGAGGCGATAAAGCTGACCGCCAGTCTCACCGCTCTCGAGAAGGCTCGCACGAAGATGCCAATCGGGCAAGTACTCTCGCATCGAGAGAAAAACGAGGACGGCACACCGGGTCCATGGTCGCACTCAAACAAGTGTTGGCTCTGGGACATCGGAGAGCCTCAGTTGTAATGCTGCTGGCTCGGCTCTGGCTGCTGTTTACGGGTGTATACGTGTTCTGCTCTGGAGCGTTCCGGCATCCGAACGACGTCGGGCTAGTGATTATTGGTATCTCGTACGCTGTGGCGTGCGCGGCGGCTGGCAGGCGGTGAACCTTGCCGAACTCATCGAAAAGGCGAAAGAGCACCGCGTCGAGCCGCCAAAGAAGCGCAACCCGGTGGCGAAGTACGCGAAAAAGCCGGTGGCGGGGCCTATGAAGGATAAACGCCTGTTGAGCCGATCCGAGCTAAAGAGGATTGCGCGCGAGTCGTATGGCGAATAAAGCCAAGTTGGTTCAGTGCAGCAAGAACTTAGACCGGTTTGTTATCCGCTGGGTCGACATCATGGGGCTTTCTGGTTGGCGCATAAACATAAGGTACATCAAGGCGCCGGAAATGACAAAACTGACCGGCGGCACGCTGTACGAGGCTTTCTGTACCCCGCAGTGGGAGTACAAAACAGCCGACCTGTACTTCAATCTCGATGAGGTTGTGGGCATGCAGGTTGACGAAGGCGAATCGCTGGTGGTCCACGAGTTGGCCCACTGCCTGGTGAGCGAAATGCGTTCGTGGGAGAAGGACAGCGATCACGAGGAGCGTGTCGTTACGGATATCGAGCGGGCACTGATGAGGGCGAAGGGGCTGCAGGAATGAATAGTAATGGGGTGATTCCGCCAGAACCGCAGCAGCCGGGAATGAGATCTATCAAAGAGAGTGGATCAGTTGGCGTGCTTGTGCTGGCTTTAGTATTGGCATTTCTGTTGATGGTGGCCGACGCCCTGGTGGGCCAAGAGGGCGACCGCTTCAGCGACACACCGAGCCATGAGATACCGCACTGCGATATGCCGCCAAGGGCCGCAAAGGACCCGCAAAACACCGCGCCCTGCACCTGCATCGGCATGGTTGCGGAAGTACAGGAACATCAGGTAAATCAGTGTTTTGCGAAGCATTGGTCAAGTCCATTACCAATGCCACAAGACGTGCGATTACGTGAGCAATATCGCAACCCAGCGATAGACGCCTGTATGGTCGCCGAGGTTGAGGACCACTGTACGATAGTGGCGCGGCCGCACACACACAAGGACGCTTGCCGCACGTCGTGCAAGCCGGAGCGGTGTGGGTGCCATGACGGGGTTTGTCGGGCGCATGGGTCGGGTGAGTATTGATTAATGAGGCGAGGGCTACTGGCGACGGCTGTCCTGGTAGTGGTTTCTGTAGTTTACGCGCATGACGCCTATGCACCACTACCCAGCTTTAACCGCTCAAGGGCGTTCAGTACGACGTACGTTGACGCCGATGACCAGCAATGGGCTGTCGAGTGGCTACCCGAGCCAGAGAGCGTTCTGGGTTTGGGTTATTGGTACGCATGGCGGGGGCGCGATAAGGCGCCGCGGCTGCCGACCATGACGGTTACGGCCAAGGATAGGCTGCGGGCGTCGTGGCGAGCGCTTCAGGTTTACATGGATGAGTGTCCGTAGGGGGTGTTATGGAAGTTGCGATTATTGTGAGCGGTTGCTTCGTGCTTATCTGTATTGGACTGCTTGCGCTGGCCAACGCCGTTGAGATTTTTCGGGATTGATGACTAGACGAACACTGTTCGGGATGCTGTCGGGGCTGGCTGCTTCGGTAGTGTCGAGGAGCGCATGGAGCGGTCACTGATGGAAGCGCGAGTGGAATTGCCCAACATATTGACAACTGATACCAGCCTTTATTATCGAGCCGCCAGTCGAATCCCGGTGGAGCAAACATTCCAGGTAGTTGTCGACAGCGGTGTCAAACGAGCCACGCTCGCTGATGCACAAACAGCCGGCGACGAGAATTGGTCGGTAACTGTTGGACGACAGCGATGCCTGTGAGCCTATTGCGGACATGGTGAAACGCAAGGCTTTTTTGGTAGCCGAACGAATTGCCCCAAGCGCCTAAGCGCTACTGCGCTAAGCCAGGCTGTCCGAACACTGTTACTCGAGGATACTGCCCAGACCACGCTACCGATGCGCTGAGAGACGTACGCCAATCAAGCGACAGGCAGCGTGGAACAGCACACCAACGTGGCTACACAAAACGGTGGGCGGAATATAGCCGGGCTAGGCTGGCCCAGGTAGAGCCACTGTGCCGTGAGTGTAAGCGACGTAACAAGTTAACGCCAGCCGAAGTGACTGACCACATCGAGCCAGCGAGAGAACGTCCCGATCTGTTCTGGATTCCTTCTAATCACCAGTCGCTCTGCGTCGATTGTCACGCAGAGAAGACAGCACAAGGGAAATGAGAACACGGCCGGGGCAAACCAAAAAAAGGGGGGGTACCCCAGGGTCGGCCCGTCGCCCCGAAGCGTTAGCTGTCGGAATTTGTGGCAGAATTTCGCACGACATGGCTAGCGCCTGCCAGTGGCGGGCCAACAACACGGCGGATGAGTAGACCAGGGGGGGGTAACCCCCTTCAATCTCTCGGGCCGGACGCCCTGAAACCGATTACGGCGGCTTCTTCTCGCGCATCCAACCCTATCTTGGTTCGAAGGGGGTTCGAAGGGGGTTAGAAGGAGGTTAGATGCCAGGACGCAAGCCAAGCAAAACAAAGCAGATGCAGGGGACAGAGCGCCCTTGCCGTGTGAACTTGAACGAACCGAAGCCAGTTGCCGGCTGCCCCGACTCTTATTTGCCGCTCGAAGGCCTGGCAGCGGAGATGTACGACAAGATCGCGGCGGACCTCGAGAGGCTTGGAGTTCTGGCGACCACTGATGGCGGCGCTATCTACGACGCAGCTTCGAACCTCGCCGAGCTTCATGCTCTCCGGGAAAAGATTGCCGAGGTGTTCGGAGACTCCGACAGGCTGAGCGAGTATCAAACGCTAGCCATCCGCAAAGAGGCTGCAAGCAAGCAGCACAGGTCGTGGATGCAGAGTTTCGGCTTAACGCCGGTTGACCGCGCTCGCGTCAGCGTGATCGACAAGAAAGACAAGAGCGAGAGCCGTTGGGCCGAATTCATGAAGCCTGAAGGCGAACGTTTGCCACTGTATTGAAATCCCCGTACCTGACCAAGGCGCACAACTACGCGCGCTCTGTGGTCGACGGTGTAATCCCCGCCGGCGAGCTTGCGAGGCTCGCGTGTGAGCGCCAACTTGGCGATCTCGACCGGTGGGGTACGAAACGCGGTGCGAACGAATACTACTTCGACGAGACTGAGGCGCACCGGGTCTGCGGTTTCCTGTCGAACCTGCGGCACGTCAAAGGCGAATGGGCGAAGCGTCGCGAATCGATAACGCTTGAGCCGTGGCAGTGCTTTAGGTCCGCAACGATATTCGGTTGGCGGCGGTCGGAAGATCAGTTAAGGCGATTTCGGACCGCCTACACCGAGGTGCCGCGGAAGAACGCCAAGACCACCATTGCGGCCGGCGAGGGCCTGTATTTATTCGTCGGTGATGAAGAGGCCGGTGCCGAGGTGTACTCGGCTGCCGTGGATTCAGAGCAAGCCAGGATTTCGTGGGGCATCGCGAGCCAGATGATCAAGGCCGACCCGGAATTTCGGGGGCTGTTCGGTTTTCAGACGATGGCCCATGCGATCGTCTCGGGTTCGTCAACATTTAAGCCACTATCCAAGGATACTGGCGGCCACGATGGGTTAAACATTCACGGCGCGATTGTCGACGAGCTACACGCCCACAAAACCCGCGACATGTGGGAAGTGATTGAGACAGGCACCGGTTCACGAGATCAGCCGTTGATTGACGCGATTACGACGGCCGGCTCGAACCGTGCGGGGGTCTGTTACGAGCAGCGCGACTACGTTACGAAGATTTTGCGCGGCGTGGTGGACGACCCGACTTATTTCGGGACCGTCTACACGATCGACGACGGCGACGACTGGGCGGACCCGGCTAGCTGGATCAAGGCGAACCCCAACTACGGGATTAGCGTCAAGATCGATGATTTAGAGCGCAAAGCGCGCAAGGCGCTTGAGATGGCATCGGCACAGCCGGGGTTTCTCACAAAGCATTTATGTCGTTGGATTTCGAGCGATCACGCATGGATGGATATGAAGCGCTGGGACAAACTTGGTGCCGGGTTGAACATCGATGATTTTCGCGGGTGTCCGTGCTGGATCGGCGTCGACCTCGCGAGCAAGATTGACCTGTCGGCGATCCGTGCGGTGTTCCGTAAAGAGAACAAGGTTTACATGTTCCGCTGGTGCTTCTGTCCCGAAGACACGGTGGACGCATCGATGAATTCGCAGTATCAAGGCTGGGGGCGGTCGGGCCTACTTGAGGCGACAGACGGCTCGGCGATGGACTTCGAATTGATTGAGGATAAACTTCGCGAATTGGCGAAGACACACAATGTTCAGGCGATTGCCTTTGACCCGTTCCAGGCGCATCAGATGATGCAGCGATTGGACGGCGAGGGATTGCCGGTGATTGAGATTCGCCAGACGGTACTCAACTTGTCGGAGCCGATGAAGCAGCTTGAGGCGGACGTTTATCAGGGCCGCCTACAGCATGAGGGATGTCCGATGGACGCATGGCAAATGTCGAATGTTGTTTGCCACCGCGACCAAAAAGATAACGTCTACCCGCGCAAAGAGCGGGACGAAAACAAGATTGATTTACCGGTGGCCACGATCATGGCGTACGCGGCGATGTTACGCGCGAAAAGCACGCGCTCTGTTTACGAAGATCGGGGGCTGGCGGTTGTTTGATCGCTTTGACCTGGCAGCGGGGGCTGGCTGGCTCGTTTTTCTTGGTGGAGTCTATATGATCTACACACCTGCTGCTGTCATTTTGTGCGGATTGTCGCTGTGTGGACTCGGTATATTCGGCCCGTCAATTCTAGGCAATGGGCGTTCTCGCTAGCGCCTTCGAGCGCCGATCGCTAGCTAACCCCGAGCAATGGCTTTGGGACAGTATCACTGGGCCAAAGTCTTACACCGGGAAGACTGTAAACCCTGAGGTTGCACAGGGTTATACGGCTTTTCTCGCCTGCCAGAAGGTTCTAGCTGAGTCCATCGCTTCGCTTCCCCTAGTTGTCTACGAAAGGACTGCCAGTGGTAAGCGGCGTGCGACAGAGCACCCGCTGTACAAGATTCTGCACAATAGGCCGAACCCGAAGATGACATCGTTTGTCTTTCGCGAGACGGCGATGGTTCACCTCACAGGATGGGGTAATTTCTACTCCGAGGTGAGGCGTAATGGAGCCGGCCAGGTTGAAGAGCTTTGGCCCCTATCGCCGAACAAGGTTCGGCGAGTAGACGAGGGCCGCGGCACCCACTACGAACTCGAAGTGGGGATGGGCGAAAAAAAGATTATTCCAGCCTCGGCGATGCTCCATGTGATGGGTCTGTCGCTTGACGGCAAAACGGGCATTTCGCCAGTCACGGCGCTGCGCCAGGCGATTGGGCTTGGCTTGGCGATGGAAGAGTTTGATGCGCGGTTCTTTGCGAATGACGCGAAGCCCGGCGCTATTTTGGAGCACCCAGGCGTGCTGGGTCCAGAGGCCCACGCGAACCTGAGGCGAGACTTCGAGGAAAAGTACAGCGGGCTGTCAAATAAACACCGTGTGGCAATCCTCGAAGAGGGCATGAAGCTGCACGAGGTTGGTGTAAACCTCAAGGATGCACAGTTTCTACAGAGTCGGCTGTTTCAGTTGAACGAAATAGCGCGTGCGTTCCGTGTTCCGCCGCACATGGTCGGCGATCTGGAACGAAGCACGTTTAGCAATATCGACGCACAGGATATTTCGTTCTCCAAGCACACGCTGCGGCCATGGTTGGTTCGCTGGGAACAGGCGATGGTTGAGTTGTTCGCCGGCACGGACCGCGATCGCTTCTTCACGGAGTTTGTTGTTGACGGACTAGAGCGCGGCGATCCCGAGAAGCGCATGATGGTCTACCGCACGATGCGCGAATTGGGCATTATGTCGGCGAACGACATCGCGGCCAAGGAAAACATCAACACGCTGCCGGACGGAAGTGGCGACGACTACTGGCGTCCTGCGAATATGCAGATCGTCGGACAGGAGTCGGCACAGACACAGCAGCGATCTATCGAAACCAGGGCGCTGCCTCGTAGATTGGCCGCCGCCGACGCACACACCGAGAAGTTGATAAAGCGGTTCGAGTCTTTAATTGACACCGAGTCTGCTGACCTAATACGGATGGCCGCCTCGATTGGAGAGGGCCAGGCGTTTAGCGATTGGGTTGCCGACTACTACCTTCAGCGCGAGGGCGTCTATCTGGATGAGATTTCGCCGGCGCTGTTGGCTTTAGCGGCAGATGTTATCGACGCAGCCTCGGCTGATCTCGGTGTGGAACCAGAACCCCAGGCGTCGTTTCAGCAGAATTACATCAATCGCGCGGCTACCCGTTATCGGGAAGACGGCACGCAAAAAGTCACAGAGGCCACGCGAGGCAAAGGCGTGAAACACCTGATGGGCTTGTGGGCCGGCACTCGTGCGGCGCAGCTTGCGCGGGCGGAGGTTGGGCGCCTCTCAAACGGTCTGGCGCTGAAGGTATTTAGCGCGACCGGGGTGAGGCGCAAGATTTGGCGCACGCGCGGAAAGAACTGCCCGATCTGTAACAAGTTTGACGGGCGAACAGTGGAGCTAGAGGGTTATTTCTTCCAGGGCGGCGACACGATCAGTTTCAAGGGGGAGGATGGCGTACAGCAAAAACTGAAGGTTAAAAAGAGCCTCCGCCACCCACCACTACACAAGGGATGCGACTGCTTTGTCGCTCCCGGCTAGGAGTCAACATGGAAAAACGCGCACGAGATACGGAACGGCTGACCGTCCAGGTTCGAGAGACCGAAGACGGCAGTACGGAGAGGGTTTTAATCGGCCGCGCGACTCCATATAACGAGTTGAGTGTGGACCTTGGAGGGTTCCGCGAAATGTTTCTGCCGGGCGCGTTTGGCGACGTATCCGAGCAAGAAGTCATGGCGCTCTGGTCGCATGATACGGCTCAGCCAATGGGCAAGCAGCCGATCAACCTACGAGTAACAGAAGAGCGCGATGGCGTCCACTTCCGGTTGATTCCGGTGGACGAATCCGACCAACGAGTCCGAATGATTGAGGACGGGATTGTGTCAGGCGTGAGTATTGGATTTCAGGTGCCAGAGGGCGGAGATGAATTTGTACGCAACGAATCGGGGGAAGTTGTGCGGCAGGTTCGCGAAGCTCGATTACTGGAAATATCACCTGTAGTTTTCCCCGCCTATCCGCAGACGGACGTGTCGGTTGCGATGCGGTCATTGGATAAGTGGCGGGGTTCCCAGGGCACACCGACTGCGACGTGTCTACGGGAGAGATATCAGCGACTTCGAGAAATCGAATTCGCGTAACAGGCTTCTAGCCAAGTACTTCGGGAGGCCCGGAGTAAACCAATGCAGTACAACACTGCCGTAGACTTGCGCCAAGAGCGCTCCAAACTAGTTGATGACAACCGTGCCTTGCTTGTCAGGGCAGCGGAAAACAACCGGGATCTCACTGAGGAAGAAAATATCGAGTGGGACAAACGCGACGCGGACATTGACGGGCTCAAGGTCCGAATAGACCGCGCCGAGAAACAAGAGCGGCTCGACGACGAGTTGCGTTCGACGAGACAACCCGACACGGCGTATACGGATGCGCCAGCCGCCGACAAACGCTCAAATAAAGAGCGCTATACAGACGCCTTTACCGACTATATACTTCACGGCGAAACCCGCATGAAGTCGGAGAATCGAGAGGTGTTGTATGAGTCTCGCGACCAGACTGTTGGAACCACGACAGAGGGCGGATTTACCGTACCAGAAGAGTGGGAGAAACAGGTTGTAATGGACATGGCTGCCTGGGGTGGAATGCGCCAGGTTTCCACAGTTAAGAAGTCCGCCACTGGTGTCAAGTGGCACATTCCGACGGCCACCGACATCGCCAATACGGGCGAGCTTGTGTTGGAAGCGGGGTCGGTTGACACTGAGGCGGATATCGTGTTTGCCGAGATCCAGCTTGATGCGTATAAGTACTCATCGAAGCTGATCCAGGTGTCACGCGAGTTACTGCAAGATTCCGCTGCCGACGTACAAGGCCTTATTCGTGATGCCTTTTCGCGACGCCTCGGAACGATTACAAACCTCCACTTTACGACCGGGGACGGGACGGGTAAGCCGAATGGTGTAGTTACCGCGGCCTCAAGCGGCAAGACTACGGCATCGGCCACTACGTTCACTTATTCCGAGCTGATTGAGCTGAAGCACAGCGTTGACCCGGCCTACCGGACAAATGCGCGTTTCATGTTTAACGACAGCACCCTATCGCTCGCCAAGCGGCTGCTGGACGCCGACAACCGTCCGCTATGGCAGGCCGGATTTGGGGTGGGTGAGCCAGACAGGATCGACGGCGATCCCTTCACTATCAACCAGGACGTCGCTTCGGTTGCGTCCACCACAAAGGCCGTGTACTACGGCGACTTTTCAAAGTACTGGATTCGCGACACTGGCGGCTTGATATTCAGGCGGTTAGACGAACTGTACGCGGCCAACGACCTCGTTGGATTCGTTGCCCTTATGCGGACGGACGGCGACTTGCTTGACGCCGGTACCGACCCAGTTAAGTTCATGACTCAGGCCACTTAGGCCCAACCGGGGCGGGCTTCGGTCCGCCCCACCCATACGAGGTTTCGATGAAAGTAGAGCTGACAGCCGGCCGCGTTGGCGTTGGGTGCTCATTTCAAAGTGGGCAGATTGTAGACTTTCCCGATGATGAGGCGAGGCGTATGATTGCTGAAGGTTCAGCCAGGGAAATATTTGATATAGAGATCGCTACGGCCGAACCTAAACGTGAGCGTGCGGTAAGGCGTCGGCGCCAGAGAAACACTGTTGCCTGAGTCTACGGAGGTTGCGCTAAACGTGGGCTCACGCTGGCCGGGTAGCGACCAGATTCTACAGTTCGCAAAATCCGAGAATGCAAGCGTTTTAGATGTCGTGGCCGACCGCGAAACACGCGTCGGAAAGATTACGTTTGATTCGGATGTATTGCAGGTAGACATAGACACATTGGTCGCGGCAATCGATGCTAATCGTCCGAACTGGAACCCGGATAAACTATTCGAGAGGGCCAGGCTGGTGGCGATTATCGACAACATATCAACGCTTGACGACGTGAAGGGGTTTTTAAAGAAGTTTGTCCGCAGGATGGAAGAGGGCGACCGGATTACGTGAGGTAGGCAATGGCAAACGCGACTATTGGGCTACCATCCGACGGCGCGGGAAAGAAGATAGATTCCGAAAGTCTGCTGGTAGATGGGGTACTCGTCCACCGCGAACGCGATCAGGTCGGCGGGGCTGGTGATGACGACATTGCCGTCGTCACTGATACCGACCCATTGGTATCCGAGCACGGGCTAGCTGTCCGACCCATTAGCCTGGTTTCGCCGCAATATTCGGCGCTGACTTCGGCCGCGTTGGCCGACGCGGCGAGCGTGGACCTGGATGCCTCAACGATTCCAGCGTCAACCACGGGCAAGCTGGTGGCGGTCACCGTTGCCTCAAGCGTGCCGTGTAGGTGGGAAATCAAGTCGCGCGATGGCGGTGTGGAGCTCACCTTCGCGGTGCTGTTTACTACAGCGCTTTCTGCTACTGCTGACTGGGTTTCACCGGACAAGCGGTTCACTGTTTTACTTGGCAATGGAGTGGATGAGAACTTTCGCGTGAGCGTCGCAAACCTAGCTGGTGATGGCCGAGCTGGGGATGTCTACGCGAGCGTTTTCTGGGACGAAATCTGATGAAAGCGCAGCTAAACGAAGAGGAACTAAACGAGTTACGGGTACGGCGGGCTGTGATCCGAAACAAGCACTTTCACCTAGACCAGGGTGAGGATCGGACGCTAACGTTTACGGTGACTACGGATGGGACTACAGCGGTGGACATCACCGGCCACACGCTGAGCTGGGAGCTGTATACACACCCAATGGCGGCCTCATCCACGCTGACGGTTGCGGGGGTGATAACGGATGCTACGAATGGGGTTTGCACGGTGACGCTAGCCGACACAGACACCGATTCTATTGAGCCTAGGGTTTACTGGCACGAACTGAAGACTACCGATAGTTCCGGCGCGGAGACGGTTGTTTCGCGCGGCAACGTCACGCTGAAGCCCACACAGACATGAGCCAAGCCACTACTGTAACGGCGGCGGCCCACGAGCCGATCCTGCTGGACGAACTGAAGGACCACGTTGGGATAGAGCGAGACGACACCGCCGAGGACTTACGGCTGTGGTCGATCATACGGGCCGGTCGGGCGCGTTGCGAGACGTTTACGGTCCGGTATTTAGTACAACGCACTGTCGATGAATTCTTCGATGAGTTTCCGGCAGGTGACATCGTTCTAAGTGGTGGCAGACTCCAGTCTATTACGTCGGTGAAGTATACCGACTCCGCCGACTCCGAGACGACGGTTGCCACTACGGTCTACGACGCCAACTCGACGCCCGAACCAGGACATGTAGCACTGAAGTATTCCCAGTCCTGGCCCACGGCGACATTGAAGAGCATCAACGGCGTTGTTGTCCGACACGTTACAGGCTATGGCACGGCTGAAGACGTACCCGACGACATCAAGGCCGGGCTTTTACTGGAATGCGCTGACGCCTATCGGAACACGCAGGGCGAAGAGTTTTCAATCGGTGGTTCTCGGGTCGAGATGAACCGATCGGCCTACAACCTGTGGTGGCCATACAGGATCTTGTATACCTAGATGCCGAGACGAGACCTGCTACGGTGAAAACGTTGATAAGTTGCCGCAACCTTCGCGTAGTCTTCGGAGATTTCGTAGCCGTGGAAGACATAAACCTTGACGTCGATAAAGGTGCTATTTGTGTCCTATTGGGCCCCAACGGGGCCGGCAAAACTAGCACGATCAAAACTCTTTCAGGGCTGCTCCAGCCAACCAGCGGTGATGTCGTAATAGCCGGGCACAACATGAATTCCTATTCTGACGAGGTCAAGCGGACAATGGGGGTCCTCCCAGACGACTTGGGTCTCTTTGACAGCCTTACGGTCGGAGAACATCTTTCCCTAACGAGCGAAGTATATGGCCTTGCCCCGGACACGGCTCGCCGACGGATCGATGAACTCCTTCGAGTTTTGGCTTTGCAACAAGGCATCGATACGTTCATGAGTGCCTGCTCTCATGGCATGCGAAAAAAAACGTCGCTTGCAATGGCCATTCTACCAAACCCTGCGGTGTTGCTACTAGACGAACCGTTCGAAGGGGTTGACCCGGTGACGTCGGCAGCAATCTGTGACCTGTTGACATACGCCTCGCAACGCGGTACGACTGTGCTGTTGACAACTCATGCTCTCGCTATCGCTGAACGGATAGCTACTCAGTTGGTGGTCATGAGGGAGGGGAAGATCGTGTGGAATACTCCCGCATCGGACCTGAGGAAACCTCTCGAAGAACACTACTTCGCGCTCCTGGGAGTGTCTTCGGACACAGGACTCAAATGGCTCGGGTCGGCGCAGTTCTAAGGGCCCTCAGGCTAACAGTTGCGCGGGATCAGAAGTCGATCTTCTCGCTCACGGGCAACAATTTTTTCATAGTCTCGATCCTAATGGCGCAGGAGGCTGGAGTTTTTCTCTACCTTCTGCTGGCCCTGGTAATGCTTGTCCCCCTAAGCACAGACCCCCTGCAAAAACTCCCAGCTTCGCGATTGAGCGGCTGGCCATTGAATTCGAACGAGCGTATTGTCAAGGCCGGATGAAAAATCCCGTTTTCGCCGGTTGAAAATTCCCCACCCTGGTTGCGGTGGTGGTTTTGTGGACCACCACCGTGTTGCTAAGCATGGAGCTAGCCGGGGAAGCGGAGGCGGGCAATGCTGGAGAGCAACCCGCCAAGAAATACCCGGCCGCAAACTCAGCGAGACGATGAGTGCCGGGAGCGGCGGCCGAGATCGCTCCCGGCTTCTTTTCCGCTGCCCAACGCCCATCGGATCGATAGATTTGCCCATGCCTGAAAAAACTCATCTTCCACTTCCCCCGCTCTTGCGACCAGGGCTCGCCGCGTCAGCCGCATCGACCGTCGGCCGTTCGCCGGACTGATCTTCCGGCCGCGAGAGCAAACCGGCTCTTCGGCGCTCCTTCAAGCGAAAGCTCTCGCCGCGAATGTTCACCGTCGTCGAGTGATGCAACAGTCGATCCAGGATCGCCGTGGCGATGATCGGGTCGGAAAAGATCGAGCCCCAATCGGCGTAGCTCTTGTTCGAGGTCAGGATGATGCTGCCGCGTTCGTAACGCGCGCTGACGAGTTGGAAGAAGATCGTCGCCCCCAGCTCGTCGAGCGGAAGGTAACCCATCTCGTCGACGATCAGCACCTTCGGCGCGAGGTAGATGCGCATCCTTCGTTGTAGCCGTCCTTCGCGGATGGCCTTCGACAGATCGGCGATCAAGTCGTGCGCGGTGATGAAGTAGGCTCCGAAACCGGCTTGGATCGCAGCCTCGGCCAAGGCAACCGAGAGATGCGTCTTGCCAACGCCGGGTGGCCCGAGGAAGATCACGTTGGAGGCTTCGTGCACGAAGCGCAACGTGCGCAGCTCTTGGATTTGGCGCTCGTCGATCGATGGTTGAAAGTCGAAGTCGAACTGTTCGAAAGTCTTGACATAGGGCAGATGCGCGAGCTGTAGACGCGTCTTGAGATAGCGTTGTCGGCGAGCGTCGGCCTCGGCGCTGACGACGTCGAGCAGGAAGTCGGCGTAGGCCGGTTCAGCCTTGGCTGCTTGTTCAAGCAGCGCTTCCAAGCGATCGTCGATGGTCTTCAGCCCCAGTGCTTCGAGCCGTTCGTGAAGCTGTTCGATGGCGGTCACAGCGCACCTCCGGCGGCGGCGCTTTCGTAAGCCGCTAGTGTAGTGCGCCATAAATAATGTAACTTGTAGTATCTTCGTGTCGCCTTTACTAGTAGAAGGCACACGGATGCGAAGAGCAGAGCCAGTCCCATTGACGCAGGAGCAGCGTAGGCAGTTGGAGCGCTACGCGAACGGTCGTCGGGTCGCTGTTCGTCTGGCGTTGCGAGCCAGGATCATCGTGCTCGCCGCCGACGGTCTTGAGAACAAACGGATTGCCGCGCAGCTGTCGGTCTCGCGTCAGTTGGTGGCGCGCTGGCGAAGCCGTTTTCTTGAATCCGGCGTCGCCGGCATCGAAAAGGACGCCCCGCGGCCCGGCCGTAAGCCCGCCATCTGCTCCCCAACAGTGCAACAGATCATCCACAAGACGACCCGCGAAACGCCAGCCAACGCCACCCATTGGAGCCGCCGCACGATGGCCGCCGCGGTCGGCGTCAGCGCCTCCACCGTGGGTCGCATTTGGCGCGCCCACGGCCTCAAGCCGCATCGCGTCAAGACCTTCAAACTCAGCAACGACCCGCGCTTCGCCGAAAAACTCGACGACATCATCGGACTTTATCTCAACCCGCCCGAGCATGCCCTCGTTCTTTGCCTCGACGAGAAGTCACAGATTCAAGCCCTCGACCGCACCCAGCCCGGCCTGCCCCTGAAAAAGGGACGCGGCCGGACCATGACCCACGACTACAAACGCAACGGCACAACCACCTTGTTCGCCGCGCTCAACACGCTCGACGGCTCGGTGATCGGAACCTGCATGCCCAAGCACCGCCACCAAGAATGGCTGCGCTTCTTGCGCTTGCTTGAAAACCAGACCCCCAAGGACAAGCAGATCCATTTGATCGTGGACAACTATGCCACTCACAAACACGCCACGTGAAACGCTGGCTGCAGCGCAATAAACGCTTCCACGTCCATTTCACGCCCACCTCAGCGTCGTGGCTGAACATGGTGGAGAGGTTCTTCCGAGACCTCACCGATAAGCGCATCCGCCACGGTGTCTTTCGTAGCGTCGGCGAACTCACCACCGCCATCGAAGACTACATCGCTCGACACAATCAGCAGCCCAAGCCCTTCATCTGGACTGCTACCGCTTCCGACACCCTTGAGAAGGTCAAGCGCGGCAAAGCCGCTCTTCTTAAGGTTCAATCTGATTGACGCACTACACTAGCGGCCGCACTTCGACTTGGGGTGCGCCGGCTTGGATGTGAATGCACGTTTTTCCTCCTGGACGCTTGGCGACGTGCAGCGGAATGTCGGCATGATGCTCTTTGCGAACAACGATTTGGTGGCGGTCGTCGATCAACTCGTGAACGGCGATCCGCTCGGCTCCGCGCCATACCTCGAGCCGGCCGGCCAGTTCGCGCAACGAGACTTCGGCGCCGGCGTCTTGCCAGGGAACCGAGTAGCGGTTGGAGCGCCAGGCCACGAAGGCGTCCCGGCTCACACGCCTCGACTCGGCGTCCGCGAGGGGATACGGCGGACGCTTGTCGAGAGACTGCAAGGCGGTCTTTTCAGACTCCCAACTCTCTAACACTTGGCTGTGAGTGGTGCCGTGAACGCGCCGGTTCGAGACCTCCCAGACCCAAGCGTGCAGCTGGTTGTTGAGATCATCCAGGCTCGTCGCCGTGCGTCCGCACAGGAAGTTGCGGCGCACGTACTTGACGCCCGATTCGACCTTGCCCTTGGTCTGCGCGCGGTAAGGTTTGCAGGCCCGCGGGGTGAAGCCCCAATAGTCGGCGAAGTCCTTGAAGGTTTGATTCCACTTGAGCTCGCCGCGCTCGTCGACCCCCTCCAAGACCGTCTTCATGCGGTCGTAGAGGATCTCTTGCGGCACGCCGCCGAGTTGCCGGAAGGCTTCCTCGTGCATGCGCAGCAGCGTCGGCAGCTTCTGGTCGGTCGCCGCGGCGGCCATGATGGCCCGGCTGTGACCGAGCGTGAAGACGAAACCCCAAAGCTTGCGAGTCTTGCCGTCGGCGGTGATCTCGCCGAGATGGCCCCAATCGACCTGAGCCTGTTTGCCTGCGGGTGTTTCAAAGCGCCGCACGGCCACCGTGGTTGCGGCTTCTCGCAACGGCTGTAGGTGATCCTTGAGGATCGTATAGCCGCCCGAGTAGCCGTGTTCTCGCAGCTCACGCAACAGCACGACGGCATTCCAGACGCCGGCCTTGAGGCGGTCTTCGATAAACGGCTTGAAGCGATCCAGCTTGGACGGACGCGGCTTGCGCGGGCCGTATCTGGGCGTCGGATCGTCCTGCCTTAAGTACTTGCGAACCGTCTTGCGGTCAAATCCCGTGAGCTCGCTGATCTTGGCGAGGCTCACCCCTTGTCGAACTAATTCTTCGATTTCTTGCACATCTGAACTCCGTAACAGCGCCTTGTACCTCCTGCTTCCAGGGTCGGCTCCGACGCAAGCTACGGGTGGGGAATTTTATTCCGGCGATACGGGGATTCTTACACCGGCGCTGACAGTATTGCGTTGAGGCTAGCTAGTCCTTGGGTTAATCCCATGACCTGGGTCGCTGCATCGCTGACACTATGGGTCGCCTTCGGACAGATCACTACTGGCCTCGCCCTATTGCTAGGTGCCCTGCTGCTGAGTGGGTTCATTTTGTCCATGGCTCCAGCCCCCGTAGAACACATCATTTGGAGGCGTGTTCCAAGCCTTCCCGGGCAGTTCAGTCAGCTAATACGAAAGGAGTTCCGTCACGTTCTATCCACCCTAGACTTCTACATTGCCGTGTTGCTGAGCATTGGCACAGCTGCCGTTCGTGTGAGCGGAGTAGTCATGCCTCAGTACGGTTTGATGATACTTACAGTATTGTTGGTCTTGTCCCTCTCGAACTACACTATGTCGCTTTTCGCACTTGACGGTTCGAGTGGTATGTCACGATATCGCCTCTTGCCTCTGCCGGGATCGCGCGTGTTGATCGCGAAGGGCATCGCGGTCATCCTGGCGACATTACCCCTACTCGGTCCCCTACAGCTAGCTGCCGGCCTTGCTGCGGTCCTAACGGCGCTTGCGATCGGACATCATGCAAGCATTCGCAACCAGAGATTCGGTAGAAGGTGGCGATTCTCGCCCGGCACGCAGTTCCTGCCTCAAGGTCTACTCCAGACAGCGGGGATTGCGAGTAGTGCTTCGCTAGTCTTTTTCTACGGACCCTGGTTGCTAGTTCCGTTCTTCGCAGCGTGGGGATGTTCAGCGTGGCTGTACGGAAGGTCGTTCGACGCACCGGCCGCTACCTGAGGTTTTGAGGACGCGGCTGGTGCCTCGAGACTAACGACTCGACAGGCCTAGTGTCATGTCACATCTCTATCGTCGGATAGAGTCGACGTAGTTTGGTACGGGTCTTTTCGGTGGTAAACTGCCAGTTGATGGTCGAGTTGCGGTTGTTGCGATGGGACTGCCACTGCGCAACCTTCGAGGTCAATTTGTCGCGGTTGTCGATGCGCTCATTCAGACACTGGCCACTCAGTACGTTCAGTTCGATCTCGGCCATGTTGAGCCAACTGCCATGCTTGGGCGTGTAGATGAACTCAAACCGGCCCCACAGAGCCTTGGCCTCGCCCGGCGCCAACGTCTCATACAACGAGCCAGACCGGTGGGTGTTGAGGTTGTCCATGACCAGCGTGATCTTGGTGGCCCTTTTCATAGCGCTCTGCGATTTCTTTGATAAATAATACCCAGTCCGACTTCCTTCTGTGCTCGGTTACCTTCACCATGCGCCGGCCCGCAAGCGGTTTGCCGGCCATGAAAATAATGCACCTGCCACAGCGTTCGTACTCGTAGTCATGGCGCTCGGGCTGGCCGGGGATGGCGGTGCGGGTCTCGCTGCTGAGAACGGCGCTGACAAACTAGACCACAGAACGGCGTTTTAAAGCCGTTCAAGGGCGGCGGAAAATTAGACCGCCCGGGTGGTCCGCTGGCATCCATTCGGTGTTTTGTGGAACACGGGAAGGATGTATCGCGTGGAGCTATATGCTCAAGTACGGCGCAGTGTCTACGTCGAAGGGCTGAGTGAACGCGAAGCCGCCAAGCGGTTTGGCTTAGCGCGGGAGACGGTGCGCAAAATGCTGCGCTACGCTGCTCCGCCGGGCTATCGGCGGAGCAAACCGGTGAGACGGCCGAAGCTCGAAGCGTTCACCGGAATCATCGATCAGATCCTGCTCGACGATCAGCAACAACCAAAGAAACAACGTCACACCGCGAAACGCATCTTCGATCGCCTACGCGAGGAGTACGATTTCAGCGGTGGCTACACGATCGTCAAGGACTACGTCCGCGAGAAGAAGCTCGGTGGACAAGAGATGTTCGTGCCACTGGCGCATCCGCCCGGCGACGCGCAGGCCGACTTCGGCGAAGCGGTTGTCGTTATCAATGGAGTCCAGCGCAAGGCGCACTTCTTGGTTGTCGATCTGCCGCACAGCGACGACGCCTTCGTTAAGGCCTTTCCCGCCGAGACGACGGAAGCCTTTTGCGAAGGACACAACGCCGCGTTTCGTTATTTCGACGGCGTGCCACGCAACATCGTCTACGACAACACGACGCTGGCGGTGGCAAGGATTCTCGGCGACGGCACGCGCAAACGTACGCGGGTGTTCAGCGAACTGCAGTCGCACTACCTGTTCGCCGATCGTTTCGGGCGTCCGGGCAAGGGCAACGACAAGGGAAAAGTCGAAGGGCTAGTGGGCTTCGCACGGCGCAATTTCATGGTGCCGATCCCGAGATTCGAGAGTTGGGAAGCCTTCAACGAACACCTCGAAGAGAAGTGCCGAGCCAACCGTGAACGGCGTTTGCGACGGCACACCGAAACCGTCGGCGAACGCTTCGAGCGCGATCGGGAAGCGCTCTTGCCCTTGGCACCGACAGCCTACGATGCCTGCGACAAACGCTCGACAAGGGTGACTTCGTTGTCGCTGGTGCGCTACGCGACAAACGATTATTCGGTGCCAACGCGTTACGGCCACCGCCAGGTCCTGATCAAAGCCTACGTGGATGAGGTAGTGATCTGTTGCGGCAGCGAAGAGATCGCCCGCCATCAGCGCAGCTATGAACGTGAAGAGTTGGTTTTCGATCCGCTGCACTACTTGGCGTTGTTGGAACGCAAGACCAACGCGCTCGATCAAGCCGCGCCGTTGGTCGGCTGGGAGTTGCCGCCGGAGTTTGCGAAGCTGCGACGACTGCTCGAATCGCGGTTGGACAAAGCGGGCAAGCGCGAGTACGTACAGGTCCTGCGACTGTTGGAGGACTTCCCCCTTGAGCACGTCGCAACGGCGGTGCGCCAAGTCTGTCTACTGGGAACGATTGGCTTTGACGCCGTCAAGCATCTACTGCTGTGCGCGATCGAGCAACGTCCGCCGAAGCTCGACTTAACGAAGTATCCCCACCTGCCGACGGCTCAGGTCGAGCAGACGTCGCCGGCATCCTATCTGGCGCTGCTAGCAGGAGCAAGCTGATGGCGAAGTCGAGAATGCTGCTGGAAACCCACCTGAAAGCGCTGCGGCTGCCGACCTTCCTGCGCGAGTACGACAAACTGGCTCGGCGCTGCGCCGCCGAAGGCTTGGACTTTCGGGACTTCCTACAGCAACTCTGCGAGCTGGAACTGGTCGATCGCGAGCAGCGGGCGACCGAGCGTCGCATCAAGGCCGCCAAGTTCCCGGTGACGAAGAGTCTCGACACGTTCGACTTCTTGGCCATACCCTCGGTGAACAAGAAGCTCGTTCTGGAGCTGGCGCGCTGTGAGTTCATCGACCGCCGTGAGAACGTCTTGGCGCTGGGGAACTCCGGCACCGGCAAAACGCATATCGCCTTGGCGCTGGGACTGGCAGCTTGTCAGAGCGGCTATCGCACACGTTTCACCACCGCCGCGGGATTGGTCCATGAACTGCTCGAAGCCCGTGACGAACGGCAACTACTACGGGTCCAGAAACAACTTGCCAAGCAGGATCTACTGATCGTCGATGAACTGGGCTATGTGCCGCTGTCGAAGACCGGGGCAGAGCTGCTGTTCGAGATCTTTTCGCAGCGCTACGAACAGGGCTCGACGTTGCTGACCTCGAACCTGCCGTTCACCGAGTGGACCGAGGTGCTGGGTTCCGAACGCATGACCGGCGCTCTGCTTGACCGGCTCACGCATCACGTCCATATCCTCGAGATGAACGGCGACAGCTACCGCCTCAAGCAAAGCAAAAAGAAGCGCCCGCGCTCTTCAAACTGACCCGCCGGCCGCTCGCGCCGGTTTGCGTGGGCCGTCTTCCACTACGCCTGGGCCGCCCTAAAGGGCGTCCTCAGGCTCCGTTCCAGCCGTCCCACGCAAACCGCTGGATCCCCGCCAACTGGTCTATTTTTGCTCCGCCGAAGCGGTCTACATTTACTCCGCCCTTGACACCTTAAGCATAATTCCAAGCCTCCTCAAGCGAGGCAGGGGTAAGTACTGTTCGACAGCTTGTTACGGTCGCGTTTTCACGGCTAGTCAAGAGCTGCTCAATCTGATCAACCTAAAATGACCCGACGTCGACGCTCAGCCAAAGCCATTCACTGCCATTGAGACGCCATCAACTCGTTGACATAGTGATGACAAAATCCTGTGAGCCGCAGGAAACATATCCATTATATATTGATAATAAAAGAGTTGTATCAACTTGCATCGACAATAAGTCCTGCTCGGGCGACATAAATGAAGGAGTGCCGAGGCGTACTCCGCTTTTGGTGATCTTGGTGTCGTCTCTGAAGCGCGCGAGGCCGAAGTCCGTCACCTTGGCCTGACCGGATTCGGTGACCATGATGTTGGCGCTCTTAACGTCGCGATGGACGATGCCTTTGCGGTGCGCCTCCCGCAGACCTTTGGCCGAGTCGATGACCAGCCGAAGCGCCTCGGCTAGGACGAGTGGCCCGTTGGCGACCTTCGCTCGAAGGTCCTCGCCCTCGAGGAACTCCATGACGATGAATGGCCTGCCATCGACCTCGCCCACCTCGTGAACGACGCACACGTTGGGGTGCGACAGAGAGGCGGCGGCGCGGGCCTCTTGCAGAAATCGCGCCTTTTGGCCATCGTCGTTCGACAGCAGGAACTTAAGCGCGACAGTGCGGCCTAGGGTTAGGTCTTTGGCTTTGTAGACGACACCATAGCCGCCTTCACCGAGTATTTCGAAGGTCTCGTAGTGGGAGATCGTACGGGAGGCGGGCGAGTGGGAGCCGCTCTCCTGCTTAGGCCCTACCGGCTCTCGCTCCACTTAATTCCTTCCAGGACACGCCCAGCACGGATGGAAATCTAACATTTCAACGACGATCCTTTTACACGATCGTCAGGCTTATCCTACGCCAAGTAGTCGGAAATCTCAACGAACAGGTTATCGAGACTGCTGCAGCGCGCGGCATTCCGACGAAGAGCACAAATTCAACTCCGTCCCGTTTAGCCCGCATTTCCCACCACGTAGCGAGCGAAATTGCGTGAGAGGTGCATCAATACGAGGCGGGCGACGGTATTGCTCAGGTAGTCAGCTTCGTCGCGAGATTATTCTGACGACCGACGTCGGACAAACGAAAGTCGCGGCCCTGGAAGAAGTACATCAGCGCCTCGTGGTCGAGACCTAAGAGTGTCAAGATCGTCGCGTGCAGGTCGTGAACGTGGGAGATCGGGGGAGATCGGGGACAGTCACGTAACCCCATATGGCATGCACCCCTAAGCTGAGACAGCTTAAAAATGGGACAGTTGCCGTTCGCTGAAAAAGTATAGCCTTTTCGGCGAACGTGCCGCACACTTGAAAACGGCCGGGAAAGCGGAGGCGGGCAATGCTGGAGAGCAACCCGCCAAGCAATACCCGGCTGGAAACTCAGCGAGACGATGAGCGCTCGGGGCGGGACATTCTCCCGTCCCGAGTGCGACCACTGTCTCGATAGATTTCCTCATGCCTCAGAAAACTCAAACTGCGGGTTTCTGAGCTCTTCGCTCGCTGGCAACAACTGCTCGAACTCCTGCGGAGGCCGATATCCCAACGCCGAATGCAGCCGCTTTTGGTTGTACACCGCGTCGATAAACTCCTCGATCGAAGCGCGCGCTTCGTCCATCGATTGATACGTCTGTAGGTTCACCTCCTCGCTTTTGAGCGTCTTCATAAAACTTTCCATGCGCGCCTTGTCGTACGGGTTTCCTCGCCGGCTCATCGAGATCAACGCGCCGTTTTCTTCCAGCAGACTGACATAAGCCCGCGAGGTATATTGCGTGCCTTGATCGGAATGATGCACCAGCCCCGGCTTCGGACAGCGAAACTCGATCGCTTTGCGCAGCGCGTTCACTGCCAATATGGCCTCGAGGGAAGGCCCCAATTCCCAGCCCACCACGCGCCGGGAATACGAGTCCATCACGACCGCCAAGTAGACGAACGAACGGCGCATGCGCACGTAGCTGATGGCGGCCTGCCAGAGCTGATCGAGACCGTCGATCTGCAGGTTTTTGGCCCAGTTTGGGTAGATCGCGCGGTGCTGATCCGAGTCCGTCGTCAATACGTAGCGGCGCTTGCGTATCGCCAGCAGATTGTCGTTGCGCATCAGCCGCAAGACCTTCTTGTGGTTCACCGTAAAGCCCTGCCTACGCAGTTCGGCGGTCACTCGACGATAGCCGTAGCGGCGATTTGCGAGCGTAATGCGTTGCATACGGTCACGCACTTCCAGGTTGGATTCGACAGGCTTGTCTCGCTCTAATTGCCGGTAATATCCGGCTCGGCTGACTTCTCCGAGTGCACAGGCGCGCTCGACGCTGAGTCGGCCTTCAACGCGAATTTCGTCGATGACGCTGTAGAGCCGCTCGCGTTGCGAGCGACTTGGTTCGGCATCGCCGGTTTTAAGGCGTTGAAGGCTCGTTCGAAAAAATCCAATTCCGCCGCTTGTTGACCGACTAGGCGTTCGAGTTCGGCAATGCGATCGGCGCTCGGATCGCTATCCAATTGCACAACCTCTTGTCCGGGACGCGGCCGCCCTTGACGCCGCTCAAGACCGCTGCGTCCCTCGGCGCGGTAGGTGTCGCGCCAGCGATACAACACGCTGCGCCGCACGTCCAACTCACCGCTCAATTTGACGACGTTCTCACCGCGAAGCATGCGGCTTACCGCCAATTCCTTGAACTCAACTTCATACGAGCGCTGCTTCCTCGCAACCCTATCTTTTCTCTCTCTCATCGGGGACTCCTTTTCCATTCACTGAAAATTGTCCCACTTTCATCTGTCTCAGTTTTGGGGTGCACTCCAATAAAGCCTGAATCAGCAGCTTCCAGCGATCTGAATGTTCTTAAAACAGGGGGATTGCGTTTCGCAACGGCCAAGGCGGAACTCGCCCAAACGGTCGTCCTGCGATTTTAATATTTCTTTTGCCTTTGAAATCAGCAACTTAGCCATACGGTCAGCCGAAAACTGGACACACGAGCCTTACACTATACCTGGAGGTTGCGGAAAGCCCTTCAAGAAGGCTCGAAATTTCACAGAAACCCTGCCAAATCCGGCCAATGGGCGGCATTCACGACAGGGATTGGGGATCGGCTTGCATGAGCACGCGAGGAGTTCCTCGTTTTGCTTTGTATAGTTTGACGAAATTCAAATAGTAAGTCTGGCGGGTTGCCCCGGCCGGCGATTTTTAGCGAAAACCGGACAAATCCGGACATTTCCGGACATTCTTAGAGGAGAGCTGTGCCTAGGTTTAGGCAAAGAATCTCTAAGTCGCTGATTCTAAAGGTTAAGAACTCCCGGGCGGGACTATTCCGATTTGCGGCCCTCGATACGGGTTGATCCGTCCGCGGGCTGACCATGATCTGGGCGCCGTCAGGGCCAAAAGTGGTGAGACTCGATTTGTCGAAGCCACGATCGTTGTCCTGCCAGTTGAAAAGCGCAATGGAAGTATGGAAGTTGAAACGAAGTTGGACCCAAGTAGCACGCACACCGGGCAATTCGATCGGACCCAAATTCGAAACGAGAGATAGCGACCAAAACATGACAAAACTTTCCGCCGGGCCGCGCTATTGCCAAAACCTTGCGCACAACCCGGCCAATCGCTATAACGGTTAAGTACGACTCGACCGGTCCGTGTAACTGGCGACGACTTACGTGGGTAACCACGGGGAAGCACGGATTTCGGAAACGCCGCTCGCCTGGGCTGTTGATCTCGTGTGGTATGGGTGCGCATTGCCGCGCTCAATGGGAGTGAACCAATGCCAGTCGCCACATCGCAAGAGTTGAACCGCGCTCTACTTGCCGAGAATGATCCTGATATCTACGCCGCGCTCATCGGCGAAGAGGCCCGCCAAGCTTCCGGCATCGAGCTGATTCCGTCGGAAAACTATACCTACCCAGAAGTGCTCGCGGCACTCGGATCGGTATTCACCAACAAATACTCAGAGGGCTACCCCGGCCGGCGCTACTACGGTGGCCAGGAATTTACCGACGTGATCGAGCGAGTTGCCCGCAACCGCGCCAAAGAGATTTTTCGCTGCGAGCACGCCAACGTGCAGCCACTATCGGGCGCGCCGATGAACGCCGCCGTCTACCTGTGCATGCTTGAGCCCGGCGACACTGTGCTCGGCATGGATCTCTCGCACGGCGGCCACCTCACCCACGGCGCTCCCGTTTCGCACATGGGCAAGCTCTATAACTGGATCCGCTACAAGACTGATCCCTCGAACGAAGGGCGCATCGACTTTGACGAATTGCGGAAGACAGCGCTCGAGCACAAACCCAAAATGATCGTCTGCGGGTACTCGTCGTATCCGCGCGACTACGACTACAACGATTTCAAGAAAATCGCGGACGAAGTTGGCGCGCTCACGATGGCTGACGTTTCGCACATCGGCGGACTGATCGCAGGCGGCGTAATGAGCAACCCTTGCGACCACGGATTCGATTTCGTCACAACGACGACGCACAAGTCGATGCGCGGTCCGCGAGGCGGGATGATTCTCTGCAAGAAGAAATTTCGCAAAGAGATCGACAAATCGGTTTTCCCGGGGATGCAGGGCGGTCCGCACATGAATGCGGTCTGCGGCATCGCCATTACTCTAGGCAAGGTGTTGCAACCTGACTACAAGGTTTATGCGCAACAGGTGCTCGACAACGCGCAAGCTTTAGCGAAAACGCTGATGGCCGGCGGCGCCGATCTCGTCACCGGCGGCACCGAGAACCACATGATGGTCGTCGATTGCATCAAGAGTTTCGGCATCGACGGACGAGTCGCGGAAGAAGCGCTTGACGAGGTTTCGATCACATGCAACAAACAGGTGATTCCTGATGACCCAAACCCGCCCTTGCGGCCTAGTGGTATTCGTCTGGGGACGCCGGCGGCCACGACTCGCGGCATGAAAGAGCCCGAGATGGAACGCCTTGGCGGATGGATGCTTGAAGCCCTGCGCAGCCACGACGATGCAGCGGTATTGGCTCGCGTAAAGGCCGAGGTCGAGCAGACCTGTTCACAGTTTCCCGTGCCAGGGATTGAGGGCTAGCGGTCCGTGGTGAAAGTCCCGTGGGCCGCGCGGCGGGGAATTGGGACCGCTCGGCGCGGAGTCAGGAGGACGGCGATCCGGGTGATCGTCTCCAACGAATGACAAAGCCGACGGTCGCAAGTGCCTGCCGCCCAACGGGTTAGGCGGTCCAACGGCCTTTCGGTAAAGAGACATGATAGACACAACGATGCTCGGCATAAATGCTCAATCCAATCCAAAGGCGCCTAACGCGGCCCGCGTGACTTTTGCCACGGGCTGCTAGTCCGCCCAGCCGAGGCGCGGACGGATCCGTACGTGGCGGGCGAGCACGATTTGCAGTGTCGAGTTAGCGTTCTTCTGCCCGTCTACGATGGCGCCCGGTTTTTGCCCGTGGCGCTGCAATCGCTTGATGCGCAAACCGAGAACGACTTCGAAATCGTCGCTGTCGATGATGGTTCGTCTGATGAGTCGGCGGAGATTCTGGGCTTTAGCCCTAGAGTAAAACTGCTTTCGCAACCGCATCGCGGTTTGGTCGCGGCATTGAACCACGGCCTAGAGTCCGCGCGCGGAAAATACATCGCCCGCATGGATGCCGACGACATCGCGGATTCCGATCGGCTAAAGTCCCAAGCGGACTATCTCGACGCGAACCCTAAAGTGGGGGTGGTCGCCGGTAGCGCAAACTATCTAGGGGACAAGCAAGCAAACCGAGGACTGGCGCTATTCGTCGATTGGTCGAATTCGATTCGCACACCTCGGGATATCAGCCTCAACCGCTTTGTCGAGTCACCACTGATTCACCCGACGGTGATGTTTCGTCGGGCACTAGTAGAGCAATTCGGCGGCTACAAAGATGGAGCGTTTCCCGAAGATTACGAGCTGTGGCTGCGCTGGCTCGAGGCGGGTGTCCGCATGGCCAAGGTCGACTCATGCGTACTTCGGTGGCGCGACCGAATTGACCGGCTAACGCGCCGCGACGAGCGCTACTCGGTCGACGCTTTCTATCGTGCCAAGGCGCCATACCTAGCGCGTTGGCTGGCGCGTCATAATCCGCATCACCCACGCGTGATCATCTGGGGATCGGGGCGGACATCGCGTCAGCGGCTCAATCCGCTATTGGCGCAGGGCATCAAGGTCGCGGCTTACGTCGATATCGACCCCAACAAGGCCGGGTGGAAGATCGAAGGAGTGCCTGTAATCAAGCCCGACGAACTACCTTCGCCGAACGAATGCTACGTGCTGCAATGGGTCGGCAGCCGTGGTGCGCGTGAGCTGATCCGGCACGAACTTGAGAAACGCGGCTTCCAAATCGCTAGGCATTTCATGCTATGCGCGTAAAGTAGATGGGTAGGACTTAGATCGTCATGAAACCCGTCGCCGTGGCACTCGCGATTGCTCTCGTTTCGCTGTTGATCGGAACCGCCGCGCCGCCTGCCGTGTTCACAGACCTGTTCAACGGACGCGACCTCACCGGCTGGATTAACGTCAACACCGACCCTGATACCTGGTACGTCGAGAACGGCGAGCTGATCTGCTCTGGGCGACCTCACGGTGTGATGCGTAGCGTGAAGCAATACGAGAACTTCGTATTGCATGTCGAGTGGATGCATACCGAGCCCGGCGGTAACTCGGGCGTTTTCGTTTGGAGCAAGGCGGTGCCGCGCGAAAGCAATCGGCTGCCCGATGGTGTCGAGGTCCAAATGTTGGAACTTGATTGGCCGAAGCTTCACATCCGTGACGGAAAGGTGCCGCCGATCGCCTACGTTCACGGCGAGCTATTCGGGGTCGGCGGCGTAACGACAGTGCCCGACAACCCGCGGGGCGAGAGGAGTAAATCTATCGAGAATCGCTGCCTGCCGAGAGGCGAGTGGAACACTTACGACGTGGTCGCGGTCGACGGAACGATCAAGCTTTCAGTCAACGGCAAGTTCGTCAACGGCATCAGCAAGTCGTCGCAACGAAAGGGCTATCTCTGCCTAGAATCAGAGGGCGCGAAGATCCACTTCCGCAACATTCGAATCATGGAACTGCCCCCAAGCTGATAGGCAGCAGCTCAGTCAAAACGCAGCGAGCTGCACGCGCGATGGCTCGGCTGCTTCGAGCTTTTCGATGCGGCGCTCAAGCGCTCTGACAACCCGCGGCGGCATGCGCCCGAAGCGTTCTTCATCGGCTTCGTATTTTTTGTAGACTTCACGAAAAATGTCTAGCGCGTTAACGTCTTGGCCGGCATCGAGATACATCGCCGCCATCTCGAGCTGCAGCACGTAGTTGCGCGGGTAGTCGTCGAGATACGATTCCAAGATCTTCACGGCCTCGAGTGGACGCCCCTCGCGGCGGTGAACCAAAACCATCAACGCTCTCGCCTCGTTGCGGGCCAGCTCGCCCTCGCGAGCAACGCGAGCGACCATCGCCTCACCCTTGGCCTTGCTACCGCGCACTCCACCGAAGGCAATCATGGCGCGGATCGCCCACGGGAGGCTGCCAACCACATACTCTTGTACGCCTGCGACGAGGTATCCGTCGACGAATTCGGGGTGATATTTTTGGAGCCGGACGCTGAACGATTTTGCTCGATTGCCGTTTCGCAAAGCCGCGAAGTAGGCCTTCTCGACCATGAATTGATAGTTTGCCCGCAGAGCGTAGTTGTGAGAGATCGCCAGTAGCGCTAGCTGATCGCCGCGGTTCGTTTGTAGCCGCCGATCGGCTACCCGGCGGCCTCGCTCGAGATAGTCGAATACGGCGACTTTGACTTTTGGATCGGGTCTGAGTTTTTCTCTCTCGAAAAATTTGTTGTCGCCCCTGAATGCGCTTGTCTCGAGCATCCCCAAGCGGTTTAGCTCTTTGTAGAGAATCGCCGTCGCCAGATGGTTGTAGACGGTCGCGTCGCCGGGCTCAGCCTCGAGAAGCTTCTCGTAGGCGTCGATCGCCTCATCGTATTCGAGATTGAAATAGTGGTCGTGGGCGGTGGTGCGCTCGTCGACTGTCGCCGCTACCGCGACTGCTACAAGAACAAGGCCCAACCAAAGAACTCGCACGCTGATTGTTAGACGCCGCCTAGCGGACGGCGATTACCTCCCTTAGGCTATCGCGGCTCAAAAAAAACTGGACCGACTCGAAATCGCGAAACAGCTTTTCAAGATGCCGGTTGCTAAACGTAGTTGGGACGATCCGTCGGCGGCGTGTGCGTACACGCAGAACGTCGGCCGTTTCGATTGCATAGCGGCAGACTGGGACTTCGTCGCCCTTTGGCTGGTTGTGGAAGAAGCACAGAATTGCTCCCTCGGGGCGTACAATTCCCGCCAGCCTCGAGATGATGTGGTTGAGCAGCTCGACATCGAGAAAGTGCAACACATCCCAGACCAGAACGGCGTCAAATGTTCCGGCGCGAAACGGCAGATACTCATCGACGAATTGGCGCGCGGCGAAATCGTCAAATCTTCCGTGCAGAGTCTGACCGCGTTCGGTGTCGAAGCTGTGGAGTAAGTCGACGGCGTGAATCCGGCTGCCCATTTCGCTTAAATAATGTGCGTTGGAATCAGTTAAGCCGCCGAGGTCGAGTATTTGAAGGCCTTCGGCGCGCGGTAGCTGATCGAGAAAATGGCGCAGGCCGCTGCTTGTTCGACGGCGGGCTTGTTGCTTTGGGTCTTCGTCGGGGTGCGCTCGAGCGCGGGTCTCGACTGCTGGTTTCCCGGGCGATTCTCCTCCCGGTGGATCGTTGAGCGCTCGTTTCAGATACTCAAACACGAATCTAGCGGCCTTTTCGGGTCTTTTCCGCGTCCACTATGCGCCGGTCTTTCCAGTTGCGACGGGTTGACCGGGTACGGCCGGCCTCGGTCTTGATGCAGCCGCCGGCGCGGTCGCGGATGCGCGCCCTTGAGTCGGTTTTTCGATGTCGATACTACCGCGAAAGACAGCGCCATCTTCGACTACGATCCGGCTAGTGACCAGGTCGCCCTCGAGCGAACCTGTCTTGCGGATCTCGATGCGCTCGCCGACACGCACGTTGCCCTGCAGGGTGCCGAGCAGAGTGATCACGCGGGCCTCAACGTCGGCCTGCACTTTCCCATTCGGTCCGATCGTCAGACTGTTTTTTTCAAGTTTGATCGTGCCTTCGACGATGCCGTCGATGTACAGGTCTTCCGAGCCGCTGACGGTCCCCTTAACACGCAGAGACTTGCCGATCTGGGCGTTATTCGATGCTCCAGGCGAGACCGGTTTCGGCGCTGTCCTCGGTGCCTGATGTGCGCCTGATGGCCGTTCAGTCGGCCGCGGAGCAGGGTGCACTCCGCTGCCCGCGGAGGCGGGTTGAGCCGCCGCGGAGTCAGTCGCTTCGCCGTCTTTTCTTCCCCACATATTCAGAAGTCCTTTCCGGGCGCCGTACGAACCCTATATTATAGAGCGCCACGGTCGTCGACTTTGGAGCGAATATTACCTATGGCTGACCATCCCTTTCGAAGAATTGACTCGAAGACGGTGTATTCCAATCCATGGATCGATCTTGAGGAGCACACGCTTGAGATCCGCGCGACAGGGAAACCGTTTATCTATACATATCTCGCTTCGGCGCCGTCAGTGATGGTGGTCGGGCTGACACCGCAAGGAACAGTTCCGATCGTGCGGGAATATCGCTATCCAACGCGGTCGTACTGCTATGAGTTGCCCGGTGGTGGTAGCCGCGGCTTTGATTCGCTCGAAGACGCCGCGCGGGCGGAACTTGCGCAAGAGACTGGCTGGCGTGCACGCGCCGTGGAAGATCTAGGCCAGTTCGCGGTCTATAGCGGGGTTTCGGACGAGATGTGTCACGTGTTCCTTGCAACTGACCTGGCCAGGGGTGAGCCGCAACTCGACGCAACGGAGTCGATCGAAACTCTAGAGGTGACGCCGGAGGCACTGCGGTCGATGATCGAGAGCGGTCAATTTCGCGACGGGATGAGCCTGGCGGCCCTGGGGATTGCGCAGCCGCGACTTGACGGCCTAACTACTTGACGTTGACCGCTAGTCCGGCGGCGCTCGATTCGATCGTGAACTCCGGTTTGTGATCTAGGTCGACCACGATGCGGGCTACCGGTGGATCAAGGGCGAATTGAGACCAGCGGATCTTCACGACGCCGAGCGCGCCAACGGATTTGGTGCGGACCCCGCGACCGGTCTCGACCTTCGTTTCGCTCAGGTCAATCACCAGCCGGTGTGGCCCGGATAGGACCATCGTGCGATATTCGGGCGCGGCGCTCGTAACCAGCCGTACTAGCGTGCCGCCGGCGATGGAGTCGACCGCGATCTCGGTCAATGCTCGGGGACCAACCTGGGCCGGCTCGGGAACCTTCTCCGGCTGGGGCTGTGGCTGCGGCTGGACGTCGAGGGCTACTTCCTTCGGTTTCGGAGGCACCGAAATTTTCACGCGACCCGCTGGTTCGGGCGGCGCGATGGTCACCATCTGGCTGTTCAGCGGAGCCGCCTTGGGCTGGTCTTCCGCCGTTTGGACGTAGATACCACGCGCATCGACCTGTTGTCCGCTCGGTGGTCGAAACTCTGTAATGGCCGGCGCCTTCGGTTCACCGATTTCACGACTCACCCGAAACGTGATGTAGATTGACTCGGTCGTCGGCCGAGCGCTACCACGATTGAAGACTTTCACGCTGTTAGGATCGTCGCGGTATCCACCACCTCGCAGCACTCTATAGCTACCGGCTGCCGGCCCGGATGGTTCGCTTTCGGGAGACTCGGCGTAGTAGTCGGCGGAATACCAATCGGCGGTCCATTCCCATAGGTTTCCGCTAAGAATCTGCATGCCGAAGGCGTTAGCGCGGGGCGCCGGCTCAACCGGGGCCGTTGTCTCGGCGGGAACCGGCGGCTCGTCTCCCCAGGCGTAGATGGCCTGTTCGAGGCCGCCACGCGCCGCGTACTCCCAGCGGGCTTCGTTGGGTAAACGGTAGGTTAGCCCGCTCTGCTCACTGAGCCACGTGCAATAGCGCTGCGCTTCGGCAAAGCTGACGTCAGTTACCGGCGAATTGGGGTCCGCGCCCTCGGCGATTTCATGGCTTGGCTCGAAAACGAGGTATTCCGCCTTCGTGACCGGCATCGCGGAAATATGGAATGCACCGAGCTGAACGCGGTGCGCCGGCTTTTCCCACGCCGCACCGACGTCCGAGCCCATCTCGAACTCGCCGGGTTGGACAAGAATCATTTCGGGGCCCGCGGGCTTCGTCTGCGGCAACGCAGCCGTCGCTAGAAGAAATAGCGGAAGCAGCCGCGCGCACCAAGAACCGAGAATATTCACCCGAGCAACTCCAACCTCCAATCTAGCGGACCTACGCCCGTAAAACAGCGATCTCAGCGGCCCTACGGCGGGATTCTGGTGGTATTGGGTGTTATACCTTAGCGGAGGTTTGCCCTACGACTGCGAAACTGGAGTCGTACGCCTCTGTTGGCCGCGGAGCTGGAGTTTTGTTGAAAGCGAAAACCTTGCTGGCGTTAGTGCTGTGCTGTGTCCTGCCCGGCGAGGTTGCCGCGCAGCTAGCGCGCGTGCCCGACACTGCGTCGTGGCGGGCGGACATCGATCAGGGGACGGCCCTTCGTGACCGCGAACTTTACTTCGAGGCGGAACAAGCCTTTAGAACCGCCCTCGCAAAAGCCGAAAGCTTCGGACCCAACGACGTACGTGTTGCCGTCACTCTGAACTCGTTGGCACTCGTTCAACACCTTCAAGGCAACTACGTTGAAGCGGGCCCGCTCTATGAGCGCAGCGCCGAAGTGCTGCGGATCGCCTTGGGGGCGGACCATCCGGAAATCGCCAAGATCCTGAGTAGTCTCTATGAACTCCACATGCGGCTGGGCAACCTTGACGCAGCGGAAAAGGCTTCGTTGGAGCGGCTCTCGATTCTTGAGAAGCAGCTCGGCAAGTCCGACCCAGGGCTCGTGCAGCCACTGGCCGACGTTTCACTTGTTTACTTCAACAAGAACCAATTGCTCGACGCCGAAGACTATCAGCGTCGCTCGCTCGCCATCAGTCGGGCCGGCGGTGCGCAGGCCGACCCGCAAAGAGCCACGGGTCTAAGCAACTTGGGCGTCATTTTGGCGGCTGACAATCGCTTATCGAACGCGGCGGCGGCCCTCAACGAGTCACTGCGGCTTCGGCAGTCGGATTCGCCCGAGTCCATCGAGGTAGCGCGCGACTTCGCGCATCTGGCTGATGCCTACGCCAAGCGATTTCAATTTGCTGAAGCTGAGCAGCTGTTGGCGCGATCTCTGGAACTGCGGCGCAAGCATCTGACTCCCGAACACTCCGAGGTTGCCGCGGCGCTAAACAATTTGGGTGAGATCTACAGGCTCCAGCGCGAGTATGAGCGTGCCGAAGAAAAGCTGCGGGCGGCGGTCAAAGTTTGGGAAGTCGTGAACGGGCCCGACGACATCGAAACGGGCGTCAGCCTGTACAACCTTGCCGCGCTGCTCGAGGAGCAGAATCGCTTAGACGATGCGGCTCCCCTGTTTGGGCGTGCAGCCAGGGTAATGGAGCAGAAACTCGGCCAAAACAACCAGCGCTCACTGCAAGTGCGAGCCGCTTTTGACTCGGTCTGCGCCCGCGTAAACGCCGCTTCTTGCGCCGCCGTCCGATAAGCCTATTGAGTGCCGGCGAGCGAGTATCGGCTGATAGCACCAACACTCAGTGGGCAACACCTAGAGAATGCAGTATTCTAGGGGTTGGGCCTAGCCCGGATAGAAGGCGGCGGATAGGATTCATGACATCTCCGGTATTGAACGCGAGTGAGCGGATTGTTCCCGACAAAGTAATCAAGCAGCTCTTTCACAAGATGTTGCAGTGTTTCTACGTTGAGGAGCGCTCAAAAACGTTTGTAAAGCAGGGGAAACTAGCTTTCTACGCGTCTACCCGCGGGCATGAAAAAGTGCAGGTGGGCGTGCCGATGTTGATGCAGCCCGGGCACGACTGGTTCTACACGTACTACCGCGAGAAGAGCGTTGCGGTGACGCTGGGGATGCCATATAAAGACATCTTTCTCGGCCTTCTAAACCGCGATGGTGACCCCAATTCCGGCGGCGTGAACATGCCCGAGCAGTGGTCGTCAAGAGATCTCAATATCGTCGCGCAGAGCGCCTGTACCGGTACACAGTACCTGCCGGCGCTGGGCGCGGCGAAGGCGATGAAGCACGATGGATCGGACGCCATCGTATACGCCGCGTCGGGCGAGGGCGCCACGAGCGAAGGCGAATTTTTTGAGGCATTGAACTGGGCAAACCGGGAAAAACTCCCGGTTCTTTTCGTTGTGCAAAACAACGGTTACGCCATCAGCGTTCCACAAAAATATCAGACGGCTTCGAAGGTCCATCGCATCGCCGAAGGGTTCGGGCTGACGACGTACAACCTAGACGGCACTTGGTTCGAGCCGATGTATCAATTGCTGCCCGGCGTAATCCAGGATATTCGCGACGGCAAGGGCCCGGCGCTAGTCGAATTTAACGTAGTGCGGCTGGACAACCACTCGTCGTCCGACGACCAGCGTAAATACCGCACCGAAGACGAAATTCAGGCGGCGATCGACAAAGACCCGATCTTGCAGACCGAGCAGTACTTGCTGCGCCATGAAATCATTAGCGAGTCTGAGATCGAGTCGCTGCGCGCTGCGATCAAAGAAGAAGTCGACAAGGCGGCTGAGGAAGCCGATCAGCACCCGCTCCCACAAAACTTCGACGTTCTGGAGCACGTATTTTCGGCGGAGCAGCCCGTAGCCGAAGAGATCGAGCCCACCTACATCAACGACAAAGTGTCGATGGTGCAGGCGATCAACAACGGTTTGCGCGAAGAAATGGCGCGCAACGAGAAAATCGTGATGTGGGGCGAGGACATTCAAGACCCCAAGGGCGGAGTGTTTGGTGTAACCAAGGGTCTGACCAACGAGTTTGGCGAAGACCGCTGCAAGAACGCCACCCTAGCCGAGGCCTCGATCGTCGGTATTGCAGGCGGCATGGCGACGGCTGGGTACAAGCCAATCGTCGAGATCCAATTCGCCGACTACATCTGGCCTGCGTTTATGCAGATGCGGGACGAGATCGCACCAATGCGCTGGCGAAGTGACGGCGCGTGGGGATGTCCGATGGTTTGCCGCGTCGCGGTCGGCGGTTACATAAAAGGCGGGCCTTGGCACTCGTCGAATATCGAAACATATTTCTCGCACATACCGGGGTGGTACGTGGTCTATCCGAGTTGCGCGGAAGACGCCAAGGGCCTCATCAAGACCGCGGCCCGAATGGATGACCCGGTGTTATTCCTTGAGCACAAAGGGCTCTATCGCGCGATGCCGGCCAGGACTCCCGAGCCAGATGAAAACTATCTCATCCCATTCGGCAAGGCCCGCAAGCGCCGCGAAGGAACGGATCTGACGATCGTTACGTGGGGCTATACGGCCCACCAGAGCATGGCTGTCGCTCGCGAGATGGAAGAGGAAGGCGCGGCGTCCATCGAGGTCATCGATCTGCGGACGATTATTCCTTGGGATCAAGAAGCCGTATTCGAGAGCGTTCGCAAGACCAACCGAGTGCTGATCGCCCACGAAGATAGTTTGACGATGGGCTTTGGAGCGGAAATCGCCGCGCGGATCGCCGACGAGTGTTTTGGTGACTTAGACGCTCCGGTCGCGCGACACGGCGCCATGGACTGCTTTGTTCCATCCGCGACGAACCTCGAGCGCGAGGTGCTGCCGTCGGAAGACACGGTTCGGGCGGCTGCGGAGCGCGTGTTGGGCTACTGAGGTAGACGGACGCGATGTAGGGAGCCGATTGGCGGCGATACCCACGGCTTGGCTAGAATCGAACTTGCGATTAGTCCTCCTTATTTGTGTCGTTGCACTTACCGTGGCTTGCGGCGAAAACAGCACAATCGGTCAGTCTGCCGGCGTCGAAAAAGTCCACCGGCCCAAGTTACCAACGACTACGGTAACGCTGCCTGACGGCGCCCCAATCGAGGCAGAACTCGCCATTACCCAAGAAGAGCAGGGGCGCGGCATGATGTTTCGGGAGTACCTCCCCGACGACAAAGGGATGCTGTTTGTAGGCTCTGACTCCCAACCCCGTGGGTACTGGATGTTCCAGTGCTTGATTCCGCTAGACATGCTTTGGCTCGACGGAAATCACCAGATTGTGGAGATCCATCCGGACGTTCCTCCGTGCGGAGAGGCGGATGGCAGAAAGTGCCCGACGTACGGCGGCAGCGTGAACTCGGTATACGTTTTGGAGCTGGCCGCCGGTCAAGCGGCGGCTCACGGCTTGAAACTAGGCGATCGGATTGATTTCTAAGGGGCTTGCCTCGGTAACCGCAGGCCACTTGCACTCGCCTCCGTGTTCAGCGGGTGATTTGCGCCTAGCGCAGAAGCGTCTATGTGGACAAAACGAATAATTGCGATTGCGATCGGCCTAGGGCTGGTCTATTTGGTTGGCTCAAAAGTATACGAGGCTAACCAGCAGGCGTCGGCACCGGCGAAAAAGAAGGGCGGGGGCCGCATCGTCAACGTTGACTTGGCTGCGGCGAAGACCGGCGAGGTCCGTGAACAGCTGCTCCTAACCGGCTCTCTAAAGGCCAAGGAAGTGGTTGACGTCAACGCAAAGTTAACCGGTCGCCTGGAAAAGATTCATTTTCTTGTTGGCGACCGTGTAAGAGCTGGGGATCTAGTCGCTGAGATGGAAGACGATGAACTCCTCCAGCAGGTCCTGCGTTCCGAGGCCTCGATCGAGGTTTCTCACGCAAGCGTGACGCAGCGCAAGGCAGAGCTCGCCAATACTCGGGCGAATCTCGATCGCGCTCGGCAACTGTTTGAAGAACAGCTGCTCTCACCTCAGGAATTTCAGCAGCAACAGACTTCACTTGAGGTCATGAACGCGCAGGTTGCCCTGGCTGAAGCGCAGGCGACACAGGCGCTGGCAGAGCTAAATGAGCTGAAGATTCGGCTCCAGCAGGCGAAAATTTACGCACCGATGGCTGGCGTGATCGCCGCGCGCCAGGTCGACCCCGGGGCGCTAGTTAACCCCAACAATCCGATCGTGCGGATCGTCAATCTCGCAACGATGGTGACGCAGGGCAACGTTCCTGAGCGCAACATCGGCAAACTGAGGATTGGTAATCAGACCACGGTTGAGGTTGATGCGATCCCCGGCAAGCTCTTCACGGGCCGGGTGGCCCGCATCGCTCCGGTGCTTGATGCCGCGACACGAAGCGCCATTATTGAAATTGACATCCCCAATCCCGACTATGTTCTGAAAGCGGAGATGTTTGCGAGGATTACGCTCGACTTAGGCTCGATGCGCGAAGCGACACTGATTCCCCGAGACGGTTTAGTCTATCGCGGCCAGCAGCCCGGCGTTTATGTCGTCGAGGGCGAGGGCAACAGGCCCGTATTTCGGTCGATCGAGACGGGCATGACTCGTGAGGACCAAGTAGAGGTTCTCGCGAATCTCGATCCCGGCACAAAAATTGTAGGCCGCGGCGCCACGATGCTGCGCGACGGCGATCGCATTTCAACCGGCGGTGCGGCTAGCAAGAAGGCCGGCGGAGCGAGCAAGAAAGGCGCTACCGGCAAGAGCGGTGCTTCTAAGAAAGCGGCCAGTGGCGCATAGTCTAACCACGAGACTCCGCGCGCTACGCCGGAGCTGGGTGGCAGCATGATAGCTGCAGTCGCGGAACATTCCGCGCTATGGCGTAGGCGATGAATTTACCAAGTTTTTCGATCCATCGGCCCGTCACCATCTTGATGATGTGCATGATCGCGATCCTTCTCGGCGGCATAGCCTTCATCAATATCCCAGTTGACCTGATGCCTGAGACCGTCTACCCGACGATCAGCGTTCGGGCGGAGTATCAAGGGGTCGCACCGGAGGAGATGGAGAACCTCGTCGTGCGTCCGCTTGAAGAAGCGTTTGCGGCAGCGCCGGGCGTCGAAGAGATCGTCAGTTCGGTCTACGAAGGCCAGTGCTATGTTCGCGTCGGTTTCGACTACGACATGGATGTTGACGAGGCGGCGAATGAACTCCGCGTCCGCCTCGATCGTGCCCGCCGGAACCTGCCTGAAGAGATGGAACCGCCGACGATGTACAAGTACGACTCGTCGCAGTACCCCATCATGTACATGACCGTTTCCGCGTCCGACATGGACGCGAAGGAGCTGCGTCACTTCGTCGAAAAACAGATTCAGTATCGCCTTGAACGTGCTCCCGGCGTCGCCGCGTTTACCGTTCGAGGCGGCTTGCGCCGAGAAATTCACGTCGATTTGAATCTCAAGAAACTGCGCGCTCTCGATTTATCGATTGCGCGCGTCGTTCAAATTCTGCGGCAAGAGAATATGAACCGCCCCGTCGGCCCGGTTGACGAGGGGCGATTCGAGGTGTTGCTGCGGACCAGGGGCGAATTTGAAAGCCTGGACGACATCCGCAACGTTGTCATCACAACGCGGAATGGCGTGCCGGTCCACATCCGCGACATCGCCACGGTTGAGGATAGCCACGAAGATGCTGACTATCTAGTCAGCGTTGACGGCCAGCCCGGTGTTCGGCTCTACGTCTACAAGCAGTCGGGCGCTAACACGGTGAATGTGTCTGCAGCTCTGTGGGAAGAAGTCGCGAAGATTCACAAGACGTTTCCGAACATCACCATCGAGAAGACTAGTGATACCGCCGACTTCATCAAGGCCTCGATTTCGAACGTAAAGAACGCCACATTGCAGGGTGGCGGACTCGCGATTGTCGTTCTTCTATTCTTCCTGCGCAGCCTTTCAAGCACTCTCATCATCGGGGTCGCGATACCGATCTCGGTGATTTCAACATTCGCGCTGATGTACTTCAACGGGTTTACGTTGAACACGGTGTCTTTCGGCGGCTTGGCGCTCGGCGTCGGCATGCTCGTCGACAACGCGATTGTCGTTCTCGAAAACATCTATCGCCATCGCGAAGATGGCAAGGGAGCCTACCAGGCGTCGCTTGACGGCAGTAAAGAAGTCGCCATGGCGATCACCGCGTCGACGATGACGACTGTCGCCGTGTTCATTCCGGTTCTGTTTATCGGCGGCATGACGGCTCAGACGTTTCAGCAGTTGGCGTATGTCGTTAGCTTTGCCCTGGTTTGTTCGCTGATCATTGCGCTCACAGTCGTACCCGCGTTGTGTTCCAAGCTGGTGGGTCACCGTGAAGCGAGCGGTGCGCTAGGTGCGCTCGATCGCTGGGCGGGCCGAATCCAAGATGACATGGCCGACACGTATGGCCAGATCATTACTTGGGCGCTCGACCGCAAGGCGTTAGTGACTTTGGGTTCGGTCGCCCTATTTGCCGGGACGATGTACCTAATCCCCTTAATCGGGGTTGAGCTACAGCCTGAAGTCGACGAGGGTGAAATTCGCGTGAACGTCGAGCTAGAGCCCGGTACGCGCGTTGAGGTCACCAACGAAGTGATGCAAGAGCTTTGGGGCATTGCGGTTGACAACGCCCCAGAAATCTCAACCTCGATGGTCAACGCCGGCGGCTCTTCGGGCGGAAGCGGAGGCGGTGCAAATCGGGGCGAGTTGCGGCTCAGCCTCGTGCCCCAGGACCAACGCACCCGGACGGCCAAGGAAGTTGCTAACGAGCTGCGCCCGATGCTGCAAGTACATCCGGGAATGTTGGTTCGCACGCGCGTCTCGAGCGGAATGTTCCGGCGCGGACGAGGCGGCAACGAGGATGGCGACCGGCTCGCGGTGGAAATCCGAGGACACAACATCGAGACGGCGGCGCGATTGGCGGAGACGATTCGCGAAAGAATGTCAACAGTCGCCGGAGTGGCCGAGGCGCAGATTAGTCAACGGCCGGGAATGCCGGAAATGCTGGTCGAGGTCGATCGCATGAAGGCCGCCAACATGGGTCTCAACGTGTCGGACATTGCGACGACGCTCGAGACGGCAATCGGTGGTACGCGCAGCTCGATGTACCGCAAGGATGGTGATGAGTTCACAATTCTCGTGCGGCTACGTGAGCAAGACCGATTGAATTTGCAGTCGGTCGGGGAGGTCCCGCTGACGACGGCAACCGGGCGGACCATACCCGCCCAGAGCGTCGTGTCGCTGCGCAGGCAAGAAGGCCCGACGTTTATCAGCCGTGTCGATTCCGAGCGCAGACTTTATGTAACCGGAGCTATAACGGATAGAGATCTGGGAAGCGTAATCGGCGATCTCGACGTCGTATTGGGCGACATTCCGATGCCCGAGGGATTCTCGATCGAGTTCGGCGGCGAGTACGAAGAGCAGCAAGAGGCATTCCGCGATTTGCTGTTTGCGGCGATCTTGGCGCTGGTTTTGGTTTACATGGTCATGGCGTCACAGTTTGAGTCGTTGCGCGACCCGTTTTTGATCTTGTTCTCTGTTCCCTTGGCGGCCATCGGTGTCGTGCTGATTTTGCTGGTTACGGAGACAACGTTTAACCAGCAGGCATTTTTGGGAATCATCGTCTTGGTCGGCATTGTTGTCAACAATGCGATCGTGCTAATCGACTATACGAATCTGTTGCGGCGCGAGCATAAGATCAACCTGCGACGCGCGGTTTTGACGGCCGGGACTCGGCGCTTACGCCCGATCCTAATGACCACGATTACGACCGTGCTTGGGTTAGGACCGATGGCGCTAGGACTTGGCGAGGGCGCCGAACTGCAGGCCCCCATGGCACGTGTGGTGATCGGCGGGCTGCTCACTTCGACGCTGATTACGCTTGTCTTTATTCCGGTTATCTACACTGGTCTAGAAGAACGCATCGAGCGAGCGCGCGAACAGAAGCCCACGGCCGACCCATTCGAGCCTGTAGTCGGAGACTAGCCCGCCGTTCGGGGCGGTAACATCTTGCAAGACGGGGCGCCCGTATTGAGGGAGGATTGACAATGGCAAATCCATACATAGACCGCCGCCAATTTTTGCAGACATCGGTGCTGGGCGCCGCCGGGTTCGCCGGCGGACTCGACATCGCCGCGGCGAAAGAGACGGAGCCTACGTCCGAAACTCTCGTCGCGCAGTTCTACTCGACGTTAGGCGAAGACCAGAAGGCGGCGATGCACTTCGACTTTGACGACCCGTTGCGGTCGAGAGTCGAGAACAACTGGCACATCACGCCGGCTCGCATCGGCCAATTCTTCAATCGCGAGCAGCAGGCGTTGATTCAAGACATTTTCTTCGGCATGCACAACCCCGATTTTCATAAGCCGCTGGCGCAGCATTTACGCGATGACGCGGGCGGGCTAGAGGGGTACTCGGTCGCCCTATTTGGCGAACCCGGCACGGGGAAATTTGAGTTTGTCGTCACCGGACGGCACATGACCGCTCGCTGCGACGGGGATTCTGTTGACGGCGCAGCCTTCGGCGGACCGATCTTTTATGGTCATGAGGGCGATCGATTCGTCGAGCTTCCGACGCATCCAGGTAATGTCTACTGGTTCCAGGCGCTGCGCGCGAACGAAGTATTCCAGGCTCTCAACGGCAAACAGCGCGAGACGGCGCTCCGCGATCGGCTCAGGCGCGAGACCGGGACGAGTACAGTTGCATTGCGGGCCAATCCAGACGATATTCCGGGTCTACCTGTCGCCGACATGAGCCGCGATCAGCGCGATCTTGTTGACAAAGTACTTGAGGACCTCTTGCTGCCGTTCAGAGAGGCCGACCGCAAGGAGGCAATGAAACTGATCCGCGAAACAGGCGGCGTTGAGAGCCTAAAAATGTCGTTTTCCGAGAGTCAGGACACGGGAAACGATGGTGTCTGGGATGTTTGGGAGCTTGAAAGCCCCAACATGGTTTGGCATTTTCGTGGCGCGCCCCATGTCCATACGTATGTCAACATTCAGAGAGAAGCTGGTTGGCAGCCTCCAGACAGTCTGGGCGGCGGTCGTGGAAGCGGCCGCATGGGCCGGCGGCGGGGACGATTTGGCCGGGGCTGATTTAACTTTTTCGGCGTAAACCGATTGGGTGTCGGATTCGCCCTAACGGGCAGCGGAATAGTAAATAGCTATGAGTCTTCCGGAATTTTCAATCAAACGGCCAGTAACGGTCTTAATGGCCGTGATGGTCTGTCTGCTACTTGGCGCAATCTCATTCGTCCGGATTCCAGTCGATCTAATGCCCGAGATTGACTCTCCGAGATTAACGATTACGACCGACTACGAGGGCGTCGCACCCGAAGAGGTCGAGACCCTGATCAGCCGCCCGATGGAGCAGATCGTCTCCTCGGCCCCGGGGGTCGAACGGGTCAGTTCGACTTCGAGCGAAGGCCGCTCGGCGGTGAGCGTCGAATTCTCATTTGGAATGGATATCGAAGTCGCGACCGACGAGGTCCGCTCGCGCCTCGACCGTGGCCGCCGCGCCCTGCCCGATGACGTGGAACCGCCCACAATTTTCAAGTTTGACGTCACCCAATTTCCGATCATGTTCCTCACAATGGCGTCCGATGAACTTGACGCTAAGGAGATCCGTTCGTTTGCGGAGAAGTCGATTCTGTACCGCTTTGAACGCGTTAAGGGTGTCGGCCAGGTTCGAGTCGGAGGCGGGCTGCGTCGCGAAATTCACGTTGACCTGAATCTTGAGAAGTTACGAGCGCTAAACCTATCTGTCTCGCAGGTAGTTAACACGATTCGGCAAGAAAACATGAATCGGCCGGTAGGGCCGGTTAAGGAAGGCCGGTTCGACGTTTTATTGAGAACGAGTGGTGAATTTGACTCGGTCGACCAGATTCTAAATGTCGCGCTGACTTCGCGCCAGGGTGTTCCAGTCTACGTTCGAGACGTCGCCGAGGTCGAAGATTCACACGAAGACATTCGGCACTACGTAGGTGTAAATGGCAAGCCGGCGCTGCGCCTGATCATGTTCAAACAGTCGGGCTCGAATACCGTCAAGATTTCCGACGCTGTCTGGGCTGAAGTGGCCGAGATCGAGAAGGACTACCCCCATCTCGCCATCGATAAGACCATGGACACCGCGGACTTTATCAATTCCGCGATCAACAACGTCAAAGGAGCGGCGGGCGCTGGCGCCGTATTGGCCGTTGTCGTTCTGTTGTTCTTCCTTCGCAGTTTCTCCAGCACGATGATCATCGGGGCTGCGATCCCAATCTCGGTGATTTCGACGTTCGCTCTGATGTACTTCAACGGCTTTACGTTGAACACCGTTTCGTTCGGTGGATTAGCCTTAGGCGTCGGCATGCTGGTCGACAACGCGATAGTTGTCCTCGAGAATATCTATCGCCACCGCGAGAAGGGGAAAAGCGGGAAGGAAGCGGCACTGATCGGCAGCAGCCAAGTCGCCATGGCGATTACGGCCTCAACTTTCACTACGATTGCGGTCTTCGTCCCCGTGCTCTTCATGGGTGGCTACTCGGCGCAGACGTTCCAGCAGTTGGCCTATGTCGTGTCATTCGCGCTGCTCTGTTCACTACTGGTCGGGCTGACGGTCGTCCCCGCGCTTTGTTCAAAATTTTTGGGTAGCGGCCAGAGCGCCCTACGGATATTCAATCCTCTAGAACGCCTGATGACTTCGCTGTCGGAGTCTTACGCCGGCGCCATCGATTGGTCATTGAACAACCGCGCACTGGTAACGGTCATGGCTGCCGGCCTATTCGGCGGCTCGATTTGGCTTTCCGACTACGTCGGTGTGGAACTCGAGCCCCAGGTGGACGATGGCCAGATCCGTGTGAACGTCGAACTCGAGTCCGGCACGCGCGCCGAAGTCACCAAAGAAGTAATCGACAAGATGGAGGCGATGGTACTCGAGGCGGTACCCGAGATCGAGTACATCATGACGGAAGCCGGCAGCGACAGCCCCTTCCGCTCGATCTCGACGCACACGGGCGAAATGCGGATCACGCTCTCGGACCAAGCCGAGCGGCAGCGCAATGCCCGCCAGATCACCAATCAAATACGCCCCATGCTGACCGGCATCGCTCCCGGAATCCAGGTGCGGACACGCATTTCAGGCGGCAGTTTTGGGCGGCGGCGCGGAGGAGGCGGCGGCGGCGACCGACTACAGGTCGCCATCCGGGGCTACTCGCCGGAGACTACGCAGGCTCTAGCCCTGCAGGTTCGGGACACGATGCTATCCATTCAGGGCGTCGCGGAGTCGGAGATCAGCCGGCGCCCGGGCACGCCGGAGATGTTGGTCCGCGTCGATCGGCTAAAAGCCGCCAGCCTAGGCATGTCGGTTGCGGAAGTCGCCGACACGTTGGAAACGGCGGTCGGTGGTCGCCGCACTTCTTTCTATCGCGAAGAGGGTGACGAGTACGATATTGTTGTTCGCCTACGCGAAGAGGATCGGCTGGAGTTATCGCAAGTTGGTCGCATTCCGCTGCGAACCCCTCGCGGCGAGTTGATTCACGCCGACGACGTCGTTCAACTGCACCGCCAAGAAGGACCGGTCGAGATCAACCGCGTCGACCAAGAGCGAATTGTTTACGTCTCGGGTACGATCGCCGACCGTGACCTGGGCAGCATTATTGCGGACTTAGATGTTGAACTACAGAAGATCAATCGGCCTGACGGCTACGAGTTCGAGTTCGGTGGCGAATGGCTAGATCAGCAGGAGGCGTTTCGAGAACTTCTCTTCGCCGCAATCCTGGCACTCGTCCTGGTGTACATGGTGATGGCGGCACAGTTCGAGTCGCTGCGAGATCCATTCATTATCTTGTTCTCGATTCCCTTGGCGTCAATCGGTGTCGTGACCATGCTCGTGGCCACCAGCACCACGTTCAACATGCAAGGCTTTCTTGGGGTCATTGTGCTTGTTGGAATCGTCGTCAACAACGCCATCGTGCTGATCGACTACACCAATCAGTTGCGGCGCGAGCACGGCTACGACATTCGCAAAGCAGTAATGACCGCGGGCGAACGGCGCTTGAGGCCGATCCTCATGACGACAGTGACCACAGTGCTCGGCCTAACCCCGATGGCACTAGGCATTGGCGAGGGCTCGGAACTACAAGTGCCGATGGCCCGTGTCGTGATTGGCGGATTGATGACGTCCACCCTGATTACGCTGGTATTCATTCCGGTCGTTTACGCGACGCTCGAAGAGTTTACCGAGCGTGTCTCTCGTCGCGGCGAAGAGATGCCGGGAGACTTCCAGCCGGTCGAGGGCGACTAACCCGCATTTCTCGCAACGTGGTCAGAACTGAGGGTCAGCCCAGAATCTTGTGGATCACTTCGCCGTGAACGTCGGTTAAGCGGCGGTTGATGCCGTTGTGATACCAAGTCAGGCGCTTGTGGTCGAGCCCCAGCAAGTGCAACATCGTAGCGTGGAAGTCGTGCGGCGTGGCAACATCGACCACCGATTTTCCACCAAACTCGTCCGTCTCGCCATAGCTGACGCCACCTTTGACCCCGGCTCCGGCAAACCAAACTGTGAACGCCTTGGGGTTATGATCGCGGCCGATTGTGCCCTCCTGGTGTGTCGGCATGCGACCGAACTCAGTCGCCCAGACGACGAGCGTATCCTCGAGCATTCCTAGCGTTTTCAAGTCTTGGAGCAAGCCGGCAGTAGGCTGATCGAGCACCGGGCAGTGCCGCTCGTAGTCAGCTTTGAGTGTTTTATGGGCATCCCAGTTGAGCAGACCGTCAACGCCGGAAGCACGCGAAGCACAGAATAGGTCGACGAAGCGGACGCCCCGTTCGAGCAGACGACGCGCCAGCAGGCAGTTACGAGCGTATCCAGCTTTGAGCGGGTTGGCGTCGTCGGCTCCGTAGAGGTCGCGCGTGGCTTTGCTTTCTTTCGAAAGATCCGCGGCTTCAGGTGCCGAGAGCTGCATCCGTGCGGCTAGCTCGTACGACGCGATCCGAGCTCTGAGTTCGTCATCGCCTTGACGCCTAGCAGCGTGACGCCGATTGAGAAAGCCCAAGAACTCTCGAGTTGCTTCCTCTTGACCACTGCCGATCGATGCTGGACGCTGCAGGTTGCGGATCGAATCCTTCGAGTTGAAAACGATTGCCTGGTGCTCGGCGGGCAAGAAGCCGGCGCCCCAGTTCGCCGGGCCGGCAGGCGGTTCGCCGCGAATATCCGGGATGGCAACGTAGGTTGGCAAATTCTCGTTATCCGAGCCGAGCGCATAGCTCGTCCATGCGCCCGCCGATGGGAAGCCCTCGAGCGTGAACCCCGTATTCATGTACACGCACGCGGGACCGTGAGTATTTGTCTTCGAGGTCATCGAGTGGATGAACGCTATCTCGTCCGCCCAGCCGCCCAGCCGCGGCAACAATTTCGTAATCGGCTTACCGCATTCCCCGCGTCGTTCGAACGCCCAGGGTGAGGCCATCAACGCACCGTTCTTGCCCTGAAACGTGACCATCTCCGCGCTGGCAGGCGGCGCTTCTCCAGATCTCTTCCGTAACTCTGGCTTGTCGTCCCAAAGATCAATATGCGAGGCCGCCCCGGGGCAAAAAATCTGAAGTACGCGCCTAGCCTTCGGTGCAAAGTGAGTCTTGACAGCGCCGGCGGCCCCCTTTGGGACCATCGCGGCCAGCGCAATGCCGCCTAGCCCACTGGCCATGTTCGAAAACCAGTCGCGGCGCGTGAAGCGTTCAGAATACATACACAAACTCGTTGGTGTTGAACACCGCGCGACTCAGCAACTCCCAGCCTTGCTTATCGGCGAAGCGAAGCGCCTCGGCAAGCTCCGCGTCGTCCGGCGACCGCCCAATCGCTAAGCGCCAAATGCGCTCGACGCGCGCCTCGGGGTCAGCTCCCGCTTCCTTCAAAGATCGCTCCACCAGCAGCCGCGCCTGATCCAAAATGAACGAGTTGTTCAGTAGACTGAGCGCCTGCAGCGGCGTAGTCGTCGATATACGCTTCGGAGCCGGCAGCGAGCTGTCAGGACAATCGAATTGCCCGAGCAACTCCGGCTTCACCGATCGAGCATGCTGGTGGTACACCGAGCGCCTGTAAGTCTCCGCCGAAAATTTCTCAAGTGGATAATAAGTGGCGACGTTGTCGACGGTGTAGTGATAGAGCCGGAAACCGGGTCCGCCCATGGTGCGGTCCAGCGAGCCGCTCACGGCCAAAATCGTGTCGCGCACTTCTTCCGCGCTTAGCCGACGGGGCGGGAAGCGCCACAAGAACTCCGCGTCGCGGTCAACCTCGGCGGCATCTTCGCGAAACGTGCTCGCCTGACGATACGCCGACGAGAGCACGATCTCTCGATGCAGCGGCTTCAAGCGCCAGCCGTGTTCCCTGACCAGCCGTTCGGCGAGCCATTCCAGCAGCTCTGGGTTCGTCGGCTTGCCGCCGTTTACGCCGAAATCGCTTGGAGTTCGTACGAGCGGCTGGCCAAAGTGGTGCATCCAGATGCGATTTACGATCACTCGCGCTGTCAGCGCATTGTCATCGGAAGCGATCCAACGAGCTAAGGCTAGGCGCCTCTCACCTTCGGCGGCGCTCGCCCCGAGTTTGTACTGCTCCAGCATTCCGTCGAGTACACTCAGGCTGCGCGGTGAAACGGTGTCTCCATGGTCCATCGGGTTGCCCCGAACCATCACGAAACTGGGCTCGGCGGGTTGCTCGAAGCGCCCGAGGAACGCTTGTGCCGGTTCTTCGAGGCGCTTCAACGCAGCGCTTGCCGCGGCCTTCTTGCGGTCCAACGCGTCCCACTGCTGTTTCTCAGCGGAGGAAAACACCGCGAATAGCAGCAGCCGTTCTCGGTCGGCCGGGGCATAGGGCAAGCGCCCTTGTGAGCTGGCGACTTTATGCCACTGCTCGCCATCAATCGAAACTTCAATCTCGTACTGCTCGGGTGCCGGTCGCCCGAACCGCCCTCCAAACCCCATCAATCTGTCTGACGACCACTTGACGCGCGCGATCGTCTCGAGGCCTGCTAACTCGACCATGACCCACTCCGGCATCCCGCCGTTCGATATCCAGCGCTTGTCAAACTTGCCGTCCACCAGGTTTAGGGCGGAGTAGGTATCCGGGCTCGCCGCCTCGACACGCGTCGATCCCGCCGAGGCGGTCCCCGTGAGCGCGGCGTTTCGCGAGTTCTCGCCGGCGGTCCAAACCTCCAGCTCTTCAAGATCGACAGTCCGTCGCCCGGCCGTTGCGCCCTCGATTTTCAACCTCACAAAACGTGCGTCGATAGGCGCGAAGCTCTCTTCTGTTCCGGCCGGATCAACGCTCGCGCGGTACTCCTTGAGAATGCGTTCTCGCGCCGCCTCGACGAGAGCACTCGAGGCTTCGCGCAGAGCACTTTGGCCGTTTTCGGCAGCCTCAATGGCCGTACGCCAGGGAGCGGCAGCCGACTCATATTCCGTGATCTCCCGTGCGTCAGCCCAGCGTCGCTCACCGTGCCAGACGCCGGCGAACGTGGCCTGCATGCGGTAGTAGTCTTTCTGCTGGATGGGGTCAAACTTGTGGTCGTGACAGCGTGCGCAGTGGACCGTCAGTCCCAGAAAGGCGGAAGCTGTCGCCGCCACCATATCGTCAAGGTGATTCGCGCGCTTTTGAGTCTCGCCCTCAAGGTTTTGAATTTTAACGGTGTCATGCGGACCCGCTACCAGAAACCCGGTCGCCGCCTCGACCGCCAGGTCGCCAGGCGCGACTTGGTCGCCCGCTAGCTGCTCGACAAGCATGCGACTGAACGGTTTGTCTTCATTCAGCGAGCGGATCACCCAATCGCGGTAAGGCCAAGCGTTCTCGCGCAAATGATTTTGCTCGTAGCCATTGCTTTCTCCGAATCGCACCACGTCAAGCCAGTGACGCCCCCAGCGCTCGCCATAAGCAGGGTCGCTGAGAAACCGATCAACAAGCTTTTCGTAAGCCGCCGGATCGCCATTCCCGACGAACGCATCGACCTCTTCGGGCGTTGGAGGCAATCCCAGTAAATCGAACTTCACCCGCCGAATCAGTGACTGCCGGTCGGCGTCGCCGGAAGGCTCAAGACCCTTCTCGCGAAGCTTTGCCAACACGAAACGATCGATTTCGTGCCGCGCCCACTCGTCGCGAACGACCGTCGGCTCAACCGACTGGAATGGGCGCAGCGACCACCACGTCCGCTCGCCGGCCGTCTGCTTGTCTTCCGCATCATCAACGGCGCCCGCCGCGATCCAGCCACGAATCAGCTTAATCTCAGAGGCAGTTAGCGGCTCGCCCAGCGGCGGCATAGCGGGCTTGTCTCCGCTGACTTTACTAAGCAGCAGGCTCTCGCCAGGACTGCCTGCAATCACGGCCGGTCCGCTTTCGCCGCCTCGCATCAACCCGGCCGCGCTCGTTAGTCGCAGGCCCTTTTGAGGCTTCTCACCCTGATGACAAACGATGCAACGCTTCTCAAGGACGGGGGCGACGTCTCGCTGGAAACTGACGTCGGCGGTCTGCGCCCAATACGGCGGGGCGGCGACCAACAAACAAATCGTTACCCGGTTCAGGCGCACGAGTATCCACAGTATCTCATCGCCTATCCCGTTAGAAATCAGGCGTCGAAGACCAGCGATTAAGCGATCGCCAGACCCGAGCCGTGCCGCCCCGCAACTGACTCGAAGTTTCCGGCTAGTCGCCGGTGACGGACTCCGTCGTCGGCAGCGCCACCGCCGCCCCGACAATCCGTTGTGATTCGCGATCCTGCGCGAAAACCGCCGTCCTAATGTTGTCGATCTTCCAACCTCTCTCAACCCGAATTGAACCCGCAAGCGTGATCGGCCCGCGCTCGTCAGACGAAAACTGCCCGAGCTGCTCCAGCTGCTCCAGCTTTCGAACGACCCCGACATGCTTCAGCACGCGCCCCCTGTTCTCGCCGCGAGTGACATCTGTCGAGATGTCATCTTCGATCACCACGGCGTAAACATCGAGCTTCGCCCAGTCTCCATCGGGGATCTCGGCGATTCCAACTGATAAATCGATACGGCCTTGCCCTTTAAATTTCGCATCCAACGAGATGGAGGCTTTCTTCGCCAGCGAGGCAACCATTATGCCGCGATTCACTGCCAATGGATCGCTGCCTAGAACTTCGATTGCGCCATCGATAACCATCTGCGGCGTATACATTCGATCAGGCCAGTTGCTGCTGTACGATCGCTGGCGTTTTGAGAATTGGCCGGATGAAAAGGGGTCCACCCACCCCAGCCTGTTCCAGTAGTCGACATGTTCGCTGAGTACGATCAGATCGATCCCGTTGATTGACCCCGACCGATGCAACTTCGCCAGCAGCGCATCCGCGGGAGGGCAACTCGAACACCCCTCCGACGTAAATAGCTCAAGTACGACCGGCGCGTTGGCGCTCTGGTCGGCAGCGGCGGTCGCGGCAAGCGCGACCAAAATCGTCAGCACGCGAAGAACCATCAGCGACATCCTCTCATACGACTTGGATGCATCTATGAGCGAATTGGGTGCGCCGCGTTTTTTAGCGAACCCCAGTTAGTGATTTCTAGACCGTTTCCGGCGTTGGATGAACCCAGGGATATCGATACGGCCGAGCCAATTTGCTATTTGCCTCGGCGTCGCCAACCACTTGGTGCCGCACCGGGTCCCACTTCAGCGAGCGGCCCACCTCAAGCGAAACATTCGCCAGTAAGCAACATGCTGTCGACATGTGCCCCTGCTGGATGTCGCCGACCGGATTCTTGCGCTCGTCGATTGCTTGAAGGAAATTACGCATGTGCGCGCGGATCACCGGAAATTCCTGGGGCGGCAGCGGTGAGTCGACGGTATCTTTCTTGTCGATCGCGTACCTTGGGTCGTCCATCTCGGTGTACGCCATCTGTAAGATCGGCTTTTCGTTCTTGTCGTATGGAATGAACTCCCACTTGCGCGTTGACCCCTTGAACGTTCCCTTGTCGCCATAAATAAAGAATGACCAGGGGTATTCGGGGTCGACCGGGTTACCCCAGTTGCGGTGGGTCCACAAAACGTTGAGATCTTTGAAAGCGAACTGCGCCGACTGGGTGTCGGGTGTATTTGCCTTACTGTCTTTGTCCATGTAGATGCCGCCGGTCGAGTAAATGTCGGTCGGCCAGCCGAGGTCGAGTGTCCAGCGCACCAGGTCGAGCATGTGAATGCACATGTCGCCGATCACGCCGTTGCCGTACTCCATGAAGTAGCGCCAGCGCCGCGGGTGCGTCCATTGCGTGAATGGACGCTTCGGCGCGGGACCGGTCCACATGTCGTAGTCGAGGTTAGCCGGAGGATCGATGTCAGGCGGATTGCCGCGCGGCCCGTTGTAGACGTAGCAACAAACTTCGGCGTGAGAGATTTCGCCAAGCATGCCGTCTTGGATACGTTTGCGGGCCTCGATCAAATGCGGAGCCGAACGCCGCTGGATGCCCACTTGCACCACGCGTTTGTACTTGCGAGCGGCCGCGACCATCGATTGGCCCTCGACCACGTCAACGGAAATCGGTTTCTGCACATAGACGTCCGCGCCGGCTTGCATCGCGGCGATGGCGGGTAAGCAGTGCCAGTGGTCGGGCGTGGCGACCTCGACGATGTCGGGCTGTTCTTGCTTGAGCAATTCGCGATAGTCGCCGTAGGTGCGGGGTTTCTTGCCACTCTTGTGTCGTTTCGACGCCGTGATCGCATCAGCGGCCAATCGTTCGCTGTCGGGGTCGCAAAGCCCGACGATCTCAACGTCGTCCACCTGAACCAGGCGAAAAAGGTCATTCTTGCCGTACCAACCGGAGCCGATGAGCGCCACCCGGCGAGGCCGATCGGCGGCCCGAGCGCCCATCAGTGGCAAGCCCGCGGCAGCAGCCGCCTGAACGAACCGGCGGCGATTGATTACATTCGAACCCATGGTGAAATCTCCCAACGAGACCGTAGCATAGTTCGCGAAACTAGCCTAGCCAAATGCGGCCGCGTACGAACACAGGTGCCCCGATTCACCTGGCATTCCTAAACCAAATCCATACGTCGGCTATGCTGTTCGTGCCAAGCGGACCACAAGGTTGTCCCGGCGATGTTCGGAAGGAACGCCAATGCAAAATATTCGTAGACGCGAATTCTTGAAAGCAGTCGGAGCAGCAACAGCGACCGCGGCGACTCCAGGCTGTTTCAATCGATCGGAAGCCCCCCACCCTGCGGTCGAAAATCCTAACATCGTCGTCATCCTAGCCGACGACATGGGCTACGGCGACCTCACCTGCCTGAACAAAAATTCTCAAATCCCCACCCCCAACATCGACCGCATCGCGCGGGGCGGCATGCTCTTCACCGATGCTCACTCACCATCCGCAATCTGTACACCCACCCGCTATGGCCTACTGACCGGCCGCTACTGCTGGCGCACGCGCATCAAGTCGGGCGTCGCCTGGGGATACAGCAGACACCTAATCGATCCCGAACGGACAACTGTGCCGTCCCTGCTCAGAGACAACTGTTACAACACGGCCGCGATCGGCAAATGGCACCTAGGCATGGACATGCCGACGACAGATGGCAAGGCCTGGAGCGAATCCGATGCCGAAGTTGACAAGCGAGCCTACTACGGCGACGTCGACTGGAAAGGGACCATCGAGAACGGCCCCTTGTCGGTCGGTTTCGACCACTACTACGGCATTTCCGCCTCGCTCGACATGCATCCGTACATCTACATCGAGGACGATCACTTCGTTGGCGAATGCACAACCAAGCAAGATCTCTTATTTGTCACCAGGGACTACCGCCCGGCGCGCTACGCCGACAATTCTGGCCCCGCCCACAAAGATTTCGTAGCTGAAGACGTCTTGCAAACCATCACGACGAAGACCCTCGAATACATCGAACAACAATCGTCGACCACGCCATTCTTTGTCTACATGCCGCTAACGGCGCCGCACATCCCGATCGTGCCGAGCGAGCAGTATCGCGGCAGGAGCAAGCTCGGTCCATACGGCGATTTTTGCATCGAGGTCGACGACACAGTCGGGAAAGTCCTCGATACCCTCGACCGCAAAGGTTTCACCGAAAATACGCTCGTCATCTTTACCTCCGACAACGGCTGCGCGCCTTACATCGGCATCACCGAGATGAACGACAAAGGGCACTACCCGAGCTACATTTTCCGGGGTTACAAGTCCGACATCTATGAGGGCGGCCACAGGGTCCCGTTTCTCGCCCACTGGCCGGGCAAGATCAAGGCCGGTTCGAAGTCAAACGAGACGATTTCTCTCACCGACCTGCTAGCAACCTGCGCCGGGATCGTCGGCGCCAAGCTGCCCAACGATGCCGGAGAAGACAGCTACAATATCCTGCCCGCGCTATTAGGGCAAACGCTCACCGAGCCCATCCGCGAGGCGACCGTGTCGCAAGCCGGCGACGGATCATTCACGATTCGCCAAGGCCGCTGGAAGCTGGAAAACACCCCGAGTACAGGCGGCTACTACAAACTGACGCCGGAGCAGGCGCAAGAGCAAAACCTGCCCCCAATACAGCTATACGACCTGGAAGCCGACATCGCTGAAACGAACAATGTATACAAGCAGAACCCGCGGGTAGTCGAGCAGTTGAACGCGCTGCTGGAGGGCTACAAACAAAAAGGCCGCAGCACCCCGGTGACCTGATTCAACTATTCGCTCGGCTCACCCGCTATGCCACAGCTAGCCCGCATTTCTCACCACTTGGCGAGCTAAAGCAGTTTCGTCCTCCATGGCCGAAATATAAGCGTGGGTCTCTTCAATAACAAAGCTACTGCGGCGAGCCGCGATATTGTTATTGGCGAGAAGCAACTGAACCGACTCGCCGGCTATGAGATCGACGACGACTGTTCGGACGAACGAATTCCCGCTCACGAAATCCTCTTTCGTCTGCGCGAGCCATTTGGTTCTAGCAACGTCAATAACCCCGAAGGATATGACCCCATACTTCAATCGAAACTTGACCGTGAACCGATACGACCCCGTTTCCGCTACTTGAAACGGAACGGTGTCAACCGACCAGGCGTAGGGATCGGAACTCGACATAACATGCAACCCATCAGACTCTTTTGATTCGCACTGGCCGTTGAGATTATCGGTAGTAGACCAATAGTTGAGCAGATTCGTGTCTTGAGAATCGTCTTGCGATTGATCAATCGATCTCAGCACCAAACGCTTAGATTCATCTGGCGAGGGAATGAGCGGTTGCTGCGCCCCCAAATTCTGAGCCTGCCACAATCGATCGACTCGCCCCTGAACCGGACAAACTTTGCAAGGACTCAACAACGGTCCGGACGCTAAACTTCGTCGCAACTCGACAAAGGCGGCGCAGTTCCAGGCCTCGAAGAAATCGAATTGACCATCGAAAAAGTTGAGTTCGTAGCCCGGAACGGCCTCCATGTAACAGCACGGGACCATTTTGAATTCGAAATCGTTGAGATTCAGATTGTAGTAGGGAAAGCTGCACATGAACCGCGCGCGCCGATCAAACGGGTCGTGAGTACCGTAGAGTTCGACTTCGGTAGGAGTTTCCGCCAATTGACGACCGCGCCAGACACCGGCAGAGTATCTTTTGAATTTCTCGTCGTAGAATTTGCGAACCTCGGGGTCGTCGCGTGCCTCTTTCCGGCTCAACTCTTTGGGAGGATTCTTCTTCAAAAACTCGCTATGTTCCGGCTTAAATATGGGCAGTACCCAAGAATCGGGATCGCTCTCAACGGGCACCGATGACCGCTGAGTGGCTTGCTTGGCCTCTTTTGCAATTCGTTCGAACTCAAGGTGGTCGGCGGCTCCGAGCAAGTGGTAGTTGAGACCGGCAATCGTAGCGGACTCGGTTGCTCTCAAGGTGCGGACATAGATATTGTTCACTCCGAGCTCATTGCCAAGCTCGACGAATGAAGCCACTTCGTGGAGGTTCTGCTTGACCACGACGAGCGAAATATTGATGACAATCTTCTTTCCGGAGTTTCGCTTTTCGATGAGCCCCTTCACCGCGCCGATGACCCGCTCGAAGGCGTCTGATCCGAGCCCCATGACCGTCTCGTGAGTCTCGGCGGTAGCGGCATTGAGACTGATGTTGTACGTGGCCAGGTTCATCGCTTCGAGCTCGGCCTCGTAGCGACTGAGCAGATAACCGTTCGTAATCAGATAGACACCACAGCGTCGATCGATCAGCTCTGAAAAGCGCCGACTCAATGCTTCGAACTCTGGATGAATCAGCGGTTCGCCGTGACCAGCGAGGCCGAGCAACTTAGCGTTTCTAACGATTGGAGCAAAGTTTTCGAGCTCGTCGAGCCCCATCCAACGTCTTCCTCGCAGCCACGAATTACAGAATGTGCAAGCCGCATTGCAAACATCAACAAGGGGAAGGCAGACATTCCAGGGGTACGACGTCAGCGTCGTCACACCGTGGTTGTACTCCCAAAGGTTTGTCAAATAGTTCAACAGCCACGGGTCGTCACCACAGACCCGTTCGATCTGCGGCAGATCGTAGAAGTCCAGTTCAGTCAGCAACTCGTCGACCGACCACGTGTCGATCTTCTCCAATCGAGCCTTGAGATTCTCGTCCGTTCCCTTTGCCTCGTTACGAGGGCCCAAGGTGTCAAGATCTGTCTGAAATGCAGAAGCCATAACAGCCGTTAATCGCCGCGGCGGCCGTCTCGATTTACGCTACCCAAATCGAACCAACAATCTTTCTACGCGGGTGCAACTCATGCCGATGACCTTTGTTTTTTGCACCAGAAACGTGTCGATGGAGCTGAGCGTCGCCACGATGGTAGCAACATCATCGGGCGCCACTGGAAGGCGAGTGAGCCCCATATCTGCTCGCCTTGGTTGCGCCTCGCTGTACCGAGCCGCGCCGCCGTGCGGTGCGGTACACACGTCACGGAAAGGACCGCACCGCGAAAGGTTTCGCCCAACAAGTAGCTTGGCTAGCAACTCGAAAATTCAAGTTCCGGTTCAGTCAGACGCCGTTGTGGGCTCCGATTCGTAGACCGGGGCAGCGCCTTCGCCGGGTTTGGCCTCGTACTTCGAGGCACACTTCGCCTGAATCTTTTTCGCCTCGAACTTGCCATCGGCCCTTAGGCGTCCATCACAAAGCGCTTGGGCACGATCACGAAACGTGTCGGGCAGCGGGTCGTCACCCGTATAGACGACATCGAGAAGCTTGGGCTCCGACATCGTTTCGTCCTTCTGACTAATCGTGAATGCCACCTCACTCGAGCTACGTACAATCGAACCAACCTCGACATCGCCGCCTACGCGAATTCGCTTGGTTTCGGAATCATCCATCGCGAAGAGTTCGTCGATCGTCACGTAGTAAGTCGCACTTTGCTGAACGCCGCTAACCCCCATCCAGGCCAGCGTAACGATGATCACGGCAATAATCGCGACAAATTTCACTTGCTTGTTCATAGCGTGTCTCTTACGCCTCAGTATAGTCCCGCGGCGGTGATTTCGTCCAAAAAATGCAAACCATAGGCCAATTTCGTGCGTCCTACGGAGCACGGGGGACGACCATGTCCTATTGCTATACTGATGGCGCTCGAACAGCGGGACCTAAATCAATGAAAACAAACAGACGTTGGCTCTACGTAGGATGCCTCGTAGCTGGCACATTCGCTCTCGTTCTTGCGCTCGGCAGCTCTGGAGCCATGGCCGCCTCCGAGCCAGGCAACGACCAGATCGACGCCAGCCTGCGCCAATTCGCCAAAGTGTTGGCCGCCGTCGAGGACAACTATGCGGACGAAGTCGATACCAACAAAGCGATTTATCAGGGTGCCATCCCCCACATGCTCCGAGCGCTCGATCCACATTCGTCGTTTTTCGATCCCGATGCGTTCAAGCAACTAAGGGATGACCAAAAGGGTCGTTACGCCGGCGTCGGCATGCAGATTGGCAACCGCGATGGCGGAACTATCGTTATCGCTCCATTTCCACGCACGCCTGCTTACAAGGCAGGTCTTCGCCCGGGCGACGTGATTGTTGAAGTCGACAAATTCGACGTCGAAGGGTTGGCGGTTGGCGAGGTTGCGAACCGTTTACGAGGCCCCGCCGACACGGAAGTGCTGATCGGGATCGAGCGGCGCGGGCTTGACAAGAAATTGGAGTTCGCCGTCATTAGAGCGGAGATCCCGCGGCCAAGCGTACCGACCTCGTTCCAGATTGAGCCGGGCGTCGGCTTTATCAAGATCGACACCTTCAACGAAAATACCGGTCGCGAGCTGGATGCGGCTCTCGGCAAACTCGACGCGGCCAATCTGAACGGCATCATTCTCGACCTCAGAGAAAACCGCGGTGGCTTGCTTAGCGAGGGCGTTCGAGTTTCAGATCGCTTTCTCGAAAAGGGCCAGACGATCGTCTCCCACCATGGCCGCTCGTCCAAAGAGCGCAGCTACAACGTGCGCCAGGGCAACAACGGCAAGAAATTCCCGATGATAGTGCTGGTCAACTGCAACTCCGCTTCAGCGTCGGAGATTGTTGCCGGTGCGATGCAAGATCACGACCGGGCGTTAGTCGTGGGGCATAACACCTTCGGCAAGGGTCTGGTGCAAACCGTCTATCCGCTCTCGGAGACCTCCGGATTGGCCTTAACCACGGCGCGCTACTACACTCCTAGCGGCCGGCTGATCCAGCGCCGCTACGACGGCGTTTCGATGATTGACTACTACAGCAATCCATGCAGCGATGGATTTCAGCCCAATCAAGATGATGTTCGCCTGACCGATAAAGGCCGGCGAGTGTTTGCCGGCGGCGGCATCACTCCTGATGTCACGCTCGAGGAGCGGCGCCCGAACGATTTCCAGTGGATGCTGATCAGGCAATTTACGATTAGCACCTTTGCACAGGACTACACTCGCGAACACCCCGACCTGCCTACCGGTTGGGAAGTATCTGATGCGGTCATCGAAGAGTTTCGGATATTTCTGAACAACGAAAAGGTCGAGTACGACCAGGCCGACTTCATCGAGAACGTCGAGTTCATGAAGCGATTCATCAAACGCGAGGTTTACAACTCGGCGTATGACATTGAAGAGGGCCAACGGGTTTATTACGAACTCGACCCCGACGTACAAGAGGCCGTGAAGCTACTGCCCAAGGCCAAGGAGCTTCTCAAAGACGACAAGAGCTTGGTCGCTTCAAACTAGCCGCGGACGGAAAGTCCCTGGCACGCGAATCCGTATTTCCGCATCTAGAGCATTTTGATGATGACCGTAGATCGATTCTCGACGAAGCTTCGCAAGCAGTTGCTGAAGGCCCGTGGCGCGCGCCTCCGGCTGGCCGCGTCGACCTCTAGGTCGACGTTCTTACCGACCCGCCGTTTGCGATGGGAGATTTCGATTTTCGGTCTGCACTTTTGCTGAAAATGCTCTAGGAGTTGCTCGAAGTTTGGAGTCAGGACAATAGATTGCAGACCGCCCTGGCGACCACTTTTAGATCGGCGACTTCAGAGGATCTCGACGCAATCGTTCGCATCTAGCGAGCGGCACCTGAAGCCTCGCAGTGGTCGTCTGATTGGTATCGCCAGAAACTACTTGAGTCCGCCAGCCGATACTCAATTCTCGTGGCAGTGCATTTAGACGAGGTCGTTGGATTTGCGGTCACGCTTGACACTGTCGGCGAGCAGGAGATCCTCAATCTAGCTGTGGCTCAAGCATCACGACGGACCGGTGTTGGCACACTCCTCGTGAGCGCCGTCGGCCGCCGCACGGACGCCATCCACTTAGAGGTACGAGAGCGCAATGAGCCCGCCGTGCGTTTCTACAAGCGCCTGGGATTTACAGTCGAGTCCCGGCGTACCGCCTATTACTCCAACCCACCGGACAACGCCTTAGTCATGACATTGAGCCCATGACGCCTGAGTAGCAGTACGCATTTCTCACCACGTGGCGAGCGAAAGCTCGTGAGAGGTGCGTCATTACGAGGCGCGCGACAGTCGGCGCGCGGAGGCGTACTTGACAGCACGTCGAGCACGGCGATCGAGCGCAACGAAATAGTGGCGCACCTATCGCCTGCTTTCGCCGTCAGGTGGTGAGAAGTGCGTACTAGAGTCCCATTGCAACGCGCTCCTAACTTTGATAAAGTAAATCCGCACTGGATGACAAATCCGCACACTCTACGGCAGCCGCCGTACCCCACAGCACGAACATTTTCGAGCGCTACCGCGCGGCTCCGTAGGATCTTCAACCCCGCAGGAGGAGGTCGTACCCGATGGAAATACCCGAGTCAGTAAAAGTAACCGCCGAGTTGATGGAATCGAACCCGGAGTTCCGTAAACTCAAGCACCAGCACGCCGACTATGAGCGCCGCCTCAACCAACTTGGCGAACGCCGATTCCCCTCCCAAGAAGAGCAAACCGAAGAAGCCCGTCTGAAGAAACTGAAACTCAACCTTAAAGACCAAATGCAGCATATCGTAGATCAACACCCGGCTAGCGTCACTTAAGAGCGACTGACCCGGCGGTGCGACCGGGGCCTGGAGGGAAGGAACACGGCGAGAGGGAGTGCGCTAGCGTTGGCGACGAGGACGGGCAGGGCGGCAGTTCGAGGCCGTTGCGCCAATGGTGCGATTTCGCAGCCCGCTTAAGAGCATGGCCGCCGGTCCGGTGCGCTTGTGAGTGGTGACGCCGCCGATCATCCTGGCGACGATCCCGTTTAGGAGACTACAAGCTTTGCACGGCCGGGCCGCCCTGACCCGCTCCTCACCTTAGGAGGAGGAGCCCGCTATGCGCAAACGCAATCGCAGAAAACCCGCCCGTCAGGTCGCGCCCACGAAGATCCGTAACGACGCGGCCGGCATCGATATCGGTGCTACAGAAGTCTACGTCGCCGTTGCACCCGACCGCGACCCCGAACCCGTTCGCTGTTTTTCCACATTCACCGTCGACCTCGAGCGGCTCGCCGCTTGGCTCAAAGAGTGCGGCGTCAAGACCGCCGCCATGGAGTCGACCGGGGTCTACTGGATTCCGCTCTTCGACATCCTTGAGAAGCATGGCTTCGAGGTCTGCTTGGTCAACGCTCGGCACGTCAAGAACGTGCCCGGACGCAAGAGCGATGTGCTCGATTGCCAATGGCTGCAGTACCTGCATGCGGTCGGGCTGCTGCGCGCGTCTTTTCGTCCGGCGAGCGATATCTGTGCCTTACGGGTGCTGCTGCGGCATCGCCAAAATCTGGTGCGCTACGCCGCCGCGCACGTGCAGCACATGCAGAAAGCGCTCGACCAAATGAACCTGCAATTGCACCACGTGCTCGCGGACATCAGCGGTCGGAGTGGGCTGCGCATACTCGACAGCATTCTTGCAGGCGAACGCGACCCGGTAGTTTTGGCGAAGCTGCGCGACCCGCGCGTACGCTCGTCCGAGGCGACGATCGCCAAGGCGCTGACGGGGAATTATCGCGATGAGCATTTGTTCACCTTGCAGCAGGCGTTGGAAACCTATCGTTACTACCAGCGACTGATCGAGGCCTGCGATCAGCAGATCGAAGCGCGCTTTGCCGACATGCCCGCGAAGGTCGATCTTGAAGAACAACCCTTAGCGCCGGCGCGACACAATCGGCGTGGGAACCAGGCGCACTTCGACTTGCGCTCGCATTGCTATCGCGTGTTGGGGACGGACCTGACGGCCGTGCCGGGTTTGCAAGCGCTGAGCGCTCAGGCGGTGGTCGCCGAAGTCGGCACTGACTTCTCGAAGTTTCCGAGCGCGGCGGCGTTCAGTTCGTGGGCGGCGCTTTGTCCGCACAACGACGTGACGGGCGGCAAGGTGATCCGGCGTGGAACGCGCAAGGTGAACAATCGGCTGGCCGTCGCCTTGCGCATTGCATCGCAGTCGCTCGTTCGCGACCAGTCGTATCTGGGTGACTACCATCGCCGCATGCGCGCGCGACTGGGACCGCCGGCGGCAACGACGGCGACCGCGCACAAGTTGGCGCGCATCATCTATCACCTCGTCACGACGGGCGAGGCCTATGACGAAACCGTCTTCGCAAGAGAACAACAACGCCAACACAAACGAAACGAGAACCGCCTCAGATCTCGAGCCCGCAGTTATGGCTTCGAACTCGTCCCCATCCAAGCTCCTCAGTAAAGTGTTCCTTAGGAGTCCGTGGTAAAAGTCCCGTGGGTCGCGCGGCAGGCAATTGTGACCGTTCGGCGCGGATTGAGGAGCACGGCGATCCGGGTGATCGTCTCCGACGAATGACAAAGCCGACGGTCGCAATTGCCTGCCGCCCAACGGGTTAGGTGGCTCGACGACCTCGACATGAAACGAACGGATGAACACGACGATACTAGCCACAAGTGCGCAATCCAGTCCAGAAAAGCCTAACCCGGCCCGCGTGACTTTTACCACGGGCTGTTAGGGGGTCACCGGGAGCATCTAGCGCGTGCCGCTATAGTCGTCATTTGATTGACAGCGGCCATTTGTAAGCCGGTCCGGCAAATCGCCGATCAGCCACAATAGACGTTTACCCTAGCGGCCCGCCTGACTTTTGCCGCGGGCTGCTAGCGCCACTATGGTCAAAGACGGCATCTATTACGCGATAGGGTGCGCCGCTGGCGCTATCGTTGGCGCCTACCTGATGCATCCCATCTCGGCCACGCCGTTTGTCGTCTTCGGGGCCTTTTGTCTTTACTTTTTTCGCGATCCCGACCGGGTCGTCCCCGACGGGCCTGTGTGCGTTTCACCCGCTGACGGCAAGGTGGTTCACATTCGAAAAGTCGCTGACGGCCGCACCCGCATCAGTATTTTTCTGAACATTTTCGACGTTCACGTGAACCGCTCGCCAATCGCCGGTACGGTGAAGTCAGTCGAATATCAGCGTGGCAGCTTCCTGATGGCTCACAAGGAATTGGCCTCGTCCAACAATGAGCAAAACACCGTCATTATTGAGGAACAGAACGACAACAGCCCCGTAACTACCAAGAGCACCGTGGAGGTCAGGCAAATCGCCGGCTTGATCGCCCGCCGCATCGTATGCAATAACAAGGTCGGCGATCGAATTGCAAAAGGAGAACGCTTCGGGCTGATTAAGTTCGGCTCACGAACCGACGTTTTTTTGGGTCCCGAGTGGAAAATCAATGTCTCCATCGCTGATCGCGTGGCGGGAGGCAGTTCAATCTTGGCCACGAAAACGGGTTCGCCATCGTGATGAGAATTCGTAGACGAAAACCCGACACTCCGTCATACGCGTTGCCGACGTTATTTACGGTTGGCACGTTGTTTTGCGGGTACTACACCCTAATGAAGACGTTGCAGGCGATTGCCCTGCCGGCGTCGGAAGCCGCGCAGGCCGCGCAATTCTTCGATTTTGCCGCTATTTCCATCGGGATCGCCGTGTTTACCGACGGCCTTGATGGACGCATTGCGCGCATGACGAAATCGACGAGCGAGTTTGGCGCTGAGCTCGATTCGCTGGCCGATTGCATTACCTTCGGCGCCGCTCCTGCCGCCCTTGCGTTTGCCTGGGGCATGCGCGGACTCGCGGTTGAAGAGGGCTTCCTCTTCGGTGAGCTACTGCGGCCAATTGGATATCTTTGTACGTTCTTATTCTTGACCTGCGGCGCGGCCCGGCTTGCCCGCTTCAATGTCCAGAAAAACCCTCGACCAAAGAACCCCGGCAGACCCGACAGAAAGTATTTCGTCGGATTACCGATTCCGCCTGCGGCCGGCCTACTCGCCGCGATCGTCCACGTCCGCTCGGGCTATCCGATCGAATCGTGGTGGCCATGGGGCGTGTTGTGGTGTGCTCTGATCGCGTGCATGGGCGCGCTGATGATTTCGGGCTGGCGCTACCGCAGCTTCAAAGACATGAACTTCATGCAGAAGCCGACGCTCGGCGTAGTGTTTTTCGCCACGATGATCTTCCTGATTTGGAATTTCTCGAGGCCCGTGCTTCTTACGATGGCTGCCACGTTCGTGCTTAGCGGCATCGTGACACGCATCGGCGGGCTCTGGAGACGAACGTTCGCTCACGCCAAAGATCCGCCGGAACCCACTCCCGAAACCCCCGCGTAGACTGAATTGATGGTCTCGACGATGACGATGCGAGTGCGTTGGCCCCTGATCTGCGCGCTCGCGTTTTGCACATCGTGCGGGTACCACCTCGCGGGGAAGGCCGATACCTTACCCGACAACATTCAGACGATTGCTATACCGGCCTTCACCAACGCCACGACGGAATTCAAGATTGAGCAGTACCTGACGCAGGCGGTCGTCCGAGAATTTATTAGCCGCACTCGATACAGCGTCGTTAGCGACGAAAACAATGCCGACGCGCTGCTGCGAGGCACGGTTGTCACGTTCGACGTGATCCCGCAAAACTTCGATCCGGTTACAAGTCGCGCAACAAGTGTGACGACCATAACGCGCGTGCATGTGGACTTGTGGGATCGTCGGCAGGGCCGTTCACTGTATCTAAACCCTAATCTCGAACAACGCGAGAATTACGAGGTGAGCGCGGACCCCGACGCCTTTATCGAGGAGCGCGGCGCCGCGCTACGGCGCGCTAGCCAATCGATGGCAAGAACACTAGTCTCGGCGCTTCTCGAGGGCTTCTAGAGCATTTTCAGATCTGCTATAGACCACCGCCAACGCGGGCTCTAAGTCGTGGCGCGCGCCTCTGGCGGGCCGCGTCGACCTCCGGGTCGACGTTCTTCTTCGCCAGTAACCATCCACTATCGGCAGTCTACGGCTTCGGTGAAAGTGCTCTAGCCCATACAATCATCGAGCGTTGATATAGTCTGGTTGTCATGCGAACGTCAGCGACCGCCGGTTTCGCCCTAGTAATTCTTCTACTCGCGACAGCGCAAGTCCGCGCCGCGGAACGTCCGCCGAACATTCTTCTGATCACCGCCGACAATCTCGGCTATGGCGATCTTGGCTGCTTCGGGAACCGCGCCAATCTGACGCCAAACATTGATCGACTTGCCGGCCAAGGCGCTCGATTGACGTCTTTCTACACGGCCGGGGCGACCTGCACCGTGTCCCGCGCCACTCTGCTGACCGGGCGCTACCCTCAGCGAATCGGGCTCAACCGCCAGCTCGACGTTGAAGAGAATCAGCGCGGCATCGGCCTTCCGCACAGTGAAAAGCTTATCTCCGCCTACCTCAAGCCGCTCGGTTACGCGACCGCCTGCTTCGGCAAGTGGAATATCGGATTCGCTCCCGGTAGCCGCCCAACCGAGCGCGGTTTCGATGAGTTTTTGGGAATTCGAAGCGGCAATGCGGACTACTACACCCACGTCTATTCCGGCGAGCACGATCTTTACCGAGGCGTCGAGCCCGCATATGTTTCCGGGTATTCGACAGATCTTTTTGCTGAAGCGGCGAACGAGTTCATGCGCCGCCACAAGAACGAACCGTTCTTCGTCTATCTACTGTTCAGCGCCGTGCACTACCCCAAGGCCCGCAATAAGCGCCCGGATGAGCCAAACATCTGGCAGGCGCCACCCCGCTTCTTTTTTCAATACGGCTACCGTCCCGACACGATGGACGAACGGAAGCGATATCAGGCGACGGTGACCGCACTAGACGATGGCGTCGGACGAGTGTTGGCGCAACTCGATGCTCTTGACCTGGCCTCGAACACGATTGTGATTTTTTACTCAGACAACGGCGCGTTCATGCGGGCAGGCACCGGTCTCGAAGTAGCGACAAACGAGCCGTTGCGCGAAGGCGGCAATACGTTGTGGGAGGGCGGCATTCGGGTAGCGGCGATGGTACGCCACCCAGGTAAGATCCGCGCCGGGTCGATTGTCAGCGAACCGTCCATCAGTCTCGACATCTTGCCGACGCTGGTCGCCGCCGGCGGTGGAAAGGTTCCGGCGGCCGCGAAACTTGACGGCGTCGACGTCGGCTCGGTTTGGGCCGGCGAGCAACGGACTCCGTCGCGATCAATCTTCTGGCACTACCGAGGCTACAGCGCCGTTCGCAACGGACGCCACAAACTTCTGCGCGCGGCACCCGATAAGCCGTTTCAACTGTTCGACGTCGCAGCGGACGTTGCGGAGACCAACAACCTAGCGAGCGAACAGCCTAAGCTGATCGCCCAACTCGAAGCAAGTTTCGAAAAATGGTTGAGTCAGTTCAGCAACTGACGTGACCCAAAACGTAAACGCCCGCGCCCCTGCCTACGCAACATCAATCCGAAACAACAGAGCCGCAATCGTAAGATTGCGATCACCGCGACAACGAACCCACAATCGTAGGCCCAAGGGGGGGCAGTGCCCTCCCGTCCCCTGTTTCGTGGTCTCACGATACGCGCGCATTCCAGAGTGGAATGCGCACGGTTGGTGAGACCAGGAAATAAGGGACAGGTTCATAAAATAGTCTCGTAACCCGAGCAAAATGTCCCGCCAATCAAGGGTGGAGGCGGTCGGCGAACCGCATCACATCACCCAACGCGGCAACAACCGCCAGACCGTCTCCCGCTCCGACGCCGATCGGCTTTTCTACCTCAATACCCTCCGCCGCAGGGCCCGCGACCACGGCATGAGCATCCTCGGCTACTGCCTCATGGCCAATCACGTCCATCTCGTCGCCGTCCCCAAACACGAATATTCTCTGGCGCGGGCCATCGGACAAACCCACTTCATCTATGCCCAGCACTTCAACCGCACTGGCCGACGCAGCGGACACCTCTGGCAGAGCCGCTTCTACTCCGCCCCGCTCGGCCCCGACCACCTCGTAGACGCCCTGCTCTACATCGACCTCACCCCGTCCGCGCCCGCCTCGTCGCTGAAGCCGAACAGCACCAATGGTCGTCCGCAAAAGCGCACATCACCAATCGCGATTCCGCCAATCTAATCGACCCGTTTGCCTGGTCTGAACTCGATATCGATCACGACTGGAAAGAGCGCCTGGCAAGCGCCATCCACGGGCGCCGCGCAGGTCAAGACCTGAGGCGAGCCCTGCTCGGCGGCCGCCCATACGGCTCCGCCGCGTTCGTCAGCAGCCTCGAAAAGCGCCTCAGCCGCCGCCTTCGCCGCGCCAAGCCCGGACCGAAGCCTAGAGCAGCATCCGCCTCCAATGGTACGTAGGCGACCAAAGGGGACGGCACCCGAATTCACAGTTGTGTTGATTTCAAAGGACTTCGTGGATCGCAGATCGCCGTGCGATGTCGTGCACTCAAGCCTATCGTACTGTAGACAAGGGTGTTAGCCGAGTCTTGTCCTGCTCGGTCCCCTTTTGCAACGCGACCGTCACGTAGCCCCGCGAAACCGTTTGAATTCGCGTTTCCTAGTGTAGTGCGCCATAAATAATGTAACTTATAGTATCTTCGTGTCGCCTTTACTAGTAGAAGGCACACGGATGCGAAGAGCAGAGCCAGTCCCATTGACGCAGGAGCAGCGTAGGCAGTTGGAGCGCTACGCGAACGGTCGTCGGGTCGCTGTTCGTCTGGCGTTGCGAGCCAGGATCATCGTGCTCGCCGCCGACGGTCTTGAGAACAAACGGATTGCCGCGCAGCTGTCGGTCTCGCGTCAGTTGGTGGCGCGCTGGCGAAGCCGTTTTCTTGAATCCGGCGTCGCCGGCATCGAAAAGGACGCCCCGCGGCCCGGCCGTAAGCCCGCCATCTGCTCCCCAACAGTGCAACAGATCATCCACAAGACGACCCGCGAAACGCCAGCCAACGCCACCCATTGGAGCCGCCGCACGATGGCCGCCGCGGTCGGCGTCAGCGCCTCCACCGTGGGTCGCATTTGGCGCGCCCACGGCCTCAAGCCGCATCGCGTCAAGACCTTCAAACTCAGCAACGACCCGCGCTTCGCCGAAAAACTCGACGACATCATCGGACTTTATCTCAACCCGCCCGAGCATGCCCTCGTTCTTTGCCTCGACGAGAAGTCACAGATTCAAGCCCTCGACCGCACCCAGCCCGGCCTGCCCCTGAAAAAGGGACGCGGCCGGACCATGACCCACGACTACAAACGCAACGGCACAACCACCTTGTTCGCCGCGCTCAACACGCTCGACGGCTCGGTGATCGGAACCTGCATGCCCAAGCACCGCCACCAAGAATGGCTGCGCTTCTTGCGCTTGCTTGAAAACCAGACCCCCAAGGACAAGCAGATCCATTTGATCGTGGACAACTATGCCACTCACAAACACGCCACGGTGAAACGCTGGCTGCAGCGCAATAAACGCTTCCACGTCCATTTCACGCCCACCTCAGCGTCGTGGCTGAACATGGTGGAGAGGTTCTTCCGAGACCTCACCGATAAGCGCATCCGCCACGGTGTCTTTCGTAGCGTCGGCGAACTCACCACCGCCATCGAAGACTACATCGCTCGACACAATCAGCAGCCCAAGCCCTTCATCTGGACTGCTACCGCTTCCGACACCCTTGAGAAGGTCAAGCGCGGCAAAGCCGCTCTTCTTAAGGTTCAATCTGATTGACGCACTACACTAGCGATCTCGATGCTCATAAAACAGGGCGATTGAGTCTCGCAACGGCCAAGACGAAACCCGCCCAAACGGCCGTCCCGCGATTTTGAAATTTCTTTTGCCTTTGCAATCAGCAACCTAGCGATACGGTAAACCGAAAACTGGACACACGGGCCTTACACTATACCTGGAGGGTGCGGAAACCCCTGCAAGGAGGCTCGAAATTTACAGAAAACCCTGCCAAATCCGGCCAACGGGCGGCTTTCACGACAGGACTGGGGATCGGCTTGCATGAGCGCGCGAGGAGTTCCTCGTTCCGCTATGTGGAGTTCGACGGAATTCAAATGGTTAGTCTGGCGGGTCGCTCCGGCCGGCGATTTTTAGCGAAAACCAGCCAAATCCGGACAAATCCGGACAAATCCGGACATTTCGAATTGACGGCCAAGCTGTGCCCGGGCAGCTCAGCCCAAAAATCCCGTGACACGGGCCTTATCCTAGAACCGCGAAGTGAGGGTTGTACAAGCAACGCGACTAGATGGGGAAACAGGCCTCAACGGGAGCCGCGCCTGCGAGCGCTCGCGCGCGCAACGGAGTGGTGGCGCAGCTACCGCCTGCGTTCGCCGTCAAATTGCGAGAATTGCGGGCTAACTCTGGCGGTCTACGATCCAGTCGGTGGCGGACGCGAGGGCGCGCTTATGGGGGGTGTCAGGCAGCACACTAAGACTATCGACGGCCACCTCGCAGTACTCGACCGCGCGGCGCCGGACCTCGTCGATCGCTCCGTACTTGGTGGCGATTTCGAGCACGCGAGCCGATGGTACGGCCTGATATCCGCCTTCACTAACAACCGTCTCGATCTCGGCGCGCTCGGCGTTGCTGCACGACTTCAGCGCCAGGATCAGCGGCAGCGTCACCTTGCCCTCTTTCAAATCGTTGCCAACGGGCTTGCCCAAGACCGCCTCGCTCGCCTTGAAATCGAGTACGTCATCAATCAGTTGAAAAGCCATGCCGAGGTTCCAGCCGTAGTCGCGCAGTCGCTGTTCGACGTCCTCGCCTTTCTCAGCGAGGATCGCCCCCAGCCGTGTGCACACCGAGAACAGACAGGCAGTCTTGCGGTGAATCAGATCCTGGTATTGCTGCTCGGTGATGTTGACACGGCCAATCATCTCCGACTGCAAAAGTTCGCCCTCGACCATCATCTGCGTGAGGTCGATCAGCAAGTCGAGAATATAGAAGTTGCGCTCTTGTACCGCCAGGTTGAAGGCCTGCATGTAGAGCCAGTCGCCGGCGAGAACGCTAATCTGATTGCCAAACTTCTGATTGGTCGAGGCGCGCCCACGGCGAACTTCGGCCTCGTCAATGACGTCGTCATGGACCAACGTCGCCGTATGAATGATCTCCATCACCGCGCCCATGCGGATCGGAGCGTCGCGGTTAGCCCCGCAAGCCCCCGCGGAAAGCAGCAACAGAGCGGGACGCAAGCGTTTTCCGCCACTCGATTGCAAGTGTTGGCTGATCGCGGTTATGGCGTCGACGGAGCAGATCGTGTCCGTACCGATAGCCTTCTCAACTCGCTTGAGATCACCCGCGATGAGGGCCAGGGCTTCGAGCCGTGACATTGGCTCGGTTTTGGTCGTTTCCATGGCGGCGGACGAAACCATTTTACAGTTTAGCGGGTTCGATCAGGGCTGGCAATTCTAGCAGGCTAACGGTTGCCGCTAGCTATGCTGCCGATTCCAGTTCCCGAACGAAACCGCCGACGAGGTCATCGGAACGGCCAAATACGATTCCAGTTGGGTCGGCGGCAATTTCGATCTGTGGATTCGCCCTCATCTCGGGGAGCAAATTCTCGCTGACCAGCATCTCGGTCAGCTCCATGGTGTTGCGAATCCAGGCGATCGTACATTCGCTGAGGTCCAAGCGACCGCACGTACCAAGGATCTTTGTCATGCATTCGCGGTCCGTCGGGAAGTGCGGCGGGCACATGGCGCCGATCGTGCTCGACGCCGTGAACGAGTTGATCCAGGTCTTGTTGAAATCGACCTCGTTGAAGAGCCGGTCGTGGATCACATCACAGAGGCCTATTCCGACGGCGTTGCCTCCACCGTGGGGAGTCAGGCTGCGGGCATATACGCGCTGAATGTTGGGCAGCCCCGGCCAACAATTGCGGCCCATCCACGAACGGTTGATCACTTTGGTGTCCATCCCGGAGCCCGAGATGTTCTTGCCAATCTCGTCGACGATAAGTAAATCGACGTCCTTGACTGGGATGTCGGCCTTCCAAGACTTCACTCGAGCGAGCAGTTCCTCCTCGCGGGAGGCGATGCCATCGGCGCCCAGGGCATGGACTTCCGCGGTGTTGTGGTGCGCATCCTCGAGAATCGCCAGCCCGCCAAGCATCTTACCGGTCCCGAGCATCACTCTGCCCACTTTGCGGAAGACTTCTTCAAGGCCAAGCCGCACTGCCCAAGTGTGATAGCGCTTGGCGCCTTCCCACTTGCCGAGGCCGATCGACATCATTTTGTGGACCCCGCTCTCGAGTTTCCCCTCGAAGCCGGTGTGCCACTTGACGCGGCCGCAGAGCATCACGCCATCGGCGTCGAAAGCCTCCTTGTCCATGGAGACATCGATGCCTTCAGGCGTTTGGCCGATCTTGACGACATCTAGTGAACTGACGACGGGCGCGCCCATCGTCTCCTCAGTGATGCCGTAGTGCTCTAGGACGGAACGCTGCCCCTCCGGCGTACCACCGCCGTGGCTACCCATTACGGGAATGATGAACGGTTTGACGTCGCGTGATTTCCAAAAATCGATGACGGCTTTAGCGATGGTGTCCATGTTCGAAATGCCGCGGCTACCGACGCCGACCGCGATGCGGCTGCCTGGCTTGACAGCGAGGGTCCAAGCGGCGGATTCCATTTCTTCGCGGACCGCTTGCGAAACATCGGCAAGTCCGCGATCGGGAAGGTTTTGGCGGATACGAACTAGCTTCGGTAGGTTCATCTCAGGCGACGATTATAGCGGGTGCGCAAGTCTTACCGCATGGTAAGATGAGCCACAAATGACGGTTCGAGTTTCATCGAAGGGACAGATCGTTATCCCGAAGCCAATACGCGAGCAGTTGAAACTGGACCAGGGTGCTGACCTGCAAATCTCGGTAGAGGGCGATCGAGTGGTCCTAGAAAAGTCCGATCCGGAGGACTGGCGGCGTTGGGGCGGAAGCATGAAGGGTATTGATCTCCTGGGTAGCTTGATGGCTGATCGCGAGTGGGAGAGAAATCGGGATTGAAGCGCTACGTCTTCGATTCGTGGGCAATTCTCGCTTGGTTGCAGCGCGAGAAGTCATCGCGGAAAGCGGTTGAGCGACTCTTATCTCGTGTGCAATCAGGCAGTGCCTGGGGCGGTATGAGTTGGATTCAAGTTGGCGAAGTTTTCTATCAAATGGAACGTCGTACCGGAGTCGACACAGCCCGTCGATTCACACAGACTCTACAGGGAATGGGGCTGACGCTGGATACTCCTACAAAGAACTCGATCCTGGCAGCGGCGTCGTGGAAAGCAAAATCAAAGATCTCGTACGCCGACGGTTTTTTGGTCGAACTCGGCGTTCGGCACGAAGCTGCTTTGGTGACAGGCGACCCGGAGATCTTGGAACTCGCTGCCGGCGGCGCGGTTCAGTTGGAATGGCTTGGGGCAAAGGTGTGAGCGTTGCCGTGACCAGGCGTTTCGCAGTCTCGAGCCTGATCGGACTGGGCGCGCTGCCGTCTGCCGCGCAAGGGGAAAACATGGCCGAAACACTCACCGCCGTGCCCGGCATCAAGGTCGGCCACTGGACACATGAGTCCGGTTCGACTGGCTGCACGGTCATTCTTGCTGAAAAAGGCGCTGTCGCGGGGGTTGATGTTCGCGGAGGCGCGCCGGGTACTCGCGAAACGGAGCTTCTCAAGCCCGAGATGTCCGTCGACAAGATCCACGCGGTGGCTCTATCAGGTGGCTCCGCATTTGGTTTGGTTACAGCCGACGGCGTGATGCGTTACCTCGAGGGCGAGGGCATCGGCTACTCGTTCGGGGGGAGCGTGATTCCGATCGTTTCCGGCGCGATCTTGTTTGATCTAGGGGTTGGTGATTCCACGGTTCGGCCGACGGCAGAGTCGGGGTTCTTGGCTGCGAAGACCGCGTCCAACAATCCAGTCGCCATGGGAAACATTGGAGCAGGAGCCGGCGCTGCCGTCGGGAAGTTGCACGGTCTCAAACGGGCGATGAAGGGTGGCCTTGGTAGCGCGGCGATTGAGTTGCCAAATGATCTCGTCGTTGCCGCATTGGCCGCGGTCAACGCGGTAGGAGATGTGGTTGACCCCGAAAATGGCGCGATAATCGCGGGTGCGCGGACGGAGGATGGGACTGGATTCGTCGATGCGGCGAAATGGCTTCGGTCAGGAGAGCCGTTGGCGGGAGAGCCTGGCCAGAACACCACCATCGGCGTCGTCGCGGCCAACGTCACATGGACGAAGGCCGAGGCGACCAAGGTTGCCCAAATGGCTCACGACGGCCTGGCGCGCGCGATTCGTCCGTCGCACATGCCGTCGGATGGAGACACGATTTTTGCCTTGGGGACCGGGGGATTAAGAGCGGACGCGAGGCTGACGGGAATGATTGGGGCGGTTGCGGCGGACGTATTTGCGCAGGCGATTGTGTCGGCGGTTCGTGCTGCGAAGACAGCCTTCGGGCTGCCGGCCGCGACAGACCTTTAGTGCGAATTGCCATCAGCCTTCCAATGGCACGCGCCCGCCTCTGATAGAATTCTCGATGGTGAAATCCATGTCTTCCCGCACAAAGCTCAACCGCCGTACTTTCCTTTCCGGGGGCGCGGCGGCGGCTGGTCTGCTAGCCGCAAGACCTGCCGCGAGCCAAACCGCCGCATCGCGCAAACGCGTGGTCGGGGCGAACGATCGCATCAGCGTCGCCCAGATCGGCGTTGGAGGGCGCGGCAGCAGCTTGCAGCGACTGATGCTTTCGATGATCGAGGGCGGGCAGAACTTTAGGATCAACGCTGTGTGCGACGTCTACGAAAAGCGTAAACGGCTCGCCCAGGAAAATACAAAGGCCGAGTTTTCCACGCTGGATTACCGGGAAATCATTGCGCGTCCTGACATCGACGCCGTGGTCGTCGCAACCCCCGATCACTGGCATGGGACGATGGCCATCGCAGCGCTCGATGCGGGCAAAGACGTCTACCTCGAAAAGCCGATGACCCACACGATCGAGGAGGCGAAAGCCGTCGCGGCAAAGGTCAAAGAGACCGGCGGCGTCCTGCAAGTCGGTTCGCAAACGACCTCCGCCGACCAGTGGCGGAAGGCCCGCAAGGCCCTTTCCGACGGCATGATCGGTAAGCTGATTTCAAGCCAGGGTTCCTACCACCGCAATTCGTTTCGAGGCGAATGGAATTGGACTCCGGAGCGCCGCGGTGGTTGGCAGATTGAACCCGACGCCGGCCCGCACGGACAGGGCGTTAACTACATTGACTGGGACATGTGGCAGGGTCCGTCACAGAAACGGGAGTGGGAGCCGCACCGGTTTTTCCGTTTCCGCAAGTTTTGGGATTACTCCGGCGGCATCGCGACCGACCTTTTCTACCACGTCGTCGCGCCGTTGAATATCTGTTGGGGCGAGCCGCAGTTCCCCTACCGCGTCACCGCGACGGGCGGCAAGTACGTGTTCAACGCGCCGGGCGATCGCGAGGTGCCCGATACCTTCAACTTGATGGCCGACTTTGCCAAGGGCCACTCGCTGATCCTCAGCTCGTCAATGGCGAACTCGCACCATATCCCGGGGCTCATTCGCGGCCACGAGGGAACGATCATTATGGTCGAGCACGGCCGATTCGAGGGTAGGACCGACTACATCACCGTCGAAGCCGAGCCGATCTACAAGGAAGCTTTCGTTAGGAAGTACGGTACGGAATCGGTTCAGATCAAGGTCGAGGACAAGGGTCGTGATGCCCATATGAAGAATTTCCTAGAGTGCGTTCGAACGCGGGCCAAACCGAACCTTGACGCTGATACCGCCTACCGAGCGCAGGTGACGATCTCGATGAGCGTAATGGCTTTCAGGCAAGGGAAGATTCTGTACTTCGACCCGGATCTTGAAGAGGTAGTTGACACCCCGCCGACCGTGGCATGAGCCCGTGGCGATTGAGGCAGCGGGTTCAGTGTTGATGCCCAGCGATTACTACGGGCTTCCAGGCCGTGGCGCGGAAAGAACGGCTCACAGATTGGCGAGCCGTTCGGGCGTGGTGGTGTTAGCGGCGTTAGCGCTTGCGTCGTGTGGCATCGAGCCAACGCCTACGCCGCCCGAGCACCCCAATATCCTATTCATACTGGCCGACGACCTTGGTTACGGCGATGTCGGCGTCTACAATCCCGAGTCGAAAGTTCCCACCCCGAATCTTGACCGGCTGGCGTCGGAAGGCATGCGCTTCACCGACGCGCACAGTCCGTCGACCGTCTGCACTCCGACGCGTTACAGCATCATGACCGGGCGCATGGAATTTCGTACCGGCATGGCCGGTGTCTTCACCGGCGTTGAGGGCCCGGCGCTTATCGACGAGGGGCGTCTGACGCTTCCGGAAATGCTGCGCCAGTCGGGCTATGCAACCGCGCTCACGGGCAAGTGGCACATTGGGATGACCTTCCAAACAGTGGACGGAACGCCGGTCTACGAAATTGAGCTGCCCGCGGAAACTCGCGCCGAGCGCTCGGCAGCCGGCGTTGAGCGCGTGCGCCTTGTCGATTTCTCGAGGCCGATCCCCGATGGACCGATTCACCGCGGCTTCGACCGATTCTTTGGAACGGTTGCCTGCCCGACCACTGACTGGCTCTACGCCTGGATCGACGGCGACCGCGTTCCCGTACCGCCTGAAGCGGTGCTCGATCGGGGGCCGTTGCCAAAACACCCATACGCCAACGACAATCGCCCCGGCATGGTCGCGCCCGACTATGACGTCGAAGAAGTCGATCTGGTCTTCTTGGAAAAAAGCATCGAGTTTCTGACGGACCACGCAGCTAACTCACCTCGCAAACCGTTCTTCCTGTTTCACTCGATGCAGGCAGTCCATCTGCCGTCGTTCCCGGCTGATGTATTCAAGGGAAAGACCGACGCCGGTCCGCACGGCGACTTTATTTTTGAGATGGATCATGTTGTCGGCCAACTGCTGACAACCCTCGACGAACTAGGGCTGGCCGAGAACACGCTCGTCATGTTTTCAAGTGACAACGGACCGGAGGTGACGTCGGCTTACTACATGCGGAACGATCACGGCCACGATGGCGCGCGTCCATGGCGCGGCGTAAAACGCGATCAATGGGAGGGTGGGCATCGCGTCCCGATGATCGCCCGTTGGCCTGGCAAGATTGCACCCGGCAGCACAACCGACCAGACTTTTTGCCTCACTGATGTGATGTCAACGGTTGCCTCTTTAGTTGGCTTCAACCTGCCCGAGTCGACGGCCGAGGATAGCTACGACTTCCTTAAAGTGCTTACCGCTGAAACGAGCGCGACGCCGATTCGCGAATACACACTGCACCAAACGATTCGACTAGAACTTGCGATTCGGAGGGGACCTTGGAAATACCTCCATCATCAGGGCTCGGGCGGCAACGACTACAGCCGTGAACACCTCGTACCGTTTGCCCTCGAAGACAGCGCCCCCGATGCGCCCGGGCAACTCTATAACCTCGCCGACGACCCGGGCGAAACGACAAATCTATATTTCGACGAGCCGGAGATAGTCGACGAACTCAAGGCGAAGTTGGAAGAGTACGTACAGTCCGGACGCAGCGCGCCGCTTGCTCGCTAGTGTAGTGCGCCATAAATAATGTAACTTATAGTATCTTCGTGTCGCCTTTACTAGTAGAAGGCACACGGATGCGAAGAGCAGAGCCAGTCCCATTGACGCAGGAGCAGCGTAGGCAGTTGGAGCGCTACGCGAACGGTCGTCGGGTCGCTGTTCGTCTGGCGTTGCGAGCCAGGATCATCGTGCTCGCCGCCGACGGTCTTGAGAACAAACGGATTGCCGCGCAGCTGTCGGTCTCGCGTCAGTTGGTGGCGCGCTGGCGAAGCCGTTTTCTTGAATCCGGCGTCGCCGGCATCGAAAAGGACGCCCCGCGGCCCGGCCGTAAGCCCGCCATCTGCTCCCCAACAGTGCAACAGATCATCCACAAGACGACCCGCGAAACGCCAGCCAACGCCACCCATTGGAGCCGCCGCACGATGGCCGCCGCGGTCGGCGTCAGCGCCTCCACCGTGGGTCGCATTTGGCGCGCCCACGGCCTCAAGCCGCATCGCGTCAAGACCTTCAAACTCAGCAACGACCCGCGCTTCGCCGAAAAACTCGACGACATCATCGGACTTTATCTCAACCCGCCCGAGCATGCCCTCGTTCTTTGCCTCGACGAGAAGTCACAGATTCAAGCCCTCGACCGCACCCAGCCCGGCCTGCCCCTGAAAAAGGGACGCGGCCGGACCATGACCCACGACTACAAACGCAACGGCACAACCACCTTGTTCGCCGCGCTCAACACGCTCGACGGCTCGGTGATCGGAACCTGCATGCCCAAGCACCGCCACCAAGAATGGCTGCGCTTCTTGCGCTTGCTTGAAAACCAGACCCCCAAGGACAAGCAGATCCATTTGATCGTGGACAACTATGCCACTCACAAACACGCCACGGTGAAACGCTGGCTGCAGCGCAATAAACGCTTCCACGTCCATTTCACGCCCACCTCAGCGTCGTGGCTGAACATGGTGGAGAGGTTCTTCCGAGACCTCACCGATAAGCGCATCCGCCACGGTGTCTTTCGTAGCGTCGGCGAACTCACCACCGCCATCGAAGACTACATCGCTCGACACAATCAGCAGCCCAAGCCCTTCATCTGGACTGCTACCGCTTCCGACACCCTTGAGAAGGTCAAGCGCGGCAAAGCCGCTCTTCTTAAGGTTCAATCTGATTGACGCACTACACTAGGTGATAAACGCGATGAACGCGGGCAGCGCGTAAAACAGTAAGACAACATAAAGAATCGCGAGCGCCTTGGAATCAACCGCGACGTCGGCCAGCTTGCGGGCCGCGGTAAGCGGCAACTGTCGAACAGCCGCGACGGGGTAGATCAAGACCGTGCCGGCCAAATTAAACATCAAATGAGTGAGCGCGATCGCGACCCCGGCTTCGGCATTGGGGCCCGAGACTGCAAGCGACGCCATCAGTGCGGTGAGAGTCGTTCCGATGTTCGCGCCAAGAGTAACCGGAAACGCCTGCTCCAACGTTAGAAAGCCCGCTCCAGCCAGTGGTACAAGTAGCGAGGTTGTAATTGAGCTCGACTGCACCATTCCCGTTACTAGAACCCCGACAGCCATAGCCAAAATGGCGGATCGGCCAAGTGCTCTTTCGATTGAAGATTCAGCTCTGGCGAGCATGGCCGCGCGCATCACCCTGACGATCTGTAGCAAAGCCGCGAAAATCAACACGCCGCTCACCATGATCAACAACAAACCCTGGGTGAGTTCCGAATCAGTGAGCGAGTTGAGCACGCTTTGAATCGGAGCCAACGCCGCTTTGAGCGCCGTCTTGAGAGGGTTATCGAGTTTCAGCCCAGCTCCGCTATTGGCCAGGCCGCCGGCGAACATCGCTGCCGTCTTGCTTAGAAACCCTGTCGCGATCTCGATCGGAAGCAAAACGATCACGGCGATAAAGTTAAAAAAATCATGGCAGGTCGCCACTGAGAACGCCCGCCGAAACTCATCGGGGCGGCCCATATGTGCCAGCGAGACGATCGTGTTCGTTACCGTCGTACCAATGTTCGCGCCCATGATCATCGGCACGGCATTCACCACCGGCAGTGGATTCTCGGGAGCGGCGACGAGGGCGACGATCATTGAGGTCGTCACCGACGAGCTCTGCATCAACGTCGTAGCCAACAACCCGACCATCAATCCGACGAATGGGTTCGATGTCGCTTTGAAAAAGGAATCCAGCAGGTCTTTGCCGAGCAACGTAAAACCGTCACCCAACCCCCGAACGCCCATCAGGAAAACGAACAGTAAAGCGACGACGGCCGCGGCGCGCAGCACGTTTGCCGTCAGGTCCGACTGAGCGGTCCCCTCAGGTTGGACCGATTTGGAACTCATAGGTACGCCACGTTTGCCGTCAGATAAGACTGTGGGGGTGCGGGCCTGCTCTAGGCTTAACGGACAATCCTATCGTATCGACACCGGCCTGGCCTCAGCAATCTCAGCCCGGTTAATATTCAATGACAGAATCGTTACAGCTAGATTGCAGAATCGGCAAATTGTATGGCTCTAGTGCAGCAACGGGCTCCTGAATTGGAGTGCCACCCGCCCCGCCAAGAAAGCGTCGGTCTAGCAGGCGCTCGGTGTTGATACGCCCCATTGCCGCGAGCATGTTTTCCATGACATGAGAGTTTTCCCGCTTGAGTTGAGCGAGCATCCCTCGCAAGGTTTCGCGAACCGTGCCGGTCTTGAAAGAATAAACCCATGGTGTGATAGGGAGCTGATTCTGCTCGGCGTAGGCCTGCGTAATCTCTTCCGAAACATACACCAGCGGCCGAATGAGGCGGACATCGCCGGACCGTGAATTCGTCACCGCCGGTAGTGCGCTGAGGCGGCCCGTGAAGAGCGTATTGCGAAGTAGCGATTCGGAAAAAGTCATCCGCGGTGTGCCCCAGGGCAACGACTTTGCAGTCAAGCTCAGCGGCAATCTCGTGGACAGCACGGCGCCGGTAGCGGCTGCAGAGATCGCAGCCATGGTCGGGCTGCTCATCGATCAATCGAAACGACGGTTTGTCGCGGTAATAAGTCCATTCGACGCCGCGCTCAGCCACGTACTCGCGCAACGGCTCGACCGGGCGAACGAATTTCCCCTGCTCGACGGTAAACGCCTGCAGTTCGAATTTGATGGGCGAGCGCTTGCGCAAGAATCGCAGCGCATCGAGCAGCGCCAGCGAGTCTTTGCCGCCCGAAACGCCAACCGCAATACGGTCCCCGTCGCGGATCATGTCGAAATCAGCAACCGCCTTGCCAGCCTTACGTAAGAGCGTTTTTCTAAGATTTACGGGTCGACCCGGCATCGCAGCCCGCATTATAGCGGCGGCGATCTACAACTCGAGATCTTCTCGATGCCTGTGAATCGAGCGCGCCAGACCCGTCGAATCATCCACGTCCACTACGACCGCGTTGAGGCGAACCGGGCCCGCCGAAGGCTGAAATCTCGCGGGGCGACCGCTCAAGAAGCGTGCAATTGAAGCCTCTTTGTCCATGCCGATGACCGAGTTCAACGGTCCCGTCATACCGACGTCAGTAATGTAGGCGGTCCCGCCCGGAAGCACCCGCTCGTCTGCCGTCGGCACGTGCGTGTGCGTACCGACAACCGCACTTACCTGGCCGTCAAGGTGCCAACCAAGAGCGACCTTTTCACTGGTGACCTCGGCATGAAAGTCCACGAAACGGATCTTGATATCGGGCTCGATCTCTTCGAGCAAGCGCTCGGCAATCTGGAATGGGCAATCGATGCTCGGCATATAAACACGGCCCTGCAAGTTGATTACCGCGTAGCGCTCAGCGGAATCAGTTTGGCCAATATACACACCCGAGCCGGGAGCGTCCGGATAGTTCGCGGGCCGCAGAATTCTTGGCTCCTGGTCGAGATACGCAAAGATATCCCTCTTGTCCCAGATGTGGTTGCCCGATGTAAGAACGTGGGCGCCCTGTCGAAACAGGCTTTCGGCGATTTCGACAGTGACGCCAAAGCCCGCCGCGGAATTCTCGCAGTTCACGATTACGAGGTCGACGTCTTCGTCGGCGACAATCTGCTGCAGTTTCTCCCGAACGATTCTGCGTCCGGGGCGGCCAACAATGTCACCGATAAATAGAATTCTCATGCCCGACGCCCGGCTGAAGGGTTTATCAGTGTATCGCGCGCCGTCAGACGGGCTGATTCGGGGTGTTTGAAACGAGGGCGTCGCCAACCGCCACACGCATCCCGTCTTGGTCGGACGCGATCTTTGTGTTCAGCGACAAGCGATAGAAGTGATCGAATGCCGAACGTTCAATTCCACTCGGAAGATGCCGTTGCCGTAGCTCCGCGAACTTCTTCGCGAAATGCTGATCCGCCAGTTCCCCGGTTAACGAGTCGCGTCCTGGGACCGAACAGCGAGCGCACGGATTCATACCCTCGAACTCAACATCACCTATCCGGAATTTCCGACCCTGACCCTCAAGGCCAAATAGACTATCTTCCTCAAACGCCGCGAAGCCCTCGATCTCGATGTTGGCCCGGAATCGTCGACGGATCTCTTCCGGCTCTAGGTCAAACCATGCGGCGACGGTGTCGATCGTCGCCGTGCTGATGACCGTCGGACCGCTAGCTATTTCGTCATCGGGAAAACCGAATCGAGCATTTTGCTGCAAGCTCACACTTCGACCCAACTGCGCGCTCATCCAATCTTCGAGAGCTTTGCGCTCACCGGCAATAGAAAACTCCGCGGCATCAGACCCCGCTGAAAGCCGGACGGTCCCTGACCCACGCTGAAACTCCGCGCGTATCCGCTGAATCCGCTCACCCATTCGTTTGGCGGTAGCGAAGTTTCCGTCGCTATCAACAAACGCGAATTCGCGATCGCCAACGAGACCGCCGCCACCGGCAACCGCAGCCTCGTAGACTTCCAGTGGATCAAGAGATTTGATCGGATACAAACGAATCCTAGCCAGCGACGGCTTCATGGCGCCCGCTCGCCTATTCAGCTATTGAGACGGTTCCAGAGTTGCTGCGCTGGCCGTCAATCGTGATCGTAACGGGCACAGCGGCACCGACCGGAACAGATTGGGGAAGTATGACATTTGCTTGCGCCAAGCCGACAAAGCCCGGCGTCAGCCCGACGAAGAACGGTTGCACCGGAACGCCACCGATCGAAATCTCCACCGGAAGCGTAGCGCGCGCCAACGGCTCGGCGGCAGGCGCAGCGGCACCGCTCACGACAGACGGACTGACCGCCCCGATGCCCGACAAATAAAAGACCATTGCCTCTCCTCGTAGCGCTGCATTTTCAGGAGAGTTCAACGAGGAACTTTCGTTTTGCGCGATTACCCGGCCTGAGGAGATAAATAGCCCCGGCCTGGCAGCCGCAACCGAGACCTCTTCAGGAACCGAGTACAGTCCCTGGTTTCTGACAAGAACTTCCGCAGTGATTCCTGTGGCTACCTCTGTCGGGAACTGCAAGTTCACCTGGCCGACGCTTGAGAAGTAGAGCGGTGCCTCCGCGCCGGCCGTGATGACGTTGGTAGTGCCAAGTATCGTCGGTAACGGGACGTCGGTTGCGCCCGTCGACTCCGTCGCAAGATTGATGCCAAATCCGCTTGTAATGACGCCCGGGGCCAACGGCTCACCCGCCGCGAAGCTAGCGCCGTTCACGAACCCGCCGGGCGAGACTCTCGGTTGGTTGCCGGCGGTGATGCTGCCGACCGTGATCGCCTCGTCGTGGAAAACTCCCGACTGGCCGTCGAGGATAATACTCACCTGCCCAGTGGGATTGCGCGGTGACCAGGTCGCCGAATAAAGCCCGTTGCCCCGTGGCTGCAGGGCAAGCGCGCGGTCGTTGTTTGAGAACGTGGCCAGCACGGCGCCGTCGTCGAGCGCTCTGCCACAGCTATCGACTAGACGAGCAGCAATATGCAGCGGCCTGGTCCCAACGCCTTGGTAGTTGAGCGACGGCTCCAGCGGTGCAACAACGATGCGACTCGAAGTGCAGCCGAATACACCGCCTTCGGGCACGACGAGTGTCACAAACGCCGAATAAACACTGCCGTCGCCGAACGAAATCGAGACGAGGCCTCTCTCCAATCCAGTGCTCACTACCGAAGAATCGACCGATACTTGTAACTCTACGCGGCCTCCGGTATTCGTCGACCCGACCGTCGGCGAAACCTGCAGCCAATCGGCGCCATCCGAAGTGTCGACACTCGCCTGAAAACTGGTTGCGCCGGGCTCGTTTCTCCAGACGCGCAAGGTTTTAGATGGTGGCGCCGGTGACGCGGCCGGCGGGACAAACAGTAAACCGCCGGGGCTTACTGTCCGTGCCGGCGAACGCGTCTGAGGTAAGACATTCAGCATTGCCGAGACATATCGAGGCGAGTCGTCGGAAGCTGAACGGACTTCGATCAGGCCACCATGCAGGCCCGGGGTGAAACCAGACGAAGTGGTTTGGACAGCGACCGACGAGGCGTCATCGGGTCCACCAGACGTGCCGAAGCGCGGAGTCGGCGCGAGGAAAATCGAGCCACCGCTGAACCCAGTCGTCTGTAGCGACCAGGCACTGCCCGTTGTGCCGCGGTTGCCGATGCGGAGGTCAATGTTGGGGATCTCCGCGTCGGGCACCGTTTCAACGTAAATTCCAGATCGATCGGCTTCGATCAACGGGCTGCTTTCTGAAATGACGAGTGACACAGGCACCGTTAGCGTCTGAGCGCCGGCCAAAATGTTAATTGCCGCTTGGTGCACTCCGCTGCCTAGCCCGGCCGAGTTTACCGTGACAACGTTCGCTGTCGGCGCGGTGCCGCTGTCGCGCATCAACCCCAGCCAACTGATCCCGTTCTCGGTTTCGATCGTTGCGGTCCAATTAAGCACGGGGCCGCCGAAGTTCTCGATGTTCAGAATTTGATCGGCCAATGTGGGGCCACCGTCGACCATCTTGAACAGTAACGCCGCTGGGCTCGCGCCCAACACTGGCCCCTGGTTGAGTATCGATAGGCGAACTGGAATCGTTAGTTCCGCCGGAGTCTGATCTTTGCGCGCGCCCTTTTCGTTTAGTGCCTGCGTATTCACAGACGTCAGTTTGATCTCAGCGTCTAAGAGATCCGCGCCGAGTCCGGAGGTATCGACGCCGACGATGAGCTGGCCTGGAATCGTGCCACTTTGGGCCGAGATATTGAGCCAGGTGGCGTCCGGCTGCACCACTTCGGCCAGCCAAATTCCCGGGAGCAACGGAGCGTTGACGATGCTCACAACGCGTTTTTCTCGAAGCGGGATGCCGGCGGTCGCGACGAAATCAAGTCGGGTCGGCAATGCAAACACCGAACTTGGTGGACCGATCTTCAGAGTTACCGGAATTAGTAGCGGACCGTTGGAAGCGCTGTCAGCCGATATCGTGAGATTGCCGCGGTATTCTCCCTGCGGAATGTTCTGAATGTTAACGCGTGCCTCGTGCTCAACCGGCCCTAGCGTTGCATCGCCGCTCACTGGGCGCAGCGCAAGCCAAGGCTGGTCACTGCTGATCTGATAGGGCAAAATGCCGCCGCCGCCGTTTGCAACCGCAAAGGGTTGACCCGCCGGATTGATTCCCCCTTCGGGAGCACTGAACGTCAGACTCGTCGGGATGGCGACAATCCTCGCCGAATCGCCAAGATCAAGCGTGACTGGAATTACGAGTGGACTGTTGACCGCATTTCCCGTTATAACCAGGCTCGCTTGATACTGTCCCGCCCCCAACCCAGTCGGGACGACCGACACTTGGTGGGTATTCGATTGAAACGAGACCTTGTCGCTTATTGGGCTTATCGAGAGCCAACCCGTCGGCGCGCCGATCGGAAAAGTAGTCACGACGGTGTAGCTCAGAACCCCACCGCCTGGATTGCTGATTTCGATCAACTGCTCTGGGATCGGGTTGCCAAGCGACGAGCCGATGAATGTGAGCGCCGCCGGCGAAGCGGCAATTGTGGGCTCGCTGCCCGGCGGCGATACTTGCACCGTTACCTTGAGCACCTTGGTTAAGTTGTGCTCCGGGAGCCGAACAATAATGTCGGCCTGCCGAGAACCCTCGTTTAAGAATCTTGAGCTATCAACAGTGACGGTAACCGTCCCCGGCGTGGTGCCGTTGGTCGGCACAAGGCTCAGCCAGTCGGCGCTGATGATCGTGACGTCAACACGAGCCGAGAACGACTCGCCGCTGGGCGTCGACATGATGTCGAATGTCTGCGGCGGAGGGGCCGGCTGGCCTACCTCGAGCTGAAAAACAAGTTGTTCCGTACTGAGATCGAGCGTCTGAGCCGCAAGGGATGAGAGCGAAAGCAGCACGAAGGCGCCGGCTCGAATCAACGGTGACGGAGTTTCGAGCGCCCGTGGGGAGGCGAACATCCCCCTATGATACCGGGGGTTACGCGACCAGAAGTATGACGTCGCTAGTTTTCGGACGTAGCTTTGCGCGAACACTTTACCCGATCGATCGTACTGGCCGATTCTCGCGCAAGAAAGTGACGATCGATTCGAGTGACGATCCGGGCCGGAAGATGCGAGCAACGCCCAAATCTTGCAGAACACCAACATCTTCGTCGGGGATGATTCCGCCTACTACGACCTGCACATCGGTCATTTCGTTTTCTTTCAGCAACTCCATTACCCGCGGCAAGATCATCGTGTGCGCCCCCGAAAGTATCGAGAGTCCGATAAACTCGGCGTCTTCCTGCAATGCCGCTTTGACAATTTGCTCCGGTGTCTGACGCAGACCCGTATAGATCACTTCCATCCCGGCGTCGCGCAACGCCCGCGCGATCACTTTGGCGCCACGGTCGTGCCCGTCGAGGCCAGGCTTGGCGACTAACACCCTGATCGGAGTCGATTGAGCTGATAAAGACATGCCGCGCCAATCAACGTATCACGCGGGCTAGAAGCGCATTCCAGTGAAACCACCATCAACGAAGATCTCAGTGGAAGTTACGAAGCTGCCTGCGTTCCGTGCGAGCAGCAGCAGCGTTGCGCCGACCAGCTCGTGAGGTTCTCCGAAGCGCGCCATCGGCGTTTGATCCATGATTTTCTGAACTCGTTCGGGCTGCAGGATTTTGCGATTCTGTTCGGCGGGAAAAAATCCGGGGTTAAGTGAGTTCACTCTCACACCCTGTGTCGCGTATTCACGGCCGACATTCTTAGTGAGATTGTTAACCGCGGCCTTTGAGGCGGAGTAGGCATAGACGCGTGAAAGCGGCAAGTGCGCGGTGACGCTGCCGATGTTAAGGATCGAGCCGCCGTCGTCTTGCGCGGCCATAACGGGAGCGAAGATCTGGCATCCAAGGTGGGTGGCTTTCAAGTTGGTGTCGATGACCCTCGACCAGTCATCGTCAGTAATCTCGTCGTAGGGCACGGCGGAGTTCACGCCGGCGCAGTTGACGAGCATATCGACCTTGCCGTGTTTCCCGACGACGGCGTCCTTGAGCGCGGTGATTGACTCGCGCGAGGTAACATCCACCGCTGCGAACTCGGCGCTTCCGCCTAGTGCCTCAATAGCCGCAACGCGTTCCATACCGCGTTCTTCAGAGCGCCCGGAAACGACGACGTGGGCACCGGCTTGCGCGATGCCGTCGCACAGAGCTCCGCCCAAGACACCGGTGCCACCGATCACAGTTGCGACTTGCCCGTCGAGACCGAAGAGCCGTTGGAGATAATCTTTCGACATGAACCCACCATTGTAGGTTCATGTCCCTGATCCGTCGGCAAGCATCCTTCGCGAGTGTCCACAATGCTTGGTCGCTTGTAGCAGTAGGCCGTTCATGTTTTGTTGCGAGATACATTCGCGACACCCGCGGGTGCGCTCCGTTGCCGCGGAAGATCTCGCGTTTGAGCCGCGCGCGGCTCAAACGCTACTCACGCCGGGCCTTAAAGTAAAACTAGCTGTGCTAAGAAAGATGGCACGATCGATTGAGCGCCACGGCATGCTGTTGAGCGGCGAGCGAGTTGGTGTGGCCGTTTCCGGCGGCGCCGATTCCGTGGCGCTGCTGTACGCGCTTCAGGAGCTGTTTCCAGACGCTGAACTTGGCGTCGTGCATCTGAACCACTGTTTGCGCGGCGAAGAATCCGACGAGGACGAGGCCTTTGTCCGCGAATTGGCTGGTCGGCTGGGCCTACGGGTTTTCATTAGGAGGCAAGACGTCGGCGAGCTCGCTGTCAGCCGAGGCGGCAACTTGGAAGAGGTCGCCCGTCAGTGCCGATATCAGTTTTTTACCGCATTGATTGACTCAGGCAAGTGCGACAAAATTGCTACGGGTCACACTTGTTCCGACCAGGCTGAGACCGTACTATTTCGGCTTTTGCGAGGTGCGGCAGGGCCCGGATTGAGTGCCATTCGGCCGATGAGAAGTGGATCGACCATTCGCCCAATGATTGATGTTTCTAGGGATGAGGTAGTCGCGTACCTCTCGGCTCGAGAGATTCGCTGGCGCGAGGATTCCAGCAACACTGATCTCTCGTTGTCCCGAAACCGACTTCGCCACAAACTGCTGCCGGCGCTCAAGCGCGACTGGAATCCCCGACTCGAGCGCACGCTCGCAAACACCGCGGACTGGAACTACGAAGAGGAGCGCTATTGGGAAGAGAAAACTAGCCAGTTGCTCTTGTCATGCGCAACACCGAGCGCCGACGGTTTGTTACTCGACGCGGACGCGGTTTGCAAGCTGTCGCCGGCCGAGCAACGGCGGCTGCTCCATAAGGTGCTTGCCGAAGCGCGCGCTTCTGGCGCAATCGGTTTCGACCACATCGAAACCGTCCGCGAACTGATCAACAGCGACGAGGGCTCGGGTGGAATCGACCTGCCGGGAATTCGCGTAGAGCGATCATTCGGATCAGTACGAATAGGCCAGCCGACCAAGGCAGTAGCGGAATTTGACCTACCTCTGCTGGTTCCCGGCCAAACTATTGTGCCGGGAAGCGATGCAAGTCTCGTAGAAACGCGTGTTTGCGGCCGGAGCGGAAATGAAGAGCGCTATAATACGACGGATTGGGCGTTTGTCGACTGGGACCGCGTCCCCAAACCATTGCGTTTGAGGAATTGGCACCCTGGCGACCGCTATCGGCCGGTGAGTCGGGCCTCTGAAAAGAAGCTCAAACAATTCTTCCAGGAACTACGTATTCATTCCTGGAGGCGCACTGGTTGGCCGGTGATTACTTCGCCCAAAGGAGGCGCGCGGAACGAGGTCATTATCTGGGCCCGCAAATTTGGGGCCGCTGCCGAATTCGCGGCTGGGCCGACGACTCGCAACTTACTGTCGATTCAGGAGTTCAGCCGTGCGGGAGAAGAAAGTGGTATCGAAACGTCGCCTTAAGGCGTCTATTCATTAAGGACGCGAGCCAAAGGAATCAAGCATCGTGAATTCCACATTCAAAACAGCAGTTTTCTGGATCGTCATGCTCTGCACGGCGATCTTGCTCTGGAAAGTCGTCAACGCAAATGGTGGCGAAAAGGTCGAGACGTTCCCATTCACTCGGTTCATGACCGAGATCGAAGAGGGGAATGTGACGGAAGTCACGATCACAGGTCAACAAGTCGAGGGACAAACAGCCGGTGAAAAATTTCGCTCGGTAATTCCCCGGGACTATCCGAAGGTCTATGACTCGCTAACCGCACAAGGCGTAAAGGTCAACCTTAATGACCCGGCGACACTGAATTTTTGGTCGGTGCTGTTGCAAGCGTCGCCTTTCATCTTGATCATTGCGTTTTGGATTTTCATGATGCGCCAGATGCAGGCGGGCGGCAACAAGGCGCTCAGCTTTGGCAAGAGTCGCGCTCGACTGCTTACGAATCAGCAGAAGAAGGTCACATTCAAAGACGTCGCGGGCGTGGATGAAGCAAAGGATGAGTTGCAGGAGATCATCGAATTCCTGCGAGAGCCTCAAAAGTTTCAAAAGCTAGGCGGGCGCATTCCGAAAGGTGTATTGCTCGTCGGCCCTCCTGGAACCGGAAAGACGTTGCTTGCTCGCGCCGTTGCGGGCGAGGCAAACGTGCCGTTCTTTTCGATTTCTGGCTCGGATTTCGTCGAGATGTTCGTGGGCGTGGGCGCCAGCCGCGTTCGCGATCTGTTTGAACAGGGCAAAAAGAGCGCCCCGTGCATCGTCTTTATCGATGAAATCGACGCTGTGGGCCGCCATCGCGGTGCTGGCCTCGGCGGAGGTCATGACGAACGCGAGCAGACGTTGAACCAACTGCTGGTTGAGATGGACGGCTTCGATTCCAACGAAGGAGTCATTTTGATGGCCGCCACGAACCGTCCGGACGTGCTCGACCCGGCGCTGCTTCGTCCCGGCCGGTTTGACCGCCGCGTGGTTGTCGCGCGGCCAGACGTTCGCGGCCGTCAGGGCATCTTGCAAGTCCACACAAAAAAAATTCCGCTGGCAAACGATGTTGACCTATCGGTACTGGCGCGCGGAACCCCGGGGTTCTCCGGCGCTGACCTTGCCAACTTAGCGAATGAGTCAGCGCTGTATGCAGCGCGTCAGAATCGCAAGGTTGTAACGATGGCCGACTTTGAGATTGCCAAAGACAAAGTCATGATGGGCGCTGAACGTCGTTCGATGATCCTCACCGACGAGGAGAAAAAGAACACGGCCTACCACGAGGCCGGACACGCGGTAGTCGCGGCTCGGCTCTCGCAGGCTGACCCATTGCACAAAGTCACGATCATCCCTCGCGGCCAGGCGCTAGGCGTGACGATGCAGCTTCCGATTGACGACAAACATACCTACACGCGGGCGTACCTGCGCGATCAACTTGCCATCTTGATGGGCGGGCGTATCGCGGAAGAATTGTTCATGGATCACATGACTACAGGCGCCGGTAACGACATCGAACGTGCGACGGCGATGGCGCGGCAAATGGTCTGTGAGTGGGGCATGAGCGCCATGGGGCCCCTTACATACGGCAAGCGCGAAGAGCAGGTATTCCTTGGCCGCGACATTGGCCAACCACGCGACTACTCTGAGGCGACTGCGATTCGAATTGATGCCGAAGTGCAGAGCTTCGTCACTGAAAGCTACGACCGTGCCAAGGAGTTGATCGAAGAGCACGCGGACGGGCTGACTCGAATCGCTGAGGCCCTACTCGAGAGAGAAGTTCTCGACGGGGCCCAAGTCGATGCCTTACTTAAGGGCCATGATCTCGACCCGCTCGACATAGAACCTCCGACGCTCGATGACGACGGCACTCCCCAGCCGAGCACCGTAGTCGAGCCAAAGCCAACGCCGCTTCCAGGCCTCGACGGCGGCGAGCCGTCACCGGCTTAACGCCCGCGATCTAGCCTTGTCGAGCCACGGACGGAAAGTCCGTGCCGATGGCCTATCTCGAAGACGGCAGTCTCGAACGGACGCAACTCAAGCCTCGAATTGGCCGGATTTGGCCGGTTATGGCCGGAAAACGCCATCGCGCGCGGGAACGCGGTCCCCGTGAGCACTTGCTGTATGCCGCTGCTGACGTCCGGGCCTAAGTGATTCGCCCGGTGTCACGGTACCTCGGTACCGATCGCGATTGAGCCTCTGGCTCTATTGCCGGAATCGCTAACGAGTAGCAAGCTGGCTTTGTGGCACGACGATGGCCGGGCGTAGGGAACCACAGCATTCACTTGTGCGTCTATTTTTGTAGGTAGTTCTCTTAGGAGAAGAACGATGACCAAACACCATGCTCCAATCACGCGGCTCTACAAACAGCTCGGTTACGGCTTTGTGCTGACGCCGGGTTCGTGGGAGACGCCTTTCTATCAGAGCGCTCTCGCTGACTGCGAGATCGATGATTTGCGTCCCGGCATGGAGGTCAGCTTCGAACTCTCTGAGGGGCGCTTCCCGAAAGTCAGCACCGTAAAGCCGGTCGTCCAGCTTCGCATGGCCAGCTAAGCGGTCTCGACCCGCGGCCAACTGAGTTGCCTGCTACTCAGGTCCAATCCTCATTTCTCACTAGCTGACGGCGAAAGCACACAATAGCGCGCCACTCACCCACCTATGCTCGCCACGTGGTGAGAAAGGCGGGCTAAACAGCTGGCTGGGCTTGACTGCGGGGCGTCGACGGGCGGAGTAAGTGCCACACTGCGCCCAGCGCTGCTAGGCTAATTCTGCTGGCTCAAATGATATTTCGAATTCACGTGGTCGTGCTCGCCCTGCTGCTGCCGGCGTTACTTCCAGGTAACGGGGGCGATCGCGAAGTTGCCGAGTGGGTGATTCGCATGGGCGGGGCAGTAGTCACAAATGTTTCCCCCACACGTGTACGGAGTCTCGAAAGCCTGCCAGATCGCGATTTCCAGCTACTCGACGTCAACCTAGTTGGCGCCAAGATAGATCCGCCTGACCTCTACCGCATTGAGGGGTTGAGCGCATTAAACGCGATTCATTTACCGGGGCCGATGTGGAATGCTCGTGCCGGCGCGCGGAAAAACCACAGCGTGGAACTAGGGCGCCTGGCGGCGATCGATTCGCTCGAGGAAATCACGTTTAGCTACACATTTTTGGCGCGGATCAAGTTTGACGACGACGGAATAACAGCGATCGCGCCGCTAGAGAATCTAAAGAGACTGCGAATTCGCCGGGCTCAAATCACGGGCGAGTCGCTCGGGCCGTTGCGAAATCTTGAGTGGCTCGATTTGACGTTCTCGCCGATTAGCGACAAAGCGATGGAAGCCGTCGGCGGTATGCGGAAGTTACAAAAGCTGTGGCTGAAGGACACGCGTGTGACCGACGAGGGCGTTGCGCACCTGGCGGGACTCGCGGAATTGCGCGAGCTTGACCTCAACGGGCTAGGCCTTAGCGACGACGCTGTCAGGCACCTCGCCAGTCTCGCCGAGATGCGTAAGCTGGAGCTGAGCGGTTCGCGGGTTGGGGACGATTCGGCGCGAGTGTTTAGCGAGATGCCACGGCTCGAGTTGCTCAATCTGTATGGCACTCGGCTCACGAATGCCGGGCTACAGCAACTCGAATCGCTCGAAGATCTGCGCGAACTCGACCTGCGCTACTCGAGTGTCACTGCCGTTGGCGTCGAGCGATTTCGCCGGGCGCGTCCTGAATGCCACGTAAATTTTGTCGATCAAACGGTGCCAACGAGCGGCCTGCGGATCAGCAGCTTTGTGGGCGGTTCGGATGCGGAGTTAGCTTCTTGGGTGCGGACAGCGGGCGGCGCGGCGGAGCTAGCTGACGGGCGGCTCGTGAAAGTTTTTCTCGCCGGCAGCTCGATTGGCGACGAGCAGGTCGGAGCACTTGCCGCGGCAGATTCTCTGCGGAATCTCGATTTGAGTACGACCGAAGTCAGCGACCTCGGCGTGGGACTTTTGGCCGGGCACCGATCCCTCGAACAATTGGATCTGTCGGAAAACAGTGTTTCTGACAACAGCCTTGAAACTGTCGGGACGTTCCATTCGCTGCGGACGTTGAAGCTTGAGCACACGCTCATCGAAGGCACCGGGCTCAAGCACCTCGCGGAGCTCAACCAGCTAGAGGAACTCAGCTTGCTGGGTTCGCCGGTGCTTACGGATGGGATCGAGAGTTTGGCCGGTCTACCAAAATTGCGGCGTCTGAATTTGGCGTACACCGATGTTGGCGATACCGGCGGGCTGTCGCTCGAGCGGATGACCGGGCTACGCGAGCTAGATCTGACGGGCACGGATCTATTCGAGGGTGGGCTCGCTCGGCTTGCGAAGCTTACCAACCTGACAGACCTAAAGCTGGCGCACACTCGAGTGACGGACAAATCGCTGCAACATCTCGGCGTCCTAGAGAATCTAGTCTCGCTTGATTTGTTGAGAACTTCGGTCAGTGACGAGGCGATGGCGTCGATCGCTAAGTTCAAGAATTTGAGCTCACTGGCGCTTGACTACACCAACCTCACGGACGAGGGGTTGTTAGCTCTGCCGGCGGAGCTGCCGCTGGAGGTGCTGAGCCTTGACTCGACGGCCATCCACGACAGCTCGATCGAGCACCTCTCTAGATTCAAAAATTTGAGGACGCTAAACGTCTATCACACGTTCATTAGCGAAAAGGGAGTCGCGATACTGCGCCAAGCACTTCCAAACTGCGAAGTCATTTGGGACCGCGATTCGAGCCAACCCAACCGGAGGCGCAGTTGATCTTCGTGCTCCTTTTGGCCGCGTGCTTCGCAGCGCCGGCCGCTGAGGTGGACTGGATCACGGAGGCGGGTGGAAGCTATATTCGCGACGACCAAAACCGCGTAACCGAAGTTGATTTGGCTTCGGCATGGATCAAAGATGACGATCTGGCTCGTTTGGCCGAGCTACCAGACGTTGAGCGAATCGATCTTTCGTACACATGGATCAGCGACATCGGCCTTGAGCACCTTCAGCGGCTGGAAAATGTCCGCTCGCTGAGCTTGTTCTACTGCGACTACATCACCGACACGGCCGTCATCTACCTGAAGGGTTGGCGGCGTCTCGAGGAGCTTAACCTTGAGGGCACGGACGTCACCAGCAGAGTCTTTGAACACTTGAGCGCGATCACGAGCCTACGGTCACTGCGAGTCGGCATGAGCCGTGTGGAGGACGAGGGTTTCGAGAAGCTCGCGCCGCTGACGTCGCTTGAACGGCTGGCGTTCGGCGGAGCGAAGATGAGTGGCCGCGCTCTACCGCTGCTACCCCTCTTGCCGGCTCTGAAGCATTTAGAGATTGGTGGGTTGCAGCGCACCGACTCCGGTTTATGGGGCGTCGAGCTTAATGATTTCAACCTCAGTAACCTCGCTGCGCTGACGACGCTTGAGTCGCTCGATCTCAGCGATTCCAAAGTTACCGATTTGGGCCTGGAAAAATTGGCTCCGCTGAAAGGGCTTATCGAGCTTAACCTCAGCGGGACAGCTGTTACCGCTGCCGGTCTGAAATCGCTTAAGGCTCTGCCACAGTTGCGAACGCTACGACTGTGGCGATGCAACAAGATAGATGGGCAAGCGTTGGCCGTATTCGCGGAGTTAAAGCAACTCGAATTACTGGACCTTGCCGAAACCGCTCTGAGCGAGGTAGCAATATCGGAATTGCGAGCGGCGAACGAAGACCTCGACGTCCATTGGGCAGCGCGGCCGAAGGATATCGAGCGGGCTACGAATCTCGCCCCGTAGCAGGCGCTGGCGTCTTTGTTCTCATGCGGTAGAGCAGTGCGGCGACTCCAACTGTGAGCGCCGCGAACAACGCTTCTTGGACTCGTTCGGTAACGAAGAAGCAGAAAATCGCGATATTCGTCGCGACGTAGATGACCGGCAGCAGCGGGTATGCAAAGCTGACCGCCGGCGTTTTCTGCCAATCGGCGCGACGGCGGAACTTGTAGAGAGCCAGCACCGATAGCGCTGTGAACAGGCTCAGCATGAACCCGATGTAATAGATCAATGCGTCGAAAGTTCCAGTGATAATTAGCAAGCAGCAGCACGCGCCCTGCATGAGTACCGAAACCCAAGGGCTTTTCCATTTAGGATGCAGTCTTGCCGCCGCGGACAAGAACGCTCCGTCGCGGGCCATCGCGTAATACACCCGTGGTCCGATCAAACACATCGCGTTAACCGTAGCGAGCAAAGAGAATGCCATCGCGGCTGAAAACATTCCAGCCATTGAGGGTCCGAACAGACGATCGGCCGCCTGCGAGCCGACGGCAACGACGCCCTTCATCTCCTCCAGCGGAGTGGCGTAGATGTAGAGCAGATTCAACAGCGCGTAGAAAATCGTGACGAGAAACGTGCCGCCCAAAAGGGCCAGGGGCAGGGTGCGGCGGGGGTCCCGAATTTCTTCGGCCACGTAGACGGCCGCATTCCAGCCGCTATAACCCAGGTAAACGAACACTAGGCTCACGGCGAACTGGATCGGTATCGGCGACGAAGACGTGCGCTCGGCCACGAGCGAGAAATTACCCCAGTCGCCAGTGCCGACCGAGAAGCCAAGCACTAGGAACAGAGCTAACACCACGAGCTTTGCCGCAGTGAAAAAGTTTTGAAACTGGCCAACTTTCGAAACGTTGAGCAAGTTGAGCAGAGAGAGCGCGATAATGACCCCACAAGCGACCAACTGCCCGCCGCCCAGTTGCAGTTGGACGATGCCGAGATCAACAACGGTTTGTGGGTTTAGCGGGTCAAGCGCCGGGTCGAAATGGGCCAGGTAAGCAGCGATGGCGATCGCGGCAATCGCTGTTGGAGCCGAGAACCCGGCAAGAAAGCTAACGCAGCCGTCGATGAATCCCCAAGTAGGTCCGAAAGCTTCTCGTAGGTAGACGTACTCGCCGCCGGAGCGAGGGAAATTGATTCCGAGTTCTGAATAGCAAAGTGCGCCAATCACGGCCAAAATTGCTCCGACGAACCAGATTCCAATGACCAAGCTCGGCGAGCCGAGGTCGCCTGCCAGGAACCCGGTGGTCGCGAAGATACCGGTGCCGACCATGTTTGAGACGACGACAGCAGTTGCGGCGGCGAGGCCGAGCCTACGTTCGAGGCTCGGTGCTTGGGCGGGGGATGCCAATCTTTCTGCATTCTAACGTCGATCGTGTGCGCCCCGGCAGGCGGGAAAGACCTGAGAAGCGGCGACTAACCCGCAATTCTCACTGCGCCCCGAGGGCGCGTATCACCAGTGGGGGAGGGACCCACGCAGGTAAGAGTTGGAGATCGGGGACACTCAAGTTGGAGATCGGGGACACTCATGGAGATCGGGAGATCGGGGACACTCACGTAACCTCGCAATGGCATGCACCCCTAAGCTGAGACAGCTTAAAAATGGGACAGTTGCCGTTCGCTGAAAAAGTATAGCCTTTTCGGCGAACGTGCCGCACACTTGAAAACGGCCGGGAAAGCGGAGGCGGGCAATGCTGGAGAGCAACCCGCCAAGCAATACCCGGCTGGAAACTCAGCGAGACGATGAGCGCTCGGGGCGGGACATTCTCCCGCTCCGAGCACGACCACTGTCTCGATAGATTTCCTCATGCCTCAGAAAACTCAAACTGCGGGTTTCTGAGCTCTTCGCTCGCTGGCAACAACTGCTCGAACTCCTGCGGAGGCCGATACCCCAACGCCGAATGCAGGCGCTTTTGGTTGTACACCGCGTCGATAAACTCCTCGATCGAAGCGCGCGCTTCGTCCATCGATTGATACGTCTGTAGGTTCACCTCCTCGCTTTTGAGCGTCTTCATAAAACTTTCCATGCGCGCATTGTCGTACGGGTTTCCTCGCCGGCTCATCGAGATCAACGCGCCGTTTTCTTCCAGCAGACTGACATAAGCCCGCGAGGTATATTGCGTGCCTTGATCGGAATGATGCACCAGCCCCGGCTTCGGACAGCGAAACTCGATCGCTTTGCGCAGCGCGTTCACTGCCAATATGGCCTCGAGGGAAGGCCCCAATTCCCAGCCCACTACGCGCCGGGAATACGAGTCCATCACGACCGCCAAGTAGACGAACGAACGGCGCATGCGCACGTAGCTGATGGCGGCCTGCCAGAGCTGATCGAGACCGTCGATCTGCAGGTTTTTGGCCCAGTTTGGGTAGATCGCGCGGTGCTGATCCGAGTCCGTCGTCAATACGTAGCGGCGCTTGCGTATCGCCAGCAGATTGTCGTTGCGCATCAGCCGCAAGACCTTCTTGTGGTTCACCGTAAAGCCCTGCCTACGCAGTTCGGCGGTCACTCGACGATAGCCGTAGCGGCGATTTGCGAGCGTAATGCGTTGCATACGGTCCCGCACTTCCAGGTTGGATTCGACAGGCTTGTCTCGCTCTAATTGCCGGTAATATCCGGCTCGGCTGACTTCTCCGAGTGCACAGGCGCGCTCGACGCTGAGTCGGCCTTCAACGCGAATTTCGTCGATGACGCTGTAGAGCCGCTCGCGTTGCGAGCGACTTGGTTCGGCATCGCCGGTTTTAAGGCGTTGAAGGCTCGTTCGAAAAAATCCAATTCCGCCGCTTGTTGACCGACTAGGCGTTCGAGTTCGGCAATGCGATCGGCGCTCGGATCGCTATCCAATTGCACAACCTCTTGTCCGGGACGCGGCCGCCCTTGACGCCGCTCAAGACCGCTGCGTCCCTCGGCGCGGTAGGTGTCGCGCCAGCGATACAACACGCTGCGCCGCACGGCCAACTCACCGCTCAATTTGACGACGTTCTCACCGCGAAGCATGCGGCTTACCGCCAATTCCTTGAACTCAACTTCATACGAGCGCTGCTTCCTCGCAACCCTATCTTTTCTCTCTCTCATCGGGGACTCCTTTTCCATTCACTGAAAATTGTCCCACTTTCATCTGTCTCAGTTTTGGGGTGCACTCCAGCAATGCCTTTATGAATCAGCAGCTTCCAGCGATCTCAATGTTCATAAAACAGGAGATCGGGGACACCCACGTAACCTCGCAATGGCATGCACCCCTAAGCTGAGACAGCTTAAAAATGGGACAGTTGCCGTTCGCTGAAAAAGTATAGCCTTTTCGGCGAACGTGCCGCACACTTGAAAACGGCCGGGAAAGCGGAGGCGGGCAATGCTGGAGAGCAACCCGCCAAGCAATACCCGGCTGGAAACTCAGCGAGACGATGAGCGCTCGGGGCGGGACATTCTCCCGCTCCGAGCACGACCACTGTCTCGATAGATTTCCTCATGCCTCAGAAAACTCAAACTGCGGATTTCTGAGCTCTTCGCTCGCTGGCAACAACTGCTCGAACTCCTGCGGAGGCCGATAGCCCAACGCCGAATGCAGGCGCTTTTGGTTGTACACCGCGTCGATAAATTCCTCGATCGAAGCGCGCGCTTCGTCCATCGATTGATACGTCTGTAGGTTCACCTCCTCGCTTTTGAGCGTCTTCATAAAACTTTCCATGCGCGCCTTGTCGTACGGGTTTCCTCGCCGGCTCATCGAGATCAACGCGCCGTTTTCTTCCAGCAGACTGACATAAGCCCGCGAGGTATATTGCGTGCCTTGATCGGAATGATGCACCAGCCCCGGCTTCGGACAGCGAAACTCGATCGCTTTGCGCAGCGCGTTCACTGCCAATATGGCCTCGAGGGAAGGCCCCAATTCCCAGCCCACCACGCGCCGGGAATACGAGTCCATCACGACCGCCAAGTAGACGAACGAACGGCGCATGCGCACGTAGCTGATGGCGGCCTGCCAGAGCTGATCGAGACCGTCGATCTGCAGGTTTTTGGCCCAGTTTGGGTAGATCGCGCGGTGCTGATCCGAGTCCGTCGTCAATACGTAGCGGCGCTTGCGTATCGCCAGCAGATTGTCGTTGCGCATCAGCCGCAAGACCTTCTTGTGGTTCACCGTAAAGCCCTGCCTACGCAGTTCGGCGGTCACTCGACGATAGCCGTAGCGGCGATTTGCGAGCGTAATGCGTTGCATACGGTCACGCACTTCCAGGTTGGATTCGACAGGCTTGTCTCGCTCTAATTGCCGGTAATATCCGGCTCGGCTGACTTCTCCGAGTGCACAGGCGCGCTCGACGCTGAGTCGGCCTTCAACGCGAATTTCGTCGATGACGCTGTAGAGCCGCTCGCGTTGCGAGCGACTTGGTTCGGCATCGCCGGTTTTAAGGCGTTGAAGGCTCGTTCGAAAAAATCCAATTCCGCCGCTTGTTGACCGACTAGGCGTTCGAGTTCGGCAATGCGATCGGCGCTCGGATCGCTATCCAATTGCACAACCTCTTGTCCGGGACGCGGCCGCCCTTGACGCCGCTCAAGACCGCTGCGTCCCTCGGCGCGGTAGGTATCGCGCCAGCGATACAACACGCTGCGCCGCACGTCCAACTCACCGCTCAATTTGACGACGTTCTCACCGCGAAGCATGCGGCTTACCGCCAATTCCTTGAACTCAACTTCATACGAGCGCTGCTTCCTCGCAACCCTATCTTTTCTCTCTCTCATCGGGGACTCCTTTTCCATTCACTGAAAATTGTCCCACTTTCATCTGTCTCGCTTTTGGGGTTCACTCCACAATGCCTTTAGGAATCAGCAGCTTCCAGCGATCTCAATGTTCATAAAACAGGGCAATTGAGTCTCGCAACGGTCAAGGCGGAACACGCCCAACCGGTCGTCCCGTGATTTTGAAATTTCTTTTGTCTTTGAAATCAGTAACTTAGCGATACGGTCGGCCGAAAACTGGACACACCGGCCTTACACTATATCTGGAGGATACCGAAAGCTCTACAAGGAGGCTCGAAATTTAGAGAAAACCCTGCCAAACCCTGCCAAATCCGGACATTTCCGGACATTTTGATATGACGGCCAGGCTGCGCCCGGGCGGCTCAGCCCAAAAATCCCGTTAAACGGGTCTTATTCTGGAACGGCGGACCGCGAAGTGAGGGTTGTGCATGCACGGCGACTAGCCCGCGCCTCTCAGTGCGCCCCGAGGGCGCGGATCAGCAGTGGGGGAGGGAGGCACGCAGGTAAGAGGTGGTAAGCATGGTAGCTGACGAGCGGTCTAGGCGGGCGAGCGGGTGGGCTGAAGCCTCGTGACAAAGCCGGCATAGGGCCGGTGAGCGAGTGGGCAGGCGGTAACGCGAGTGAAGCTTGAGCAGGCCTCGCAAGTGAAGTTGTGGACGCCGACCTCTCTGCGATTGAGGGCAGGCCGCGCCAATCGGGAAGCGAGCAACGCGAGCACCGCTTGGGTCCGCCGGGGTAGGGAGCATCGCATGGCAAGAAGGTGATACGGGGAATCGGGGGAGGTCCCGAGCGGAGGAGGTCGCGCCTCCAAGGTCGTCTTTCAGGGCGGCGGCCGCGGCGGGGAATCGGACAGGGTGATAGCAGCGGAGAAGCTGGGTAAGGCCGGCGGAGCAAAGCGCCCTGACTTCCGGCGTGCTTGTTCAACAACGAGAGGACGAGGTGATTGGCGATGAGTCTGACAACACCAGAAAAGATCCGGAAATTGCAACGCGAGCTGTATCGAAAGGCGCAGCAGGAGCCCAGTTTCCGCTTCGATCAGCTCTACGACAAGATATGGCGCGAAGACATTCTCACTGACGCCTACGCGGTGGCAAGAGCCAACGGCGGGGCGGCGGGCGTGGAGAGGGAAACGTTCGAGCAAATCGAGACGGCGGGCCGAGAGGAGTGGTTGCAAGGCCTGCAAGAAGAAATACGCACGAAGACCTATCGGCCCCAGCCGGTGCGGCGGGTAACCATCCCAAAGCCCGCTGGTGGTGAGCGGCCACTCGGTATCCCGACCGTTCGGGACCGGGTGGCCTGCGCTAGCTCTAAACGGGGCCGCCGCCAAGCTGGTATTGGAGCCGATCTTCGAGGCGGACCGCGACCCGGAAACCGATGGTTACCGACCGAAGCGGAGCGCGTTGGACGCGCTCCAGAGAGTGCACAAGTTGTTGTTTGAAGGCTACACCGCAGTAGTCGAGGGTGCTTTGTCCAAGTACTTGGATACGATTCCTACGCCCGAGTTGATGCGATGCGTCACGAGGCGGGTGTGCGACCGCTGGGTTTTGAAGCTGATCAAAATGTGGCTGCGAGTCCCGGTGGAAGAGCGGAATGGAAACGGGAAACGACGCATGACGGGCGGCCAGGGGACGAAGCGCGGTACGCCGCAAGGCGGAGTGGTGAGTCCCTTGTTGGCCAATATGTACATGAACCGTTTTCTGAAGCATTGGAGAATGCAGGGAAAGGAAGAAGAGTTCCGAGCCGTGGTGGATACTTATGCCGACGACTTTGTGATCCTTAGCCGCGGAAAAGCGGCGCAGGCATTGCCGTGGACGGAGCAAGTGCTGACGCGGATTGGGCTGACCCTGAACCCGGCGAAGACGCGATGGGTAAGAGCCAAGAGCGAGAGCTTTGATTTTCTCGCGATATCCGTTTGGAGTGCACCGTTATCGCAAGGATGGCCATTGGTATTTAGGTGCAAGTCCGTCAAGAAAGAGTGTCGGGCGGCTCAAGCAGAAAGTGCGCGAGCAGCTGAGGCCGAGCAATGTGGGGACCTGGAACGAAGTACGCGACCGGCTGAACCGCAGTTTGCGGGGTTGGACAAACTACTTTAGCCCGCATTTCTCACCACGTGGCGAGCGAAAGTGCGTGAGAGGTGCGTCAATACGAGGCGGGCGACAGTTGGCGCGCGGAGGCGTACTTGACAGTCCGTCGAGCACTCGCGACCGAGCGCAACGAAGTAGTGGCGCGGCCATCGCGTGCTTTCGCCGTCAGGTGGTGAGAAATGCAGGTTAGCTAGGGGACGCGCACGCAGGCCTACCGCGCGGTGGACAACTATGTCGACGAGCGGGTGCGAGGATTTTTGCGGCGGCGGCACAAGGTGCAATCGCGAGGCAGGCGTCGATATTCCGACGAGGTTGTGTTTGGCAAGAGGGGCGTAGTGCGCCTGCGCTGGGTGCAACTGGGGCGGCCGCCTGCGACAGCTGACAGCTGAAGCCGGTCGGAAAGCCGGATGCGGGAAAACCGCACGTCCGGTTTGACGAGCGGGGACGGGAAACGGAGCCAAGGCGGGAACTGAGGCACCGCCGCAAGCGAAAGTAGCCGGAAACAGCAACTCCTCGCAACCTAAAGTCAGCGCGCTCGTCCTCGACTCTACCCACCTGGCGGCGAAAGCACACGATAGGTGGGTCAATACTTCGTTGCGCTCGATCGCGAGTGCTCGACGTACTGTCAAGTACGCCTCCGCGCGCCGACCGTCGCCCGCCTCGTATTGACGCACCTCTCACGTACTTTCGCTCGCCACGTGGTGAGAAAAGCGGGCTAAAGGCTTCGCCTGGCTCAGATGAGCGCTTCACCCACTTCGTCTCTTGGAATGCAGCATCTATCAACTGAACTCCCAGACATTTTTCAACAACGTGATAATGGCATGACCGGCACATCCCTGGAGCTTCTGTTCAGACCGGTGAGTTCGTCATCGGGGTAGATAGGACAGCGAATGCTCGTTTGCGCGTCGGTCCAACTTGCCGAGGGCCTCACGCATCATATTGAGCTTCGCTTGACTATAGCGCTTGAAAACGGCCGAGTCGCCTTGTCGGAGCATCTGAGTAACGAAGTGATCTGCTACTCCGCCCGCGCTGAGTCGAGTCGCGAACGTGTGACGCAACTCATAGATTGAAAAGTATTCAACGCTAGCACGCTTTAGCGTCGCCGCCCAAGCCTTTTTGAAGCTACCGATGTACGGCTTGCTGGACGCTCTATTTGTCGGGAACAATGGCTCGGAACCCGCTGGCGCAGTTGTTCTTCGTTCGAACGCAGAGCTTACTTGAACCGTCATTGGCATGTCTGCAACTCCGTTTGCGGTATTTGAGTCTGCGATGTGGATAATTCCATTGTCAAGATCATTGAGCCTATCCCGTAATAAACGTTCCGCCTCCTTGTCCGTGACCCCGCTCGACTCTTTAATGAGTTCGCCCTCGCGGTCGCGATTGCGAATCCACCAACAATTTGAGTTGGACCGTTGATATGCACTGCCCACACACTTGCGGGGACGTCCATGTTTACTCATCTGAGATTCCTCCATCTACTCGGAAGCGTCTAAGCCAGGCCTTAAGTTCCGAGATGCGGAAGCGGATGGCACCGAGGTGACGGTACTCGGGAATCTGTTTTCGCTCGACGTAAGCATGCACCAACGAAGTGCTGACGCCAATGAAGCGAGCGGCGGCCTTGACGTCCACGGACTCCTCGAACTCAGTGCTCGGGCTCGCCACGAGTAAGATCCCGTCATTCACGATGTGGACTCCTTCTGATCTAATCGCTCGGAAGTTTTAGTTACAGGGACGATCGGAGCTGCTTCAACCCACTCAACGCGGTCGGGCGGACCGTGTAGTCGATGGCACCGCCCACAGACCAGCGTCCCTGGGGTATCTCGCCAAAACCGTGTGGAGTGGCAAGTGAAACACCGTGCCCCGCGTCCTCTACTACCGCGACCGTTTGTGGTCAAGGAACCTCAATCGCGGCCGCATCATGATTGCCGCCCGGTGGCCGGGTTTGGCAGTGCTTTCTTTATCCTCCCGATATAAATTAAGACCCATGTGTGCGGTATTCGGCTGACCGTATCGCTAAGTTGCTGATTTCAAAGACAAAAGAAACCTCAATAGCGAGGGACGAGGTGTCCTTGGTGGTTGCGATCTCTGCGATCGCTCACTGCTACGTGGAGATTGCCATAAACCCATGGAATATAAGTTCTCCTGATTTACCCCTGTCCCCGATCTCCACTGATTTACCCCTGTCCCCGATCTCTTGTCCCCGATCTCTCACAGCAAGACCGGGCGTACACTCGCTGCGCTTGACTCGCTGATCGCAGCGACTGCACTGGTGCATGATCTGGATCTGGTGACGCGCAACGTGCGGCACTACGAAAATCTCGGCGTCGAGATTGTCAACCCGTGGGAGGGTTGAAGCCGGGGACCGCTGACTGCCGTCATTGGCGGTGCGCTACCGCTGTATCAGAATAGGGGGGGTGCGAAGGCAGAAAAGGGGACATCCATGATAGGTATTTGTCAAGGAATAGATGGCGGCAGGCATTTTCGGATGGCCACAAGCTGGGTTCGCCTGCTTATTAGGTCGGTTTTTCGCGGCGGGGCGGGTTCTGTCCACTGCGCGTCCGTAGGACGCGGCTGGAGTTTGGCTGTTCAAAGAGGGTTGAAGTTTGGGGTAGGGTGCGGAAATAGGGGATTGGCGTTAGCCGGAAGCGTAGATTGCTGCAGGCGGAGCGCCTCTTGGGAGTTTCTGCAGCTTCGTGTTGGATTGCGAAGTGTTCCGCAAGCCGCAGAAATGTTGCCGCTGCACGCCGTCCGCCCAAAGCTCGGCCCGCAGGTGGCTGATCAGCCGTTGCGTGGTGAGCCGTTGCGGCTGCGAGCGGCGTCGCCAGTGCGGTCGCGGCAAGGCGTCGTCCACGCCCTGTTGGCGGCTCCAACTCGCGCCCGCCAACAGCAGTAGCGCATACACCGCCGTCATAAATTGAGGGACCCGCTCGACCGCGTCCGGCTGCCGCACCTGCGCCTGTCCGACTCCCAACAGCGTCTTCTGCTCACGGAAGTTGACCTCGATCTCCCAGCGCCAAACGTACTGCCGCACGATCTGCTCCAGCCCCAAACTCGGATCGCTGACAATCAAATACGCCGGCTTGCGATACAGCACCTTCGAGCCCGCCCGCGGCCGATAACCCAACGGTGCGATCACCACCAAACGCAAGTCCCGCTTGCCTCCCGCCGGCCGCCAACGCAGCGGCGCGAGCGTCTTCACTTTGAACTGGTGCAGGCTGCCGGCGGCAAAAACCTCGACCGTTTGCCACGGCACGTTGTCGTCCTGGCGGAGTTGCTCGGGCGTCGGCGCGCGTTCGCCGTAACAACGCCTGCGACCTTTGCCAGGCTGCTCGAGGGGCAGATGATACAGCTTGGCGTCGGAACGAATGCGGCCGATCAACGTCACCTCGGCGGGCAACGATCCGAACACCGTGCGGTTGGTGTAAGCGCCATCAACGACGAGGTGCAAGGCTCTGTCAGCGCCTCCGGGATCGGCGTTCATGGCCTCGCGCAAGCGCGCGATGTGCCTGGCGGCGAGGGCCGTTAAGCTGCACTTGCGAGCCTCGCGCCGGTACTGTTTCCAAACCTCGTCCGTGGCCTTCTTCGACGGTCGGCGCGGAGTCGGCGCGTGTTCCAAGCCGATCGGAATGAGTCGCGCCGGCTGCTGCCGCTCGCTGGGAGGCAGTGCTGCCGAGAACTGCAAGAAGCGCTGCGCGAGAATCAAGTTGGCCTGAAACTTGGGTCCAAGCGGATCGCGCCGCCAACTCACGCCGGGCGTTTTGAGACTCGACTTGGCGAGCAGTGTATCGTCGATGGCGACGACCAAGGGAGCCTCGGGCGGCAAGCGAGCGAGCACCTCGCGGCGCGAGGCATCGAGCAGGCGTTGCGGCTCGACGCGTTGTTGCGAGAACAGGCGGTAGCCGGCGCTCCAGTCCTGAAAGCTCTCGCCGGAGGCATGTAGCAGGCCGGTGATGGTGGAGCGGCCGAGGCAGACGGCGGCACCGAGAGCGAGGCGGGTGAGGTGGTCGTTCACGCTTTGTCGGGCGTGGGGGTTGAGGCCTTTGGCGAAGAGTCGGGAGAAGGTGTCGACGACTCGATCGGGAGTTTTTTTTCAACTCGATGGGCGGAGGTTGCAAACGATTGAGCACGAGTTGGGAGCGGTCGAGCAGGATCCATTCGAGCTGTTCGCCGGGCTGGAAGTCGAGCATCTGAGCGCTGGCGGAGGGGAAGTTGACATAGAACTGTTGGGAAGCCTTGCGCTTGATCAACTGCAGTTTGGTGGGGAAGGACATGAGGTCTCCTTGGAAATGAATCTAGTTACACAACAAGCTAAACAACTAGATACAAGAATACCTCAAAATGTTTTGAGACACAAGCATTCTCAGATCCCTCACAACTCAAGAACGTGCTTACCGCGCGTCCCATCTAGTGAAAGGCCAAACTCCAGGCGCGTCCGTAGGACGCGGCGTAGCGGACGGTTGACAGGTCCCGCGGCGGCGCGTACGTCGACTGTTCGCGGGCGAACGCGGCGCTCTCCCACGGGTGCGTATAGGCTTGTCGATCCACGACGATTACCCTGCCGAATCGCGTCACTTGGCGCCGTTTGAAAAACGCGGCCAGACATCCATTTGCCGCCTCGGGCGCCAACAAGTGTCCTCGCGGGCGCCGTCGCGGGAGATTCAGTTGAGGCCCAAAAACTAGATCCCGCCGGCCCCGAAACAACGCGCTTGGCGTCGACTCACCCGCGGGCTTTCACGCAGTCCCCTCACGGCGGGGCCCGGCGGGAAATCGTCGTTTCCAACTCGTTACTCGCGGCGCTCGTAGCCCGTGCCGCGACGTTCGACCGCCAACAACAGCGCTACCAGTTTGCGCGCCACCGCCACCGTCGCCTGGTTGCGGTGGCCGCGTGCGACTTCGTCCGCGTGCAGCCGCGCCAGTTGCTCGTTCCAGCGCGGCGCCAATTTCGCAGCCTCGATCAGCACGTGTTGCAAGTGTCCGTTACGTTGTTTCGACAGCGGGCCGCGCCGCGACTTGCCGGCCGACTCGTCCAAGCGCGAACACAGTCCGCAGTAGCTCACCGCCTGGTCGATCTTTCCGAAGCGCTTGACATCGCCGATCTCTAATGTCCAGGTCAGCGCGGTGATCGCGCCGACTGCGGGGATCGTGCGCAGCAACTCGACGCGCTTGGCGAGTAGTGCATGCGTGAGCAACTTGTTCTCGATCTTGCGCACGATCGAGAGTGTCGCCTCGACGCGATCGCGGCTGACGCCGAGCAGCAACAGGTCTGTTTCGCAGGCTTCGAGTTGATCGCCGAAGGGCTCGAAGTATTTCTTGGTGTGGAGTTTGGATTTGGTGTAAGGTTCGCCGAGTTCCATCAACAGCGTGGCGATACGGTTCTTGTTCCAGACCGCTTGTTGAACGAGGCGGTTGCGAAAGCGTAGCAGGCGGCGCAGCTCGCGTTGTTGGCGCGGCGGCATCCAGACACGCGGCACCATGTTGATGCGGGTGAGATCGGAAAGTTTGCGGCTGTCGAGTTTGTCGCTCTTCTTTTTGGCGCGGGTGATGGCTTCCAGCGATGCCGGATGCGCGACCGCTAGATCGGCGGCGTGGGGTTCCAGCGTGTCGTAGATCCAGCCGCTGAACATAGTGGCTTCGAGCGTGCCCTTCCAGCGCGCGGGTCGCCTGGACACCCACTCTTCAAGCTCCGGGCGCAGCGCCTGGATCGTGCCTTCGTCAACGATTGTGCCGTCGACGGTCTTCGCGCAATAAGCGATGGTTTTCTTGTGGACGTCGAGTCCGATATAGTGCATTTTGTCCTCCTGGGTCTGGGTTTCGGGGCCGCTGCTTTTGGCAGCCGCGCCCGACTTATTATTCCCACCAGGAGGACACTCGCTCTTCATTACCTATGCATTGAAACAAGGCAGAAAAGGCGACAACGCCCGATTTCGACGAAATATGTGCGCGTGGTTACCATCCATCCGCGAATCTAGCCCTAGTTGTTAGTCAAGATGCGGTAATATTGGACCGGGATCCAAACAAAGGCCTTGTATCCTGCAAATCGGGCATTGTCCCCTTTTCCACGGCGCGTCGGAATCATTACCCAGGGTGAGTGACAAGGATCAGATCGACTACGGGGCGGTCCGGCGCTACTTCGCCCGATCCGGCGGGAGCGAGCCAGCGAGCGCGAGCTACATGGCGCACGCACAAGACTTGCCAGAGAATGCCGTCCACTATCGCTTCCGGAAGGAGTGCGCGACGATACGTGACTGGCTCGATGCGATTCGACCGGAAGAGCGCGTACTCGACCTCGGCTGTGGGGCGGGGGCCTGGACCGAGCGCTTCGCCGAGCGCTTCGGCGGCGTCGTCGCGATTGAACAGAGCGCCGCGATGCTCGCCGCCGCAAGGACGAGACTCGCGTCTCGGTCGAACGTCGAGCTTCTGAACCAGGATGTTCGAAATCCCTTACCGTCCGGGCCCTTCGATCTTGTCTTCGTCGGCGGACTCTGCATGTATTTGAGCGACGCCGACACGATTGCGCTCCTGAGGGCAGTTGCCGAACGTCTCTCTGTTCGCGGCCGTGTCGTACTACGCGAGTCGACCGTTGCGAGCGGATCCGAGCTTACCGACGGCGACTACCGAGCGATTTACCGAAGCGTCGACGTCTACCGAGCGCTCTGTCGGGAAGCAGGCGTTTCGCGTGTCGACGTACGCCGAAACTACGCATACACCTACATGGAGATCGCCGTCGAACTCGTGGAGATGCGACGCCGGCACCTGCGCTTGCTACCTCATACGTCACCGTTTCTCGGCGCGCTGACCTGGTGGTCGCTGCGGGTTGCTTCGCCTGTGTGCTTTGGGCTTCTACCCCGAGCATCCGCGTGGCTTGGAGTACGTTGGCCGAAGCTCCAGAATCATTTCTTTCTCCTGCAAGCCGCCAGTTGATTCACTCTGTCGGAGATTCACGAAGGAGCACATGACAACGGACCGATTGAACCACGTACCCAGCGGGAGTCCGGAGAGAATCCGCAAGGCGGTTATTCTCGCCGCTGGCGTTGGCGACCGGCTCCGTCCGTTCACCGACGAGTTCCCGAAAGCACTGGTCGAGGTTGGTGGTGTGCCCATCCTGGACAACTCACTCTCTCACCTGGCCGCTGTTGGCACTGAAGAGATCACGATTGTCGTTGGCCACCACAAGGAAGCCATCATCGAGCGGTATGGTTCGAGCTACCTCGGAATGTCGATGGCCTACGTGGTGTCGGAAGTCTACGAGAAAACCAACAACATCTATTCGTTGTGGCTCGCTCGTGGTCACCTCGCCCAGGACGTACTGCTGCTGGAGGCGGACGTGTTCTTCGAGCGTGCGGTTCTGGAGCGCCTGCTCTCACAAGGCTCGGGCAACCTGGCCGTCGTGTCGCGGCACCAGAGTTGGATGTCGGGCACGGTGGTGAGCGTGGATGCTCGCGGTCGTGTTCAAGCGACGATCGTCGCCCAGAATCAAGAGAAGGATTTCGACTACTCGAAAGTCTTCAAGACCGCCAACATTTACTTATTTCGTCAGGACTTCCTCAAGCGGTATTTCTTGCCGCAGTTGGAAGCGTACATCACGTCGAAAGACTACGACGAGTACTACGAGTCCATCCTCATCACGCTCGGGCACCGAGGCAAGAACAGCCTGATCGCGGTGAATTGTGATGACCTCAAATGGTACGAGATCGACGACGAGGGCGACCGTTTGGCTGCTCAGTATATGTTCGGGTCAGCGCAGGAGCGCTATGAGCACATCAAGACCCAGCACGGCGGCTACTGGCGATTCGGGTTCGTCGATCACGCCTACCTGTACAATCCCTACTACCCGCCGCAAACGGTGTTCATCGAGTTCGAGGACCACTTCCGCGACTTGGTGCGGAACTACCCAGCGGGGCAGGATGTTGTCGCCCGCCTGGTCGCTACTCTGATCGATCAACCTCCGTCCCGAGTCGTGGTGGGGAACGGGGCTTCGGAGCTGATCAGGATCATCTCGAGTTACCTTCCCGGACGAATCGCGTGTCCCGTGCCGTCCTTCAACGAGTACGAAGATGCCGCGCGAACCGGGACCTTCGTCCCTTTCGAACTGCCGTCTCCCTCGTTCGAACTCGACGTGGATGTTTTTGCCGAACAGGTGATCGCGAGCGCGGCGAAGGTGGCGATCGTCGTGACACCAAACAATCCCACTTCGTTGGCGGTGCCTCGGAACGACGTTCTGCGCCTCGCCGCAAGACTGGAAACGGCGGACTGCATGCTGGTAGTCGATGAGTCCTTTGTTGACTTTACAGACGACTACCAGGCGCTGACCGTAGAGCGTTGGGTCAACCGCGTCCCCAACCTTGCGGTCCTCAAGAGCCTAAGTAAGTCCTTCGGGATCGGAGGACTGCGGCTGGGCTATCTCCTGACGGCCAACGAGGCGTTCGCAAGCGCAGTACGGGCCGAGCTGCACATCTGGAACATAAACGGCTTCGCGGAGTCTTTCCTGCGTCAAGCACCACGGCATCGCAAGGAGTTCAGGCAGAGTTGTGCCCTGGTTCGGGACCACTGCCACGAGCTCTATCACGGGCTGAACGAGCTCCCCGGCATGACGGCGCACCGACCTCAAGCCAACTTCGTCATGTGTCGTCTTTCAGCTTCGGGAGCATCCGCTCCGGACATCGCCGAGCGGCTCTTCGTGGAGCACAACATCCTTGTCAAGCACTGCGCCGGCAAGCACATGGCCGATGGAGATCGGTATCTACGCATTGCTAGCAAGACGCGACCGGAGAACCAAGCGCTCGTCGAATCGGTACGGGAATGCCTGACCCAATAACGGGTGAACGGCACCGACGAAGCGCCCTGTCTCTCGTTTACGACAGAGCCAACGGGCTGACGTTGGCGGGGTTGGTGTGCGGAGTCCTCGCCATCTCGTTCATCGCGCGCGGCGCCTATGCCGCCGCGATGACAGCGCTGCTGTGGGCGCTGTTCTGCGATTGGTTCGACGGTCCTCTGGCGCGGCGAACACGCGGCCGGACCGACGAGGACCGCGCCTTCGGCGTGCAGCTCGACTCCTTAGTCGATATCGTCAGCAGCGGGGTCGCCCCTGCGATGCTCCTGGTCTGTATGGGGGAGTTCGACACCTTGTTCGTAGCGGGCGCTCTGCTACTCGTGATCGCTGGAGCGATTCGGCTCGCACACTTCAACGTTCTTGGCCCCGAGAGTGGCGCGTACAACGGTCTGCCCATCGATACGAACATCGTTGTGGTGACGGCCTTGTTCCCGTTTCGCGAGTTGCTTGGGCACGTCGCGTTTTCCTGGGTGCTCTTCGCTGCGATCGTCACGCTCGCCATTCTAAACGTGGCGCCGTTCCGAATGCCGAAGTTGGTCGGCGGCTGGTACTACGTCGTGGCGGCCTACGTCGTCGTGATGACGGCCGTGAATATCAGCTCTTTGGTGCGCTGAGTATCCCGGCGCGCCCGTAGTTCCGTTGGAGATCCGGGAGATCCGGGACGGAGCCCGAATTGGGAGATCCAGATCTCGTCCCCGAACTCTGCGGATTTGGTAGTTGAAATTCAAGCGAGACAAAAGTCGGCGGAGATCGTAATGCCTATCAACGGCCGCAGTACGCTACGCGGATTGCACACGGGTTCGCAGGGCCGCGATGTCTTCAGGCCCGATTCCGCAGCCGCCGCCGAATAGGGTTGCTCCCTTGTGAATGCAACGTTGAGCGGCTTGGACAAAGTGCTCGGTTCCGAAGTCCTTACGCTCTTGCACCTGGACCTCGTTGTCTAAGGTAATGCCGGCGGGAACGTCGAAGCGATTGGGGTAGCCGCCGGTGGGCTTGTCGGTGAGGCCGGTGATCACGCCAATCGCCGCTTCGATGGCGTCAGGGTGGGTGCAATTGAACAGGTACCCGGCGAGGTCGAGGTCGGCGAAGGAGTTGAAGGCGTCCGCGACGGATTCTCCGCTGCGCAAGCCCGCGCCCGGCTCTTCTTTCAGCGTCCAGGATACGAAGACCGGCTTGCTGTTCGAAGCCGCCTTCGCTTCCATTGCCGCATTACGCGACTCGCGAATGCTCGACATGGTTTCGCACAGGAAAAGATCGACGTGGGGCTCTAGCGCCTGGGCGAGTACGGCGTAGATGGGGCGAGCCTGGTCGTCGTCGAGCACCATGTCCGCGCGGTAGCTTTCTGACAGCGGCGGGAGGCCTCCGGCGACGCGCACTTCGGCCCCCGACTCTTCTACGGCTCGGCGAGCGAGCGTCCCCGACAATGCGGCCAGCTCGAGGTAGCGGTCCGCTTGGTCGACCTTGGCGAGGTAGCTCGGTACACAGGAATAGCTGTTTGTGGTGATGATGCGCGCGCCGGCGGCGATGAAGTCCTTGTGCGTGTCTACGACGACTTCCGGCGCGTCGAGCAGCGCCTGGGCCGACCATAGGCCGGTGCGGGTAGAGACTCCGCGGCGGGCGAGTTCACGGCCCATGCCGCCGTCCATTAGAGTGACCATTAGGCAGTATCCTCGCGCAGTGCCTTCACTAGCGAAACCGCCATGATAACTAAGATAGCCAGTAGCGGTACGGAGGCGATCAGTGAAGCCGTTTGGATCGAGCGAAGCCTGCCTGCCCCGGAATCGCCGGCCAAAAGGGCCGTAGGTAGTAGCGCCAGCATGAACGCCCAGAACAGCCGGTGCCAGCGGGCCGGCGGCTGTTGTTCGCTAAGAGACTTCGACGCGCTCGACGCCAACGCGTATGAAGCGGAGTCGTACGTCGTCGCCAAGAAAGTCAAACTGATCAGACAAAATAAGGGGACGGCGAGCGCGGGATAGGGGAGTGACGCAATCACGGTAATAATCGCGTGCGGCGCGCCGGATGCGGTCTTTACGGCAACAATGTCGGCACTGCCTGTCAATTGCTGAAACAGTGCGTAGTTACCCAGGATCAAGTAGAACACCGCGCAGCCGAGACTGCCGAAGAACATGCTGCCGATGATGATCTGCCGGAAGGTTCGTCCGCGGGAGATCTGCGCGATGAACACACCCATGAATGGGCCGACGGCGATCCACCAGGCCCAATAGAAGATGGTCCAGTCACGGGCGAATTGGTAGTGGGCGCCGTCGAGCGGGCCTGCGAGGGCGTGCATCGAGATGAAGCCGGTGAGCACGGTAGCCACCGCTTCCGCCGCCTTCTCGACGAGGAACCCGGTCGGCCCGACGGCTGCGACGAACGCTAAGAACATGAGAGCAGCAGTTAGATTGAGGTTGCTGAGCCGGCGGATACCCTTTTCAAGGCCGAGGTAGACGCTGGCGGAAAAGATCACGGCGCAAACGATCGCGATGGCGACGACGAGCGAATAGGACTCCGGTATTTCGAGGATTCGACTGACGCCTGCCGCGATCATGGGCGTGCCGAAACCGAGCGAGGTGCCGGTCGCGCCCAGCAGGCCGATGATGAAGCACAGATCGACGAGCCGGCCGAGGGGCCCATCGGTGCGATCACCGAGCACCGCATGACAGGCCGTGCTCAGGCGCAGACGGGGAATGCCTCGGCAATGGTAAGCATGGCCGATTGCCAACGCCGGAATGCAGTAGAACGCCCAGCCGGTCGGTCCCCAGTGAAAGATGCCGAATACGCTCGCCCACTTGACGGCTTCGGCGGAGCGAGGCGCGATTCCAAACGGGGGAGATTCGTAGTAGTAGCTCCACTCGATCGTGCCCCAGTAGAGAATGCCGGTCGCGACTCCCGCGCAAAACAGCATCGAGACCCAACTGAAGTTTGAGAATCGGGGACGCGAATCGGGCGGGCCGAGCTTGACTTTGCCGAACCGGCCCGCCGCAAGCCAGGTGCAGAAAACCACTGCCGCCGCCCCGCCCCACAGGTAGAAGATCCCGAGGTAGCGTGTGACCAGGTCGTAAATTTGTTGAATGACTTGCTCGCTGCGCGTAGGAAACGCAAACAGCGGGACGCACACCGCCGCAAGCAAGCCCAGAGCCGCGAAGAATACGGGCCAATCGGTTTCAACAGGGTCTCCGGCGGATGGCCGCATCGATCCACTACAGTAGCGCGGGATTTTGAGTTGGCGGCGGCGTGGGGGATACGGCCGAGCCCATCCTGTCTGTCACAGATAGCTCGCGTGCCGCCGAGCTCTCGGAACTCGGACTTGGCCGGATTTGGCAGGGTTTTGGCGAAATTTCGGTTTTCGGCGCGCGAGCGCGGCTTTCCTGTCCGATGGGTGGAGACTCGACGGTTTGACACTGCGTCCAGTGTAAGGGTAGGTGTGCCGGTTTCTCTGCGGCGGTCCGCGTAAGTCACCTGGAATCAGCGAAAGATTTTTCAAAAGGCACAGGACGCGGTTGTCGGAACGTCCGAAAACTGCTTGGCAGGCCGGAACTAACTAATGAACACTGAGTTCATTTGAAGTTGCTGATACTTCGGTTATGACGATTCGCCCCTGTTCCGGTCAGCCGCGAGTCGACTCGCTATGGCGTGGCGTAAGCTATTGTGGCGGTCGTGGGGTTGGATGCCTGCACCACCACCCGTGGTCCGGGCTTTGCGGGCCGGAGTCGGCGATTGAGGGTTGTTTCGAGCTCGGCGATGAACTTTTCGCTACCGCATGGGTGGCCGCTGCGAAGCGCTCGGCGAAGCTGATGTCCGCCACGTCGACTGTAGTCGGCGAGCCTCAGCCGGTCACGCCAATCGTGTGCTGGGTCGAGGTCCGACCATGCCCACACGTCGACGACTTGGCTCGGATCGCGGTGCTCGATGTGCGCTTTGGCCGATGACCACGAGTACTGCTCGGCGGTCTCAACTAGGCGGGCGCGGACGGGGTTGAGGTCGACGTAGAGCAGCGCGTCGAAGAGATGGCCGGGTCCGAGCGGCGCGGAGTAGAAACGGCCTTGCCACAGATGTCCGCTGCGGCGGTTGTTGCGGTTGAAGCGCTGGGCGTAGATGAACTGCGTTTGGCCGATGGCTCGGGCGAGTGAGTGTTCGTGTTGCGGTACGGCAATCACGTGAACGTGGTTCGACATGAGGCAGTAGCCAAGGATGTCGATGCCGTGCTCGCGGGCCAGACGGCGCAGCGTGTCGAGGTAGAAAACCCGATCGGCGTCGGAGCGAAAGACGGTATGGCGGTTGTTTCCGCGTTGGGTGATGTGATGCGGTACGCCGACCGCCACCACCCGCGATTGGCGCGACATGGTCTCGGGTTTCGAGATCATTTTATTAACATTTGGATCGCTGGAAGTGGTTGATTTTATGGAGGTTTCTGGAGTGCACCCCAAAACTGAGACAGATGAAAGTGGGACAATTTTCAGTGAATGGAAAAGGAGTCCCCGATGAGAGAGAGAAAAGATAGGGTTGCGAGGAAGCAGCGCTCGTATGAAGTTGAGTTCAAGGAATTGGCGGTAAGCCGCATGCTTCGCGGTGAGAACGTCGTCAAATTGAGCGGTGAGTTGGACGTGCGGCGCAGCGTGTTGTATCGCTGGCGCGACACCTACCGCGCCGAGGGACGCAGCGGTCTTGAGCGGCGTCAAGGGCGGCCGCGTCCCGGACAAGAGGTTGTGCAATTGGATAGCGATCCGAGCGCCGATCGCATTGCCGAACTCGAACGCCTAGTCGGTCAACAAGCGGCGGAATTGGATTTTTTCGAACGAGCCTTCAACGCCTTAAAACCGGCGATGCCGAACCAAGTCGCTCGCAACGCGAGCGGCTCTACAGCGTCATCGACGAAATTCGCGTTGAAGGCCGACTCAGCGTCGAGCGCGCCTGTGCACTCGGAGAAGTCAGCCGAGCCGGATATTACCGGCAATTAGAGCGAGACAAGCCTGTCGAATCCAACCTGGAAGTGCGTGACCGTATGCAACGCATTACGCTCGCAAATCGCCGCTACGGCTACCGTCGGGTGACAGCCGAACTGCGCCGCCAAGGCTTCACCGTAAACCACAAGAAGGTCTTGCGGCTGATGCGCAACGACAATCTGCTGGCGATACGCAAGCGCCGCTACGTATTGACGACGGACTCGGATCAGCACCGCGCGATCTACCCAAACTGGGCCAAAAACCTGCAGATCGACGGTCTCGATCAGCTCTGGCAGGCCGCCATCAGCTACGTGCGCATGCGCCGTTCGTTCGTCTACTTGGCGGTCGTGATGGACTCGTATTCCCGGCGCGTGGTGGGCTGGGAATTGGGGCCTTCCCTCGAGGCCATATTGGCAGTGAACGCGCTGCGCAAAGCGATCGAGTTTCGCTGTCCGAAGCCGGGGCTGGTGCATCATTCCGATCAAGGCACGCAATATACCTCGCGGGCTTATGTCAGTCTGCTGGAAGAAAACGGCGCGTTGATCTCGATGAGCCGGCGAGGAAACCCGTACGACAAGGCGCGCATGGAAAGTTTTATGAAGACGCTCAAAAGCGAGGAGGTGAACCTACAGACGTATCAATCGATGGACGAAGCGCGCGCTTCGATCGAGGAGTTTATCGACGCGGTGTACAACCAAAAGCGGCTGCATTCGGCGTTGGGCTAGCGGCCTCCGGAGGAGTTCGAGCAGTTGTTGCCAGCGAGCGAAGAGCTCAGAAACCCGCAGTTTGAGTTTTCTGAGGCATGAGGAAATCTATCGAGACAGTGGTCGCACTCGGGACGGGAGAATGTCCCGCCCCGAGCGCTCATCGTCTCGCTGAGTTTCCAGCCGGGTATTGCTTGGCGGGTTGCTCTCCAGCATTGCCCGCCTCCGCTTTCCCGGCCGTTTTCAAGTGTGCGGCACGTTCGCCGAAAAGGCTATACTTTTTCAGCGAACGGCAACTGTCCCATTTTTAAGCTGTCTCAGCTTAGGGGTGCATGCCATTCGTTGATTCCGTGCGTGTCCCCGATCGCCCCCGATCGCCCACGTTTTACACTCACGTTTTACACGTTTTAACTAAAACTGCCACAGCATCACTAACCTTCGTGTCCCCGATCTCCCGATTGTTACTGAGGGGCTGTCCCCGATTGTTTCGATTGCTTATCGACGCGATAAGCAGACAGCCGTACCGCTCCATCCAGGTTCTGCCATGTTAGGGTCTCGACAATGTCTTCCGACTGGCAACGGTGAATGTAAGTGAGAATGACAGGAGCAGGTTTCGGAACGGCAATGTCATTTCTGACGAACTGAAGTCTCGGAGCCGCGCACGCCGCCAACGAACGCAAGTACTCGGAAACGATGTCGTCGAATTCAGCTCGAGAAAGCTCCCGTTGCATCTCCGGCGTCACGAGGTCATACGCAGCATCTAATTCTTGGGACTGCAGGCTCGACCAGAACACACGTGTTGCCCGTTTGGCTGGTTCGACGTCAGCAAAGGGTAATTCGCACGCCAATCCGTAGAAAGCCAGGCCGGCACAAGCAGCAAACGGTAACGTCTGAATGGCTCGTGATGTCATCATCTACTTTGCCGCGGAAGGCCCCTGCTCCTTCGAGGTGCCCGTGGCTGTGACCCTGGCCCAAGTCTTGTATAGTTGAAGCAGGCAGACACGTAGCCTGAGGCAATCTGAAATGGTCCAAACGAGCCAGACAGGCCAAAGCCAACCATATTAAAGTTCTCGTCGAGTTGGATACTACCGGTCACCGGGCTTCCTGGTATCGTGTCAACGCTCCGTCCGAACAATCTGTCTGCTGGAGTTGTGATAACGCACGAAGTCCCATTAATGTTCGTACCGCCGATTTGTGCGCCTGCGCCTATTCCTGCTCCAAATTCGCTACCACTCTACTTTAGGGCCATTGGAGATTCATTGGAGATCCGGGGAGATCCCGGGGAGATGGGGAGATCGGTGGAGATCGGGGGAGATCGGGATCGGGGGAGATCGGGAGATCGGTGACGGAGATCGGTGACAGCCACCTAACTGTGGTAATCTGACCGCACCTATCCATGGCACGCGCAGCCCGGGTGGTCGCGGAGGGCGTTCCGCATCACATCACCCAGAGGGGCAACAACCGCCAGAATGTCTTCCTGCTAGACGAAGATCGGCGATTCTACTTCGAAGCTTTGCGAGCGAAATCCCGCCAGTACGGCCTGACGATCTTGGGCTACTGTCTGATGACGAATCACGTCCACCTGATCGCGATTCCGAAGCAGCCGCACTCACTGGCCGAGGCGATCGGGCAGGCCCACTGGCGCTACACGATGCACTTCAATAAGAGCAATGCCCGGCAGGGACACTTGTGGCAGAACCGCTTTTATTCGTGTCCTTTAGGGCCGTCGCACTTGGTCGCGGCGCTGGCTTACGTCGATCTGAATCCGGTGCGCGCGGCGATCGTCGAGACGGCGACTCGCTACCCGTGGTCGAGTGCGGCGGCGCACTGCGGGAACGCTGTCGACGATCGCCTGATTGACCCGTGGGCGTGGGACAAAGAGGGTTTGGCGGGGGATTGGGCTGGGCGATTGCGGACGGAGTCAGCCGGTCTTCGCGACGACGAGCTGAGGCGAGCGACGTACTCGGGTCTGCCGTTCGGAAGTGAGGAGTTTGTCGACGAGATGGAGGTTCGACTTGGCCGCGGGCTGCGTCCGAAGCCGCCCGGACCGACGCCGAAGGTGAAAAATGCCGCTATCGGGTAGAGCTGAGATGAGTTCGGTGGCTGTCACCGATCTCTCATACAATTCAATAGTTTCTAGCGATCCAATGTTCATAAATAGCTCCAGCAGACGGCGTTCTGGCAAGGTACCCTCCGATGCCGCAGCCAGGTCCCTGGTACCGAACCTACCGTACCGCCGGTTTGAGATTCTGATCTCACTGAATCGACGAAATTTCGAGCTTTCGCCCCGAAAAACCCTGCACCCAGCCCCGATCTCTGATCTCTGGTGCAACAGAATTACCCATTCTGTTTCGAACTCAAGATTCGGGGAAAAGAGGACAACACCCTGGTTATCGGCATCTAGGGCCAACAACGGGCGTTTTATCAGTGGCATACGGACGGACGCTGGGCCGTAGCCTTGATTGGTTTCTACGGTTCATGAGCCCTGCCGGAGCCCCACCACGACTCCGGCGAGAAGCACGCTGACTCCGGTGACTTCCCCGGCGATCAATACGTACATCGACCAGGTCGTTGCGAAGTTGCGTTCCTGAAACTGGTTCTGGGTGTCCTGTCTGACGCCGTGCCCGATGTAGTTCACGAGCGCCGAGGCAAACAGAAACAGCGTAACGCCGGCGGCCCACACCTGAACTGTCTGCGTGAAGGCGCAGTGCTCCGCCAGAGTCATCAGCACAATGGAGGCGAAGCTATACCACAGCGCTGCGCGATGAGCCTGATCGACGTAGATGTGCGCTCGGTGGTCGGGGCGAGTCATCATGCCGTGATATTTCCAGACGCCGATCAGCATGCCGGTGAGCAAGAAGCCCCCGGCGGACAGCAAACAAAGGGTCATCGCAGGCGTCATTAGATAATCTCCTTCCGGCCGGATTCGGTTGCTGCAAGGTGTGAACTATTTACGAGTGATAGGCGAAAGGCAGGCTTAGATCTCACGGGCACTCATAGTGTCATCAGGCATGGCAGTAGTTCGCTAATATTGGCGAACCTATGACCGCTCTCGACTGGGCGATCGTGCTCGCCATCAACGGCTCGATCATCGCATACGGAATCCTCCGAAGCCGCGACACCAAGACCAGCGCCGACTGGTTCCTTGCTGGCCGCACGCTGCCTTGGTGGATGATCGGACTCTCGCTCTACGCCACCGTCATCGATTCGAGCGACCTTGTCGCCGACGCCGGCGGCACCTACGCCGTCGGCTTGAGCTACTTCATCACCAACTGGGTGGGGGTAACCGCCGGATGGCTTCTGCTTGCCCATTTCGTGGCGCCGCAGATGTACCGCGCCGGCATGTACACCAACGCCGAGTTCCTCGAAGCCCGCTTCAGCCTCCCGGCGCGTGTGATCAGTGCACTGGTCCAGGCGCTCTATCGCATGCTTGTGCTGGGAATCATTTCCACCACGCTCTACTTGGTGCTGGCGGTCGTGTGTGGCTGGGGCTCTTCGGCATGGTGGGTGGTCGTCGCCGTTGCGGTTTTCGCCACGGTTTACACGGCGCTCGGCGGGCTCAAGTCGGTAGCCCTCACCGACGCGCTGCAAAGCGTGGTCATGGTCGCTTCCAGCGTGGGGTTGTGTTATCTCGCCTGGGTAGCCGTTGGCGGCTAGAGCGGCATCGAGACTAAGCTTGACGTCGCTGAAGCCGGACTCGCGACGCGGTTCCTACACGCCGGCGCCGACAATGTTGAAGCCGGAACGACAACCTCGGCCTGGATCGTGGCCTGCGCTTGGATCATCATGGGCCTGGCGTACTCCATCGTTAACCACACGCAGTCGATGCGGCTTCTCGGGGCGCGGAGCGAGTGGGACATGAAGATGGCCGTGGTGCTATCAGGCGTTGTCCTGTTGGTCGCCAATTTCACCAACCAAATGATCGGGATCATGGGCCGCGCGCTCTATCCGGATTTGAGCTTGATGCCTCTCGACGCGGCGCTACAGGTACGCGATTCTATCTTCCCCCTTTTGGTGCGTGAGCTAACGACCGATGGGCTGCGCGGGCTCGTGGTGGCCGGCGTAGCGGCCGCGTCATTCTCGACGTTTGATTCGATCGGCTCGACGGTGCCTTCTCTGCTCGTTCGCGACGTCTACGCACGGCTGTTCGTTGGGGACCGCGATGACTCGCACTACCTCAAGGTCAGCCGCTATCTGACGCCGGTGGTGATCCTGGGCTCTTTCGCCTTCATCCCCTTGCTGCTTCAGGAACGGGGTATGCTGCTGGTCTTTCTCGATTGGGTGAGTGCGTTCGTCGTTCCGTTGCTGGCTGTCTATTTGGTTGGGACGTTCACTCGAGCGCACCGCTCGAGCGCCGCGTGGGGGCTCGCGGTCGGCATCGCATACGGCACGCTCAAATTGGCCGCTCCCGACATATTGCCCTTGAATATGGGCAACAATTTTGCGACGTCCATCTGGAGCCTAGTGCTCACCGCCGGCGCGATGGGTGCCGTAACAGCGGTCCGCGGAAAAGAGCCGGTGGGAGATCTGCTTCACATTGAGAGAACCGGCTGGTTGCACGATACGCAGCTCGCGGCAGGTAGATTGGCGGCGGATTCACCAAGCGATTCAGTTTTGCCCGCCTTGCTTGGCGTTGCGGTCGTTCTCGCGGGCGCGCTGCTATCCTTCGTCGTCTTCTGGTAACGCCATGATCATCACTGACATCGATGTCATCAACCTCCACTTCGAATACTCCGCCGACAAACGCTTTAGCTACGCCGGAGGAAATTGCACGGGCAGGCTGACGAGCCTCGTTAGGGTTTATACCGACTCGGGGCTTGTCGGCCTCGGCTCGGTGTACTCCCATCCCGGGCTCGTCCGCTCGATCATCGAAGATCAACTGCGGCCGCTGCTGATTGGCGAAGACCCCCTTGAGATCGACAAACTCTGGGAGCGTTGCTACGGTATCACCCGCTGGTACGGCCGCAAAGGCGTCGCGGTGTCAGCGCTGGGCGGCATCGACATCGCGCTGTGGGACATCCGAGGCAAGGCCGCCGGCAAGCCGGTCTTCGAACTGCTCGGCGCGGAGCGGACTCGCGTACCCGCCTACGCCAGCGGGCTCTTGTGGAAGGAATCGGTGGAAGAACTACAGCGCGAAGCTGAGCGCCACCTCGCGAACGGATTCCGCGCCATGAAGATGCGCCTTGGCAAGGACCACGACTACGATCGCGCCGCACTCGCGGCTGTGCGCAAGACCGTTGGACCGGACGTCCGGCTGATGATCGACGGCAATGCGCGTTACTCGCTCGATCAAGCGCGTGCCTTCGTGGACGACCTCAAACGAGACGGGGTGTTTTGGCTCGAAGAGCCCTTCTTGCCAGAAAACCCCGACGACTTCGTAGCGCTTCGGCCCGACCTTGGCGACATCCCGCTAGCCGCGGGCGAGAATGAGTTCGGTCCGCAAGGATTTAACGAGCTGATCAATGGAGGAATCGTTCAGATTGTCCAACCCGATTGCTGCCGCTGCGGCGGATTGACCGCGGCGTTGCGCGTCGCAGAAGCTGCACGAGAACACGGCCTGCGCGTCGCTCCGCATACGTGGAGCGACGCCGTTGCGCTTGCCGCGAACATGCACTTCGTCGCTTCGCAGCCGCACGCCATTACGGTCGAGATGGACCAGACCGGCAATCCGTTCATCGATGGCTTGCTCGCAGCACCATTGACGGTTAAGGAGGGCGAAATCGAACTTCCGCAAGCTCCTGGTCTGGGTATCGAACTCAACTCGGATGTTGTTGAAAAGTACACCTTGGCTCCGGGAGACCCGATCCCAGCAGGCAACTACTCGGACATGGTCTTCGGGGGCGAGTACTATTCACCGGCGGCTCCGTATTGACGCACCTCTCACGCACTTTCGCTCGCCATGTGGTGAGAAATGCGGGCTTGTCGGTGCTATCGTTACGGTCGCCATGAGTCCCGCGACAGTAAGCCGTCGTCAATTCGCCAAAGCTGCCGCCGGCAGTCTAGCCGCCGCCGGCGCCTCCGGGCAATCCTCTGGCCCTCCAAATATCGTCTTCCTGATGACCGACAACCACCGCTGGGATCATCTCGGCTGCATGGGCAACGACATCATTCAGACGCCCAACATCGACCAGCTCGCCGAGCGTGGCGTAATTTTCAGCAATACCTTCTGCACAACGTCGATTTGTGCGGCGACCCGCGCGACCGTCTTCACCGGGGAGTTTCGTCGCGAGCACAGCTACACCTTCACCATGCCGCCAATGAGCGTCCAGCGGATGGACCGTAGTTACCCAGCCCTGTTGAAACGGGCCGGGTACCGCACGGGATTCGTCGGCAAGCTCGGAGTCGAGGTCGACCCGCGCGCGCCGGACCGCATGTTCGACTTTTTCCGCCGGCGCATTGCCAGCAGCACCAGCAACCCTTATTACCGCAAGCCAGCGTCGGTTTACATGCCCGCGCGAAACCCGTATGGAGCGGTAGATCCGGAGGACGGTCCACGCAAGCACGTGACGACGATCAACGGCGATGACGCCGTCGAATTCATCAGGACTAGCGGCCAAGACAAGCCCTTTTGCCTCTCAGTCAGCTTCAGCGCTCCCCACCCGGAAGACGACCACATCGATCAGTACATCTACGACAAGGAGCTCGAGAACCTGTACAAGGACGACGTCATCCCGCCGCCGCCGATTCCCGACGACAGCTATTTCCACAAGCTGCCGCCCTTCATTCAAGTCTCGATGAGCCGCCAGCGCTGGTTTCGCCGCTACGACACGGCTGAAAAGTATCAGCGCATGATTAAAGGAATCTACCGGCTGATCACGGGCGTCGACATCCAAGTCGGACGCATCGTCGCTGAACTCGAGCGTCGCGGCTTCGCCGACAACACCGTGGTCATCTCTACTGGCGACAACGGCATCATGATCGGCGAGCACGGCCTGACCGGCATCTGGCTGATGTACGAGGGCTCGATCCGTAAACCCCTGATTATCGCCGACCCGCGGTTGGACCGCTCGCGCCACGGCTCAGCAGTCGACGAAATGGCGCTGACATTCGACTACCCGGCGACGATGCTCGACCTTGCCGGAGTCGAAATCCCGAGTCAGATGCGCGGACGCAGCCTCACCCCGCTGCTGCGCGGCGAGGCGGTCGACTGGCGGCAGGATTTTTTCTACGAGCATCTGTATGAGCGAGAAACTATTCCAAAGAGCGAAGGTGTTCGAACTGAGCGCCACAAGTACGTCCGCTATTTCGAAGAGAACCCTGTTTACGAACAGCTTTTCGATCTGGAATCCGACCCGAACGAGGTGACTAACTTGGCGGACGACCCGGCCAACGCAGACCTTATCAACACACTCCGTGCTCGCTGCGACGAACTCCGAGACAGTGTCGGTGGCCCCTATTTGCGGGGGATGTAGATCGATGACTCGCCCTAACCGGGGAGTTGGTAGAAGGACTTTAGGCTGTATCACTTCTCGTCGTCGGTCAATCGATCTCGCAGACCACTAAAATGGCGAAAATGTTCACGGGCTGAGTCGTTCTCACCTCGTTTTTGATAAAGCAGCGCTAACTGATAGTGAACCCGCATGCGTTCTTGGTCGCTCGCGGCCAGAGTGAGCGCTTGTCGGAAGGTAGTCTCGGCTGGCGCAAGCTGATTGAGATCGAGCTGGGCTTTACCTAGCGCCGTCGACGCGCCGTCCGGCGGCGGCTCGGCTTTTGCGGCGCGCTCCAAATAGGGCAATGCTTCACTCGAGCGCCCCAGTTGCATCAGGCTAAGTCCGTAACGTAGTTGCACCGTCGGATCCTCTGGCTCGAGCTCAAGGCCGTCGCCATAAGCTTCAGCGGCCGCCTCGTTGCGGCCGCGGTCGCGCTCGATGTCGCCAATGGCCGGCCACACGCCGGGCAGTGCCGGGTTCCGCTCGATCGCGAGGCGGTATTCGCTCAAGGCCTCTGACGTGCGACCGTTGAGGTCGTGGTCTTCCGCGACAGCGAGATGGGCGTAAGCCGAATCAGGCGCCATCGCCAGCAACTCTGCCTGAGCGCCCAATGAAAGTTGTGCCAATGCCTTGCCCAGGAAGTAGGCAGACTCGGGGTCGGTTGGAGTGGCGGCACGGGCTTGCTCGAGGTGTGTAATCGCCTCCGCGGCTCGCCCGGATCTCACAAATGCCTGCCCTAACCATCCGCTCGCTTGTGCGTTTTCAGGGTTCTCTTCGAGAGCCTTTTCAAGTTCCGGAATCGCGTCGCCGACTCTGCCTAGGCGCAACAGGTCGTAGCCGAGTAGCCCGCGCGCTCCCGGCAGATCCGGCTTTAGCGACAACGCTTTGCTGAGCGCCGCTTCTGCCCCGGAAAAGTCTTCGCGTTCGTGAAGCACGAGCCCTAAAAACAGATGCGCTTCGGCGAGCCGCGGAGCGCTCTTGACGGCCGATTCCAGTTCACGCTGCGCCTCTTCCAGGCGACCTGCTTCGCGAGCCGCGACGCCTCGCCTGACATGGCCGGCAACCGAGGGATCGACTGTCTGCGCACCGAGAGTCGCGCAGAACGCGACGAGGGTTAGAGCGATTCTTACCGCCGTGTCCTCGAATTCACCGCCGCCTTGGTTGAGAAATAGCTGCTGGGCGACTGAGTCATTCGCAACGACCACGTCAGTGCGCCCGTCTGAATCGATGTCATTGAAGGCAACACCCAACGCCTTGCCAAGTGAGTCCGCTACGCCCGATGAGGCTGAGGCGTCAGAAAATGTTCCGTCGCCGTTGTTACGGAGCAATACATTGGTGACGGCCGCGCACTTTTTCGGTGAGCAGTAGACGCGGATTTTCTCACCGCAACGAATTCGTGAATCTAAGCTCCAATCGAGGTATCGGGTCACGAACAAATCGAGGTCGCCGTCGTTGTCGGCATCGAAGAAACCGGCGCCTGCGGACCACCCGGGAACGAGTGCGCCCGCGGGAGCGGTGCGGTCCTCGAAGCTGCCGTCGCCGCGGTTGCGGTAGGGAATCGTTCCGCCGTAGCCGGTCACGAACATGTCGACGAAGCCGTCGTTGTCGTAGTCGCCGGACGCGACGCCCATTCCATACAGGGTTTTCGACGCCGCGGAGACCGCCGCCTGTTCAGTGACATCTTCGAATGCAACGCCGCCTAGGTTGCGATAGAGCCTGTCGAAGGCGCTGCGCTCGGAACGGTCGATCCTCGCATTTGTCCCCTCCTCGACGATAGTTCCCCCGTTTACGAAAAAGATGTCCAGCAGGCCGTCGTTGTCGTAGTCGAGCAATCCGATGCCCCCGCCCATCGTCTCAATCAAATACTTTTCGGGCGTTGGATTGGCGTGATGCTTGAACGCAATTCCCGAGTCTCGGGCACGTTCCTCGAAGTGCAAATCAGCCGCCCGAGCCCCCCCGCGCAAAGGGCCGCCAGGCCGATCGGACGGAACGAACGTCGCAATCCACTAACGTCGTGAAGTCGCAAAGAGTCATATCAGGATACGACGGAGTGGCGGTTCCGCGAAGTGCGAACTTGCTGTTGCGGACACGTATTTCAGTTCTCTCGGTCATGTTCGGTTTAGCATGTCCGTTGTCGATCGCGGCAGCCGGCCAGGCCTTATTCGAGACCCTTGGCTCGACGCGTACGTTCGAGAACCTCGTTCGGCTTGCGGCCCTGCCGCGCGCGCGGCTCAAACGCAACTCACGCCGGATTTGGTTCGGCGAGTCTCGCGCTGCACACGTTGTAATTTAGAATAGTCTGATTCAGTATGAGGTCCGACGAGTTCACGTTTCCGCGAGGTGTAGCCGCAGCCCAGAAAACGACCTCGCTCAAGGCCTACGAAGCAATTTGGGACGGGATCTTCAGTGGGCTCTACAAGTCGGGCGACCCTTTGCGCGAAATGCATCTAGCGAAGGATTATGGAGTCAGTCAATCAACTATCCGCGAGGCGCTTTTGCGCCTAGAGAGCTTCGAACTAGTCGTCCCCATTCCCAACTCGTCGACCGTCGTGAGAAGCCTTGCCCGAGGTGAAGCCGAGCAACGGATGTCCGTCCGCGCAGCACTTGAGGAATCGGCGGTGCGGCACGCATTGAGCCTTATGAGCGACAAAGACTTCGATGAGTTGGACCACATCACCGACGGATTCGCCGAGGCCATCGAGAACGTCGACGGCTACATGGTGGGGCGTACCGATTTCCTATTCCATCGTTTCATCTGGGATCGTACCCGGAATGCGGTGCTCGCCCACACACTCGAACAAATCAGTTCGCCGTGGTTCGCAACGATTTCGCGCATTCGCGATACCGCGCCTCCAGCGCATTTGGGCAATTGCCTATCCGCACACCGTGAGCTGGCGGCGTTGTTGCGCAAAGGCGATGTGGAGTTGGCGGCCGGCGCAATTCGCGAACACGTCGCCCCAGTACGCCTCGAGATTTTTGACGAAGGCTCTCCGATGGGTCGGGTCGGTATCACCGTCTAGTCTCAAATTATCGGTCAAATTTACTAAGTCGACATCAGCGGCGGCTGGGTCTTTGCCGACGAAAATAACAGACGCGGCTGGCAAGGTCAGAAGAACCTTTTCTTGCCCCGGGCCGGAATCGCGATTCGACTCGACGACCGGACCGCCTTGCGAATCGGCTACGCTCGTTACGCCACTCCGCCGATCCAGGAGAAAGGCCGCGGCGCTTCCGACGCCGGGCTCGATACCTTGGGCAGCACGCCCTACCCAGGCTTCGAAATCCAAGGGAGCCCGTTGTCTTCGATCAACGGAACGCCGAGAGCATACTTTGGCGACCCGTTCCCCAGTGGTGGCGCAAACCCCAACCCTTTGCCCGAACCATTCGGTCAAAGATTCGGCCGCAACGCGACCTTGGGGTCGAACGAGGCAATCTTCTTCCAGCAGGACTGGCAGGCCGGCATCAACGACCGGTTCAACATCTCGCCGCAGAGGGAAATATTCTCTCGAATCGTGTTGGATGCCACCTTCTTCACCAACTTCGGGCACGACCAGCCATTTGACAGGCGGCACAATCTGCTCGACCCCCGGATCGGCTATCAGGTCGGCAGCAGAATCAACGATCGGGTCGACAACCCCTTCTTCGGCCTGCCTCAAGAAATCATGCCGGGACCGTTGGCGAACCAGCGGACCGTACGGGTTCGCGATCTGCTCACCCCGTACCCGCATTACTTGCGCGGCGGGATCACCGAACGGGTCTTCCCTGGTCGCAACGAGCGCTACAACTCGCTGCAATTCCAGGTTCAGCGGCCGTTTGACAACGGGTTAAACTTCGTGATGGGTTACAACTACCACCGGTCGAAAAACGAAGACTTCTACGACGAGGTCGACGAAGTGGACCGGCGGTCCAGCTTCCAGCCCGATCTGCGTGGCCGCCACAAGTTCACCTTGGCCGGCATCTACGAGCTGCCGTTCGGCCGTGGTAAGCCCATTGGGAGCAATGCCAGCGGGGTGTTCGGTAAGATCATCAGCGGTTGGCAGATCAGCTCGCTGTATGTTTACTCCGGCGGCGAGTTGCTTAGGTTCAGCGGGTTGGTGCTCAACGGCGATCCCGCGCTTAGCAATCCGACCCGTGAGCGAATGTTCAACACCGATGCTTTCAGCTACTTGCCGGCCTTCACACGCCGGTCAAACCCGTGGACTCACGACGGCGTTCGCGGACCGCGCTTCTCGAACATCGACATGACCTTTGCCAAAAGGACGAAGATCAACGAACGTTTGGAGTTCGAGTTCCGCATGGAGTCGTACAACCTGACAAACAGCTTCAACGGCCAAAACCCGTCGACGAACGTCAACAGCGGCAACTTTGGTCTGGTCAGCCGCCAGGTCCGTACACCCTTCGGCCGTGAGTGGCAGTACAGCGGGCGCTTCATCTGGTAAGCACTGCAAATTCATCAAAGAGGGCGCGAGTTATCGCGCCCTCTTTTTCGTTTGTGGACTAATCGCTGGCCGCAACTGGGATATCTTCCAGAGCATTTTCAGTAACGGCGTAGACCGCTCTTGAATGAAAAGCGGGCTAGCCGGGCCGCGTCCTCGCCGTCGATAAGATAGGGAGACGGATGTCCCTTCTCGATTCCCTCAATCCTCAACAACAGGAGGCCGTTCTCGAGACCGAGGGGCCTCTGTTAATCCTTGCCGGCGCCGGGAGCGGCAAGACGCGCGTGATCATCACGCGTATCGCGCACCTAATTCTCAACAAGAATGTTCCGCCCAACGCCGTGCTTGCGGTGACGTTCACAAATAAGGCCGCGCAAGAGATGCGAGCCCGCGTCGAAGCGCTGCTGCGCCAAAGCGGCATGCCGCCCAGTTCCGTACCTCTCGTTTCGACATTCCATTCATTCTGCGTCCGACTGTTGAGAACCCATGGTGACCCGCTGGCCGACGTTCGTAGCGGCTTCACGCGCCAGTTCAATATCTACGATACCGCCGATCAGCTGACCATCGTCAAGGGAGTATTTCGCGAACTCGGCCTCGACGACAATTTTATGAAGCCGCGTGCCGCCCTTTCGCTAATTGGAAACGGCAAGAGCGCGGGCCAATCGCCGCGGGATTTCTATCGCGAGGCGACCTCTCCACAGGACGAGAAGCTCGCGGTCGTCTATGAAAAATACGAGGACGCGCTGCGCTCGGCGAACGCGCTAGATTTTGACGACCTGCTCCTTGAGGCAGTACGTCTGCTCCGCCACAGCGCGGCGGTCCGCACGTGGGCAAGCTCGCGATTTCGCTACGTGATGGTCGACGAGTATCAAGACACAAATCGACCGCAATACGATTTGATGCGCCTACTAACCGACACCCACGGCAACATCTGCGTCGTCGGCGATGAAGACCAGTCGATCTACTCCTGGCGTGGCGCGGACATCAATAACATTCTCGATTTTGAGTCGGATTTTCCCGACGCCAAGACAATCCGTTTAGAGCAAAACTATCGCTCGACGAAGAAAATCCTCGAAGCGGCCGGTGCTGTCGTTGAGCAAAACCTCAACCGAAAGGGAAAGAAGCTGTGGACCGACGGTGCTCCCGGCGAGGGCATCGTCTTCTACCAGGCAAGAGATGCCGAGCAGGAGGCACTCTACGTCGCGGACTATCTCAACCGCTATCTTTCCGACCATCCCGAGCAGCGCGCGGCTGTGCTCTACCGCACCAACTCGCAGTCGCGGCAGATGGAAGAAGCTCTGCGACGCTACGACCGCAAGTACCTTGTTGTCGGCGGCGTTTCGTTCTACCAGCGAGCGGAAGTCAAAGACTTGATCGCGTACCTAAGGGCCGCAGTCTCCCCGACCGACCCCATTGCGCTGCAGCGCGTAATCAATGTACCGGCGCGCGGCATTGGTAAAACCACGATCGAGCGCCTACAATCTCACGCCCGCCAAAACGGACTCACGCTTTGGGACTCCATCAGCGCCGCGCTAGACGATCAGATATTCTCGGCGAGGGCCGCCGCCGTCGGCAAGTTCTACCGGCTGATGGGGGCGCTGCGCGAGAAACTTGACAACTCCTCGGTGCACGAACTCTTGACTTGGACCCTCGGAGAAACCGGTTATCGCCTCATGCTCGAGCGCGATCCCTCAATCGAAGCGGCGGGCCGCCTCGAAAATATCAACGAACTGCTGAACGCCGCCGCCGATGCGGATGAACGCGACGAAGGCGTCCACGAATTTCTTGATCACGCCGCGCTCATTTCTGACTCCGACCAGATCGATGAACAGGTGCAAGTGCTGCTGATGACTCTGCACAATGCCAAGGGTCTCGAGTTCCCGCTGGTCGCGCTAATTGGGATGGAAGAATCGCTCTTTCCCCACGGCCGTTCGCTGCAAGATGAGTCGGCGCTCGAGGAGGAGCGGCGTCTTTGCTACGTCGGAATGACCCGCGCCGAGCAGCAGTTGGTACTCACCTGCGCGAAAGAGCGCCGACGCTTCGGCGGTGGCGCGCCCGAGTGGATGACGCCGTCGCGGTTCTTGAGCGAAGTCCCGCTTAATCTTCTCGACGACCGTACTCCGGGCGGCAGCAAGGTCGCGCAGGACCCATTTTCAGACGCTCTCGACGACGGAGTTAATCTGCTCTACGAGCGCGAACTTGTTCGAGGCGTTGCCGAAAACAAGCTTGCGGCAGCAAGAATTGGCGGTGGAAAGACTTACGATTCCGTCGACGCCGTAGCCGGGTTCTTTAAGAAGCGCGGAGTCGATGTCAGCGCACCCGCGCCGGCTTCACCCAATCGCCAATACCCGCCGGCCAAACCAAAACCGCCCACCCCTCGCAGGCCAAAACTCGGCCAGGTTGTCGCAAAATTGCGGGACGCGGGCGGATTCAAACGAGGCACGCAAGTGCGTCACTCGCAATTTGGTCTAGGCACAGTGATGCGCCGAGAAGGCGATGGCGAAAACGCCAAGCTGACGATCCACTTTCAGGGCCACGGCCTGAGGAAATTGGTCGTGAAATACGCCAACTTGCAAAAAGCTTAGCCTTCGGAATTTGAACGGTCCGCCAACTTCTTCCAGACCCGGTAGGGGCGCGCCCGCGGCGGCGGCGCTCTACGCCCATTTGAAACCGGCTTGGTCGACCGTCAAGAACTGTCGTCTGATTGTGACGAGAACGATTCCGAGAGAGTTCACGGAATCGTTGAAAACAAACTAACTTGGTTTAGCGCTCAACCGGCATCTCAGCGGCGTTCCAAGCCCGCCAACCGCCTGCGAGCGAGTACACGTCGGTGTAGCCCATTTTTTGCAGCACATCCGCCGCAAGCGCGGAGCGGAAACCGCCGCCGCAGTAGAGCACCAGCTTCGCTGACGTTTCAGGAACCGTGCCCTCGATGTCGCGCTCGATGATCCCCTTGCCAAGGTGAATCGATCCGGCGGCGTGCCCCGCGTCCCATTCGGAATCTTCGCGCGTATCGACCAGCACGAAATCAGCGTTCGAGTCGAGATCGGCTTTCACTTGCTCGACGGTCGTTTCTCGGATACGCGACTTCGCGTCATCCACAATCGCCAGAAACTTCATGGAATGCTGCACCTGCGGCTCCCCTGTTGCGCGCCAGCGGCTAAAACTCGAATTTGACGCCGAGCTTTGCTTCGACTTCCGCCGTCGGCACCATGTCGATCGCGTCCCACGGACATCCGTCGAGAAGCGTGCCGTCCGGCCCCTTGGTAATGCATTGCTTGCAGCCAATACAGGTCTGCGCGTCAACTTCGATGCGTCCAAACGGCGGATGATCCTCGTCCGCAATCCAGTACATGCACTCGTCAACCGGACAGTAGTTGATGCACACAGGCGAGCCCGCGCAGCCGGTGCAATTCTCTGTCGTAATGGCGAGAATCATCGGCTTCTTCTTGCGATTGCCGGTCATGGTGCCTTCAGAGAACGGCCAGTTTTTCTCGTGCGGCGCCGCAATCGGAACGAGCAACGCAATGCGAGCGGCCTCGGCGGCAGCTTTACGCTTACGCTCGTCGGCTGCAGCCTTTTTCTTGGCGGCTGCCTCGGCGGCCGCGTCAAGGGCTGCGGGTGAATTTGCTTCCTGCTCAGACATAGTACGTGTTGGTTGAAAGTCCCTCGAAAGTCCAGTATAGCCCAGCGAATTGCCGATCTCCTAGGCCGCACTTCTCACGCACTTTCGCTCGCCACGCGGTGAGAAATGCGGGCTACAGCATTTTCAGGAATGGCCTAAACCGCTTGCCCCAGCACCAAGCCCGTGAACATCGGAGGCACGACTGTAAGGGAGTGCGGTGGCGAAGGGTTAACTGGAAAAGTTGAGTTGAGTCCTGTTGAGGAATGATCAGCAGGACCCAACTCAGCGTATTCCAGAAAGCTGCTTCGCCACCGCACTCCTTTACAGTCGCGCCTCCGATTTTGGACAGCGGAATCTAGTTTCCAAAAATTGCCGGCTTCACCGCTTTTTATTCAAGAACGCTCTATGACGTCAATGAAAATGCTCTAACAAACCTTTCTATGCGGGCTAGCGCTCTGGCCAGTTCAGATGTTTGTGGAGAAAATCAAAGGCCGCTTGGCCCCAGATTGTGTGACCCCCGTTGAAGTATTCAATTTCGGTGCGGTCACCGATGCCGAGGTGGTTATACAACAAGCGCACTTTGGCGTATTCGTGGGCGACCCAGCGGTCACGGCCCACTCGGTCGTGATGCCCCCGCTCGACCATGAAAGGCCGGGGAACCATCAGATAGGCCAGCTCGGCGTAGTCGAACGTTGAGCCCATATCGAAGTAGGGCATCTCCCATTCGATCGTGTACATGAAACTGAAAACCTGGTCTGTGGCGGCTACCTTCCGAGTCCAGTTATTGAAGTCGCCCGAACAGATAGAAAGTGCGTAGCCTTCAAGGATGGTCGGCACGCGCACGGCAGTTTCACCGCCGTAGCTGAGGCCATAGAATGCGATACGGTCGGCGTCGACGAAGGGCAGCGTCCCAAGCCAATTGAGAATTTGCTCGTGCTGGGCGACGATGAACGAGAACATCGAAGCTTTCACGCTGTTCGCCTTGCGGTCAAGCCAGCGGTAGCGGTCTTCGCCGCGGTAGAGATTGTGCGGCGAGAAGGTGATAAATCCGCGTTCCGCCAGACGCGCGGCGAAGTCGTGGTAATAATCCGTGTCGCCCTCGACCGTTTCGCTCGGAACTCCTTGACGACCGTGTTGGCAGACGACCACCGGCCGGCTCTCGCCGGGCTGAATGTCTTTGGGGACGAGTAGGATGCCCCACGCGATGACGTCCGGCCAGACATCGAGAACGACATCGTAACCGGCGAACTTGTCGTTGTCGTAGATCTTGCGCGTGCGCGCGTTGGGCGGCAGGAGTGGATCGTCGAAACTGCCGAGCACCTCGTCCCGGAGGTATTGCCGCTGTCCCTTCGCGCCGGCGACGAATGCTTCGGGTGAGACGGTGTCGTGCCGGAGCCGCTTGGTCCAGGTGCGGTCCGCGAGTGCTGGGGCGAGCTTGTGAAGGAATCGCCGGTCGCGGACATGCTCGGACTGCCGGATAAGTTTCTGGACGTGACCTTCGATCTCGCGTACCTGCCTGCTCTGGCGCGCGCCCGCATCGAACGCCTTCCGGCGGTCTGGAGGAGGTGAGGCTACGGGCCCGAGCTCCGTGCTCCACCCGAGCATCTTTGCGAACACATCGATTGCGCCATGCGAGCCAAAGGTAACAGTCTCGCCGCCCGGCCCGGCGATCAGCCGCTTGGGTTGCTTGATGGATCCCGTAAGACCGTCGATGCGGTCGAATTCGCCTCTTACCGTCGCGAAATTGGGAGTGTCGACGGCGCCCTTGTGACCCGATACCTTGGGCGCTTCGGAGTGTTCGACGACTAGACCGCGAGCTGCCAGCAGCGAAGCAATTTCCGCGTCGCCGAATTCGTGAAGCAAGCCCCAAACGTTGCGGTAGATCGGCTCTTGCCACACACTCTCCCTCGAAGTGAAATAGCCGCTGACGAGGGCCGCCTGGATGCGAGTGTCGACCGCAGCGGCGTAGAACGCTATCAGTCCGCCTTCGCCGTAACCCGCGACGCCGATGTTGGCATTGTCGGGGTTCCTCTTTGAGAACCAGTCGACGCCTGCAAGAGCCTTTTGCACCTCGTATCCAATGATGTGTCGACCCATCTGGAAGGCTTGTCGATAGATCCATTCGCGGTGTGTCTGGTCCGTTTTGCGGAACTCTGGGTGGCCAGCCCATTGCGAGCCACGGTCCACCAGGGTCGGAACGAGAACTTCAAAACCGCGTTCAACAAGCTTCCGCGCGAACTGAGATTCGACTGCCACCCCGGGAGCCAATCCGGCAATCTGCTCGGGCGTCTGGTCCGCGTCGGAAAGAGCGACGACAAAGCCGACCGGCGCGGATGTGGGACGCAACAACAAACCCTCGCCATGAACGCCGTCGACAACGTCCCAGCGAACTTGGTACACGGCATAGCCATCGGCAGCGGCGACCAGGGCCGGGGAATCGTCGCTACCAAACTTTTCGAGGCGAGCCGGCAAGCGGTCGTCGACCAGCCCGATGTACTTCCGAAAGCGTTCTCGGTTTGGAGCGATCGACTTCTCATAGGCGGCTGGACTTGTGAACTCACGGCTCCAACGTGTACCGCGCGCCTCGATCGACTCGTCGATCTTGCGTCCAACGAAGCGATGCGCTCCGTCCATGAGCCGCTCGTCGATGTCGTCCTGCCACTCTAATGGCGACGTATCGGCGAGCACGGACGGCGCTTCCGAACCCACCAATTTTGAGGCGGACGGAAGCAAGAGAAGAACGCCGATTGCCCAACAGGTCGCGGTCGCGCCCGGCCTCAGCTTGGATAGACGAATGGGGGGCGTTTCGCGAGCTACGACGTGGTCGAGCTTGGCGACCTCTGTCTTGTAGATGCCGCTCTTGGCGCTCTGCCCGATCTTTTTGAGGAGCTTGTGGTGGCTGGCTATGCTGCCGATCACGACGTTGAGATTGTACCGCCGACCAGACTGTCATGGCTTCGCAACGGCATCGAGTTTCAGCCAATCGGAGCACTCGACCGGAGGATGCGCTGTATGATCTTTCGAACATAGTAGGACACTCAGCGATCTCGACTCGAACCGACCTGAGACAATGCGGCTCATGAATCAGCGGATCGAAATCATTGAATACTCTGACTATCTTTGACCGTGGTGCTATCCCGCGGCCGTGCGCCTGCGGAGGATTGCAGAACGGTTTCCAGACGATGTCGTCTTAACGTGGCGACCGTTCGCGCTTCGTCCGTTCCCATCCGCCGAGCCGTTTGCCTTCGCGGGCAGCGATGTCGAGCGAGGCTGGAAAAGCGCGGCGTCGATAACGGAAGTTGATGATATCCGCTACCAGATGTGGAATCGCGGCGCGCTGCCACGTTGGAGCATGCCGGCACTCTGGGCCGGCGCGGCCGCGCGACTCCAAGGTGACAATCTGTTTCACCGCTTCCACTTGGCTCTGTATCGGGCGTTCTTTTCGCTCAGCCTAGACCCAACGATAGGAGAAACCGCGATCGAGGCAGCCCGGGAATCAGGCCTCGATGTTGGAAGGTTTCGGGCGGACTTGGCGGATCCCGTGCTTCGTGAGCAAGTCGCGTCGAATGCCGAGTGGGCAGGTGTCCACGAGCGCGTACAAGCCGTACCGACGGTTGTAATCGCCGATCGATACCAGTTGCAAGGAGCCGTTCCGGAGACCCACTACCTCAAGGCGCTGGCCGATTGTGGCATCTCGGCCGCGGCTGCGGAGACGCCAAGTTCGACCGATCGTGTCGTTGACTCGGGCTGGGTCAGGTTCGATGACTTGATCGGGAACAGTACGCCAGACAAGCCAGAGTAAGCGCAGCAGTCAAAGGCGCGTAGCGCGCGGATTCGACGCTTGGTATTTTCAGCTTTCCCAACGTCCCCGTTACACCAGATCAGAGTTTCTTCGAGGATCGGTTAGTGGCCAATTGTTTCGCCGGTCAAGCTCGGGAGAAATGCGGGTCAGCCCTTAGGGGCGCGGCGACACCTTTGTGCGGCCCGGGCATTACGAGTGTCCATAAATGAGGGAAAGCCTCGTCCCTACCTCAAGCTAGACTATGCACAGTGCTTATCTTTGCTGACTAGACTGTGGTTCGTTACAGTTGCGGCTTTTTTGTTCGGGACATCTGCCGCCGGTGAACCCTTCTCCGCCCAAATAACATTCGGCTACGGCGAGGCGCCTCCCGAGCGCTGGATCGGGTCTATCACGGCCGACAACGCAAGAATCACGACGCTGGGTGGTTGGCTGCATAACGACCAAGACAGCGTCAGCCTCAATAACTTCGAGCTTCATACGCGCCATCCCGTCCGACCGTTACCCGCACGCAAAGGACTCATCATTCGAGGTTCGGCCGCTGCCGGCGCGGTAGTCAGGGTCTCGACCGACCAGGGAAATTTTACGTTTCCAGTCGCGGCGCTCGATGGCGGCCGTGAGATTCCCCGCTTGGACGGGGCGGTCCGCATCTCCGGCTTGCGCTCGGCCGAGAAGCTGACCGACGATTCGAGGTTCGACGACTATCCGTCGGTCACAGCCGGCCCCGGCGACGCCGTTTGGATCGCGTGGCAATCCTACAGCGGTAGACGCGATGAGATTCGCGTCCGCAAGTTCGACGGCGCTTGGAGAACCTTCTCGCGCGTTCCGGGCGTGAGCGGCGACGTTTGGCGGCCCCAGGTCGCACTCGACTCCGCCCAAAAACTGTGGGTCGTCTGGTCGCAGCAAGTGGAAGGCAATTTTGACATCTACGCCCGCGCGCTCGACGAAGCGGCGAATCAGTGGGGTCCGCTGATCCGCCTGAGCACGCACTCAAACCCCGACCTTGACCATCACTTGATCGCCGATTCTCGCGGCTGGCTTTGGGTCGCCTGGCAGGGCTTTCGCGGGGGCAATTCAGACATTTTCGTCCGCTACTATGACGGCTCGACTTGGTCCGGCGAAGTCCGAGTCAGTGACCATCCCGCCAACGACTGGGAGCCCCAGATTGCCGTCGACGGCCAGGGTGCCGCTTTCATCGCTTGGGATACATATCGCAATGGGAACTATGACGTGCTCCTCAGACGATTCGCGGACGGAGAGCTAGGCCCGATTCGACTTGTCGCCGGTACGCCGAAGTTCGAGGCACACGCTTCCGTGGCAATAGATAACGAAGACCGAGTATGGGTCGCCTGGGACGAGGGTGCGCCGAATTGGGGTAAGGATTCCGGCCCTACTATCGATCCGAACTGGGTCGCCCGCGGTCGAGAGCTGTGGACCTCCTGGATCGACAAGCCTTCCAGACCTGGCGCCCGCCTGTACGAGTCCCGCCGCCTCAATTTGGCCGTTTTCGAGGGTGAACGTCGCCTCGAGCCTGAGGGTGACTTGGTCGCTGCTCTGAGCGCGGCGGACGTGCCCGATCACGACTTTCCGCAGCTCCATGCCGACCCGGCGAGCGGACGGATCGCGCTCCTCTTTCACCGCTGGAACCACATCCGCTGGACCGATAGTCTCGGCTTCCGACCGGCGTACTGGGAGCATTCGGTCATCTTTTACGAGGGTGACGAGTGGTCCCCAATCTACACAATGCCGGAGAGTTGGGGGCGCATTTCCGCCCGAGCCGACGGAAGCTTCGACCAGAACGGCGGCTTCCGCGTGGTTTGGCCGACCGACGGGCGCCTGGAAAAGCGCCCAGCTAGAGAGGTGACAGCGAATATTTTCGCGGCTCGTCTGCCGTTCAATGGCAAAGCGGCGACCCTCAATCTCCAACCGTCGGGCTCAGCCGAAGCGATGAAGGTCGACCTTGTTCACCCGATAGAGCGCGATGAAGTGAAGGCGATGCGGGCCTACCGAACGCGAGTTGGAGCGGAACGGCTCCAGATCGTGCGGGGCGATCTGCACCGCCACACGGAGTTTTCATGGGACTCCAGTGGTGGCATGGTCGACGGGTCCGTCTTCGACTTCTATCGCTATATGCTCGACGCCGGAGCGATGGATTTCGGCGCCGTGACCGACCACAACTCGGGGGGGGACAGCGAGTACTGGTGGTGGCTGATCGAAAAAACGAACGATCTGTACCACCTTCCTGGCGCGTACAGCACCTTTTTCGCGTATGAGAGGAGCGTTGAGTTTCCCAACGGCCACCGCAACGTCTTCCACACTCGGCGTGGAGTGCCCGTCGTCTCGTTCTTTACGAAACCCGGCTTCGACAGGCCACGGCCTCACATCGCCGCACGCCGCGGGACTTTAGTCGAAAACGATACCAAGCTGCTCTACGCTTCGCTGCGCAAGAGCGGTGGGATCTCGATTCCTCACACGCCCGGTTCTCAGATGGGCACCGATTGGCGGGACAACGATCCAGAAGTCGAACCCGTGGTCGAGATCTTTCAGGGCGACCGCATTTCCTATGAACACCCCGGCGGGCCTCGAGCCTCCCGTTCGGCTGAGGACAAGCCTATAGGCGGCTACGAAGAGGCGGGTTTCTTATGGAGCGCCTATCGAAAGGGGTATCGCCTGGGGACGATCGCCAGCTCCGATCACTGGTCAACCCATATCTCCTACGCGATGGCCTACACGGTTGCGCCCAGCCGGGACTCGATCTTCGACGCGATCAAGAAGCGTCGGACCTACGCCGCAACGGACAACATCATCCTCGACTATAGGTTTGGGAAGCACTTCATGGGCGACTCATTCAGCGCTCGAAGGGTGTCTCCACTCGAGATTCGCGCTGTCGGAACCAGCGCCATCGAGCGGGTAGAGGTAATTCGCAACGGGGAAATCGTATACACGGCGAATCCGGATCGCAGAGAGATTTCGCTTTCATTTACCGATGTCGATCCGCCGGCCGGGGAGCTCTACTACTACGTGAGGGTGCTCCAAGACGATCGCGAAATCGCTTGGGGAAGCCCGATCTGGATCAGTCTCACAAGGTAGTCCGGTCGAGGACAGGAGGCCGCCGTCCAGCCAATTCGTGGTATTCGCGGCGGCCGCGTTTGCTCTGTATCCGCTAATCTACTTCCTCGTGATTACCTCGATTCGATTTCGGATGCCTTTGTGTTGGCTCGAAGTGCTTTGCATCGCGACGGCAGCGATACAAATTGGACGGTCACGATCGAACCCACTCGGCGGACAGCTACTGGAATGACGCGCCTCGAACGGGGTTTGTGCCGCCCACGGTTAGGCCGTCAACTCTGATCGTCGGGATCCCTACGCCTACGGGGACGCTTTGGCCTTCTTTTCCGCAGGTGCCGATGCCGTTGTCTAATTTGAGGTCTGATCCGACTCGGCTGACTTTCTTGAGAACATCCGGCCCGTTGCCAATCAGCGTCGCGCCGCGGACGGGACGGGTCACTTTTCCGTCCTCAATCAGGTAGCTCTCGGACGCCGAAAACACAAACTTGCCGCTGGTGATGTCCACTTGGCCGCCGCCGAAATTCACGCAGTAGAGGCCGTTGCTGACCGAGCGCAGGATGTCGGCGGGGTCGTCTTCGCCGGCGAGCATAAACGTATTGGTCATCCGCGGCATCGGGATGTTCTTGTAGCTCTGGCGGCGGCCGTTGCCGGTGGCGGCGGCGCCTGTCAAGCGAGTCGAGAGCCTGTCTTGCATATAGCCCTTCAGAATTCCGTTCTCGATGAGAACCGTCTCGGAAGTCGGGTGGCCTTCGTCGTCGACATTGAGCGATCCTCGGCGGTTGGCCATCGTGCCGTCGTCGATGACGGTGCAGAGCTCGGAGGCAACCTTCTTCCCAATGAGTCCGCTAAACGCCGAGACTTGCTTGCGGTTAAAATCAGCCTCAAGACCGTGTCCGACTGCCTCGTGCAGCAGGATCCCGGGCCAGCCGGGGCCGAGCACAACCGTCATCTCACCCGCCGGCGCCTCGGCGGCGTCGAGCTGGACAACGGCTTGGCGCGCGGCTTCGCGAGCGAAGTCCTCGGGTGTGCGCACATCGCGGAAGAACTCCGCGCCGACGCGGCCGCCGCCACCGTCGGTGCCGCGTTGCTTGTTGGCGCCGTCACCGGCCAACGCCGTCACATTCATGCGCGCCATCGGGCGGCTGTCGTCGCTCACAAAGCCCTCCGACGTCGCGACCAAGACATGCCGTTCGGTGTCAGCGTAGCTGGCAAAAACCTCGCTGACGAGTGGGTCGTAGGCGCGTGCGGCGGCATCGGCACGCTTGAGGAACTCCACTTTCTCAGCGAGGCTCAAGTCATCGCCGCCGAGCGCATAGAGTTCGCGACGCGGAGCCGACTCGAAACCGTACTCGCGCACGCTTGCGGGACCGCCCGCGATGTATGCCGCCGTGCGGGCGGCGGCCACGATTTTCTCAGGCGCTAGATCGTCACTATAGGCATAACCGGTTTTCTCGCCGCTGATCACGCGAACGCCGCAGCCGACTGTAATTCCTTGCGTCGCACTTTTTACTATCGACTCTTCTAGGCCGACGGAGGTCGACGAAACGTACTCGAAGTAGAGGTCCGCAAAGTCGCCGCCGTGGGAGAGGGCTTCGTTGATATAACGATTGAGGTCGGCGTCGCCGATGTTGAATTTATTGCGAATGAACGACACTATTGCTCAGCGTATCACCGCCCGTTTTGCCTCGCGCTTGCGCGGTCGCGGTTCCCGCCGTCATTAAGGCGAACGATTACCACCGGCGGGCTTTGATGTGCTGAAATGGGCGTTTTCGCCGCAGGGCGACCGGGAGGGTAGGGCAGATGGCTAAGTTGCGCGTCGCCGTGATCGGTACAGGCTTCGTCGGGAAGGTCCACGTCGAGAACATTCGCCGCCAGACCGACGCCGAGTTGGTTGCCATCGCTGACCAATCCCAAGAAATTGCATCGGCATTTGGGGCTCAACTCGGCATCGATCGGGCTGTCGGCGACTACAACGAGTTGCTCGCCGACCCGTCGATTGACGCGGTCCACATTTGCACCCCGAACGTCACCCATTTCGCTATCGCCAGGGCCGCGATCGAAGCCGGCAAGAACGTAATCTGCGAGAAACCGTTGGCGATGTCGGCCGACGAAGCAGCCGTTCTGGTGCAGCTCGCCCACGACAAGGGCGTCGTACACGCCACGAGCTACAACTTGAGGTTTTATCCCAACGTTGCCCAAATGCGCCGCATGGTCGAGACGGGCGAGGTGGGCGAGGTGCTGGCGGTCCAGGGAACGTATTCGCAGGATTGGCTGTTCTACGACACGGACTACAACTGGCGGCTTGAGCCCGAGGTCGGCGGAAATTCCCGCGCGATGGCCGACATCGGCTCGCATTGGTGTGACATGGTTGAGCACGTTACGGCCAGGCGCATCCAGGCAGTCTGCGCCGAGCTGATGACCTTCCACGCGGTTCGCAAGAAGCCGAAGAAGCCAATTGAAACGTACTCCGGCAAACTGCTGACGCCTGAAGATTATGAAGATCGTCCCATTACGACGGAGGACTTCGGGGCCATCCTACTGCGCTTTGCAGACCGGACGCGGGGCGCACTGACCATCAACCAGGTCGCGGCCGGGCGCAAGAATCGCTTGTCAATGGAAATCTACGGGACGAAGTGCGGCATGGGCTGGGACGGCGAAAAGCCGAACGAGTTGTGGATTGGGCATCGCGACGGCAACAACGAGATCCTTCTCAAAGATCCGTCGCTGCTCGACGTCGAAGCGCGTACATTCGCCGATCTGCCGGGCGGACACGCGGAGGGCTACGCAGACACGTTCAAGCAATTCTTTCGCCGGTTTTATGCGGCCTGCCGCGACAAATCGTTCGCCCATCAGTTGCCGACATTCGACGCTGGGCTGCGCCAGTTGCGGCTCGTCGAAGCGGTGCTCGAAAGCTCCGCGACAGGCGGTTGGGTTAGTTTGGACTAGCCGGCCGCACTCGTCGCGGAGATGGATTTTTTATAGCTCCAGTCACACTCTGCCGTGGACTGAGATGCGCTGAGCATTCTGGCTGCGAGCGTCGGCTCACGGAAGCGTAACTTGGATCCGACCGGCTGTCATATTGCTCACTTCGCACGCAAACCGCCCGCTGGCGGCTGGAGATATCTTTGTTAGAGTGGGGTCTACATAATGCCAATTGGCGGCTGGAAATTGCGCGATTTCAATCGAATTCATGGCGTGCGGCGCTGGGCCGTTGCGGTGTGTATTCTGCAATTGCTCTTGCCTTCCGCGAGCGCAACGATTGTTCCTCGAATGAGCTTCGAGCAGATCGTCGTCGGCTCCGACGCTATTGTGCACGGGTCCGTCGTCAAACAATGGTCCGCTTGGGATAGCGAGCATCGCATCATCTGGACCCACTATGAAATCAGGGTGAACGAATCCCTTAAAGGCGCGGGTGGTGGAACAGTCGTTGTCAGCGAACCCGGTGGCGAGGTCGCCGGTATTGCAATGCAAGTAGCGGGCGTTCCGCTATATAAAGTGGGCGACGAGGTAGTGGTATTCACAACATCCACGCCGATCGGGTACGCCCGCACAAGCGGATGGGGGCAAGGTAAGTTCCAGGTGGTAAGCAATCTGGAGGGCGCTCCCCCGGTTGTGCGCTCGGGCGTTGCCGGAATTCGATTGGTCGAACCTGCCGGCAAGACCAAGTCCATCGACGCAAATTCGACTCAGATCCCAAGCCTGAACGGCCTGGCTCTCGACAAGTTTAAATCGCGCATCCGTGAAGCCCTGCGAATCCAGACCGCCGACGGCGCTCGTTGACGATGCTGCGTCGATCTGGGCTGACGGCGATTGGACTGGCGCTAGTTTTACCTTTCGCCGGGGCAGCGTTTGTGCGCCTGACGGTCACGGGAACTTTGGGCGACACGCCACTGCGTCGATCGGACAACCACGATCTCCGGTTCCTGGTAAACGAGGCGACCGCGGCAGGCCTGCTCAGCGATACGTCGCAATTTGTGATCACATCCGACAGCGAGCCAATACCGGCATTGGAGCGAGCAATTGACACCTGGGATAGCGCCCCAGACGCCGCGCTCTCATTCGCTCCGCTGCGGACCACGGCGGCTGGAATCGCTTCGGACGGGACGAACGTAATTTCGTTCGCCGACTCGCCCGCTATTCGCGCGCTTACGGTTGGCGCTATAGCGCTGTCGATTCGCACGATCACGACCGCCACTGGAGAGCTGGGCGATTGCGATATCCAGTTCAATCCGGACTTTCGCTTGGAGAACACCCATTTCGCGTACTCAACCACGTTGGCGTTTCGGACTTACGACATCCAGTCGATCGCCACCCATGAACTGGGGCATTGCCTTGGCGCGAATCACACCCCTGTCGTAGGTTCCGCGATGAACGCCTTCGCGATATCCGCCCAGAATTTCCAGGCGCGACTTTCTCACGATGATATTGCTTTCGCACGGACCGTTTATCCAACCGACGAGGCATCGCCGCAGTTCGGCACGATCGAGGGTACGCTCACGATTGAGGGCACGCCGGCGGCCGGAATCGCCGTCGTCGCAATCGAACCGGACCAGGGGATTACGCTGGCATGCGTCACGGGCCTAGACGACGGAAGTTATCGCCTGCAGTCGGTACCGGCTGGGCGTTTTCTGATCTACGGCGAGGCACTCGACGGCCCGTCGTTACCCCGCGATTTCCAAGATCGTTTCCTGAGCAGGTTTAGCGACGGGTTTCGGCCTCGGCTGTTCGGGCCACCTTCGGCTCCAACTCGAGTCGACATATTCGCGGGGAGGGTGGTGCAGGCCGATTTCGACTTCGAAATGGGTCAAACCGCGTTCAATATCGAACGCATCGGAATCGCTCCCCCGGGGACGGCGGGCCGACCGGGGCGAATCACAACGGGACCAATTCAATTGATAGGTGGACACTCCCACGACATTCTTCTGTCCGGGCCTGGCATCGATGCGTCCGTACGAGAAGAATCAGTAAGTTTCAACGCTCCTGGAGTGACGATTCGGCCGGGTTCACTGGCGGTCGACGCTAACGTGATCGTGAATGGCGGACCGGTATTGCGCATGACGGTTGACGTCGCGCCCCGAACCGAGCGTCAGGTCAGCTCAATCATCGTTCGCAAAGGTAACGTGATCGCAGTCTACACTGGCCCACTCGCGATCGAGCCCGGGCCTGCGTTCCCGAGCGACGGATTTGTAAACGCGGCGAGCTTTAGCGGGAGGGGCATCAGTCCCGGAGGCATTTATTCGATATTCGGAGAACGCCTTGGGCCGACTCCCTCGATTTCGGTGCCCAGATTCGATCCCGTGACGGGCCGTCTACCGACGAATCTTGGCGGTGTTCGCGTTTTATTCAATAACATTCCCGCGGCCATGTTCTTCGTTCAAGGCGATCAACTAAACCTTCAGGCTCCGGTCGAAGTGACGTTATTTCGGGATGTCGGCATCGTCGTCGAAGTTGACGGAATTCCAAGCCCAGAGGTGCGACTGCCAGTGGTCAACTCCGACCCCGGAATCTTTCTGTCGGGTGACGGCGGGCAGGCGGTCGTGCTGAATGAAGACCAGCGGCCGAACTCTTTGGGGAGCCCGGCGGCGCGCGAAGAGATCATCACAATTTTCGGTACGGGCCCTGGAACGGTTTTGCCGCCCGTTGAGACCGGCGCGCCGGCGGGAGCAGTCGAGCCCTTCAGCCGCGCTAATGCGGTGCAGGTATTCGTGGGTGGGGTCGAAGTTCCGGCTGAAAACATTTTCTTCGCGGGGATGACTCCCGGGCTCGTTGGCTTATTTCAAGTCAATGTGCGTATCCCGGCATCAGCCACTACCGGCAGCACGGTTAGTCTCGTAATTGCTGTTCGCGGCATCCCCAGTCAAGACGGCGCAACAATCGCAATACGATAGGCAACATGTCGAATATCGAGCATCTTCAGGTAGGTGTAATGTTTTGGACCGGTGGGGTGCTCGGTGTCGAAGCACCGGCGGCGGAAATCGCGGCGTCCGTTCGATCACTCGGAGTCTCGTGCGGACAGATCGGAGTTCACGCGCCCGACCTCGGCGATGGCACCGTCGAAGCTTGGCGCAGCGCTCTCGACGAGAACGGAATCACCGTTGTCAGCGCTTTCCCGGGCTTCACTGGAGAGAGCTATGCCAGCATTCCGACCTGCGCAGCCACGGTTGGCTACGTGCCGCCGGCAACGCGTGACGAGCGCGAGCAACGCACCTATGCGGTATCGGATTTCGCTCATAAGCTAGGCATTCCCGGGCTGGCGACTCACATTGGTTGCGTTAGCGAAGACCGCACCGACCTCGAGTACCTCGCGATTCGCGACCTGGTGCGACGCATCTGCGACCACTGTGCGGGCAACGATCAGACGTTCGCGCTCGAAACCGGTCAAGAATCAGCCCCCGCTCTGAGGCAGTTCATCATTGATGTGAACCGCCCTAACCTGGGAGTAAATTTTGATCCGGCAAACATGATCCTCTATGGTTCGGGAGATCCGATTGAGGCCCTCGAAACTGTTAAGGATTACGTCATCTCCGTCCACTGTAAGGATGGGACTTGGCCCGAGACGAAAGGCGAGTGGGGCCAAGAGACGCCGCTCGGAGCCGGGGATGTGGGCATGGAGCGATTCATTGCCAAATTGAAATCGATCGGATACAGGGGGGCGCTCACAATCGAGCGCGAAATTGTCGGCGACCAACAGCGCGCGGACATTATGCAGGCAATCGCGCTGCTCAACCGGCTACGCGCTCAGTGATCGCTCAGCGCCACGCGCAGCTTCAAGTGGGTCCACGCACGCAGTAAATAGAGGGCCACGAAGATCAGCCCCAACGATAAGCCAAACCAGATCCCCGTGGCACCCCAGCCCAGTTCGTAGCAAAGGTAGTAACCGATGGGCAGCCCGATCGCCCAGTGGCCGATTAAGTTGGCGAGCATCGGGGTCTTGGTCTCGGCGGCGCCGCGCATCGCCCCGGTGGCCACGGCTTGGACACCGTCGAATAATTGAAACAGGGCGGCCATGTAAAACAACGAAATCCCGGCGGCGATGACAGCTTTGTTGTCAGTGAACGCACGCAGAATTACGTCAGGCACGGAGAAAAATACAACGCCCGCGACAGCCATGAACGCGGCGCCAAGGAAGATTGCCGTCCAACCAGCTCTGCGGGCGGCATCGGGCTTCCCACGACCGATCGCTTGTCCTACGCGTACCGACGCGGCGGCTGAGATTCCCAGCGGAACCATGTACGTTATGCTCGCCGCTTGCAGAGTGACTTGGTGGGCGGCGAGGACCACGGCGTCGAGCCTGCCCACGAGGCCTGTTGCGATGGCGAAAACGCCGACTTCGAGCATCCGCTGGAGCGCAGCCGGCAGACCTAACTTAGCCAAGCGCGTTAGCAGGACGCGGTCAAGTGCTCGTCTGACGCGGAACATCCCAGTGCCAAATCGAAGCGTGTGGTATCCGGCGTATGCCGCGAGCATGACGGCCATGTAGATCCGCGAAATGCAGCTCGCCCAGCCAGCCCCTTCGGCGCCCATCTCGGGGAAGCCCCAATTGCCGAAAATCAATAGCCAGTTGGCGAAGACATTAATGAGGTTTGCCGAAACCAGAGTGATCATGATCGGCTTCACGAGACCCATGCCGCGCAGATAGCACTCGAACGCCAGCATGACCAGCAACGGCATCATGCCCCAGTTCGCCGCCCGTGTGTAGGGAATAGCTAAAGCGTAGACGTTGGGCTCAAGCCCCCAATACCCCAAGAATGCGAGTGCCCCATGAACCGCTAGCATCAGCGGCGGAGTGACGAGCACAATTCCGTACAACGACTGAAAAAGCCACCGATGGCATGCGTCAATGTCCTTCGCGCCAAATGCCTGAGGCACCAGTGCGTCGAGCCCCAGCATCATGCCCATGCCCAGGACGGCAACCGTAAAGAAGAGCATATTCCCGACGCTAACAGCGCCAATCGCCTCGGGGCTGATGCGGCCGACCATCATCGTGTCGACGACGCCCATGAATACCCAGCCGAGCTCGCCGATCACGACGGGCACGGTTAGCCTCAACATCTGGGGCAACTCGAGCCCGAGCGCTCGTCGAGCTACAGCTATCCGGCCTTCGCTAACCAACGGGGAACCTCAATCGGCCGGGGGCCCGGCCGCTAACTTGATGATGGACCGCTTCCGACCAATTTTCAACGATAAGGTAATGAAGATTGCCGCCACTGCACAGGAATCGCACATCGCGACTACGAGTCCACTGATAAAATGAACTCGCGTGCGTTGGCTGGGCTTATGCTTCCTAGTTGGTTATGCGTCACTGGCGCTGGCGGATGACGCTCTGCGTGATGCCGCCGAGGCGCTCGAGAAAAACGATTTTGCCGCGGCGATCCCCCGCCTCGAGGCGGCCCTGGCCGAAGATTCCGAAAACATCAATGCCCGATTCAACTTGGCCTACGCTTACCTGCAAACTGCAGACGAGCCCAACGCGATTGAACACTATAAAGTCATCGTTGCGAGCCAGCCTGATAACGTTCAGGCTCGAAAGAACCTCGCCATGCTGCTGATGCGCGGCGAACGCCCGGCGGAAGCTGCTGAGCACTTCGCCATCATTGCCGCGGCTAACCCGAACGACTATTCGCTGCACATGGCTTGGGCTGACTCGCTTGACAAATCCAACGATCTAGCCGGCGCGGTTGAGCCGTATAAGCTCGCCATCGAACTTGACAAGACTTCGATCGACGCCCTGCTGGGCCTGGGGTACGCGCTGGCTCGACAAGAGCGTTTCAGCGAAGCTGTTCCTTACTATCTGCGCGCCGCTAAGATAGACCCGTCGGTGGAGTCGATGACGCTACAACTCGCAAACGAGATGGAACAACGCGATCAACAGACTGACGCCCTCGAAATCTACCGTCGCTACGCCCGTAATCACCCTGACGACGTAGCCGTGCAGGAACGGATTGGGATGATATTCCTCGAGCGCAAGCGATTCGAGCAAGCGATTGAGGCACTTGGCAAGGCCGTCGCGACGGATCCCACGGCTGGCAACCGCGCGGCCTTGGCCGAGGCGTACGCTCACATCGGCGATACCGAACGCGGCGTGCCGCAACTTCGCGAAGCCGTCTACGCCGACCCCGCGAGCGTCGAATTGCGGGTGCGATACGCAAACGGACTGCTGGCCATGCGACAGTTCAAAGACGCCGCACAACAATACTTGGCTGCCGCCGAACGGAAGCCCGATACAATCGACGCGTGGAACGGCCTAGCCTTTGCGATGTTCCAGATGGAAGATTTTCCGACTGCCCTCAAAGCGTTGGGGAAGTCCGAACAAATCGCGCCGCTCAAAGCAGCCGCGACGTACTTAAAGGCGCTCGCTCAAGACAAACTGCAATTGTATGAAGAGGCCAAGAGCAGCTACGAGACATTTCTCGCAATGGGCCCCGATATGGAAGACGAAACCTGGAAGGCCGGTGAACGCGTGAAGGTCATCAACAAGGTGCTCGAAAAGCGATGAGGCGGCTAACGCAACAGTTGTTAGTAGTGGTGATCGTCACGCTTGTCTGCGGTCTAAGCGCGGCGGTCCATACGTTGGTTTCGATAGAGGCCGAGCAAAACCTCGAGCGGCGATCTCGGTTTGCTTTGCAGTTTGCACACTCGAAAGTGCGGCCGCTCGTCGACGCCTACATCGACGGCGAACCTCGGCAGGCTCATGAACTGATAGCGAATATAGCGACGGCCGTGACCCTGGCGGAAAAATCGCTCGACGAAACCGGAAAACATGCGCGTCGCAACCCGAAGCATTTCAAGTACGCTGAAATTCAAACCCGCAAGCTTGTCGTCAAACTCAAAGAAGCCCAGCGCGAACTCAATTTCGACGAGCAGCGGGATCTCGACGACTTAATTGCCGACGTCGAAATGGTGAACAACAGCCTGCTGCTCGCAATCATGAGCCGCAAATCAAAGTGAGGCAACAACCAAAATGCTACGTTATCTGGCGCTAAGTTTGATTGTTCTCATGCCGATACAGGCTCAAGATGTCGGCGTCACCGACGAGTTCCTGACTGACTACGAAATCGACGTCCTCCGTGAGAATCAGAAGCCCAAAGACCGACTTGCCATCTATCGCAAGTTTGCAGCCCTACGACTGGAACTGATCGACCAGTTGTTGGCTAGCGAAGAGCCTGGCCGGGGTGGCAAACTGCATCGCAACTTGGAGCAATACAGCCTCATCATCGAAGCCATCGACACCGTCATCGACGACGCTCTTTCCCGCGATCTTGATATGGACGACGCCCTGGAAGGGCTTGTCGACAGCGAGACTGAATTCCTGGCGCGCCTAGAAAAACTCCAAAAAGCGGAGCTCGAGGATATGTGGCGCTACGAATTTGTACTTGAAGACGCGATAGAGATGACTCGCGACAGCATCGAACTTTCGGCGGAAGATCTAGGCGACCGAAGGCGAGCGATTCTCGAAGCGGACCGCGCCGATCAGGAAGAACGAAAAGCCACGATGTCGGCCGCACGCAGGAAAGATGTCGACCGAGACCATGCGAAGGAAGCTGCAAAAGAAACCGCGGTTAGGAGCAAGCGCCCTACGCTACTGAAGCCGGGCGAAAAGCTCGGCGACAAAAAGCGCTAGCTCGTCGTTCCGTACCTACTGCACAGGTAGTCGCACAATGTTGCTGTCGATTCCGTTCGCCGAAACGATCAATTCGACATTCCCCGTTGACAAGCCGCCGGGTATCACTACGTTCACTTGATAGAGACCCACGAAGCCCGGCGTCAGCCCTGAGAAGCTGACTGCCGCGTCGCGAGCTCCGATGCGTACAACCGGCAATTGCCGAGTCCGCGCCAGGCTGGTTGCCGAAGCGGTCTCTCCAGTGATCTGCGCGGCATCGACTGGACCGTTTCCGCTCATGTAAACCACCACGGTCTCGCCGCCGCGGGCCGGGCTCGATGGCGTTACCAAAGAACCATCGGCGTGCGTGACAATTCCGAACTGCGCTCCTTCAGAGACGTAGTCGAACACACCGGGCGCGGAGTCCGCCAGATCGAGAGAGAAAACCTCGCTGTAGGAATCGCCGATGCGAACCTTCACCAAGACGAAGTTCAGCCCAGCGAATTCCCAAGGAACCTGCACGTTAATTTGCTTGTCGCTGACGAAGAACAGCCGGCCCGCGACGCTCAAAGCGTTCTCTGGGAAGTCAAAAGTCACCGTGACGTGCTTGAGAGCGAGAGGCATGGGCAAGCCACGTAGCGACCCTGAGTACTCGGCCAGCGCTTCGCCAAATATCGACACGATCGAGCCTGGCGCGACTGGCCGCTTAGAAACGAATCCCGCGCCATTGACGACGGCGATGATCGTCGGCTTAAGGCGCGCCGCGTTGAAGAACGGGACTTCCACACCGCCACCGGCAGCTCGGAAGTCTTGCGGGCCGACGCTCGACCCAAAGTCAACGTCGGCTGCGATAACTCCAAACAAATCGGTCTGCGAGTCAGCTTCGAAAACGCTTCCGCCACCAGTTGTGACTTCGTAGTTCATGGGCAGATCAGGCACGGGTGCCCCGTATTGATCGACTACTTTCGCGATCAACAGCTCCGGGTTCGCCTCGTCAACTGTCGCGACGACGCCCGTCCCGGCGACGGCAAACGAGTTGTGCGGCAGGTTATCGCCGACTACATACAGGTAGGGCACCAACAAGTCGACGACGTCGCCATCTTGGGTCACGCGCAGCCATCCTTCATAAGAACCAGGTGCGGGCGTCCCGCCATCGAGAGTGACGATCACCCGGGCAAAGGTCTCGGGTTCGACCTCGAAAGTGAGCTGCTCAAGGCCGTCAATACGCACGCGCCCAATCGAGTCAGCGTCGCGTGGCTCTACGATCATGCGATACGACTGTCTCGTGGAAGTGCGATTCGTGACAAGAATCTCTCGCTCAATTGGAAATTCCGCGCCCTCTAGCCAGCCGAAACTTACGGTCGGGGGATCAACAGTCGCGATAGGCTCCAGTGCTACCGGGATATTCACTAGGCCGCCACCCACCGAGCCGACGCGAGCGGCCTCGCCATTCTCGACAACCTCGAGACCGGCCGTATTGACGAGCGCCGATTTCACCTCGGGCGAAGTCAATGTTGGGTTAACCTGCCAAACCAGCGCGGCCGCACCGGCGATGATTGGCGCCGAAAAACTCGTGCCGTCAACCTGAGTGAAGCCGGACGGATGGAATGTATCGCCATTGGTGTCGAGCATCTGCGCGGCGGAGTACATAAACGTTCCAGGAGCCGCGATGTCGGGCTTGAGATTCAGGCCGGGGCTCGGTCCCCGCGAACTGAACGGCGCTACCTGGTCCCAGGCGACATCGCGAGAGAGTAGCGTCGGGTCCAACGTGATATCCACTTGCGATCCAGTCAGGCGGCTCGCCAGGGTTGCGCCGTCCGCGGCACCGATCATGGACGCCGGTATGTCGGTGGTTTCGATACCGCTCATCACGAAGGGCTCGTCCTCGCCGTCGACGTTGCTGACAATGACACCCACGGCGCCGCCCGTCGTCGCGTTCTCGACCTTCGCTTCAAAGCCGCAGCCTCCCCGTTGCATTACGATGATCCGGCCTGTCAGCGACCCGCCCGCAAACGCGTTGCAGCCTTCCGTATTTCCCAGCGCGGACGCAAGAACTCCCGGAGCGGTCATCGGCTGGAGTAGTTCTGGGCCAGTTCCCGCGATGGCGGTTGCCGTCGAGCCTGCGAACCGCACGCTCTGGGTGAACTGCCGCGCGTTCACGGTCGCCGCCACAGCGATGACGTCGGGCGCGGTAGCCGGGCTGCTAATCGTATTCTTCGCTGGAAAATGCTGCTCGCCGAATGCGCCCGCATTGCCGGCGGCCGCGACGACGACTCGACCGAAGTCGAATGCGGCTGATTGCGCGGCGGCGGCAACCGGGTCGCAAAGTGTCTCGGGGTCATCGGAGCAAGCGGGACCTGCCTCGTTCCAGGGGAACTGCGCGAGCGAACCGAAGCTAATGCTTAAAATGTCCATCTCGTCGATCACCGCGTCGTCAATCGCCGCAAGAACGGCGTTGTCGTTACTGAACTCGTTGACGTCAGGCGATCCGAAAATCTTGTAAATGCCAAGAAAAGCCTTCGGCGCGACGCCTTCGAGGTCGCCGGCGGGCGACGCGACTCGCCTGCCGGCAGCGATCATCGCAACGGCCGTGCCGTGACCAACACGGTCTCGCGGTGTCAGGTCGTCTGGACGCGAAAAGGCTACGTCCGCTGGGCTGACTAGATGAACATAGCTACGCGCGGCGATGATCTTGTTGTTCGTGAACATGAGGTCTTCGGGTCGCCCTTTGGGGTATCCCGGCGGCGGCGTCAGCGAAGCGTCCCTGAACGCCGGGTGGCCGGGGTCGATGCCCGTATCGATCACGGCGATCCGGACGCCGGCCCCGGCTACGTCGGACCCACCAACGAGCCGCCGAGCTTCGAAGGCGCCAACAACGTCTGAGGCGGCATTCAACATCAGTTTGAAACGCCGGTTGCGTACAACGCGCTTGACGCCCGCAATCGTGCCCAACGCTCGCGCCTGTTCGCTCGTTGCTTCCACAAACACCGCGTTGAGCACGTTGTGGATGGAGCCACTCGATGGGACCCGCTGCGCCGCGATTGCTGCCTTGACCGGCAATTGCGAACGTTCGGCCGCTACGCCCAAACCTTCGATTGAAGATGCCCCCACACGAGTGGGCGTTTTTCGAAGTTGTTTGCCGCGACCGGCACGAAGCATTTGCCCGGTCGACGGAGCATCGAGAACGACGGTGTAGCTTTGCGGGAGGGCGCGTTCGGCCGCCGGGGCGGCTGAAGTTCCCCACAACAAGGCGGCCCCCACGACGAAGAGGCGCGCAATCAATCGAACCATCTTTGACCTCCGAAAAAAACAGCCGGAGGCGCTTCCGCCCGATACGACGCGAACGCTCACTGTTGGGTTTCGCGAGTGCTCGCAGCAACTCGAGGATCTTCAAGAATCGCGCGAATATGTTTCCGCCCCTGAACGGCCGCGGAAGCCGAAAGAAAAACCTTCTGGAAGTTTGTTTTCGGCAGAGAAAGCCCAGCAGGGCGGACAACGACAAAGGTGCGCTTAAATTCGTAAGTAAACGAATCCCCCGACTCGAGCTGGAACGGCGCGCCAGCTAGGTCCGCCAAACGATCCCAAGTTTCCCGGAACTCCAAGACCCTATCGTGCCATTTTGCGGGCGATACAGTCCGGCGTTTGTCGCGACCCATCGCTAGAATAGGAATCCAGTGCGAATGCTGCCTACTGTTGCGGGTTTCATTGCTGTAGCGGCGTTCGCTCCAGTGGCATTTGCGCAGCCTGAGTATAGGATTTATACCGACCACCCGCGGCTGTTTCTCAACGAGGGCCGGCTCTCTCGCTTGCGGAAGGACGTCGAACGCCAGTCCCAACGCTGGGAGACCTTGGCAAGCCTGATTGAAAGCGGTGCGGAGTTCCCCGAAAAGCCCCTTTTAGATGCCCTCTTGTACCGGCTAAAGGCGGACGAAGGCGCCGCGATGTCGGCCGTCACGTGGTCGAAGTCTGTCATCGCCGGCGGTATCACCAACGCGACGGATCTGCGTTTAGCGTCGCTTGTATACGACTGGTGCCACGATGTTTTCCCGGCTGACGAGCAATTAGCGCTGCGAGGCGCCATGGCCACGGCGCTCGAAACCCTGTTGCCGCAGGCCAATCTTGATGTTGGTCTGATCCGAGCAGGCATCTTAGCCGCCATAGCGATTGCCGGCGAGTGGGAAGGTTCCGAGGCCGCTCTCGGGCAGTTAATCGACATCCACTGGCAAGCCCAGGTCGAAGAGGCACTCAATCGTGGAGAACTCGCCGACGATGGAGCGGCGCTTATCGCCGTTCTCGAGGTGTGTCACGCCGTCAGATACAACCTCGACGTCGATTTGTGGAGAAGATCGCCCGATGCCATCCAGACCATTGCTCGAACTCGCCTTTTAAGCTATTACCCGCTCGATATTGAAACTCCCGAAGGCCGGGCGCGCCGCCCGTCAATCTTTGGCGACGACGAGGTGACCGCACGAATCCAAGCACCGCTGTACCGAATCGCTGAAACGCTGTTGGTCGCATATGAGGGCAACAGCCAAGAATTTCAATTTTTACAGGGCTGGCTTCGCAACGACCGCTACTCGCTGCGTTCTCCGACGACTGCCATCTACGAGTTCTTGTGGGTCAATCCGTATTTGCCGGGACTCACCCCGCAGTCTTCGCCGCGCCTGGCGCATGACTTTGTGCGCGGGCGTTTGTATGGGAGAAACAACTGGGAAGAAACCGATATTTGGATCGGCTATGTCAACGGGCGGCTTGAGATTTATGCCGACCGGCAATCGTCGTTCGTGAGCGCCGCCCGCAAGCAGGCGCCTCTGCTATTTCCTGGTGCCGCGGTTGTCCTCGTGAGGCCCCCAGTGAAGCTGAATCTCGCAATTCCCGAGGGCGAAGGTGACCCGCTCTCGAACGGAAAAGTTTACCTAATAGGCTTAAACCCGGGGGACACTTACGGCATAAGAATCAACGGCCGCCAGCCGCAATTGATGAATGCGGACCCAGGCGGAATTGTCGTGATATATAACGACCCCTACGCCGACAAGCGCAACGTCATAAATTTTCAAAAGAAACTCAAGATCGACGTGAAGCGAACGCTGAAGCCGACCGATCCGAGGCGCGGCCGACCTAGCCTTCGACCCTGACTTCGATCGCGTTTTTCGGTACGGCTGGCGGGGCCACGATTGTTTCAAACTCTGGAAGCAATCGAACCATTCGACATAGCCGCTTGCCTGCGTCCCTGTCTCAAACAGCGCTCGTCCCGTCGAACCACCATCGCTCAAGCTCTGTGCGCAACCTTCCCAACGGCAGTTCGAATCGAGGGTCCGCCGCCAAGTTCGTAGTCTCAAGCGGATCTGCGTCAAGGTCGAAAAACTCTTCGCGAGGGCGTGGCATGGGGTACGGCTGTTTCAGCGTGTCATCGCCAACGTGCTGCCAATTGATAACGATCTGCGGTCGTAGCAGCGGCGTATGCGTAGTGATGTTTCTTATCAGCTTGAAGCGGTCATCGCGCACGGCACGCAGTTCGTTCCCCTCGTGATGCTCGCTAAAAACATACTGCCATCCGCCGGGAGTTTTTTCGCTCAGCCGGTCGCTCAGATCGCGACCCTGGCACACGCTCGGCGCCGCTCCTCCTACTAGGCCCATCAGCGTCGGCGCCATATCGAGGGTCGAAGCAAGCCCGTCCGCGACCCGCCGCGTACCACTGACTCCGGGACCCCGAAAAATCATCGCCGAGTGGGTGCCCCATTCATAAAGCGAAAACTTCGCGCGGTGCATTGACGGCCCGTGGTCGGTGCAGAAGGCGACGATCGTATTGTCTAGTGCGTTCGATTCGTCGAGAGCGCTGAGTAGCTCGCCGATCTCCCAGTCCATCTGACTGGTCTCTGAGAGATAGCGCGCGTAGTCTTCTCGAACCTGCGGCGTATCGCGCAGATACGGCGGAAGCGCGCCGGCTACCTCATCTGGCTGATACGGAAACGTCGGATGCCGCCGAAACGGCCGGTGGGTGTGCGTGGGACAAAAATACAAGAACCAGGGCTTGTCGTGGTCCTGGCGCAGAAACTCGGTGCTGCGCGCCAGATAGTTGTTCCGGTCGGGAAACTCCTGGCCGAATCCATAGCGCGTCGCTCCGGCGGGCGAGAGATGCCACTTGCGTGCAGCCGCAGTCTCATAGCCAAGCTCGCTCAGCCCTTTGGCGAGCGTCCAGGTGGATGGGTCAAGCGCGAGGGCTTCAGCTCGAGGCCCTTGAACAAGCTGCGTCACGCCGCTGACGTGCGGGTAGAGTCCGGTCATTACGGCGCCTCTGCCAGGGCTGCAAAGTGGTGCCGTAGTAAAACAGCGATCGAAGCGAACGCCGTCAGCCGCTAATCGATCGAGGTGCGGCGTTTGGACGACAGGATTGCCGTAGCAGCCAAGGTCATCCCAACCGTGATCGTCGGCAACGATCAGCAGGACGTTCGGATCTGAGTTCGGGCTGGCGATGATATATTATGCGCGATCAGGCGGGTCATCGTCCGCCGTCATGCGTGGCCCGTTCGCTGCCCGCCGCTGCTACACTCGCATTGACTGCTATGCTGCTTCGATTCGTTACGACAGGCCTGTGCTGCTTGGCCCTCTATTCGTGCAGCGAGGGCAAGGCCGTCAGTGAACCTGAGGAATCCCGGCCGTCCGTCCAGGTGACGCGTCAAGCGGAGGGGTATCTGTTTGAAGAAAATGCGCGGCCGGTTCTCTTCTATCAGCTCACTCCGAAATCGATGAATGGCGAGTTTGAACGGTCAAACTACATTCATCCGCTCTACGGCCTCGACGGCGAAGTTTTGACCGAAGACTTTCCTGAAGATCATCTCCACCATCGCGGCGTTTACTGGGCGTGGCATCAAGTGCTGATCGGCGATATTCGCGCCGGCGACCCGTGGTTGGCAAAAGGGTTCTCGTGGGACGTGCTGGAGTCAAACGTGCTCGACAGCGGCGACGGCGTTCGTGCTCGTTTCCACTGGAAGTCACCCGATTTTCACGCCGGCGAAGAGCCAATCATCGAAGAAACGTCGGTCGTGCGAGTACTGCCGAGCGCCGGCGATCTGCAAAAAATCGATTTCGATATTCGCCTGGTGCCGTTGCAAGACGATGTTCGGCTAGGCGGCTCAGAAGATGACAAGGGCTATGGAGGATTCTCGGCTCGCTTCAAAATGCTTGAGGACCTAACCTTCGTCACCGCCGACGGCGTCGCCACCGCAGGCCGCAACGCAGTCGATGGCGGCTCTTGGATGGATTTTTCCGCGTCTTTTCGTCAGGACGGCGGCAAAAGCGGCGTTGCGATCTTAGTGCACCCGTCGTCGATCGGCTACCCGCAGCCCTGGATCATCCGCGCCCTACCTTCGAAGAGCATGCAAAATCCGCTGTGGCCCGGGCCCGATCCGACAGTGGTCGCCAAGGGCGAAGAGATCGTTCTCCGCTACCGCCTAGTTGTTCATCGCGGCGCGGCTGACAATGTATCGCTAAGTGATCTTTGGGACGAGTACCAGAAGCTCGATTAGGCGCCGGCGACGCTCCAAACTACGCGCCCGTTCACGATTGTCGCGACGGGCCCGCCCTTAAACCGGTGTCCGCCGAAGGGCGAGTTTTTACTCTTTGACAGCGTACTTTCGACGTCATACGTCCATTCCCTCTCGGTTGAGAAAACGGTGAGATCCGCTGGGCCTCCGACGAACAGCCGGCCGCGCTGCAGTCGCAAGCAGTCATTCGCGGCGCTCGTAAATAGTCGAACCAGGTCCGTGAGGTCCACGCGCCCGTCGTGATAGAGCTTTTCGAGCGCCAGACCAAGAGCCGTTTCGAGACCTGTAATTCCAAACGGGCAACGCTCAAACTCCTGCATCTTCATATTTCCGGTATGCGGGGCGTGGTCGGTCGCGATGCAGTCGATCGTACCGTCGACAAGGCCCTCGATCGCGGCGTCGATGTCGGCCTGAGTGCGAAGCGGCGGTTTCATCTTGTAGTTGGAATCGTACCCCCGGATATCGTCGTCGGAGATTGCGAAGTGGTGCGGCGTAACCTCGGCCGTCACCGGCAGCCCGAGCTTCTTTGCGTGCCTCACCATTTCGATCGAATTTTTGGTCGAAATATGGGCGATGTGGGCGTGCGCTCCGGTGTCCCCGGCGAGAATGATGTCCCGCGCGACCATCACGTCTTCGGAACTCGCCGGAATCCCACGCAGCCCCAGCCGGGTGCTTTGCACTCCTTCGTGGATATCTCCGCCGGCACTCAAATTTAGGTCTTCGCAATGGTCGATCACCGTCATTCCAAACGACGCCGCGTACTTCATCGCGCGACGCATGATGCCGGAGTTCATTACCGGGATGCCGTCGTCGCTAATCGCCACCGCGCCTTCGGCATGCATTGCGCCGATGTCGGATAGTTGTTCGCCTTTGCTGCCCTTAGTAATCGCACCTATCGGGTGAACATTGATCGGCGCCGAGCGCCGAGCACGCTCGATGATGAAGCTTGTTACCTGTGCTGAATCATTCACAGGGATCGTATTTGGCATGCAACAGATCGTCGTGAATCCACCCGCCGCCGCTGCCTTCGCGCCACTCTCGATGGTCTCGGCGTGTTCGATTCCCGGCTCGCGCAAGTGGACGTGGATATCTAAGAATCCGGGTGCGACGATCAACCCCGACGCGTCAAAAATCTCAACGTCGGCTTTTTCGATCGAATTCTCAATTGCAACGATCTTGTTGCCGTCGATCAGCACGTCGCGCTGCCCGTCGAGCTTCGTTTCGGGGTCGATCACTCGCCCATTTTTGATCAGCAGATTCATTCGAAAATCTTCACTCTGCAAAAGCAGCTACTGTTAGCTTCGTTAGCCTCCGCAGACCCGTTCCAAAACCGCCATGCGGATCGCGACGCCGTTTTCTACTTGGTTCAAAATCATTGATCGCTGCGAATCGGCTACCTCGTTCGACAACTCGCGCCCGCGATTGATTGGCCCTGGGTGCAGCACGATCGCGTTGGGTTTTGCGAGATTGATGTGGTCTAGCGTCAGCCCGTAGAACTGGAAATACTCGTTCTTCGGGAATATCTCCACGTTCTGACGCTCTAGTTGAACACGTAGCATCATGATCACGTCCGCGTCAGCGACAGCGTCGTTCATGTCATAGGTCAGCGTGACCCCAGGGGCGATCTTAGCCATATTGCTCGACAACATCGTCGAGGGACCGCACAGCACGATGTCGACGCCGAACTTCGAAAGCAGATGGACGTTTGAACGAGCGACGCGCGAGTGGGAGATGTCACCAATAATTGCGACGCGCAATCCCTCGAGAGTAGTTTTGACTTCGAGGATCGTAAGCGCGTCAAGAAGCGCCTGAGTCGGATGCTCGTGGCGCCCATCCCCGGCGTTAATCATTGGCGTCGAGAGGTACTGCGACAAGAAGTGCGGCGCCCCCGAAGCGGAGTGACGCATCACGATCGCGTCCGGGCTCATCGCCGATAGCGTATTGAGCGTATCCACCAGCGACTCGCCCTTCGAAAGACTCGAACCCTGCGTTTGAATACCAATCGTGTCGGCTCCAAGTCGTTTGGCTGCGATCTCGAAGCTTGTCCGAGTTCGAGTCGACGACTCGAAGAATAAATTTACGATCGACCGTCCGCGCAGCGTGTCCAGCTTCTGAGGGGGCTGTTCTGGCTTCGGTTTATAGAATTTTCCGCGTGTAAGCAGCCACTCTATTTCCGAACGGCTCAAGTCCTCGATTCCAAGTAGATTCTTGCTATCTGCGCGGCGACCAGTCACGTTCACTCGAAAAGCGGCCTAGGGGGAGCGATCAATCCATGATAGCGATTCGCGCCCCGCTCTACTTAACGACCGAAAAGCGCCATGATATTCTGACTTCATATGGCTTTCTGTACGAATTGCGGCTCGCAAGTTGCTGATGATGCACGGTTTTGTAACGGTTGCGGCTCGCCGGTTGGCGACGGCGCGGCGGCTGGAGTGCCCGCTACCGCCGCACCAGCCGCGATGGCGCGGCCGGCTGTTCCGAATATCCCGCTTGAGTACAAAATCCACGGCGACAACCTTGAGGTTGTTCGCGTCACGCTCAAACGCGGCCAAGACCTGCAGGCCGAAGCAGGAAAGATGGTCTACAAATCGCCGTCAGTGCAGTGGGAAACCCGCATGTCCGGTGAAGGGATCGGCGGCAAACTAATGGGTGCCCTCAAGCGAAAGCTTACTGGCGAATCTCTTTTTCTTACGCATTTCACGGGTGAGGGAGAGGTTGGATTTGCCGGTGACTTTCCAGGGCGCATTCAAGCCTTTGATCTAACGGCCGGCCAGTCGATCCTGGTCCAACGTGACGGATTTATCGTGGCCGAGTCATCTGTCAAGTTCGACATTGCTTTTACAAAGAAACTCGGCGCCGGGCTATTCGGCGGCGAGGGATTCATCCTGCAAAAGCTTACCGGTCCCGGAACCGCATTTATTCACGGCGGCGGCGATTTCATTGAATTTGTGCTGGCACCCGGCGAGGTGCTTCAGGTTGATACGGGCTGTATCGTCGCCTTCGACGAATCCGTACACTACGATGTTCAATTCGCCGGCGGCATCGCGACCAGTATATTTGGCGGCGAAGGATTGTTCCTCGCGACGCTCACCGGCCCAGGTCGAGCAATTGTCCAAAGCATGACGCTGTCGAAACTTCGACGCGAGTTGGGCGGAGGCATGGGCGCCAAGTCTGGCGGCGGCGAGGCCCACGGCCTGGGGACCATCACAAACCTTTTTGGAGGCAACGACTGAGGGACCGCGAGGGTAACCTCAGGCAGTCGCATGCGCCATTCTATCTTAAGGAATTGTCTTCAAATGAAATCAATACTAACGACGCTTCTGCTCGGCTCATTTCTGCTGTTACCGGCGGCGTCGGATGTGCGGAAGTCGGCCTCCGATCAGGGCGTCCGCGGCCCTGTTTTGGGCTACATATTTGACGGCGACAGCCGGCTGCTGCGACCTATCAACGGAATTCCGGGAGCCGCGCACGTTGCCGGGGCAATCGATCTTGGGTTCATTCCCAGTGTCGTTGAAGTGTCGCCGAAACAAGACTTCGCTCTGGCAATCGACTCAGAGGGCCAACTGCGCCTCGTCAATTTAACCAGTCCCGTACCGACTTCAACAGTCGTAAATTCGGCGATAGTTGGCGGCGACCGCATTTTCATCAGCCCATCTGGGCTGGCTGCGGCGATCTATGACCGCGAGAGCAAAACCGTTCAGCTCGTCGAGGGCCTTCCCTCCTCCGCGAATCCGACTTCAGACTTTGCAATCGCCGCGCTTCCCGGCGTCGTCACCGCGCTCGCCGTCAGTGACAATTCGACAGTGCTAGCTGCCGTGGCCGAGCGCTCTGGCGGCTCATTGTATTCATTGGTTAGTGACCGCGAGCCTGTTCGCATCGCGCCGATCCGCCGCGCTCTGGGGCTTTCATTTGTTCCGCGCTCCGACGACGCTTTGGTCGCTGATTTTGACGCGAGCGAAATTCTTTTAGCCCGCAATGTCTCAACGCTAGGGCAAGTCTCCGAGATCGCCTCTGCCGACGATGGCGTGCTGAAGCCACGCTCGGTGGCAGCCTCCTCCGACGGGACTAGAGCCGTCGCTCTTGTTCCGAACGGCGTTGCTACTATGCGCCTATCGGGCGGGGCCGCCGAGCTAACAACCTGTGCCTGTTCGCCGACGACGCTGAGTCCGCTCGCCGGCGGCAGCGCGTTCCGTCTTACCGAAGCGGTCGGAGGACCGATCCACCTCGTCGAAGTCGCGAGCGAAATCCGTATGCTTTTCGTGCCCGCCGCCCTCGATGTCGAGCCGGCCGAGCTAACATCAAGCGCTCCAACCCGCACCGCCAGCCGTTCGCGCCGCTAGACGAAAACTCCTTGAATCAGTCTCGCATTTGAGCCCTGCGGACAGCCGACGATGGCTGCACGAAGGGCCCTACTACGTTGATACAAATCAAGTTAGCCGTAGGCGCATAGCTTTCTAAGCCTGCCTCCCAAACTGATCTCGCGGATCTACTGTAAGAAACCCACCGTCTAAATCGACTATCACATGTAGGGGATTCAAAAGCCTCACTGTGACGGACAGCGAAAAGCTTTACGAGGACGCCGTCGCCACCCCTGATCCTAGCCCGCATTTCTCACGGCCGCTTGACACGTCTGATTCATAGTGTTACGTTATGTAACGTTATGGATCGTAACACCTGGAACAACCTTAGCGGTCTCGAAGAGCTCGTCATGAGCTTCGTCTGGTCCCAAGAGTCGGCAACCGCGGAGGACGTACGCACATCCTTCGCCGACCGCCACCCGATGAAGGACTCCACCGTGCGCACCATCCTCCGTCGCTTGGAAGCCAAGGGCTACCTGGCGCATGCAGTCGAAGGCCGCACCTATCGCTACCGCCCGGTCGATCAGGGCCACAGCGTAGCCGCTCAAGCGGTCAGCCGAATCGTCGACCGTTTTTGCAACGGATCGATGGAACAACTGCTGGTCGGCATGGTCGACAACGACGTCATCGACGGCAAAGAACTTGAGCGATTGGCAAAGCGAATTGCGGCGTCCCGCAAGTCGAATGGGAGAAGGTCATGATTATTGAGAGCGTGATCCAATTTGGAGAGGTTTTTTTCGATGTGATGTTGGCGGCCTCGTTGAAAGCCGCCGTCCTTATTCCCGCGGTGTGGATAATCCTCCGCGCGGTTCACACATTGCGCCCGGCCGTGGAGCACGGAATCTGGGCTGCGACGATGATCGTGATGTTGGCTCTGCCGATGCTAGGCGTCGTCGCGCTGGTCCCTGAGGTGACGCCCTTGGTCACGATCGAGACGGGGATTCCCGTAGTGGCCTCGGTTTCGCCAGAGACAACCGCGATAGCCTCTAGATCGATAGCCTCATCGCTGGCGGTCGCGTGGCGTGTGATCGCTGGACTGCTTGTTTTCAGCGTCGCGCTGATGCTGGTCATCCCATTGATCGTGGCTCGTCGACGGCTGGCCGCTCTCGTCGCGACTGGCGAAATCATTCAGAGTCCGGCGCTAGACCACGAGCTGAAACGGGCGCTCGCTACCGTCGGACTCGAGTTCGCACCGCATGTCGCAATGAACCCCGAACTCAGCACTCCAGTCGCGTTTGAAGGCAAACGGCCAACGATCATTCTCCCCTCTGGATGGAGCGATTGGCCGACCGAGAAACTACGCGTCGTTCTGCTGCACGAACTCGCGCACATCGCCCGCCGCGACGGATTGTTGCAGTCGAGCGCGGCCGTAAACGCAGCCCTGTTTTGGTTCCACCCGATCGCTTACGTCGTCCGGCAGCGCCTAAAACTCCTAGCCGAGCAGGCTTGCGACGACCATGCGATCAGTGTGGTCGACGACAAAGAGGGCTACGCCGAAACCCTGCTCGACCTAGCACGCGCCAACACCACGAGCGCCCCGCTAGCGGTCACCGCGATGGCTCAAGGCCGGTCCGTCTCAGGCCGCATCGAGCGCATCCTCGCGAAATCCACATTCGATTCCGGCCTGTTGTCCCGGTCGACCAGACGCAAGCTCGTGATTGCGGGAGTGGCCTGCGCGCTTTCCGCGTCGATCGTTTCGATTACATTCGGCCAGGCGACTGGAGTTGCCCTTTCAGGGACGGTCAACGATCCAAGCGGAGCACGCGTCCCAGGGGCGTCAATTCTTATCAGCGCCCCCGCGGAAGGCATTTACGAAGGAACCGTCTCCGTCGCCGATGGATCGTTCAGCATCGCCGGGTTGCAACCGTCGTCGACCTACCAGCTCGAGGTTAGCGCGCGAGGCTTCATGCGTCACCGCCAAGCTGTTGACCTTTCAAGCGATCAAAAAATCGACATCACGTTGAAGGTCGGTCAGATCCAGGAAGAAATTGTCGTTTCGGGCAGACGTCCGGATCGCGACCCGCTTCAGGCCCAGGCACCGAAGCGCCGCATCCGAGTGGGAGGCGATGTCCAGAAGGCGAAACTCCTCTATCAAGTGCGGCCTATCTACCCGAACGATGCCGAGCGAGACGGAGTCGAAGGAACGGTTCTGATGGAAGCCATAATCAGCAAGGAGGGAGAACCGATCGGGCTCCGAACCGTGAATTCGGTCGTCGATGGGCGACTCGCGACCGCCGCGCTCGACGCCATAAGGCAGTGGCGCTACAAGCCGACTCTGCTCAACGGTGAACCGGTCGAGATCATCACCTCAGTCAAGGTCACGTTTCAGTTACCTTAAACCGGCGGGCTAGCGGAGGCGCTAAAATCACAGCCAGATGCGAGTTCGTATCCTTCGGTCGTTCATCACGGCGTTGTGCTCCATCGCGCTGGTAACTAGCTCAGCGGCGCAAAGCTCCGACGAAGAACTAAAGCAATCAGTTGCCGCCGGCAATCCCACTACGGAGCGCGTCCGCCAGACGCTCACATTCGACGGCGAAGAGCGCGAGTATTTCGTGCAACTACCCGTCGCGTACCAGCCCGACAAGACCTACTGGCTTCTAGTCGCCGCGCACGGTGGCGGAGGCAACGGCGCTGATACGCGCGTCGGCCGTTATGGCCTGTGGGCTGAAACACTCGGGCTCGATGCTGTCGTCGTTACGCCGAGCTTTCATCAAACTGACGCGGTGGCCGTTCGGTTCCCAAGCCTCGGCGAGGACAAATTCCTCAAGGCCATAATTGCCAAACTGCGGTCGAAACACAAACTGCGTGACAAGATCCTGCTTACGGGTTATTCCAGAGGAGGCCAGTTCTCGCACCGCTTCGCGCTGCGAAACCCCGAACTTATCTTCGCCTGCGCGCCACAAGCAGCAGGCACCTGGACCACTCCAGACGGCCGCTTCCTGATGGACATCGTAGGTGAGGTCAAAAACCCGGCGGAATTTCTGGTCTCGACCGCTGGAGAACAATTTCGTGAGAACCTGCGAACAAACTTCAACGAGCGTGTCGCATCGGTAGCGGGCCTACCCGCCAAACCGGGTGCCAACAAGATCCCATTTCACGTGATGTGCGGCACTCTTGATACACGAATAGAAATTGCAAGAAAATTCGTAGCGAGCCTAGAGTCCGCCGGCTACAGCGTACAATCCGCTTGGCCGCGAAGTCCGCACGGGCCTACCGAACTCGCCCACGTCGATGAATGGGAGAAGTTTCGCCGCACCGCAATTGAGTTCTTCATCGAAGTCACTAAAAATCACGACTGAGGCGTTTGAACCGCCGGGGTTAGGGGCTGTGAAAAAACTCGAATAGCTCTGCGGTCGTCCGAGGGTGCGACATGTCGCACCCCTACAGCGCTGATAACAAGCAAGTTATTTGTAGAAGCGTAGCTTGCTACGCCCGATTCTCGAGTTAGGGGAGGTTTTTTCACAGCCCCTCAGGGGTCGGGGAAGTACGTGGAGGAGTCTCACAAGCCCGCGTCCCGTGACACGAGTGGCTCAATCCTCACTTTCGCCCACTAATTCCAGCAGTTGGTCTTCGTCCAGGACCGCGAGCCCGAGTTCGTTGGCCTTTTTTAGCTTGGATCCCGCTTTTTCTCCAGCTACAACGTAGTCGGTTTTCTTACTGACGGAGCCAACTACTTTGCCGCCCACTGCCTGGATACGGGCTTTCGCTTGGTCGCGAGTTAGATTGGGTAGCGTGCCCGTTATAACAAAGGTTTTCCCCTTGAGTTCGGAGTCCTCGGTTTCTGGCGGCGCGTCTTGTTGAAATTGCAGGCCTGCTTGGCGCAAGCGTTCGATAAGAACTTGGTTTTGTTCGGCGGCGAAGAAATCGATGATTGATTCGGCGATGCGTGGGCCGACTTCTTCGGCTTCTTCTAATTGTTCGGAATTGGCGGCGGCGAGGCTGTCGATGCTAAGGAAATGATCGGCTAGCAAGTGGGCGGTCCGTTCGCCTACGAAGCGTATGCCGAGGGCATAAATCACTCGCGGTAACGGCACGGACTTCGAGCGCTCGATACTTTCCATCACATTGTTGGCGGATTTCTCGGCCATGCGCTCTAATGCTGCTAGCTTGTCCGCCGTCAGTTCGTAAATGTCGGCCAGGCTCTTGACTATGCCGGCGTCGACTAGCTGCTCGATCAGGACTTCGCCCATGCCATCGACATCCATTGCGGTTCGATGTGCGAAGTGTTGGACGGATTCTTTGAGGCGCGCTTGGCAGTTGACGTTGACGCAACGGCGAATGGCTTCGTCTTGCTCTCGGACTAACGGTGTGTCGCAGACCGGACAGTTGGCGGGCATCGTGAAGGGCTGCCGGTCGGAGGCTTGTTTCACCACGCGGACGACCTTGGGGATGACGTCGCCCGAGCGTTCGACCAGCACATGGTCGCCGATCTGCAGTTCGAGACGAGCAATCTCATCTTCGTTGTGCAGCGTTGCTCGCGAGACGGTCACACCGCCGACGAAGACAGACTTGAGTTGGGCTCGCGGAGTAATCGCGCCTGTCCTGCCAACCTGTACGTCGATGGCTTCGACGATCGTTTCGGCCTGTTCGGCGGCTGGCTTGTAGGCGATCGCCCAACGTGGCGCTCTGGCGGTGAAGCCCAGTCGGCGTTGCATGGCGGCCTCGTCGACCTTATAAACGATGCCATCGATTTCGTAGGGCAATGAGTCTCGGCGCCCGAGCCAATCGTCGCGGAACTTGAGCAAGTCGTCGACGCCATCGAGCCTTGCGCGGTTGGGGTTTACTTTGAACCCTACGGAGGCCAGGGCTTCTAAAGAGTCCCACTGCGAAGGCATGAAGGTTGAGCCGTCGGTGAGCAGCATGTACGCGAAGTAGTCGAGGCGGCGCGAGGCAGTGATCGAGGCGTCGAGCATACGCAACGACCCCGCGGCGGCGTTGCGAGGATTCATGAAGGTGGGCTCCTCGGCCGCGAGCCGTTCGGTGTTGAGTCGCTCGAAGGCGCGACGCGGCATGACGACTTCTCCCCGCACTTCAAAATTGGCGGGAATCCCGGCGCGGGCGGCGGTTTCTACGTCGACTTCCAGCGGTAGTGAGCGGATGGTGCGAGCATTTGGCGTGATAACCTCCCCTGTTACGCCGTTGCCACGAGTCAGTCCGATGCTGAGACGACCGTCGGTGTAGCGAACCGACAGCGAGATGCCGTCGAGCTTGAGCTCGGCGACGTAGCTGAGACTGTCGACGCCGGCGAGTTCGCGTGCGCGGCGATCGAACTCGCGCAGCGCCTCCTCGTTGAATGCGTTGTCAAGACTAAGCATTGCGGAGGAGTGTGCGGCCTTTTCGGCACCCTCGCGGGGGGCTCCACCGACTCGTTGGGTTGGGGATTCCGGGGTGACAAGCTCGGGGTGCTCGGTTTCGAGGGCTTCGAGTTGTTTAATGAACCCGTCGTACTCGGCGTCGGACACTTCGGGCGTATCGAGGACGTAGTAGAGGTGTTCGTGGCGGCGAATCGTCTCGCGCAGGGCCGCGATCCGCCCAGCGTGGTCGTCGTGCGCGCCTTGCGGGGCGGGTTCGGCAGGCATCGCCGCTATTATAAGAATTCGCATGTTATTCGACCGGGGCGTGCTGATCTACAACCCGACCGCCGGTGGTGGCGCGGGTGGTGCGCGCGTGGAAGCGGCGCGGGAAGCGCTGCTCGCACATGTCCGGATGGTCGAGTTGGCGCCGACCCAGCGACGCGATCACGCCACGCAATTAGCCCGCGCGGCGCAGGATTCAGGCGCCGATTTGGTGATCGCGTGCGGCGGCGACGGCACGGTTAACGAGGTGGTGCAAGGTCTTGCTCCCGAGTGCCAGACGCCGCTGATGGTGTTGCCTGGTGGTACGGCAAACGTCTTGCGAATGGAAGTCGGGCTGCCTAGCGACCCGCGGGAGGCGGCGGCGCTGTTGCCTAATTTAGAGGAGCAGGAAGTTCCGCTGGGGCGCGTGGATTTTCTCAGAAGCGGCGACAGCCGCTATTTCTTGTTGATGTGCGGCGCGGGGCTCGATGCGGAAGTGGCGGCGGGAATCGACCGTCGCGTGAAGAAAAGATTGGGCGAAGGGGCCTATTGGTGGAGCGGAATGCAGCAGCTGTTTCGGCCATTTCCACGCCTGCGGATCGTCAACGTTGGTTCGCGGAATCCTAGCAGTTACGTCGTCGTTTCAAAGAGCCGAATGTACGGTGGCGGGTTGGTCTTGACTCCCCGGGCCAATCTGCTATTGGAGAGCTTCGAAGTCGCGGAATTCGGCGGAACGAGTCGATTGGCATATTGCAGTCACATGGTTGGTGTGGCCTTTGGCGCGGCTGGACGTTGGCGTGGCATTGAACACTTTTTCACAGATGAAATTCGGCTGGAGTCCGACGACGGGGCCGACGTCAAAGTGCAACTTGACGGCGAGGTAGCGGGCGCCTTTCCGATCCGGGTCACGATGAGTCAACAGATTTTGAGAGTCTTGCTGCCGGCAGGGTACTGTGTTTCGCCGCTTGGCGTACGAGCCGAGGCCGCCATCCCGGCGCATGGATAATCTGACTCACACGTTGGTCGGCGGCGTGTTGGCGCGAGCAGGACTGCGCGAGCGAGCGCCCTATGGAACAGCGATCTGCCTGCTTGCGGCGAATATTCCGGACGTTGATATTGTCGTTGGTTTCGACACGATCGATTATTTGAACTACCACCGCCATTTGACGCACTCGCTGTTTGTGATCCCTCTGCTGGCCTTACTGGCCGTTGGCGCGGTCGCCGGCGCGGCGCGGTTGTTGGGGCGGACGAATCGAGTTCGCTGGGGTCCGGCTTTTGGGGTGGCTGTGGTTGTCGCCTATTCGCATCCGCTGTTAGATTTCATGAATACCTACGCGATTCGACTTTGGTTGCCGTTTTCAGAGGAGTGGTCGTCTTGGGATACGTTGTTTGTGATCGACCCGGTGCTGTGGGCGATTCTGGCGGCTGTTCTGATTGGCTGTTGGCGGCTGGGCGCTGAGCGCTCGCGGCAATTGGCGCTTGTGGGACTGGTTTTGTTGGCCTTTTATTGTGGATTGAACCGCTATTGGCATGACCGGGTGATCTCAGTGCTTCCCGCTGAAGTGATTGCGGGCGAGGATATTGTCCGAGTGGCCGCGTTTCCGGCTCCGTGGCTTCCGACGAACTGGATTGGAGTGGTTGAAACCCAGACAAACTACTATGGATTCGAGTTGGACGCACTGGACTTGCGTTCGGTCAATGCTTCGCGCGCTCGCCGTACGGCTAAGCTCGATGGGCACCCTGCCGTAAGAGCGGCCTGGAAAAGCGAGTTGGGTAGCGACTATAAACGGTTCGCGCGGTACGGATTTGCTCGTGTGGATGAACGTAGCGACGGTTCCCACGTGTTGCTCGCGGATATGCGATTTATGCGTAACGAGCGGGTGGGGTTGGTATGTAGTTTTGAGTTGGACGCGGCGTTTCGGGTTGTTCGATCGACGTTTGGTTTTTAGCGACGAAAAATGCGTCGACCTGAGGTGGAATGTTGTCGGCTCCGCCGAAATGTATTTAGTGAGCTAAAAGGGACGCGTCTGGAGCGGTGCAGTCGAGGGCAGTTACGCAATAAACAAGTAATGGGACGCGAATCGATCTCAGCGCAACTTGCCCGCGCTGACTAGGTTGGCGAACAGGCGATAGGCTCCGGGCACTCCGGCGGGTAGCTGGCGGAACCACGACTGCCCGGTAAAAATATAGACGCCCTTGCCGTAGCGAGCGTACAGCATGCCGCCTCGCTGAGTCTCTTCGCCGGGGTCGCTGGCTGCGAGGATCGGTTCGTAGCGCTCGTCCCATTCGGACATGTAGTAGAGGCCTCGCTCTTGCACCCAGCCTTCAAAGTCCTTGGCGGTGATCTTGTTGGGGGCCTGCAGCAATGGGTGGTCGGGCGTTGGGAAGGTGACTTCCGCTCGTTCGTCGGTCACGCGTGCGCGTGACGGCGTGAGTGGATAGGGCGCTAGGCTCGGGCCGGCTGGGCGCGGGCGTCTTCGGCCGAACGGCAGGGTGTTGTATTGGACTATGAGCGTTCCGCCGGCTTCGACGAAAGCAAGCACGCGTTCTTTCGCGGCCATCAGGTCGGGACGAGTGTTGAGCGCGCGGACTCCGCAGACGAGCGCGTCGTATTGGCTCAAGTCGCCCGAGGCGAGGTCTACGTCCGACAACAGTGTGACGTTCGCACCGAGCTGTTCAAGCGCCGCTGGAACCTTATCGCCCGCTCCCATGACGTATCCGATTGATTTGGAGAGCATGCGTACGTCGATTCGCTCAACGCGCATTTCAGACGGCGGGTAGACCATCTGCGTCGCGATGTGGTCGTACTCAATGGTTTGCATGCCAACCGAAATCGTTTTCGCGCCAACAGTCGCTGACGCTTGAAGAGTTCCTCCCGAAGCGTTAGCCGGCGGAATCAGCTTGAACTCGACGGTTTTCTCTTCGCCGGCGCCGGCGAACTTCACCTCGATAGATTTGGGCGACGCGCTCCAACCCGCGGGGGCGTTCAGCTTGACATGCGCCGATGGGATAGCCTCGTTGCTGTAGAGCCGCACGGGGACGGTCGCGACGTCGCTGGTCGTGAAGATCTGGTTCTCGCGGGTAAAGCCAACGGCGACTGCCGGAACAATTTGTAGACGGCGCTGGCGCTCGCCATACGAGCGGTCGACCCAGCGGTAGCGGACGGGTTTCGTGATCGTCACGTCGACGTCTTCGGGCGTTTCAAAGACGAACATCGCAGTTAGCGCTTCGGGTACTTCGGGGGAGCCGCTGGAATTTTCGTAGTAATCGCCGGACGTCTTAGCTCGCATCCACGGCGGTTGCGAGTATGCGGCATTTCCATCCGGCGTAACGTCGACCGTTTGTTCGACTACTTGGTTTGAAGGTAGATCGGCCGCCACCGTGATCGCTGCGCTGCCCGCACCCGCGATGCTTGCGGACTTCCATTTCCAAGTAGGAGGCGTGCGGCGTAAGGCGCTCACGGTGATTGCGGTTGCCTTCCCCGGGACCAAGTTCCAGCGATCAGCGCTTGCGTCGACCCAGATTCCCGATGCAACTTCGATCGCACGAACGAGTTGGTTTTGCTTGTAGTCCAGTTCAGGTTTGTTGAGAGTTGAGAGCTCGCTATAGGCCTGAAGCAAGTGAGGCAAAATCGCGTCGGGCTGGGCGGAGTCGTATTCCGCGAGGGCTTTTGCGAGCAGCTCGCCGATTCGCTTGCCGCCCTCGACGCGGTTCCAAGTGGTGTCAATTCCATCGAACAAATCGCTCTCGGTGCGTTTGCCGGCTACGAATGAGAAGAACGCGGGCACGCTGCCCTTGCGCTGCCTGGCGCCCATGCCCTGGCTGCGATGTTGGCTGCGACTTTCACCGGCAATTTCAGCGTAGGATTTTCCAAGGACTGGATCGTAATCGCCAAGCTCTAGGCGGAGACGGTCGGTTCGCTGGGCTTCGTCGGATTCCATGCGGCGGTTGAACATCGGAGTGTTGTAGTAGAACCGGTGTGCCTTCCAGGCGGGCAGACCGAGCTCAGGAAATTTTTTTTGGTCTGCGGCGGCTTCGTAGGCCTCGGGGCCGGTCCAGCCCACGGCGGTGTGCTGGCCGTGGCCTCCGCTGCCCGGCTTGGGCGGGAATCGCGAGAGAATCACGTCGGGCCGGAACTGACGAATCGTCCGCACCATATCGCGCAGCAAGCGCTCGTGGCCCCATTTCGCAAGTGCTTCCTCGGGCGCTTTGCTATAGCCAAAGTCGATGGCGCTTGAGAAGAACTGCTCGCCGCCATCAATGCGGCGGGCTTCGAGTAACTCTTGCGTACGGATCATGCCCATCAGTGGACCTTGCTCGGTGCCTATCAGGTTTTGTCCACCCTCGCCGCGCGTTGCCGAGAAATAGGCAGTGCGAATGTGGCGTCCACGAGCGAAGTACGAGATGACCGTCGTGTTTTCGTCGTCGGGGTGCGCGCCAAGCATCAGCAGGCTTCCAACCGTGTTGAGCTGGTCGAGTAGCTCTTGTAGTTCGGCCGCGCCTCTGAGCGGCGTAGGCTGGGCGTTGAGACTCGAGGCCGCCAAGATGAGTGCTAGAAACAACGAGCGTCCCATGTCGCTTTTGAGTTTATCGCTCTCAGACCGCGCCGTGCGTTTCCCTGAGCCGGTCCCGATCAGTCTGTACTCATTCGAAGCCGGCTGACTGAGGACAAGATCTGGGCGAATATCCGGCTGGGCACCTTTTCGCCACTGATACTTTGATGACACCGCGTGCGTGCGGCGGCGTTCGCGGTCAAGAACCCGAGGCGTGGACGGAAGTCCACGCTTCCGTGCTGAGCATTTCGCTCTACGCTAATATCCGAATAAGTGGAACAGATCCACCTACCGTTTGAGTCGATCGAGCAGATGTTCGAGCGGGTGTTTCGCGCGCTGAAACCACGCACTGAACCGCCGGAATTTTCTGTCCAGTTTTATCCTTATGCGGGGCTCAACTCAACGATTCGCATGGAGGCCGGGCATCGCCGAGTTCGCGTGCGAATGAGCGATATGTTGGACGAGGCGCCGGCGCATGTGCAAGAGGCGCTGGCCGTAATACTGATCTCGAAGCTCTACCGCAAACGCTCACCCGAGCGCGCGGAGAATGACTATCGCGACTGGAGCACTAGTCCTGCTATCCGGCAACTCGCCAAAGAAACCAGGCGAACGCGGGGACGCAAGCAAATGGCGCACCCTCGCGGCCAAGTTCATGATCTCGATGCGTTGTTTGCGGAACTCAACGCGCGCTTCTTTGCCGCGGAACTTCGCAAGCCCGCGCTCGGCTGGAGCCGAGGGGAGTCACGCCAGATGCTGGGTCACTACGATTCCGCCCACGACGCGATCGTGATCAGCCGGGTGTTTGATCAGCCCAATGTGCCTCGCTATTTGCTTGAGTACGTGCTCTATCACGAGATGCTGCACGTGAAGTATCCGACGGAAATGCGACGGCAACGGCGCTGTGTTCATACGCCGGCGTTCAAGGCCGAGGAGCGACTGTTCCCCCGATACGAAGAAGCCAATCGCGTGCTCAAGAATTTGTAGCAGCGGCGTAAGTGTATTTTGGCTGCCAGTCGCCTGGGCCGCCGTCCAATAGATCGAATAAATGCCAGACCCCGCAGAAGGGGTCTCCAGGGCCTAGCGAGCGGTGAGCGATTCTAGCGATCGAGCCGTCGGCGTTTTTGCGGAACGTCGACACTCCCGGCCACGGTCCGGCCTTCCCTTGCCATTCTCGGATGTATCCCATGTCCGCGGTAAAGGTCGTGTCGGCGCTCGAGACCATCGTGAAACGCCATCCACGGCTGGCGGCGAATTTGGCTTGGACTTCAGGTGCGTCAGGTGAGCAGACAACAAACGCGGCGCGGTCCTGAAGGTGGTCGACCTCGCCGTTGAACCCATCCGCCCAAAGCGTGCAGTAACTGCAGCCCTTGCCCATGTTGTGAATCAGGATCAGATCCGGCTTTTCGCCGAACAGCTCTGACAACTTAACCGGTCCGAATGCGCCTTGTAGTAGGTAGTCCTTAACGGGCTCGGGCGGCACCTCCCGACGTACCTCAGCGAGCTCCCGTTGTTTCTCGACCACCTCCTTTTCAAGGGCGGCGATGCGCTCGTTGGTATCAGTGCTTAACATTATGGTTAAACGTTAGCACACGCTGCCGTTAGAATGTGGCTGGAATGCCAAACGAGCTTCGGGCTGGCAATTAGATGGCCGCACGTATTGCAAAACTCGTTGCCGCGACCTGTCTACTAGAGCATTTTCAGTAACGGCGTAGACCGCTCTTGAATGAAAAGCGGTGAAGCCGCAATTTCTTGAGACGAGATTCCGCTGTCCGAAATCGGAGGCTCGCGATCTAGAACGTATTGCCCCGCCCTTCTACTTGCTGTCGCAATCGTTCGTAGAGTTTCTGGTCTCCACACGTGGCCTTGAATCCGTCAAAAACATGCATCGTGGCGGGGACGCTCTGGAGAAACCACAACGGCGGCAAATCGGGGAATGGAAAGCGGTATGGCTACGATCGCTAGCCCGCATTTCTGACCAGGCAGCGAGGGAAAGTGCGTGAGGAATGCTGGTTAAGCCCGTGGCAATTCGTCCCAGCGTACCGTCGGCGACATGGCGAAACGAAAAACCGCCCAGCTCGCTTGAGAGCTGGGCGGTTGAATTGGTTGATGCGCGTCGGGAGCTAAAGCGCCTTTTGTAACGCTTCGCCGAAAGAACCGACTTGATCGGAAGTTTTGTCTCCAGACGTCTGCGCCGGCTGGCTAGTCTGGTCCGGACGGCGCCGAGGTGGCCGACGCTGTTGTTGGCCCTGCGATGAAGATTTGTCGCCCGTAGGATGAGCGGCCTTAGCACGTAGAAGCTTGCCGTCGATCGGAGCGCGGTTAAACCGGCTGATGATCGAATGCATCTCCTCGTCGTTTGGCGCTTCTACGAACGCATAGCCTTTGGATTCTTGTGTTTCAAAATCCCTAATGACGCGTACTGCGTCACAAACTAGATCACTACTTTCCAGCCACGACTTGATGTCGTCGGCTGTCACCCATTCTGGGAGGTTCCCGAAATAAATATTGTGGCCCATATTTACGAGTCACTGCCTACTTTCTTAGATTTGGTTCTCCGATGAGAAAGCCCCGATTACTCGTAGCAGGGGCAGGGAGGATGGTCACTCCGACCATTCTGATTGTAACACACGATCGGCAAACGACTCATCAACCTAGTCGCGATCATAGTCTCGCGAACCATTTTCGCAACACTTCTACAGCCGGTTTACCGACGGGGCGATGAGACGTATCGAACGGTCCGCCCCGGCCATGGGTCGGCCACTTCCACCAGTACATTCCGGCGACGTTCGGCTCTTGGCTAAAGTATTGAAACCAAGCCTCGTAGCACTGTTTTTGGAGAGCTGCATCGAATCCGCTGGAGTTCTCTTCCCAGGGACGTGAAGCCGCCGTCTTGAGTGCTGGGAATCCGACTTCGGTGAACAAGATTGGTTTGTCGAACTTTTTGGACACGGCTTGGATGCGAGCCTGCGTTTCGCTGATTTTATCCGCATTGAGAGCGGGACGTTCCCGGTCTTCGGCCATCGGAAAGTAGAAATTCACGCCGATGTAGTCGAGTTCATCCCAGAAACTGACCTGCTCGAATTCACCGTTCCAGTGTGCGGCGTAGGTAATCGGGCCGCTGTAAATTTTTCGGATGTCTGAGATCAGCCCCCGCCAGTGCCTTTCATGGACTGTAAGGCCCGACAATTCATTGCCAATCGCTAGTAGGTCGACGCGGTGGAGTTCGGCGAATCGCGCAAAATGAAGCAGCTAGCGGCGGTACTGCGCGAACCATGCGTCGAACCTAGCAACTTTGTCGAACTCAATGTCGCCGTGGAATCGGCGTCCGGTCCAGAGGTGCGGCTTAAGCATCACCCTAAGGCCTAGCGTGTGGGCGGAGCGCAGCGAGCGCAACAGGCGGTCGTCAGTTTCATCGGTACGGAAGCGGATCGTCAGCTCGTCCGGCGCCGCGGTGAAGGAGTAGGGGACAAGCGCAATCGCATTGCCGCCAAGATCGCTGATTCGTACTAGCTCACGGTCGGCGGCTTCGGAACCGTAGCCCCAATTGCCGCCTACCTCGTGGGAAAACGAAATGCCTTTCTGATATGGCAATAGTCGCGCGCTCTTGTTCGACACCTCAACGGGTTCGCCACAGGCGGGTACGCAGTCGGCGCACATCGCGACGATCTCATTCGGTTCCAGGCGATAGACATCTTGAAGTTTGTCTATGCCCTGCCGGGTGACGAAGTTCTCGATCCACGCGCCGGATACTGCGTCGCGAACCAGCGGCGACAGATACGTTTGGTCAACGTTGAAAATTTCCGCGGCAGGATGGCGGCGCTCTTCGCAGGCGATGCGCGCTGCGTACTCACGCAAGTCAGCGCCGTAGTACTTGCCGGAGGCGTAGCGCGCAAGTGCCCGGGCAACAACCTCAGAGGCCGCTTCTCCCCATGTCTGGCGCATCAGAATCAGCGCTTCGGCCAGCACGTTGTGTGAACGGTTATTGGAACCCGCCAGTAAAACTGGAGCGGCGCCCGCGCGGTGGTAAAAGTCCCCGTCGTAGCGGCGGTCGTTCACGATTGCCTGAAAGCCCCGCCACGTCTTGGCAACATTGGCCTCGAGTGGCGATTGAGATTTGCGAATGCCCAACCGCTCGCGATAGCGCTCGACATCCTCGTCCGCACCGCGTAGCCATTCCTCGCGTTCAGCGTCGTTGAACGCCTCAGACTCAAAATTTATCCGCCAGTTTGCTGACTCCGCCGGGACCCATCCGACGGCTTCGGGCGGCCCGCTATATGTCGCAAGAGTAAGCGGAGTGAAGAGCGCTACCGCGCCGACGCTGACGAGTGCGCCGGAAAGTAGATGATTGACCTTCGGCTCCCAAGGCTTCCACTTCCAGGCCGCGAGCGTTGCAAGCGCGGCGAGGATCAGCGGCAGATGTTCGATGCCGATCCGTTCTAGAAACCGGCGGTCGGCCTGGGCTTCCGGCAGGAACCAATAGAGCGCCGCGGCGGGCAATAGAAACGAAGTTAAGGGGTAGAGTTGCGCGCCCCGAATCGACACTCGCAGCAGGTACAGAATCGCCAACGTTACTGTAGCGGCGAAGAGCCAGCGTAGGGGCGCGGCGTCGCCCATTGGCAGCCCAATAGCGTTGACCGCCGTCTGCATCGATCCGCGGCCCAATCGCGCGAATACGGTAAGAGCTGAGAACAGCGACGAAGCAAACCAAAACGCTAGGAAGGCGCACGCGAGTGCGAGCGCTTTTGGAAGCCTCGACGCAAGCGGCGCGACCGCGACGACTACGGTAACAGCGAGTATCGTGCCCCCAAGCAGTTGCATCGCGAGGGTAAGCCACGAGGCATCGGGTGGAAGAATTACGCCGGCGCCAAAGCGTCCGCCCATGACATCGGAACCCGCAAAACGCACGAGCGCCCACGGAATAATCGATTCGAGTAGTCGGACAAGGCGAAGCGCGAGGCAGCCCGCGGCTAGCCCGATAACCATCTCGAACAGCCGGTTGGCGGTCTGTTTGGCGACAGCGTTCATATGCGCGGGGCGCTATAATTCGTGAGCCATGCGGCACACGAATCGTCGAGCGTTTTTGACCCTTTCCGCGGCAGCGGCGCTGCAGTCCAGTCTAGCGGCTCGCTTGACGGCTGCGGAGCGTGCGAGTTTCCGGCTAGCCATTACGACGGATGAGATTGACGACGATGTCGCGGTCGCGGCGGAGTTTCTCAAGCGCTTCGGAATCAAGTATTGTGAGATCCGCGCGTATTGGGGAAAGTACAACACTTCGCAGCCAATCGAACGCGCACACGAGGCTCGCAAGATCCTTGATGACGCTGGGATTCGGCTGGCGATTCTCGACACCGGGTTTTTCAAGGTGTCCGTCCCAGACACGACGACACTTGAGGGGAAGAAGGCGCTGGACAAGCAATGGGCGTTACTCGATAAGGCGTTCGAACGCGCTGACGTTATGGGCACGAAGTTGATTCGTACCTTCGCGTTCACGTACAAGAGAGGCGAGCAGCCGAACCCGCTGCACTACCCCTGGATCTACGAGCACGTCGCCGAATCGGCTGATCGAGCGAAGAAGGCTGGCTTCAGGTTGGCGCTCGAGAATGTCGGTCGCAGCTACGTAGCAACTGCAGCTCATTCCGCCGATTTACTGAAGGCGGTGAAACACCCAGCGCTGGGCTTGACCTGGGATCCCAACAACTCCGCGCAATCCGGCGACAAAGAGCCGTACCCAGCAGGGTACGGCATGCTCGACTCGAAGCGCATTTATCATGTGCATTTCCGCGACTACAAGTACCGCGCCGACGGCAGCGCCGACTGGTGCGGCGTCGGTGATGGCGACTTCGACCACGTCGGACAACTACAAGCTTTCTTGAAAGACGGCTACCAAGGTGTGGTGTCGCTCGAGACGCACTTCAAGATCGACGACAGCAAGGCGAAGGCTAGCGAGTACTCGATAAAGGCCCTGCTGGAAATCATCGAGCGTGTTTAGCAGTCCGTGGTAAAAGTCCCGTAGGTCGCGCGGCGGGCAATTGTGGCTGATCGGCGCGGAGTGAGGAGGACGGCGATCCGGGCGATCGTCTCCGACGAATGACAAAGCCGACGGCCGCAAGTGCCCGCCGCCCAACGGGTTACGCGCCATTCAAAGATTCCTGGTGCGCTCTGACTGTTGATTCGTTGAGGCACTCGTCTAATACTCAATCCGCCCCATAGGCGCGTAACGCGGCCTGCGTGACTTTTACCACGGGCTGCTAGCCCTGCGCTTTCAACCATTCGGCGCTGACAAAAACTGGAACGTGGTCGGATTCACTTCGCTCTCTCGCCCAGCGTTGCAGATCGTAATCGAGCGCCGCCGGCGTGCACAACTTGTCAGGGCGCGGGCGAATTCCTACTCGCCATAGATCGAGCCGGTCGGCATCCCAGCACGTTTGCACCGTGATGTCAGCTTGTGTCATTCCGTCCGTGTGAAAAGTGCATGCGTAGTCAAGCAACTCGAATTGGTCGGCCTCGAGGCCAAGCTCGGCAATAAAGTGCTTGGCGAGTGCCGCGCCACGGCGGCCGTGTTCCGGGTCGGTGCCCTCGTTGACACGGCGTGAGTCGTGAAATATCGTGAACAGCTCAACGACGGCCAGGTCAGCACCGGTTTGCTCGGTTAATCGTCTGCCAATCTCAAGCACCCGCGCCCAGTGCGGCAACCCATGAATGCCCATCGGCGAAAGGACATATCCAGCGAGGATATTCTTAACGAGCCGAGGGTCAACCATCTCGATGCTCCTCGCTCTGGTCGAGAACCAGAGAGTAGCTCGTGCTGCGGCCACCCGCCTGGCTACGGACGAGGACTCCACGCTCCACGAGAAACGCAATGTCTCGCGCAGCCGTGTCCTGGGAACACTTCGCGATGTTGGCCCATTTCGACGTGGTCAACTTCCCCTTAAAATCGTCCAATAGCCGGTCGAGCATGAGTCTATGGCGATCGTTCGTGGGAATGCCCGAAACCGATTGCCAGAATCGCGCTTTCGCCAGCACGGCCCTAAGAGTTCGGTGCGCGTCCTCGATTGCCCGGTCAAGACACGCAAGGAACCAACACATCCAGCGAGTGACGTCGAGGTCGCCCTTTTGCGTGCGCTCTAGAATTTCGTAGTACTCGGACCGGTCTTTGCGGATCTGGCCGGACATGCTGTAAAATCGCTGCGGACTATCTTCCGAGCGAGCCAGTGCCATGTCAGCTATGGCGCGCGCGACTCGCCCGTTGCCGTCATCCAGCGGATGGACCGTAACGAACCAAAGGTGAGCCACGGCTGCCTTCAACACCAGATCCGTCTTAGCGGGTCCGTTGAACCATGCTAAGAAACCTGGCATTTCGTACTCAATATCGTCGGCAGCGGGCGCTTCGAAGTGGACTCGTTCCGCACCGAGCGGCCCCGACACAACTTGCATGGGCCCCGTCGAGTCATCGCGCCATCGCCCGACCTGAATCCGGCGCATCGTGCTGTGATCACTAGAAAACAGCGACGAGTGCCAGCCGAATATACGCTCGCTCGTTAACGGATGATCATAGCGGCGCGTAGCGTCGAGTATCATTTCCGCGACGCCCTCGAGATGCCGATCGGCAGGTTGCAGGCCGCCAACATCCAATCCCAGGCGGCGGCCGATGGAATAGCGAACCTGCTTCGAATCGAGGTTTTCGCCCTCAATCTCGCTCGTCTTGACGGTGTCTTGGGTCAAAGTTTCCAGCAGTGCCTCTCGGCTCCGTTCGAAACCGAGCGATTCCATTCGGCCCGTTAGCCGACCTTGGCGATGGCGAACGCTGGAGAGGCGTTCGAGCACGCTGTCGTCACTCCACGTGAAACACGGCCACTCGGGTTGATGGTGGATGTACGCAGGCACTGCAATCTCCGCAAGCTATGCGGACATTGTAGCAATTATATTCCGCATATTATGCGGAGATAAAGGCGTCTAATCTCCGCATCCGTCGCTGGCAGCGCGGTGAGTGTGCTCGCCATGAACGTGCGAACACGCATTCGAGGGCTCGCCGACCTAGCGTTCCCCAGAGCTAAACTGATGACATTACATCACTTATGGCGACGACTAATCAATTTCTGAGTGGTTTGCCGGTTTTTAGAAGATGTCCCATCCTTTGCTGCGTCCTCTCTTCGCCGCACAGGCTTAGGAATGCTTCCTTTTCGAGGCCGAGCAAGTACTCCGGCGAAACCATCGTCGGTTCGGTTAGCGGGCCACCAGAGAGAACCTGAGCTAGCCGTTTGCCAATTTCGACGTCGTAATCGGAGGCGTACATTCCTTGCTGCATCATCCAAAGACCCAGTTCGAGGGCGGCTAGCGCTTGCTTGCCGCCGACTAGGACTTCGGGAGTTTCTACGGGCTCGTAGCCGGCGGCCACCAGGCCCAGCGCCGCTTGCTTGGCGTCAGCTAGCAGGCGGTCGCGGTTCATCGTGACCCCATCGTTTGGACCTAAGAATCTGCGCTCAGCGGCTTCCGTTGCGCTGCCTGATACCTTGGCCAAGCCGATGGTTTCGAAAGTTGCGCGGGTCGCCGGAATGAGGTCGTTGGTCGGCGCGAGGCCGGCGGTGTGGCGGCGCAGGAGCTCGACGCAACCTCCGGCGCCGGGGATCAATCCAACGCCCACTTCGACTAGCCCCATGTATGTTTCGGCCGCGGCCTGGGTCCGCGCGCAGTGCATGGCGATCTCACAACCTCCGCCTAGAGTCTGGCTGAATACTGCCGCGACGGTTGGTTTCGAGCACGCTCGCAACGCGCGAGTGAGGCCTTGGATCTGGTCGATGCTCTCGGCGATGCCAGACCAGTTGCCGTCCATGCACATCTGGAGCAGCATCTGGAGGTTGGCGCCAAAACTGAAGTTGTCGCCTTCGTTGCCAATAACCAGCGCGTCGAAGTCGGATTCGACGCGTTTCAGCGAGCTCCCGAGCATCCCAAACACGTTCTCGTCGAGCGAGTTGCCTTTCGAGTGGAACTCGAGCAAAGCAACGCCAGCGCCCATGTCCCACAGGCTTGCTCCTCTGTTAGAGTCGACCGCGGATGCGCCGTGTTTCAACTCGTCGAGCCGCAGTACGCCGGCTGTTTTGGGGACCGCGCGGAACTCGCCCGACTGCAGCTCGAAGTACGTAGTTCCGGAGGGCGTATCAGCGTAGAAGCACTTCGCGGACGAAGCAAGCGCCTCTTCGACGATCGGCGGAAGAGTCTTGCCGTCGGAACGCATCCGCTCGCTGGTTTCTTCAACGCCCAAGTCATTCCAAATTTCAAAGATTCCCTTTTGCCAGTTGAATCCGGCTTTCATGACCTTGTCGACGCTGACCAGGCTGTCGGTTACTTCTGGAATGCGCGCGGCTGCGTACAGGAAAAGTGCGCTAAGCGTCTCCCATAGGAAACGACCGGCAGGGTCGTCTGAGGAGATTAGTTGTTTGATGCGGTCGCCAAGATCGCGCTTCTTCGACGCGGCGTCCACGGAGTCCCATTGGGGCCGGCGCATTTCGCGGTAGTCGAGTTTTTCAATGTCGAGAACCAGCCGGCCGCCGGGCGCGCTCTTGTCGCGCTTATAGAAACCGCCACCGCTCTTGTCGCCGAGCATTCCTTTGCCGAGCATTTCTTTCAAGAAAGCAGGGGGGGAATAGACATCGCGATTTTCGTCATCGGGTACGAGGTCGTAGATCGTCTTGGCGACGTAGTAGCAGATATCGATGCCCGTGAAATCAGCCAGGCGGAAACTCGCCATTCGCGGTCGGCCGACCAGTGGCCCAGTGAGCGCGTCAACCTCTTCAACGGTTAGTCCGTGGGCCGTCATCGTTTTGAGCGTGTGCATCACCGAGAAAAGAAAGATGCGATTGGCGATGAAGTTGGGGCGATCTTTAGCTTCTACGACGACCTTGCCGAGGCGACGATCGCAGAAGTCGGCCATATCGGCGAATAGCGCGCGGTCGGTCTCAGGGGTGGGAATCAATTCCACCAGACGCATGTGGCGCGGTGGGTTGAAAAAGTGTGTTCCGAGCCAGTGATTCCGAAAGTCCTCCGACCGGCCCTCTGCCAGCGCTGCGATCGGCAGGCCCGAGGTGTTTGAGGTGACGACGGCGCCGGGCTTGCGAAGCGAATCAACGCGGGCAAGCAATTCTTGCTTGGGCTTCATCTTCTCGACGATCGCTTCGCAGATCCAGTCGGCATCGCCGATTCGCTCTAAATCGTCTTGGAAATTGCCGATCCGCAGGTGCTTTAGGGCGCTCTGAGAGAACAGCGCCGGCGGGCGCGATTTTCCAAGACCCTTGAACGCTTTTTGCACGATGCCGTTGCGTGCGGCCGCGCTCGTCGCGTCGGGTAGGGCGAGATCAAGCAGCAGGCAGTCGACGCCGGCGTTAGCGAGGTGGGCCGCGATGCGTGAGCCCATGGTCCCGGCGCCGAGAACAGCGGCTTTTTTAATTGATATCGCCATCGAGGTTTCAAGTTCTCCTAGGGTTGTCTAGTATAAAACGCCCAATTGATATCATCGAATATTCGGGCCCCGAGGCTCGTTCCCAGGCGTATGATTCAAACCTTATTTGGGGCTCCTCCGCCGGAGTCCGGGCTCTTTGACCGCTTCAAGAACGCGGTTTCGAAGACTCGCGAAGCCCTGAGCGAGCAGATCGACGACATTTTCGAGGGCAAGAAGGAGATCGACGACGAACTCCTTGAAGAGCTCGAGGTGACCTTGATCAGCGCGGACGTCGGCGTTCGAACGACTAGTGAAATACTCGACTCGGTGCGCGATCAGATGGACCGCGAAGAACTTGATGACCCTCTCGCTCTCAAAGAGCAAATCGCGCATCACATGATGGAGATTTTGCGCGGGTCGGAGCAGGTTGCCAAGACGGTGAACGAGCCTCCGGAAGTGATCTTAGTCGTCGGCGTGAACGGCGTAGGTAAGACAACGACGATTGGCAAGCTTGCCAACCGCTTGAAACACGATGGCCGCAATGTTTTGCTCTGTGCCGGTGATACGTATCGCGCCGCCGCGGCGGAGCAATTGGCGATCTGGGGCGAACGAACGGGCTGCACGGTGATTCGCCAAAAGGCCGGCTCTGACCCGAGTGCGGTGCTGTTTGACAGTTTGCAGGCAGCGAAGGCTCGAGGGGCCGATACGGTCATCGTTGATACCGCCGGGCGGCTTCATAACAAGGCAGGGCTGATGGCGGAGCTTGAAAAGATGAAGCGAACGGCACAGCGGATCGTACCCGGGGCGCCGCACCAGGTGTTACTCGTGCTCGACGCCGTGACCGGCCAGAATGGCTTGGAGCAGGCTCGCCAATTCACCGCCAGCACGGGGGTCAGCGGACTAGTACTAACCAAGTTGGATGGTACCGCGAAGGGTGGTATCGTGGTCGCGATCGCGCGCGAGTTAGGGCTGCCGATTCGCTGGGTTGGCATTGGCGAGCAGGCGGATGATTTTATCGAGTTTGACCCCGAAAGTTTCGTGCGCTCGCTATTCGAGAGCTAGACCAAGCCCATGAACCGCCACTGCCAAACGACGCGCCCTCAAGATATAGAAACAGAGATGTGGACGGAAGTCCACGCTCGCGTACGCGCGGGAGACAAGTCGGAGTGAGTCTCGAGGCAACAGCCGGCGCCGATCAGCTAATCCTTCGCGAGACGCTTGAGCTTGCGCGTCGAGGGCGTGGGTTGGCGAGTCCGAACCCGATGGTCGGCGCGATTGTAGTTGACGATTCGGGCGCGAAGGTTGGCGAGGGTTTTCACACCTACGATGGACGAAAGCACGCCGAGGTGCTGGCGCTTGAGGCAGCAGGTGACGCCGCTCGCGGGAGTACGCTTTATGTTTCGCTCGAGCCTTGTAGCGTCCACAGCCGCACTCCACCTTGCGCGGACGCGATCGTAGCCGCGGGTGTCGCACGGGTCGTCTCGGCGACGCGCGACGAGAACCCTGAGGTGGACGGGACAGGGTACGATCGCTTGCGCGATGCCGGCATTGAGGTAGTCGAGGCCGACGCCGAGATCGCCGCCGATGCACGTCGCTTGAACGAGGCATTCTTCCACTACGCTCGCACCGGCAAGCCGCTCGTTACTCTCAAAACAGCCGTAACGCTCGACGGTAAGATTGCCGCGCCTGACGATAACAGCGGCTGGATTACCAGTGAGGTGGCGCGGGCACATGTGCAACAGGTGCGGCACGAGCACGACGCAATTCTTACCGGAATTGGCACAGTGCAAGCCGACGACTGCCTGCTGACTGATCGTTCGGGTTTGCCCCGACGCCGGCCACTTTTGAGGATCGTCGCCGATTCGCTTTTAAGGTTGTCTGTCGATTCACAGATTGTGCAATCGGCGGCCAATGATCTGGTGATAGCTTCGACATCGGCGGCGCGTGAGGGTCGTCGCGAGCTGTTCGAAGAGCGCCAGATTCTAATGGAGATTTTCGACGCCCCAGCAGGTCGAGTGGACTTGGTGGCGCTCGTCGAATGGCTCGGAACGCAGCAAATAACTTCGCTCATGATTGAGGCCGGATCGAAGCTAAACTGGGGCGCGCTCGAGGGCGGCGTGGTCGACAAGATGTTGCTCTACTACGCGCCAAAAATTCTCGGCGGAATTGATTGGTTGCCGATGGTGGGCGGGGTGGGTCGGCGCTCTCGCTCGGGGGCACTGCAATTGAAAGACCTCAAGATATTGCCGATCGCGAAAGATGAGTTTGCCGTCGAAGCTTACGTAGTGAAGCAGACGTCGGTAGTGCCCTAGTCATGTTTACCGGGATCATCGAAGAGACGGGGACCGTTGAGTCGTTTCAGCAACTGACTAGCGGTGCGCGGATGGTGGTCGCGGCTCGCACAATACTCGGCGATTTGGAGCTGGGAGGCAGTATCGCGGTCAACGGATGCTGCCTCACCGCGATCGAATTCGATTCGAAGACCTTCGCGGCGGAGCTGTCTCCCGAGACGCTGGAGCGCACGAATCTTGGGGATCTTCGGGTTGCATCGCGAGTGAATCTTGAACGGCCGTTGCTGCCCACGAGCCGACTGAGCGGGCACTTTGTTCAAGGTCATGTGGACGGTACGGGCGAGTTTGTTGCGCTTGACGATGTTGGCGACGGCAATTGGTGGTTGAAGATTCGAGCGCCGCAAGAGTTGCTGAAGTTTTTCGTATTCAAGGGCAGTATCGCCGTTGACGGAATTAGCTTGACCATCGCCTCGCTGGAAGGCGACACCATCGGTGTCGCGGTGATTCCGCATACCTACAAAGAGACTTCGCTTGCTGCACTCAAGCCTGGTGGACGAGTAAATCTCGAGTGCGACGTGATCGCCAAGCACGTGGAGCGACTGCTGCGGTCGGTGGAGTTACCGGGCGGCCTATCGGTTGACAAGCTGCGAGAGCAGGGCTGGTAGCTTTTTCGTCGATCCGGTAGAGGCGAGCCCTCATTTCTCACCACGTGGCGAGCGAAAGTGCGTGAGAGGTGTGTCAATACGAGGCGGACGAAGGTTGGCTCGCGGAGGCGTACTTGACAGTCCGTGGAGCACGACGATCGAGCGCAACGAAGTAGTGGCGCACCTATCGCGTGCTTTCGCCGTCAGGTGGTGAGAAATGCGGGCTAGAGCGACTCTGGAATTCCCTCCCGATAGCTCGGATATTTCAGATCAATCCCAAGGGCCTTGCGGATGGCGCGAGCATCGACTCGGCGGTTAGCGCGACGAGTCTCCGATAGTTCGGCGGCCTTGCTCGATGGCGGTAGATCGAGCCCTAACAAATCTGCGCAGAACTGCGAGATCTCTCGCGACGTCGAGGGCGAATCGTCCGCGACCGGGTAGGCTCCCGTCAATTCACTGGCCATCGCGGCGGCAGTGATGGTTGCAAGATCGTCGACATGGATGCGAGAAACGTAAGTTTCTCCCGCACCCAAGAGCTTGGACTCCCCTCGACGCATGGCCTCGTGGACCCCACGTCCAGGGCCGTAGATTGCAGCGGGCCGCAGAACCAGGGCCGGCCAGGGGCCGTTTTGCACAGCTTGTTCCGCTCGGGCGCGGAGTTTTTGGCGCTCAGTCACGGGGGCTATTGGAGTCGATTCGTCGACTTCTTCGGTGTCGCCGTAGACTCCCGTCGTTGAGAGGTAGATGACCCGGCTTGGCCGGTCGCCGAGTTGATTCACGAGCGCTGCTGTGGGGTCGTGCAAGCGTAGACTACCGTCCAGGCCTCTGTTGCTTTGGCTCGGAATGGAGAGCAGGACTGTGGCGGCGGCCGCGTCTGGTATACCGGCGGACGCCGTTTCGAACTTGACGATATTTACCCCCAGGTCAGTGAGCGAGCGAAGCCGGTCGGGGTTGCGAGTGGTGGCGGTAACGCTCCAGCCGCGCTTGGCTAGCTGTTCCGCGACGCGAATACCGGTGTAACCGCAGCCGATGATTAGCGCCTTTCCAGCCACTGCTCCACCTGTGTTCTCGCCCAATCAGCCGACTCTTCGCCGAATCCGTCAAACCAACGGGCGTCGGGCTCACGGTGGCGAAACCACGTGAGTTGCCGCTTAGCGTAGCGGCGCGTTGCTTTTGCAGTCGCTTCGATGGCTTCATCGAGCGAGATTTTGCCGTCGAGATGCTCGAGGCACTGCGCGTAGCCTAGCGACGTGAACGGCCGTGCGTCACGGCTAATTCCCCTCTCGAGTAGGCCCTTTACCTCTTCGATGAGTCCGCTCTCAAACATGGCGGCGGCTCGGGCGTTGATTTTTTCGTATAGTGTTTCTCGCGGCGGAGAAAGCCCGAGCGTCACGACCTGATATCCCACAAGAGGCTTGCTGCTACGCTCCCACTGCTCCGAGATCGGCCGTCCGGCTAGCAGCGAAACCTCAATGGCGCGGACTAGCTTATGCGTGTCGTTGGGATGGATTCGCTCGGCTGCCTTGCGGTCGAGGCGAGCCAATAGGCGATTGAGGTAGCCTGCCGGTTTTTCAGTCGCGGTTTGTTCGAGACGTTCACGGAGTTGGTCGTCTCGCGTAGGGCCGGCGAACAGACCACGGACGAGTGCCGAGAGATACAGTCCGGTACCACCTACTAGGACAGCGATCGTGCCTTGACTCTTCAACTGTTCGAGCACTGCACGGGCCTCGCGGGCGTATTCCCCGGCGCTGAAGACGGCTTCCGGATCGATCGCATCGAGAAGGTGATGCGGAATACCCCGTCGCTCGTCGGCCGGCAGTTTCGCCGAGCCGATGTCGAAGCCCCGGTAGAGCTGCACTGAGTCGTAGTTGACGATCTCGCCGTTAATACGCCCGGCCAAGTCCAGCGCCAACTCGGACTTGCCCGAGGCCGTTGGGCCGATCACGGCGATCAGCGGGTGGAGTGCTTGTTCCATCTACGGCTGTCTGTGGCGCACCGATCGCCTGCTTTCGCCGTCAGGTGCTGAGCAATGCGGGCTAGACACAGAAGATACTGATCTGTCGTACGGCTACCCTGCCTCGTCGGCGCTCATCTCGGGGAACCATAGACGTCCGGCCGTTTCGCCCAAGATCCAGCGGCGAGCGTCATCTGACAGCGCTAAGTGCTTGCGGTAAATCTCGAGGTGCTGTCCGTACGTCAACTTCCGGGCGTACTTCACCGTTGGGTAGTGTGAGCCCCAGGCGCAGCGTTCGGGGCCGAACATGTCGATGACGTTGAGGACGGTCTCGTGGAAATCGCTGCACGGGAAATTGTCTGGGCATCCACCGGCGCCGTTGGCGATGAACGAAATCTTGTTGTACAGGTTCTTGTGCTTCGAGAGGCGTTCGAGCGTCGCGATCGTCTTCTCGTTGGGCCCCCCTACAGCCAACCCCAGGCTGTGATCGAGAGCGACCCGCAGAGTTGGGAAGTCTCGGAGCAAGGTGTCGATCTGCGGTTCCAGTTCGTAGCCGCCGAGAATGTTGATGACGAGCCCCAAATCGGCGGCCGTTTTCCACAGCGCTCGCACGCCGCTATGGTCGAGACGCTTGCCCGAGGCGGGGATGCTGCGCATGCCGCGCACATTCGATTCGCGAGCGTAGGTTTTCAGTAAACCGGGGGACCGGTCGTTTTCAGGGTCGAGGGTGCAGATGCCGGCGGTCCAGTGGGGGTTTTCGCGCGCGGTCGCACAGACGTAGCGGTTATCGAACCCGTAGAAGCCACTGACCTGGACCAGCGTCACGGCGCTGATATCGTGTCGCTCTACCTCATCGAGCAGGCCTGCGAAGGTGCCGCTGCCTCGAGGCGGCCGCGAGGGGTTCTCTCGCGGCGGAAACTGGCGCTCGTCCGAGGAAAAGACGTGGGCATGAGTATCGATTATCAGCACGATGATTCTCGCCCAGTATTCCATAGCCGGCGCTGTCGCAATGAACCTACGATTGCCGCTCTCCCTCGATTACGAAGCGCCGGGTCGTTTATCACCCCGCGGCGCGGGCCTTGAGTTGACCATCGATCTCAGGCACGGGATGATGAGTCAGTTGACGCGACTTGTCCTTCTCGCTGTTTTGAGCCTTGCCCATGCGCTGCATGGCGGCGTGGCTGACGACTACCTACGCTCCATTCGGCAAGTCGGACTCGATCCCGATCGTTGCTACCGTGTCCGCGACGTGCTGCTCGAACGCGAGGACATCAAACTCTATTTCACTGACGGCTATCTGATCTTTGGTGAGAAAGTTCACGGGCGCGACATCGCATTCGCATTCGTCGCCACCGAGCCAACAGATACCGGAGAGCTGCTGCTGATCCCGCCCACGCCGGGCGAGCGTCAGTCCGTAGCCCGCTTTCTCGATGAGACGGTACTGGACGAACAGTTTCGTACCGGCGCGTTCTTTTTCACTGATGACAGCGCCGAGGCGTTGCAGATCGCAATCGAGAAAAACGAGTCGAGCCGGCTAGATGCCGAAGCGGGCGCCCGTCTCGCGCCGCGTTGGTCCACCGTAGTGCGAAACCTACTCGGCGGAGCGGCGTTGCGCGTGTTCGAGGACACCTATTCGGATGCTCCGCTCGATCAGGGGTTCTTCGCCGGTGCGATGCGCGGCCGGAAGCTGGGCCGCTTTGATGTTTCGATCGACCCCCGGCTAGAGCGCCAAGTCACCGCCAGCCAGTTCGTGCGTGACGGGGAGCGCGACTTTTACGAGGTCTGGACAAACTTCGAGGGCAAGAACTTCAGCCGCGGCGTGCGAAAGATCACCCCCACCGCTGGACTGCTGACGAATTACCGAATCGAGTCAAGGGTCAATTCTGATCTCCATCTGGATGTCAGCGCTCGCGCCGACTTCTACCCCCAGAACTCGAGAACACGCTCGTTTGACTTCGAGCTTTCGGGGCGCCTCAAAGTCTCGGCAGTAATGCTCGACGGTGAACCGGTGGAATTTCTCCAAAAGGAACTTCCATTTGCTAGTGCGTCGTCGCGCCGTCAGAACAATCTCGTCGTCGTCGTTCTTCATGAGCCTCTCGAACTCGAGTCAAAGCACGAACTAGAATTTCAATATTCCGGGAAAGTTATTTCCGACGCGGGAAACGGAGTGTACTACGTCGGGGATCGTGGCACCTGGTATCCACGCGCCGAGATCGGGTTTTCGCACTACGAACTGGAATTTCGCTATCCCGCGCACATGAAGTTGGTGGCCACAGGCACCCAGTTGGAGGATGCCGTTGATGGCGGCATGCAGACGACCCGCTTCAAAACCGAATCGCCAATCCGCCTCGCGGGTTTCAATCTAGGACACTACATTTCGGCGTCGCGAGAGGTTGACGGCTACACGATCGAGGTCCACGCGACAGAGACTGTCGAGCCAAGGTTGCGCCCCAGACCGCGACCGGTACAGATGCCGTTGCCTACTCGGTCGGCAACCCGTGCAGGCCGGCGTCGTTCCGGCTACGGCATTCGAGCGCCCCAGCCGCCGCTGATCATGGATGTGCCGCCGCGTAGGGATGTTCCCCCGACTCCTCGCGTCGAGGACGTCGCCGATCAATCCGCCGCTGCGTTTCAGTTTTTCGCCGAGAAATTCGGTGAGCCCGCCCAAAAACACGTCGTCGTCTCTCCCGTGCCGGGCGATTTCGGACAGGGCTTCTCTGGGCTTGTCTACGCTTCAACGAAGAGTTACTTCCGCCCCGGTGACCAACCGCTCAAGGATCTGACTGCGGAAGAAGCGCGTTTTTACACAAAACTACTCACCCCTCACGAACTTGCGCACCAATGGTGGGGAAATGTCGTCACCGTCTCGCAGCCGGGCGACGCCTGGATGATGGAAGGGCTAGCTACGTACTCCGCACTTTTGTTTCTCGAACAGCAGGAAGGGCGTGACGCGCTCGATCAGGCTCTGGCCGGCTACCGCAAGCGATTGCTCGATAGTGGCGACGATGGAGCCCTTCTAGACTCCGCCGGTCCGGTTGTGTTGGGAGAACGCTTGCGAACCTCGCGCGAGCCGCAGGCGTATCGCATCATCGCCTATGAGAAGGGAGCGTGGATCTTCCACATGTTGCGCGGCGCAATGGGCGACGAGCGATTTTTCGCATTTCTTCGCGACCTGCGCGATAGCTTTGCATTTAGCTCGATCACACAAGACGAACTACGCCAGACCGCCATTCGTCACATCCCCGCTGAATATCCCGACCCCCAACTCCAAGAGTTTTTTGACTTGTGGGTCGAGCGCACCGGCATTCCGCGAATTACGGTGGACTACACGCAGAAATCCCGCAACGGAAAACACTACTTGACAGCAAGTCTTCGCCAGGGCGCGATCGATGAAAGGTTCTCTGTCGTCGTGCCGCTGAAGATCACCACATCGCCTGGTAGATTTCTCAAGAAATACATCGTCACCGACGGCGGCGAGACTGAGTTCTCGGTCGTGCTGCGCAACAAAGCTTCGCGCGTGCAGATCGACCCAGACGGCTATTTGTTGCTCGCCAAATAGTTGCCACCTCGGAGCGTAAGTTCGTCGCTATATTTGGCCCCTCGTGTTCGATAAGCTAAGAGGAGTGTGCGCCGGTTCCGGTGCGCAAACCTTCCCCCGTTTGAATTGATCGAGGATACCCGTGAGCGATTTCGAGAAGATCAAGTCCCAAAATGGATTTATTGCCGCCTTGGACCAGAGCGGCGGCAGCACACCCACCGCGCTTGGCCTTTACGGCGTTACCCCGGATGCATGGTCAAACGACGACGAGATGTTCGCCGTCGTCCACCAGATGCGCTCACGCATTATGACGAGCCCATCCTTTACCGGTGAGCACATATTAGGCGCAATTTTGTTCGAGAACACGATGGACCGCGACGTCGAGGGGCAGCCCACCGCTGACTACCTTTGGAACGTCAAGCAAGTGGTTCCGTTTCTGAAGGTCGATAAGGGCCTGGCCGATGTAGCGGATGGCGTACAGGGCATGAAACCCATGCCCGACTTGGACGCTCTATTGGCTAAAGCAAAGTCAAAGCGAATTTTTGGCACCAAGATGCGTTCGGTGATCAAGCAGGCCGGCGCGAGCGGTGTCGATGCCGTTGTGAAACAGCAATTCGAGATTGGGCGTCGCATCATCGCGGCAGGTCTCGTTCCAATCATTGAACCCGAGGTTGACATCCACTGCCCCGACAAGGCTGAGGCCGAAGCACTCCTCAGGACGGCGATCCTGGCTGAGTTGAATCAACTCGGGGCCGACCAAATAATCATGCTAAAGCTGACGCTGCCCGAGGAGGTCGGTTTCTACTCAGATTTAGTCGCGCACCCGAACGTCCTCAGAGTTGTTGCGCTATCAGGTGGCTACTCGCGTGAGGAAGCCAACCGTCGCCTCGCGCTCAACCAAAGCGTCGTCGCGAGCTTCTCGCGTGCACTTGCCGAGGGCTTGACGGCGCAACAAAGTGACGATGAGTTCAACGCGATGCTCGGCGCGACAATCGCGGAAATCTACGCAGCCTCGATCACGTAGCGGCACCAACAGGCACCTTCGCTTTCGCTGAACTGGGTTGGAGCTAGAAGCCTGAGTAGGGCCGGGGCGTCAGCAAGACCTTGTGAATCTTTGACACCGTGCCCTTGTACTTGGCGACACCGCTCAGCTTTTTCCAATCGGGATGCGGACCGAATTTCGACCACGACTCTTTGAGGTGATCTTCGTCGTCGTAGACCGTCATGTACGTAAGGTTTGGCATTTTCGGGCCGGCGAGCACGCGGGCCATGAAAACAGGCTGAATGCCGACGTCGAGGAAGATCGGCACTTCGCCCGAGTTGAACATCTCGACTTTCAACATGCCCATCTTCTCGCTGAAGCTTTCGTAGCTGCGAAGCTCGAACAGCCTCGGCTTGCCCGCCTTCTGCTGCTTGGGGACCGTCGCTCGCGGAAACGCCTTGAACGAGTGGAGCAGTTCGGAGTCGATTCGCGAGTAACGCGGGGCTTCTTTCGTCGCGTCAAAATATGCGGCGGAGGCTGACTGATACGCCGAGTCGCCGTCGAGCTTGCCCTGCATGGCTGAGAACTGCTCGATCGAGTTGAACGGGATCAGCAAGTACACGTTAGGTGCGCCCTCGGGTTCCTTTTCTGTGAAAACTCCGACCGCTCCGATACCTTGACGCTTCAGCGCCGGCAAAAGTCCTTTTTCGAGATAGGTGTCGACCTTAGCCAATTCGGCGGCGGAACTGAGGTGATAGGTGCGGAACTCAAGATACTGCTGCTCTTCGTGGTGATCGGCCCACAGGCCCGAGGTCATCGTAAGGGCGGCAGTGACCGCGATCAGAATTACGGTTCGTCTGTTCATTTTATCTCTCTTGTGTGGATCGGTAACGGTCAGATTGTAGCAGTAGATCTCGCGCCGACAGAATTTCTAAACCGGGACGAGTACCACTCGTGCTTCTTCGCCGTCGACGATAAATTCGCGGGCCTCGGCGTTGGGTGGCACTGCGTCGGTGTCGAGCAGCTTCGTGCAGAGCGTTTCAGCCATAAGATGTTGCTGATGTTTTTCGAGTATGCGAAGTAGCCGCTCCGAGCCCGATACGGCCAAGTGGATGCGGCGGGTGTAGTCAATGTCAAGTTCCTTGCGCATGTTTTGGACATGGTGGAGCAGCTCGCGGAAGAGGCCTTCGTCGCGGAGTTCGTCATTGAGTTGGGTGTTGAGCACGACGATCGTCGTTGAGTCGCCGGCCGCCGCGAAGTGTTCAGCCGCTTCGACGGCAACTTCGAGATCGGCGGGTTCGATTCTGATTGCTTCGCCGTCGAAGTCGATCTCCGCGAAGCCGTCAGATAGCAACTTCGCGCGGAGTTCCGAAGCGTCGAGCGCTGCGAAGACCGTCTTTGCGATCTTCATTTTCTTGCCCAGGCGGGGCCCAAGCTGCTTGAAGTTCGGTTTCGCAACGTAGTTGACGTGCGCTTGATCGCCGCCAAGAAACGAAACTTCGCGAACGTTAAGCTCCTTCTCGATCAGGTTGGCGTAGGGGGCAACACGGTCGCGAAGCGCCGGGTCGCTGAGTACGACCTCTACGTTCTGAAGTGGTTGGCGCACTTTGAGGCGGTGTTCGGTGCGAACTCGTAGTCCCAGCGAAACAACGTTGCGGACGGTTGCCATTTCTTCCGACAGCGCCAGATCGATCCGCGATGGGTCACTCCGCGGAAGGTCGCTCAAGTGGACGCTCTCAGCTACGTCGCCGCCCGGGCCACGGACGATGTTCTGGTATATTTCCTCCGACATAAACGGCGTAAACGCCGCGGCCAACTTAACAACGGTCACCAGACACTCGTATAACGTCGCGTAGGCGTCGCGCTTATCGTCGTCGAATTCGCCTTTCCAGAATCGAGCCCGACTACGTCGCAGATACCAGTTAGACAGTCCGTCGACGAAACTGTTCAGCGCGACCGCCGCTTCGTAGGCTCGGAACTGTTCCAAGTTGTCGGCGACTACCTTCGATAGAAGCGCTAGTTCGGAGAGGATCCAGCGGTCGAGCAGCGTACGTTGGCCGACGGGCCGACCGGCCATCGTTGTCGGGTCGAATCCGTCGATATTGGCGTAGATCGTGAAAAAGGAATAGACGTTGCGTAGCTTGAGAGGAAACTCCTTCTGCGCCGCGCGAACGTTGGCCAACGAATGCCGCTTGTCGGACCAGGGCTGATTGCCGCCGAAAAACAGCCAACGGAAAGCATCGGCTCCCGGCGCCGGGCTCGCGACTTCAATCGTTACTCGCTCGTCCGCGGGCAATCGCCGAACGTCGTTCGGAGGCGTTTTGATGCCGTCACGTGCCGGCGTGGCGCCAAGCGTCTGGCGATCTTCGTCAGCCAAAACCACGACGCGCCGCGGCATGCGCTTACCGGGTTGAATCGACAAACTCACGGCTGATTCCTGCTCGCCCTGGCGGTAGACCTTGACGACCTCGCCCGGCTTCAGGTCGAGCGCTTCGAGATCTTCCTTCGCAATTACAACTTGGCCGCCATTGACGTCTTGCCCACACTCCGCCGCGGTGACTACGGCGAACTCTTGTGCCACGAGATCAAAGATCACATCGGGCGGCGTGTAGTTACCCTTAGACTTCGATTCCTTCTTGCCGTCCGGGTCATTAACGAAACCCAATACGATGCAGGTCTTGAACGGGTGCGGGTACGTTTGTGGTTCGAGCGCTAGCGCCTTCCGTGTCTCATCGTCGAAAACCAACGTCGAAACCATCAGTTGTGAGTAAAACCAACCGCGCGTCTGGTCAATTGCCTCGGTAATGTAATCGGCCGGGAAGCGGCTCTCAAACTCCTCACGGCCCTGGTGCGGGAAGCCGTATTGTGCGAACGGCACGCACCCGGAATCAAACCAGCAATCAATCACTTCGGGCACGCGGCGGTAGACACCTGCTTCGCCAGGTTCGGTCCAAGTCACCTCGTCAATCCATGGCTTGTGGACCATCAAGTGATCCGAAAGCGTGGGGTCGGCTTTTTTAGCGCGGTCGAAGTGGTCGAACGCCGCTGGGTTCTTCTTGCAGATCTCCGCGCTCGAGGCGGGGGCCTGCATTTCGCCGGTCACATCGTTGACCCAGACGTTCAGAGGCGTTCCCCAATAGCGCTCGCGTGAGAGCGCCCAGTCGACGTTGTTGCGCAGAAAATCGCCAAACCGTCCGGTACCGATGTGATCGGGTAGCCAGTTGATTTGGTCGTTGTTGGCTAGTACTTCTTTGTTGCGAGCGGTCGTCTGAATGAACCAAGCCGGCCGCGCGTACTGGATCAGTGGGTCATCGTCCGCGCGCCAGCAAAATGGGTATTCGTGGCGATAGTTCTCGCGATGGACGAGCACGCCACTTTCTTTCATCAGGTGGATTAACAGCTTGTCCGCCGCCTTAACGAATTGCCCCGCGACGTCTGACACCTCGTCTGTAAATTTGCCGTCCGGACCGACCGGACACAGCAACGGCACGGCGGCAGGGTCGACGAATTGCGCTGCTACGGATTTGTGAAGGTCGAAATCGACCTCGCCAAATGCGGGCGCTTCGTGAACGAGCCCCGTACCGGTGTCGAGTTCCACGAAGTCAGCCGCAAGTACCTTCCACAGGTACGGCTCCTCGCCGCCTTCCTTGAGCTCGCCCGTCGCGCCAACGAGTGATTCGTAAAAGTAATCGAATGGCGGGCGGTAGCGTTTTCCAAGCAAGTCCGCGCCGGTGAGTTCCTTTTCGATCGGCAGATCATGGCCGACCTTTTGCTCGATGGTCCCGCGTAGCACTGCGGCGACAATCAGACTGCGCTCACCGTCTTTGACCTGCACGTAGTCGTACTCTGGCCGCACCGCCACGTACTGGTTCGACGGCAAGGTCCAAGGAGTAGTCGTCCAGATCAGCAGCGAGACGTTCGGCTCGCCCTCGAGGGGAAGAGCCACGTAGACGGAGGGGTCTTCGACGGTCTTGTATCCGAGCCCGACCTCGCCCGCCGACAACGCGGTGCCGCCCTGCGGCCACCACCAAACAATCTTGTGGCCCTTGTAGAGCAGTCCCTTCGCGAACAACTGCGAGAGCGCCCACCAAACGCTCTCGACGTATGACTTGTGATAGGTAACGTAGGCGTTGGGGAGGTCGGCCCAGAAGCCAATGCGCTTGGTCATGCGCTCCCACTCTTCGGTATACGTAAACACCGAGTCCACGCACTTTCGAATGAAACCCTCGACCCCGTAGTTCTCGATGGCTTCCTTACCGTGAATGCCGAGTTCTTTCTCGACCTCTACCTCGACCGGCAGTCCATGCGTGTCCCAACCGGCTTTTCTGGGGACATGCTTTCCGGCCATTGTTTGATAGCGCAAGAACACGTCTTTGAACACGCGAGTCAGCACGTGACCGTTGTGGGGCAGCCCATTGGCGGTAGGCGGCCCTTCATTGAAGACGAACTTTTGCCGGCCCTCGCGCAGCTTCAAGCTCTTCTCGAAGATCTGATTCTCTTCCCAAAACCGCATCACGGCCTCTTCGGCCGCCGGAAAATCAACGATTGGTTTGGCTTGCTGGAACTTCTGCTCGCTCATGGACACTCGATGGGTACAAACTTCTTAGTTTCGCGTAAAGGAGGGCGCGGCTCCAACCGACGGAGTTGCCTGTTACGGCGTGGACGCGCCGTCGGTCACAAAGAGCCCGTCGACAATTGGCGCGGCGCTGTCGAATTGGGTCAGCGGGCTGAGTCCCAATAGCCATTCGACGGTACGGACAATTGAGGGGGTTGATATAAATTCCTCGACGACTTTCTCGCGGTGGACCGGGCCGCCGGCCACAATGGCGCCTTTGAGATTCCGTGATAGGGGAACGACGAACAGAGCCGTTTCGGCGAAGGCAGGCGTGCCTTCGATGGTCTCAAGCAGCCTGCCAAGCTGGCCGTCCTGCGCATCGGCTGATCCGCTGAGGCGAACCGCCGTGAGTGCCGCTAAGCCGTTCGTGCCGCTCGTCACCAACGTATCGATCGTTTGTCCACCTGAGAAGCCGTAGGTCTCCGTCGCGAGTCCTGCGTCCCTAGCGTTGGACCACAGCGTGCCGGCCGGGGGCGCGGCAGCCCGCGCAATCGAGCTTAGCTGATCGGAAGGAAGTCGCCCCGCTGCAATGGCCGGACCCAACTTCGTGAGCAGGTCAGTCTCGATCCCACTACTCAGCCAAGCCAGTTGCGATAACTCGTCGCGGCCGGCAACTACGACGCCGGCGAGGTGTGTGAAACGCTTTTTCAGGTCCTGCCAGGCGGCGCCGCGAGCGTCGCCAAGAATCATCACAACATGCTTAACGGCGGCGGGAATTGCAGGTAGCGGGAGCGCCAGATCCGGCAGGTTGTCGACGGCGGCAGCGGTCAAGAAGGCAAGCTGCTCGGCGGTCAATGCGGGCAGCACCCCGGCCAGACCGCCGTTTGCGGTGTCGCCTTTGCCACTTAAGTAGACTGTGCCGCCGTCTGGCAAAGCGGCGACGGCGGTCGGAAACCAGCCGGTCGGCAGCGCCCCAACGACATCGACAAGCGCCTCTGACACATCGGCGACCACGATGCTGTTGTTCCCAGAATTGGCGATATAAAGTTCACCCCCCACCCCCAGCACGAGGGCGGTCGGAAGCGATCCGATCGGCGACTCCAGTAGTGGCGAAACCGGAACGACCTGGATCAGCTCAAATCGGTTCTGCTCACTTATCCCTAGCGACCAAACACTATCGGTATAGGCGCAGGCGACGAGTAAGCGAGCCGGGAATTGCTGTGCCTCGTCGTCTGGAGAATCAGGGTCGAGCACCTCAATCTCGCCTGGGGCAATCAAGAAATCGGTCGGGTGTTCGCCGACCGGTATTCGCTCGACAAGTTTGCGATCAGAAAGACGATAGAGCCCGAGCGACGCTTCCGCCCAGTGGCTGACGAGCAGGTGTTCGCCGTCGGGAGTCACCCTCATGCGGTAAGGAGCGGCACCGGTTCTGAAATCGCCGAGCACGAGGCCCGACTGGGAATTGATCACCGTCACCGTGCCGGCCAGCAGGTCGGCGGCGTAGAGCAGGCGGTCGTCAGCGTCGAAGCGAACGTCTCCGACCAGGCTCGGCTCGATGCGCGCCTCGGTGGGAACGAGCGGAAACTCACGTTCGAATTTCAAGTTCCCGTCGTCAAACGAAAACTCGAATACGCTGCCGCGGGTGCCGCCGCCCACGTAGACCTTATCGCCACGGCGGTTCAGCGTCAGTCCGAGCCAGGCATCAGGCAACTCGACCGTTTGGACGAGTTGTGTCGTGGCAAGCTCGACCACGCTGATCGATGGCGTCTCGTAGCCGGCCTCTAGCACCAACAGATGTTTGCCGTCGCGGGATACCTCGAGCGACATCGGCAGGCTGCGGAGCACAACCTGCGTGCCCGAAGGAGTAATTCGTTGGCCCGTTGGCAGCAACGAACTGCCGTCCGCTTGCCGTCCGGGGGTGTGCTGCCCGCTTGCGGCAAACGCCGCGATAAGCAGCAGAATTAGTAACGTTTTTGTGCGATCAAGGCAGCTGTGGCGGGACCTTCGCTCTCTTGCTCTACACACTCTTCTTCGTAACGTAGCACGCGAAAATCAGAGAAAAGCTCGACCAGCTCGTTCGGCCGCAAGCGGTACGCCGGGTTCTTCGGACCCCGGCCGCTCGCTGAAGTCGTCGCCAAAAAAGTCTTGTAAACGACGATGCCGCCAGGTCGCAACGCGTCGATCAATTTGGGCACCAATGGGCGATGCAAAAAATAGAATCCTACGACTAGATCGAACACGTTCGAGCCAAGCTCGACGGTCGGCGATTCGAGGTCGAGTAGCAGCGGGTTAACAACGACGTCGGCTGCTGTCGCGCGCTCTCGTGTCAGTTGCAGCGCCTCTCGTGAGTAGTCGATCGCTGTAACGTCGTATCCGGCGGCGGCCAGCGAAATCGCGTTGCAGCCGGCGCCACAAGCAACGTCGACTGCCGCGGGATTGTCGGACCGGAGTAGCTGGCGATAGACACGGAGCCCTTCGAGGAATCCGTCCGGCTCGCTGGCGCCATGCTCGCCTGCTCGAAACCGCTCATCCCACCGCCCGCTCGCTGTCATCGCTTCGCTCAAATGCAAAAAACACGGGCCGCCCAGAGAGCGACCCGTGTTCTGAACTTAAAAACTTGGCGGCGCTACGCGCTGAACGAGCTTCCGCAACCGCAGGTCGAAGTCACGTTGGGATTCTCGAACTTAAAGCCCGCGCCTTCCATCGACTCGACGTAATCGACTTGGCAGTTGTCGAGATATAGCAGGCTCGCCTGGTCCACAAAGAGCTTGAGTCCTTCGTAGTCGTAGACTTTGTCGAGTGGCAGCTTGGTGTTCTCAAACGCCATCGAATATTGAAATCCCGAGCAGCCGCCACCGACGACCGACAAACGCAAGCCCTCTGGCTTCGGCTCCTGTTGGGATAGGATCTCCGTCACTTTCGATATGGCGGTTTCGGTTAGCTGAATCATGATGCACGGTCCTCCAGAAATTGAAATCTTATTATAGCGGTCTGACACAATGGGGGCTGCGATGGAACCAGCTTTAGCTCCGCCCGGCTCAAGCTGGCGGCCAGTTTGAAGGAGTTACCGATGAGACGTTGTTTGAGCTTTGGACTATTGGTTCTGGTCGCCGCCACGCTGCCATTAGCGGCGAAAACGAAGATTGGATTCGTGGGCCTCAAGCACTCCCATTGTTGGCGTCAGCTACAGAACGTGTCGACGATCGCCGAGGCGGAGTTTGTCGGAGTCGCCGAGCCTGAACCCGAGTTAGTTCAAGAGGCCAAGAAATATCAGCCGGACGCCTACTATACGGCCGACTACAAGACTCTGGTCAGCGAAAAGAAGCCGGAGATCGTCTGGGCATTCGTCGAAAACAATCGCCATCTCGAAGTCCTCAAGTACCTCGCGCCGCTCGGAATCCACGTAATTTTCGAGAAACCGTTCGCCTCAACCTATGACGACGCGATCAAAATGCAGGCGCTCGCCCGTAACCACAAGGTCAAAGTCATGACCAACTATCAGATGGCCTGGTGGCCGGCCAACCACGAGATCAAACGCCAAGCCGCGGCCGGCGCGGTCGGTGATGTGTGGCGCTTGCGCGGTATCGTGGGCCACGGTGGACCCGGCGGCACCGGCGCCCGTGGGAAATACTTTTTCGCCTGGCTAACTGACCCGATCCAGAATGGCGCCGGCGCGTTGGTTGACTTCGGCTGCTACAACGCGATTTGGTCGCTCTGGTTCAAAGGCATGCCCAACACGGTCTACGCCACCGCCAACCACCTACAGCGTGAACGTTTCCCCAAGGTCGAGGACAACTCCGTCATGGTGCTCACCTATCCAGATGGCGTCGGTATTTTCGAGGGTAGTTGGGACTTGCCGCGTAGCTTCCAAGACCTCGAGGTCTTCGGACGCAAAGGCAGCCTCTACATGAACCGCAACGGCGTCGAGTACCGCAATGGCCGCAAAGACCCTGAAGAAGTCGTGGTGACGCCGCTGAGCCCCGAGACCGACGACCCGATCCGCTACATGATCGACCACGTCGTTAACGACAAGCCGCTCGACCACATTGTGGCAGTCGACATCAACGTTCAGGCGGTAGAAATTCTTGAGGCAGCCAAGCAGTCGATCCGAGAGAGCCGAGCAGTCCACTTACCGATTCGATAGCGGGGGCGCGTAGTGGCCGAGTTCTTCAGACGGCGAGCGCCCGCTGTTATTCCTACAACCGCGCCTGCAAGACTTTTAGCGCTTCGATTCCGGCCACTGCAATTTTGTCGTCTGGGTCGTCCGCCAAGCGCTTCAGGTGCTCTACACTGCCCTCGTTCCCGCTAACGGAAACTACGTACGCTAGATGCCGGCGTTGTGGCGCGGTGCCCGAAGCCAGTTTTGGATACAGCCTCGTCAGCACTTCCGGCTTGCGAGCCAACTCAGTTAGAAACGGTCGCGCCTCCAAGCGGTGAACCGTGGAGTTCAGCCCGTCAATCAGGTAGCTCAATTGCGCCACGTTGCCGAGATGCACGGCCGCGAAGGCAAGCGATAGCCGGGTTGACTCAGCGCTCTCGGAGCGGAACGCCTTGTCGACCACTCCTAGGTCGAGCGGATTGCCAATCCGCCCAAGCCCCTCGGCCGCTGCTGCCCGCATCCATTTGTCTTTGTCGCGCATGTAGGTCAAAAACAAAGTCCGCTGGTCGGGGTCGGGGAACTTCGCCAGCGCCACGAGTGCCTCGCGGCGGATCCTGGCTTGGTCGCTCTCTTCGATGATCTCGCTTAGGCTCGGTCGAGCTTCCTGGGTTCGCAGCTGTCCGACGGTTTGGATGACCGCGAACTTCACGTCTTCATCGAGGTCGCGCAGCAAGAAAACGATCTCCGGGCCGGCCTTTGGATCCGCGATTTTCTTCATCGCATAGATCGATTCCAAGATAATCTTTGAGTCCCGTGAGCGCGCGCCGTGCAGCAACGCCGCGAGTGAGTTGGGTGCGCGCAGCACCCCTAGCGCCCGGGCCGCGTTGGCGCGAGCGTCTGAGCTGCCACCAGTGACAACGACACTACCGATTGCGCGGACCGCCGCGGGGTTGACGGTTACGTACGACTCGACCATGACCGGGTTCGGTTTCGAAAAGCGGCCCTTCAACTGACCGGTAAACGTCTTGACCGAACTGAACCAGCCAAACTTTACGTACTCGGGATAGTAAAAGTTGACTAAGCCGTCCACCGCCAATGCCTGTATTTCAGGCATCTCGTCTTGCGTTGCCATTATCAAGGGATCGATCGATTCAACTGAACGAAACTTGATCAGCGAACCGACCACTGCGTTGCGAACCTCAGGCGCCTCGTCCTTCACAAGCGCGGCTAGCGCGCCGATGTGCTCAAAGCCGTCGTCTTGGTCGCCAAGTTTGCGAGCCGCCTTTTCGCGCGTCGCCGCGTCGGGGCTCTTAAGATCCTCAAGCGCTACATCCGCGCTGAAAGCTAGGCCTACGCCTAGGAAAATACCAAAAATAATTCGCGTGATCCTCATGGTTCCTCGCGTCGCGGGCTAGCGTTGACTAATAACAAAAAAACGTGCGGAGTAACGATCGCCTAGACGTACTCCAGTTTGACGTGTTTGGGGATGAGCCCCGTTTCAAAGCCCAGATCGAGTAACTTTTGGCCCGCCTCGATCACTTCGTCGGCCATCGCCGTGGTGTGGTGGTTGACATACATGCCGACAAATCTGTCGGCGAGATCGGGGTCGAGCCCGCGCGCAAATTGTAGCGCATATTCTAGCGCCGCCTGGCGGTTGTCCAGCGAAAACTGAATGCTTTCAGCAAGCTTCTTACGTGCCTCCGTTTTAATGTCGTCGGGAAGACTGCGCAAGATGCAGTTGCAGCCAAGGGGCAGGGGGAGGTTATATTTTTCCTTCCACCACACGCCGAGATCGACAATGTTCTTCAGGCCGGAATCGCGGTAACTCAATTGGCCTTCGTGAATAATCACACCGGCATCCACGTCACCGGATTCGACGGCGTCGATGATCTTGTTGAAGTCGACCATCACCGGCTCAAACTCCGGTTCGTAGAGCGTCATCGTCAGGTAGGCCGTGGTCAACTTGCCCGGCACCGCGATTCGCTTGCCCTTTAGATCGGTGGGGTCGAGATCAGACGTCGCGACCAGTATCGGCCCATAACCATCACCGACGCTCGATCCGGCGGCGGTCAGCACGTACTTGTCGGCGACGTATGGGTAGGCGTGGTATGAAATCGCCGTCATGTCGTAGCGCCCCTCATGGGCGTCAACGTTGAGCGATTGGATGTCTTTGAGGATATGTTCGAAGTCGAGTAAATCCGACTCAATCTTACCGGTCGCTAGCCCGTAGAACATGAATGCGTCGTCGGAATCAGGGCTATGAGCGATCGTAAGCTTGTATTTATCGGCCATCTCGGTTGCTAGAATCCGTAGGGTAACAAACGCAGCCGGAAATCAATGTCAGCAAACAAGACCATCATCGCTGCCGTCCCCGACTTGTTCTTCGGATCGAAGATCAGCGGCACCGCGAAACAACTCGGCGTCGAGGTGAAGTTTGTTCGCGACAGCGAAACGCTGCTGCGCAAGGCGCGGGAAATTCCGGCATTGCTCGTGATCGATCTGGGAGCGGTCGAGGTCGACCCGATCGAGAATATTCGAGCAATGCGCAGCGACGAGTCGACGCGCGCAGTGCCGATGGTTGCGTTCGCCAATCACGAGCGGGAAGACTTGATGGCTGCCGCGCGTGATGCCGGCTGTCTGGACGTTCTAACCCGAGGCGCATTCGCGTCAGCGCTGCCGCAATTACTGGCTAAGCTCTAACCGCAAATTGATTTTTCAAGCTGTCAGCCAAGCTGCTTGTTGGACGAAACCTTACGTAGTACCGAGCCGCGCCGCCCTGAAACTTCAACCCAATAGTTTCGGCAAGGACACAGACCGCGTATTGTGCCAAACGGACGAGGAACGACTGTCGGGCGGGGACTGGCACATGCAATCTCGTAATCTCTCCACCTTGACGAACCCTCGTGTTGCCTGTCCCCTACCAAGCAATACACGGAGAGCTAGTCCGCGGACGCAAAGACCGCACGGTTGAACTGACTCAGTGGTCGCGAACTTCCCGTTCGGGCGCTAGAACCTTCCGATCACTTGTTGTCTCCATTCGCCCCCCCAAACGGTGTAAACTCGATATCGGGGGGGGTATTGCTACCAAGCGCCCCTCTATCCAAGCTATAGAAAGGGTACTCTCGAATGAAAGTCAAACAGGTAGTATTTGGGATTCTGCTTGCTTCGCTGCTAGCGCTAACGCTTTCGGCGCAGACACAGACACGGTTGACCGGTACGGTCACCGATAACACTGGCTCCGTTATTCCTGGCGCCAAGGTCACAATTTCGAACATCAACACAGGCGTCACCCAGTCCTCCGAATCGAACGCGTCGGGCAACTACAACTTCCCGACTGTCGTCTCGGGGCAGTACGAACTGATTTGCGAATTCTTTGGATTCAAGACTTACAGCCAATCGGGCCTTGTGCTTGAGACGGGCTCGGTACGCGCCGTCAATATCGAAATGCAGGTTGGTGACGTCACCGAGACGATCGAGGTCGACGCGGCGGCGCCACTGCTTGAGACCGAAAGCTCAACGGTCGGCCAGTTTATTGAGCGCGACACGGTCTTCAACATGCCGCTAGCCAGCCGCCGTAGCGCCTCGCTGGTGCGGCTGCTAGGCAATGTGACATACGGCAGAGAGGGTGGGGCGGAAGCATTACCCTTCTTCTCGATGGGTGGGGGCCGCTCCCGCAATCAGATGTGGACGCTGGACGGCACGGTCATACAAAACATGTCGCTGGGTATTGCGCAACTTGGCCTGAACCCTCCGGCGGAGTCTTTGCAGGAATTCAAAGTCGAACAGAGCAACTATTCGGCCGAGTACGGCCGCGCGGGCGGCGGTTTCATCGTCATGACTACGCGCTCCGGAACCAACGAATTCCACGGCGCGGCCTACGAGTTCTTCCGCAACCAGGCGCTCGACACGCGCACTTTCTTCGCGCCGACCAAGGCCCCGCTACGATACAACATTTTCGGCGCTTCGGCCGGCGGTCCAATCGTGAAGAACAAAACGTTCTTCTTCTTCAACTACGAAGGCGGACGGCGGCGAGACGGCGTGGTGTATTCGAGCGACGACGTGCCTCACCTCCCGGAGGTGGGCGGAGATTTCTCTAACCGATCGGGCTTGACTTTGAAAGACCCCTCGGCCGAAGGAGCGGTCTTTGCGAACAACATCATCCCGGCGAGCCGTATGGATCCTCTCGGCGTGGCGTTCGCGAGGTTCTACCCAGCACCGAATCAATCGGGTAGTCTGAGCAGCGCGCCAAGAAACAACTTGGTCAACAGCGCTTCGAACGCGCTGACGCAGGACTTCTATACCGCCAAGGTCGACCACAACTTCGGCGACAACGACAGAGCCTTCGGCCGGTTCCAGTTCTCACGGAATCCGTCGGTCATCGCGGCGGTCTACCCCAACGACTTCTCCGACCCGCGCGCCGGAACCCGGTCCAACCGTCACACCAATGTCACAGGTTCATGGATCCACCATTTTTCGCCGAACTTGATTCAAGACCTTCGCGTCAACTGGGGACGCAGGCTACACATCAACCGCTCGGCCGGGCGGTTTTCGGGTCAGAACGGTACGCTTGGGATCCCGGGTGTGAACCCCGAATCGTTCGCCCGCGTCGCCGTCAACGGTCTGACGAACCTCGGCGCGGGCAATCAGGAGAGGATCCAGACTCCGATCGAGACTTGGCAGTTCGCTGACAGCTTCACCTGGATCAAGGGCAATCACCAGATCAAATTCGGCGGAGAGTGGCGTTTTGCCATGAACCAAGACGACTTTAACCAGTCGACGGGCGGACGCTTCAACTTCGGCAACCGCGCCACGGGCGTCGGCCTGGCCGAGTTGCTCATCGGCTTCGTCGGTTCCGGCCAACTTGTCGACGCCGACATCCTGGAGACTCGCACCGACTTCTACGGCTTTTTTGTCCAAGACGACTGGAAGGTCAATCAGAACCTCACGGTAAATCTCGGGCTGCGCTGGGAGTTGGATACGCCTCGCTGGGAACGCCAGGACAACCGCCAGAGTGGTTTCGACCCGAACGAGATCAATCCCGTTTGTAACTGTCCGGGCGTCGTCACGTTCTCGGCTCGAGACGGACGCGACAAGTATGCGCACGGCTTCGACAAGAACAACTTCGGCCCGCGCATCGGCTTCGCCTGGAAGACCGCGGGTATCGTTGTGAGGGGCGGGTATGGGATTAACTACAACGGCATGTATGCCCGCGCCGTCCCGTTTACTCTGTTTAACGGCTTCAGTCAGAACGGCGACTTTACCTCGCCTGATGGCGGGAGGTTCATCCGGGCCTTCCAACTCTCCGACGGCATGCCCGCCGTAGAGCGTGAGGATTTGACCTCTTCGTTTGGAGCGGTGCCGATCGGCGGCAGGCCGCGTCTCTCACCGGACTTTTTCCAGCGAAACCAGCACAACGGTATGCACCAGCAGTGGAACTTGGGAATTCAAAAGGAACTGCCGAGCCAGTTGCTGGCGGAAATCACCTACATCGGCAACGTGGGCCACAACCTGGGTGGGGCTAACGTCAACATCAACATGATTCCGCTGGTGAACGGTATGGGACCGGCCAGTCAATCGCAGTCGGCGCGGCCGTTCCCGCAGTTCTCGAATGTATTTCACGAGAGTCCGGCTTGGGGCAATTCCGCCTATCACTCAATGAATATCAAGCTGGAAAAACGCTACTCCGGCGGCCTGAACTTTTTGATGAACTACACGTACTCGAAGTTTCTCGACGATGTCGAGGCGGCTACCGAACTGGGTGGAGAGCAGGGCAACGGCTATCAGCATGTGGAACTGCGTGGTCTCGATAGGGGCTTCTCTGGAAACGACATCCGCAACCGCTTTATTGGCAGCATGGTGTACGAATTGCCGTTCGGCAAGGGCCGAAAGTTTGGGATTGAAAGCGGTGCCTTGAACGCTATTGCCGGGGGCTGGGGCCTTGGCGTCATTGCCGAGTTCCGCAATGGCGCTCCGTTTGGCGTGGTCGAGAACACCAATAACTCAAACACGTTCTCGCACGCCCAGCGGCCGAATCTACTCGGGCCCGTGGAGCGCTTGAACGGCTGGCGTGACAACGTCAAAGGCGCCACGTACTTCGACACCGGGCTGTTCAAGTCGCCGGGGCCCCGGATGTTTGGCACGGCGCCGCGCAACGTTTGTTGCGGTCCGGGATTCTCGGGCGTCGACCTATCGGTCCACAAGTGGTTCAATTTCACTGAACGCTATAAGCTTCAGTACCGCGCCGATATCTACAATCTGGCGAACCGGGCGTTGTTTGCGAATCCGGCGCTACGTAACGGACGAGGTGGCTTCGGCCGGGTCAGCAGCATACTGAGGGGCTCGAACGGGCGTCTGATCCAGATGTCGCTCAGGTTCGAGTTCTAACTTTCAGCTTCAGGAGCATAACCAAAAAGGGGCGGCCGTTCGGCCGCCCCTTTCTTATTTAGTCCCAGCTTTCGGGGCGTTCTATGCCGTCGGGAATCATAGTCTTGGCGTCGCCTCGATTCTCGCCGAGTTGCTCTTCCGTTAGGTCTTCGGCTGTGCGCAGGTCAGCGGCTCGAATATCGGCACCGCTGATATCCACCCCCAGTAGGCGCGCGCCCACCAAGTTCGCGCCTCGCAGGTCGGCCTCGCGCAGATCCGCGCCTGTCAGATTGGCCATTACGAAATCCGCCTGGCTGAGGTCAGCGCCTTTGAGGTTCGCGAACCGCAGGTCAATTCCGGCGAGTTTCGCGCCGGAAAGGTCGACCCTCTCGCCGGGGTTGCGCTCCCGCCAGCCGTTCCATGCATCCACATCGGACGAGATGAGTTGCAGTTGTGTCGGATTCGCCATGCGGAAGGCATATTATACGCTGGACGCGCGGCCGCTCGCGTAGCCGATGCGGTTACAATCGTGCCGAGAGCCAAGAAGCGGGGGTAGCTCCAATGAAATTGATTATTATCGCCCTGAGCTTAGCGCTCACTTGGGGATGTGGTTCGCCGAGCGAGCTGCCAGTTGTCGAATCGAAACCGGCTCCGCCGCCGGAGAAGATTCTCGACGAAACTCACAAATTCCCTAAGGACGGCCTAGTCGAAACAAAGGTTGTCGAGAATCATTTGGCGGGCAAAGAATTCATGCCGGGCGGGAATTTTGCGGAGTACGAGGCGAACGGCAAAAAGTACCAGATGTTCTTCGCGTTGCGAGGCAGCGGCGATCAGGCGCTGTTCCTATTTATCGACTACAAAGAGTTGCTCGATGACTCCAAGTTTATCGCGCATCTGGGTGGCTATTTCGGTCAAGACGAGGGCGTGCCAACGCTAGTTTTCCAGAAAAACATGTACGTCATAGGCGTAGCTGGATTGGACGAAAAAGAGGCGGATATGGCTGCCCGCGTAGTCGCCGCCCGCTTGAATTGACGCGACCGATCAACGGCCAAACCTGCGTTGATTGAAGACATGGGAGTTACAAAAGCGACCCTAGAGACGTTAACCTGAATCTCTCCTTCGTGACGCCAGTATGATCATCCCCTGCATCGATCTGATGGACGGCAAGGTCGTCCAACTCATTCAAGGCAAAGAGAAAGCGCTTGAGGGCGAAGCTCCAGAAGTTATGCTCGAACGCTTCTCCGCGTTTCCAGTGATTCAGATCATCGACCTTGACCAGGCGCTGGGTCGCGGCTCGAACCTCGAAGCGGTTCGCGGCCTCGCCTCAGCGACCCGCACTCGCGTAGGCGGTGGCATTCGTAGCGTCGAGCGCGCACGAGATTTGCTGAATGCCGGTGCCGAAAAAGTCATCGTTGGCACGGCAGCCTACAAGGATGGAGGCCTGAACACGGCCTTCATGAAACACCTCACGGCGGAAGTCGGCGTCGACAGCATTCTTCTAGCTCTCGACTCCAAGGGTGGTCGGATCGTCATCAAGGGTTGGCAGGAAGCGACGGACCTGACCGCTGAGGAGGTCATCGCGCAGCTTGAACCCTACTGTGGCGGGTTCCTGTGCACCTATGTCGACAAAGAAGGAATGCTAGACGGTACCGACCTCGATTGGTACCGCACGCTGCGATCCGCGACTTCCCATGAGATCACGGCCGCCGGCGGTATTACAACGATCGATGAAATCCGCTTGCTGCAGCAGCTAGACATACATGCCGCGCTGGGCATGGCAATCTATACCGGCCGGTTGGGCCTGGCCGAGCTCAGCGAACTTCAGGCCGAATTCGCCACGGCAACAGGCGAAATGTCGTAACCTGAGTCCCTACCGCCGCGCCTTAGTTGTTAAGAGAAAGCTAATGGGTATCGTGGCCGGCGGCTGCTCCTGAATGCTGGTCGAACCCGAGACGATTGAACTTGCTCAGTCAGGCGATGACGAAGCGTTCAATTTGATCATCAAGACCTACCGAAAACGGATTCTCGGTACGGTCTACCGGATGATCGGTCGTGGGGACGACGTAGAAGACGTTGGACAAGAAGTTTTTGTCCGGCTGTACTTCTCGCTGAAGCAGCTCAGGACTCCGCAGGTTTTTGAACCCTGGCTCTATCGCCTGACGACAAACGCGTGTTACGACTTTCTGCGGAAGAAGCGTCGCATGATCGATGTCAGAATGGCCGATTTGAGTGAGGAACAGGTTGCAGCGGCGGACGCGGCACTCAGCAGCAAGAAAGCTCTGGTTGACAAGGAGAAAGAGAGCGTCAAAGATCTGCTAAACGTTCTGCTTGATCATGTGTCGGAAGAGGATCGCATGTTACTGACGCTCAAGGAAGTTCAAGGTTTGTCGCTGAAGGAATTGAGCGTAATTTACGAGGTCAACACGAATGCGCTGAAGGTCCGGCTGTTCCGGGCAAGAAAGCGCGTGTTGGATACCTACAACGAGCTGGCAGCGAAGAACGAGGTTTGATAAACTCTGGGAGGTCGATCAAAAAGGATGATGCAAGAGCAAGAAAAATTCTTAGATCGCATGTTCGAGATATACCGCGAAGCTCTCGGTGAGTTTGAGCCCTCGCCCGAGTTCTTGCCCAACCTCTGGGCGCGGATCGAGTCGCGCAGGCCCGTGAGTTGGCTCACTCACCTGGTGGCCTGGTCGCCGCGCCTAGCATTTGCCTCCGTGGCCGTCGCGGCCTTACTGATCGCCTCGATGTGGCTGCCCAAAGAGCACTCCAATGAGGCGGTGATTTTGGAATCCAGTTACGTTGACGTGTTGACGCTGGATTCGATGGATGAGCATGACGGAGCATTGTGGCAACTAGCGGAGAACGAAAGGTGACAAACGGGAAGTCCAAGAAAACGGCCGCGCTCTACATCGCGCTGGTTTTCCTCGCGGGCTCCGTGTTTGGGTTCGCGGCCACGCAGTTCTACTCCGTAAATATCGCTCAAGCGACTAACGGAAGGCTGTCACCGACGAGCTACCGGGCGCGTTTACTTCAAAAGCTGACTGCCGACCTCAATCTCAACGAAGACCAAAACGCCAAGATTGAGGTCATCTTAGATGAAGTTGGCGTACGATTTCATTCGGTCCGCGATGCGATGGAGCCCGAGTTTGAGGCGATTCGCAATGAGCGAGCGGCCCGGACGATGGCGGTGCTTGACGAAGCGCAGCGTGTCAAGTATGAGCAAATTTTGGAAGCGCGCCGGAAGAAGCGCGAAGCTAGCGCGCATCGTCACTGATTCTTGAAGTTCAGCGTTGGCCACGGCTGCGATTGCGACGCAGTGGCGCACCTATCGCGTGCTTTCGCCGCTGAGTCTACTGACTGCAACCGTGTAGGGTGAGCAAACAATTCTGGTCCGGGCTAGGCTAAGGGCTTATGTCCGCGTCGCCCGCCTTGATACCCCGTCAAGTTCTTTTCGGTAACCCTGAGCGCTCTTCCCCTCGACTGTCTCCCGACGGCGGCAACATGGCCTTTCTTGCCCCCGATGACGGCGTTCTCAACGTCTGGCTGCGCACAATTGGCCTCGACTACGATCGCCCCGTAACCGACGATCGCAAGCGCGGCATTCGCACGTTCTTCTGGGCCGAGAACGATCGCCATCTGCTCTATCTCCAAGACTCGGAAGGCGATGAAAACTGGCATCTATTTGCGGTCGATCTCATTGGCGGAGAGACTCGCAATCTCACACCCTACGAGAACGTCACGGTGCAAGACGTCATCACTGACCGCGAGCACCCAGATGAAATTCTGGTCGCGATGAACCGGCGCGATCCGCAACTGTTTGATCTTCACCGCGTGCAGCTCGACTCCGGGGAATCGACGCTCGAGGCGGAGAATCCAGGCAACTACGTCGGCTGGCTTTGCGACCACGAGTTCCGCGTACGCGGGGCGACTGCCGCGACGCCGGATGGCGGTTTCCAGTTACTTGTCAGCAGGCAGCCGGGCGCCGAGATTGAGCCGTTCCTAACGTGGGGTCCGGAAGACAACGGCGGCGCTCTCGGATTTACGCCCGACGGCGACGGGTTGTACATCGAAGACAGCCTCGAAAGCGACACGACCGAACTTTATTCGATTGAACTTGAAAGCCGCAAACGGACGGTGCTCGCGCGTGACGACAGGGTCGATGTCGGGCCGGTTCTGGTCCATCCAACGAAGCATCAGGTTCAAGGCGTAGGCTTTGCCCTACATCAACTGGAGTGGAGCTTTTTTGATGACGGCATCGCGCGCGACTTCGCAAATTTGCAAAATGTCCAGGCCGGAGAAATCGGGCTCTCAAGCCGCGACCGCGCAGATTCCAAGTGGTTGGTGTCCTACGCTTCCGACTGCGGGCCGGTACGTTACTACGCCTATGATCGTCCCTCGGCCGAGGCTACATATCTGTTCAGCAATCGACCCGATCTCGAGCAGCACAGCCTCGCCCCGATGGAGCCGGTCACAGTGCGATCGCGTGATGGACTCGATCTGGTTTGCTACTTGACGCGTCCAATAGCAGTTGAGGGTATTCCGCCGCTGGTGCTGAACGTTCACGGTGGGCCGTGGGCGCGTGATGGCTGGGGCTACGACCCTGAAGCGCAATGGCTCGCCAACCGCGGCTACGCCGTGTTGCAAGTCAATTTCAGGGGCTCGACGGGCTTCGGGAAAAAGTTTCTCAACGCCGGCAACCACGAGTGGGGCGCGAAGATGCACGACGACTTGCTCGACGCCGTCGAGTGGGCGGTAGGCGAGGGAGTCGCCGACCGCGACAAGATATGTATTTATGGCGGTAGCTATGGGGGCTATGCTGCCCTAGTCGGGGCCGCATTCACGCCCAACGTTTTTTGTTGTGCGGTCGACATCGTCGGGCCGTCAAGCATCTGCACTCTCATCGAGTCGATCCCGCCTTACTGGGCGCCGTTGATGCATACGTTTCGGGTTCGCGTGGGCGACATCGAATCGGAGCGGGAATTCCTTGACTCGCGATCGCCGCTGTTCAAGGCGCAGCAGATCGAGATCCCGATGTTGATCGCACAGGGAGCGAACGATCCTCGCGTGAAACAGGCCGAAAGCGAGCAGATCGTCGAAGCGCTGCGGGCCAAGGGGAAAGACGTCGAGTATCTTCTGTTCGACGACGAGGGGCATGGTTTCGCGGTACCAGAGAACCGCATGGCTTTCTACGCCGGCGTCGAGCAGTTTTTGGCGAAGCATCTCGGCGGCCGTGTTGAAGATGCGTCCGCCGCCGAGGCACGTCGCTTGAGCGAAGTCCGCCAACGGCCGTTGTAACAGATGCGGCAAGTTTTGCGTTCGGGCAGCTAACTCATTCGCTTCTGGATCGCTGGCCCGACTTTCGACGTTGCAGCGCGGCTCGCTCGTCGATCATTTTTTCGAGCGTGTCTTGCTCTTCATGCAGAGCCAAGAAGCTCTCCAGGCGTTCGCCGGCGACCTCGCCTCGTTCCACCGCCAAGCGCACGGCGCAGCCCGGCTCGCGTCGATGGCTGCAATCTCGAAAGCGACATTTGTCAGAATGGCGAATGATCTCTGGAAACGCGGAATCGACGCTGGTAGCGGGACTCCACGGCTGGATTTCGCGAATCCCCGGCAGGTCGATCAGCAGCCAGCCTTGCGGCAGCAGAAAAAGCTCTCGATGTGTTGTCGTGTGGCGCCCACGGCCGTCGGCTTCGCGAACCTGCGCGGTCCTTTGACGCTGCTCCGCGAGCAACCCGTTGATCAACGAAGACTTCCCGACTCCCGATGATCCCACGAAAACCGTCGTTTGTCCCGGCACAAGATGGGTCGACAATTCTTCGAGCCCGCGGCCAGTCTCGGCGCACGTCACGACGGTCGCGCAGTCGAAGCCCGCGGCGCGTAGCGCAGCCACTTGATCGGTCGCATCCTCACAGAGGTCTGATTTGTTTAGCACGACCACTGGCGAGGCACCGCTCTCGAAAATCGCGATTAAGTAGCGCTCGAGCCGTCGAGGGTTGAGATCACCGTCGAGGCCCGCGACGACAAACACAACATCAAAGTTTGCGGCGAGTATCTGCTGCTCGGCTTCCGTGCCAGGCCGCTTCCTCGAAAGCTCGTTGCGACGAGTTAGGCGCGCCGCCACAATTCTCGACGACGGATCAAACACAACCCAGTCGCCGACCACGACTTCCGCCACATTGCGCGGTAGTCGAGCCGTAGCCGGCCCCCGTTCCGTTGCAAGCCAAAGCTGTCGCGGCGCCGCCCGCAGCACTCGCGCGGGCTCATCCGTAGTCGCGGAATCGCATTGCGTTGCGAAAAAATCGCCCCATCCGTAGCGCTCAAGACTCATCGGTCACGGTCGTCATCGTATCAGTTGCGAGAATTAATAAAACGAGAATGGTCAAATACGTTTTATAATTGAGGCGGTTCATCATCATGCGATCCCATCGCGAACTATTGCTAGTCGCGCTCAGCTTTCTCTTCATTGGATCCCTTGGGGCACAAGACCTGGGGCTGCAACAGGTGTTCGGCAACGGCCAAGCGGTCAAAGACGGTACATCGTTTGCGCTCGGAGTTCGCGCCGTCGGCCCGGGTAATGTCCCGCAAGCGGGGGTCCGCGTTTTTGCCGCGAGCGTCATCGCGTTCGGCCCAACGCTAAGTTGCGCCGAAGGCACGACCGGTCCCGACGGATTTGGCGTCGTCGTTTGCAACGTAGGCGCATGGCCATTCACGACCGGCATGATCATCACCGTCGGCGATGATCTCGGACGTTTGTCTCCACCATTTAGCATCCGGGTGAACCCGCTCACTAGGCCCGATGGGCTGATTAAAACCCAGGGCGACTTTATTCGGGTGCCACAGAACACTACGTTTAATCTCGGAGTCGCTGCTTCAATCAACGGTGCGCCGCAAGTAGGCATCACGTTAGACATCGTTGTCGACCCGGCCGCAGCGCCGATCGTTTGCCCCGCCACGGCCCTGACCGATATGAATGGCGAAGCGTTGATCGAATGTGACGCAAAAACTGTTGAGTTCCCAATGACCGCCACCGTTACGATCCGCGATGCAATTGGGCGGTTCGTTACCTTCAACGTCACCGTCTTACCGCAAGATCTACTCACCGATGGAATCTTCAAAGTCACTGGAGACAACCAGATCGTGCCGGCGGGCGCGCCGTTCCCGTTAGACCTTGTCGCGCTGGTTGTTACCAACGGAGTTCCGCATTCCGACGTCACGCTCGAGATCACCAACTCGGCGCCGACGCTCGTGTTTTGCCCGCTCCAAGTAAAGACAGATGGAAACGGGCAAGCCCACATTGGCTGCATTACGAGTCCGACGGTCAGCAACTTGACCGTGGCGATTCACGTGAAAGACGAGTTCGGACGCCAGTTGGCCGATCCCTTTCGCGCCGCGATTCATCGAACGCCACTCCAGACCTCCAACCGACTTGAGTTGGTAAGCGCCAGAACTCTCAGCGTCGAAGCTGGAGAAACGGTCGAAGAGGCGATCGTCGTTCGGGCCCTGACCAGAGAGTTCTTGCCCGCGCATGGTGTCGTGGTCTTTTTCAATTCAAACCTGAATGCGAGTTTTGATCCGCCAATTGTGATCACCGGTGCGGACGGCAAGGCGAGCTCAAACGTGACGTTTGGCTGCCCCGGCGCGCGAGGCGTTATCGAGGCCGGTCTACAAGAGGGATTTCGCAACTCGGTGGTGACGACCGAGGTGAGTGACGGTGGAATTTCTCGCCTGCGGAAATTGCAGGGCGACGGACAGTTCGGCCCGCCGGGCATGCTGCTGCGCGACGAAGCGTTGTTGGTCGAGCTGACCGATCTATGCCTCAATCCAATCACGCTGCAGCCCATTGCCTGGACCGTCGATCCTCCGGGCGCGGCCACTCTAGAGAGCGTTTTCTCGGTGACGAATGGCGTCGGGCGCTCCTCAGTTCTAGTGAGAATGGGTGCGGACCAGGGACCGTTCGTCGTTCGCGCGAAGCACGCGGACCTCGTAGCGGAGTTCAACCTAGAAGTCGCATTCGACCCAGCTGAGCTGGTTATTCCGAATACAAGTAGCGTGCGAGTTCCTCGCGGCGAGCTGAGCGAACCCCTCGTTGTTCGTCTGATCGACGGTAATGGAGCGGGCGTAAAGAATCGGCCGATCTCGTTTGTGATTGCCCTAGGCGACGGCGAGTTGACTGAAGCGGAAGTCTTGACTGACGCAAATGGCGAAGCGTCGACGACCTTCAGGGGCGGAATGGCGCCAGGACTTGCCACGGTTGTCGCGACGCTCGCCGACGTGGATGAGGCCGCCGTTAGCCAAAAGAATCGGCGCATTAAGCACGAGGAGTTTACTGCCGTATTCGAGATTCTGGTTGGAGGGCTGAGGCCGCTCGTCACCGACCAAGGAATCGTCAACGGCGCGAACTTCCGATTTGGCCTTACGCCGGGAGGGTTGGTGTCGATATTCGGCACCGCGATGAGCGAAGGCATTGTTGGATCTGAAGTCGCGGCTTCGGTCCCGCTACCGACTGACCTCGCCGGAACGAAGGTCCGAATCAACGGGGTCGAAGCGCCACTGTTTTCGGTGAGCAACACCAACGGGCAAGGACAGATCAATTTGCATGTGCCCTTCGAGACCCCGGTCGGGCGAGCGACAGTTGAAGTCGACAACAACGGCTCGGTCACCGCGGTTCCCGAGGTTGCGGTTCATGCGATTCAGCCGGCGATATTCGAGGTTGAGTTGCTGGGAACACGCTACGCGGCGGCGCTGCATTCGGATTTTCGGCTTGTCGCACCCAACGACCCAGCACGGCCAGGCGAGGTAATTCTGATGTTTTTGACATCGCTCGGGCCACTGTCGCCAAGCGTCGGGACGAATCAAGCGGGACCCATTCCCGCGGCCGTCACGGCATCGCAAGCGACCGTAGGTATCGACCATGCCGGCGTAGAAAGCTTTGGAGCCTTTTACGCGCCTGGACTGATTAGCGTTTACCAGGTGAATTTCAAGGTGCCAGACGACATTGCGACCGGTGACCAGGCAGTCAACGTCGTGATCGGCGGCGAGACTTCGCAGCAAGCTTTGCTCCCGGTTAGGCGCTAGCCGGCATTTCCGCGGGGCTTGGCTTTATTGGAGGCCGTAGTCGAATTACTGAGGCTTCGGACTGCGCGTGAACTGAACCCCAGCGGGGTGACCTTTGAATTGGCCTAGGGTGCAACCCTAGGATTCAAAGTCGACGATGCGCCGGAACGTCCCCCTGCCCCGCCGAATGACTACTCCTGGCGCTGATAGTCACCGCTCTTGCCGCCGGTTTTTTCGACAAGGTGTAGCTCACGGATCTCGATGCCTTTGTCGAGAGCCTTGCACATGTCGTAAATCGTCAGAGCCGCCACCGAGGCCGCCGTCAATGCTTCCATTTCAACGCCGGTCGGGCCGGTCGTCGAGACGCTTGCGGTGAGGCTTACGCCTGCCGACGTGATGATCGTCTCGATATCGACATGGCTCAGCGCCAACGGGTGGCACATCGGAATCAGCTCAGCCGTCTTTTTCGCGGCCTGAATGCCGGCGATACGCGCAACTTCGAGGGGGTCACCCTTGGGGTTGTCGGGCAGGGCTGCCAACACTTCGGCGCTCATCTTGACGAATGCCCGCGCCTTCGCCGTGCGTTTCGTCGGTGCCTTGTCGCTGATATCGACCATCCGGGCCGCGCCCGACTCGTCGTAGTGAGAAAGCTTGCTCATAGTGTCATCACTGAGATGCGCTCGCCGGCGTCCCAGCTTGCGCGCTCGTCGGATGCTACAAGGTAGCAGTCGGATCGCGCGAACGATGTCACGTCACCAGAGCCTTGGCCCTCGAGTCTGCGCACCCGCCTCTGGCCGTAAGTCCCCTCAAGTTGCGCGCCGAGAAATCGTGTCAACACGGGTTTGTGGCTGAACGCGGCTGCAAGCTCGGCTTCGAAAAATGGGAGCGGCGAATTGTTTCGCCCGGCCAGAAGTTCCACGGCAATTGAAGCGAACAGCTCGAAAGTCACCATTGTCGAAATCGGGTTCCCCGGCAGTCCAAATACTGGTGTGTCACGAACGCGCGCGAAGACCAGCGGCTTGCCCGGCTGGATCAAAACACTCGTGATGAAGAACTCGGTTCCCAGCTCCTCGAGCACCTGTTCGACCAAGTCGTACTTGCCCATTGAGACGCCGCCGGAGAGTAGAAGGACGTCGCTGTTGAGGCCGTCTTCGATCAGCCGCCGAGTTTCGTCGAGTTGATCCTTCGCGATCGGCAGGACGCGTGGTTTCGCGCCGCGCCTCGTGACCTGGGCGGCCAAAGAATGGGCGTTGGAGTTGCGGATTTGAAACGGTTGTGGCGTGTCAGCTACGGGAACGACCTCATCTCCCGTGGAGAGTATTGCCACCTCAGGTCGCCGAAAAACCGGCAACGTGGCACGCCCGACCGAACCAAGCGCGGCTATTTGTGGATAGCCAATGCGGGTGCCATCTGGAACAACGACGTCGCCGGCCTTCGTCTCGGAGCCGGCCGCGATCAGATTTCGACCAGCGGTAATGCTCTGCTCGAGGGTGATTTGATCGCCGTCACGGCTGGAGTACTCAACCATAACTACCGCGTCGGCACCCTCGGGCCCAGGCGCGCCAGTCATGATTTCGACGGTTTGGCCACGCTGCAGGTGGGACCTCGACGGCTCCCCGGCGCGCGTTTCGCCTATCAACTTGAGTGTGGCGGGCGCGCGAGCAACGTCGGCGGCGATGACGGCAAAACCGTCGCGGGCGGAACGGTTGAATGGCGGGTAGTCGCGGTCCGATCGTATGGCCTCCGCGACAACTCGACCCAAGGCCTCGTCGAGCGGCACCGATTCAACGCCGGGAGGCTGCAAGTTTTCCCGAATGCGATCGAATACAACCGCCCGAGCCTCATCAAACCGAAGTGGGTTCATCTCGACCACGGGATAAATCCCATTGTCGCCGATGGGTCGAATCCCGGTTACGACTATTCGCTAAGAGTCGTCACTGACGTCAAAGATTTCGTCGGCCAGGGCAGCGATGTCGTCGAAGCTAAATTTGCCGTCTCCGTTGAAATCAAACTGCGCCAACGGGCCGAGTCCTTGTACTTGCGCTTGCTGGTCGGCAATGCCGGCTTCGACGGGCTCTTGAGGTTCGGCTACTTCTCCTTGAAGATTGAGTGAAACGAAACGAACCTTCACGCTGATCTTCTGAACGCTCTTTTGAACTCGCGTTCCACCCTCACCGTCTTCGACCGTCACTGACCGGCTTTGCACCCGGATCTTCAAATCGAGGCTGGAAGCTTGAAACTGCGTGGCGTCGTTAGACCCTTCAAGGCCCCCTCCGACACGGCCTAGAAATTCGTCGGCCAAGCCGCTGCTGAAGTCGCCCAGCAGCCCGACCGCATCGAACAGCTTCTCGAGAACGTCGCCTTGTCCTTCGAGTAGCTCACTGATCCCACCGGTATCGCCGCTGCCTACCGCAATCTGCGACGAGCTAAACTTGAAATCGACGCTGTCGCGCTGGACTACGCGGGTCGCTCCAGTTTCTTCGTTCTGCTGCACCAGCGTTTGGCTCGACAGGTTCAGCTTGGCGGAAGAGGACGAGGCGAAGAGCTGGCTGGGTGCTACCGCGGTGGTTGATTCGGCAGCCGGCTGGGCACTTTGGACGAACACGTCACTGCTGCGCAACCGCAGCCGTAGCCGCCCATGGCTGTTCTCTCCCCGGCCTGTCTCGTGAGAGTGGCTGCGAAGTCGCGACGAGAAGTCCCGCAGAGCTAGTGTAGTGCGCCATAAATAATGTAACTTATAGTATCTTCGTGTCGCCTTTACTAGTAGAAGGCACACGGATGCGAAGAGCAGAGCCAGTCCCATTGACGCAGGAGCAGCGTAGGCAGTTGGAGCGCTACGCGAACGGTCGTCGGGTCGCTGTTCGTCTGGCGTTGCGAGCCAGGATCATCGTGCTCGCCGCCGACGGTCTTGAGAACAAACGGATTGCCGCGCAGCTGTCGGTCTCGCGTCAGTTGGTGGCGCGCTGGCGAAGCCGTTTTCTTGAATCCGGCGTCGCCGGCATCGAAAAGGACGCCCCGCGGCCCGGCCGTAAGCCCGCCATCTGCTCCCCAACAGTGCAACAGATCATCCACAAGACGACCCGCGAAACGCCAGCCAACGCCACCCATTGGAGCCGCCGCACGATGGCCGCCGCGGTCGGCGTCAGCGCCTCCACCGTGGGTCGCATTTGGCGCGCCCACGGCCTCAAGCCGCATCGCGTCAAGACCTTCAAACTCAGCAACGACCCGCGCTTCGCCGAAAAACTCGACGACATCATCGGACTTTATCTCAACCCGCCCGAGCATGCCCTCGTTCTTTGCCTCGACGAGAAGTCACAGATTCAAGCCCTCGACCGCACCCAGCCCGGCCTGCCCCTGAAAAAGGGACGCGGCCGGACCATGACCCACGACTACAAACGCAACGGCACAACCACCTTGTTCGCCGCGCTCAACACGCTCGACGGCTCGGTGATCGGAACCTGCATGCCCAAGCACCGCCACCAAGAATGGCTGCGCTTCTTGCGCTTGCTTGAAAACCAGACCCCCAAGGACAAGCAGATCCATTTGATCGTGGACAACTATGCCACTCACAAACACGCCACGGTGAAACGCTGGCTGCAGCGCAATAAACGCTTCCACGTCCATTTCACGCCCACCTCAGCGTCGTGGCTGAACATGGTGGAGAGGTTCTTCCGAGACCTCACCGATAAGCGCATCCGCCACGGTGTCTTTCGTAGCGTCGGCGAACTCACCACCGCCATCGAAGACTACATCGCTCGACACAATCAGCAGCCCAAGCCCTTCATCTGGACTGCTACCGCTTCCGACACCCTTGAGAAGGTCAAGCGCGGCAAAGCCGCTCTTCTTAAGGTTCAATCTGATTGACGCACTACACTAGGTCGTGCTGACCGACCCAACGGATTTTCAGTTCGTCGGGGTGGGCAAGATGGATTGTGACGCCGTCGATCTGAACGGTGCTCATTGACTTCATTCTAGGAGCTAGCCAACCGCAGTCTCGACAGCCCGCATTTTTCACCCGCCAACGGTTCAAGGCCGGCGCTGTCGCCCTATAATGTGAGGTCTCCGGCGAACGGCCCCTGGGCGTATGGCGAAGATGCAATCGATAAGTCTGCCTCGACGCCTTCTCAACTACTTTCAGATTGATCGCGGCGAAGAACGGCTGACGTTTTTGCTGGGCAGCTATCTGATGTTGGCGATGGCGACCGTAATTTCGATCAAGGCGGTCGCGAACTCGGCGTTCTTGAGCGAGTACGAGGCCAAGATGCTGCCCTGGGCGGATTTGGCGGTCACCGTGGTTGTGGGCGGCGTGGTTTCGTACTATCTGCGGCTTTCGAATCGCTTCGCCCTGGGACGATTGGTATTTCTCTCACAGGTCGGTCTGGCGGCTTGCCTATTGGTTTTTTGGGCCTTGTTGATGGGGTCGGTTGCGGGCGTGCCGCTGGTGCTGTATGTCAGCGTCGGCGTGCTCTCGGCGTTGATTCCAAGCCAAGTCTGGAGCGTTGTCGGCGCGAGCGTCACTACCCGGCAGGCGAAGCGCCTATTTGCTCTGATCGGCAGCGGAGGAATTCTTGGCGCCGCGTTGGGCGGCACGTTGACGGGCTGGATCGGCTCCCAATTTGGCAGCGGAGGATTGTTGCCGGTCGCAGCGCTGATGATGGCGGCGGCGGCCTCGATTGGGGGCGCGGTTTCTCGCCGGCCGGGCGCGATTACTCAAGGGGCGGCCACGGAGAAAGCTTCGATTTTTGAAAGCTTTCGCGAAGTTCGCGGCAGCCGCTATCTCTCGCTAATCACGTTGGTCATCTTTTGCGCCGCGGTTGTGAGTACGTTGGTGAAGTACCAGTTCAACGCGTCGGTGCAGGAGTACTTTGCTTCCGATCGAGACTCGCTTTCATCGTTTTTCGGATACTTCAACGGCTACATCGCGGTGTTCTCATTCGCCTTCCATGCGCTGCTGACCGGCCGGCTGTTGCGATGGTTTGGGCTGGCGGGCTGCTTGCTGATCTTGCCTCTTTCGCTTTTTGGCGGCACTACGTTTTTGCTGCTGGCGACGTCGTTCACGGCAGCGTTGGTCGCGCGCGGTTCTGACCAGGCCTTCCGGCATTCGATTGACCGCGCCTGCCAGGAACTGCTGTACGTTCCGCTCGCGGCGAAAGTTCGCAATCGAGTGAAGAGCTTTTTAGATTTGGTGGTTGCGCGTACGGCTGACGGAGCGGCAAGTGTTGTGTTGCTCGTTCTTGTCACGGGGCTGGGGGCCAGCGTGGCTCAGATTAGCTGGGCGAGTCTTGCCGTTCTCGTTGTCTGGTTGGGCGGGCTCTTGATGCTACGGATCGAGTATGTGGCGGTACTGCGGCGAACGATTGAGCGCAAGGATATTCAGGCTGAAGAAACCCTGCGGCGTCTGGCGAACGCCGAGCCTGAGGAGACGATCAGCGATGCTCTGGCGGCGACTGACACTCGCACGGTTGAAGCAGCAGTGGCATGGATCAGCTTCGGAGGCGCGGGGGTGGAGCAGGCTCAGCTCACTCGTCTGCTGACCCACGAGTCGACGGTGATCCGGCGGAAGGCTCTGGAGGTTGTTGCCGCGCAAGACGTGAAGGGCAATGAGGACGCGGTGGTCCGCTTCATCGAGGAAGAGGATGACCTGGATACGCAGCGAGTGGGACTGGGCTATCTGGATTCCCAATCAAAGAAGCACACCGCGAAGGTTTGTCGGCGATGGACGGAAGGCGCGAACCGAGAGTTGGCGGCGCTGGCAGCAGGTTGGTTGTTATCAAATGAGGCGGGGACACCGGAAGCGGAGCAGGTGTACTGGGAATCTGTAGACTCTGGGACCGCGGGCAATGTCGCAAGCCGGCTACGAGCGGCAACGATTCTTTCGCTGGCGCCACCGGGAGATAGGGCACACCAGGCGCTCTCGGCACTGCTGCGGGACGAAGATTCAAGCGTGTTGAGCGCGGCGATCGAGAGTTGTGGGATTCTCAGGCCGGTTGGCCAAATTGAAAGGTTATTGAATCTGCTGCGAACGCCGAAACACCGCAGAGCCGCCCGCGAGGCGCTCGCTGCTTACGGCGACCCGTTGCTTGGAAAGTTGCGCAAGTATGCGGCGAGTTCAGCTCCTAGCGGCGTTGATGACCGCGAAATTCCGCGGGTGGTTGCGGCGGTGGGCGGCCCGGCGGCGGCGGAGTTTCTGGTGGAATCGATGAGGCGCAAGCATCATCTCGAGCGTGCCGGATTGCTCGAAGCGCTGGTGAGGCTGTGCGCGCGCGAACCAACGCTGTCGCTGGACGCAAATCGAATCAAGAACTTGCTGATCGACGAGATTCGCGGCTACTACGAGGGGATCGAGCTTCTTGAAACGCTGGACGCCGGTCCTCGCGACAAGGGTGCGGCGTTTCTAAAACGTGCGTTGGATGAACGGCAAGCCGGTAGGCTGAGGAAGATCTTTCTGTTCCTATCGCTGATCTATCCGACGCGGGAAATGCGTGACGCGGGGCATTGGGTTTTGAGTGGATCGGCCGAGCTGCGAGCGAATGCGGTCGAATTTCTTGATACGCGAGTTTCGAATGACATCGGGCAACTTTTGTTGCCGATCATCGAAAGCGGCGACCAGACGACCAAGGTGTTCGCGGGACGGCAGTTGTTTCGATTTGAAAGCATGCCGTACGCTAGCGGATTGCGGAGACTGATGGCGACACCGGACCCGTGGCTGCAGGCCTGCGCGGCGCACGCGGCAGGTGAGTCGGGAGCGCAGAGTCTGCTGCCGCGGCTGCGTGAGCTGTCGGCGCACTTCAACCCTGTGCTGCGAGAGGCAGCGGGTTCGGCAGCGATGCGGCTGGCGGCGAGCGCTTAGATGGAGTCGCTGACAACGCTGGAGCGGGCGATCCGACTACAGAAGGTTGAACTATTTACAGAGTTGGAGACTGAGCAGTTGGCGCTGCTCGCCTCGATTGCAAAGCCTGTTTCGCTTTCAGTTGGCGACAAGCTGGTCGAGCAAAACAGCAGACAGACGGCGCTTTACGTTGTGCTGAATGGGGGCATCGAAGTTCGCCGAGACGGCAACTTGATGCTGACCGCGCTACGCGATGAAACGATTGGAAACTGGGCGTTCTTTGACGAGCAGCCGAGCGTAGTGGAAGCGATCGCCGCCGAGGATTCTGACCTTCTAAAGATCGAGCGCGAAGATTTTTTCGATCTGTTGGCTGATCATCGCGAGATGACTCGGGGACTATTTCAGGCTTTGTTTCACCGCTTGCGGACACTCCTATCGGCTGGGCTTGCGGGGTAGGCCCGCTGCCGGCGACAGCAGTCGCTTCGATATGCTGAAGGTCTCTATGGCTCTACGGTTGCTGGTTTCGATCGCACTAAGCGCTTGGCTCGCTTTGGCGGGCGATGTTAGTTCGAAAAGGCTTATCAACGCGGAGTCGGAGCCCGAGAATTGGCTCTCGTACTACGGAACGTACAAATCTTGGCGATATAGCCCGCTCGATGAGGTCCACAAGGGTAATATCGCCAAACTTGCGCCGGTTTGGGCGTTTGAGACGGGCATCACCGACGGCGGCATGCAATGCGCTCCAATCGTCGTTGACGGCGTGATGTACGTTACGTCCGCATGGAACAACGTTTTCGCTTTAAGAGCCGACAGCGGCGAGCGGCTGTGGACACACAGCTACGAAGTCTCTGACAAAGCGGGAATACCCGCCGGATATGGGACTTGGAACCGTGGCGTCGCTGTGTGGCAGGACCTCGTTTTCATGGGGACTTTGGACAACCACTTGGTCGCTATCGATGCTAAATCGGGGCGTGAAGTTTGGGACGTTGAGATCGAGAACGCTCGTCAAGGCGGCGGAAATATCACCGGCGCTCCGCTTGTGGTGAAGGACATGGTGATCACTGGCGTTACCGGCGGCGACTCGGCGCATCGAGGCTATCTCAACGCGTTCGACGCGAAGACCGGCCGCCATCTGTGGCGATTTTGGACGATTCCGGGGGAAGGCGAGCCCGGCAACGAGACCTGGAAAGGTGATAGCTGGAAGCAGGGCGGCGGTTCGACTTGGATGACAGGTACGTACGACGCCGAGCTCGACTTGCTTTACTGGGCGGTCGGCAACCCGGCGGCGGATTTCTATGGTGAGAGCCGCAAGGGCGACAACCTCTACACCGAGTCGATCGTGGCGCTCGATCCAGACACGGGCAAGCTCAAGTGGCATCGCCAGCAGATTCCTTACGATGTGTGGGATTTCGACGCCGCATACGAGATTGTGCTGCTCGACTTGGAAGTTGACGGCAAGGCGCGCAAGTTGTTGCTGAATCCCAATAAGAGCGGCTATGTATGGATCATCGACCGGACGAATGGTGAGTTTGTGACGGCTTGGAATCTGGTTGAGACTTCGAATTGGATTAGCGGAATCGACGAAGAGGGCAATCTGGTCGGCCGCAATGAGCCGGAAGTCGGCAAAGCGACGCTGGTGTGCCCGGCGATCGGTGGAGGGCGAAGCTGGAACCACGGTGCTTACAGTCCGAAGACGGGACTCTACTATTCAACAGGGATCGAGTGGTGCCAGACGCTTACGGTGAAGCGTGAAGAAGGCCGCGACGGCTTGGCGTTTTTTGGTGGCGAATTCAAGTTACGGCCACCGCCGGATGGCCGTGCGTATGCGCACCTGGGAGCATACGATCCAATCACGGGCGACCGCAAGTGGCGGATCGAACATAAATATCCTCTGCTGGCGTCGCAGCTTGCGACTGGTGGGGGGCTGATATTCAGCGGCGACGCGGAGGGCCGTTTCTTTGCGCTTGATGCTGAGACTGGTAAGGAACTTTGGTCGTTTCGGACAGGTTCCGGGCATCGTGGGTCCGCAGTCACTTACTCAGTTGATGGGCGGCAGTACATCGCAACACCGAGTGGCTGGGGTTCGGCTTTGGCTGGAATCATGAGCCAGATATGGCCCGAGACCGTGGATATGCCCTCGGGCTCGAGCATATTTGTGTTTGCGGTGCCGGAGGACTAGCGCGGTGCGAATGGCAATCGTGGCCGCGGCGTTTGCGCTTGTTCCATGGGCGATGCTCGCGCAGGCAGTCGACCTGGTCAACCCGGAGTTCATTGCTCGCGGCTCCGCCTCGTACGCCAAAAGTTGCGCCGTGGGCTATTGCCATGGTTCGGAAGGCGCGGCGGGGCGGGGACCGGTACTGCGCAATCGCGAGTGGGACCCTCGACAGCTTTTCAAGACAACGCATGACGGCTTGCCGAGCACAAGCATGCCGGCTTGGAAGGGGATTCTGCCGCAAGAAGAAATTTGGGCGATCACGGCGTACATCGTCAGCCTGGGGCCGCGGGTTCCCGCGCAGAGCGTGTTTGAGCTGAGCGAGGCGGCGGAGGAAATACCCCGCGAGCTTAGCGCCGAGGCGCAACGGGGTCACGACCTGTTCTTTGACCTGACGAACGAAAAGCGTTGCTCGATCTGCCACAAAGCCGGCCGCGAGGGATCGGCAAGTGTCGGGCCGAATCTGGCGCAATCGGCGAAGGGGAAATCGGCGGCGAAATTGCGCCGCGCGATTCTTGAACCCAACGCTGACATTGCGTTCGGGTACGCGACGACCCAGATTCGGTTGCGATCGGGCGAGACGGTCGCGGGGATACTTTTGGACAAAGACGATTTGCGGACGCGGCTGTTCGATGTCCACACGTTGCCGCCCGCGCTTCGGTCGTTCTATGGCGATGAGGTGCGGAGGGTTCGGACGAGGAAAGGCTCGATCATGCCGCGGGGCAGGGAACTGGGTTACTCGCAGGCGGAGGTAGATGCCGTAGTTGCCTTTCTGGTGGAATTGAATGACTAGTCCGCATTTCTAGTTTAGAAACCGCTATGAACCGCAGCCTGTCGACAGCCGTTACTGGATGGTTTTTCGTGTTTGCCGCAGTCATGCATTGGCTGGGTTGGATGCTGTTGCCGGTGAAGCTGGGCACGTTCATCGAGGCGGGAGACTTTGCGGCGATCAATGTGCAGTGGCATCTTTGGGTGTGGATGTTTCGAGTTCACATATTTGGGTTTTTGATCGCGGTGATGGCGCTAGTTGCGCTAGCCGTTTTGCTCTCGGATTCGGAGGTTCGGGTGCTGTTGTGGCCCGGAGCGGCAGTTGGCGCCGGGGGCCTGTTTGTTAGCGCTCTGGCGGCTGCCTTTTACTACCACCACGGGGCCTGGGGTGCGCTCGAAATGAGCGGACAGGCGGCGGGTGCGGTGCAGCGGCACATTGACGCTCTGCGCCTCGACACGGAGTACGTCACATGCTTGGTGCGCTTCGGCCGGGTTTTCTTCGGGCTCGGGCAGGTTGTGCTGTCAGCCGGCTTGATTATGGGCAGTATCGCGCCGAAGCCGATTGGCGTCGCGGGCGCGATTCTGGGAGTGGCGGCGATCGCGCTTACGATGGCACTGCCGGACGATTTGGCGTTTTATCTGCCAGTGTTTCATCTCAATTGCCTGTGGCTGCTGGCGATCGGCGTGATGGTGTTGCGGAACCACGGCGTAACTTTCTTGAGCGACGCAACGACTAACCCTTCATAGTGAATCTCGTGCATGGACTATCGAAAATCTCGGCGCCGTTGATGGTCGCCGTACTGATAGTGGCGTCGGCGTTTGCGGCCACGTACGGCCCAGTAGATGGGGCGGATTTTGCCGCCGCTGACCTCGACCGCGTTCAGGCTGGACAGTCCGCACCGGACTTTACGCTGCAACGCTCGGATGGCACGGATCTGACGCTTTCGTCACTGCAAGGAAAGAACGTTGTTCTGGTCTTCTATCGCGGACACTGGTGACCGTTTTGTAGCAAGCAACTCGTGGAGTTGCAAAGCCTGCTTTCAGCAGAGCAGAAGAAAGACACAGAAATTATCGCGGTTGCGCCCGACTCGCTCGAGGTGATCGGCAAGATGGTTCCAAAGGTCGAGTCGGGGAGCGGCGGCGACATGGCGATCACCCTCGTTAGCGATGGTGAGCACAAAGTTATCGACCGTTACGGACTACTTAACGAGAAAGCGGCCGAGCGCGGGCGCATCATGCCGCACCCGACAACCTACGTCATCGACAAGACGCAAAAGGTACGTTGGAAGTTCACCGAAGTAAATTACAAGATTCGACCTACTAATGCTATGATTTTGAACGAGCTTGGGAAACTGTAGTCAGAAAGGTATCAATTGATGAAGCGTGTATTTGCTGTATTTCTCGGCCTCGGCCTGACCCTCGGATTGGCTTGGGCGGTTGAGCTTGCGGAGTTTCAGCCGCATATGAAAAAGGCGGCAAAAAGCGTCAAGGCACTGAAGAAGCAGTTGGCCGCGAAGGACGCCGAAGGCGCCGAGGCTAGCGCGAAGAACGTCGCGATGCACTACGGGCACATGAGCAAAATTTGGGCAGCGGACAACGTGGAAGATGCGACCAAATGGTCGAAAGAGTCCGAGGCTGCCGCCTCAGAAATAGCCGCTAAGGTGGCCGCTGGGGACTTCGACGGCGCAAACGCTGCCGCGGTGACGCTCGGTAAGACCTGCCGCACGTGCCATACGGCGCACCGCCAGAAAAACGCAGACAAGACCTTCAGCATCAAGTAGGGTTGTTTTCGACTGATCGCCCTCGGGTTAAACCTGTGGCCGTGGAAATTCCGGCGCGTCGTCGAGTTTGAATCCCAGGGCTAATTTAAACGTCACCCCCGCTGGGGGTTCAAGGCTAGCGCAGGCGGTTAAGCGTGTAGGCCGCCATTGCGGTTACGAGTTGCTCGCCTTCGGCTGAGACTATGTCGCTTGGCCGGAGGTCAAACACCCTGCCTGCAACCAGCTTGTCTAGGGCTAGCGAAACCCTTAAGCCGTCGGCCGAAACTTCGGCGCTAACTACTCGTATCGGCGTGACATCTGTTTTCGGCGATCCGTACGTCGAATGGTAGAGGTAGTAGTAGTGGGTGAAGGAATAGTTTAAGACTTGCCCAGCGGAATCGCGATCGACGGGTTTCGTGAAGGTCAAATCGAAGCCGGTGTCCGTCAGTTCCATCGACAGAATGTCGAAGGGGACGCGGTCTTGAAAGACGACACGCTGGAGGCCCTCGGTTGAGCCCCAGATGCGCGAGGTCTGAGCAACGTAAAGCGCTTTTCCGTCGGGTGAGAAGGCGAGTCGATTGTTCGCCATGCGCAAGCCGTTGCCGTCGATGAAGGGGAATGCCGCGCCCTGCCACTCACCTTGGACTTTTTCAAAGAAGACGCGGTAGATGCGCGGGTAGGTCCACTCGGCGAGGAAAAGTTGCCCCGCATAGGGGCCAAAGGCACCGTCTGTGAGGTCGAAAAGCGGCTGTGCGGTCGATCCGCCCATATCGTTCTGGGGAAATAGGATAGCGGGCCGCTTGCGCCGCGCGTCGAGCTCCGCGACGTCCGCTTCGATCGGGTCGGCTCCCAAGAAGTCCGGATGCCACGGCAGCGATGCGGGGTGGCCATGGAACGCGTTTTCGGTGACGTGGTGCAGCGGCGAGGTGCCCACCCAGCCGCCTTGGTTATCGACCGCGAAGATGTCGCCCTGGGGGCTCATCACGAGGCCGTTGGGTTGTCGAAAACCACAGGCGAAGGTGGAAACGGTTCCGGACTTGGCATCAATCTTCAGCGCGCAGCCGCGATAGGGCACCGGCGAATAGTGACTGATCTTGTTGACCTTGCCTTCGACCGGGGCGGGCGCGACACGGGGCTGTCTGCTGAGTTCGCCGCGGACCGGTTCGCGCGGATCGGCGTTGCCCGAGGCTAGACCCAAGCTGATGTAAAAGTTTCCCTCTGGGTCGCGAATCGGGCCGGCGATGTACTCGTGATAGTTGCCCGACAGGCCCCAGCCGTCGGTGATCGTTTCGAAAAGGTCAGCTGTGCCGTCGTCGTCTGTATCGACCACGCGGGTGAGCTCGGGGACTTGCGCGACGAACAACTCGTTCTTGTCGCCGGCCATGATTCCTAGAGGCGTGTGTAGACCCTCGGCGAATTTTCGCCACGTCTCGGACTTGGGGTCGAAGGAGTAAATGTAACCGCGGCGGAAGGCGGCGTAGAGTTTGCCGTCGGGCGCGAAATCGATCGAAGCGACCTCGTGCTTGATACCGCGCGGTCCGCGGACGGTTTCGACTTTGTAGCTACTGGAGGGGACCTGGCCGTGGAGTGTCGCCGCGAGAAATAGTGAGGCAATCTGGAGGAGGGCGAGGCGGGACACTCTGCGTTGCATCGCGGAAGTTGGAACGGGCTGGCGTTCCGCCCACGAGGCCTGGGTTACTACCTGGGCCAATTCAAACGCCACCGCCTGCGGGGGTTCTATTTCAGCAAATTCGCGTTCTCTACTACCCGTTTTCCGCAAGAATAAAAATCGCACAGGGCAGCTCATGGGCCGACCTCCACTTCGAGTTTGCGGTTGGCTCCTTTGGGGATCGCACGGTTGCGGTCGCCTTCGACGAACCACATCGGCTGTTCGACTTTAGGAAACTCGAACTGTCGAAACAGCTTGCCACCGCGCGCGGTGAACAGCTCGTAGACGTCAACGCCGTCGAGCTGATAGTGAAATTTCGGCAGGCCATCGATTAGCCGGTATCCACGAAAACGTTTCTGGGGAATGCGGCGCAGTTCTCCAACTCGCAGAGGATAGCCCTCAGAGCGGTAAAAAACGTCGCCGAGGTAGCGCGCAGTCTCTGTTCGGTTGGTTTCCCTGTTCTTTTTCGTCGTGAGCGTCGGCGACATATCGACGAACCCGCCCCGCCAGGCGTAGAGTAGTTTCACTTCGCCGGCGTCAAAGCAAAAAGACAGCCCGCCGGGAAGCCCGACTGAAATTGAGGCCGGCGACGTTCCCGGCATATCCCAGCGAATGACAATCGGCTTGTCGGTTGGGACCGGCATTTCTTCGCTACCGAGTTGCCCTTCGACAGTCTCGTAGCCCTCGGGTGCATGGTCAGCTTCAGCGACACTTAACGCGGCCCACAGAGTGTCGATTTTTTCGCTTGCTTGATCACTCGGAAGCGACCCAAAGTAGTTCGGCATCGAGGTGCCGGAAAGTATGCGAGCCGGGTTGCGCATCCAGCGGGAGAACCAGTCGGAGCGGAGGCGTTGTCCGGCGGAAAGCAGTTGAGGACCGTGCTCACCCAAAGGCTCGAATTCGCCCCAGCCGTGGCAGCCGATACAGGCCATGCCGCCATTTTGCGGGTTGGTGCCGAGCATACCGTGTCCAGCCTCGGCGGACACCGTGGGCTGTTGAGATGGGCCATCGCCTGGTCGCAGGCCGGCGCTCTTGGCAAAGCTTTCGACGAGCCGCGCGGCTTCACGCGGGTGGTAGTCGGGCATGCGAAGGTCGGCCAACTCGAAGGAGCGTGGCCCGCCGGTTAGTACTTGGCGTAGCCAGTCGCTTGTCAGCTTTTCACCGACTGCTGTCAGAGTCGGAGCAACTTCGGCGATAGGCGCTGTCGCAGCCTGCCCGTTCAGTTCATGGCAAGCGTTGCAGCGCAGGCGTTTTAGGCGGTTGGCATGGTCGAAGATCGGTGCGAAAGTTATGTCGGGATTTTCCGCATGTTCCTCGACGAACGCATTTAGGGCGGCGCGCTCGCCGGGTTGTAAATTAAATCGGGGCACACGGCCGGAGACTTGTTCCACCAGACATCCTTGGCGCGGACTCAATTCGGCGAACGGCGCGGGTTGCTCGAAATCAGAATCGAGATCGAGCGCGTGGCAGTTCAAGCATCCAGCGGTAGACACAAGGGCCTTTCCGCGCGCGGCATCGCCGCCTTCGGACGCGCCCGCATAATTTTCATTGCTGTAGACCTCGTCGAGGTGCGCCGCGACCGAGAGCGCTTCTTCGTGATCGAGCGAGAGGGCCGGCATGCGCCCACCCGGATCGTGCAGAGCCGGATCTTTCAAGTACGCGACGAGTTCGCCGAACGGCATCTTCGACCCCGCGCCGGCAAGCGAAATACCTTCGCGGTGGTGGCATGCAACGCATCCGCGCGTCTGAAAAAGGGTCGCGCCGAACTCGCGGTAGCGGCCTGGCAGCTTCGAACTCAATTCGGGCGCGGCTGGACCCTCAAGTGTCGCCAAGAAGCGCGCGACGTGCCGGCGCTCAGAAACGCTCAACATCAAGGGCATGGCGGCGTCGGGGCGGACGGCCCTGGGATCGGACATCCAGGCGAACAGCCAGCCTTCGTTTCGCCGCGAGCCAATGCCGTTGAGTTCAGGAGCGAGCCGGGGTTCGAGCGAATGAGAGCTTGTGGCGTGGCAGTTCACGCAGCCCGACTCGCTAGTTAGCCGGCGGCCGGTGGCGACAAGCTTTTCGTGGCCGGAGGGTTCCTCGGAGTGAGAAAGTAGCCGATTCGGAATCGGCTCCCAATCAAAGCCGGGGCCTTTCCAGGTCAGTACGAGCTGCGCCTCACCGGGCCGGCGTCGATAGCGAACTTCGATCGGCACGGCTCCGCTTGAAAGCCGTACAGGCTCTTCGTCGACAAGCTTGCCGTCCACTTCAAGTTCAGCATCAGCGGTGTTGAACGCATACTCGCCGTTTCGTAGGATCGAAAGTTCTCCGCGCCAGGCCGCCTCGAAGCGAACTTCGAGGCCAGGGTGTAGCGATTCGTCGGCGTCGAGAAAGAATGTCGCATTGGGTACTTCGGCTCGAACGCTTCGATGAGCATCGCTATAGGTGACGAGCAGGCCGGGCCGGTCGGCGGCGGCGAGGGCGGCAGCCATGGCGAAGGGCACGACGAGCGCGGCCAGTCGCATCATGCTTGGGTTGGCTGTTTGCACTCTAGTGTGGACCTCTGTCTAGCGTGGGCCCACAGTCCAGGCAGCGTCAAGCTCGCCAGCAACAGGGCGGTGCTAAATCGGATCATCTCAGCGCTTACACCGCCAAGTAACCGCTCGAATGCTAACCCGGCGAGTGCTAGCGCGGTGGCCGCGTAGAGGCGTTTCTTGTCGAAACGCAGGGCGATTACACAAGCGGTAAACGCCCCGAGATAGAAGCCGAGACAGCGAATGCAGACGGGGAGTTGAGAGCCCAGCAGATGCCATGACCGGGCCGGTTCTTGGTGGCAAAAGGCGGAGAAAATAGTAGAGGAAAAGACGAGCGGGATGTCGCTACCAACGGCAGCCCACAGTGGTCCGGCGACGATGCAGCCGACGAGTGCCGCGGAGATGAATCGAGCCGTCGTGAGCATGCCGCCGTAGCGTCCCTTGCTAAGTGAATGCCGGGACGCCGGTCACTCGGTTGCCGATTACGAGCGTGTGGATGTTGTGGGTCCCTTCGTAGGTTTTTACTGTTTCGAGATTGCAGATGTGCCGGAAGATCGGATACTCGCTGGTGATGCCGTTGGCTCCGAGCAGGTCTCTAGAGCGACGGGCAATTTCGATCGCCATCTGCGCGTTGTTGCGTTTAATCATCGAGACGTGACTGAAGTGCAGCTTGCCCTTGTCTTTTAGGCGGCCAGCTTGGAGTGTCATGAACTGTGCCTTAGTGATCTCGGTGATCATGAAAGCGAGCTCGTTCTGAACTAATTGGTGCGACGCAATCGGCTTATTGTCGAACTGCTTTCGCATCACCGTGTATTGGCGAGCGCAGTCGTAGCAGGCCATCGCCGCGCCGATCGTGCCCCAACCGATGCCCATGCGCGCATTCGACAAGCAGCTGAGCGCGGCCTTGAGTCCGGTCACGCCTGGCAGTGCGTTTTCCGCCGGAATGCGGCAGTCGCTAAAGCCCAGGCTCGAGGTGATCGATGCGCGCATCGACATTTTGTTGTGCAGATCGGTGGCGGTAAAGCCGGGGGTACCGCGTTCGACCAGAAACGCCCGAATATCGTCGGTGTCGTCGACCTTCGCCCAGACAATTGCTACGTCCGCGAGGGAGCCATTCGTGATCCAAGTCTTTTCGCCATTGAGAATGTAGATGTCGCCGTCGCGGACCGCACGTGTGGTCATGCCCGAGGGGTTAGAGCCGAAGTTCGGTTCGGTGAGACCGAAGCAGGCGAATTTCTTGGCCTTTGCCAGCTCAGGGAGCCATTTGTTTTTCTGCTCCTCGCTTGCATAGTTGTAGAGACAAAACATCGAAAGGCTGCTTTGAACGGAGATATAACTACGCAGGCCACTGTCGCCCCGTTCGAGTTCTTGCATAATTAGGCCGGTCTCGACTTCGCTCATTCCGGCGCAACCGTAGCCTTCGAGGTTGGCGCCGAAAAACCCAAGCTCGGCGATCATTTCCGAAAGTTCTATGGGGAATGTGCCGTCAGCGAAATGCTTATCGATCACAGGAATGATGTGGTCGCTGACGAACTGGCGGGCAGTCTGGCGGACTAGCAATTCTTCCTCGCTCAGAAGCGAGTCGAAGTCCATGAAATCCACGCCCTTGAAGTCAAACATTCTTGATCCTCCAGGAATTCACCATGTTAGCAACGGCGTTATTGGGGGAGGTAGCGTGCCCGATCCGTCTGTAAGAATTCGGCGCCGGCTGACGGAGCGGTGTATATTCGCAAACTACGAACCCCGCACTAATTTTCCACTGATACTTTGACTACACCGTGCGGGTGCAGAGTCGATCGATGTCTAGAAAACGAGGCGTGGACTTCCGTCCACGCCCTGGAGTTTGGCCTTTCACTAGATGGGACGCGCGGTAAGCACGTTCTTGAGTTGTGAGGGATCTGAGAATGCTTGTGTCTCAAAACATTTTGAGGTATTCTTGTATCTAGTTGTTTAGCTTGTTGTGTAACTAGATTCATTTCCAAGGAGACCTCATGTCCTTCCCCACCAAACTGCAGTTGATCAAGCGCAAGGCTTCCCAACAGTTCTATGTCAACTTCCCCTCCGCCAGCGCTCAGATGCTCGACTTCCAGCCCGGCGAACAGCTCGAATGGATCCTGCTCGACCGCTCCCAACTCGTGCTCAATCGTTTGCAACCTCCGCCCGTCGAGTTGAAAAAAAAACTCCCGATCGAGTCGTCGACACCTTCTCCCGACTCTTCGCCAAAGGCCTCAACCCCCACGCCCGACAAAGCGTGAACGACCACCTCACCCGCCTCGCTCTCGGTGCCGCCGTCTGCCTCGGCCGCTCCACCATCACCGGCCTGCTACATGCCTCCGGCGAGAGCTTTCAGGACTGGAGCGCCGGCTACCGCCTGTTCTCGCAACAACGCGTCGAGCCGCAACGCCTGCTCGATGCCTCGCGCCGCGAGGTGCTCGCTCGCTTGCCGCCCGAGGCTCCCTTGGTCGTCGCCATCGACGATACACTGCTCGCCAAGTCGAGTCTCAAAACGCCCGGCGTGAGTTGGCGGCGCGATCCGCTTGGACCCAAGTTTCAGGCCAACTTGATTCTCGCGCAGCGCTTCTTGCAATTCTCGGCAGCGCTGCCTCCCAGCGAGCGGCAGCAGCCGGCGCGACTCATTCCGATCGGCTTGGAACACGCGCCGACTCCGCGCCGACCGTCGAAGAAGGCCACGGACGAGGTTTGGAAACAGTACCGGCGCGAGGCTCGCAAGTGCAGCTTAACGGCCCTCGCCGCCAGGCACATCGCGCGCTTGCGCGAGGCCATGAACGCCGATCCCGGAGGCGCTGACAGAGCCTTGCACCTCGTCGTTGATGGCGCTTACACCAACCGCACGGTGTTCGGATCGTTGCCCGCCGAGGTGACGTTGATCGGCCGCATTCGTTCCGACGCCAAGCTATATCATCTGCCCCTCGAGCAGCCCGGCAAAGGCCGCAGGCGTTGTTACGGCGAACGCGCGCCGACGCCCGAGCAACTCCGCCAGGACGACAACGTGCCGTGGCAAACGGTCGAGGTTTTTGCCGCCGGCAGCCTGCACCAGTTCAAAGTGAAGACGCTCGCGCCGCTGCGTTGGCGGCCGGCGGGAGGCAAGCGGGACTTGCGTTTGGTGGTGATCGCACCGTTGGGTTATCGGCCGCGGGCGGGCTCGAAGGTGCTGTATCGCAAGCCGGCGTATTTGATTGTCAGCGATCCGAGTTTGGGGCTGGAGCAGATCGTGCGGCAGTACGTTTGGCGCTGGGAGATCGAGGTCAACTTCCGTGAGCAGAAGACGCTGTTGGGAGTCGGACAGGCGCAGGTGCGGCAGCCGGACGCGGTCGAGCGGGTCCCTCAATTTATGACGGCGGTGTATGCGCTACTGCTGTTGGCGGGCGCGAGTTGGAGCCGCCAACAGGGCGTGGACGACGCCTTGCCGCGACCGCACTGGCGACGCCGCTCGCAGCCGCAACGGCTCACCACGCAACGGCTGATCAGCCACCTGCGGGCCGAGCTTTGGGCGGACGGCGTGCAGCGGCAACATTTCTGCGGCTTGCGGAACACTTCGCAATCCAACACGAAGCTGCAGAAACTCCCAAGAGGCGCTCCGCCTGCAGCAATCTACGCTTCCGGCTAACGCCAATCCCCTATTTCCGCACCCTACCCCAAACTTCAACCCTCTTTGAACAGCCAAACTCCAGGCGTGGACGGAAGTCCACGCTTTCACTCGACGTATCTACCGAACCGGAAGAAAGCGTGGACTTCCGTCCGCGCCTCTGTTGATCCGGATCGAGGTCATCGCTCGCTTACGGACGGATTTGGCTGACGTGCGCCATTTCAAAGTGCCCCGGGTTCCGCTTACGCTGCGCCTTGGGCTAACGTTCTGCTAGAAACACGCCGGCGAGGACTACGGTACCTCCGATCGCGAGCGCAGTTGTCACGGGCTCGGCCAGGAACACTGCGCCTATTACGACTGCGATTGGCGGTTGTAGATATTGGGCGCTGGCGATCCGCGACGCCGCAACGTAGCCGAGCGCCCAAAAGTACAGCAGGTACGCGCCGACGGCGGAGGCGACTGCCATAAATAGCAGCGACAGCCAGCCCTCGGCCGGGACCGCGGCGTAGTCGAAATCCCAGCCCGGCCAAATGAGCGTTGGCCCCGCCACTAGCGCCCCGACCGTATAGGCTACGCCGATAAGTAGCTCGGCCGGATAGCGCTCGCGAAAGCCGCGACCAAACACGGTCACACAGGCGAAGCCCATCGTCGCGGCAAACGTCAGCAGATCGCCAAGAAAGGTGGGCGAGGCTCCGGGAATACGTGAGCCATGGTCGAAGGCCAAGATGACAACGCCGACCGCCGAAACCAGCATGCCAAGCAGCCGCGACTTCTTGAGCTTTTCCTGCCCAATTAGTATCGCCAACAATAGGATCGTAATTGGCAACGTCGCGTAAATGATCGACGAATGCGCGACGCTTGTTCGCGATAGTCCGGTCAGGTAGCCAAGCTGGTTGCCAACGTGTCCGAATAACATGAGCGCGACGAGCTTAATTCGGTCGCCAGGAACGATGGAGCGAAAGCCGATACCGCGAAGCAGCAGGACGATGTTCATCACGAGGCCCGCTACAACGAGGCGGAGCGTAAAAAATAGGACCGGCGGAAAATGCCGGAAACCGACCTTTCCGACGGGGCCATTCAGCGTCCATAGCAGGACTGCCGTGGCGACAGCTGCGTAGAGAGCGAGATTGCTGGGGCGCGGTTGAGCGCGATTGTCTGACGTCAAGTCAGCTCATCTCGGCGTTCTGTCAGGGCTTCAATGCGGTTGCGGTCGAGTTCGTAGCCCAGGCCGGGCGCCGAAGGGGCGGCGATGGTTCCGCTAGGCGATACTTCGACCGCGGGGGAGATGATGTCTTGCTTCCAGTAGCGCCGCGAAGCGGCGACGTCACCGGGTAGCGAGAAATTTTCTAGCATTGACATAGCGATGTTGTGCGCGCGGCCGATGCCCGCTTCCAGCATTCCGCCGCACCACACCGGGATGGCGTTCGCCGCGCAGACGTCATGGACTCGCCGGGCCTCTCTGAACCCGCCCACTCGGCCTAGTTTGATGTTGACAATGCGACACGCCCCCAGGCGAATTGCCTGCTCGGCGTGGTGCGCGGTTCGGATGCATTCGTCGAGACAGATCGGCGTCTCGAGAGACTTTTGAAGTTCGGCGTGATCGATGATGTCGTCGTGCGCGAGCGGCTGCTCGATCATCATCAGGTTGAAAGCGTCGAGTTGTTTGAGATGGTCTCGGTCGGCCAGGGTATAGGCGGAATTGGCATCGGCCATTAGCGGGGCATCGGGGAAGCGTTCGCGCACATTAGCGATCACGCTGATGTCCCAGCCGGGCTTGATCTTGATCTTGATGCGTTGATAGCCGGCGGCGAGTGCTGATTCAATGATGTCGAGCAGCTCGTCGATGGAGTCTTGAATTCCGATTGAGACTCCCGAGTTGGTTTCGCCGCGCGTGCCGCCGAGATGCTGCCATAGGGGTTTGCCGAGCTTGCGCGCTTCGAGTTCCCAGCAGGCGGCCTCGAGTCCGCCGCGTGCCATACGATGGCCGCGCAGGTGACCGACACGAGCCGCGACGTCGGTTGCTGATTGCACGTCGGCATGCAGGATGCGAGGAGCCACGTAGTCGCGCAGTACCATCCAGGCGGCGTCGACCCACTCCTCGTTGTAAAAGGGATTCTCGCCGCAGGTGACCTCTCCCCAGCCGACGGCGCCATCGCTGTCTTCGACTTCGACGAGAACGATGCGTCGTTCATAGGTTCGCCCGAAACTGGTTTCGAAGTGGTGCACGAGCGGCATTCGGATCTGCCGCAAATTGATTCGCTCGATTTTCACGATGAGGCCATGCTAGCAGCCCGTGGCAAAAGTCACGCGACTTACGGGGCTTTTACCACGGGCTGCTAGCGCCTCTGGCAACGAGGACAAAAATGCGTACTACGGCTGGCTACGATCGTTCTTCGCAGTGGTGTTTTGCAGACTTTACATGGTTCGCCCGGCTTGCCATAAACGTTCGTCTGAAGTTGGAAATAGCCTTGCGAACCTTGGCTGTCGACAAAGTCGCTGATCGTTGAGCCGCCCGCCGCGATGGCGCTCTTCAGCACGCGCTGAATTGCCACGTGAAGGCGCTTGGCGCGTTTTGGACCTAGCTTTGCCGCGCTGAGCTTGGGGTGCAAACGCGCGAGGAACAGCGATTCGTCTGCGTATATGTTGCCTAGGCCACGGAGGAATTCTTGATTGAGAAGCAAGGCCTTGAGCTGTGAGCCACGACTCTTGATGCGCGCCACGAAATCAGCGGCGCTGATGGCGAGGGGCTCGGGCCCGAGTTCACCAAGCCGCGGGGGCAACTCGCGCGACCATTCCCAGCGGCCAAACTTTCTGATGTCGTGAAATACGATCAATGGCCCGGACTCCAACTGCATGACGGCGCGGGTGAATGGACCTGGCTCCGCATTCACTAGAAGGTTGCCGGTCATGCGTAGATGGATCACCAGGACTGAGGTTTCGCGGCGCTTCTCGAGCCGGAAAACGATGTACTTGCCGTGGCGATCGAGCTTCTTGATTCGCTGTCCGCGTAGATTTTCGATTGTCGCGTCAACATCACCGGCGCAGGTGCGCGACCAGCGAAATTCAACGGCGGCGATGCGCTTGCCTTCAACGTGCGGGGCGAGGCCGCGAACGATCGTCTCGACTTCCGGTAGCTCGGGCATTTTATCGTCACTAAGCTAGACGGCTCAGAGATGGTCTTTGAAGTATCGCTCGATTGCGCGATACAAATGCAGCCTCGTTTCATGACCGCGAATGGAATGCGTCTTGCCAGGGTAGAGCTGCAAGTCGTAGGGCTTGCCGGCCTTTGTCAGGGCGTCGATAAACCGATAGGTGTTTTCGATATGGACATTGTCGTCTGACGTTCCGTGCACGAGCAGCAGCCGGCCGGAGAGATTTGCCGCGGCCTCGATGATCGAAGTGCGCCGGTACGCGTCGGCGTTCTCGTCAGGGAGTCCCATATATCGCTCGGTGTAAATCGAATCATAGAGGCGCCAATCGGTTACGGGGGCGACGGCGACGCGGGCCTTAAGTAGTTCAGAGTGAGTAAGGGCGAAGCAGGTGGATGAGCCGCCACCGCTCCAGCCCCAGATTCCAATGCGGCCGGAATCGATGAAAGATTTTTGCTTGAGGAACTCGATGGCGGTCAATTGATCGCGCAACGCCGTGGGGCCGTAGTCTTTCGCGAGTGCGGATTCGTGCCGGTGGCCTAGGGCCGACGATGCGCGGTCATCAATCTGGGCGACGACAAAACCCTGGGTCGCCAGGTAGTGGTGAAATAATCCGCGCCCGCGGCTCATCCAGGCATCGCGAATTGTCGGCGCGGCGGGTCCGCCGTAGACGTAAACGATCAGCGGATACTTCTTTGCAGGATCGAACTCGCTCGGTTTCAGGATTTGAATGCGGATGTTCTCGCCGTCGGGCGTGGCGAGTTCACTTATATCGGGCTTGCCCAATGCGAACTCGATTAGATCGGGCGGACTGTAAATGCTATGTGTTTTTCCCGACGGCGAGTCCACTAGACTGACAGCCTGTGGCATGTCGATCGCGGAGTACGTATCGACGTAGACACCCGCCGCCGGAATCGGACCCGGTGCGTGCGTGCCCTGTCCGTTCGTCAGCTTTTGACGATCGCCTCCGGACAATGGGATACGAAACAGATCGGCACCCAGCGGATTAGACTCATTCGAGGTGAAGTAAACCGAGCCGTCTCCGCTGGAGTCGTTCTCGACGAAGTCGACGATTGCGCCGACTTGCCAGCCGCCCTGGGTCAACTGCGAACGAAGCGCACCGTCGACGCCGTAGTGGTAGATGTGGCGGTATCCACTGCGCTCGGAAGTCCATAGAAATTCTTTTCCCTCGGCTATGAACTTCAGGTCGTCGTGGACGTTGATCCAGTAGTCGTCGCGCTCGCTGAGAATCGGGTAGTAGCGATTTTTCTCGACGTCAAACAAACCAAGTTCGAGGTTCTGCTGCGCGCGGTCGAGCGTCTGGACACTGAGCCGGTCGCTGTCGGCCCAGCCAAAACGCGGGAAGTATTCGGCCGTCGAGGGGAGCCATTTTGGGCGTGGACGTTTGCGCTTCGAATCTACGCGCACAACGCCCATGCGTACGGACGGATTCGGATCGCCAGCGCGCGGGTAGCGCTGCAAATCTATCCTCGGCGAGGGGCCCAGTAGCGAAGGAATCGGGTAGGTGGGAACGCGGCTCTCGTCCATCTCGATAAACGCGATCTTGAGCGAATCGGGCGACCAGAAGTAGCCGCTGCGGGCCTGGAATTCTTCCTGGTAAACCCAGTCGAGGGCTCCATGGAGAATCATTTCGCTACCGCCAAACGTTAGTCGGCGCATCCGACCCAACGAGGTGGGTGCGATCCAGAGGTCGTTACGGCTAATAAAAGAAACCCAGCGGCCATCGGGCGAACACTTGGCATCGGCAGCATCAACGATCTGAGGGGCCAGGGCGCGCATCGAGCCCTCTTCGGTGTCGTAAAGAAACAGCGATCCCGAACCGCTGAACAGTATCGTTTGTGAATCCGAGCACCAACGATAGCCGGCCACGGAGTAGCGCTGGCGGCGTTCGCGCTCTCGTTCGTCAGAAGTCGCGCGGTCGGTTGTCGGCGCCAGCTTGGAGATTTCCTCGGCCTTGACGAGTAGTGATTTCTTGCCGTTGGCCGTCTCGATCCGCCAAAGGTCGCGCAAATCCGGGTCTTCGTCTCGCTGCAGCAAGTAAGTGACGAATTTCCCGTCGGGCCGTTTATGAATCTCGGAAGGGGGCGAACCCTCAATGCCTTGACGCGAAAAGATCTTTTCGAGAGTGAGCTCTTCTGCAGAGCCAAACGATGGCAGTATCAGCAGCAGCAACGTGACGAGGACAATCACGCCGAGTCCACCATCGCCGGCAGTGCCTTACCAATCTCGTCGTGAACCACCAAGTCGGCGAGTTCATCGAGCGGGGTTTCTTCCCGATTGACGATGATTAGCCGAGCGCCGGCGCGTTTCGCAATCTCGGGTAGCGACGCCGCGGGTTGAACGACAAGCGACGATCCCACGGCAATGAATAGCTCGCAGTTTTCGGCGGCTTGCTGGGCTTGTTGCATCACGTCAAGCGGCATCGACTGGCCGAATGAGATTGTTGCCGGCTTGAGCAAACCGTCGCAGAGACGGCAGCGTGGAGCTAGCTCTCCGGCCTCGACGCGGGCGCATGCCTCGTCGGAGCCGATTCGGTCGCCGCAAGTCAGACAGACGGCCTCGGTAGTCGTTCCGTGAAGCTCAAATACAACCTCGTTCGGGAGACCGGACTTTTGGTGTAGGCGCTCAATGTTTTGTGTAATCAAGGCCTGTAGCTTTCCCTGCCGGTGCAGGTCTACAAAAGCATTGTGTCCGGCATTGGGTTGAGCCTTTCGCATTTCAGGCCATGAAAGTAGTTTCTGACTCCAGTATTCGATTCTGTCGGCCTCATTTGAAACGAATTCGTCAAAGTAGATCATTCGGCGGCGCGACCACACACCGTTGGGACTGCGGAAGTCTGGGATTCCTGACTCGGTCGAGATTCCGGCGCCGGTGAACCCTACGATTCGCTGAGCCTCGTTGATCCATCCGCGAGCGGTTTCGAGGCTCATCGGCGCATGCTAGCACGGTGAGACCCGATATCGACGTGCGGCTCGAGTCCGCCCGATTGGCGGGGGTGGCCTCGTGTGCTCCTCAAAGTGCGGAGGGTTGCACCCTCGGCTGATTCAAATGTCACCCCCTGGCGCAGGTACAAGACCGCGGGAAGCGCTTTCGTGCTCTCTCGTTGGCTAGCGCGAGTTTTGTTTGTCCGCCCATTCGAAGCCACGATGGAGAAGCTGGTACGAATGGACGAGGTTGGGGTACTTTCTTCGTATTACTCAATGGGCGATGTATCCGAGCAGCGCCTGCCGGAGTTCTGAGTAGGTCCCGACAGCAACCGCACTCTAAACGGGGCGGATGATCTGGCCGGACGTGCGTCTGCCCCGCGGCCCTCACACCGTACAAAACGCCACGTTCCTTGGAAAATTGGCAACTTGGATCTTAGCTGGAAGGCGTGCTAAGAGCCGATTCGATGATTCGCGTCGTCTGCAGCCGGGTGATTTTACACTAGCTCGAGTAATTCAAGGAGGCGGTTGAAGATGATCTTGATCTGAACGCTAATATCGGCCGAAATTGAGCCACCAATAATTGTCATCAGACCGACGAGCAGCGAATATTCGATCATGTCCTGGCCATTCTCATCCGACCATATCCGGGCGCGCACAAAGTACTTTAGTAGTGTGTTGCTCATGGCAGGGGGGTACCTTTGTTAGGGCAATTATATTCGGATTCCCCCTCGTGCTCAATCTGTCGCTAGCAGCACCCTCTGTACGGCTATGGTCATATGCCGGTTCAATCGCCCTCTGGGCTGAACGTTAGAAAAACGTGTCTGAAACTCCGGCCCCAAATCCGCCTGTATACAAGCGATGATGTCAAACCGGATCGACACGGCGTGGACGGAAGTCCACGCTCTGGAGTTTGGCTGTTCAAAGAGGGTTGAAGTTTGGGGTAGGGTGCGGAAATAGGGGATTGGCGTTAGCCGGAAGCGTAGATTGCTGCAGGCGGAGCGCCTCTTGGGAGTTTCTGCAGCTTCGTGTTGGATTGCGAAGTGTTCCGCAAGCCGCAGAAATGTTGCCGCTGCACGCCGTCCGCCCAAAGCTCGGCCCGCAGGTGGCTGATCAGCCGTTGCGTGGTGAGCCGTTGCGGCTGCGAGCGGCGTCGCCAGTGCGGTCGCGGCAAGGCGTCGTCCACGCCCTGTTGGCGGCTCCAACTCGCGCCCGCCAACAGCAGTAGCGCATACACCGCCGTCATAAATTGAGGGACCCGCTCGACCGCGTCCGGCTGCCGCACCTGCGCCTGTCCGACTCCCAACAGCGTCTTCTGCTCACGGAAGTTGACCTCGATCTCCCAGCGCCAAACGTACTGCCGCACGATCTGCTCCAGCCCCAAACTCGGATCGCTGACAATCAAATACGCCGGCTTGCGATACAGCACCTTCGAGCCCGCCCGCGGCCGATAACCCAACGGTGCGATCACCACCAAACGCAAGTCCCGCTTGCCTCCCGCCGGCCGCCAACGCAGCGGCGCGAGCGTCTTCACTTTGAACTGGTGCAGGCTGCCGGCGGCAAAAACCTCGACCGTTTGCCACGGCACGTTGTCGTCCTGGCGGAGTTGCTCGGGCGTCGGCGCGCGTTCGCCGTAACAACGCCTGCGGCCTTTGCCGGGCTGCTCGAGGGGCAGATGATATAGCTTGGCGTCGGAACGAATGCGGCCGATCAACGTCACCTCGGCGGGCAACGATCCGAACACCGTGCGGTTGGTATAAGCGCCATCAACGACGAGGTGCAAGGCTCTGTCAGCGCCTCCGGGATCGGCGTTCATGGCCTCGCGCAAGCGCGCGATGTGCCTGGCGGCGAGGGCCGTTAAGCTGCACTTGCGAGCCTCGCGCCGGTACTGTTTCCAAACCTCGTCCGTGGCCTTCTTCGACGGTCGGCGCGGAGTCGGCGCGTGTTCCAAGCCGATCGGAATGAGTCGCGCCGGCTGCTGCCGCTCGCTGGGAGGCAGTGCTGCCGAGAACTGCAAGAAGCGCTGCGCGAGAATCAAGTTGGCCTGAAACTTGGGTCCAAGCGGATCGCGCCGCCAACTCACGCCGGGCGTTTTGAGACTCGACTTGGCGAGCAGTGTATCGTCGATGGCGACGACCAAGGGAGCCTCGGGCGGCAAGCGAGCGAGCACCTCGCGGCGCGAGGCATCGAGCAGGCGTTGCGGCTCGACGCGTTGTTGCGAGAACAGGCGGTAGCCGGCGCTCCAGTCCTGAAAGCTCTCGCCGGAGGCATGTAGCAGGCCGGTGATGGTGGAGCGGCCGAGGCAGACGGCGGCACCGAGAGCGAGGCGGGTGAGGTGGTCGTTCACGCTTTGTCGGGCGTGGGGGTTGAGGCCTTTGGCGAAGAGTCGGGAGAAGGTGTCGACGACTCGATCGGGAGTTTTTTTTTCAACTCGACGGGCGGAGGTTGCAAACGATTGAGCACGAGTTGGGAGCGGTCGAGCAGGATCCATTCGAGCTGTTCGCCGGGCTGGAAGTCGAGCATCTGAGCGCTGGCGGAGGGGAAGTTGACGTAGAACTGTTGGGAAGCCTTGCGCTTGATCAACTGCAGTTTGGTGGGGAAGGACATGAGGTCTCCTTGGAAATGAATCTAGTTACACAACAAGCTAAACAACTAGATACAAGAATACCTCAAAATGTTTTGAGACACAAGCATTCTCAGATCCCTCACAACTCAAGAACGTGCTTACCGCGCGTCCCATCTAGTGAAAGGCCAAACTCCAGGGCGTGGACGGAAGTCCACGCTTTCCTCTGGCTTGGTAGACAGTTTGAACGAAAGCGTGGACTTCCGTCCACGCCTCGGTTTCTTGGGCCCGGGCGGTGTTGTCAACGTAGCAGGGGCTAGCCGTCCGCGTTGTGCACAAGGACGACGGTGACATTGTCTGGAGCACCTCTTTCGAGACTCGCCTCGATCAGAGCGCCGGCTTGCTCTTTGATTTCGGGATTTTCGTCCAGGGCTTTCACCAGCGCGGATTCCCCCGCGATGCCGTGTAGCCCGTCGCTGCACAGCATTAGTGTGTCGCCCAAAACGAACTCGATCTCAATTTTATCGACGGCAATCAGGTCTTCCGAGCCAACCGCCTTTGTCAAGACGTTCCGAAACGGGTGAGTCTTAAGCTGCTTGTCGGTCAGACCGAGTCCGCGGCCAACTTCGTTGACCCAGGAGTGATCGGTCGTCAGACAATACAGCTCGCCCCCCGTTCGCAGATAAACGCGGCTGTCACCGACGCTGACGATATGGGCCGTTCCCGACTTCACGATCGCAGCGACGACGGTGGTTCCCATGCCCTTGAGACTCGGGTTTTGCTCGGCCTCCCAACGAATGTTTCGGTTGGCGAGGTGAATCGCCTCAACCATCGTGTCGACCGTGCTCGCTTCTCCGGTACGCTTCATTTCAGCGACCATCGTCTGAACGACGATCTGCGAAGCTCGCTCGCCAGCCTGCGCACCGCCCATGCCGTCGGCGACAACATGGAACCCGAGTTCGGCTACCGAGGCGAAACTGTCCTCGTTTTTCGAACGAACTTGCCCGACATGCGTTAGCCCGAATGAGTCCATCATGCTGAGCTGTCCGAGGTTAACACAGCGTTTGAGGTGTCCCGATCACTAGCCGACATTGAGATGTCGGTGACTGTGCCGAGCGCTCCATCGACTGTGAGTAATGTCCCCGGCATCGCCGCCTCGCGCCGTACGATAGCAAACCCGACGACCTTTTGGAAGGTCGGCGAGAATAGCGCCGAAGTCATGGTTCCCACGGTGCGGCCCTCGAGCTGGACATCAAGATTTGCCGGAACTGTTGGTGTGTCGAGATGCAGTCCGACGAGTAGGCGGTTGACTTGTCCCTGCGAGCGCACGCGTTCGACGATTTCTTGGCCTATATAGCAGCCCTTGGTAAATGAAACCGCGTTGAGCAGTTGGGTTTCGTGGGGGATGTTCTTTCGTGAAAAGTCGATTCCGTAGCGAGGAATGCCATTTTCGGCGCGTACGATTTCAAATGACTCGTCAGTACCTTCGACGACGCCGACAGTTGCTAGCTGAGCTGAGATTGACTCTCGCTGCTCCCGGCCCCCGCTGAGCCAATAACCCTCACCGCCGATCAGCGAAGCGCGGACAACGCGAAGGCCGTTCGCTTCGCTGAAGCGGAGATTGCTTGTCGGAGGCGGGTCGCAAAATTGCGCTACCGCCCCCGCGGAGTTCGGGCCGCATACTTCGATAAGAAACGTGTCGTTGGTGACGTCTTCGAGCGTGACGTCGTCCATGATGATGAAGCTTTCCAGATGCTCCCGCAGGCGCTCACGGACGTCGGGCTCACAGTCGAGCAGGACGTGATCTTCCGCCACGAGTACTCGCGCGTCGGACTGGATCTGCCCCTGAGGGTTGAGGAAAAATGTGTATTCGGCTTGGCCCGCAGCTAGACCCTCGAGCGAGTTGGTCGCGATCGCGTGCAGCAGGCGGAGGCGGTCGTCGCCCGTGGCTCGTAGCCGGCCGCGCGACGAGACATCGCGCCAAGCGGCTCCACTATGTAGTGCCTGATAAGCGTGCACGGGAAAGCTGTTAGCATACCAGCGATGATTCACGAGGTTCTGCCAGTTGGGAGACTACAGTGCAATTGCTCAATTTTTGGCGACGAGTCGACGCGCGAGGCGATCGTGATCGACCCGGGCGACGATCTCGATCAAATTGAGGCGATCATCGCTAGACACGAGCTGACGGTCACAGGAATTGTAATCACACACGCCCATATCGACCATATCGGTGGAGCGGCCAAGCTGCGATCGAAGACCGGAGCGCCCGTCTACATGAACGAGAACGATATCGCTTTGCGGGATATGCTCGACACCCAAGCTTCATGGCTTGGCTCGCCGACTCCCGACAAGACCGAGGTCGATGTAGCGGTTAAAGATGGAGACACGATCAAACTCGCCGAATCGGAGTTTCAGGTGCTACACACACCGGGGCACACGCAGGGGAGCATTAGCCTACTTGTTGCCTCAGAAAACAAGCTCATCGCGGGCGACACGCTGTTTATGGGTTCGATTGGCCGGACTGACCTACCGGGTGGGAATACCCGTCAGATTTTTGCTTCGATCAAAGACAAACTTCTGCCGCTCGACGATTCCGTCGAAGTGACCTGTGGCCACGGACCGGGGACTACGATCGGCCGAGAGCGGGATCATAACCCGTTTCTGCGGGAATTGTAGCGTCGTTTACAATCGCCGAATGGGCAAGAAGATTCTGATCGTCACCGGAGACGCCGGCGAGAGCTACGAAGCTCTTTACGCGTACCACCGCTTTCTTGAGGCCGAATACGACGCTGTCGTGGCGGCACCGACAGCGCGCAGACTGCATCTCGTAATGCACGACTTCGAGCCGGGCTGGGACACCTATGTTGAGCGTCCGGGCTACGGATTAGAAGCGCAGGTCGGTTTTGACGATGTAAACGTTGATGAATTTGAGGCCGTCTTGCTGTTGGGCGGGCGCGCTCCCGAGTTCTTGCGCCACATTCCGCGGCTGATAGAAATCGTCAAGGAATTCGACCGGCAGGAGAAGTGGATCTTCTCGATTTGCCATGGTATTCAGATCCTCGTCGCGGCCGACATGGTCGCCGGCCGCACGGTTACTTGCTACGAGCACGTTCGCTCGGAAGCGGAGCGCGCCGGGGCGACCTACGCTACGAGCGAAGCCGTCCGGGACGAGCGCATTGTGAGTGCCCAGACTTGGCAGTCTCACCCCGATTTCTATCGTGAAGTATTTCGTTGTCTGGCCGAGCGTTAATTTCCTCCGCGAATTTCCTCGGGCGCATCGATGCGATCTAACGGGAGTCGCCGGAGCGAGTAGCCGACCGTTAGGGCTACGATCGAACCCACCCAGAGGTAGTGACCGGCCATCAGATCGGCGGTTGAATCAAAGAACTGCCAGGCGACGGCGGACCCAATTGCAGCTAGTACAAATGCCTGTCCGGGCCACAGGCGTGCCGGGATCGGCATGCCGCGCGACCACGAACGATACTCGGCAACGATCACGTAGAGCGCCATCGCGTTCGCGCCGGTTCCGAACAAGCCCCAAAAGCTTCCATCAAAGAGATAAGCGATGCCAATGACGCAACTCCAGGCGCATTGCCAACCCCTCATCATTCCCACCATGTCGGTGTTGAAGTCTATCGCTATCAGCAGAAACGAAAGCGCGTAGACGGTTCCCGAGAGAAGGAAGATTTTGTTCGCTAGCTGGAGTTTTGACGGCATATTTTCATCGCCTCCTGGTCATGCTCTTACAGGGTGCTGTACAGCCCGCGGGGTTAACGCTTCGACCGCCGTTCGTACGTCTTCGACACTTGCGTCGGAGGCTAGCGGCGCGCCAAAAGATACGGTGACCGGATAGGGGATTCGCTTCGGCAATTTCTTGAAGACCTTGCCATCTGAAAAGCTGAAAATGCTGCCCCAAACACCGTGAAGTTGCACGGGAATGATCGGCACGTCGAGACCTTCGGCGATTCTTCGGAAGCCGGGGCGGAACTCCTGCATCTCTCCGGTACGTGAGATTGCGCCTTCGGCAAAGATCGTGACGACGTGACCGGCTTCGAGCTCTTGTCGGGCCGTGGCGATGGCCTGGTCGACTACCTCTTTGTTCTTCGCTTCGATCGGGATCGCGTTCATGCGCTCGAGTACCCAACGATACGGCTGCCTCTCGAAGTGCGGCTTGTAGATCAGAAAGCGCACAAAGCGTTGAACACAGCCGCCAACCAGGAATCCGTCGACGAACGAAACGTGATTCGAAATCAGCAGCGCCGGTCCTTTCTGAGGAATGTTGTCGCGCCCTACGATGTTGATGCGGTAGAAGACGTGCGTCGTCATCCACAGGGCGAAACGAATCATGTAGTGCGGTACAAGATTCATCACGACGAGGGTTGCGATTAGGGTGAACAGTCCACCAATCGCGATCACGTTCGAGGCAGAAAGCCCAACTAGACCTTGCAGCAGCCAGGTGACGCCGGCCGCCAGCAGAATCGCCGCGGTCGTTGCGAAATTGGCGGCTGCCAGTATCCGGCCACGTTCGTTGGCTCCGCTCTGCTGCTGGATGAATGCCTCAAGCGGCACGACAAATAGACCCGCGGATGCCCCGGCGAGCGCCATCAGAACCGCGGAGGCGCCATACGACCAGGAGCCCAGCCCCAGCACCGTCAAGAAGACACTCAGCCCGGCCGCTCCGATCGGCACCAAGCCCAATTCGACTTTTTCTCCCGATAAGCGGCCGGCGATCAAGCTGCCGGTACCGATGCCGGCCGCGACCGCCGTCAGCAGCAGGCTGACTCCAAACTCGTCCGCCCGCAAGATCTCACTGCCGTATGAGAGAAACGAAATCTGCAGCAGTGCGCCGATAAACCAGAAGTAACAACTGCCGAGCACCGCCAGCCACAGGTTTCGGTCGGAGCGCAGCCGCTTGACGCCCTCGGCAATTTCACCCCACGGGTTCCAATTGAATGGCTTTTTGGAAGAAGGCGTGGGAACGTCAGCGATGAAGAAGCTCGCTGCGAAACCGGCGGCCGCGACGGCGGTGAGCAATAGGCCGATTAACCAAAGCTGCCCGGTCCACTGAGAAAACAGCAGTCCGCCGATCGCAGTGCCGCTGACGATGGCAAGAAATGTCGTCATGTTGACGAGCCCGTTTCCGCGCGACAGTCGGGTCTCGGGAAGCATTTCAGGCAAGATGCCAAACTTGGCTGGGCTGAAAAACGTCGACTGCAGCGACATCAAGAAAAGCACGGCGAGCATCCAGCGAACATCACCCGCCGCTAGAGCGGCGCAGGCAGCCAGCATGGCCACAATCTCGAACGACTTGACGCCCACTAGTACGCGCTTTTTGCTGTAAACGTCGGCCATGTGACCGGCGTAGCCCGAGAACAGTAGGAACGGCAAGATAAACAGCGCTTGCGCGAGCGATCGGTAGCGAGCCTGTTGCTCGACCGCGACGGCTCCAACGATCGCGAGGGAGACGATCATTTTGAAGACGTTGTCGTTCAACGCTCCTAGGAATTGCGTCGTTAGGAACGGCTTGAATCCAACGGTTGCGAAAACGTCATGAAATCGACCGCTGTGAGTTTCGTGTGTCATCTTCTCGGTCAGCGCAAGAGGTAAGGTAGCACCTTGGCTGCCAATCCACTTCTAGTCATAACCTATTTATTATCAGTGAGGATTTTCTTTCAAGGCGTGTGTCATAGTGACATTTATTGTAACGGCGTGGTCATAAAATGACATACTGAGTGTCTGATGCCGATCGCGCCAGGGGCAGAGCTGACGTTCCTTGAAGCGGTATCGCAGCTTGCCTACTGTAACCCGTTTTCGTTCGATCGTATCCGACTTGAACGTATTGCCCTCGGTGAGCGGTTTCGCGAGGGCGAGCCGGCGTGGAGCTTATCGGTCGACGACCCAGCCGGTCCGCTAAAGAACGGTGAACGGATTGCGCGACAGCTCGCGGAACTGCTGCCGGCACTACGCGAGCGTGACCGCAACGGCGACCGAGACTCGCGCGGCGTCTATGAAGGCGCGGTTCTCTATTACCTCTACTACGGCTACTCGCGGAAGATCTATCGCGATCCGGAAGAGGTGAATGAGGGCCAAGACGGGCGGGCCGACGGACATTCGTATGAAGACTACGTTGGCGAATGGAATCGCTACTTCTCGGGCCCGATCGAGCCGGAGGACAGCGCGGCGCACGTCTTCGCGATCTTCTATCAAATGCGTCGAGCGTTTTTCGCGATCTACCGGAACATCGTTGGCGAGTCGGCGTCGGCGGCGCGTCTTCGAGAGGCCATTTGGCAATCGATTTTCACTCACGATATGCGGCGGTATCGCCAGGGGCTCTACCGCCGAATGGGTGATTTTTCAACGTTGATCACCGGGCCTTCCGGCACGGGCAAGGAGTTCGTGGCGCGGGCGATTGCCTACTCGCGTTACATCCCATTTCAGCCACGAACACAGACTTTCCAGGTGGACCCGGAAGAGGGGTTTTATGCCGTCAACCTCGCCGCGCTGTCGCCATCTCTGATCGAGTCGGAACTTTTCGGACATCGTCGCGGCGCGTTCACTGGAGCGGCGACCGATCGCAAGGGCTGGCTGGAGATTTGTCCGTCTCACGGCACCGTCTTTTTGGATGAGATTGGAGATTTGGAGCCGACACTTCAAGTCAAACTCTTACGTGTGATTCAGACGCGAAGCTTCCAGCGTGTCGGCGAGACGGAGAGTCGGGAGTTCCATGGCAAGATCATTGCCGCCACAAACCGCGACCTTGGCGAGGCGATTCGGCGTGGAGAGTTCCGTGAAGACTTTTACTACCGGATTTGCTCCGACCTAGTCGAGACCGTGCCGCTGGCTGAGCAGCTCAAGGAGAACCCCGAAATCTTGCGCCAACTGGTGCGTTTCCTTTCGAAACGAGTTGCGCCTGAAGCGTTTGAGGAGATCGCTGTAGAGGCTGAAGCCTGGATCAAGGGGAATCTTGGAGCCGGATATTCGTGGCCAGGCAACTATCGAGAACTGGAGCAGTGCATTCGAAATATCCTGCTGCGGGGACGCTATCAGCCAGTCGCGACTGCCGCCGCGGACACTATCGTTGACAGATTTCGCTCGGGCACGCTTGAGGCCGAAGAGCTTCTTAACGAGTATTGCGGGATCGTTTATTCACAAACAGGCAGCTACGCCGAAACGGCCCGCCGACTCAAGTTAGATCAGCGGACCGTAAAAGCAAAAGTGGCGCGGGCTCGGGGATCAGTTTAACCCGGAAACGCCGTACTCGGCCGCTAGCGCGTTTAGGGCTTTTACCGTGCCATCGGGGACTGGGATACCGTTGGCGCGACGTTCCTGCTCGGTGCGTAGCTCGGGCTCTCCGGGCACGAGGATCTCATCGAAACCAGGCGCCAGCTGACTGCTCTTGACGTATTCGATCAACGACTCGACGTCGAGCGAAAAGTCTTCGTTTCCGCGAAGTCGGTCGACATCAAGCACGTGTATCAGGAATGAGTTGCCGATTCGCTTGGCGTCGGGCCGGCTGCAGCCCGCGCCGGAGATTGCGCCGGCAAGGATGTCGAAAGCTAGTGCGAGTCCAAAGCCCTTGTGCCCGGCGATGGGCAGGAGGGCGCCCTGTGGCGGGCCATAGAATTTTGACGCGTCCGTCGTCGGGTTCCCATCCGAATCGATAATGCAGCCTTCGGGGACAGGTTTACTTTCGACGTTCATGTTGCGGATTTTACCTTCCGCGATCTGGCACGTTGAGATGTCTAGAATGATCGGCGGTTCCTTGTTTCTGGGGATCCCGATTGCGATCGGATTGGCGGATAGCCGCCGCTCGATACCACCGAAGGGCGCGACAAGGCGTCCGGCGCCATGGGTGTTGATGTACATGACCGCCGCCAACCCCTGCTCGGCAGCCATTCGCGGGTAGTCGCCAAGTCGCCCCAGGTGGGTGCAGTTTCGTCCCGAGACGGTGGACGTTCCGCTTTTGCGAGCTTTTTCGATCGCGAGTTCCATGGCGCGGCGGCCCTGGACCTGACCGAATCCCCAGCCACCGTCGATTACGGCGAAGGCGTCGCCCTCGGCCACTACTGTGAATGGCGCGCCGGGCACGAAATCACCGGCCTTGATCCAGCGGAGGTAAGAGTCCATTCGCATGACGCCGTGCGAGTCGTGTCCGGCCAAATTTGCATCGACTAATGCGTCAGTGACGACGCGGGATTCCTCCGCTGAAACGCTGGCTGCTTCGAATACCGAGGCGCCGAACAAGCGGAGTTGATCGTGAGTGAATGTCGGCATGGGAGCCCGTAGAGTAACAACAGCCGACGCGACGCGCAAAAATTCGTAGGCCAAATTTAGCCGCGAAAGCCTCTGACGGCAAGCTCTGCAGCTACGGTATCGTGCAATAGATGCGCAAGCTGCTCATCTGCCTCGTTTTCGCAACCGGATCGGCGGCCGGTCAAAGTGATCGTTTTGAGGCGCTCGCGCAGCGGTTAAACGCACAACGACAGTTGATCCGCGATTGGGGCGGTCTCACACACTACGGCAGTGACAACTCCGAGCTGTCGCGCCCCACGCCCGGCGAAAATCGTGTAGTCTTCTTTGGCGACGACGCGACCGAGTCCTGGGGGCTGGGCGGTTCTGCATTCTTTCCCGGAAAGCCCTACATCAACCGCGGCATCTCGGGCCAAGCGACCCCTCAGATGCTCGTTCGCTTCCGCCAGGATGTGATTGATTTGAATCCCAGCGTCGTAGTCATCCAGGGCGGAATGAACGACATCGCGGCGGTGACCGTACCGGGCACCACGCTCATGATCGGCAACCAAATCAAGTCAATGGTCGACTTGGCTAGAGCGAATGGCGTCGCGGTGGTTCTGGCCTCGCTACTGCCGGTATGCGACTGCGGCAGCAAGCTGGCAGCATTCCTTCCCAGGGGCAAAATCTTCGGTCTGAACGACTGGATCGAGGACTTCGCCAACGAGAGCGGGGCCGTCTATTTAAACTACTACCCGGCCCTCGCTGACGGTCGAGACTTCAAACGCGAATTGACCGACGATGGGATACTGCCCAACGCAGCCGGCTACGCCCTGATGACGCCGCTGGCGGAGGCCGCAATAGTAGAGGCACTGTCGTCGAAGCGGCGACGATCCCCCTAGCTCTTTGGAGGACGAAGATGGCACTGGAACTTTCGAGACGATATTTTTTCTTTGGCAGCCTGCTGGCCGGAGCTGTTCCCGCGGCTGGCTATGGGGCCGTTCCGTCGCTCAAAGCACTGGGCTACAAGTCCCCCAACGAGAAGCTTAACGTCGCCGCCATCGGTGCCGGTGGCCGGCCGGCCTTCGTGACAACCGAATGCGAAACACAGAACATCGTCGCCCTCGCCGATGTCGATTGGGACCGTGGGGCCGAAGGCTTCGCGTATTGGCCGAAAGCCACGAAGTACAAAGATTATCGGACTATGCTCGACAAGTCCGGCAAGGGTATCGACGCCGTCGTCATTGGAACTCCCGACCACATGCACGCGACATGCGCACTGGCCTGCATGCAAGCGGGCAAGCATGTATACGTTGAAAAGCCGCTCACGCGCACCGCCTGGGAAGCCCGCTTTCTTAAGCAGGCCGCCGCGCACTACGGTGTCGCGACTCAGATGGGAAATCAGGGTTACTCGCACGACGCGACGCGAGTTGCGTGTGAAATCTTGTGGTCCGGGGAGATTGGCGACGTCAGCGAAGTTCATGCTTGGACCAGACCCGCGATCTGGCCTCAAGGAATGCAAACCATCGCAAGCCCGACCCCCGTTCCTTCGACTTTGGACTGGGATCTTTGGCTCGGCGGCGCGGCCGAACGCCCCTTCACGGCCGGCGACGATGACTATCGAAAATTCGCGGCCGCCCGTGGCGAACGGATGGGCCGCACCCGCCGCCCGCCAAGGCCCACTCCAACCCGCGAACAAAGTGGCCCCGCGAAGCCACGTGGCGGAGGGTTCGACCCGTCGCTCTACGGCTTCTACCTCCCGTTCAACTGGCGAGGATTCCATGATTTCGGCTCAGGCCTGATCGGCGACTGGGGCATCCACATCCTGGGCCCGGCAAACTGGGGCCTGCAGCTCGGACCCGAAAGCCTGCTCAGCGTCGAGTGTGTCAAGAAGGATTCTTCGCCGCCGTTCACTTTCCCCGACGAGCTTGCGCTGCGCTACGACTTCGCCGCGCGACGCAACATGCCGCCCGTCTCCGTCTACTGGCACAACACCAACGGCGACGCCTATCTCCCCGAGGGGATGACGGCCGAACAAGCCCGCAAGATCGACGGCCAAGGCCCGCAAGTCGGTCCAGCCGGTCGCCGGCCGGCAGGCCCACCGCGCGAGGCCCGAGGCAGCGGCTACAACTGCATCTTCGTTGGCTCGAAAGGCCACCTCGGCACCAGCGGACGCGGAGAAGGCGTCGGCCTGTTGCCCGGTTCGAGATGGGCTGAATACGAGTTGCCTACGGCATTCCTGTCGCGGTCACCAGGGGCATCGACTGGCAGCAACACCACCGCTCATGTGAACGACTGGATTCGCGCATCCAAGGGCGGTGCGCCGGCCTGCTCCAACTTCGACCTTGCCGCGCCTTTCACCGAGTGGCTGGTCCTCGGCGGCGCCGCCGTACATTACGACGGCAAGCTCATGTGGAACAACGAAAAGGGCGAGTTTACGAACAAAAAGAGCGCCAATCACTGGGTGAAACCCGAGTTCCGCAAGGGCTGGGAACTGAGCATCTGACCCGAAGCTTGATTTTTTAAGCTGCCGGCCAAGCTACTTGTCGGACGAAACCGTTCGCGATACCGAGCCGCGCCGCCTCGCGGTGCGGTCCTTCCTGCGACGTGTGCACCGCACGGCGGCGCGGCTCGGTACAGCGAAGCGCAACGTCGCGTCGCTGGTACCTCAAGTTTCACCTTTGACTGGCGCTCACCAGACCGCCTAAAACCCACTCCCCTATTCAGGCTGCGGAACGATGCGCAAATACGGCTTCGGCGACTTCCATCCGCCCGGATATTTCTCAGCGGCTGCTTCGTTCGAAACGGACGGCACGATGATCACGTCATCGCCCTGCTGCCAGTTCGCCGGCGTCGCAACCTTGTGGTTCGCAGTCAATTGCATCGAGTCAAGTACTCGCAACACTTCCGCAAAATTGCGGCCGGTCGTCATCGGGTAAGTAATCATGAGCTTGATTTTCTTGTCTGGACCGATTACGAACAGCGAGCGCACGGTTGCGTTGTCCGCCGCCGTTCGCCCTTCGGCGGTGCCGGTTGCTGTCGGGTGGATCATGTCATAGAGCTTGGCAACCGCCAGGTCCGTGTCGCCGATCATCGGATAACCGACCTTATGCCCTTGGGTTTCCTCAATATCCTTGGACCACGCTGTGTGGTCGGCAACCGAATCAACGCTAAGCCCGATGATCTTGCAATTTCGTTTCGCAAACTCATCTTGCAGGCCCGCAACCGAGCCAAGCTCCGTCGTGCAGACGGGCGTGAAATCCTTCGGATGCGAGAAGAGGACAGCCCAGCCGTCTCCGATCCACTCGTGAAAGTTAATCGTCCCTTCAGTTGATTCCGCAGTGAAATTTGGCACTTCTTCGCCGATGTGTAAACCCATAATTTAGCTCCTCAGTTGAATGGTGCAGGTCGCGCCCAACTCGCGTGTGCGAATTTAGACCTGCGTAAGTATCAATATACCGATCTTGCCCATTGACGAGGCCGTTCAGCGAGCTTTTTCAACCCTGGCTGGCCGTCTTTGGCTTCCAGCCGCCAAGCCGCGCGGATCGCTTCAGCCGCTAGCATGATTGCCGCTCCGTGGCCGGATTTGGCAGGGTTTTCGCAAAGTTTCGAGCCTCCTCTCAGGGCTTTCCGCACCCTCCAGGTATAGTGTAAGGCCCGTGTGTCCGGTTTTCGGCTGACCGGATCGCTACGTTGCTGATTGCAAAGGGAAAAGAAATTTCAAAATCGCAGGATGGCCGTTTGGGCGGGTTCCGTCGTGGCCGTTGCGAGACGCAATCGCCCTGTCTTTTGAGCACTGAGATCGCTGGAAGCTGCTGATTCATAAAGGATTTACGAGGTTCCGTGCGTGTTTCCAGGGTCCCCGAGTTCATCGTTACGTTTGTTAAGGGCTCCGTCCCCTCGGCCCGTCCCCTCGGCCCGCGTCCACCGTATTGCAGCGGTCACCGCGTCGGGCCGGCTACCGCTGGTACCAGCAGGCTAGTACTTACTTGCACAAGTACTACGTAGTATGACAAGCTGGGGCATGCCCAGGCCCGCGACCGCGATCACGTTGAGTTCGGAAGAAGAGCAGACGTTGCGTCACTGGGTCCAGGCTCACAAGACGGAACGGCGCATGGTCGAGCGAGCTCGGATCGTGCTGTTGGCTGCCGCCGGCGCTGCCACCAGCGCCATCGCCCAGCAACTCAACACACCGCCGTCGCGGGTGTCGAAGTGGCGCCTGCGCTTTGCCGAGCAGCGGCTGGCGGGCCTCGTCGACCAGCCCCGCTCGGGCAAGCCGGCGCGTTACGACGAGGCCACCCGCAAGCGCATTTTGACGATGCTCGATCAGCCCCCGCCGGAAGGTCACGCCACCTGGACCGGCACGCTGCTGGCCGCGGCGCTGGGCGACGTCAGCGATCATCAAGTCTGGCGGGTACTCAAGCGGCAGGGCATCTCGCTGCGGCGACGACGCAGTTGGTGTATCTCGACCGACCCGGAATTTGCGCGCAAGGCCGCCGATGTCGTCGCTCTATATCTCGACCCGCCGGAGAACGCCGTCGTGTTGGCGGTCGATGAGAAACCCAGTATTCAAGCACTCGAGCGGGCACAAGGTTGGCTGCGGCTGCCCAACGGCAAGGCCTTGACCGGTTTCTCTCACGGCTATAAACGCCATGGCACAACAACGCTGTTCGCCGCTCTGGAGGTGGCCACCGGTTGGATTACCGCCGACCATTACCAGCGCCGCCGCCGGCGCGAGTTTCTCGACTTCATGAATCAGTTGACGGATCTCTACGACGGCTTCGAAATCCACGTCATCTTGGACAATCTCAACACCCACAAACCCCGCCATGACCGCTGGCTGCAACGGCATAAGAACGTGCATTTTCACTACACGCCGACTTATAGCTCTTGGCTCAATCAGATCGAGATATGGTTCAGCATTCTCAGTCGCCGGGCGCTGCAAGGCGCCAGCTTCACATCGCCCCGCCAGGTACGCGAAGCGATCGACAAATTTGTCCAGGCCTACAACCGCGACGCCACGCCGTTCCAGTGGACCAAGACCACCGTCACCCCTCGCGATTTATCTCATAATTATTATAACTTACGCAAGTAAGTACTAGGCTGGTGTGGCGGCTGCTCCGCGCGCTATTGTTATGCCCGCGCTCGATGCTCAGCTTGAGCGACTTGGTGAACGGAATCGGGTCGGTCTCGTGCCAGCGGTACATGCTGTACGTACCGACTTGCCATGTTTCGCGGTCTTCGAGCTTCTCGAGGTAACTCACGCCGGATCTGAAGGATCTGAAGGCGCTGATCTGAAGGGGAGATCTGAAGGGGACAGGAAGGTGTGAAAAAATTCAGAATCTGGTCGATTTGGACCATCTAAATCTTTTCGAATCAGCGTTGAAGATTCGGACCAGGCTATTCTTTCACACCTTCCAGACCCCTTCACGATTCGCTAACGGTTCAGCAAGTGCCCGTCGATTTGTACTCTTGCGCCCAGCGTGGTTTGATCGCGAAGAACTGTACCGACACATGGCAAGTTCTGACTCGACGTCGATCGTCAGGAACGCCGCCAGCGCAGCCATATTGGTGCTCCTCTACGCCGCGCTACGGGGTAATCCCTGGCGAGGAACCGCTGAGCTTCACACTAATATCGAGATCATCGCCTCGACGCTCGCGCTCATCGTCGGGTTCGCGTCGCTCATTCGGTTCTACGCGAGAAAGAACAACACCTACCTATTTATAGGCGCGGGCTTCATCGGGACTGGGATTCTAGACGCCTACCACGCGGTCGTCACCAGCGTTTTGTTCGCCCAATTTGTTCCATCTCCGCCGCCGTCGTTGATTCCTTGGAGCTGGAATGCGTCCCGAACATTCCTTGCTCTCCTAATCCTGATGAGCTATTGGGCCTGGAAGCGTGAGCGGCGGCGGCTCGCCGCGGGGAGAATTCGGGAGTCGATTGTATATGTCACGATCGGGATACTGACGCTAATCTGTTTCGGCTTCTTCGCGTTTGTTCCGTTGCCGACAGGCTACTACCCCAAACTGCCCTTCGGTCGGCCACAGGAGTTCGTTGCGGCCGCGCTCTTCCTGGCGGCGCTCATCTCGCACTTCAAAAAGGGGATCTGGCGAAGCAACCATTTCGAGACTGGATTGCTCTCGTCGTTGCTTCTTGCTTTCATAGCCAAGCGCTTTTCATGTCGAGCTCGTTCGCCCTGTTCGATTCGATGTTTGTCGCAGCGCACATGCTGAAGATCATAAGCTACGCGGTCATGCTGGTCGGACTTCAACTGGACAGCTTCCATTTGTTTCGCCAAGCGGAGGGAGCCTCCGCCGTACTCTCCACGGGGCGCGATTCCGTGCTGACGGAGCGCAATTTATTGCGCGCGGTCATGGACAATTTGCCCGACTACATTTTCTGCAAAAACGAAGCAGGCCAGTTCATTGCCACGAACGATGCGCACGCCAAAGCGTTGGGCGCCGAAGGCATCGAAGACGTGATCGGTAAATCGGACTTCGACTTTTACCCCAGGCAGCAGGCCGAGAGGTACTACGAAGACGACCAACTCGTTTTCCGATCCGGCGAGGCGGTTTGCGACAGGGTAGACGTAGGAATCGACCCGCGGGTAACTGCACGCTCACTCTTAACCACCAAGGTCCCATTGAAAGACGACCGCGGCAATGTCGTCGGTCTCGTCGGAATTTGTCGAGACGTTTCCGCGTTACAGAACACAATACAGCGAACACTCAGAGATCTGGAAACGGCGAGGGCGAAAAGCGATCAGCATGCGGCGAACCTCGAGCGGGTGGTAGAGGAATTGGAGCAGTTCGTCTATATCGCCACGCACGACCTTCAAGAGCCCGTGCGGTCTTTGGTCGCGTATAGCACACTGCTGCGAGAGGACGTGGGTGACCATCTCTCTGACGACGCCGCCACCGATCTGAAATATATTCAGACCGCCGCGACCCGCATGCAGGCTCTCATCACCGACCTGTTGAACTACTCACGGGCAGGGACAACGGCTACTCGATCGGAAAGCGTGTCGCTCGATACCTGCGTTGATAACTCACTTGAAGCGCTAAGATCACAACTCACTGAGACGGGAGCCAGTGTGGAGCGCCAACCGCTGCCGACCGTCAGCGGCGACCCAACGCTGCTGACGCAGGTCTATCAGAATCTGATCTCTAGTGCGTTGAAGTATTCTCGCGCCGCGGATCCCGTAGTTGAGCTGACGGCTCAGGTCCAGGACGGTGAATGGACTCTAGGAGTGCGCGATAACGGCATCGGTCTCGAACCGCAATACGCCGAGCAGATCTTCGAGCCCTTCAAGCGCCTCCACGGCGTCGGCGAGTACTCGGGCACCGGCATCGGCTTGGCGATTTGCCGCAAGAACATCAGCCGCCTTGGGGGCAGAATCTGGGTCGATTCGAAGCCCGACCAAGGCGCGCACTTCAAGTTCACGTTTCCACATTCAAGAGAAGAGTTGGAACCATAAAAATGCCAGGAAAAATGTATCGCGCGGCCACCGTCCTACTCGCCGAAGACAACCCAGCCGACCAAAACTTGACACGGCGGGCCCTCGGGCGAGGAGTTATCGAGTGTGATCTCAGGGTCGTCTCCGACGGGGCGGAAACGATGGATTATTTGCTCCACCGCGGCCGCTTCACTGATCACGAATCGTCTCCCCGGCCGGATCTGACGCTCTTGGATCTCAATATGCCGAAACTCAGCGGCATGAAGGTCTTGGAAGGAATACGGGCGGACGCGATGCTCGATACGATTCCCGTCGTCATCCTCACAACGTCGCAACATGAGCAAGACGTCGTCCGTGGTTATAAATTGGGCTGCCGATCGTTCGTCAAGAAACCCGTTGAGGTCGCCGACTTCGTGGCGGCGTTGAAACAGTTGGGATCCTATTGGCTGAAGCTCGTCGTGCTCCCCCCGGCCCCGAGGGAGCAGTATCGGCCATGAGCAAGACAAGACTAAAGATTCTGGTAATCGACGACAATCCCGCGGACGCTGAGCTGCTGCGGCGCGCGCTCAAAAAGATTGAGGAGTTCGAGATTGACTTCATACATTGCATCGACTCCTGCTCGGGAGAAAAGGCACTCTCGGACGGCCGCGTGGACTGCCTCTTCCTTGATTACCGGTTAGGAGACCGCGACGGGCTAGACGTCATGCGGAGCATCCAATCAGCCGGGTACTACGTTGCGACTATCGTACTGACCGGAGCGGGAAACGAAGCAATCGCAGTCGAAGCCATGAAGGGCGGCGCTCAAGACTATATGGTCAAGGACGACATCGTCAAAGCAGTCGTCACGCCGCTGGCTTTACGCAGATCAATCTCGAACGCCGTAGAGCAGGTAAATATGAAACGACTGCTTCTCGAACAACAGACGGAACTCGAAGCGTTCGTCTCCGTCGCGTCGCACGACCTCAAGACGCCGCTATGTTCTATCAAGGACAGTCTTGAACTGATCCGCGACTTCTATTTTGATAAGCCGATTGACGAGAACGGAAAAAAGTTCCTTTTCGCCTCAATTCGCATGACGGGCCGGATGACACAACTCGTCGAGAGTCTTCTAGAGTATTCGAGAGTCGGCAGAGCCTCTAGAGAACTCGTCCCCGTCGATCTGAAGGAATGCATCGAATCGGTCGTCGAAAGTCTTCATACGTCCATCGAACAATCAAACGCCGAGATCGTGATTGGGCGAATGCCGGGGCGTGTCGCCGGCGCCGCGGAGGCGCTCTTCCAACTGCTACAGAATTTGATCGCAAACGCCCTCAAATTTCGGTCTGACGAGCCCCCTCTCGTGCGAATCACGTCAATGCGAGAGGGCGCTCGATGGAGAATCTCGGTGCGCGACAACGGTATCGGCGTCGACTCTCGCCACCACGGTGAAATCTTCGCTCCCTTCAAGCGACTGCACTCGCGCGAGCAATTCGACGGCTCCGGTGTCGGCCTGGCGACATGCAAACGAATCGTCGACCAGCACCACGGCCGGATCTGGCTGGAATCGAAGCCAGGTGAAGGATCGACCTTTCACTTTACTCTTGATGACGCGGCCCAAGTCGCTCAGCTGCCACGGGAGGAAAGCCACGCGAATGCGGTTGTACCGTGATTCGCGGGTGGACGAACGTCTGGGGACAGGAACGTGGAATGCGCACGGTTCGTGAGACCACGAAATAAGGGACGGGTTGCAGTTCGCTGCAAAAGGCTTGCTTTGGCAACGGTATAGCCCGCACCTCTCACGCACTTTCGCTCGCCACGTGGTGAGAAATGCGGGCTAGCGATTGCAACGCCGCCCATCGCCCGCAACGCGAGTACCGACGCGATCAGTGGATCATCCTCTTTTACCAAAGGCTCATGGTTCGCCCAACTCCCGTCTGCCCGTTGGCGCATCCGAAGCTCTTGCCGAACCTCCTCAGCAACCGTGTCGGGCAGCAACCCGGTCGCCGACCCTACGTAGTAAAACCACAGGCCATGCTGCCAGCGCCGATCGGGATGATGCTCGAAGCCTGAGACGATTCCTGGCACGTGATGATCCCAGAGCCACTCTCGCGAGGCATCAGCGGAACCTAGTAAAGTCATGGCTCGTAGACCGTCGGCCGTGGCGGTCCCGTAGCTCCGCCTGGGACCGGCCTTGTTTGCCTCATCGACGACGGTGGAAAATTGAAAGCCGCCGTCTTCATTGAGGCAGCGCTCGACGAACACGCGGGCCTTCGAGAACGATTCTGAACCCGCTGAAACTCCGGCGGCCGCCAAAGCCTCTAAAACGTGCCGCGTCATCGAAAGATCAACGTGCCCGGCATGGGGCGGATGTCGCCGCGCGCCCCCCATGCCCCATGCGCCGTAGGCGGCATCGTCGCGAGACCAGCCATTCTGTTCGGTGAACTGCTGACCCAACAGCCAGCGGACCATGCGCTCGCGATGCTCATCTCGCCCGGCCTTGAGAAATGCGTGCAGCCCCATCGCCGTCGCGTAGTTCGGATAATCGGGCATCGCGAGGTCGCTCATTCCCAGGGCTCCGTCGACTCTCGCTCGTGATTCCAGAAAATCCAACGCCCGATCGACATCGGCCTCGTGCCCACTGGAGGGCTTATCGAGCAGCGTGTTCAACACGAACGCGGTCATCGACTCACCGCCGTTGAGCAAGCCGTAGGTCTCGCTGCGCCAGGCGCCGTCCGGACCCTGAATCGACCATAGATAGTCGACGGCGCGACTGACAGCCCGTTTTGGAGAATGAATCTCGGGCTGCGTCGAACTCGCGACGCAGCCCAGATGAAACGCGGCAAACGCCGCAAGAAACAGTCGGACGAGCAATTACAGTTCCTCGACCGTTTGTTCGTCGACCTGCAAAGTGAGCACTGCCGCGCTCGTGACGGCAACACGTCCTGTAATGCAGTGGTGGCCGGCCCACGAGCCGTCACGGTTCTGCAAGCGGGTCAACTTCGTCGTGATATTGCCATTCCACTTTTTCCACTCGTCGCCACCGGAGCGGTGCAGGCTGTCACTAATATTTAGGTACGAGAAAAACTCTTCACCACCCATAGAACCGAAACCCGCTTGAAAGCTCGAATCGCTTAGCTTCGCTTCGATTTGCCGCAACGCCTGTGCGTTTTCGCGCCGTTTGTCTTTGTTGCGGCTTAGCTGCTCGAGAATCTGCGAGTCGCGGTATAGATCAACACCCGCCGAACCGGAGTCGACCGGTCGGCTCGAATAGGCTCCTCCGCCTGACCCGCGGCCGACTCCGCCGGCGGACTGGACGGCGATGTTTTCGCTGTACTTGTCAGCTTTGGCCAGGACATCTCTGTCGACTTGGAAGCCGCGCTTTTTCGCCACCGCCAAGCTCTGCGATGCCAGTGAGGTGCCGAGAATCGGCGCCCAGCCGCCGGAGATGTTCCAGCTGCCGTCCTCTTGCTGATGCGCCTCGATCTTGCGGAGACACTTTTCGAGCGCCGAGTGGACACGTTGATTCATCTTGCTTGAGCCCATCTTGCCCTCGATTTCAGTTAACAGGCGAGAGGTCAAAAACGTATCGATGTAGGGGCCCAGTTTGCGCTGAATCTGAGAGCCGGTGACCTTCGTCACGGCGAGGCCGTCTTCAGTGCTTGCCTCCACTGAACGTAGGATGAATTCAATTCCGCTCGCTGTATGGTTGCTGTGCTTGCCTTCCGTTGGCGTATGGCCTGAGCGGATTAGAGCCAACGTGGCGACGGCGGTATTGGCAACATCATTGCCGCTGGTTTCGAGATTTTCGCCCTGGCGAACGTACGATGTCTCGCCGCCATCCTGGCCCCATCCGCCGTCGTTGCCTTGGACGGACACTAGCCATTCGATTCCTGTTTTCACCGCCTCCGTGGGAGTGCGGTTCGATTGAGTCGCCGGCGGTTCGGGGTGTCGAACGTCGACGATCTCTGGCGCCGTTTCCGACGCTCCTTCAACTGTGTGGGGTACAAACGCGTTCCATGTGAACGCCAGAAGCCCGGCCGCAACCGTGCCAACAACTAGTGATCGCATTACGATCTCCTCTTCGTCTCAATGAATTTTGGACGAAAACGCCGGTGGCCACCGTGTGCTTTCTGAGAGCTTATGACGCGCGGCAAGACCGATTTGTTTAGTTGGGCCGAGACAGGGACGTAATATTTGTCACGTCGGCGACGCGCTGGCCCGCGGAGCCGTACTTGGCAGACCGTTGCGCACTCGCGATCGAGCGCAACGTATCTAGATTGAGATACGTAATGACGCACCCGTCGGGTGCTTTCGCCGTCAGCTCGTGAACAATGCGGGCTAGCGGGCGGAGATTCTGACACCGCTCCAGGGCTTCTGCGTGCTGGGTTCGGCTCCGCAGTAATTGAACATCCCGACGAAGGCGGAGTCATCAGTGAAGGCCCATTTCAATCGGCCCCAGGTTGCGGCGCCGTGTCGCTCGCTTGCGCAAGTCATCGGGGAATCGTTCTCCATCCAGAACCCGGTTAGCGTCTTGTCCTCGATGCGACCGTACACCTCACCAAACGTCGCGCCGTGTTCGTAGAAGCCTTCTAGGCGGCCGGCTTCATTTACTTGGACGTGCAGCTTTCCGCCGAGATTGTCGAGGTATGTCCCGCTAAGTGAGTCGAGTGCGGCAGACTCCGGAGACGCTGAGGGCTCGAGTGTCTTGCTATAAATCGCGAGGCCGCCAAACATCAACCCAACAACCGCCACCAACGACATAATCCTTAGCGCCATGAGAATTTATCCCCCACTGGTTGCTACGTGTAGCGGCATACCCCCCGTTTCACTGACTCGTGCGAATCCGCACCAACGGCGGCCCCAACTAAGATGAAAAGTTCATGAACCGCGAGATTCAACCGGTGGCGCGCATCGCCGGCACAATCAGCCTTCCCGGCGACAAGTCGGTCTCGCACCGCTACGCCATGCTGGCCTCGCTGGCCGAGGGACGCAGCGTGATCACGAATTATTCGACCGGTGCCGACTGCGCCTCGACGCTCGCTTGCATGGGCGCGATGGGCGTTCCCTACACACACGACGGAACAACCGTTACCATCGACGGCGTGGGACTGCTCGGGTTGCGGCCGCCCGCCGCGCCTCTCGACGCGGGCAACTCCGGCACTACGATTCGCTTGCTTTCAGGCATCCTCGCCGGGCAACCTTTTGAAACCACGATCGGCGGCGACGAATCGCTCTCGAAGCGTCCCATGAAACGCATCATGACCCCGCTACAGCAGATGGGCGCGAGGATTGACGCGCGTGCAGGAACCTACCCACCGCTGACGATTCGCGTCGGATCGATACGTCCGATTCGGTACGAGCTTCCGATGGCGAGCGCTCAAGTGAAGACGTCGGTGCTGTTCGCCGGCCTTTTTGCCGACGGCACGACCACCGCCGTGGAGCCGCTGGAGACTCGCAATCATTCCGAGATTGCGCTTCGCCAGTTCGGCGCTCGGGTTTCAGTAGAAGGCGGAGCAGTCTCCATCGAGGGCGGCCCGCGACTGCTGGGACGAAACCTGCGAGTTCCTTCTGATCTTTCGTCAGCGGCGTTCTTCATCGCGGCGGCGCTGTTGCTGCCGGCATCTGAACTTCGCATCGAAGGCGTCGGGCTCAATCCGACCCGAACTGCGCTGCTCGATGTTCTGAACGAAATGGGAGCGAATATTGAGATCCATCTTGACCCTGTCGACGGTGAACCGACCGGAACACTGGTCATACGCGGTGGCGTTGAACTCACCGGCGGTGAAATAGCCGGCTCTGTCACTGCCGGAGTGATCGACGAAGTGCCCATGCTCGCCGTCCTCGGTGCAGTTTCGCGGAGCGGATTGAAGATTCGCGATGCCGCCGAGTTGCGGGTCAAGGAAACTGACCGCATCGCAACCGTAGCCGACAATCTCCGCCGCATGGGCGCTAACATCACGACCTACGACGACGGCATCGACATTGAAGGCGGCGCCAAACTCAAAGGCTCGCGGTTAGAGTCTTTCGGAGATCACCGCATCGCGATGGCGTTCACCGTGGCCGCCCTTGCCGCCGAAGGTCCCTCCACGATGGCGAACGCCGAGGCCGCGTCAGTCTCGTTCCCGGAGTTCTACGACTTGCTCGAACAGGTCAGCGGAAAAGCATCGTAGTCCAGCGCAAGCGGTGCTATATTCAGTCACCGCCATGCCGCTTCGATATCTAACTACCTTTTTAGATTTTGTCGTCCTGCTGGGCAGCTCAAACTTCGCCAGAAATTTGCCGAGTTGGTCTATTCATCAATCATCGACTAAGCTATTACCGAAATGAAAAAAATACTCGGGCTAGCCATCCTCTGCACCTTCAGTCTCTCCGCCCAGCCGAAAACCACCAAGGCCGATGTCGACGCTTGGATGACCGAGCTCTCCAATTGGGGCCGCTGGGGCGACGACGACCAGCTCGGGACGTACAATCTCATCACCCCCAAGAAGCGTCTCGAAGCCGTCAAGCTGGTCTACGAAGGGATCTCTGTCTCGATGGCCCGCGATGTCGAAAAAATGGTGGCCGTCGACAACCCGAAGCCGTTCAAACACACGATGAACAACGTCGGACTCAACAACCCCGGCCAATTCGTCTCAGACACCTACGAGGTGAGCTACCATGGCTACGCCCACTCGCATATGGATTCGCTGTGCCATATGGCCTTCAACGGCAAGTCTTATAACGGATTTTCTCAGGCTGATGTCACCGAGGATGGTGCTCCCAAGCTCGCCATCACCAACTACAAGCAGGGCATCTTCACGCGGGGAGTCTTGATGGATATCGCGCGGCTAAAAGGAGTCGAATCACTAGAACCGGGCACGCCCATCTATCCGGCGGACCTTGACGCTTGGGAAAAGAAAGCCGGCATCAAGGTCCAGCCCGGAGACGTCGTGCTGATCCGTACCGGCCGCTGGGCTCTGCGAGACAAAAACGGCGCGTGGGGCGCGTCGAAGAACTCGGCCGGCTTGCATGCATCGAGCGCCAAGTGGCTCAAAGACCGCGACGCCGCCGTCTTGGGCAGTGATGCCGCCAGTGATGTCATGCCATCGGGAGTCGAAGGCGTAGTCCAGCCGATCCACCAGTTGGTGCTGGTGGCGATGGGCATGCCGATTTTCGACAACCTCGATCTCGAAGCCGTAGGGAAGCAAGCTGCCCGCCTAAACCGCTGGGAGTTTTTGGTGACGGCCGCGCCGATGGCGGTAACTAAGGGCACGGGCAGTCCCTTCAACCCGATCGCGACGTTTTAGCGCCGAGTCGGCATGGGCTAAACCGCTAGTCCGCATTTCTCACCACCTGACGGCGAAAGCACGCGATAGGTGCGCCACTACTTCATTGCGCTCGATCGCGAGTGCTCGACGGACAGTCAAGTACGCCTCCGCGCGCCAACCGTCGCCCGCCTCGTATTGACGCACCTCTCACGCACTTTCGCTCGCCACGTGGTGAGAAATGCGGGCTAGTCCGCTACGCGTAGCTTGACAACTCCGAATGCACTAACTCGTGAGCACACGAATTCGAGTACGGCCAGCCGTCCTCGAGACTCCGGTCGTAAACGCACGATACCGGTGTGGCTGCCCCGAAACTTGATTTTTCAAGCTGCCAACTAAACTGCTTGTTGGAAGAAACCGTTTGAAGTACCGAGCCGCGTCGCCTCGCGGTGCGGTCCTGTCTGCGACGTGCGGACCGCACCGCACGGCGGCGCGGCTCGGTACTGCGAAGCGCAACGTCACCGTTCTGGTATCTCAAGTTTCACCCTTGAATGATCCGCCCAACCAAGGCGGGCGGTGGCCCCGCTGCCCCCGAAACTTCAACCCAATAGTTGCGGCAACGACACAGACTGCGCACAAAGCCAAACGGAAGAACAAGCACTGTCGGGCGGGGACTGGAACGTGCGATCTCGTAATCTCTCCGCTTTGACGAACGCTCGTGTTGCCTGTCCCCTACTGTTGCGGCGCGGGATACTTTGCGCCGAAACGTGGGATATTCGGTTTTGAAGTTCGATTGCGCCTGCCGCAATCGAAAACGGCCGGTTAGCGCTCTTTGTTCGCCTCTCTTGATGCTTCCGGGCAGACCCAAGCATTCAAGTCGAAGACACAGTCGTCAGCGATTCCAGCGGCCGAACGGAGTTCGGTAAGAAGATCCGAGCGCCCCTTCTCTGCATCCTTCACGGCTTGCAGGGCGGCTTGAAACTGGTCCGACGCACGCCGTAGCGATTGCTGCGCGATCGCCAGCTTAGACACAGCGGTTCGGCTCGCCTCCGTCGGCGGCAACAACCTAGCAAGGTCGCCGTCGGAAAGCTTGACTCTCTCAGCCGCGAACGCGTAAGGGACCATCGTCAACAACAGCAACAGACTATAAAACCGTTTCATCTTAATCACTCCTTTTTCGACGCGTTGCGCCTACGGTGTTGCCGGCGCCCGCAGCGTGTCGTTTAGTTCTGCATCTTGAGCCGTCTTCGCGTCCTTCTTAGCCGTCTCGTGTTGGGCGAAGAATGAGGGACAGGAAGCCGGTACGTCGCCACAAGCCCTGAGGACCGATTCACGCAGCACGATCTTGAATCGAGCATTGAGAAAGCTTTGGAGGTTCGCGTATTTGGGTTATGTAACCACCTCTCCGGTTTCCGGGTCCACTACGGTCTGTGTCTGTGTCGCAACCCAATCCTGTAGAAGCGATCGAACCTCCGCATTCTTCGCATCTGGAATGCCCACAGTAGCCGTCATTGGAGTGGTCTGGGCCGAGGCCCCAACGGAGCACAGCAGCAGGATCGCTAATATTTTGATCATCGTAGTAGTGCCTTCCTTTTCATGATTTACAACGGGGTGACAAGAGCGACCTTGTAGGCCGTCGAGCTGATACAGATTTGAAGTTCTTTAGCAGTGGTCTGAACCAACATTCCATGGCCAAACCGATTTGCATCACTGGAACAAACGATGTCGGTTCCCTTCGTAGGGATGGCAAAGATGGACCCTGCTAAAAATGTAGCTTCACTTCCACTATTAGTTTGAAATACACTTCCAGAAGCAGCTATGAAGTTACTCGCCGATTCAAGTATGATGTCGCTACCGTTCGTTTGAAGGTCGCCGAAGCCACTCGCGTTACCGCTCAGCTCGATGCCGCCGGCGGCGTCCATTAGAAACCCGTCACCAGTATTACCTCCCTTGAATCGAATCCCGCTGCTCTCCGCTTCAAGTACTCCCGGAAACGTAGAACCCATGCTAATCTTGTTCAGCCAAGAGTTGCTGATTCGCTGTGTGGATGATCCGATGCTGGCTCCTAGGTCAGCGTCTGGAATAAGGGAAACATCGATCTCCAGTACATCGGCCCACATTGACCAAGGTGACGCGTCGGATCCCAGTCCCAGGCCTACCGTGCTTGGCAGCAAGTCCTCGTCTAGCTGTAGCGCCGTCGTCGTTGGCGTGAAGGTTGCCGTGTTGCCCGCTGTTTCGCGTAGCGTCAGGGTACCCGTCGCGCTGCCCGTGTAGCCAACATTGAGCGTTACAATCTCGCCGACCACAAACGCAAGCAAATCAGCCGAAGACTGACCATCAATATCGTTTCCCGCCCCGGTCATGCGAATGTCATTCGAATGAGTATTTATTCCAGTCCAGGTATTTGCGCGAGCGTAGTTGAAAGCGAGATCGGTCTCTGCGCCAACCACGTCGTTTGTGACCAAGAACGAATCATCGAAATTTAAGACGTTCTGCGACGTGACCGGCAAGCCACTGTTTTCGATGGTTTGATAGCCTATCGACGCACAACTGCCGCCCACCGCAATTCCGCCATCGATGTCGGCAGAAGACAGATACTGCCCGGCTGCGCAGAGTGAATCGATGCCCGCGAGCGTGTTGACTATGAAACCTGTCGCCGACTCGATACTCAGATTTGCATCGATATGACCGTCGAACGTGAGCTGATTTTGTGTTGTGAGCAGATTGTTGATGATGTTCAGGACTTGATCGTCGTTCGGATCTCGTAGCTCGACCGTGTTTGCGTCCACGTACTCCCAGTCCCAATGCGCGGTCAAAGTCGAGTCGCTAATCTCAAACACTGGTGACTTGACAGACGTACCGAAGTGCCCAATGTGGGCGGGTGTACTAGCCGTGCCGACGTCGTAGAGGTTGCCGGTGTTGAAAGTCATCGGCCCGTACAAGAGAATCTCTCCGGAGGATTTGATTTCCATCCGTTGCTCTGTCCCGCTGAGAGTCCCAGTGAACCGAAACCGCCCCGATTCGGACATGAGAATTTGGGCGGCGACTGTCCCAGTCGCATTGCCGGCGACGATCCGTTTACCCCCGTCTGTGTTTAATCGCAACTGCACAGCCTGGTTGTCGGTGCTCAGTAGAGTTGGAAGCACATTACCGGCGAATCGCATATCTTGTGGCGCCGTCCAGTCATTCGCGCTTGCGAGATTCAACCGAACGCTGGCGGCGTCACTCAAGAGCGTCGAGTCCACAGCCACGTCAGCGATCGTCTTACCGCCCACGCCGTCATCGGTCAACGTAAAGCCCTTGCGAAAGTTCAAGGTCGAACGCGCCGCCAAAGCAACGGCGTTGTCTTCAAGCGTGGAATAACTCCCGCCCACTGTCCCGCACGCTCCCGACGCGTAAGTGAGGACGCCGCCGGGTGTCACTTCGAGACATAAATTGACCGTAGGCGGCAGCGATGTCGGCAGCGTAAAATTGAGATCAACCGTCAAATCCGCCGCCGCCTTGAGCGCCGCGCGGTTACCAAAATCGGCATCCCAAAAGTTGACCTGCCCTTCGGTCGGTGTTACCTCGGTCGAGGGGATCACGTCGAGGATGTGTGGGTTCTGAGCCGCCAGACCACAAACGAGTGTGAAAAACAGGAAGTGAAACTTTTTCATACGAGGCTCCCCGAGTGATGGCCGATGCAAAGGTAGTCGCCCGAGCGCACTTTGAAGCGCCAGGTCGTGTATCGATTGGGGCGCGGATCGGCCGGATATGAAGTGTCTGACACGCCTTTGAAAAGCGGCCCCCAAGTGATTCGGCGGCCGCCGCTTCCGTCTTGCTCCAGAGTGAGAGTAAACTCCGTTCCCTGATTAGGCGGACCACCCAATCCGGGCGTCGTGTCCGCGCCGCGAAATTCCGCCGCCGCGACCTCAACGTCGGCCGCCGGAGCTCGCACAACCGACTGCGCGGATTTCGCGAGATTCGGAAACACCTTGTCCAAAACATCCGGCGTCTCAAGTTCCTCTTCGGACTGATCAGCGAATCCTGTCCATTGAATCGCGCCAGGCGGCAAGGCAAAGCCGAATGCGGCGATGAAATCGCCCCATCCCCACGAATTGCGCGGGCGAATCCGCACGCCGTGGATCGCCCTGTTGTCTAGCGCGACCTCGCCCAGATACTGCCAGTGCAACCAACGCACCGGCGGAATCACGAGGTCTTGAAGATAATTTTCCTCGGCATTCGATGCTTGGAATGTCTGGTAGTGCAACTGGCTGTTGAGGGGGTTCCCGTCGGTGGAATACGTGACCTCGACCTCGTACTCCGCAATGCCATAGATGTTCCGGCGCTTCGCTAACGCGAAATCCGTCTCGGTCTCATCTTCACCCTTGGCCGATCCCCAAATCAGCAGATAACCAGGTTTTCCGCTCAGGATGCCTGTACGCCACCAGCAGCCAAAATTGCCGACCGAAGCTGACCCTTCAGGGTCGGGCACGTCCTCGTCGGGCGTTCCGTCGGGTGCGTAAGGAACGCATGCCGGGAAAGTCGCCGATGCGCTCTCGTTGCCCGAAGTGTCCTCGGCCGAGACGTGTAACTGCTGTTCGCCCGCGAAGACCATCTCGATCTCGCCTACTGGAATCGAAGCGGCCGCAAATGTCACGACACTCTCCGTATTGCTCACGACGGAATGGACAGATCCGCTGCCCAGAAAGCGGAAGCTGACGCCGCTGAAGACCGCCGCAGCCGTCTCGACCAACAGTTGATCGACTTTGAAGGGCGTGCCCGGCAGCGTGACCGTGGTCCCGTTCGAAGTTCCCGCGTAGACCACTTGCCTGTACTCGAAACGCTGTCGGCCGGCACTCACTCCGCGCCCGGCCGGGATCGCCGCAATGCGGTGTTCTTGCTTGAGAGCGAAGGGTACCTGATCACCTGTGTGATACATCAGGTGCCGATAGGCATCGGGCTCGGGTGATTCATCCCATCCGAGTACCAAGCCCATCGTGACGATCTGGCAATGCAGTCCCGAAAGTGGGGCCGGGGCTGATTGTTTGCCGTCGAGCAGTACTTCAGCCTGAGGTGAGCCGGCGATCGGATTCTGCCCTTCAGCCCAACAACTTACAGCGGCCAAACGCATCGCCAAGCCGGTCACGGCCATCAACGGCAAGATCCGCGCCGCCGCGCCCGCGCCCTTATCAATCGTCGTGATCAGCCGCCAAGCCTCCGTCGGATTGCCTGAGCCGTTTGTCTCGGTCGTGTCGAGGTTCTGGCCGTAGATCTTCACAGCAGCAAAACTACCCCGCGCCGGTTCGGTGTACGATACCGTCACTCGCGAGAGCACCGTGCCGTCGGGCTGGATCGCCGGGTCTTCCGAAGCCGCGAATCCGGTCACGTCGGCCGCCTGTAAGCCTCCCGAGAAAACGCCCGGCACCTTCACTGTCGTTTGCGGCGCTGTGTCGTCGTAGACACCAGTCAAGTAGAGCCGCGCGGTGATCTCCAGCTCGTCGGTTTCGAGGTAGGTCAGTTCCTCAACTCGAAACGGAACGGCCTGCAAACCGTGTTCGCTAGTCGAGGCCGCGACGACGTCGCCGATTTCGAGCAACGAGGCCTTGATGTCCGCCCGCAAGTTGATGAACCGGCCTAGCGATCGATTCCGTGCCAGCCGCCATTGTCCGATGCGCCAAGCCTGAAAATAGCTATCGATCATCGAGCCGTCGACGTCTTCGTTGTTGATCCGTGAAGTCTCGCCTTGGTTGTCGAAATCGTTGATCCGCAGCGGCTCGTCGGCGGTAAAGCCGTTCGGCGCGTCGATGTATTTGACCGTGACGCGATTGACCGACGACTGCCGGCCGGAGAGCGGATATTCGATCTTCCCGACGGTGTTCGAGTCCGTGAAGGCCATCGACACTTGCAAGAGTTCCTCGCCGATCGCGTGCGGGAAGGCGCAGGGCACCGTCACAATGCGATCGCCTAGCACCTGGTCGGCCTTAAGCACCTCGGCGTTGACGGTGTGGGGTCCCAGCAAGACAAGGTCGCCGACCGCGAACTGCGCCGGGTCGCTACAGAGATGATCGGTCGCACCGGCGATCGCGGCCGACGTGTAGACGGTATTCGGATTCGGGCGCTCGCAGCGGATCTGGATCTTGCCGGCCTTCGAGAAAGTGAGGTAGCCCCGAAACGCCGGAAACATCTTTTCATACAGCACGTCGACGCCGGGCTCTTGCGAGACAACCGCGCCGTTCAAGGTGAAGCGGCGCATGTTGACCGGGGTCGGTGTGCGGCTGGTGTCGTCGTCTACACCGACTTGAAAAGTTGAGTACGGCCCGTCCACGAGCGGCGCTAGTCCGTCAACGCCGGTCGATCGATAGCGCTTATAGGTGACGCCCTGCACCAAGCCGTCCGGCAAGCCGCCGTCGGGTAGAAAAATCTTTTGATCGTTCGTCGTGTTCGATATGAGTTCGTCGCAATAGGCCGACGTCGCGAAATTGACGACATCGTCGAACTCTTCGTTGGGGATGCCCATGCCGCCCTGATGGATCGGCAGCAGCATCAGGTCGCGCACATTCCAGACCGGGTTATCCGTCCACTGGAAAACCGTGAAGACTCCCAGCGCATCGAAGTGCCTGACTTGCTGTCCTTGCACCACCGCGACCAGGTTCGGAGCCGCGTCGGCGACTTGCGCGTCCGATTCGATCGTTATGCCCGAGTAGGCAACCAAGTTGTATTCGTAGCTTTGCGGGAAACGAGGGTCGACAGTCTGCGTTCCGACGCCGCCGATTTGCCCGATGTGCGTCAGGTTGTCGGCTACTAGGCCACTGCCGATTCGAAGATCCTTAACGTCGACTATGGGACCGATCGACCAAGCTACGAGCGCTTTTGTTTCCGTGCCCGTATCGACGTGCTGGATCACAATTCCAGCCAACTCAGTGCGTCCATAGCAGACCGCCAGCGGGGTGTCGGCTGGAGTGTCGTCAACGGAAGTGTAAGCAGCCGCTCGGCGTACTTTTTTGTTGCGTGAAAAGAACAGCAAGAACCGCTTACGGACCGTTTCCTCATAGGCGAATGTGCCCGAATGAGGCACGAATCGGAAGCCGCCGAAGCGCTCCGTGTTCAGCAACTCAGAGCAGCGCGACCATGAGCGGTCACACTCTAGTTCCAGGCCTGCGTAGCCGCATTCGGTGCCCTTGAAAAGCCACGGGCAGGTCGACTGAAAATGCCGCGCGGGTATTTCGTGCTGGATGCTGCCGAGCAACTGCGCGGCCTCGATCACAATGTCGCGCTCGTCGATCTTCGAGATCCGCTTCATGACGCCGCTGAAGATCACCAGCGAGTCGTTCGTCACGTCGCGCATGATCTTGCGGGCTGTGAACTTGCGGCCCTCGATCTCTTCGGCGAGAAAGGCTTGCGCGGCGTTCGTATCGACGTTCGAGATGGTCAATGTCATGCCGTCGAACTGCTGTCCGATATGCCGCCTGACCGACGAGCGTCCAGTCACCCACGGCTGGTAGACGTTGCCGCCCCAGGTGATCGCCTCGGTCGAAAGAAACAGCGTGCCCGAGTCCAATTGCAATTCGTAGACGTCGAGCGGCTGATTCGAGGCGGCCTCGAGCGCGGTCAGATATTCCGGCGTCACGGTGATCACGCGGCCACCTCCTCGAATTCGACATCAACCGAGTACAAATCGAAGCCGACGTGAGTGAACGTCGGCCGACGAACGTAGATCACCAGAATTACTTCCGTGGTCTCCGGGTGAGTCCAATTGAACGCAGTCAGGCTACCGTTCTGGCCTTGATAGTGCGCGTCGATCTGATCGCGTTCCGATTGCGGCATCGGCAGTGCCGTACCGAAACCGACGCCCCAACGCCGCTTCGGTCCCGCGCCTCTGAGCCTGCGCTGCTGCGACCCGTCGCGGTGGCGAGAGATCAGCACGTCGGGATCAGCCGGAATTTCCGTGACCGGGTAGTCGGGGTTGAGGCTGGGGAAGTCTGCCATGACCTAAACCGTCTGCAATATGCCCCTGATCGGCCCGCTGTTGTCGACGTCGTTGCGGATCTCTTCGGCAATAATCCCGCGATCCAACTTGAGCCGGACTTCCATCACTTGCGGCGGCCGCCGAATCGTCCGCGCCTCGCCCGCATTCTGCGGGCCGCCCGACACGCCGACGTCAAGGCCGGCACTACTCGAGGAACTGCCGCCAGTCGAAATTCCGGGGTTAAACGGTTGTGCACCGCCGGCGGATGACTGATCGCCCGACTCCGCCAAAGATCGCGCCTTCGCTTGTAAGGCTCCCGCTCCGGCTGCGGCGACGGCAGCGCCGGCCGCAAACGCCGCTGCCTTCAAGAAGTTCAGAGAGGCGGCGTGCGCCGCCGCCTTTATGGCTAGAGAAACCGCCAGGGCCCTGATCTCTTGCGCGATCAAGTTAAGCACCGATGCTAAGAGCAACTTGCCCGCGCTCTTTTGGGTGTCCACCATATTTGCCCAGAAGTCGCTCCAAAGGTTTCCGAAGTTCTCCATCAGCTTTCGTCCGATGCCGACGACGGTCTGCGATACCTGCTGGAAGCCGCTAATGTCCAACTCATTCAGCCCCTTGAAAGTGTCTTCCAGTTTTGCCAGCTCGGCGACCTGCGCAGGCGTCAAAAACTTCGCCCGGTTCAACTCAGCGATGCGCGTCTCGACAGCCGCGATCAATGGCGGCAAGTTCCGTAGCGCTTCGTCGCGCAGCTCGGGCCCGGCCGCGCCGCTCAATGCCGCTTCGAGCAACTGCAAGTCGCGCAACGCCTCCGCCGCCGCGCGACGCCGCACTTCGCTCAGATCCTCGATCGTTGTGAAGAGATCAAGCGCCGAATTGCGTTGCAACGTCAGACTGCGTTCGACCGCCGCCGAAGCCGCTTGCTCGCTACGGACGAGCTCAGCCGCCGCCGCTTGTTCGACATCCGCCTTTTCGGCTCGAATCGCCGCGATGCGCCGGTTGAATGATTCCTCCGCCGCTAGCCGCGCCACGTTGCGCGCTTCTTCGCTGAAAAGCGTCAAATTCTGAATTCGCCGCAGGTCACGCTCAAGCTGAATCGCAGCCTGCGCTTCCTGGCTACGAGGTTCACGGTCGTTGAGTTCGGCTTGTAGTTGAGCGAATGCCGCCGTCTGCCGTGCGAGCAGCACCTTGGCCGCAGCCGCCCGCTTCGCCGCCTCGGCGTCGACCTCGTGTGCTTCCGCCATCAGCCGCACTTTAGGCAGGCCGTCGTCGAACGCTTGGTTTACGCCTTCCATCTTTTGTTTGAGCAGGTTCATCGCGCTGGCATTACCTTGAGCCGCAAGCGCAGCCAACTCTCCTAGGTTTCGTTGCTCCGCCAACTGTCGCCCGGTTTCGTCGAATGTTCGGGAGACTCGGCCTTGGGTCGCGCCCTGAAGCTCAAGAGCTTCCGCTGTCTGCCGGACGCGACGCTCGTACTCCGCCCATCCCTCGTCGGCTTCCCTCTCGAGTTCCACGCCGACGCTCTTGAGGTCGTTAACGAACTGCGCAACCTCGGCCTGAACCCGGAATTCTTCCTTGAGGTCCTTGAGATTCTGCAGCGTCACGGCGATCGCCGCTGCGAAAGCACCGACGAAGAACGTTGCGATTCCTACGGTCGCTAGCTGGAAGCCGGTCGCAGCGGCCGTAGCCGCGCCGAGCTGCGGAATCAGAGCCCCCAGCGAACCCAGCAAGCCCCCGCTCCCCAGCAACGGCAGCAGCTTTCCGATACCGATCAACAACGGTCCAATCGAACCGGCGAACAGTCCGAACGCAGCACCCGCCGCTAGCACCGGATCGGGCAACTCGCTTATGGCTCGGATGACATCCGTCGCCGCGCGTACGATTTCTTCTAGAAGTACGCCGATGCCGCTCGAAACCAGCGCAATCTGCAAGCCCTCGACCGCCGAAGCAAACTCAGTAAACGAGCCGGTGAGGCCCTTACTGATCGTGTCGGCCGAACGCTTCGAAAATCCCTCGACTGCTTGAAGTTGCTTCGCATAGTCGCGAAGCGCGGGCCCGCCCGCGTTCGACAGAATGCTTGCCGCCGCCGCGACCTCGCGCCCGAATACCTTCACCAGGTCGGTCGGCCCGGCCTGGGCCTCGCCCAAATCGCCAAAAATATCGATCAGGTTCCGAAGGTTGCCCGACTGGTCGGTAATCTCCACACCAAGGCGCTTGAAGATCGCTCGCGCCTCATCCGAGGGATCGAGCAACGCCGCGATCGCGCCGCGTAACGAAGTGCCGGCAACCGTCGCTTGCAGCCCCGCGTTGCCGAGGAACCCGACCAGCGCCGCCGTCTGCTCGATCGACAGGTTGACGTCCGTCGCGATCGGCGCGACCAGCTTGAGCGCAGCCCCGAGTTGACGGACGCTCGTATTGCTCGATGCCGCCGTGGCCGCCAAGATATCGGCAACCCGGTTGGTCTGATCCGCGTTCTCTCGAAAGCCCGATAGAACGTTCGAGGCAATGTCCGCGGCCTCGGCGAGATCCAACTGACCCGCCGCAGCCAAGCTGAGCAAGCCCGGCATCGCCGCGATGATTTCGTTTGTCTTGAAGCCGGCCTGCCCGAGAAACGCTTGACCCGCCGCCGCTTCCGACGCCGAAAAGCGCGTAGCCGCACCAAGCTCCCGAGACTGCGCGTTCAACGCGGCCATCTGCGAGACGTTCGCCTGAGTGACCGCCTCGACCTGGTTCATCTTGGCTTCGAATCCCGAAGCCGCGCCAACCGCAAACGTGAATGCCGCGACCAGCGGCAGCGTCACGCCGAGCGTCGCCTTTTGTCCGAAGCTGGTCAGCTTTCCGCCGATTTCGTCCAGGCGTTTCGAGTTGTTCAGTAAATCGCGAAACGCCCGCATGAGTTGTTGAGCTTGCCGCCGCTTCGCTTCAAACGCGGCCACCACGCGGCGACGCGCCCCCTGCGACGCCGACGACATCGCGTTCATCGCCTGCTGCATCGTCTTCTGCGTGCGCTGAATCCCCACGTCGACGCCGTTTTGATAACGGCTTCGCAGCGTTGCTTCTACGGTGTGGCTGATTTCCATCGGTCCTTATTCGTCGGCCTCGCCAAACAGCGCCTTCAGTTGTCTCGCGTCGTTATGTTCCTTGATCACCGCAAGCGCTTCCCAGTCCTCGAAGCTAAGATCAGCCGGCGCGGGGAAGTTGGCGTTCATCCACCGCACCAGCCGCATTTTTTCGCCGACCCAGCAAAGGAACTCGTCGTCGTAGCGTTCTTCGAGCGGCCGGAACTTGCACATTCCGCAAAAGCCGTCGTCGTCAACTTGGTCTCGTTTCCTTGCCGGGCACTCATCGCATTCGTTCTGCCTCTCGAAGTAGCCGCTCTCAAGAAATTCCCGGACGCGGCTGGCTAGTTTCCCTGGTCTTCGCCCCAGTCAAGATCGTCTCCGGAGTCTTCCGGTCCAGCGTCTTCGAAGTATTGAGCGGCGCTCGACAACAGGTTGACTGGAACCAACTGTTTCCAAGACGAGATCACCCTCTCGTCGAGAATCCGTGCCCACTTTTCCTTGTCGGAGTCCGTGAGTACGGTGTCCTTGTTTAGATCGCGCGCCTTGCCTTCGGCGTCTCGGAATTGAAGCCCCTCGACGTTAGTCAGGATGCGCGAAATGAACGCCACGCGGGCTCCGACAAGATCGGTCTTGATGCGCTTGCCCTTCTGGCGAAATCGCGCGTCCAAGAACGAACGCACGGCGGCTCCCGACGGGCGATCGACTTCGAACGTGATGGTCTCGCCGCCGGCGTCGACCGGGATTTTGACTGTTTCTTCAATGAGCATTTTCTAGTGGTCTCCTGAATCGTGAATTGGATGTATACGCCGGCGCCCTAGGCGGTCGCCGCATATGAAGTCGCGAAGTTGTTCACCACGCGAAGATGGATTGGGCCGTGCGTCGAGTCGGCCAAGACGCCGAACTCGCCATTGATTTTCAAGATGCCCTCGTCAACGCCCTTCTTAGCCGCCTTGTAGATCACGCGCGGCAATACGACGTCGGCCGCGAAGCTGGCCGTCGCTCCCGCCAACACGCCGGTCATCGGTATATGCCAGACAGCCTCGGCGCCGGCCAGCATGTCGTTGCGGTGCGACTGGTCCTCGAACTCGATCTCGGCTTCGAACTTCAGTACCGCCTTGTTGCCGCGCCGGATCGCGCCGACGTTGCCGCTCGAATCGCCGAACTGGTAGCGCGTGCCGGCGTTTTTACTGATCTCAATATTGAACGACTTCAACTCAGCCGAGATCTCCGTGCCGCCGGTGACCGCGACACCGTCGTAGGTGCCGCCCTTGAATATCTGAACGTCGCCGTAGCAGAGATAGGCTTCCTGGTCATCCGAGGGCTTGCCGTCGGCATTGACCGCCTCGTCGCCGCGCCCGATGAGCCCGGCCTCCATTTCGACAAAGTCGTCGTTCTTGCCGCTCAACTTGAGGCTGTTGCAGGCGATGCCGAGCATTTGGATCTGCCGGCCGCCGTCGTTTTCGTCCATCGTGCGGTAGAGCATCTCCACCGTTTTGTTGAGCTTCATCAGGTGCTCATGGACGCCCACCTCGACTAATGAAATCGTGTCCTCGCCGAGCACCATCGCGGCGAACAACCCCACCGCGTGCGGCGTGGCCTTCTGCGAGTGGTTGAACTCCAGCTTGCGGTTGACCAGCTTGTGACGGTCGGCGACAAGTTCGCCGTTCACCTCCTCATCGTTCATGAAGAGTTGGTTGGGCTCGGGCTCGGCCGGGTCACCCGAGAATTGCAAGAAAGTATCGACGGGTTGAGCGACGCCGATCGCGGTCTGAATCAGAAGCGAAAAGGCGCGCCAACCTCCAGAAATAGAAAAGGGCATCTAGTGTAGTGCGTCAATCAGATTGAACCTTAAGAAGAGCGGCTTTGCCGCGCTTGACCTTCTCAAGGGTGTCGGAAGCGGTAGCAGTCCAGATGAAGGGCTTGGGCTGCTGATTGTGTCGAGCGATGTAGTCTTCGATGGCGGTGGTGAGTTCGCCGACGCTACGAAAGACACCGTGGCGGATGCGCTTATCGGTGAGGTCTCGGAAGAACCTCTCCACCATGTTCAGCCACGACGCTGAGGTGGGCGTGAAATGGACGTGGAAGCGTTTATTGCGCTGCAGCCAGCGTTTCACCGTGGCGTGTTTGTGAGTGGCATAGTTGTCCACGATCAAATGGATCTGCTTGTCCTTGGGGGTCTGGTTTTCAAGCAAGCGCAAGAAGCGCAGCCATTCTTGGTGGCGGTGCTTGGGCATGCAGGTTCCGATCACCGAGCCGTCGAGCGTGTTGAGCGCGGCGAACAAGGTGGTTGTGCCGTTGCGTTTGTAGTCGTGGGTCATGGTCCGGCCGCGTCCCTTTTTCAGGGGCAGGCCGGGCTGGGTGCGGTCGAGGGCTTGAATCTGTGACTTCTCGTCGAGGCAAAGAACGAGGGCATGCTCGGGCGGGTTGAGATAAAGTCCGATGATGTCGTCGAGTTTTTCGGCGAAGCGCGGGTCGTTGCTGAGTTTGAAGGTCTTGACGCGATGCGGCTTGAGGCCGTGGGCGCGCCAAATGCGACCCACGGTGGAGGCGCTGACGCCGACCGCGGCGGCCATCGTGCGGCGGCTCCAATGGGTGGCGTTGGCTGGCGTTTCGCGGGTCGTCTTGTGGATGATCTGTTGCACTGTTGGGGAGCAGATGGCGGGCTTACGGCCGGGCCGCGGGGCGTCCTTTTCGATGCCGGCGACGCCGGATTCAAGAAAACGGCTTCGCCAGCGCGCCACCAACTGACGCGAGACCGACAGCTGCGCGGCAATCCGTTTGTTCTCAAGACCGTCGGCGGCGAGCACGATGATCCTGGCTCGCAACGCCAGACGAACAGCGACCCGACGACCGTTCGCGTAGCGCTCCAACTGCCTACGCTGCTCCTGCGTCAATGGGACTGGCTCTGCTCTTCGCATCCGTGTGCCTTCTACTAGTAAAGGCGACACGAAGATACTATAAGTTACATTATTTATGGCGCACTACACTAGCTTACCTCCAAGGGTGCGAATTGAATGATCACGGCCTCGACTGAAGCGATGCCGAAGTTGTAAGGCTCTTCCTCGATCACGTACGCGGGCGTCGAAAGGTCGCCCCGTACGCAGGTATTGACGGCGAACTGTCCGGCCGAAGCCCGCGCTGCGTTGAAGACCGCAGCTACGCGGTCCTGGATTTCTCGCGCGGCCGCCATCGCCGCGTTCTTATTGCGGTTCCGGGCGACGCAAGCTACCGCAACCGGAATCGTCCACTCGACCTCCGAAGCCGCAACGGGCCGTGACGTCGGGGCCGAGAGTTGAGCGCTCACGCCGACCGCCGGCAATTCGCCGCCTCGAAATCCCTTTGTCAGCCGTTCACCCGCGAAGACAGCCTCGCGAATGTCCGCCTCGAAAGTTTTTACAGACGTGGCGAGAACAGGGTCCGCCTGTAACTTGGCGAGAATCGCTGCCTCTAGATCGCTAAGCCGGTCAGCCATTTTCGAGCTCCTTTTCGATCAGCCGAGCAAACCTGGGTGCAAACGATTCAACAGCCCGCCCGAACGGGCGTTTCGCCTTCATGCCGCGAATGCGGACGGTCCGCCGAAACACCGGCTTGCCGTCTTTATCGAACGCGCCCCAGAAAAGCGCCTTGCCTTTCTTGGCGTTAACGACGATCACCTTTTTCTTCGGCCCGAACAGTCCCGTGCCGAGCTCCAGGTAGATCACGTACTTGATGTGCGTGCCGACCGTGCCTTCGATCACGTCGCCTGATTCGAGGACCCTCGCAGTCAACGACCGCACTGCCGTCGATGTCACGCGCGGCATGTTGCGTTGCACGTCGGCAAGTAATACGAAAGTTCCTTTGCGAACCGATCGTTTCGCGGCTTCGGGGAACCGTTTGCCGTGCGCTTCGAGCAGCCGTGTAAAGTCGACCACCACCTTCCGTGGGTCTTCCCAGCCGATGTTGAATTGGCTAGCCATCTCAGACAACCGCCATCCGCGTCGCGCGATAGCGCGAACAAATACTCTTCACCGCCGGGTCCAACTCGCGATGCGACCAACTCGTTGTCACGCCGGCGTCTTGGAACGTGTCCGATTCGATGCCGCGTTTGTTCGACGTGTTCTTGAGGTAAGCCACCTGCAACACGCAAGCCTGCGCGATGTCCGACGGCACTTCGTCATAGCCCACCGCGTAGCTGACCTTGACGTTCTGACGCCCGCATGGGAATAGCCTCCGAAAACTCCGGAGCCGCGCGACGTACTCGTAACTGTCTTCGAACCCGATCAACCTCGGATACGTCTTGATCTCGGCTAAGTCGACCGCGACGTCGTCGATCGACACGGCCGATACCGACAGCACCGGCGTCGAGCGCAAGAATAGAGTCGAGCTCCCATCGCCGTCGTACAACTCATCCGCGAAAACCTCACGCCGAAACTCGCGGCCGCAGTAGCCTTCAATCTGAGCGCTGGCCGCTCGGATCAACTCCCGCAAGTGCGCGTCCGTCGCCGCGTCCGAGCCGTCGATCATTTCGAGTCCGTCTTTCAACGCCTGCAACCCAACCAAGGGCCGTTGCGTTGTGATCACCGGGTACTCGTTTAGTGCGAAATTGACGGCGTTCGAATTTGCCTCTGATGGATTGGCGACGACAACCGACAGCACCTCGGCGATCCCGTCGAACTCCGGTACAACGCAAGTGATCGTGTTCGCGTCAACGAACGTGACTTTCTTCGCGTTGATCGTAGTCGCGCCGGGGTTCGTAAAGACCACCACCGCGCCGATGACGAACCCGGTACCGTCCAAGGTGACCAGGTCGCCGGGGTTGCCCGACGCGGGAAGGATGCTGTTGAGTGTCGCCGCCATCGCTCGCTACTTTTTGCGTCCCATCGCGGCGTCGCGCAACGCCTTCGCGTCTTTTGCCGCCGCCTCTTCGGTCTTGTGAACCTTGCAGTATTCCGCCGGCAGCTTTGCCGCGACGCCGGGGTCACAAGCCTTCGCCTCAAAAGAATTAAAGCGGTAGCCCGGCACGTTGTACGAGCCCGCTTGCTTCTGATAGACCACGAACACCGGCCCGTCTGCCTGCGCAGTCACTTCCGTTGTTGCCGCCGTTGTCGCTTCGGCCGGAGCCGCTGGAGCTGCCGTAGCGGGCCTGGCCGTCCTTCGAGTCGGCGGCCTACTGGCTACCTTTTTCGCTGCTTTCTTCACTGCTTTCTTCGCCATGATTTCTTGTTCTCCTGTTGTTGGTTGGATTGGGTGCGGGGCGGCACTCAGGCCGCCCCGAATTCATCGTCGTCAGCCGATTAGGCCTGAACCGCCGCCTTGTCGTAGATCGCGATCGCGCTCGATTCCTCGATCTGCACGTCGAGCCGCATCGTGATCACCCAATCCGTCGCCCGCAAGCGCGGCTGACGGTCGGGTTCGATCGTGATGCGGCGCTGCACGCCCAAGATCAGGTTTCGAAGATCGGTCAGCCAGATCATCGTTTCATCCGTACCGGCGCCCTCATCCGTGCGCATCAGCGGCATTTGCAAGTTCTGGATGCCCTTGGTCGGAACATCCTTGATACCGGTGATCGCGGCGAACGCCTCACCCGAGCCCTGCCCGCCGAGCACATCGTTCATGTCGAGGTAGATGTCCGGGTGCTGAATGAACCGCAGATTCTGGCGGTTCGTGCGAAACTTCGTCGGCAGCGCCTTGATTAGCTTCGAAGCCTTCACGCCGTTTGCGCCGGGCCAGAATCGATCGGCGTCCAAAGTCGCGTCCACGATGTTTGCTCCCGCCGCGCGGGCTTTCTTGTTCCAACCGTCGGTCAGATCAAGAATCCCGTTTGGATCGGCCACGCCGGTATCGCCGTACATCGCCATCTCTTCCAGTTCGTTCGAGCCGGCGGCGGCGACCATCCGCAGCAAGTGTTGAACGAACGCATCGCCTTCGATGTTGTCTTCGAGCGTGTCATCCGACACCCTCGCGACGGCGATCACTTCGCTCGAACTCAGTACGATCTGAGTCGGCGCTGAAATGTTCGCCGTCTCACCTGGATCGACCGCCTCCACGCCCTTTCGGAAGACCTTGCCATTCAAGCCAATCTTGTCGATCTTCACTGTCGGCGCGCTCATGTCGTGGCGGCGAACCGCGCTGAGCAACGCCGACTCGTCGACGACTAAGTCGATGAACTCCGTAGCCTCCTGGTCGATAATGCCAATCGCGCCAAAATCGGCGGTGACGATCGCGGCCTTCGACAGCTTCTGACCCGGCGTCAGACCGGCCGCGCCAGCCAAAGCCTTCGCGAACTCGGGGAACTTCTGATCGCCGCTGTTCGACGAAACGCTGATATGCGCCATGGACTTCACCACCTGCGAACCCTTCGGTTCCGTTTCAAGGTTGTCGACGCGCTCACCCAATTTCTTGAGCGAATCCGTGACCGGTTCAACGGCCTTCGAAACCGCCGCGCCGACTACGACGGCGACGTCGCCGCCTTCGCCCGAGCCCGCCGCTTTCTTTGCCGCGTCGTCGGACTGTTCGACCACACCCAAGCCGCCGTCGACCGTCTCGACAAGCACGTCCTTGTAGGTGTGATTGGACGTCGAATCGGCTTGCACAGTGCGTGTCGCCTTTTCGATTGCGACCTCTTCAGCCTCCACACCCAAGGCTTTGAGCGTCGCCTTTACGGCGTCGATCACTTCTACGTCAGTGCTGACCGTTCCGGCCGCTTTCTCAATCGCGGTGTCCTCGGCCTTTTCGCCCAAGGCTTTCAACACCGCCTTCATCAGCTCAATGAACTTCATAGCTTTGCCCTCCTCCGTTTGTGTTCTTGCCTTGTAGACAAAAGTCGTCGCACCCGGGTTGGCCGGCTGCTTTCCGTGCAGAATTGAGAACTCGCTCAACTGCAGATTGGTGAGCTTGGTCGCCACCTACTCGACCTCGCGATAAGCGCCGCGCAGCGCTCGCGCGGCGAGCTGGTTTTGGGGGGCACTCGCGGTCAAGGTCTCGACTTTGAAAATCGAGACGCCCGTTGCGCGCGCCGGGTCGAAATCGATGTAGCGGCCGGCCGCGATTGGACGCTCGTAATCGGCAAACGTCTCGAACGTAGCGCCATCGTCGGCACTCACCAGCAAACGCACGGCGTCGCCGTCGATAGCCGCCGGCAAATGGAGCCCGAGTAGATTCTTGCCTTCGAGCCGGATCACGTCCGACTGGCTTGCCGTCGACGCAATCGCGATGTCGCCATGAGTAACCCTCATCCGGTTCACTCCCCGCGCAAGAATGGGTGACGCCGGATCGGCAGTGGAATCCCCGACCGCTCCAGCTTCGCTTGCCAGCCGGCAATCATGAGGTGCATCGCCGTGACCATTTGAGAAACCCGGAACTGCACCGGCCCGCCGACCATTGGAGACCGGAAGCGTACGACGTATTCAACATTCCCTTCCGGTGAAAAGTGATCGAAGCGCGGGTCGACCTCCCTGTCGATGTCTTCGTCCGAAAGGACTTCCGGGGAAACTCGGCGGTTGACTCGGGAGTAGTACAGCGGCTCACCCAAGCCCCACGCCTGCGCCGTTTCCTCGGCGTTCTCGAGAACGACGCGAGCCAGTAAGATCGGCGGCGTCGACTTCGGATCTCCAACCCCTGGTACCGTTCGCGCGTCCAGCGTCGGCGGCAACCCGAGCGCGACCAGGAAACCCTGGTCTTGATCCCACTTGATCTTTGCGGCCTGCCATCGCGCGTTGCCGTCCTTGCCGTGGAATTTCGGACCCATCGCCGGCCTAGGACCATAGATTTCAGTCGCCAGCTCCGCCTTCGGGTCAACCGGCTTCTCATCGAATGACTTCCACGGTTCGGGAATGCCGATGCTCAGCAACCACCAACGCCCCGCCGGCCCTTCCGCGAACAATCCGCGAACCATCGCCGGGTCGCCCTGCTTCCATGCCGCCGTCACGTCGTCGCAGACGCGCTGTCGGCCGCCGCCGGGAACGCTCAACCACTCGCAGCCGACAAACGCCGCCTGCATTCCTTGCCCAGCGATCAACGCCAGGACCATCACAAGAACAAACCGCTTCGCTAGAAATCGCATTCTTTCCTCCGTTTTGTCAGCCCAATCAAGATCAACCCTCCGCCCGCTCCGCCGTACCACCGATCGAAAACCCGGTGATTTCTCCGTTCCGCGCCAACTCCCGCAACTCTTCCGAGCGCAACTTCACGCCGACCCACCAACGCAGGTGTCCCGCCATCCAAATCAGCGCGCTCTCGACGATTACCGCCGCCGCCTCTGCCTCGTGGTTCTCAAAAACTTCCGCTTGGCCGTCGTAGTAAGCCTCCATGAAGCGATAAAAGGCATCCTCAAGCTCGGCTTGCGGAATCGTCTCGCCGTCCGAATCCGTGTTGTCGGCGACCGACACGAAACCCCAGACGATGCCGCGCTCGACGTCGGACTTCTCGACGGCGACGGTCGCCGCCCAAGCGCTCTTGCCCCCTGAAGTTGCTTTCATCGCCGCGCTCATCGCTCAGATACCCAAGCCTTTCGCCGGAAACCCGTCCCAAATCGTCCCGGGACGGCTATGCCGTGGAATCGGGTCACTCGCCCCTCCAGACGCTCTCAGGCGCGATTTCGAACTCGTCGTCGATCACCGGCGAAAGCCAGCACTTGCAGTTGACGATCTCTTCCGCCGGCAGCGCCGGGTCCAGCGGGTGATCGCCGGGGTTGCCGCCGACATCGAACTTCTCGCCGGTCGTCTTGATCACGCCGTTCAGCGCCTGATGCGAAGCCCGCGTGTTTACGCCGTTGATGTTCCAGCGTTTGCGCTCGACGCCGTTGCGCCGGTAGGTCTCGATCTGCGCCGTCTCGGCGGAGATCCCCGTTTCGGTCAGCGCGAAGCGCTTGGCCTTCCAGCGCGCGTCAAACTTCAGCGACTTCTCGAGATCCGCCAACAGCGCGTCGTCAAAAGGGTTGCTCCCGAGATCAAAGAAGTTGCGGACGATCGTGTCCATCGCGTCGTCGATACCGTTTCGGCCCGCGAAGATTGCCGCTGAACTTCGCCCGCGCAACGCCTCCAAGATCGCCGGGTTCTTCAACTCGAAGTCGATACCCGCCAGACCGAGGTTCGTCAGTGCATGTTCCGCCGCCGCCTCGAATGTCGCTACCGGATGCTCGGCCATCAACTCGGCGGCGCGTTTCGGCGAGTCTTCCAAATACCCGAGTCCGGCAAGCAAACGCTCGATCAACGCCCGGTCGGCATCCGTCAGAGCCTTCTCAAGACCGGCCTTCTGGACTTCCGGCTGTTGCACCGCGACATGATTGCGGATCGCCTCAAACCCATCAGTCGCCTCCAGGTGCGCCAGCAGCGCTTCAATGCCTTCGACAAACCACTCCTCGGTATCGGCGGCCAACGGCCCGGCGGCCGATTCACGGTCGAACCGCCGGGGCTCCGCCTTCAGGAGAGCGACTTGCGTCGCGACGAAGAGGTACTTGCGTACGGCGGCGAACTGAGCGCGTGACAGGCTCATTCGGCCACCTCCGGGAACAACGACCGCTGGAGGCCCGCAATCGACTTCTCAAACTTCGTCGCCGGGTCTTCCCGCCGCGAGTCCACGGGCCGCTCTCCAAGCTGAGGGAACCGCGTCGAGCGAACCTCATCCGGTTCAACCACGCCCGCGTCGATATAAGTCTTGTCGATCTCGGCGTTCAGCTTCTCGTCTTCGGTGTCGTACGGCTCGTAGCTAAACGAGACATTCGTCAGACCGCGCCGCTCGATCAGCGCCTCGATCGCGGCTTCCCAACGTTCCTGCCCGCGCCGTACGAGCTGCCCGTAGTCGCGGATCTGCTCCGAGCCGACGTTCCCTCCCAGCGCGCCCGTCTCGACGATGCCGATCTTTTGTGGCGGCACGCCGTGCGCCTGCAAGATCTCATCGCGGCAGTCTTGCCGTAACAACCGGAACGATCCTTCTTTGGCGTTGTCGCCGGTCAGCTTGTGGAACTTAGCGCTGCCGCCCTGCGGCGACTGCAAGACCATCGTCGAGTGGGCGTTACCTTTGATCCGCGTCCGGAAGTATTCCTCGATCGCCTGATCGGCGGCGTCTTCCCATTCCCCGTCAAGGATCACCGCGTAATCGGGAATCGCGTTATTGCCGAAGAATTGCAGGTTGTACTCGGCGACCAGCGTGTTCAAGGCCAGCGCGTTCCAGGCCGGCATCACCGGCGGCAAGCCGTAGACCGGCGACCACGGCGAGTAGTTGTAAAAAGAGATGACGGAATTGTGGTCGCGGTCCGCGTGCAGCGGATCATTCGCCGGCAGCTTCGCGTACTCCAAATCGTCAACCCAGAAGTTTCTAAAGTGTGCGTGTTGACGGCCGCGCCGCTGCAAAAAGCCCAGCCCGTCGAGCCGGACATAGGTCTCGACACTGGGCAAATGTTCAAGCTGCTCGGGTTCGCCGCGCCGATTGGGGATGACCTCGATGAAGGCATTACCCAGCGCTTGATAGTCGGTCTCGACACAGACCGCGAAATCCTTGAACGAACGCCGGCAAGCCGCGCCCTTGAGCCAGTCCGTCGCCAGCTTGTTGGCGGCGTCGGTTCCCTTGGAGCCGAGACCGCCCGAAAACGCCCAGCCCGAGCCCGCGATATCCTCCGCCTTTGCCTCGATCGCCCGCTTGTTGTGCGTGTTGATCGTCGCCACGAAGGCATAGAGCGAAAGGTCGACCGGCCGATTCGCCACGGCCACGCCGTGCATCGTCGTTCCGTACTCGTCGCGAACGCGCTGCGATCCCCGGCCCGACGCGACCTCTTTGTAGGCTTGATGCTTCGCCAACAACGACGCGCGTTCTTCCAGCAACAGGCCGCCGTGCAGCTTGATGACGCTGCCGGATTTCGACAGGAAGCGAATGCGCCCGGCCATTACGCCGCCCTCCGCGCGTAGCTCACGCGCCCCTTGCGCTGCCGCCTGCCACGCAATAGACCGATCGCCATCTCGACCGCGTCGGGTCCGTCGTCATGGTTCGCGGAAACGCCGAGGTCCTCGAACTGCTCCAAGCAAAGATCGATATCGTTCGTGCGGTAGCTCGAAGTCGGATGCGGAAACCACAACCGGCCTTGCTCGGCCAACGGCTGCAAGCGCTCGATACGAGACATCTTGTCGCCGGAGGGCTTGACCTCCTTGGTCGGTAACTGCAAGTTCGCCTTGGCCGACTGCTCGTCGAGGTCTTGCTTCAACACGTCCTGATACGCGGTCGTCTCGACTCCGAACCGCCAAATGCGCGGCCAACGCCTCGCCGTCGACAGCACCAGTTCGATCTGGCGCTGAAACTTCATTCGAGCCAGCTTCACCGACAGCACGTAATAGTTGCCGCCGTGAGCGCCGACGACAACAACCGCCGTATAGTCCGACGACGCGCCGGCCTTGCGGCGCTTGCCGACGGCCGGGTCGATCGCCGCCGCCAAGACCATATCGAGGTCGGCAATGTCGGCGTCGGTGAAAAACTTCCAGTCGTCTGGCGAGAAGACCTGATCGTCGTCGTTACGAGGTTCGTTCATGAACTCGCAATCAAACGCCCGCCGCCCGATCTCTTCCCGCTTGGCCTTGAGCTTCGCCAGCGACCACTTCGCCGGCCATAACGCCTTGCCCTTCTCGATCGCCCGCCAAATCCGCGTGACGTAGTTCGGCCTTTCCTTGAGCAGATAGGTCATCAGCGAGACCCGAGACAGGATCGTGCCGACCACGAACAGTTGGCCCTCTTGGCCGAGATTCGACACCGTGCGGTCGAACCAGCGGATCAGTTTCTCGACCCGCTCACGGCTCAGCACCAATTCGTCGTCTTCAAGGTCATCGCAGATCGTCAGATCCGGGCGGTTCTCCCTGAAGCGCAAGCCGCGAATCTTGCTGCCACGCGAGCGCGCCGCGACTTTGACGCCGCTCGAAGTTTCAAACTCGTATTCGGCCCACTTCCGCTCGCCTACAAGATCACCGTAGTCTCCGATCAGACGGTTGTTCTCTTCGAACTCCCGGCGCGCGTCGTCGACCGCCATCCGCGCGTCGTCATCCGTAGCGCGAATCAACACGATGAATTTCTTGCGCCTGTTCGAGACGCACCAAAGCATGTACGCGAAAAGCAAGGTCGACTTGGCGTGCTCGCGCGGCGCGGCCGCCGCGCCCTTCTCGTGAACCGTCAGCATCTCCGCCAACTCGGCGTGGAACTTCGCCGCCGACAGCGAGAAGTAATGACCGAGGTAATAGTGGCACCACCACGCAAAATCCGACTTGCCGCGCTCGATACGCTCATCCTTAGTAAGCTCGCCCGACGCACCAAGACGCCCAACCGCCGCCGAGGCAACCCCGGCGGCCGTCAGCGTTTCGCGCTTGGCGGGCTTACGCGGCATCAGACCTCCGCCTCGACGCCGCTCAATGTCGGCAGGAACATCAGCCCTCGGCGGCGCAAGTGCCGCAAAGTCGAGTCATGGGCGGCTTGCACCGCCTGAGCCCGTAGGTCATCCCGCAGATCGAAGTTCAAAGTGCCGATGCCGCCGACAGCCAGCCGCACCGTCTGAGCCGCAAAGCGCCGCAAGTCGTCGCGGTCTTCCCGGCTTCGGGCCGCTTCGATCACCCGCGCCAGAAACTCGTGAAACTCAGGAATCAGCGACCGCCGCCGCTCGGCATCTCCGTGCGCCGGCGCGTCCTTGTCAAGGGTGAACGCGACGATCTTGTCGACATCGCGAATCAACTCCGCCGTGAAGTTATTTGTTACGCCGCCGTCGACGATGCGGTGGCCGGCGAGGTCCCGGCGCATGTAACGCCCGTCCGCAAGCTTCCAAACCACCGGTCGCCAGATCAGCGGAATGCTCATCGACATCCGCACGCCGCGCCGCACTTCGAGATCCGGCGACGATTCGTAGTCGAGTACCAACGGATCGCCGTCGAGATCCATCGCCGTGATGCGGAAGTCCACGCCGGTATTGCTATAGAGCTGCGCGAACGTTACATCCGATGGAAGGTGCTTCTCCAGCAACCGTTCCGACAGCCAGGTCAACAGCGCGTCGCCGTTGTATAGGCCGTTGCGGTGAAGCAACGAAAACACCATGCGGTAGAGTCGTGATCCGCCGAGCATCAGTCGCACGAGCTTCGATTCCGTCAGCGACTCCAGCCAGTTCGGTACGCCCGGCAGATCGGAACGCATGATCATCGACTGGCCGACTTCGCTGTCGCTGAACTCACTCGCCTTCGCAAGATCGAAAAACGACGTGAACAGCGCCCGTCCGTCCAGCAGCTTCTCGCCAACCAACCGGCCCGTCTCTTCCGGCGTGTACCCAAGCACGCGCAACAGTCCGTTGATCGCGCCCGCCGACGCGCCGGTGACGCACGTCACTCGACCGTCGACCAAGTTCAGCGCCCGATCCGCGCCCTCGTAGACAATGCCATTGCCGCCGCCGCCCTGGTATGCAACGCCAAGAGTCCTCACGATTCCCTCCCGTGCGCGGCCGCCGCGCGTTCGATCACAGTGCCGACTTTTTTGCGGTGCTTAGCAAGCGCCTGAGCCAAGTCGGGCACGCCGTTCAGTTCTTCCAAGACCTCGCCGAATGCCGCTTTCAGAACGTTCATGCCGACGCGCTGGTCCCGCAACTCGATCTGTTGCGTAAGTTCGGCGATCTGCTTGCTGATACGAGCCAGCGCGTAGGCGTCCTGGGAGTGAACTGTCTCGGCGTGGTTGAGCTTCGCGACCATGCTCCGGCGCACCATCTCTAGATCGAACAGCAGCCGTTCCAGCGGCCTATCTAAAAACGCCTGATACTGTGCCTTGACCGCGTCGGCTGCCGCCCGCCGGTCCTTCCACGAGTACTTGGTCATCCAGGCGGACCAAGTCTTTTCGCCAAACTGCCCGCAGCGGTCGCGCATCGCCGTCAGCGCTTGCCGCCGAGGCAGACCTTGCGCGTAGAGCGAGTAAGCGTACTCGCGATCCGCGTCGTTGTAGGCGCTAGTCCTCATCCGCTAGGCGCGGAACGGAGTTTCTCAATCGCTGACCAGAGTTCGTGGATCTGCTGCTCGAAATTCGCCTGTTGTTCCTTGATGAACGTCAGCGCTTGTTCGAACGTCGCGGCCTTGACCAGCAGTTTTTGGGTGTCTTCGTAGCTGCGCCGAAGCAGCCACCAGAGCACCACGCCAAGCATTGTGCCCAAGGCCTGCAAGGCCGCGACTAGAATCAAGAGAAAGTTATTTGAAAACTCCATCCGCTGCAATTAAAGATTGCGCCGGATGGCCGTCTATTTCCAGGTGTTTAGTTCGTTTGGTGCGCTAGGTTCGTTTAGTACGTTTGGTGCGTTTCGTGCGTTTGCAGGACTCCCGAGCCTGACGAATCCTGATCCGTGCAACCTCCAAGGCCCTGCTCGGTCAAGAACCGCAACCACGCTTGGCGGTCGATAAGCCAACGCCCGCCGAACTTGGCGCAACGAAAGCGGCCCTCGTCGCACCACTGACGAATTGTCTTAGATGTCACGCGGTTGGCCGCCATGCGGGCAGCTTGCGCCGGAGTCAGCGACCGCCCCAGATACACCGGGGCTGTCAACTCAAACTCGATTACCGCTGCGTTCGGACTTGCCATTTCGCCGCCGTTAGCCTAATTCTAAACCGCTTTCCCGGATCACATGCTCGATCTCCCGTGGTTGTCATCGAGACTCTTCATCCGCTGAAAGCATCATGTCTGTCGATCCTCCGCATTTGGGACATTCATACACGTCTTCGTCAGGGTGGTCTAGTTCATCCACCGTGCCCTTCCAGTCACAGTGATTGAGGCAGATGATCAATTCGTCCCTTTGCCAGAAGCAGTCGCTGAGATGAACCACTGCTAAACCGCTCCGTTACTGGTCAAGAACTCCACACCTTCAAGCGGCGGTCCAAATTCGACAACTTGGGTGTAAAGCCGCCGTACACGTAGCGCGGTCGACGCCAGTACCGTATTACGTCCAAACTGAATCGCTCGGGTCTTCCCGCCCAGAGCCGCCGCGATCGCGCCCTTGGTCATTCCCCGCGACCGCATCTTTCCAATCAACTCCCAGGTGCCCGAGGCGTCTACCCGCGCGCCACCCTCCAGCGCTCCTTTATCCACGCCAAGAACTAGGCGCTCTGTTCGTGCACGGATTCTCGGGCGGCTCCCCTTCCGAATCGAAAATACGATCGAGTCCGCCACGCCCGCCGCGTCCGCTACAGTCTTGTAGCCGACTCCGGCTTTACTCATTTTCAAAATGTGACGTCTGGCCGGCTCAGCGCTGACAGTGCCGTTCCAGTCGCCGTGCGCCCTTGCCCTTGCACGTTGCGTTTCGTACGCCGAGTTCGCCGCCCGGCAGCGGTCGCACCTGCACCCGCTGACATAGCGCGCTCGGCTGCCATGCTCGCGCCGCGCCGCCGCTGCTTTTATCGCCTCGAACTTGCTCACGCGGCTCCCTTTGTTCTCGCTGAATAGAGCCCGTCGCGCTGGTTCATCGAACGCAGCGCCCACCACACCTTGTTAAACTCCGCCATCGTACGCGGCGTCAGTTGCCCGCACTGCCGCCGCGAAAACTTTTGAAGCGTCTCCTCGCTCCAGCCCCGCAACTTCGCGGCCTTCCTCAACATGCCGAGTTCCTTAGGCCCGACCAAATGAACCACGTCACCCGTGGCGTCGTAGTTCTTGCGCCCGTGTCGCGACTGTGCGTGACGCCGCTGCGCCCCCTCGCCGTTGCCGCGCCGCATCAAGTCCAACAGCGAGAACGCTTGTTTCTTGGTCAGCTTCTTAACCGAGTCTTTCGAGAAGTTCCGCGCGATCATCTCATGCAACAACTCGTTGTCGATCCGGTATTCCCGAGCGCAACCGTAGATCGCCCGAATGTACTTGGTCTCAAGCGGCATCGCTCATCTGTGACTGTCGAACCTTCGGAAACTCCCTGTGTATCAAGCCGTCCAGAAACGCGCCCGCGTCCTTCTTCGTGGTCCTCACCATAGGCGCGCTGCCCGCGAAGTACTCCTCTCCCGTGCGAGGTCGCCAGTTACCCCATTGCTTAAAGAAGAACGGAATGCCGTAGCCCGCGCAAAACTCCCGAGCCAAGAGAAACCATTGAGGGGCAGGTGCCCTAGCGCCGGCCCCCGACTCGCCACCCGCTACCACCCAGTCCAGGAAGACCCAATGTGGCCACCAATTCAGCGGACCAAGCGCGGGCTCATAACTGACCCAACGCACAGCCGCCTCGATCGCCCCGAGATCGCGCACGCGATCTTCGTAATCGGCACTCTCGACCGAGACGCCCATCCACACGTTCGGCAGCGGCCACACGCGCCCGTCCCTAACCCACTTATGAAATGGCTCCACGGCCGCGTCATCTTCCATCGCCAGCGCGTTGAACATATCATCGATTCGGTCGTCGAGGCCCGCGGCGCTGAAGTAATCCCGCATCCGCCGCGAGCGCTTCGTCAAGATCTGAAACGTGTGCCGCGGGCTAGCCGCCATCACCGCGAAAATCTTATCGATCTGATCGTCCGTGAAACCCTCGTGAAACAAATCGCTCATCGAGTTAACGAACACCAGGCGCGGGCGTTTCCACCGCAACGGCTGCAATAGCCGCTCATCAAGCGCTCGCACAACGCCCGTCCAGTTCACCGGCGACGGCGTCGTCAGGCCCTTGTACGCGGGCGTGTTCTTCAGCCGCCGCGCCATCCGAATCGCGTAGCAACCCTTGCATCCAGGGCTGATCTTCGAGCAACCCGCCAATGGGTTCCACGTTTCCTCGGTCCATTCGATGCCTGTAGCCATCAGCGCGTCCCCTTTGTGTTTATGACTCTTCCCCCCCAACTCCTAACTTGATTCGCAACTGGCCGTACAGTTCTCGGTTGCGAGCACTGCGGTTGAACTGGCCGAAATTCTCGGCCATGTCGAGAATCTGGCGGTAGTACGGGCCCCAAGCCATGTCGGCGTCCGCCGCGTCAACGATCCAGAAGTAGCCCGGCCGTTCGCCGTCACGCCGCGCGCCTATCGGGAAGCGGTGATGCTTGCGTAACTGACGGACAGCCTCTTTGATCACCCGCGCCGTTAGACCGCACTCCTCCGTGATCCGCGCGATCGAGACCGGATTCTCCCGACCCTGATGCCGATGGATGATACTCACGACAAGGACTTCCGACGGCGTCGCATCCCCGACAAACCTCGGCAAGCCCGGCTTGGCGGCCGCCTCGAAAAGCGGCCCGCCAAGCGAGCTTCCGTAGTTGTCGTCAAGATCCGTACGCCGCGCCATCGGGCCTCTAGCTCGGCTTCGTCGTGTTCAGCTTAAAGAAAAACTTCGGATCGTTCGTGATGACAATACCGAACCGTGCTAGCTGCTTTGCATTGAATTTCTTCAGGTCGAACTGAGCCTTCACATCCGTCTTTGATACCTTCGGTTCGCCGAAGTTCACAAGAATGTCGGCGTCCGCATCCATGATTTTCTTGACGACATCCTTTTCCGGCGCCGTGAGTTTGACCGTCGGCCCCGGCTTCTTAAACCCGACCTCGCCAGCCGTACGTTTCTGGCTCGTTCCGATCTCGTCCTTGCTCTTTTCGCAAAGCCCTTCGAGCTTCGTTTCGAGCCGCTTGAGCAGTTCACGCGGCCCGTGGGTAGACTCAGCGAATGTCCGCTCGGCCTTCTGTTTGGCTTTGTCACACCTAGCCTTTTTCAGTAGCAATATGTTGCGCTGCTCTGACATCTGTTGCAGCGTCGTGTCGATCACCTTAAAATTCATTCGTTCTCTCCTTCGTGTTGTCAGCCCCGACCCGCCCGAATTCCCAGCACTCGCAATCCCGTCGCGTACAGGGGCCGCCGCCCGCCGCGTGATCCTCTTGCCCGTGGCCGCATTCGCAAACGTCGACAGCGGGTTTGCTAGGCGGCCCGTGCATACTGCCTCCGCCTTCCCTGGCGCTCCGCGACCCTCCGCCTCAACCCCTCGATGACCTGCATCGGCGGCCTCCAGGCGGTTGTGCTCTCCAGCAACCGCAGCCATTCCTCGGGCTGGTAACTCGGCCCTGGTTCCACACTCACGTTCTTGAGCACAATCTTTTTCATGACGCCTCCGGTTCTTCCGCGTAGGTGTAGCAATTGCCCCAGGCTTCCCACAGTTGGCAAGCCTCGAACTCCTCGCCGTGCGCGGGATGAGATTCATCCGTAACCCGCAGCTTCAGCCGCTCCCATTCGTCGTCGCTGGTATCGGCGACAACGAAGCAACGAGCGCGAAACAAATGCGGCTCCGAATACCGGATCAGCTTGCCGGTAAGCGGTGTCTTATTGCGGCTCTTCATGCCGCCCGCCTGGCCGCCGTCCGGACCGGCATCTTCTCGACAAGCTCGCGCGTCACCTTCTCTCCGTCCGGCGGCTTCGTCCGTTTGAACGCGACCATCGTCCGAATACAGGCCGCGTTGATCGCCAGCGGGTGTCCGACCGCCGCCCGCTTGCCGCCGCCTCGAAAGCGCTCCAGGAACGCCTTAATGCCGTCGCCGGTGAATATCCGCGATGTCAAACTGCCGACGCGCTCCAGTTTGAACTTCAGGTACGACTCGACTCCGACGGGAGGCACTTCGAGAATGCGCGTGCGTTCGCCGACTTCGGGGAAGATGTCGAGCTTCGTCTTGAGGCCCTCGATACCAACCATCACGATCGCGAGTAACCGATCCCTACCGATCTTGAGTTCGTAGAATCGCTTGATCTGCCGCAATAGCGTTCGGCTCATGAAGTGTGCGTCGTCGATATACAAGACAACCCGCTTTTCGTCTCGCCGGGCTTGCTTCAGCGCCCTGCCCATCTGGCGGCTCATGCCCTCGACATCTGTGCTGATGCGGGTGCCCTCACCCAGTAGGTCAAGCAGCAACGCCCGCGATAGATGGCTCGGGCGAAGCCGCTCCCGATCCGTAGCGTGCGGCTTTGAAAGCACGACCTTTTCGTCGTGTAGCAACTCTGCTTCTATGCCTTCCCAGATCGTTGTCTTGCCCGCGCCCGATGGCGAAATCAGAGCGAGCATACTGCAATCGGCGATCGCCCGCCGTAGCTCCCGCTCGCAGCGCTCGTAGGCTTTCGTGCGAAACACGTCAGCCTCCGAGTCCATATCGTTCTCGAACGGGTTGGTTCGCAACCCGAAATACGTCAATACCTCTTCGTCTAATTGCATAAGCTCGATCTCCTGAATCCCTTGCTGATCACTGTTCCCACCCCAGACGTCAAACGGCCGGCCGATCACTTCGCACTTCTCGCCGTGTACGCGCCGGCGTTGACCGTGCCACTCGATGTCATTGCCGACGCCGTGATCCGCCAGCACTTCGTTGACCGTCGACCGGAACCGCTCTACGCCAAACCGCTTCGGGTAGATAGCGCAACGGACCGCCCGTTGGACGGTCGTCTTGCTTATTGAGTAGCCCGTCTTTTCTTGGATCAGGCCGGAGAGTTGTCGATACGAAACCCCCGCCTTGACTAACGCTTCGTCGGGCTCCATACCCGACCGACCTTCTCCCTAATCCCGGCGCTCATCCTTTCCTCGACGCATTGATCTGCATCGCTCATCGCATTGCAGAAATCGCCCGTAACAGGGTTCGCCTTCGGAACGGCGTCAACCATAAATCGAACCGCCATTGCGCCGACCTGCGTGGCTTCGCCGCGAAGCGTTCCCCGTGTGCGAGTCTTCCTCTTGACCTCTTCCCAAAGCTCGTCGACTTCCTCCCTTAAAACGGCGTAACCCTCATGTAGGGAATTGAACTTCGGGAACTTCCCCCGCGCCTTGTTGAGTTCCGAAGCGACCGCAAGCAGCGCCGCCACGTCCTCTATGCCGAGGTTCGGATTCCGCTCTAATAACAACTGCTCAACGACTGTCATTTTCATGGCTTTTCTCCTGAATTGAAAACCAGCACCTTTGCCTCTACGCCCTGCTCGATCGCCGAAATCGCGGTGTCGATCTCGCCGTCCGTGACCTTGTCGCCGAATACCTCGGCGGTGTAATTGCTCTCGGGTCTGCTTAACTCGCGTCCGAGACGTTCCATGAGTTCGTCCCGCGCCTGCATCGGCGTGTACGTCAACTCCACGCCTTCGAGTTCGATACCCTCGATCTCAAGCGCCTCGCCGTCCTTCAACGCTTGAACTTCGCCGGCCTTCTCGGCGTGATGCCCGAACACCTTTAGGTCGGCCTGCGCCGCGATCTGTTTCGCCCGCTCATCCGCCTCGCTAATGAACCGCTTAGTACGCGTGTGCTTGTGGCTCTGGTACTCCTCCCCGACTACCGGCGAGGTCACGTCGAAGTTGAATTCGTTAAGCTCGATCGGCCCACACCGCCGTGTTTCGGCGTCCGGCTGATCAGCTGCCTTGACATTGATCCACGGATAGAAAAACGGCGAGTACTGAACCATCACAATGCTGTCGACCGCAAACTCTTCCGGCAGCCGATAGCGCTTGCTCTTGAAGCGCACCGTGCGGTCGCCGTAGACCAAGCAACGCTTTGGATCGGTCAAGGCTATTGCCTTGAACTCCTCGAAGCCAACCCGCAACTCCCTTAGCCGTGTCTCTCTGCGGCTGTTGATATGCCAAGCCCAAAGCTCCGATCGCGAAGCGCCCGTCCTCGTGTGAGTCTTATTTGAATTGCGGGCGACCGCGAAGTCGAGTGCCCATTCGTTAAGCTGCTCGACCGATTGCGGCGGCTCCCAGCGGAAGCGCGACTCGAAAGTGCTCTCCCACATACTGTGCGCCGCCTCGACCTGTCCCTTACTCCGCGCTCCCTCACAGATGTTGACCTTCACGCCCAGCCGTTCCATCAGCCCGGTCGTCACCTGCGACCGGTTGCCCGGCCCCCGGTCGAGCATCAAGATCCGAGGCACGCCCCGGAACGGATACCTCGCCGTGACGTCCTCGCCGCGCAATGTCTTCGCCGCCCAAGCGTGATAGAGCGCCTCGATCGTTGCCGCCTGCGACTCGCCCGTCGTAGCAATGTAGTAAGGGAAGTAAGCCCCCGTCGCGTGGTCGGTGAGGATCGCCCGCCACAGCCGTGGACCGTTCCCCGTCGGCGGCTTGTTCTTGTAGACCAGATGTTGGTAGACCGGCTGGCCTTCGAACATCTTCCAGTTGACGGCTAGCGAGAAGTCGAACTGGTGGACGTGGTTCGGTCCCAGGCTGCGCAACCTGACGTGCGGCTCCGGCTTCGACTGCTGTTTTCTTGATGCGTCTTGCTTCCGCAGCCAGTCGTTGTAGTAGTCACTGCTGATCACACCCGGCTCGATGAGCCCTGAGTCCTCGGCTATTTCGATCGCCTCTTCGGCTGGCATCACCGTGCCCTTGCGGAGCGACTGAGAGCGACGCTGGATAGCGGCCACTATGAGAAGGTCTTCCTCTTTCACCACCTTGCGCCGCGCCTTGCCGTCGCTACGGTTGTGCGAACGCACGCCGATCGCCCGCAAGCGCCGGCTCAGGGTCGACGACGACAGCCCGTAACCCTCCATAAATTCGCGCTTCAACGCCGAGCGCTCACGCGGCGCAAGCGGTTCAAGCTCATCCGCGAGCAGTTGTATCGCCGACACGGGAACGCTCATTAGGCCGCAACCTCCGATTTGGCGAGGGCCGCAGCCTCGCAGATCAGGCAATCGTGATCACCGAAGCAGTCGCCGCAAACCAAGGATGCGCAGCCGTCGCAGGGGTATAGATCAAGTTCGAGGCCGTCACTGCCACAGATCGGACAGAACGGCGCGAGTTCGGCCTTACTGGTTCGCCGGCTGCACTCTAGTGTAGTGCGTCAAACAGATTGAACCTTAAGAAGAGCGGCTTTGCCGCGCTTGACCTTCTCAAGGGTGTCGGAAGCGGTAGCAGTCCAGATGAAGGGCTTGGGCTGCTGATTGTGTCGAGCGATGTAGTCTTCGATGGCGGTGGTGAGTTCGCCGACGCTACGAAAGACACCGTGGCGGATGCGCTTATCGGTGAGGTCTCGGAAGAACCTCTCCACCATGTTCAGCCACGACGCTGAGGTGGGCGTGAAATGGACGTGGAAGCGTTTATTGCGCTGCAGCCAGCGTTTCACCGTGGCGTGTTTGTGAGTGGCATAGTTGTCCACGATCAAATGGATCTGCTTGTCCTTGGGGGTCTGGTTTTCAAGCAAGCGCAAGAAGCGCAGCCATTCTTGGTGGCGGTGCTTGGGCATGCAGGTTCCGATCACCGAGCCGTCGAGCGTGTTGAGCGCGGCGAACAAGGTGGTTGTGCCGTTGCGTTTGTAGTCGTGGGTCATGGTCCGGCCGCGTCCCTTTTTCAGGGGCAGGCCGGGCTGGGTGCGGTCGAGGGCTTGAATCTGTGACTTCTCGTCGAGGCAAAGAACGAGGGCATGCTCGGGCGGGTTGAGATAAAGTCCGATGATGTCGTCGAGTTTTTCGGCGAAGCGCGGGTCGTTGCTGAGTTTGAAGGTCTTGACGCGATGCGGCTTGAGGCCGTGGGCGCGCCAAATGCGACCCACGGTGGAGGCGCTGACGCCGACCGCGGCGGCCATCGTGCGGCGGCTCCAATGGGTGGCGTTGGCTGGCGTTTCGCGGGTCGTCTTGTGGATGATCTGTTGCACTGTTGGGGAGCAGATGGCGGGCTTACGGCCGGGCCGCGGGGCGTCCTTTTCGATGCCGGCGACGCCGGATTCAAGAAAACGGCTTCGCCAGCGCGCCACCAACTGACGCGAGACCGACAGCTGCGCGGCAATCCGTTTGTTCTCAAGACCGTCGGCGGCGAGCACGATGATCCTGGCTCGCAACGCCAGACGAACAGCGACCCGACGACCGTTCGCGTAGCGCTCCAACTGCCTACGCTGCTCCTGCGTCAATGGGACTGGCTCTGCTCTTCGCATCCGTGTGCCTTCTACTAGTAAAGGCGACACGAAGATACTATAAGTTACATTATTTATGGCGCACTACACTAGCGACATGTCTAGTTGACGCCTCGCTTCGAGTCGACGAATTCCGTGATCACGTCGCGGCCCTCGGGTAGCTCGTCGAGGTAGACCCCGTCGCCGTCAGTGCGAGCGTTAATTGCGACGCCGAAGTTAGCCCGGATGCCACCGCCAAGTTGGATTACCTGCCGGTAAAGGTTTTCGATGTAGCCGATCAGCCGTGCTTGGTTGTCTTCGGACAGATCCTTGCGTGATAGGCCGCGTAGCGTCTCTAGGCGGCCGTCGATGTGCGTGGCGGCGAGCAGGATCGTTCGGTGATTGTCATCAGCGCCGGGGAAAAGTTCCTTCTCCCGCCGCCGTTGCTCGGCGTCCTTGTCCTTCCAGGCGTCGGCTGTCTTGCGGGCTTCGTCGCGCTCTTGCCGTGCCTTCGTAGCCGCCGCCCGTTGCTCAGCCTCTTTGCGCTTGGCGACGCGCCCGGACTCTTTCAACTGGTCAACAGCCTCGGCGATCACATCGGCATTCTTGGCGTTGAGCGCAAATAGTTCGCCGTCGACATCCAACTTACCGTCAGTGATCTGAAGCTGTCGGTAGATCTTGGGGGAGACGCGCATCATTTGATTGAGTTCAAAGTATTCCCGGCCAAACTCCTCAAGGTTGCGGATACATATGTCGACAGTGGGGCGCGATACCTTGATCCAATCAAGGCAGAATTTATCCCAGCTCAACCCTAGGGATTTATGCGCCTGCTCATCCTTGAGTTGCTTATAGAGAAGCGCTTCCGCAAACGCTGTCTTCTTTTTGAGGAGCCGCGAAATATCGGCCTGCCCAAGGCGTCGAAACAATCGGTGGTACTTCTCAATGAACTCGTCTTCCGCGAGTTTCTTGCCAGCTAATTCAAGGGCGTTGTTCTGATCGTCCATTTACGTAAGCGTTTTCCTTTTTCGTGGGTTGGTGATGCTGAAAATAAAGGACTTGTTCCTGTCGGGCGTAAATTTTTACGTCTTTACAGTCCGGGCGGCGCTGCTGCATCGCTGGTCTTTCCAAAGTCCCGCCTCTGAAAAGCGTCGAACGCGCCGCCCGGCCCTAGACTTGACTCGGTTCTCCTTTCTCTTGAAATTGCTCTTGGTACTGCTTGAGCTTTCGCCCGGCAATGTACTGCGCTGCCTTGCCCAACGAAGTCTTGTCGAGGAACTGTTCCTCGTGAAGTTTGTTGAGATAGCGGCAAGCCTGCGAGGCGTCCCAGCCCGGCTCACGCGCCAACGCCGGGCCGCTGATCTGCCCCAGCGTCATCACCTTCGTCAGCACGAAGCAAGTCTTCCCGACCGCCTCAAGCGCCATTCGTGACTCCCTTGATCGGCTTGCCTTCGCCGTTCGAGCGGCGCACGTTGTCTTCGAACTTCCGGCGCACAGACCAGTCGAGAGAAAGACCCATGCGGCCGAGCATGATGATCAGGCAGATCGCGCAATCGGCGGCTTCACGGTAGACCTCGTTGCGGGTCGCCGCAGTCGGGTTCTTTGAATACAGGTCGACCGCCTCTTGAAGCTCATCAACTTCCTCATGGAGTTTTTCCATTTGCGGCTCGGCTGGGTGATCGACCGGGAACAAGCCCCTGTGCCAATCGACGACTTTTCTTTCGCCCTCGGTCATCAGTTCCAAAGCCTCAACATGCCGTCAGAGAACCCGACCGAGTACGCCATATACAGCGTCAACAGCCATACGACAGCGGCGCTCAAGATCGGCGGCCATACCTTCGGGGGCGCGGGCAGGTAGTCCGAGTGCCGGCGCTCCACCGGGATTCGATTTAAGGGCATGGAACCTCCATCGAGTTCGCCGCGCCGCCCTCGCAGACCTTGTAGCAAGTCCCCGTGAAGGGATTGCGGGAGAACCAACAAAACGGTTCTTTCGACTCAGAGCCGGGGATCGGGCAACCCCACATCCCAAGCAGACACGCCAACACAATCACCGCTCGTTTCATCTAGCTCTCCTCGCTTTCCTGGGCTCTCAGCACCCGTTGTAGTTCCGCGTAATCGCCGTTTGGCAAGGCCATTAAGTGAACCTCGTGAAGCGAATAGCTCCGTGCCTCAAGGGCCTGACGGCAGACCTCGTCGTGTCCGAGTCTCGCGACTTGGGCGCAGGCCGAAGCGTAGCCGCGTCTCCAGAACTTGACCATCAGAAGACCTCGCAGCCGGACTCGCCGCCGAAGCGGTCCAGGTGGCCTATTGCTAGCTCGAATGCCTCTTCGAGACCCTCGCCGGGGTCGAGGCTTGCCAGTCCGAAACGGATACCTGTCGGTAGCAGCCCGAGACACTTCACGCAAAACGCCGAGCCTTCCGATTTTTCGGCTCCACACCAACACGAGGTCGATAACAGCACCGCTTGTGGATCGGCGGCAAACTCTGTCGCTTGCCGGTAAACCCGCCCCCGGCCTCCCGAGCTATCCTCGGACGAACCGCCGCTCGTCGATGATTCGATCGAACGCTGTTCGCAATGAGGGGTTGTAGGTGGGGTCTCGCCGAGGACTCGCGTCGTCTCAGCCGGGGACGGGAATTCGTTGTGCGGGCGGCTCATATGTCCAACTCCCGCTGCTCGTACGTTTGGACCGCGCGGTCCATCGAAAGCATGTCGCTGACGTGCGCGTGGATCGCCTCCGAGATCGATCCTTTCTTGTCTTGATTGGGCTCCTTGTAATAGCCCCTGACCATCACAGACAAATGCTGGAAGCGCATTTGAATCTCATCAACCTGCGCTATCGGGTCGCCCTTGATCTGCTTCACCCGTGGCAGGCGGACCGACGATCGGCCGCTGCGTTGTTCGAGGTGTTCGAGCACCGAATAATCCCCAGTGAAGTGCATCAAAGGGATCAGGTAGTCCAGTGGGAACCGCGCGCCGGACGGCTCCGTCTCGGGCAAGCAAGCCCGGCAGAGATAGCTGTAGCTGATACCGATGTGGTCCGCCATCTCTTCGGGTGAACGCTTCCGATTACGGTGGACGGTCCGGTAGAGAACCTGCTTTAAGGTCTGCATTCAGATACGCTCCAATCAAATTCGATCGATTTCATGGACGTCGCTCCCGTTAGACCCCAAGATCGAGCCATGCCCGCAACACCGGCAAATAGATCACATCCACGTCCATGCAAAACCGGACGATGCCGTAGATCGCGCAGCAGTAAGCCACGCTGTCAAAGATGGTGTCCGTCATCAGGTGCTCCTATGCTTTCCGTCGCGCGTCTTCCGCGCAAAATGCGGTCGTCTCGCGCAACCGCTTTAGGTACGTCAGTCGACTATCTAGTTCGGAAATCTCTCGATCGAGATCAGTCAGAAGATCTGATGGCGCCGGAACGCTTTCGACTCCTGGGTCGCGCAGATCCTCGGCGTCACCATCCAAGCGTCTCGAAAGGTCGCGGAGGTGGCGTAGGACCGCAAGACTTGGGGTTATTCGCCCCTGCTCGTATCTCGAAACGTTGGCTTGGCGAACGCCCAGCAGGCGGCCGAATTCCATCTGGCTTAACCGCAACCGAAAACGCAGCACTCGGATCTCGGCAGGGCTCATCGTCCGGGTGTCGGGTCCCTCGGCTTCGCTTTCCGCTGTTTCTAACGCGGGCTCCAGTTCGGGGGTCAGTTCGTCAGTTTCAAGAGGCGTCAGATCGTCTAATGGATTGGAAGTCCCAAGAGCCCGCTCTAACACGATTTTCTGATCGCCAATCGCCATCCGCAGTAGGTTCTTCAGAACTGGGCGGCTTGGTTTTATCTTTCCGGCTTCGTATCGGCTCACCGACGCATGGGTCACTCCCAGGTCGTCGCCAAACCATGTTTGCGTTTGGTGCCGCCTCTGTCGTATCGAGAGGATCGCTTCGGCGACAGTCACGCGGCCCTCCGCCTCGACACAGTCCGCTGCTGGATTGGATAGCCTGCTTTGATGAGCTTGTGACGCAGCCTGGGGGCCTTCCGCTTCCCGTGGATGATCTGGTTGAGGTACTGCCGGGTGATCTTGAATTCTCGGGCAACTTGGGCTTGGGTCTTGTCTTGCTCGATGAGGTACTTTTCCATACGCATACGGCGTGATAACCTTTCTCTTGGGTAGTTATTGCTGACTGCTGTTGACTATGGTAAGCATCTTTCCAGTCGTTGTCAAGTACTGGTTAGTATCTTTCTGAAAATAGGGTGATTTGATGACTCTAGGTAAATCAATTAACAGTATTAGGACGGATCGAGGGTTGAACCAGCGTGTGTTTGGTAAACAGCTTGGGCTCACCCACGCCGCGATCAGCCAGTACGAGACCGGCAAGGTTGTGCCCGGTGGGCCTGTGTTATTGGCTTTGCTTGATCTCGCCAATTCTGATCAACGTGTGCCGATCGTTGAAGCCCTCGGCGGCGACGACCCTGAGGAGTTCGCCCGTCAGATCAATGAAGTTGTAAAGCCGTTCCTTGAATCTGACGACCCCAATGCAAAAGAATCAGTCGAAGCCGGGGTGAGAGATTTCATTGCCGCCGCCTTAGTTCCAATCCTGACCGAAGGGACCACAGAGCCGGCAACCGAGAGACTACTTCACGAGTTCTTACAGCACGGCACCGACCCTGAGTATCAGCAACACTTCCTTAGTGCCTACACGGCGTTCGAAAAATCAAGGAACCCTGACGAAGACGAAGAATACTGGAATAACATCTTCTGGGAGTTCAACCAAATGGCTGACGATTTCAGCAAACGCATGATCAAGTCGGGCATGAAAGACGCCATCAAGATCGCCCGCATGCGCCAAGAAGAAGCCGCCGAGCAAGACGAAGAAAGCAAAGCCGGCTAGCCCGCCCCTCGATGGGCTTCGAATTCTTCCGTGTATGGTCTGATACCACCGGCCCGAAAAATAGACTACCGCCCGCCGCGATTCAATGTTACGCTCTTCGCGTGGGTTTGCTGAGATTTCCTCGAGGACAAGGCGAAATCACCCAGGCCGACCTCACAAACATCGTCTGTTTAATCCGCAATCGCGACCATCTCAACCGCCAAATCGACGAAGCCGCCAGGCAGTTCATCGACCAACTAAGCCGGCAAGGCAACTTCGAAGACGGCGACCACCAAGCCAGCCTCGAAACCATGACGCTATCTGGAGTCCGCTACGACGTCCTACTAATCGACGGCACAATCCGCTACCAGCTAGTAAGCGGCCCACCCCAAGCCCAATCCCCCGACCCCTTCGGCCTCAAGTAGCCTGTGAGTGACTTTCGTATTGCCCCGGCCTTGAGAGTCGTGTTAGTCTTCCAGTGGAGCTTATAAATGCGGGCGCTTTTTCTTGTTGCAATTTTTTCTCTGCTTTCGGTTTTTACACCGACAAGACTCCTCGCGGATCAACAGGAAACGGTTGTCATTCGGTTTTTCGATAGAGTCACGGAACGCTCAGTTGCAAAACTCTTGTCGACAGTTGATCAAGAACTGGCGCGTGGGACCAAGAAATTTGTGGTTCTAATTTCAAGTCCCGGTGGTAGCGTATTCTACGGTCTTGCTGCCCACAATTACCTGAAAGGAATCCCCGCGACGGTGGTCACTCACAGTTTCGGCAGCATTGATTCAATCGCCGTGATGATTTACTGCGCAGGATCAGAGCGGTATTCCGTACCCAATGCCCGGTTTCTGCTCCATGGTATTGGACTCACAGTTCCGGGTCCGACTCGTCTAGTTCAAAAGCAGCTTATTGAGCGCCTGAAGTCGATGGAGATCGACTCTCAAAACATCGCTTCGGTCATCGCTCAGACAACCGGAAAAAGAGCGGATGAGGTCGAACAGGCAATTTTTGACGGAACAATTCTGACAGCAGAGGAAGCTAAAAGTTGGGGACTGGTTGATGACGTTCGAGAAGGCCTATTCGAACCCGGAGCACGAATCATCTCTATCGAGCCCTCGATCGGTGAAACAGCGGCTCTCGACGGTGGCGAGCTGGTCAGGCATAGTGGTGAGATTGACGCACACTCCAGCGCACCGTTGAATTGGACGGAATCGACTCTCGAAAAAACCGATACGATCGAAGAGTTCCGGTAGTCCCAATGTTGATCGGTGGGGCTGAGCGACGGTGTCCGGTGTGAGCGGACATCGTCGCTCATCCACCGCCGATCTAGGCTGAGAACGGCGCTGACAAACTAGACCACAGAACGGCGTTTTAAAGCCGTTCAAGGGCGGCGGAAAATTAGACCGCCCGGGTGGTCCGCTGGCATCCATTCGGTGTTTTGTGGAACACGGGAAGGATGTATCGCGTGGAGCTATATGCTCAAGTACGGCGCAGTGTCTACGTCGAAGGGCTGAGTGAACGCGAAGCCGCCAAGCGGTTTGGCTTAGCGCGGGAGACGGTGCGCAAAATGCTGCGCTACGCTGCTCCGCCGGGCTATCGGCGGAGCAAACCGGTGAGACGGCCGAAGCTCGAAGCGTTCACCGGAATCATCGATCAGATCCTGCTCGACGATCAGCAACAACCAAAGAAACAACGTCACACCGCGAAACGCATCTTCGATCGCCTACGCGAGGAGTACGATTTCAGCGGTGGCTACACGATCGTCAAGGACTACGTCCGCGAGAAGAAGCTCGGTGGACAAGAGATGTTCGTGCCACTGGCGCATCCGCCCGGCGACGCGCAGGCCGACTTCGGCGAAGCGGTTGTCGTTATCAATGGAGTCCAGCGCAAGGCGCACTTCTTGGTTGTCGATCTGCCGCACAGCGACGACGCCTTCGTTAAGGCCTTTCCCGCCGAGACGACGGAAGCCTTTTGCGAAGGACACAACGCCGCGTTTCGTTATTTCGACGGCGTGCCACGCAACATCGTCTACGACAACACGACGCTGGCGGTGGCAAGGATTCTCGGCGACGGCACGCGCAAACGTACGCGGGTGTTCAGCGAACTGCAGTCGCACTACCTGTTCGCCGATCGTTTCGGGCGTCCGGGCAAGGGCAACGACAAGGGAAAAGTCGAAGGGCTAGTGGGCTTCGCACGGCGCAATTTCATGGTGCCGATCCCGAGATTCGAGAGTTGGGAAGCCTTCAACGAACACCTCGAAGAGAAGTGCCGAGCCAACCGTGAACGGCGTTTGCGACGGCACACCGAAACCGTCGGCGAACGCTTCGAGCGCGATCGGGAAGCGCTCTTGCCCTTGGCACCGACAGCCTACGATGCCTGCGACAAACGCTCGACAAGGGTGACTTCGTTGTCGCTGGTGCGCTACGCGACAAACGATTATTCGGTGCCAACGCGTTACGGCCACCGCCAGGTCCTGATCAAAGCCTACGTGGATGAGGTAGTGATCTGTTGCGGCAGCGAAGAGATCGCCCGCCATCAGCGCAGCTATGAACGTGAAGAGTTGGTTTTCGATCCGCTGCACTACTTGGCGTTGTTGGAACGCAAGACCAACGCGCTCGATCAAGCCGCGCCGTTGGTCGGCTGGGAGTTGCCGCCGGAGTTTGCGAAGCTGCGACGACTGCTCGAATCGCGGTTGGACAAAGCGGGCAAGCGCGAGTACGTACAGGTCCTGCGACTGTTGGAGGACTTCCCCCTTGAGCACGTCGCAACGGCGGTGCGCCAAGTCTGTCTACTGGGAACGATTGGCTTTGACGCCGTCAAGCATCTACTGCTGTGCGCGATCGAGCAACGTCCGCCGAAGCTCGACTTAACGAAGTATCCCCACCTGCCGACGGCTCAGGTCGAGCAGACGTCGCCGGCATCCTATCTGGCGCTGCTAGCAGGAGCAAGCTGATGGCGAAGTCGAGAATGCTGCTGGAAACCCACCTGAAAGCGCTGCGGCTGCCGACCTTCCTGCGCGAGTACGACAAACTGGCTCGGCGCTGCGCCGCCGAAGGCTTGGACTTTCGGGACTTCCTACAGCAACTCTGCGAGCTGGAACTGGTCGATCGCGAGCAGCGGGCGACCGAGCGTCGCATCAAGGCCGCCAAGTTCCCGGTGACGAAGAGTCTCGACACGTTCGACTTCTTGGCCATACCCTCGGTGAACAAGAAGCTCGTTCTGGAGCTGGCGCGCTGTGAGTTCATCGACCGCCGTGAGAACGTCTTGGCGCTGGGGAACTCCGGCACCGGCAAAACGCATATCGCCTTGGCGCTGGGACTGGCAGCTTGTCAGAGCGGCTATCGCACACGTTTCACCACCGCCGCGGGATTGGTCCATGAACTGCTCGAAGCCCGTGACGAACGGCAACTACTACGGGTCCAGAAACAACTTGCCAAGCAGGATCTACTGATCGTCGATGAACTGGGCTATGTGCCGCTGTCGAAGACCGGGGCAGAGCTGCTGTTCGAGATCTTTTCGCAGCGCTACGAACAGGGCTCGACGTTGCTGACCTCGAACCTGCCGTTCACCGAGTGGACCGAGGTGCTGGGTTCCGAACGCATGACCGGCGCTCTGCTTGACCGGCTCACGCATCACGTCCATATCCTCGAGATGAACGGCGACAGCTACCGCCTCAAGCAAAGCAAAAAGAAGCGCCCGCGCTCTTCAAACTGACCCGCCGGCCGCTCGCGCCGGTTTGCGTGGGCCGTCTTCCACTACGCCTGGGCCGCCCTAAAGGGCGTCCTCAGGCTCCGTTCCAGCCGTCCCACGCAAACCGCTGGATCCCCGCCAACTGGTCTATTTTTGCTCCGCCGAAGCGGTCTACATTTACTCCGCCCTTGACATCAACTTCATCAGGAAGATATTCTTAGCCATCTGCACCGAGGAAGTCAGTGACCGGGAGAACCCAGTGCCACAACAGATGATGAAGCTAGCCCGCTCTCTCGATTCGACTGAGGTTCTTGTCTTCGCCGCGATCATCAGTCGTGAACCTGATGAGCCAACCGAAGACAAGTTCATCCCAGAGCTTGCGCGAACGACGGGGCTTCTTTATTCGGAACTCATCGTCGAATCACTAGCAGCCCTTGGTAAAAAGCGGTTGATAGTCAACGACCAAACAGTCAAGTTCGATCACTCGAATAGTATGGGTCAGACGGTTGGTAGGGTCTCGTTGCCGACTTCGCTAGGCAACGCTCTTGGCGATTTCATAAAGCATAGCTAGCGTCTAGTTTTTGTATTGCATCTCCTGCAATGATGACCCATGAAAACGGCACGCCGGACCCCTCAAACACCCCTAAACCCATGCCCAACCGGGAAAGTATCCCACGTTTGGCCCCAAAGTATCCCCCCCGTGAACATGGTGGGTAGGGGACAGGCAGCACGAGGGTCCGTCAAGGTGGATAGATTACGAGATCGCATGTGCCAGTCCCCGCCCGACAGTCCTTCTTGTTCCGTTTGGCCTAGGCCGCAGACTGTGTCGTTGCCGCAACCATTCTGGCTGAAAGTCGAAGGGCGCGGCTAAAGGCGCACCACAGGGGGGTGAGGTAGCTCGACATCGTTTTCTAACCCCCGGGTTGCATCGGGGGCTCATGGATTTCGATATCTTTGTTGTTGGTCCTCCCTGCCGACAGGGTATCAGTGCTGTCAAGTGCCCTACGGTTCTGGGTAGGGGACAGGCAGCACGAGGGTTCGTCGAGGTGGAGAGATTACGAGATCGCATGTGCCAGTCCCCGCCCGACAGTCCTTGGAGGCGACGGGTAGTGCAATGGTCGAAACCTTGCGGTTTCGGCACCGTAGTTTTGGTTCGATGTTTCCTTTTCGATCAGCGGTGACTGACGTTTTGGGTCAGCCCGGCCACCGTGCGTTGCGGTGCACACGTCGCAGGGAGGACCCGCACCGCGAGGCGGCGCGGCTCGGTACCGCAAACGGTTTCTTCCAACAAGCAGCTTGGCTGGCAGCTCGAAAAATCGCGTTTCGAGTCAGAGCAACTCGTCGTCGCCCGCGGCTTCTAGCGCCTTTACCAATTCCGAAACTTTCTGCGCTTGACTGCGCGGACAGATCAGCAGCGCGTCGGGAGTATCTACGACTACCAAATCACTAACACCAAGCAGCGCGACTCGCTTATTGGGGGCGTCGACAAAGTTCCCGGCGGCGTCGTGATAAATCGTTTTCGTACGGGAAGCGTTGCCGTCTCGGTCTTTGGCCAGCAAGTTGTAAACGGCCTCCCAACTGCCGACGTCATTCCAACCAAAGTCCGCGGTGGCGAAGCCGGCGATCGAATTCGATTTTTCGAGGATTGCGTAGTCGACGGAGATATTTTCACAAGCGGCGTAGTTCGAAGCCAGGACTCGGGTAAGGCTGCGTGGCGAGGCCTCGGCGATGTGGTCAATCGTAGTCGACGTCGCGGGCAGAAACTGCCGCATCGCCTCGGAGAAGGCATCGGCGCGCCAGAAGAACTGGCCGCCGTTCCAGAAAAAGTTGCCTGCCTTTACGAATCGCTTGGCAGCCGCAAGGTTCGGCTTCTCGCGAAAGCGATTGACGTTGATCGCGGTCTTGGTGCCGGCCGTCGTACCCTTCGGGAACTCGATATAACCGTAGCCGGTTTCGGGCCAGCGCGGCTCGATTCCAAGCACGAGAAGTTTGTCAGAAGACGTCGCCCTCACGGCGCGTTTAATAACCGCCCGATACGATCGCTCGTTGCCGATCAAATGGTCTGAGGGAAACACGCCCATCACCGCATCGGGATCGTCGCGCAAGAGGACTTTCGCCGCGAGACCAATGCAGGGCGCCGTATTGCGCTGGACGGGCTCGGCAATGATCTGTTTCGCCGGCACGTCGGGCAACTGTCGGATGATGGCGCGGCGCAACAGGTCATTGGTGTAGACCCAAACTCGCTCTGGCGGAACTACTTCGCGTAAACGATCGACGGTTTGCTGGATGAGCGTGGACTCGCCGACAACCGGCAGCAGTTGCTTGGGGGTACGCTTGCGACTACGCGGCCAGAAACGGGTGCCGCGCCCGCCGGCCAAGATGATCGCGTGGAAATGGTCGAGCGGATTCGGCCGGCTCATTGCCGCAACGCGTCGAGCTCTGACCAGTCGTGCGAACGGATCAGCTGGAAGGTGCGCTTCCAACGCGTCTTGCCGAAGAAATTCAAAGCCAGGTCTTTCAGGTGGGCAATCGAAACGCCAGCGTCCTGTAGCTGCGACGTTGGCGCATCGTAGGACCAATAAATAATTAGCGGCTTGCCAATAATGTGATCGCGAGGAACAAAACCCCAGTAGCGACTATCGAGCGAGAGATCGCGGTTGTCGCCCATCGCGAAGTAGTTTCCGTCGGGCACAACGATCTCGTCGTTTCGTACGTGATGCTCCAGCATATTGACCGCTTGCTGGTAAACCTGCATGCCTCGCGGAGGCGCCGGAAAATTGTCTCGGTAGGCGTCGATGTAGTCGCTTTTGTAGACGACGTAAGGTTCATCGAGCGCAACGCCGTTTACCCACAGTTTCTTGTCAACTACCCTGAGACGGTCACCCGGCACGCCGACGACGCGCTTCACGAAGGTCTGGTCTAAGTCGACCGGATATCGAAAGACAATAATGTCGCCGCGCGTGACTTCTTGGTAGGGCAGTAAATATTTGCTGACGGCGCCCTCGGGCGCGAAGGTAAGCTTGTCGACTAAAAGATGGTCACCGATTAACAAGGAATCTTCCATTGAGCCAGTCGGAATGACGAACGCCTGAACAAGCGTCGTTGTGCCAAACAGCAGTAGGAGAATCGTGACGGTCCACTCGGCCACGAAACCGCGTTGCGGCTCGGGATCGTGGCGTTGTTCTTCGGAGACGTTTGCGTCGTCGAGAGTCTTTGCTTGGCTTTTTTTCACGGCTGTAATCTTGGACGGGTAGCGGGACGATAACGGTAGGGGTGAGCTGGCCCGCGAAAGTAAGGATCATTGTAGCGAGGCGACCGCGGGCGGCGCATCCAGATGTTTTATCCGTTTTGCCCACGAGTGACGCGAATGATAGAATTCAATCTGAGTCTACGGGCGAAGCCCGCAAGCACGATCGTGCGATGATCCGTCTCTCTTCGAGGGTGGATTGCTCTCACCACCAGAGAGAAATTATGCAAGAATTCAACGGTATTCCTGTCCCTGCCGAGGGCACTCAAGTGCGCGTCGAAGGGGGGCGATTTATCGTCGCCGACGATCCGATTATTCCTTTTATCGAGGGCGATGGGATAGGCCGCGATATTTGGAAAGCCGCGCGGACAGTCTTTGACGCTGCCGTCGAAAAAGCATACGGCGGCTCGCGCCGGATTGTTTGGTACGAAATTTTCGCCGGCGAACAGGCTTTCGAGAAGTTTGGCGAATGGCTGCCGCAGGGCACCGTCGACGCGATCCGTGAGTTGAGAATCGCGATCAAGGGACCGCTGACTACCCCGGTGGGCGGTGGGATTCGCAGCCTCAATGTTGCGATACGGCAGCTACTAACGCTTTATTCCTGCATTCGCCCGGTGAAGTGGTATCCGGGCGTGCCCTCACCTATGAAGGACCCCGGAAAACTCGACGTCGTAATCTTCAGAGAGAACACCGAGGACGTCTACGCGGGGATTGAATGGGAACAAGGCAGCGATGACGTCAAGAAGGTTCTTGAGTTCCTGAATGGCGAGATGGGCCGCGACATTCTGCCCGACTCGGGGATCGGCATCAAGCCGGTGTCGGTCTCGGGTTCGAAACGGCTGGTTCGAGCTGCGATTCGTTTCGCGATCGACAACAAACGCACGTCCGTAACGCTGGTACACAAGGGTAATATCCAAAAGTTTACCGAAGGCGCTTTCCGCGATTGGGGATACGAGTTGGTCAGGGAAGAATTCCGCGACGAGTGCGTGACCGAAGAGGAAGTTTGGGCCGACGGGGGCGACGGTAGCGTGCCTGAAGGCAAGATTCTGGTTAAAGACCGTATCGCGGACGCTATGTTCCAGCAGTTGTTGCTACGTCCGAGCGAATACGATGTGCTTGCGACGACGAACTTAAACGGTGACTACATTTCCGATGCTTGCGCGGCGCAAGTTGGCGGCTTGGGCCTGGCACCGGGCGCGAACGTCGGCGACGAGCAAGCAGTGTTTGAAGCGACGCACGGCACGGCGCCGAAGTACGCCGATAAAGATGTGATCAATCCGTCGAGCGTGATTCTTTCGGGCGTCATGATGCTACAGCACATGGGCTGGGCTGAGGCCGCCAATTTAATCGAAACCGGCCTTACCAAGGCGATCGACAATAAGACCGTCACTTACGATTTACACCGCCAGATGGAAGGCGCGACCAAGGTCGGCACCAGCGAGTTTGGGCAAGCGATTATCGACAATATGGCCTAGGCCATGAAATTCGAGCGAGGAGAGGCAACTGATGAGAAAGAAAGTTACGGTTATCGGTGCGGGGAACGTAGGCGCGAGTTGCGCGCTACGCCTGGCCGACAAAGAATTGGCCGATGTCGTATTGGTCGACATCGTCGAGGGTGTCCCACAAGGGAAGGCTCTCGACATGCTCGAGGCGTGCCCCGTTGAGGGTTCCGACGTCAACGTCAGCGGCACGAACGACTACGAGGACACCGCGAATTCCGACATTATTGTGATGACAGCCGGTTTCCCGCGCAAGCCCGGCATGAGCCGCGACGACTTACTGCTAAAGAACGCTTCAATCGTCAAGGCCTGCATTGAACCGGCAGCGAAATATTCGCCGAACGCGATTTTGATCGTGGTGTCGAATCCTTTGGACGCGATGTGCCACGTTGCGAATCAAGTTTCCGGTTTCTCGAGAAACCGTGTGATCGGAATGGCCGGGGTCTTGGACACCGCGCGCTTCCGAGCGTTTCTAGCCGAGGCCGCTGATGTCTCGGTCGAAAACGTCGTTGCGTTCGTCTTGGGTGGCCACGGCGATACGATGGTGCCGCTTGTTCGATACACGAGCGTAGCGGGTATTCCGATCACGAAATTGATCCCGAAAGATCAGCTTGACGCGATTGTCGATCGCACGCGCAAGGGTGGCGCAGAAATCGTCAAATACCTCAAGACTGGTAGCGCGTTCTATGCGCCTTCGTCGGCGGTCGTTGAGATGGTCGAGTCGATCCTCAAAGACAAGAAAAAGGTTTTGCCTTGCGCGGCGCTGCTTGAAGGCGAATACGGCCGCAGCGGCATCTTTGTCGGCGTACCGTGCAAACTGGGTTCGAACGGAATCGAGCAGCTCTACGAGCTGGATCTCGAGGCCGATGAGAAAGCCGCTCTTGACCATAGTTCCGACGCCGTGGAAGAACTCGTCAAAGTGCTTGCTGAAAATGGTTACTGATGTCAATTGACAACCGCGAATTTGGCAGCTAGCATTGGAACGGACCGCGCTGCAACTGTGGCTGCGGAGAGGACACACGAAATGAAAAAAATTCTGACGATCTCGATCATGATGATGCTGGTCGCGTCGCTTTGCTTCGCAGGCTCAGCGACGGGCTTCGTGACCGACGCCAAGTGCGCCAAGGCCGGCAAAGCCGGTGCCGGCCACGCTGGATGCGCCAAGGGTTGCATCGGCGGCGGCGAAGCGGCAGTGTTGGTTGATGCTGACGGAAAGATCTTCGAGATCGCCGAGCAGGACAAGGTCAAAGAGCACGCCGGCGCGAAAGTCACGATCATGGGTGATATCGCCGACGGTAAGATCAGCAACATCGCCGAAGTCACGGCGACCGACTAGGCTCTCTTGAAAGTAGCGGCTCTAGTTCTGGCTCTCGGGCTGGGCGCGGGAGTCTTATCGGCGGCGGAGTTTATCGGCTACGTTGCGGATGAGAAGTGTGCCCGCGCGGGGAATGCCCCCAGCGAGGGGCATGCGAAGTGTTCGCGTTCCTGCGTCGAGGCAGGGGAACCCATCGTGTTTATCAACGATGTCGACAAAAAGATCTATAAGATCGTCGACGGACTGGATCACATCAAGGACAAGGTCGGCGTAAAGGTTCGGCTCGACGCCGAGGCTTCAGGGTCTGGGGAAGAGCTTACGCTGAAGATCAAGTCCGCAGTGATGTAGTTTAGATTCGCAGAAGCGAAATCTTAGGCGGTCGTCGCTTGTTGCGACGGCCGCTTTGCGTTGGTGGTTCGGAAGCGCTGTTTGGGCGGTTTCAAGACTTCTAGCCCGCATTTCTCACCACCTGACGGCGAAAGCACGTGGTGAGAAATGCGGGCGAAGCACTTGGTAGACTGGAGAATTCCTGTTGAGAAGGAGTTGCGCCCATGAAGGCCGCCTTGCGTGGGCTCTCGTCTACGGTTGGCACTAAGATTCTTGTCGCTGTTAGCGGCGTTCTGCTGGTAGGGTTCGTGCTCCAGCATTTGCTCGGGAACTTGCAAATTTACCTGGGCGCCAGCGTCTTTAACGGGTATGCCGCGGGCTTAAAAAGCTTGGGGCCTCTGATTTGGGTTGCGCGGTTGGGCCTGCTGGCCGCCCTGATCGTCCATCTGGTTGGAATCGCCAAACTGACGCTTCGCAACCGGGCGGCGCGTCCGCAAGCGTACGAATCTAAGTCGCCGATTCTTTCGACGTTTGCCTCGCGAAACATGCTGATGAGCGGCGGCATCTTGCTCGCGTTCATCATCTACCACCTGCTGCACTTCACACTGGGCGTTACGCATCCGGAGCACTACTTGATGGTGGACGACGTTGGTCGCCACGACGTCTACTCGATGGTGATTCTGGGGTTTCGACAACCGCTTGTTTCGCTTTCGTACATCGTCGCGATGGGCTTGCTGGGCTTGCACCTCGGGCACGGCGTGGCCAGCGTTTTCCAGACAGCGGGTTTCAGCGGACGCAATTGGCGCGCGACCTTTGAGGGTCTTGGCCGGCTTATCGCGGTCGTGGTTGTTCTCGGCAATATTTCGATTCCGCTAGCTTGCTTGTTCGGATTGATCCAGCCACTGAGCGAGGTGCTTTAGCGATGGAGCTGCGATCAAACGTACCGTCGGGTCCCATTGAAAAGCAGTGGGGCAAGCACCGTCAAGAGATGAAATTGGTCAACCCGGCCAACAAGCGGAAGTACAAAATTATCGTGGTCGGTTCCGGGCTTGCCGGCGCGTCAGCATCGGCGACTTTAGCCGAGCTGGGCTATCACGTGGACTGCTTCTGCTTTCAAGACAGTCCGCGCCGTGCGCACTCGATTGCCGCGCAGGGTGGTATCAACGCCGCTAAGAACTATCCCAACGACGGCGACTCGGTTTTTCGGCTGTTTTACGACACGGTCAAAGGTGGTGACTTCCGTAGCCGCGAGGCCAACGTCTATCGACTGGCGGAGGTTTCGAACAGTATCATCGACCAGTGTGCGGCGCAGGGGGTGCCCTTTGCGCGCGAGTATGGCGGCTTGCTGGAAAACCGATCGTTCGGTGGCGCCCAGGTTTCTCGTACGTTCTATGCCCGTGGTCAGACCGGGCAGCAGCTTTTGATCGGCGCCTACCAAGCGCTCGAACGCCAAATTGCCGTGGGCCAGGTCAAGATGCATGCTCGCACTGAGATGCTCGACCTCGTCGTCATCGATGGCCACGCCAAGGGTATCGTCACCCGCGACCTGATCACGGGTGAACTCGCTCGCTGGTCGGCGCATGCCGTTGTGCTCGCGACGGGCGGCTACGGAAATGTTTTCTATCTGTCGACCAATGCCAAGGGCTCGAACGTCACGGCGAGCTACCGAGCCCACAAGCGGGGCGCGGCATTCGCCAACCCTTGCTATACGCAAATTCACCCAACTTGTATCCCGGTCAGCGGGGACCATCAGTCGAAGCTGACGCTCATGTCGGAGTCGCTTCGCAATGACGGCCGTGTCTGGGTTCCGACGAACGTAGGCGACGAGCGTTCGCCGGCTCAGATTCCGGAGGACGAACGTGATTACTACCTCGAACGTAGGTATCCGAGCTTTGGAAACCTGGTTCCTCGCGATGTGGCCTCTCGCAACGCCAAGGCTGTTTGCGACGAGGGCCGCGGTGTTGGTCCGGGCGGAGCCGGAGTTTACCTGGACTTCCGCGATGCGATCGCGCGTCTAGGCAAGGACGAAGTTTCCGCAAAGTACGGCAACCTGCTGCACATGTACCAAAAGATCACCGCCGAGAACCCCTACGAGGCTCCGATGAGGATCTATCCGGCCGTGCACTACACGATGGGCGGATTGTGGGTCGACTACAACCTGAAGAGTACAATCCCCGGGTTGCATGTTATCGGCGAGGCTAATTTCTCTGACCACGGCGCCAATCGCCTGGGCGCGAGTGCTTTGATGCAGGGCCTTGCGGATGGCTACTTTGTCTTGCCGTATACGATCGGCAACTATCTGGCGAGCGAGCATCCCAAGCTTGCGTCGGCCGATGCGGCGGAGTTTCGAGCGGTCGAATCAGAAGTCGAAGGGCGCACGGCAAAGCTGCTTGCGGAGAATGGCAATCGCACGCCACAGTCGTTTCACAAAGAACTTGGCAAGCTTGTTTGGGACAACTGCGGCATGGAGCGAAGCTCTGGAGGTCTCGAGGAGGCGATCGCGAAGATTCCGGAATTGCGCGAGGAATTCTGGAACAGCGTGAACGTACCCGGCGAAAACGGCAGCTTCAACCAAGCGCTTGAATACGCCGGACGAGTAGCCGATTTCCTCGAATTCAGTGAGTTGATGTGTCGCGATGCGCTGCATCGAAACGAGTCGTGCGGCGGGCATTTCCGCGCCGAGTATCAGACCGAAGAGGGCGAGGCGCTGCGCAACGACGACGACTTTTCGTATGTGGCGGCCTGGGAATATAACGGCGACGGCCAGCCCAAGCTCAACAAGGAGCCGTTGGAGTTTGAGAACGTCAAGTTGGCGACTCGCAGTTACAAGTAGTTGGGTCGGGCAAATGAACATCACACTGAAAGTCTGGCGACAAAAATCAGCGAACGAGCAGGGCTCGATCGAAACGTACGTTGCGCATGACATTAGTCCCGACATGTCGTTCTTGGAAATGCTCGACGAAGTCAACGAGGAGTTGATCGTCAAGGGCGAAGAGCCGATCGCGTTTGACCACGATTGTCGCGAAGGCATTTGCGGCGCTTGTTCGGCGATGATCAACGGGATACCGCACGGACCGGATGGCGGCACGACCGCGTGCCAGCTCCACATGCGCTCGTTTCAAGACGGCGACACAATCACCGTCGAACCGTGGCGCGCCGCGGCCCTGCCCGTGATTCGCGATTTGGTGGTCGATCGGAGCGGTTTCGATCGCATTATCCAGGCAGGCGGGTTCATTTCCGTCGATACCGGAGGGACGCCCGACGCGAACATGATCCCGGTACCCAAGGTCGAGGCGGATATCTCATTCGACGCGGCAACATGCATTGGCTGTGCGGCCTGCGTGGCGGCATGCAAGAACGCGTCGGCGTCGCTGTTCACGGCAGCCAAGCTGGCGCATCTCAATCACCTTCCCCAAGGACAACCCGAACGCTACTCGCGGGCCCGCGCAATGGTCGAGCAGATGGACGAGGAGGGCTTTGGCAGTTGCACGAACACGTACGACTGCGAAGGCGCCTGCCCGAAGAACATCAGCGTCGACTTCATCTCTGAGATGAACGCCGACTACCGGCGGGCGATCCTGCGCGGAGCGTAGACGCGGCGGCGCCGAATTCGATGCCTGCCACGGGCCGATCGTTGGTTCGACGGCTGCTGGGTTGGTATGCGCGCAATTCGCGGGACCTGCCGTGGCGACGGACGCAAGAGCCGTATCCGATCTGGGTCTCTGAGATCATGCTGCAACAGACTCGGGTCGAAGCAGTCATCCCATACTACGAGCGATTTCTTCGACGCTATCCAAACATAGCTGAACTAGCCGCCGCGCCGGAGCAAGAACTTCTTGAAGCCTGGGCCGGGCTCGGCTACTACCGCCGCGCCCGCTTGTTGCAGCGAGCCGCGAAGGAAATTGTTGCCGCGCATGGCGGCGAGTTCCCGCGCGACTACGGGTTGATCCGCGCTCTTCCTGGAATTGGCGACTATACCGCTGCCGCTCTCGCGGGAATTGCTTTCGATTTGCCCTACGCCGTACTTGACGGCAACGTGATGCGGCTGCTTACGCGGTTAGAGAACGACAGCCGCGACATCACTAAGGCTGCAACGAAACGGGCGCTGGGCGCGCGCGCCCAAGAGTTGATCGGCAGGACCAAGCCTGGTGAGCGTGCAGCGTTTAATCAAGGCTTGATGGAACTCGGAGCGACGGTTTGTACTCCGAAATCCCCAAAGTGCGGCATCTGCCCGTGGACGAGTGATTGCCGAGCGTTCGCCGAAGGAAGCGCGTCGTCGTTGCCCTACAAGTCATCGCGGATGAAGACTCGACGCTTCGAGCTAGCGGTCGCAATCGTTCGCAGAGGCAGCAGCCTCCTGATGAGACAAAGACCTCAACATGCGGAGATCATGCCGGGCTTTTGGGAATTGCCGTACCTGGAAGGGGTCGCCGTGGATCTGAGCCAGTTCGCTGAATTGGGGTTGGTCACGGGATCCACGCTGGGAGCATTTAAGCACTCGATAACCGACCGAATATTTCAGTGCGTCGTTTACGAAGCAAAGCTCGAATCGAAACGCCCGGAGGACTGTCGCTGGGTAGCGCCGTCGCGTGTGGGCAGGCTGCCGGTGACGACAATTTCGAGAAAAGCGCTCAACGAGTCCGCACGTCAAATCCGCCCATAAGCGGGCAGCGGCTTCAAATCGGTCACAGAGCTGGAGACGGCAGTCGACGTGCTCTAGAGCATCTTCATTAACGCCGTAGACCGTTCTTGAATGAAAAGCGGTGAAGCCGGCAATTTCTGGAGACTAGATTCAGCTGTCCAAAATCGGAGGCGCGACTGTAAAGGAGTGCGGTGGCGAAGGGTGAACTGGGAAAGATGAGTCGGGTCCTGTTGAGGTATGATCAGCAGGACCCAACTCAGCGTAGTCCAGAAAGCTGCTTCGCCACCGCACTCCTTTACAGTCGCGCCTCCGATTTTCACGGGCTTGGTGCCGCGGCAAGCAGTCTATGCCATTCCTGAAAATGCTCTAGCTCGGCACGTGGTGAGAAATGCGGGTTAGAAGATCGTATCTACCAGTCCCCTCCCGAAAGTCCTTCTTCTTCCGTTTGGCGCAATACGCAGCCTGAGCCAATAGCCCAGTAATCAGTTACAAGTGTTAACTGGATGAATTGAAAAAAGTGAAAAGAGGTTGCGATAATGGCGGATTGGCTGGGGTGATTCAGGCACCCCTGTCTTTTAGTCTTTGGTTGAAGGAGAAATCGTTTTATGAAAGTCTTGCATAGCCGTCTTGCGCTCACGATTGGGTTGACCGCATTTTTCTGCCTACCCGTGTATCTCGTTTCACGCGAGGCCGGTCCGCCGCCGCGGAGTACTGGAGGTCCCTTTCCGGGCGAGCGGAACTGCACCCAGGGCCAATGTCATGTGGGCGCGATGCCCAACAGCGGGCCAGGCGCAATCGCCATCAGCGTGAATGGCGTCGCACTCGAAGATTACCGCTACACACCGGGCGAAATGGTGCCTGTTGTGGTGACGGTTAGCGACCCGGATGCCAGCCAAACGGTGCGCGGATTCGAGTTCAGCGCGCGGAGTATCGAGGGATGTTTTCAGGCCGGTAGATTTACGTTATTGGAAGATGAGATGGGCATCCAGATTCGGAATCAAGGGCGCGCCCGAGCCCCGGCCCCGTGTCCGAGGTCGCCGCTTCAGTTCCCGGAACATACCATGCCACACGAGGCAGTCGACGGCGCGGCGCAGTTCACGTTCAACTGGACAGCGCCTGCAACGAATGCGGGTCCAATCGTGATGGCGGCTGCGGGAAATGCCGCTAATGGCGATGGCACCCGCATGGGCAACCGAATTTATCTGACATCCGCAACGGTTCTCCCAGAGGGCGCGGGAATTGTCAGCGCCGCGAGTCTTCGTGGTCCGACTTTCTCGGCGAATCAAATCGTTTCGGTATTCGCCGACGGCTTAACGCAACGTGGCATCACCACCGGCGGCGGCGCGGCAACGTCGCAGCCCTTACCCACGAGCTTGGCCGGCCTTTCCGCAACTGTTACCGATAGCGCCGGCGACACGCGCGCTATGCCGCTGCTGCTCGCGATTGACACCCAGGTAAACGCACTCATTCCTGATGGGACGGCGGCCGGAACGGCAACGCTCAGCATCAACACTTCGAGCGGAGGCACGATTGATATCCCCATCGAAATCGCTGCCGCGTCTCCTGGAATCTTTACGGCGGACAATTCAGGTAGCGGACTTGCCGCCGCCGCCGCGGTGACTGTAGATACCGCTGGAAACCAAACTCCAGTCGCAGTCTTGGCCGCCGACGGGGCGGGCGGAGTAACGGCCGTACCGATCGACGTGAGCAGAGATGATGCGGTTGTCGTGCTGCTATTTGGCACCGGCATTCGCGGTGGGTCAGCTATCGCCGCTACGATCAACGGCGATCCGGCGCCGGTCGTCGGTTCGGGCGCTTCGAGCGAGTTCTCGGGTCTAGATCAAGTCAACGTGCAAATCGACCCAAGCCTAGCCGGCAGCGGCGACGTTACGATCCAAATTCGCGTTGACGGCGTTCCAGCCAATGCCGTGACCGTGAATGTCGGCTAGTCCCATCGGGATTTTAGTTTGGCCGCTGAGTAGTCAGTTGGTTCGGCGGGGCGCGGAGAAATCCCGGCGCGTCGTCGAACTCAAATCCCAAGGTTTCACCCTGCGCTGGCCCGCATTTCTCACCACCTGACGGCGAAAGTGCGCGATAGGTGCGCCACTACTTCGTTGCGCTCGCTCGTCGTGCTCGACGGACTGTCAAGTACGCCTCCGCGCGTCGACCGTCGCCCGCCTCGTACTGACGCACCTCTCACGCACTTTCGCTCGCCACGTGGTGAGAAATGCGGGCTAGTGTCCTGTCTCTAAAGTTCGATTACAAAAGCGGGCGAGGGAAGCGAAGATTTGGTCGGCGGTTTTGGACCAGACGAACGGCTTGGAGTCGGCGTTGCTGAGTTGGATGTAATCCTCGATGGCGCGTTCCAACTCCGCTGTGCTGCGATGTACGCCGCGGCGAATCTGCTTCTGGGTCAGAGTGGCGAACCAACGCTCGACAAGGTTGATCCAAGACGCGCTGGTCGGCGTGAAGTGCAGATGGTAGCGCGGCCGTTTGGCCAGCCAACGCTGAATAATCTGGGTCTTGTGGGTTCCGTAGTTGTCGAGGATCAAGTGGATCTCGAGCGAGTCGGGGACCGCCTGGTCGATGGTGTCGAGAAACTTGCGAAACTCGACCGCGCGATGACGGCGATGACACTCGCCGATCACATGGCCGGTCTTGACATCCAACGCGGCAAACAGCGAGGTCGTCCCGTGGCGCTTGTAGTCGTGCGTGCGGCGCTCGATTTGTCCGGGACGCAGCGGCAGCAGCGGCTGCGTGCGGTCCAGGGCTTGGATCTGAGACTTCTCGTCAACCGACAGCACCAACGCCCGCTGGGGCGGGTTGAGATACAGACCGACGATGTCGCGCACCTTCTCGACGAACAACGGATCTTGCGAGAGCTTGAAAGTTTCGCTGCGATGGGGTTGCAGCGCGAAGGCCTTCCAGATGCGCTGCACGCTGGAGTGACTCAAGCCACAGGTCTTGGCCATCGAGCGTGTTGACCAATGCGTGGCGTCGGGGGGCGTCGATTCCAGAGTGAGCGTGATGACGCGTTCGACCTCGTCATCGCTGACGCGCCGCGGCGTGCCGGGACGCGGTTCGTCGAGCAGCCCGTCGAGGCCTTTGTCGAGGAAGCGCTGGCGCCATTTGCCAACGGTACGGCGGGCCCAGCCGAGTTGGGCGGCGACGACGGTATTGTTGAGTCCGTCGGCGGCGAGCAGAATGGCCCTGGCGCGTTGGGCAAGAGCCTGCGCGGACTTGCGCCGTCGCGCCCAACTTTGCAGGCTCTCGCGCTCGGCCGGGTTGAGCTTGAGCGGTTTCAATTGAGGACCAGTTGTCGTCGTCTTCCCCATATAGACATGGCGACAACAACCTGTTTAATGTTACGCGAACTTTAGATACCGGACACTAGTACAAGCGTCACCCCTCACGCGGGTTCAGTTTCCGCAGCTTGGCGCCAGCCCTAGTTCTTCAAGCCTTACAGCCTCCAATGAAGCCAAACTTCAGACACAAATCCCCGCGAGAGTGCGTACAGAGCTCTACGTATATCGTGAATATGCTCTAGAGCATTTTCAGTAACGCCGCAGACCGTTCTTGAATGAAAAGCGATGAAGCCGGCAATTTCTTGAGACTAGATTCCGCTGTCCAAAATCGGAGGCGCGACTGTAAAGGAGTGCGGTGGCGAAGGGTGAACTGGGAAAGATGAGTCGGGTCCTGTTGAGGAATGATGAGCAGGTCCTAACTCAGCGTATTCCAGAAAGCTGCTCCGCCACCGCACTCCTTTACAGTCGCGCCTCCGATTTTCACGGGCTTGGTGCCGCGGCAAGCAGTCTATGCCATTCCTAAATATGCTCTAGATGAAGTTCATTGACGCCCGGATCGCTGCTAGCGCAAAAAGGACTACGCCGCAAGCAGCGAGCTGGAGCGAGGGTGACCGACGCGCGAGTTCGAGCGCGGCTAGGGTCACGGTGAACGGCTGCAAAAACAGCCAGACCCTCGCGGCCTCAGCCGCTAGCAAGCCGCTGAGATCAACTATTAGCAGCGTCCCAATTGCTGCAATCGCGAACCCTCGAACCCCGCTAGTGCAGCTACGCCATCCGCCAAAAAACGAGAGTGTCAGGCCAAAGGTAACCCAGCCCCCGGCGAGGAAGTAGTCATAGAGGTCCCAGCCGATTGTGTAGCTGTAAGGACGATGAAGTTGCTCAGAGAGCATACCCTGAATCTCGATCGCCGCCCGCAGCGCCGCAATGTGGTTGTAGCCCGTCACCGCGAAGAGGCAGGCGAAGCCCGCAGCCACGACTGCCGAGGCGACGCCCATAGCACTTGCGGCGCTGACCAGCGCGTTCCGATGATTTTCACCGCCTGTCTCGAAGAAGACCGTGAGTCCAGTTGCGAGCGAGAACCAAGCGCCCAGTACCAAGATGTTGTGGGCGAACAACAGGGCGACAAACATGAGGCAGCCGCAGGCACCGGCAGCCAGTGCGGTTTTTGGCATCGAGGACACGGACAACGCCCGTCGCCAAAGCAAGACCAGCGCCAGAGTCGCGACAGGAAAAACCGCGTCGAACGACGTCAGCATGAGGATAGGCCCCGGCAATATTGCCCAAAGCGTCGAAGCAACGAGCCCGGCTCGAGCGGAACCCGAAAGGTCACAAACCAGAAAATACAGCAGAGGAATCGCGGCGGCCCCGAGCAGTCCGAGCAAAATCCCGCCGACTAGGGCGCCGCTGTGCGTTCCGAAGACTCTGTTCAAAAAGACGTAGTAAAGAATCGGCGCGGGTGGATGCGTCTTGGCATGCAGCGAGAAGCTGGCAGTACGCTCAGGGAACGTGACAAGCCAGTGCCCAATATCGTCAACGCGTTGGGCCTCTGAGTGATAGGAATTGATGTCGGGATGCTCTACGCGCCCGGCAATGTTGCCAAAGGAATCCGGAGCGAATCCGATGTAGCTGAACGTTAGGAACAGATGCAGAACCGTCGCCGCGATAACCCCGCGACGGAAACTGCGTTCGCTGTCAGGCTGCCTGAGGATCCAGTAAACAACCCCCAGCGCCGCCAGGGCGAGCGAAGCGTAGGCACCGAAGGGCCCGTCGTGATAGCCCCACTTCCAGTAGTACGGCCCGTTGATTCCGGGTGTGTGGGCGAGGGCGAGCACCGCGGGCACAAGTCCGCCGGCGAAGACCAACCAGTAGTGTTTGGGAATTGGCGGCCGATGTTCAGCCCTGGTGGTGGGCGATCGGCGCGCGGGCGCTCGTCGTTTCTTGGGGATGACAGCCTCCGGGGGAGCTGTCGATCATATCAACATCGGGGCCGGCGGACACTACGAAAACAAACAGGCTTGGTGGGGGACAGGCAACACTAGTCCGCATTTCTCACCACCTGACGGCGAAAGTACGCGATAGGTGCGCCACTACTTCGTTGCGCTCGATCGCGAGTGCTCGACGGTCTATTAAGTACGCCTCCGCGCGCCGACCGTCGCCCGCCTCGTATTGACGCACCTCTCACGCACTTTCTCTCGCCACGTGGTGAGAATTGCGGGCTAGGGTTCGTCAAAGAGAAGAGATTTCGGGATCTCATGTGCCAGTCCCCGACCGGCGACTTTCTGTTTCGTTCGTTGGGATGAGTTGAAGTTTCAGGTCAGGGCGCTGCGTCCGAGATTGGAAGTTGGTCGGATCTTACAGACTGAACGCTAGCGGCCAACAGCTCGCTGCGATCGGTCAAACGCCCGACTGGCGAGTAACTCCGCCACCTCGGTAAGTAAGTAGGGAACGTCGACTGGCTCAACGACGATGTCGTCACCCACCTCGGCACTGTCAGTGTGTGTCGCTTGTAGTAGCGCCGTCGCCGGACGGTAATCTTGTGACCGAGCCAATTGCAAGACGGCAGGCCCCGCCTCAGGGGGGGAGTTCCGAAAATCGCAGAGCACCAGCGAGTAGTTGCTGAGCTCGATTTGTTCCATCGCTTCAAACGGTGTAGCAACCGCATCAACCTCGTAGTCAGAACGAGTCAGCACCGTAGTCACGGCGGCTCTGACGCGCGAATCGTCGCAGGCCAGCAAGATCTTCACTCGAGACGGCGATGACGAGAGATCTGGGCTATGGGGTTCAACGTCTGTAGAATGGGCTTGGGTCAGCATACGTGGGCGACTCCTGTTCGTGACAATTCTATCTCGAAAAAGCGTTTTCGCCAAGTAAAAGTATCTGAAGAGATACGCAGGGTGACAACTCGGAAAAGCCCTCAACTTGCTGATCTACATCCACTTACCCACTTAGTTCCGCCTTGAGTACCACTAGGAAATGAACGTACTGGGACTATTTCATTCAGAGTGCGAACTCGCTCTATTCTTGGTCGAAGACACGTGAGAAGATATAGTCGACATTTCGCAACTGATGCTTTAGAGAAAACGCATGATCGTAGTCGCCTGGGGACAGAACTCCTTTGATATCAGTGTCTTGCTCGACAAGCTCTCTAAAGTCACCGTCTTCTTCCCAGGCTCTAAGTGCGTTGCGCTGTACCCATCTGTAAGCTAATTCGCGTAAAACGCCCCTAGAAGTAAGCTCCAGGAGCAGCTGGCCGGAGTAGACGAGACCACCGTTCGATTCGAGATTTTTTTTCATCCGTTCGGGGTAGACGAGCAATCTGCGGATCAGATCGATCGTTTTTGCTAGCAGGTAGTCCACAAGTGTGGTCGAATCAGCCAATATGACGCGTTCGACCGAGCTATGTGAAATATCACGCTCGTGCCACAGAGCGACGTTTTCGAACGCTGCAACTGCGTTCCCGCGAAGAACGCGCGCCAGACCGGCGATTTGCTCGGAGACAATGGGGTTCTTTTTGTGGGGCATCGCCGAGCTGCCCTTCTGAGACTTGGAAAAATACTCTTGCGCCTCGCGCACCTCGGTACGCTGCAGGTGACGGACCTCAACAGCTATTTTCTCGAGCGTGGAGGCGATGTTCGCCAATGTCGCGACGTAGTGGGCGTGGCGATCGCGTTGGATAACCTGGGAGGAAATTGCGGCGGCCTCGAGCCCTAGCCGTTCGCAGATTTTCTCTTCGGCTTGAGGGCTGATGTGGGCGAGCGTTCCAACCGCTCCCGAGATTTTTCCGACGCGCATTTGCTCACGCGCATCATCGAATCTCTCGATGTGCCGGCTGACCTCGCTGTACCAGTTGGCGAGCTTGAGACCAAACGTCGTCGGCTCGGCGTGAACGCCGTGAGTGCGGCCTACGATAACGGTGTCTTTGAATTCGTGAGCACGATCATCGAGGACTTGCCGCAGTTCGCCGAGTTTCGCGGCAATCGGTACAGACGATTGTTTGATCAACAGAGCCTGCGCCGTATCGACCACATCGTTCGAGGTCAGGCCGAAGTGCAGCCAACGGGAATGCTCAGCCTCGCCGGCCGCCGCCATCTTTTCTGAGACGGCGGTGGTGAAGGCGATGACGTCGTGTCGGACTTCAGCTTCGATGGCATCAATTCGCGCGACGTCGAAGTCAGCATGTTGCCGCAGAGCTTGCGCTGCCTCTGTTGGTATTTCGCCCAATTCCGCGAGCGTTTCGGTGGCGGCCAGCTCGACGTTGAGCCATTGCCGGTATTTGTTTTCGTCGGACCAGATCTGCCCCAACTCGGGCCTTGTGTAGCGCGGAATCATAGCCTTTTAGTTTCGCGCAAGAGCTGCAACCGGCGCAGAGCAGCTGCGCCGTCAACGTGATTTTGTGTCCTCGGTAGGTCTTCAAAATGCTGTGATAACCTACGGTGCTCCCACGACTTCCCAAATGCTCTCCGTTCGTTCTCTGCCTAAAATCTGCGTAGCGCTCGGGCTGCCCGATCCTGCGCAGTTGGAAAAGATCGCCGTCGCAACTTGCGACCACGGCGACTGCTTCATTGAATTGCGCCTCGACATGCTTGGCGACGCGGCGGCGGGCGTCAAGGTCATTCCAAGAATTTTGCGGCGGCACCCGGATGCGGTCATTCTGGCCACTTGCAGGCGCAAGCAAAACGGCGGGGAACTTCGGGGCTCGATTGCTCGCCAGATGGTGGTTCTCAGGGCTGCGGTTGAGGTGGGCGCGGCAATAGTCGATGTTGAGATTGAGACTGCCGAGTGCATGCCTGCAACTCTTGACGAGTTTCAGGGTAAGGCGCTACGCGTGCTTTCCTACCACAACTTCAAAAGAACGCCCCCGCTTAAGTCTGCTCTCAGGCGACTCGAAAAGTTTCCCGCCGAGATCTATAAGATTGCGACCCTTGCTTCGCGGCCAAGCGACAACTTGAAACTGCTCTCGCTTTCGGGTGTTGACGCCGACGTTGTGGTGCTTGGCACGGGCGAGGTCGGCACAACCACCCGCTTGCTGGCGCCTTCCAGGGGGTCAGTATTCACATTCGCCGCGCCAGACGAGTTTGCGGCGCCGAGCGGAAGGGCCGGAAGGGTCCTCACGGCGCCGCCGACCGCGCCGGGGCAGTTCACCGCTTCGATGTTGCGACAGCTGTATCGCGTTCAACGCCGCAACCGTGACACTGCCATCTACGGGCTCATGGCGAAGCCGATCGGACACTCGATGTCGCCGGCGTTGCACAATCGCGCATTCAAGACCAAGCGCATTAACGGGATCTATCTGCCGTTCTTGATTGAACCGGGCTACATGAGGGATTTCTTTAAGTGCGTGGATGAGTTACCGATCGCGGGCCTCAGCGTGACGATTCCACACAAGCAAAAGGTAATGCGTTATCTCGACGGCATTGACCCAATAGCGCGCGGCATCGGCGCCGTAAATACGGTCTATCGCAAACGCGGCAAGCTGTGGGGTACGAACACGGACGCGATTGGCGTGACAGCGCCGCTGGCTAAAAAGGTCAAGCTGAACCGAGCGCGAATTCTGGTAGTTGGCAATGGCGGGGCGGCGCGAGCGGCGGTCTTTGCGCTGAAGGACCAGGGCGCTGAAGTCGTGGTAACCGGGCGCAACCCAAACCATGCGAAGCGCCTGGCACGGGCAGCCGGAGTGTCGTCGATCGAGTTCGCAAAACTCGACCGCGATTATTTCGACGTGCTGGTAAATGCGACGCCGGTAGGTATGTTTCCCAAGTCGAAGGGTAATCTCTTCCCGACGCGAATTCCCGCCGATGTCGTGTTCGACATGGTCTACAATCCACTCGACACGGCGCTGCTTAAACATGCGAAAGAGGAAGGCCGCACGGTAATTAGCGGTCTTGAAATGTTCTTAGAGCAGGCTGCTCGACAGTTCCAGATTTGGACCGGCGGCGAAGCGCCGCGAACCGTGATGCGTAACGCCGTGCTCGAACGCTTACAGTGAGAGAGTGAGCTTCTCGCCGGAATTCGAGGCCTTTAGGCAGCACGCGAAACAAGGCAATATCGTCCCCGTCTGGAAGGTGCTGACGGCCGATCTCGAGACGCCGGTTTCAGCCTACCTAAAGCTCGCCAGGCGCAAGAAATATTCCTTTCTATTAGAGAGCGTAGAAGGCGGTGAAAAGATCGGCCGCTACACCTACGTGGGCGCCGAGCCGTTTCTTATCGTGACCGCCAAGGGAACTCGCGTCGATGTACGGCGCGGTAAAGATGTTCTGCGCCGCACAGCGAACGTCTTCGACGTTTTGAAAGAACTTGCCGCCGAGTTTCGACCGGCTGGTACGGACGAGTTGCCACCGTTTAGCGCGGGTGCTGTCGGCTACGCGGGCTACGATCTCGTCCGCTTGATCGAGCCGCGCGTGCCGGAGTTTCGCGAAGACGACGTAAAGGCACCTGACGCCGTGTTCATGTTCTTCACCTCGGTGCTGGTTTTCGATCACGTTAAGCATCAGATTTATGCGATCGCCAATGTCAGAGTTGATGACTGCGCGAGTCTGAAAAAGGGTTATCGCCAGGCCTGTCGCGAAGTTGGACAACTTGAAAGTGCACTCGGCGGTCCGCTCTCGTTGCCTAAGAGTGCGTCGAATCCGAAACCGCTCAAGCTCGAATCGAATATCGGCAAGAAACGTTTTTGCGAGGCGGTTGAGAAAGCCAAGGAATATATCCTCGCGGGAGATATTTTTCAGGTCGTGCTTTCGCAGCGGCTGGCGATGACACCCGGCGTCCACCCCTTTCAGATTTACCGCGCGCTGCGGACAGTCAATCCGTCGCCGTACCTGTTTTATTTGGAACTTGATGGCACGGCAATCGTTGGCAGTTCGCCCGAAATTTTAGTCAAAGTTGAGGGCCGCGGCGTCGAGTATCGCCCGATCGCCGGGACCCGGCCACGTGGCAAGACAGCGGATGAAGACAAGGCACTGGCGGAAGATCTATTGGCCGACGAAAAGGAACTTGCCGAGCACGTCATGCTCGTTGACTTAGGCCGCAACGACGTGGGACGCGTGGCCGAATTCGGTACGGTTCATGTGCCGGTGTTCAAGATCATCGAGTACTACTCTCACGTGATGCACATCGTCTCTAGTGTTTTGGGCAAGCTGCGTGACGACAAAGATGCGTTTGATACCTTGGCGGCGTGTTTTCCGGCCGGGACGGTTTCGGGCGCGCCTAAGGTGCGGGCGATGGAGATCATCGCGGAGCTTGAACCCACCAAGCGAGGCGTCTATTCTGGCGCGGTCTTGTACCTAGATTTCTCGGGCAATCTAAACTCGGCGATCGCGATTCGCACGATGATGTGCCGCAAGAAGAAAGCATACCTACAGGTTGGCGCTGGGATCGTCGCGGACTCGGTTCCCGAGCGCGAGTGGGACGAGACGATGAACAAGGCCGGCGCTTTGTTGAAAGCTGTTGAAAAGGCGCGGGAACTCTAGCCCACATTCTCACCACCTGACGGCGAAAGCACGTGATAGGTGCGCCACTACTTCGTTGCGCTCGATCGCCGTGCTCACCGGACTGCCAGAGTACGCCTCCGCGCGCCAACCATCGCCCGCCTCGTATCGACCCACCTCTCACGCACTTTCGCTCGCCACGTGGTGAGAAATTCGGGCTAGCCCGCACAAACTTGGTTCGCGGGCCGTCTATAGCATTTTCACCGAAAGCGTAGACCGGCAATTGACACGCCGGCCGCGGCTGCGGGGTCGGAAAGAACGTCGACCTAGAGGTCGACGCCGCCCGCCGGAGGTGTCAAGTCTCAAGACATCGTATACACTTTGCTTCGCTGTTTGTTCTCCCAAAAAAGCGAGCAGACTGGAAACATGGAGCTTAGCTCGGGCGTCGGGACGAACAATGGGCCAACAACACGCGGCGCTAGTGGAACCGACTGAAAGGACTACAAGATTCGCTATGTCAAGGCTCGGCTCCGCCGACTCGCTGTAAGGCCTTGACATAGCGAATCTTGTAGTCCGAACATTTGCATCGCCGTGTGTTGTCAAAGTGTATACGATGTCATGAGACTGTACACCGGAGGCGCGCGCCACAAATCTCCGCGACAGTGGGTGCAGCGGTGTCTTGGATCGGTCTACTTAAATCGTGAATCCGCTCTACGGTTAAAGGTGGCCGAAAACTGGCTCTTCTTCGGCGCGTGCCGGGGCCGCTGCTGCGAACATTTCGCGGACGCGGTCGATCGCAACGCGCTTCTCGCGGTTGCGAAGCGCGCGGCGGTTCGCCAGCAGGTGAGCGGTCGAACCTTCTAAAACTTTGTGGATGATTTTTAGGCCGTTGGCGCGAATCGTGCTTCCGGTCTCGGTGTTATCGACGATTGCGTCGCCGTCTTCGGGGGGCTTCGATTCCGTTGCTCCGAACGAGTGAAAGATTGCCACCGGAGACGAACCCCGCCGCTCGACGCTAAGCCGCGAGTACGGGCTGTAAAGCGACGGCTCGAGATCAGTGTGTTGCCGTACGAGCGACTCCGTCAGGTTCAGATACTCGGTCCAGATACGCAGCGGGTGCGTTCCGGTCGAGTCGACGTACTTTGCGAACAGGTCGGCCGCCGAGTCGACATCTTCCCACTGTTGAGGGACGCACAGTACGATGTCGACGCGACCGAATCCGAGGTCGACGATGTCTTCTACGTTGGCTTGCACTTCGCTTTCGCGGTACCAGTCGATGCCTGAAATCCCAAGGTCGAAGAAGCCAGCCTGCAGCATGTATGGGATTTCCTGCGGCCGCATCGTTTTGACCGCCACGCCCTCGAGGCCGAAGTCAGGACGATAGCTACGGCTGCCGTCGCCGTAGCCTTTCGGGTCAACTCCGGCGCGTTCAAAAAACGCGCGTGCTTTTTTTTCGAGACTTCCCTTGGGGATCGCGAATCTTACCTGGCTCATTCTGTTCTCCGTCGATGCCGTCCCGGCCTAGGTGTGCGTGATAATTGCCGCCACCGCATCTACTACTGCCTCGACGCTTCTTCCGTCGGGGAGCCGTACCTGGTCGCCCTCAACGGTAGCGATTGGCGCGCCGGCGCCACCAACTCGCAGACCACGATCGCGGAGCCCTTCCGACAAGCTTACGGTTCGTTGCAGATCCTCTTCAGTCGACGGTTGCAGCACGACCCTTGGCGCGGAGTCCGCGGCATTCGTTCCCGCGACAGCGGAGAGAGTATCGAAGCGAAACGCACAGCCGGTTGAAGGCAAGTGGCCGCCGCCGAACAACTCAATCAGGTTGTCGTAACGCCCCCCGCCGCAGTATTTCCGTCCATTCGATGAGATCTCGAAGACGGTTCCCGTATAGAACGTCAATCCCCTGGCGATACCGAGCACGACTTCCGGCTCGCCGATACCGTATAGCTTGAGTAGCCGGCAGACCGACAGTAGATTTTCAAGCGAACCGCCGGCGCTGGTGCCCTCGAGTATTTCCGAGGCCCGCGTGGAGACTTCGTCAGTCGTGCCGCGAATCCGGCTGACGCGAATCAGTAGATCGGCGATCTCATCGCTAAGGTAGCCCTCGACATTCCAGACCCGCCGCAGCGTCGCGTCCACCTCGCGAGGTAGCCGCTCGGCTAGTTCCTCGGCAGTCGGCGTTGGATGATCTTCGATCGCAAACTCGCCGCTGAAATCTGTCTGGGCCTGCATCGTGGCGAGGTCACTGCGGTCAATTTTCAATTGATCGAAAATCGCCTGGTTCCCAGAGGATGGCAGCGAGGCGCAGCGTTCGTCAATGCTGATCAGCCGGTCGAGATGACCAATCACGCTCGCCCGGTCGTCGGCGCTCAACTCGTCAGGGAGCAGGTCGCGGAAAATACCGACGGTGCCGAGCTTTAACGAGAAATCCTTGACACCGACTGAACGTAGGAAGCGGCAGGCGGCGGCAACGACTTCAGCGTCGGCATGCGGGCCGGCCTCGCCAATCAGCTCGAGCCCTGCCTGCGTGAACTCGCGATAGCGGCCAGAGTGTGGGCGGCAGTATCGAAAACACGGCGCGACGTAGAACATCTTGTGTGGCGTTGGCCGATCAGCAAGGGCTCCCGATGCCACCAGGCGGCAGACCGGCGCAGTCATCTCCGGCCGCAAGGCGTATTCTTCGTGGTCGCAATGGAACGTCAACAGCGAGCTTTTTATCTCTCGACCAGACCGCGCGGCAAAAAGATCGGCCCGCTCGAACATCGGCGTCGCGATCTCTTCAAAGCCATACGACTCAGCGGTGCGAACGAAGCTCGACTCGAGATGGCGTCGAAGAGACGTATCTTCGGGCAATAAATCACGTGTGGCGGGTGGCGGCGAGGTATTCAACATGGCGAACGTCTACTGAAGCCGGGTTGGGAACCCGCTCAGGCTTTTCGTTGTCGCTGGAGAGTCGGGATCCCGCTTGAGGTCAATGCGTGGAATGGAACCGATGGTGATGGTTCGAGTGCATCTCGCGATATCCCGGTGGAAATTTGATTGTAGCGCAAGGGGGGAGAGGGCCTACGTGATTTTAGCCGCGCCAGCGGCGCCCGAGTTTTTCGTCTTGAGGCTGATCGCCCCGGCTGTTTACCATCTGCCCTGTCTAAAGCGTTCACTTTCTCCCGGGTCGGTCAGGGTTCAAGAGCGCCGTACCATCGACGAGCTGGTGGACGGCTATGGATAGTTATAGATTGGTCTGGGAAGATACCCGCGCACGACTCCAACGCCAGGCTTGACGATATACTCGGTTGGACCATGCGCATACTCTGCTTTCTATTGGTTGCTCTTGCCTCGGTGCTGAGTGCCGCCGATCGACCGAACATTCTTTGGATCAGCTCCGAAGACAATGGTCCGCATCTCGGCGTCTATGGCGACGACTATGCGACTACGCCAGTGCTCGATGCGCTGGGCCGACGGGGCATGATCTACCGCAACGCCTGGTCGACCGCGCCGGTTTGCGCACCGGCCAGAACGACAATTATTTCCGGCCTGTATCCGCCGTCGACCGGCTCGCAGCACATGCGATCGCTGACCCGTCTGCCTAGCTACATGAAGATGTACCCGCAGTATCTGCGGGATGCCGGCTACTACGTTTCGAACAACGTCAAGGAAGACTACAACCTCGAAAAACCAGGGCAGGTGTGGGACGAATCGAGCCGCCAAGCACACTGGCGCAAGCGCGCCGACGGCCAGCCGTTCTTTGCGATATTCAACTTCACCATCACTCACGAGTCGCAGATCCGCAGGCGTCCGCATAGCGCGGTACATGATCCCGCCAAGGTGAAAATTCCGGCCTACCATCCCGACACTCCCGAGAGCCGTCAGGACTGGGCACAGTATCACGACAAGATGACCGAGATGGACGGCATGGCCGGCGAGATCTTGGCGCAACTGAAGGCGGACGGTCTGGAGGAAGACACCGTCGTTTTCTATTGGGGCGACCACGGACCGGGCATGCCGCGCGGCAAGCGCTGGACTTATAACTCGGGCCTCAACGTCCCGATGATGCTCTATATCCCGGAAAGGTTTAAGCACTTGCGGCCCGAAGGATACAAGTCCGGCGGCGAAAGCGATCGTCTCGTCGGATTTATTGATCTTCCGGCGACGGTGCTGAGTTTGGCCGGCGTGAAGCCGCCGGGGTTTTACCAGGGCCACGCCTTCGCCGGAGATTTCAGCGCACCTGAACAGCCTTACAACTACGCATTCAGGGGCCGCATGGACGAACGCTACGACATGGTGCGCGCGGTCCGCGACAAGCGCTACATCTATATCAAGAACTTCAAGCCGCACAAGATTTACGGACAATACATCGACTACATGTTCCAAACGCCGACGACGCGGGTTTGGCACGAGTTGTATACGGCGGGGAAATTGACTGCCCCGATGACTTATTTCTGGGAGACGAAGCCGGCGGAAGAGCTTTACGACCTTGAGAACGACCCGGACGAGGTCGCTAATCTCGCTGGTTCTTCCGAGTACAAGAGCATCGTTGAGCGGTTCAGAACGGCTCGGCGCGCTTGGTCGCTGCGTATCCGCGACGTGGGCTTTCTGCCAGAAGGCGAAATTCACGAGCGGGCGGGCGAGTCGACCCCGTATGACATGGGGCATGACGACATGCGTTTCCCCATGCGACGGGTTATGGAAATGGCGGAGGCGGCATCGTCATTGAGTACCGACGATTTACCAAAGCTCAAGAGCGGGTTTGACGATCCCGACAGTGCTGTCCGTTATTGGGCCGCGATGGGGGCTCTGATGCGCGAGAAGTCCGGCGTAGAGGCGCTGAGTTCGCAACTGCGTGAGGGCCTTGGTGATTCGTCACCGTATGTGCGGGTTGCGGCGGCGGAGGCGTTGGGACGTTACGGTTCTGACGGGGACGCGCGAAAAGCGGTCGACGTCTTGTTGCCTCTAGCCGACGCCGAGCAACACGGCATATTCGTCGCTATGCCGGCGCTTAACGCCCTCGACTATATGGACGAGCGGGCAAAGCCTTGGCTCGCCAAGATTACAGCCGTACCAACCAGTGATCCCAAAGTCGAGGGTAAGTTTCGCTCGTACCTTCCTAATCTGGTCAAGAAAATCAGCATGGATCTGAACTGAGAGGCGGCGGCATGGCCGAATCGAAACTAGCCCGCAATTCTCACCACCTGACGGCGAAAACACGCGGTAGGTGCGCCACTACTTCGTTGCGCTCGATCGTCGTGCTCACCGGACTGTCAGGTACGCCTCCGCGCGCCAACCTTCGCCCGCTTCGTATTGACGCACCTCTCACGTACTTTCGTTCGCCACGTGGTGAGAAATGCGTGCTAACCCGAATCACCACGCTTCTGTTTGCAGTCGTACTTGCCGCGTCCGCGCAAACCGAAAAGCCCAACATCGTGGTCCTCCTCGCCGATGACCTGGGCTACGGCAGCGTCTCGTTTCTGGGCGGCGAGATCCCAACTCCAAACATCGACTCCATTGCCAAGAACGGCGTTGGGTTCACGGCGGGCTACATGACCGCTCCGGTCTGCAATCCCTCACGCCCGGGCTTGATGACCGGCCGCTACCAACAGCGTTGGGGCAAGGAACTCAACTCGCAAACCGTCGGCCCCATTGGAGCTCCCAAGAAAATGCTGCCAATTACGGAGACGACGATTGCGAGTGGCCTAAAAAAACTCGGCTACGCCACCGGAGCGGTCGGCAAGTGGCAGCTCGGGATGAGGGAAGGCTATCACCCACTCGACCGCGGCTTTGACTCCTTCTTGGGAATGCCTTCGGGCTCACGTTTCGTTGACCCTAGCTGGCCGGGTGTTCACATCGCTCCGGGCGCGGAAGACGACGGCACATCCGACGGCACCGGTCGCCCTCGCACGCTCTACCGAGGCCGCAATCCAATCAAGATGGAGCGCTACCTCACCGACACGCTGGGTAGCGAGGGGGTCGGTTTTATCGAGAACCACAAAGATGAACCGTTCTTTCTTTACTTGGCGTTCCATGCTCCACACGGTCCGATTCAGACAATCGACAAATATTACGACCGTTTTCCTCACGTTGAAAACGAAACGTTGCGCATTTACTTCGGGATGATCAGTGCTGTAGACGACTGGGTCGGAGCCGTACTCGCAAAGTTGCGTGAACACGGCCTCGAAGAAAATACCCTCGTCATATTCACTAGCGACAATGGGGCGACGCAACCAAGCGATGTCGATGGGAAGCGCAACGCGCCGTTCATTGGTCATAAACGCAACCTCTACGAGGGTGGCATCCATGTGCCGTTCGCTATGCAGTGGAAAGGCTATCTCAAAGGCGGTCGGACGTTTGCGAAACCGGTCATGTCGATCGACATTTTTCCAACGATACTCACGGCCGGCGGCGCGAAGGATTTAAGCGAATACAACCTCGACGGCGTCGACTTGTTGCCCTATCTCAAGGGCGAGAAACAGGGCTCACCGCACGACTATCTGTTTTGGCGCTCCGGACCAAACGCAGCCGTTCGGCACGGCAAATGGAAACTGCTGATGGCCGGAGAGGACTCCGCGCGACTCTACGACATCGAGGCGGATCCAGCGGAAGCGAAGAATGTCGCGGTCGAGAACCCAAAGGTTGTTGAGGGATTGCGAAAGGCCCACGCCGGGTGGAGCAAAGACAAGGCGCCGCCCAGGGAAAGCGCGCGTAAGGTCAAGACGAAGTACTACGGAGATGTGATCGAGTGGCATATCTGAACCTTCGATGGTCAACGCTCTAAGCCGGCCCGTCGATGTACCCGCGTCGTTGTCGATAGTGATGGAGAGAATTCAAATGACAAAAAAAGCTGAACTGACGCGCCTGATCACGGTACTGTCGGCGATTTTCATCTCTACTGCCGCGCTCGGCGGGCAGGCGCCAGATCCACCCGCCGGGTGGACCGACAGCTACGTATTAGCAAACGGCATCCGGATTCACTACTGGCGGACGGGCGGCGATAAACCGGTTCTGATCATGGCTCATGGCTCTTCCGATAACGGGCTGTGCTGGACGAGTCTCGCCAAAGAGTTGACGGCTGACTACGACATCATTCTGCCGGACGCGCGCGGGCACGGCCACTCAGACCCGACGTCGCCGTCGGATCCAGCCGATGTGCAGGCCGAGGATATTGCGGCTCTGATCGTCGAACTGAAGCTTGAGAAACCGATCGTGATGGGGCACTCGATGGGCGCGTCTTCGGCGGCCTGGTTTGCAGCCAAGTATCCCGATGTGGCGCGAGCCGTAGTGCTTGAAGATCCGGGGCTGGTGCCTCGCAGCGGTCGTGGCCGACAAACGAATGTCGACCAGGCCAAGGCGCGAATTCTCGAACGCAACCAGAGGAGTTTCGACGAACTCGTAGTAGGTTGTGTAGCGAATTCGCCGACCTGGGGTCTCGAGGAGTGCCGCATCTGGGCCCCTTCAAAGAGACAGCATCACCCCAGTAACGCCTATCGCAGTTTTGGAAACCGGCCACCGACGACGGAGCTTTTCGCGAAGATCAGCGTCCCGACCCTGATCCTAAAAGCTGACGCCGATGCCGAAACGCGAAAGAAGAACGAGGAAGTCGCGGCGGTATTGAAACACGGAACGATCGTACACATCGACGGAGCGGGTCACAACGTGCGCCGCGAACAAAAGGCGAGTCTGCTCAGAGCCTTGCAAGATTTTCTCAAGACACTCTGAGACGCGCGAGCTACGGCACGGACGCGCGCCGCGGATCTTCTCGCTTGTTGACGCGCATCACTAACGAGAGCGGGCCCATCATGATCTGCTCTCCTTCCGTCTCCGGGCAGTTCAGGCACTCGTCGCCGCGGCTCACGAACCACAGCATCACCTCGTGCGGATCGAGGGAATTCACGGCATCACTGTCGCCCACCCAGTAATCATCAAAGTTCGCCTCAAGCGCCCGATAACGGAGCCGAGTCACTTGATCGGGAGGAAATAGAAGGCGCCGCGCAATGCGCCCGGATATTTGTCCCGCCGACTGATAGTAGCTATTCGCGCGGATCAGTAGACTGGCCTTCGCCGCTTTCCCAATAAGCCCAAAGTCGCTGTAGGGACGCACCTCATAGCCGTCGGCGGCCCAACTGTTGCAAAACCACGCCGGCGCCAGCAACAAATAGCCGCCGGGTTTGACGACCCTCCGCGCCTCTTGCAGCGCAAGTTCCGGGTTGGGTACATGCTCGAGGGTCCAAGCGCTCGCAACAGCGAAAGAATTTCAGACATTCGTGGGCCTCTCTGGATCGTATGCCAGGGATCTGAAGTGGTCTACTCTTTGGGACTAAATAGTAAGCATCCTAGTGCATTGGCCTTACGGCGCGCCCAAATCCGTCCGGTCGATTGGTGGGGTGAGACCTTGGGTGCTCCTCAAAGTGCCGAGGGTTCGGCTGGCGCCCCATTCTCGGCTAGCCTAAATACCGCTCGTGGATCATTGCCTAGTGGGAATACCATGGGTCTATGTCGAATTCGACGTTCCGACCAGCTTGCATCCGGACTTTTCTGTCACTCGCCCTGCTTGGCTTGGCTGCTAGCCCGGCGTTTTCAGCCGACGGTTACTCCGAGAACCCTGGCACCGAGGGCAACGGGGACTACACAATTGGGCCGGACTACACGCTCGACCCCGATCTGACGGACCTTGGAAATCCGAAGGGGAAACGCTTTGAGTTTTCAATGCCCCTGGCCGACAGTAAATTCTTCCGAGGCGACGATTCGACACTCGAGCCCAGCAAAGAGGTACGCAAAGAGCGATTGATTGCGGTCTATGTGCCAGCCGCCCACAAAGACGGCACCGAGGCTCCGATTCTTGTCATGCATGACGGTCCGAGGCGCCTCGACCAGGTAAGCAACGCGCTGGACAATCTGACGATTTCGAAGGACCCGAAGCGCAAGCTGCCCGCCTTCATCGCAATCGCTGTTCAAAACGGTGGCAACGACAGTAAGGGCAGCGAGCGTGGTCTCGAATACGACACGATGTCCGACCGCTTCGCCCGATTTATCAACTACGAAGTATTGCCCGCGGTGCTGAACAATGCGGAGATCAAAGCTGCGTATCCCGCTATCAGATTCACTGAGAACCCCTGGGGCAAGGCCACCATGGGATGGAGTTCAGGCGGCGCCGCGGCGCTGACCATGGGCTGGTTTCGTCCCGACCTGTTTCGTCGCTTGATTACATATTCAGGTACGTTCGTCGATCAACAGGACGATGATGCCCCCGATGAAGCGAAGTATCCGCTCGGAGCGTGGGAGTACCACTCCAGCATGAACCTGATTGGCAACAGCGAGAAGAAACCGCTGCGTATCTTCACCCAAGTTTCCGAAAACGACAATGGCGCCGGGCGTCCGGAAGAGAGCTATCACAACTGGGTGATGGCCAATAAGAGGACCGCCGCGGTGCTCAAAGCGAAAGGCTATGACTATCGCTACATATTCAGTCGCGACACGAGGCACAGTGACCCCAAAGTTTCCGATCAAACGCTAGCGGATACGCTTGTTTGGATGTGGCGCGGCTATCACGCCGATTGAGTGAGTTCGCTGGACTTTGGATTGGCCTCGCGGCAGTAGTCTTTCTCCCTCGCCAATCGGGGGTTCAAGACAGCCTCGCGGGCTGGTCCGATGTAACATTAACGACAGGGTTTGAGCCTCTTTAGTTACACGCAATCATGCGCTCTCAGCTCTATTTGGTTATCGCGGCGACGGCTTTCATCGGCCTGCTGCTTGCGGCGGATGCTAAGGGTGCCGACGCGGACGGTCCGCCCTCGGCCGCGGCATTCGAGCAATCGGTTGCGCCGGTCTTTTCGAAATGCACACTGTGTCACAGCGATCAGCTCGCTGCGGGCGGACTTAATCTCAAGTTTTACGATTCAGTCGAGTCGCTTGGGGTGCATCGCGAAGGTTGGGAGAAGATTCTCAAGAAGGTGCGTACAGGCGAAATGCCGCCGCGCGGGGTGCCGCGTCCCGATGAAAACGAGATCGGCGCGATCGTTGTATTCATTCAAGGCGAGTTCGACCGCGCCGACAAGAGCGCCAAGCCCGACCCTGGCCGCATCACCGCCCGCAGGCTGAACCGCAGCGAATACTCTCGCACAATTCGCGATCTGCTGGGCATCGAGTTTCGTGCCGAGGATGACTTCCCGACCGATGACTCAGGACACGGCTTCGACAACATTGGCGACGTTCTCACGATTTCTCCGGTGCTGATGGAAAAGTACATGAGCGCCGCGGAAATGATCGCCGCCCGTGCAATTGGCGCCGACCCACTGCCGGAGACGCCGATCGAAGCTCAGTATCACTCCAGAGACAAGATGATTCGGCGCCTCGACGTGAGCACGATCCAAGCCCGCCACCGAGTCGAGTGGGACGGCGAATACATCGTTCAAATCGGGTTGCCCGGTGAGCGTCCCAAAGACGCCGCGCCCGTCTCGTTGGGATTTTGGATGGACGGTAAGCTGCTCGAAACGCAACAGGTCGAAACGCAGCCGTCTGGGTTGGTTTACTTCAATCCATTTTCGCTCGAGGAATATCGTCTTTACCTGCCCGCCGGGGATCACGATTTCCGAGCCGGCTTCATCGACGACCCGTTTCCTGACACCTTGCCTGATAAGGAACGCTACGACCGAAAGAAGAACAAGTATCTCGAATCAATCACTTTTGTTGGCCCGTTTCCTAGCGACATCGAGCCGGCAGCCCGCAAGCAGATTCTCTTTTGCGACCCGCAATCAGGCCGCGCCTGCGTTGAGAAAATTGTCGCCAAGCTTGCCAGGCGCGGATATCGGCGACCAGCAAAGAGCGCGGACGTTGAAGCGCTCATGCGATTCTTCGACCAGGCGCGCGCGGAAGGCCTCAGCCCGGAGCAGGGTGTGCAACTCGCCGTGCAGGCATTGCTCGTCTCGCCGCACTTCTTGTTTCGAATCGAGCACGACCCGCGGCCGCTCGATCCGAACGCCGTTCATCGCATTTCAGACATCGAGTTAGCTTCGCGCTTGAGCTTCTTCCTTTGGAGCTCGATGCCTGACGACGAGCTGCTCGATCTTGCCGAAAGGGGAGGACTGAGCGAGCCCGACGCGCTCGATGCGCAGATTCGCCGCATGCTTGCTGACGAACGTTCGTCGGCGTTGGCGGCGAACTTTGCCGGCCAGTGGCTCGAAACCCGCGCGCTCGACAACGTGAATCCCGACCCGGCAATATTCCCCGAGTGGGGGCCGGAGCTACGCGAGGACATGAAAACGGAGACGCGGTTGTTCTTCGAAACCGTTCTACGCGAAGATCTTCCGCTGTCGACTTTTCTCGACGCCGACTTCACGTTTCTCAACCCACGGCTTGCCAAACACTACGGAATTGAAGGAGTCAAAGGCGGCGGATTCCGTAGGGTCAAACTCGAGAACGATCAGCGAGGCGGTGTGCTCAGCCAGGCCGGGGTGCTAACCGTAACCAGCTATCCGACTCGCACTTCGCCAGTTATACGAGGCAAGTATGTGCTTGAGGCGATCCTCGGCGCGCCACCACCTGACCCGCCAGCGGACGTCCCGTCGCTTGAGGAGGAGGGGCTCGGAGAGGATGCGTCGCTGCGGCAGCGGCTTGAGCAGCATCGTGCCAGTCCGACCTGCGCCACGTGCCACGATCGGATGGACGCCCTGGGCTTTGGTCTTGAGAACTACGACGCGATCGGCCGCTGGCGCAGCAAGGACGGCAAGTTCGACATCGATTCGGCGGGAACGCTACCAAATGGCAAGTCGTTCAACACGCCGGCCGAAATGCGGCGGATCTTGCTGGCCGATATCGACGAATTCAGCCGCAACATGACCGAGAAGATGCTTATCTACGCGCTCGGACGAGGGCTTGAGCGATACGATAGAATTACCGTGCGAGGCATTTCTCGAAAAGTCAGCGAGTCTGAGTACAGGTTGCAGACGTTGATTCACGAGGTTGTGCGGAGCCTGCCTTTCCAGCAACGGCGCGGGGAGGCTCTCGAAACAGCGGCGATGCCGAGGGAGTCTAGATCACGATGATAGTCGGCAAAAGGCTTGCGAGGCGAACGTTTCTACGCGGAGTCGGCGCGGCGGTGGCGCTGCCGTTTTTCGATGCAATGGCCCCCGCGCTCGCGTCCAGCAGCATCCCTGGTAAAAAGCCCGTGCGCATGGGCTGGGTCTATGTGCCGAACGGCATCGACATGCGTTTCTGGAACCCGGAGTACGAAGGCGCTTGGCGAGGCGATCTGCCGGGCACGCTAAAGCCGCTCGACGGCCTGCGGGATGACATGACGCTGCTCAGCAATTTGACGCAGAACAACGGCCGCGCCCTACTCGACGGCGCGGGCGACCACGGCCGCTGTTGCGGCGCCTATCTCACGGGTGTTCACCCGCGCAAGTCTGCCGTCGACATCCAAGCGGGCATTTCTTGCGACCAGATTGTTGCCAACGAACTCGGTGGCGAGACTCGCTTCCCTTCGCTTGAGATCGGCATCGAAGACGCGCGCCAAGCCGGCAATTGCGACTCGGGCTACTCTTGCGCTTACACCAACAATTTGGCCTGGCGCAGCGAAACGCAGCCGCAGCCGCCGGTTCTGAATCCGCGTGAACTATTCGAACGGCTGTTTGGAAAAGACGCTCACTTGAGCCCCGAAGCTCGCGAGCAACGAAACCGCTTTCGGAAGAGCATTCTCGATTTCGTATCCGAGGACACGCGCAAACTCAGGGGCGACCTAGGACCAACCGACCAGCGCAAGCTCGACGAATACCTCTCGTCGATTCGCGAGATCGAGCGTCAGCTCGAAAAGACCGAGAGTGACAACGACCAGGTCGATCCGGGTCTCAACAAACCCTACGGCGTGCCACCCGATTTCGCCGAGCACTTCAAGTTGATGACCGACATGTTGACCGTCGCGATGCAGGCTGACATGAGCCGCGTGTTCACGTTCTTAGTTACGCGCGAAGGAAGCTCGCGCCCTTATCGCGAGATCGGAATCCCCGACGGCCACCATCCGCTGACACATCACCAGAACCGTCCCGAGCGCATGGAGAAGGTCGTCAAGATCAACGAGTATCACGTCAAACAACTCGCCCAGTGGGTGACGAAGCTAAAGTCGATCGACGAAAGTGACTCGACGTTGCTCGACAACTCGATGATCATCTACGGCGCCGGGCTCTCGGACGGCAATCGCCACACGCACCACGATCTGCCAGTGTTGATGATTGGCAGTGGCGGCGGAACAATCAAGACCGGTCGGCGGGTGACCTATCGCAAGGAAACGCCGATATCGAACCTCTACCTGTCGATGATGGACCGCATGGGGGTCGAGGTCGAACACTTCGGCGACTCAACGGGACGGTTGGACGGGCTGGATCTGAGCTAAGCGCGGATATTCCCCCAGCCGCCGGTGAACGGCTTGGTGGGGGACAGGCAGCACTAGCCCGCATTTCTCACCACCTGACGGCGAAAGCACGCGATAGGTGCGCCACTACTTCGTTGCGCTCGATCGCGAGTGCTCTACGGACTTTCAAGTACGCCTCCGCGCGCCAACCGTCGCCCGCCTCGTATTGACGGACCTCTCACGCACCTTCGCTCGCCACGTGGTGAGAAATGCGGGCTAGGGTTCGTCAAAGAGAGGAGATTTCGGGATCTCATGTGCCAGTCCCCGACCGGCGGATTCCTGTTTCGTTCGTTGGAAGGAGTTGAAGTTTCAAGCTAGCCACCTGGCGGCGATCGCTGCGCTCCTACTTCTGTTGCTCTTTGAGCTTTTTCTCTTCCGCTTCCTTTTTCTCGCGTTCCGCGATGAGACGCCTGAGGAACCCGGGTAACTCTCTGGGGGCCGGCTGTGCGCTGATGGTCTCGCGGAAGGTTTGGATAATTCGCTCTTTCTGCGATTCCTCGAGTATCAGAAAGCGGTGCTTACCAGCATGCGACGGTTTGAACTGCGTCCGCCCGTCGTCAAGAACTTCGATCGTTCCGGGCTCGGAACTGCTAAAGAAATTTTCGTCGGGCGCCACGGCATATAGCGCCGCCGTTATATCCCAGCTCGGCGTGTCGTACGGCATCTGCTTGAAGGCCCGATAGGCATCAGCAATGGGATGATTCTCAGCCCAGCCAAAGTCGTTTTCAATGCTCTCACCGGGGAAGCGCAGCGCGTCACCGATTTCTACCCCGGAAGCAACGATCGGAGTTGGCCATTCGGCGAATAGCTTCTTCGCGGCTGCGATGTCGGACTTGATGTTGTACTCGGGTCCGCCACTTGGGTATGCCCCGCCCATCACGGAAAGGAATCGCACCTTGGTTGCAATCAGCTCTTTCGCGCCGCGCAGATCAAGCACTCGGGCTAGGTTTGTGGCGGGCCCCGTTAAGACGACTATCGCGTTCTGATCGTGTTGCGCCGTGAGCGCGTTGCGAATGATTGCGGCCGGGTCTGCCGTGTCGGTGAATCGCTCGACCTCATGAAAATATAGCGGCTTTCCCTCGGCGTTTTGCTTGGCGAGCGGCGTGGTCAGCATCTCAGTGTCGGCAGCCGACCAGCCCTTGTCGGAAAGCCCGATTGCCAGTCCTCGGTATCTGCGAAAGCGCTCGGGAATTTCGCGATTGGCAATATCAGAATAGAAGCGGCTAACTGCTTCGCAAAACGCGGCGGCATGCAAGTTCGACTTGGTAAGGCTCACCGACACGAGGCGAGATTGCGGATCTTTTCGTGTGGCGTATCCGTGCAGCAACGCCAGCGCCAGCGTGTCGTCGATGCTGTCGCCAAGGTCGCAATCGAAAACGATTCCAACCGGCGGTTTCTCTCGTGCCGCGGCTTGCATGCAAACAATCCCCCTGCTACGACTATGGAGCCTCATTGGGCCTGCCGTCTGGGTACGCCCTCAGGTTAACTGTTTGAAGTTACTATTGAGCGGGAGCGTGGAAAGAACGCTCGACGGCATCGTCGTGGTCGGTCGATACTGGATGGTCACGCCACAGCCAGCGCATTGCTTCGGGCAGCACCGCACCGGCGTGTTTTTGACTGTGCCGGCCGATGCCCCAGATATAGTTCACGTCATATCCTCGCTCTGAAAGAGCCTTCGCCATGCGAACGTTTTGGTAGAACCAGTCGAGGTCCTGACGGTACGTGCCTTCTCGGCGCACTCCGCGATTGTCGTTGCGCCCGTCTTGCAAGAAAACTCGCAGCGGCTTTTTCGCAGCTTCGCGGATCATGTCTGGATATTTGCTGCCGCCGCGGTCGCGCAGGTTGACATATGTGCCGATCATGCTGAGCACTTTGCGGAAATGGCTCGGGCGCTCCCACGCCACCGTAAATGCGGCGATCGCTCCGGAACTCGATCCGCCGATGCCGTGATGATCCGCGTCCCTTGAGATGTTGTATTGCTTGTAGAGCGCGGGAAGCAGCTCGCCGACAATAACCCGCGCATAGCGGTCATCGAGCGAGTTGTATTCGTCGGGCCGGTTGGTGTCGCGGTCGCCCCAATTGCCAATCGTCGGTTCGGGCTGTTCGGGAGTACGCCCGGGGTTGATGAATACGCCGATCATCACCGGAATTTCACGGCGGTAGATGAGGTTGTCCATCACGTTTTGCGCGCGCAAATCGGCTTCAGCATTCATGTAGGCCTGGCCGTCGTTGAAAACCATCAGGCGAGCTGGCGCCGCACCGTCGTATTGCGCGGGAACGTAGACCCAGTAGGTGTGTTGCGTGCCCGGGAAAGCTTTGCTCTCTAGCAAAGTGAACGGCCCCTTAATATCCCCATTGGGGACGCCGTCTTGCGGCAGCGAGTCGGGGCCGAGCTGATAGTGAATGTCAGTGTCGGGGCCCGGGCGGCCTTGGGCGAAGCCCGCGCCCGCGACGTTGATTAGTAGGACGCAGAGGATTGGTAATTTCATCTCGGAAGTTTCTCTGAATCGTCAGTTGAGCATAGCAGCGGCGTGCTTGTAGTGAGTCGAAACTCTGACGTCTCGAATCGGTTGGCGACGCGTTACCAACCCAAGGTCGGCTATATTTGGAGCGTTGCAATGAGCGAGATTACCGCACTTCTACAGAAAATGAAGGCTGGAGACAAGGCGGCGGAGTCCGCGCTAATTTCCGCGCTTCATGGAGAGCTTAGGCGGCTCGCGGGGGCGTTACTACGAGGCAATCGAAGGAATCACACTCTGCAGCCGACAGCTTTGGTCAACGAAGCATACATGAAGATGATGGGCGGGCAACAGGTGTCTTGGCAAGACAGGGCACACTTTTTTGCGGTCGCGGCGCGGTCGATGCGGCAGATCTTGATCGACCACGCGCGAGGGCTATTGGCGCAAAAGCGGGGCGGAAACGTAGAAATGGTGCAGTTCGACGAGGGCATGCCGTTTGAGAACGCTCGACCCGTGGAGTTGCTGGCGGTAAACGAGGCGCTTGCTCAGCTTGAGAAAAACGATCCGCGGGTTCACCGTATTGTCGAACTTCGATTTTTTGCCGGGCTGTCGGTGGAGGAGACCGCCGAAGTGATGGAGATCTCTCCCCGCACGGTTAAGCGAGAGTGGAGCCTTGGCCGGGCCTGGCTATTGGGCGAGTTGAGTCCGGCTGCGAAAAAATCAGACGCCGCCGGAGCGGACTGATTTTGGTCTCGCTGTATGCCGTTTCCTGAATTTGACCCGGCTAAAAAGAAGGTGCTGTTCTTTTCGAGGGGACGCGGCCGCGGGCACGCGATTCCGGATATCGAGATCGTCAAAGAGCTGCACAAACTTTGTGACGACATTGACGTGCGTTTCGTAAGCTATGCAACCGGGGCGCGGACGCTTGAGGAGTTCGGTTATGCGATCGTCGACCTCGGCCAGCCCGAAAACAGTTCGATCTCTGACATGACGGCGCTGGCGGGCCGTCTGATTCGCTGGCTTCAGCCGGACGTGGTAGTCAGCCACGAAGAGTTTTCGGTGCTGCCGGCAGCGAAGATCTTTGACCGGCCGACGATCTTGGTGACGGACTGGTTCATCGGGCCGGAAACCTACTCGATGGACGCGCTCAAGTTCGCCGACGAGATTCTCTTCATCGGTGAGCCGGGGGTGTTTGAGGAGCCGCCGACGGCGGCCGGCAAGGTTGAGTATGTCGGCCCGATTTTGCGTAAGTTTGAATATTCACTTAGCGACCGAAGCCGGGCTCGTAATGAATTGGGACTACCCGACGATGCGTTTGTTGTGTCTGTGCTGCCGGGCAGTTGGACGGAGGAGATGAGCCCGATCTTCGACCTGGTCATCGGCGCTTTCGATCTACTGGACGCGAAGCCAAAACGTCTTGTGTGGCTGGCTGGAGAGGACTTCGAAGAGATCAAGATGCGATGCGCCGACCGCGCCGACGTGATTGTGAAAGAGCGCGACTGGGTGATCGACCGAATTATGGTTTCGAGCGACTTGGGTATTACGAAGGTGAATAAAAAGACGGTCGCCGAACTCCAGGCGCTCGGCGTGCCGTCAATCGCAATTTCGCGCGGTCATAATCGAGCGGATGACGTTGCCGTACGCAAACTCACGGGAGCGCGACTTCTTCAGGCCGACGAGCTGGATGCGAGCCAGTTAGCCGTTGCATTCCGCGCCCAAGCGTCGTTTGAAATCGCAACGGAGGAAGGCGCGTGTGCGGCCGGCGCTCAAAGGTGTGCTTCGGCGATCAGGCTGGCTATGGAGAATGTGTTCTCCATTCGAACCGAATAGCCCCGGTCGGAGCTATTCGGCATTCGAAACCGGCGCAATGGCTCACAGCATCCGCCGGAACTACGGGCTCAGGGCCTCGATTCGGACCGCTTAACAGGCGAAATCGCCTTCAGCAGAGTCATCGGAAAAGGGCCTATTGGGGTCGGTACCCGTGATCACGTAACTGTACGTCGCGATCGGACCAGGCCTTTCGGGGTTGACGACAGGCACTGTGGGGGTCCTAAACATCCTGCTAGGCCCTTCGGGGTTTTGCCCTGATTCGAGTCGCAATGGCCACGGCTTTGGCAGTATCGGCGGGACTCCAACTGGCGTTTGGAGGTCGACGGTAAAAGGGCCTGCCTGCGTTTGGAATGAAACAAGGTCGAATCTGCCGTAACTGAAGGTGTCCGGATCATCCCCCGGTGGGATGTTTGAAGGAGTCTTGGTGTAGGTGAACTCCCCCTGTCCGTTTACTTCAAATGTGAGCGTTCTCCTCACTGGCCTGTTCGGTGAATCTGGCATCTTGGTCTCCTTCGTTCGTTAACAGTTCATGGATTAGGGGCTCGGTCACGGAGGCCCTTGCCGGCTTGCAGCCATTCCGGGCAGCCCGTGACGTCTGCAAACAAAGTCGTACTGCCTGGATCCGCTCGCGGATCTAAGTCGAAACTAGATAACAGGTTCAGGTATATGGGGTCGGCCTGGAGTTCCTCTAAGCCGGATGTTTGCTGCACTTCATGAACGTACAAGCCGTTCTCGAAAGCTGACTTCAGTAGTGTTAGCGCGCGGTCGCGAAGACCGGCGAATTCGTAGACGGTCGCGGCCTGGAACAGCGTCTCTTCGTTGTCGGGAGCGACATCAATGGCCGTTTCAATAACCTGTAGCGCTGAGGCTGTCTGCCCCAGGCGTGCCAGGCTTAGCGCTAGGTAGCCGAGTGCTACCCGGTAGCGTGGCTGGTCGGCGAGAAACTCACGGCTAAAGCGGACCGTCTGCTGGAACGCCTCGCGCGCCTCGGACTCGTTTCCCGATATCGTGAGCGCATCGCCCAGATTTTTCCAAAGGGTGTAACGGCGGGCGTAGGCTTGTCCAGACTCGCGATCAATTCGGTCAGCTTCGTCCAACGCATGTCGCAAATTGAGAAGGGCGTCGGCTTGGCAGCCTCGCGAAAGATACGCACGGCCCAGTGTCGAGTACCCCGCTGGCCCGATATTGAATCTCACGCTGTCGGCGGCTCTTTCGATCGCGTCGTCGTAGCGGCCTAGCTTGATGTAGACGAAAGCCAGATTGTGATGCGCGGCCGCGTGGTCCGGTGCCAGCCGTACGATGGTCTGTAACGCTCGCGCGGCTTCTTCGTGCCGTCCGTGATTGAGGTAGTAGCGCGCAATTTGGTTGTAGCCGTACCAACATTGCGGACGTATCTCTAGCGATTGCTTCCAAAGCGTTTCAGTCTTGTCGCTCTCCCCCGCGGTTTCTAGGGCCGACGCGTAACCGGCTTGGATCCGGTAGTCGAAGGGGTTCAGTCGATTGGCTTCGGCGTACTCTTCGATCGCCGCCAGGTCGTCGCCGCGAGCGAGAGCAAGTTCAGCCAGTCCCTTTCTCACGGGGGCTGAGTCAGGGTCTAGGCCTAAAGCTTGCTGATAAGCATTGCGAGCTTTCGTCGCCCAACTGGTGTCGAGTGTCTTGCGGAAAAGCGCGCCGTAGGCATCTCCGAGCGCCGCATGAGCCCGGGCGAAGGTGTAGGTGCGGTCGATCGCAAGACTGAACTGCTCGGCCGCGGCGATTAGCTCCGGCGTCGCCTCTAGATCAACTTTCGCCTGGCCTGCCTGCAGTAGACCCAGCCCGCGCAGGTAGGCCGCGAAGGCGTCAGGGTCCTGGGGAATTTGCTCGCGCCAGGCTGTCCATTGGTCAGACGGGAAGTCCAGCTCCAACGCCTGGGCCATGTCGAGAAGGGATTGCTCAACAAAACCTCTGGGGTCGTCTTTCGAGTCGCTGAGCTCTATCGTTCGCACCAGCCGCGTTGGCGTCGGTTGCGCGGCCTTCGGATCGGCGAGTTCTTCCACTCGAGATGTGAAACGGATAGATTCTCCGTCGACCACCAAGTTACCGGCGATCGCTAGTCTGACACCGTAGCTGGTGGCGCCCTGACTTCGACTTCGGACGTGGACGCACATATCGCGCTTGCCCGGATATAGCTGGTAGAAACTGTCATGCGTGAAGCTGACTAGGCCGGCTGCTAGTGGTTCGTCACGAGGGAGCGTCGCGCTAACTGTGAACGGCAGAATAGCGACATCCTTGTCCGCAGGCAGCTCGCACGCCCATGCCGAGCCAGGGAACCACGAGCACAGCTCACGTAGCGCTGGTTCACGAACAGAAGGCGCACCATACGCTAGTGCCGCCAACCCTGCCGTCGCTGCGACAGCGGCCGTGGACCCAACCCAGCGGCTTCGCAGGCGTAGCCGCGGAGTAGCAGTGCCGGTTTTGTTGGCCGTCGCGAAATCTTGCGGCAATGAGCGCGCCGCCGCATTTTCGTGAAGAACAGATCCGATTGGTTTTGACTTGTCGGAAGGCGGTGCCAGCTCATCGAGTAGGCGCAGGATCTCTTGCGGGCTTACGATGCGCTCTTCGGGCCCGCGCTTTAGGCAGCCCAAGATCAACTCCTCCCAGCGAGGATCGAAGCCGGGTATGACTTCGCTCGGTGGCTTCGGCAGTTGCGTCAGCTTTTGCACGATCACTTTCGCCATGGCGTCCGACGGAAAGGGCCGCCGGCCGCAGAACATTTCGTACGCTACTACTCCAAACGAATAAACGTCGGAATAGGGGCCAACTAATTCGCCGGCGAGTTGCTCGGGCGCCACGTAGTCGAGAGTGCCCAGCATCTGGCCCGGGTGAGTCTCCACACTTTCGGTGCGGCTACCAAACACGGCCGGCCGGGCCAGTCCGAAGTCGGTGACGACCGCCCGCTCGCTGCCGTCCGCCGCGTGGGTGAGGATTACATTTGCGGACTTAAAGTCGCGGTGAATGATGTTGGCTTCGTGCAACGCGACGAGGCCTTCAGCCATTTGGCGCAGCAGCGGTAGCGCTTTTTCGCTCGAAAGCTTGCCCTCACGTTTCAGGTAAGCCGAGAGCGTCTCGCCCTCGAGATACTCCATCGTCAGGAAGGCAATTTCCCGGTCGTTGGCGCGGTGCCTTCCGCCGTCAAAGATGCGGCAAACGTTCTTGTGACTAACGCGACGGGCGAGTTGAATTTCGCGTTTAAAACGAGCTTGGCTACTTTCGTCGAAGACCAGCTCAGGGCGGAGCGTCTTGAGCGCCACGCGTTCTTTTAGCTCGAGATCGTTAGCTTCGTAGACTTCACCCATCCCACCGCTACCAACAAACCGCACGATGCGGAAACGATCCGAGAGAGTTTCGTCGGCACGAAAGGTACGCTGAGGGTCGTTGGCGATTTCGTTAATGGTTGCTTCGGGCGCGGGATTGTCGAGAAACACAGCCGAGGCGTCGTGCAACTCCAACAGCCTCTCCACCTCGCTGCGTAGCTCGGTGTCGCCGTGACAAGCCTCGTTTAGGTACGCAGAACGACCCGACGAGGCCAACTCGCTGGCCCGGTAGAAGATCGGCTTGACTCGCTGCCACAACTGCGAAGGCATCGACTCGCTCGGAGAAACGATTCCTAACAATCGCTCGGCTGTGTCTGAAACATAACGAACAATCGCGAGGACTTTGTAAAGAAAATGTATTACAACGCACAAGTCATATCGATTATTTTTTCGGTCTGAGAGTACGGTGGCCCGTCACCACAGCACTTTTCGTTGTAACGGGTGAGGCTCAAACGAGACCTCTCACACTCAGAAGTACAGGAGAACAAGAAATGCAAATACCCACAATTCCGAAGCCGATCGCCGGCTTCATCGCTGTCGCCGTTGTCGGCGCGGCCGCGCTCGCGGCTGCCACTATGTCTACCTCACCCATGAACTTCATTCCCGCGGGCGGTCCGGTCGGCGAGGGGGCAGTTTCGACGATTATTCGTGGCGACCAGGGCGCCACGATCACCATTCACACGAAGAACCTCGACCCTGGACCGCACACCGTCTGGGCATTGATTTGGAACGATCCAGAGAGCTGCGTTGGCGCCGGCCCACTCAACTGCGCGCCGCCGCCGTTTGGTCCGGACGTTCCCGATAGCGTCGCTTTCGGCGCGGGTGGATTGGTCGGCCCGTCAGGCAAGGGCAATTTCGGTTTCAGGCTCAATCTCGGCGATACGAGCGGCGTGATTGGCGGTACCGAGCAGGCCGGTCTGACGAATCCCCTAGGAGCGGAGTTTCACGCAGTCATCGCCGACCACCTCGAGATCATTCCCGGCATGATTCACGAGCAGCTCACCACTCCCAGCGCCGGCTGCGGTGGACCTTGCCCAATCGTCCAAGGAGCGACGCACAGCCCTGGCGCTCAAGGCGCGCTGGAAATGCAATTGGACGCCATCAAAGGTCTTCTCGACCGGATTGCGGTTCGGGGCGGTTTAAAGCCCTAACCGACCGCTTATTGAAACCGATTGGATCGGGCGCCGCTAATGGCGTCCGACCCGATCAAACTTTGAACTTTGGATAGCCGCCCCTCCCGGGGGGGGTGCGCATCGAGTCTACGCCCTGTTGTCGTTCGCAAGGCCGTTCGATCCAGCGGGTCGCGACAGGTCCCCGAAAAAATCTTGGTTAACCGCGCTATTGGCGTGTCAAAATAAGAGCGCTCGGAATAAAGTCCGGTCGTAGGAGAAACCTTGAGTATTTCGGAATTTTCGATCAAACGCCCAGTGACCATACTCATGGCCTGTTTGATGGCCATGCTTCTTGGGGGAATTGCGTTCGTCGAAATACCGGTCGACTTGATGCCTGAGACGGAATATCCGACGCTCAGCGTCAACGTGTCCTACCCCGGCGTCGCTCCTCAAGAGATGGAGACGCTCGTGGCCAGGCCGCTCGAGCAGGCTCTGGCCGCGACGCCGGGTGTGGAAGAAACTACTTCGTCGTCATCGGAAAGCCGCGCCAGTGTACGGCTGCGCTTCGCATACGGGACGGACCTAGACGAGGCGGCGGCGGAGATGCGCTCGCGAATTGATCGACGGCGCAACACCCTGCCCGACGAGATGGAGCCGCCCACGCTCTACAAGTACGATGTTTCGCAGTATCCAATCATCTATCTGACCGTTGCGTCGCCTGAAATGGACGCCAAGGAGCTGCGGTTCTTCGCTGAGAAGAATTTGCAGTACCGGCTGGAACGCGCTGTCGGCGTCGCTGCCACCAACATCAGAGGCGGACTACGCCGTCAAATTCATGTCGACCTTTCGCTCGAAAAGTTGCGCGCTCTGAATCTCTCAGTCAACGACGTCGTATCGACGCTCAGAAATGAGAACCTCAATCGTCCGGTAGGTCCGGTGCAGGAAGGCCGCTACGAGGTTCTGGTTCGAACCGAAGGCGAGTTTCACAACGTAGACGACATCCTCGGCGTCGCTATAGCCAACCGCAATGGAGTCAAGATCTATCTGCGCGACATCGCGACGGTCGAAGACTCGCACGAAGATGTCCGCTACATGGTTAGCGTTAACGGCGATCCGGCTGTTCGCGTTTTCGTCTATAAGCAGTCGGGTGCAAACACCGTCGACGTGGCAAAAGTGGTCCGCGCCGAGGTGGCCCAGTTCAACAAAGATTACGACAACGTTTCTTTGTCAATCCCCTTTGATAGCTCGGAGTTCATTGTGGCGGCGGTGGACAACGTGAAAACCGCGACGATCGTCGGTGGCGGGCTGGCGGTGTTTGTCTTGCTGTTTTTCCTACGCAGCATCACATCGACTCTGATCATCGGAGTTGCCATCCCGATCTCTGTGATCTCGACATTTGCCTTGATGTATTTCAATGGCTTCACGCTAAATACGGTTAGCTTCGGCGGTTTGGCGCTGGGTGTCGGAATGTTAGTCGACAACGCCATCGTTGTTTTGGAGAATATCTTCCGCCACCGCGAGGCCGGCTTAAACGGCAAGCAAGCCGCGGTTACCGGCTCCCGCGAGGTCGCCGTTGCCATTACCGCCTCGACCTTGACGACGATCGCGGTATTCGTACCGGTGCTGTTCATCCAGGGTGTCGCCGGACAGACGTTCCAACAACTGGCATGGGTTGTGTCGTTCGCATTGTTTTGCTCATTGTTGTCGGCCATCACGGTTGTCCCGGTGCTTTGTTCTCGGTTCATGCGCAAGAAGGCGTCGGGCAAGGCGAGGAGCGTGGTTGGCTGGATCGACTGGGTTCTCAGTGCTCTCACCAAGACCTACGAGGAAACGTTGAGTTGGTCTCTCGATCACCGAGCGATCATCGTCAGTTCGGCCGGAATGTTGTTCGTGGGCGCCCTATACATCTGGCCGCTGATTGGGGTCGAGCTTGAGCCGGAACTCGATGAGGGCTCCATTAGTGTCAGCCTTACTCTCGAGCCCGGCACGCGGGTGGGAGTGACCGATCAAGTCGTCAAACGTGTTGAACAGGTCGTGCGGGAGAATGTGCCCGAGCTGGAAACGATTATGTCGGAGGCGGGCAGTAATAGTTCTTGGCGCGCGGAAGGCACAAACGAAGGCGACATCCGAATTTATCTGACCGATCGCTCGAAGCGGGAACGATCAGCGGCCGAGATTGTCCGCGAGCTTCGCCCCTTGCTGCAGATCCAGCCGGGCATGATGATCCAAACGCGAATTCGAGGGGGTACCCGCTCGCGTGGCGGCAGCGCGTTTGGCGACGGACGCCTCTCAGTCGAGATTCGCGGCCACGACCACGAGATATCGAAGGGCCTTGCGGACCAAGTACTAGAGTCGATGTTGGCGATCCAAGGTGTAGCTAGCGCTCAACTCAGCCGGCAGCCCGGAACGCCGGAAATGGTTGTCTCGGTCGACCGAGAAAAAGCCCACAGCATGGACCTTTCGGTTTCGCAGGTAGCCAGCGCGCTCGAGACCGCAATCGGCGGCACGCGCGCGTCAATGTTTCGCGAAGAGGGCGACGAATTCGACATCCTAGTCCGTTTGGCCGAAAAAGACCGTCTCGATGTATCTCAAATAGGGCAGGTGTCGTTGCGACTTCCTAGCGGACGTACGATTCCCGCCTCAGACGTCGTGCGGCTGGAACGCCGCGAGGGCCCGGTCGAAATTACGCGTACCGATCAGCAGCGGGTTATCGTTGTGAGCGGAATTATCGAAGACCGCGACCTTGGCAGTGTAGTCGATGACCTGCGAGAGCAACTGGCCACAATTCAGCGCCCGACAGGGTACGAGTTTGTATTTGGCGGTGAGTACGAGGAGCAGCAGCAAGCCTTTAAAGAAATGACTTTCGCGGCCTTGCTGGCCTTACTTTTGGTCTACATGGTGATGGCGGCTCAATTCGAATCCGTGCTCGACCCTTTCATCATTCTGTTCTCGATTCCCTTTGCTTTCGTCGGTGTTGCTCTGATCCTGTTGGTAACGAGTACTACTTTCAATATGCAAGGTTTTCTGGGGATCATCGTACTTGTCGGCATTGTCGTCAACAACGCCATAGTGTTGATTGACTACACGAATCTGCTACGCCGCGAGCAAGGGTATTCAGTGCGTGATGCCGTGATGACGGCGGGTAGCCGACGTCTGAGGCCGATCCTGATGACGACCGTCACCACGGTTCTAGGCCTTTTGCCGATGTCACTCGGCTGGGGCGAGGGCGGTGAATTGCAAGTTCCGATGGCGCGGGTCGTGATTGGAGGTTTGACGACTTCCACGTTAATCACCTTGGTATTGATCCCGGTCGTGTACTACACGCTGGAAACATATAGAGAAGCCATCGCCGGCCGGTCAGCCGACCGCGGCCGCCACGAGATCGAGCCGGCAGCCGTAACCGGCGACTAGAAAATTTGGTTTCGCCGCTTTCGCCGAGCCCGTGGGGGGCTGTGAAAAAACCTCCCCTAACTCGAGAATCGGGCGTAGCAAGCTGTCTACGCCCCTACAAATAACTTGCGTTTTATCAGCGCTGTAGGGGTGCGACATGTCGCACCCGCGGACGACCGCAGAGCTATTCGAGGTTTTTTCACACCCCCTGGCGGATTGACTTCGCGCCGAGTAGACTGGGGGCATGTCAAAAAAGCTGACGCGTCGTGACCTTGGGCTGGTGGGTATGAGCGCGGCCTTGGCCCCCGCGGCCACTGAATCGACCTACACGGGTGCGTTGGACGGGGTCGGCGACCGCGTCGAGGCGGCGGCGTTTGATCCCGTTGTGTGGGCGCGGTCGCGCTACGAAGACGCCCCGCTTGAGATGACCTTCAGGGCCTCGAACGTTCAACAAGCGCAGCGCTGGCAGGCTCAGCTTCGCCGCAAAGTGAGCGAGCTCATCGGCGGATTCCCCTCGAAGGCCGCCGCGCTTAAGTCGCAGACTCTCGAAGTCCGTGAGTTCCCTAACTATAGGCGCGAGAAATTCGTGTTTGAGAGTCGACCCGGCGTCATGGTCTTGGGCTACCTGCTGACGCCGCGCTCTCCGACCGGACAGCAGCGCACCATGATCTGTTTGCCCGGGCATGGCCGCGGCGTCGACGACATCGTCGGCATCGATGACGAAGGGCGAGACCGCACAGACAAAGACGGCTACCAACACGACTTCGCAATCCAATGCGTCGAGCACGGGATGGCAGCAGTCGCGATTGAGCAAGTTGGTTTCGGTTGCCGCCGCGACGACCGGGCCGAAGCGAAGGATCTAGGGACGTCGTCTTGCCGGCCGGCAGCTGGTGCGGCTCTGCTGCTCGGCGAAACGATGGTTGCTTGGCGGGTATTCGATGTGATGCGCACGATCGACTGGATCGAAACCCGCGACGACTTAGACGCGGATCGGGTCGGTTGCATGGGCATCTCAGGCGGCGGGACGATCACCACATTCGCGTCGGCGCTTGAGCCACGCATCAAAGCCGCTCTGATCAGTGGCTACCTCAACACTTTCCGCGACAGCGTGCTCAGCATCTCGCACTGTATCGACAACTACGTTCCGGGTATTTTGCGATGGTGCGAAATGTACGACGTCGCGGGCCTGATCGCCCCACGGCCTTTGTTCGTTGAATCCGGCGACAAAGACAAAATCTTCCCGGTGAAGGCCAGCCGCGAGAGTTTCGAAAGGGTGAAGAAAATCTACGCCGTCTTTGGTGAGGCCGAGATGGCCGAGCACGAGGTTTTCGCGGGCGAGCACAGCTTTCATGGCAAGCGCGGACTGCCGTTTCTAGCAAAGCATCTATAGCAGCCCGTGGTAAAAGTCACGCAGGCCGCGTTACGCGCCTATGGGGCGGATTGAGTATTAGACGAGTGCCTCAACGAATCAGCAGCCAGAGCGCACCAGGAATCTTTGAATGGCGCGTAACCCGTTGGGCGGCGGGCACTTGCGGCCGTCGGCTTTGTCATTCGTCGGAGACGATCGCCCGGATCGCCGTCCTCCTCACTCCGCGCCGATCAGCCACAATTGCCCGCCGCGCGACCTACGGGACTTTTACCACGGACTGCTAGGCTTTCCGCTCCAGGCAGTGCCGGTTTGTGCGAGGCTCTCTCCGAAACGGGTGCGCCAAGCGATACTGCCGGAATCCTTTCCGATAAAGACGACCTTCGCGAGGGACCGCATATCGCCGAATTCGCGGCGCAAATAGAATTTTCTAGGAATTTTCGGACGTCCGGTGTAGTATGTCGTATGAAGCGGGCGTTAAATGGGCTTGATCAGCCAGTTTGAGAGGCGACGATCTTTGGCCGAGAGGCATCGACGGACGCCGCCGTGCCGTTAGATGCAGACTGAATTTGCGCGGGAGGGAACTCATGAAAGAGAAAATTTCAATCAGCTTTAAGCGTAACGATCAGCCAGTTGCCATAACTGACTTTGATACTGACGAAAAGGAGGGAGGCATCACTCTGGCAGATGAAACAAGCGCATTTCCTAGGGGTTTCGGGCTGTCGGTGACCCCGGCGAACGAGGTGACCGAAGAGCGAGTTTGGAAAGTTCAACAAAGGCGCGACTGGCTCAATACGATGTCGTTCAAGTTAAATGTTGAGAAGAAGGGTCCCCGCCTTTTGGTCACTGGTATGGATGAAGAGGCGCTGCCGGCGGGGCGCTATGACATTGAATTCGTGCTGAGCGGTATACGCTTTAGGCGGTCTGAGTTTCGGAACCAGCGGATCGAAGAAGGCGGCTTACTCGATTTGACGTTCGAAGAGAAGAAGCCGAAGCACCGTTTCAAACTCAACACTACTTTTAGCAAATTCGACAAGGAAACTCAGGACATCCTGGAAGGGTCTCAGATAGACGGCCGGCAGGGGGATCGATGGATCAAGCCAAACGTGCTCCACCGCGACCTGCGGAAAGCTTGTTTGATGAACATCCTTGCCAAGCTCGCCGTTGTTCCTACTCGTCAAAATCGATTGAACAAACTCTTAAAGAAGGTGATCTTCGTCGAGGCTGATCGAATTTACGCCGAGGTAGATCCGGCATTCTTCGAAACTGTGGAGGAAGAGTTCCTAGCTAAAGATAAAACTGTCCACAGCACCCACAAACGGCTGCTGAAAAGAGCTCCCGGTGCTCCCAAAGACTACAGGCTACGAAGCCATCGGGAGGCAAAAGGCAGTGGGTCGCTGCAGATTATCGGCGCGGTCCCTAGGCCCGGTAGCGGTTTGCAGCCAGGCGTCCGGTTCGTAGATATTGACATCGACGAGGCTAATCCAAGCTTCGACCTGGCGCGGTTTTTCATTCATTTCGGACATCTGTTCCGCACCGGGAAGACGAACCATCTAAAGCTGCGGAGAAAAATCTCTGAGCAAACGCGTGATTTCCTCTACTACAACGCTGTTAAAGCTTAGAGCCCGCGCGGTGCTATCGCGCTCCTGATTGGTACGAGCTGAAATCCTTGCCAGGGGGGGCGACTCCATGTTTCCGCTGTGGCCGAACTCTAGCCCGCATTTCTCACCAGCCGACGGTGAAAGCACGCGTCACGTGCGTCAATACTTTGTTGCGCTCGCTTGCCGTGCTCGACGTACTGTCGAGTACGCCTGCGCGCGCCAAGGGTCGCGCGCCTCGTATTGACGCACCTTCCACGCACTTTCCCTCGCCGCCTGGTGAGAAATGCGGGCTAGTGTCCTGTCTCTAAAGTTCGATTACAAAAGCGGGCGAGGGAAGCGAAGATTTGGTCGGCGGTTTTGGACCAGACGAACGGCTTGGAGTCGGCGTTGCTGAGTTGGATGTAATCCTCGATGGCGCGTTCCAACTCCGCTGTGCTGCGATGTACGCCGCGGCGAATCTGCTTCTGGGTCAGAGTGGCGAACCAACGCTCGACAAGGTTGATCCAAGACGCGCTGGTCGGCGTGAAGTGCAGATGGTAGCGCGGCCGTTTGGCCAGCCAACGCTGAATAATCTGGGTCTTGTGGGTTCCGTAGTTGTCGAGGATCAAGTGGATCTCGAGCGAGTCGGGGACCGCCTGGTCGATGGTGTCGAGAAACTTGCGAAACTCGACCGCGCGATGACGGCGATGACACTCGCCGATCACATGGCCGGTCTTGACATCCAACGCGGCAAACAGCGAGGTCGTCCCGTGGCGCTTGTAGTCGTGCGTGCGGCGCTCGATTTGTCCGGGACGCAGCGGCAGCAGCGGCTGCGTGCGGTCCAGGGCTTGGATCTGAGACTTCTCGTCAACCGACAGCACCAACGCCCGCTGGGGCGGGTTGAGATACAGACCGACGATGTCGCGCACCTTCTCGACGAACAACGGATCTTGCGAGAGCTTGAAAGTTTCGCTGCGATGGGGTTGCAGCGCGAAGGCCTTCCAGATGCGCTGCACGCTGGAGTGACTCAAGCCACAGGTCTTGGCCATCGAGCGTGTTGACCAATGCGTGGCGTCGGGGGGCGTCGATTCCAGAGTGAGCGTGATGACGCGTTCGACCTCGTCATCGCTGACGCGCCGCGGCGTGCCGGGACGCGGTTCGTCGAGCAGCCCGTCGAGGCCTTTGTCGAGGAAGCGCTGGCGCCATTTGCCAACGGTACGGCGGGCCCAGCCGAGTTGGGCGGCGACGACGGTATTGTTGAGTCCGTCGGCGGCGAGCAGAATGGCCCTGGCGCGTTGGGCAAGAGCCTGCGCGGACTTGCGCCGTCGCGCCCAACTTTGCAGGCTCTCGCGCTCGGCCGGGTTGAGCTTGAGCGGTTTCAATTGAGGACCAGTTGTCGTCGTCTTCCCCATATAGACATGGCGACAACAACCTGTTTAATGTTACGCGAACTTTAGATACAGGACACTAGCCCGTATTGCTCACCACATGGCGAGATTTGGCGCAGGGCCCAGACGCCAACAGTTTCAGGTTGTCGAACCGGCGGCATGGCGAGTTTTTTCCTGATCCCGACTAGGAGAATCTTGTCTAGATTGCGTAAGATACAGTCATTCTTGGAGTTGGCTTCACTATGCGAATCTTGCACCTGGCAGCGGTTGTTCTGAGTCTGGTTTCGGCGGCTCCTATGGTCGCCGCCGATTGGACGGAGCTGATCACCCCGAAACTCGAAGCGTGGCAGGCGCTCGGCGACGGCATCTGGAGGGTTACCGAGGACGGCGTTTTGATCGGATATCGCAGGCCCGCCGTCGATGCCTTGTTTGGCGCATCAGAAACGATCACGAAAGAACAGTTCCAGGATTGGATGGGCGTGCAGTCGTGGCTCTATACCAACAAAGAGTTCGCTGAGTTCGACCTACATATTGAGTATTGGGTGCGTGTTCCAGGCAATAGCGGGATCTCGATTCGTGACCCGACGCGCGCGAAATACGCCCTGACTCAGCCGGCCGACTACCAAAGAACACCGGCCCACAATGGCTACGAGGTGCAGATTACCGGTAGCGCCGGTTCTAGAAATCCGAGCGGCAGTCTCTATACTTTCGTCGCGGCAACAGACGGTCCGCAGAAAGACGGAGAGTGGAACTCGGTTGACATCGAATCGAGAAACGACTCGATCAAGATTCGGATCAACGGCCAGGCGGTCGCCGAGCATCCTGGCGATCCGGATCGGCCTAAGACTGGTCCCGTCGGCTTGCAGCTCCACGATCAGTTCAACTTCATCATGTTCCGCAATATTCGCATTCGAGAAGCCGATTCTCCGCGCTGAGATGGCATACTCACTTGCGGCGCTATTTCTGTTCGCCGCGGTCTCGCCGGCTCTGGCCGCCGATTGGTCCCAACTCCGCGGGCCCGCCGGCAACGGAGTTTCAGAAGCAGTCGGGATGCCGGTCGAGTTCGGCGTCGACGAGAATGTCCTCTGGAAGACTGAACTGCCGCCGGGCCATTCCTCTCCGGTATTGGTCGGCGAGCACATCTTCGTTACGGCGACCGACGACGAAAAGCTTTTAACGATTTGCCTCGCTCGCAAGGATGGCAGAATTCTTTGGCGGCGCGAAGCGCCAAGAGCCCGCAAGTCCGAGCTCAACCGATTCAATCATGCGGCCTCGCCCAGCCCCGCCGGTGACGGCGAGAACGTCTACGTCTTTTTTGCCGATTTTGGGCTACTTTCCTATGGTCCCGACGGCAACGAACGTTGGAGAATTCCTCTTGGGCCGTTTGACAACTGGATGGGCATGGCGGCGTCGCCGATCGTGGCCGACGGCAAGGTGGTGCTCGTCTGCGATCAAGACAGCGACTCGTTCATGATCGCTGTCGACAAAGACAGCGGGAGCATTGTGTGGCGCACCGAGCGTCCCGAATATACGCGCGGCTACTCCACGCCGAGTGTGCACCGGCCGGTCGAGGGCGTTGCGGAATTGATCGTCCCGGGTGCCTACCAAGTCGGCGGCTACTCGCTCGACGACGGCAAGAAGCTTTGGTGGGTTCGCGGGATTGCGTTTGAAGTGAAGTCGATGGCGGCTACCGACGGCGAGATGCTCTTCGTGCATGGATGGTCGTCGACGGGCGACAGCGACAACGAAGAGTTACCCTCGTTCGCCGAGGTCCTCGCCAAGCACGACGCGGATGACGACGGTCGGTTCTCAAAGGACGAAGCGTTCTTTCCGATGATGCAGAACCGCTTCAGCAGCTATTTTGATTTCGACCGCGATGGCTACGTCGGCGAAACGGATTGGAACAATACGCAAGCGAGGCTCGCTGCTCGCAACGGCCTACTGGGAATACGATTGGGCGGGCGCGGCGACTTGACCAAATCGAACATCGTGTGGCGGTACCGCAAGAGTCTTCCGAATGTACCGTCGCCGCTGCTTTATCGAGGTGTACTTTATCTGGTGAAGGACGGCGGGATCCTAACGACTCTGGATCCTAAGACTGGCGAGGTGTACAAGCAAGCTCGTCTGCGAGGGGCGCTGGGACGCTACTGGGCGTCTCCGGTAGCGGCGGACGGCAAGGTGTACGTAGCTAGCGAAGAGGGCCAGGTCACAGTTTTGGCGGCTTCGGCGAACTGGGAGATCTTGTCGACGAATGATCTGGGTGACGAAGTGTTTGCGACAGCCGCGATCGAGGCCGGTCGGATCTACTTTCGCACCGGGTCCGCGCTTTACTGTTTCGGGCAAGAGGAATAGCCCGGATTGCACGCGGGGCTCATGGGTTTATTTTTCTCGGTGGTCCATTCTGATCTCGACAGGAAGACTGCCGAATACGTGGGCTATAGCATTTTCACCGCAAGCGTAGACCGGCAATTGGACCCGCCGGCCGCGAGTGCTGGGTCGGAAAGAACGTCGACCTAGAGGTCAACGCTGCCCGCCGGAAGCGCGCGCCACAAATCCACGCGAGAGTGCTTGCAGCGGTGTCTAGACGTCGACCTAGAGGTCAACGCTGCCCGCCGGAAGCGCGCGCCACAAATCCACGCGAGAGTGCTTGCAGCGGTGTCTAGATTCGGTCTACGTAAATCGTGAAAATGCTCCAAAGCGTATATCTCCGGACCGGGGTGCGATTCCGACACAAAGTTTTCTATGACGTTCGCGGCCCGGCCTCGCGGACTGCCTCACTGACACCGCTCTCGTAATTCTTGAAATTTTCAGAAAAGAGGCGGGCGAGCTTTGTCGCGGCCTCATCATATGCGGATTTGTCAGCCCAGGTATTGCGCGGGATCATTATCTCTGGCGGCACATTGGGACATTCCGCGATGACGTCGAATCCGAAAATCGGATCCTTCTCAGTCTTCGCCACCGAGAGCCGGCCTGAGTAAATCGCGTCGATCATCGACCGTGTGTAGCTCAGCTTCATGCGCGAGCCGGTGCCGTATGCCCCGCCACTCCAGCCAGTGTTGACGAGCCAAACTTGGGAGCCGTGAGCGCGCAGCCGCTCGGACAGAAGCTCGGCGTACTTGCCCGGATGCCACACAAGAAAGGGCCCGCCGAAGCATGGGGAAAACGTGGCCTGCGGCTCAGTGACGCCCACCTCGGTCCCGGCGACCTTGGCCGTATAACCGGACATAAAGTGATACTCGGCCTGCGTCGGGGTGAGTCTACTGACGGGCGGCAACACGCCGAAGGCGTCACAAGTGAGGAAGATGACGTGAGCCGGGTGGTCGCTGAGGCAGGGAATCTTGGCGTTGTCGATGAACTCGATCGGGTACGAACCGCGGGTGTTCTCAGTGATTGTCGTGTCGGCGAAGTCGACGCGGTGGTGGTCCTCGCCGTAGACGACGTTTTCTAGAACCGCCCCGAAACGCAAGGCGCCGAAGATCTGCGGTTCAGCCTCGCGTGTTAGATAGACGGCCTTCGCGTAACAGCCTCCCTCGATGTTGAAGATGCCATTGTCGCTCCAACAGTGTTCGTCGTCGCCAATCAAGTAACGCTTCGGATCCGCCGACAGGGTCGTTTTCCCAGTGCCGGATAGCCCAAATAGCACAGACGAACTGCCGTCTTCCTTGGAAGCAGTAGCCGAACAATGCATCGACAGGATTCCCTGCTTGGGCATCAGGTAATTCATTAGTGTGAAAACGCCCTTCTTCATCTCGCCGGCATAATCGGTGCCTAGGATCACCATCTCCTTTTTCTCAAGACTCAAGTCGACCGTCGTGCGCGAGGTCATCCCGCTGGTGTGGCGATTGGCCGGAAATCCGCCGGCGTTGAAGATCACGCAGTCCGGCTCGCCGTAGTTCGCGAGTTCATCGTCGCTGGGGCGGATCAGCATGTTGTGCATGAACAGCGCGTGGTATGGGCGTGAGCAGATGACCCGAACTTTCAGTCGGTACTCGAGATCCCATCCCGCGTAGCCGTCGATGCAGTAAAGCGCTTCGTGAGTGTTGAGGTAGTCGGTCGCGCGTTCGCGGTTGACCATGAAGATGCCTTCCGGCAGCGGAAAGTTCACCGGCCCCCACCAGACGTTGTCCTGCGAGTCGGGGTGCTTGACAACGCGTTTGTCCTTGGGCGAGCGGCCGGTCTTCTCGCCGGAATAAGCGATCAGCGCGCCGGTGTCAGAGATCGCAGCGTTCTTCTCACGGCGAATCGACTCCTCGTACAAGTGAGAAGGGGCAGGATTTCGCAGGACAGTGTCCACGAGCACGCCGTGTTTAGACAGATCCGCAGTTTGCATTTTCAGAATAGTCCTCGACGGGGAAATTGTACTTAAGGGTAACTCCTCGAGCCGGTGAGTGGTAGTACGATTAACGCGGATTTCAGGTTCCGAACGGTTCGCACAAGACTCCCGTTGTCCAGTCCAAAGTTAAGCGGGTTAGGCTAGCAGCCCGTGGTAAAAGTCACGCAGGCCGCGTTACGCGCCTATCGCGTGCTTTCGCCGTTAGCTGGCGAGAAATGCGGGCTACCGATGGGCTAAGCCCTTCGAAACCGGACAGATGGCGCTCGTCCGAGATCGTCGCCGCCGGCAATGATTCGCCGCCTACAGGGCTGCTTCGAGCGTGTCGCAAACGGTTTCAAGCACCTGGATCCTTGCCCACCTCTTGTCGTTGGCGGGCACGATGTGCCAGGGAGCCGCGATCGTGTTGGTACGCTCCACCATTTCGTCGACGGCGGCCACATAGTCGTCCCATTTCTCGCGATTGCGGTAGTCCTCATCGGTGATCTTGTACTTCTTGTAGCCCGTCTTCTCGCGTGACTGGAATCGCCTCATCTGCTCGTCGGAGTCGATGTGCAGCCAGAACTTACACACTGGATTTCCGTTCTCCATGAGCATCTCTTCAAAATTGCGGATCTCTTCGTAGGCGCGAGTCCATTCAGCCTCGCTGGCGAGGCGCTCGACTCGCTCGACAAGGACCCGCCCGTACCAGCTTCGGTCAAAGATCAGCATGCGTCCGGCGCGCGGGTAGGGCCTCCAAAATCGCCACAAATAATGATGCCTGAGTTCCTCTTCCGTCGGCGCCGCTACCGGAACGACTTTATAATCGCGCGCGTCCATCGCCCCCGTCAGGCGACGAATCGCTCCGCCCTTACCCGCGGCGTCCCAGCCCTCGAACGCCAGGATGCTTGATCGACCCTTCTTGCGCGCAGTCAGCGCCAGCCTGCGCAAGCGCGGTTGCAGCTCGTCCAAGCGCTCGCGGTACTCATCTCGCGACAATGTATTGCCGAGGTCGACGCTCTGAAGAACACTCTCAGAGGGACGAGGAAGCCTGATGGCCGGCGCCGCGACTTTGACCTTGCGACGCTCGATTCCAGCGAGGATCGCATCGCGAATCGCGCGACCGATTGTCAGATTCCGTTCGCGGCGATCGAGGCCCTCCAACTTGATCCAGGGAGCGTCCGCGGTGCCCGTTTTCTCTAGCAATTCGTCAAGTAGCGGCCGAGCTTCGTCGTAGTCGTCAACGAGCTGTCTCTCCGGCTCAGTGACACGCCATTGCCTATCCGGTTTTTTCTTCGCCTTGTTGATCCGTTTCTTGAGATCGCTATTCGAAAGGTCCAAGAAAAACCGCAGTATCACGTTGCCGTCGTCGACGAGCGAGCCTGCAAAGACTTGCACTTCGCCCAGCCGCCGGGCAAACTTCTCGTCGTCGATCTGGCCGAGAAGCCGACGACCTACAAGGTCCTTTACCCAGGCATCGAGGAAGAGTCCGACTCGGCCGTGCTGGGGGAGCATGCGGTTATAGCGCCAGACGAAAGGACGCTCGCGCTCCTCATCGGTGGGATCTAGACAAGCGTCGGAATCGATATAGCGCGCGTCCAGCCACTCGTGCAGTAGTTCGTAAGTCTGCTCAACGGCGACCCGATCGATGCCGGTTAGAACGATCAGCAGCGAGAAGTTCGCTTGCCGCAAGTCGAACTGGGCGTTGAGCAACTCGACCCGCAGGGGGCCAACTTGTGCGTCGTAGTCGTCTTTAGAGATGTTTTCGGAATCGTTCTTGGGTGGCATTTGCTCCTCGCGCAACTACTCAGCGAGCAGAGGCAGGCGGCTCGTCCGATAATACCGTTGCTTGTTGGGCCCCGCTAAGGCCCCAGATCCGGCGTGAGTTGCGTTTGAGCCGCGCGCGCCAGCAAGCGGTTTCCTCGAATGGATCAATGCCTTCGAGGAAACCGCTTGCTTGCGAGTCTGTGTGGAAAGTCCAAATTCACACCAACAATACAGAATATCTAGGCCCCACCAATCGTAGGGGCGCGACATGTCGCGCCCTTCTTCGAACCGTCAGGAGTTTTCACACAGACTCTGGCGCGCGCGGCTCAAACCCGAAATCTTCCGCGGCAACGGAGCGCACCCGCGAAGTATCGCGAATGTATCTCCTAAGAAAACATGAATGGCCGACTGTTACAGGCGAGCAAGCATTGCAGGCACTCGCGAAGGATGCTTGCCGACGGATCAGGCTAAGGCCCGCAGTGAGAAAAACAGTTGGAAGTACGCCTGTATCCGGTCTATACTTGAGCCGACAGGAGGTTGGGCGTGAGAGCGATCTGGGCCCTAGTCGGCCGCAAATTACCTGTTCTGGCGATCGCCGCACACTCGTTAGTCGCGGCACCGTTCATCACGCCGCAAGGGGTTGTCGGCGCCGCCAGCTTTAGTTCCCCCAGCCCACCGGGCGGCGCCATCGCGCAAGGGTCGATCTTTTCGATCTTTGGTCGCGAATTGGGGCCTGTGGCGGGTGAACAAGCGTCGGCCTTCCCTCTACCGACAGAACTCGCTGACGTCAGAATTACGTTGAGCCAAGGCGAAACGTCGGTGGATGCGATCCCGCTGTTGGTCAGGGCGGATCAGATCAACGCGATCATGCCGTCCAACGCGCCACTGGGACGCGTAATCGTACGCGTAAGGTTCGGGCGAGTTCCCAGTAACGGCATTCCGGCTACGATCGTCGGCAGTAACGTTGGACTTTTTTCGATCAGTAGCGGAGGATTCGGACCCGGTATCGTGCAAAACGTCGCGGATGCTGGCGGGCGCACTCTGAATACGATTCGAAACTCGGCGGCTCCAGGTCAGATTCTGATTCTGTGGGGTACCGGTCTCGGGCCGGCTTTGGGCCCTGACAACGTCGCGCCGACGACCGGCGATCTCCAAGCCGATACCGAGGTGTTTATCGGCGGCGTTCCTGTGCCCGACGCCGACGTTTTGTATGCCGGACGTAGTGGCTGCTGCGCGGGGCTCGATCAGTTCGTCGTTCGGACACCGCTGGACGCGCCGCAAGGCTGCTACGTCCCGATTGAGATTCGCACCCATGGAGCGCTCACCAGCAACGCGGTCACGATGGCAATTGACCAAGATGGCGCAGCTTGTTCAGACCCCGCGAACCCCGTCGGGGATACATTTCTAGATCCCGGACGCGTTGGCATGATCCTGCTTTACCGGTTGACGATGGAGAATGCTGTCGATGTCCCCGAGCCGGTGGAAATCACCGGCGATTTCGCGCTTTCTGTTACGAGCGACCAGGGCTCATCGTTCGCGAGGTTGAAAGCCCTTGCGGGCCGTCACCGGGATCAAAGTCTGCCGGGGATTTACTACTACAACAGCATGGTCTCGTTACCGCCCGCGGGAACTTGCCAAATCGCCCCCGCCCGCGCGCTGGGGGTCACGGAATTTCTACCGGAACGCAAGCTCGACGCCGGTAATCGGTTCCGGATCACGGGACCGGGAGGAGTCGACGTTATTCGACTCGACGCGATCAATATCGAAACGATCGGAGCCGATCTGCCCGGAGCTGAACTCGGTCGCTTGCTTCTGAGCCCTGGCGACTACCAGATTACCGCCTTCGGTGGTAGCGATGTTGGCGAATTTCAGACAACGGTCACGATGCCTCCAGCGGTCATTTGGGAAAACCGCGACGAGGTCGGAGTGATCGATCGAGCGCGAGACCTCAAGCTCGACTGGGCAGCTGTCAAGGGCGGAGTAAATGTAGACCGCTTCGGCGGAGCAAAAATAGACCAGTTGGCGGGGATCCAGCGGTTTGCGTGGGACGGCTGGAACGGAGCCTGAGGACGCCCTTTAGGGCGGCCCAGGCGTAGTGGAAGACGGCCCACGCAAACCGGCGCGAGCGGCCGGCGGGTCAGTTTGAAGAGCGCGGGCGCTTCTTTTTGCTTTGCTTGAGGCGGTAGCTGTCGCCGTTCATCTCGAGGATATGGACGTGATGCGTGAGCCGGTCAAGCAGAGCGCCGGTCATGCGTTCGGAACCCAGCACCTCGGTCCACTCGGTGAACGGCAGGTTCGAGGTCAGCAACGTCGAGCCCTGTTCGTAGCGCTGCGAAAAGATCTCGAACAGCAGCTCTGCCCCGGTCTTCGACAGCGGCACATAGCCCAGTTCATCGACGATCAGTAGATCCTGCTTGGCAAGTTGTTTCTGGACCCGTAGTAGTTGCCGTTCGTCACGGGCTTCGAGCAGTTCATGGACCAATCCCGCGGCGGTGGTGAAACGTGTGCGATAGCCGCTCTGACAAGCTGCCAGTCCCAGCGCCAAGGCGATATGCGTTTTGCCGGTGCCGGAGTTCCCCAGCGCCAAGACGTTCTCACGGCGGTCGATGAACTCACAGCGCGCCAGCTCCAGAACGAGCTTCTTGTTCACCGAGGGTATGGCCAAGAAGTCGAACGTGTCGAGACTCTTCGTCACCGGGAACTTGGCGGCCTTGATGCGACGCTCGGTCGCCCGCTGCTCGCGATCGACCAGTTCCAGCTCGCAGAGTTGCTGTAGGAAGTCCCGAAAGTCCAAGCCTTCGGCGGCGCAGCGCCGAGCCAGTTTGTCGTACTCGCGCAGGAAGGTCGGCAGCCGCAGCGCTTTCAGGTGGGTTTCCAGCAGCATTCTCGACTTCGCCATCAGCTTGCTCCTGCTAGCAGCGCCAGATAGGATGCCGGCGACGTCTGCTCGACCTGAGCCGTCGGCAGGTGGGGATACTTCGTTAAGTCGAGCTTCGGCGGACGTTGCTCGATCGCGCACAGCAGTAGATGCTTGACGGCGTCAAAGCCAATCGTTCCCAGTAGACAGACTTGGCGCACCGCCGTTGCGACGTGCTCAAGGGGGAAGTCCTCCAACAGTCGCAGGACCTGTACGTACTCGCGCTTGCCCGCTTTGTCCAACCGCGATTCGAGCAGTCGTCGCAGCTTCGCAAACTCCGGCGGCAACTCCCAGCCGACCAACGGCGCGGCTTGATCGAGCGCGTTGGTCTTGCGTTCCAACAACGCCAAGTAGTGCAGCGGATCGAAAACCAACTCTTCACGTTCATAGCTGCGCTGATGGCGGGCGATCTCTTCGCTGCCGCAACAGATCACTACCTCATCCACGTAGGCTTTGATCAGGACCTGGCGGTGGCCGTAACGCGTTGGCACCGAATAATCGTTTGTCGCGTAGCGCACCAGCGACAACGAAGTCACCCTTGTCGAGCGTTTGTCGCAGGCATCGTAGGCTGTCGGTGCCAAGGGCAAGAGCGCTTCCCGATCGCGCTCGAAGCGTTCGCCGACGGTTTCGGTGTGCCGTCGCAAACGCCGTTCACGGTTGGCTCGGCACTTCTCTTCGAGGTGTTCGTTGAAGGCTTCCCAACTCTCGAATCTCGGGATCGGCACCATGAAATTGCGCCGTGCGAAGCCCACTAGCCCTTCGACTTTTCCCTTGTCGTTGCCCTTGCCCGGACGCCCGAAACGATCGGCGAACAGGTAGTGCGACTGCAGTTCGCTGAACACCCGCGTACGTTTGCGCGTGCCGTCGCCGAGAATCCTTGCCACCGCCAGCGTCGTGTTGTCGTAGACGATGTTGCGTGGCACGCCGTCGAAATAACGAAACGCGGCGTTGTGTCCTTCGCAAAAGGCTTCCGTCGTCTCGGCGGGAAAGGCCTTAACGAAGGCGTCGTCGCTGTGCGGCAGATCGACAACCAAGAAGTGCGCCTTGCGCTGGACTCCATTGATAACGACAACCGCTTCGCCGAAGTCGGCCTGCGCGTCGCCGGGCGGATGCGCCAGTGGCACGAACATCTCTTGTCCACCGAGCTTCTTCTCGCGGACGTAGTCCTTGACGATCGTGTAGCCACCGCTGAAATCGTACTCCTCGCGTAGGCGATCGAAGATGCGTTTCGCGGTGTGACGTTGTTTCTTTGGTTGTTGCTGATCGTCGAGCAGGATCTGATCGATGATTCCGGTGAACGCTTCGAGCTTCGGCCGTCTCACCGGTTTGCTCCGCCGATAGCCCGGCGGAGCAGCGTAGCGCAGCATTTTGCGCACCGTCTCCCGCGCTAAGCCAAACCGCTTGGCGGCTTCGCGTTCACTCAGCCCTTCGACGTAGACACTGCGCCGTACTTGAGCATATAGCTCCACGCGATACATCCTTCCCGTGTTCCACAAAACACCGAATGGATGCCAGCGGACCACCCGGGCGGTCTAATTTTCCGCCGCCCTTGAACGGCTTTAAAACGCCGTTCTGTGGTCTAGTTTGTCAGCGCCGTTCTCACCGCCGGCTAGTGTCAGCAGGGTAGTCTTTCCTGATCCGGATGGCCCAGTAAGGATCACGATCTCACCCGGGTGTATCCCCCTCGGAAACTTCGTGCAGCACTTCCTTGCGCAACTCGCCTGATCCGAATGAGTAACTCACGTCGCGCAGTTGGATCAGCGGCTCCATCGGTTCCTTAAAAGATAGACGCCGGGTCAGCGGAGCGGATGCGGCGGGCAGCCAGCAAACCAGAGACTGCGCACATCGTTAAGGTATAGCCATAAACCGTCGTTGCCCGCTCAAGCGTCATCGCGATCGGCAGTAGAGTCTTCGCGTATGTGATCGCGTAGACAATCTCGACAAGCACAAGGGACGGCAAGAAGCCCAAAGCCGAGAGAATGACGGCCTCTTGCATCACCACCCCCAGTAGATAGCGGTTGGAGTAGCCCATCGCCTTGAGCGTCGCGTATTCAGCTAAGTGTTCAGAAACGTCGCTGTATAGGATTTGGTAGACGATTACCGCACCGACGATCCAGCCCATCACTACGCCCAACATCGTGGAGAAGCCGATCGGCGTTCCCGTGGCCCAGTAGTCGACTTCTTGCTCCATCAGCGTGTCGCGAGACAGCACACGGATGTCAGCCGGTAGCACCCGTTCCAGTTCTGCTCGAACGGCCTCGACATTTGCTTCGCTCGAAAGCTTGACGACACCGAGACTGATGAGCCCTTCCCGCGCGGTCGGCGAGAGTCGCAGGAAATTCAGATCGCTCATGATCAGCGTGCCGTCGATTCCGAACGAAGTCCCCAATTCGAACAAGCCCACCACTCGCATCTTGCGCGGACCCACCTGAATCTCAACTGCTTCGCCAGCCAAAAACGCGTCGTCAACCGCCCCAAACTCCGGCCGCGAAAGCTCGTCGAACAGCATGGTGTTTGGTTGGCGCAACTCATTGAGATGCTGATTCACCTCGGGTACGTTCAAGACACCGGGACGGGGGTCGAATCCGACCATAAAGATGTCGCGCGTCTCGCGCGTCGAGGGATTCGTCCAGGGCGCTAGTCCGAGATAGATCGGCGCAACGGATTCGACTCCGTCAACCGCCAATGCTTGATGTAGACGACGGTCACTAAATGACAGCGGACGCACCAATATTTGGTACTGCTTGCTGCTGAGCAAAATTTCGCCATTGAGTTTGCCATGGACAAGCACAGAGCTCTGGAACAGCGCTTCCGAGACTCCCATGTGCGTTAGCATCAGCAGCGACGCAAACGCGATTCCCGCGGCAGCGGCCAGCGTGCGGCCCTTGTTCTTCGAGATCTGGAGCCAAGCTAGAGGAACGCCAACCATCACCGCTGAAACCGTACCGAAACGCGTCCGTGGATCAGGCCGGCCACGGGCTCGCTGTCGTCGAGGCGAACGTAGACCTTTATGACTCGGGCGTCGGCAAACTCAGTAGGATCGAGGGGCAACACTTCGTTCTTCTCAACCTGCCAACCGATTCGTTGCACCGTTCCTTCGATATCTGCGTCGAGAATCGCACCGCTGACAGTTGCCCGTCCGCCGACACGCAACTGCGATACGTCGGTCTCGTATACCTCGGCCACCACCCACATCTCATAGGTCTGACCAAGCTCTAGCAGACCGGCCGGGCCGACTTCTTCTCCAGCTCGAGCATGAATCTTCAGGACCTGTGCCCGTAGCGGGGACTTGACCGTCGTTAACGCGAGATCGGCGCGCGCCCTTGCGACCGAAGCTCGAGCCGACTGTAGTTCCGCTTCGGCCAGATCGACACCGCTCTGGCGAACGTCGCGGATGCTCGCTAGGCGCTGGCGTGACTGCCTGAGCATTTTCTCCGCGTTCTCTACAGCGCGGGTCTTGGAGTCCAACACCGAGGACGAGACGTCAGCGCTGTCGTGAAGAGCCTGATATCGCGCGTGGTCCGACCGCTCCAATTCGAGCATCGACTCCCATCGCGCGATTTCCGCTTGTTGCGCGGCAACATCGCCTTCCTTGGGTCCCTCTTGTGCCAGCCTTACGCGGGCTTCCATCACCGGGATACGCGATTCCGCTTCTTCAACTCGCGCCTGGAAGCTCGAGCGAAAGTTCAGTGTCGCAAGCACTTGGCCCTGATTGACCCACTCGCCTTCAGCAACCGCGAGCGTCTCGACTAGGGAAGGTCGTCCGTCGAAGTAAGGGGCGGAGATCCGATAAATTTCGTCAAGCGGCTCGATTCTGCCGAGGGCGCCAACGCCCCGAGTGGCTGCCGGAAGAATCTCGACGCGCGCCTCGGCATTGCTCTCGACTTTGTCCGAGAGTTGCCCGCACGCAGTTGCAAATAGCAGGCTGAATACTGTAACAAACGAGCCAATCTGAAGTCGAGTATCGGGAACCATTTGCCGCGTCCGATCGAAGTTACCATTGTCTCGCAATCTCGAGCAAGTCTGATCCGCAGCGAATCGGTTCGCATTGTTGCTCCGCGGAACTCTCCACGGGTGACGTGCTGCATATTTCGTCCCGTGCCGCACGGCTACCGCGTGCCGTCGTGGCCAATAACCCTACATTCCGTCGTAACTGTCGAGCTAGTATCGGATTGAGGCTCCTGCCCCCGGAATCAATCATGGCGAATGTAAGAATCATCTCAATCGTGGCGTTCTCCCTCTTTACCCGCGGAGCGTTTGCGCAGCCCGTGGCCCTAGAACTCACGCTCGAAAAATCTATCGAACTGGCGCTTTCCGCGAAAGGCAATCTCGGCATCCAGATCGCCGCGGAGACGATTGCCGGAGCCGAGTCGGTCTATCGACAGGCCGAATCCGCGCGCAAACCGGTCGTCGATACGTTCGTGAGCGAGCGCAACAATGTGATCAACTTCGAGGCCATCGGCATCCGCCCCGACGACAAAGCATTTGAGTCTCTAATGCTTGATCGCCGAGTGGGCCCGTTCAGCACCTTTGACGCCCGCATGGCGGCGCGTTACAACCTACTCGACCCGTCCGCCAAGACGTACCAGAATGCCGCCCAAGCTGGAGTTTCCGTGGCGGAGGCTAAGCACGAGCACGCCCGCGGCAAGCTCGCGTTCCTGGTCGCCCGACTTTACGTTACGGCCCTCAGGCATCGTGACCAGTTGGACGCCGTTCGGTCGAACATCGAACTCTCAACTGAAGTCGTCGCCGCCGCCAATCGCCGTTTAGCAGCCGGCACTGGCGACGCCATCGACGTCGCGCGCGCGAACTCGCAACTCGCCGACGAGCGATACCATCTCGCAGCCGCACAATCCGCAATTGACATTTCCGATCTGCGATTGCTCGACGCTATGGGGCAGCCGCTCGATGCCGTGCTCGAGCTTACCGACTCGCTTCGGTCGCCGGAGGATGGGCCAGACTCGACGGCCTATTCCACTGAACAGGCACTCAACGCTCGGCTCGACGTTCGTGCGCAAACGCGGCAAGTAGAGAAAGCGCGTCTCGACGCCGCGGCGATCCATTCCGAGCGCTTACCCACTCTCGGATTGTTCGCCGACTACGGGGCGCTAAACACTAACGCCAACCAGCCGGTGATGACGCACACGGTCGGATTCTCGCTGAAGATTCCTCTGTTCGACGGAGGCAAGCGGGCATCTCGTCACCAAGAGATTGAGTCGAGAATACGAACCGAAGAGCTTCGACGCAAGCAGCTCGCCGCTACCGTCGACCTGCAGCTGCGCTCAGCACGGCGACGGCTGGAACTTGCGAAAGATCAAATCGAACTAGCCGAGGCGGGCCTCAAACTCGCCCGTGAGGAACTCGCCCGGGCGCGGCGCCGTCACGAGAATGGCGTCACGAACACTCTGGAGGTCATCGAAGCGCAAAACCGCCTGCGTCGGGCCCAAGGCAACCGCCTTGATGCCGAAGCGGGATACAACTTGGCCAGAATCGACCTCGCCGAGGCACAAGGCGACATTCGCTGGCTCGTTCCGCAATACAAAAGTGGCTCCTAGCTTTTTCGGTTCGCACTCGATGTAGCCCGCATTTCTGACCACCTGACGGCGAAAGCACGCGGTAGGTGCGCCAATACTTCGTTGCGCTTGATCGTGGTGCTTAACGGACTGTCAACTACGCCTCCACGCGCCGACCTTCTCCCGCCTCGTATTGACGCACCTCTCACGCACTTTCGCTCGCCACGTGCTGAGAAATGCGGGCTAAAAGTTTGCAGGCCTTGTGCGAGCTAGGTACTGCGAGCGAAGAAGGTCGTAGAGCGCCTCGAAATCGACCGCAATCAGTTTGGCGGGTAGCTTCACTTTGGCGCCATCCTTGAAGTGAAATTCGATCTGCTGAGCGGTCAGTGGGGGCGTAATGCCACCGCGATAACGCTGCATTAGCTCAGCCGTGTTCACCGTGACCATCCTGATATCCGCGACATTCGAAACCTCGTAGTCGTTGCGCCTCAGCGCGGCGCCGATTCGAAAGTGACTGTGATCGAATTCGCATCGGAACGTAGCCAGGTATGCCCCGTACGGAACGAGAAATCCTACGAGGCTCGTCATGACGATTACGATCCACCAATCGGTTGCGTCGGCGGGAGGGCTGTAGTCGACCAACCACCACATAAAGCCGATCCATGCCGCGCCGACACTGCAAAATATGCCCGGCACTAGCAGCGACGCTCGGCAACGCAGTGGCAGGCGGAGGGGTTCCCAAGCAAGCGGAGGAGCATACTTGCGAACAAGCTCTGCCAACAATCCGAAGTCGTCGAGTTGCTTGTCGATATTGATTGTTGCGTGCGCGGAGCGGATTTTCAGGTTGAAAATGCCGGACTGTACTTCTCTTACGTGCGACCACGGAATTAGGACCTTTTTGCGCCCTCTGGTCCAAACAATGCTGATCTTTCCAACTCTTACTTCGGCCGTCATCAGGTTGGCGCCCCACAAGCAAAACGATGCGGCGACTACACACGCGCCAAAAGCGATAGCGAAATCCGGACTCTGATTTCGCAACAAGATAGCCAACACGATTCCCGAGATGAAGCAGATGATTGCCGCCGAGATCATGAAGGCCCGCAACCTCCTGTACCCAAAGACCCCGACATCGTCATCGGCAGCCGCTGAAACGCCCTTGGCATGTTCGGCCGAGTTGGGAGCGGCGAAATTCCCAACGATGCCGCCGGCCAAAAATCCAGCCGCTATCATCGGTAGCGTCAAGGGAAAATTTCCGGCCAACGACGGTTCAACACCTACAAATTGAGCCCAGAGCGCGACCAGCGTTGCCTGCGCAAGTCCACCGCTAAGCACTTGGTGCCGGGCGCCAAAGTTTCCGCGGCTCAGCCAAACAGCGACGTAAGCCTGGAGCGTGAAAGCTGGTATCAGGATCAAAGAGCCGATCGACATTCCCGCGGCCCAGTGAATCGGAAAGAAACCCCAGCGGTTGTCGAGGTTTGGCGAATAGGCATGCGCGAACTGCAAAGTCGTGTGGAGGAGCGATGCCAGCGGAACACCGAGCAACAGGTGACGAAACCATATTGTTCTTGTCATCTCGTCACGTCGATTTGCCGTCCAAATTGTACCGCCGGCCGGCTCACGGGAGGACCGGCCCTCACTCGCCCACATTTTTCACCACGTGGCGAGAAATGTGGGTTAAGTTAGGATCGGGCGAGATTCCGCCATAGGAGGCGGTAGTGCTCGAAAACTGACAGATGGTGATATGGGGACGATCGATGCGCGCTGCCCTGATAGTGGTCGTGCTCTCGGGGCTTGCTTGTAACACTCGCCGTCCTGTTGGTCCTGGCGATCTCCGCGGGCCCGTCGTCACAGCCGCCTGGTTGGCTGCGGCGCAGCGACAGTCGGACAAACAACTCGTGGTCGCCGAAGTCAGTTGGGCCACCGCGAGCGAAGCCCAAGAGTACATCGCAGGCCACATACCTGGCGCGATCCATGTCAACACCGACGTCTTTGAAAACGGTTCACCACGCTGGCACCTACTCCCGGTCGCTGAACTTCACGCTGCGCTCGGAGAACTCGGCATAACACCGGACTCTATCGTGGTTGTTTACGGCCAGTCACCTGTCACGGCCGCACGAATCTGGTGGGTTATGGAATACGCGGGAGTCAAGGACGCCCGCTACCTGGATGGCGGGCTTGAGGCGTGGAAGCGCGGCGGTTTTCCCGTTGAAACGACTCCCACCGTGCTTCCGCCTGCCATATTTGATGCGGACGTCCGCGAACACATCATGGCAACCACGAGCTACGTTCGCGAGCATCGTGAGGCGATCCTGGTCGATGTCAGAAGCGCCCAGGAGTATCGCGGTGAAGTGAGCGGTTATTCATATCTCGACGCTAAGGGCCGCATTCCTGGAGCGCGATTGGCGGGAAACACCGACGACTCGGCCCGCTATTACCAGAATCAAGACGGCACACTACGTGGCGCCGATGACGTCCGCAAGCGTTGGCAGAACGCGGGCATTTTGCGCGGACCGGAGATCATTTTCTACTGCGGCAACGGATGGCGATCGAGCTTGGCGTTCCTTCAAGCCCGCGCGATGGGCCTCCGCGGCATTCGCAACTATTCAGACGGTTGAAGTGGCTGGAGCACGGTCTATGAGCGAACGCCCGGACCGGGTTGGCGGCAGACGCCATCTGCCAATCCAGTTGACTCGGGAGAATAATTGCGAATGCCGCGGAGGCGGCAATGAGCTTCAAGAATTGACCTGGCCGGCGCATCGACAGGTGAGAATGCTCGGAGCAACTGTGTGGATCGAAAACCTCTCGGCACTCGCCGAGAAGCTCGAAGAACAGGCCGAAAAGGCGGCAGGCCGGTCAGTGAGTGGAAGGTCGTTACCAGCAACCGCTTGTGGCCGCTAAAGCGACGCGACGAGGCGTGTTGGATCGGTCAAACTCCGCACGGTATTCGAATAATGACACTGTCTGGCAGTGTCTGACCCAACTTGATCGGCTGGCCCCAGTAGGGAGCGATCACGATGCCCTTTTCAAGTGTCCGACAGGCCGAGTCCGCGTGCTTGGCCTGTTATGCTGTAGCGAGAGACTGGCACCAGAACTTGGAAAATGCCTCAAGGACTTGCAAAATACGGACATTTCGCGGACACAGAGTATGTCAATCTGATAGAAATGTCCACCAGTTATTGAAATTAACCGATCGGGCGGCTAGCTCAGTTGGTTAGAGCGCCTGCCTTACAAGCAGGAGGTCACAGGTTCGAGTCCCGTGCTGCCCACCATTGTTATCAATAGCTTACAGGCACTTCGCCTGGAGAGTGGTGTCTTGTGGTATCATTATGGCATCAAGAAATTGGCGTCCCGTTGACAGCGAATGGCGCTCGTTTGGCATTGAACGACGAGAAGGCGCGTCAATACGAAACATAGCCTACCTGAATGCGAGAGGGCTTCAAGCAGGCCTCGATGGCGGATAAAAACTCTGATTTCGCTGTCGATTGAGGTACCGCCTTCGAGAACCAGGGCCGAGATTGGCGCTCATGCGCAGACTTAATCGCGGTAGGGATGCTAGTCACCCGGTATCCCTACCGCGAATGGCTATCCGATCGATGTCCGAAATTCCCATTGCATCGTTCAGTCGAGGCCTCGCCGGATTTCGCATGGCAACGCGATATCTCAACATCTTCCAGCGGATTGCTCACAAGTCGCAATCGCTCAGACGGTTACGTCACTTCCGCCCCGGAATCTGCTTGCGCCAGTTTCGGGCAAGAGAACTCATCGAAGACCGGCTTGGGCGTCCAGAATGCGAGGCAAACGCGTCTGGCGGCCTACTGAAAGTCCTCGACCGGCATGATGTCGGCTTGGAGATCGTCGGCCTGCGTATAGAGCATCGAACGGCCGTCCGGGGCGACGCTCAGGCTTCGGCCAGGCCTGTTCTGGTGTTCGAAGACCGTCTCGACCTCCGCCGTTGCAAAACGGTAGAAGGCGAGAGGGAAGGGTTCGCGCGGCGCCGCGCGGACCGACGCTATCTAGCTGTGAACGCTTCGCTGGACACTAGCTTGGCGATCAGGTCCTGAAAACGAAATCCATCTTCGGGTTCCTCGGCAACGATCTCTTCTACGACCCGTTCATCGCCCACGTTCAACTCCCGGCCCGTTCCGTATTCCAGCAGGAGGCCTGTTAGGGTCTTCGTGAAGAGGTGCGGCCGGGCCATCAAGTAGTCCTTGATGTCCTGGGGGCCGCTCAGCTGAGCGCCGTCCGGAAGGACTTCGCTCGTGTCGATGGTCGAATCGGCCGCGGCGTACGTCGTTCGCCAGCCGCCGATTGCATCGTAGTTCTCCATGGCAAGCCCGAGGGGATCGATGTCGCGGTGGCATATGGCGCAGCTTTCCGCTTGCTGATGTGCGGCTAGAGTCTCTCGGACAGTGGCGGCCTTCGATGTGTCGATATCGATCGAGGGGATATCGGGCGGCGGAGGCGGCGGAGGCGTACCGAAGAGGTTCGTGAGGATCCAGACGCCGCGCAGGATCGGCGATGACTCGACTCCGTCGCCTGTCGCGGCTAACACGCTCGAAAGGCTCAGCACTCCACCCCGCGATGCGACGTGGGCGGGCGCCTCGGGACCCAGCTTGGTGAGATCCAGTCGAGTCGGTTCGGGCCAAGCGAGGCTTTGGCGCTGGTCGGTTTCGAGATCCGTCATCTCGCGCCCGTAGGGATAGCCCCATACCATTCGCATTGGGAGGTTGGCGTAGGTGAAATCGGAGTCGATGAAGTTCCGGATCGATCGATTCTTACGGAGGATCTCTTCGAAGAACATCTCGGTCGACCGTACGAAACCGTAGCGGACCAGCTCGCTCCAGAGGTAGCGGTTGTCGCAGATGTTGATCGCGGCGGCCTTGCGGTTTTCCAACCACTGGCCTGTGAAGTTTTCGACGAGTTGCTGAGAGCGCGGGTTGGCCAGCATGCGGAAGACTTGGGCGCGAAGCGTTGGGGGGGCTGAGAGGCGGCCGGCGGCGGCCAGGTCCAGCAGTTCCTGGTCCGGCATCGTGCTCCAAACGAAGTACGACAAGCGGCTCGCTAACGCGTATTCATCGCCCTGCCCGTCGCGGCTCAGATAGAGGAACTGGGGGGACGTCAGCATCTGCCTGATGCCGTAGTGAACGCCGAAGAGGAGGTCGCCCATGTGCTCGCCGTGCGCTTTCGCGACGGAGACGATTTCATCCTTCTCCGTGCTGGACAACGGCCGGCGGAAGGCGCGTTCAGCGAGCGGCGGAAAAATCGCATCCATACCGCCGCGGAGAAACTCGCGCTGGCGGGGCAAGATCGCGATGGGCCCACGAACGCCGAGGTTCTTGATGTGAACCGTCGGCGCCGGGTGCCGCTGCGCTTCGGCGACGAACTGATTCAGCTGCTTTGTGACGACTCCTCGTGACGGATGAAAACCTTCCCGAAAGCGGTTCTCGAGATACAGGTGGAAGGTTTCACCCGCCTCGAGCGGCACGTCAACGTCGAGCCAGCTGAACTCATTGCGGTGGACTTCAACCTCCGCAACTCGCGGGGCTTCGACTCGCAGCATGCGCTTGGGCAGCTGCAGCTCTCTAGGATCGAACGCATGGAATGCCAGGCGAAAAGGCTTGCCGTCCGCACCCAGGGCCTCCCCGGTTTCGCTCCGGACGAAAAGCCGCACCCGATAGACGCCGCTCAAATGCGCGAGAAACGTCGCGTCCCACACCGCGCCCGACCAGCCGCCGATGTTTACGCCGGTGAACTTCAGGTAGGTCCTGTCGTCACTGCGCCAGCGACGGTCGACGCCGATGTTTGCGACGTCGCTCTTCGACTCGATCGTTCGCGGATTCGGGAGCGGGACCATGCGGTCGGCGATGTCAGTTGCGACATCGAGGTTGGACTCTAGGTGGGCGGGTGAAAGGTGAAGCCTGCCGGCAATCGTGTCGAACTTGCGGTTAGTATGGTCTTCGGGGAACGTCAGCGGCAGTTTGATTTGGCGGATAGGGAATAGATCCCGCAGGGAGTTCAAATACTCTACGCGGTTGAGACGGCGGATCGGCGTCTTGGCGTCCTCGGCCGCCGCTCCAGCCGCGGCCAGCGCGGCTATGAGAATGCCGCAGGCTCGCTTCACGTCAATATGCCATTCAAATCCGACAAGCTCGAGCTGAACTGATCGACCTCGAAACCCAGCTGCTGCAGGACGGTGACGAACAAGTCGCAAGCCATCTCGTTGCGCGGACCGGCGCTGTCGTGTCCGCGCGTTCCACACGAGACGTGTCGTTTGTGCTTCAATCCGCCGCCGGCGACCATCAGAGGGTAGTTGGCTCGAGTGTGCGTCGACGCGTCGGCCATGGAGCTTCCGATCAAGAGAATCGTCGAGTCGAGCATATTGCGGCCGTCGCCGTCGGGCGTCTCTTTGAGCGCCTTCATGAACCGCGCCGCTCCCTGCATGTGCGCGCGCTCGATCGAGACTAGAGCGGCGATCTTCTCTTTGTCGTTGCCGTGGTGCGAATAGCCGTGATAGCCACGGCTCATCAAATTGCCGTTCATCAGCAACGCTGAATTAGCCAGCGGGATCTGGAACGAAAACACCCGCGAAGAATCGTTCTTGACGGCCAGCGCCATCAGGTCCCACATCAGGTCTTCGTTCTCGAGCAGCGACGACTGACCGATCACTTCTTCAGCGGGCAGGCGAAACTTCGGATCGGGCTCGGGGAACGGGCGGTCGAGCCAATCCTTGCGCCGCTCCAGCTTCCTCTCGACCGCTCGCACGGAGGTCAGGTATTCGTCGAGCTTGCGGGAGTCGTCCGGGTCGGCTTTGCGGTGCATGGATTTCGCCGAGCCGGTCAGCTGGTCCAGTAGGCTGCGCCCCGAGCTGATCAGATAGTTCTGGCGCTCGAGCTCCGCTGCGCCCCCACCGAAGATCTTGGCGTATACGACGCTCGGCCGAATCGTGGCCGGCATTGCGACGCCGGTGGAGGTGAACGAAAGCGGGGCGTTAAAGGTCGCTTCGCTGGCGCAAAGCTGCATCGATTCGTACCGCGTATCGGCCCCAAGCCTTGGTGCCACGTACTGGTCGAGCGATATGCGCGGCAGCACTTGGCCAGTGTAAAGAGTGTAAACGAGAGCGTGCCCGTTGCCCGTCGGTCCTTTGTGATCGAGCCCAGAAATCGTTGTCACCTGGTCGCCGACGCCGGCTTCGTCGAACGGCTCGATGAGCGGAGATTCCTTGCTGGAAGCGAAAAAAGCAGGTTTGTACCAACCAAGCTGCGCGCCCACCGAGACCAGCCTTTTCGCCCTGGCCCGCTCTTCGGCGCGTAGGCCTCCGGGCAACGACGGCAGCAGCGGCAGCGCCAACGAGTAGGTTGCTCCGCGCAGGAACTGGCGGCGGTCTGGGGCGGGCTTCGGTCTCATCCGCTTGGCGGGTCCTCTATCGGCAGGATAGTCCAGCCTTGATCGTGCCGCAAGGTTCTGGCGATCCGGCCTGCGGCGGAGTTCGCGTCCCAGGGCGGCTCTCTCGAAAATGGCCGTGCGGCCGAGCTTGACGTCCTCGGCCGAGTAGACGTCACCCATGCCGCCCTCGCCAAGCTTCTCGAGGACGCGATAGTGCGAGATGATCTTGCCAACCAAGCTGCCCGGATTCTACCGCCTCTCAGGTAGGTGGCGGTAACAAACGCTGCCACAAACTCTCTATCCAGAGCCCTTCGAAACCCCCGCCAATTGGCTTTAATGCCCTGTTTAAGGGGTTTCGAGCAATTTTCGAGTGCCGGCAGGTGGGCCGGAAATTATTTTTTGGTGGCTATGGCTCAAAGGGTCAAATTGACGGCTTCGGAACGATTCCGATGCGGGAAGCGAATCTGGATGTTCGTGCGGCCCTCTTTCTGGTGGTGGGGCTCTGAAGACTAACCGCGAGGTGTTTTTATGCCACTAGGTAGACCGTCAGGCTCTGCAATAGTCGAGACCACGATCTGGAACACAGTTGAATTCCGCGGGTTGGACTCGTTGGGCTGACCACGCCAATACTCAGAACGCTGCTAGTCTCCCAATCTCATCAACGATGTCGTTAACCTGCGGCAAGACCGCGGCTTCAAGATCGGGATGATAACCGACCCATGTGTCCTTCGCGCCGATTCTCGCGACCGGAGCATCCAAATGATCGAATAGTTCGTTGGCGACGCGAGCTGCGATCTCGGACCCGTAACCAAATGAGATGCAGTCTTCGTGGGCGATGAGAATGCGGTTCGATCTGCGAACCGACTCTGCAATTGTTTCCCAGTCGTACGGAGCGAGGCTTCTGAGGTCGATCACTTCAACGTCAACCGCGTGCTCCCTCGCGGCCCTGTCGGCGGCCAATTCAGCGCGTCGAACGAGCGAACCATAGGCCAAGAGCGTGACGTCGCTGCCGGGGCGTACGATGCGAGCTGATCCGAATGGGATCATGTATTCAGTGCCTGGATAGGGCGAGCGGTTGTAGGTTTCGCGATAGAGCTTTTTCGGTTCGAGGAACAGAACCGGATCATCACAGCGAATCGCGGTACGTAGCAACCCGACGGCGTCACCGGCATTCGACGGCATGACCACCCGTAGGCCCGGTATGTGCGAAAAGATCGATTCGCCAGACTGGCTGTGATAAATCGATCCGCCCCCTAGGTACCCGCCAATCGGCACACGAATCACGACGGGCGCTGCGAACCCTCCCGCTGAACGCCAGCGCAGCAGAGCGAGTTCATTCCTGATCTGCATCATGGCCGGCCAGATGTAGTCGAAGAACTGGATTTCCACGACCGGCTTCAGTCCGCGAACAGCCATTCCGATCGCGCGACCTACGATGCCGGCCTCGGCAAGGGGGCTATTGAAGACGCGCTCGCCGCCGAACTCCCGTTGTAGACCCTTGGTGGCTTTGAAAACTCCGCCTTTGCCGGGGACTGTTGTCAAATTTTTCTCGCGGCTACAGTCGGCAACGTCTTCGCCAAACACAACGATTCGCTCGTCTGCCTGCATCTCATCCGCGAGGGTCCGGTTTATAGAATCCACGAAAGTGAGTGGAGGGGACTGCTTCAACGTTGGCGGAGTTCGAAGCGCCATGCTCGACGGATCGAATGTTGGCGAGTAGAGATTGTCGAAGATTGAGCTTGGGGATGGAGACTCCGACCGCAGTGCATTCTCCGTGGCGCGATCAACCTCGCTGATGACAGTCGCGTCGATCGCAGCAAGTTCTACTGGCGTAGCCTTTCCCTCAGACAGGAGGGAGTTCGCGAGAATCCGCAGCGGATCACGCTCGACGTCACTTTGAAGCTCATGGTCGGGCCGGTACAAGGTATGGTCGTCCGACATCGAATGCGGAGAAAGCCTAACGACGTGCGCGTGGACAAGCGCCGGACCGTCGCCACCTCGGCAATGCACGAGCGCAGCCTCTAAGTGTCGATACGATTCCAGGTAATCGATACCATCAAACTCGCAGGTGTGTAGATTCGGCCAACCGCGGACAAGTTGCGAAATGGAGCCTCCGGCGGTCTGTCTCTCGATAGGCACGGAAATCGCGTATCCGTTGTCCTCGATCAGAAAGACTACGGGAAGACGCTCAAGGCAAGCGGCGTTTAACGCTTCCCAGAATTCACCCTGGCTTGTTGCGCCGTCGCCGGCGCACACGAGAGTTATTTCATCTCGGGCCTCGGCCAACCGTGAGGCATGGGCGCATCCGACAGCTTGCAAAAACTGAGTTCCCGTTGAGCTCGACGCGGAGACAATATTGAGCTGTGTGCTGGACCAATGCGCCGGCATTTGGCGCCCGCCAGACATCGGATCATCCGCCGCGCCAACCTCTTGTAGAAGCATCTCGAGGGGAGTAAGGCCAAGCGCCAGGCAAAGCGCGCGGTCGCGGTAGTAGGGGAATACCCAGTCCCTACCGGGGCACAGCAGGTGCCCAGCCGCAGTTTGTACCGCCTCGTGGCCGCCACTGCTCAGCTGGAAGAAACTCTTGTTCTGCTGTTTTAGAGTGATGCCCCGCTCATCGAGGTGCCGGGATAGAGCGATATTGCGATATGCGTCTAGTTGTCGGTCGTGGCTGCAGTTCGCGTCTTTGTCATCAACAAACGCCACGTGTGTAGCAGTTGCCATTCGTTGCCGCTCTTACGTTAACAATAGGACGGCTCTGGTCCAAATCTCGTTCCTGTCCATCGAGTCGATTGAGGGCCGAACAGCATTGCTAATCGAGCCGTTTCCTACGCTTAGGAGTTGAACCGAATCATGGCGCGACCAGTCGCAATTTTTACCGGCCAATGGGCTGATCTTCCGCTTGAGGTGCTAGCGGAAAAGGCGTCGTCGTGGGGCTATGACGGCCTCGAGCTTGCCTGCTGGGGCGACCACATGGACGTCTTTAAGGCCGCCGAAGATTTGGAATACTGCGCCGGTCAAAAAGCGATTCTCAACAAACATCCGTGCGGCTTTCCGCTCGCCCGCCGTCTGCGCCGACTCGGCCACACCTGCCATGTCATCGCGCCCTCGATGATTCCGCGCAACCGACACCTACCGCGGCCGCGGCCTAAGCGCCAGCTTTAAGTTTGGACGAGCGGCGAAGGACAACGCCCGCGGATCGCAATGCGCGATCCAACGAGCAGAACCCTCGACGCCACTAAGCGGCGCCTCCTCTAGGAGGGCGACCCGCGTTTGTAGAGCGAGGCAACTGCTCACTTTGAAGCGGAGAATCTCATGCGGTAGCCAACCCGCGCATCTCAGTGAGCCCATCAGCGACGGCTACGTTGCCCTTGCCCGCTCGTCCCTGTCCGTACAGACGATTCCCCACTTGACACTCCCTCTCCATATCGGTGGCTGATAGTCTGCCCAACCAATATGCGTCGATCTTATCGCTCGGGAGATTGACACAGGTTAGGTAGCGACAACAAACGCTCCCTCAAACTTCCATTCGAGAGGGTGCCAAAACCCCCACCATTGGGCTCTAACGGCCTGTTTATAGGCCTTTGAGCGATTCCAGGTGGTCGTCAGCTCCGTGTGAAATTTATTTTCATTAGGGATGCGACGAACGGCCGAAATGCCGGTTTCTGAACGATTCCGATTGGGTGACCGGCTCGGGGTGGAACCTCGGCACAAGGAGATTTCGCAACACCTTTCAACCGCTGAGTCCCTAAGTCTCGTGTTTCATAGGGCTTTGTGGAGTGCACCCCAAAACTGAGACAGATGAAAGTGGGACAATTTTCAGTGAATGGAAAAGGAGTCCCCGATGAGAGAGAGAAAAGATAGGGTTGCGAGGAAGCAGCGCTCGTATGAAGTTGAGTTCAAGGAATTGGCGGTAAGCCGCATGCTTCGCGGTGAGAACGTCGTCAAATTGAGCGGTGAGTTGGACGTGCGGCGCAGCGTGTTGTATCGCTGGCGCGACACCTACCGCGCCGAGGGACGCAGCGGTCTTGAGCGGCGTCAAGGGCGGCCGCGTCCCGGACAAGAGGTTGTGCAATTGGATAGCGATCCGAGCGCCGATCGCATTGCCGAACTCGAACGCCTAGTCGGTCAACAAGCGGCGGAATTGGATTTTTTCGAACGAGCCTTCAACGCCTTAAAACCGGCGATGCCGAACCAAGTCGCTCGCAACGCGAGCGGCTCTACAGCGTCATCGACGAAACCCGCGTTGAAGGCCGACTCAGCGTCGAGCGCGCCTGTGCACTCGGAGAAGTCAGCCGAGCCGGATATTACCGGCAATTAGAGCGAGACAAGCCTGTCGAATCCAACCTGGAAGTGCGGGACCGTATGCAACGCATTACGCTCGCAAATCGCCGCTACGGCTATCGTCGAGTGACCGCCGAACTGCGTAGGCAGGGCTTTACGGTGAACCACAAGAAGGTCTTGCGGCTGATGCGCAACGACAATCTGCTGGCGATACGCAAGCGCCGCTACGTATTGACGACGGACTCGGATCAGCACCGCGCGATCTACCCAAACTGGGCCAAAAACCTGCAGATCGACGGTCTCGATCAGCTCTGGCAGGCCGCCATCAGCTACGTGCGCATGCGCCGTTCGTTCGTCTACTTGGCGGTCGTGATGGACTCGTATTCCCGGCGCGTGGTGGGCTGGGAATTGGGGCCTTCCCTCGAGGCCATATTGGCAGTGAACGCGCTGCGCAAAGCGATCGAGTTTCGCTGTCCGAAGCCGGGGCTGGTGCATCATTCCGATCAAGGCACGCAATATACCTCGCGGGCTTATGTCAGTCTGCTGGAAGAAAACGGCGCGTTGATCTCGATGAGCCGGCGAGGAAACCCGTACGACAATGCGCGCATGGAAAGTTTTATGAAGACGCTCAAAAGCGAGGAGGTGAACCTACAGACGTATCAATCGATGGACGAGGCGAGAGCTTCGATCGAGGAGTTTATCGACGCGGTGTACAACCAAAAGCGGCTGCATTCGGCGTTGGGATATCGGCCTCCGCAGGAGTTCGAGCAGTTGTTGCCAGCGAGCGAAGAGCTCAGAAACCCGCAGTTTGAGTTTTCTGAGGCATGAGGAAATCTATCGAGACAGTGGTCGCACTCGGGACGGGAGAATGTCCCGCCCCGAGCGCTCATCGTCTCGCTGAGTTTCCAGCCGGGTATTGCTTGGCGGGTTGCTCTCCAGCATTGCCCGCCTCCGCTTTCCCGGCCGTTTTCAAGTGTGCGGCACGTTCGCCGAAAAGGCTATACTTTTTCAGCGAACGGCAACTGTCCCATTTTTAAGCTGTCTCAGCTTAGGGGTGCATGCCATAGTGCGTATGTTCAGCCTCGCGCTATGTAGTTCGTTTCGAGAAACCTAGTCTTGCGCGCGGTCGCGGAAGTCTTCGTACCAGTTTGGGGCCATATGAACGACGCGAGCCCCGCCAAGAAATTGTTGCGGCGAAATGCCTCGTGTTTCAATCGAGGCGAGCTATCCATCAGTCCGGCGCGATCGCGATCGTTACATCCTTGCGACTGCGAAAGACCTTACCGTCTCCACAATCCACTTCAATGACGATCGGAACTGAGTCACCGGGCTCTACACCTTCGGGCACGATCGCATTGATTTGGTTCAACGCCACGAACTGGGAATGCAAAAAGGCTCCCAGGACATGTGCTTCCATGCCGCCGATCAAGACCGTCACAGCCTTGCTGGCAAACAGAATGGGCGCCTCCGGTCCCGGGACATCTCCACTGGGCACGGTACCGCTGAATGGTCCTAGACCGTTGGTCCAGAGCGTGATCATGCCACCGATCTTGGCCGGCCTCTCGTTGACAACGAGTTGGCCCTTAGCATGAAGCGGAACGGTGCTGCTGCCAGTTTCGCCAGCCGGCAGGCCCGCATCAGGCATCGTGTCGAGAATACCGGCGGGAGGGTCGTTGCCGGTCTCGCTGATCTGCTCCTCAATCGTCACTTTGCAGTTAAGCCGGCCATCGTCCCCGCCAAGCAGCGCCAATGGCACAACCGCGTCGATTCCATCCGCTACGTAGGTCGCAGTCGCACTTTCGACCGTGACGAAGACGAATTCGCCGCAAGCGGGCAAACTCCAAATCTGCGCGTCCGTTTCGAGGTTCCCTCCCAGCCAGACCGCGAAATCCACCCCCAGAGTATCGGCATCCTCGATACACTCGATGGTCGTCCCAGGATTCCCCGTGCTTGCATCCTGGTCGGTGTCGAGGTGGAACGTGGCCAGCGTGAGCGCCTGATCGAACGTGCCGGCTTTGAAACGAACCGATAGGTACAGATTGATCCCATCGCTGCTCACGCTCGCCGAAACCACATCGGGATCGGGGTCCTCGCGCGGGCTGGGCAAGGCATCGATATCCGGATCGATAACGCCGCCAAACGCTGTCGTAGTGGCGCAAAGTTCAGGGGCCAGATTGAACGATGTGCAGAACGTACCTGGACTCTGGGCGAACTCAACTCGAGATGGATCTTGCGGTATGAAATTCGTAACGATGCCGGGGCCGGAGCCAAACCCCCACGAATAGATACCCGGGGAAGCAAGCGCCACCCCAATTTCCCGCGGCTCGCTGCTAACGCCATTACTGGTGATGACCAACGTCGCCGTCGTTTTCTCGGGAGTTGCCAGGACCTCCCAAGGGATCTGCCCGTTGATCTGATCAAAACCTTTCACTAAGTCCTCTCCGCGGAAGATGCCGAACAGTGGCATGACAATGCCATCGACCGTCGCCGTAAGGTCGCCCAACGTGGTATGGAGGGGAATCTGTTGAGAGGACAGAGGCACTTCCGAAGGGCTGCGTAGATGAGAGGCAAAACTTTCGCCGAAGATAGAAACCGCCGAGCCTGGCGCGACGGCGTGCTCTGGTTCGCCTTCTGGAACGGATGTGGCGGCGTTGAGTATTGCGGTGATCGTAGGTGGGCCCGCGGGGGGTATGTCGTGGATCCCGGAGATGCCCCCCGGCAGGCCGACATCAGGTATCGTGTCGAGAATGCCCGTTGCAGAGCTAGCGCTGATCTCCTCTGAAATCGTCACTTTGAAGTTGAGCCAGCCATCGTCCCCGTCAAGCAGCGCCAGGGGCACAAGCGCTTCCATTCCATCCACTACGAATGTCGTCACCGCGGCGCCGGCGGCCATGACGGGGACGGATGCGCCGCATGCGGGCAAGCCCCTCCGTATGTCCGTGCCGAGACTCCCTCCGACGAACACCACGAAATCCGCCCCAAGGATATCGGCGTCCTCTAAACACCCGGGAGTCGTCCCAGGATGATTCCCCGTGCTTGCATCCTGGTCGGTGTCGAGGTGGAACGCGGCCCGCGTGAGCGCCTGATCGAACGTGCCGGCCTTGAAACGAACCGATAGGTACAAATCGGTCCCATCGCTAGTCACACGCGCCGAAATCACATCCGCATCGGGGTCTTCGTTCCGGCTGGATTCCGCGTCGTTATCCGAGTCGGTTACGCTGCCCGATGGGATCTGCGATGAGAGTTGCAGCGGAAAGCAAAGGCAGACTGCCAGCGCCAACATTCGGGTGCTTCTCATGCTCGAACTCCCGACGTGGCAAGCTTGCAGCAACCCAACGCATCTCTCGAAGCTTCGATCCGGGTACGCTGGTGGTTCGTGAATGATCGAAGCCCCTATCCCGCCGTCACCAAGTCGTTCGGTGAGGGCGTGGTGATGGAAGGTTTGGCGGACCATGCCGGTCCGATTCTACCCTGAAAAGATCGGCGCGAAATAAACACACAAGGAGGCCTTCGAAATAGCGCTTGTCTCGTACGATACAGCTACCGGCCGCATCGAAATCACCGACTGGGTCAAGACGGATCGCAATTTCGGGGATGCGAGAGTGGGAGATTGCTGTGCCGATCACAAGCGGCCCCTAGCCTGACGGATTTGTACCGCTGCTGCATAGATGGCGGGAACAAACGTTGCCTCAAACGCTGGATCGAGGGCATGCCAAAACCCTCGCCAAATGGCTCTAACGCCCTATTCAAGGGCCTTTGAGCGGTTTCGGGCGACTCTCAGGTCCACGTGAAAATAGTTGACAACATTTATCGGCGACCGGCCCGTTGAGTGGGTTCGGACAGCCTCGGGGCATTTCTCATGGTCTCGGGCATTTCGCTCCCTTTCAGGATGTAGCTGCCCTTTTCCTGGGCATTCAAGCGGGGGAGTAGCGTGAGCGAGCGGCTTAAGGAGGCCGCTTACTCATGAAGAGAAGAACACATCGCCATGCTCGTCGCCGGAGTCGCAATCTGACCCTGCCCGAACTCGAACAAGCTCGCTCAGCCGTGCTCAACAGCCTCGGCTCCCCGCAGTCCCAGCGCACCTACGGGCGCGCCATGGAACAATTCATCTTCTGGTATTGCTCCGAACCTCGACTGGCCCTGAGTCGAGCCGTGGTTCTGCGCTATCGACTGAAATTGGAGAGCGCTCGTTTGGCACCCGCCACGATCAACGTTCGCCTTGCCGCCGTGCGGCGTCTTGCTACCGAAGCCGCCGATATCGGATTGCTTAGCGTTGATCTGATTTCGGGGATTCGACGAGTGCGCGGTGTCCGCCAACTCGGTCGTCGGATCGGTAACTGGTTGACACCGGACCAAGGGCGGCGTCTGCTCCGCTCCGTTTGTACGGACACGCTGCGAGGGAAGAGAGACGCTGCCATGCTAGGTCTACTAATCGGTTGCGGTTTACGACGCACGGAGCTGGTCGAGCTCGATGTCGCTCAGATCCAGCAACGCGAGGAGCACTGGGTGATCGTCGATCTCATTGGCAAGGGCGGTCGTGTCCGCACCGTGCCGATTCCAGAGCCGGTGAAGCAAAGCATTGACGAATGGATCTGCGCTGCGGAGATCACCGACGGCAAGCTGTTTCGAGCGATTCGCAAGAACGGAGTGATCTGGGGACACGGCGTGACGCAGAACGTCGTCTGGTACGTCGTGAAGCAGTGTGCCGAACGAGCCGGCATCCGCAATCTATCGCCGCACGATTTGCGGAGGTCATGCGCGCGTCTGTGCTACGAAGCCGGTGGCGAGCTGGAGCAGATCCAATTCCTGTTGGGTCACGCGTCGGTGCTGACGACGGAACGCTACATCGGCTGCAAGCAACGCATCGGCCAAGCGGTCAACGATGGGATTCCGCTTTGGGAAGCTCGCGTACAAGTCGTGGTCTCGACGGGACCGGCCGGGTAGTACCGAGCGGCCCGAATGATTCGTATCCAAACCCTGTGACGACTGCCTAAGTTGCCGCCGTCAGGGTTGTGGCCGACCAATATGCTTCCGACGTCTCTCACGCAGCGCTCCGAGCCAAAAGCTCGGGAAGCGCAACAGCGTTAGTGCGTCCGCGGTGTGGGCCAACCGCCCGCTTGGCTAGGATCTGTGTCCGAGGAGTCGATTGTTCCCGCCTAGACGAGGCACTCCTGCCGCCGCCCAAGGCCGCCCGAGAGCGCTGATTCGAGCAGTCCGACGGGTAGATGTTGTAACTTTTTTTCACACTGAGATGACGCACCCCTAGAATAACTGGGAGGCCCATAAATAGGGGCTTAGAGCCCGTTGGCGGGGGTTCTGGCGTACTCTCGGAGCATCGTTTGTGGGAGCGTTTGTTTTCACAACCTATCCGCGCGGGCAAGTCCCGGGGCGTGTTGGACACGACGCTCAGCCAGTATTGTATGAAGCTTCTCGCCTGCGGGAAAGGTAAGGTTCGCGGGTCTCTCCAGCGGCCTCTCGCCTTCACCAGGCGCGAGCTGTCAGAGGGGCTGGCCGAAGCACATCCTGCCACATGCGGATGGCGATCAGTCTCTCCTCGGCCCCGGACGCGTTGAGGTAGATCGCTGTTGTCGAAATGTCGGTGTGTCCCATCCATTTCTGGATCATCGTCAGAGGCACTGCGGACTCCACAGCGATGATTCCGAACCCGTGTCGCAATCCCTTGGGCGTCCCAGCGGCTCCGTCCACGTCGGCCGCCTGCATCACTGCCCACACTCGTCGCCAGGCGGTTGTCCTCGACCACGACCAGAGGTTGGGCCCGAGCCCGAGGCGGGCGTTGTGGAGCTGCAACCGAGTGAGTGTTTCGAGTAACCCGATCGGCACAGGCACGGCCCGGAACAGCCCTGGGCGGCGCTTCCTGAGCGACTCTAGGACGACAACGCCGGCGGAGTGATCCACTCGATCGGGCATTAGGGCGAGCGTCTCTGAGACACGGCAGCCAGTGTAGGCTAGAGCCTCGCAGAACGCGCGCACAGGAGTTGGAGTTGCCCTCGCCGCCTTCAGGAGTCGTTCCCGCTCATGGGGAGTGACGTATTTGCGCTGTCCGCGCGTGTCGTAGAGTTGTTCCATGCGCTACGCTGTAGCACGTCAGCGTCGTGAAACACTTTGGGCGGGAAGGGTTGCAGGCGCTCTAACTGACCGATTCCGACGCACAACCACTGGAACTGCGCCGCTCCCTTGCAGAAGCCCGAATCCTTCGATTCTCTCTCAAGATCCGGACCCGGTTTCGGGGGCTAGGTCATTGACCAGAAATCTCTTGCAGCCGGGTCGGGTCCATAAACACTCGATGGTCCTAGGAGATATCGACAACATCCACGCGGTAACGTTCCAATTCATCGCGGTTGATCGCGATGCCCAAACCCGGCCCGTTCGGCACTTCGATCTTGCCGTCGGACATGTCGGGCTCGATGCGCGTTTCGGTCAGGCCCCAGGCCGGGCTTTCGTGCGGAAGGTGCAGTTCGAATAGGACGGGCGGCGCGTTCCAAGCGGTAGAAACATCGGGGAAACAAGCGACCCAGTGCATTTCCGAGGCGATACGGATCGGTGTACCCCAACTATGAGGGACCAGACGTACGCGATTAAGCCAACAGGCGTACGACAGCCTTCGGCCGCCGGTTAGCCCGGCGTTTGAAATGTCAGGCTGAGCGATGTCGACGACTTTGCCGTTGATGTAGTTTTCGATCACCCAGTCAATCGGCAGCAGTTCGCCGCTGGCCAGCGGTACGCGCAGAGCGTTGCGCAGGCGCGCATACCCCTCGAGGTCGTACTTGTTGATGGGCTCTTCCCAAAACTCGAGATTGAGTTCTTCGAGTTGGCGCCCGATCATGATGGCCGTGCCGTCGTCGTACGCGCCCGGTGTGCCCGAGTCGTGACCCAGGTGAATCTGATCACCTACCGCTTCGCGCACGGCCCGCATCACTTTGACGTCGATCGCCGGGCCGTAGCCGGTCTTGACCTTCGCCGCGCGGAAGCCCTTGTCGTGCGTCCAGTGGCGTAGCTCCTCCGCGAATCCCTTCTCAACCGGGTCCCAGTCTTTGCGGTACCCCGCGGAGGCGTACGGCATCACGCGCTCACGATGCTTCTTGCCGAAGAGCGCCCAGCAAGGTTTGCCGACGGCTTGACCGACGATGTCCCACAAAGCAACGTCGAGGCCGCCGGGTGTGTCCATCCACCGCGGCATACGCTGGTAGGGGATGCGGTTGGTTTCGGCAATCTCGTCAAAGATCGCTTCGAACTCGAACGGTGAGCGGCCGATCACCATTTCGGGCGACTTGCGGACAGCTTCACCTCCGAAGTTGCCGTCGCCCCAACCCGTAATGCCGGCATCGGTCTCAACTTCGACAACCGAGGCGCGGACCGACTCGAAGCCCAAGGGCCCGCCGGGCGCGCAGCAGTAGCCCATAGGCTCGGCCAGTTTCTGCTCGAGGCGATGAACCCGGATGCGCGTAATCTTGATCTGTCGCGCATCAGCGGCTTCGAGACGAACACTCGGAGCCAGAGCGGCGGCGGCAACGCCTGTGAGGAATTCTCTGCGACTAACCATAGCGGCGCGGTCCCAGTATACGTGCTCTAAGCTAGAAGCGACATGAATCTAAAGATGCTTGCGTGCGCCGCCGCTACCGCGGCGCTGGTTTCGGCTGAGAGACCGGTTGACCCGACGTTTCTCTACCGCAACCTCAACACTGTGAAGCCGGTGAACTCAGAACTCACGACCGCCACGGCTTCATACAAACCTCTGTTCGGCGAAGGCGATACCGTAACAAGCATCGTCAAGGGTTTCGCCCGCTTCGGCGAACTCACCGTAGCTCCCCATGGGCATAGCGCGACGGTGCGCAAGCCGAGAGAAGAGCAGGTCTACGTCGTTCTGTCGGGGGGCGGCACGATCACCTACAACGGAAACGAGCACCCGCTCCGCGAGGAGGACTTTCTCTATCTTGGCGCCGGTAGCGAACATGCAGTTCGAAACCGGTCCCCCGAACCGTTGCGGATTATCGTGATGGGTTGGCACATACCGAAGGGTCTCTCCGTGGCCGCGCCCGAGAAACTCCCCATTGCCAACACCGCGCAAGCGAAGAAGCAAGTCGTAGGCAACCACCCGCCGACGACGCTCTACCAGCTGCTGCTCGGCGACACCAAGAGCACCCGTGATCTGCTCGCCACCGGCCACGTCGTCACGAGCCTGTTTACGATGGAGTTCGCGCCCGGGGGCACCAACCACCCGCACCACCACCCCAACGAAGAGGAAGTCTACTTAGTTCTCGACGGCGAAGGCGAAATCGTTGCGGGCGGCGGCATCGACGGAGTCGAGGGCAAGCACCCGGCAAGACCCGGCGACGCGTATTTCTACCGGCTCAATGCGACCGTTGGGTTTTACGCTTCGCAGCATGCGACGTCGAAGAAAGGCCGAATCCTGGCGGTTCGCTCACGATATCCGGGCCGCTAAGAGGTCGGGGCCGCTCACGACATCGCCGCGGGCCTCACTTCGGAACCGCTAGGCATTGAAGTGGGGCTACCCGATCTTGATTTACGAGACGATAAAAGTGTCTTATCGTTCGCTATCTCGATGAAGCCACGGATGTTCTCGGGGGGCAAGGGCCCGTCTACCCTCCCCAACTGGCCGCAACAGCGCTCGCTGTGGGCGACACCCGTAAATCTCGGAGACGGGCCTTATGCGGGCGCCATCGATTCTTCAACTCTCAGGCCTACAGGTGACAACCCATTCAAATGGAAGGGCTTAGGGCCGACTCGCCGTTACCGGTGTGAAAATCTCAATCGCACTCGAAATCCCACATTCTGACCACGAAAAGTCGTTCGGCACTACAACTTCACCGTCTTGGTTCGCTAAACGATCAGCAGTGCAAGATCCTCGGCGTGTCTGCAGCATCTACAGCGGCGGTACTATCTAAGCGCCAGCCCACAGGATCCATCCATGAACAACAGACATGCTCGTCGCTCCTTTCTGCGCTATGTCGCCGCCAGCCCGTTGGTCGCCTCGGGAGTGTTGCCCTCCTTGCAGGACATTTTGGCAGCGGCCGATGAAGACGAAACGTCGGAGCTAGGCAATGTCATCTCTTCGATCGACGAAGCCATCAACGTATTTGATTTTCATGCAGTTGCGCGCAAGAATCTGCCGCCCGCGCACTACGGATACCTGGCAACCGGCACGGATGACGACGCCACGCTACGCGCCAACCGTGAGGGCTTTCGGCGTTACCAATTGCGCATGCGTCGCCTGGTGGACATCACTAAAATCGACACGTCGATTGAGTTGTTCGGGACGAGTTACCGCTCGCCGATCGTGATTGCGCCGACCGGGAATCAGAAAGCTTTTCACCCTCTGGGCGAAGCCGCCGTCGCGAGAGCAGCGGCGAAAACGTCAAGTCTGCAAATTCTCTCCACGGCCGCAACCACGTCCGTCGAGGAAGTGATCCGGGAGCGAGGCGCCCCCGTCTGGTTCCAGCTGTACGCAAACAAGGACCACAGAATTACCACGGCAATGCTTAAGCGAGCGGAGAAGGCTGGCTGCCCGACAGTGGCGCTGACAGTCGATGGGCTGGGCGGTAGCAATCGCGAAACTCTCAAGCGGTTCTCAAGATTGGACAAGCGGGATTGCAGCCTCTGCCACGACCGAAGTACCCTCGAAAGCCGAGCGCGAAGAAAGCCTTGGTACGACGGTCTTGATCTATCTCAGTCGGGAACTCCTCGCGCGATGAACTGGGACGCGGTTCGCCGCATCAAAGACGTCACGAGCATGAAGTTTTTCATCAAGGGAATCGTGACGGGCGAGGATGCGCAGCTGTGTTTGGAAAATGGAGTGGACGGCGTGATCGTCTCGAACCACGGTGGTCGCGCCGAGGCGAGCGGTCGCAGCACGATCGAGTGCCTAGAGGAAGTGATCACAGCGGCTAGTGGGCGCATCCCGGTGATGATTGACAGCGGCTTCCGTCGTGGGACGGATGTGTTCAAGGCGCTGGCGCTCGGCGCCGACGCCATCTGCGTTGGCCGGCCCTACCTATGGGGTTTGGCTGCCTTTGGTGAAGAAGGCGTCGAGGCTGCTTTGAATCTCATGCGCGCTGAGCTGACGATGGTCATGCGGCAAGCAGGAGCTACGTCGATTGACAAGATCTTGAGTAGCCATGTTGTGCACTCGAGTTGAGGCCGAAGGCTCTCGTGACGACTCTAACAAGGCATGCTTGTCAGCTGCGCTGAGCCCACGCTGGCACTACCGATTCGCCGAGACAAACTCGGAGCGCCCATCATAACTCTCCAACCATGGATATTGATAGACAGTTTCATACTGACCGAACCACCGATTCTGTCTTGCGGTATACGCTGAGCATCGTAGGTCTGCAGTAGCGAAGATCGACGCTGTCCGAAACTCCTTTTGAAAGGTCGTAGTAGACCTTTTCCACTTCCGCATACGATCGGTCGACGCTCCTGATGCGACCCTCATCGCGTGCGTGGTATTCCATCTCGCGAACAGTGTCCCAACAGATCTCGATGTCGAAGTGCCTCTCGCTCAGCCGCGCGAACCATCCATCTTCGACGACCTTCCGTATAGCGGCGTCTGAGGCAGCATCGTCGTTCTCAGATCCGCGCCCGTCAAAATCGGCGACATGAATTCTCCTGGCGAGGGTCGAAACGTAGATCGGATATGTCGCTGAGCGAGGACGGAGATCGAGAAGCGTCCCCTGTGGGACAAGAATGCGCCAGGCCTCAGTAAGGGCATCGACCATGCCCTCTTTCGATACTCATCACAACGAGGAAGCAAGCAGGGCAACTTCGAAGGTCTCACCGCGAAAAGGCAGCGCCGCGGCATTCGCCCGCAAGAATCTCATGCGGCTCCCGAGAGCAGAGTCAGACGACTGTGCCGCACGGAGCACCTCCGTGGGCTTCGTGTCGATCCCGACGACCAAGGACGTCTCGCTCGCGTAGCGGCAGGCAAGCTGACCGTCTCCACAGCCGATCTCCAACACCCGTGCGTTTGTGAAATCCCCGACTTCCAACAACGCCTTTGGCTCTCTCCCTTGCGGATCGCCTTTGCTGCCCATTGGTGGGCCTCCTGTCTCGGTGGTCCGAGATAGCGTACCACGACGTTTTGCTCGCCGGCCGATTGATGATCCTTCAGCTAGTCCATGTTGCCGACAGGCAACTCTCGACAAGCATTCAAATACGGGAGATTGCCCCCCCGCACACCGCTACTGCACGCAGGACTAAGCTGCTGAGAAAGAAGCGGTTCGGGCTCGTTTGCGGTTAGGTGGCAGAATATCGCCATGTCATGCGAAATTCAGCGAGGCCTCGGCTCGACGCCGGAATGGGGATTTAGGACTCGGATCGGCGTTGGTGCAGGAATCCCCTTCAGTCCCTCGCTGACATCTCCTCGGGGTCCCGATCCATCATGAAGATAGAGGGGGCAACGTCATGGCCGCCGCGAAGTCGAGTCGAGTTAACCGCAAGTACAAGACGAAGTACAAAGTCCAGAACTGGAGGGAGTACGAGCGTGGCCTCAGGAATCGCGGCGACGTCACGATCTGGCTGAGCGAGGAGGCGATTGCCGCATGGACACCACCCAAGAACGGTCTGCGCGGAGGCCAGCGGCGGTACTCGAACATCGCGATCTTGACCGCCCTGACCCTTCGTGTCGTCTTCGGCCTACCGCTTCGTCAGACCGAAGGTTTCCTGGACTCGCTGCTTAGCTTGATGGGCCTAGACCTCAACGCCCCGGACCACACCACACTCTCGCGGCGAAACCGAATCGTCAAGCTGCCTCCACTGACCCGAGCCCACGACGGCCCGATCCATTTGATCGTCGATTCCACGGGCCTTAAGATCCTGGGATCGGGCGAATGGAGCGCGCACAAGTACAAGGCATCCAAGAAACGCCGGGACTGGCGCAAGCTGCACATCGGTGTGGATGACGAGGGGTTCATTGTGGCGGCCGAACTCACGACGAGCAGCGCGGACGACGCCTCCACCGTCCCTGATCTGCTGGATCAAATCGAGATTCCCATCCGGCGATTCACGGCGGACGGGGCCTACGACCACAGGTCGATCTACGAGCGGGTCGGCGTGGCCGGAACACAGGACGTCGCGATTGTAATCCCGCCGCGTCGCTCGGCGGTGTCGGCGGGGCCGACGGAAGGTCCATGGTCGCAGCGAGAAGAGGCTCTGGAGAGGATTCGCGTGGTGGGACGACGAGCGTGGCAGAAGGAGTCGGGCTACAGACAGCAAGCGCGGGTCGAGAACGGGTTCTTCCGATACAAGTCAGTGCTCGGGGGCGGCCTGAGGGCGAGGAGCAGCGACGCGCAAACGAGAGAGGCCACGATTGGGTGCCACATCCTCAACCGGATGGCTGAGCTAGGCAGGCCGCAGTCGTACGCGGTGGCGTCGTGAACCAGGGGCTGGAAAGCGGCTCAACTCGCCCCAAGGTTGAATCGTGCAACAACGCCCAGAGCCACAAGAAGTCTCTCGCTCAAGTCCCGCGGAGCGCCGAGGACTTTGGCGTAGGAATCCGTCCAAGTGACCCGTGCAAGAATCTGCTGGTCCGAGATTCTTATAAGCCGAACTTGAATCGTCAGTCGATCGTCTTGTCTTGCAAAACTTCCTAGCAGCAAGAGCTGGGCCTTGGCCAGTCGGGCGTGTCGGATCGCTGTGTCCGTATCCACCAGCCCGTTCGCCGCCAAACCTTGTTCCCGGAGGATCTCCTTCAGGTATTGACGCTCAATGACCTGATACGGGCTAAGCCCATTCATGGTGCCGATGATCATGTCGGCGAGACCTTCCTGCAGCCAGTCCATGCTGGCATCGTCGCCTAGCCGATTGAAGTCGAGAACGCAGAGGGTATGAGCGGGGGGCTCCGCTGCTGCTGCGGGCGTGACGCAGACCAGCAAGGACGCAGCGAGAAGCTTCAAGAATCTCATCGCACTCAGAGATGAAATCGGGCGGAGAATCTCGTCCTTCAGCCGTCTCCGGGACAGATTCTCCCTATACCAACGACGCTAGGCCCGACGAAGCCGTGCAGTCAATCGGGAGATTAACCGACCAGCAAAACCCCGAAAAACTCCCTTCAGGGAAGTGACCATCGGTTGATCCAGCGGCCTGGATCGCCTGAATCAAGAGTTCGCCGTTAGTCGGGATTGGGGGCTAGTTCCCGTGTGAACTTCGATCAATTGGCGAAAGGCGATTCGCGCCAACTCTTGACCACCCGGATCGAAGGTGGCTGCTCATCCGTGACTTTCACGGTGTCCAGCAACATATAGAGGCCCTCCGCACCACAGACCTCGCGTGTTAGTTGTGCCCACCCTCACCACACCGAGCGACATCGTGTCGTCGAAAGGGACTTCGACATAAAGAACCTCCGCGGCAACGGAGCTCACTCCCTCGGTACGGCAAAGCTCGACATGTGCCAGCAGTGAAGCGCTACAATCAGCCCAGCCGTTTCAGCGGGAGGCCAGCATGCAGACGATTCGGACGACTGATCACGCGCCGAGCAGACGTGACGTGTTTCGGGCCGGCACAGTGGCTGGCGCGGCGACGTTTTTTACCTCTACCGCATGGGCAGCGGCAAGCCTACCAAAGCGTGGCCCCGGTCCAGGCATTTACGAGCGTCTCAGCGTTCAGCCTTTCATCAACTGCACTTCTGACCGAACGATAAATGGAGGTGCAGTCGTACTTCAGGAGGTAGTCGACGCCGTTCACGACTCTTCCTACTACCACGCCAATCTCGAGGAATTGATGGCCGCTGTGGGACCGCGAATCGCCGAGTTGCTCGACGCACCCGGCGCCATGGTCAGCTCCGGGTGCGCCGGGGCTCTCACCTGCGCCACGCTTGCGTGCATGGCCGGAGGCGACATCGAAACGCTGCAGCAAGTACCCAACACCGACGGCATCAAAGACGAGGTCGTGACGCCGCGCTGGTCGCGCTCGATCTACGATCACGCAGTTCGCATGACCGGCGCCAAGATGATGAACATCGAGACTGCGGCGGACCTCGACGGAGCGTTCGGGCCGCAGACGTTCATGGTTTTCGCCGGCAAGGAGGTCCACTACGCTGACAGCAAGATCCCGCTCGAAGCTCTTGCCAAGGCCGCCCATCAACACGGCGTGCCGGTTTTGGTGGACGCCGCGTCTGAGCTGCCGTTGAAACCTGACCCCTATCTTTCGGCGGGAGCAGACTTGGTCGCCTACAGCGGCGGCAAGGCACTGAAGGGGCCCCAGACCGCCGGACTGCTGCTTGGACGCAAAGACCTTATCGACGCCGCGTTTATTGCGAGCGCGCCTCATCACACGTTCGCCCGCCCGATGAAAGTCGCCAAAGAAGAAATCATCGGCATACTTGCCGCGGTGGAAGCCCTCGTCACGACCCGCGATGTCGAAGCCGAGTGGGAACAGTTTCGAGGTTGGTATCGACACATTAAGGAGCGCATCACTGAGGTTCCCGGAGTGAAAGCGTGGATCGTGGAGAGCCCGCGCCCCAGTTTCTATCCCGTACTCAGGATCGAATGGGACACCAATAAGATTGGCGTCGTCGCCCGAGAGATCGGCGAAGAACTGCTCAACGGCGAACCACGCATCATGTGCCATGCATTCCCCAAAGAGCTTGACCCGACGAGCATGGAAACCAACACGTTTGATGTCCGCCCGATGGCGCTCTACCCCGGAGACTACCGAGTCGTCGCCGAACGTCTACACGAGGCCTTTAAGAAGGCACCGAAGGGCCCCCTGCCCCAACCAAAATACAAGCCGCCGGTAAACGATCTTAGCGGGCAGTGGGAGATCGATATCGAGTTCGTCGCGGGCAAAAGCCGCCACACGATGTACCTGGAATTGAGCGGTAACGAACTCCAGGGTCTACACCGCGGGCGCATTACCCAAGGAAGAATTCATGGCCATGCGGATGGCGACCGGGTGACGTTTGAGAGTCGGGGCAAGTTCGAAGCCGCCGACATGCGCTACTTTTTCACTGGGCTCGTACGAGGCGATGAGATTAGCGGAGAACTGGGCCTCGGCGAATACGGAAAGGCCCGCTGGACGGCGCGGCGGCAAGCCAGCTGAACGGATCGAGCAAGACCTTCAACAGAACCATGACACGTCGCGACCTCTTTCGGGGAACCCTGGGCGCCACCATGGCGAGCGGTGCCGTTCGGGCGCAATCGACTGCGGCATCTAGCGAGTCCGCCGGCACTCAGCCCAACCTTGTTTTCATTCTCTTCGACAAGTGTCGCCGCGACGCTATCGGCGCTTACGGCCGCCCCGACGTCCACACGCCGAATATTGACCGACTCGCCGCCAACGGCGTTCGTTTCGACAACTGCTACGCGCCACAAGCACTTTGCGGACCCTGTCGGGCTTCGATCATCACCGGTGAATATCCGCACAAGCACGGCATGCGAAAGAATACGTATCCGTACGACCGCAGCCGTTCAACTAACGTTTATCACGAGGCCATACCCGACCCGTTTGGTGATCCGCGCTTTGACCTCTGGGATAACTTCCCTCACTTCTTGAACGCAGCAGGCTACCGCACGGCGCACATCGGCAAATGGCATCTTGGCGAGGGCAACCCGGGTTTCTTCGACGTGTGGAAGTCATTCAACTCGCAGTTGCGGCACTGGGTGGGCGAGGCCCATCATTCGCCGTACCGTCCGCATGTCCATACGGATTTGGGAATCGAGTTCATCGAGCAGAACGCGGACCGGCCTTTCTTCCTTTATCAGTCGTACTATCCGCCGCATCGCCCGCATGATCCTCCGAAGCAGTTCTTCGAGCCCTACCAGGGCAAGAACGTCGAGCACCAAGAGTACTACGCCTCGGTCACAGCGCTCGACTACGACGTCGGTCGGTTGGTCGAAGCGCTGCGGCGCAACAACGTGCTCGACCGAACGTTCATCATCATCGGCACCGAGCACGGCAGAAGCTGGATCGATCGGCCGGGAACCCTCGAGGGCATGAGCATCTCCTACGACGATGCCGCGCGGCTTCCGTTGATCATGCACGGCCCCGACCTGCTGCCCCAAGGCCTCGTTTGGAACTCAGGCGTCAGCATGGTCGATCTGATGCCGACGATCCTGCACGCGGCCAACGTACACGGGCGGCTTCGTAGGGACTACTCCGACCGCAGCCTGCTGCCGGACTTGCGCTCGGGCCGGGATGAGTGGCGGCGGACGATCGTGATCCAGAACATTCCGCAGAAGGCGATCAACGATGTGATGTTTGAAGAACGCGCGTTGCGGACAGAGCGATGGAAGCTGATTTTGCGGTACTTCGGCGCTCGGCCCGAGATGAGGTCTGACGAGCTGTACGACATGCGCGGCGATCCCGGCGAGACGCGCAACGTGTATCGATCGCGTGCTGATGTCGTGAAGCGGTTGGCGACCGAGCTTCGTGAATGGGGAGAGGCGAACCGGGACTCACTGGCGGTCGAGGTTGGGGCGCGGTCGGAGTCGTAGCGCTGTGTGCCGCCGTCACTGGATCACGATCAAAGCGTAAGCCCCGAGTTCGGGAACCGTGAATTTAGTTCGCGCATTCTCGACGTGGAAGGGCAGGGCTACTGACTCGCCTTGGGCGGCCGTCATCAGAATGATCGTCTTTGGTACGAAGTTGGTCGGATTCCGCAAGTCGACATTGATGCCGCGGACTACCGGAACTCGGGTGACGTTGAAATTCACCAAGTGCAGAAGAAGCTTGTTGTTCTCCTTCTGCTCCAACAACTCTGCAACAACGTACGAAGGGGCGTCGATCTGAAGCGAGAGTTCCCCGCCGGCGGCCCACTCGACGGCATCTCTGAGTTGCTCCGAGTTCGCAGGAAGCTTCCAGTAGTCGTTCGTCATGTCAGCGAATCGAGGTCGAGACATTGACGGCTCCACAGCGCTGATGTAGACGACGCGCCCGTCTCCGGCCTCGCTCCGTTTGTCGATCCCGTCAGCTACCTCCGGGAGTTCTCCGCGGGCGGCGGGCGGGGGCGGATCGACTTGAAGCAGCTCGCCCAAGCCAAACGTCGGCCTGCGCCGTCTCCAGTCGTCGAACAGGGAAGTAAGGCCGGTCGCCACCAACCCTCCGCCGCCATGCACAAACTCATTGATTTGATGAATCGCCGCGTCGCTCAAACTCTCTTGGTTTGCCAGCACGAGAACTGAGTATTTGCTGAGATCGTCGAGATGTTTGTCGAAGATAATGTCGAAGGGGACGTTGTGCTGGATTAGCGCTTGCTCGAACAAGATCGTACTCTGGTGGGTCGAGTAGTTGTTGTACGCCATCGACGGATAGGAGCGAAGGATCGCGACATCCGCGATATTGCTGGTCCCGGAATAGTGGTGGAAGTTCTCTTTGAGGAATTCGATGTACTTCCAGTTGTCGGGATTCATCGATGCGGGGCCGAGACAATGCTGATTGAAGGCGAGCTGCTCCGGCACCGCGACCGCGGTGTACTCACTACCTCCCGGCGAGCCCATGCGGTTGAGGACCAGGTTGGAGAACGTTCGTCCGATCTTGTAGTCGCGGATGTTTGAGATGAGACGGTCATCCTCGGTATAGCGCCCACCGTTTTTGCCTTCGACGATGAAGATGTCGGTGCTTGGCAGCAGCAACGAGATGTCTTGACTGCTGCTCCAGGCGGCGTTGTCACCTTTGCGCGTACCGATGTTGATGTCGGTTGCGACGCGAGGGTTGAGCGACCGCACGTAGTCGGTGAGTTCCTTGATGTAAGTCGCCAAGGTCTGGCAACGGAAATCGATCCACTCCATCACTAACGGGTCGATAAAGAATTCTTGGTTGCCGAGAGCGGGCGCGATCGGCGGTTCGGTATGAGTGGTATCGCTGAAGCCGATGCGCTCCTTTAGACGCTCAGGTGTGTATTTCGCTCGCAGGTAGTCCCGAAACGCTTCGGCGGCCATGGGATGTGAAAACACTGGAGTCCTGCCGACGTTACTGATGTTGTCGAAATGAATCAGATCCATTCCGTAATCGACAACGCCGAGACGAACGACTTTCTTGAGGTAGGCCTTGTAGCCGGGATGATCGAACCAAATGCGCCGCCGGAAGTACTGACTGTTGTACGTAGCGGCTTCGCCCCAGTACTCGAGCGGCACGAACCACTCCTTGGCGCTGGGCTCCTCGGAGAGAAACGTCTCGTAGGCAATCGTGCCGCCTACGTAGCCTCCAACCGTGAAGCCGGCCTCATGGAGGCGCTCGACAAGGCCTTTGACATGCGCACGGTCTTCGGCCTCGGCCTCTAAGCCAAAGCCTTTGAAGAGTTGCGTTGTCCAGTAGTTGCTCCCGGCCCGTACCTCGTACTCAATGCTGTCTTGGTCGAATACCGCTGCCCAGTTGTCTCGCGGGGAAGGGTCCGCAAAGCCTCGCCTCTGCTCGATATCGCGCAGGAATGACGACGGGTGCCCCCTCCTGAGGACGAACATGAAGGGTTCCCAATCGCCGCGGGCTTGGACGAAGGGCCGCTCGGCGAGCCATTGGGGGATTGAATGGGGCTCGCCCAAGGGGGCCGAGGTTGGAGCAACTGGCCCAGGACCGTTTCCGCAGGCGATCAGAAAGCAGGCTGTAGCTAGAACCGCGCTGGAAGAGATGCGCCATATCGCATGAGTGTCTAAATTCGTCAGAAGGAATCCCAAGCGTGGAGGTCCGAATAATTTAGCCCACGACTTTAGTTGCGGGAACAGCTGTTCGAGCTCCAGATTGCCGAGGTCCTGGTGAACCGGCTTTACACGCATTCTAGTCACGATTGTCCTCCGGGCGCGCGGACCCTTCGCCGATGAACGCCGAGATGATTTCAGCACGCTCAGTCGCACCCACCTCGGTTTGAACGCTCCAATGCGCCGTCCCCTCAATCGCGGAATAGATTCCCCGAACCTCGTCCGCCGAAGCTCTCGATTGATCCCCGAGCAAAGGATTGATCAGCGTCACTGGACGGGGAGCCAAGCTCTGATAGATCTGAGGCAGGTCAAACTGCTCGAGCAGTCCGGGAATTAAGATCTCGTCCCCATACGCGGGGAGCCTGGTCGATACAACGCTCTCGAACGCAGTCAACGGGTCTTCGAGCATCAGCCCATCAATGCCGTCGCACCAAAGCGCGGCGAATGAGGCGTAGGCGGCAGTAACGCCCTGCGCCCAAATCGTGACGCCTGTCTTTCGAATCCGCGGACGACGCAGCCACTCTACGCAAGCGCAGATGTCTTGAACGCGTTGCCCGAAGATTGGCTTGCCGGCGAGGTAGTCCCAGTGCCAACTCTCTCTCCCAGGCGCCGTTTCACCCATTCCCCTCAGGTCGACCGCAAGGATCCGGACGCCGCCTGTCAGTAGGTCATCGACGACAGCCGAGTCGCGGACGATGGCTTCTTTCCCACCCTCGTGAAGATAAAGCACCACAGGTCCCTCGGACACAACGCGCGATGACTCGATCCACGGCCCCGCGCGTGTTTCCTTCCGCTGCCAGACCTTCTCAGCTCCGGTCCGGTTTATCGATTCGATGAAGACGCCAGGCAAAACAATCCCTTGCTCTGGTCGAATTTGCAGGGGAAGGAGAATGCGGCGCCCCGTGGTTCGAACAGCTAGCTCATCGAACTGCGGCGGGCCGGCAACACGCTCGATTCGCAGCAGAGTTGCGAGCTCGTGACGGAGGTCTTCACGAAGCGTAGCCAAGGCTGCCGGCGTTCCCGATTCGCGGCTGGCGGGGCTGTTGTTCCTTAGGTGCTCGGTGATCAGTTCGTGAGGCTCGCGACTGCGCGGCAACTGGTACACGTCTCCGTCCGGACTAGCCCACAGGTCTTCTTCCGTCTCGATAGTGAAGTCGCCCTCCTCGGAGTCGCCCGAACCATCGCCCATCCAGCGAAGCAGCCATGCGTAAGCCGCCTCGCGCGGTCCCTTGAGGTACCCATGGGGCCCGTCCGTCATCGAGACCTGGAAACGGGTTGGGGCGTCGAGCACACCGTAGAGCTTGTCCAGCCAAGCGCCAAGTTCCCATGTTCCGCGTGGCGGGTTGAGGTGGTCGTCCCTGGTCGCGTTGATCAGAAGCGGCCTTGGCGCGTGCGCGAAAAGCGGATCGCCGCGCATGTCGATACCGGCGGCAAATGCGCCGAAGAATACGTTCTCGTGATCGGAGCCACTGGGTAAGTGGACGTGATACGAGTAGGTGTTGGGATTGCAGGTCGGAATCGCGACCTTGATCCGCGGTTCAAACGGTAGGAGATAGGTCGTCAGCATCCCTCCGCCCGAAGCGCCGGTACAAGCGATCTGTTCCGGGTCAACCTCGGGTCTTGCGATCAGATTGTCGATGGCGCGTATCGCATCCCAGGCCATGATGTTGAACGAGTGGGTTCCGGCGAGAATTGCCTGATGCCCGATCGTCTTGTGGACCCCGCCCGGCGAGTTCGAAGCGAGGGGTCTCTGGTTCGCTTCACGCGTATAGGCCTCGATCTGTCTCTCGCCTTGACCAAGGCCGTCGATCGCAAACGCTACAAAGCCCTTGCGCGCCTGCTCGATCGAGCGGCGTTGCACATGTTCGGCCGCCTTCCCTTCGGCGTAGTGGCCAATGACGTTGAGAACCGCCGGCCGTCTGCCGCGATAGTTCTTCGGTAGATATAGATTGCCGCTGACCAAGAAGCTCGGGCGACTCTCGAATAGGACGTTCTCAACAACGTAGCCATCTCGTTCGAAGCGACGCGTCGTGCGGGCGTTCAAGGGACTGCGCTCGGGAAAGGGCCCGGTTTCTGACCGCAGAAATTTGCGGATCCCCTCTATGTGCTGGTCCCACTGTTCGCGCGTTTCGAGCGACGCTAACAAGTCATCGCGCGCCAAGAATTGGTCATCGATGAGTTCGGTCAAGTACTTCTCAATCATGCGATCCGCAGGGCGCTCAAGCACCATCATGTCGGTTGTGGTCCAGTCTTTCTGGGCAGCAGCCTGCTGATTCCAACAGGCTACCCAGAAGAGGGATACAGCTAGTCCGGTTCGCGTCGTCATTGGCGGCGCTCCGAGTGTACATTGCTCTGAACGCTACAAACAACGGACGCATGTTCTCAACGCGTGCCCCGATTGATGCCTAGCAAAAAGCTGTTGCAACAAGCGTTGCCTCAAATTCTCTATCCAGAGCCCTCTAAGACCCCTGCCAAATGGCTCTAAGCCCCTAGCCAAAGGGTTCTGAGCGATTTCGGGGGGGTCGTCAGTTCAGCGTGAAGATAATCTGCTACATCTGACCCTCGCCATCGAGCCGTTCTGGTCAAATCCTGCCTTGTCGGCAAGGGTCGATCCAATGCGAAAACTGGGCGGATCTTGTCGTCTTCATTGTTAACTGTTGACAACAAACGCTGTCACAAACGATGCTCCGAGGGTGTGCCGAAATCCCCGCCGAATGACTCTCACGCCCTATTTATAGGCCTCCCAGCGATTCTAGCGGTGCATCAGATCAGCGTGAAAAAATTCAGTATCTATGCTTCGACTGGCTGCGATGAGCCGTTTTTCGGGTGGACTCGTGGCCGTGATGGAACCGAGTGTGATCGCGATTTGATCGAAGCCTTCGGCAGACGCTTCGCGTGCGAGTAACCTACGCCGACAGATGCTCGACGAGCTCGAGCGTCGCAACTACTCCGCGAACACAGTTCGCACCTACATCCGCACGGTCGAGGACTTGGCTCGCTATTTCAAGCGGCGGCCCGATCGGCTAGGGCCGCATTTCTCACCACGTGGCGAGCGAAAGTGCGTGAGAGGTGCGTCAATACGAGGCGGGCGACGGTTGGCGCGCGGAGGCGTACTTGACTGTCCGTCGAGCACTCGCGAGCGAGCGCAACGAAGTAGTGGCGCACCTAGCGCGTGCTTTCGCCGTCAGGTGGTGAGAAATGCGGGCTAGGGCCGGAGCACATCCGCCAATCTCAAGCACACCTGTTTCGCGACCGCCAGCTCGCCGCCAACAGCGTGGCGCAACGTGTGGCGGCTCTGCGCTTCTTCTTGTATCAGGACGCTCGGGCAAGAGTGGAACCTGGATCGAGTGCCCTATCCGAAGAGACCGCGCCAACTGCCCAACATCCTCTCTCCCCACGAGGTCGCTCGTCTGATCGACGCCGCCCACCCTCACATTCTGCGTCATTGTTTCGCGACGCACTTGCTCGAAGCCGGGGCGGACTTGCGCATCATCCAGATGCTGCTCGGTCATCGCGATCCGCAAGAGACGGCCAGGTATCTGCATCTGTCGGTAATGCGTCTGAGCGAGGTCGCCAGCCCATTGGATTCCTTGGAGCTGACTGCAACGAAGAAAGACGATCCCGAGACGAAGTAGATGCAGGGGCCGCCGCTGGAGGTGGCCGATCTGGTTTGCGTCGCCGGGCAAGGCTTGCTTGTCCACAGCCGCAAGTGGCTTCGCGGACAGCACCTGAAAGTGTTGTCGGCGATCGCCCGTTGCCGTACAGCCGCGCTCGGCGGTCATCGCCTGCGCTGCGACGACTGCGACCATTCCCCGCCCCTCGTCTACAACTCGTGCTTGGATCGGCATTGTCCCAAGTGTCAGGCCGGCACCCGCAAGCGCTGGCTCGAGGCTCGCCGCAAAGAGCTGCTGCCTGTGCGCTACCTGCACGTCGTCTTCACCCTGCCGCGAGTCCTCTCGCAGCTCGCCCTGCAGAACCAAAAGCTGCTCTACTCGCTGCTGCTGCGAGCGAGCGCCCAGACGTTGCTCGCAGTCGCTCGCGATCCTCGCCGGCTCGGCGCCGAGAGCGGCTTCCTCTCGATCCTGCATACCTGGAATCAACGCCTCCAACCTCACGCTCATCCCCACCTTGTCGTTCCCGCCGGCGGCCTCTCGCTCGACCGCAGCCGCTGGATCGACGCGCCGCGCAAGAACTTCTTCCTGCCCCAGTGGGTCTTGGCGGAAGTCTTTCGCGGCAAGTTCGTCGACGCTCTCAAGAAAGCCTTCGCTAAGGGCGAGCTGCGTTTTCATGGGCGCTTCGCGCCGCTCAACCGAGAGCGTGAGTTCAAGGCCTTTGTGAGGAGCCTATATCGCACCAAGTGGGTGGTCGAAGTGCGGCCGCCCTGCGGAGGAGCGGGGAAGGCGCTGGAGTACTTGAGCCGCTACACCCACCGGGTGGCGATCTCGAACCAACGTCTGGTCTCGTTCGAACAAGACCAGGTGACGTTCCGTTGGCGCGATGCGGCCCATGGCAACCGGCAACGGCTGCTGACGCTCGAACTTTACGAGTTCTTGCGTCGCTTCTTGTTGCATGTGCTGCCCAGCGGCTTCCAGCGCATTCGCTCCTGGGGTTTTCTGACCAACTCCAAACGCGGCAAGCTGTTGCCGCTCTGCCGCCGCCTGATCGCTCGCGTCAACCCTTCGCGCACGATCTCCTACTCCGCTGACGAACCCGCTCACGGCAACGACCGGCGCTGTCCTCGCGGCGGCGGCCGCCTGCGCGTCGTCGAACGTTTCAGTGCCGCTCAATTGCTCGCTCGCGCCCCGCCAGATCTCGTTGCCGCATGATGCTACGACGCATCCCAGCTCGAACCGCTGCCGCGCTCCGGCGGGCGCCGTCCCCGTGCGACTGGGCTCGGCTTTCCAGGCGCTCCGGCACGCTTCAGTCGCCTCTCGGACCGCCCAATCTTGCCTTATCCCTTCCCAGCAGCGCTCGCAAACACTCCGCGCCGACGTTCTCCCCGCGCCGCAGCCTTCTCGTGGTCGCCTTGCCCCTGCCCGCTCGCCAAATACTAAACGCATAGACTGCCAAGGCTCGTTGCAGGCTCCCTTCAAATCGTTGTACCGCAAGTGCCTAAATCTGTCGCCCGGCGAGGCTCCTTCGGTCCGGTCGCCTGCTGTACAACACTCAGATTTTCTGCCAGCTAACCGGTGATTGGCCGCTAAGGCCTTTCTGCTCTAACCGTTACCTTACTCGCGATCGCGGAACTCTTCGTACCAGTTTTGGACGACGCGGATCGTGGGCTCAGCCGCATCGTCCTGCCCGCTGGCCGGTGTGACCGGGCAATCGCTGGCCGTCCGACGGTTTTGGCCGTGTGGACGACGACTTGGACTTCGGGATTCTCGAGCAGGTCGAGCGTCGCAACGCCCTGGCGGATTTTGATCTCGAAGGAGCTTTCGGAGCCGGAGATCAGCTCAAGGCGCGCCTCGGTCGATGCGAAGGGTGGCGTTTGCGCCTATCAGCAGCTAGGCGCGGCCGTTGGCGGTTTCAACGGGTTTGCCAGCCTCCCAGTACATCATTCCGACTTTGCCCGACGGCGTGCGTTCGCCGTTGAGAATGACGACGCCTTCGCCGTAGTAGAGCAGGCCCGGGCGGGCCGCGGCGATCGCTTGGGCGCTCAGAGCCGCTGCAGCGGCGAGGGCGATTAGGCACAGAGCTGCTTGCAACATGGCGATTCTATTTTCGCGCAGCGGCTTCGGCGGAGGCTCGTTCCTCGGCCCGTGCGCCGGAGAGGATGTTGTACATGCCGTAGTTTCCTTCATGGCAGGCGTACTCGAAGATAGGCCCCTCGGACTTGCGCATAGGAAAGACTGCGGTCCAGGAACTGGTGAACGACTCGGGGTCGTCGATTGTGTACTCGTAACGGAGCGTATCAGCGTCGATGCAGCTGATGCGCTCGATCACGTACATGTTCTCGCCTGAGCCCTTGAACATTGTCTCGGGCCGCAGATTGACGGTGTCGATAACCAGCGTGTCGCCTTCCCAATGGCCGCGTGAGTCGCCCATCCATTGGCGGATGTGGGTCGGCAGATGGTCGCGCCTGTCGAGCGGGATGATGCGCACGTCGTGCACCATCTCGTTGAGAATCGCCACGTAGTCGGGCGTCTGAAATAGCTGCATGTTGTTGTTGTAGGCGCTGGGACTCATCGGGGGGCCCGAGTTGAATCCCACGATGCAACGTGCGCCGACGCGGCGGTCTTCGGGGCCGTGGGCGGGGCGGGCGCGGATCTTGGCGATTTCCGCGGCGCGCTTCTTGGCTTTGACGGTCAACGGCGGAATTCGGCCGTCGGGCGGGTCGACGATCAGCGAGGTGCGACGATCGTCGGTGACGTCGTTGCCGCGGTCGAACCACAGTTGGTTGTAGCTGCCGACGCAATCGACAAAATTCGCCGAGCCGACACATTGCTCAGGGACTGCGTCGGAGTCGCGCTCGACGCGGGATTGCGCAGCCCGCGCTTCGGCGTCCGCGGCTTCGGCCTCTGTGAGGGTTTCCCTGCCGGCAAGATTGGGGGGCCGCTCTAGGGGAGTGAGGGTGCGGAAGTCCCAAATACCCCGCAGGTCGGGCGCACCCCACGGTGTGCGCGAAACGTCCGATAGTTGTTCGAGCAGCGGACGGACCTCGATGTTGCGGAAGTAGAGTTCCGAGCCCTCGGACTGGAACAGGATTTTTCCGCGCGTCTCGCTAGCTTTCGTTCCCTCCATGACGAAGATATCGTTGACCCAATACTTGACGGTGTCGCCATGCGCGACCATTTCGAGGACATTCCATTCGCCGTGCGCTTTCTCGACGGGGTTATTCGGGTCGCGGAAACCAGCCGGCTCGCGATAGCCCTGCGGCCAGCCGCTGTCGGTCATGCCGATGTCGGTCTTGTTGAAGCGATCGATCTGGATTCCACGCTTGACGCCCTTGCGGACACCCTTGACGGTCATCTCGGAGCCTCCGAGCAAGATGACGTCTCCGGTGGCGCCTTCCATGATCTGGAACTCGAGCGCGACCGGCCAGATGGCGCCCTGCGTCTTGGCGGCTTCGGCGCGCTTGACCACGTCGGAAGCGCGGTAGAGGATGCCGCTGTCGCGCGCGAGGCCTCTGCGGTTGCCGTGGGTGCCTTCGCCCCACTTGAACTCCGCGCGCAGGTAAAAGTCGTCGAATTCCTGCTTGGTGATGAAGTAGCCGTAGGGGATTCCTTCGACGCGGACCATGCCATCGTCAACGCGGAAGACGCCGTCGGGGTCTTTATTGAACCCCTGTCCGAAGACGAACGTGTCGAATTGGTGGAGGCCCGAGCCGTCGAATAGGTGAACCGGTTTTCCGGTGGGGGGGATGTCGGCTGCACCGAGCGCCGCCGTCAAAACGAGTACCAAACGAACGAGCCGGGACATGATGCGTCAAGTATACGCTCACGCTGTCACTCGGGGCTTGAGCGTCTTGTCCAATACAAGATGAGCCTGAAGGGAGGGGTGATTCCAATACAAGATGAGCCTGGAGATAATTTGGGCAAGGTCGACTAGGAACAGGCAAGCTGCGGGTGATGGGAGTCGCCGTGCAGCAAGCCGAATCACTGAGTCTCGATGAGATCGAGAGCTTTCTTGACGGGTGTGGGTCCGTCGAGTTCCAGGCCGGAAGTCGAGCGGAGAAATACGCGCTCGTCGAAGGCGTCCTGAAGAGGCATCATTACGCCGACGAGAAGCGCTCGGTTAAAGGATTGTTGAGACGCTTCCTGAGCAAGCTCAGCGGCTTAAGTCGCGCCCAATTGACCCGCCTCATCGGGCAGTTTTTGCGCGAAAAGTGCGTCCGGCCGACAGCCTATCGGCGGCGCCGCTTCCCCACCAAGTACAGCCGCGCCGACATCGTTCTCCTGGCGCATGTCGACCAAGTGCATCAACGTCTCTCCGGGCCGGCCACGCGGCGCATTCTCCAACGTGAGTTCCAAGTGTACAACCGCAAGGAATTCAAACGCCTTGCCGAACTGTCGGTGGGACACCTCTACAACTTGCGCAAACGAGCCGTCTATCGGCAACACAGTTTGCATCTCGACAAGACTCGACCGACACCCGTGGCGATCGGCGAACGCCGCCAACCCGAGCCGCGCGGGCGTCCCGGATACCTGCGCATCGACACCGTGCACTCGCCCGAACAGGAAGGGGAAAAGGGAGCCTACACCATCAACGTGGTCGACGAAGTGACGCAATGGCAGGTCGTCGGTTGTGTCGAACACATCAATGAAAACTACTTGATTCCCTTGCTGGAAGGGCTTTTGGCGCAGTTCCCATTTAGCGTGCGTGGCTTTCATTCCGACAATGGCAGCGAATACATCAACCATCGAACCGCCAAACTGCTCGAAAAGTTGCGAGTTGAATTTACGCGCATCCCGCGCGCGCCGTTCGAACGACAATGCCTTGGTCGAAACCAAGAACGGCGCGGTGGTGCGCAAGTGGATGGGCTATCAGTTTTTGCCCTCGGACGCGACGCATGCGATCGATGAGTTCTACCGCGAGTGGCTGAACCCGTACTTGAACTTTCATCGCCCGTGCGCCTTCGCCACCCAGCGGCGCGATCGCCGCGGCAAATTGCGCAAGGTGTACGCCGAGTGGAGCACGCCGTGGGAAAAGCTGCTCAGTCTGCCCGAGGAAGTGCGTGGCTTGCGCGGCGACCAAACGATCGACGCACTGCAGGCGCAAGCCGACGCGCACTCGGATACGCAGATCGCCGAACAGCTTGATGCCCGGCGGAACGAATTACAACGCGTCTGCAAAGACCTGGCGATCCGCTGGCGCGCGCCATAGCAAGAGCCGCATCCGAGAGGGAGTCGCCACCCCAGGTCCCTGTCCGAAGACGGCCATGGAGTCTCGTCTGGGATGCGTGCAAAGGGGGATTGGGGCTGCCGCCCCTTCCCCCTTATGCAATCCCCCTTACCCCGCCCGGCGAAGAGTCAAGAAGCTGCCGCCGCCGACCTCAACTCACGCTATAATCCCCGCCACCCGCAGCTAGTGTAGTGCGCCATAAATAATGTAACTTATAGTATCTTCGTGTCGCCTTTACTAGTAGAAGGCACACGGATGCGAAGAGCAGAGCCAGTCCCATTGACGCAGGAGCAGCGTAGGCAGTTGGAGCGCTACGCGAACGGTCGTCGGGTCGCTGTTCGTCTGGCGTTGCGAGCCAGGATCATCGTGCTCGCCGCCGACGGTCTTGAGAACAAACGGATTGCCGCGCAGCTGTCGGTCTCGCGTCAGTTGGTGGCGCGCTGGCGAAGCCGTTTTCTTGAATCCGGCGTCGCCGGCATCGAAAAGGACGCCCCGCGGCCCGGCCGTAAGCCCGCCATCTGCTCCCCAACAGTGCAACAGATCATCCACAAGACGACCCGCGAAACGCCAGCCAACGCCACCCATTGGAGCCGCCGCACGATGGCCGCCGCGGTCGGCGTCAGCGCCTCCACCGTGGGTCGCATTTGGCGCGCCCACGGCCTCAAGCCGCATCGCGTCAAGACCTTCAAACTCAGCAACGACCCGCGCTTCGCCGAAAAACTCGACGACATCATCGGACTTTATCTCAACCCGCCCGAGCATGCCCTCGTTCTTTGCCTCGACGAGAAGTCACAGATTCAAGCCCTCGACCGCACCCAGCCCGGCCTGCCCCTGAAAAAGGGACGCGGCCGGACCATGACCCACGACTACAAACGCAACGGCACAACCACCTTGTTCGCCGCGCTCAACACGCTCGACGGCTCGGTGATCGGAACCTGCATGCCCAAGCACCGCCACCAAGAATGGCTGCGCTTCTTGCGCTTGCTTGAAAACCAGACCCCCAAGGACAAGCAGATCCATTTGATCGTGGACAACTATGCCACTCACAAACACGCCACGGTGAAACGCTGGCTGCAGCGCAATAAACGCTTCCACGTCCATTTCACGCCCACCTCAGCGTCGTGGCTGAACATGGTGGAGAGGTTCTTCCGAGACCTCACCGATAAGCGCATCCGCCACGGTGTCTTTCGTAGCGTCGGCGAACTCACCACCGCCATCGAAGACTACATCGCTCGACACAATCAGCAGCCCAAGCCCTTCATCTGGACTGCTACCGCTTCCGACACCCTTGAGAAGGTCAAGCGCGGCAAAGCCGCTCTTCTTAAGGTTCAATCTGATTGACGCACTACACTAGCTCGCCTCTCTCCTTCAGGCTCATCTTTCAATTGGAAAAGAGGAGGTTGCGGACGACGGGGTCAGACGCTTGCCATCACGGCGTCGGCCTTTTGCTTAGCGGACCGGCAAACCTCGTCGACCGGCCGACCCCACCATTCGGGCGAGAACAGTTCGACCATCACCTTGCCCTCGTAGCCCCGGCCAGTGAGGCGTCGCAGCATCTGGGCCACCGGAATCTCGCCGTCGCCAGGCATCAGTCGGTCGGCGTCGCCGAGTAGCTCGCGGGGCTTGTCGGCGGTGACGTCGTTGATATGGAAATTGAAGACTTCGCTTTCACCGACGTCGTCGAGATCCTGCATTTTGCCGCAGCCGGCCCAGACGTGGAACGCGTCGACGGTGATATTCAGGTTGGGATGCTGAACCTGTCGAGTCATCCAAAGCGCTGACGGCAGGGTCGAGAGAAATGTCGAGAACTTCATGAACTCGATGACAATTACGATGCCGTACCCCTTCGCGAACTCGGCGGCCGCGCGGTAGTTCTCGACCGCCTGCTTGTAATGGTCCATCGTGATTTTCGGATCGCGGACCACGCAGGCGCAATTGGTGATCTTAAGCCCGAGCGCGGCGGTTTTCTCGACATTGCGCTTGAAGGCGTCCAAGCGCCGCGGTTGCCTCTCGTCGGGAAACCCGAGTGATGGCGCGTGCTGCGAGCCGAGCGGTGAGAGCCCGTTGTCGTCGAGCATCTTCTTGACGTCGGCGATCGAATACTGGGACTGGTCGTTGATCTTGCTTTGCCGCAACTCGACGTGCTTGAAGCCGGCCTTCGCGATCGCTTCGAAGTCCTCGCGAATCGTCGAATCGCACTTCCATAGCGTTGCCTGGTGCATGCCCAGTTCCAGTTTGCCGACGGAGGCCGCGGCCAGAGGCGATACCGCGGCTCCGGTGAGAAGCGTTCGCCGTGTCATCCCCATGCTCCGACCTTCTTGAGGTAAGAGACGGCGGCATTCTTGCAGGTGCGCGAAGTCTCGTAGGGGTCCTCGGTCGCCCAGCTGTCGATCTGGAACCAGCCCTTGAATCCGCCTTCGTAAAGGATCTTGAGCTGCAATTCGATGTCGTACTTTCCAACCCCGCAGGGCAGGTGCTTTGAGGTGCCCGGGCGTCCGTCAGGCGTCGGGCGCAACGTCGAATCCCCGTCGCAGAACTGGATGTAGCCGATCCGATCGACGCCGAGATCCCGCAGCAAGTCCTCGGGTTTTCCCTTGGCCCCGCCGAGAACGTCGAAATGGCTGGGGTCGAAAATCGCTTTGAATTCCTTCATGCCGACGGCGGCGAAGAGCTTGTGGTAGCGGGCGGCGCTGTTGACCAGCAACGGCGGCTCTCCTTCGATGGCGATGAAGATGCCTTGGTCAACGGCGTACTGAGCAGCGGGCTTAATGACGGCGGCGAAGCGCTCGATCAGCTCGTCCTCTGCGAGATCCCCGGCACGGCCTCCTTGCCACAGGCCCATGGCGTCGCAGCCCAACTTGACCGCTAGATCAACGTAAGACTTCAATGCGTCTGTGTACTTCTTCTGCTCGGCGCTATCGGCTGAGAGCGGGTTCACCCCACGGGGACCGCCGGCCTGAATCGAGAAGATTTGCACACCGTAGTCCTCCACCTTCTTTCGCATGGCTCGTATGCCGGCCTCATCACCCGCTTCCGGGTAGCCGCCCCGCCAGTTTCGCCAGGCCTCGATCCCCTGGAAACCCTCTTCGCGCGTGAACTTCAGGATTTCGTCGTAATCGTACTTTTTGTCGTGGTATTGTTCCGACGAGCCGAATCCGTTGAGCCCAGTGGCGAGCTTCCACGGTGAAGAAGCCCCGCGGGCCGCGGTGAGAGCCGCTACCTGGGCTAGGAACAGGCGTCGAGTGAGTTTTGCGTTTCCCATAGTCATCCGTCCAACTAGACCGCATGTACGGCATTGCCGTCCCAAGTGTAATCCCTGCCGGTCTTGATCGACTGCAACGCCATCAGCGTCGGCAGGGTGGAATTGAAGCCCACGTCGATGTTTGCCACCGGTTGCTCCCTTGACCTCATGCAGTCCAAGAAATTGCGGACGTGGTCGCCGAGCGATGTATTGATCGAGGGGTAGTCGTCCGGAACTTCGACGTCGATTCGTTCGAACTTGGGCTTGTTGCGAAACGACCAGGGCTCCATGGTGTAGCCAACGCGATCGACATGCAGCGAGCCGTTCTCGCCGAAAAGATACGTCCCGTAGGGGAGACCCCAGTTTGCGAACGTCATCACGAAGTCGTCGTACTCCCACTGGGCGCTGATCGTGTCCGGAAGCCTCTCATCACTGGACCGCCAAAGAGTTTTGGCCACGGCCGACACCTCGAGCGGCTTCTTGTTGTCGGCGTGCAGATACCACATCGCCGCATCCAGCAGATGGATGCCCCAATCGGTGATAATTCCTCCGCCGAACTGCGGGAAACGTCGCCAGTCGCGCTGCTTGATCTGCGAGTAGCCGCCACGCTCCGCCGGGCCCTGGAACAGTTCCCAATCGAGATTCTCGGGCGCATCGGTCGTCGGCTGATCGGGCCGAGCCGTCGAACCACGCCGAATCAGCCCGACGTGGTTGACCTTACCGAGTTGCCCTTCCCGGAACCACTCGTAGGCCTCCATAAAATGCTTCCAGTGGCGCTGTTGCAGCCCGACCTGGACGACTCGCTTGTGCTTGTGCGCGGCTTCGACCATCGCCATGGCCGGCTCGATCGCGTTCGAGATTGGTTTCTCGCAGTAGACATCCTTGCCGGCCTCGCAGGCCGCAATCAGCAGCGGGGCGTGCCAGTGGTCGGGCGTCGCGACAATGATTGCGTCGAGATCGTCGCGGGCGAGGACTTGGCGGTAGTCCTTGTACGCCTCGGCCCCGGGCGCGGCATTGGCTTGAGCACGATCGAGATTGGGCTGAAAGACGTCGCAAACCGCGACGACATCGCAGTCGGGATGCGCCTGGAAAGCCGGCACGACGTGGGTGCCGCCGCGCGTGCCGCAGCCGATCGCTCCGACTCGAATGCGATCGTTTGCGCCGCGGACCTGCGCGGCGGCGGACGCCGTCATCCCGGCGGCGGCTCCTAGAAAAGATCTTCTTGAATTCATCGTTCGCTCTCCTTGGTCCGGCCCTTGGGTCAGCCGGTCTCGGCCTGAATCGTTTCCATCCGTGATTTCAGCCGCTCGATCAGCGGCCCGTGTTGCGCGTCGTCCGCTAGATTATTCCACTCGCTCGGATCTCGCTCGAGATCATATAGCTCGTCGGCATCGCCCGAGTCAGGGTAATGCAGATACTTGTAGCGCTGGGTCCTCAACCCCCGCACGCCTGGGTGCGGGAATTGCTCTTCGTAGAAGTACTCGTAAAGAAAGGCGTCCCGCCAACGCTCGTCATTGCCATCGAACAGCGGCCGCCAACTCTTCCCATGGACGCCGTCCGGTTCGCGAACTCCGGCGTAGTCGAGGATCGTTGGGCAAAGGTCGAGGTTCAGCGTCATATGATCGAGCGTCCGATTCGCCGGAATGCGCCCCGGGAGCTTTGCGATCAGCGGAATGTGTAACGACGCGTCATAGCCGTAGCGCTTGTCGCCAAGTCCGAACTCGCCGAGAAAGTAGCCGTTGTCGCCCGCGAAAACGACCAGCGTATTGTCGCTCAGCCCTGACTCGTCGAGAGCGTCAAGGACTCGCCCGATTTGTTCGTCTGCGGCCGTAATGCATCTCCAGTAGTTGCGGCGGTCTTCAGCGTATTGCTCCGGCGTCCGCTCGCCGCGACTCTGTACAAAGGACGGCCGTCGACGCTCGCGCACCGCGGCAGGCTTGCCCCGGAGGTGTTCGGGCTCAGGCGACGGTTGCGGGACTTCGACGTCGCCGTAAAGGTCCCTCAAATGCTCAGGCGGCGTGCGCGGGCCGTGGGGCTCCTTGAAGCCGAGCACGAGGCAGAAGGGCTTTTGCCGCTCGCGTTCGATCCACTTAAGCGTCATATCGGTGGTACCCGCTCCCGAATGGCCCGGCAAGGTTTTCGTCTCGCCGTTGATGTTGAAGATCGGGTCGACGTAGCGCCCTTGCCCCGGGAGCGCGGCCCATTCGTCGAATCCCGGACGAGGACCGGGATCCTGTCCCATGTGGAACTTACCAAAGTACGCCGTCTCGTAGCCGGACTGCTGGAGCAGGGCCGGAAACGCCCGCCGCATCTCCGCATCCGGCGGCTCGACGCGATTGCCAATGATCCCGTGTGCGTGTGCGTAGCGCCCGGTGAGAAAACTGGCGCGCGCAGGGCTGCACAGGGAGGTCGTGACGAAAGCGTTAGTGAAGCGAGTCCCCTCCGCGGCCAACCGGTCCATGTTGGGCGTCCGCAGGTGCGGGTGTCCGGCGCAGCCCATTTGATCCCAGCGCTGGTCGTCGGTAAGGATGAAGATGACGTTGGGCCGGGTGGCGGTCTGGCCAAGCGCCCCAAGGGGAACGGCGGCGGTCGCGGCTAGGCTTTGGGCGAACCGGCGACGGCTTAACTTCTCATCTGCCGATTGGCGCTGTGTCACTGTTTACTTTGTCTGGGAAGGCTCGGTCTTCCGGCGCTTGCGGTCAAATATGACGACGCAGCAGCCGATCAGGTAACCTTCTCTGTCAAATGACTGTCTTGGCAGACGGAAGGAGGACTCCAACCATGCCAACACCGGCCCTCCAGCGATCGTCGCTCTTGGCGCTCGCGGTTCTGCTGAGCGCAGCTGCATCGAATCTCCAAGCGGCCCGCAAGACACCCATCTACGTCTACTTCTCGCATCACATCGACGATGGCAGGCGAGACGTCACCTCGACCGAGCCGATCGCTTCCACCGCCGCTGTTCGTTGGCTCATGGAGACCTACGAGAAGCACGGCATCAAGGCCCAGCTCGGCTTCGTCGGATCAGTGCTGCAACTCGTCGATCTCGACGATCCTGAGATCACGGCGGCGATCAAGCGCCTCAAGATGCCGATTGGCTACCACCCCGGTTCGGGACATCGCGAGCCCTGCCAGGTGGGCCGGGCGGTCTACGTCCCCACCAAGGGCCGAGACGATCTCGAAGCGCGGGCGAAAAACCTCGAGATCCTGTGGAACTTCGAAACCAAGACGCTCATCCCGAAATGGCGACCATTAGCCGATGGGAAGATCTCCGACGACAACCCGCAGTACGGCGAGTTGATGCCGCCGGAGGAATTGCCCAAGTACAACCTGCCCGAGAACGAGACCTGGCGCTACGGCGGCTGGATGGGGATCGAGGCCGTCCTCAACATCACTCCGATGGACAGCGACGCCGGGGGCGCAGGGCTGCTTTACGAAATGCTCGGAGTGCGCTCCTTCCCCTACAACTGGGGACCGCTCGACTACTCGAAGGCGATCAAGCTCCAGGAGATGCACGAGTCCGAAGTCTACGGCTCGCGGCGCCTGCCCTACAAATACTTCGGCAAAGATTTTGGAGAGGATGTGCCGCGCCGTCCGACCGGACGGGAGTGGTTACGCGCGCTGGCCGGCTCGCTGCCTGATGACCGCCCCTACTTGCAGAAGATCTTCTGCCACGCCGCTGGACTGGTCGGGCCGAACCGCAAAGATTGGGAAGATATCATCGTCTTTCTCAAAGACAACCCCGAAGACTTCAAGATCGTCTGGCCGGATTGGGACGAGAACCAGTGGAAGCCTGCAAACAGCGCCGAAGCTTTCTACCAAAAACGATATGGCATGAGCATGGCCGAGTTCCGCGACTCGCCGGCCTGTCAAGGGCGGAGTAAATGTAGACCGCTTCGGCGGAGCAAAAATAGACCAGTTGGCGGGGATCCAGCGGTTTGCGTGGGACGGCTGGAACGGAGCCTGAGGACGCCCTTTAGGGCGGCCCAGGCGTAGTGGAAGACGGCCCACGCAAACCGGCGCGAGCGGCCGGCGGGTCAGTTTGAAGAGCGCGGGCGCTTCTTTTTGCTTTGCTTGAGGCGGTAGCTGTCGCCGTTCATCTCGAGGATATGGACGTGATGCGTGAGCCGGTCAAGCAGAGCGCCGGTCATGCGTTCGGAACCCAGCACCTCGGTCCACTCGGTGAACGGCAGGTTCGAGGTCAGCAACGTCGAGCCCTGTTCGTAGCGCTGCGAAAAGATCTCGAACAGCAGCTCTGCCCCGGTCTTCGACAGCGGCACATAGCCCAGTTCATCGACGATCAGTAGATCCTGCTTGGCAAGTTGTTTCTGGACCCGTAGTAGTTGCCGTTCGTCACGGGCTTCGAGCAGTTCATGGACCAATCCCGCGGCGGTGGTGAAACGTGTGCGATAGCCGCTCTGACAAGCTGCCAGTCCCAGCGCCAAGGCGATATGCGTTTTGCCGGTGCCGGAGTTCCCCAGCGCCAAGACGTTCTCACGGCGGTCGATGAACTCACAGCGCGCCAGCTCCAGAACGAGCTTCTTGTTCACCGAGGGTATGGCCAAGAAGTCGAACGTGTCGAGACTCTTCGTCACCGGGAACTTGGCGGCCTTGATGCGACGCTCGGTCGCCCGCTGCTCGCGATCGACCAGTTCCAGCTCGCAGAGTTGCTGTAGGAAGTCCCGAAAGTCCAAGCCTTCGGCGGCGCAGCGCCGAGCCAGTTTGTCGTACTCGCGCAGGAAGGTCGGCAGCCGCAGCGCTTTCAGGTGGGTTTCCAGCAGCATTCTCGACTTCGCCATCAGCTTGCTCCTGCTAGCAGCGCCAGATAGGATGCCGGCGACGTCTGCTCGACCTGAGCCGTCGGCAGGTGGGGATACTTCGTTAAGTCGAGCTTCGGCGGACGTTGCTCGATCGCGCACAGCAGTAGATGCTTGACGGCGTCAAAGCCAATCGTTCCCAGTAGACAGACTTGGCGCACCGCCGTTGCGACGTGCTCAAGGGGGAAGTCCTCCAACAGTCGCAGGACCTGTACGTACTCGCGCTTGCCCGCTTTGTCCAACCGCGATTCGAGCAGTCGTCGCAGCTTCGCAAACTCCGGCGGCAACTCCCAGCCGACCAACGGCGCGGCTTGATCGAGCGCGTTGGTCTTGCGTTCCAACAACGCCAAGTAGTGCAGCGGATCGAAAACCAACTCTTCACGTTCATAGCTGCGCTGATGGCGGGCGATCTCTTCGCTGCCGCAACAGATCACTACCTCATCCACGTAGGCTTTGATCAGGACCTGGCGGTGGCCGTAACGCGTTGGCACCGAATAATCGTTTGTCGCGTAGCGCACCAGCGACAACGAAGTCACCCTTGTCGAGCGTTTGTCGCAGGCATCGTAGGCTGTCGGTGCCAAGGGCAAGAGCGCTTCCCGATCGCGCTCGAAGCGTTCGCCGACGGTTTCGGTGTGCCGTCGCAAACGCCGTTCACGGTTGGCTCGGCACTTCTCTTCGAGGTGTTCGTTGAAGGCTTCCCAACTCTCGAATCTCGGGATCGGCACCATGAAATTGCGCCGTGCGAAGCCCACTAGCCCTTCGACTTTTCCCTTGTCGTTGCCCTTGCCCGGACGCCCGAAACGATCGGCGAACAGGTAGTGCGACTGCAGTTCGCTGAACACCCGCGTACGTTTGCGCGTGCCGTCGCCGAGAATCCTTGCCACCGCCAGCGTCGTGTTGTCGTAGACGATGTTGCGTGGCACGCCGTCGAAATAACGAAACGCGGCGTTGTGTCCTTCGCAAAAGGCTTCCGTCGTCTCGGCGGGAAAGGCCTTAACGAAGGCGTCGTCGCTGTGCGGCAGATCGACAACCAAGAAGTGCGCCTTGCGCTGGACTCCATTGATAACGACAACCGCTTCGCCGAAGTCGGCCTGCGCGTCGCCGGGCGGATGCGCCAGTGGCACGAACATCTCTTGTCCACCGAGCTTCTTCTCGCGGACGTAGTCCTTGACGATCGTGTAGCCACCGCTGAAATCGTACTCCTCGCGTAGGCGATCGAAGATGCGTTTCGCGGTGTGACGTTGTTTCTTTGGTTGTTGCTGATCGTCGAGCAGGATCTGATCGATGATTCCGGTGAACGCTTCGAGCTTCGGCCGTCTCACCGGTTTGCTCCGCCGATAGCCCGGCGGAGCAGCGTAGCGCAGCATTTTGCGCACCGTCTCCCGCGCTAAGCCAAACCGCTTGGCGGCTTCGCGTTCACTCAGCCCTTCGACGTAGACACTGCGCCGTACTTGAGCATATAGCTCCACGCGATACATCCTTCCCGTGTTCCACAGAACACCGAATGGATGCCAGCGGACCACCCGGGCGGTCTAATTTTCCGCCGCCCTTGAACGGCTTTAAAACGCCGTTCTGTGGTCTAGTTTGTCAGCGCCGTTCTCAAGCGGCCGTGCATCTCGACATCGGAAGTGGCGCCGGTGGCGTCGAGGATCGTCGGCAGGATGTCGACCGTCGAGACCATGGCGCTACTGCGCATCGGTTTCGAGACGCCCGGCCAGCGGACGAGGAAGGGAACTCGTAGGCCGCCCTCGTACGTCGTTGTCTTGCCGCGGTTGAACGGGGGCCCGTGGTCGCCGATGAAGATGACCAGCGTGTTGTCGGCGTGCCCGGCGCGCTCCAGGGTTTTGAGCAGCAAGCCCACGCCGGTGTCGAGCCGTTTGACCTCGTTGTAGTAGCCGGCGACGCGGGCCCGCTGCTCGGGCGAGTCGATTCGCTGAAAGGGGAAGACGGGCTCTTCGCTCGGGTCGACGAGCGTCTCGGGGATGCCTTCTGCGCGATCGAGAAACGTCCAGCCGCCGACGACTTCGTTCGTCTCCGCGTTGCGTTCGCGATAAGCGTGCGGGTCGGTGTAGTTGACTATCAGAAAGAAGGGTTGGTCGCCGGACTGGGTGATGAACTCGGAGGCGCGTTCGGCGACAAGCTTCACCTGGCGGGCTTCGACGTGGTTCGTCTGGCGGTAGTCGAACTGGACTCCGCTGGCGGCGAAGGCGTCGAGCTGGGGAGTTTCGATGACGGTGTCGCCGTAACAGCCGAGTTGAAGCCCGAGGTCGTCGGCGGTGATGAAGAGGACGTTGAGCGGCTGCGGCGCGGGCGGGGCTTGGGAGCAGGAGAGCGACGCCAGCAGGCAGGCCGTGAACGCCAGGATCATTCGGTTGGGCATGAGGCGCTTGATCATATCGTGGATGGGGATTGTGAGGCTCCTGCGGAGGTCGAATCTGTCCGGATGACCTCGTGGCGGCGGTGTTGGAACGCCCCGAATGTAGCGGCGTGGGTGTGGCGGCTCGTCGCTGGCGTGAAAAGACCTCACGGCTACTGAACGGCGGCCCCCGAAAGTTCAAAACCGCCCAAATAGCTATCTAGAGCACCTTTGGAAGGGCTTCTCGGACCCGCTCAGTCGGTTGTTCAACGAACCGCTTGTTCTCGCTACTAATCTTGCAGCTCTAGAACTCGACGACAAAGCCGTGGATTCAGGCAATTCCAAGGCCGTGCGCTTCGACACCTTCGAGGCCGACCTGGCGGCCGGCGAGCTGCGCAAGAATGGCGTTCGCGTTCGCCTCGAGACTCAGCCTTTTCAGGTCCTCGCCATGCTTCTTCGACGGCCAGGCGAGGTGGTCACTCGCGAGGAAACACAGCAAGAGTCATGGTCGGGCGACACTTACGTCAACTTCGACAACGGACTCAACACGGCGATACGGAAGATCGGGCGGGCGCTAGACGACTCGGCGAGCGCCCCCGGGTATGTGGAGACGTTGCCGAAGCGCGGGTACCTCTTTGTAAAGACGCTGGAGGGAGGGGGAGCCCCTTCTCCGGTTGAAGTTCGAGCGGCCGACCGGCGGCGAGCGCCGCTGGTCTGGGCAGGAGTCGGTCTCTTGGCGGCAGCCGCGGTCGGCGACTGGGCCACTCGCAACCCAGGGTCGGCTATCCTACCAACGCTGGGATGGCCAAAACGGAAATCCTGCGTTAGAGGCTTGAGCAATGGTAAAGAAAGCGATTATCCTCCTGGCCATGACTGGGCTGATCTCCGGCGCTGCCGGGGCGGAAGAAGTGCGCCCCGGGGTCTATCGGACGCCGGACGAGCGGTTCGAGAATCTGCCAGGTTACAACTTCACGCCGCACTACAAGGATATCCAGGGCTACTGGGTCCACTATCTCGACGAGGGCCCGGTCGACGGCGAAACAATCCTGTTGCTCCATGGAGAGCCGACCTGGTCGCACTTGTATCGAAAAATGATCCCTGTACTCACCGCAGCCGGCTACCGCTGTGTTGTGCCCGACCTGATCGGTTTTGGCCGGTCGGACAAGCCGGCGAGTATGGATGTGCATACCTACAAGTTTCATGTCGACGCGATGACCGAATTGGTCAAGGCCCTCAACTTGCGCGGGGTGACCTTCTTCGGCCAAGACTGGGGCAGTTTGATCGGTTTGAGGGTGGTCGCGGAAAACGAAAAGCGATTCGCTCGCGTTGTGATTGCCAACGCCGGTTTACCTGTCGGCCGCGCATCTGGACCGGAAGCACTCAACAAAGACAGCGCGTTCATGAAGTGGAGACGCACGAACCAGGGCATGATTGACCGAGGCGACATACCGGTCGGCGCCATGGTCGCCGGCAACGCGAAGGATCCCTCGATCGCCGCCGCCTACGATGCGCCCTTTCCCGAACCGAGCTATAAGGCAGGCCCGTTGATCATGCCGCAGCGCGTTCCGGTTCTTGCTGACGACCCGGCCAACGACGCCTACCGCAGGGCATGGGAAATGTTTCGACGCTGGAAAAAGCCGTTCCTGACCGCCTTCAGCGACGGCGACCCGATTACCCGCGGCGGGGCTGCGGTCTTTCAGGAGTCTGTCCCCGGCGCCAAGGATCAGCCCCACACCACGATCAAGCGCGCTGGCCATTTCCTGCAAGAGCAAGCCGGCGAGGAATTGGCTCGAGTCATCGTCAAGTTCATCGCCGCTAACTTCCCCGGCAAACCGTGACTGCGTCAATAAGTTAACCCCGCATGGGATATCTCGTCCAAGGCCTAAGCTTAACCCGCGAAGAAATAGTCGACCCGATGGCTTAGTTAAACAACGCAAAGTGGAGTAGACATGAATAAGCAAGCATTTCGCAGTCAAGAGATGTCAGCCATGAAGCAGTCAAACGATCAGCCGGGCCGGTTGCCTCGTCGCGACGTGATCAAAGGCGTCGCAGCGGCTGGCTTGGGTATATCAGCTTTCGGGCCCGCGACAAGCACTGCCCAAGCCGCACCGGATCTAGTTCGACAGGAAAACGCCAAGCCTGGCACGCGCGACTGGATGCTCACCAATACGCGCATCGACCCGAAGACCTGGTGGCGTTGCCCGTGGATCGAGGGCTACTGTTCCGAGATGAGTGTGCGCGCCGGCGACACATTGAAAGTCATGGTGAGCACCAATCCGGCGTCGGAATTCAGTCTGGAGATCTTCCGCACGGGTTACTACGGCGGCACGGGTGGACGACGGGTCATGCAGTTCGATTCGCTACCGGGCAAAACCCAGGCTGACCCGCCGATCGGTGAAAACCGCCTGCGTGAATGCCAGTGGAAACCGTCGGTGGAATTGAAGATTCCAGACGATTGGCTGAGCGGCGTCTATCTCGGCAAACTCACCGCCAAGAAGGAGGGCCTCGAAAGCTACGCCATCTTCATCGTGCGTGACGATCGACCGTGCGATCTGCTCTTCCAGTGCAGCGACATGACCTGGGCCGCCTACAACAGCTGGCCTGACGATAGGTGGTCCCTCTATCACAACGATGCGGATATCTATAAGCCAAACGGAAGAAAGAAGTGGAGCACTGGTCCCGATACCGGATGGGTGAGTTTCGACCGTCCATATGCCATGTTCTGCCAGGACCATCTTGTCGAGAATCCTTCCTCCCAGGGGTCAGGCGAATTTCTTCTTTGGGAGTTTCCGCTGTCCTACTGGTTGGAGCAGCAGGGCTACGATGTGTCGTACATATCGAACGTGGATACACATACTGATGGGCCGAGGTTGCAGCGTGCGAAAGGCTTCATCTCCGTGGGGCATGACGAGTATTGGACGCGGGAGATGTATGACAACGTCAGCGCGGCCCGCGACGCCGGAGTCAATCTTGCGTTCCTAAGTGGCAATTCGGTGTGGGGCGTGGTGCCTTTGCTGCCCTCCTCCGATGGGCAGCCCCGCCGGATCATCCGACGGGAAGGCGTGTTCCTTGGCGAGGAACTCGGCGGGGTGTTTCACAAGCAACGAGGCTTCAAGTATCCACCGGGGCCAGACGGGGCGCTGCTCATGGGTGGGAGGATGGCCGGCATTGGCGGCGGTGACTGGATCTGCGCCAAGCCCGAGCACTGGGTCTATGAAGGCACAGGTATGAAAGAAGGCGAAACGATCAAAGGCCTGATTGGCTGGGAATGGCACGGCAGTCCCGTCGGCGACCTGCCCGGCATGGAAATCCTGGCCAACAGCACGCCAGTCAACCCTAGAGACGGAACACCCAAGAAGCCCCATGCAGCAACGATCTACAACGGGCCAAAGGGCAACGTTGTGTTCAACGCCGGGACCATCTGGTGGGCGCAAGGTTTGCCAGCGCCCCCAGGTCACGTTCTGCCCGCACACAAGCATGACAAGGCAGCTCGACCGGCAGGCCCGGACCCGCGCGTACAACGCATGACAGAAAACTTATTCAAGCGATTCACAGCATAGGGATCATAACGATCGTGATAAGGCCTGCAATTTATTCAGCCGTTATCTGCGCGGCGTTGACCCTGATAGGGAGCACACCCCGCGCCGAAGAACCGTGGCGCTTCATCACGCTGGCTGATTGGCATTTGGCGGAGATGTACGCCTAGGCGGGCGCATCGAACGACTGATGAAGGGAAATGGACATGACGACCACCGAGTTGGCAATAGATCAGCGGCGGCCTGACGTGCTCGATCGCTGGCATAATGCCGCCATGCGGTTCTTCTTGGCGGCCATCGCGACTGCGCTTTTCGCCTGCTCCGCCCCGGAACCGGCGGGGCTTGCGCACCTCAGCGTTCCCGAGGGCTATGAGGTGGTCGTTGCAGCCGCGCCGCCGCTGGTCGAGCGGCCGATGATCGTGGACATGGACGACGCGGGGCGGCTCTACGTCGCCGAGTCGTCGGGGTCCAATGCTCCGGTGGAGGAGCAGCTCGCCGAAAAGCCCCACAGCATCTTGCGTCTCGAGGATCGAGACGGGGACGGCATCTACGATTCGCGCACGGTTTTCGCCGACAAGCTGATGCTCCCCGAGGGGGTGCTATGGACCCGGGACGCGGTCTACGTCTCCGCCCCGCCGGTGATCTGGAAGTTGGTGGACGCCGACGACGACGGCGTCGCCGAGCATCGCGAGGTTTGGTACGACGCCAAGACTCTGACCAACTGCGCGAACGATCTGCACGGGCCGTACGAGGGCCTGGACGGCTGGATTTACTGGACCAAGGGCGCCTTCGCCGAGCAGACGCACGCGATCACCGACGGCTCGACGCTGGTCACCAGAGCGGCCCACATCTTCAGGCGGCGGCCCGAGGGCGGACCGATCGAGGCGGTGCTGACCGGCGGGATGAACAACCCGGTGGAGGTCGCCTTTCTGCCGACGGGTGAGCGGATGTTGACCTCGACGTTCCTTCAGTTTCCGGAGCTGGGACGCCGCGACGGCGTCATCCACGCGATTTATGGCGGCGTGTACGGCAGAGTGCACCATGCGGCCGAGCGCCATCCGATGACAGGCGGGTACCTAGATCCGCTCACGCACCTCGGACCCGCAGCGCCGGTGGGGCTGGCAGCGATCGAGTCCGAAGCCCTTGGGTTCGAGGGAACGAATCTGGTTTCGACGCTGTTCAACACGCACAAGGTGTTGCGTCATCGGCTGTCGACGAGCGGCGCGACGTTCGAGAGTGAGGACTCGGATCTGCTCGTTTCTTCGGACACGGACTTTCACCCGACGGACGCGATGGAGGATGCTGATGGCAGCCTGCTGGTCGTCGATACCGGGGGTTGGTACAAGCTGTGCTGTCCGACGTCGCAACTCGCCAAGGCCGACGTTCCCGGTGCGATCTATCGGGTGCGGCGCACAGGAGAGACGACTGCGACGACGCCGAAGGAAGACCCGCGAGGGCCAGAGCTTGTGTGGGACGTTGCGGCCACGGAGCTGGTTGGCCGCTTGGACGACGCGCGGCCCTTCGTGCGCGACCGCGCAGTGCGGGAGCTCGGGCGCATGGGCGCGTCGGCCGTACCTGCGTTGGCGACTGTTGACGGTTCGGTCACAGCGCGCAGGAATGCGGTTTGGGCGCTCACTCGGATCGACGCGCCCGAGGCGCGTGCGGCGGTGCGCGAGGCGCTTACCGACAAGGACGAGTCGGTGCGTCATGCGGCCGCGCATGGCGCGTCGGTTTGGCGGGATGCGGAGGCGGCTCCGGCGTTGCGAGGTCTACTGGAACAGTCGAACCCCCTGCGCCGTGTTGCGGCAGAGGCATTGGGGAGGATCGACGACCGAGAGGCGGTAGACGAGCTACTCGCGGCCACGGCGGATGCCGAGGATGCTGTCCTCGCTCACTCGCTGACGTTCGCGCTGATCGAGATTGCTGACCCCGAAGCAACGCGAGCGGGACTGCGTTCGGCCTCAGCGCGTACGCGACGGGCGGCGCTGCTGGCGCTCGATCAGATGCGTCCAAGCGCACTCGAACCGCGCACGGTCGTGCCACTGCTGACCTCGAACGACGAGCTACTGCGTGAGACGCCATCCTGGATTGTGGGGCGACGCCTGGGGTGGGGCGCGGAGTTGGCGAGACCGTTTGAGGCGCGGCTGCGGGCGGGCGAGAAAGCGGTTGAGGATCAGCTTGTCCGATTTGCCGAGTCGCCGGAGATCCGCACGGTCGTTGCGCGCGCCGCGGAGTCCAGCGCTCCGGCTTCCCGCCGCATCGCGCTGCGAGTCATGGCCCGGGCGCTGCTCAAAGAGCGACCTAAGGAATGGGACGGCGCGCTGGCTCGCATCCTGCGTGACGCGACGGGCGAGATCGCAGAGGCGGCCGTGCGGGCGGCAAATACGCTCAAGGGATCGAGCGACGAGTTGCGCGCATCGCTGCTAGCTGTTTCCGAGAACAAAGGCGTGGGGCCCCGGACGAGAGTCGGGGCGTTTGAAACCGCGCTGTCGGACGCCGAAGCCGTGCCCTCGTTCGCCTTCGCGTTCTTGGTAGACAGTCTTGACGCCGATCGGGACGCGGACACGCGCGCGGCGGCCGCCCGTGCTCTAGCCGGTATTTCGCTCGACGACGCACAGCGTCTCGAGTTGGCGCGGACGCTCAAGGAGACGGGACCGGCGGAGCTCCCGCGGGTTCTTGACGCGTTTGCTACCGGAGGGAGCGCCGAGCTCGGAGAGGCTCTGCTCGCTTCGCTCGAGCAGAGCCGTGGGCGTCCGGGGTTGCAGCCTGGAAGCGTAGAAACCCTCTTTGCGGCGTTCCCGGAGTCTCTGGCCGAGCGAGCTAAGGCTTTTGCCAATTCGCTGGGCGCCGATCGGGCGAGTCAGACCGAGCGGCTCGAGTCGCTGCTGGCGTCGCTTCCCAAGGGTGACGTGCGTCGCGGTCAGGCGGTGTTCAATGCCGAGAAGACTGCCTGCATCTCGTGCCATGCAATTGGCTTCCAGGGTGGCAAGGTCGGGCCTGGCTTGACCAAGATTGGCCAGATTCGCGAGCGGCGCGACCTGCTTGAGGCCGTGCTGTATCCCAGCGCGTCGTTTGTAAGCAGTTACGAACCGTTGATCATCCAGACGCAGGATGACGTCTACAGCGGCGTTCCAGTAGAGGAGACCGAGGGTTGGATCGTTCTGGCGACAGGCGCCGAGGAACGCGAGCGGATTCCGCGCTCGCAGATTGAAGAGCTGCGTCCAGGACGGGTGTCAGTGATGCCCGCGGGGCTCGATGCGGAGCTGAGCACGCAGGAGCTGGCTGACTTACTGGCGTTCCTGGAGGGCACGCGCTGGGGCGCGTCCGACTAGCCCCCCGGCAACGGGTAGTTTCGTTTTGGTCGCGGACGTAGTTTCCGAAGACGTGGATCGGGCACAACCGGCGATCCGCGTCGTGCAGAACTGGGACGAAGAATTCCGTGATCGCAAGTAGCTCCAAACCGCTGAACTCAATTGCCTTAGGGTCGATTCGACGCTTTCCTGTCGGGAAATCTCCATGGTACTCTTGGCCGGATACCGCTTGCCTGCGGCTAGAGTCGAGTCAATCGCCTACTCGACCGCCAGCGATGCACAGATAATTTCCTCGTCGTTGCGCGCGAAGATGTGGCGTCCGGCATAGGCCGGGTGTGACCAATTTACGGCGCCCAACTCGCGTCGAGTTCCAGGCTTTGATGTTGGCCGAATAAGCTGGGTACGGCTGAGTTCCTCGTAACCGACCGGGCTAAAACGGGCGATGATCAGCTCGCCGCGATCATTGTTGATGAAGTAGTGGTCCCCGTGGCGAACCACGAAAGCCGACGCGTTGCGGGCCTTCTCGCGCGTAACGGCCTGGGTCTCCCAGACTCGTTCACCGGTCGAGAGCCGCAGGCAGCGGAGTTGGCCGAAGCTACAGATGCCGTAGACATAGTCGCCGTCGATCACCGGCGAGTTCATCAGCGAGTGGAGCCCGTCGGTATCGATCGCGCTGTCGCTTAATCCCTTCCAGAGCAACTTCGCGTTAGTGCGGGAGAGTCGGTAGAGTCGGGATCCATTGAAGAAAGCGGACACCAGCAGGTACGGCTCACGCCACGCCGGGGTCGCGATCGGGGTTTCCATGCGGATGCGGAACGGCTGCTCCCAGAGAAGCTCACCATTCTCCGGCGCCAGCCCAACCAACGCGCCGGCGTGCCACACCAACAGGGTGGGGCGTCGTTCGACTTCGACCAAGATGGGTTGGGAATAACCTGGGCCGGAATCCTCGGAAGAAAGCGCCCGCCATACCTGTTTTCCCGAGAACTTGTCGAAGGCGATGACTTTCGCGTCCGGGCGGCCTGCTGCTACGGCGACCACCAAATCTTTGTAGACAAGCGGCGCGGCGGTCGTGCCCCACGCCGGCAGGTCGGTGGCGAACTCGGCTGGGAAGTTGCGTCTCCAAAGCTCGGCGCCGTCCTCGGTGCGTACACAAACGAGATCTCCCGATGCCCCCAGGGCGTACACACGATTGCCATCAGCGGTAGGAGTAGCCCGCGGACCCGACGCATAGTCGATACCGGCGTAGTTGACCGGCCAGTCGTGTGACCAAAGCCTCTCCCCCGTTGCTTGGTCGAGGGCGAGAAGGCGCTCGCGGCCTTTGGTTCCCTCGGCCGTTTGGAAATCGGTCACGAACACCCTTCCGTCCGCGACGCTCGGTCCCGCGTAACCGGAGCCCAGCGGGGTTCTCCATCGGACTGCGAGCCCGTGTGAGGGGAAGCTCTCGAGGACGCCCGTTTCACGCCAGATGCCACTGCGCCCGGGACCTCGCCATTGCGGCCAATCGTCGGCCCCTAAAAAGCCCGGGAGCGTCAGGGCTGTTGCTAGCAGCGTGACGCGCTTAGCGGAGGCGAGCACATTCCTATTCTCGACCCACAACTACCGTCACGGCTTGAATCGGGTGCCATCGAAGGGCTATTCGGGCACCGAATGGCAGTGATCTAGCAGTCTACATACATGTCAACAATAATCTCCTGCCGAGCGATGAGGTGCTAGTGTAGTGCGCCATAAATAATGTAACTTATAGTATCTTCGTGTCGCCTTTACTAGTAGAAGGCACACGGATGCGAAGAGCAGAGCCAGTCCCATTGACGCAGGAGCAGCGTAGGCAGTTGGAGCGCTACGCGAACGGTCGTCGGGTCGCTGTTCGTCTGGCGTTGCGAGCCAGGATCATCGTGCTCGCCGCCGACGGTCTTGAGAACAAACGGATTGCCGCGCAGCTGTCGGTCTCGCGTCAGTTGGTGGCGCGCTGGCGAAGCCGTTTTCTTGAATCCGGCGTCGCCGGCATCGAAAAGGACGCCCCGCGGCCCGGCCGTAAGCCCGCCATCTGCTCCCCAACAGTGCAACAGATCATCCACAAGACGACCCGCGAAACGCCAGCCAACGCCACCCATTGGAGCCGCCGCACGATGGCCGCCGCGGTCGGCGTCAGCGCCTCCACCGTGGGTCGCATTTGGCGCGCCCACGGCCTCAAGCCGCATCGCGTCAAGACCTTCAAACTCAGCAACGACCCGCGCTTCGCCGAAAAACTCGACGACATCATCGGACTTTATCTCAACCCGCCCGAGCATGCCCTCGTTCTTTGCCTCGACGAGAAGTCACAGATTCAAGCCCTCGACCGCACCCAGCCCGGCCTACCCCTGAAAAAGGGACGCGGCCGGACCATGACCCACGACTACAAACGCAACGGCACAACCACCTTGTTCGCCGCGCTCAACACGCTCGACGGCTCGGTGATCGGAACCTGCATGCCCAAGCACCGCCACCAAGAATGGCTGCGCTTCTTGCGCTTGCTTGAAAACCAGACCCCCAAGGACAAGCAGATCCATTTGATCGTGGACAACTATGCCACTCACAAACACGCCACGGTGAAACGCTGGCTGCAGCGCAATAAACGCTTCCACGTCCATTTCACGCCCACCTCAGCGTCGTGGCTGAACATGGTGGAGAGGTTCTTCCGAGACCTCACCGATAAGCGCATCCGCCACGGTGTCTTTCGTAGCGTCGGCGAACTCACCACCGCCATCGAAGACTACATCGCTCGACACAATCAGCAGCCCAAGCCCTTCATCTGGACTGCTACCGCTTCCGACACCCTTGAGAAGGTCAAGCGCGGCAAAGCCGCTCTTCTTAAGGTTCAATCTGATTGACGCACTACACTAGATGAGGCTCAAACCGCCGTCTGGAGGGCATTAGAGTTCTCTGGCGCGGGTATTAGCAGGCCCTCGGAGCGGTGTTTGTGGCAGCGGTCGTGTTCACTATCTATGCGTCGAGAGGTAGAATTGGACCAGCTTGATCGGCTGAACCGTCAGCCAGGAACCGAAACATCCGCCGACTTCTGCTATGCCGACGACCCGCCGCAAATTGATTCAGACCGCCGCCGCTCTCGGGGCCGCCGGCCTTGCTCCCCGCAGTGCAAAACCCGTCGACTTCGCCGAGCCCGTGCCGGAAGCTAAGGGACTCACGGCGTACGTTAATGACTCACTGGCCTTATTCCGCTGGAACAACATGCCGCTGTGCGTCTACCGCGCGCACCCGTCGCAGAAGCGGCCCTACGTTCACCCGGTCGCTGGGCCGCTCTCGGGGCTGCCGCTCACGGCTGAGTCAGCGTTGCCCTACCCGCATCACCGCGGCGTCTGGCTGGGGCTTGATCCCCTCAACGGCGGCAACTACTGGAGCGACGGTGACCATAGCCAGGGGCGAATCCTTTCGAGCGGACCAATTTTGCTCAACTCGGACGGCCGTTCAGCGGTGATTTCAGATAGTTGCCGATGGTCCCGCGCCGGGGCGGGCTCTCCATTCAGCGATCAGCGCAAGTTTACCGTCACCGTCGTGGGTGACGAGCTTTGGTACATCGATGCGGACATTACGATGACAGCCGGCCAGGATGTCGAGGTTGAGCAAGCCAAGCACTCGTTCTTCGCCATTCGAGTGGCCTCGGACATCTCTCCCGTCTACGGCGGCGTCTTGGAAAACTCAAACGGTGACCGCGGGGCTGAGGGCACCTACGGCAAGACGGCGGACTGGTGTGGTTACTACGGCAAACGCCGTCAAAATCCGTCGCTGGTCGAGGGTCTGGCCGTCATGGAGCACCCGGAGAACCCGTGGGCTCCGTGCCCTTGGTTCACGCGCGACTACGGGCACCTCTCGCCCTCTCCATTTAACTTTCTCGACAAGCCCTGGCGGATCGAAAAGGGCCAATCCATTCGAATGCGATACCGGATCGTCGCCCATGCCGGGAGTCCGGCTGAAGCGGGCTTAAACGCAGTGTTCGGCGACTGGGTCTAGCGGAACGCCGTGAATGACGTGCATCGATGCATGTGATCGCGAGTCCCACGCATGGCGTGTCGTCAACAGGACGAACGCAAGCAAAAGATGGGCAACTTCGACTGTCACCAGTGTTTCCTGTCTCACAGCAGCTGTTTTGAAATTCTCTGGCGTAGGCGCCTTGATAGAGTCAGATCGCGGATAACCTCGTTGTACTGAGGTTCCGCCTCGATCCCATCACTCCATCAAAATTGTCTCGAAACCGGAACTTCGACCGTTTGAGGCATCGCCACTATAAATTAATTTCCCACCCAGGCGGCAACCGGCTGAAATCACTCAAAGGCCTATAAACAGGGCGTTAGAGCGTATTGGCGGGAGTTTTGGCCCCCTCTCAGATCGAAGGTTGTGGCATCGTTTGTTCCCATTAGCTATCGTTCGAGGCCTGGGAAGCTGGGTAACAGGCGGCACCGATGTGTGCGTGCAGGTGGAACGGCACAGGCCAACTAGCGAGCACGCATACGAGCTAGAATCTCCGCCGGACCGGTTTCCGAGAAGCACGTTTTTCGACCACTGTCTCCTCCTTGTTCCTTAGCCTTAGCGAAAATCTTCCACCAGCATGGAATTGGCGCTGCTGGACTCAGAGTGACTGGTGAGAATCCGCCTGCGGTCGGGGCTGAGGGAAAAGTGACGAGGCCGGGGATCCGGCAAACGCGCAACTTCGGTAATCTTTAGCGTCTCCGTATCCAGCAGCTTAACCAGCGAGCCCCCCGAACTTTGCTCGTCCCGATCCATGAAATACAGCCCCTCTTGGCGAAAGTGTAGTGCGTCAAAACTAAAAGGACGCAGGATCTCCTCCTTTGCTCCGCCCTCCACGGGCATCCTCCAAAGGGAGCCATAGGCTGTACCTGGTTTCTCCACACCGCAGAAGTACAAGAATCGGCCGTCGGGCGATTCCGCGTAGGACCACGAAAGCATCTCGTTGACCGGCATTCCCCCCGGGGAACTCCCGTCCGACGGGGCTCTCCAAACTTCTCCTTGCCCGGACTCATTGCTTAGAAAATAGATGAAAAGGCCATCGCGCGACCAGGCCGGCTTCGACTCGTCGTCGCCAGTGGTACTGCGTTGTGGAACCCCTCCCTCGAGAGGAACCGTGTAAATGTGGAAAGCGCTGTCCTCGGGCGTGGAGGCTCGGAAGGCAACCTTTAGGCCGTCTGGCGACCACGCCGGCCGTGCCGAATCGCTCACTCTGAAAGTGGACGGAGTCAACTGCCGAGGATTCGAACCGTCGCTATCGCTGACCCAAAGCGCGCGGTCGCCGGCGGGCCGGTCCGAGTAGAAAGCAATCTTGCGCCCATCCGGAGAAAACGCGGGATATTGATCCATGCCAGCGGAGTCAATCAGCTTGTGGTAAGAGTGCGGCGAACCGGCTTCCTCGTCTGTCTCCGTTACCCATATGTCCACGTCTCGCACAGAGCGGACATAAGTCATGCGGACATTTCCGCCAGGCGAGGAACGCGCCAACGACGGGTACGCAAACCTCCCGATCACATCGTCCTGGGAGAGGAATTCAAGCCGCCCGGGCTGCATCCCAGCCACGGCGGGAATCCGATACATCCGCCCGTCCATGGTGTAGATGATCTCCCGCGAATCCGGCGTCCAAGCTAGGCCCTCGAGCGCGCCGTTTTGGAACGTCAGCCGCCGCGGCTCCCCATCCGCGATCGGACGAACATACAAATCGCAACTCGAGAAGGCCGAGGGCCGCCGGCAACCCGCAAAAGCGAGCGTCTCTCCATCCGGAGAGACCGCCGCCCCCACATAGTTGACTTTGCCGTCTCCTGGAATCAGATCCCTCTGTTCGCGGGTATCAAGTGATACAGTCCAGATCCTTCCATACGTGCCGATCAGTTGTTTCCCGTCCGGCGTCCATGACGGGGGACTCGTGCTCACCGTCGCCACTCTCGTCTCCGAACCGTCGAGCAGAGACGTTACGTACGAGCCGCCCGCCTTCCCGCGCCGAGTGAAGGCGAGCCGCCGCCCTTCGGGCGACCATGAGACAAGCCGTTCCGCGTCCGGGTTGTCCGTGACTTGTGTCGGTGTCGGGTCATCTATCGCAGCGATGTAAATGTCTCTCTGTTCCGGTTCGCCGGATGATTCTTCTCCCCCCCAGGAAAACGCGACGGACCTGCCGTCGGGCGAAAGCGCGGGAACCCCCGGCCTTCCTGGTAGGTCGAATAGCGGTCGTGCCTCGAACCGTAGAGGGCCGGCTTCGACCCAGGGGACCGCAGGGGAACCGGTGATCTCCCGAAGCCAGCTAGCCGCGCCCAGAGCGACGACCACGCCGGCGGCCACCGCCGTAATTCTCCGCAAAGGGAACCTGGCGGCGGGCTGCTCGCTTTGCCCTGAAACTTGAGCCGGGGCAGCGTCGGCCGCGGGAACCTCGACCGTCGCGATGAAGCGATATCCCCGTTTCGGGAGCGTCTGGATGAATCGCGGATTGCGCGGCGAATCGTTCAGCGTCTGGCGCAGTTTCTTCACCGCCGCGTTCAAGCTGCGGTCGAAGTCGACGTATGTATCTTGCGACCAAAGGTGCTGCTTCAATTCCTCCCGCGTGACTAGCTCGCCGCGCCTCTCGATCAACAACTCCAAGACGCTAAAGGGCTGTTCGGCAACCTTGATGCGGACGCCGTATTTGCGCAACTCCCCTGTGTGTAGGTCCGCTTCGAAAGCCCCGAAGCGAACGACGCGCCTTGTGTGGACCTCGGGTTGCGGATCCATATCGATTTCGTGAGCCGACAGCCGTATGTCCCGAGCCAACGACGATCGAGGCCCGTTGAAATTCGGCCGGCTGGGCTCTCCGGACGTTGGTCAGTATACAGCTTTCCTCCCGTCCCAACCCCGTCCCGCTTGTGCAAGAGACCCTACTCGCACCCTAGTTTGGTATCGCGGCAGTCAACAACTTCCTTAAATGGAAAGAGTTAGCCAGTCACAAAAAAATGGCTCGGCGATGGGTTGGATCCGCGGCCCGAACGGGGCAAACTATACGCCTGACAGGGATGAAAACCGAATCTCCGAGACCGCTTCAGCGCAGATGGAGATTCACTTCAACTACACCAACTGACTGACGAGCTTCAAACACAGGAGGACAACATGCTTACAAAATCGCATCTCAAGCCTTTCCTTTTCTTCTCATGCGCTCTGGTGGTTCTGGCCGCAATGATGGCGGAATCGGTGCCGGCCGCGCCCACTAGCGAGAAGGGTCCGCGCTGCTCGGACGGCATCGACAACGACGGAGATGGGCTCATCGACGACGCCGACCCCGACTGCGGCGGCGATGGTGGTGGCGGAGGCGCCTCCACGACGGTAACGATGGAAGTGACGACTCTTCCCCCCGTGTCCGACGATCCCGATGTCCCCAACGTCACGTTCTTGATCGTCGAGGACAACCCCCCGATCGATGAAGACTGCCCGCCGGTGGCCAACTTCGACATCCCCAGCAAGAAAAGCTTTGGCTTCGCGGCGGGTGACTGCCTTGAGAACTTCGATCTCACCGTGGACGACTCCGGAACGCTTGCCGATCCGCTCTTCACGCTCGGTCGCGGAGGACCGATCATGACGCGCAACAATGCCGGCGACATCACTTCAGTCAAATTCTTTTTCCGGCCAAAAGGCGGCCCGCCAAGCGACGAAGTGCCGACCAACATGCACATGATCACCCCTGTGACGCCGAACCCGAGCGGGTTTCAAGTCGTTGTAAACGCGACGCTGCAGATCCTCGAAAGCCAAAGCAAGAAGGCAAGCGAGATCGGCATCATCGAGGTCGGCACGGTGATCTTTACCCCTGTGCCATGAGTTCGAAGGCGATCGGCCAACCGAAAAAGACGGGCGTCAGGACCGCGCCGCCGTGACGACGGCCTGGCCCGGGTTTCCCATCTAATGAGTCCAGTGGAGGGGTAGAAATGAAACGAACCCAATTGATCGGCCTGTTTCCTTCGACTTCGGGCCAGGCAGGGCCGTCGCCATCAATCCCGACGGGGCCGTGGCTCACCCGCCCGAGTCTTTCGGCGGAGCGATCACCGGCCGTCGCGGCGCGCGGTGGCAAAGCCCTCATCCTGTTCGCCATCGGCCTCGGCCTGACCATTCCACCTGCCGAGACGGGCGGCGATTCGCTCAATGACGATGACGTGTTCGTCCGCCGCGACACCGTCGAGACTCGGGTGACCATCGGCTCCGTAGAGCGGCAGGTGCTCTTTGGTGAGATGTCGCCTCAGTTCGTGGGCGTCTCACACAGGAGGTGAGCGCCATGAAGAGGCATTCCGACATAAGACTCGCGGTGAGTCTTCTTTTCGTTATAGGCTGGGCGAGCCTCGCCTGCCCGATGCAGGCCGAGGATACGGATCACGGTCTCTCCATCTCGATTCGCGTCTACAACTACGCGCAGGTCCCCGAATCGACGTTGAGACGTGCCAAAAACCACGCGGGGAGCATCTTTCACTGGACCGGCTTCACTGCTGAATGGTTCGATTGTCGATTGTCAGCGTCGGAGCCTCCGAAGGACGCCGCTTGTGCTGATCCGCTGGCACCCACAGACGTCGTCCTCAAACTCCTGCCAAAGTCGATGTCCCGCCAATTCAATGCCCCGCGCGGCACGCTCGGCTTCGCTCTGCCGGCCCAGACGCGGGGCTTCGGCACGGCGCACGTGTTTGTCGAGCGCGCCGAGGAGCTTGTCCGTCAGCGGGGCAGCATGGCTGCAGGCTCCCGCAGTTTCCGAGCCAGGGTTGTCGGACTCGGCGTGGCGCATGAGATCGGACATCTGCTGATGGGCTCGGGCAGCCACTCAAAGAAAGGGCTGATGAAGCTGCTGTGGAACAAGAAGGACTTACAACTGGCGGCCTTGGGCGGACTTGTGTTTGTCCCCGAGCACGCTCGACAGGCGCAGGCGGCGATCGCGGCTCGGGTTTCGGTCGCTCGCGGTCACGGCGCATCCCAAAGAGCCGATGCGCTCAATGATCTTGTAGCGGCTGATCGTCTGACTGACTACGACGCCCGAATTCTGCCGCCCCGCCGATAGTTGGTGAAAACACATTAGACTGTGCCGACAGTGGACCTACAGAAAAAGGGTTGAGGAAGGCGAAATGGTTGTGGCCGAAACATTGCTGATACGGCTTGTTGGAAGCCGCCCTACTGGTTTGGCAGGACAATTGCTCTGGAGACTAGAATTCTATGGTTCGATTTCCCTCGCCTTGAGCCGTAGCCTTGTTCCTCGTACCCCGATCCCTGTCCGTCTGCGCTCGTCCCAAGTACCAACTTCCGCTTCAGCGCCGGCGCCTTCAATTTTCACAGCAGCGAGTACGACCGGCTGGTGGTTGCCGGGTCGCCGGCCCAGTTCAAGGGGTCCGGCACGGTCAACGGCGGCGGCGATCATGGATTCCTGCTGATCGCCAAAGAGAGCGCCCTCAACGGAGGCCCGCCCGAGGATACCTTCCGCATCAAGATCTGGGAGCAGGCCTCCGAATTCATCGTTTATGACAACGGCTCGAACCAGCCTCTGGGGGCCGGGGGCAGCAAGGTTCACGATTAGCAATGATCGCGACGAGCTGCGAGCCGGAAATCCGTGGGCAAACCCCGCAGGAGTTCGATTATTGGCTGGCAGCTAAGTGACAACCGGGCCGACTGGCCACCCGACTTCAGAACAGATACTTGATACCGAACTGAATCTGGCGCATGTCTCTGGCGGCGGGAACCCTTCCAAACGTTCTGGGACTTCTTGCGTCGGTTCTCGGGTCGATCAAGTTGGGATGGTTCGAGAAGTTAAAGGCCTCGAAGCGAATCTGAATCCGCCGGCCTTCGCGCAGGGTCACGTCCTTCAGGAGTGAGAAATCCCAGTTCGCCAAACCCGGATTCATCAGGACGGAGCGGCCGACATTACCTTCTCGGACGCGCAGCTCTGGGTTGCTCGTATCGAACGCCTCCACGTTCCAGAATTGGTCCGGCGTCGGGTCTTTCAGGAACGGGCTGATCCCGGTGGCGTCGGGGTAAGAACTGACACCGGTGTTGTTGCGGTCACCGATGCTTCCGACCGAACTCGGGCCGCCTTGCGCGAACGTGAAGATGCTCCCGATGCGCCAGCCGCCCAAGACCTTACTCGCGAAACCGCCGCCGTCGAGAAGCCGTTTTCCTTTGCCGAAAGGTAAATCGTACAGAAAGGAGGCTGTGAGTCTCTGGCCAATATGAAACTGGGAGAGGCCCCTCTCGGCATCTAGGTCATAGCTATTGGCCGGGAACCTGTCGCCCGAATTGACTCCAATGTTGCTGCCCGAATCGATCGCCTTGGCCCAGGTATAGCCGGCGAGGAAACTCGCGCCCTTCCAGAATCGGCTCTCCGCTTTCAGCGTCAGTGCATTGTAGTTGGAGTTCGCGGCCCCATCGACTTGCAGGATCCGATCGCGTAAGGTCCCAAAACTGGAACGACATAGGGCGATGGATAGAACCACGCTATGAGTTGATGCGAGGAGTGCGGTGATTCATAGGTTCTCACTGGTGGAACCGCTTGGCGGGTCACCGAGATTTCGAAACATGCAAATAATTCCAATGGGGCGCAGCAAGACCCTGCGGTCGGAAGCGCCAAGTCCGACAGGGACCGTCGCGGTGATTCTACGCGGCTTGGCGGTAGTAATAGTTGAGCATTCCGCCCAACCGTTGGCGGCGCTCGATTGGAGCCGATGGATCCGTGTCCGTCGGCTCCGGGAAGATTAACTGATTGTCGAGCCCTTGGTGGTTCCGTTCGCGATGGTAGTGGACGACGAACTCCTGAATGGCACGGCGTAGCGACTCCTCGCCAAACAGGATCATTCGTTCGAGGCAGGATTCCTTGATCGTTCTGACAAAGCGCTCGGCATACGCATTCAGGTTGGGAGACCGTGGGGGCAAGCGCAGGCTCTCGATCCCAGTCGTAGTCAGCGTCTCGCGGAACTCCGCAGTGAACAGCGGATCGCGGTCGTGGATCAGGTACTTCTTGCCAACAAGAAAACCGTCCTCAACGTCGGTCAAGTTGCGAGCTATCTGCGCCATCCATGCGCCGTCTGGTTGCGTAGAGATTCCCGCAATCTCCACTCGCCGCGTTGACAGCTCGATCACAAATAACACAACAACCCGAACCAATCCTGTCGGAGTCCAAACCTCCACGGTGAAGAAGTCAGTTGCGGCCAGAACCTCCCAATGAGCCTCGAGAAACTGCTTCCAACTCGTCTTCTTGCACCTCTCCGGTGCGGGTTCTAAACCGTGGTCTTTGAGCGTTCTGGCGATTGTGCTTAGTCCCACACGGTGACCGAGATTGGCCAATGCTCCCCGAATCCGGGTGTAACCCCATGTGCCGTTTTCTTCTGCGAACTGAACGATCAGTTCGCGAATCTGCTCCATGACCCGGGGTCGTCCGGGACCGCGCTTCCGACTGCCGTCATACTTGCGTGCTATGAAATTGCGATGCCAGCCGAGCAACGTATTCGGAGTGAACAGCGTGTCCAACTCGGCGAGAAACTTGCGCCCGAGCTTATTGGCCTTCGCCGCCAGACGCCGACGTTGGTCATCGGTCAGCCGTAAGCGTTTATCGCCAAATTGTTCGCGCAGAACACGGTTCTCTTCTTGCAGGTAGTCGATGACATCGCGTTGCTGCTGATTCATCCAGCCGGCGAAGCTGATGAGCATGAACCGGAGCGGGTCCAGAGGTTGCATGAAGCAACAAACCTAGCATGCAAACGTCCCACAAACCCAATCCAAGCCCAGTTGAGAACTCATGACAACTCACAGTCAGCAAACCACTTAGCTCACGTTCGAGTTTTGGGACCTTTCGCGGTCGTTCATCGGACAGCGTTCTTTCGTCGCACAGATGCACCGCCATTTCCCTCAGACTCCGACGGCTGGGAAGACCAGGCCTATAACGCTCGCGAGCTGTTCCGATTCACGTGGCGAGAACGCCTCAGGCAGAGACTGCCGCGTAGCGTGCGTGAGGCCGTTCGACGGCTCCGCGCACTTAGGTCCCAAAGTTCCTAGGGCACAACGGAGCATTGGCATACCTCCGACATCTCCGGCTCGCGGAGGGGCCTACGTAGCCGTCAACAGCTCAAGGACGTGCCCGTTCGAATCCTTGAAATAGACGCCGCGCCCTCCATTCCAGGTGTTCGTGTTCAAATCGTCAAGGGAACGTGGACCGCTGCCGTAGGTGATACCCTCTGCCTTCAGACGAGCGAAGATCTCGTCGAACTCGCCGTTACTAACCTTGAATGCCAGGTGGTGACTTTCAAATGACTGGGCGCTAGCAAAGTCGAGCGTGAGGGACTCATTGACCTGCACGGCGACGAAATGTCCGGCTGGGCCGACGTAACGCACGCCGAAGATCCGAGCGAAAAACTGTGCCGACTCCTCTTTCTCGAGAGCGGGAACGATCGTGTGGTTGAGTTCCATCGTTGCGGACAGAGTTTAACCCTAGCATCGTCCCGAGGCGTTGGTGCATGAATCGGTTTTTGCTCCACATGGCCCCGGCTCGCCGTACTAATCGATCATGGAGATCAAGGGACGACGTCATGGCCGCATCGAAGACGAGTCGAGTAAACCGCAAGTACAAGACGAAGTACAGAATCCGGAACTGGAGGGACTACGAGCGTGGCCTCAGGAATCGCGGCGATGTCACGATCTGGTTGAGCGAGGAGGCGATCGCTGCCTGGACACCACCCAAGAACGGTCGCCGCGGCGGCCAGCGGCGGTACTCGAACCTCGCGATCTTAACCGCATTGACCTTACGGGTCGTCTTCGGCCTGCCTCTTCGTCAGAGCGAGGGTTTCCTGGACTTGCTGCTCAACTTGATGGACCTCGACCTCAGGGCCCCGGACCACACCACACTCTCGCGGCGAAACCGAATCGTCAAGCTGCCTCCACTGACCCGAGCTCACGACGGCCCGATCCAGTTGATCGTCGATTCCACGGGGCTCAAGATCCTGGGTTCGGGCGAATGGAACGCGCACAAGTACAAGGCATCGAAGAAACGCCGGGACTGGCGCAAGCTGCACATCGGAGTAGATGACGAGGGGTTCATTGTGGCGGCCGAACTCACGACGAGCAGCGGGGACGACGCCTCCACCGTCCCTGATCTGCTGGATCAAATCGAGATTCCCATCCGGCGATTCACGGCGGACGGGGCCTACGACCAAAGGTCGATCTACGAACGGGTTGGCGCGGCCGGAACAGAGAATGTCGCGACTGTGATCCCGCCGCGTCGCTCGGCGGTGTCAACGGGGCCCACGGAAGGTCTGTGGTCGCAGCGAGACGAGGCTCTGGAGAGGATTGGCAAGGTCGGACGACGAGCGTGGCAGAAGGAGTCGGGCTACAGACAGCAAGCGCGGGTAGAGAACGGGTTCTTCCGATACAAGTCAGTACTCGGAGGCGGCCTGAGGGCGAGGAACAGCGACCCACAAAGGAGAGAAACCATGATCGCGTGCCATATCCTTAACCGGATGGCCGAGCTAGGCAGGCCGAAGTCCTACGCCGTGGCTTCGTGAACGAGGGGTTGGGAAAGCGGCCCAACTCGCGCCGAAGTTGAATCGTGCAACAACGCCGCTTCGTAGGATACCTTGATGCCAGGCTCAGCAAGAAGGTCCTCGACGTCTCGAAAGCTCAGCGTGAACCGATGGTATAGCCAAACGGCGTGGCTGATGATTTCCGGCGGAAAACGGCAACCTCGATACAGAGATTCCATAAGCCGATTGTCGTTAACTTGACAAAGCCAACTAGACCGTTCCTTAGGTACCTTTAGGATAGGCTGTAGTCAGACTGCAACACGGTGCGGTGCATCATGCCACTCGACTAAATCGGGATCTGTCCAACCTGACCGCAGTACAAGTTGGTCACCGTCGGAACCAAGTAGCGGACCCAGTGCAGGCCGTTGCGATTCGCCCAAAGTCTCCTCTACAGCGACCCACTGAGAGTTAGCGTGATCAAACTGATAGAGTCCGCTTTGAGCCCCCTTGTGCTGCCATGCGAAAACACCGGGAGAGTCCGTAAGCGCCACAGATGTGACCGCTCTCCCGGCCTGTGTGGAAGCGTTCCAACGGCCTTGTGGGCTGCCGTCGGGGCTGAACTCCAGCCATTCTTCAGCTCGCCCTAGGTAGGCTCCAATTCGATCCGCCGACGCCCGAATAAAGACACCTTTTCCGCGGCCGCCCCAATTAGTCGGATGCGTTCCATCTGCAAAGGTGGAACGTGGGACAAGAGTATTTAGCAAACTTCCTGCGGTGTCGTATCTTGCGAACAGATCATGGTCCCGCCCCTCGTTCTCTGCCTCGATGTTTCTGCCTAGAGTCCAGATTGAGTCCCCGGGTCCGAAGCACACTTCGCGGGGAGAGAATGGGTTCGTGCGGATAAAGTCCCCTACGGCACCATCCTCGCCGACGACGCATAGCGAGTGAGCCATTCTACCGGTCATATCTACGAATGAAGATGCGACGACTGCGTCGCCGGTGGCACGAGCGGCGACATTCCAAATTAGCCCGCGCAGACTGCCTTTCGGAAACACCGTAGCCTGCCATCGCAGCTGACCATCCGGTCCCCACAGCCAGACGTTAGGACCGTTGGGATCGTATGTTTCAGAGGCAACGTACGATACCGCGCATCCCCCATCTACACGCAGAAGGCTATCGCCTTGGGCGGGGACTTGTCTCCCGATACGGCATGAGCGCGAGGCTTGAGCAAATGAGTCTGTCTGCGCAAAGGCAGGGTATCGCCAGGGCCCGAGGACCACACCTACCGGTACGGACAGTAACGTTCTTCGAGTCATTTTGTTGTGATCTCCTGTCTGTAAAAAGGCTGCCTATGGGTTCCAGCAAATGTCGTCGTAGTTGCAGCCAGTGCAAGGGGCTTCGTCCCAGCAGAAGTCGCAACCGTCCTCCCAGTTGCCATAGCCGTTGTGGCAGAAAATGCGAATACAGGGTGCAGGACCGCACGTGGTGCCCCTCACGGCATACATGTGACCGTCGCACCCGGAACAGTTCTCTGCCAGCTTGCGTGACGGCCCCTTGGCTCCGAGAAGAAATGCGGGGGTCAAATCCGATTGGTGCTGGTCGCTCTGCTGGACATCAACGATTGTTGATGACGGCCCGCAGGACGTGCGTGGCGGACCGCCTTCGGGTTCAAGAGCGACGCGCTCGACTATCATCAGACCGCCCGTGCTCGGCTCAAGGCCAGCAAAAATAGAGTCTCCCTGACTAACCAGCTGGGGATGTTCAATGTCGCTTGGATGTTTGGCGAGCGCCACATCCAGCGAAGCTACACATACGCCTGCCAAAACCGCTGCCGACAGAAAACACCCTCTTATTCGCATCGCATCCTCTAATTTTGTGATTCATATTGTCAGCTCCGTTGCGGATTATTACAAACAACTGAGAAACCTTGAGCACAAGGGTATCCTTTGGCGATTTTTATGTCAAGTAAAATCTTATAAAAGTTGTGTGTTCGAGCTGTGGCTACCGTTTATTCCATATGGACGAAATTAGGTCGCGTTTTGGAAGCCATGAGCCTGAGCGAGTAGCTGTCGATCGCTCGTCAGATCCGAAGTTGCCGGCCGAGAACCTTGGCCACGAATCCCACGCGCTGAATCTCGGTGTTTAGCCGTGTTTTGGGCGAGCCTCTTCTTCAGCTGCAACGGGCTCACGAATGATGAGGAGTCGCGGTCGCTCAAGCCGCTTTTCGCAGATAGCGATGATGCAGCCCGCCAAGAACCGGCATCTCGATTACGCAGCCAAGCTCCGGCGGCTGAACCTCTCTCGTCGTCGGCGCGTCCTTGCCAAGCGAGAGATGAGTTCGGAAATCGTGATAGTAGTCGACGTACGATCGCAGGATACGTTTCAACGATCGCTCGTTGAAGACGATCACATGCTCCAAGCATTCTCTGCGGATGGAACCAATCACGCGCTCGGCGTAAGGATTCTGCCACGGGCTTCGCGGCGAGGTCTTGACTTCTTCGATGCCCATAGCCATCACGCAGTTTCGAAAGGCCTTGCCGTAGATTCCATCCCGATCGCGCAGAAGGAATCGCGGAGCAGTCCCCCACGGAAAGGCCTCCCGAATCTGCTGAGCCGTCCATTCCGCCGTGGGATGGGATGTAACGTTGAAATGCAGAATCTGGCGGCGGTCGTGGGCCAGCACGACGAAGACGAACAGAACTCGAAATGTCAGCGTGGGCACGACGAAAAAGTCCACGGCGACGAGTTGGTGGAGATGATTGTCGAGGAATGTGCGCCAGGTCTGCGACGGCGGCTTCCTTCCCCGAACCATGTAGAGTGCCACCGAGGTCTCGCCTACATCGATGCCGAGCTTGAGCAATTCGCCATGGATGCGGGGAGCGCCCCAGCGCGGATTCGAGAGACACATCTTGCGTATCAGCGCTCTCACCTCACGAGAGACCTTTGGCCGGCCTGGGCCTCGATTCCGGCTTTTCCATCGCCAGTAGAGCTGGAAGCCGCGGCGATGCCAGGCCAAAACGGTCTCGGGCTTGACAATCACCAGGGCGCGGCGCCAGCCCGACCACAGCCGCGAAAGCCACGTCCAGAAGATTCGATCGATCGAACATAGTCGGGGCCGTGATCCGGACCGCCGCTGCAATATCCTCAGCTGTTGATGCAGCACGGCAACCTCGGCTTGCAAGTCAGCGCGGCTCCGCATGCTCGCCGAGACTCCGATCAGCAAGGAAATCAGAACGCTACGCATGAACCTTCGAGGCTATCAGCTCAGTTCCATAAGTGCCATGTTTTCAACGTGGACGAAATTTTCGATAGGGACAGGTTAGGTAAGCGATCCCCGTCCTAATCGAAGACGGCGATGTCCCGTGCCTACTGCCAGACGGCACGGTGCGGGAGGGGAGATTGGGGCCGTGAGGAAGATGACATAAGGCGAACAAACATCGAACAAAAATAAGCGAGCTGGTGATTTAGAACGTGCAACCGTTAGACATCTGTGATAACATCCAATCGAAGAGAAGCGAGTAGCCGATTCTCTATACAGGTGCGTCTAACTTGGTGAAGGGAGCCACACCATGCTGACAGCAAGTGAAGTTGCGCGTTATTTTATTCTTGAGTTCGCTCGGCGGAAGAACCCGATTTCCCACCTGAAGCTCCAGAAACTGCTGTACTACGCTCAGGGGTGGCACCTGGGACTGTACGATAAGCCGCTGTTTAATGATCGCATTGAGGCATGGGTCCACGGTCCCGTGCTACCGGGTATATTCCAGGAGTATCGCGGCTATCGCTGGGTGAATATCACCAAGGCCGAGGAGCCCCAGGTCTCCCAAAAAATAGCGACTCATCTTAACGAAGTCGCGGATGCCTACGAAGACCTTACGGCGACCCAGCTTGAGCGACTGTCGCATACCGAGAAACCCTGGAAGGACACGCGGGGTGACCTTGACCCTTCCGACGGCTGTTCCAGGGAAATATCGCATTCTGTGATGCATGAGTATTTCGCCGCACAAGCGGTGAATGCGTAAGAAAGGCGGGCGTCGAGTTCGGCGTCACTCCCAACCGGCTACCGACAGCCGACGGATAGCATTCTCGTTCCAGTATTTGGTTTCAGATCATCATCGGTTCGGCGTCTCGAACTGCCCTCAAGAGTATATGGATTCGCTGGTGCGCGCGATGCAACGCTATAGTTGCTACACGGTTGATCGGTTCCAAACCGTGGATCATCAGGATGATCCGTATCGCCATCCGATTGAGTTCTCTAAGTCTGCTGAGCCAGACGGTTTTCCGATCGACCCCACCGAAGACGAGTTGTTTACCGACCCTGGAGACTGCTGGCAGTTCGGCTTGTTCGACGATGCCGACACCTACTCACACACCTTTCGGGTTCATGGTTTCATTTTTAGGGGAATCTTCTTTGTCGTCTGGTTGGACCCCGAGCATAGGCTATTCGGAAAAGACGGCTAGACTCTAAAGTCTGACCTTCGTCCTATTTGGCGTGAATTTAACAAAATCGCCGGCCAGGGATTGACAAAACGGCATCACCGGGATGATAGTAAGGACTCCTTGTTTTCCCGCGACAAGGAATCTGGCTGTATGCAGAATGCATGTGGTGCCTTTTCGCGGGGACGAAATCACGCAGCGTGATTTGCTGCGGATAATCGATCTGCGCAGTAAGTCGCGGGAGGCATACGAGGAACTTGTCCAGGCGTCGAGGCAGTTGTTACAGGCGCTGGAAGACGGCGCCATGGTCCAAGACGGACCGCTTAAGGCCTTCGTAGAAGCGATTGAAGTAGGCGATCGCCGGCAACACCGAGTCATCTTGGATGGACACCCGATCGTGGAAGATTGAAGCTCGTAGAAAAAAGGCGAATAAAAATCGAATAAATCTCTTGACTTGGGCGGCGGCCTGGCGCATAATAAATCTCTTAGATTTGGAGATCTGGCCGAGCGCGGGGGCTAGTTTGACTAGCTCCACGCTTCAAAGGATTGTAGTTTGGCCCCGTGAGGGGTGTTGGGCTCCGGATTACCGGGGCCTTTTTGCGTTTGCGGGTGTCACATGTTCTATCGACCGTCTCGACCTCTTCGGCCTAATTGCGAGCCGACAATCACTATTCGCCGGGCGACGGTGCCCCGACTGGAATTGAGAAGCCTTCGGGCTGACCACGTCCGCGAGCTTTTTCGGGCACTCGAGGCGTACTCGCTCATCGGCCGGGCGGCGCGCAGTGGCCGCTTGGAAATCGTTTTCCGTCAGCGAAACTGGCTCAAGGTTGTGGACTAATTCGGTCGCAACGCGTAGGCTAATTGGTCTGTGGCGAACGAAGAACATCTGGCGATTCTGAAACAGGGCGTTGAGGCTTGGAATGAATGGCGGGAGTTGAACAAGGATGTTCGACCCGAGCTTGCCAACGCGGAGCTGGGCCGCGCGAACCTGCGCGGCGCGAACCTGAGCGACGCGGACCTTGGCAGCGCACTCTTGATCGCCTCAATCTTTAACAGCGCCAACCTTGCGGGAGCTGACTTCAGCAGAGCTGCTACTGCGTATACGGTGATTTGCGATGTTGACCTGAGTTCCTGCGTCGGTCTCGAGTCTGTTTTCCATGTTGAGCCTTCGACGATTGGTATTGACACTCTCTATTCGTCCAAGGGTAAGATTCCCCAGGCATTTTTACGCAAAGCGGGAGTTGACCAAGCGCTGATCGACTACATCCCATCGCTGATTAGCGGCGACCCCATTAAATTTTACTCCTGCTTCATCAGCTACTCCAGCAAGAACGATGAGTTTGCGCAACGTTTGCATGCCGATCTGCAGGCCAAGAACGTTCGAGTCTGGTTCGCCGAGGAGGATCTGAAGATCGGCGACAAGTTTGCGATCGAGATCGATGAGCAGATTCGCATCCGCGACAAAGTAATGATGATCCTTTCGGAGGAGTCGATCAACAGCCCGTGGGTCCAGCGAGAAGTCAAAAGAACCCTGGCCGAGGAGGAGCGCCGCGGCGAGACCGTACTATTCCCAATCCGGATCGATGACGCGCTGGACGATTGTGTCGAGCGATGGGCCTTCGACCTCATGCGCGAGCGCCACATAGGCGACTTTGTCAAGGCCGGATGAAAAATCCCGTTTTCGCCGGTTGAAAATTCCCCACCCTGGTTGCGGTGGTGGTTTTGTGGACCACCACCGTGTTGCTAAGCATGGAGCTAGCCGGGGAAGCGGAGGCGGGCAATGCTGGAGAGCAACCCGCCAAGGAATACCCGGCCGCAAACTCAGCGAGACGATGAGTGCCGGGAGCGGCGGCCGAGATCGCTCCCGGCTTCTTTTCCGCTGCCCAACGCCCATCGGATCGATAGATTTGCCCATGCCTGAAAAAACTCATCTTCCACTTCCCCCGCTCTTGCGACCAGGGCTCGCCGCGTCAGCCGCATCGACCGTCGGCCGTTCGCCGGACTGATCTTCCGGCCGCGAGAGCAAACCGGCTCTTCGGCGCTCCTTCAAGCGAAAGCTCTCGCCGCGAATGTTCACCGTCGTCGAGTGATGCAACAGTCGATCCAGGATCGCCGTGGCGATGATCGGGTCGGAAAAGATCGAGCCCCAATCGGCGTAGCTCTTGTTCGAGGTCAGGATGATGCTGCCGCGTTCGTAACGCGCGCTGACGAGTTGGAAGAAGATCGTCGCCCCCAGCTCGTCGAGCGGAAGGTAACCCATCTCGTCGACGATCAGCACCTTCGGCGCGAGGTAGATGCGCATCCTTCGTTGTAGCCGTCCTTCGCGGATGGCCTTCGACAGATCGGCGATCAAGTCGTGCGCGGTGATGAAGTAGGCTCCGAAACCGGCTTGGATCGCAGCCTCGGCCAAGGCAACCGAGAGATGCGTCTTGCCAACGCCGGGTGGCCCGAGGAAGATCACGTTGGAGGCTTCGTGCACGAAGCGCAACGTGCGCAGCTCTTGGATTTGGCGCTCGTCGATCGATGGTTGAAAGTCGAAGTCGAACTGTTCGAAAGTCTTGACATAGGGCAGATGCGCGAGCTGTAGACGCGTCTTGAGATAGCGTTGTCGGCGAGCGTCGGCCTCGGCGCTGACGACGTCGAGCAGGAAGTCGGCGTAGGCCGGTTCAGCCTTGGCTGCTTGTTCAAGCAGCGCTTCCAAGCGATCGTCGATGGTCTTCAGCCCCAGTGCTTCGAGCCGTTCGTGAAGCTGTTCGATGGCGGTCACAGCGCACCTCCGGCGGCGGCGCTTTCGTAAGCCGCTAGCGGCCGCACTTCGACTTGGGGTGCGCCGGCTTGGATGTGAATGCACGTTTTTCCTCCTGGACGCTTGGCGACGTGCAGCGGAATGTCGGCATGATGCTCTTTGCGAACAACGATTTGGTGGCGGTCGTCGATCAACTCGTGAACGGCGATCCGCTCGGCTCCGCGCCATACCTCGAGCCGGCCGGCCAGTTCGCGCAACGAGACTTCGGCGCCGGCGTCTTGCCAGGGAACCGAGTAGCGGTTGGAGCGCCAGGCCACGAAGGCGTCCCGGCTCACACGCCTCGACTCGGCGTCCGCGAGGGGATACGGCGGACGCTTGTCGAGAGACTGCAAGGCGGTCTTTTCAGACTCCCAACTCTCTAACACTTGGCTGTGAGTGGTGCCGTGAACGCGCCGGTTCGAGACCTCCCAGACCCAAGCGTGCAGCTGGTTGTTGAGATCATCCAGGCTCGTCGCCGTGCGTCCGCACAGGAAGTTGCGGCGCACGTACTTGACGCCCGATTCGACCTTGCCCTTGGTCTGCGCGCGGTAAGGTTTGCAGGCCCGCGGGGTGAAGCCCCAATAGTCGGCGAAGTCCTTGAAGGTTTGATTCCACTTGAGCTCGCCGCGCTCGTCGACCCCCTCCAAGACCGTCTTCATGCGGTCGTAGAGGATCTCTTGCGGCACGCCGCCGAGTTGCCGGAAGGCTTCCTCGTGCATGCGCAGCAGCGTCGGCAGCTTCTGGTCGGTCGCCGCGGCGGCCATGATGGCCCGGCTGTGACCGAGCGTGAAGACGAAACCCCAAAGCTTGCGAGTCTTGCCGTCGGCGGTGATCTCGCCGAGATGGCCCCAATCGACCTGAGCCTGTTTGCCTGCGGGTGTTTCAAAGCGCCACACGGCCACCGTGGTTGCGGCTTCTCGCAACGGCTGTAGGTGATCCTTGAGGATCGTATAGCCGCCCGAGTAGCCGTGTTCTCGCAGCTCACGCAACAGCACGACGGCATTCCAGACGCCGGCCTTGAGGCGGTCTTCGATAAACGGCTTGAAGCGATCCAGCTTGGACGGACGCGGCTTGCGCGGGCCGTATCTGGGCGTCGGATCGTCCTGCCTTAAGTACTTGCGAACCGTCTTGCGGTCAAATCCCGTGAGCTCGCTGATCTTGGCGAGGCTCACCCCTTGTCGAACTAATTCTTCGATTTCTTGCACATCTGAACTCCGTAACAGCGCCTTGTACCTCCTGCTTCCAGGGTCGGCTCCGACGCAAGCTACGGGTGGGGAATTTTATTCCGGCGATACGGGGATTCTTACACCGGCGCTGACAACTTCTCCAAATGGAAAGACCACGACAGCTACCAGAAGGCTTTCGATCGGTTGATGAGAGACCTCCGGGCGTCAGGCACGGCTGAAGAGTAGCTAGGTATCGCGCTCTCGCCTAACACACCCCGGTACCGGGTGGGCAATACCGGGGACACCGGGGATACCGGAGAAAATCGGATTTCTTCGTCTGTTCGATCAATGTTCGGCTTATATATGTAAGAACCTAAGGGCTAAAGCACCTAAGGACTTAGGTCTAAGTATTTCATTCAAAAAGATTTATGTTGACAGGGTAATTTTATACATGGTAGAATGTAGGGGTGATCGAGAGAAACGAAACGATCGGTCGCTAGCCCCCCTCAAGAAGGGCGATTTTAGTGGTGGACAGACAGCACCGGCGCCCAGGGCGCGACGAACTCTGTTCTGCATGACTCGCCATTTGGCTCCTCGCGGGCTGTTGACCACGGCCGGCTTTAAGGAATATTTGCGTGCCGAACTCTCAACTTGAAACCGTCGTTCTAGTAGACCTGGATGAATCTTTTGTTTGTGTTGCAAGTTTGGCATGTATGCGGGCGCTGATGAGTCAAGGATTTGTTCGGGAGATTCGACGACGTAGAGGTCGTCGCAGGTTTAAGTGCCTGATGGACGCGAGCGAAGTTATTGCCCAGGGAAGACCCTGAGCGACATTTTTCAGCCCAAATGATGGTGCGCTTACCCCCTCTGCGCTAGTAGCGCGGACCTGACAGCCCTGTTCGCGCGGGGCTGTTTCACTTCAAGCCCATGAAGCGTGATGAACTCATTCGCCTGTACGACCATGATCGAGTGTTTATTCGAGAAACGTGCGTGCGGTCGATCGCCACGTTGATCGAGCTTGGCCTGGTCTACGAAATGCGCCGGCGTCGCGGCTGGCGTCGGTTCCATTGCTTGGAGCCGTATGAAGACGTCCTACGAAAGGCTGACGCCGCGGTGACTCACCAAGAGAACTATTCTCACCAGTGCACCAGCCAGCAGGATGTCACGTTAGAGCGATTGAGCGGCGGGCAGCGGTCGAAAGCGGCCTACTGGAACCGTCGCGTCGGCAAACGGCGCATCGAGAGCCACTGGTCGGTTCGTAGACCCAGGATTGCAGCCTAAACCAATCAAATCGGGGTGTGGCGCAGATGGTAGGGCACCTGGTTTGGGACCAGGGGGTCGGGAGTTCGAATCTCTCCACCCCAACCAACAATTTTGACATCGGAGAAAATAGATGCCTTGGACAGATAGACAGAAAGTCGTCACCGCGACCGGAGGGGTGTTTTTCAACTGGGGAGACATCGGTGAGGTGTATAAGCCCGGCGGCCCGCACGGCGGACGATTTCGCCAAGGCCCAAACGACCGCTGGTGGAGGATCAGGCCATTCACGTCAGTAACCCCATGGATACGGGCTGGGATAACGCCGGCCGGCCCCGACGCTGCAACCGCATTGGCGATTCAAGCCTACGGGCCACGACCGGTGCGGACCGGAGACCAGCCCAGTTCCGCCGTTTCCGGCGCACAGAAGCGCTGGGATAAAGACAAGGAATTGTTGATCGGGATCGAGCTACCACTCGGCCTCGAATCTCGTTTTGCGCGCGTTGCCGACGGCAGCGATAAAGGACCCGGCACGCTGAAACCGTTCTCAGCGCTTCTCGAAGACATGGAAGAGCTTGCCGATGTCGTTGGGCTCGAGGAGCCGACGTATATCAAACGCCGCTACGTGGGAACTTCGCGGCTTGACCCGCTAGATTTCGCACAAGAAGGCGTCGAGTACATCGTGCGGTTCAATAATCCCGATGTGGGCGGACCTGTAAACTTCCGAGTTCACCAGATGCTTTTCTCTTTCAACGTGATGGTTGAGAACTGGAAGCTGGACCTGGCCGAGGCCGGTATCGAGCCACCCGAAGGCCCGGATCTATTCGATCTCATTTAGGGAGCCACGCCGCCAATTACCAGGTAAGTTTCTCTAGCTAAACAAGCTAGTCGCGTCGTCCAACGCGATCGACCGCTAGAGAGAGGCGCGGACCTGGTTTACCTCCTTTATCGGGTCCGCGCCACACCATTCTAATTCCGCAGGGTGGACTGGAGCGGTTCCAGCGCCGGGCTCATATCCCGAAGGACGTCGGTTCGAATCCGACCCCTGCTACCAGTTTGTGCCATGCCACCTTTGCTGAACATCATTTGGCAGTTTCCGGTATGGCTGTCGTACCCGTTGCTCTGCATCGTGTGCTTCGTTGCTTCCGCCATCGCCGAGGTCACTGAGGCCTGGATGGAATGGTTCGAACGTGGCTGGCCAGACAGCTATTGACCCGCCATCGCGATCAGTTCTCAACCTCCCCGTCGACGAGCGCGACCGAGTGATGGAGCGCGCCGCGATCTACGAGTTCGACGCCGGGATGTGGCGGAACGAGGCGATGAAGTTGGCGATACGGGACCAGGAGCGATAGAGGGGGTTGTTCGAGTGAATTCACATCGCTGAAAACCCTAAAACATCTCACATTATGCTGAAAACAAGTGTAGTGTCGTGTTTGTGCGTTGCTCAGAATAGCGTCTTGTTTTGCTCCGGTTCTGGCCTGACTCGCCGCGCTTTCTTGAACGTGACATCGGACCTGGCCTGTTCGGGAGGGTAGTCGACGCCCTTGTCGTCGAGGAGGTCGGCAACCGTTAGAATCTGCATCCGTGAGTGCCGCTTACCAGAGGGGGACTGGTAGAACCCCGCAGACGCAGCCTCTGAGCGCATCGGCTTAGTCGGTGGCTCCATCGTGAGTAGCACGCCGATTTCCGCCTGTTCGCGATCTATAACGCCCCGGAGGTCTCTCATGTGAGGAACACTGACGCGCCCTGCTTTGACCGAAAAAATGATTTGCTTGGTGTTGCCTTTGAGATCATCGTGGAAATATAGGCGACCGTCGATCCCTCTGTCTGCTCCCTTTTTCTGTTCCGTCGGGCGAGCGCCCACCAATCCAAGAACCCACCAGTGGAACTGGTATGGGTCGGCTGACGCCAATGACGCAGCATCGGGCAGGGAGACCGGTTCTCCGATCACCTTGTAACATTCTTTGATGTCCGGACCAAACTGACTTTGCAACCGGTGACGGATCAGGGTTATTGCAAGGTGCGTGATGTCGATCCCAATCCAGTGACGGTTTAACTTTTCGGCAACAGCGATCGCGGTGCCGCAACCGCAAAACGGGTCCAGCACGACGGAGTTCTCTTGCGAGGCGAGCTGAATAATTCGCTCAAGGAGCGCTTCTGGCTTCTGCGTAGGATATCCGAGGCGCTCTCGTGCCTGTGAGTTGATAGGAGGAATGTCCGCCCAGACATCGCCGATCGGCTTGCCGCGTTGCTCATCGAGATAGCGCTTTAGCCGCGGTACCTTGCCAGGGCCTGGTTGAACGACCAATCCTTCTTCGTACGCCTTCTGCATCCGCTCCTTTGTCCAACGCCATACCCGCGTCACTCCCAGGAACTCGTACGTCAAGTTCGGGCGGTCATGGTTGGGGTTCAGAAGGTTGTCCAAGTGGTAGAGTCGGCCGTCCAGGTCGCGGCGATTGTATTTGCTGACGGTTTTTTCGTCAAGATTTTTAGGATCGTAGGGAGTGAAGACCGCATCGTCGTTCCAGAACGCATCACCGGAACCTTGATAGCTCAGGATGACGTCGTGGTTCGAAGGCAGACGGCGGCTCATCAGGCCCTTCGATGTCGTTCGCTTCCAGATAATCTCGTTGCGAAAGTTCTCTGGACCAAAAACAGCGTCCATCACAAGCTTCAAGTAGTGGCTTGCTGTGGGGTCGCAGTGCAGATAAATACAGCCAGTGGACTTGAGGATGCGATGAAGTTCTACTAGACGCGGGGCCATCATGGCAAGATAGGCCAGCATGTTGCTGTCGCCGAGGACCATGCGGAAGGCCTGCATGGTACGAGAGATCGCATGTCCGCTTTCGACGATTTCTTGATAGGCTTCGGCTGCTGCTTGATCCCACGCCCACGTATCGCCGAAGGCCCTGATTTGAGCAGCCGATCGGGTTCCGTCCTGCTCTGCAAATAGAACGTTGTAGTTCTGGTCGCTCTTGAACGGAGGGTCAAGGTAGACGAGATCGACCGATTCGTCCTTGACGTAGCGGCGCAGTATGTCGAGGTTGTCGCCGTAGTAAAGGGAGTTCAATTCGCCCAGCATATCACTCGGCAAGCAGTGAAGTTTCTTCAATGGACGAATCCAGCCCCCAGCCCTGGGAGCGCGGCGCATACGATGAGCCGGTCGGCAAAACCGAGACCGCTAAGGCATATCAAGCCTTCGAGATCTACCGTGACCTAGGACCTGACCGAAGTACAGCAAAAGTACAGCAGATCATCGGCAAGAGTAAGCGCCAGATCGACAAGTGGTCCGGTATTTGGCACTGGGTTGAGCGAGTCAGGGCATTCGACTCACGCCGAAGCGAGCAGCTACTCGAAGCTAGGGCAGAGTTGGACTCTGAATCAACCGAAGAGTTCCTTCGAGACTGCGCGGAACTAGACAAGGAATATGCCAAAGCAGCGGAAGAGATGAAGCGCCGGGCGCTGGAGATTCTCGATGATACCGAGGCGGGCGCGAATGATTTGAATGCGGCGAAGAATCTAATCCAAACCGCCGAGTTCACCGCGCGCCGAGCGCTTGAAAGCCGCGCCTATCGACTTGGCCTAAAGGATGAGACTGACACCCCAACTCTCCCAAGACGGGATGGGCTGGATTCGACAGAAGAGTCAAGACAAGCAGTCCCATGGGGGGACGAGCCACCCAGGCCAGAGAGAAAAGTTTAGGGCCCACTACTCGCAGTGGCATTTCGGCCACTTGTTGACGACGAAGTATCAGGGGTTCTCGGGTCCGGTTGGTTCCGGTAAGTCATCGGCGCTAGCGTTTCGGATACTCGACCTCGCAAAGAAGAACAGGGGGCTAGACGGATTCATCGGGGCGCCAACGCATCCGATGCTGATGCAGGCACTTCTGCCGGCGCTTTACAGCGCGTGCGATCGCTTTGGGTACGAATACAAGTCGATCGCCAGCGGGGCGAACGCCCGCGTGGAGTTCCCGCAGTGGTCGGTCACGGCCTACATTCGCAGCCTTGAGCACCCTGAGCGGTTGCGTGGCGCGAATCTGGCCTGGTTTGCGGTCGACGAGCTAACGTTTTGCAAGACCGAGGCATGGAAAAGATTACAGGCGCGACTCCGTGGACCCGGCGCGAACGTCGGGATAGCGGGCTGGACACCGAACGGATTTGATTGGGTCTATAGCGATTTCATTGACGATGGCCGGCGGTCGGAACTCAAGCGGACGCATTCGGCGATCGAGGCGATCCCGGGTGAGAACCTTGCTTATCTCGGCGACGACTACTACGAAGATCTAAAAGCCTCATACGACGAGAACTTCTACAAACAGGAGGTTCTCGGCGAGTACCTGAATATCCGCACGGGCCGGGCGTACCACGCTTTCGACCCACTGGTTCATGTCTCGCCGGTTGGATACGAGTCGGGCCGCTCGCTGTTTGTCGCCTGCGATTTCAACATCGACCCGATGGCCTGGGTGATCGGACAGAAGTCCGGCTCCGGCCGTGGACTGATGGTTCACGCGCTCGACGAGATCACGTTAAAGGACGCGAATGTCCCGCAGACGTGCGAGGAGCTCTGGAGCCGGATCGAACGGATCACGGGTGGGCATAATTGCTCGATCGATGTTTACGGCGACTCGGCGGGGAATAACCGCAGTCACGCCGGCGCGACGAGTTGGAAAGCGTTTAAGGATTTCTTCGTGGTCCGCGGCGGCCACGCGATGAGTTACCACATCCCGAGTGGGGCACCGCTCCAGAAGGATCGGGTGGCGCTGGTCAACGGGATGTTTTGTAACTCGTATGGCGAGAACCGGGTGGTGATCGACCCAGGCTGCGCGGAACTTATCAAAGATTTCGAGCGTGTCGGCTGGGTCAAAGGTGGCTCGGCGGCGCTCGACAAAGACGACAAGATGCGTACGCACTGGTCGGACGCTTTTGGGTATATGGCGTGTCAGGTGGCCAAGGGGCCGGCGGGTGCGCGGTCGGAACGAATTATCTAGATGTTGAACTTCCCTCCACAGGTCAAGGTCGAAGAGATCAACCAAATGCACCCGTGGCGGGCCGGGCTCGGCCCCGTCTGGGAGAATGCGCGGCTGTTACACGACGGCGGCCATCGCCTGAGTAACAGCGCTGGGAATTTCATCATCCGCCGGTTCATGGAACCGGAGACGATCTATCGGGAGCGCCTGAAGCACTTCACCTCCGAGGGGATTGTCAAGGGCGGAGTAAATGTAGACCGCTTCGGCGGAGCAAAAATAGACCAGTTGGCGGGGATCCAGCGGTTTGCGTGGGACGGCTGGAACGGAGCCTGAGGACGCCCTTTAGGGCGGCCCAGGCGTAGTGGAAGACGGCCCACGCAAACCGGCGCGAGCGGCCGGCGGGTCAGTTTGAAGAGCGCGGGCGCTTCTTTTTGCTTTGCTTGAGGCGGTAGCTGTCGCCGTTCATCTCGAGGATATGGACGTGATGCGTGAGCCGGTCAAGCAGAGCGCCGGTCATGCGTTCGGAACCCAGCACCTCGGTCCACTCGGTGAACGGCAGGTTCGAGGTCAGCAACGTCGAGCCCTGTTCGTAGCGCTGCGAAAAGATCTCGAACAGCAGCTCTGCCCCGGTCTTCGACAGCGGCACATAGCCCAGTTCATCGACGATCAGTAGATCCTGCTTGGCAAGTTGTTTCTGGACCCGTAGTAGTTGCCGTTCGTCACGGGCTTCGAGCAGTTCATGGACCAATCCCGCGGCGGTGGTGAAACGTGTGCGATAGCCGCTCTGACAAGCTGCCAGTCCCAGCGCCAAGGCGATATGCGTTTTGCCGGTGCCGGAGTTCCCCAGCGCCAAGACGTTCTCACGGCGGTCGATGAACTCACAGCGCGCCAGCTCCAGAACGAGCTTCTTGTTCACCGAGGGTATGGCCAAGAAGTCGAACGTGTCGAGACTCTTCGTCACCGGGAACTTGGCGGCCTTGATGCGACGCTCGGTCGCCCGCTGCTCGCGATCGACCAGTTCCAGCTCGCAGAGTTGCTGTAGGAAGTCCCGAAAGTCCAAGCCTTCGGCGGCGCAGCGCCGAGCCAGTTTGTCGTACTCGCGCAGGAAGGTCGGCAGCCGCAGCGCTTTCAGGTGGGTTTCCAGCAGCATTCTCGACTTCGCCATCAGCTTGCTCCTGCTAGCAGCGCCAGATAGGATGCCGGCGACGTCTGCTCGACCTGAGCCGTCGGCAGGTGGGGATACTTCGTTAAGTCGAGCTTCGGCGGACGTTGCTCGATCGCGCACAGCAGTAGATGCTTGACGGCGTCAAAGCCAATCGTTCCCAGTAGACAGACTTGGCGCACCGCCGTTGCGACGTGCTCAAGGGGGAAGTCCTCCAACAGTCGCAGGACCTGTACGTACTCGCGCTTGCCCGCTTTGTCCAACCGCGATTCGAGCAGTCGTCGCAGCTTCGCAAACTCCGGCGGCAACTCCCAGCCGACCAACGGCGCGGCTTGATCGAGCGCGTTGGTCTTGCGTTCCAACAACGCCAAGTAGTGCAGCGGATCGAAAACCAACTCTTCACGTTCATAGCTGCGCTGATGGCGGGCGATCTCTTCGCTGCCGCAACAGATCACTACCTCATCCACGTAGGCTTTGATCAGGACCTGGCGGTGGCCGTAACGCGTTGGCACCGAATAATCGTTTGTCGCGTAGCGCACCAGCGACAACGAAGTCACCCTTGTCGAGCGTTTGTCGCAGGCATCGTAGGCTGTCGGTGCCAAGGGCAAGAGCGCTTCCCGATCGCGCTCGAAGCGTTCGCCGACGGTTTCGGTGTGCCGTCGCAAACGCCGTTCACGGTTGGCTCGGCACTTCTCTTCGAGGTGTTCGTTGAAGGCTTCCCAACTCTCGAATCTCGGGATCGGCACCATGAAATTGCGCCGTGCGAAGCCCACTAGCCCTTCGACTTTTCCCTTGTCGTTGCCCTTGCCCGGACGCCCGAAACGATCGGCGAACAGGTAGTGCGACTGCAGTTCGCTGAACACCCGCGTACGTTTGCGCGTGCCGTCGCCGAGAATCCTTGCCACCGCCAGCGTCGTGTTGTCGTAGACGATGTTGCGTGGCACGCCGTCGAAATAACGAAACGCGGCGTTGTGTCCTTCGCAAAAGGCTTCCGTCGTCTCGGCGGGAAAGGCCTTAACGAAGGCGTCGTCGCTGTGCGGCAGATCGACAACCAAGAAGTGCGCCTTGCGCTGGACTCCATTGATAACGACAACCGCTTCGCCGAAGTCGGCCTGCGCGTCGCCGGGCGGATGCGCCAGTGGCACGAACATCTCTTGTCCACCGAGCTTCTTCTCGCGGACGTAGTCCTTGACGATCGTGTAGCCACCGCTGAAATCGTACTCCTCGCGTAGGCGATCGAAGATGCGTTTCGCGGTGTGACGTTGTTTCTTTGGTTGTTGCTGATCGTCGAGCAGGATCTGATCGATGATTCCGGTGAACGCTTCGAGCTTCGGCCGTCTCACCGGTTTGCTCCGCCGATAGCCCGGCGGAGCAGCGTAGCGCAGCATTTTGCGCACCGTCTCCCGCGCTAAGCCAAACCGCTTGGCGGCTTCGCGTTCACTCAGCCCTTCGACGTAGACACTGCGCCGTACTTGAGCATATAGCTCCACGCGATACATCCTTCCCGTGTTCCACAAAACACCGAATGGATGCCAGCGGACCACCCGGGCGGTCTAATTTTCCGCCGCCCTTGAACGGCTTTAAAACGCCGTTCTGTGGTCTAGTTTGTCAGCGCCGTTCTCACAATATGCAGAACGCGGCGCAGGGCCGCCAGGCGGAAACCGTCAAGCCGTCCGTGGACGCCATTCAGGAGTTCAAGGTGTCCACCAACGGCTTTTCCGCCGAATACGGCCGAGCCGCAGGAGCCGTGGTGAATGTGAGCATCAAATCGGGGACAAACGAGTTGCACGGCACCGTCTTCGAGTTCTTGCGCAACGAGAAGCTGGACGCGAAGAACTTCTTTGATTCGCCCACGGCTCCGAGACCGCCGTTCAAGAGAAACCAGTACGGCTTTTCCGTCGGCGGCCCGATCATCAAGAACAAGACGTTCGCTTTCGGGGACTACGAGGGGAGCAGAGTTCGCGAGTCTCGTACTGTAACGAGTACAATCCCCACGCCCGCTTTGGTTGGAGGCGACTTCTCCTCGCTCTTGCCGGGAACGAGGGTTTATGACCCCGCTACCTATGATGCAGGCACCGGCCAGCGCCAGCCGTTCCCGGGCAACGTCATTCCAGCCTCTCGGTTCGATTCCATTGGCGCTGAGCTGGCGTCATTCTATCCGACGACGAACCTGCCCGGCTTGAGGAGAAACTTCCTGTTTAATCCCGCTGATTCGGAAGACCTGAACCGTTGGGATATGAGAATCGACCAGAACGTGGGAGCCAACGACACGCTTTTCGGCAGATACAGTTGGCAGCGCCTGTTTGCGCCCTCATCGCCCAACTTACCGGCGCCGGCGTTCGGCGGGGGAGCTAACGCCAGCGACTTTGGTCACAACGGCCGCAACGTCGCGCTGGGATGGAATCATATTTTCTCGCCCACGTTGATTCTGTCGACGAAAGCCGGTTGGAACAAGATCTTCACGCGTCGGGAATCATCCCTTGGCGATGACAGAAACGTGAATTCAGAGTTGGGCTTGAAGGGAGTCAATCAGGTCATTCCCGGCATGGCGCAGTTCGGCGTGGCGGGGTTCAGCAGTCTCGGTATCGGCCCTTTCAACCCCAACCACATCGGTTCGCGGAATTGGCAAGTGAACAGCGACGTCACCTGGATCCATAACAAGCACAGTGTGAAGTTCGGGTTCAATTTTCAGCGCTTGTCGCGCTTCCTGTTCAACCCGCGCCAATCGATCGGCGTTTTTACCTTCGACGGCGGTTACACCCGCAACACCGAGACGGTTCGGGAAGGGAATTCCGCGGCGGATCTGTTACTCGGCACCGCGTCTGCAGCGCAAGTGTCGAATACAGCCACGATGGACGAGCGGGCGCCCTACTACGATCTATATATCCAAGACCAATGGCGAGTGTCTCAAAAGCTGACCTTGAATCTAGGCTTGCGTTACGAGCTGCATATGCCTTGGGAGGACATCAATCAACACAAGCTCAACCCAGATTTCGCCGACCTTCAAAACCCTACGCTGATTTTGGCTCAAGCGACAGGCTCACGGTTTGATCGGACGTTGGTCAATACCGACAAGAATAACTTCGGCCCACGCTTCGGCTTCGCCTATCGGGCCACCGAGAGGACGGTCGTGCGGGGCGGCTATGGCGTATACTACGGAAACGTCATCTTTCAAGGAGTGCTCGCCCTCAACCCGCCCTTTCATTATCGGGCGAACATTTCAACAGATCGAATCAACCCCACCATCCGGCTGGTAGACGGGCTGGAGCCCGGTCTCGCTACGCCCCAAAATGCACGCAACATCGCGATCTCCGGACAGGAGTTCGCGGGACACTTCCCTTATGCCCAGCAATGGAACTTGAACGTTCAGAATCAGCTCCCCGGCGACATGTTGTGGGAAGTGGGGTACTTTGCGAACACGCTGCACAAAGAAGCGCGCCGCACCCAAGGCAACTGGGCGCTGCCGGGCCCCGGAAACGTGAACCGGCGACGGCGTTACAACTCGATCTTCGTTCCCGGCGATGATGTCGTCATCGGACCCCTAGCGGGATGGGGCATTCTGGAGCGCAGCGCCAACTCGAACTATCACTCCTTCCAGACCAAGGTCGAGAAGCGCTATTCGCATGGGCTGAGCTTCTTGACGTCTTATATCTTTTCCAAGGCCATCAATGATGGGCGCGGAGCGGCCGACTCAGGCGGTAACGCTGGTGGACTCGCGCCGCAGAATCCACGCAACTTGCGGGCCGAGCGGGGCCTGGCGGACGAGCACATAGCCCACCGTTTCGTCGCCAGCTATGTCTACGAACTGCCGTTCGGCCGTGACAAGAAATTCATGACGGATGCGCCCGCGGTCGTGAACGGCGTCCTTGGCGGCTGGGTGGTTGCCGGTATCACGAGCGCATCGAGCGGCAGGATAGCGAATTTGACGGTCAGGGGGAATCCCTCGAATTCCGGCGACCCCAACCGCCCAAACGTCTTACGCGATTGGCGCCTGGATGGAAACAGCCGGTCGCTCGACGAGTGGTTCGACACCTCGGCCTTCGCGCCGAACGAACGCTTTGCCTACGGCAATGCCGGCCGGAATCTGATCGAGGGCCCCGGACAGGTGAACTTCGATTTCTCGGTTTACAAGAATTTTCCGATTAACGAAGACATGCGGATCCAGTTCCGGTTCGAAGCGTTCAACTTCTTCAATACGCCGGCCTTCGGCGGTCCCAACACTCAGGTCGGTAACCGCAACTTTGGCTTGATCAGCTCCGCCGGGCGTCCGAGGAATCTGCAGTTCGGTCTGAAGTTTATTTTCTGATGTAGCCGAGAGGTCGAAACTCTGGTCGCCGGCGCCGAGCGACGGCTGTTCGCGGATCGGTAGCCCGGGAGCCGGCGCACAGGTTCGCTGGAACCCGAGCGGGAAGAAACTTTTCTCCGTCTCTGGGGACAGGCTGTACGGTGTCGAAGTGACGGTAGAGCCCCAATTCCGACCGAGTGAGCCACACGCGCTGTTCAGTCACGGCGCTTTTGAGAACGGGAATAGCCCGGCTGCAGTCCGCCGTTGCTCCGGGACGAGGCCGCTTTCTGCTAGTGGAACGCGACGTGCGCACTGAGGGTCGCCAGCCAGAGATCCACACCGTCCGCGAACAGGACTAAGCTACTCAAAACGAGAGGCTTAAGTCCTGTTCCACACTTTACTGTCGGGATATCGCGATGTCACGAACGTTCTCGCCACCGCCGGGACCCGTCGAAATCGCTCAATCGATCCGTCCGACGGATAGATATTATTAATTATTTTCACACGGACCCAACCATGCCTTGAAATCACTCAAATGCCTATAAACAGGGCGTTAGAGCGCATTGGCGGGGGGTTTGGGACGCTCTCGGATCATCGTTTGTGGCAACGTTTGTTTTCAGTAGGTACGACCGAGCGCTAGAATCAGCCCACCATGAGCGTTCGCTGGAGCAGCCGTGCCGAAATTCCGACGGACCCGAGTGCGTATGTCGGTGAAGCCAACTGGCGACACATTACGAGGACGCTCCCAATGCTTCTGGGGGGCATCGCACTCTGGGTCGCTCCAGTTTCCGCTCAAGACATCGTAGACGCTTCGATTTCGTTCGAGGCCATAACGATCAGCGCTTCCGAGAGGGACAGCGCCGTCGAACTTGAGCTGCCGACCAAGACTTTCTTGCCCGAAGGCAACAACATCTATGAGGTGCCGCAGTTCATCGCGTTCGGCAATTCCTTTACTGATGTCAGCGTAACGATTAGCTATAGCTTTAGAAATGCCCACCCAACCGCGGGACGTGGCGCGTTCATTAGATGCTCGGTGGCCGAGGAGCCGGTCGCGGGCAGCAACGTCGACTTCAATCAAGACGGAGTTCCAGGCGCTGAACAGCTACGCGGTGAGCGGGATTTCGGCGTCTTTCGGACTATTCCAAGAACGGCCGAGCCTGGGCAAACGATCTCAGTTTCATCAGCTACGTTGGAGCCGGTGCCACTTCTACTCCTTGACCGCGGCACCGCGCTGACCTTCAATTGTCGGCTCACCACGCGCGTCAACGACGTACCGGGCGTCTCCATTGCAACGGCCAATCCAATCGTCGTGAACCAGGTGATGGTTCCGCATGACTCGATCGAGATCTTCTTCGTCACGCCGGCGCCAGGGCAAACGCTTGACGGAGGCTCGGAGCAGGACTTCGTTGCGTCGATACGGTACTTGCTGGGCACGGAGGATGCCGGCGAAATCTTTATGAGCCTTTCACGGCAGGATGGAACCATTGTCACCAGTTCCGAGCGAGTTGCGGTCGAAAATACCGGCCGCGCGAGAACCCGAAGCTCCAAGCTGGCCGTGAATCTTCCGTTCTCGGGGCCATTGTTCCTCACTGGGTTTCTGCGGGGGCCGAATGATGAAGAGTTGGCACAGTCGGAACCCGTTCGATTCGAAGTCGCACTCGGAACTTGCTCGGTTCTCTTGAGCGAATCGGGGCAAAAGGCCCAAGAAACGTCCTGCGACGTCGACTTTTCAATTCGCCACATCGAAGTCAGCCAAGTGGTCCAAGACGGAAATAACGGCGTGCCGCTAGTTCAAGACAAACGGACCATGGCGAGGGTATTCGTTTCGGACGCCGCGCTAGCGGACGGCAAATCTGAAGCAAAGAGCGTGTCGGTTCGGCTTACCGGAAAGGCCGGCGTCGCCGGCCCGGATTTGGAGGACACACCCGGCTCCGGCTTCGACGAGACTCAAACGGTAGTGGCTCTTCGACCCGACGCTGACCTCGCCGACGCACGCTCTCGCCTAGGCAGCTCGGCCAACTTTCTGCTCCCTCGCGCGTGGACGCAAGTGAACAACCTCGCGCTCACAGCAACGGTCAATCTCGATCAGTCAGACGAGCCCGAAATTCCAGAGCCCGAGTTGACGAACAACTCAACTTCCGCAACGTTTACATTCGCCGAGAGAGGCACTCTCGATGTGGCTTACATAGTTATCTGCGGTGGGGGCTCTGACTGCGAAGGCCCGGACATCGGATTCGTCGATCGCCTGTCTCGAAAAGTCCTGCCTCTGGCCGAGTTCTCGGGAATGAGTTACTCTCCGCTATTTCTGCCAGACTCTGTTTTGGCACTTCAGACGGAGCTTTCTCCAGAACTGGCTTTCTGGCAATTCGTAAGTCTGATCGAGGCGGGCGACATTGAGATCTTTGTTGCCTGGCTGCGCGGAGAAGAACTCAATAATCTTCAGAGTGAATTTCTAGACTTGAGTTTTTCCAAACGAGTAGTCACCATCGATGCTGGCAGAAGCGCCAGCGAGTCGGCAATGGGCGTTAGCCTCGCCTACAATATCGGTAGGGTTTTTGATGTTGACGCTGGGTCCGGGTGTAGCCCCTCCTCGTCCACGGCGGGTACGGATGCCATTGGAGTCGATCCCTCGTCTGGCCCCATCCTCAAGGACCTCACTACCTTGAGCGACCTTAGAGCCAACTGCAAACCGCCAGAGAAAGTATGGATTTATCCCGGGACCTACCGTTCGCTATTTTCTCAGTTCTCTCCTGCTTCGGCTTCGAGCCGGGTAGGTGTGGAGTCCTCGAGTCTTTCCATTGACTCGGCGCGGCAGAGCACCGCACAGTTCTACTTGGTAAGCGGAACAGTCCGATCCGCATCCGGTTCGCTAGAGCCCGCCTTCCGCCTTGAATCCGCGAGTGCTGCTCCCAGCGGGTCTGCTGGCGGAACAATTTGCATCGATGTTGAATCCCAGGGAGCTCGACTTTCAGGGACCTGTTTCGGTCGCGGAACCAGCAGCCAAGACCAGCCTTTCGTCGTGCGTCTGCCGTTTGATGCGTCGGCCTGTCAAGGCCGGATGAAAAATCCCGTTTTCGCCGGTTGAAAATTCCCCACCCTGGTTGCGGTGGTGGTTTTGTGGACCACCACCGTGTTGCTAAGCATGGAGCTAGCCGGGGAAGCGGAGGCGGGCAATGCTGGAGAGCAACCCGCCAAGGAATACCCGGCCGCAAACTCAGCGAGACGATGAGTGCCGGGAGCGGCGGCCGAGATCGCTCCCGGCTTCTTTTCCGCTGCCCAACGCCCATCGGATCGATAGATTTGCCCATGCCTGAAAAAACTCATCTTCCACTTCCCCCGCTCTTGCGACCAGGGCTCGCCGCGTCAGCCGCATCGACCGTCGGCCGTTCGCCGGACTGATCTTCCGGCCGCGAGAGCAAACCGGCTCTTCGGCGCTCCTTCAAGCGAAAGCTCTCGCCGCGAATGTTCACCGTCGTCGAGTGATGCAACAGTCGATCCAGGATCGCCGTGGCGATGATCGGGTCGGAAAAGATCGAGCCCCAATCGGCGTAGCTCTTGTTCGAGGTCAGGATGATGCTGCCGCGTTCGTAACGCGCGCTGACGAGTTGGAAGAAGATCGTCGCCCCCAGCTCGTCGAGCGGAAGGTAACCCATCTCGTCGACGATCAGCACCTTCGGCGCGAGGTAGATGCGCATCCTTCGTTGTAGCCGTCCTTCGCGGATGGCCTTCGACAGATCGGCGATCAAGTCGTGCGCGGTGATGAAGTAGGCTCCGAAACCGGCTTGGATCGCAGCCTCGGCCAAGGCAACCGAGAGATGCGTCTTGCCAACGCCGGGTGGCCCGAGGAAGATCACGTTGGAGGCTTCGTGCACGAAGCGCAACGTGCGCAGCTCTTGGATTTGGCGCTCGTCGATCGATGGTTGAAAGTCGAAGTCGAACTGTTCGAAAGTCTTGACATAGGGCAGATGCGCGAGCTGTAGACGCGTCTTGAGATAGCGTTGTCGGCGAGCGTCGGCCTCGGCGCTGACGACGTCGAGCAGGAAGTCGGCGTAGGCCGGTTCAGCCTTGGCTGCTTGTTCAAGCAGCGCTTCCAAGCGATCGTCGATGGTCTTCAGCCCCAGTGCTTCGAGCCGTTCGTGAAGCTGTTCGATGGCGGTCACAGCGCACCTCCGGCGGCGGCGCTTTCGTAAGCCGCTAGCGGCCGCACTTCGACTTGGGGTGCGCCGGCTTGGATGTGAATGCACGTTTTTCCTCCTGGACGCTTGGCGACGTGCAGCGGAATGTCGGCATGATGCTCTTTGCGAACAACGATTTGGTGGCGGTCGTCGATCAACTCGTGAACGGCGATCCGCTCGGCTCCGCGCCATACCTCGAGCCGGCCGGCCAGTTCGCGCAACGAGACTTCGGCGCCGGCGTCTTGCCAGGGAACCGAGTAGCGGTTGGAGCGCCAGGCCACGAAGGCGTCCCGGCTCACACGCCTCGACTCGGCGTCCGCGAGGGGATACGGCGGACGCTTGTCGAGAGACTGCAAGGCGGTCTTTTCAGACTCCCAACTCTCTAACACTTGGCTGTGAGTGGTGCCGTGAACGCGCCGGTTCGAGACCTCCCAGACCCAAGCGTGCAGCTGGTTGTTGAGATCATCCAGGCTCGTCGCCGTGCGTCCGCACAGGAAGTTGCGGCGCACGTACTTGACGCCCGATTCGACCTTGCCCTTGGTCTGCGCGCGGTAAGGTTTGCAGGCCCGCGGGGTGAAGCCCCAATAGTCGGCGAAGTCCTTGAAGGTTTGATTCCACTTGAGCTCGCCGCGCTCGTCGACCCCCTCCAAGACCGTCTTCATGCGGTCGTAGAGGATCTCTTGCGGCACGCCGCCGAGTTGCCGGAAGGCTTCCTCGTGCATGCGCAGCAGCGTCGGCAGCTTCTGGTCGGTCGCCGCGGCGGCCATGATGGCCCGGCTGTGACCGAGCGTGAAGACGAAACCCCAAAGCTTGCGAGTCTTGCCGTCGGCGGTGATCTCGCCGAGATGGCCCCAATCGACCTGAGCCTGTTTGCCTGCGGGTGTTTCAAAGCGCCGCACGGCCACCGTGGTTGCGGCTTCTCGCAACGGCTGTAGGTGATCCTTGAGGATCGTATAGCCGCCCGAGTAGCCGTGTTCTCGCAGCTCACGCAACAGCACGACGGCATTCCAGACGCCGGCCTTGAGGCGGTCTTCGATAAACGGCTTGAAGCGATCCAGCTTGGACGGACGCGGCTTGCGCGGGCCGTATCTGGGCGTCGGATCGTCCTGCCTTAAGTACTTGCGAACCGTCTTGCGGTCAAATCCCGTGAGCTCGCTGATCTTGGCGAGGCTCACCCCTTGTCGAACTAATTCTTCGATTTCTTGCACATCTGAACTCCGTAACAGCGCCTTGTACCTCCTGCTTCCAGGGTCGGCTCCGACGCAAGCTACGGGTGGGGAATTTTATTCCGGCGATACGGGGATTCTTACACCGGCGCTGACAGGCCGACAGGATTGTGTTGAGAAGCGGTTCGAACGAGCTGGATTCGATTTCTTCGAGCCCCGCGGTCCCGACGGTCGTCATTACATCTCCGCAGACCCGGTCCGTCGTTGACGCGTCGAGTAATCTCTCGCTTAACTGGACAGCGACCGACGGAGACGGGGATGCGTTGGTCTACGTAGCGCAGTACAGTTCAGACGGGGGCGCGTCTTGGCTTCCGTTGGCGGTGGGCCTCAGCGAATCGTCCATGACCTTCGACCCAGCGCAAATCCTTGGTGGTGACGATGTGTTCTTCCGTGTGCTCGCGTCCGATGGCTTTCACACGGCGAGCGATACCGTTGCCCGGTAGCCGTTGACCAGACCCCGTCGATCGTTGTCGACGCGGCCGTAGGTCTCGGCTCCGGTCCGGTGGGTCGACTCGCGGAAGGCAGGGTGCCGTTCGAGAGCACTGGTAGCGGTCCGCTCCTGATCCAATCCGCGAGCACGGATAACCCGAACTTTCGTGTCGCTTCGAGGCTGCCAATCCAAGTCGCGGCCGGGGATTCGTCAGCCCTTCGGGTGGAGTTTCAAGCGGTGACCGTCGGAAGCAATACATCCACGCTCGTACTTACGACGAACGACCCCAGCCTGCCCACGGTAGACGTATCCCTTAACGCCGTTGGTCTCGACCCCGAGCAGCCCATCCTCCTCGTGGGCGTCGATTCAGGCGCGGTCGGCTTCGGTGACTCACCTGTTGCGCAGAGTGCCGAAGTTCAAATACCACTGGTCAATCAAGGGGCCGGCGAGTTGAATGTCGAAGTGACCATCGATGGCGAAGCATTCCGTTTCGGTCCGCCATCGGCATTCCTGGTCGAGGGGATACAACAACAAAACGTGGTCAGTATTGCTGGCGGTCAACAGTTCAATCTCCCGGTCATCTTCGAGCCAACCACGAAGCAAGAATTCGCGGGGAGACTTGTTCTGGCTAGCGATGACCAGAACGAGTCTCGTGTCGAGATCGCCTTGTCGGGCACCGGGGTCGAGCCTCCGGTCACACCCGCGATTTCATCGGGCGGTGTGGTCGACGCGGCGCAGTTCCAAGCGGCGATCGCACCCGGCGGCATCGGCAGTATCTTCGGGTCCGACCTGGCTGCGGACGTCGCCATCGCGGGCGAGGTGCCGCTGCCCTTCGAGTTGGGCGAGACCCGCGTGCGCGTCGACGGCTGGGAAGCACCGCTATTTTTCGAGTCGCCGAATCAGATCAACTTTCAGGTACCGTTTGAGGTCACTTCGCCGGGTCAAGTCAATGTTGTAATATCCCGCAACGGGGCGGACAGCCCGCTTGAGCCGGCCACGATTGCTGAGTTTGCACCGGCCGTGTTTCTCAACCCCGGCACCGGGGAGCCAATCGTCCAACGGCACCCTGACGGCGCATTGATAACGGCCGCAAATCCGGCAAGGCCTGGCGATGTGTTGATCATCTTCGTGACCGGACTTGGCGGCGTCAGCAGCCCACCGGCCACCGGAGCGGCTTCCGCGGCCTCACCGCTGGCCTCGGCGCGCATTGCTCCGACCGTCACGGTGGGAGGGGAAGCCAGCCAGGTATTCTTTGCGGGCTTGGCACCGTTCTTCGTCGGCCTGGGTCAGGTCAATATTCAGATCCCGGAGACGTTCGTCCCCAGAGGTCCGACCGCGCCGCTAATCATCGATTTCGAAGGCAGCGCGAGTCCGCCGGTCAATCTGCCGGTACTATTCGAACAGTGAGCGCGGATCGAGAGCCCCCGTCCATCCACGTCGTCGCGAACTGGTACGAAGAGTTCCGCGACCGCGAACAGGACTAAATCACTCAAAGCAAGGCGCTTACTTGCCATTCGCGGAAACCTGTCGGTAAATCGCGTTGTCATGATCCTTCCGGTAACTCCCTCCTAGATCCGGCGGTTCGCCGCAGCCGACACCGTCGAGACTACCGAGCCGTCGGCGGTTTCCAGTTGGGATGCGGTTGGTGCTCCCGCTCCATGATCTGCTCCATGGCTTCCACGACCTTAGGGGCGCTCCTGGAAATGTTGTATTTTTCGCCCGGGTCGGTGGAAAGGTCATAAAGCTCGATTGGCCCGGTGAGCATCGGTTCGCGCACGCCCTTCCAGTTGTCGATTCGGACTGCCTGGGCCGAGCCGCCTTCGTAGAACTCCCAGTAGAGGAACTCATGCTTGGCCTGTTCGCCTTTACCTGTCAGTACGGGCAGAAAACTGACGGAGTCCGTTCCCGCCGGAGTCCGCTGGCCCACCAGCTCGCTCAGCGTCGCCATCACATCGCCGAAATAGCCGACGTGGTCGGAGACCCTGCCCGGCTGAATCACGCCCGGCCACCACGCCAGAAACGGGACTCGGATGCCGCCCTCGTAGAGATCGCGTTTCATCCCTCTCAGCGGTCCGGAAGGGTTGAAGCGAGTCGGATTGTGGCCCGCTTCGTTGTGGGGTCCGTTGTCCGACGAAAACAGTACGAGCGTGTCTTCTGCAATGTCCAACTCGACAAGCAAATCGAGAATTCTCCCGACTCCGCGATCCATGCGAGTGATCATCGCGGCTTGCCCTCGATCGGGCTCCGGCCAACGCAGATCGGAATAGATCCCGTGATCCGGAACCTCGGCACCGTCTCCAACGCCTCGCGTCGCTTCGTTGTTCGCGTGCGGAATGGTGAGGGGGAGATAGAGGAAGAAAGGCTCCTCGCGGTGACTCCGGATCCAGCTCAACGCCTCGTTCATGAACAGGTCGTGACTGTAGCTCTTGCGCTCGGTAGCCCAGCCCCCGCGAAAGCCACCATACTCCCTTTCTCGCTCAACGACGTTCCGGAGCGACTCGCGGGAGCGACCACGCCAAAGGAACTCAGGGTAGTAATTGTGGGCGTGCACCTGATTGAGATAGCCGTAGAACGTCTCGAACCCCTGATTCAAAGGGTGCCCTGGCTCATCGAGCTCGCCAAGGCCCCACTTGCCGATCAAGGCGGTTGAGTAGCGAGCGGCGCGCATCACTTCGGCGATGGTGACGTCTTCCTCTCGCAGCGACTGCATGATCATGCTGCCGGCGCCGCTGGCGTTGCCCCTCACATGCGCGTGGCCCAAGTGTTTGCCGGTCATCAGCACGCAGCGGGACGGAGCGCAAACCGTTGCGCCGGCGTAGAAGTCGGTGAACCGAAGACCCTGCGCGGCCATGCGGTCTAAGCGTGGCGTCTGAATGAGCTGCTGACCATAGGAGCCCAGATCTCCGTAGCCAAGATCATCGGCAAGGATGAAGATCACGCTGGGACTCTGACCCAGGGTGGGCGAGGCCGCGGTCGCGAGAAGCGCCGCCAGGAAGACGAGTTGGATGCGATGAAGCGACATATGCAATCGATATTGTAGGCCGGACGGGCGGCGGCTGCACTCAAGGCTCAGGCCCGCGAGGCCCGCCTGACATCGCGGAGCGATCGTCACCGCATCGAGAGGCGGCCATTGAACGGTGAGGCTGCTTCCATAGCGGCGAGTCGCACCGCTGGAACAATCAGGGTGTTGGCGAGCTAGATCCAGGAAGCTTCCAGGGCCGAACCACCCTAACCCATTGACCAATAGCGACTTACGGGCGATGAACTGGAAACTGTTGCGATATCGCGATGTCATGCGTGGCCGACTCAAGCGACGGTCCGTTGGCGTCCGGGATGTCGGCACTCACAGACCATTCCTGCAACAGGATGGGGAAAACGGTTGCACAGGAGATCTCGCTGTCCTGGACTGAGAAGCGAACCAGCACACCGCATCGGAAGGCCAGAAGGCACTGAAAGGCCTCACCTTTACTGGAGGTCGTGTTACGGTTCCTCCTCTGCTTGGTTTGCCTGCTTGCGGCGTGCTCGAAAGCCCCAATCGAGCGGCCCAACATCATCCTCGTGATGACCGACGACCAGGGTTGGGCGCAGGTCGGCTTTCACAACAACCCCTACATCAAGACCCCGACTCTCGACCGCCTTGCCGCTGAGAGCGTCGAGCTGACCCAGTTCTACGTCGATCCGAAATGCGCGCCCACCCGGGCGGCCCTTCTGACCGGCCAATATGGGTACCGCAACGGCGTGATCGACACTTATCTCGGCCGGACGTTCCTCGATCCGTCAGCCGTTACCCTTGCGGAGTGGGTGCTCGAAGCGGGTTATGCGACCGGGATATTCGGTAAGTGGCACTTAGGCGATAACTACCCTCTCCGGCCTATGGATCAGGGGTTTCAAGAATCGCTCGTTCATCGCGGCGGAGGGATTGGACAGCCGGCGGGCCCTCCCGGCAACACTTACTTCGACCCCGTGCTTGAGCACAACGGCGAGTCGAAGAAGTACACCGGCTACTGCACCAAGATTTTCACCTACGGCTTGATCGAGTTCATCGAAAAGAATCGGGATCGGCCCTTCTTCGGATATCTGGCCACCAACGTGCCGCACTCGCCCTTTCAGATTGCCGAGGAGTACGTGGAGCCTTACCGCGAAATGGGCTTGCCGGAGAGAACGGCTCGCGTGTACGGCATGATCACAGAATTCGACGAGAATCTCGACCGCTTGCTAGGAAAACTCGACGAGCTGGGGCTTCGCGAAAACACGATTGTGATCTTCCTGACTGACAACGGTCCGACTCAGCAAACATTCACGGCGGGTTTGAGAGAGCGCAAAGGGAGTGCGTACGAGGGCGGCACGCGTGTGCCATTCCTGATCCGCTGGCCCGCAGGTTTCGAATCGAATGTTCGGATCGACAGAATTGCCGCGCACATTGATGTTGTCCCGACACTGCTCGATGCTGCGGGCGTCGCAGCCGGAGGCTTTGACGGAGTCAGCCTGTTGCCGTTGCTCACTGGAGAAAGCGCCGCCCAAGACTGGCCGAATCGCACGATCTATATTCAGAATCACCGCGGCGACGTACCGCAGCTCAACCGCAACGTCTCGGCGCGCAATCAGCACTGGAAGCTCGTCCAGCCGCTGGGCAAGGCCACCGATCCGTTTCCGCCGGACGCGACCTTCGAGCTCTATGACATGTCGGTCGATCCGGGGGAGACGAACAACCTCGCGGACATGCGCCCTGAGATTGTCGCTGAGATGCGAAAAGGCTACGAGGAGTGGTTCCGCGACGTGTCATCGACGCGCGGCTTCGATCCAGTGCGCATTCGCTTGGGAACTGAGCACGAGGAGGTCGCAACGCTGGCGCGCTTCGACTGGCGGGGAGAGGGTGAGCAACGAGCCGAGCCGGACGGGATTGGGTACTGGGCGGTCGAGATCGAAGGGGCGGGCGAGTTTGACCTGAACCTGCGGTTTGCCGAGCCTCTGCCAAGCGAGGGTACGGCCCGACTCAAGATCGGCGAAGTGGAGGTCGTCCGTGACGTTGCGGCAGGCGCTGAGTCGGAGCGATTCGAACGCGTCGCCTTGCCGGCGGGGCCGGCCAACCTCGAGGCGCTCGTGGAGTACTCCGGTTTGGTGCGTGGGGCCTCGTTCGTGGACATAAACAGAATTCGATAGCGTGGCGTCGCTGACCTGGCTCGCGAGGAATTGCGAGACGACAAGCCTGGCGGCTCGCGCCACGTCGTCATCTGGAAACGATATGGCGTCGCTCTCGGCCGCTGCTGGCACCCTAGCCATCAATAGCCGACGAGAATTCGCCAAGACGAAGAAAGAGTTCCGAGCCAGCGAGACGGGGCAAGCCGTTGTAGAACAAGCGGTGCTTCCGCCATCGAGTGTTGCTAAGCCGCCAATGGCATTCGCGTTTCGTCGTTAATGACCGAACTGACAGAGCGGACGAACACCCACGTGATCTTCTTCCATGCCAAAAGGACTACCGTCGACGAGAAGATCTCCCGGAACGTCAGCCGCCGCTTGGTCAGGCCAGCCTGTATGGCCGGCGTCCTGATTTCCCGTCCGAATCTCAGCGCCCGGTGGGGCCGGATGAAGTTGTAGTGGCAGCGCAGCAGCTCAAGCTGAGCTTCCAGACGCTCCCGGCGTCGCGCGTAGCAGAGCGTGCGGCGGCAAAGATACGCTGAGCCCTGTCGGATTGTCAGATTGAGCCGTTCGATGAACGACGTGTTCAATTTTGCTGAGTCCTCGGAGTCACGCAATGTCTGTTCCCACCGCCAGGCTGTGCCGAGCAACTCTCTTCGTTCCACTCTCACAACATGATCTTTGCGCCGTGTCTTGATTACTTGGCCGTAGAGACAGGCCGTCCCAAACACGCGCCGCACGACTTTTTCGTAGAACCCAAATCCGTCCGTGGTAATCAGCGGGAAACATGCTGGATTCATGCGTTTAGCAACGTCCCGGAACAGCGTCAGCGTGTTGCGGTAGCTGCGTCTCCCGACGACTGTCGTAGGCCATGGCGTTGGTGCAGGAATCCCCTTCGGTCCCTCGCTGACATCTCCTCGGGGTCCCGATCCATCATGAAGATAGAGGGGACATCCATGATAGGTATTTGTCAAGGAATAGATGGCGGCAGGCATTTTCGGGTGGCCACAAGCTGGGTTCGCCTGCTTATTAGGTCGGTTTTTCGCGGCGGGGCGGGTTCTGTCCACTGCGCGTCCGTAGGACGCGGCGCAGCGAACGGTTGACAGGTTCCGCGCCGGCGCGTACCTGGACGGTTCGCGGGCGAACGCGGCGCTCTCCCACGGGGAAGTTGCGGCTTCTCAGTCCACGACGATTACCCTGCCGAATCGCGTCACTTGGCGCCGTTTGAAAAACGCGGCCAGACATCCATTTGCCGCCTCGGGCGCCAACAAGTGTCCTTGCCGGAGCCGTCGCGGGAGATTCAGTTGAGGCCCAAAAACTAGATCCCGCCGGCCCCGAAACAACGCGCTTGGCGTCGACTCACCCGCGGGCTTTCACGCAGTCCCCTCACGGCGGGGCCCGGCGGGAAATCGTCGTTTCCAACTCGTTACTCGCGGCGCTCGTAGCCCGTGCCGCGACGTTCGACCGCCAACAACAGCGCTACCAGTTTGCGCGCCACCGCCACCGTCGCCTGGTTGCGGTGGCCGCGTGCGACTTCGTCCGCGTGCAGCCGCGCCAGTTGCTCGTTCCAGCGCGGCGCCAATTTCGCAGCCTCGATCAGCACGTGTTGCAAGTGTCCGTTACGTTGTTTCGACAGCGGGCCGCGCCGCGACTTGCCGGCCGACTCGTCCAAGCGCGAACACAGTCCGCAGTAGCTCACCGCCTGGTCGATCTTTCCGAAGCGCTTGACATCGCCGATCTCTAATGTCCAGGTCAGCGCGGTGATCGCGCCGACTGCGGGGATCGTGCGCAGCAACTCGACGCGCTTGGCGAGTAGTGCATGCGTGAGCAACTTGTTCTCGATCTTGCGCACGATCGAGAGTGTCGCCTCGACGCGATCGCGGCTGACGCCGAGCAGCAACAGGTCTGTTTCGCAGGCTTCGAGTTGATCGCCGAAGGGCTCGAAGTATTTCTTGGTGTGGAGTTTGGATTTGGTGTAAGGTTCGCCGAGTTCCATCAACAGCGTGGCGATACGGTTCTTGTTCCAGACCGCTTGTTGAACGAGGCGGTTGCGAAAGCGTAGCAGGCGGCGCAGCTCGCGTTGTTGGCGCGGCGGCATCCAGACACGCGGCACCATGTTGATGCGGGTGAGATCGGAAAGTTTGCGGCTGTCGAGTTTGTCGCTCTTCTTTTTGGCGCGGGTGATGGCTTCCAGCGATGCCGGATGCGCGACCGCTAGATCGGCGGCGTGGGGTTCCAGCGTGTCGTAGATCCAGCCGCTGAACATAGTGGCTTCGAGCGTGCCCTTCCAGCGCGCGGGTCGCCTGGACACCCACTCTTCAAGCTCCGGGCGCAGCGCCTGGATCGTGCCTTCGTCAACGATCGCGCCGTCGGCCGTCTTGGCGCAATAGGCGATGGTTTTCTTGTGAACGTCGAGTCCGATATAGTGCATTTTGTCCTCCTGGGTTTGGGTTTCGGGGCCGCTGCCCAAGGCAGCCGCGCCCGACTTATTATTCCCGCCAGGAGGACACTCGCTCTTCATTACCTATGCATTGAAACGACGTCATGGCCGCATCGAAGTCGAGTCGAGTTAACCGCAAGTACAAGACGAAGTACAGAGTCCAGAACTGGAGGGAGTACGAGCGTGGCCTCAGGAATCGCGGCGACGTCACGATCTGGCTGAGCGAGGAGGCGATTGCCGCATGGACACCACCCAAGAACGGTCTGCGCGGAGGCCAGCGGCGCTACTCGAACATCGCGATCTTGACCGCGTTGACACTGCGGGTCGTCTTCGGCCTGCCGCTTCGCCAGACTGAAGGGTTCCTGGACTCGCTGCTCAACTTGATGGACCTCGACCTCAGGGCCCCGGACCACACCACACTCTCGCGGCGAAACCGAATCGTCAAGCTGCCTCCACTGACCCGAGCCCACGACGGCCCGATCCACCTGATCGTGGATTCCACGGGGCTCAAGATCCTGGGATCGGGCGAAAGGAGCGCGCACAAGTACAAGGCATCGAAGAAACGCCGGGACTGGCGCAAGCTGCACATCGGTGTGGATGACGAGGGGTTCATTGTGGCGGCCGAACTCACGACGAGCAGCGCGGACGACGCCTCCACCGTCCCTGATCTGCTGGATCAAATCGAGATTCCCATCCGACGATTCACGGGGGACGGGGCCTACGACCACAGGTCGATCTACGAGCGGGTCGGCGTGGCCGGAACACAGGACGTCGCGATTGTAATCCCGCCGCGTCGCTCGGCGGTGTCGGCGGGGCCGACGGAAGGTCCATGGTCGCAGCGAGAAGAGGCTCTGGAGAGGATTCGCGTGGTGGGACGACGAGAGTGGCAGAAGGAGTCGGGCTACAGACAGCAAGCGCGGGTCGAGAACGGGTTCTTCCGATACAAGTCAGTGCTCGGGGGCGGCCTGAGGGCGAGGAGCAGCGACGCGCAAACGAGAGAGGCCACGATTGGGTGCCACATCCTCAACCGGATGGCTGAGCTAGGCAGGCCGCAGTCGTACGCGGTGGCGTCGTGAACCAGGGGCTGGAAAGCGGCTCAACTCGCCCCAAGGTTGAATCGTGCAACAACGCCCGTGAACGGAATAAACGATAGGCACACGTAAGAACGCGTGGGATCGCTGTTAGGGCAGCGGGGACCGCCCGCCAAAGATGTCAGGAGATTTATCGCACAGAGCTTACTTCGTCGCACCTAGTCGCCGCAGTAGCGCCGCGATCTCAGGGCGCTTCCCCTTGAGTGCATTCGTCCCGGGAATACTCTGAACCGTCTCGGCTAGGATTAGTGGCGTTTGTCCGCTGACGTTTGCAGGACTGATGTCGGCGCCGTTCGCCACTAGGAAGTTGATCACCTTCTTGAATCTCTTCAGAACGGCATGGTGGAGAGCCGTGTTGCCTTTCATGTCCGCAGTGTTGACATCCGCGCCGAGGTCGAGAATGAACCGCGAGAGTTCGAGCGTCATTTCTTCTTCTACGAGCGGATCTGGAGGCGTTTTTCCGATGCGATCACGGCGATTCTCGAGGGACCCACCCGGAGAACCCATTGCGGCTTGAATAGCCGAGACTCCAGTATTTGGCCTGATCGAGGTGTCGGCGCCACGCTCGGCTAGGGTACGGATGATTTCCAGTTCACCGTACTTCGCGGCAAGCCAAAATGCGGATCCGCCAACGAGTTGCGCGCGGATAGAATAGTCCGCGCTGAACCTGCGGCCGGGTGTGCCGCGCTCGAGGCGCGCGTCAATATCGGCGGCATGGCCGAGTAGCGCCCCGACTAGCGCGTGGTCACTCCGGAGAACCGCAGCATGCAGTGCGGTATAGCCGGCTTCGGCCGCATTCGGATCCGCGCCTTGTTTAAGTAGGTAGATGGCAAGCGGCCCATGACCGCTGTGCGCCGCCATAACCAACGCGCTCTCGCCGGCCGCCGACGTGTCGTTTACATTGGCGCCGGCTTCAAGTAGCACCCTCGCCGTTGCGATATCACCGTTGCGCGCGACGAAGAGCAGCGGCGTCGAACCGCCGCGGGCCATTCTGAAGTTTCCGCTGGAATTCGTGTTTCCCGCGGTGTTTTCAAGCTGGTAGTAGACCTTGGTTCGAGCGTGCAGGTCCGCGCCGTTGGCGATGAGCAGGCGCGCCGCCTCGGCGTGGCCTTGCGCGACAGCCCACATCAAAGCAGTCTGGCCCCGCTCGATCTCGGCGGCGTTGACCTCAGCTCCGTTCGCGAGGATCCGGTCGAGCGCTGATGGGGCGCCGGCCCGCGATGCCGCCATCAGCGGCGTTTCTCCCAGCTTCAGAGATACGTTCGGGTCGGCTCCGGCTTGCAAGAGAAGCTCAATCATCTCCGGGCTGCCGTTGACGGCCGCCAACCACAGGGGCGTGGCACCAAGCTGGTTTGCCGCGTTCGTATCCGCTCCAGCTTCAATCAACAGCGAGGCGGCCTGCAGATCGTCCCTGTGGGCCGCATAGTGCAAGGCGGTCGCGCCGTCAGCTTGGCGCGTGTTCGGATCGGTCGAGCCGCGCAAGAGCGATTGAAGCTCGGCTATTCTCCCTTGGCGGACTGCCCGGATCAATCCGGAGGACTCCTCGGCAAGACCCGCGGTCGACCACACAAGCGCCGCAAGCGCTACGCAGACGCGCTGTCTGCTTAACATCTGCGAACGGCGCGGCATGCCGCCATGTTACAGCAAAGAGTCACCTTCGCCGACTTGTTCGAACGGTTTCGATTGTCCATTTGAGCTAAGCGGCAAGCTGCCTTTTCACCACCGCCTCGTCGAGCTCTACTCCCAGGCCCGGCCCTGTCGGCGGGACGATGAACCCGTTCTCGAACTTCATCGGCTCGACGAAGACGTCCCGGTGCAGGTCGTTGGTGTTGTACTCCTGAATAAGGAAGTTGGAGCAGCACGTATCGAGCTGCACGGCCGCTGCCGCCGACACCGGACCGCAGTACATGTGTGGCGCGATCATCGCGTAGTGCGTCTCCGCCATGCCGGCAATCTTCTTCGACTCGAGGATTCCGCCGCACTGTCCGACGTCGAGCTGGATGACCTGGGCGGCCTGCTTCTCGAGCACCTTGGCGAATTCGAACTTCGTCACAAGGCGCTCACCAGTCGCGATCGGGATGCTTGTATGGGCCGCCACGCGCGCCATCTCGTCTACGTTCTCCGGCGCAACCGGCTCTTCGAAAAAGTAGGGGTCGAATTCCTCCAGAATGCCAGCGACGCGGATCGCCCCGGCTGTGGAAAACTGCCCATGGGTCCCGATTCCGATTTCGAGGTCATCGCCGACAGCGTCACGCATCGCCCGAAAGATCTTCGCTACGTGTCGGATTGTCTTGAGTGAATAGTCCTTCGGCGGCCCTGTGATCGGCCGGAACGGGTCGAGCTTGCACACCGTGTTGCCGTCAGCCACAAGCTCGGCGGCACGCTCTCCGGCTAGCTCGGGCCGCTCCCACACTCCCGCTGTGTTCAGGTATGCATAGGCTCGCAGCTTTTCGTTGTATTTGCCTCCCAGTAAGTTGTAGATCGGCTGATTGGTCGCCTTGCCGACTAGATCCCAACACGCCATCTCGATCGCCGAGAACGCCGGAACGGAGTAGAGACTCGGATGCCGGTAGTCGTGAACGCTGGTGTACATCGTCTGCCAGATCTTCTCGATGTCGAATGGGCTCTGGCCGATGACGAAGCGATCGCAAAGATCGTTGAGCAGCTCGACTTGGGGCTTCAGGTTCGTGACGCCACCTGATACGCGTTCGCCAAGTCCGACGAGCCCCTCGTCTGTGTGCAGCTTGATGAACAGCCACTTCCGATGCCCGATCGGGGGGTCGATGTTATCGAGAACGATTGTTTCGAGCCGGGTGATTTTCATTTTCAATCCCTTTGCCTGTTGGGCCGTTGCGAAAGCGAGTTGGGGAGCCGCGGCAAGGCCCGCACTGATTCCAGCCCCCAGAAAACTGCGCCGATTCATCTTCATCTTCATCTTGCGGTCGCTTCTGCGGCAGAGTGTAGCACCAGGTGAGTCCCGAAAAGGTGTCGCGGGGAGCGTTGTTTTGCATTGGCGGGGGGGTGGGCTTAAGATTGGCGTGGTCCCGCCGGACTTGGGTCTGGCGTAGAATCAACAGGGGCCGACCCGCATATGTTGCAACACTCGCCGATTCCCTACCTGTCCGTCATACTATTCAGCGCGGTTGCGAGCGCCGACACTTCGTTGCTTCAGGCGACCCTGAACAACTATTGCGTCGGGTGCCACAGCGACCAGCTCAGCAATGCCAACCTCAACCTGAACGAGCTTGATCTGTCGGAGCTTGGCGAGCAAATCGAGAGTTGGGAGAAGGTTGTAGCCAAGCTGCGCGCCCGGACTATGCCTCCCGCTGGCAAACCACGGCCGGCAAATAAGACTTACGACAATCTCGCTAGGTGGCTTGAATCCCAGATCGACGAGCACGCCGCCGCCCATCCAAACCCTGGGCGAACTGAAGCGTTTCATCGCCTCAATCGCGCCGAATACGCCAACGCTGTACGAGACCTGCTTGCCCTCGAAGTCGACGTCAACGCTTTGCTGCCCGCGGACGACATCGGCGAAAGCGGCTTCGACAACATAGCCGAGGCGCTCACCGTGTCGCCCGCATTGATGGAGCGCTACCTCGCGGCGGCGCGCAAGACGGCCCGGCTCGCCCTCGGCCAGATCCCGTTGTCGCCGGCATCGAAAAACTACTACGTGCCGATCCTGCTGCGGCAGGACGACCGTATGAGCGACGACCTGCCGTTCGGCTCCCGCGGCGGCTTAGCGGCGCGGCACTACTTCCCTGTAACAGGAGAATACGACCTTGAACTCCGATTGCACCGCAACTATGTCAACTACGTTCGCGGAATGGGTTCTCGTCACGAGCTCGAAGTTCGCTTTGACGGCGTTCGCTCGAAGACCTTCAGCTTTGGAGGGAAAGAGCCAGACGGCGTACAGGCGCCCGCCAGCTACGCGGGCAATCAGTTCGGCGACCCGCAATGGGAAGAGTACATGCTCTTCGCCGATTCGAACCTGCGGCTGCGATTGCAGGCAACGGCGGGGCTGCATCTGATAGGGGTCTCGTTCGTTCGCAAGTTTAGCGAGCCGGAGGGCGTTCTGCAGCCGCGCCAATCGGTTTTCGCCTCGGCGGTGAACGAGATGCGCGACGGAAACGCAGCGGTTGAGCGCGTGACCATCACAGGTCCGTTCGAAAGTCACGGGCCGGGCGATACGCCCAGCCGAAGAATTCTTACAACGTGCGCGGCGACAGCGGACGAAGAGACCTGCGCAGGTGAGATTCTGACCTCGCTCGCTCGGCTCGCGTACCGACGACCAGTGGCGCCGGCGGATCTGATCACTCTGATGGAGTTCTATCGCAATGGGCGGCGCGGCGGAAGCTTCGACTCCGGGATCCAGCTTGCAGTTGAGCGGCTGCTGATATCGCCGGATTTCCTTTTTCGGATCGAGCGGGATCCAGACGACGCGGCCCCGGGCGCCGCCTACCAGCTCAGCGATCTCGAGCTGGCGTCGAGGTTGTCGTTTTTCTTGTGGAGCAGCATTCCCGATGCGGAACTGCTCGATCTCGCACAGGATCGGCGGCTTGGTCAGCCAGCCGTTCTCGAGGAGCAAACTCGACGGATGCTCGCGGATCCCCGCTCGAAGGCGTTGGTCGCGAATTTCGCCGGCCAGTGGTTGTACCTCAGGAATCTTCGGAGCGTGGTTCCCGACGGGGCTACATTTCCGGAATGGGATGAGAACCTCCGCGAGGCATTCTTGAGAGAAACCGAGCTTTTCGTCTCAAGCTTGCTCGACGAAGACCGGAGTGTGATGGATTTGCTCGACGCCGACTACACTTTTGCCAACGAGCGTCTAGCGCAGCACTACGGAATTCCAGGCGTTTACGGCAGTCACTTCCGCCGAGTGAAACTCAGTGCAGAACTGGCGGAGCGCCGAGGCGGCATTCTGGGCCAAGGAAGCCTGCTCACCGTCACGTCCTACCCCAACCGAACTTCTCCCGTGCTTCGCGGCAAATGGATCCTTGCGAATCTCCTCGGCGCCCCTCCGCCCCCTCCGCCGGCGGACGTGCCCGATCTGCCTGCCCGCGGCAAAACCGGAGAGCCGGCGACGGTCCGTGAACGGCTGGAGCAGCACCGGGAGAACCCCGCCTGCGCGGCATGCCACGCGCCCATGGACCCGCTTGGATTCGCGCTCGAAAACTTCGATGCAGTCGGCAAATGGCGTGATACCGCCGAGGCGGGATTGCCGGTCGACGCGGCGGGCTCACTTCCCGGCGGCGCGCGTTTCGACGGGCCTGGCGGGCTCCGCGGGTTGCTGCTGGAGCGCCGTGAGCAGTTCGTCAGCGCCCTCACGGAAAAACTTCTCGCGTACGCGGTCGGCCGCGGCGCGAAATCCTACGATCGCCCCGCCATCCGGGGCGTGGTACGCGACGCGGCCGCTGATGACTATCGCTGGTCGTCTATTATCGTTGGTATCGTACAAAGTACACCGTTCCGTATGCGGAGGTCGAAGCGATGATGATCACTAAGAAGGCCATCCCACGCCGGCTGGTACTCCGTGGGCTCGGCGCATCCGTTGCGCTTCCACTGCTTGACTCGATGGTCCCGGCGGCGACGCCGCTACGTGAGACGGGCGCGAACGCTCCACGCCGGCTAGGCGTCGTCTACGTGCCCAATGGGATGATGATGCCCCACTGGACTCCGACGGCTGAGGGGACCAAGTTCGAGCTTCCGTCGATCCTTGAGCCGCTCGAACCGTTTCGCGACAAGGTACAGGTGCTTTCCGGCATGCGCGGCCCCGACGCCGAAGGGCCGCACGCCCGTGCGTCCACACGTTTCCTGACTGCCGTGGTATCGCAACGCGACGACGGCTCAAGCCTTCACGCGGGAGTTTCGATGGACCAGATCGCGGGTCGCGTTCTTCGGCGCAAGACGCAACTGGCGACGCTTGAACTCGGGCTCGACGGGCGCGACTTCGCTGGCTCTTGTGACGAGGGCTTCAGTTGCGCCTATACGAACACGATCTCGTGGGCGAACGAGACCACACCCTTACCGATGGAGATCAATCCGCGTGTCGTTTTTGAGCGCCTGTTTGGAGACAGCGGCAGCACGGACCCAGAGGTCCGTGGGGCGCGGCTAGCGAGGGACGCAAGCTTACTCGATTCGGTTACTGAACGCGCTAACGATCTCTCGCGCCAGGTTGGGGACAGCGATCGAGCCAAGTTGAGCCAGTACCTGGAAGCCGTGCGCGATGTCGAACGGCGCATTCAGATGGCGGAAGAGCAGAGGGACCGTGAGTTGCCGGTTGTCGAACAGCCCGCCGGCATCCCGACGACCTTCGGAGAGCACGCAAAGCTCATGTTTGACCTGCTCGCCTTGGCCTACAAGACCGATCTGACGCGCGTCGCAACCTTCATGATGGGACGCGAGATCACAGGCCGCACGTACCCGGAGATCGGCGTTCCCGACGCCCATCACCCGATCTCGCACCACCAGAAGGATCCGGCGAAGCTCGAAAAGCTTCGTAAGATCAACCGCTACCACATGGAGCTGTTCACGGATTTCGTCAAGCGTCTTGCCTCCACGCCTGATGGTGACGGAACGCTACTCGATCACTCGATGATCGTTTACGGGGCCGGGATGTCCGACAGCAACACGCACGGCTCGTACGACCTGCCCATCTTGCTCGCTGGAGGAGGAGCCGGACCTGGCGGTCACCATACAAGGTATAGCGAGGAGACGCCCCTAGCCAACCTCCACCTCACCCTGCTGGACAAAATGGGCGTTCCAATCGACAGGCTGGGGAACTCGACCGGACCACTTGACCTTGAGCCTCTCAACGTTTGACCCAGGCGGGGCGGCGCACCGTGCTCAACGCGCTTCTAGCTTCTCCCAACCTGGGTGGGCAGGTCACCGGCGCTCTGAAGCGTTTGTGGTACTCGGCGGTACAATTCTCACATCCAATGAGAGACTCGCGACGTAATTTTCTGGCCGCCTTTGGAGCAGCCTTGGGAGCTCAGTCCTGCGGCCAGATCGAAGCCCCCGACCCGGTCGGCCAAGCCGCGCCGGCCAAAGCCGACGCCTATGCGCTAATCGGCGACCGCTATCACAACTCAGATTACATCCGGGCGGGCCTGAGCAAAACGATCGCCGAGCCGCTCGGCATCTCGATCGACTTTTGCGACGAGACGAAGCGGCTTACAGCCGAGACCATCGAGGGCTACAAGCTGCTGATCATTCTGCGAGACGGCATGATTTGGCCCAACGGCTATCCGAACGAGACGACGAACGCCGCCTGGGTCGTGACGGGCAAGCCGGAGCTGATCTCCGAGCCGCCGGTGCCGGAGAGCAAAGCGGAGCCGGCTTTCTGGATGAAGCGCGAGCAGGGCAAGGCGGTTCGCGCGTTCGTCGAGAACGGCGGCGCGGCGCTGTTCCTGCATAACGTGACTCACGTCGGCCTCACCGACCCTGAATTCCGCGATGTGTTGGGAGCGGCCTACGCTGGGCATCCGCCGATCCGCACATTCAAGGTTAGGGTCACGAACCCGAACCACCCGATAACCCAAGGCGTGAGCGACTTCATCGTCACCGACGAGCAGCATTACATGGAGTACGACAAGGATCCAGGGCACATCTTCTCGGAGACGGTCAACGAAGATGGCCTCGACTACCGTGAGATGGGGCCGAAAGCCCCGGGGGGATGGGCCTACGACTACGGCGAGGGTAGGATCTGCTACATGTCGCCCGGTCACCTGCTCAAGGTGCTGTGGAATCCGGAATACGTGAAGTTGCAGCAGAACGCCGTTCGCTGGCTTTTAAGACAATCGGGTTGAGCTAGGCAGAGGAGGTTTCGGGGCTGTGGCTACCGTTTATTCCATATGGACGAAATTAGGCCGAATTCTGGAACCGATGAGCCCGATCGGGCAACTGTCGATCGCTTGTCAGATGCGAAGTCGGCGGTCGACAGCCTCAGCCACGAATCCAACGTGCGGAATCTCGGTGTGTAGCCGTGGTTTCGGCGAGCCTCTTCTTCAGATGCAATGCGCTGACGAAGGATGAGTAGACATCGTCGCTCAAGCCGCTCTTCGCTCGTAGCGATGATGCAGCCCGCCGACAACCGGCATCTCGATGACCCGGCCAAGCTCCGGCGGCTGAACCTCTCTCGTCGTTGGCGCGTCCTTGCCGAGCGAGAGATGAGTCCGGAAATTGTGATAGTAATCGACATACGATCGCAAGATGCGCTTCAGCGATCGCTCGTTGAAGATGATCACATGGCCCAAGCACTCACGGCGAATCGAGCTGATCAGTCGCTCCGCGTAAGGATTCTGCCATGGGCTCTGCGGTGCGGTTTTGACTTCTTCGACGCCCATCGCTATCACGCAGTCCCGAAACGCCTTGCCATAAATTCCACCCCGATCGAGCAGCAGAAAACGGGGAGCCGTCTCCCACGGAAACGCCTCGCGAATCTGTTGAGCCGTCCATTCCGCGGTGGGATGGGAAGTAACGTTGAAATGCAATAGACGGCGGCGGTCGTGGGCCAATACGACGAATACAAGTAGGACTCGAAACGTCAGCGTGGGCACGACGAAGAAGTCCACGGCGACGAGTTGCCGAAGATGATTGTCGAGGAATGTGCGCCAGATCTGCGACGGCGGCTTCCTTCCCCGAACCATGTAGAGTGCCACCGAAGTCTCGCCGACATCGATTCCGAGTTTGAGCAATTCGCCGTGGATGCGCGGAGCGCCCCAGCCGGGATTCGAGAGACACATCTTTCGAATCAGTACCCTTACGTCCCGCGAGACCTTCGGCCGGCCCGGCCCTCGATTCCGGCTTTTCCATCGCCAATAGAGTTGGAAGCCGCGGCGATGCCAAGCCAAAACCGTCTCGGGCTTGACAATCACCAGGGCGCGGCGCCAGCCCGACCACAGGCGCGACAGCCATGCCCAGAAGATTCGATCGCTCAGGCGCAGCCGTGGTCGTGCTCCACTACGCTGCCGCAATATCCGCACTTGATGGTGCAGAGCGGCGATCTCGGTTTGCAACTCAGCACGGCTCCGCAAGCTCGCCGAAAGTCCGATCAGCAGGGAAATAACAACGTTACCCATGGACCTTCGAGGCTACCAGCTCAGATCCGCAACTTCCATGTTTTCAACGTGGACGAAATATTCGATAGCGACAAGTAGCCGCCCGCCCGAGGTGGGAATTTCATGAATGTCGAGAATCGCGCTGAGCATGATGTGCCCGACGAGTTCCCTGACGATACAGTCAAGTCACCGCCGGCTCCACGGGCCCCGAGGTTCCGTGAAGCCACAAACCTAGCATGCGAGCGTCCCACAAACACCATTCGACACCCATTCGTCTACCGTCCGCAAATCACACTCAGCAAATCACTTAGCGTACGTTCGAGTTTTGGGACCTTACGCGATCAGGCTCATCGTCTGTGAAAATTCAACCTTTTTCGTCCCGATGGAATAAACGATAGGCACAGCAGGCCCAAGTCAGATGCTACAGAAGATCCGACGGCATTACTTTTGGAATACCGCCTGAGGCGACGATCAGCCTATGGAACAGCAACGAGGCCTTATCGATCGGGATGATGTCGGAGATGCGGATGGGTGTGTAGCCGCGGCCGTCGACAGGGTCCAGCTCGGCGCCTTGATCGGCGAGGAACTGAATCACTTCGCAAATTTCGTCTTGAGTGCCGCGGCGGGAAGTCCCCGACACGGTTGCGTGCATGACGGTGCGGCCGGAGTCGGTGACCGCGTGGACGTCGCCGTCTAGAGTGAAGACGAACTTGACGAAGTCCGGCTTGGCGCTGCCGACCGCTTGCATCAGCAGGGATGTGCCGTCGAGGGCTCTCGCTTTCGGGTCCGCACCCGCGTCGAGCAGCACGCGCATTAGATCTTCTCGACCCGTTCGGGCGGCGAGCAGCAGCGGAGTCATTGCGCCGCTTGGCGCGCGAAAGTAGGATCGCGGACCGCCGCCTTCGGTCTTATCCGTGCGCGCGTTGGGGTTGGCACCGGCCGCCAGCAGCACTCTGACCAGCTTCAGATCAGCTTCTTGCGCGGCCAAATGAAGCGGAGTGTTACCACGCTTGTCGGCGGTCGATACGTCGGCTCCTGCTGCGATCAAGGCCGACGCTGTTTCGAGGCTGCCGTGACCGGCGGCGGCGTTTAGCACCGCAGTGCCGTCAGGCAGTACGAACTTTGCGTCCACACCCGCGGCTAGCAGGCGTTGTACTGATTTCGCGTCGTTCGCCATAGCGGCAAAAACGAGCGCCGTATATCCGGACTTCGAGGCGGCCTTCGCATCCGCCCCGCGCTCTAGCAGCAACTCAACAACGTCTGAGCGCGATTCAGCCGCCGCCCACATGAGCGCATTCTGTCCCTTGCGCGATTCGACCGCGGCGATGTCCACTCGACGATCGAGCAACAGCGTTACCGACTCGACGCTGCCTGCACCGGCGGCGATCATCAGAGCCGTTTCACCATTCCAACGCGCCGCTCCGGCGTCAGCTCCGGCGGCGAGCAGTTTTGCGACCATTGCGGCGTCGCCGTGGGCGCACGCCAATGTCAGCGGCGTTTCGCCGTACTCATCGGCAGTCTTGGGATCTGCACCCGCCGCCATTAGCCGTTCGAATGTAGCGCTGTCTCGCTGATAGACGGCCCAAGACAGTGCCGTTGCACCGTCGGGCTGTGCGGAGTTGACGTTGATTCCCTGCTTCAGCAAGGCGTCGAGCGCCCTGTGATCCCGCGCTTTAACCGCGTCGAGTAGCGACAGATCGCCAGCGTCCAGCCCTGGGCCGAAAAGCAGCAAAATCGCCAACAACACGATCAAGACACGTGACGGCATGGGTCTGGCGTTAAACCTCGCTGAGCAGATCGAGCTGGCCAGTGCTGTCGCCCAGCTTCTCGGTGGGAACACCCACCTTGTCAAGCAACGACAAAAGCAAATTGTTCAGAGGAGTGTCCCTGGGGTAGCGCAGGTGACGGCCACCCTTCAGCTTTCCGGCCGCGCCGCCAAGAATGATGGTCGGCAAGTCGTGGTGAGTATGCTGATTGCCGTCGCCGATGCTGCTGCCGTAGACGATCATCGAATGGTCGAGCAGCGTGCCTTCACCGTCTTGTATGGACTGCATGCGCTCGAGCATGTGGATGAAAGTCTTGAGGTGGTACTCGTTAATCTTGGTGGTATTGACGATTCTCTCGGGGATGTGCTGATGGTGCGTCATCGAGTGATGCGCGTCGGGAACGCCCGATTCAGGGTAACTGCGATAGCTGCCCTCGCGGGCCATCATCAAGGTCGAAACGCGCGTCAGGTCAGTCTGGAAAGCGAGCACGTTGAGGTCCATCATGAGCTTGGCGTGGGGCTCGAACTCATCGGGGATACCGCTTGGCCGCTGCACCATCGGGACATTGACCGAACCGTTGCGGGCTTCGGCCTGCTCGATACGCCGTTCGACGTCACGCACGGCGTCGAGGTACTCGTCGAGCTTGCCTCGGTCGCTCGCCCCTAGTCCGGAGGAGAGTCTCGCGACGTCTTCGCGGACAAAGTCGAGGATTGTGCGGTGCTCTCTGAGACGAGCCAGTTGAGCAGTCGGGTCGCTACTGTCGCCGTCGCCAAACAGCCGCTCGAACACCCGGCGTGGGTTGTCTTCGACTGGCACTGGCGTGGTCGGAGTCCGCCATGAAACCGTGTTGGTGTAGGCGCAGCTATAACCCGAGTCGCAGCCGCCCACGACGCCGGCGTCTTCGATGCCGAGTTCAAGAGACGCCAGCTGGGTCGCCTTGCCAAGCTCACGAGCCGCGATCTGGTCGGCCGAGACACCGGCGTAGATGCCGGCTCCCTCGACCTTGGTGGGATGAGCGCCGGTCAGCCAACTAGCGCCGGCGCGGGCATGATCGCCGCCGCCGTCGCCAAGCGAGCGGCCGTTCACCTGGGCAAGCCCGCTCAAGATGGTCAGCCGCTCACGGAACGCCTCGAGCGGCTTCATTGTCGGAGCTAGCTCAAAATCCGTTCCTGCCTTCGTGGGAGTCCACTCACCGTTAAGGTCCATGATTCCGTTGGGAACGTAGACGAACCCCAGTCTCACGGCTGGCTTCGCCGCATCGTTTACCGGCGCAGCGAAGGCCGGCGACATCGCGTCAAGGAAAGGCAACGCAACCGTTGCACCGACTCCGCGCAAAAACGTACGGCGAGGCACGGATTTCTTAAAAATCATCATAAATCTCGCGTCCTTCTCATCCTAAACGGCGTGCTCGTGACCACGCCGGTTACCAAGTCCGAAAGCCGATAGCCGTCGCGGGCCGCTCGTCGAGCGATCGACCGGATAGACGGTTTGTCATAGTATTCCACACCTCGGCCGAGCGCGTAAGTGAGCATTTTCTCCGCTACCGTGGCGACGAAGTCGTCTCGGTACTGCCGCAACAAGACTCCCTTGAGTTCGGCGGGACCGACGAAGCGGGTGCCGTCGGGAAAGACTCCACTGGCGTCGATCGGCGAGCCCGCATCGTCGCTGCGCCAGCGGCCGATTGCGTCGAAGTTTTCGAGAGCAAATCCAAGCGGGTCCATCTTGACATGGCAGCTTGCGCAGACCGGGTTGACACTGTGAGCTTGCATCGCCTCGCGCATCGTGCGCTTCTTGCCGTCGGGACGTTTTTCCTCGAGCGCGGGGACGTCCGGGGGCGGAGCTGGAGGCGGCATGCCAAACAGGTTCTCCAGCAGCCATTTGCCGCGTAGCACGACGGAAGTGCGGTTCGGATATGACGTCACCGTGAGCAGGCTGGCTTGTCCCAGCAAACCGCCTCTATTTGGGTTGTCTAGGGTCACGCGCCGGAACTGCGGACCGTAGACGCCGGCAATACCGTAGTGCCGCGCCAGTCGCTCGTTGAGGAACGTGTAGTCTGCGCCGATCAGTTCGAAAACGCTACGATCCTCGCGCAAGATCGTTTCAAAGAGCAACTCTGTCTCGCGGCGCATCGCCCAGCGCAGGGCGCCGTCAAATTCCGGAAACTCTACGGAGTCAGGTTTCGCCGTATCGACGTTGCGTAGGTAAAGCCATTGGCCCGCGAAGTTGTTCACTAGTTCTTGCGCACGGCGATCGGCGAGCATCCGGCGCGTCTGCGCCTCAAGAACCGAGGGCTCGCCCAAGCGTCCCTGCTGCGCCAGGCCCAATAGCTCTTCGTCTGGGATGCTGCTCCATAGGAAGAAGGAGAGTCGCGAGGCCAGCTCGACGTCGCTGAGATCGTATGCGCTTCCGGGTGCAAGTCCGCTTGGATCGCGTTCAACTCGAAACAGGAAACTCGGGGAAACGAGCATCGCTTGAAGCGCCTTCTCGATGCCTTTTTCGAAGTCGCCTTCCTGGCGCCCAATCTGATAGATCGCCATCAGCGCGCTGACATCGGGGTCGTCGACGGGTCGGCGATAGGCGTATCGAGCGAGCCGAGTAAGAATTCTACGTGCGCACGGCTCTTCTTCGGCGCTCGTGGTGGGGGTGCACGAGAAAATCTTGCGGCGGCTTGGCGTGTCTCCGGGGCCTTCGATTTGGTACGGTCCCGCGATCGCTATGCTGGCGAGGCGACGCGAACTGCCCGCGCGTAGATCAACCAACTTAACCCGGGCTCCTTCGAGGCGAACATCCATGGGGGCGGGTACGGTGCCGCCGCCACGGCCTCTGCTGAGCGACGGAACGGCGACCTCGGTTTTTGCGGATTCCGCCAGGAACGCGAAAACAAGGGTCCGCGCGCCGGCTCGCACCGGCATCCTCACCTCATGCGTTTCCGGACCGCTCTCGTTGTCGCCTACGAGCTCGATCGTGACCAAGTACTCAGCATCTAGCGGGAAGTAGTAGCGCAGCGAGGTTCCACCGCTCGAGCCGAACGGCAGATCGTGCAAAACGTTGCGCACAAGACCCGCATTCAAAAAATCGGTCTCACGGTTGCGCTTGATTAGGTCCCGAAACGGCTTCACGTCGCGATTACCGACCGCGAGACGGCTTACTCGAGCGGCGGCTGAGATATAGCGCTCTAACAAGACAGGCGAGACGGAAAGCAACCCGGCGATGTTGTCGAATCCGAAGCCTGAATCGTCGGCTGGCAGCGAATCACCGGGGTCGATATCGAGGTCGAGTAAGTCGCGGATTGCGTTGCTGTACTCGGCGCGATTAAGACGATGAATATCGGGGCGGCCGGGATTAGGATTCGCGGCGGCGGCGGCGTCGAGTCGCTGCTCAATCCAGCGGACGAACGATGCGGACAGATCCGCTTCGGGCCGCGGCGCCCCGACGGGGGGCATCTCACCTGATCGAACCTTGTGCAGGGCCTTCTCTAAGACTTCGGCGTGGCCGGCGATGTCGGCGAGATCGATCCGTTCGAGAGAGAGCCCAGCCGTCTTGAGACTGTCGCTGTGGCAGGTCCCGCAGTGTTGACCCATGAGCTTGCCCGCCGATGCCGCATCGAAATCGGGCTGGGCTCCGGCGGCGAAGACCGAACTCAGCGCGACTCCAAGCGAAACCGCGGCCCAAGCCCTAGAAGTCATATATTGTCCGCATACAGTCCAAAGTCATCATACAAGGCCGTAGGGTTGCGTCACGTTGGATAGGGCGGTAGCGCTGCAGGGGCTCGACATACACTGATGGAGATAAACGATGACGTCAATTCTCCGCTGGGCTGGTCTATTGGCGGTGGTCGTGCTGGCGCTTCTCTGCTGTGCGCCGGTTCGAGCCGAGAAGTTGAACCGCGGCCTCATCGCTGTCGTGAACAGCGACGGCGAGGCGTACCTTGGCTGGCGTTTGCTTGACGGCGATCCGGCAAACGTCGCCTTCAACGTCTATCGGCGCACGGCCGATGGCCAATCTGTCCGAGTAAACGATCGGCCAATTACTGCCAGCACAAACCTGGTAGACACGGCCGCGCCTATGGACATGAAGAACACCTGGCAAGTGCGGCCGCTGATCGGCGGACGCGAGCAGACCCCATCGGAAGAGGCGATTTTGCCCGCGAACTCGCCGCCGAACCAGATATTCGCCATCCAGCACCAAGGCGACTACCGCGCCAACAAAGTCGCCATCGCCGATTTGAACGGCGACGGGGTGTTCGACTATGTAATCAAGCAGCTCGGCGCGGCCCTGGACCCGGGACGGGCGCGCCCCAGCCCGGACACGTACAAGCTCGAGGCCTATGACGGCCGTACCGGGCGCTTCCTGTGGCGCTACGACCTCGGCTGGAACATGAACATGGGAGTCTGGTGGACGCCCTACATCGCGGCCGACCTTGACGGTGACGGCAAGGCAGAGGTAGCGCTCAAGATGGCGCCCTACGCGGCTACGCGTGAAGAAGCGATCATCAGCGACAACGGTTTCGTCATTGAAGGCTCCGAGTACGTCACCATCCTTGACGGGATGACCGGCAAGGAAGTCACTCATGCCGACTGGGTCGAGCGGGGCGACCCCACGCGCTGGGGAGACGACCGCGGCAATCGCGTCAACCGCAACCAGATCGGCCTGGCGAAGCTCGACGGCAAAACAACCAGCCTGTTGGTGGCGCGCGGCACCTACACCATCATGTACCTCGACGCCTGGAATCTTGTGGATGGCAAGCTCGTGAAGGCGTGGCGCTGGTTCGGAGACAACGATGAACCGCACATCCGCGGCCAGGGTAGCCACGGCATGCACGTCTACGATTTCGACGGCGATGGAAAAGAGGAGGTGGCGCTCGGTTCGGTGATGGTGGATGACAACGGAAAAACCCTTTGGACAAACGGCCTAGGCCATCCCGACGTTTTCTATGCCGCCGACATCATCCCGGAGCGGCCGGCTCTCGAGCTCGCTTATGGGTACGAGGACCCGCAGGACGTCAATGGGATTCAGGTGGCGGACGCTTCGACCGGCGAGATGATCTGGGGCCATCCCGACCCCACCAAGCATATCCACGACTGGGGCATGTTCGGCGACATCGATCCGTCAAACCCCGGCTACGAATTCTACGGTGCCGAGCAACGGCGCGAGCTTGGCCAGTTCCTGTACTCGGCGCGCGACGGAAAGCTCCTCTCTGACGAGGATTTGGGGTCTATCACCCTGAGGCCCTTCTATTGGCTAGACGGTCCGCAGAAGGTGTTCCACATCTTCAGCTATCGCAGTAACACTGTCGCGTTCCAGAAGTACAAGGGCGGAGCGCCGATCGGAGAATTCCCGGGACGTTTGATCGCAGTTGCCGACATACTCGGTGACTGGCGGGAAGAACTGATTCTGGCGGACGACGGTGTGCTGCGCATTGCCACCACGACGGTGCCCGCCACCACCCGGCACGCGAGTCTAATGCAAGACTCGCTTTACCGCAACGACGTTGCGCTGGTGTCGATGGGCTACTTCTATCCGCCCAATACGAGCTACAATCTGTTCCCCGAAGCCTTTGAATAAGGGCGCCGTCGGGCGAAGCGACTATCGCTTCAGCAGGGCGTTGGTGCATCAATCCCCTTCGGTCCCTCGCTGACATCTCCTCGAGGTCCCGATCCATCATGAAGATCAAGGGAACGACGTCATGGCCGCATCGAAGTCGAGTCGAGTTAACCGCAAGTACAAGACGAAGTACAAAGTCCAGAACTGGCGGGAGTACGAGCGTGGTCTCAGGAGCCGCGGCGACGTCACGATCCGGCTGAGCGTGGAGGCGATAGCAGCATGGACACCACCCAAGAACGGTCTGCGCGGAGGCCAGCGGCGCTACTCGAACCTAGCGATCTTGACCGCCCTGCCACAGCATCGGCTGGTGACACGATGACGCGGTCATCGCGAGGGTCGCCGACCGGCCGCTTGCCAGGACGCATTTCGCGCGCGAAGAACTGATTGAAAGTTAGCCAACCGCTGGGCCCCACAAAGTAGTCTTCTACGTTGTAGTTTGGCAAGGTGGCAAAGCTGTCAATTCCTTGTGCCGATGCTGGGGTATCCAAGAACTTGCCCCACGTCTGGATGAGACGCTTCATCCAGGAACTGAACTGAGGATGCTCGTTGAGTCGGTCGCCCGGTGCTTGGTTGACGATGTAGTGCAACTGTACCGCTTTTGGGACTAGCTCTCTCTCCGTGGGTATCCAAGTGACCATGTCGTCGAGGTATGTGTAGAGCTCGTCGAGATTCTGAATGCCCTCCAGGTCCGCAGTCTCGATCGCGGCATCGACGGTCTGTTTGAGTGAATCTTGAGAATCAAGCAGGCTGACTAGCTCTTGAACGACAGGTTCATGGAGGGTCGATTCCACACGGACCTGGGCGCCCGCACAAGCGACCACAATCCAGAGCAAGCCTGCGATGCGGATGAAGAACAGTGATGGTGTTCTGGCAGCGACCGACATGATCGTTTGGACCCGGTTGGGATGAGAATAAGTTTACTATCTGACCAGCGATCGCTCGTGCTCAGGTCGTCGCAGGGTAAGCTCGCCCGTTGGGCTGTTGGCTTTGGGCGGGTGCCGGTCGACTGGCACTGCCCCCCTTGCAGGCGAGTTGGCACTCACGGGCGAGCAAGAGTACGACAGCGTAATCTACAGAAAATAAGCAGCATATAGGTCGTTCGATGGAAACTAGTGAAAAATCGCGCTTGCCTGAGTTTCCGACCGCTGAGAGCCCGTCCGGGCCGCTCGACGGTACAATTGAGGCCGTAAGGAACCCGCATTGACCACAATCGGACAGCGAGGAGTTCAGCGTCGCGCGTGTTGCTTCGTCGTGACTGCCCTACTGGCGATTGGCGCGACGTGCGCTGAACGCCCAAAGCCTGAAGCCAACCAAGTCGTCGGTGATCTTCCGCTGCCGATGATCCATCACGTCGGACTCAATGTAGTCGACCCCCAAGCTTCATTGGAGTGGTATCAACTGGTCTGGCCCCAAGCCGATCCCACCACTATTGACGGCAAGCCCGCACTGCGGTCCACCTTCCTCGGCCGCGATTCCGAAGACGAGTTTTTCCACATCTTCCGTCAGGTCGACCAACCCGCTCCAGGCGTTTGGGATTTCGAGCGACATCGAACCATCCCACAGAGCCCGTTCTGGCATATCGGAACGTTCGAGGATATTACAGATCTCAAAACGAGATTCGAAGAACTCGGCATCACGATGGCAGCGATGTGGGAGACACTCGATGGTCGACAGCTATGGCGATCAGGGGAGTCGCGCTATCGAGGGATGAAGACCGTGGAGCAGATCGCGGAGATGGCTGTGGAAGAGGCGCGCCCAGGAGGGTTCGCCTACATCATCGGCCCGGACGGTGAGTTGGTCGAAGTCTCGGGAGGTCCGACGGCGCGCCGCGGATTCGACCACGTCCACTTCTTACATGAGCAACCTTGGTGCGCGGCGAACTGGTACATCGAGCACCTAGGAATGCGTCCGCCATTCGAACGTGATGCGTCGACGAATGAAATCAGAGAAATGAAGATTCCGAGTCCGTGCGAGGTCGAGTTTGGTCCGCCGAGCTTCCCGTCTCTAGAGCCCAACGGCACCCTGCGAGCGCCGCGTATGACCGTTCGATACGGAAATGGTTCAATGTCATCCTATACCCGACAGTGCCGATTCGGACGCTGCGGGGAAGACCAGCCGCTGGTGAGTTCCAAGGGCCAGATTCTCGAGCACGTAGGGTTTTCGATGCCTGACCTCGACAACCACGTCGAGCGTCTCCGTAGCGAGGGCGTTCAGATCGTTGAAGAGATCCACCCGTTCGGGGAGACCCGGGCCGCCATGATCGCAGACCTCGACGGGCTACTGCTCCACCTTGTGGAGCACCTGGAGTTTGGCCTTTCACTAGATGGGACGCGCGGTAAGCACGTTCTTGAGTTGTGAGGGATCTGAGAATGCTTGTGTCTCAAAACATTTTGAGGTATTCTTGTATCTAGTTGTTTAGCTTGTTGTGTAACTAGATTCATTTCCAAGGAGACCTCATGTCCTTCCCCACCAAACTGCAGTTGATCAAGCGCAAGGCTTCCCAACAGTTCTACGTCAACTTCCCCTCCGCCAGCGCTCAGATGCTCGACTTCCAGCCCGGCGAACAGCTCGAATGGATCCTGCTCGACCGCTCCCAACTCGTGCTCAATCGTTTGCAACCTCCGCCCGTCGAGTTGAAAAAAAACTCCCGATCGAGTCGTCGACACCTTCTCCCGACTCTTCGCCAAAGGCCTCAACCCCCACGCCCGACAAAGCGTGAACGACCACCTCACCCGCCTCGCTCTCGGTGCCGCCGTCTGCCTCGGCCGCTCCACCATCACCGGCCTGCTACATGCCTCCGGCGAGAGCTTTCAGGACTGGAGCGCCGGCTACCGCCTGTTCTCGCAACAACGCGTCGAGCCGCAACGCCTGCTCGATGCCTCGCGCCGCGAGGTGCTCGCTCGCTTGCCGCCCGAGGCTCCCTTGGTCGTCGCCATCGACGATACACTGCTCGCCAAGTCGAGTCTCAAAACGCCCGGCGTGAGTTGGCGGCGCGATCCGCTTGGACCCAAGTTTCAGGCCAACTTGATTCTCGCGCAGCGCTTCTTGCAATTCTCGGCAGCGCTGCCTCCCAGCGAGCGGCAGCAGCCGGCGCGACTCATTCCGATCGGCTTGGAACACGCGCCGACTCCGCGCCGACCGTCGAAGAAGGCCACGGACGAGGTTTGGAAACAGTACCGGCGCGAGGCTCGCAAGTGCAGCTTAACGGCCCTCGCCGCCAGGCACATCGCGCGCTTGCGCGAGGCCATGAACGCCGATCCCGGAGGCGCTGACAGAGCCTTGCACCTCGTCGTTGATGGCGCTTACACCAACCGCACGGTGTTCGGATCGTTGCCCGCCGAGGTGACGTTGATCGGCCGCATTCGTTCCGACGCCAAGCTGTATCATCTGCCCCTCGAGCAGCCCGGCAAAGGCCGCAGGCGTTGTTACGGCGAACGCGCGCCGACGCCCGAGCAACTCCGCCAGGACGACAACGTGCCGTGGCAAACGGTCGAGGTTTTTGCCGCCGGCAGCCTGCACCAGTTCAAAGTGAAGACGCTCGCGCCGCTGCGTTGGCGGCCGGCGGGAGGCAAGCGGGACTTGCGTTTGGTGGTGATCGCACCGTTGGGTTATCGGCCGCGGGCGGGCTCGAAGGTGCTGTATCGCAAGCCGGCGTATTTGATTGTCAGCGATCCGAGTTTGGGGCTGGAGCAGATCGTGCGGCAGTACGTTTGGCGCTGGGAGATCGAGGTCAACTTCCGTGAGCAGAAGACGCTGTTGGGAGTCGGACAGGCGCAGGTGCGGCAGCCGGACGCGGTCGAGCGGGTCCCTCAATTTATGACGGCGGTGTATGCGCTACTGCTGTTGGCGGGCGCGAGTTGGAGCCGCCAACAGGGCGTGGACGACGCCTTGCCGCGACCGCACTGGCGACGCCGCTCGCAGCCGCAACGGCTCACCACGCAACGGCTGATCAGCCACCTGCGGGCCGAGCTTTGGGCGGACGGCGTGCAGCGGCAACATTTCTGCGGCTTGCGGAACACTTCGCAATCCAACACGAAGCTGCAGAAACTCCCAAGAGGCGCTCCGCCTGCAGCAATCTACGCTTCCGGCTAACGCCAATCCCCTATTTCCGCACCCTACCCCAAACTTCAACCCTCTTTGAACAGCCAAACTCCAGCTGCTCCACCTTGTGGAGCACGAGTGACGAAGCGAGAGCCTCCCGCGACCAGGACTGAGGCACTCAAAGCAATCGCGTTAGATCCTCTGCCGCACTTTGCTGTCGGGATATCTCATTTCTCCTCTCGATCGAACTTGCTGAGGCGGAACATCCGCCCAGCGGTACAATCGCAGCGTCGTGGTCAGGACTAGCATCAGCCAGCAAAAGATCCTCGACAGGCGCAGCGAGAGCGGTATAGGGTATAGGGATCGTGTCTATGGAAAGGGAGGGGGCAGCAATGACGCAAAGGCTAACAAATCACAAGTGGACCCTTGGGTTCGCTTTTCTGCTGCTGCTGGGCTGGCCGGGGGGTGCCTGGACCCAAGAGATTGTTGAACTTGGCGATCGGTCGGCCAACTGTCACGAGGACGCCGCCTGCATCAACCGACTCCACCCTGCAATTCCGATGGCCGGGCGCGCACATCCGGGAGCGACGATCGTACTCCACACACGCAACGCCATTGACTTCGACCTCGACCCCCAACGCGCCGCCGGATCCCCGCGACGGCGACCCCGGGGTAGGCACCGTGTTTATCCCGCTGACTGCGCGGCGTATTTTCGCGAACTACAAACCCCGCACTATCTTTCCACTGATACTTTGACTACACCGAGCGGGTGCAGAGTCGATTGATGTCTAGAATCCGAGGCGTGGACGGAAGTCCACGCTCTGGAGTTTGGCTATTCAAAGAGGGTTGAAGTTTGGGGTAGGGTGCGGAAATAGGGGATTGGCGTTAGCCGGAAGCGTAGATTGCTGCAGGCGGAGCGCCTCTTGGGAGTTTCTGCAGCTTCGTGTTGGATTGCGAAGTGTTCCGCAAGCCGCAGAAATGTTGCCGCTGCACGCCGTCCGCCCAAAGCTCGGCCCGCAGGTGGCTGATCAGCCGTTGCGTGGTGAGCCGTTGCGGCTGCGAGCGGCGTCGCCAGTGCGGTCGCGGCAAGGCGTCGTCCACGCCCTGTTGGCGGCTCCAACTCGCGCCCGCCAACAGCAGTAGCGCATACACCGCCGTCATAAATTGAGGGACCCGCTCGACCGCGTCCGGCTGCCGCACCTGCGCCTGTCCGACTCCCAACAGCGTCTTCTGCTCACGGAAGTTGACCTCGATCTCCCAGCGCCAAACGTACTGCCGCACGATCTGCTCCAGCCCCAAACTCGGATCGCTGACAATCAAATACGCCGGCTTGCGATACAGCACCTTCGAGCCCGCCCGCGGCCGATAACCCAACGGTGCGATCACCACCAAACGCAAGTCCCGCTTGCCTCCCGCCGGCCGCCAACGCAGCGGCGCGAGCGTCTTCACTTTGAACTGGTGCAGGCTGCCGGCGGCAAAAACCTCGACCGTTTGCCACGGCACGTTGTCGTCCTGGCGGAGTTGCTCGGGCGTCGGCGCGCGTTCGCCGTAACAACGCCTGCGGCCTTTGCCGGGCTGCTCGAGGGGCAGATGATACAGCTTGGCGTCGGAACGAATGCGGCCGATCAACGTCACCTCGGCGGGCAACGATCCGAACACCGTGCGGTTGGTATAAGCGCCATCAACGACGAGGTGCAAGGCTCTGTCAGCGCCTCCGGGATCGGCGTTCATGGCCTCGCGCAAGCGCGCGATGTGCCTGGCGGCGAGGGCCGTCAAGCTGCACTTGCGAGCCTCGCGCCGGTACTGTTTCCAAACCTCGTCCGTGGCCTTCTTCGACGGTCGGCGCGGAGTCGGCGCGTGTTCCAAGCCGATCGGAATGAGTCGCGCCGGCTGCTGCCGCTCGCTGGGAGGCAGCGCTGCCGAGAATTGCAAGAAGCGCTGCGCGAGAATCAAGTTGGCCTGAAACTTGGGTCCAAGCGGATCGCGCCGCCAACTCACGCCGGGCGTTTTGAGACTCGACTTGGCGAGCAGTGTATCGTCGATGGCGACGACCAAGGGAGCCTCGGGCGGCAAGCGAGCGAGCACCTCGCGGCGCGAGGCATCGAGCAGGCGTTGCGGCTCGACGCGTTGTTGCGAGAACAGGCGGTAGCCGGCGCTCCAGTCCTGAAAGCTCTCGCCGGAGGCATGTAGCAGGCCGGTGATGGTGGAGCGGCCGAGGCAGACGGCGGCACCGAGAGCGAGGCGGGTGAGGTGGTCGTTCACGCTTTGTCGGGCGTGGGGGTTGAGGCCTTTGGCGAAGAGTCGGGAGAAGGTGTCGACGACTCGATCGGGAGTTTTTTTTTCAACTCGACGGGCGGAGGTTGCAAACGATTGAGCACGAGTTGGGAGCGGTCGAGCAGGATCCATTCGAGCTGTTCGCCGGGCTGGAAGTCGAGCATCTGAGCGCTAGCGGAGGGGAAGTTGACGTAGAACTGTTGGGAAGCCTTGCGCTTGATCAACTGCAGTTTGGTGGGGAAGGACATGAGGTCTCCTTGGAAATGAATCTAGTTACACAACAAGCTAAACAACTAGATACAAGAATACCTCAAAATGTTTTGAGACACAAGCATTCTCAGATCCCTCACAACTCAAGAACGTGCTTACCGCGCGTCCCATCTAGTGAAAGGCCAAACTCCAGGGCGTGGACGGAAGTCCACGCTTGCGTTCAAACCGTTTACCAACCCAGGGAAAAGCGTGGACTTCCGTCCGAGCCTTGTTGATACGGTTCGAGGTCATCGCTTGTTTACGAACGGATTTGGGGCGATACGGTCATCCGAAAACCGGATACACGGGCCTTACACGATACGTGGGCGTTGAAAAACCCCTGCCAGGAGGTTTAAAAATTTACACTAGTGTCCGGCTATAAGTCCCATAGATTCAACTGGTTATAAATTGGGTCTGATTTTTCTTGGGACTTGGGATCACCGAAGCCCTGTAAAATAGGCGTTTTCTCGAAAAGGGTGACGCTGAGAATCTGTAGGATTTGGTAGAGACTGGCCTCCAGGCCCAACCTCTTGCGCACGATCGCGACCAGCAGGTAAACCGCAAGCGCGATCCAGATTTGAGTCTTCACGGCGTTCTCGCTTGTGCCATAAAACTTCTTGATCCGCAGGTGCTGCTTGATCCACTTGAAGAACAACTCGACCTGCCATCGCGACTTGTAGATGTGAGCGATCGTCAGTGCCGGCAGCGTGAAATTGTTGGTCAGAAAGCACAGCCGTTTGTTCGTCGCAACGTCGAAATAGCTGATTCGCCGCAGCGAGTCCGGATAGGCTTTGGCTGATTTGTCGGCAGTCAGAATGACGGTCTGATCCGAGCGCAAGCCCGTGGACTTGTCGACCGCGTGCGAGTAGCGGCGTTGAAGCAAAACGTTCTTCTTCGTCCGCACGACAAAGAACGACGAGCAGAGGGTGAGGGCGAAGAGACGTTTGAAATCGACGTAGGCACGGTCCATGACATAGAAGGCGCCGGGCTCGGGCGCGATCTCGTCGAGGATGTTGACGTCATGCGTTTTTCCGTCCGTAATGCGAATAAACGCAGGGATATTCCCTCGCAGGTCCAGCAGCGTGTGCATCTTCACGGCAGCTTTGCGGCGGCGAAACTTGGCCCACGGGAACAGCGCCAGGCACAGGTCGATGGTGGTCGAGTCCAGAGCGTAGAGACTTTGATTGAGATCCACGCCGAGCGGATCGCGGGCGTACAAGGGCCGCGCGATGCGAATCAAGACGTGTGCGAAATCGGCGTAGATCCGCCAGTCGCGCAACTCGTTGGCATCGGCCAGTGTGGAGCGCGAGACCTGGGAGCGGAATCCCATGTGGTAGAGCTTGGTGCTGAGCGAACGTAGGCATGCTTCGATGTCGCGCAGGCTTTCGCGGTAGGTTAACTGGGCGAACGCCATACACAGGAACTGGTCCCAGCAGGAGAAGCCGCGCGCTCTACGATCGCCGTCGTAGCGACTGACACAACGGCGAAACTCGCGATCCGGAAGGAAGCTGATCAACTGCGCGAAAACGGTACGGCCAACATGCATGAACCATTGTCAGCCGCCGAAGAAACTGCGCCAAGCGTCCCTAGCCGTTCAAATCGCGGCAAGCTAAAAACAGACCTAAGCCGCTCTAAATAAATCAGTTGCCGCCCGCTCACCGGTCGCTAACCGGACACTAGTGAAAAATTTAATAAAACCCTGCCAATTCCGGCCAATGGGCGGCATTCATGGTGCGGCGTGGGCATCGCCTCAGATGCGCGCGCGAGGTCGAGTCGCGGCAGACGTACGCCGCGAGGAGTGAAGCAGAAGATGAGCAACTACCCGCTCCGCCCGCGCGCGCCGCTGCGCCATCCTCCAATCGATCTCGCAAAGGCCATAAAAGTACTTAAATAACGAGTATTGCGTTTAGCCTGCAATTCTCATCACCTGGCGATTGTCAAGGGCGGAGTAAATGTAGACCGCTTCGGCGGAGCAAAAATAGACCAGTTGGCGGGGATCCAGCGGTTTGCGTGGGACGGCTGGAACGGAGCCTGAGGACGCCCTTTAGGGCGGCCCAGGCGTAGTGGAAGACGGCCCACGCAAACCGGCGCGAGCGGCCGGCGGGTCAGTTTGAAGAGCGCGGGCGCTTCTTTTTGCTTTGCTTGAGGCGGTAGCTGTCGCCGTTCATCTCGAGGATATGGACGTGATGCGTGAGCCGGTCAAGCAGAGCGCCGGTCATGCGTTCGGAACCCAGCACCTCGGTCCACTCGGTGAACGGCAGGTTCGAGGTCAGCAACGTCGAGCCCTGTTCGTAGCGCTGCGAAAAGATCTCGAACAGCAGCTCTGCCCCGGTCTTCGACAGCGGCACATAGCCCAGTTCATCGACGATCAGTAGATCCTGCTTGGCAAGTTGTTTCTGGACCCGTAGTAGTTGCCGTTCGTCACGGGCTTCGAGCAGTTCATGGACCAATCCCGCGGCGGTGGTGAAACGTGTGCGATAGCCGCTCTGACAAGCTGCCAGTCCCAGCGCCAAGGCGATATGCGTTTTGCCGGTGCCGGAGTTCCCCAGCGCCAAGACGTTCTCACGGCGGTCGATGAACTCACAGCGCGCCAGCTCCAGAACGAGCTTCTTGTTCACCGAGGGTATGGCCAAGAAGTCGAACGTGTCGAGACTCTTCGTCACCGGGAACTTGGCGGCCTTGATGCGACGCTCGGTCGCCCGCTGCTCGCGATCGACCAGTTCCAGCTCGCAGAGTTGCTGTAGGAAGTCCCGAAAGTCCAAGCCTTCGGCGGCGCAGCGCCGAGCCAGTTTGTCGTACTCGCGCAGGAAGGTCGGCAGCCGCAGCGCTTTCAGGTGGGTTTCCAGCAGCATTCTCGACTTCGCCATCAGCTTGCTCCTGCTAGCAGCGCCAGATAGGATGCCGGCGACGTCTGCTCGACCTGAGCCGTCGGCAGGTGGGGATACTTCGTTAAGTCGAGCTTCGGCGGACGTTGCTCGATCGCGCACAGCAGTAGATGCTTGACGGCGTCAAAGCCAATCGTTCCCAGTAGACAGACTTGGCGCACCGCCGTTGCGACGTGCTCAAGGGGGAAGTCCTCCAACAGTCGCAGGACCTGTACGTACTCGCGCTTGCCCGCTTTGTCCAACCGCGATTCGAGCAGTCGTCGCAGCTTCGCAAACTCCGGCGGCAACTCCCAGCCGACCAACGGCGCGGCTTGATCGAGCGCGTTGGTCTTGCGTTCCAACAACGCCAAGTAGTGCAGCGGATCGAAAACCAACTCTTCACGTTCATAGCTGCGCTGATGGCGGGCGATCTCTTCGCTGCCGCAACAGATCACTACCTCATCCACGTAGGCTTTGATCAGGACCTGGCGGTGGCCGTAACGCGTTGGCACCGAATAATCGTTTGTCGCGTAGCGCACCAGCGACAACGAAGTCACCCTTGTCGAGCGTTTGTCGCAGGCATCGTAGGCTGTCGGTGCCAAGGGCAAGAGCGCTTCCCGATCGCGCTCGAAGCGTTCGCCGACGGTTTCGGTGTGCCGTCGCAAACGCCGTTCACGGTTGGCTCGGCACTTCTCTTCGAGGTGTTCGTTGAAGGCTTCCCAACTCTCGAATCTCGGGATCGGCACCATGAAATTGCGCCGTGCGAAGCCCACTAGCCCTTCGACTTTTCCCTTGTCGTTGCCCTTGCCCGGACGCCCGAAACGATCGGCGAACAGGTAGTGCGACTGCAGTTCGCTGAACACCCGCGTACGTTTGCGCGTGCCGTCGCCGAGAATCCTTGCCACCGCCAGCGTCGTGTTGTCGTAGACGATGTTGCGTGGCACGCCGTCGAAATAACGAAACGCGGCGTTGTGTCCTTCGCAAAAGGCTTCCGTCGTCTCGGCGGGAAAGGCCTTAACGAAGGCGTCGTCGCTGTGCGGCAGATCGACAACCAAGAAGTGCGCCTTGCGCTGGACTCCATTGATAACGACAACCGCTTCGCCGAAGTCGGCCTGCGCGTCGCCGGGCGGATGCGCCAGTGGCACGAACATCTCTTGTCCACCGAGCTTCTTCTCGCGGACGTAGTCCTTGACGATCGTGTAGCCACCGCTGAAATCGTACTCCTCGCGTAGGCGATCGAAGATGCGTTTCGCGGTGTGACGTTGTTTCTTTGGTTGTTGCTGATCGTCGAGCAGGATCTGATCGATGATTCCGGTGAACGCTTCGAGCTTCGGCCGTCTCACCGGTTTGCTCCGCCGATAGCCCGGCGGAGCAGCGTAGCGCAGCATTTTGCGCACCGTCTCCCGCGCTAAGCCAAACCGCTTGGCGGCTTCGCGTTCACTCAGCCCTTCGACGTAGACACTGCGCCGTACTTGAGCATATAGCTCCACGCGATACATCCTTCCCGTGTTCCACAAAACACCGAATGGATGCCAGCGGACCACCCGGGCGGTCTAATTTTCCGCCGCCCTTGAACGGCTTTAAAACGCCGTTCTGTGGTCTAGTTTGTCAGCGCCGTTCTCATTGCCTACTCTACGACGCGAATGCAAATGGAAACGTTGACAAGGCGATTTGCGTAAGTGTCAGCGGTGATCAGGACAGTTTGACGCCTCCCGCGCCCACCACTGCTATTTGGGATTGCAATGACACACGGCCCGACCGTTGTGGCGGCGCGGCGTCCCCCGTTTCCGTTGGTACGACCTTCTGTGAGGTCGGCATCAGTGTCGACCCGTTTGGGGCCGCGGCGGGACGAAGCGCGGGTGACTGCAACTCTACGGTGAGTGGGGAGTGTCTTACCGAAGACGTACTCGCGCTCTGCTGTGTTGACAACAGCGACATTTCCGGAATGACGCTGATCGACACCTGCAGCTTCCCATCCGGCCCTGGCGCCGATCCGAAGGATTGCGTTCTGACCCCAGACGAGCCTGAGTGTGTGATAAGCGATGATTGTGCCGACACGGGCAACGAGTGCACGAGCAACACCTGCGAAGCCGGCGTCTGTGTCGAAGGCCCGAACACAGGAGATTCGTGCGGCGGCCCGCCTGCAGGCGTATGCGATGCCCAAAATACTTGCGACGAGCTGGGTGTTTGTCAGGAAATCCTCCTGTCTGGAGTAGTTTGCCGGACAGGTTCAGGCGATTCTTGTGACCCGAATGAATTATGCGACGGATTAAACCCAACGTGCCCGGTGGACAGCTTCGACGACGGCACTCTGGTTTGCCGAACGGGCTCAGGAGACTCGTGCGACCCGAATGAATTGTGCACGGGGACCGCGGGCGACGCCTGCCCGCTGGACAGCTTCGACGACGGCACTCTGGTTTGCCGAACGGGCTCAGGAGACTCGTGCGACCCGAATGAATTATGCACGGGGACCGCGGGCGACGCCTGCCCGCTGGACAGCTTCGACGACGGCACTCTGATTTGCCGAACGGGCTCAGGAGACTCGTGCGACCCGAATGAATTGTGCACGGGGACCGCGGGCGACGCCTGCCCGCTGGACAGCTTCGACGACGGCACTCCGATTTGCCGAACGGGCTCAGGAGACTCGTGCGACCCGAATGAATTGTGCACGGGGACCGCGGGCGACGCCTGCCCGCTGGACAGCTTCGACGACGGCACTCTGATTTGCCGAACGGGCTCAGGAGACTCGTGCGACCCGAATGAATTGTGCACGGGGACCGCAGGCGACGCCTGCCCGCTGGACAGCTTCGACGACGGCACTCTGATTTGCCGAACGGGCTCAGGAGACTCGTGCGACCCGAATGAATTATGCACGGGGACCGCGGGCGACGCCTGCCCGCTGGACAGCTTCGACGACGGCACTCTGATTTGCCGAACGGGCTCGGGAGACTCGTGCGACCCGAATGAATTGTGCACGGGGACCGCGGGCGACGCCTGCCCGCTGGACAGCTTCGACGACGGCACTCTGATTTGCCGAACGGGCTCAGGAGACTCGTGCGACCCGAATGAATTGTGCACGGGGACCGCGGGCGACGCCTGCCCGCTGGACAGCTTCGACGACGGCACTCCGATTTGCCGAACGGGCTCAGGAGACTCGTGCGACCCGAATGAATTGTGCACGGGGACCGCGGGCGACGCCTGCCCGCTGGACAGCTTCGACGACGGCACTCTGATTTGCCGAACGGGCTCGGGAGACTCGTGCGACCCGAATGAATTATGCACGGGGACCGCGGGCGACGCCTGCCCGCTGGACAGCTTCGACGACGGCACTCTGATTTGCCGAACGGGCTCAGGAGACTCGTGCGACCCGAATGAATTATGCACGGGGACCGCGGGCGACGCCTGCCCGCTGGACAGCTTCGACGACGGCACTCTGATTTGCCGAACGGGCTCGGGAGACTCGTGCGACCCGAATGAATTGTGCACGGGGACCGCGGGCGACGCCTGCCCGCTGGACAGCTTCGACGACGGCACTCTGATCTGCAATCCATCTCTCGGCGTTTGTGATCCCGAAGAGTTGTGCCCTGCTGCCGCCGGCCGCGCATGCCCAGACGATGTCATGTCGGATGTCGGGGCCGTATGCCGTCCTGGCGATGAGTGCGACATACCCGAGCTTTGCGAAGCCGGCAATGTCAACTGTCCGCTCCCCGATGCCAAGGAACCGTTCCAAACGGCGTGTGGCGATAACTCTGACACTGTATGCACCGACCCAGACTTTTGTGATGGCCTCGGTAACTGCTTGTCAAACAACGAAGCCTGTTCTCTCGTAACAAATTCATCGCTGTGTACATTCGACATCAGCACCAAAGGCATTTGCGTGGACTCAATCGCTAGTGGAATCCCGACCGGTGAGATCTGTGATCTAGATGGAGCGGTTTCATGTTCGGAGGGTGATTGTATCGACGAGAATCAGTTCCGCCTGCTGTTTACACCTGACGGTGCCAATTGGCCCGGGTATAAGCTGAACGCCAGTAATCCCGGGCAGTTCTTCTATAACGCAATCGCAGACGACCCAGATTGCGACCCCGGCGTTACCGAGGAAACGTTTGACATCAAGATCCCGTATCTGAGAACGGCGCTGACAAACTAGACCACAGAACGGCGTTTTAAAGCCGTTCAAGGGCGGCGGAAAATTAGACCGCCCGGGTGGTCCGCTGGCATCCATTCGGTGTTTTGTGGAACACGGGAAGGATGTATCGCGTGGAGCTATATGCTCAAGTACGGCGCAGTGTCTACGTCGAAGGGCTGAGTGAACGCGAAGCCGCCAAGCGGTTTGGCTTAGCGCGGGAGACGGTGCGCAAAATGCTGCGCTACGCTGCTCCGCCGGGCTATCGGCGGAGCAAACCGGTGAGACGGCCGAAGCTCGAAGCGTTCACCGGAATCATCGATCAGATCCTGCTCGACGATCAGCAACAACCAAAGAAACAACGTCACACCGCGAAACGCATCTTCGATCGCCTACGCGAGGAGTACGATTTCAGCGGTGGCTACACGATCGTCAAGGACTACGTCCGCGAGAAGAAGCTCGGTGGACAAGAGATGTTCGTGCCACTGGCGCATCCGCCCGGCGACGCGCAGGCCGACTTCGGCGAAGCGGTTGTCGTTATCAATGGAGTCCAGCGCAAGGCGCACTTCTTGGTTGTCGATCTGCCGCACAGCGACGACGCCTTCGTTAAGGCCTTTCCCGCCGAGACGACGGAAGCCTTTTGCGAAGGACACAACGCCGCGTTTCGTTATTTCGACGGCGTGCCACGCAACATCGTCTACGACAACACGACGCTGGCGGTGGCAAGGATTCTCGGCGACGGCACGCGCAAACGTACGCGGGTGTTCAGCGAACTGCAGTCGCACTACCTGTTCGCCGATCGTTTCGGGCGTCCGGGCAAGGGCAACGACAAGGGAAAAGTCGAAGGGCTAGTGGGCTTCGCACGGCGCAATTTCATGGTGCCGATCCCGAGATTCGAGAGTTGGGAAGCCTTCAACGAACACCTCGAAGAGAAGTGCCGAGCCAACCGTGAACGGCGTTTGCGACGGCACACCGAAACCGTCGGCGAACGCTTCGAGCGCGATCGGGAAGCGCTCTTGCCCTTGGCACCGACAGCCTACGATGCCTGCGACAAACGCTCGACAAGGGTGACTTCGTTGTCGCTGGTGCGCTACGCGACAAACGATTATTCGGTGCCAACGCGTTACGGCCACCGCCAGGTCCTGATCAAAGCCTACGTGGATGAGGTAGTGATCTGTTGCGGCAGCGAAGAGATCGCCCGCCATCAGCGCAGCTATGAACGTGAAGAGTTGGTTTTCGATCCGCTGCACTACTTGGCGTTGTTGGAACGCAAGACCAACGCGCTCGATCAAGCCGCGCCGTTGGTCGGCTGGGAGTTGCCGCCGGAGTTTGCGAAGCTGCGACGACTGCTCGAATCGCGGTTGGACAAAGCGGGCAAGCGCGAGTACGTACAGGTCCTGCGACTGTTGGAGGACTTCCCCCTTGAGCACGTCGCAACGGCGGTGCGCCAAGTCTGTCTACTGGGAACGATTGGCTTTGACGCCGTCAAGCATCTACTGCTGTGCGCGATCGAGCAACGTCCGCCGAAGCTCGACTTAACGAAGTATCCCCACCTGCCGACGGCTCAGGTCGAGCAGACGTCGCCGGCATCCTATCTGGCGCTGCTAGCAGGAGCAAGCTGATGGCGAAGTCGAGAATGCTGCTGGAAACCCACCTGAAAGCGCTGCGGCTGCCGACCTTCCTGCGCGAGTACGACAAACTGGCTCGGCGCTGCGCCGCCGAAGGCTTGGACTTTCGGGACTTCCTACAGCAACTCTGCGAGCTGGAACTGGTCGATCGCGAGCAGCGGGCGACCGAGCGTCGCATCAAGGCCGCCAAGTTCCCGGTGACGAAGAGTCTCGACACGTTCGACTTCTTGGCCATACCCTCGGTGAACAAGAAGCTCGTTCTGGAGCTGGCGCGCTGTGAGTTCATCGACCGCCGTGAGAACGTCTTGGCGCTGGGGAACTCCGGCACCGGCAAAACGCATATCGCCTTGGCGCTGGGACTGGCAGCTTGTCAGAGCGGCTATCGCACACGTTTCACCACCGCCGCGGGATTGGTCCATGAACTGCTCGAAGCCCGTGACGAACGGCAACTACTACGGGTCCAGAAACAACTTGCCAAGCAGGATCTACTGATCGTCGATGAACTGGGCTATGTGCCGCTGTCGAAGACCGGGGCAGAGCTGCTGTTCGAGATCTTTTCGCAGCGCTACGAACAGGGCTCGACGTTGCTGACCTCGAACCTGCCGTTCACCGAGTGGACCGAGGTGCTGGGTTCCGAACGCATGACCGGCGCTCTGCTTGACCGGCTCACGCATCACGTCCATATCCTCGAGATGAACGGCGACAGCTACCGCCTCAAGCAAAGCAAAAAGAAGCGCCCGCGCTCTTCAAACTGACCCGCCGGCCGCTCGCGCCGGTTTGCGTGGGCCGTCTTCCACTACGCCTGGGCCGCCCTAAAGGGCGTCCTCAGGCTCCGTTCCAGCCGTCCCACGCAAACCGCTGGATCCCCGCCAACTGGTCTATTTTTGCTCCGCCGAAGCGGTCTACATTTACTCCGCCCTTGACACGTATCCGTTCGTAACCGTGGGTGGCATGCCCGTACACGTGTACGATGGCGCGCTAGTACAAGGCGAGGTTGTAGACGGATTCTTGCATGAGGAAAACTGCTTCATCCCGCCCGACGAGACGCTCGCGGAATTCGACACGATGATCAACCTCGAGGACTGGTACCTCGGTGGTCCCGACAACCCGGACGTGGACTGCAACTTCGTTCCCAGCCCCAATACGCCGGCGCCGGAGTTCTGCACATTCTCGGTGACGGCCACGTACCAGGAAAGCTGCCAACTCTACGTCAATGTACATCTCGACTATGGCCTCAAGGGTCCGAAACTCGATGTGAATCCAAGCGACGATATCGATGACCGCTATGACAGGGATGACATCCAATCAGCGTGGGGCACCTACGACGCCTTACGTGATGGGACTTCCTTCTTGGGTGTTCAGGACTGTGAGAATCTGAGCTTCTCTCACATTGCCAATACGGCTACACCGGCTATCGTGTTCGGCGATACGATCCAAAACCTGAACGAGTTCAAGAGATTGTCGGGCATATTTGGCCTGGTGTTCACGTCCGTCGACGATGAACCGGTGGTGGGCGCTATTGTTGAGCTCGTCCACCCGGAGAATGGTGTCGTTGCCACGGCAGAAACGGATGATGATGGCTTCTACTTAATGCAATACAAGCATAAGGGCAAGCCAACCGTCTACACTATCCAGCTCCAAGGCGGAGGGGGCGTTGGAGAGATCCCGCTAAAGGGTAATTCCCGCGGCGAGGCTCACTACGATGCGACGACAATGACGTGGGAGATAAATCCCTAGCTTTGAATCACGTCATCGACATTGGAATAACGCAATACCACCGGGCGCGGCTTGTATCCCGCGCCCCAATGGTGTTGAATAAGTTTCGCACTCCCCCGAAACATCTAGAGGAGTAAACGTTATGAAGTTCCCATTCAAACATATCGCGGCCATCGGCCTCTTCGCTCTGGCGCTAGGCCAACCTGTCGCAGCCCAGGTCTTAGAAAACCTCCAGGCCGAGATTCAAGAACTCAAAAAGGGCCAGGCGGATCTCAAGGCCGACCTCGCCGTGATCAAGAAACTCATCGAGGCCCAACCCAAAGCGGCCGCCGGTGCCGCGGCTTTCAAGCCGCTTGAGATTTCGCTAAAGGGTTCTCCAACCCAAGGCAGTCTTGCCGCCAAAGTGACACTGGTTGAGTTCACCGACTACCAGTGCCCCTTCTGCAGTCGCCACAAGAACCAGACATCACCGCAAATTATTAGCGAATACGTCCTCCCAGGTAAAGTCCGCTACGTTTTGCGCGAGTTCCCGTTGACAAACATTCACTCGCGTGCCATGAAGGCTTCACAAGGCGCGCTCTGCGCCGGCGAAGTTGGTGGCGAAGACAAGTATTGGGAGCTACACAAGTTGCTCTTCGCCAACCAAAAGAAGCTCTCTGACGACGACATTTATGGCTATGCCGAAGCCGCCGGTGTCAATATGGGTGCTTTCAAGGTCTGCTATGTCGCTGACAAGTTCGCTGAAAAGATCAAGCTCGATCTCGCCGAAGGCCAAAAGGCGGGCATCCGCGGTACTCCAAGCTTCCTGCTCGGGCTAACGGACGCCGATTCCCCAGACAAGCTAGTGGCGACGAAGTATATCCGCGGAGCGCAGCCCTTCGCGGCCTTCCAGAAAGAGATCGATGAGCTGCTCACCCAAAAAGAGGCGGCAAAAGGCGACGACTAACAGGGGTAGTAAAGGCTTCACAAGTTAGCTCCAATCGAGCGAAATCGGTATGGATACAGCGCGCTGTGCCAGCAAACCAGAGAAGTACTGGTATCTTTTCAAAAGTATCTCTCTGCGGTGTTCGTGGTAACCACCGTTCCGCCATCTTCAATTCTGGCGTATTCGTTCGCGGAATGGTTCACGACTTCGTGTTCCGGGAAGGCGTCCTCATTGGAATTGTAGACCTTCGCCTAATCTGTGTGCAGGTGCGAATCTTCGCCAGATCGCGCAAGGCCCAATCGCCCCGGCAAGTCAGTAAGGGTTAGTTCCATTCGATGGTCGTGGACGTCTGAGTGTCTCGTCGTTTGGTGGCGGAAACAAACGCTCCCACAAACGATGCTTCGAGAGCACGCCAAAACCCCCGCCAAAGGGCTCTAAGGCTCTGTTTATAGGCCTCTGAGCAGTTTCGGCGTGTCGTCAGCTTCGAGTGAAATATATTTTCATTAGGGATGGGGCGAGCGGCCGAAATGACGATTTCGGAACGATCCAGATGGGGTGACCGGCTCGCGGCGGAACCTCGGCGAAACGCGATTTACAGACATATAAGTTCGTATGAGCGGCAACTGACTGCGGTGAAAACGGTAAGTCATGCTCGCGCTGGTGGAACTACGGGCGCTGCTTCGCGTCTTGAAAGGCCCTGAATGGCGGGCTTCACCGTCTTAGACCCGCGTTTGCCGAAACGCCCAAGGGCCTGGCGGAGATCGAGTCCTATACCGTCACGCACGGCCGCTCCGTCCCAGAGCAAGCCGCTGTCATTGGGCCGTCATTTCGAAGCGATTCGCACCGCCAGCAGCTACGCCAAAGCCTTCTCCAGGAGATTCCGCGTAATCCTCTGAACGCGTTCGTCCGGCCCGTGGGGCCGCGTCCAGTGTGACCACGGAACCCAGTGTCCGGGCGGAGACGAGAGCCCTTGCGCCCAGAAAATAGTCGCGGCGTTGAAGACAAAGTTCCCCTTGAGCCCCGGATGAATCGTCGCCGTCCAATGAGCAGGTTGCACTCCTCCATGGAGCGCGATTCCCTCCGCCACGACCTCCAGCCCGGGCAAGTCCGCTGGATTGCCGTGATACTCTCACCCGACCAACCCCGGGATGCGGTCGCCCTTCTCCATCCCGGTCCCGTCGAAGACCCAGTGCTCGGGTTTCTTAACAATCCAGTCTCCCCCGCCGTTGGGAGGATCGATGTTCCGAGCGCCCATGAGCAGGCCCTCGTCAGGCCCTACGACCGAGAAAGGGCCGAGTCTCGATTCCGTCTCCGCGGGAACCTCGCCGAAAGGACCGGCGCGGGTGATCGTGCGGTTCGGCTGGCCCTCGCTGCTGGGCTCAAAAGGGCTGACCCAATAAACAGCGTTGCCGGAAAGGTAGAGCTGCGTGACGCCTTCTTTCACGGCCGCTAGGGCGGTCTCATACTGAAGCAGATCCCAATACTCGTCATGCCCGACGCTGAGGAAGACGTTCGCTCGCAAGGGCTGTGTGGGGTCGATCATGTCCGAGTTGGAACAGTAGGTCACGTCATAGCCTTGCTGCTCGAGCCAGTAGCACAGCGGATACTCCCACAGCAGAAACTCGCCCGATCCGATCGACTGCGGATTTCGAAAGATCTGCGGGTAGAGCCCATACGGCCGGTCGAAACTCACCGAGACGCCGGCAACCGACGGGTCGCGCGGGTGAGTGTACAAGGAGTAATCGTCGGGCCAACGATTGTAGGCCTGCCAAGTGTTGTCGCTGCATTGAAAAAGGACGTCCGCCTCTCTTTCATCCCGTACGATGAAGATTGCGTAGCTCTGCCAGGGCGCCTCGGACGCGCTCTTGGTCCGGCGCTTGAGGCGGCACAGGTAGACTCCGCTAAGCCAATCCCCGGGGATCTCCAGCTCAACCGTCGGCTCCCAACGGCACTCGCGCAGCCGCTGTTTCCCAACAGGAGGATCCGGCTGAGTCTCGGCCTCAAATGGTCCGAGACTCGCCATCAGTCGGGCGCCGCGGCTGCCGTAGTAGCCCATTCGGAAGACTTCGACTTCGAACGGCGCCGGCGGGTTGGCGCTCACCATGATTTGGAGCGTCTCGCCGGCCTTCACGCTCTGCCGCGAGCAATAGCCTTCCATCCACGGGGAGCGGTAACCGTCTCCGCGATCGAGCCGAACGCGCGTAAGCTGCCAGTCTGCCGCGCCCGGTTTGCGGTTTTCGTCGGCGATGAGGTGGTACGTTGGTTCTGCAACGGGAGAACATCCAAGAAGCAAGGCCGAGGGCAGGGCCGCGCCGGATTTCAGCAGCTCTCTGCGGAGCAAGTCGAAAGAACCCACCTCTCACGTCCTGGATGATCGAGCAGCCACTCCGGAATTGTAGCGAACGGCTCAAGATGCAGGATTACTCAAGACAGGGCGATTTACCGACATCTTTCCACAAGGAATTCCCAAGGAATAGGAATTCCCAAGGAATTCCGGGACGGAGCCCGAACTTTGTCGACAAAGTCTCTAATTGCAGCACGATTCGTGAAACCTTGGCTGAAACGCACAGCCTTCTGATGTACGAATCTCTCTGTAATCAGCATTTCCCAAGGTTCGGGCTCCGTCCCGGATCTTCGGGCTCCGTCCCGGATCTTCCGTCCCGGATCTTCAGATCTTCAGGTTCGGGCTCCGTCCCGGATCTTCCGTCCCGGATTTTGTCCCCCGGATCTTGTCCCCAAAGGGCGGGGCAGTCACGCGTTGGCTGCCCCGTCCAACTATAAGAACCCACTAACAACGGGCGAAACTGCACCAACGGGGTGGGACTGTCCCCATCCCAGCGTGTCCGTCAAGTTTCCGCTGAGACCCCGCCAACGCCGACCGATAAGACCAATGGCGCCTGGCCCATGACCATAGGATCACTAGCGACAGCTCCCTCCGCCGCGCCACAGCTCCGTCCCGAGCGCTCGCAGCAATCGAAAACCGCCGAAGCCTCGCAAGCGAACACGCGCCCGAAAAATCAAAGGAAGAAAACGCCGCCGGCCTCGACCACGCCGAACAACAGCAAGTCCGCGAGCTCCAAAAAACCGACCGAGAAGTTCGCTCTCACGAACAAGCCCATCTGGCCGCCGCCGGAGGCCTCGCGGTCAGGCTTGCCGCTGCGACGATTGAGCCATGAAATCCATCTTCGCGAGCGATGATCTTCTTCTTTGCCGTTAGCCCTCGGTTACGCTCCAAGGCGTCGAAACCGCGCTATCACGCGTCGCGCTTGGCGCAAAATTGGCTCGTCGATCAGTTGACCCTCGAGGCCGATCGAGCCGGAGTCACCGCGTTCAAATTCCGCCAGAATTTTCTCGGCCTGTTCGGCTTGCGCGGCGGTCGGCGTGAACGCGTCGTTGATGACGGGAACTTGATTCGGGTGGATTGCAGATCGCCCGCTAAAGCCTAGTCTTCGGCTTCGGTGTGATGACTCGCGCAGCGCGTCTAAGTCGCGATAGCCCATCGCGGGAGAATCAATAGCCTCGATTCCGCAGGCGCGAGCGGCAGTGACGGTGGCGCTTCGCGCGTACAACACCTCAAGCTCGTCGGCGGATCGCTCGATACCCATCGCGACGGAGTAGTCTTCGGCCCCGAACATAAATGCGCGGATTCTATCTGAAGACGATGCGATCGCCGCGGCGTTCAATACGCTCAGCGGCGTCTCGATAATCGGGATGATGGCCACGTTGTCCGCCAGTCGATCTTCGAGCAGAGCGATGTCATCGGCCGACTGGCACTTGGGTAGCATTACGGCGTCGGCTCGGCAATTACAAAGCGCTTCGCAATCTTCAACAAATAAGTCGCTAGCTACCGGATTGACACGAATCACGATGGGCTGCGGATACTCGTCGCGTTCACGCAGCGCCTCGATGGTGGCCTCGCGGGCTTTTTGCTTGTGCTCGGAAAGAACGGCGTCTTCCCAATCGAAAATTAAAGCGTCCGCACCGACGCCCTTGGCCTTGTCGAGTTTCTTGACGCTGTCCCCAGGAACGAACAGCAAACTACGAATCAGAGTTAGATCGATCACAAGCCCCATACGGTACGCTACCCCCCGGCCTCAAACGAGGGACTCGTGCGAACGTAGCAGTGCTTAGAGCCGGGCTGAGTCTGAATGGCTCTTTGCTCCACCTTGACGAATACGTCTTCGGGAAAGATCTCGGCACAGCGGCGCCGGATCTCGTCCGAGGAGAATCGCTGACCCTGCACAGGCTCGGCTTGCACAGCTACTTGCAGGCGCCCTTCTCGAACGACCTGAAAGCGCCCTACGCCCGAAATAGATTGCAGGGCTTTGAATATCTGGTTCGGATGAACCACGGCGCCACTGGGAAACTCGATGATCTGCTGCTGACGGCCTTTGATTGTCGCCAGCCTGGTGAACCCGAATCGGCAGGTGGTGGTTTCGGCCGGTCGCGAGGCAATGTCGCCTAGTGAGTATCGAATGAATGGCATCGTGAATGAGTGCAGAGCCGTGACATACACGCTACCGTCTTCGCCCGGACCAACTTCTTGTCCGTCTTTGTTGAGGACCTCTAGAATGACCGAGTCATCGATCGCGTGGTAACTGTTGCAGTCGGGACACTCGAACGCCACCAAGTTGATCTCGTGGGCCCCGTAGAGGTCGATCACCGGGCACCCGAAGGCTTCCTGCGCTTGCATTCGAAGGCTCTTGGTCGTAAGCGTTGCACCACAGAAAATCAGTCGGACGCGTAGTTTACGCAGTTCGTCAACCGGGGTTCTCTGCACTAGCTCCGGCAGCAGATCCGCGCGAACGCGAAGAACATCGGGCCGCAGCCGGTGCAGTTCCTCGATCACTTCAGATGGAGTGAGGTAAGGATCTAGGGCTGACATCGGCAAGATGCCCAGTCGATGTGGCCAAAATCGAGTGACGTCGTTGACGCCGAGGCCCAGGCGGCGGTCTCCAAACCGCAACCCCAGCTGAAGTAGCGTTCTCAGACGGTGCGCCATCAGCAAAAACTCCTCGGAGCGAGAGCGCAAAATCCTGATGGGCCGGCCAGTGGAACCGGAGGTTGTGCGGTCAACGCATCGAGACAGATTTGAACCGCGCGCGACACGTTCCACGAGTGGAGCCTGCTGCAGATCTGCCTTCTGCGTCAGAGGAATTCGACGCATATCGGCGAGGCTCCGAACCTGAGACAGATCGAGACCGGACTGCTCAAAGTGACGCCGGTAAAAGGGGACGTGGCGGCCGGCAGAACGGATGAGCTGGGCCAGCGTTCGCCCTTGGTACTCGCGAAGCTGCTCTGGGGAGCAATACGGTCTGCGCCAGAAACCTGACCACTGACGCCAAGAGTGAATCCACACAAGTCCAGAATAACGGCACTGTGGCAGCGTCGGTGACGGGACCCGAGTTGTACTGTGGCTCAATGCAAAAGAATTCGCAGCTCGACTCATGCTGACAACGATCGGATACCAAATGTACTCCACTGCAAGAACTGGAATGCGCCGCCCGAAATCGGGCTCCGATCCGATTCGCGCGATCCTCGTTGACCACACAGAGGCACTTCCCTCCTGCAAGAATGTCCGGATTTGGCCGAATTTGGCCGGTTTTCGCTAAGAATCGCCGGCCGGGGCGACCCGCCAGACTTACCTTTTGAATTCCGTCAAACCCTACAAAGCAGAGCGGGGAAACTCCTCGCGTGCTCATCCGCTTCGGTCCGCTGGCCGCATCATGAATGCTGCCCGGTGGCCGGATTTGGCAGGGTTTCTGTGAAATTTCGAGCCTCCTTGCAGGGCATGCCGCACCCTCCAGGTATAGTGTAAGGCCCGTGTATCCGATTTTCGACCGACCGTATCGCTAGGTTGTTGATTGCAAAGGGAAAAGAAATTTCAAAATCGCAGGACGGCCGTTTTTGCGGGTTCCGTCTTGGCCGTTGCGAGACGCAATCGCCCTGTCCTTTGAACATTGAGATCGCTGGAAGTTGCTGATTCATAAAGGATTTATGGGGTTACGTGCGTGTTCGTGAGCTCCCGAGCTCCTGTTTCCGGGCTCCCCGAGCTCCTTTGTTACGTTTGTTAAGGGCTCCGTCCCCCTCCTGTCGTCCCCTGTCTGTCTAAATCCGGCCAATCCCGCGGCGAAGGTGCGCCTAGCCTCATCGACTCGTCGCAGGAGCGGAGTCTTGAGCCGACGTCTTATGGAGTATCAGACCCACCAACACCAGCGACACTATGAGGGCGTCGACACCCAGCAATTGAAATGTACGTTGCCATTGGCCACTGGCGAAAATGGGCTGGAGAACTGACAAGGTAGCGGCGCAGACGACGAGCCTTGCGGGCCAGGTTTTCCAGGAATTGGCCACGACGATTCCGGCGACCAGGGCCGGGAGGACGAGCACGACTAGCGCAGACTGTTTCTGGCTGAATGGCTGCAACAGGACCACGACGCAGAAGGCTATCGCGTGCAGCCTAAGTTCTTCGATGCGGCGCTTGGAGGCCGTCAGCAACAGTCCTCCATACCCAAGGACGGCAATCGCCATCCACACCATCCGAACGGTCTCGGCTGAGATTGCTGCGATGTTGACGTTCCAGTAGCCACTGTCAGGCATGGAGCTGTAGGCGATTTCGGTGAGGTATCGCGTAAGAACGCCGAATAGCGACTGCGACGGAAACCAGATCGTCCCCGCGGTTGCGGCGATCGTCGACTCTTGCTCGTACCATTCAGCCAACAGGGCGAGATGTTCGCTCCAGCCGAAATACAGCGCGGGTAACAGCGTCAATCCGATCGCGGTGGCGACTGCGAAGCCTGCCGCCCGCCAGCGCCGCAGCGCCGCTAGATAGGGCACAAAGAAAAGGGGCCAAATCTTAATGGCGACTGCCGTGCCGAGTAGCACGCCGGCCCGCGCAGGACGCTCGGATGAGAGAAACAAGGCCGCGGCAGTCAAAGCGAAAACGTAAAACTGCGCATTGGCGTAGCGAAACTCCATCACGATGTAAGGCCCGGCGAGCAGGGCCACAATCCACCAGTTTGGCTGTGACTCTAGGCGCTGAATGGCCTGTTTCACGAACGAGTAAAGCACCCAGCACTTTGGAAGTGTGAATAGAAAGGCACCGACGCGAAACGGGCCCAGGACGAAGGGAAACACCAGGAATAAGAACAACGGCGGGTAGCGGTACCACATCGGCCACGGAAGGCCCGACGCCTCTCCGTAGGGCGTGCCGTCCCCGGTAAGCACGTGATTCGCGATTGGGTAGTAGACGGAAAAGTCGATCGCAAAGGAGGCGGAATAGACACTTAGCGTGACCGAGGCGGCGATGAGAGCAATCGAGCGGAGGCGCATTCCGTAGACGCCAGCATACCCCGCCGTCTGGGCACTTAGATACCCTGTGTCCTCCGGCCCCAAGTGGATTTTTCTCAAATAGCATTGATCTCCGCCGCCGCGGTAGCCGCCGGGTTTCTCAATGTCGTCGCCGGCGGAGGCTCGCTGCTGACCATGTCGGCACTCATGCTGTTTGGAATGGACGGCGCAGTCGCCAACGGCTCGAACCGTGTCGGGATCTGCGCGCAGAACATTTTCGCGATAGCGGCGTTCCGGCGCGGCGGCATCGCGGATTTTAGGTTAAGCCTGACGTTCGCGCTATGTGCGTTGCCCGGGGCCGTCGCCGGCGCAATCTACGGGTCTCTGCTCACCGGCGGCTACAACTACCTTCTAGCCGCGGTCATGATCGCCGTCATGGTGTTGATGGCGATCCCGTCACGGCACCCTACCAAGGGATCCGGCGAGCCGAGAAACGTGGTACTAGGGCATCTGCTGATGGTCGGTGCCGGGGCGTATGGCGGGTTCATCCAAGCTGGCGTCGGGTTCATTCTCATGCCGATTCTGAACAAGGTCATGGGGTTGGACCTGGTGCGAACCAACGTGCACAAAGTGATTATCGTGATGGTCTATACGCCGGTCTCGCTCGCGACCAAATCGCAGGACGGCCGTTTGGGCGGGTTCCGTCTTGGCCGTTGCGAGACGCAATCTCCCTGTCATTTGAACATAACATTGCGATCGCTGGAGGCTGCTGATTCATAAAGGCTTTGCGCTGTTACGTACGGGTTTCCGAGCTCCCAGAGCTCCTCTGTTACGTTTGCTAAGGGCTCCGTCCCCCTCGACCCCAATTCGGGCTCCGTCCCTCAGCTCCCGTGAGTCTCCCGACCTTGCCTTAGATCTACGGGGCATAGTAAGCAACCCTACAATCACCTTGCCCCTACGGGTTGTTGATCTTCGCCTCGAGTGACTTTCTCTCGGCTGCAGCCGCCAGCCTTTCCGGCAATTGCAGCGCCGGCGCCGGAAGTCGAAAAATTGGCGAATAAAAAGCGTCCCGTATGTTAATCTGTAGGCATTATTCGCAAGGCCGATGACAAAATGGAAAGACCTGATGATGAGATTCCCGTCGCGGCGTCCGCAGTATCTGGCGAATAGTCAACAGTCATACGAGTAGCAGTTCATTTTTCAAAGGGAGGGCTCTACCCATGTCCGAAGCTCAGGTGCACGCCGCCGGTCAAGACGTTGATGTTGCATTGATAGGCATGCCGGCTTGGGACACCGAGATGCCCTACCACGCGCTTGTGGTCGTGTCGGCAGTCGCGGTCGAGGCCGGCGCGAAGCTCGGAATACACGACCTCAACATCGAGTTCTATCACCAGATCAATGAAGCCGACAGGCGTAACTGGACCGAAGACATGAATAGCGCTTGGTTTGCCGAGGAACTCCCAAGTACGCTTTGGAACCGCTATGAGTCGTGGATGCTGCCACGCCTGGATAAGATTCTGGCGTCCAACCCCAAAATGATCGCGTTTTCAGTCAACATGTCGGGAAGGAGTTTTTCGGTTTACGCAGCACGCTATTTCAAGTCAAAAAGGCCAGATATCCCGATCATGTTTGGCGGAGTGGATTGCTTCCCAGGTGAGGCGGGCGTCGGCTTCCTTTCCGGAAGTCAGGTAGAGTCGGAGGTCCGCGCCGGCGGGTTCGTCTCGCTTGAGAGCCTTTCGGGGAACGACGGCGCCGCGGCTGCGCCGGTGAACTCAGCCTACTGCGACATAATTTGTCAGGGCGAGAGCGAGATTGCATTCCGTGACTTTCTACATGACTTTCTGAAAACCGGAATCTGGCGAACCTCGGTGCCGGGGTTCGCTTACCTTGAAAACGGCGCGGTGCACGACACCGGCCAGCCTGAGTTGCACGATCTCGTCCAAAGACTGCCGCGCCCGAGGTTTGATCTATTTGATCTTTCGCAATATCAAAATCGTGGCTTCCTGCCGTTCTTTTTCACCCGCGGTTGCCCCTATACGTGTCAGTTCTGCAGTGAAACAGTGAACTACCGTAGTTTCCGCTATCGGCGGGCCGAAGAGGCAATGGAAGAATTGCTGCACATCCTGCCGCACGCCCAGAAGTTCAGGGACATACCCACACTGCGATTCTCGGACTCGATCTTCAACGCCCACGCAAAGGAGTTTGAGAAGTTTGTCGATCTCATACTTGCGAACAACGTGAAGGTTTACATCGGCGCGCAGGGTCACATCCACAAGCAAATGACGACCGAGTATCTCGAGAAAATTTATTCGGCCGGATTCCGCAGCATCTTTTGGGGAATCGAGAGCGGCAGCCAAGACGTCGTTGATCTGATGCAAAAGGCGTATCAGGTTTCCGACGCGAGGCGGATCATTAGTGACTGCAGCCGCATCGGCATCCGGCAAGACATTCCGATACTGATCGGATTTCCGGGCGAGCAGCCCGAGCACTTGGTGGAAACGGTCGAGTTCATGATGGAGTACCAGGTGAAGCCGCACATTCATTTCCACCAGCCCGTCCACGTTATTGTGCGCAAGAACACGCCGCTGAAGATCAATCCTGAGCATCACGGGATTTTGTCTACCGAAGACTACGAATGGGCTTCGGCCGACGGCACGAATACGCTGCCGATCCGAATAGCGCGGCGCCTCGTCATGCGGCAGGTTCACGGTAATCGGGATCTATCCGTCGAGGGCCTCGTCGACACCGAAGAGATCAAGGCGATTGCGTTTGACGCACCGAACGTCGCTGACGATCTGTTCCGATTGTTGTACGTGATCCACGCCCGGGCGCAAACGTCGCCGACGTTTTTGGAGATGCTCGCGGAGCGCTGGCCCGAGGCCGTTCATGCCAATGGCTCCTCCGATATCGTGCGAGATGTCGATCAAGCGCGAGCTGTCTGGATGAGTCTTGCGAAGGACACACCGGAAGGAAGAGACAGGATCTATTCGCTGATGCTGGCCTGCCTAAAGGCCCTTCGCGAGAAGGTGCTTTCTGCTAAAACCGATGAATCGGTGCCGGCTGTTCCTGTCCTGGCCGCGAGTTTGGCGGCCACTGGTACCGAACACCAGCAGTCGTTGGAGCACTAAGTAGTCCGTTTCATAAATGCGGCCGCGTATGATTTCGGGCTAGGCGGCGAGCAGAGGAAAATGGGCATCGTCCCCTTTTGACCAAGCGTCCGACTTAATCGAGGGCAAAGGGGCCAGAGAAAAGGGGGATGAGGCCCTTTACTGGCAGCGGTCTGGCCTCTAACTCACTATATATCAATCAACTACGGCTCAGCAGACGATCTCGCGAACGACGTGCTCGCGGCGCTCGCCAAGACTTGGTGATCTGGAACGCTGATCCTAAATGAATTACTGTACTCGCGAATTGCCGGCCGTGAGAATGGGCGTCGTCCCCTTTGCTCTCTTTGCTCCGGCAGCAACGTTCGCCATTCGGCCCTACTTGTAGGGTCGACAGTTTCAATGGACTTCGCGGCCATAAGTTCCGAGCCGGAGCTTTCGCTTCCGAATTTCCAGACAACGATTGTCCGCCAGTTTAATATGGAGAGCACCGAACGCGCCGTGGGTCGGTATTATGAGCGCACAGGGTCGACCTCGTCTCGTCTCTTCGAGGAGAATAGTAGTGAAAATCTTTAGCCGCATCGTCTACTGGGCACTTATCTCACTAGCACTACTTGTGCCCGCGACCGCGATCATATTCGCCGCAGCCGATCATTCTGAGTTCGCCAAAATAATCTCTCTTTACGTCGTCGGTGCAGCTCGCCGAGTCGTTCTATACCCCTCGACCGCGCAGGCCCGATATGCCAGTTGCAGCCTTGGTGATGTCTGGACCGGACTTCAGTTTCCGACGGACGACTATTTCGAGAAAGAGCTGGAGTCCCAGACCGAGCCTGCTCAAGTCGACGGCGCCCTAGCGCTCTTTCGGACGCCGGTGGGTGATTACTGGATCCCGGAACGCGACCGGCCTACGTTGTTTGAGATGCTTCACGAACAGTTTAGAGACGTCTATAACAGTGATCTTGCCATGGTTGAGCCTGGCGACATCGTCCTCGATTGTGGAGCAAACGCCGGCGTTTACACGCGTACGGCGCTCGGGCGAGGCGCGCGCCTCGTTGTCGCGATCGACCCCGCTCCGCAGGCTATCGAGTGCCTTCGACGCAACTTAAAGGATGAGATCGCGGCCGGTCGCGTCATCATCTACGGCAAGGGGGTTTGGAATGAGGAGGCGACTCTCGAGCTCAGTCAAAGCGCCAACCTCGCATCCACGGCAAACAGTGTCGTGATCGACCGCGGACTGGCGGGCCCGGTCGTGCAGCTGACCACCATCGACAAGCTCGTGGATGAACTGAATCTAGAACGTGTCGACTTAATCAAAATGGATATCGAGGGCGCCGAAGCGCAGGCACTGCAAGGAGCCGCCAAGACGATCGCGAAATTTCACCCAAAACTCGCTGTAGCGCTCGAACACCACCCGACGGATCCAGATACGATTCCAGCTCTTATCGACGAACTCTACGCCGGATATCGACGCGAGCTTTCGGAGTGCGTCAACGTCAACGGCTCGATCCAACCTGACGTCGTATTCCTACAATCGCAATAGGCCAGATGGAAGCACCGAACCGAAACTACGGTGCCGCTACCACTAGCTTACGACCACTCCAACTCCTGTTGAAACAAGGGGACAAGGCTGGAATGCGCACGGTTCGTGAGACCACGAAATAAGGGACAGGTTGCCGTTCGCAGTATGGCATGCACCCCTAAGCTGAGACAGCTTAAAAATGGGACAGTTGCCGTTCGCTGAAAAAGTATAGCCTTTTCGGCGAACGTGCCGCACACTTGAAAACGGCCGGGAAAGCGGAGGCGGGCAATGCTGGAGAGCAACCCGCCAAGCAATACCCGGCTGGAAACTCAGCGAGACGATGAGCGCTCGGGGCGGGACATTCTCCCGTCCCGAGTGCGACCACTGTCTCGATAGATTTCCTCATGCCTCAGAAAACTCAAACTGCGGGTTTCTGAGCTCTTCGCTCGCTGGCAACAACTGCTCGAACTCCTGCGGAGGCCGATATCCCAACGCCGAATGCAGCCGCTTTTGGTTGTACACCGCGTCGATAAACTCCTCGATCGAAGCGCGCGCCTCGTCCATCGATTGATACGTCTGTAGGTTCACCTCCTCGCTTTTGAGCGTCTTCATAAAACTTTCCATGCGCGCATTGTCGTACGGGTTTCCTCGCCGGCTCATCGAGATCAACGCGCCGTTTTCTTCCAGCAGACTGACATAAGCCCGCGAGGTATATTGCGTGCCTTGATCGGAATGATGCACCAGCCCCGGCTTCGGACAGCGAAACTCGATCGCTTTGCGCAGCGCGTTCACTGCCAATATGGCCTCGAGGGAAGGCCCCAATTCCCAGCCCACCACGCGCCGGGAATACGAGTCCATCACGACCGCCAAGTAGACGAACGAACGGCGCATGCGCACGTAGCTGATGGCGGCCTGCCAGAGCTGATCGAGACCGTCGATCTGCAGGTTTTTGGCCCAGTTTGGGTAGATCGCGCGGTGCTGATCCGAGTCCGTCGTCAATACGTAGCGGCGCTTGCGTATCGCCAGCAGATTGTCGTTGCGCATCAGCCGCAAGACCTTCTTGTGGTTCACCGTAAAGCCCTGCCTACGCAGTTCGGCGGTCACTCGACGATAGCCGTAGCGGCGATTTGCGAGCGTAATGCGTTGCATACGGTCACGCACTTCCAGGTTGGATTCGACAGGCTTGTCTCGCTCTAATTGCCGGTAATATCCGGCTCGGCTGACTTCTCCGAGTGCACAGGCGCGCTCGACGCTGAGTCGGCCTTCAACGCGAATTTCGTCGATGACGCTGTAGAGCCGCTCGCGTTGCGAGCGACTTGGTTCGGCATCGCCGGTTTTAAGGCGTTGAAGGCTCGTTCGAAAAAATCCAATTCCGCCGCTTGTTGACCGACTAGGCGTTCGAGTTCGGCAATGCGATCGGCGCTCGGATCGCTATCCAATTGCACAACCTCTTGTCCGGGACGCGGCCGCCCTTGACGCCGCTCAAGACCGCTGCGTCCCTCGGCGCGGTAGGTGTCGCGCCAGCGATACAACACGCTGCGCCGCACGTCCAACTCACCGCTCAATTTGACGACGTTCTCACCGCGAAGCATGCGGCTTACCGCCAATTCCTTGAACTCAACTTCATACGAGCGCTGCTTCCTCGCAACCCTATCTTTTCTCTCTCTCATCGGGGACTCCTTTTCCATTCACTGAAAATTGTCCCACTTTCATCTGTCTCAGTTTTGGGGTGCACTCCAGTAAAAGGCTTGCTTTGACAACGGTATAGGTGCATTCTGACTGCAGCCGGGGAAGCGGCGGCGGGCTCTGCTGGAGAGCAACCCGCCAAGGAATACCCGGTTGCAGACTGATCGATCCGATGGGCGCGGGGTGCGGCCCATATGCCACATCCCGCCTTGCCCAGTCTAACTCCAGCGCCCCCATCGGAGCGGTAGATCTGCCGAAAGGAAAAAGGGGAGGAAAAAGGGGACGATGCCTTTTTCCGTCCGCCAGGCGTTGTGAGATACTGTCGTTGACTCATCTTCATGCCCCGTCAAGCGCGGGTGGTGGCGGTCGGCGCACCGCATCACATCACCCATCGCGGCAATAATCGCCAAGACGTCTTCCTGTCCGACGAAGACCGGCGCCGCTACCAGTATCGACTCCAACCACAGCTCGAAGCGTGTGGTGTCTCGCTGCTCGGTTGGTGCTGGATGACCAATCACGTGCATCTCATCGCCGTGCCGCACCGACCCGATTCGCTCGCGCGGCTCGTCCTACGCACGCAGGCACGCTACGCGCAGGAGTTCAATCGACGCTATCGGCGCAGCGGTCATCTGTGGCAAAGTCGTTTCATTTCATGTGCTTTGGGGGCTGATCACCTCGTCGAGGCGCTGGCCTACGTCGATCGCGACCCGCTGCGCGCGGGGCTGGTCGGTGAGGCAACGGCCTACCCCTGGTCGAGCGCCGCGGCGCATGAGACGGCAGAGGACGAGTCCGGTTTGCTCGACTGGGCCGAGTTTCGCTCGATCCGAGCGATTGCTGAATGGAAGGGGTATTTGTCCCGGCCGATCGAGGCGGCAACGCTTGCCCGGCTGCGTCACGCGACGCAGTGCGGTGCCCCATTCGGTTCGGCGGAATTCGTGAAGGAGCTCGAAGGCCGCTTCAATCGAAACCTAAAACCCCGTCATCGCGCCCGGCCTCCCAAGCAACGGCTATCGACCACCGCAGGATCGTAACCTACTGATCCAATGACTATTGTTCGTGATCGGCACTTGAAAAGCAGAAGAAAAAAGGCATCGTCCCCTTTTCCCTCCCCTTTTCCCCTCGAAGGCACTCCAGCATCGTCCCCTTTTTTCTTCCCATTTTCTCCCTTTGCTCTCGCCTTTTGCGTCCTTTTTCGCCTGGGTTTCGCGGTGGTTCGTGGTTGCCTTTGCTGGGATGGGACAGTCCACACGTGGGTTCGATTTCGCAGTGTAGATTACGTTGTCTCATGGGACAGTCCCGCCCCGGTGATGCAGTTCCGCCGGCTGTTAGTTGGACGGGACAGTCTACACGAACAGCTCGGGGCGGTGGCGAAGGGTGAACTGGGAAAGTTGAGTCGGGCCGTTTTGAGGAATGATCAGCAGGTCCCAACTCAGGTTATTCCAGAAAGCTGCTTCGCCACCGCACTCCTTTAGGGGCTGTAAAAAAACCTCGATAGGCATTGTGGCTGTCCGAGGGTGCGACATGTCGCACCCCTACAATACTGATAACAAGTAAGTTGTGCGTAGGGGCGTAGCGAGCTACGCCCGTTTCTCGAGTTTGTGGAGGTTTTTTCACACCCCCTTACAGTCGCGCCTCCGATTTCGGACAGCGGAATCTAGTCTCCAGAAATCGCCGGCTTCACCGCCTTTTATTCAAGAACGGTTTACGCCACTGCTGAAAATGCTCTAATCCAAATTCCAGCCCCGCTGGGAGTTTAAGACGGGCGATCAAAGCTCGAACAAGTTAGAATCGTTGGCATGCGCCTAATAGCCGTATTTTTGACTGCCGCGCTGCCTTTGGCGGCGCAGACTGCGATCCGTGGTTTTTCGCCAGAGAATGCGCGACGACAGGCGGCGCTGGAAGAGAAGCTGAAGGCTGTCCCTCAGCCTGAGAACGTCCGGGAGTATATCCGGGTGATGAGCGAGGAGCCGCACCACACCGGTTCGGAGGCTGGGCGGCGGGTTGCTCGCTACGTTTTGGAGCGTTTCAGAGAGTGGGGATTGGATGCCGAGATTGAAGAGTTTACGGGGCTTATGCCCACTCCGCTGGAACGTCATGTGGAGTTGCTCGAACCGGAACATTACGTGGCGACGCTCGCCGAGCCCGCGCTGGCGGACGACAAAGATTCTTCCGACGATGGGCAGTTGCCGACTTACAACGCGTACTCTCCCGATGGCGATGTGACGGCGCAGGTTGTCTATGTGAACTACGGCATGCCGGATGATTACGAAAAGCTGGATGAGCTGGGAATTGACGTCGCGGGAAAGATCGTCTTGGCACGCTATATGGGCGGCTGGCGGGGGATCAAGCCGAAGGTCGCCGCCGAGCATGGGGCGGTTGGTTGCTTGATTTATTCCGACCCAGCGGATGACGGATTTTTCAAGGGTGATGTGTATCCGGACGGTCCGTTTCGATCGAAGTGGGGGGTGCAGCGCGGTAGCACGATGGACATGCCGACTTACCCCGGTGATCCGCTGTCGCCGGGTTGGGGCGCGGTGCCGGGAGGCCGGCAACTTTCTGTAGGCGAGGCTAGAACGCTGCCGAAGATTCCGGTACTGCCGATTTCTTGGGGAGACGCCGAGCCGATTCTTCGCAATCTCGGAGGGCCGGTCGCGCCGGAAGGGTGGCGCGGTTCTGTTCCCGTGACGTATCACGTCGGCGCTGGTCCGGCGAAGGTTCGGATGAAGACAAAGTTCGATTGGGCGGTGCCTACGGGCGAGAACGTCATCGCGCGGATTGCGGGCAGTGTCTATCCCGATGAGTGGGTGATTTATGGCAATCATCACGACGCTTGGGTCAACGGCGCGACGGACCCGGTGAGCGGAAACGCCGCGATGATGGAAACGGCTCGGGCCGTCGCGGCCGCCGTAAAGGGCGGCTGGAAGCCTAAGCGGACGATCATCTTCGCGAGTTGGGACGCGGAGGAATGGGGCCTAATCGGCTCGACCGAATGGGCTGAAAAGCATTTCGATGAGCTACGCGAAAAGACGGTAGTTTATTTTAATACCGATAGCAATGTTGCGGGTACGCTATCGATGAGTGGGTCGCATACTTTAGAGCGATTCCTCAATGACGTTGCTCGCAGTGTGGAAGATCCGCGGACCGGGAAGAGCCTTTGGGAGGTCGCCAGGGATCGTAGGCTCAAGAACGCGGACGCGGAGGCTAAGAAGAAGATTGATTCGCGGGCTGACTTGCGGGTCGCGGCGTTAGGCTCGGGGTCTGACTATACGGCGTTTCTTGACCATCTGGCGATTGCTTCGGTGGACTGCAGATTCCGCGGTGATGGTGGCGGAGTGTATCACTCGATCTACGATTCTTACGACTGGTACCGCAAATTTGGCGATCCTGATTTCACGTATGGGCGCGCGCTGGCGCAGTTTCACTCGATCGCGATCGCGCGCATGGCCGATGCAGATGTACTGCCGTTTGAGTTTACAAATTACGCGGAAACGCTCGCGACGTATCTGGACGAATTAGAAAAGCTCGACAAGAATGACAAGGTCGAATTGACGGCCGTCCGCAAAGCTTTGGAGGGGGTGTCGAGCGCCGCCGAGCGTTATGAAAAGAAGCTGGCATCGAGTGATCTATCAGGAAATTACGACGACGTTAACGCGGTCTTGCGGAAGGTCGAGCAGGCGATGGGCCGGGATGAGGGTTTGCCGGAGCGGGAATGGTACAAGCATCAGGTCTACGCACCAGGGTTTTATACTGGCTACGGGGTAAAGACGATTCCGGCTGTTCGGGAGGCGATCGAGCTGGAGGATTGGGCGACGGCGGCGAGGGGCGCGGCAGTGTTCGCCGAGGTGCTTGAGGCGGTGACGGCGAAGATTCGTGAGGTGGCGGTCGCGTTGAATTAGGAGCGTCCGAATTGCGGTGGCTTGTAGCTATACTAGGGGGTTGTTCGGTTAGTAGAACCGCATGGGCTCGGCAGTTTGCTTTAGCCGGTAGATACGCCGACTATCCACTTCGCTCAATTTCCCCGGGCCGCTTGGAACACAAAAACTTTCTGAATCGGAGGGAATGTCTTGGCGCGTACGGATAAACATCTTTTCACCTCGGAGTCGGTCTCGGAGGGGCATCCGGATAAGTTAGCGGATAAGGTTTCTGATGCCGTTTTGGACGCGGTTATGGCCGACGACCCCCGTGGGCGAGTGGCCTGCGAGACCATGGTCACGACCGGGCTTTGCATTATCGCGGGCGAGATTACGACCACCGCGAACATCGACTTCACGAATATTGCGCGAGACACGATTCACGAAATTGGCTACAACCACCCCGACTATCGATTTGACTCTCAGAGTTGCGCGGTGATCACGGCTGTCGACGAACAATCACCCGATATTGCGATGGGCGTGGATCCCGGCGGCGCGGGCGACCAAGGCCTAATGTTCGGTTACGCCTGCGACGAGACAGCGGAGTTGATGCCGCTGCCGATCATGATGTCGCACCACTTGGTCCGGCGTTTAACGGACGCGCGGCGCGCAAACGAGTTGGGCTTTTTGCGTCCCGACAGCAAGTCGCAAGTCACGGTCGAGTACGTGGACGGCAAGGCAGCGCGGATCGACGCGGTGGTTGTGTCAACACAGCATGATCCGATCGATCAGGGCGAGTTGCGGGAGCGGGTTCGGGAAGTGATTATTGACACGGTCGTTCCCGCTGATATGGTCGATGCGGATACGAAGTACCACATCAATCCGACCGGAAACTTCGTTGTTGGCGGTCCGCATGGCGACACGGGCCTGACTGGGCGAAAAATTATCGTCGACACCTATGGCGGCATGGGCCGGCACGGCGGCGGTGCTTTCTCCGGAAAAGATCCAACGAAGGTTGACCGCTCGGCTTGCTATATGGCGCGGCACATTGCGAAGAACATCGTGGCCTCGGAATTGGCTTCGCGCTGCGAAGTGCAATTGGCATACGCGATTGGTGTGGCCGACCCGGTTTCGGTGATGGTCGACACCTTTGGCACGGGGCAGATTGGGGAAGTGGAACTTTCCAAGGTCGTGCGCGAAATTTTCCCGCTGACGCCAAAGGAGTTGATTGACTACCTAGATTTGCGGCGGCCGATCTTCAAAGCTACGGCTGCCTACGGGCATTTCGGACGAACCGAAGATTCTTTCACCTGGGAAAAAACGAGCAAGGTGGGGGAGCTGAAGCAGGCGGCCTCGGCTGCTGTTGCGGTGTAGTCCCGCGGACAGATACTTACTAAAAAGGACAACTCAAAAATGGCCGTTGCTGAAACAGTTGCCGAGGGCGCTTCCACGACGAGCAACGCATTTTCTGACTTCAAGGTCAAGGACCTTTCTCTAGCATCGTTTGGCCGAGACGAAATTCGCTTGGCCGAACACGAGATGCCGGGTTTGATGGCGTTGCGCGGCGAGTTCGCCGAGTCCCAGCCGCTTAAGGGCGCACGGATCACTGGCTCGCTGCACATGACGATTCAGACGGCCGTGCTGATCGAGACGTTGGTGGCGCTTGGCGCTGAAGTTCGCTGGGCATCGTGCAACATATTTTCCACGCAGGACCACGCCGCGGCCGCGATTGCGGTTGGCCCGAATGGCACACCGGATGACCCTCAGGGCGTGCCGGTTTTCGCCTGGAAGGGCGAGACGCTCGAGGAATATTGGTGGGCGACTTCGAAGGTTTTAATTTGGCCTGACGGCAAGGGGCCGGACCTGATTCTCGATGATGGCGGCGACGCTACGCTACTAGTCCATCGCGGACTTGAGTATGAGAAGGCGGGCGCGGTACCCGATCCGTCAACCGCCGACTCGGAGGAGTTTGAGGTCGTTCTGAAGACTTTGGGTGACTTCTTCGCGCAGGACCCAGGCCTGTGGCAGGGGATCGCACCCGGAATTCGTGGTGTCTCGGAGGAGACGACGACGGGCGTCCACCGGCTCTACCAGATGCAAGAAGCGGGCACGTTGCTGTTTCCAGCGATCAACGTCAATGACTCGGTAACCAAATCGAAATTCGACAATCTCTATGGCTGTCGCCATTCGCTCGTGGACGGCATCAACCGCGCGACCGATGTGATGATTGGCGGCAAGGTAGTCGTCGTGTGCGGCTATGGCGACGTCGGCAAGGGTTGCTCGCAGTCGATGCGGGGGCAAGGCGCTCGCGTGATTGTCACCGAGATTGACCCGATTTGCGCCCTACAGGCCGCGATGGAGGGTTTCGAGGTCAAGAGGCTCGACGACGTAGTCGGCCTCGGCGACATCTTTATTACAACCACGGGCAACAAAGACATTATTACCGCTGAGAATATGGCGGCGATGAAGCACCAAGCGATCGTTGGCAATATCGGTCACTTCGATAACGAAATTGACATGGCGGGGCTGACGGCGCGGGACGACGTGACACGCAACAACATTAAGCCGCAGGTCGACGAGTATCGGTTCGGGGACGGGCACACTGTGATCGTTTTGTCGGAGGGGCGTTTGCTGAACTTGGGGAACGCTACCGGGCACCCAAGCTTCGTGATGTCTTGCAGTTTTACGAACCAGGTACTCGCCCAGATCGAGCTTCATCGTAATGCCGAGTCGTATGGGCTTTCTGTTGCGACCCTGCCGAAACATTTAGACGAGAAGGTCGCCCGGCTGCACCTTGACTCACTCGGCATCAAATTGACGACGCTCAGCCAAGAACAGGCCGACTACCTAGGCGTCAAAGTTGACGGACCGTATAAGGCGGATCACTATCGTTACTGAGCCGCTTGCGTCACCTAATTAGAGGGTGTCCACGCAAGTGCGTGTTAGGCTGCAAAAGGTGGCAAAATCTCGTCGTTTTCGAGTCGCGGGGGCCGCAATTGCGGCCCTTTCGATATTTGCGGGATTACTCGCGGCGCAGCGGCTCTACCGCGGGTTGCCGCTTCCACCGGAATCGTCGCTGATCGCTGAGCCCGAGGACGGAGGCGAACCCGCCGAGTTTTATATGACGCGGATGGCGTATTCCGATCGCCATGCCGGTTTCCAAATGGATAGGAGGCCGTGGCAGATCGATACGCCGGCCGCCGAAAGGCATTTTCTGCAAGGGCTACGCCGGTTGTCGGTGGTGAACGCGAACTCAAAAGAAAACTACGTTCATCCGAACGAGGATAGGTTTTTCGACTATCCCTTCCTGTACGTCGTCGAAGCGGGCCACTGGGATCTGACGGAGTTGGAGGTCGAGAACATCCGCGAGTTCCTGCTACGAGGCGGGTTCATCATGTTTGACGACTTCCACGGAACTGAAGAATGGGAATATTTCATGCGGGGGATGCGCCAAATATTTCCCGACCGGGAGGTGAAAGACGTTGCATCGCACGATGAAGTTTTTCATGTGCTCTATGACCTGGAGCATCGAGAACAGATTCCAGGCGTACAGATGCTATACAGTCGGCGGCCCTACGAACGCGATGGGAAAGTGCCGCAGTGGCGTGGGATCTATGACGACGACGGCCGGTTGATGGTGATGATCAACCACAACATGGACCTCGGTGACGCCTGGGAGCACGCCGATTGGCCCGAGTATCCGGAGAGGTTTACCGCAATGTCATACCGGCTCGCGATCAACTACATCATCCACTCCATGACCCACTGAAGTGGCCGCGTCAGCGGAAGCGGATCGTGTGAATCACGAGAGCCAACGGCCCTTGTTTCGTCTGGACTATTACACGGTTCTTGTCTTGTGTTCCGACTTTACCGGGAACGACCTTCGCCTTGTGGAAATCTCCGACGTGGAGAGTCTGCTCTGGGTTCAGTTTTTCGTAAGTGGCCTCCACCTCGGTGTTGTGCATCGGCAACAGGAGGGTCACGGCGCCGGTGTCGCTGTTTAGTTCGACAACCTTCACGCGCAGGGAATCTATATGTCCCGCGGCGAACAGTAGCGCGACTAGAATGGCTGGCAGCAAAAGGTTTTCCTTGTCTCTAGCGAATCATTTGGCTGCGACGTATACCGTTTGGCAGCGGCAGCCGATAGCCAATCATCGAGAACTGGTCAAAAGCCCACAGGACCACGGATTCGTGACCCTCCTTGTGGGTGAGCCGGCGTTCCCAGTTCCAGGGTTCGGCCGTACTAAAGACGCCAATCAGATGAGCGCTGCGATTTCTCGCGAATCCCTTTGTGAATGGGAACTGGATCGATTCGACCGACTTATTGAGATTGAAATCGCCGGTGTATGTGAAGTTTTCGGTCTTGAGAACTTCGAGGTGAGAGGGGGTCCAGTCGCTGTCGGGATAGTTCACCACTCGAGTCAGCGTGTGGTCGTTGACGTCATGCGGGTAGAGCACCTCGAACTTGGCGCTCGGGTAGCTTGCTCGGACGAAGTCACGAATCGTCTGCGTATACGTCCCTATCAGTCCGGGCAGAAACGCTGCTTCCTCGGGGAACCCCGTCAGGCTGTCGCCGTTGCTTAGAAAGACGTTCATCGCACGGCCGTGCTGGGTTTGAAATTCAGAGGTTGTGTAGTCGTCGTAGAACGTCATTCCCGGTGGCTTAGGGAAATACCACCACTGCACCTCGCCAAACTGAAGGTATGGGGTTAAGCCGGCGGCAGCTTGTAGGTCCGCCATTTCCAGATAGACCTGTTCCCAGTAGGCGATCGCGGTCGGTGAAAAATTGGTTTGTACGGCCGGGGTGTTGAGAAGAACGGGACTGCCGTCTGGATAGCGTTGGGCGATTCCCGCTGCAACGGACGGGTCGCCGTGAGAGAGTTCGGTACTAAACCCTGCCGTAACGGCGATCCCGAAAGAATCGAGCGCTGCGAAGTATGCCTGGTGCCAGTCTCGCGCGGCGCGGTTGGTGCGTGGCAGGGCAGTGGTGTCAGTGAACCACGGTCCGTCAACTCCGCCGGTTAGGTTGGGGCCGGCCGCGACTGCCTGGAACACTCCCGTCGGGGGCGACGCCGAGAGGGAAATAGCATGGCCGGTTGTGCCGAGCAGTCGAGCCGTTATCGTCAGAACGTTGCCGACCGCCACCGCCCATACGCCGGTCGAGCCGCTCATAAGAAATTCGAATTGTTTTGCGATGGAAGCGTTCGTGTCGGTGCTCAGCGTCAGCCGAGAAAAGACCGTTCCGTCGACGACGACCTGCACGTTTTGGCTAAACGTCGGTGTGCCCTGAAAGGTAACTGTGCTCGATGCGAATTGATTTGCTGGATTGTGCAGTTCGTAAAAAAGGATTGCGCCGGCGTAGTGATTAGCACGTCCGTTAAAGCCGAGCATGTTGAGATTCCAAGCGACGCGCTCGGGGGCAAGAACTAGAGAATGATCGGTATCCCAGTCCGTCGCGGCGGTTTCGTTGTCTCGCGGAGGTTCAGCTTCGACCGTCGTCACGGCAATTGTGGCCTCGATGAAATCGAAGTAGAAGAAGCTGTCGGCGGACGCTACATTTGCGCCGGTAAGCGTCGCGTCGAGCGTGTGAGTTCCAGCGGGAAATACTCCCAAGCTGATGCGAGCCAAGTAGTCCTCGTCCGGCACGTAAAGATCGAACGGCTGGGCAGGCCCCGTGTCTACCGAAACCTCGATTTGGCCGGCTTTGGCTGTATAGCGCGTTCCGAGAAACAGCTCGTGAGCGTAGCTCGATGAATAGCTGAGGGCTGCCTTGGAGCCGACTGTCGTTGTATGGCGGATCGTACTGCCGGAGAAGTTTCCATGGGCGGCGGTCCACGAACCGGTGTACGTAATATCGCCGTCGTCTTCAACTCGGTGACTTTGAATGCCGGCTAGGCTGTAGGCGCGATTCGTTCCGGACACATTCCAACTCGAGTGCTCGACGGAGAACTCACCGCGGGAGAAATCGCCTGGCTGGAGATCGGCGGCATACGTCCAGCGCATCTTGCGCACGTTTGTGGTTGGTACGGGGTTTGAAGACGTGTCGAGCAGAGTGCCGAAGTCGAGACTGACCTGCCATTCGGATGGCGATGCTCCGCCGGACATCTGTTGAGCGGTAGGGCTCCAAATTTCGGTCTGCGCGCCGGAAACTGTAGCAACGATTCCAAGTCGATTGCCGTCGGCACCGGCGTCTGAATTCGTCAGCGCAATCGTACCCGCGCCGGCGTCGTGTGTTGCGGAGACCGTAGATGAAAGTGCGTTGATGTCGGAGTCGAGCGCTTCTAGAACCGAGGCGATCGTGTCGGCGGCCAGGATGGTCCGAAAGTAATTTTCGCCTTGCCAGGCGAGCTCAACCACGTCACCCGTTGTCAACGTGCCCGATAGAGTAAAAACGGCCTGAGCGGGTATGAATGAGCCGGTGATCGGCGTCGCGTGATCGACTATCGGGACGCGATAGATTTGCTCGGCGCCACCAACATCGTCGGCCCAAACCCGCAGGTACGGCCAGTCGACAGTCGGGAATAGATCGGAGTCGAGAGGAATGCAGTTGGTGCGCAGTTCGTTGTAGGTGAGTGTCAGACCGCTGAGGTCACCGTCGGGCAGATTCCGGAGCTTGGGATGTTCATAAACGTTGTTACGGTTCCATTCGACTACAGTCCAATCAAACTGCTGTCGCCAGGTGCCCGAAACGGTGTAACCGTTTGCTGGAGTTTGGCCTTTCACTAGATGGGACGCGCGGTAAGCACGTTCTTGAGTTGTGAGGGATCTGAGAATGCTTGTGTCTCAAAACATTTTGAGGTATTCTTGTATCTAGTTGTTTAGCTTGTTGTGTAACTAGATTCATTTCCAAGGAGACCTCATGTCCTTCCCCACCAAACTGCAGTTGATCAAGCGCAAGGCTTCCCAACAGTTCTACGTCAACTTCCCCTCCGCCAGCGCTCAGATGCTCGACTTCCAGCCCGGCGAACAGCTCGAATGGATCCTGCTCGACCGCTCCCAACTCGTGCTCAATCGTTTGCAACCTCCGCCCGTCGAGTTGAAAAAAAAACTCCCGATCGAGTCGTCGACACCTTCTCCCGACTCTTCGCCAAAGGCCTCAACCCCCACGCCCGACAAAGCGTGAACGACCACCTCACCCGCCTCGCTCTCGGTGCCGCCGTCTGCCTCGGCCGCTCCACCATCACCGGCCTGCTACATGCCTCCGGCGAGAGCTTTCAGGACTGGAGCGCCGGCTACCGCCTGTTCTCGCAACAACGCGTCGAGCCGCAACGCCTGCTCGATGCCTCGCGCCGCGAGGTGCTCGCTCGCTTGCCGCCCGAGGCTCCCTTGGTCGTCGCCATCGACGATACACTGCTCGCCAAGTCGAGTCTCAAAACGCCCGGCGTGAGTTGGCGGCGCGATCCGCTTGGACCCAAGTTTCAGGCCAACTTGATTCTCGCGCAGCGCTTCTTGCAATTCTCGGCAGCGCTGCCTCCCAGCGAGCGGCAGCAGCCGGCGCGACTCATTCCGATCGGCTTGGAACACGCGCCGACTCCGCGCCGACCGTCGAAGAAGGCCACGGACGAGGTTTGGAAACAGTACCGGCGCGAGGCTCGCAAGTGCAGCTTAACGGCCCTCGCCGCCAGGCACATCGCGCGCTTGCGCGAGGCCATGAACGCCGATCCCGGAGGCGCTGACAGAGCCTTGCACCTCGTCGTTGATGGCGCTTACACCAACCGCACGGTGTTCGGATCGTTGCCCGCCGAGGTGACGTTGATCGGCCGCATTCGTTCCGACGCCAAGCTGTATCATCTGCCCCTCGAGCAGCCCGGCAAAGGCCGCAGGCGTTGTTACGGCGAACGCGCGCCGACGCCCGAGCAACTCCGCCAGGACGACAACGTGCCGTGGCAAACGGTCGAGGTTTTTGCCGCCGGCAGCCTGCACCAGTTCAAAGTGAAGACGCTCGCGCCGCTGCGTTGGCGGCCGGCGGGAGGCAAGCGGGACTTGCGTTTGGTGGTGATCGCACCGTTGGGTTATCGGCCGCGGGCGGGCTCGAAGGTGCTGTATCGCAAGCCGGCGTATTTGATTGTCAGCGATCCGAGTTTGGGGCTGGAGCAGATCGTGCGGCAGTACGTTTGGCGCTGGGAGATCGAGGTCAACTTCCGTGAGCAGAAGACGCTGTTGGGAGTCGGACAGGCGCAGGTGCGGCAGCCGGACGCGGTCGAGCGGGTCCCTCAATTTATGACGGCGGTGTATGCGCTACTGCTGTTGGCGGGCGCGAGTTGGAGCCGCCAACAGGGCGTGGACGACGCCTTGCCGCGACCGCACTGGCGACGCCGCTCGCAGCCGCAACGGCTCACCACGCAACGGCTGATCAGCCACCTGCGGGCCGAGCTTTGGGCGGACGGCGTGCAGCGGCAACATTTCTGCGGCTTGCGGAACACTTCGCAATCCAACACGAAGCTGCAGAAACTCCCAAGAGGCGCTCCGCCTGCAGCAATCTACGCTTCCGGCTAACGCCAATCCCCTATTTCCGCACCCTACCCCAAACTTCAACCCTCTTTGAACAGCCAAACTCCAGGAAACGGTGTAACCGTTTGGAGAGGCGTCGCTGATGGCTGCGATCGCCGACGGCCGGAAAAAGAAGCACTGTAGGTCGCGATCTGGGCGGAGCTTTTCGATCGATTCAGGCACTGGGATCCTCGAATTGAAATGAACCTAAACGCGGACGGTAACGGTCAGATCGCTGCCGGGAAACTGTGAGCCGACGGCGGTAATATCGAGGCCCAGATGTGAGCCGGACTGAAGGACCGGCAACGCGACCCCCAAGACGGAACTGCTCGCAATTTGTCCATCTAATATCGTCACGGTCGTCACCTCGACGCCATCCTGGAGGACGCGAACGGTAAGGTCGCTACCGACCGGCGCGCCCTTAACCACCGCGAAGACGTCGCGAATAGAAACCGCCTCCGGGACATTCACGAGAGGCACGGCGTCAACCAAAACGCCCATAGGACCTTCTAGTTGGAAGCTGAATTGGCCTCCGTGCAAAGTGCGCAGCCCACCACCCACGAGCTGGGTAAAGTTTGCGGTACCGACCGGACTTTGGCCAAACAAGTTGGTCAGCACAAGTTGCGCACAGGCGATGCGAATACTTGGCATCCACTCAGCCTGTGCCCACGACCCACCCGCCACCGTCCCGAAAAGGTTCTTGTCGAACGGCATAACAACTGTGCGTGCATCGAGCTGGAAAACTTTGGTAGAGATCACGTGAACGGCGGCTACGGTATCGCACTGCGCGCGATCGACGGTGTAGTCGAGTCCACCGTTCTGAACGTCGGTGACCTTGAGGATCTCGCTGTCAATTTGAATCAGGTCATCGATGGAGGCGCCGCCGGCGACCGTCAACGTGAGCGCCGTATCGGTGTCAGTTATCGCCGCCGCCAAATCAGTGAGTGGTTGCCCGGCCAACTCGTTGTATGAATGGAGGGTAAACGTGCCGGACTCGATTCCCTGCGTATTCTCAAGAATCGAGAAACCGATGCTGCCGAACTCGACGTTGCCATTGCCAAGCGTAGCGAGGCCAAACGTCGGCTGGGGCGGAACATCGATGTCAGCTACACCAAGGCCACCGCCACCGATTCGCCAGCGAGTGACGATGCCCAGCCCTTCGAGCGATTCGATGTTCTGGGCGTTCGCCGAACGGCCGGTTATCTGCACAACATCGTCGCGACGATTGGGAATTTGGAAGCGCGCCGGGCTCGTTCGGCTTCGCCCGCCAAAATGCCAGGTGCTGTTGCTAATGACGAACACCGTACTGGCGTCGGGCTCGACCTGCCATTCGCGAGTTACGAACACGGTCGTGGCGTCGTTGTCGCGAATCGCGCGCTCCTGTCCCGCTCCTTTGCCTCGGATCAACCGAACGGTGCGGCCAATCACCTCATCCGGCACCAATGCGAGCTGAGAACTGCCAACGGAATCCGGACCGAATATCGAAGCAAAAAGTTCATCGTTCGTTTCGAGCCACCAATAGAAATTTGCGTGGTCGTAGTGAACACTTGGCGCCCCGTGCGTATCGATGGCAAGCCCGGCGTCAAGAAAAGTTGTTGCTATTGATTGCTCGAAAGCGATGCGATTCAGAGTCGACGGCAGCGCCCCTCGATAGACATTGAACGACGTCGTGTTCGGAGTGAAGCTTAGGGCGTTTAGCGTGACGGTGTTCGTTGATGTACCCGCCGGAATCTCGGCTCGAACTACGAACGAGGGGTTAGATTCCAGGCCGTCCGCATCCACCGCGGTTACCGCGTAGTAGACCGTTTGGTTCCCTTCGATCGTCCCACCAGTAGCCGCTATCGTCGGCTGTAGACTCACGATCGGAACCCCGGCAGCAAGCGACTGGCCCGCAACGGGAGGCACAAACGCGACCTCGACCTCGATCAGAATCGCGCCGTCAGTGCCGGGTGTCTGGTACTCCGTGATTCCGAACTGGGGGTCTCCAAAATCGTCGAACTCGGAGCCGTATAGCGGATCCGGAAGAGTCGGCTCGGCGCTGACCGGTCGAAAGCTCGGTGGGAGAAGTGATAGCTGTCCGTTCGTGTCTTGATACCACGCGTCGTTGTGAGTCTGGGCAGTGATGCGAACCGAGCGATAGTTTGGCCCCGGCTCAATTCGCAAGATCCTGAAGGGCTGGTCGACTAGGCCTTCCTTGATGTAGGTGACGGAGATGATGTCGCCAACCGTCTGGCCAACTCCCTTTACGGATGTCTCGAACTCGATAAAGCGATTGCCCTCGACGGACTTATCTAAGAAAAACTTGAGGGTGCGCGCCGCCTGATCGAAAGTCGGCAGACCATCAACGATCAAGCGACCCGTAAGTTCCTGACCGGCGCGAGCGATGTCTTCGCTGTCGACCAGGGCTAGACTGTCTTGCTGGAACTCATTGAAGCGGTCTGAAAATGCAACAGCGAAACGGTTCGGGGTATCGATGGTTGGCTTGGAGAACAGACGGATGCTGGGCGAATCGTCGTCATTTCTCAGAATCCCCGACGACAAACCGCCGACTGAGCCATCTGTATAGACATAGGCCGGCCACCCACCGTTGAGTTGGGTTAGAGCATTGGATCCGGCCGGCTTTACCGGCTGTTGAAGAAGTATTGTGTTCTCAACTTGCGCGGATAGCTTGCCGTTATTGAGGTACGTCAACCGCAAGCGAGCGTTGTTTCGGATTCCGCGGATCACGTCGGCCGCTGAGCGGCGGTCTTTCAGAACTGAGTTCAACTCGAAGCGGGGAACCGAAACCGGGTTGCCCTGGTTGTCCATTACCGCGATCGTTTGGTCACAGTAGTCCGCCGCGGCTCGAAAGCTCGGCAAGTCGATCTCGTCGAGTTGCCAGCCGGTACGCCGCAGCACGTCCAGGAGTATCCAGGCTGGGTTTTTGGCGAACGAAAACCCTTGGGAGCTGCCGAATAAGTCGAAGCTTTCGAGTTGCAGTCCGTCAAGCAAAACCTGGACCCTAGGCAGAGAGCGTCCATCGCTAATCTGATTGGGAACCACCACCGAAAGCGCTGCCATGCTGCCATAGGGATCGCCAAGGGCTTGACCGCCTGGGGTTGTAAAGTTCAGATTGAACCCACCGACACGGCCTCCATCCGCGAACAGATTCCACCAACCGGTCGCCGTAAGATCCTGTCCCGAAACTCCAATCGGGATCTCAACTTCGTTCACGACGACCTTGTGGATTCGCTCGATTTGCCCAAGTCCGAGTAGGACTTCGGTCCGCGTCAAATTGCCGTCGTTACGGGCGAAGACCACCGGCGGCGTAATCCAAGACGTGCCGTACGCGATTGGAACGAAATCGTTGTACCGAGCTTCGTTGACCGAAATCGCAGAGTCCGAGCGCTTTTCCCTATGTCCGCGTACGGTGATGCGGGGTGGAACAAACTCGATTCCTCCGAATCGGCGGGTCGTGACGCTCCCCGCGTCCGCGTCAAACATTCCGCGCGCAATGCAGTCTTCGCGGGTAAACCGGCAGCTTGTGAACGGCAGGCCGTTATCGAGATTTCCAACGCCGCCGACCTCACCGGCTGAGTATCCGCAGCGGTGAAATCGAGAGAAGCTACCCTCGCTGCCACCTGACACTGCTTCTTGGCGCTCGGAGGCGGTCGAGGGAAAGTCCCACGGGCAGCGACGTTGAATTCTAACGGAAGGCAACAACACACGCTGCATGCTCATTCGATTTAGAGCCGAGAGCCTGAGCGATCGCTCGCGTATATCGTCCGGCGGATTTAGTAGCCCGCGAAAGACCACGGCCTGTTCGCTGGCCGCGACATCCCCCTTCAGATCGTAAAAGAGAAACGTCGCCGTTACCTTCGATCCCTTGAATCCGACCGATGACTCGATCTGCGACATTGTGGAGTCCGAATTCGCGAGCGTAAAGCTGATCCGCGGAATGCCGTCGATTCCAGAGTCGCTGCTGCCTTGAACTTCGAAGAAATTGTGGCGAAGAACCTTCGCCTCATAGATATTCGAATCGACGGTGACGCGGTGGGTGCTCCAGCGCCTAACCTGCGTATCGGGCAATTCGATGTCGAACAGAACTAACGGCGTCTCGGTGACGCTGAGTTCCTTTAAGTTTGCGATGGTGTCCATACGATTCGGATTACTCCCGATTGCCGATCGAGGCCCGTGACCTCGCGAATTAGCGTGTCTTGATCAAATCGAGCGTTGTGATAGAGCCCAGATTGTTCCTTGGTTTTGCGGTAAGCCGACGGTGCCGGTTGCGCCTGGATCTGTGGTCCGTAAATGAACATGTCCGAGCCCGCCGGCACGAATACGACGAATCCAACCTGCGGCGACGCACTTGTGAAGTTTGCGGAGACGGAATACCGCCTCCACTGATTGCTGCCGTCGATGGCAATGTCAGCCGATTGCGCGCCGACGTCGTTCACTCGGAGCACGCCGCCAGGTTTGTCACAGCGCGCCCAGACACTGCCGTTCAGCCGATAGTTAGCGGGGAGGGGAACCACCTGAAATACGGATAGGAGCCCCCCGCCACCCGTAAGCTGAATCGCGCTGCTTCCCCCGAAAGGGTCCGGCTGGCTGATCGTCGCGCCTAGACCGGGATCAACTGTCCAGACCGGCTGCGTAACGTCTTCCGCCACGCCAGCAAGTTAGCGCCCGGCGCGGGGAAACTAAACGCGCCGAGCTTCCCCTCCGACGCATCGAATAGCGTGTTAAGTGCCGACCATTCCGAATCCGTTAGCTCAGAGAGCTCGATCTGCCACGTTCGGCGCTCAAAGTCGACATCGGCTACGGGACTAATCGTCGACCCTGGAAGGCGGTCCACTAGTGTCCGGAACTCATGCTGCCGCTGAAGCGGGTACTGCGCGATCGCGCCGCTATTTAGTTGAGGAAATGTACTCATTGGTCCTTTACAATCACCATTCGCACCGCCCCATCAAAATCACCCCGCTCATTCACAGGGAGCGCGTCTTGATCAAATCGACACATCGGGACGACGCTTCCGGTTGTGGGGTCTTCGAAGTCGAATGCACCAAAGCCACCCCGCTGCTCATCAAAAAACCGCTCCACTTCTTCGAGCTCCAAATGAGTCAGCAATCGAAGGTCCACGACCCAGCGTCGAACTTCACCCGGACGGTCTCGGAATCTCTGCTCCGACAAATCAAGGAACTTCGCGACACGAGTCTTAAATGCGGAGGCGACAGAGAGCGGATACTGCGCCGCGGCACCGGTCTTTAGCTTTGGGAATACTGCCATCATTGTTCGAAACCCCTTACTTGTTACCTCGTCGCACAGTGCCTGTCACTTACGGCAGCATCACTCGCCCGGCAAGCCGAGCTTTTGCGAACTCCCGCATCGATTCGACTTCAACCGACGAGAGAGCGCGGTTGTGTATCGAGAAAAACGCCATCTCCCCCTGGCCGTATGTCGCCGATCCCGCCGCACCGATCCTGAAGACGGTTTTCGCATCGCCTGCCGCGGTTGCGGTAGTGCTATTGACCGCCTGCGGCTGCCCGTCTGCAATCAGCACTGACGACTGAATGTCCGTGGCTGTATTCCCCGGACAGGCGAACGCCAGAAAATGCCAACCAGCGTCTTGAAGATCGACCGGATTGTTTGATTCGAAATAGCGAAAGCAGCTATTGCCGAGCCAAATCAGCGGCCGATTGTTGTTAAACGGAGCCGCGGCATACGTTCCCGGCGTGGCTCCGGACGGACTCCAACCGAGGGTTGGCACAGCTTGCCCATTGCCTAGTTTTGCCGCGACGCAGATTGTCCAGGCATCAGGTGAAAGCCCCGCATCGAGAATGGCTTCGACGTAATCGTCGAGCGTGAAGTCCAGGCCCTCCGATGTCCAAGCCGGGTCATTCGAGTCGGTGCCCGCGGATGAGCCCAAGGTGCCGTGTCGAGTATTTCCCGATGAGTCGGCCAACACCTGGCCCGCACCGGCCTCAAACTCAAACAGTGCCTGTAGCCCCGCCGTCACCAGGTCTGTCGAGCCACCTCGACTACCAATAAGCAGCAACGACATTGCGGCTACTCGAAGGCTCGGAACACTGGATTCAGTTCCCGCTGGGCAGTCTCCGCAACAGAAACGCCGGCGGCATCCAAGTGCTCAAAGCGGACAAACGCCGCCCCAAGTAGCTTCGTCGCATCGAGCACAACGTAGGAATCTGGCAGCACGTCGACTGACATTGCCGATCCACCATCCAGAACGTCGCTGAACGTGCTGCCGTCCTGGCTCGCTTGGACCTTGAGCTTGGCGGCGTCGAGTACAGACGGTATACAGACTCCGACCATTGTTTCGCTCACAAGCCTTAAGGCACCCGATGTCGTCTGACCGGCCCCGGTCATCACGAATCCCTGTTTGATTTCAGCCATTTAACTAACCTCCGATTCACTAGCAGTTGACTCATCCTCTTCCGGCCAAAGATGGCGTGGCACGAAAGGATGCCTTTGGGCTGGGACGATGCCCTGCTCCAGAATTCGAATTTGATAGCGTGCGACTACCAGATGGGTAGCCCGTACCGCACCCCACGCGGACGTCTCGAAGTCCCGCACGAGCGACTCTGGGAATCGCGCCATCCAGCCATAGCGACCTTCGTAGAAGCGCGCCTCGCCGAGTCCCCAGTGACGATAGACAAGCTGGGCCGCATCAAGCTCATCAGCCAAAATCCACCGCGGCACGCCCGCGCTCTTGAAGAATCGAAGGTCCTGTTCCCAGTGGTTACGAGCGGACCTATACATCAGGCTGGGGTTGCTCGAGCTTCGAAAATCCTCCGGCCGAGGTCGTGGTCCGAATATCTCCACAAAGCCTTCCGGCAGCTTCTCCTTCGGAATCTCAAAATCCTACAACCATGGCGTTTCGGTTGTAAACGGATTCACCAGCCACCATTGGCCGCCATGCTCGTCTGGTGCTTGCCGGTATGGCCCGAACGGGTGTTTCCATCCGTCTGGCACATCTTCAAATCTTGGTGCGTTCATTCGAATTCTCCTTGTATTTAAATCTCATTAATTACGTCGTTTATCGGGTGCATATTGAGCATCGCCTCACGCACCGCCCTAGCAATGTCAGAAGAGCGGTCCATGAAGGACTGCTAGTCCATCGCGTTTACCTGAACGATCACTTGGTTTGGCGCGGGAGCCGGCGCGACCTCGGGCTGAGGCAATCCGTCTTGGCCGCGACGGACTCGTGGCAATCCCGACAGCACTCCCGAGTTGTCAAGTTCGAGCGAAATGCTCGGGGGAACACTCCGCGTCGCAAACGCAGCGGACTCCTTGTCGTCGCTGCCAAAGGCCCCGGCAACCGTGCGAATCAGGGACCCAAGGCCCAGCCCCGCGCCAAGGAATCCAGAGAGACCACCTCCCCGGTTACTCCGAAGAACCCCTTGAAGGAGTCGCCCCAGGTCGGCCAGATCGCTTTTGGTTTCTTTCCGGATTTCTTGCGTATTGCTAGAAACAGCGTTGCTGAAGTCGTTGACGGCGCGAGTGACCGAAGCTAACGACTGATTCAACAATCGTGCCGACGTCTCATCAAACTGCCGCGCGGAAGAAACCGACGTAACTTCGGCGTCGCGCCCGTTGCTTTGATTGGGCCGCGCCGAACCGCCGCCAGCCGGCCCAGTCGCAAATGCCTCTGACAGCCGTCGAACAGCGTCGGCTGTTTCGCTGCGAAGCTCATCCACACTAGTCATCGTGCTTCCCCTCCATCCCTTTCAACTCCTGCGAAAGCAGGACGAATGCGTCAACATCGCGCGCTGTACGATCAAGCCAGTCGGTTTTTCCACCAAGCGACCGAACGACTCCAAATTCGTGCAGCCAACGCGCGCTTGCGGCAGAAATGTGGCTAACCGGACAGGTCAAACAGCCAACCCGTTCGGCGCTTCCTCCCGAGGCGCTACGCCCCGAAACTGAACTAATCCAAACGTACTGCCGGCTGTGGCCTGAATACCCTTTGAAACCGCATTGCCGCCGTTCTTCCAGCCCTAAATCGCGGCATTGCTCGCAGCTCCACTCGGATGCATTTCCGAGGCTGAAGTGGAGTGCGAGTCGGAGTTTTTTCTTTCTTCCTCACCCAGGCCCGCGCACCGGCGAATTTGCGTCAGGACTTCGCTGACCAGTGCTTCCGGCCCCTTATCAATCAGCATCGTCACGTCAGCTTCCGAACCGTCAATTGATAGCCCGTCGATCCCCGCAAGTCCCCAAGTTAGGTATTCACGATCAATCTCCGCCGCGATTTGCGCAGCCTCTGCCTGCTCGTCGACTACCTGATCGCCGGCGCTCAGAAACTCCAGCCGTATAAGCTTTGTGCGAATCCGCTCGAGCAGATCAAGCCGTTTTGCGAACGACATCCGATGAAGCCTATACGTAACGCCTTCAAACTCATCGCTGCCGCACAACACCGTGCTCTCGTAGTCCATGTCACCTCGCAATCAACTATGCAAACGCCACAACAATTTCGTCATTGACCAGTCCCTGCGCTCGTGAGTTTTCAAATTTCCATCGCAATATCCGGTCGTCATCAACAAATTGCGGCAGTCTTGGAATGACCGCCGGCAAGTACACGCCGATCTTCTGTCCGGATACTTCTCCGAGTTGGAACATCACTTGAATCGTAGATTCGGCTCGAGCTGCCGCGTACAGTGACCGCGTACTCGCGTCGTCCGCCTCGAACAACTCAAAGTCCGCGGTCACGTTTCTTTGTCCAGGAGCGACGCACTGCGGAGCGCGCGTGCCAAATTCTTGAACCCTAAAGTCGAGGTCGTTCTCGAGCCGCAAAGTCGCCGAAGTCAAGGTCAAGAATTTGCTGGCGGGATTCCCAAGCCACACTTGACCCAGATTCCCCGGCACCGGCAAGAAAGCCTCGGTCGACAAAGCCGGTTCTGTAGGAAAACTCCCAAGCCCTCCCTCGCCACCAGCGAACGAAACGCTATCAATAACGTCTTGAGCCTCGCCGCCAAACTCAAGCTCGTGATAGTCTCCATTCACGCGAACCGCCATGTCGTTACAAGCGGCCCCGATAAGGATCCGTTGAACGGCCGAAGCTGGATCCCAGTAGTCGAACACTGACACACTAGGCAGATCCGTAGCTGGAAAGTACGAAACGGCCGCCGTAAACACCTCGCCAGACAACGGCGCGGCTGAAAACGGAGCACTAACGGTAACTGTCGTCGTATCGAAGATGGACTCGACGAACCGAAGTTCCCCGTTAAAGCAAAACGCCTGACCCAACGCGAGGCCATGAGCGGCGGAAAAGTTGATCGATGAATCGCTCGATCCAGCTCCTGCTGTGCCGCCGGAGAAAACGATCGGTGACGCCCCCAACGAGGCTTCCACAAACCGCCCCACCGCTGGCGGTGTAGACGGCGTATCGTTCGCTGTCAAATAGGTAGCTACATCGAAGCTCGTCCGCTTACGGCTGCCCGGCGCAACGCCCGTGAATGTTCTCGACCCCGTCTTGTCGCGCCGCCGTCGCACTTCAGTGCGCTGTTCGATGTTTAGCGCAACGGCTGCGATGCGATCGGCCGGGCCGATGGTCGGCACCTCGCCAAAACTATTTTCAAGCTCGACGTAAAATCGATTCTGAGTAGATAAGACGCAGTTCGGCATGGCACACCTCTCCTAATTTCCGCCACGCGCTATGCGTGGGCTTGTAACTCAACGGCGATCTCCGCCCTCTGCACGAATCCAAGTCCTCCCGCCTCAACGGGATGGAATTGGACTTCGTACGCTCCGTTAAACGCGATCGAATCCGTCCACCTACCGAGATGCCTGCCCAGAACGCTCGTCACGGCCTCGACATATTGATTTGTTCGCTCTTCCAACTCCGCAAAACCGGACCCGCTGAAGCGAACGTCGGCCACCACAAACACTGGACCCGAAAAAGCTCGAAATTTTCGTTCCAACTGGTTGTCCATGCGGCTGCAGTAGAGATAAACCGTCGGGTAGTCCAGCGGCTCATTCGAATCGGCAATCGGAGCCGGCACATGGCAAAGGGAGATCTGCCGGTCTTTTAGCTCCGGGCAAATCGCCTCGTCCCGTACCGCGATTGCACCGAGGTCGGTATTGATGCCGTCTGGTGCCAGCAGAAAGCCTTTCAGCGTCTCAAGCGCTGCTAGACAAAGATTCGCCATCGTGGCCTCCCGCCCTTCTATCCGCGGTCCAACTGGCGCGGCACAACCTTGTGTAGCTCGGGTTCTTGTCCGCTGCCGATTGGGCTGCCGACAATTAGTCCACTTTCAGGCATGATCCAAGCCTGCCCGGTTGGGATCATCGAGAGGTTTTGCATCGTCAGCAAGTCCGGGCTTGTACCGACGTAGACGTTGAAGCCAACGATCTCCGCGGGAGCCCCCCCGTTGAGGGCGACCCTCAGGATGTTGTCGTCCGGCACCCGAATCGCATCAGCAGTGCTCCCCAGTCCTTCCTGGCCTGCTCCGTCGACTAGCGTCACGCTCACATACAGAGCTATCTGTGAGGCGGTACCTGAAACCCAGTCGAGCGTCGGTCTCGCAGCTTTCGGAATCGGGTTCCCAACGAGACCGATCCCGGACTGGCAAAGTAGATCCTGCGCCCACTGTGACAGCCTGCGATACTCATTCCACTTCGCGTCCTGCGAACTGTTGACCTTGCGGCCAGCCAAATCACGATAGATAAGAGTCAACGACTGAAAGATGTGCCAAAGCCGCAGTGGTGCCGTAACGACCACCTGCCCTAGGCCAACCCTTGCCCGGACGGCGACCGTACTGGGCGAATCAACGTCCACCGCTTGAACGAAGAATCCAGGCCGTAGCAATATTCCGCTCAGGCGCGCGCCGACCTCATCCTGAGCCAGTTCCAATTTACCCGCGAGGTCGATCCCTTCCGGCGCTACAGTGTCGCGAAGATTCGCCTCGTATCGCAGTAGATCGTCAACCGTTGATGCGGCTTCGTCTGTGAATAGAGCCATCCTGTTAGTCCTTCGTCCGGTTCCTTGGCCCACGAAGCGAACCTAGATCGCTCTCGGAAATGACGTGAAACTGAATTCGAGCGGCCTCTCGCCTCTCCAACTCCGCCTGCTGCGCTGCGAGCGCTTTCTTGCGAAATTCCTTCGCCTCGTCGGCGGACGCCAACTCGGCAAGTTCTTCCGCTAGTAACTTAGCGGCGAGAGGCCGGCTAACTTCCGTTAGCCGGCCATCCACGCCTCCTGCTTCGGTCGAGATGCTTTTCACAACCAAGAACTCGTCCGGTAAACTCGCTTCAAGTTCCCGAACGCGTCGATAGTAGGCTTTTAGGTCCATAGCGATTCTCCTTGAGTGCTGTTCAACATTCCCGACCGACCGCCTAACGCTACGACTCGACTTGAACGCCGAACTCGTTACGAATCACAGCCGCGCCATAAAGAACGTCAACCGTGAATTGCTGAGCCAGCGTATTCGGCTGGTAGCTCATCACCACTCGCATGCCGAAATTTCCGAGCTCTGCGTACTCCGCAATCGCACCGGTACCCGGCAGCGGCTGCGGTAGCCGGCGGATAACCAACCCGATCGCATCCTTGCCGAAGGCAAGATTGTGGGTGGTTACAGGGGCGGCGCCCGTCTTCTGGATAAACTGCGAGCGAAGAATCGCGAAATCCTTCAACCGACCGACCGTGCCGTTGATCAATGCACTGACACCGGCATCGCCCGCCGACTGGAACTCGCTGAAGCGCGGCACTTGTCGCAGAGTCGAGTAGCTGTCAGCATCCACGACCAGGTACTTCGGTTGGCTCGACGGCATCTTTGCGCCAAACAACGTCGTCTCCGTTGAATCAATCACGGCCTCAGTTAGAGCCGTTTCAGGCGCCCCGAGAACCGCGTTCGCAGTGAACTGCGGATACAACCCAAGCAGATCGCTCTCGATCTTCTCGGCAATTGCGACGACGGCGGGCTCCATATAGACGCGAAGGAAGTCCGGTACCGCCAGCACCTTCGTGACATCAGGAACCTGAAAAGTCGACTCAGCGTGCGTGTTCAATACGATCTGAGCATTGCCGATGTTAGGGTTCTGTGTCGTAACGGTTCCGCCTTCGGCGATGTTATTCGCCGTCATCGACGGAGCGATCGGGACATTGATTGTATCTCCGGCCTGAGCCAAAGCGGGCTCATAATTGCGGTTAACCAGGTTCCCCATAACAAGATTGCCCATAAGAGCGGGCAAGGCGTCCGCGGCAACGAGTTTAACGATTGCCTGGGCAACATTGGCTGATGTAATGGCTGCCATTCATTTTTCTCCTTCAGTTGGTTGCGGGATAGGCAATCGCCTCCCCAAAAGCAAATCGAGCGCCCAGGCTTTGCGGCCTGCCGCTCGATTCGCAAATTCGTGGCGGGCCCGCACTCTCGTACGCGCCCCCCGCTTAGATAATGAGTTTTACTTCGCTATCAGTCTTCAGTGAGTCCGCTACCTAGCAGTCTCGCTACCTCGTTCCAAGCGCGGCGGCTCTTCTCCTCAGTCATGCCTGGCTTGATACTTTCGAGTTGAATGCCGCTAGTGCGAATTCTATCGCGATCCGCTGACACTGTACCTGACCCGCCCGAAATCCGCGGAGGAAGAAACTCAGGATTCTCCGCCACAAATGATTTCAAATAAGAGTCGAGCCCAACAGCCCCTCCGGGTCCTCTACCGTAGAGGAATCCGTCTTCCCCGCGATCCACATCGTCTTGGACGATCTTCATCGCCAGATCGACCTTTCGCACTCCAAGCTCTTGGAGCTTGGATCGGACCTGATTATTGCGATCCGCCTCCTCGATTTTCCGTTCGCCCTCCTTTCGGAGGGAGTCAAGATCCCGAACTCTCTCTTCGAGCGATTGGCTCCTCCGGCGCTCAGAGTCCAACTGTTGCCGAAGTTCAATCGATTGATCCGCGTGTGTCTCAGGTCCCATAAAGATCGTGATCTCCTCTTAGTTATCAGTATGTTGAGGTGTCAGCGAAGCTTCAATTTCGCGAACAACCTCGTTTTTGACACTCTGCGAAGAGTTGTCGAGGTATTGCAGCGCCAAGCTTTTCTGAACTTCTACCTCGAATCTCGGAGACTTAATTTCCAAGTCCCGGAGAGCCTTTGCCGCCACCAAGCTGTCGTCGAGATCCGGCGAATCGAATTGCGTAAATCCGCTGATCTCGAATTCAATCTCATCCTGTCGGGCCTGCGACACGGCAGTCAGCATCTCACTGAGGAAGTTCTTCAACTGACGTCCGTATGCACGGAGCACTTCTCGGGTAACGGCAAAGTCACGGCGCTTGCTCTCGCCCGACTGACCAAGGTGCCGCGCCTCGCGGCCACCTGCCTGATGCGTCAGGTAGCAGACACGATAGATCTCATCCTTCAATCGATCGAGATTGTCGGCCGCTATCTGAAAGACTTTCCCCTCGGGTTCGGTCCAGCCAAATCGGTCGTCCGGACCCAACTGAATATAGTAGGCCTCTTCTACGATCTGCTGCCACTCGCGCTCCGAATAAATCACCGGCATGGCAAACAGTCCCATATGTAATGCCCACGACAACGCATTCGATTTATTGAAGTGCTCTTGTTGCACCAGCGCGGCCTTGTTTGCCAACCAAAGCCCATCCGGAAGTTCGAACGTTAAGACCGGCACTCTTCCGTGATCCGCTAGAGCATGTCGACCTTGCGCGATGAGTTCGACCGCTGCCTCTTCGCGGCCTCCGTTCGTCGAATGGCCGGAGCCGACAGACCGCTGTACGTAGGTCTTGAATTCCTGTTTATCGTAGTAAGTCCATCGAGTTTCTTTCGTGATCTCGGCGTCTTCTAAGCGCTCTTGAAACGTTCTGCTTGAGCGAATCACGATCCATTCGAAATCACCCGACTCATCTCGCTTCCAGTTGATGATGTCTTGGGGACTCAGGCCGACTAGATATGCCCGAGATCGCCCTGCCGCCTCTTCTTCCGCCCGGTTGTGGGCCTGCCCTTCAAGTGCTGGGAAATCCAACAAGACCATGCTTTTGCCGAACACCAGCGCCCTAACGAAGGCGCGTCGCAGTTCCTCGCTTAGCGGCGTCTGACGACAGTCGCAGTTCTCGATGAACTCTCCATAGAATCTCTCAGCTATAGGCGACTCGGTCCGAAAATGTATAGCTGGCTGCTGCCGGAAAAGCGCGGCGGTGTGCCAGTCGATGCAGGCGCCAAGATAGTTTTCATAGAAAACTCGCTCGAGCCGCTCGCTATAAACGTCAACAGGTTCCTTCTGGCGTCGAAGCAAGTACCGGCCGGCATTTCGCCGCATTTGTTCGCCGCCGGAATACAGGTCCCAGTACCGATCCCAGAGGTCCTTGAGCGCACCGTAGTCCTGATGCTCGCGATTGATGGTCTGCAACATTGGTTCATCCTCCAAACATCTACATCAACCGCTTGCGCTGCTCGCCGACCTTTGTGAGCGCTCGACCTTCCATCCAAACCAAATACCCGAGCGCATCGGCAAGGTGACTGCGATTCGCATCGGATGTCTTATCCACTATTCCGGTGCCGCTCTTGTAAACGACTTGCTCCATGTCCTTGATCAACTCTCGGCAACCATTAGCCATAAACAACCTACTTTCCCCTTTCGCATTTCGGAGCGCGCCGTTCACGGCATTGATCCGGTCTCTCACTGGCGGGTTCGATCTCGCAATCACGAGGTTCCCGCCGAGTCCGGCATTCCGCTGCAAAAAATCGCGAATAATGTCGACATCCGACGTCCCCGTCACTGAGCGTCGCTGAAACCCGCTAGCGTCGCCATAGATCTGAACTCCCGCTTGGTGCGCTCCATAACGCGTCATAAATTCGTCACATACCTCTGGGGTCGATGACGTCCGAATATACAGCTCGTCGACCACAATCAAGTCCCGGCCCCGTCGCTGACAGACGACCGAGGCCATAGGATTGATGTTGAAGTCCCAAGACCAAAGCAGCGGAAGCGCCGCATCATACAAAAATTCGCCAACGTGTCTAGACCGGTCAAAATCTCGGTAAACAGCCCCTGCGTCCAACTTGACGTACTGGCCAAGAACTTCCTGCTGGAAGAATCCGCTGTCGTAGCTCGATTCCAGACGCCGATAGTAGTCCGGAACCACCCGAAGCAGGTGCTCGTTTTCAAACGGCTTCGCTTCGACCAGTCCATAACCCTCAACACCGTCGGCCTTGAAACGCCGATACGCCCAATCAAAGCCCCGAGGCGTCCAAACGCCGAACCCACGAAGTTCCGTCGCCTGCGGATCGCGCAATCGTGCTTCTAGTCTCACCCACGCCTCCTCCGCTGCATACGTCATTTCATTGACTCCGAACCACGCCAGGTTCGGGCCCCTCAAGTGATCAAACTTCTCCAACGACCGGAACAATATTGTCGTTCCCACCTCCGTCATCCGAACCGTAAAGTTCGCCTTGTTCAAAACATAAGGAATTGAATTTTGTAGACACGCCTCCCGAAACGCCACCAACGCGGAGTCCCGTAGCATTGAATAAGTCGGAACACCAACCAGCCCAATTCGACCGCGATTCAAATACGCAAGTCGGATAGCCTCCTGACACAGTGCCGCGCTCTTTCCGGAGCCAACCGGCCCGGAAAACCCTTTGAATCGCGCCTCGGCGGCGTGGAATTTCCATTGCGAAGGTAGGGGATCATACTCAATACTCCGAATAAGACCAGGAATACCCGGCGACATACTGCCTGCGCCTCATGGGGATGTTGGTAGGTCGCGAGAGCGATCGGAGTGCGACCCGCACTCGATCCCGTCTTGTGTTTGGTATTTGTCAGCACTCGATTTCTCTATCCGAGCCCAGACTAACACCCACCCGTTCACTTTCAGCGGACTGAAATTCTCAAGTCGTTGATTCTAAACTAAAAATAAATTTCAAAACCCCGGTACGGCCTATTCTGGCCCCCTCGATTGGTGCCCGAATCTGGCTGCCAGGACAAACTCTGCCTAGTTGCCGAAGATCTGGCGTCGTAAGTTTCGCTGCCGCGACGGCGAACGGCTCCCGACGGCGTCGATTACTACTTCCGGTTGTATGCTGCCTGGAATCGAAACCTTGAGCTGATTCGGGCCGGGCGTTGACGCCAGCGTCCACTCTATCGCGACGAAGCCAAACCCGTCAGAAACTACTTTCTCGTCCGATGGAAAACCGTCCCCTGACGCCTCAAAATGCACCTCAACATTCTGGATCGCCAGTAGGTTTTCATCGACAATCTGAACGAATATCCGATAGGGCAGCGGCTGTCCAACGTCTCCAGTTCGCAGTCGCTCGCGAGGGTCTCCGAATAAAATTTCCAGCGGCAAGATTCTAACGGCACGCAGATCCGCCGTAGAGCCATGCACTCGAATCGCACTGCGAGCAATCTCAAACTCCTCTCCCGCCGACCCTTCGATCCGGGCGACTCCGCCCTGACGAGCCGCAATTCGAATCCGAGCAAAATCACTCCCGGCTGGAATTGTTACTTGGCCTGGCAGTGTTACCGCCTCCGAATCCGACGTGAGGTCGATGGCGATCGGCTCACTCCCTCGCACTGGTCGAAATGCCGCGATATCGACTTCTTCCCCCTGGAGCAGGCCAACTGCTGGCCAGGTGGAAAAAGCAAGCTCTCGATTCAAGCTGCTCGTGGATTCCGCGCGATCTCCAGTCATCTCATCGAAAAAATCATCGAAAGCAGACCGAAATCTCTCCATTTTGGCAAGTGATTCAGGCATCGGGGGCTGACCGGCTTCATGCACCAATAGAAATGCGTACCGGAAATTCCGCTGAGCAACACTGGCATTTGGGACCCGTCGGCCATGCGCCACGACAATGTCTTCAATCGTGATGTTCACGCGTTCACCATTGAAGAAAACGCCGGCCAGAGGTTCGTGCGCCGACGAGAACAACCGATCACCGATGTCTGGATTTCGCACCAAAAAGGAATCAGATACCTCCTCGGCGGGCATCAATCCCATCAGATATAGGTCCAGTGAACTGAAGCCCTCAATCGTCGAGACAGTCTCAAATCGGAAGTCCCCGGCTCCGTGGTCTACGATTCGATTCCCCTCGAGAAGGGACGCATCGGAATTAAAGAAATAGCTCCAGTGGCCCAACTGTCGCCCCAACATCTCCGTAGAAAATGCGTTTTGGGCTTGGTCGATGAAAAGAGTGCGCGCCAAATATCTGTGCGCTGCCTCGTGAGCGAGAACGGTCATTGGCGTACTCAGCCCCAACCCAAACTGTGAGTCGATTCGATCAAAAGCGCCGGTCGGATACTTGTCCAACAGCCCCATGAACATGAGTCCTTGGAGCCGCCGCGATGAACCTAGAAAGTCGCCGATATCAACCAAATTTCGAGATTCAAGCGGCGGCGGCCAAAAGCCGATGCCCAAAACCGAGTTGCGAACCGGCAGGTAAAATGCGAACGCATCGCTGTCAAACCCCAGCTCAAACTCGTGAAAGATGACAAGAAAGTCGTACGCATCCTCGAATCCCCGATAAAACCCTTGAGACAGTGCCGCCAGGTCAAGAACCGCCTCTTGAAAAATCTCGATAACGGAGCTGCTAAACACCTCTTCGGGGTCCGCGCTGAAGTCGGCAGCGCGCGCTTCTCCGATTCGCTCTCCAGATCCCAGTCCTACGACTGCCATGTTCAGATTTACGTCAGGGTACGAGAACTCAATGACTCCGCTAGAGAAAATTGCTAGCTGGAACGTTTGCGGAGTCCCATCGCCGTCTGCGGTGAATGGAGGAACGGACAACCAACTGACAACAAGCTGGTCGCTTCCAAGATGAACACGAACGCTCGCACCAGGAATCGTCGGATCCAGATCCGAAAATAGCGGACAGATCCGTGGCCCACCCGCTATCACCCGCGCGGCATCGCGATCAGTAGTGTCGCGGTCGGGGCTATCGAATGTTACATTTCCATCAGAATTAACCCATAATTCTTCGTAAGTTTTTCCGAAAAATGGAAATACAAATCCTAAGGAAATCAATACTGAATCGTCATCGCCTAAGCCAACGGGCCCTCCAAACTCTGAGCGAAATACAGCGGAACCAAGATCGATCCTGTAGCCACTCGAGTCGCCGGTCGGGGAGAATCGCAACGTTTGATCCATCAGATCAAACGGAAATGCTTCTTGAAAGACGCCGGCGTCTGTATCGAGAACGGCAATCTCTCCACGCTGCGCGGCTATCGGTGTCAGCGACGCAGACTTCGCGCCCCCTGCGGCGGGCGCTCGGCTAAACCTTATCCGTCGAGCCTCTTGCTGACTTTGTAGTAGCTGAAAGGAAATAGGGTCGAGGACGTCCTTTTCACCGGACGAACGTCCGAAGGCGCTTTGCCAGCCGGAACCCAGACAAACGAACGCGACCAGAAGATAAGCTGAAATGGTAGGATTCGGTGCGGTCACCAATTACACCCCTTTATAATGAGTAACTTCCCCGCACGTGCTAACGGCTTCGGCTTCATCTCCCGATAACCAACCTGTATAATACGGTAAAGCCGTATCGCTGGGAAGATCGTCACAAGATGCCGCTACCCGACCTGCCGCGTTGTGATTTCAGGATGCACCGGATCAGCATACTCGTTGTAATAGGCTGCCTGGCTGTTCAGAGCCCGATTCCGGCCCAAGCGCTGCTGCAGAATGGTACCCAGTCGTTCTCTACATCATTTGGCCAGTACGGTGGATTCGCGCAATCCAGCCATGCCAATTCCGGTCCAGCTCAAATGTCCTCGGCGAACAATCTGTCCGCCGGGACGACTTTCTACGGTTACGAAATAGGGCCGTTGGACGTGCTCGAAATAGTTGTATACAATGCGCCGGAGTTCTCCATAGTGCAAAGAGTTCGGCCGGACGGGACAATCAGGGTCCCGTTGCTAAAGAATTTGGTCGCGGTTGCCGGGCTAACTCCGCTCACAGCCGAGAGCCGGATAGCCGGCGCACTAGTTGATGAAGAGATGATGGTCGAGCCGATCGTTATGGTCGGCGTGCGCGAATATCATTCAAACCCGGTTCTAGTTACTGGCGCGGTTTTGGCCCCAACGTTTTTCCAAGCCGTTGGCCCCACCACGCTGTTAGAGGCGATCACTCAGGCACAGGGATTTAGCGAATCAGCTGGGGAGTGGATCCAAATCGAACGTTTCAACGCTAGCGGTGAACCCGAAAACTCAATTCGCGTCTCAACTGAGGACTTCAGGCACGGCCTCAACGGGGCACAAGAAACGCCGGTTCATGGCGGCGAAAAGGTCAGAGTTAGTGAGGCGCGAACCGCTTTCGTCATTGGAGCCGGCAGGCCTTCAGGCCCTGTAGTCGTCGACGGCGAAGACGGTTCAGAGTTACTCGATTTTATTTCGCGGGCTGGAATAACTCCTACTGCGGATAACAAGAAATTGATCATCTTTAGAAAGAGTCAGAGCAAAGACACCGAGCGCGATCACGTTGAGCTAGATCTCAGAAAGATTGAACGACTTGAAGTATCCGGTATCTACATCATGCCGGACGACATCGTATACTTTCCCAGCCCAAAGAACCCGGCCGGAACGGGCCTGCTAAGGCGAGTGGCTGAAACAGCACTGACACAATCTATACTTCAAATGAGTTGGATGCTTTGGAGATAAACGGGCCAACTAAACTTTCTTCGTATAGCGGACCGGTGTACGATGTCTACGCCGAGCCGGTCGCGTATGACGGCGAATCATTCGACAGCGACGGCCCGACCGCAATGGTCTGGCAAGCGTTTCGAGTTCTTCGTCAACAAGTATGGAAAATCCTAGTGTAGTGCGCCATAAATAATGTAACTTATAGTATCTTCGTGTCGCCTTTACTAGTAGAAGGCACACGGATGCGAAGAGCAGAGCCAGTCCCATTGACGCAGGAGCAGCGTAGGCAGTTGGAGCGCTACGCGAACGGTCGTCGGGTCGCTGTTCGTCTGGCGTTGCGAGCCAGGATCATCGTGCTCGCCGCCGACGGTCTTGAGAACAAACGGATTGCCGCGCAGCTGTCGGTCTCGCGTCAGTTGGTGGCGCGCTGGCGAAGCCGTTTTCTTGAATCCGGCGTCGCCGGCATCGAAAAGGACGCCCCGCGGCCCGGCCGTAAGCCCGCCATCTGCTCCCCAACAGTGCAACAGATCATCCACAAGACGACCCGCGAAACGCCAGCCAACGCCACCCATTGGAGCCGCCGCACGATGGCCGCCGCGGTCGGCGTCAGCGCCTCCACCGTGGGTCGCATTTGGCGCGCCCACGGCCTCAAGCCGCATCGCGTCAAGACCTTCAAACTCAGCAACGACCCGCGCTTCGCCGAAAAACTCGACGACATCATCGGACTTTATCTCAACCCGCCCGAGCATGCCCTCGTTCTTTGCCTCGACGAGAAGTCACAGATTCAAGCCCTCGACCGCACCCAGCCCGGCCTGCCCCTGAAAAAGGGACGCGGCCGGACCATGACCCACGACTACAAACGCAACGGCACAACCACCTTGTTCGCCGCGCTCAACACGCTCGACGGCTCGGTGATCGGAACCTGCATGCCCAAGCACCGCCACCAAGAATGGCTGCGCTTCTTGCGCTTGCTTGAAAACCAGACCCCCAAGGACAAGCAGATCCATTTGATCGTGGACAACTATGCCACTCACAAACACGCCACGGTGAAACGCTGGCTGCAGCGCAATAAACGCTTCCACGTCCATTTCACGCCCACCTCAGCGTCGTGGCTGAACATGGTGGAGAGGTTCTTCCGAGACCTCACCGATAAGCGCATCCGCCACGGTGTCTTTCGTAGCGTCGGCGAACTCACCACCGCCATCGAAGACTACATCGCTCGACACAATCAGCAGCCCAAGCCCTTCATCTGGACTGCTACCGCTTCCGACACCCTTGAGAAGGTCAAGCGCGGCAAAGCCGCTCTTCTTAAGGTTCAATCTGATTGACGCACTACACTAGGATTCGTATTTGCCGTTACTGCTGCGGCCCTTCTCTATACACTGCAGCTCCAGCCGCTCTATCGGGCGACCACGTTGCTCGAACTTGACAACATCAATCAAGTCATGAGCTACGGCAATGACCTCTCGGGGTACAGCTACCGTAGCGAGTCACGGGTGATTCAGACTCAGCTCAAACTGATCCACAGCCCCGAGGTTGCCGCCGAAGTGATTCGTGATCTTCGACTTGCAAACAGTCCAATGTTTGGTTCCAACCCAGATGGAGACGCCTCGATTCCAAAGAGTCTCTCTGGGCTCCAAGCAAGTATGGTTGAGGGCACGTATCTCATCGAGATAAGTTATGTGTCTCCAAGCCCTGAGCTTTGCAGGGACGTCGCGAACAGCGTAGCCAAAGTATTCATAAACCAGGGGTTCGAATCCAGAATGCACGCGGCGCAGGACCTCCAAAACAGATATGAAATCAGGCTGGAAGATCTAGAGGCGCGGTCGGAGCTAGCTCAAAGGAGACTTCTACAGTACGAGGCCCAACACGGCATAACTTGGTCCGAAGGCCGCACCGATCTGGCGGAACAGGAACTGGCCAATTTGCAGAATCAGCTGATTGACATTACTGCTGAGCGTACTCGATCCGCTGCCGCTTTCAGGAGCGTCAATAGCGGAAACGTCAACGACCTGTTAATAAGTGCTCACGGCTCAACCCTCGCCGCGGCGATGGCGAGAAAAGCTCCGCTTGAGCAGCAAGTGGCAGAGTTGAGCGCGACGTACGGTGTAAACCATCCTAGGAGAAAACTGCTTCAGGCTCAGCTAGATCACGTAGATAGTGAAATCGAGCTAACTCGTCAGGCCGTCAAAGAGCAACTCGAAGCTGAATATCGTGGTGTTCAGGTGCAGGAAGAATCGGTCAGAGATCTACTGCTTGCCAAAAAAGCCCAAGTCGATAGGATGGCGCGTCTGGCCGTCGAATATGGCAGTTTACGATGTGCCGCCGAAGCCACAACAACGCTATATGAAGAGTTGCTACGCACCGTAAGCCACGCCAGTCTCCAGGGCGGCATTCAGCCGACTACACTGCGACAACAGGTACCGGCCCGCTTGCCTGCGGCACCGATATTTCCCGACTTGTCGAGGAATCTTATGCTGGCTTTCCTCAGTTCGACAATGATTGCAGCGACCTTGGCTCTCCTGGCCGAATACCTCGACCGGACGATTCGAAACACTTCTCAAATTGAGCAATGGCTCCGTGTGCCAGTTCTCGCCAGCTTGCCGCGAATCAGCGGCACGAAACGCCCTCAGAGCTATCTTCTCCAGTCGACTGACGGCTCCTCATCACAGCCCAGCCAAGATTCGCAGGCGCTTACCGAAGGCTTCACGATGCTCCGCACGAGCCTAATGCTTTCTGCGCAAGAAACACCCCTGAAGCTGATCCTCGTCGCTAGCGCAGTTCCAGCCGAGGGGAAGAGCACTGTGGCTGCCGGACTCGCAATAGCCCTCGCGCAGCAAAATCCTCCCGGTAAGCGAGTGCTTCTGGTTGATGGCGACCTTCGCCGACCTACCGTACACGCAACCTTCCAGCTTGACAATCAAATTGGCCTCGCTAGCCTGCTCAGCAACTCTTCGAACATCGACGAAGCAATCCAGGCTGTCCCAGGAACCACCGGCTTCGACGTTTTGCCGAGGGGCCCGGCGGCCACTCATCCCAACGAGCTAATCACGGGGGGAATGGGCGGAGTTCTTGAAAAGCTCCGATCCCGCTACGAGTACGTCGTCATCGACTCGGCGCCGCTATTGGCCTCGGCCGACTCCATGATTCTCGCGACTCTAGTCGATGGTGTCGTTCTAGTCGCGCGTGCTGGCGGAACCTCGCGAGACTTGGTAGCTAGCGCGTTTAGGCAGGTGCGCCGTGTGCGAGGTCACGTTCTTGGTCTTGTTTTGAATCAAGTGAAACAACAGGATTCAGAATGGTACAGCTATTACTACAGCTATCAGCAGGACCATGAGGGTGACGCCGCAGCCTAGCACTCGGCCTCAGGCCCTTGCCGCGAACTGCTTTGTCTCAGCTAGTATCTGAACTCCGATATTCTGATCGGGCGACCGCGAAGATTCTCAAATACTCGGCCCTGTGAGCGGCGTTTGAGCTTAGCGCTTCGATATCCGCCCGCCGCCGGGGGCCAAACACACGGCGTTCGCGAACTGCAATAAAGCCGCGTGTCAAAGCATACCAGAGCCGCAGCTGTCAGAGGGTGTGAAAAAACCTCCACAAACTCGAGAAACGGGCGTAGCCCGCTACGACCCTACGCGCAACTTACTTGTTATCAGCGTTGTAGGGGTGCGACATGTCGCACCCTCGGACAGCCACAATGCCTATCGAGGTTTTTTCACAGCCCCTAAGGCGGCGACCACGAACCCAGCGAGGCACCCTAAGCGTCAGCGCAAAGCGAAGAACGAATTTACCCAATGTCCATGCGGCAAACGATCCCGACGTCATCGCAATACCAAAGCACACCATCGCGAATCGTCATGCCGTGGGGAAGGGGGTCGTCATCGGCAAGTTGAATCTTCTCTAGTACCTCACCCGTTTCCGGATCGTGTGTCAAGGGCGGAGTAAATGTAGACCGCTTCGGCGGAGCAAAAATAGACCAGTTGGCGGGGATCCAGCGGTTTGCGTGGGACGGCTGGAACGGAGCCTGAGGACGCCCTTTAGGGCGGCCCAGGCGTAGTGGAAGACGGCCCACGCAAACCGGCGCGAGCGGCCGGCGGGTCAGTTTGAAGAGCGCGGGCGCTTCTTTTTGCTTTGCTTGAGGCGGTAGCTGTCGCCGTTCATCTCGAGGATATGGACGTGATGCGTGAGCCGGTCAAGCAGAGCGCCGGTCATGCGTTCGGAACCCAGCACCTCGGTCCACTCGGTGAACGGCAGGTTCGAGGTCAGCAACGTCGAGCCCTGTTCGTAGCGCTGCGAAAAGATCTCGAACAGCAGCTCTGCCCCGGTCTTCGACAGCGGCACATAGCCCAGTTCATCGACGATCAGTAGATCCTGCTTGGCAAGTTGTTTCTGGACCCGTAGTAGTTGCCGTTCGTCACGGGCTTCGAGCAGTTCATGGACCAATCCCGCGGCGGTGGTGAAACGTGTGCGATAGCCGCTCTGACAAGCTGCCAGTCCCAGCGCCAAGGCGATATGCGTTTTGCCGGTGCCGGAGTTCCCCAGCGCCAAGACGTTCTCACGGCGGTCGATGAACTCACAGCGCGCCAGCTCCAGAACGAGCTTCTTGTTCACCGAGGGTATGGCCAAGAAGTCGAACGTGTCGAGACTCTTCGTCACCGGGAACTTGGCGGCCTTGATGCGACGCTCGGTCGCCCGCTGCTCGCGATCGACCAGTTCCAGCTCGCAGAGTTGCTGTAGGAAGTCCCGAAAGTCCAAGCCTTCGGCGGCGCAGCGCCGAGCCAGTTTGTCGTACTCGCGCAGGAAGGTCGGCAGCCGCAGCGCTTTCAGGTGGGTTTCCAGCAGCATTCTCGACTTCGCCATCAGCTTGCTCCTGCTAGCAGCGCCAGATAGGATGCCGGCGACGTCTGCTCGACCTGAGCCGTCGGCAGGTGGGGATACTTCGTTAAGTCGAGCTTCGGCGGACGTTGCTCGATCGCGCACAGCAGTAGATGCTTGACGGCGTCAAAGCCAATCGTTCCCAGTAGACAGACTTGGCGCACCGCCGTTGCGACGTGCTCAAGGGGGAAGTCCTCCAACAGTCGCAGGACCTGTACGTACTCGCGCTTGCCCGCTTTGTCCAACCGCGATTCGAGCAGTCGTCGCAGCTTCGCAAACTCCGGCGGCAACTCCCAGCCGACCAACGGCGCGGCTTGATCGAGCGCGTTGGTCTTGCGTTCCAACAACGCCAAGTAGTGCAGCGGATCGAAAACCAACTCTTCACGTTCATAGCTGCGCTGATGGCGGGCGATCTCTTCGCTGCCGCAACAGATCACTACCTCATCCACGTAGGCTTTGATCAGGACCTGGCGGTGGCCGTAACGCGTTGGCACCGAATAATCGTTTGTCGCGTAGCGCACCAGCGACAACGAAGTCACCCTTGTCGAGCGTTTGTCGCAGGCATCGTAGGCTGTCGGTGCCAAGGGCAAGAGCGCTTCCCGATCGCGCTCGAAGCGTTCGCCGACGGTTTCGGTGTGCCGTCGCAAACGCCGTTCACGGTTGGCTCGGCACTTCTCTTCGAGGTGTTCGTTGAAGGCTTCCCAACTCTCGAATCTCGGGATCGGCACCATGAAATTGCGCCGTGCGAAGCCCACTAGCCCTTCGACTTTTCCCTTGTCGTTGCCCTTGCCCGGACGCCCGAAACGATCGGCGAACAGGTAGTGCGACTGCAGTTCGCTGAACACCCGCGTACGTTTGCGCGTGCCGTCGCCGAGAATCCTTGCCACCGCCAGCGTCGTGTTGTCGTAGACGATGTTGCGTGGCACGCCGTCGAAATAACGAAACGCGGCGTTGTGTCCTTCGCAAAAGGCTTCCGTCGTCTCGGCGGGAAAGGCCTTAACGAAGGCGTCGTCGCTGTGCGGCAGATCGACAACCAAGAAGTGCGCCTTGCGCTGGACTCCATTGATAACGACAACCGCTTCGCCGAAGTCGGCCTGCGCGTCGCCGGGCGGATGCGCCAGTGGCACGAACATCTCTTGTCCACCGAGCTTCTTCTCGCGGACGTAGTCCTTGACGATCGTGTAGCCACCGCTGAAATCGTACTCCTCGCGTAGGCGATCGAAGATGCGTTTCGCGGTGTGACGTTGTTTCTTTGGTTGTTGCTGATCGTCGAGCAGGATCTGATCGATGATTCCGGTGAACGCTTCGAGCTTCGGCCGTCTCACCGGTTTGCTCCGCCGATAGCCCGGCGGAGCAGCGTAGCGCAGCATTTTGCGCACCGTCTCCCGCGCTAAGCCAAACCGCTTGGCGGCTTCGCGTTCACTCAGCCCTTCGACGTAGACACTGCGCCGTACTTGAGCATATAGCTCCACGCGATACATCCTTCCCGTGTTCCACAAAACACCGAATGGATGCCAGCGGACCACCCGGGCGGTCTAATTTTCCGCCGCCCTTGAACGGCTTTAAAACGCCGTTCTGTGGTCTAGTTTGTCAGCGCCGTTCTCAATCGTGCTTGAAAAATGCATTGAGGTTGGAGTCCGCACACCATAGGTACTTGCCTTCCCAGCCGATGCCGTGCGGACGGTTGCCGACTCCTGGGAACTGGTGCTCGACAACCCAGGTATCCGGGTTGATGCGATAAACAGTGCGTGAAGGGGCACCACGACCCAGAGCCGATCGTCGCGCCACTCGAGCCCGTGGGCGCCCGTACCCGGTCTCGGAGCCGAGTTCACCTCCGCCGAGCGACCACTTCGTGTCGCCGCGGGCTTCGCCAATGGACTGCGGCGTCCGACTGCATCGCCCGTTTTCTCGTAGATCACGCCGGCACCAGGCGTGAAGAACCTCGAGAGCGTTGCACCGGTCCGTGCATCTGCGCGAATCAGTTCGCGGCTATAGGTTGAGGCCATCCAGATCGCCTCGCCGTCAAACGTGATGCCGCTCGAACGGTCTGCCTCGGTCTCAAGATCGCGGATCGTGTGGCCGTCATCATAGTCGACGAGGTAGGCGTGGTTGTCGCCCTGGTCGATAATCCACAGTCCCTCGTCCGTGGCCTGAAGGCCGTTAGGTTTTGGACCCGGCGATTTGAATGCCGTCCGAACCGGTCCGACGCGCCGCGATTTAGCTCCGGCTACGGCGAGCAGCGCGGGAACGGACAGCAAGAAATTTCGTCGCAACATCGTTCTCATGCCTCCCGCGCACATCGTAGCGCATGTTGATTCTGGACGCTCGTTGAAACCGCGTTGTACGATAGAATTTATATCCCCCCATCGAATGCACGAATTCCTCGAATGGGCTGCACCGGGTAGCCAAGAGCTTCTTCTCGCTCAGCAACTTGACCCGGCGAAACTGCCCAGACACATCGCGGTCATTATGGACGGCAACGGGCGTTGGGCCAAGCGCCGAATGCTCCCGCGCGTCGCCGGACATCGCGCCGGTGTCAAATCCGTGCGCGAAATCATTGAAGCCTGCTGTCGGCTAAATATCGAGGCGCTCACCCTCTACGCATTTTCGATAGAAAACTGGAAGCGCCCGAAAGCCGAGATCGATGCCCTCTGGCACCTTCTCAGCCACTATCTTCACCAGGAACTGTCCGATCTCAAGGCCAACAACGTACGCTTTCAGCCGATTGGTCGGATTGAAGCTCTACCCCAAAAGGCGCGCGACGATATCGACTACGCAATCGTCGAAACGTCAGCCAATACCGGGCTTCGCCTCAACATTGCTCTGAACTATGGTGGTCGCGTAGAGATAGTCGATGCCGTCAACAGCCTGTTACGGCAGGCGCGGCAAACCGGCATCCCTCTTGAAATCGACGAACAGACACTTAGCGACTCACTCTACACCGGGGGCTTGCCCGACCCCGATTTGCTAATCCGCACCTCGGGCGAAATGCGCATCAGCAACTTCTTGCTCTGGCAAATCGCCTATTCAGAGATCTGGGTCACAGAGAAGTATTGGCCCGACTTCCGGCCGATTGACCTACTCGAATCTCTTCAAGACTTTCAAAAGCGCGATCGCCGATTTGGCGGGCTGCAAGACAACGGCACTGCGCGGCCTGAGTTGGTTACAGTCGGAACGCTGTCAGACTCGCGTGGGTGAGTAAGTTTCGATGAAACGGGTCCTAACGGCCCTGCTACTCGCTCCGTGTGCGATTGGGCTAATTTTACTCGCCCCGCCCGCGGTGTTTGCCGCCGCGATCGCGGTACTCGCGGTCCTCGGCCTTCGAGAATTTTTCGCGATCACTACCGGTTATGGCGTCCGCGCGATAGCGATTCCTGGCTACGCCGCAGGTTTGCTGTGGGTGCTCCTCCCCGCGCTTGACGAAGGGCTGTTCGTCACGATCTTCGCTTTAGTGCTGTTAGTCGCCGGCTTCTATGTGAACGATGACTTGGCGAAGTCGCTGCCCTCTGCGGCGATCACTCTAATCGGTACACTCTACGTCGCCGCCCCCTTGCTTTGGGGGCGGCTGCTACGGGAAATCGACCCACACTGGCTACTGTTCGTATTGGCCGTGAATGCGACAGGGGACGTGGCCGCGCTATACGTCGGAGGTTCGATCGGAACGCGAAAACTAGCGCCGCGTGTCAGTCCGAACAAGACATGGGAGGGCACGATAGGCTCGATCGTTTTCTCCATAGCCGCCGGAACCGCGTACGGTAACTACTTTTTGGCGGATGACGCACGCCTGTGGACATTCGCCGCCCTGGCGCTAATAGTAAATATTGCCGGCCAGTTCGGCGACCTGGCGGAATCCGCGCTCAAGCGCGGCGCGGGCCTGAAAGACAGCGGCAACTTGCTGCCCGGCCACGGTGGCCTGCTCGATCGCATCGACGCGTATCTATTTTCGATTCCCGTGATCTACTGCTATCTGAAATACGTTTCGATCTAGCCCGCATTTCTCACCACATGGCGAGCGAAAGTGCGCGAGAGCAGCGTCAATACGAGGCGGGCGACGGTCGTCGCGCAGAGGCGTACTCGACAGTCCGTCGAGCACGGCGATCGAGCGCAACGAAGTAGTGACGCCCCTATCCCATGCTTTCGCCGTCAGATGGTGAGAAATGCGGGCTAGTCCGACCCTCGACCGTCCCAAAGGTAAGCCGTGCCGTCGCCCTCTTCGCCTTCCCAGCCATAAAATACAAGGCGCCCTTCGGCGATGTCGCCGTCGGCAGTTCCAACGAACTGCATGTTTTGATAGCGGTGCTGCGGAAACGGCGTCAGATCGCGTCCATGCTTCCATGTCTCACCGCTGTCGGATGACAGCCACTCTTCGACCGCGTCGCCCCAACCGTAGGCGCTGCGGCTGGTCTCAGAGCTGTCTGCTGCGATGCTCTCGCCTGATCCAGTAATTAGAAACGCATGAAAAACGCCGTCGCTGTCGCGATCCAGATGGCTAGAGTTAAAAGCATGTGACGTAGCAGTGATTGCCGTCTTGAGCCACTCGCCGCGGGCGTGGCGAACGAAATAAAACATGCCCTTATAGGGGGTGTCGTCCGATACGGGCAACGTGAAGAATGGGTTCTCGTCTTCGTCGAGATAAATCGATGGCCCTACCGCCGCGACACGCTCTTCGGTATTCCAAACCAAGCAGTCGCGGTCGACAACGCCCTTGTTCACGGGCGCGCGAAGTTGCTTCCCGTCAATATTGAAAACCTTGCGCGAGGTTAGATCAACCTTCAAATAGTAAATATTGTGGCGGCGGCGATGGTCGTGCAGCACCTTCTTGTAGCGGGCGTTTGGATGCTCCTCCTCCATCTTCCAGATGAACGCAACGTGCAGCGTCTTGCCGTCGCTGCTGACCCGGCTTGTGTTGTACGACCCTGCGTGCGTCGACATAAAACTATCTTGCGGGTGAGCATTCATATCAATCAATGACATCAGCGGACCGGTCCAACTCTCACCGTCGTCGTCGCTGATGCGATACTTCCACGACCCAAGATGGCCCCGATGTCGGAAGTAAATCAAAGTCTTACCGCCGTATATTTGGTGCACCTTTGGATACGAGAGACTCTCGAAAATCTGGGGCCCGAGCTGCCACTCCGTAATGTTTCCTGGATTCTTGGCGATGAGGTGAATCCCCGGCGTACTGTGGCATCCAAACAGCGTGTGAAGCCGCCCACGTCCATCCAGCCAGACGACCGGCGCAAAGTGATGGTCGCGCTGATATTTGCCGCGGTTGATCTGATCTAACCGGCCGGTTAAGAGCATGTAGGGCTCAGACAATTTCCCCGACGCGTAGTCGTAAGAGCGAATGTACGGGAACCCCTCGGCTCCTCGCCACACCATATATGTCGACCCGCCTGACTCAACGGCTTGCGGATACATGCGGTTGTCGTAGAGCATCTTCAGCCCGCCGTTATTGGCGAAGGGAATGGGCTCGGCGGCGCAAACCGAGGTGATTGCGAGTATCCAGGCGATTGCCTGACATGCCTTTAGCTCAAGGCTCATGTCCAGATTGAAACACATCTGTAGTCCGTCTCGCCATGCACCAGCTCGCCTCGTAGGCTCGATTCTCTCGCGTACGCACTCGCTGATGCGAGCGCCTCCGATTAGGAGGTTACGTCTGGCCAGGACGAACGTGTTTTGAGAAAAATAGTGCGGCCAACCACACGGTTTAGACCACATCGACACAGGTCTCGTTGTAATCTGCTCAAAGAGGGCTATGCGAACCGCTAAGTTCATTCTCTCTTGCCTAATTGCAGCTGGTGCTGAATTTGCAGTCGCCGAGACCCTCGCAATAGAGAACCCCGAAGGCGACGTTGACGTCACCGTGGTCGCCGGCAATCAGTTCAAGATTGACGGCCACGTTGCGGGGCGGGAGCTCAGCAAAACCGACGTTCGAGTCGAGAGAATCGGCGACACAGTGTTTGTCGATGCGCTTCCGGCTGACTTAACTCCGATCAATTTATTGGTCAAGCTTCCACACGGTTGGCCCCTTTCAATTAGGACGATTTCCGGCAACATCAGCGTCAACGGCAATATCACCTCCGGCTTTATCGAAACAGGCACCGGCTCGATCAATCTCGCGGTGCCCGTAAAAACGACGGCGCTGTTTATCGAAAGTGAGGAGCAGCCCGAGGCCCTCTTGATTCCACCTGAGGTCGGCTATATCCGCGAGACGGACGCCAAGAAGGGGCTCCGAATTGAGACCAAACAGAGTCGCTCGTCAGTTATCGAGATCCGAGCATTCTCACCCAGCCGACTATTTGTGCGGGATTATCTGCCTGCTGTTACCGAAAATGCAGAAGAACCGCTGGCGCTCGAATTGGCCCGTCCACGGCTGTCGGCGCTTAAAGCGGCACAGTCTCGTATCGGACCTGCCGGCGAACGTCGTGTCGTGGTTTCGCTTCGCTCCAAGGCTGAATCTCCCGCCCTACAGGTCGGCGATTTTGAGGTTATTGAAAATGGCGAGCCCCGTCGCGTCACTCGCATCGAATCGGCATCGATCCCAATCAACGTCGTCGTGGTATTCCAGAAAATCGAGACGCAGAGGTTCCGGTCGATCTCGATGCGCCGTGACCGTGCGTTTCTCCTACGGCTGATCCGCCAAATTCGCGCATCCGACTCGATTGCCCTAGCGCAGGCCGAGGGAGCATTTCTGCGCGTGGTATCGGACTTTTCAACCGATCGCAGCCAGCTTCGCAGAGCGTATCTCGCCGCCCCGGCGCTCAAAGCCATGACCGAACTGGTAGCGGCGACGGTCTTGGCACAGCAACGATTGAATCTTGGCGACGTCAATAAACGCAACGTCGCGGTCATCGTAAATTCGGCGGGTGACTACGATTGCGTGACGAGGGCAGCAGATAAAGAAATGGCGGCTGCGGTCGAGATTTTGGCTCGAACGGGAACGCTGTTCTACGCAGTCGGTGGAAATTGCGGAGACATCAGTCGGCTGGCGAAGCTTTCCGGTGGGCGCACGATCAAACTCGGGATCGGCGAGGCCGAGCGCGTCGCGGATCGTCTAGCCGAGGAACTCGCAACCTTGTACTCCGTTTCATACAGTTCCGAATTGCGCGCCGAGCAGACGCCGGACCGATTTGCTGTCAAGGTACGGGGGAAAGACTACCGAGTGCGCTATGGCCCCTCGGTGCCGCTACGTTAGCTGGCAGCGACGTAACATTTGACATCGTCCCTCCGTCGGTAAGATCCTGTGGACCAGTGCTGCGCGAAGCTGAACAGCCATTCAAGTGGTTCGGAATCCGCCAAATGGCCAAGCGCTTTGATCGAGTGGCGTTTCAGTTGGGCCTCGGGCGGCAGTCAGCGAGCCCCACTGCTATCCACGATTTGAGGGTCTCGATCCGCCGGTTAATGGCAGCGCTCGAATGCTTTGGGTGCCTTTTCGACAAAGAAGACTCGCGAGAGTTCCATGCTCGCATCGAAAAGGTTCTCGATGCGGCGGGCAATGTCCGCGACTACGATATCGCGCTAGAACTCGCTGCCGAGGCCCGTCTCGATCCGGGCTGCTTGCTCGTCAAATCGCTGACCGGCCAGCGGCGTAAACATGCGATAGAGCTGGGACGGGAATTGCGCCGAGGTGGGGTGCGAAAGTTCTCAATCCGCTGGCGGGGAAGGCTCGGCCTGAGCTGATGGGCCGCGAGAGCAAACCCCGCTGGAACCTGTCCGGCACTAGTGCGGAAAACGCTAAACGATTCCTGCCGTGGCTTGCAGCGCAGTTTTTCGAATCTGGACGCAACACAGTTGGGGTCCCCCCGACCGCTCGATCGCTCCACAAACTGCGCTTGCGAGGAAAGCGACTGCGCTATTCCCTGGAACTCTTCGCGCCCTGCTATGGACCGGGGCTCGATCACCGGCTCAGCGAGCTCAAGAAGGTGCAAAACTATCTCGGCGAAATTAGCGACTGCGATGCGACGGTCCGTTTGATCAGCGGGTTGGAGCTCGAAAATGACGCCGACACGGTTCGCCTGATCAATTTTTTGAATGCTCGAAAGAAGGATCGAATCGCGCGGTTTGTTGACCACTGGAGAACGTACTTTGACACGCCCGGTCAGCTTGAATCGTGGCTGTTTTACCTAAAAAACTACGCTGGACGTGTTAGCCCGCCGTCAGCACGAGCCACAGGCGACTGAGGGTGAGCCCGCTACTAATTCGCGGTCAGCAGCCCTCGCGAATAGAGCCACTCAGCCAAGCGGTCCGGCCAACTGCTGAGGACGCGGTCTGTCGCGGCCAGCCCAACTCCATGTCGGCCGCGCTCATAAATGTGTAGTTCCGCGGGTACCCCGGCCTTGCGCAATGCGAGGTAAAAAAGTACGCTGTTCTCCGGCGGCACTACTGAATCTTCATTCGTATGAAAAAGAAATGTCGGTGGGGTCTCGGGCGTTACCTGATTTTCATTCGATAACAGCTCTACAGGCTCCGGATCGGGCGTTTCGCCAAGCAGGTGCATGCGGGATCCCTTGTGGGTATATTCGGACGTGAACGAAATTACGGGATAGCCCAGAATCGCAAAGTCGGGCCTCGTATGCATCGCCTCGAGCGGGTCACTCGAGTCTGATTCCCCTTCATTGAAGTGTGTAGCTGCGGTCGATGCCAAATGGCCACCGGCCGAAAAGCCCATGATGCCGACGCGATCGACCGAGACGGTGAATTTCTCTGCATTCGCCCTCACGTACTGAATTGCCCGCTGCGCATCGCCGAGCTGCACCGGGTGATGATATGTCGGCCCCAGCCGGTACTTCAGCATGAAGGCCGCGACACCAAATGAATTGAGCCAGCGTGCAATCTGATCGCCCTCGTGATCGACAGCGAGGTTGCGATATCCTCCTCCCGGGCATACGACTACAGCAGTCCCGACGGCCATCTCCGCCTCCGGCAGATAAATACTCAGCGTGGGCTGAACGGCCTCGCCGTCGCCTTTTGCGCCTGGAGCGCCCCCCGGCCATAGTTCGATGACCTCGGGTTCCGGCCCGCGTCGCTGCGCTGGTAGCGACGACACTGCAACCATTCCGATGAGAATTGCTGAGCAAACCAGTGACGGATTCATGCAGTCACAATTCTAACGGTAGGTTGACAAGCGGGGTGAACGGTCATCCATACTGATCAACGTGATACACTCCACATCCCGCCTGAGCCGGCGCAATTTACTAACACTGGGAGGCGCCGGCTTGCTTTCAGCCGCCGCGTCCGCAAACCCTATCGACGGACGCACGCAACCTCAACTGCTCCACAAACGCTATCGCAGTTCCGCCACCCGTAAAGACCGCCAGTACCTCCTCTACCTCCCAACTGGTTTCTATTCCGAGCCCGGTAAAAAGTGGCCGGTAATTCTTTTTCTCCACGGCGGAGGCGAACGTGGCAACGGCTTAGACGAACTCGATCACGTACTCAAGCACGGTCCCCTAATGGAATCGTGGATCCAAGCCCGCGATCTGCCATTCGTGATGATCGCACCGCAGATGCCTATGTTCGACCGCGAACGCCGCTCGCCGCTAGGCGAAGCGCCCAAGCGCGTTGAAAGTGGTGCGCCGCCCGAGCGAAATCGTCCCGGGCCGCCGCGTGCCCCGATGGATCGCACGATCAGCAACGACGATCCGCGCTGGGACGAGAAAGGCCCGCCGGACGGTTGGTGGCGGGTGGAAGGCGATCTGCTCGCGATGGTCGATGAAGTGCTAGCGGACTACCAGGGTGACCCCTCCCGCGTTTACCTTACCGGCCTCAGCTACGGTGGATTCGGTACGTGGCACATGGCCGCGGCCCACCCCGACCGCTGGGCGGCGATCGCTCCAATCTGCGGTGGCGGCAACCCGGAGCAGGCCAAGATCATCGCCAAGAGGCAAACGCCCGTCTGGATCTTTCAGGGTGGAAGAGACATCACCGTCAAACCGAAATACGTCCTGCGGATGGCGCAAGCACTCGAAAAGGGCGGTCACCCAGCCGTACGACTGACGGTCCATGAGGACTTACCGCACAACGTCTGGACGCGCGTTTACGAAGGCCGCGACATTTACGATTGGCTACTCAAACACCGCATCGGCGATTAGGCTGGCCGCTCAGCCGGTAATCCGCGAGTAGACATGAGCAGCAAGCTCTCGAATTTGAGGCTCGAACCAGGTTCGAATACCCGACTCTCTAAGTAGACCCAGCACGTCTGCTTGGACGCCCTCGTCGAGAACCACACTCAGCTCCGAGGCTCCGATTCGGCTCTTGATAAAGCCGAGCCGCATCGTCTCCGCCAAGTCATTCTCGAGCGCGAGAGCCTGAACATAGTCGGTGTGACCATTAGGCTGGTAGGCATAATCGAAGGTCACAACAGCCCGATCCGGACCGTAGCGAACTTCGCGGTCACGTTCGACTCCAAGGTCAAACAGGCGTAACTCACCGAAGGCAACATCGATACGGCCACGCAAATATCGACGGGTACCTAAGCGGGGCGCCACGGCGCGAGATTCGGGCTCAAGCCGCGGAGGACTGGCGACGAGCTGTTCGTACAGCCGCTTGATTTCCTGCCGTGAGTCACCACCGAGAAGCGCCTTCGATGGAGAAAAGTCGAAGCTTCGCGACACGTACTTGTCGAGTCCGGCGACATACTCGCTAAAGCCTTCGCCGAGCAAGCGCCTCTCTTCGAACTCTTCACGGAGCTGTTCCAAGACCGAGACATCGGCGAGTGGATGACAAGCGATCCGCCGAAACTCCGACGCAAAGCGCGCGTCGACTAGCTTGTCGGTGGCGTCATAGAGCACTACCGCTATGTTGAAAAATTCCCCTGAAACTACGTTCGGAACGTAGCGTAACAGGCGATAACTCCACGCTTCATTTGCCACTGTCGCCAATTCTATTTAGCCTCTCTCATTTCCAATCCAGCTGTTTCGTTCCGTATTCTACAAAGATCTAGCTGCCGACGCCCGCGTCGCCCAATTCGGAAACGGGTCCTTGGCGGCATTTCTGGCTCCTAGTAGCAGATCCGCTATATTTTTTCTGCGCAAATAAAGGCGCTCCAATAAGTCTTCAAGCTCGCCCGTATCGACTCCTAGCCAACCCGGAGGAATCCGCTTATAAGCGTCGTCGAATACTTCCGGTGGACACTCTCTCACCTGTGTTAGCCACGGCTCGAAACTGTCAAAGCCGCTGACATTCTCATAGACTTCGCGGCGCACGTAAAGCCCACGTTCCGGATGGTCAACGAAATCCCAGTGGTGGGCGTTGAACGCAAACCCGTGATCGATCATGTTTGCAACGTACACAAGCGAGCGCGGCGAAACATCGGCCTGTTCTTGGAAAACGCCGCTGGATAGCCAGCGCTTCGCCCGATCGCGAAAGAAGATCGCTTGGCGCCCGTTGGCGTTGCTGACCCACTTATCAAAGACGACCATGCCAAGAAAGGCGTTCAAATTCAGCACTAGCCGCAACAGTGAGAGCGGTACGTAGTCGTAAACGGAATGGCGGGTCGGATCGACCGGATAGCGCGACCCAAAATGCAAGCCCGGCTCGCAACGAACAAGCGTTTGGCCGTCTTCCATCGAAAGCTCGGGACTGATTTCGATAAACTCGCTCGGTACTTCGACGATGTCCCAAGGCGGCGCCGGGAGCTGCAGATAATCGAGCAGGGTATACGCGATCAACTCGTTGACGAGGACGCGGGAGTGCTGCGGATTGTTGCGAAATTTGACGACGTAGAAATGATCGTCGTTCGCCAACACCAAATGTGCATTGGCGCCGCCCCGCATTTTTCGGATGTGTTCTCGTGCTCGAACCGGCATGACAGTACCCATGCACACGGAAGTACCGTGTCTCGACAGTCCGATATCAGGGACGCTTCGTCAGGCTACACCCAGCCCGGCGGACCTAGAGTATGCCATCTAGGCCGATCAACGGCAACCGTTTTTGCCACACCGAGGGCTAAATTTATTGTTACGAACCAGGCCTAAACATCTGGACCAGTGTGAATCGCACGTAGTCTTACCGACGATTCCCGAGAAATGCGGTCGAGGTCCGGGGCGTCTGGTCGCAGTCTGTCCAAAACTGGCGAGTCGAGGCAAAAACGCGTCGAACGCCGCGGCGTTACCCTATCGCCAAACCCGATCGGATCGCTGCATAAATTTATCTACGGAACAATATCAGTGACCAAGGGGCGGACACTACCAACCCACTTCACGTCCGGCGTTCTCTTTTCCAAGGTGCTCGATGAGAGGCGAGAAATATTCGAGCATTGCTCGCGTGGACACTTCTTCGCCGGTCTTCTCTTTGATCACTTCGCGCCAATCTTGAGTTGCGCCCAGGCTGAGCAAATCCCACAAGAAGTCGCCGACCTCTTTGTTGCCGTAGTAATTGCAGTCGTGCGGGTCTTGCTTGAGAATGTTCTTGGCGATGTAGGTGTGAAGTTGGTACTTGATGACGAACGCCATCGCGTAGTCGTAATACTGCGCCGGGTCGTCTGAGATATGGGTCTTCGTGCAGGCGTCGCAAAATTCTTCGCCTCGCGGGGATGGCGGCTCGATGCCTTGGAACTGGCCCGCGTACTCCCACCAGGTCTTGTTGAACTCTTCTACGGGAATGTTTTTCTCGTAGAGATCATGCTCGAAGAACGACATCGTTCCGGCCGAGAACGGGATGAAAACTACCGCCTGATCGAGAGCTTCGTCGAGCAGCCAAGCAACCTGGTCGATCTCGGCATTGTCGTCGAGCAGGCCAATTTCCTTGAGGTACGCCGGCTGGCGTGCGGCGATACCGATCAGGTCACCGACGGCTTCGTGGAATGCGCGATTAGCTCCGCCGCGTAACGTCAGCGGGACATCGGCCTCGGTGTAGGCCAGGTAGTAGTAAATATGCCCTAACTCGTGATGCGAAGTCTCGAACCAGCGCCAGTTGTTTTCGACGCTCATGAGGGAGCGGACGTCGTTCCCGAGGTCCATGTGCCAGGCCGAGGCGTGGGTGTTTTTCTTGCGCTCGGAGTCGGCCGCTACGGGGTAGAGATCTGACTTTTCATAGAAGGACTCCGGCAGCGACGGCATGCCCATTGAGGTGTAGAACGACTCCGCCTGCTTGACGATCCACTCGGGGTCTTTTCCCTTAACAAGTTCGTCGAGATCCACGCCCTCTGAGAGACCAGGCCATGCTTGTGCCCAGCGGTTGCCGATCCAATGGGCCGGAATTTTCTTTGGAGGTTCTTGGCCGTAGCGCTCGGCGAGTTGATGTTTCGTCCACGTATGAACTTGGTCGTAGAGCGGCTTCAAGTCGTCGTTGAACTGCGTCATCATGGTCATCATTTCGTCGACGCTCATGCCATAGTCGGCTACCTGCAACGCAAAGAACGAGTTGTAGCCCAACTCTTGCGCGAGCTGGTTGCGAAGGTCGCGGAGTTCGCCCAGCCCTTGCTTGAGAGCCGGCCCCGTCTGCTTCGACACCTCCCAGTAGTGATGGCGCTCGGATTCGTCCCGCGAGTCAACCAGCACGTTGTCGATTTCGTTTGCCGTGACGACCTTGCGGCAATTTTCGCCCACTTTGTCGGCGCAGAATTCGAACGAATCGAGCACTGCGCCTTGTCGCGCCTCGGCAGCCACGCGGGCGTCGACGATGTTGGGAATTGTACCCGGGTACTGGGCCGCCGCCAGCAAAATTTTCTTCAGTTGCCGAACCGTAATTCCGTCAAGTTGGTCCTCCTGGTCGAGCAGCGACCTGACGGTCTCGATCACCCAGACGTTGCCGTCGAACGCGGCCATCGATCGCTCCGCCCCAATGCGTTCTCCGACGTGAGCGTCGTTTACATCAGTCATCGATTTCCAGTAGGCTTCGGACGTTATCGCGTAGAACTTCTGTGCCAAATTGCCGTGAATCCCGAGAAACTCGTCAGCTTTTTGTTGCGCGCTTGGACCGCTGGAACACGAGACGAGCAGTAAGCAAGCTGCGATCGTTAGCCCGCATTTCTCACCACGTGGCGAGCGAAAGCGCGTGAGAGGTGCGTCGCTACGAGGCGGGCGACGGTCGGCGCGCGGAGGCGTACTTGACAGTCCGTCGAGCACGACGAGCGAGCGCAACGAAGTAGTGGCGGCCCAATCGCGTGCTTTCGCCGTTAGGTGGTGAGAAATGCGGGCTAGGAGGACCTTCATGAGGCCCATTCTACGTGACTGGTTGCTTATGGCGGAGACAGTACCCGCGGTCTAGTGTCCTGTCTCTAAAGTTCGATTACAAAAGCGGGCGAGGGAAGCGAAGATTTGGTCGGCGGTTTTGGACCAGACGAACGGCTTGGAGTCGGCGTTGCTGAGTTGGATGTAATCCTCGATGGCGCGTTCCAACTCCGCTGTGCTGCGATGTACGCCGCGGCGAATCTGCTTCTGGGTCAGAGTGGCGAACCAACGCTCGACAAGGTTGATCCAAGACGCGCTGGTCGGCGTGAAGTGCAGATGGTAGCGCGGCCGTTTGGCCAGCCAACGCTGAATAATCTGGGTCTTGTGGGTTCCGTAGTTGTCGAGGATCAAGTGGATCTCGAGCGAGTCGGGGACCGCCTGGTCGATGGTGTCGAGAAACTTGCGAAACTCGACCGCGCGATGACGGCGATGACACTCGCCGATCACATGGCCGGTCTTGACATCCAACGCGGCAAACAGCGAGGTCGTCCCGTGGCGCTTGTAGTCGTGCGTGCGGCGCTCGATTTGTCCGGGACGCAGCGGCAGCAGCGGCTGCGTGCGGTCCAGGGCTTGGATCTGAGACTTCTCGTCAACCGACAGCACCAACGCCCGCTGGGGCGGGTTGAGATACAGACCGACGATGTCGCGCACCTTCTCGACGAACAACGGATCTTGCGAGAGCTTGAAAGTTTCGCTGCGATGGGGTTGCAGCGCGAAGGCCTTCCAGATGCGCTGCACGCTGGAGTGACTCAAGCCACAGGTCTTGGCCATCGAGCGTGTTGACCAATGCGTGGCGTCGGGGGGCGTCGATTCCAGAGTGAGCGTGATGACGCGTTCGACCTCGTCATCGCTGACGCGCCGCGGCGTGCCGGGACGCGGTTCGTCGAGCAGCCCGTCGAGGCCTTTGTCGAGGAAGCGCTGGCGCCATTTGCCAACGGTACGGCGGGCCCAGCCGAGTTGGGCGGCGACGACGGTATTGTTGAGTCCGTCGGCGGCGAGCAGAATGGCCCTGGCGCGTTGGGCAAGAGCCTGCGCGGACTTGCGCCGTCGCGCCCAACTTTGCAGGCTCTCGCGCTCGGCCGGGTTGAGCTTGAGCGGTTTCAATTGAGGACCAGTTGTCGTCGTCTTCCCCATATAGACATGGCGACAACAACCTGTTTAATGTTACGCGAACTTTAGATACAGGACACTAGTAGATCACGGCGAAGTTGCCGTCTGCGAGGGTTATGGCAGCACCGAAACCCCAAACTGGTAGCTGCGGCCCTCGTTGGTGTTCGATAGCTTCACCTTGTAGGTTGAACAGCGTCGAATGAAATTGGCCTGGCTGCTTCCAGCCTTCGGTCGCGACCCAGCTAACCAGCGTGAATCCGTCGGCATTCGTCGCTAGAGACGGGTATTTGTTCTTGGCCGGGCTAGTTGGCCCGTTCGCCGTGGTGATCGAGCTGTTGGCACCCAAAGCAACCGAGCCAAACCGAATTCGTCCGTCTGTCTCCCACGCAGCCACGGTACCTGTCGGACCTTCCGCGAAGGACATGCTCGTCATCGGGCACGCGCCGATATCCCAGGGGTCTAACCGGCGAGCCTCGAATGGTGCGTTTGAAGATGCGGCACTAAAGAGAAAAATGTCGCGGTGGACTGTGTCCTCAGCTGCGCGAAACAGGCCATGGAATCGCCCACGGCTGTCCGCGAAGAGTTTCATTCCGCAACAGGCGCAGGCTCCCATCGAGCCTTCGAACGTGGGCTCCTCTGGGGCGAAGGTCGCGCCATTGTCGCCGGACCGAGCGATGAAGACTCGGCGTCCGGCCTCACCGTCGACCGCGCCGGATGCCTTACCGTGCCAGGCCACGAGCACGTTGCCGCCGTCGTCGGCGGCGACCGTGCCCCCGCCGTCAAGTCCGAAGGTATGCACCATGAGGTTTCGCTGCTCGCTGAACTTGTCTGCGCCGGGCTCGAGGCGCGCGTAGAGCATCGGAGAGCCATTGTGAGGGCTGTCGGCCGCCTGCGAGGGATTGAGCGGCCCACGCGGCTGGGCTTTAGTTGAGCCGTTCCACGCGACGTGGATTGCGCCATTGCTCACGACCGCCATTTGCGCGCCCCGAATTGCACCGGCGGCTACGGCACTTTCGGGATGGCTGTTGACCGCCAGAGGGTCAGAAAACGTGTCGCCATTGTCGCGCGAGATCACATAGAAAAGATCACCGGCCGTCGCTTCTCCCTTGAAGTAGACGACGTGGATCGCACCGTCTCGATCGACGCTAGCCTGCGGTTGGATGCCTCGGTGCGGCGTTTCGATCAAGGCAACGTCTGGAATTTTCAACTCGTCCGGGGTCCGCGGAACTGCGGTTTCCGCTCCACAGCCAGCGAGGCCGACCGCGATTAGTGCCGCTACCACAACCGAAATGATCGCGCGTCTTATCTCAGTTTCCTGTGTCATCGTCCGCCTCAGAATGCCAAATTATCTGCTGCATGTCAGTTTTCGGCGGCGGCGGCCAGTGGTGGCCGCGTTGGCTTGAGAGCCCCCGATTGGGACCTTGACGGAACTCTTGATTGGGTTTTCCTTCGAGCCGACCTTCAGATGCCCAAGCTTCGTCACCGCCGTAGAGTTGTTCGATTAAGATCGCGGTCATCTCGTCGAGTCTTGCGGCGTGAGCCGTGTCGTCAGCGAGGTCGCTCAACTCGTTTGGATCGGCGTCAACATCGAAAAGTTGTCGGCAGTTCCCTGCGGGGTAGTAAATGAGCTTAAAGCGCCCTTGCCGGATCATGCGCGTCGCATGGTCGCCCTCGCCGACTTCGCCGTAAAGCCATTCGCGGCGCGGCTCTCCAACCATCGAAATGCCTTCCACCGAGTCGGGAATTTCAACGCCCGCGAGGTCGAGTAGCGTCGGCATAACATCTTGCCAACCGACGATGCGGTCGTCCACGCGGTGGTGACCGACGCGCTTGTCGCCCTCCGCTCCGACTAAGATCATCGGGATATTCGCGGACGGCTCGTAGAACAGCTTTTTTGCCCACATGCCGTTCTGACCTAGCATGTCTCCGTGGTCGGAGGTGAAACAGATCACCGTGTTGTCGAGCAGAGCTTCCTCGCGCAACGTTCCCACAACTACGCGAATCTGGTGGTCGATGTGGGTGCAGAGCGCGTAGAACGCCTTGCGAGCCGCGCGTATCTGGTCGGACGTCATGTGTGCTGAGCGCGCCTTCACGGCGTGCAGGGAATAAGGCAAATTGCCACTCGCCCAATCCGCCGAAACCGGGTCGTCAATGTCGATGTGATCGTAGATGTCGAGATAAGTCTTGAGAGGAACGAGTGGCGGGTGCGGATGTCGGTACGAAAGGAACCAAAACCCCGGCTTATCGCGATCGCGTCGCTTGATCGTGCGCACCATTTGCTGGGTTGCCCAATTCGTGGCGTGTGTTTCCTCCGGAAGATGCCAGGGCCGCGTGTTGTAGTCGTTATTGCTCATGCCGTGACTGAAGGCCTGTCCAACGTGGCCCTGATCGGCTAGATAATTCTCGTAGTCGTCGATCACGCCGTACTGCGTGCGTCCCTCTTCATCGAGGATCACGTCGTCAAAGCCAATGCGATTGCGCTGCGGGTAGACGTGCAGTTTGCCAACGCCGTAAGCCTGGTAACCTGCGTCCCGGAAAGTCTGCGCCATGGTAGGCAAATCTGGCATCGGCTTCGTCTCACCGAAGTCGCGATCACCGTGCTTTCTCGGGCTAACCCCCGTCATCAAGGTGCGGCGCGCCGGGATACACACCGGGCATTCGCCATAACAATTGGAGAATCGCGCACCGCTGCGAGCCAGCTCATCGATCGTCGGGGTAAGAATTGACGGATGCCCGGCTTCGCCGATCAGTGCCGCAGGCCAGTGGTCTGTCGTGATTAGAAGAACATTGGGTTTCGTTGACATGCTGCGTGGCGAACCGGAAGGCGTAACTGGTTTTCAGCGGCAATTGGCGGAAGCTAGTGGGAGTCGAACCCACCCTTGACGCGTAACGCCAAACGACGGTTTTGAAGACCGCACCCGACACCGGCCGAGATTAGCTTCCGTGCGATCGATTTTAGCAGTCGAGTAGTTTCCGAAAAGATGGGGTGGCCTAGGCCGTTTTCTCATCTGGGTGCGCTTCGATACGCCCCTGGTCGCTGTCGTTGCCGAGAATGCCCAAGCGCTCAACTTCTTCGACGCCCTCGATCGTAATTGCGAGCAGGCCACCATCAGTTGAGACGATCCATCGCTTCTGACGCAGAAACCAAAGAGTGAATTCCAGATGCGCCTCGGGAATCTGTAATATCTCTTCGAGTTCGCGGACCATTGTCCCCGGCTGCGAGTGGCTGCGCAGCATCTTTAGGTAAAACAGCTTCAAGATCGCCTGACGCTTGGCGGGCTCAGCCGCTGGTCCGTCAGCGGGTATGTTCATCCCGAACGTCTCACGCAGCGTTTTATCCGAAGTGCGCCGCTGCACATCGTAGGAGGCTCGCTTTTCAGGATCGCTGAGCAGACGGTACGCTTCGAGAATCTCCGTGAACCGCGCCGAGTTCCCCGTGTCGGCATTGTCGGGATGATAGCGTTGCGCCATGAACCTGTACACCCGGTGGATGGTTTCGTTGTCGGCCTGAGCGCTGATTTGGAGGACTTCGTAGTAGTCGGCCGAGTGCTGCACGGGCACCCGATCACCCGTCGATTTCTGCGATTCTCTGGCCTCAGCTTCGGCATACGAGCAGCTGATTCGGTAGCTGGTGTCGTCGATCTGCTCGCAGCTTTTGGCAACTACGCGACGCTCAGATTCTTCGCCGCTCGTCTTCTCGATGACCTTGCCCCAGACGATGAGCTGTGCGCCGACCTCTACGGGCACCTTAGATTTCAGGTCCAGTCCGCCGACCGTGCGGTCGACGAGCTGCGCCCGTCGAGTTGGCCCTCTGCCCTCACGCGAAACCACGCGAAGAAAGACGTATGGCAGATTGTTCGTTCGAACCACCGGGAAACGTACCTATGGTTCATTTCGGATCGATTTGGGTCGAAAAGAATTTACCGGCGCAAATCATCGACGGTGACAGCTCTTCGTCGTCACCGGGCACGCCTACGTGATGTGGGCACCTTGCGTTTCGACGTATACCGAGTACAGGCTTTGGCTGGCGGTCATAAACAAGCGGTTGCGCTTGGTGCCGCCAAAACAGAGATTCGCGCATATTTCTGGAAGTTTGATGAGGCCGATGCGCGTGCCATCGGGAGAGAAAATGTGGACACCGTCATAGCCGTCGCCGACCCACCCCGCGGATGACCAAATATTGCCATCGACATCACAACGGATTCCATCCGCATTGCCAGCCTGATCAAATCCGTCCATCTTCATCGATATAAACCGCTTACCGTTGGTCAGTTTGCGGCCGTTCGAGACATCCCACATCTTGATCTCACGCTCGGCTTCGGGGTAATGCGAAGCGCCTGTATCGGCGATGTAGAGGATCTTGTAGTCGGGAGAAAAGCATAAACCATTGGGCTTGTAGATCTCGTCGGTGACGAGTTCCATCTTGGTGGTCTGGCCATCGATACGATAGACAGCTTCTTTGATCTCCAAAGGGCCCTTGTTACCTTCGTAATTCATTAACGAGCCGTAGCCGGGGTCAGTGAACCAGATGTTGCCGTCCGGGTCAACCACAACGTCGTTGGGCGCATTCAGGCGCTTGCCTATCCACTCATCCGCCAGCACGGTCACTGTGCCGTTGTGCTCATAACGGACCAGCCGTCGATTGCCATGCTCGCATGACAACTGGCGGCCCTCCCAGTCGAACGTGTTGCCGTTGGAGTTTCCCGAGGGGCTACGAAACGTGCTGACGTGGCCGTCTTCCTCGAGCCAGCGGAGTTGCCGGTTATTGGGGATGTCGGAGTAAAGCAAATAGCGGCCGACGGCGTTCCAAGCCGGGCCCTCGGCCCACAAGGTTCCAACGTGGTGACGCTGAATCGGAGTATTGCCGAGTTTGTACTTGTCGAACCGCTTGTCCAGCGAAACGATATCCGGGTCGGGGTAGCGCGTCGGCGTCACGTTGGTCCAATCTCGCTGAGCGTTGGCGGCGATCGGGGCGGCGACGACAGCAGTGGCGGCTCCAAAAAACGAGCGGCGGTTCAAGTCGACATTTTTCATTGCAGAGAAGAGGTTAGCAAAATGAGGAAACCGTGGTTGGAGCGTAATCGGAGCCAAGTGTCAGAGCCCGCGCATTGCGCCGACAGCCCTCCGAGGCGTAGCCTAACTACGTCATGCGAATCTCTCTGCTTCTGCTCTGCTCGCTCTATCCGCTGCTCGGCCAAGTCCCCGAGCATGACAGCCGAAATACCAACATTCGCCATACCCACGAGCACTACTCGATGCGCGACTACACTCGCGCGGAGTGGGACGAACGGGCGGCGTTTCTTCGCAAGCAAATCATGTTTTCGGCGGGCTTGCTGCCGTTGCCTGAGAAGACCGCGCTCAATCCGCGGGTCGGCGGCAAAATCGTACACAAAGACTATTCAGTCGAGAACGTATTGCTCGAAACCTACCCAGGCTACTACCTGGGTGGGAATCTCTACCGGCCTGTAGGAAAACGGGCCCCGTTCCCCGCGGTCGTTTCTCCGCATGGCCACTGGCGCTACGGACGCTTTGAAAATTCGGAATTGAACTCGTTGCCGGCTCGCGCGATCAACCTTGCCCGCCAAGGCTATGTGGTCCTCAACTACGACATGGTTGGTTACAACGACACGATGCAGGTCCCTCACGGCTTCGCCGGCCCTAGAGAGGAGCTGTGGCTAGTCGGCACGCTCGGGCTACAGCTCTGGAACAGCATTCGGGTCGTAGATTTTTTGGAGTCGCTTGCCGACGTGGACGACCAACGCATTGCGGTGACGGGGGCATCTGGCGGTGGCACCCAATCGTTTTTGCTCGCTGCGGTTGATGACAAAATTCGCTACGCCGCGCCGGTCAACATGGTGTCGTTTCTGATGCAGGGCGGCTCAAGGTGCGAAAATGCTCCGCTGCTGCGGATCGACACGCATAACGTTGAGACCGCCTCCCTGTTCGCCCCAAAGCCGCTGATGATGGTCGCGGCAACCGGCGACTGGACAAAGAACACTCCGCGCGAGGAGTTCCCGGCTGTCCAGTCGATCTACCGATTGTTTGATGCGGCTTCATACGTCGAATCGGAACAATTCGACTCGCCGCACAACTATCACGCGGACAGTCGCCAGGCGGTTTATCGGTTTCTCGGCAAGCACGTGCTTGCCGACGCCGACGCGTCGCACTTTGTCGAGCGCAAAGTACAGGTGGAGTCGCTCACGGCACTGTTAAGCCTTTGGGGTCGCACTCCGCCGAAGAACGCCGTCGATCTCGAAGGGTTGATTCAGCAGCGCATCGCGGCAGCTGAGACCGATACCGCTGATCTATTTCCGCAAAACAAAGCTGCTCTAGAACTGGCGCGGGAGCACTTTAGCGAGAGGTTACGACTTTCGTTGCTGGCGGAGAATCCCGAGGAGCAGGACATCGCTTCCGAAATCCAGAGCGGTGGCCTCGTTGCAATTAGCCGCAAAAGCGTCGGCGACCGCATTCCGGGACGGCTGTCGAACGCTGACGAAGGCGGCGTACCGACGCTAGCGGTATTTCCCGGCGGCTATGCCAAGGGCAACGGTTCAGCATTGGGACAAGCGCTGCTCAAAGCCGGCGGAACTCTGCTGATGATTGACGCATTCCAAACCGGTCAGGCGGTTGCGAAACGCGATATTGCCGGTGCCGGCGACAACGCCGAAAAGTACTTTCGCGTCTTTAATCGCACCGATGACGCCAACCGCGTGCAAGACATTCTCACCGCTCTTTCGTTTCTGCGCAAGCAGGCGGGATCTGAAACTGTCAATCTCGTCGGCGCCGGCCGCGCCGGGCTCTGGGTTGCCCTCGCGGCGGCGCTCAGCGAAGGCCCCGTCAGAGTCGTCGCTGACCTTGACAGCCTTGACGTTTCTGATGACACGGCCTACATCGAACGGCTGTCGATTCCGGGACTGCGTAGAGCCGGCGATTTCCGGGCGGTGGCCACTCTGCTTTCCGCGCATGAGACGTATCTTCACAACGCGCATGAGAATTTCCCGTCTCATTGGGCTCAAGCGGCTTTTGACGCTGCAGGGAATCCTGACCGGCTGAGCCTGTCGGCCGAAGTAGCCGAATCGACGCAAATCGTCGAGTGGCTGGCGAAGCGGTAGGCTCGCCGTCTTTCGATGAGAACAAGCACTTCATCGGGTGCGAAACTATAACCCTATGCCCTACGACGAGGCGGGCAACCGCGAGCGGGTCGCCGCATTGCGCCAAAAAGGCGTCGATGTCTGGGGACCTGAACGCGTCTATATCGCCGATGACGTGAACCTCGATTGGATCGCCCCTGGCGCGGAGATCCGTCAAGCAAGCCTCAAAGGCAGCACCTTGCGGATCGCCCCTGGCGCGCGTATAGGAATATCGGGGCACGCTCTGGTCGAAGACTGTCAGATTGGCCGTAACGTAACTCTGGGCGCGGGAACCTTCCAAGGAGCGACGCTGCTCGAGGGCGCGAGCGTTCGCGGATTCGCTGAATTGCGGCCCGGCACGCTGCTTGAAGAGGAAACCGAGGCCGCCCACACGGTCGCTTTCAAGAACACAATCCTGACCGCCTGCTGCGTTACCGGCTCGGTAATCAACTATTGCGACGTTTTCATGAGCGGTGGGACCTCCCGCGATGACCACTGCGAGGTCGGGTCCGGGGCGATTCACTTTAACTTCGACCCGCGCGGCGATAAGTGGGGCAGCCTAATCGGGGACGCTCGCGGGCTGCTGTTGCGATCGGCACCGGTATTCGTCGGAGGGCAATGCGGGATCGTCGGCCCCGCACATATCGACTTTGGGGCAATAACTGCTGCAGGGTCAGTCGTTCGTAAGGACATCGGTGCTGATATCGTTTCATTCGAAAGTGCCGGCGACGTGGAGATTGCCGGCTTCGATCGCGAAATCTACGCCGGTCTCAAGCGAAAATTTCTTGCTACGGCGAAGTTGATTGGGAATCTATGGGCTTTCGACCGTTGGTACGAAACAATTCGGCTGCCACATGCCACCGATGAAGAAGGGCCATTTTTTGAGGCCGCTCGCAACCAAGCATCTATCCATATCAGCGAGCGTGTTGGTCGACTCGCCAAGATCATCGCGAAGTTGCCTCTTTCAATCGAGAAGTCCACCGCCGGCAGCGATTTGAAGCTTCAGCGCTACCGCGATGAGCATCAAATGCTGATCGAGTGTTGGCCCTCGCTTGAGGCGCTGTTTTCTGCAGCGCCGGAATCGCCGCCGGCTCCCGCGGCGTTCGTGAACGGCTATCGAGAAGCTCGCGCATCCGGCAAGAATCACGTGGACGCCGTAAGAGGCAGCGACGCTGGAACCGCCGAAACGGCCACCTGGCTGTCGCAAATAGAAGACGGTCTACGACAAAAAGCAGTGTCGACGTTTGCGTCTGCCGAAAGGTCTTGACAGATCCCGAGCCTAGGCGTATAAGTAGACCAGCGCGGACACGAAACACCAAGTTGAGTAGCCGGGCAATACGCCTTACGAGGCGCAAAGTTTAGAAGGAGGCCTACGATAGAACCACCGATCGCGAACGAGCGGTCACGCAGAAAAACTAGCGCGCAGCGAGGTTTCGACTCGAACCTTCGCTGACTGGCAATACAACAAACTTCTCGCGGTACAGCGAGTCTAGGGCACAAAGTCCACCGGTTGTCAGACGTGCTAGCCAACGCGTGGCCGCTCTTTCTTTTTGGCTCGTCGGCTTGACTCCAGACCCGGTGTTCCGTCAGTCTAGGACACCGTGAAGCTCCAGAATCCCACCATCACCGTTGCCACCAGCCTGCTGCTCGCCGCATGCGGTGGTGCACCTCCTGAACAGAACGACGAGCGCCCAAATATCGTTCTGATCATGACCGACGATCAGGGCTGGTCACAGCTTGGCGTGCATGGCGATGAGGTGTTACAGACTCCGCGTCTCGATAGGCTGGCCGCCGAGAGCGTCGAGATGACGCGGTTTTATGTTTCGCCAGTATGCGCGCCGACGCGAGCGTCGTTGATGACCGGCCGCTACAACTATCGCACCGGCGTCGTCGACACCTATCTCGGCCGCGCCATGATGGACCCTTCCGAAGTTACCGTGGCCGAAATGCTGGACGAAGCAGGTTACCGCACCGGAATTTTCGGCAAGTGGCACTTGGGCGACAACTATCCGCAGCGCTCAATCGACCAAGGTTTTCAGGAATCGCTTGTTCACAAGGGCGGCGGGATTGGGCAGCCGTCGGACCCGCCTGGATCGGACTACTTCGATCCGATTTTGATGCACAACGGCGAGCAAAAACGGTACTCGGGTTATTGCACCGACGTTTATTTCGACGAGACGATTCGTTGGATAGGTGACGGCGGCGAGGGCAGCGAAAAACCGTTCTTCGTCTACATTCCAACGAACGCGCCTCACTCGCCTTACCTAGTCCCTGACTCCTATCGAGAACCCTACGCCGCGCAGGGCCTAAGCGATAAGGACGCACGCATCTACGGCATGATCACGAACATCGACGATAACGTCGGAAAGCTTCTCGATCACCTCGATCAAACAGGCCAAGCCGAGAATACGATTTTCATTTTCATGACCGACAATGGCCCGACGACCCGGCTCTTTCACGCGGGTCTTCGTGCACAAAAGACGAGTGTTTATGAGAACGACATCCGCGTGCCGTTTTTCTTGCGCTGGCCGGCGCAGTTAGCAGCTCGCCAGGTTGATAGTCTTGGCGCTCACATCGACGTGACACCGACATTGCTCGCCGCGGCGGGAGTCGATGCTCCGGTCGGCCATCAGTTCGATGGCATCAACCTGATGCCGCAGCTAGAAGGTAGCTCGCCGAGTGAGCCGAATCGAGTCTACTATGTCCAATCCCACCGCGGCGACCAGCCGCGGCTATATCGGGCATTCGCAGCGGTGACCCAGCAGTATAAGTTGGAGCAGCCGCTGAGCTTCAGCTCGCCCCCGCCGCCGGATGCCGCACTTGAACTTTACGACTTGCTCGCCGACCCCGGTGAAGAGAGCAATCTCGTGGACGACAAACCGGAGATCGTCGAAAAAATGAAGGCGGGCTACGAAGCTTGGTTTGCCGACGTGGCCTCGGCGCGGGGCTATCACGCTGTTAGATTCTCAATCGGAAGCGAGCAACAAGCGGCCGTCACACTGACGCGGCAGGACTGGCGCATGAAGACTGCCGATGGATGGGAACGAGGGCAGAACGTCGAGGGCGCGTGGAAGGTTACCTGCGAATCCGAGGGACCCTACGACGTGACGCTGACGTTCGCTGAACCGGCGGCCAAATCCGGTAGCGCGGAAATCGCTTTTAACGAATTCCACGCATCCACAGCTGTCGCCGCCGGCGCCGACCAGGTCAAGTTTGAAGGCGTTAAATTGGTGCTTGGCGAGGGAACCTTCGAGGCGCGTTTGGTGATCGGTGGCGAAGCGACCGGAGTTTGGTTAGCGGACGTAGTTAGGCGCTAGATTGTTCGAATTGGTCGTTGAGTCGGCTCTTCATCGGTGTTCAGGATTCAGGATTGCCGCGCCCCGCAGAAGACACCGTTCCCTACGTGTTTATCGAGCCGCCGTCAACCGCTAGGGTCTGCCCGGTGACAAAGTCGCTGTCTGATGACGCGAGGAACAGCAGCGCGCCGATGAGATCGTCCGGGTAGCCGTGACGTTTGAACGCGCGGCTGGCAAGCACGCCCTCTTGAGCTTTCTCGACATGCTCGCGATTCTTGACGATGCTGTCACTGAGGATCAAGCCAGGGGCCAGCGTGTTGACACAGATGCCGTATTCGCCGAGTTCGCGAGAAAGCGCCCGCGTGAATGACACGATCGCGCCTCTCGACGTGATGTAATGCAGCATTAAAGGCGGCTGCCCCTTGTATGCCGCTCCCGAAGAGATGTTTATGATCTTGCCCGAACCTCGCTCGACCATCGGTCCGCTCACGTGCTTGGCCATCAAAAAACTGCCGCGCACGTTGACCGCCATAACCTTGTCCCAAAGGTCGACATCGATTTCTTGAAACTTAACCGGCGGCAGCGTAGAGTAGACAGCGGCGTTGTTCACCAAGATGTCGATTCGTTGGAACTTTTCCAGGGTCTTAGCCACCAGCGATTGAACTGATGTTTCGTCGCTGACGTCGGTCGTATGATTTATCGCCACGCCGCCCGCGGTTTGAATCTCGTCAGCCAGGGAACCGCCGTCGGCAATATCGGCGATGACCACGCCTGCGCCCTCAGCCGCCAAGGCGCGGCTGTAGACTGCGCCGAGGCCTTTGGCGCCTCCAGTGACGATTGCTATTTTTTGGTCTAGTTTGCCCACCGATCCGCCCATGGTACTCGAAGTTGCCAATGGTTATGCGCGCATTTCTCACCACGCGGCAGGCGACGGTGCCTGAGCGATGCGTGAATTCAAGGCGGGCTAGAATCAGAGCGGCAACCACTTGGGGTATAAGTGGCAGTATTGAGCCACGCGCAAGAATCGGCGGTTTCCGGGGGAGATTTAGTCTTCCCGGCGCAACCGCTTGTTTGTGGACGCGGCACTAATTCGCGATCGAGACATCAAAGAAATGCGGCAGTCAAATCACGAAATCGAGCTCTCGACCCGCGGCAAGGGTCTGTACGAAATCACCCCACCGGTTGTCGGCTGGGTGTCCGACTGCGGCCTGCGCGAAGGCTTGCTGACTATCTTCATTCGCCACACTTCCGCGTCGTTGACGATTCAAGAAAACGCCGACCCCGACGTGCGGTACGACCTCGAAGGCTACTTCAGCCGCATCGCTCCAGAAGACGACCCCCACTACCGCCACACTATGGAGGGGCCCGACGACATGCCTGCTCACATCCGGTCGGCTCTGACTCAGACGCAGTTGACGATACCCGTTCATGCTGGGCGTCCCGTTCTTGGGACCTGGCAAGGCATTTATGTTTTCGAGCACCGCCGCGCCGCGCATCGGCGCCTTGTGTTTTTGCATCTTATGGGCGACTAGTTGTCGTTTCCGCGCGAGCAGTTGCTTGATCGACGCGACCCCGTGCCTAGCGAAAGCGATGTTTCGGGCGCGCAGTGACGCACAATAGTGCCGTGTTAAGCCCGAGACTCAACGACTTGTCCCGTGACCGATCAGCTCGGCTACGATGGGTGTTTCCGGTTAAATTCAAATGGACGAACTGAAATCAATGATCCGCGAGGTGCCTGACTTTCCCAAGCCCGGCATCTTGTTCTACGACATAACCACCGCTCTCAAAGACGCCCGCGGCCTTAAGCTCATCACCGATTCGTTGGCCGAGCGAGCACAGGGGCAAAAGATCGATGTCGTCGTGGGAATCGAGTCCCGCGGATTTATTTTCGGCCCGTCTCTCGCCACCGAACTCGGGGTGGGATTCGTTCCCGTGCGTAAACCGGGAAAACTCCCCGCCCAGACCACCAAGGTTAGCTATGACCTCGAGTACGGCAGCGACACTCTCGAAATTCATACCGACGCGGTCGAAGCCGGGCAGCGCGTTCTCATCGTCGATGACCTTTTGGCGACAGGTGGTACCGCTGCCGCGTGTACAAAACTGATCGAAGATCTCGGCGCGACAGTCGCCGGACTTTCATTCGTAATTGAGCTCAACTTTCTAAACGGCCGGGCCAAGCTGCCAAACTACGACGTCGCTGCGCTGCTTAGCTACAGCTCGTAGGAAATCACCCGGGCGGGAATACCATGCCAACCGCGATCCGACTGGCGCCGGCCAAAATTAATCTGGGCCTTCGGATTCTCGGGCAGCGCCCGGACGGCTATCACGAGCTGCGCACGGTTTTCCAGACCATCTCATTGGCCGATCGGCTTGAGATCGAGTTTCAACCTGCTTCCGAAACCCGCATCGAAATTAGCTGTGATCGCTCAGATCTTGAGAACAACGAGAATCTTGCGGTCCTCGCCGCGAAGACTCTTTTAGATCGCGTCGAGGTGACGGCGCTGGTCAAAATTCGACTGAAAAAATATATCCCGATCGGAGCCGGACTAGGCGGCGGATCAAGCGATGCCGCATCCGTTTTAATGGCGCTAGCAACGCAGATTGATCCTTCGCTGGACGGAGCAACGCTGCATGAGGTTGCCGCCGAACTAGGCAGCGACGTCCCATTCTTCTTGGTCGGCGGTACGGCCGTTGGTGTAGGCCGCGGCGAAGAAGTCTACCCTCTTGTTGACCTCCCGCGCTGCCCAATCGTCGTCGTCACCAGCGGTGTTGAAATCTCGACGCCGTGGGCCTACCGCGCCTTTGCTGAGCAGTCCGCCGCGAAATTGACACCCGATTCGCAACGCCGTACCATAAGTAGGTTCTGTTCAGCGATTCGTCCGGCTGCTGACGATGGTGCCTTGGCCCTCACAGGGTCGATCGCAAACGACTTCGAGCAGACGGTTTTCGGCCAATATCCTCAACTCGAAACGATCAGGCAACGACTGTTTGCGGCTGGGGCGCGGTTCGCTCAAATGTCCGGCAGCGGTTCAGCGGTATTCGGTGTTTTTGAGTCTGAAGGGGCCGCCGACAGCGCTGCTCAAACGCTTGAGGCTGAGGCGCTGAAAGCGGTGGCTTGCCGGTTTTTGCGACGCGACGAAGAATTGACCGGGAGAATAGAGTAGTGGCCGATCGAAAGCGACTGAGTGTCTTTAGCGGTTCCGCCAACAAGGCGCTGACGAAGAGCATCTGCGATTGTTTGCAGATCGAGCCCGGGAAGCGTCTATTGAAGACGTTTTCCGACGGCGAGATCTATCTGCAAATCAATGAAAATGTCCGCGGTATGGACGTTTTTATCGTCCAGTCGACGTGTACGCCGGTCGATAAGCACCTGATGGAGCTGCTGCTGATGCTCGATGCATTGCGCAGATCATCGGCAAGACGTGTCACTGCGGTCTTACCCTACTACGGCTATTCGCGACAGGACCGCAAAGATAAGCCACGTGTGCCGATCTCAGCCAAATTGGTGGCGAGCCTCTTAGTGTCCGCGGGAGCGGATCGGGTTCTGACGCTCGATCTGCATGCCGCACAGATCCAGGGTTTTTTTGATATCCCGGTTGACCATTTATATGGCCGGCCAGTGATGGTGGATTATTTGGAGGGGCTTAAACTTCCTCGGCTGACGGTCGTTTCACCCGACGCAGGCGGCGTCGAGCGAGCCCGAGCCATAGCGAAACGCCTCAACGCGCCGCTCGCAATTATTGACAAACGCCGCGAGGAAGCAAACGTCGCAGAGGTGATGCATGTGATCGGTCGGGCCAAGGGGCGCACCTGCTTAATCGTTGACGACCTTGTCGATACGGCGGGCACTTTAGTGAAAGGCGTAGAGGCGCTGCTCGGAAAAGGTGCAGAGGCGGTTTACGCAAGTTGTACCCACGCTGTCCTTTCAGGTGCCGCAGTCGCTAGAATCAAAGAGTCGGGTCTGACCGAGTTGGTGGTCACTGACTCCATTCCGTTGTCGAAGCGGGCTAGGGAGTGTGACAAGATTCGTCAGTTAAGCGTAGCTCCGCTGCTGGCAAAGGCGATCGAATCGATATACGACGAAACATCGATCAGCGCACTGTTTGAGTGAAGGAATTAGGAGCCTCGGTTTGTGCGGGCGTTGTGCGCCCGCCGGCGGGAGACGAGTGAAATGCGACAACAAGTCGATTTTGAAATATCGGAGCGCGAAACGCGCGGTAAGAATGAAGCACGCCGTTTGCGTGCCGCGGGGACAGTTCCGGGCGTGGTCTACGGGCTGGGCAAAGACCCGCGCGCGATATCCGTCGATTCCAAGCTTATGACCAGGCTACTGCAGAGCGCTGGCGGCCAAAACAGCATTCTAAATTTGAAGGGAAGCGGTGCCGACGAGTCCGCAATGGCCGTCGACTATCAGGTCGATCCCGTCAAGAACAACTTGCTGCACGTCGATCTACGACGCGTAAATCTCGAAAAGCCTGTCACCGTTGCTGTCCCGGTTCACACGGTAGGCATTGCGTACGGGGTAAAAACGGAAGGCGGCTTCGAGGAAATGATCAACCGCGAGGTCTTGCTTGAGTGCCTCCCGCTGGACATCCCGGAAAAGATCGAGGTGGACGTCACCGACCTTCACATCGGCGAAGCTGTGCGCGTCGGCGACCTGCCGACCAGCGACAAGTACACACTGGCCGATGACGCGAACAAGCTGGTGATGCACATCATGGCGGCGAAGACCGCGGAAGAGGAAGCGGAAGAGGAAGCCGACGGCGAAGTCTCCGCGGCCGAAGACGGGGAGGAGGCACAGACCGAGGAGGGCGGCGAATAGCCCCCTGGCCGGTTTTCATCGCCGGAGTACGATATGTTCTGGCGGCGTAGGGCAAAGACCGACGCGGAGTTTCTTGTCGTTGGTCTGGGTAATCCGGGCGAAGAGTATCGACAGACGCCCCATAACTTGGGGTATATGACGATCGATCGCCTGGCGGAGGATGAGGGCATTCGGGTCTCCCGCCCCGAGGAAAATGCTCTTGTCGGACTGGGTTCGATCGGCGGGAAATCCGCTGTTTTGGCTAAACCGCTGTCGTTCATGAACCTGAGCGGCGGACCGATCAAGGGACTACTTAGGCGGTATGAACTATCGCTTGACCGGCTCTTGGTTGTTTGTGATGAGTTGGACTTACCGTGGGAGACCCTGAGACTGAAACTCAAGGGATCGGCGGCCGGCCATAACGGCATGAAGTCCGTCATCAGTTCTTTGGGGTCGCCGGAGTTTGCGCGTCTGCGAATCGGCATTCACCCCGGGCATCGCCTAGCAAGCGGCGCCGACTTTGTGCTGCGTCCATTTCATCGAGACGAACTCGATACGGTGGATGCGATCGTAAACCGAGCGGCGGACGTTGTTCGCCGGTTACTTGCCGAGGGCGCCGAAAAGGCCATGGCGGATTGCAACCGTCGCGCCCATGGGCAACAGACAGAGGAATTATGAGAATCTACGAATTGGTATTCATCGTGAAGCCTGATCTTCCTGAAGAGGAGACCCAGGCCGCGATTGAACAAGTTAAAACAGCATTGACAGACGGTGGTGCCATACTCGACAAAGTAGATGAGTGGGGCAAGCGCCGGCTAGCCTATCGGGTCCAAGGGTTCGCCGATGGCTACTACGTTTTCATCCAGTATTCAGCGGAAGATAAATCCTCGCTGCCGCGAGAAATAGAGCGTCGTTTGCGCGTCGCCGATGACGTTATCAAATTTATGACGATTCGCATCGACGAAGAGCTGCAGCGGCTCGCGAAACTTAAAAAACGCCGCGACAAAAGAGCAGCAAATGCCCCCCAGAGAGCCCCGCGTCCATCCGGCCGTCCATCCTCCCCGGGCGCTCCGCCGGACTTCGTACCTGCGAAGCCCAAGAAGACTGAGCCCGCGAGTCCAGCGGCTGCGGTACCCGAAGTGACAAAGTCTGCCGCGCCGAAGTCTGCCGCGCCAGAGTCTACGGCGCCAGAGTCTGCCGAGCCAAAGTCCACCGCCCCCGATGCAGCGGCTGCGGACGATACACCGGCCTCATGAGTGGCGTAGGGATCGAGGACGAGGAGAAAAAAATGGCTGAAAATCAAGAATCCACAACAACACCGGTTGCTGCTCCGGCAGCGACTGCGCCTGCCCAAGTTGCGAGCGGAGATGGACCGCGCCCGGCTGCTGCATCCGGCGACGCTCCCCGACCGTACGGCGGCCCTCGTGGACCGCGCCCGCGCGGTGGCCGCCCCCGTCAAGGAGGCCCCGGCGGGGGGAAAAAGTTCTTCCGCCGCCGTAAAGTTGACTACTTCAGCGTCAACAAGATAGACGACATCAACTACAAGAACGTCGACAGCCTGAAGCAGTTTCTGGGCGACCGAGGTAAGATACTGCCCCGCCGTCACACCGGCTTGAGCTCACAACACCAGCGTCAGTTGCGGGCCGCAATCAAGCGTGCGCGCAATATCGCGCTTCTGCCGTTTGCGGGCGACATCAAGAAGGGCAAGTAGGGTGAATTGCAATGCTTGAAGTCATTCTGAAGAAAGACATCTACAAACTAGGCGATCGTGGCCAGGTGGTCAAGGTCGCGGATGGTTACGCCCGGAACTATTTATATCCGCAGCGACTGGCGATCCCCGCTACTGGGGGCAGTCTAAAGCAGATTGATCAGATGCGAGAGGCTGCCGATCGCGAGGCGGTTCGCTTGCGTGGCGACGCTGAGCAACAGGTTTCGGCACTCGAGGGAGTTGTCGTTCGAGTAGTTGCCCGCGCTGGCCAAAATAACCAGCTTTTTGGATCAGTGACGAATCGTCACGTCGCTGCCGGGCTCGCCGAACAAGGAATCGAGATCGATCGCCATCGGATCGACATCAAATTTCCTTTCCGCGTAGTCGACGACTATGAGGTTGCGGTCCAGCTTTACAAGGATGTGAAGACGACGATCAAAGTCGAGGTTCGTGCGGAAGGCCGAGAAGACCAGCCGCTTCCCACTCCTGAAGAGCTGGCCGCCGCCGCTGCTGATGGCGAGGGTGTCGAGCCTGGCGAGGGCGACGAGGCCTCGAAGACCAGCGGTGAGGAACCTGCAGTTGCGGAGGTCTACGACGAGCCGATGCCCGCGGGCATAAAAGTTGCCGCTGGAGTCTCGGCGGTGGAAGCGGCGGACGCGGCGGACGCGGAGGAATAGTTCGCCGTGGACTTTGGCTTCTTTGATTTGTCTGGCCAGACGGCCGTGATTACTGGCGCCGCCCGAGGGATTGGTGCCGGTATCGCTCGTCGTTTGGCTCGGGCTGGTGCCTCGGTCGTGGTGGCTGACCGCAACCTTGACGGTGCCCAGTCGTCTGCCGAAAAATTGCGCGGCGAGGGCTTAACCGCCGCCGCCGTTGAGCTCGACGTCTCAAGCGCATCCGCTGTCGCGGGCACCTTCGAACGCTTGCTCAGAGAACACGAGCAGATTCAAATCTCCGTCAACTGCGCCGGCATCGCAGGTAAAGCCGCCCCTATTTCGGAACAGACCGACGAAGACTGGCAGTCCGTCATCGATGTGAACCTCAGCGGTGTCTTTTACTGCTGTCGCGCTGTGATGGCTCACATGGTGGAAAAGAACTACGGTCGCGTCGTTAATATTGCCTCGTTGGCCGGGAAAGAAGGCAATCCGAATATGGTTGCCTATTCTGCATCAAAGTCGGGTGTGATTGCACTGTCGAAGTCGCTAGGAAAAGAGACCGCAACCTACGACATTTGCGTCAATGCGATTGCTCCAACCGTAATTCGCACACCGATACTCGATCAGCTCACCGAAGAGCAGGTCACCTATATGACGTCGAGGATCCCGCGAGGGCGCACCGGAACGATCGAAGAAGTCGCCGCCGTTGCGCACTTTTTGGCAAGCCCCGACTGCTCATTCGTCACCGGTCAGTGCTACGACGTCAGTGGCGGGCGCGCAACCTACTAACCACAAAACTGAGAGTCTTCTCGAATTTCTACCATTGCAGCCGTGACCATCGAAAAGATCGAATACCGGGGCTGGCCGAACTGCTATCGCGTATCGAATGGCGAGGTCGAGTTCATCGTAACCTCCGACGTCGGTCCGAGAATCATTCGCTATGGGTTTGTCGGCGGCCAGAATATGTTCGTCGAGCTCGAAGAGGATCTTGGGAAAACCGGCGGCGATCAATGGCGATTGTTCGGCGGAAGCCGGTTATGGGTCGGCCCGGAAGACCCAGTCTACAGCTACGGAGCCGACAACGACCCAGTCGATATCCACATCGACGGCAACTTACTCACCGCCCTAGCGCCCGTTGAGCATACCGGCGTCCAAAAGCAAATCGAAGTCGAGTTGTCCGCGACGGGCGGCGAAGTTCAAGTTCGTCACCGTCTCACGAATAGAACCATTTGGCCTCTACGAATTGCGCCCTGGGTGTTATCGATGATGGCCCCTGGCGGTGTAGGGATCACCACACTACCGCCGCGGGGCACGCATCCGGAAACACTAGCGCCGACCAACCGTTTGATCGTTTTCGCATTTACCAACATGGGCGATCCGCGCTGGAGCTGGCTAGAGAAGTACATCGTGCTGCGCCAGGATGTTGACAACGCCGAACCTGAAAAGATCGGGCTGTTCAATCCCGAGACGCGTGGCGCGTATCTACTAAACGGCGAATTGTTCGTCAAGAAGTTTCAAGCCGAGCCCGGCCACGAATACCCTGATTTGGGAGCATCGTACGAGACTTTCACCAACGAACGCTTCCTCGAGATCGAAACCTTAGGTGCGATGCGAACGTTACAGCCAGGTGAATTCATCGACCACCTCGAGGTTTGGTCGCTAAACAAAGGCATCGCCGTCGACGAGTGGTCTGACGCAGAGATTGACCGCGCCATTGGGCCGCATCTACAGTAAGTGATTCGAGTCGTTGAGGGCACGCTTGTAGAGGATGGTCGTCTTGGGATTCTTCCCGCGGCGTTCAACCCGCCGACAACTGCGCACGTGGCGCTTGCCGAGGTGGCGCGAGAGCGGTTTGCGCTTGATCAGGTGGCGTTCGTGTTACCGCAAACATTGCCTCATAAGAAGCTCAGCCGCCACGAATTCAGACAGCGGCTTGGTTGGGTCGCGTCACTAGCCCAAGACAGCGACGCGTGGTTGGCCGCGTCCGCTGAGCAGGGCCTCGTAGTCGACATCGTGCGCGAATTTCGCGAGCACGTGAGAAGCAGCGTCGAGCTATTCGTCATTAGCGGTCGCGACGCCGCCGAGCGCTTCGTCTCGTGGGACTACGGTGACGCGCCGTCGTTCGACGAGCAATTGCGACATTTTCAGCTCTTGGTGGGCTCGCGCGAAGGTGTATATCGCGTAGCGCCGCAACACGCGGAACGAATTCACCCATTCGAGATCTCAAATGAATACGATCGAGTCTCGGCATCGGCGGTCAGGGATCAATTGGATTTGAAAACGGTGCCAGAGGCGATCCGGCACTCGGTCGCGAAAGCTTTCGCGGGGTGCCGGAGGTGACGACAGCACTCGTCCGCTATGAGCCGCCTGTGGGCGACAAATTGTTCACGCGCCGAGGCTTGCTGCTTGATCTGCGCCGCCGGCTTTTTGATCTTGAAGAAGAGTACAACAGGGAAGCCGCCGCGCTTAGACAGTTCGAGCGCCGCTACAAGCCGGCGGTCGGTGCGCGCTACGACGAGTTAGAGCGGCTGCGCGAGAAGATCGATCGAGCCTGGGAGGCTGTGCGGTCAAATCGGCGCGGCGAATCACCGCGCGCGGAGAACCAAGCTTCTGAGGAGACAGAACCGGAAGCTTTTCGCCCCGATTCCGAACTGCGACGCCTTTTTCGCAGTCTCGCGCGTCGAATCCACCCTGACTTGGCGATTGATGATGACGATCGCATGCGGCGTCATGAATTCATGGCCGAGGCGACGCTAGCCTACAGGGCAAATGATGCACGGCGGCTGCAATGGTTGTTTGAACACTGGGAGTCGGAGAGCAGTCCGATAGCCGGAATGGACCCTCATTCGCTTATGGCTCGCACCGACCGACAGCTTGGATGGGCTCGATATCGCATCAGAGAAATGCATGCCGCAATCGGCGAGCTTAACGCCTCGTCAATTGCGGAGATTAAACGCGAAGCGGAGACGGCTCGTGGGGCAGGCCGCAATCTAATTCTCGAATTGCGCAAGCGGGTGAGCGACGAGCTCGACGCCGCCAATCGCGATCTTGACCGCGTGCGCGACGCGATCGCCGATCTTGAACCTGACGTTATGCGCGTCGTGAAAGCCGAAGTGGGTCTTTAGCGCTCTGGGGCAACCCACTAGTCGCCAGGGGCAACTCGTCGCTATAAAGCTCAGCAACGCGGCGCCAATGCCGTTCTGGATTGAATTGTCTCACCACGTGTTCTCGCAGGTTTTCGCCGAGTCTGCGAGTGAGACCTGGGTCTTCGATCAGACGGCAAACATGGCTAGCAACTCCGGCGACATCACCGACTCGAGCAAACAAGCCGGACTCCCCTTCAACAAGCGAGTCCACCGTTCCCGTCGCGGCGTAGGCGACCACAGGGAGCGAGAATACTCCCGCTTCCAATACAACATTTGGCAGTCCTTCGCGATAGCTGGTGAGCAGCAGCAAATCCATCGTGCGGTAGTGTTGCCAGGGATCGCGGGTGAATCCCGTCCGGTCGATCGCCGAGTTGCCTGCGATGCGATCCTTTACTTCGCATGCCACGGGGTCGCCCTCCTCAAAATCGCCCACCAGGAGCAATCGCAAGTGGGGGTGCACCCGCTTAACCTGTTCGAAGACTTCGACCAAGTGGAGTGCACCCCAAAACTGAGACAGATGAAAGTGGGACAATTTTCAGTGAATGGAAAAGGAGTCCCCGATGAGAGAGAGAAAAGATAGGGTTGCGAGGAAGCAGCGCTCGTATGAAGTTGAGTTCAAGGAATTGGCGGTAAGCCGCATGCTTCGCGGTGAGAACGTCGTCAAATTGAGCGGTGAGTTGGACGTGCGGCGCAGCGTGTTGTATCGCTGGCGCGACACCTACCGCGCCGAGGGACGCAGCGGTCTTGAGCGGCGTCAAGGGCGGCCGCGTCCCGGACAAGAGGTTGTGCAATTGGATAGCGATCCGAGCGCCGATCGCATTGCCGAACTCGAACGCCTAGTCGGTCAACAAGCGGCGGAATTGGATTTTTTCGAACGAGCCTTCAACGCCTTAAAACCGGCGATGCCGAACCAAGTCGCTCGCAACGCGAGCGGCTCTACAGCGTCATCGACGAAATTCGCGTTGAAGGCCGACTCAGCGTCGAGCGCGCCTGTGCACTCGGAGAAGTCAGCCGAGCCGGATATTACCGGCAATTAGAGCGAGACAAGCCTGTCGAATCCAACCTGGAAGTGCGTGACCGTATGCAACGCATTACGCTCGCAAATCGCCGCTACGGCTATCGTCGAGTGACCGCCGAACTGCGTAGGCAGGGCTTTACGGTGAACCACAAGAAGGTCTTGCGGCTGATGCGCAACGACAATCTGCTGGCGATACGCAAGCGCCGCTACGTATTGACGACGGACTCGGATCAGCACCGCGCGATCTACCCAAACTGGGCCAAAAACCTGCAGATCGACGGTCTCGATCAGCTCTGGCAGGCCGCCATCAGCTACGTGCGCATGCGCCGTTCGTTCGTCTACTTGGCGGTCGTGATGGACTCGTATTCCCGGCGCGTGGTGGGCTGGGAATTGGGGCCTTCCCTCGAGGCCATATTGGCAGTGAACGCGCTGCGCAAAGCGATCGAGTTTCGCTGTCCGAAGCCGGGGCTGGTGCATCATTCCGATCAAGGCACGCAATATACCTCGCGGGCTTATGTCAGTCTGCTGGAAGAAAACGGCGCGTTGATCTCGATGAGCCGGCGAGGAAACCCGTACGACAATGCGCGCATGGAAAGTTTTATGAAGACGCTCAAAAGCGAGGAGGTGAACCTACAGACGTATCAATCGATGGACGAAGCGCGAGCTTCGATCGAGGAGTTTATCGACGCGGTGTACAACCAAAAGCGGCTGCATTCGGCGCTGGGATATCGGCCTCCGCAGGAGTTCGAGCAGTTGTTGCCGTCGAGCGAAGAGCTCAGAAATCCGCAGTTTGAGTTTTCTGAGGCATGAGGAAATCTATCGAGACAGTGGTCGCACTCGGGACGGGAGAATGTCCCGCCCCGAGCGCTCATCGTCTCGCTGAGTTTCCAGCCGGGTATTGCTTGGCGGGTTGCTCTCCAGCATTGCCCGCCTCCGCTTTCCCGGCCGTTTTCAAGTGTGCGGCACGTTCGCCGAAAAGGCTATACTTTTTCAGCGAACGGCAACTGTCCCATTTTTAAGCTGTCTCAGCTTAGGGGTGCATGCCAAAGTCGGCGATGCCCTTGTCACCCGTGAGCCTTCCCACGAAGCCTAATGTGCGAATCTGACCGGATCGTCGAATCGGGGTCTCAAGCAATGAGAGCGGCGCTCCATTTGCACTTCCATTGCCCAGCACCCTCGCCTTATCGCCCGCCAACAGCCTCAAATCGACCGCCCGACGTCGCACACTCGGACTCACACAGATCACGGTCTGCGCGAACCAGCAGGTCAACCACTCGGCCGTCCATAGAACCACTCGTTTTAGACCCGCTGCTGTTTCGAGCCGTAGCCCGTGGATCGTGTATAGGCGAACAGGCACGCGAGCAAGCCAAGCCGCAATTTCCCCAAGCAGTCCGGCCTTCGGTGTGCCGACATGCACAATATCCGGGCACTTTTTTCGAAATAGCCGATACAGCCCGACTAGCGCTCGGCCATCATCGAGAAACGAAAATTCTCGGCGTAACGGAAGAGTAACGACGGTGACCCCTTCCGTTTCCCCGAATTGGTTGGCTAACTCGCCCGGGCCGCACACAACGCTGACATTGAATCCCGATCGAGCCAGAAACTTGAGCTGTCCGCCGAGCATCCGCTCAAGCGCCAGCGGAGAGGTTAGAACGAAAATTAACCGAGGGCCCACTCAGCGTCGATCGGCGCCCCAATGCCTGAGCGTTGACTCAAGACTCCGGCGGCAAAGCCGTAACCCGTTCAAGTTCAGCCACGGTCTGCTCCAAGACCCAAGAGAGTGGAGTTCCGCCCGCGTCTCGAATTGCATCCGTTACCGCTCGGTAGTACCAAAGCGTTCCGGCGCGTCGTCCGTGAAACCGTTCCCAAATGGACTCGCCGACGTACCTATACTCGGCGACGATCGATCGCGCGTTGTGCAGCTTATCAGCCGACGAAACTAGCAATACGGAGTTATCGGCACTCGCAATATGCGCGATGTAGGCGAGCTTTCGGTCCTTCCACGGTGGCTTTGGCGTCACGTCTGTATCTGAACATCCATCGACGATCGCGGTGACTCGATCTCCAAATCGAGCGCGAATCTTCTCGCGCGTTTCAGCGCCGCCTTGGTCCTCGACAGCGTCATGCAACAAAGCCCCGATCGCTTCATCTTCGTCGCCGCCGGCTTCAATTACCAACGCGGTCACCGCCAATAAGTGCGACACATAGGGAACCCCGGAGCCCTTACGGACCTGCCCCTGGTGCAAACGGGCTGCGAATGAAAGTGCTTCGGAGAATCGCTCGGTCATGCGTTGATAGCGTCCAGTCTAACAACGAGTGGCTTGGTAGGGACAGGCAACACGAGGGTTCGTCGAGGTGGAGAGATTACGAGATCGCATGTGCCAGTCCCGGCCCGAAAGTCCGTCGTCTTCCGTTCGGTACCGCGAAAAATCAAGTTTCGGGTTAGGGCTGTCGCAGGCGAGCGACCTGGCGTTCGAGAGATCGAACCCGCGATTCCATCAGTCCGCCGGGGGAAGTCCCCCCGGCCCTGCGCACCGGCGTCTCTTCGAGCCGGACCATGCGTGCCTCCAGGCGGTCGAGCTTTGCCTCGGCTGAGCTGCCCAGGGCCCGAGGCGGAGATAGCTCTGCGAGTTGCTCTTCAATCGACCCGAGACGAGCTTCAATTTGTTCGAGCCGTTGATCAAGCGTCATCCTCGGCGCCGTCGATTGTTGGGCCGCAAGAGTGTGCAATATGAACAGCGAAACGACCACCACAAGAAACCAAGAAAATCTATTTGTCATAGTCGGCGGACTCCAAAAACTAGAGTGTTGGTCCCATCATAGACGCGATGCAGCACATTGCTATACGGCAGCGATTGGTCCGTTTGTTGAAACCGCTTAGTGTTGCTCGCCTCCCCAACACACGGCCCGCTATCTTCCGTATCCCGCGTATCCACGACATGGCGATCGAAAATTGGGTTTGTTTGGCTTTGTTTTATGTCAACTCACGATTTTCTCGATATCCTGTAATGCACTGATTAGTCATGAGTTAGGTGGATTCGAACGGATTTAGAATTGGGTTTGTTTTGACATTTTTTTATGGCTCGCCGACGCTTGATTTGGTGGTTGTTGGTTGTCTGCTTGGAGGTTAACATGCGTGTCAAGGGGCTTGGACCTTCCGAGGGTCACGATCAGCCGGAGGCACGCGGGCCGCCAGCTGGCGAGAACCGCGGGCTATTCCCGCCGTAAGCCGCTTAACAATGGAGTTCTCAGGCTCACGGTCGCGGCCACCGCTCCGGCAAGCACCCCCACGACCATGATGATTGCCAGCGTCACGACAAGTGACACCCAGGGCGGATCGGCTGCTCCGCTTAGCAAGTGTGGCGTGACCGAGATCAGTGCGGCGCAGGCCCCGACACCCACACCGAAAAGCAGCAAGAACGCGTTCTCAGAAAGAATGAGTTTCGAAATCGAGCGCTCGGCAAAACCGACGGCTTGCAGCAATGCGAGCTCGCCGCGTCGCTCCAATACGTTGCGGATCATGACTACCGCCAGCCCTAAAGTGCCCAACAGTAATCCCAATCCGCCGAGCGTTTGAAATGTGTTGAGGTACGTATTCTGCACCACCAGGTAGCCCGCCATCCGATCGGCCGAGCGCGTGGCGTCGAGTCCCTGATCAGCAAACGCCTCCTCCAGCTCGAGAGCGGCATCGACGTTGTCCGATTCGATCAGCAGCGTTTGATACCCGCTATGGCCCGGGGCCATCTTCAAGAAGTTCTCTTCCGACATGATGAGCTCAGATTGAAAGACACTGTGCGTCAGCATCCCCGCAATCACCAAACGACGCTCTTCACCCAAATCATCTGTCAGCGTAAGCTCCTGGCCCAGTGCGAGGTGCAATATCCACATCACCGAGTTCATATCGCCAAAGACCGGGATCGCCCCGCCGAAGTCACGTCCGAGAATCAACCAGGGGTTTTGTTGCTCGGCCTCTGTCTCACCCAACGTACCTTGGAAAGCAAATCCTCCTCGCTCGATTAGCTCTCTTGGCGCGCCCAGCAACGTCGGTTTCGAGGGTTGGTAAAGGTTTAGACAGCTTGCATCTTCGCCGGGCTTGCGACGAACTGGAAAGACTGCCATTGACGCGGCAAAACTGCCGCCCTCGGGCGGGAGTTGATCTTGAAAAATCGGTAGATCCGACTCAGCGATGAAGCGAAAGCCGCCGTCGCCAGACTCGCGCGACGGTTCCTGCGACGTCACATCTTGGCGATACATCGCGACGGTCACGATCAGAAACGTGGCGCAGGCGACCAGCGCCACCGAGAGCACGCTGCGGGTGGGGTAGCGCGCACTGTTACGAAATCCCAGGCGGCGAATCCCAACGGCCGGTTCCGCGGAACGCCTTGGTGCGAGCAGCGAGTAACGGAAATACGAAATCGCCGCGACCAGAGTCAGGGTGCCTGCGCCGAAAAACGCGCCCAATTGGGCGTTAGAGCCCGCCCCCAGTGACGCGGCCAACATTCCGATTGCAAGCGCACCCGAGCCCGTCGCAATCCATTTCAGACGCGATGCGGTCTTTTGACGACCGGCATCCCAAGACGTCGCTTGTGTCACTCCGGCAAGCATCGAGCGTGGCGAAAGCCTCTCGAGCTTGCGGATGGAAAGCCAGACTGAAAACACCATGAGAAGCATTGCCCCCACGGCACCTGAAATCAAGCTGATCGGCGAAACATGCAGTTCGAGAAATGAGCCTCCGACGGCGGCGCTCCACCAAGTGCGCAGGCCGTAGACCATCAAACCGGCGTAGGCGACGGCCCCTGGAATCCCGATCAGGCAGCCGGCAGCGGCTACGAGCGCCCCCTCTTCAAGCAAAAGGCGTCGCACTCGTCCCGGACCTTGACCAGTGGCCAGCAGAAGCCCTATTTCTTTCGAACGCCGCTCGACGCCCAGCCTGAACAGTAGAGCAACGAGCATCGCCGCCGATGCGATGAGGAACATACTGAAGCCGATAAAAAGCCCCGAGAAGTCCGTTGCGCCCGACGATGCCTCAAGGCCCTGTTCTTTGACCGATTGAAAGGCCAAACCGAACGCGGCCGCGTCAATGCTCCTCCGCGCTTCTTCCTCAAACCTCGATGCGGCTTCGCTAAGCGTTCCCTCGCCAGCCGGGGAGAGCCTAACCGCGGTTAACTGCCCAAAACGGTTCGACCAAAGCTGCTTCGCCGTCTCGAGCGCCACGTATGCTTTGGGCGCGGTGCGATATTTGTCCCAATAGTCTTCGTCCTGCTCGCGAATCAATCCGAGATCGACCGGAAATGGCGGGTCCCAATCGCCGATGCGCTCGGCGTCGGACATGCCCTTGTATGCGGGCGCCCAGTCTCGGTCAAGCGCGGGTCCGTGCATCTCAACGATTCCCGCCAGCGTAAAACCGTGGCGGCCGGTGACGAGCGTACCGTCGGCCCCTAGTTCGAAATAGCTCAGCGAAATCGCGTCGCCGAGCTTCGCCCCAAGGTCGGATGCCGCCCAGCGGTTGAGCAACAGTTGATCTGCCACAAGCTCAGGTGCCGACGATGCGCCGGCCATTCGCATCCCCTCAGGCAGAGCTTCAAGCGCGGTCACGGTCGAGTATGGGACCGATCGCTCTCCCAATTCGATGCTGTTGGCCAAGTACGTCAGCACCTGCGTGGACTCAAGGCTGGCGGCTTTCGCGGATTCCTCGATCCACTTGGCCGCGTTGGTTTCGAGGACGATGCGCCCGGTCTGCACCGAGAGAGCGGCTTGCTCGCTGAGCGATCGAACCTCGATCTCCAAATCCTCGAAATTCAACGCCTTGGCGAACTGTGTGTTAAGTACGTCCTCGCGCCCGCCAGCAACGAAAAGCGCGTTCGCACGGCCTGGCTGCTCAAGACCTCGCTGCAGCACGTCCCGGCTAACGAAAACGTTAAAAGGCAACTGCTGATTCGGTGAGAGACCGAATCGACCGGGCCCAGTGTTATCGAGAATCTTGACGACCGTCAGACGCAGTAGGCGAACGTTGTCAGTCTTGCGGCCCATCACCGATTCGGCCGGAACAAGCGTGTCGGTCTGAAACCGCAGCAAAATAGCCTCGCCCAGCACCGCGTCTAATTCGCGTGCCAAGGTCTCGTTGATCGCGATCTCGCGTGTGCCAATCACCGGCGCGGGCTGGTCGTAGAAGCTCCAAAAAACATCGTCGACGCCGTGGATATTGACTTTGGAAGCCCGCGCGCCGCTCTGGGCGTTCTCGACGCTTCCGCGGATCAGCACGCTGGCGGAGACGCGATCGAAGCCTGCAATCTCAGCGGCAAGTTCCTGGCGAAAATACCTTTCCGCGACCAACGCATGGTCGATCGCCCCAAGCCGGTCGAGAGTCAAGTCGCGCAGACTGCCGCGAACGGAGTCGCCCACCAACAGCGCCCCCGCCAGCACTGCCGCACCGACCGCAACGCCGAGCGCCACCGCCAGGTGCATCGACCGGTAATAAACGAGCGATCGGAACAGCAGCTTGCGCGGGGACATAGCTTGTGCCAGTGTAGCCAAGCGCGCTGATAGTTTATGGTGCGCTGTCTGTTGTCTGATCGCCCACGGCAGCGAGCGGAAGTTTTTCGACGGCCTTCTCCAACACAGCGATTCTTTTGCGAACCTGCTTTGCGCGGCTGCCGCTATCTTCGAGGCCCAGAAACGTTTCGTACGCCTCTACCGCTTGCGCCGGCTGATTCAACTTTTCGCGAGTTCGCGCGAGCTTCAAGTAAGCGTCGGCGTACGACGGATTCCAGCGTGTCGCCTCGATATATCGACCTACTGCCGCCCGGTAGCTGCCCTTCTTGGCGTAATGGTCGCCAACCTTCATCTCAAATTTTGCCTGGATCGGATTGAATACGTAGTCGGTCGGCGCGACGAATTCCTCGTCTTCGTCGACCATCGCGGGAGCGGCTTCTTTCGGCCGCTCGTCCGGGCTTTTTAGCTGCGCGAACGCCGAGGCGCCAACAGTAATCAGAACTGCAATGCATACAGCACGCACGTCAAAAGTATATCCTTGTCGTCTGGGCGATTTCGTATGAGCGACGACACAAGACCAAAATACGAAGCACTGCGAGAACGCATCGAGCGGCCGCTTGAGTTTCTAGTGATCCTAGCCGCGCTGGCAACGATTCCCGTAGTTATCGCTCAAGAACGCGGTGACGCACGAGTCTGGGTCACCCTCGCCGACTGGGCCGTGTGGCTGGCGTTTGCCCTTGAGTTCGGCCTGATGGGGCTAGTTGCCGCCGACCGTAAGAAGTACACGCTCCACAACGTAGTCGGGCTCGCCATCGTCGTATTCTCGTTCCCGCTGCTGCCCGATCTGCTGGCTTTGCTGCGGGTAGTACGAGTCGCCCGTTTGGTCCGCTTGTTCCGGCTCGTCCGCGTGGTAGCCGCGCTTGTGCGCGGCATGCGAAAAATGCGGCAATCCATAGGCGGACAAAGTGTGATCTACGTGGGCGCGCTTACGCTTGTGTTGGCGGTCACGGGCGCCGGCCTGTTGGTTGTCCTCGAGCCTGCGACCGTCAACGATAGCTTTCTAGACGGCCTTTGGTGGGCGATGGTCACGGTCAGCACGGTTGGCTACGGCGATATTGCCCCGCAGACGCTGCTCGGCCGCCTGCTAGCAGTGGTATTGATGTTTTGCGGTTTAGGCCTGCTGTCGACACTTGCGGCCACCATTAGCGCCTATTTCGTCGGTGACGAGAAAGACGCCAAACACGAAGATCTCAGCGCCCAGCTCGAACGTATCGAAGCGGCGCTCGAGGAGATTCGAGCCAATACCCGAAATACCGACGGACGCGATTAACCCGCATTTCTCACCACCTGACGGCGAAAACACGCGATAGGTGCGTCACTACTTCGTTGCGCTCGCTCGCCGTGCTCGACGTACTGTCAAGTACGCCTCCGCGCGCCAACCTTCGCCCGCCTCGTAGCGACGCACCTCTCACGCACTTTCGCTCGCCACGTGGTGAGAAATGCGGGTTGAGATCGCCTTCGGAGCCGCTTTTGGAGTAGACCAGAGAAACCGGCGTTACCGAGTCGCGGACGGGAAGTCCGTGGTCACTCCGAAGTTAGCCCGCCTGGTTCACGGCAAATTTCCCGTTTCGACGCGACTCGAGATTTAGGCCCGGTGCGCGACCCGATCATCCTTCGTCACTGGCCGTTTCAGCCACTCTAACCCCTAGGCGCCCTTTGTGGAGTCTAACCGCGAGAGCGTCGCCCTCGCGTACTTGACGATTGTCGGTCACCAGATTCCCGCCTTCGGTCTGAACAATCGCGTAGCCGCGCTCTAAAATCGCAACCGGGCTCAACGCATTGAGACTGCCAGCGAGCGCAGCGAACCGCGTAGCGAGGCTTTCGAGCCGGTGCTGCTGTGCAGGAACCATCCGCTGCGACAACGATTCCAGACTCTGCCGTCGACGCGCTAGCCGTACTCGTATGTCTAAGCGCGATAGCTTCTGATTTTGGGTGGTGAGACTGTCGTGCGCCAATCGCAAGCGTCTTTCCGCACCCAATCGAACGCTTTGCTCCGCCTCGTCGAGCCGTTGCCACGATTCCGCCAGTCGACGCCGAACGCTCGCGGCGGCCCGCTCCAGGCCGGCCTCCAGCATCCGCCTACCTAAAATCGCAATGCGGTAGCGTAAGGCCTGTGTTGCACGCTGCTCAAGGTCGCTGAGCGTTTGAAAGATCCCCCTAACGTCGGGCACTGCCAGTTCCGCGGCGGCTGAAGGAGTCGGTGCGCGAAGGTCTGCCACGAAGTCAGCGATCGTGAAGTCGGTTTGGTGCCCGACTGCTGATATCACAGGAACCGAGCACTCGGCGATTGCCCTCGCAACTTGCTCTTCGTTAAACGCCCACAAGTCTTCGAGCGACCCCCCGCCACGCGCGACGATCACGACTTCCGCCCACGGCTGTTCGCTGAAATGTCGGATGCCACGAACAACCTCGCCAGCCGCTCCTTGGCCCTGTACCCGCGCCGGATACAGCCGTATGTTCGCCGCCGGGAATCGACGTTCGATGACGCGAATCAAGTCAGCAATCACGGCACCGGTCGGGGATGTGACGATTCCGATGTGGCTTGGAGACGAAGGAATTTCCCGCTTGCGCTGGTCGTCAAAAAGACCTTCCGCCGCAAGTTTCTTCTTGAGTTGCTCAAAAGCGAGTTGGAGTGCTCCAACACCCTGGGGCTCGATGGTCTCAACGTATAGTTGGTACTCGCCGCGAGATTCATACACACCGACTCGACCGCGGGCGATCACCTCGAGTCCGTCTTGCGGCTTCACCTTGAGATACATCGCGTTCTGCCGGAAACAAACGCAGCGTAACTGCGCTCGGTCGTCTTTGAGCGTGAAGTACCAGTGGCCGCTCGATGCCTTTCGCGTATTCGAGATCTCTCCCGAGACCAACGCGTCGGGAAAGGCACCCTCGATCAGGTCGCGGACGACCGTAGTCAGATCCGAAACAGTGAAAATCCGGCGCTCATTCGCAAACTGGAGTCCGAGTTGCTCCATCGCTCAGTTCGCCTTCGCTCGGTCAATCCAGCGGAACGCGACGACCGCGACGGCTGTGGCAACTGCGATTCCCGCGATCGAGAGTAGATCGAGGTAAGCCTTGAAGCTTACGCCCAGATCGAGCATGAACCCTCGCATCAATAGCCCGTGCCGAAAGTAGCTCCAAGTGACGAACAGGCCCAAGAGGCTGGTTGCCGTCAACGCAAGCCGCAAGTAGGGGCTCGTCGTGCGCATCGCGTCTTTCGCCAGCCAACTCACCCCAACCGCGAATCCACATACAGCCGAGAGAATGTTTTTCGCAAAAAAGCTGTTCAGGTATTCCTGCCGAATGATCGCACTGAGTGAGTAGCCAAGCCCTAGGGCCATAAACAGAGCGTAGTAGACGGCGAAATACACAGCGATGGCGGCGGCAATTCGTGCCGTGCTCGCGCCTGCCGCCGCCATTCCCAGAACGAGCAAGAACCACGCCGCTGCGAGCGTCGAGACAAGCACCCGGCCACGACGCTCGGCTGCTAGTCCCAATTCACGATCTGGGACACGAGCCGAAACACTATCCATCTGGGCGTCCTGGCGCTCCTTGATATCCCGCAGCGTCTCAGGCGAGGCGTCAAGCGTTTCGGTCAGCACGCGGCCTTGGCTGTTGGCAGGAATGGGTAACCCGAGCAAGGCGCTGATTGTTGGCGCCACATCAACAAGTTCGTCATCGATATTCGCGCCCACGCGAATTCCCACACCCGCTAAAACAATCGGAGCGTTGATGACTTCCGGCTCAGCCCCTCCGTGCCCACCCTGGCCGCGCCGATCGATATGTCCATGATCGGAAACCACGACGAACGTTGTCGTCGCTTTCTCGAACTGAGAGACGATCCGCCCCAAACACGCGTCGACTGCCGCCGTCACAAATCGATAACCGTCAGAATCACCGCCGAAATCATGACCGGCTTCATCGCCGGCGGTGAGGCCGATAACCGTAAGCTCCGCGGGCGCATCCGCGGCAATTTCGAGCGCCCGCTCACAGATGCCATCTTGCCAGGCAGCCAACTCGTCCGGCGACCGCCCGCCATGCAGTTCCTTCTCAAAGTGCTTGTAGCCGTCACCTAGATAAGCTCCGAAGGCGCGCCTCCAGAAGCTCGACCCAAATATTGCGATGCGCATCCCCTGCCTTTTCGCAAGTGAGAAAATCGACTGAATCGGCGGTGCGATGAATCGAGAATTGTTGGTTACGCCACTGATCTCAGGCCATGCTCCGGTAGCCATCGTCGCGCGCGCGGGATTTGACAATGACGGCATTCCGACTCGCAGCGATCCCGACGAGCCACGTGCGGCGAGCTGCTGGAAATGATCGAGCTCCCGGGCCAGATCGACTCGCAGTCCATCGAACACTATCAGCACAAGTTTTCTGGTGAGAGGCTCGCCGGCGGATAGTTCCTCGCCGTACGCGTAGGGCGTCCGATAACCGGTTACGCTCTTCCAGGCGGCATCAGCAAGAAGCACGCTCGCGATTCCGAGTGCCACCAGGTAGACAACCGGCGCTGCGGTACCAATGCGGTCCAGCAAGTTGGAATTCTAGCAATCTAGCGGTCTGATGAGCTAATTTTTTTGGCGCTAGAGCTACTCAGTTGCGTTGTCGCCCATCGACTCAAGCCGCACGAAATCGACCGCTCCCGCAATCAGGCGCCCAACCCAACGGAGACTATTTACAACTCGGTCTTCCGGCAATTCGAATGCAGCGACCGGCCGATCAGCCACCGCCCTATCGGCACTAGGATTGTGGCTGTCTTGCGATGCGTCGACAGGAGCGAACAGCATCGCCACCAGCAGCGCAACGACTGGGATCAGTGCGAATCCCGGCGAATTCTTTGTCTCAAGCATATCGCTTTGTTTCGCCCCTAGCAGTACATACGTCCCCAGCATGGCGATAGTTTGGTCAAGTTCAATAAATCGATGTAAAAACTGCCTAGTGTCCTGTATCTAAAGTTCGCGTAACATTAAACAGGTTGTTGTCGCCATGTCTATATGGGGAAGACGACGACAACTGGTCCTCAATTGAAACCGCTCAAGCTCAACCCGGCCGAGCGCGAGAGCCTGCAAAGTTGGGCGCGACGGCGCAAGTCCGCGCAGGCTCTTGCCCAACGCGCCAGGGCCATTCTGCTCGCCGCCGACGGACTCAACAATACCGTCGTCGCCGCCCAACTCGGCTGGGCCCGCCGTACCGTTGGCAAATGGCGCCAGCGCTTCCTCGACAAAGGCCTCGACGGGCTGCTCGACGAACCGCGTCCCGGCACGCCGCGGCGCGTCAGCGATGACGAGGTCGAACGCGTCATCACGCTCACTCTGGAATCGACGCCCCCCGACGCCACGCATTGGTCAACACGCTCGATGGCCAAGACCTGTGGCTTGAGTCACTCCAGCGTGCAGCGCATCTGGAAGGCCTTCGCGCTGCAACCCCATCGCAGCGAAACTTTCAAGCTCTCGCAAGATCCGTTGTTCGTCGAGAAGGTGCGCGACATCGTCGGTCTGTATCTCAACCCGCCCCAGCGGGCGTTGGTGCTGTCGGTTGACGAGAAGTCTCAGATCCAAGCCCTGGACCGCACGCAGCCGCTGCTGCCGCTGCGTCCCGGACAAATCGAGCGCCGCACGCACGACTACAAGCGCCACGGGACGACCTCGCTGTTTGCCGCGTTGGATGTCAAGACCGGCCATGTGATCGGCGAGTGTCATCGCCGTCATCGCGCGGTCGAGTTTCGCAAGTTTCTCGACACCATCGACCAGGCGGTCCCCGACTCGCTCGAGATCCACTTGATCCTCGACAACTACGGAACCCACAAGACCCAGATTATTCAGCGTTGGCTGGCCAAACGGCCGCGCTACCATCTGCACTTCACGCCGACCAGCGCGTCTTGGATCAACCTTGTCGAGCGTTGGTTCGCCACTCTGACCCAGAAGCAGATTCGCCGCGGCGTACATCGCAGCACAGCGGAGTTGGAACGCGCCATCGAGGATTACATCCAACTCAGCAACGCCGACTCCAAGCCGTTCGTCTGGTCCAAAACCGCCGACCAAATCTTCGCTTCCCTCGCCCGCTTTTGTAATCGAACTTTAGAGACAGGACACTAGCCCGCATTTCTCACCACGTGGCGAGCGACAGTGCGTGAGAGGTGCGTCAATACGAGGCGGGCGAAGGTTGGCGCGCGGAGGCGTACTTGACAGTCCGTTGAGCACTCGCGATCGAGCGCAACGAAGTAGTGGCGCACCTATCGCGTGCTTTCGCCGTCAGGTGGTGAGAAATGTGGGCTAGTCCGGCGCTTGCCTCGGTGCACGGCCGTCTGGTGCAATAGTTGGCCTATGCCTGCAACGTTAGATCTGGAACAATTCGTGGGGCGTCCGCCCGATCGTTTAACGCTCGCTGAACGCGAGGCGGTGGTCGGCAAAGTAATCGCGATGGAAGTCTACTCGCCAAGGAACTTGGCCTTGCAGCGAATCGAAGCGATGGGCAACTCAGTTGAAGAGTGCGTGGCCCAGTTGAAACGCCGCGACCTCGATCCGCTGAACTACGAATTTACCCGGATGAACCCGCCCATGCTGTCACGCTAGCCGGCGTTGCTAACATGAGGACGCCATGTACTTCGGCGTCATTCTTCTTGTTCTCGCACTCGCCGTTCTCGTACTAATTGCCGGCGGTCGATACGGCACGAGTTGCCGTTCTTGTAAGCCGAATGTATCTGCTCGGCAGGACACGAAGTAATCCGCGAAATCCGTCGCGGCTCGCCACCCCGCGCTCATGGCATCTACTCGTATACTGGTCTCGCGATGACAAACCGACGCCATTTCTTGTCAACCGCGGCGGCCGCGCCGCTGATGCTGCCTTCCTCGGCAGCCGGCGCGAACGAGCGAGTCTCGGTTGCGCTGATCGGCGCGGGAGGCCGAGGCCGCCGTGTCTACGACGCTTTTAAGGAGCTTGGTTCGCCGCGGCCGGCTGTCTGCGATGTTTATCAACCCAATCTCGCGAAGGGCCTCGAAGCGGCCGACGACGGCGCACAGGCCTATGGGGACTATCGCCGAATCCTTGAACGTAAAGACATCGATGCCGTGCTGATCGCGACACCCGACCACTGGCATGTCCCGATGATGCTCGACGCTGTCTCCGCCGGTAAAGATGTTTATTGCGAAAAGCCAATGTCGCACTCGATTTCACAAGGCGTTGCGGCGGTGGCAGGGGTCCGCGCAACCGATCGCGTAGTCCAAATCGGCATGCAGCGACGCAGCACGCCTTGGATCGTCGAGATGCAAGATGCCGTTGCAAATGGAGCGATTGGGAACATCACCATGGCACGCGCCGAGTGGAACTGGGCCATATCGAAACCCCTCGACAACTCCGAACTCCCAGGTGAACTTGACGCCGATAGTTTCATGGGAGGTGCTGCGCAATCGCTCGAGCCAATGATGTTTCGCAAGTGGCGCTACTTCTGGGCCTTTTCCGGTGGAAATATGACCGACCAGGGCACCCACTTGATGGACGTCATCCAGTGGTTCACTGGCGCCGGGACGCCGTGCTCAGCAGTCTGCCACGGGAACGTGATCGGCATGTCGGGCTCGGAGACTCCCGATAGTTTCGCGGCGTCGTTCGACTACGGCGACTTTCTCGCCACCTGGACGCTCAACTACAACAACGATTTCCGCTCCGGCTGGACAATTGAGCTTCTAGGCGACAAAGGCACACTCGTTATGGATGGCGGCGGCTATCGCCTTTACGACGCGCCATGGATACGCAATCAAGAGCCGATCAAAGCGCACGAGGACCGGCTGCCCACAATACCGCACGTGCGAAATTTCCTGGAATGCGTTAAATCTCGCGAGCAGCCCAATGCCCCTGTCGAGGTCGGCCACAGCGCGGTGTGCGGACCGCACTTGGCGAACATCGCCTACCACCGCAAGGGCATGGCGTTTCTCAACCCGGAAGCGACCGAAACATACTAAAGGAGTGTCGCCGAGCAAAATGGAGAGTTCGCTCGCAAGCTGCCGGACCTATCTTTGGGCTGGAAACTAAATGATGTTGCGCGCCGTACCGGTCCTGTTGCTGATGGCCGCTGGGGTTTGCCCCTTGGCTTACTCACAGATGGTTCTGTCGGCGCGGGCCGGCCTAGTCCACTACACGATAGGCGAGGTGCAAGTCGACGGCGTAGCGATCAAGCCGAGCGTGACAGAGTTGGCGCAACTCGACGAAGGTCAAAGCCTGCGCACCAACAATGGGCGTGCCGAGCTGCTCCTGTCCCCAGAGGGATTTTTTCGAACCGGACATCAGACGGAAGTTCGGCTACTCTCCGATGACGTTGCCGACTCGAAGCTACAGCTCATTGCCGGCTCGGCGCTGATCGACTCGCGCCAGGCCAGCACCAAGAAAGAGCGTGTGACTCTAGCGTACGGCGACACTGTTATGGAGCTTGCGCCCAAGGGCCTTTATCGGTTTGATGCGAATCCCGGCCGGCCCGCGCGCCTGAGGGTGTACAAAGGACAGGCAGTGGTGCGTCTGCGAGACGAAAGCCGAAAGGTGACCAAAATTAAAGCGATTGAGGTTGGCGGGGCCTCCCTCGCCCAACCGAAACGCTTCGATCCGGATTTCCGAGACGAATTGGACAAATGGAATGACCGGCGGAGCCGCATTGTGGCCAGGATGGCCGCCGCCGGCGCTAAGAGGAAACGGCCACTTTCGGGACTCGACTCCGGAATCGGTCGCCGCCGAGGAGGCGGACGAGGCGGAGGTGGTGGCAATGGCGGTGGTGGGCGTGGCCGAGTGAATGACGCATCGAACCAGTAGTTCGCCTAGCCACTCAATTTGCCTGCCAAATTACTCGACCGAATTTGCCAGCGCTTCAAGCCGCGCCAGGCAGCCGGACCAGCCTTTGTTGTGCTCGTCTCGCATAGGTTCGCTCGGAAAACGCTCGTGGATCAGATCGACCTGCGTTCCGTCTCGCACCTCGGTTAACTTCACCGTGACGCGGGTATCCGACACCATTCCGCTTTCCCACGACCAGCTATAAACAAGAGTATCGGGGCGATCGATTTGCTCGTACTCGCCGAAGACGACATGCCGACCTCCCTCTTTGTGAACCATCTCAATGCGGTAGTTTCCGCCAACGCGGAGGTCGACCTCGGCCTTGACGGAGTAATCCGCTGAGGGACCGAACCAGAGATTTAATGTCGCGGGATCCGTCCAGGCATCGAACACCTTTTCTCGACTGGCGCGAAAAACGCGCTGGAGTTTTAGAACGGCGCTATCTGGAGTCGGAGTTTGTGCGGGAGTTGCCATGTCTTCTGAAGGTCCTCTTAGCTATCTTTGTCGAGCAAGGCGGCTAGGCGGTCGAGCCCTTGTTCCCAGAACTTCTTTTGCGTGCCAATCCAGGCCTCGGCGTCTTCGATCGGTTTGGAGCGAAGGCGGCAGTGGTGTACGCGGCCCTTGATGACCCGCTCCAACAGCCCGGCGCGCTCAAGCACGCGCAGGTGCCGGGAAATCGCTGGCGCCGACACTTTGTAAGGACGCGCCAGATCGCCGACCGTCGCTTCCCCACGCCCGAGTTGCTCCACGATTCCACGGCGGATCGGATCGGCGAGGGCGGCAAACGTCTGATCGAGCTTGTGAGTTTTAACCATTCCGTTAATTAACTGCATTGTATCGAAGTTCTTAAACTGTCGGCGGCGAGCAGTCCGGCAACCCAATCGCGCGGTCGAGCGTATTAGTACCTAGGTCAACAACTTCTGCGCAAATTTGGCAGGAGTTGTGTTTGAGCTGCGCGCGTAAGCAAGCGGTTTCCTCGAAACGATCAATGCCCTCGAGGAAACCGCTTGCTTACGCGCGTGGCTCAAACGCCAGTCTTGTTGGTTCCGGCTTCGCCGGGTAGGTAGTCGTAGACTCCCGTTTCGATGCTCACCTACACTGAAATTCGATGCTTTCTATAAGGCTAGTCATGGCGATGGGCTTGCTGACCTCGTCGGCGCTCCAGTTGGCAGCGCAAGAAGTCGAGCAGTTAAATACCGACGTCCGCATGTTCACCGTGATGGCGGCGATCAACATAGCCGGATACGACGACGGGATCAACGCGACTTCAGATAGTCCGGTGCGGAAGGCCGTTCGCGACGACTTGAGCGAACTCGATGCCGCCGTCGTAACACGTCTCAAGACATTTTTCGCCGACCATAAGCTGGAGACTGGCGACCTCAATTTGTCGCAGTACATCTCGTTTGCGCTAATGTGCGGCGAACCGCCGTTCTTCGACCTCAAGGCTGAGGTGCCGACCGATTTGCCGGTGGATGTCCGTGCGATCCGGGGTCTCTCCGGGTTGCTGCGCGAGTTTTATGAAGAGGCCCACATCGAGAGTCTGTGGCAGAAGTATTTGCCGGCGTATGAAGAAGAGATGTTGCGCTACCAAGACACGCTTGTGCAAATTGTCTTTGAGACGAATGGGTATTTGCGTTTGTCGCCGACTAGCCGGGAAGCGCGGGGCTTTCAGGTCTACTTCGATATGCTGGCGGCGCCCGGCAGCGTGAACACGCGCGCCTACGGCGGTGACGTGAAGCTTGTGATCCACCCCTCCGCGGAGATTCGAGCAAAGGAGCTTCAATCGGCTTACCTGCTGCATTTGCTCGACCGGCTGTCAATTCGCCATGCCGATGTCGTCGAGAAGAAGAACGCGCTCGCCCGCTACGCACTGTTCGCTCCGGCGCTTGAAGACTCTTACAAGACGAATTTTCAGTTGCTTGTAACAAAGTCGCTGGCACACGCGGTCGAGACGCGCATGCGCTACGAGCCCGAGGAGAAAAAACTTCCGCGGATCGAAGCCTTTCTTCGCGACGGATTTATCTTGACACCGTATTTCTACGAGAAGCTTGCCGAGTACGAAAAACAGCCGGCGTCGATGCGAAAGTACTACGACGAGATGATCAAGGCGATCGACATTAAATATGAAGGCGCGCGTCTACAGGCCGTAACGTTCGCCGAACGACAGACCCGGCCCACTCCGAAACCGCGGCCGGTTGCAAGGCCCCAAGTTTCCGAGGTTGAAAAGATCTTGGGTCGAGCCGAGGGCCTGCTGCAACTCGAAGAGCTTGACAATGCTCGCGAGGCATTCGAGGAAGCCCTCGAGAAAGCCGGCGGTCGAAGTTCGCAGGCCAGTTACGGACTCGGTCGGGTGGCGCTCGACGAGGCCGACCCCGACCTAGCGCTTGAACATTTTGCCGTTGCCGCCGAGGCCGGTGGTGACGCGAGGGTGGTTGCGATGTCGCACATTTATATGGGCCGCATCGAAGACATTCTCGGCAATCGCGAGCTGGCAGTCCGGCACTACGAAGATGCGCTAGCCGCCGGAGACACGTCTCCAATCACTGAAAAATTCGCTAAAGACGGTCTGGCCGAGCCATTCACGGGCGCCGAAGAGTAGACGCGCCTCGCAAGCTCGCAATCGATCGCTCACTGGACGCCGACTGTTGGTGGGTCACTCGATGTCGCCAAGTCGGGCCGTAGTAGCCTTCTTAGCGCGTAACCCACTTATAAGCGGCCATCGAGTTGGTGTAGAAATATTTTTCCTCTACCGCGCGGCCCTTCTCTCCAAAATATTCGCGAACAATTCCGAATACTTGGGCATAGCTCCCGAGCGGATCGCTGTTGGGCCAGTCGCTCCCATACAGCACGCGGTCGGGGCCGAACGTTTCGAAAATTTCGTCGATTTTCGGGCGGTAGGAATCGAGATCGTACGAGACCTTGCCGTTTCGTTCGAGCAAGACGGCGGAAACTTTGACGTACGTCTGCGGCCGCTTGGCGAACTCACGCAATGCCGCCTGATATCGCGCTTGTTCGGACCTTGCGACGGCCATCTTCGGCAGATGGTCGATAACAATGCGGAGATCGGGTGCGTGGTCTGAGATTCGCAGCATGTCCTCAAGAATCTCGACCGTGGGGTTCGCCGAGTCGAGCGACAGGTCGGCTCGAGAAAGCCGTTTCATGTCGTCAATGAAGTCAGAGTTCGAGAGTTGCTCGTGGATATCTCGTCCCCATAGGTTGCCGTAACGCAGCCCGCGGAAAAGCGGGTTCTTGGTGAAGCGCTCAAGGTTCTTGGCAAAGCCTGGTTTGCCCGCGTCGAGGAATCCGACAGTGCCAACAATGATCGTGTCTTCGCGCGCCACATCGAGTACCCACTGGTTGTCCTCGAGTTCCGGACTGCACTCGACTTCGATCGCGCCGCTGATCCCCAGCGACCGCGTAAGTTCGCGAAACCGGCTGGGGTAGGCCGGCTTTGAACGAATCTTGTCATCAGCCGGCGGCCACGGAATTCCGCCGGGCCGCGTTGGGTCAAAAAGGTGAATATGAGTGTCGATAACCGGGAATGGGGCCTTGGTCGCGGCCGTCGCTGTTAGGCCCGCAGTCGCTGCGAGGAACGTTCTTCGAGTCACGGCGACCAGTATAGTTCACGGCATCACGCTTGCTTCCGGTCGGCGGCGGCTGATTAGATAGAGCGGTGGCCCCGAGCGATCGAGAAGTCCAGCTAAGAAGCCTACCGTCGGTCGACGAACTGCTTCAATCCGAGACGGCTTCGGAATGGCTTGAGTCCGCCCCGCGCGATCGTATCGTGGCGCTAGCGCGCGAGGCGCTCGACGAAGCGCGGACGAGCATCCTCGCGGGCTCCACACAAAACGGCTTCGACGCTGCCATTGAAGTCAAAACGCGGATCACCTCAAAGCTCAACCATCTCTTGCAGCCGTCGCTACGCCCCGTCATTAACGCATCCGGTGTTATCCTCCACACCAATCTAGGACGAGCACCTCTCGCCGCATCGGCAGTCGATGCAATATCACAGGTTGCTCGCAGCTACTCGAACCTCGAATACGATCTCGTCGCCGGCAAGCGTGGAAAACGCGACGTTCATGCTGGAGATTTACTCGAACAGATTCTCGGCGTCCCCGCCATCGTCGTCAACAACAATGCGGCCGCGATCTTTCTAGTGCTCAACGAGCTGTCGAGAGACGGCGAAACGATCATGTCGCGGGGCGAACTCATCGAAATTGGCGACGGCTTTCGAATCCCCGAGATTCTCGAGCGCTCCGGCGCGACATTACGCGACGTTGGAACCACAAACCAAACGCGTATCGACGACTATCGCCAGGCCATTAGCGAGCAGACCCGCGCGCTGCTGCGCGTCCACCCGAGCAATTTTCGTCAGGTCGGATTCGCCGGGCGCCCCACCCTCGCCGAGTTGGTAGCGCTCGCGAGCGAAACCCCGCTTCCTCTGGTCGAAGATCTCGGAAGCGGCTGCCTCAGCGATCTGAGCGCCATCGGAATCGATGACGAGGCGCCTGTAACTGCAAGCCTCGAAGCCGGTGTCGACATCGTGACTTTTTCGGGCGACAAGTTGCTCGGTGGTCCCCAAGCTGGAATCATCACCGGCACCCCGGAGCTGATTCAGAGGATCCGACGCAACCCGCTTTTCCGCGCGCTACGCGTCGACAAGCTGACCTATGCGGCGCTGGGTGCAACGCTCCGGGAGTTCATCACAGGCAACGAACACCATATCCCAGCCATACGAATGATGCAGGCGTCGGCGCATGAACTACGCCTCCGATCCCAGCGTTTCGTCGAGAAGTTAGACCGCCCCGGAGTCGCGATTCACGATGGGGAGTCGTTGCTTGGCGGCGGCTCCACTCCGGCGCGGACACTCTCGTCACCGCTGATCGCGATCGAGCCCATCGCGGACACCTCCGCACATCGCATGGAGCAGCGGCTACGTGCCAACGATCCGCCGGTAGTCGCCAGGATCGAGCGCGACACACTGATCGTCGACCTTCGCACGGTCGCCGAGTCCGAAGAGGCCGATCTGCTCGATGCGCTCAAGGCGCTCTAAGTTGCGTCAATTTGCCGTTACCATCGCCGCCACGGAGACGTCATAATTGGTTACTGGAAGAATTGAAGAATTCAAGGCGCCGATCGGGCGCCGCGCGCTGAAGCCGCGGATCACTTCCTGTACACACTTATGCGAATCAGACTTCTTGCAGTGCCGGTCTTGCTCGCAACCTTACAGACTCCAACGATTGCTTTTGCGGAAGAAGCAGTCGGTTGGATCACGTCATACGCAGAGGCCCTTGAGGAGGCCCGGCGGACGGGGAAACCGATATTTCTCGAGTTCCGCTGCGCGCCTTGACGCGCCGGACGCGAATTTGACGCACAGGTTGTGCTGACCGAAGCAGGAACGAGACGAGGCGAATTGCTAAAGCAATACGTCCCCGCCCGCATCGTCCAGATGAATGGGATCAATATCGGTCTGTACGATTACGACCGCTACAACACGCTCTACTTTTTCCTCGTTAGCCCCGACGAGCAAATTTATTTACGCTATGGCGGCCGCGACCCCAAATCGCCTACCACTTACCTCAACCTCGAAAGTCTGGAGCTCGCGCTAGAAATGGGTCTCGAACAACATCGGCTCTACCAAGCAGGCAAGCTGCCCAAGACTAAGCCACCACCCGCGGTTTATCCACAGGACATTCCGGAACTCTACAAGCGCACGATCAACTCCGGGCGCTGCGTCGAATGTCACCTCATCGGTGATCTTGAGAACGTTCAGCGCGAGAAAGAAGGCACCCTCGACAAGCTTTCGCAAATGTTCCGCTCGCCGGACATTCGTGCGATCGGAATCGAATTAGACATTCCGAAGGGACTTCTCGTTGCAGACGCCGGCAAAGCCGTTGCCGAAGCAGGAATGCAGGCGGGCGACACGATCACTCACTTAAACGATAGGAGGGTGTGGACGTTTGGCGATCTCCAGTGGGCCTACGATCACATCGATCGGCTTTCTAAGAAAATCAAACTAACGGTCGACCGTGGCGGCTCGAGCGTCGACCTCGATGTCGATCTACCAGAATTTTGGTGGATGACTGACATCAGCTATCGCAACTGGAGCGTTGATCCGCGTGTGTACTTCAACTCCGAACCGCTGAGCGCTGACGAAAAGAGGGATCTGGGGCTCGAAACAGACGGATTCGCGAGCCGTGTGACCTATATTGATCGGATCGCGAAACTGCTCTCAAATCACACTCTCGTATTGGGTGACGTAGTCTACGGCGTCGACGGCGTGACCGGCGACGATATTGCGAACACAGCCGAGCTTTTTCTCAAGCTTCGCAAGCAAGCAGGTGGGCGCTACACGTTGCAGGTCGTCCGAGACGGAGAGCGGATCGAGATACCGCTGAAGACCGATAGAATGAGCTTTCGAAAATGAATCTGGCACGTTTTTTCCCAGTGGCATTGGTGCTGTCCGCAGGGCCGCTTTTTTCGGCTGAATGGACACCTGAAGTACAAGCCTCTCGCGGAGGCCAGACCCTCGTCACCTATCGCGCCAAGCTCGAGGGCGACTATCTGGTTGTTCAGCTAAAAGCCGCCGAGGGTTGGCACACATACGCGATGGACAACAAGCGGCGAGCGACCGAAGCCCTCGCGGGCAAGATGTCGCTCGGCGTCGAAGAAAGTACCGAGCTGGCCGTCTCGGACGGTCTTGAAGTCATCGGCCCTTGGTACCAGTCGGAACCCAAGGACTTTTCGCAGCCGAAACTCCGCTGGTTTACGTGGGGATTCGACGAGCCGGCTCTGTTGGCCGCAAAAGTTAAACGCTACGGAGCGGGCCCGGCGACCGTCACGATTAACGCGCAAGTGTGCGACAGCGCAAGTTGTCGAGCAGTCAAGACGGAGCTGCAAGTTCCGATTGCGGGCGGTGCTGCGAAGCTGGACTTCGATATTCAGTCGCTAACTCTCGTCCGTACCGAGTAGCGTCCACGCCGAAATAGCATCCTAGTGGATTGCGAATAGATCAGTGAGTAGGCCCTCACTTCGACGCGATTGTTCCAGCATGTTTAGGAGCACACGAGTTCTCACCGCATTTGAACGACCGGAACGCACCGCCCGCTTACGGAGAGGTGATTTGGGGTTCTGCGTTCACAAACGTGCATCATGCTAGTCTGCTAAATTCGTGCCCAAATTGCTCCAGAGGTGCCCGATCTGCGCCAAGCGGACTGACCCAAAATTGAACTGCTACCCGTTCTGCAGTGAGCGTTGCCGCACGCAGGATCTGGCCAATTGGTCGACCGAGGCCTACACCGTCTCAAGTCCAATAACCGAAGCCGACGAAAACTTCGATCGTGTCGACTCCAGCCCGGAGTCGGAAGATTATGCCTAGCCGCCGAACGGCGTTCGTTCTGGCAACCTGGTTCGGCTGCGGCTATTCGCCGCTGGCCCCCGGTACGGTCGGCTCGATTGGCGCTTTGATTGTCGCCTGGGTGGCAATCACCGCTGGCGGATTTCCGGCCTGGGTATTCGGACCGGCCGCGCTGTTTCTATTTCCGTTAGCGGCGTGGTCGGCGGGCAAGGTTGAGCAATCCCTCGGCGACGAGGACCCACAAATCGTTGTGATCGACGAGGTCGTCGGCCAGTGGCTGGCGCTCGCGCCGATCGTCGCATCGAATTGGCAGCATTGGCTGTGGGCGCTGATTTTATTTCGCCTGTTCGACATCGCTAAACCATTTGGCATCCGAAAACTGGAGGAAATTGACGGGGGTAACGGGGTCGTTGCGGACGATGCCGCCGCCGGGGCCTGCGCTATGATTGTGATGCTAGCGATTCGGTGGCTGTTGCCCTGATTTCAGCGTGTTTTCATGCCCAAACACTCGGCCTCCGGACCCAAGATCGAACAAGTTTCGCCCCCCGCCGCGATATCGGGCGGCCTGCTCGAACTGCGCGGTATGGGATTGACCTCTACTGTTGGGCAACAGCCTTCGGTGCGCTTCGGCGACGTCGAAGGTCGATTGGTCGTCTCCGGGTCGCAGCGAGTGATTGTAAGCGTCCCAGACGAGGCAGTCGACGGCCGTTTAATTGTCGATGCCGGTGACAAACAGAGCGCTCCGTACAGCTGTTCGCTCGGCTTCGTGCTAGCGGAAAACCTGCATCCTGTGGCCGCGGCCGCCGTTGATGCTTTTGGCAACGTCTTTACGACGCGCAGCGGCTCACGCGGGGAGAAGCTCCCCGTCTCGGTTTTCAAGATCGATCTTGAAGGAAACGTCAAGCCCTTCATTTCTGACATCGTCAATCCTACCGGACTGCTGTTTCGGCCAGACGGCAACTTGTTGATATCGAGCCGTCACACCGGAACGATCTATCAAGTCACGCCCGATAGCCAGATGGAAGTCTACGCCGAGGGCATGGGCGTGGCAACCGGTTTGGCGATCGACGCCGACGACAACGTCTATCTGGGCGATCGCACCGGCACAATTTTTAAGATCAGCCCCTCGCGCCAAATTTACGTCTACGCAACCTTAGAGCCCTCGGTCGCGGCGTTCCACTTGGCTTACGGAGAAGACGATAATCTTTACGTCTCGGGCCCGACGACTTCAAGCTTTGACTGTATTTATCGGGTCGACCAGACTGGCGACGTGACGGAGTTCCGTCGCGGTTTTGGGCGCCCCCAGGGAATTGCATTCGATGCTGTCGGGCGGCTTTACCTTTGCGCCTCTTACAGGGGCAGCTACGGTGTTTTCCGGCTCAACGACGATGCGTCTGTCGAGCAGATCGTCTCGGGCCCAGGCATCGTGGGCTTGGCGTTTGCAAACAATCAGGACATGATTGTGACGACCACATCAGCCGTTTACAAGATCGCAACGACGGGCTGGCTCTAAATGCATATGCTTCGGTCAACGCCCGATGAATGCTGAAATCATTGCCGTCGGTTCGGAATTACTGACTCCCCAGCGCATCGATACAAATTCGCTATTCATCACGCAGAAGCTCGGTGAACGCGGTATAGAAGTCGTTCGCAAGTCCGTTGTTGGCGACGATCACGATCGACTGACGTCCGAGATAAAACGCTCTCGCGACGCCGTAGAAATCGTAATCCTAAGCGGAGGCCTTGGCCCGACGCTTGACGACCTTACCCGCGACGCGGCTGCCGCGGCTGTCGGCCGTGGGCTGGAATTTCACGACTCGATCGTCGAGCAGATCGCCGAACGTTTCCGGCGGTTCAACCGCGAGATGGCAGAGGTAAACAAGCGCCAGGCGTACATTCTCGAGGGCGCTGAGATTCTTGAAAACCCGAACGGGACCGCGCCGGGCCAGTGGTTCGAAGATGAGCGCGGCATTCTGATCCTGCTACCCGGCCCGCCTCGCGAACTGAAACCGCTGTTCGAAAAAGCTTGTTTGCCGCGACTAGACCGACGCGAATCGCCATACCGTTATTTCACCCACTCGATGCGTGTCGCGGGCATTGGCGAGTCTGATGTAGATCAGCGTATCGGCCCGATTTACTCAATCGAAGAACGAGTCGCTACTACGATTCTTTCAGCGCCGGGTGATATTCAAATTCACCTTCGGGCCCGCGCCCAGACCGAATTCGAGGCCCGCGAAATCGCGGAATCGCTCGGGGCGAACATACAGGTCGAGCTTGGTGAGGCGGTTTATACGCTGCTCAATGAACCTCTGGAGGCTGTCGTAGCCGGCCTGCTGCGAGCGAAAGACTTGAAGCTGGCCGCCGCCGAAAGTTGTACCGGGGGTCTGCTGGCCGGGAAGATCACCGACGTTCCCGGCAGCTCAGAGTTTTTCGCCGGCAGCTTCGTCAGCTACAGCAATAACGCCAAGATCAACTGGCTCGGCGTCGATCCCGCGATTCTCGAAGCGCACGGCGCGGTCAGCGAGCCGACGTCGGCAGCTATGGCCGAGGCCGCACGCGACCATGCCGCGAAGGTCTTGGGCGGCCCGGCAATCGGCATCTCGACCACCGGCATTGCGGGCCCCGGGGGCGGTACGGACGAAGAACCCGTGGGCACGGTCTACTTTGGCATCGCCGATGACGACGGTGTGATCGTTAAGCGCCGACAGCTAGGCGGGGGGCGCGATCGAGTTCGTACGCTAGCCGTACACACCGGACTTGAGCTTCTTCGACGGCGGGTGTTGGGTCTGCTCGATTCCTAGTGGCCTAGTGTAGTGCGTCAATCAGATTGAACCTTAAGAAGAGCGGCTTTGCCGCGCTTGACCTTCTCAAGGGTGTCGGAAGCGGTAGCAGTCCAGATGAAGGGCTTGGGCTGCTGATTGTGTCGAGCGATGTAGTCTTCGATGGCGGTGGTGAGTTCGCCGACGCTACGAAAGACACCGTGGCGGATGCGCTTATCGGTGAGGTCTCGGAAGAACCTCTCCACCATGTTCAGCCACGACGCTGAGGTGGGCGTGAAATGGACGTGGAAGCGTTTATTGCGCTGCAGCCAGCGTTTCACCGTGGCGTGTTTGTGAGTGGCATAGTTGTCCACGATCAAATGGATCTGCTTGTCCTTGGGGGTCTGGTTTTCAAGCAAGCGCAAGAAGCGCAGCCATTCTTGGTGGCGGTGCTTGGGCATGCAGGTTCCGATCACCGAGCCGTCGAGCGTGTTGAGCGCGGCGAACAAGGTGGTTGTGCCGTTGCGTTTGTAGTCGTGGGTCATGGTCCGGCCGCGTCCCTTTTTCAGGGGCAGGCCGGGCTGGGTGCGGTCGAGGGCTTGAATCTGTGACTTCTCGTCGAGGCAAAGAACGAGGGCATGCTCGGGCGGGTTGAGATAAAGTCCGATGATGTCGTCGAGTTTTTCGGCGAAGCGCGGGTCGTTGCTGAGTTTGAAGGTCTTGACGCGATGCGGCTTGAGGCCGTGGGCGCGCCAAATGCGACCCACGGTGGAGGCGCTGACGCCGACCGCGGCGGCCATCGTGCGGCGGCTCCAATGGGTGGCGTTGGCTGGCGTTTCGCGGGTCGTCTTGTGGATGATCTGTTGCACTGTTGGGGAGCAGATGGCGGGCTTACGGCCGGGCCGCGGGGCGTCCTTTTCGATGCCGGCGACGCCGGATTCAAGAAAACGGCTTCGCCAGCGCGCCACCAACTGACGCGAGACCGACAGCTGCGCGGCAATCCGTTTGTTCTCAAGACCGTCGGCGGCGAGCACGATGATCCTGGCTCGCAACGCCAGACGAACAGCGACCCGACGACCGTTCGCGTAGCGCTCCAACTGCCTACGCTGCTCCTGCGTCAATGGGACTGGCTCTGCTCTTCGCATCCGTGTGCCTTCTACTAGTAAAGGCGACACGAAGATACTATAAGTTATATTATTTATGGCGCACTACACTAGCCCGCATATCTCAGTGCGCCCCGAGGGCGCGGATCACCAGTGGGGGAGGGACCCACGCAGGTAAGAGTTGGTAAGCATGGTAGCTGACGAGCGGTCTAGGCGGGCGAGCGGGTGGAGATCGGGGACACTCACGTAACCTCGCAATGGCATGCACCCCTAAGCTGAGACAGCTTAAAAATGGGACAGTTGCCGTTCGCTGAAAAAGTATAGCCTTTTCGGCGAACGTGCCGCACACTTGAAAACGGCCGGGAAAGCGGAGGCGGGCAATGCTGGAGAGCAACCCGCCAAGCAATACCCGGCTGGAAACTCAGCGAGACGATGAGCGCTCGGGGCGGGACATTCTCCCGTCCCGAGTGCGACCACTGTCTCGATAGATTTCCTCATGCCTCAGAAAACTCAAACTGCGGATTTCTGAGCTCTTCGCTCGACGGCAACAACTGCTCGAACTCCTCCGGAGGCCGCTAGCCCAGCGCCGAATGCAGCCGCTTTTGGTTGTACACCGCGTCGATAAACTCCTCGATCGAAGCGCGCGCTTCGTCCATCGATTGATACGTCTGTAGGTTCACCTCCTCGCTTTTGAGCGTCTTCATAAAACTTTCCATGCGCGCCTTGTCGTACGGGTTTCCTCGCCGGCTCATCGAAATCAGTGCGCCATGTTCTTCCAATAAGTTCACGTATGCCCGTGAGGCATACTGCGCGCCTTGATCGGAATGATGTATCAGTCCCGGCTTCGGTCGCCGTAACTCGATCGCTTTGCGCAACGCATTCACCGCCAATACAGCTTCTAACGACGATCCCAATTCCCAACCAATCACGCGCCGCGAATCCGAGTCCATCACGACCGCCAGGTAGACGAACGAGCGGCGCATGCGCACGTAGCTGATGTCGGACTGCCAGAGCTGATTGAGTCCGTCGATTTGCAGTGAGTTAGCCCAGTTTGGGTATACCGCGCGATGCTGATCCGAGTCTGTCGTCAGCACGTAACGGCGCTTGCGAATCGCCAACAGATTGTCGTTGCGCATCAAGCGCAAGACCTTTTTGTGGTTTACGGTGAAGCCTTGGCGGCGCAGTTCGGCTGTCACCCGACGGTAGCCGTAGCGGCGATTGGTGAGCGTAATGCGCTGCATACGGTCCCGCACTTCCAGGTTGGATTCGACAGGCTTGTCTCGCTCTAATTGCCGGTAATATCCGGCTCGGCTGACTTCTCCGAGTGCACAGGCGCGCTCGACGCTGAGTCGGCCTTCGACGCGGGTTTCGTCGATGACGCTGTAGAGCCGCTCGCGTTGCGAGCGACTTGGTTCGGCATCGCCGGTTTTAAGGCGTTGAAGGCTCGTTCGAAAAAATCCAATTCCGCCGCTTGTTGACCGACTAGGCGTTCGAGTTCGGCAATGCGATCGGCGCTCGGATCGCTATCCAATTGCACAACCTCTTGTCCGGGACGCGGCCGCCCTTGACGCCGCTCAAGACCGCTGCGTCCCTCGGCGCGGTAGGTGTCGCGCCAGCGATACAACACGCTGCGCCGCACGGCCAACTCACCGCTCAATTTGACGACGTTCTCACCGCGAAGCATGCGGCTTACCGCCAATTCCTTGAACTCAACTTCATACGAGCGCTGCTTCCTCGCAACCCTATCTTTTCTCTCTCTCATCGGGAACTCCTTTTCCATTCACTGAAAATTGTCCCACTTTCATCTGTCTCGCTTTTGGGGTTCACTCCAGTCTCGCAACGGTCAAGGCGGAACACACCCAACCGGTCGTCCCGTGATTTTGAAATTTCTTTTGTCTTTGAAATCAGTAACTTAGCGATACGGTCGGCCGAAAACTGGACACACCGGCCTTACACTATATCTGGAGGATACCGAAAGCTCTACAAGGAGGCTCGAAATTTAGAGAAAACTCTGCCAAATCCAGCCAAATCCGGACATTTCCGGACATTTTGATATGACGGCCAGGCTGCGCCCGGGCGGCTCAGCCCAAAAATCCCGTTAAACGGGTCTTATTCTGGAACGGCGGACCGCGAAGTGAGGGTTGTGCATGCACGGCGACGAGCCCGCGCCTCTCAGTGCGCCCCGAGGGCGCGGATCAGCAGTGGGGGAGGGAGGCACGCAGGTAAGAGGTGGTAAGCATGGTAGCTGACGAGCGGTCTAGGCGGGCGAGCGGGTGGGCTGAAGCCTCGTGACAAAGCCGGCATAGGGCCGGTGAGCGAGTGGGCAGGCGGTAACGCGAGTGAAGCTTGAGCAGGCCTCGCAAGTGAAGTTGTGGACGCCGACCTCTCTGCGATTGAGGGCAGGCCGCGCCAATCGGGAAGCGAGCAACGCGAGCACCGCTTGGGTCCGCCGGGGTAGGGAGCATCGCATGGCAAGAAGGTGATACGGGGAATCGGGGGAGGTCCCGAGCGGAGGAGGTCGCGCCTCCAAGGTCGTCTTTCAGGGCGGCGGCCGCGGCGGGGAATCGGACAGGGTGATAGCAGCGGAGAAGCTGGGTAAGGCCGGCGGAGCAAAGCGCCCTGACTTCCGGCGTGCTTGTTCAACAACGAGAGGACGAGGTGATTGGCGATGAGTCTGACAACACCAGAAAAGATCCGGAAATTGCAACGCGAGCTGTATCGAAAGGCGCAGCAGGAGCCCAGTTTCCGCTTCGATCAGCTCTACGACAAGATATGGCGCGAAGACATTCTCGCTGACGCCTACGCGGTGGCAAGAGCCAACGGCGGGGCGGCGGGCGTGGAGAGGGAAACGTTCGAGCAAATCGAGACGGCGGGCCGAGAGGAGTGGTTGCAAGGCCTGCAAGAAGAACAACGCACGAAGACCTATCGGCCCCAGCCGGTGCGGCGGGTAACCATCCCAAAGCCCGCTGGTGGTGAGCGGCCACTCGGTATCCCGACCGTTCGGGACCGGGTGGCCTGCGCTAGCTCTAAACGGGGCCGCCGCCAAGCTGGTATTGGAGCCGATCTTCGAGGCGGACCGCGACCCGGAAACCGATGGTTACCGACCGAAGCGGAGCGCGTTGGACGCGCTCCAGAGAGTGCACAAGTTGTTGTTTGAAGGCTACACCGCAGTAGTCGAGGGTGCTTTGTCCAAGTACTTGGATACGATTCCTACGCCCGAGTTGATGCGATGCGTCACGAGGCGGGTGTGCGACCGCTGGGTTTTGAAGCTGATCAAAATGTGGCTGCGAGTCCCGGTGGAAGAGCGGAATGGAAACGGGAAACGACGCATGACGGGCGGCCAGGGGACGAAGCGCGGTACGCCGCAAGGCGGAGTGGTGACTCCCTTGTTGGCCAATATGTACATGAACCGTTTTCTGAAGCATTGGAGAATGCAGGGAAAGGAAGAAGAGTTCCGAGCCGTGGTGGATACTTATGCCGACGACTTTGTGATCCTTAGCCGCGGAAAAGCGGCGCAGGCATTGCCGTGGACGGAGCAAGTGCTGACGCGGATTGGGCTGACCCTGAACCCGGCGAAGACGCGATGGGTAAGAGCCAAGAGCGAGAGCTTTGATTTTCTGGCGATATCCGTTTGGAGTGCACCGTTATCGCAAGGATGGCCATTGGTATTTAGGTGCAAGTCCGTCAAGAAAGAGTGTCGGGCGGCTCAAGCAGAAAGTGCGCGAGCAGCTGAGGCCGAGCAATGTGGGGACCTGGAACGAAGTACGCGACCGGCTGAACCGCAGTTTGCGGGGTTGGACAAACTACTTTAGCCCGCATTTCTCACCACGTGGCGAGCGAAAGTGCGTGAGAGGTGCGTCAATACGAGGCGGGCGACAGTTGGCGCGCGGAGGCGTACTTGACAGTCCGTCGAGCACTCGCGACCGAGCGCAACGAAGTAGTGGCGCGGCCATCGCGTGCTTTCGCCGTCAGGTGGTGAGAAATGCAGGTTAGCTAGGGGACGCGCACGCAGGCCTACCGCGCGGTGGACAACTATGTCGACGAGCGGGTGCGAGGATTTTTGCGGCGGCGGCACAAGGTGCAATCGCGAGGCAGGCGTCGATATTCCGACGAGGTTGTGTTTGGCAAGAGGGGCGTAGTGCGCCTGCGCTGGGTGCAACTGGGGCGGCCGCCCGCGACAGCTGACAGCTGAAGCCGGTCGGAAAGCCGGATGCGGGAAAACCGCACGTCCGGTTTGACGAGCGGGGACGGGAAACGGAGCCAAGGCGGGAACTGAGGCACCGCCGCAAGCGAAAGTAGCCGGAAACAGCAACTCCTCGCAACCTAAAGTCAGCGCGCTCGTCCTCGACTCTACCCACCTGGCGGCGAAAGCACACGATAGGTGGGTCAATACTTCGTTGCGCTCGATCGCGAGTGCTCGACGTACTGTCAAGTACGCCTCCGCGCGCCGACCGTCGCCCGCCTCGTATTGACGCGCCTCTCACGCACTTTCGCCGTCAGGTGGTGAGAAATGCGGGCTAAGCTGTCTGCTATGGCTGATATTGACTGGCGCGCTGTTAGGGACTTGTTCCCGGTACTTCGCCAGTGGACGTACCTCAATACGGCGACATTCGGCCCGATCCCGACAACGGCGGTGGCCGCCGCGCTCAAGCACTTCGAACAGCGTGACGAAACGGCGTCTCGGGACTTTTTGGAATGGTTTGACCACCTCGATGTTATCCGAGCGAAAATTGCCCGACTGATCGGGGCAGACGCCGCGGACATTGGATTCTGCCCGAACGCGGGCACCGGGCTCTCGTGGCTTCTGCAGGGCATCAATTGGCGTAGCGGTGACGAGGTCGTTGCGACGGCGAACGAGTTTCCCAACAACCTCTACGCGCCGGCGCTGCTTCGCGATCGCGGGGTTGCCCTCAACGAACTTTCGATCGAAAGCGACACATTCGACCCACAGATGCTATTAGATGCTGTCTCGCCGCGCACCCGCCTGGTGATTCTCAGCTCGGTCAGCTATTCGAGCGGCCTACGTATGCCGCTTGAGATCCTCGCGCCGGAGTTTAAGCGCCGCGGCGTCATCACCTGCGTTGACGCTACGCAGAGCGCCGGAGCGCTGCGGCACGACATGTCCGTAACCCCGGTTGACTACTTTATCGTTCACGGCTACAAGTGGATTTGTTCGCCCACGGGTGCGGGGTTCGTGTACGTCTCGCCCGAGACGCGCGAATGGCTTGCTCCTAGTGTTGTAAGTTGGCGAAGCCATCGCGATTGGCGTAACGTCGATCAGCTGCACCACGGGCGTCCTGATCTTTCGGCCGAGGCGAGTCGCTACGAGGGTGGCATTCAGAACTTTAGTGGACTGTGTGCGATGGAGGCAGTTCTCGATCTTTTGAATGAACTTACACCAGAGGTTGTGGAACCGCGTGTTCTTGACTTAGCCGCGAAATGTCGAGTGGTTTTAGAACACTGCGGTGGGACTTTGTCGGCTACCGGCAGCGAGGCGTATCGGTCCCAAATCGTGACGGCGGAGTTTCCGGGACGAGATGTTTCGCAGCTTTCCGAGACGCTTGAGCGCGCAAAAATAGCCGTGGCCGCACGCAAGGGGCGGCTACGGGTGTCTCCGCACTTTTTCAACTCCGATGCTGACATTGAGGCGATGGCGGCGGCTCTAGAAAGCTAAACTGTTGCTCAAAGACCGCGATACAGCGGGCTAGGGCGTCGCCTATAGGCCCAGGCCGAATATCGGCGGGTGACGGTACTCGATGATTCGCCTACGAACCGTGATTTGGCCCGCACGCTGATCAAGCGACGTTACCGGGGTCTTTAAGAGGCGACGAAATGTCACTCAAATAATTGAAGTTAGAGAACGGAATCTGATCTTCGAATTGAAGTTTCTCGATCAGACATCCCGCAAAACTGTCGGTGACCTTTTGGACGCCACGCTCGACTTGCGGTTTCACGTGTGCCAACGCACCCTTCGAGTAAACGGCACATAGCGGCTGAGTCCGTCCATCGGGAGTAACCGGCCAGACAACGTCCGCTTTAGCTTTGATCGCACAATCGATCAGCCGTTCGAGCACGCCTCGGTTTAGATGGAGAAGATCACAGGCGACGATGAGATTCCACTGTGCGTCGGATTCATCGAGCGCCGTCAAGATTCCGCCCAGTGGGCCGATGGCGTCGAGGTTGTCTGCGATGACGGGTAGCCCAAGTTGCCGGTACTTTGCCGGTTCACCGATTAGCGTTACCGACTCGACGACTTGCAAAACGGTGTCGGCTATGCGCATTGCCATCGGCCGTCCCTCGACTGAATAGAGCGCCTTGTCGTGACCGAATCTCGAGCTACGTCCACCTACCAGAACAAACCCCCTCACGAGTGCGGTTGGGTACTCGATCGCGTTGCGCGCCTCGTCCACTATTCAAAAAATACCGCAAGAAGTGTTGCGGCACCGAGCGAATGTTGCGACACTGTGCCCGGGAAGGAGCGTTTTATGAAGAATCTAAAGCATTTGATCAATCACGGCTGCGCGCCAGCGCAGTGTTTGCGACTGCTTACCGCCGCGGCCATATGCCTCGCGCTCGTGGCTTGCTCAGGAGGCGAGTCTGGACCGCAGCCGGGCTCACCCGAGTGGAATTGGGCCGCCGCGGTCGACAATCTAGCCATTGGTGACTATGGCAAGGCAGACGAACAAATCGAGGCAGTCGCCAAGAGTGACGGTGAACTCGCAGCTAAGGCTACGTTGTGGAGAGCCGCTCTTCTCGTCGGCCTGACAACCGGTTACGACACACTAGCGGATGCCTATGTCGAAGGTCAGAACCGTAACCAGAAGCAAGTTGCCGATTTCCAGGGTCCGATCAACGAGTATCGACGCCAGTCCCGCCAGAGTGCGATTGATTTTGTCGAGAGCGCCGGGGCGATCAAGAAGGCGATTGACGGGAAAGATTCCATAGTGCTCGATTTTCCGTTGCCCGACGGGTCTACCGCAGAGTCCCCGATACTTTCTACGGTGCAGTCTGGGCGCCCGCCACGCACTGACGGCGCAACTTCGGAAAGCGCGACGCTGGAGTCGAAAACGCTCACACGCGCGATCTTGTTAGCGGCCGGTTCGCTTGCTGGAACCGGCGACGATTTGGAGAAACTGCGTTCGAGTATGGGAAGCGGAGGCGCATCGGTATCGCATAGCGACTTTGAAGTCGCTCTTGCCCGTCACATTCTTGACACCTCGATAATATTCTCTCGTGAGGGCCTTAACGAGCCGAAGGTGCGGACTCTGATGTTCGACATGGCGCAGAAATGGGCTGAACCCTATCTTGAGAATCCCGACTACAAGGATTGGGCCACGGATTTCAAATTCGACGTCACCAACGAGCAGCGTGATTTGGACGGCAAACGGAGGATCAAGAAGCAGTAGTGGTCTGACTCTAGGCCGCATTTCTCGCCAGCCAACGGTGAAAGTACGTGTTAGCCGCGCCATTACTTTGTTGCGCTCGCTTGCCGTGCTCAACGGACTGCAAGAGTACGCCCCAAATCCGTCCGTACGGAATTTATGTACGCAAGTTCCGGGCAAATCCGGCGTGAGTTGCGTTTGATTCGCGCGCGTCAGCAAGCGGTTTCCTCGAAGGCATTGATCGATTCGAGGAAACCGCTTGCTGACGCGCGCGGCTCAAACGCGAGATCTTCCGCGGCAACGGAGCGCAGCCGCGGGGTGTCGCGAATGTGTCTCCTAAGAAAACATGAATGGCCTACTGTTGCACGCGACTAACCATTGCAGGCACTCGCGAAGGATGCTTGCCGACGGATCTGGGGCACGCCTGCGCGCGGCTGGTGTTAACCTCTAGTCGTGAATGCGAATCGCCGCGATTTCTTAAATCGTGTCACTGCTGGTATCGGCTCTGTGGCGATGGCCGACATACTTGGCTTAGAGGGGCGCACGGCAGCGGCAGCGGAAACCAGCGATCCGCTGGCGCCCAAGCCGAGCCACTTCTCGCCTCGCGCGAAGAACGTCATTTTCCTATTTCAGGCGGGCGCGCCGAGTCAGATGGACCTGCTCGATCCTAAGCCGGCGCTTCAGAAATACCACGGACAATCGTTGCCTCCTTCAATGACGAAGGACCTGCAACTGGCGTTCATCAAGAAGAACGCAAGCGTGCTCGCCAGTGTGCAGCAGTTCAAGCGCTGCGGCCAAAGCGGCATCGAGATCAGCGACCTGCTGCCGCACACACAGTCGATTGCCGACGAAATGTGCGTTGTCCGATCGATGTTCTCCGAGGCGTTTAACCACCACCCCGGGCAGTCGCTGTTGATGACTGGAAGCTCGCTGCTGGGACGGCCGACGATCGGCTCGTGGCTGACATATGGCCTAGGCAGCGAGTCCGAAGACCTCCCGGGGTTCGTAGTCTTGAGTTCAGGGAAGGGAACCAGTGGTGGGTCGGGCAACTGGTCGAGCGGATTTCTGCCGTCCGCCTATCAGGGAGTTCCGTTTCGCAGCTCGGGCGACCCGATCTTGTATCTTTCAAATCCGGCAGGGGTTACGACTGAGATGCAGCGCCTTGGTCTCGACGCTATTGGTGATCTCAATCGCGAACGCTATGCAAGAACCGGCGATGCCGAAATCGAGTCGCGCATATTGTCATACGAACTTGCGTTTCGAATGCAGGCTGAAGCTCCCGATCTGCTCGATTTTTCTGACGAGGCCGAGTCGACTCGCGAGGCCTACGGTCTCAATCGAGAGATCTGCCGACCCTACGCAACGAACTGCCTGTTGGCACGACGCATGGTCGAGCGCGGAGTACGCGTCGTGCTGGTGGCCCATGCCTCATGGGATCAGCATCAGAATCTCAAGCGTGACCTCAAGAAGAACTGCGAAATTACCGATCAACCTAGTGCAGCTTTGATCCACGATCTCAAGCAGCGTGGCCTACTCGACGAAACGATCGTCATCTGGGGAGGCGAATTCGGTAGAACGTCGTTGGCCGACATTCGTCGCCCGGAAGACTTAGCTACGGTCGGCCGCGATCACCACCCAAACGGATTTACGATGTGGGTGGCCGGCGGTGGTTTCAAAGGCGGCCGAGTGGTGGGCGAAACCGACGAATTGGCTCTCCGAATTGTGAGAGACCGTGTACATGTCCACGACTTACAAGCAACCGTGCTCAATCAATTGGGCTTAGATCACACCCGTCTGACTTACCGCCATATGGGCCGAGACTTCCGGCTCACCGATGTTGGCGGCTCTGTAGTCAAGCAGATGGTGTCGTGACTCTGAAGCCAGCGGGCGCCGTTAAAACATTTCCTCTTTGTTACGATCTTAGATTCGAATGCCCCAATCGCCGGTAGTGATTTTAGGCGCTGGTCCGGCCGGACTCACCGCGGCATATGAACTCGCGAAGCGAAACGTACGGAGCGTGGTGCTTGAGCGCGACAACATTGTCGGTGGCATCTCGCGCACTGCTAACTACAAGGGCTACCGCTTCGATATTGGCGGCCACCGGTTCTTCACGAAAGTGACTCCGGTCGAAGATCTCTGGAAGGAGATCCTCGGCGACGACTTGATCAAGCGAAAACGGATGTCCCGCATTTTCTATAAGGGGACCTTCTTTTCTTATCCTCTGAAGCCGGCGAACGCTTTGTTTGGATTGGGGTTGTTCGAAACGGCGCGTTGCATGCTGAGCTATGCAAAGGCTCGCGTATTTCCAATTTCTCCTGAAGAGAGTTTTGAGGACTGGGTTTCCAATCGATTTGGAGTGCGTCTTTTTCAGATATTTTTTAAGACCTACACCGAAAAAGTGTGGGGCATTCCAACAAACGAGATCCAGGCGGAATGGGCGGCGCAGCGCATTAAGGGCTTGTCGCTAACGACCGCTATCAAGAACGCCTTGATTGGTGAGCGCGCCAAGGCCAAGGACGGCGTGATCAAGACGTTGATCGATGAGTTTATGTACCCGCGGCTGGGCCCTGGAATGATGTGGGAGCGCGCGGCCCAGTTGGTGTCCGCGCAAGGTTCCGATGTGGTTCTCAACAAGCCTGTCACGGCTATACGGTGGACGGACGGCGCAATCACGAACGTTGAAGCGGGCGCTGAGACATATTCAGGCGATCATTTCATCAGCAGTGTCGCGATCCGCGATCTGATTGAGGCAATGCAACCGGCGCCGCCTGAAGACGTAGTCGCGGCGGCCCGCCGGCTGAAATATCGCGATTTCGTGACGGTCGCGCTGATTATCGATGCCGAGGTGCTTTTCCCCGACACCTGGATCTACATACACGAATCTAGCGTGCAAGTTGGGCGAGTTCAAAACTTCGTCAATTGGAGCCCTGAGATGATTCCCGAGGATGGAAAATCATGTCTAGGCCTCGAATATTTTTGCTTTGAAGGCGACGATTTGTGGGAGATGAGCGACAGCGATCTCGTTGCGCTCGGCACTCGCGAGATCGACAAGCTGGGGCTTGTGAAACGCGAGTTGGTTGTCGATGGCACGGTAGTTCGAATGCCGAAAGCATATCCGGTCTATGACCGGGGCTACGGTGAAGCGGTGAAAGTCGTTCGCGATTGGCTGGAGCAGTTTTCGAATCTCCAGCTTGTTGGCCGCAACGGCATGCACCGCTACAACAACCAAGACCATTCGATGCTGACGGCGATGATGGCGGCTCTAAATATTGTTGGCAGTCATTATGACCTCTGGCAGGTCAACGTGGACGAGGAATACCACGAAGAGGGCAAGTCGATTACTCTCGAAGACCTGCGAGCAGTTGAGCAAACGCAACCGCTCATTCCTAGCCGTATCGAGCATTGACGCAAGCCGTGCTTTTGGCACGCTCGCTACGACTGATTTGCTCTGTAATTTCCCTATAAAGTTATTCCGTTCAGGCGACAGATAGCGCTTTGTCCGGCGTATGATTTTTCTTAGCTCCTCAGGAGGGCTTGTGCTATGGGCGCCTATCAGCGGAATTTGTGGATCACCTTGCTCGGTTTAGTGTTTGTACTGACGAGCAGCGCGCAGTCGAGAGAGGAGCCCTTCCCACCAAACGCAAAGCCGGGCGCTTGTTACGCCCGCGTCTTTCTGCCCGCCGTATTTCGCGACGTCGACGAAAGCATTGTCGAGAGAGCAGCGTTTGAATCCTTTGCGATCATTCCCGCTAGATATGAGCCAGTCGTAAAGCGCGTACTCGTAGAGGATGCGTACCAACGAATCGACGTTTCACCCGCGACGTTCGAATGGGTTGAAGAGAAGATCCTACTCAAACCGACATCGCAGGTAGCAGTCGAGGCCCCACCGCAGTTTGAAGACGTTCGGGAGACCGTCGTTGACGAACCGGCCCACACGGTCTGGAAAGCCGGTACACCGGTGCTTGAAGACCTGGAGAATGGCACCGGCGAGGTGATGTGCTTGGTTGAGGTTCCCGCCAGCTACAAGACGGTTACGCGGCGTGTGCTGAAGAAGCCCGCTGAGACGACGATTGTTGAGGTTCCAGCGCAGTATCAGGTGGTTCGCAAGCGGTTGATCAAAGAGCCCGCAAAGAGTGAAATTATCGACGTTCCCGCAAAATACGAAACAATCACGACGATGCGCGAAGTTCATCCGGCGGAGATCAAGAACGTGATGGAGCCTGAACAGACTGGCACCATCGCACGCCGCCGCAAGGTCGCCGAAGGCCGCCTGGCGTGGCGGCAGGTTGTTTGCGAGACCAACCTGACACAGGCAACGATTTCAGAAATCCAGCGGGAGCTACGAGACGCCGGTGTGGATCCAGGTTCGATCGACGGTGCCCTCGGGCCGCAAACTGTGCGTGCAATGAAGAAGTTCCAGGCCGACAACGGGCTAGCGGCGGGTCAAGTTACGATTGACTTGCTGCGGGCATTGGGCATTGATCCGACGGCAATCGCCGCTAGTGAGCTAGAGCTTCGGAACGAACGCGGGCAGCTCGAGCCGCGGGTAGCGCCCGAGCTGCAATCATTGCTGTAGTCGCCTGAGCGAGTTCGGCGGCTTTTGCCCGGTGACTTGACCTCGCCAGACGCGAAGTGAAACAGTAACGGAGCGAGCTTTGTTTTCAGCCCGCCCAACAATTACATGCTGTTTCGAACTCTTTGCCTGACCCTCCTATTCTCCGCCGCGATGTTGCCCAAGGGGCCGAATATCGTCGTCATCATGGCTGACGACATGGGCTACGGGGACGTCAGGGCGTTGAACGCTCAATCGAAGATTCCGACTCCAAATCTCGATCGGCTCGCCGGTCAGGGGATGAAGTTTCTCGATGCGCACACGCCGTCGGCTGTGTGCACGCCAACGCGATACGGTCTGGTTACCGGACGCTACGCCTGGCGAACCCGTCTTAAAAGCGGCGTGCTGAACGGTTACGGCGAACCGCTCATTGCGAAAGACCGAGAAACGATTGGTTCGTTTCTGCGCGCGCAGGGCTATGCCACGGGCGTCGTGGGCAAGTGGCACCTCGGGCTTGGGTTTGCTAAGACCGGCCCTGAAACGTTTGATTTCAGCAAGCCGATCAGCGACGGCCCGCACACCCACGGATTTGACTTCTCGTACGTCATACCCGCATCGCTCGATTTTCCGCCATACGTTTATGTCCGCAACGGTGTGATCACGAAATTTCCATTGGTGGAGCAAGAGGCGATCCAGTTCCCTCGCTTTATGCGTCAGGGTGAACGCGCGCCCGACCTTGATCCAGTAAAAGTGCTGGACGATCTTGTGCGAGAGGCCTCTGGCTTTATCTCGCGGCAGTCGAAAGAATCTAAACCGTTCTTGCTGTATATGCCGCTGACGGCGCCGCATAAACCAACCTGGCCGCACAAGCGATTTCGAGGCAAAACGAAGCTTGGCCCATACGGCGATTTCATCGTGCAAGTCGACTCGACAGTGGGCGACGTTTTGAAGGCGATCGACGACGCAGGCATCGGAGATGACACGCTGGTGATTTGCACGTCTGACAACGGTTCGTACATGTATAGACTGAGCGGCCTCGATGAAAAGGACCACGTCGACGACGAATCGATCCAGTCGTATCGATCTGGCAACCACACCGCGAACTACGTCTTTCGCGGAACGAAGGCTGACATTTGGGAAGCCGGCCACCATGTGCCGTTCTTCGCCCGCTGGCCGGGTGAGATCGAGGCCGAGAGTGAGCATTCCGAGCCGATCTGCCTAACGGACATTTTTGCGACGGTAGCGGAGGTGGCCGGCGCGGATCTGCCCGACGATGCAGCGGAAGATAGCTTTAGCCTGTTGCCCTTAATGCGCGGGGGCACGTGGGCGAAGCAGCGCGCGCCAGTCATCCATCACTCGGGTAGTGGCACGTTCGCGATCCGCGACGGCAAATGGAAGCTCGTTGCCGGAAACGGCTCGGGCGGACGCGAAGCACCGCGAGGCAAACCGTTCGAGCGGCCGTACCAACTATTCGACTTAGAGGTCGACGGCTCCGAACGGCGCAACTTGATCGAGGCGAATCCAATCGTCGCGAGTCGGCTGGAAGCGGAACTTGAGCGCATTCGCACTAGAGGTCGTAGCCGCTAATTTCAAACCCGTCGGCGGCGCCTCGAGGTTTTGATTGTTGTCGTGTGCAGGCGTGGCCGCACCAACGCTACAATAAATTGTTCTCAGGCTTTTACGCTTTGGAGCCGATTACCCCCTTAGCACTCGATTCGCGGGTGGTTGTATGTCCGCTCTTCTCTGAGAACTTCGACCAATAAGAGGGTAAGGATTAGAAACCAATGTCTGACGGAAATTTCGGTGTTGCCGGCCTCGGCGTAATGGGGCGCAATGTCGCGCTGAACATTGAACGAAACGGCTTTCCGGTGATCGCCTACAACCGTAGCGACGACAAGGCGCAGCGCATGCGCGAGGAGTCGGCTGGCAAAAATGTAGCGGTTACGCAGTCGATCGAAGAATTCGCACGGTTGCTTGACCCACCGAGGCGCGTGTTATTGATGGTCACCGCTGGTCCGGGTACCGACGCGGTTATCGACGCGCTCACTAAGGTCCTTGACAAAGGCGACATCATCATCGATGGCGGCAACTCGCACTTCCCTGATACGAATCGCCGCGCCGAGGCGCTGCATGCGGCCGGGTTCCACTTTGTTGGCTGCGGTATTTCAGGCGGTGAAGAAGGCGCCCTGTGGGGACCGTCGATCATGCCCGGAGGCAACTTCGAAGCCTACGAACGTATTGCCCCGGTGCTTGAAAAAATTGCGGCCAAGACGGATGACGACGGCTCCTGCGTGACCTACTGTGGGCGTACGTCGGCGGGCCACTACGTCAAGATGGTCCACAACGGGATCGAGTACGGCATCATGCAGCTGATCTGCGAGGTGTACGACATCTTGCGCCGCGGCGCGGGATTGCCTACGGCTGAGATCCACAAGATTTTCGAAAGCTGGACGTCGTCACCCCAGGTCGGTGGTTTTCTGGTCGACATCACGACCGAGTGCTTGGCCAAAACCGATGTCGACACTGGCGATGCGCTGGTTGAAAAAGTGCTCGACACGGCCGGCCAAAAAGGTACCGGCAAATGGACGGCGCAAACAGCCCTCGATATGGGAATTCCGATTCCGACGTTGGCTCAGTCGGTGAACGCGCGTATTCAGTCCGGCCTGAAGGACGCTCGTGTAGAAGCGTCGAAGATATTGAATGGACCCGCCGGCTCTTTCAACGGCGACGTGGGCGAGCTGACAAAGCAGCTGCACGATGCGCTGCATTTGTCGATGATTGCCTGCTACGCGCAAGGGCTGCATCTGATCCAGGCGGCTTCGAAACAGTACGACTACGGCACCGATCTAGCTGAAGTCGCCCGCATCTGGAAAGAGGGCTGCATCATTCGTTCGAAGCTGCTCGATCCGATCAAGGCCGCGTTCAAGACTGATCCCGGAATCGACAACATCATCGTTCACCCGTCGTTCTCGCCTGTCATCAACTCCGCGCTGCCGGAGCTGCGCTCGGTCGTGTTGACGGCTACCGCCCAGGGTGTTCCGACGACATGCCTCGGGGCGACGCTGTCATATCTCGATAGCTACCGCGCCGAGTTCTTGCCCGCCAACTTGCTACAGGCGCTGCGCGACAATTTCGGCGCGCACACCTACAAGCGGATCGACAAAGATGGGGTGTTCCACTCGCAGTGGAACACGAACGATCGAAGTTAGCTTTTAGGTTAGCTAGGGTGAGTGCGTGGGGATTCAAGTAGATATTGACGAAGCGAAATCGCAACTTTCAAAGCTAATCGAAGCAGCGTGTTCCGGCGAGGAGGTAGTCATCGCCAAGGCCGGCAATCCCCTCGTAAAGCTTTCGCCGATTGAAGCCAAAAAGCCTAAGAAACGTCAGTTCGGGGGTTCCAAGGGGCGAGTTTGGATCAGCGATGATTTTAACGATCCCCTGCCGGAGTTTGAAGACTATGTTTGACGTATCTATTCGAAACACAGCTGCTGCTCTGGATGGCGACGGCGAAACGAAATCTTTGCGTCTTGGCCACTGCAGCACTGAGAGATAGACGTAACAAGATTCTGCTCAGCGTCGCGGAAATTTGGGTACTGGCGATCAATCGAGAATAGCTCCTTGCATTTGAAAAGCTCGAGGCTCTTCATGGCGATCCGTTCGACCGCATGATCGTCGCACAGGCGATTCATGAGCGAATTCCGGTAATCTCGAAGGACGCCCTACTTAGCCAGTATCCGATTGAAGTGATCTGGTGACTGGGCCAAACGTACACATGCCTAAGTATCAAACCCTCGAACAGTTTCAACCCTCTCAAGAGTTCTTTATCGGCCTCGATTCCGATGGCTGTGTGTTTGACTCGATGGAGATCAAGCACAAAGAATGCTTCACTCCGATGTTCATCAAGCATTGGAAGCTGCAATCGGCGGCGAAGTACGCGCGGCGAGTCTGGGAGTTTACAAACCTCTACTCAAAGACTCGCGGCATGAATCGCTTTCCGGTCTGCATCCGTAGCTTGCGGTTGGTTCAAGACTGGCCCGAGGCGGCCGCCCGCGGGTTCAAGGTGCCCGATCTTGCGCCGTTCGAAGCTTTCGTCAATTCATCGTTTCCGCCGAGCAATGCGGGACTAGAAGCGTACATGAAAGAGACGTCGCACCCGCTGCTCGACGCCATCATGGAGTGGAGCCTCGCTGTTAACGGCGCCGTGAAGGACATCGTCGAGGGCGTGCCGCCGTTCCCGAAGGTGCGCGAAACGCTTGACAAGATGGTCGCCAAATCGGATCTGATCGTCGTCTCGGGGACGCCGGGCGAAGCGCTCAACCGCGAGTGGGAAGAGAACAAGATCGAAGACTATCCGCAACTAATCGCGGGCCAGGAGTTGGGCAAAAAGACCGAGCACCTTTCAGCTCTGGCGGGAGGAGACCGATACGGCGCGGACAAGAGGCTTATGATCGGCGACGCACCAGGCGATCGCAACGCCTCCGAGGCCACCGGCTGCCTGTTCTATCCGATCAACCCGGGACACGAAGAAGCGTCGTGGGAGCGCCTGCACTCCGAAGCGCTCGATCGGTTCTACGAGGGTTCCTATGCGGGCGAGTATCAAGCCGCAAGGGTGGCGGAGTTTGAGGCGCTGCTTCCGGAAAACCCGCCCTGGGTTTAGGCGCGGAGTTTCCGCCAACGGCGCAGCCAACATCGGCACGTGCTGAGACGTGCGAGCTACCGCGCCTTCGCCGGCCGGAATTGCCTGAAGTGAGAGGCCGCACTACGCGCCTAGCGAGCCGGCAGGACTCGTGGGTTGGCGTCGGCGGCCGTCCCGGAATAGAGACATGCGTCTGCTGTGTCTCCAAGGCGCACGCCGCTGCCCTGAAATATCCATTGAGTTCCTCCTCCGGGAAGCCGCCGCATCAATTTGGGACCAAGGAAATCCTCCGCGGCGAAATCGCTGAAGGGGGGCCGTTTCAGGGGCAAAAGCAAGGGCCTTGCGGACGTCTGCAAAGCCTGCTCGAAACTCTTGTACTTTGGATCGCTACCGCCTAGCGTAACCACTACAAAGGTTCGACCTGGATAGTCGGCGTCGAGCGACTTCGTGATGCCGCCTATGCCTGGGGGCAGCGAGTATCGATCGGCTCGGGTCCGGAAGAGGTGTCCAGCTCCGTAGACGAGCAGCGCCTTCTGATCCTTCTCCAGCGCTTGTTTCTTCAGAACGGATACAGTCCAAGCGTTGCGTGCAACATTGACACCTTTCCCCGGGTCGCCCGCAAACACGTGAATCTGCTCTTCAAGCGGCAGTTTTGTATTGACGTCCCGTACGGCTGCAAAAAAGTTGGCGTAGACCGGTGAAGACCACGTCCCGGTGGTTGTAGTCGTCCAAACCTGCTCAAGTTCCGCGAGCGGAACATCCTCGCCGCGAATGTAGCGGTCAAGCGTGGACTGGCCTGCGGCGCTTGCGAACTCCACCACGATGGAGCGCACCCGCCTGGGGAAATCGGGATGGCGAACTAAGGCGATACGAACGTCCGAATCCGGCTTCCGCAGATGGTCTTCGCCTAGGGCTACGATGTCGGCCTGATCGAACGCGGAAACCAGGGCTGAAGCGATATTGTCCAACCCCGCGGGTTCGTCGGGCAGCGGAACTCCCGCGGACTGACCGAAGAGACCGGACGTGAGCGCCAGCGCGATTGGCAAAGCTGAGCGTGAGCACCCTACTCCTCGAGAAAGGGGTGCGGCCCGCCGCCGCGCCCGAGAGGCTGCCATGCCCCCTCCCGAGAAGCTGATTGCTTCTAGCATTCCGACCTCGATTCTACAGGTCTCTCATCCCACACGGGAGCGCCGTCAGTTCCTCGATCCCCACATGTCGGACTTCGCCCGCGAGCGAAGCGCAGGAGCCTTGGGGTCGAACGGCAAAAGTGATACCATTACCACCCCAACTTAGGAGGAACGATGTCAACAAACGGTGCTGGCGCGCCTGGTCCGCCGCCGCAAGCGGTGATCATGCAGATGGTGATGGGATCTTGGATCGCGCGAGTGATCTCAGAAATCTCGCGCATGGATATTCCCGACGCCCTCAAGCGGGGAGGGCTGCAAACGGCCGGCGAGTTGATCGCGGGCGGCGTCGACGCGAACGAAATGGCGTTGCAGCGCGTGTTGCGGGCGTCCGCCGGCTTCGGACTGTTCACGGAAAGCGAGGACGGCAAATTCGGCCCCACCGAGCTTTCGGATGTGCTGACGGCCGATTCTCCAGTCTCGGTCAAAGTGATTGCGGAGGAGGTCGGCGGAACTTGGCTGAAAATGTTTGGCCCGTTGGCCGACGGGATCCGCACCGGCGAGCCGGTCTCGAAGATTGCTTTCGGCATGGAGTGGTGGGATTACCTCAACGCCAATCCCGTGGAGTTGGAGCGGTTCGGCGAGTCGATGAAGTCGAACAGCCTGAATTCGTTGCGGGGCGTTCTGGAACAGTGTGATTTCAGCGGGTCGAAGCGGATAGTCGATGTGGCGGGCGGTTTTGGCCACATGGTAGTGGCTCTGCTGGAGAAATATCCTCACCTGGAAGGAGTATTGCTCGACGTCCCGCAATTGATCCCGGTGGCGAAGGAGAAGAATCCGATTGCCGATCCCAGTCTCGCTGCGCGTCTTGAGTATGTCGGCGCGGACATGTTCAAGGGAGTGCCGTCGGGTGATGTGTACATTCTCAAGCACATCATGCACGACTGGGACGACGAGCTCTGTACTCGGATACTGAAGAACTGCCATCAGAGCATGGAGGGAGAGGGCCGTCTCATCTGCGTCGATTCCGTCCTTCCGCCGATGGGCGATGCGAGCGGCGTGTCGGCAAAACTCCTCGACTTACTGATGATGCTCGCCATTCGAGGTAAGGAACGAACTCAGGAGCAGTGGGAGCAATTGTATGCGGCCTCGGGTTTCCGCGTCGTCAGCATGACTCCGCTCAACGGCGTTGTTGCACGATTCAACCTTGGGGCGAGTTGAGCCGCTTTCCAGCCCCTGGTTCACGACGCCACGGCGTACGACTTGGGCCTGCCGAGTTCGGCCATCCGGTTAAGGAGGTGACATCCAATCACGGCCTCCCTCTTTTGCGCGTCTCTGTTCCTCGCCTTCAGGCCGTCCCCGAGCACTGACTTGTATCGGAAGAATCCGTTCTCGACCCGCGCCTGCTGGCGGTAACCCGACTCCTTCTGCCACTGTCGTCGTCCGACCGCGCGAATCCTATCGAGCGCCGCTTCTCGCTGCGCCCACGGGCCGTCCGTCGGACCCGCCGATACCGCACAGCGACGCGGCGGTATCACGATCACCACGTCTTCGGTACCCGCTGCGCCGACCCGCTCGTAGATTGACCTGTGGTCGTAGGCCCCGTCGGCCGTGAATCGCCGGATTGGATCCTCGATCTGGTCGAGCAGATCAGGGACGGTGGAGGCGTCGTCGCCGCTGCTCGTCGTAAGTTCGGCTGCCACAATGAACCCCTCGTCATCCACTCCGATGTGTAGCTTCCGCCAGTCCCGGCGTTTCTTCGATGCCTTGTACTTGTGCGCATTCCACTCGCCCGAACCCAGGATCTTGAGCCCTGTGGAATCGACGATCACGTGGATCGGACCGTCGTGGGCTCGCGTTAGAGGCGGTAATTCAACGATTCGGTTCCGGCGCGAAAGTGTGGTGTGGTCCGGGGCCTTGAGGTCGAGGCCCATCAAGCTGAGCAACGAGCCCAGGAACCCTTCGGTCTGACGAAGTGGCAGGCCGAAGACGACCCGCAGCGTCAATGCGGTCAAGATCGCGAGGTTCGAGTAGCGCCGCTGGCCTCCGCGCAGACCGTTCTTGGGTGGTGTCCAAGCGGCGATCGACTCTTCGCTCAGCCAGATCGTGACCTCGCCGCGGCTCCTGAGGCCACGCTCGTACTCCCGCCAGTTCTGGACTCTGTACTTCGTCTTGTACTTGCGGTTAACTCGACTCGACTTCGCTGCGGCCATGACGTCGTTCCCTCGATCTTCATGATGGATTGGGACCGCGAGCCGGAGTTCCAGTGAGCCGACCCGATTCATGCACCAACGCCCATCACAGCGGCGAAGGGCACGAAGCTCCATGCGCCAATCGTGACCGCCGTATCGACCGGACTCCGTCGAGGCGAGATCCTAGCGCTACGCTGGATGGACGTTGAATTTGCAAGGTGTTCGATAACCGTTAGGCGATCACTTGAACAGACTAAGGAAGGTCTGCGGTTCAAGTCCACCAAGAACAAGAAGGGTCGGCAGATTAGCGCCCCGTCATACCTTCTAGACATTCTCAGAGAGCATCGGGCGGGCCAGGAGCAGAGTCGGCGTACCCTGGGCTTGCGGGTGTCTAAAGAAGATCTAATATTCGGCGACCCTACCGGCGCTCCGTGGGCTCCCGACTCATTCACGTCCGACTTCAAAGACTTCAGAAATCGGATTGGATCGCGAATCAGATTCCACGATCTGCGACACTCCCACGCGTCCCAGTTGCTGAAGCACGGAATTCATCCGAAGGTCGTGAGCGAACGGCTCGGTCATTCCAGCGTTGGGATCACGCTGGACCTGTACTCGCATGTTCTACCCGGACTTCAAGAAGAGGCAGCTTCCAAGATCGATATCGGTTTGCGGGCAGCCCTCGCCGAGTTCGAGGCCCGCGAGAAGGTCAACTAGGAGTGAATCGAAGGCCTCGGCTTGTCACTGGCGTTTGCAGAATGTTTGCAAACCGCCCGTTTCAGTAACGCGCTTGAAAACGGCGAAGCCTGTAACTTACTGAAAACGGGCGGAGGAAGAGGGATTCGAACCCCCGGGACCCTTGCGAGCCCAACGGTTTTCAAGACCGCCGCCTTCAACCACTCGGCCATTCCTCCACTAATTAGTGTAACTTCAGAGCGATGGGCGGAAGACTCGACGGTAAGGTAGCTCTGATTACGGGAGCCGGTGGTGGCATCGGCTCAACCATGGCGCGGCGTTTTGCCGCCGAGGGAGCCTCGGTCGTTGTCAATGACATCTTGGAATCGAGTGCCCAATCGGTCGTCCGCGAAATCCGTGAGCTCGGTGGCCGTGCGATCGCGAACAATGCCGACGTGACCTCTGCGGCCGCGGTGCAAACGATGCTCGGCGACTGTGTCGCTTCGTTCGGCGGTCTCGATGTTCTGGTAAACAATGCGTTTGGCAAGTTCGACGATACGACGATTACTGATCTCGACGAGGATTCCTGGGACCGCACTATCGATGCCTGCCTGAAAGGGCCATTCCTTTGCACGAAGTATGCGATTCCAGAGATGCGGCGGCGCGGTGCCGGCAGCATTATTTCAATCTCGAGCGTCAATGCGTTACGCACCGTCGGCGATACCGCCTACAGCGCAGCTAAAGGTGGGCTGATCGCGATGATGCGCCTGGTCGCGGGTGAGTACGGCGAGTCGAATGTCCGCTCGAACGTCATTTGTCCCGGTACCATCGCGACGCATGCCTCGATGAGCCATTGGGGAAAATTCCCCACGGGCTTTGAGCAGCTCAAGAATATGTATCCGCTGGGGCGTATCGGCGAGCCGGATGACGTCGCGAACTGCGCGCTCTTTCTGGCATCGGACGAGTCCCGCTGGATCACCGGCGCGGTACAGGTGGTTGACGGCGGATTGATGGCTGGAAACAAGCTCGAATTGAAATAAGCTGTGTTCTGCTAGACTCGCTGGATCGTGCCGCTCCGCGCTATCTGCGTCATCTCGGTGCTTGTCTGGGTCGCTTGTTCTGGCGATACGGGGTCGATCTCGCCAGCGCAGACCGGCGGGTCCGGGGAGTCGAATGCCGCGCTTGCCGAGGCAGCTTTTCAAGGAGATACAGCTAGCGTCGAAGCGCTGCTGGCAGATGCTGAGATCAATGCTGTCGACGAAGGCGGCCGCACCGCGCTCATGCTTGCTGCGTACGATGGCCACGCCGACACCGTTCGCTTTCTCTGCGAAAAGAACGCTGACCCGAACGTGCATGACGTCAATCAGCGAACTGCTCTGATGTACGCCGCATCCGGCCCCAATCTATCGACTGTGGAGATCTTGCTTGCGCACGGCGCGGAAGTCAACATCACCGACGCTGAAGAAGGTTGGACGGCACTGATGTTCGCAGCCGCCGAGGGACACGCCGACATCGTTCAGATGCTGCTCGACAAAGGCTCGTCGCCGGATATTAGCGATGTCGACGGCGAAACCGCGCTGACATTCGCAGCCAACAACGGGCACGCGGCCGTCGTCAAATTACTGCTGCGTTAGGCCGGCAACCGACGGCGTGCTACAACGCGGCCCGGCGGTGGATCGCCATGATGGTCATGTCGTCTCCCTGAGGCGCGCCCTCACAAAATTTGTTTACCGTTTCGGTGACTGTATCGAGAAGTTTCTGAGGCGAAAGGTCTCGGTGTGTGACGGCCAGCTCGCGCATGGCTTCTTCGCCGAACTCCTCAAATCGGCGATTCATTGCTTCGCTGTAGCCGTCGGTATAAACCAGCAGCGTGTCGCCCGGGTGCATTTCCACTTGAGCCTGGGCGTAATCGAACCTCGGCAAGACGCTAAGCACGGGTCCGCCCACTTCAAGCAGCATCGGCTCACGGTCGGCGGAAATCAATATCGGCGGGTTGTGACCTGCGTTGCTGTACTCCAGGATGTTCGTTTTAGGGTCAAGCATGGCGTAGAACATCGTGACGAACTTGTTGGAATCGGTTCTCTCGTATAGCATCCGGTTCGAGCGTTCCACGCAACTTCCGGCGTCGGGGGCCAAGCGTGCCTGGCCGCGAATCGTGGCGTGCACGTTCGACATTAACAACGAGGCAGTGATGCCTTTACCGGAAACGTCGGCCAAGCAAAATCCCCAACGACCATCTTCGAATTCAAGGAAGTCAAAGTAATCGCCGCCCACGCGAAGAGCGGGCTCGGATTGACCGGCAACCTCATAGCCTTCGATCGACGGAGGCTCCTTTGGGAGCAGCCTCATCTGAATATCGCGAGCGAGTTGGAGTTCCTTTTGCAGATCCTCCAACTCCTTTTCCTCGGCCGCCAGGCGCGCGTTTTCAACCACCTGCGCGGACTGCGTCGCAATGATACTCAGCAGCCGCTGATCGCTTTCAGTGAAGTCCTCACCGCTCTTCTTGTTGAAGACATTGAGCACGCCGATCATGCGACCTTTCAGCCGTAGTGGGGCGCAGAGGAGCGCCTTGATCTTGTCGGCGCCGTCGGGCATCTTAAAGCGGCTGTCGGTGGCAAAATCGTTGACGATCAGCGACTCTTGATTCTTCAACATCCAGCCCGTAATTTGGTCGCCGAGGCGGTACGGGATGACTTCGAGGTCGGTCTGCACCTTTCGGACCATCGTTTTCAGAGCCGCGCCTTGTGCTTGATGGTCGAACAACAGCACGGCGCCCTGCTCGACTTTGAGGTGCTTCACACACTTCTGGACGATCAGGTTGACTAGTTGGTCGAGCGAAGACGTGGAAGAAACCGCCGAGGCAACTTCGTTGAGAATCGACAGCTCTTCGACAGCGCGTTTTAGGCGAGCGTTCTCTGTTTCGAGGCGCCTGATGCGAACTTCAGCGTCCATTATTGAATATTGGGGCCTGCTGGTGAAGGTACGTGTTTTCAGGCGTAAATGTCAACTATTCAACGATCTACGAGAGTGGCTCGGTCAGCTCTAATAAGACGCCGTTGGTGTCTTTCGGGTGTACGAAGACGTAGCGGTAATCTTCGGCGCCGACTTGGATTTCGTCGCTAACGAGCCGGCGGCCTGATTCGCGAATCTTCGCGACGGCGGCTTCGAGATTGTCGACCTTCAGCGCAATATGATGAATGCCTTCGCCTCGTTTATCGAGGAATCGGCTAATCACGGAATCGTCGCTGGTGGGCTGAAGCAGCTCCAGGCGCGGCTCGCCCGCCGGGAGCATGGCGACTTCGACGCCTTCATGCGCAACAACCGATCGATGGCTCGGTACGACGCCCAGTACTTCTTGGTAAAAAGCGAGCGACTGCTCGATCGAGCGAACAGCGATACCGATGTGGTCGATCTTCATTTGGAACGGCCTCGGGCGGTCTGGGCAACGAGCTGATTCACGAATTCATATGGATTTAGTTTTCCGGCGGCGACATCTTCAGCGGCTTGGTCTAGATTGTCGCCAGAGAGCGGTCCGTTACGTAGCTCCCCAAGAACTCCGGCGGCGATTCCGTCGAGCAAGCGCTGCCGCCAATAATTCAGCGCGGAGGCCGGCCCCCGCGACGTCCGTAACAATGTATCGACCAGGTCCGCGACACCGTCTCCTGCTGTCGCAACTGTTCGCACGATTGGCGGCTGCGGCTGCTCGGCCGGCAGAAGCGACAGCATTGCGAGGATCTGCTGCTCCAATCGGTCTACGCCGGGCTGATCGGCCTTGTTGATGGCGAAGACGTCGGCGATCTCCATGATGCCGGCTTTCGCTGCCTGGATGTCGTCGCCCGTCGATGGTGTGAGAATCACGCCCACGACCTGGGCTAGTTGCACAACATCGACCTCGGCCTGTCCGACACCGACCGTTTCGATAATCACCACATCGCGGCCGGAAGCCTCTAGTACAGCAATGCTGTCCGCCGCCGCGGGCGCCAGGCCACCGAGCGCTCCTCGAGTCGCCATTGATCGGATGAAGACGCCCGAGTCGTCGAAGTGAGAAAGCATGCGCACCCGGTCGCCGAGGATCGCCCCGCCGCTGAAGGGGCTCGTGGGATCGACGGCAATGATCGCGACGGTTAGTCCTCGACCGCGCAGATCCCGAGCGATCTGGTCGACGAGAGTGCTCTTGCCGGCGCCCGGAGCCCCGGTGATGCCGATCCGTCGAGCTTTGGCTGAACCCTCAAACAGCTCGGCGAGCAAGGCATTGGCCTGGGGACCGCGATTCTCGACTTCGCTCAGAACCCGTGAGATGACGCGCGCGTTCCCAGCTCGCACGTCTTGGGCGATCTTTCGGATTTGGTCGCTCATGGGCGAAGCGCCCCGGCCGTCCTTGGCTCGGTAGCTGCGAGGGTATCGAACTCGGAAGGTGCCGACATTTGATTATGCTTCCATGAGAATCATCGTAGGTCGTCGCGAACACACGATTGTATCGGAGCAGTCCGCACGGGCGAACGCTAGAATCAGTCGAGCGCATGAAGCGAATAACTCTCACGTCAGGATTGGCTTCCCTCTTGCTCATTTCCGCGTGCAGCGACAAGGGCCCGTATGATACTGATCCGACGGAGCCGAACGGTGCGGCCGCTAGATTGGTGCTCGCTGACGGCTTTCGAGCCGAGCTTTTCGCCGCTGAGCCGCATGTCGTCGACCCAGTCGAAATATGCTTTGACGAGGCGGGCGGCATCTACGTCGCCGAGATGCTGGACTACCCGTTCGACCCGGCTGAGGGGGGGCTTCCCCGCAGCCGCATTCGATTCTTAGAAGACACCGACGGCAGCGGCCAGATCGATAAGTCGACAATCTTCGCCGACCAGCTTTTGCAGGTCACGAGCGTCCTCGCGTGGAAAGGTGGGGTATTCGCAACATCCGCGCCTGACATTCTGTATTTGAAAGATACCGACGGGGACCACGTCGCGGACGTTAAAGAGGTGATCTACACCGGCTTTCAATCGCACGAGGTGTCTTCAGAGAGCCGTATCACCAACTTGCGATACGGCATCGACAACTGGATCTACGCAGCCAACAACGGCCGCCCCGGCCAAATTCACTCACCGAAGTTTGCCGCCCTACCGGCCGTTTCCGTGCGCGGTTTTGATTTTCGATTCGACCCATCGACCGGAGAGTTTGCGCCGGCCGCCGGGCCGACGCAGTTTGGCATGACCTTCGATGAGTGGGGCAACCGCTTCGTCACGCAAAACACGGTGCACCTGCGCCATGCCGTGCTGCCGGCCCGCTACATTCTTCAGAACCCGGCGTACGTTCCCGGTTCAATGCTGCACTACGTTCCGGATGACGACCCGAGCAATAGCCGGATCTTTCCGCTGACCGAGCCGCAACAATGGCGCGTTGAGCGAACCGCCGCACGCCAAGAGCGCTACGACGAAACGAAGCCAGGCCGTAAGGAATTGTTGGGCGGCCATTTTACAGCTTCGACGGGCACCACGGTTTACACCGGTGATGCGTTTGGCGACGACTACCGAGGTAACGTATTTGTAGCCGACGCTAACGCTGGAATCATCCACCGTGAACTGCTGTTCGACGACGGCCCGACGTTCCGTTCGGAACCGCGCCCCGCGGACCGCGAATTTCTCGCTGCCCAGGAATCATGGTTCCGCCCGGTGAACTTGGCCAACGCGCCGGACGGCAATCTTTATGTACTCGACTTCTACCGCGAGTACATCGAAGAACCGGCTTCGATCCCTCAATCGATTCAAGAGCGGCTGCAACTGGACTTTTATCGAGGCAACGATCGCGGCCGTATCTATCGCATCGCGCGCGATAGCGACAGCGCGAGAAGAGGCCTGAGCTCGGGCCTCGACGGCGCTTCCATTTCCGATCTAGTCAGCACCCTCGAACACCTAAACGGCTGGCATCGCACGAGCGCTCAGAGATTGCTGGTCGAGCGAGCCGACTCAAGCGCCGCCGCCGAACTGCGAGGTCTTGCCGGCGGAGCAAAGTCAGCGCAGGCGAGGCTGCATGCGCTCTGGACCATGCACGCTCTCGGCGCGATTCGCGCGGACGACGTTCGCCAGGCGCTGCGCGACCAGCACCCGGCTATCCGAGTCCACGCGATCCGGCTCGCGGAGGGTTTCTTGCCGGAACTCTCGCCCACGATTACGGGTCTTCGTGCAGATCCTGACCCCAAGGTTCGATTCCAGGTAGCGCTCAGCTTGGGGGCGATAGAAAACTCGACCAACGTGCTAGCAGAGATGGCCGCTGCCCATGCCGCTGATCGTTGGTTTCGCGAGGCGCTATTAACTTCGCTCCACGGTAACGGTACCGACGTTCTGGATCGGTTGGCCGCGCGGCATCGCTCGTTTTTTACGGGAGGCGCCGGCGCCGACGATCGAGGCAAGTTTATTGAAGGGTTGGCGAGCCAGGTTGGGCGCGAGCAACGCTCAGAGCAGATAGCGAAGATGGTGACGATCGTCGCGACAAGTCCCCGATTTCGCGAACCTCGTTGGCTGATCGCCGCGCTACAGGGCCTCACTCGCGGGCTCTCTGTTGAAGCCGAACGCGCGTCGCTAGAATTCGTCAATTCCGATCGCGTCTTCCGGCGCTGGCTGAGCCACAACGATGAGAATGTCAGAGAGAGTGCAATCGAATTGGCGCAGTACTTTCAGTTGCCGAAACGGGTTGCGACCTCACTGACCGCCGCCAGCGACCCCGGGCTGGTCGCGGTCTGGCGAGTTGCCGCCATTCGCCTATTGCGCGGTGCTGAGTTTGAAACCGCCGCGCCCGTGCTTGAGTCAACCCTTACCACTCCTGAAGCGCCCGAACTGCATCAAGCCGCGATCTCGACGCTGGCAGTCTTCAATTCCCCGCGTGTCGCCGACATCATCATCAAGGGCTTCGGGGGTTACGGACCGATTGCTCGCGATGCGGCGGTTCGCGCGCTTTTGGGTCACAAAGACCGCGCGGCGAAGTTAGTCACGAGTGTCGAAACAGGCCAAATATCGGCTAGTGCAATCGATGCCATTCATAAAATTCGATTACGCGAGTATCCCGACGAATCTGTTCAAACACGGGCACGAGCTGTCTTCGAAACAGGCGCTAGCGACCGCGCAAGCGTGGTTGAGAACTTCCGTGCAGCCGCCGGCTTGGACGCGGATGTTTTGCGGGGCGGCGATGTGTTCGAGCGCCATTGCGCGAAATGCCACGTAGCGCAAGGGCGCCGGGGTCGCATTGGGCCTGACCTCGCTGGAATCAACAATAAGACCCGCGAAGAGCTTCTGACTCACATCCTCGATCCTAGTTTCGAAATCCAGCCCAATTACACGAACTACATCATCGTCGATCACGACGGTCGCATCTACGACGGCCTGCTCGCCGGCGAGTCGGCTAATGCGATCACATTGAAAGGCGAACTTGAAAACGTTACTATTCCCAGGGCCAGCGTCGCCGAAATGCGCGCCTCGGCGGTTTCGCTAATGCCCGAGGGCTTCGAGAACGACCTCTCGCGGCAAGATCTTGCCGACGTAATCGCGTATCTTCGTGCTGGGCTATAACAGCCCGTGGCAACAGTCACGCAGGCCGCGTTACGCGCCGCCGGATTGGATAGGACTTCAGTGAGACTTAGGGCTCGCGATCTCCATATTTCTCCACGAATTCCGCCTCCAGCGCGCAACCCGTTGGGCGGCGTGCACTTGCGACCGTCGGCTTTGTCATTCGTCGGGGACGATCGCCCGGATCGCCGCCCTCGTCATTTCGCGCCGATCGGCCACAATTGCCGCCGCGCGGCCCACGGGACTTTTACCACGGACTGATAAAGCACTCCAATCGGATCGCCGCTGCTCTCCAAGCGCTGTATACTAGGCGAAAATTGTCCGCGTATTTCGAGGAGACCTCGGCTTGGGTTGCTCAGTTAGGTACACTTCCGCAGCTCTCGTTTTTTCGACATGCGCTGTTGGGCTTTTCGCGCAACCAGCCGACAGAGGGATCGCGACGTTCGAGGACTCGCCTCCCGCTTCCGTATCATTCATCGTCGAGACACCCGACCCGTTTATGTATCAGGGACTGGTCTGGCGAGGATTCAGCGTCGTTCAAAGCAATCACGAGTCGCTGGCAATGTTTCCCCGTAGCGGCTTTAGCACAGGAGCCGTCTCTGGGACGTTTGCCGCAGTCGCGGCCGGCCGAGCAGTTTCTGAAAGCACGCTAGAACCAAAGAGCGGCGGCAGCTTTGTTTTCTACGGGGCGCATTTAACCGCGGCTTGGAGGACAGGTCTAAAAGTAACTGTCGAAGGTCTGCGCGGCGAGAATGTCGTTTTTAGCAGGGAATTGGTGGCGAATACCACGGAGGCGGTTCAGCTGAGCGGCGCGTGGGAAATTGAGACTCTGCGGATCCAGGCGACCGGAGGTAGCGATGGCGACGTTTGCCCACCGAGTGATTGCTACCCCGGCCCCGAACTCATTGTTGATGATCTGACGTACTCGTTAACGGAGACCCCACCTTCAGCGGACGTGACCATCGCAAGCGACGATTCGGAGCCTGTTCCAGCGACGCCTATCGAGCCGATTCCACGCGAGCCCGTCGCCGAGCACGACGACCAACTGACGCCGGCAACGCCCTCGTCTGAGCCGGTACAGCCTGCCGATACCGCCGACGGCGAGTCAAACTCTCCAGCACAGGCCGCGCCTCGGCCCGGCGTTTGCGACAGCGACCCGCACTACGGCGTGCAAGTCGGAGCCTTCAGCACGGTTGCGATTGCGCGCCGTCTCCAGACCGCACTCAAGCGGACTTACGGATTCGTACAGATCTACGAACGGCAGCACGAAAAAGCGAACCTCTTTCACGTTGTCGTGGGCTGTACCGAGGACCGAACCGAAGCCGTAACGCTGTTCGGAACGTTACTCGCCGAAGGAACGAGGGGATTCGTGGTTATGGTCACGAGCGAAGTATTCGGTGAGCCCTTGTAGTGCCGAGCATCACGCAGCCGCTGCCGCGGCCTGGCCACGTCTAGCGCTTACTGGCTTTACGAAGTAGTTCGCGAAGAATGCCACGACGAGCAGTGCGGCCATCAGATACATCGTCGAGTTGTAGAGATTGCTCGATGGGTCGACAGTGCCGACCGGCGCAATCTCCATCAGTTTCGATAGCGTGACGGTTTTTTGCGCTAGCAGAGCGTCCAACTCCGACAACGGTGCCCCAAATTGCTCGACGAACCGTTGTGGATCGACCTCGGCTGATAGCTTTCTTATTGCGTTGCTCAGTGAGTTCTCACGCAACGACGTAATCGCCAATGGACCAAGCACGCCGGCGGTGCTCCAAGCGGTCAGCAATCGTCCATGGATCGCCCCGACATTTTTGTCACCGAACAAGTCCGCCAGGTACGCCGGAATCGTTGCAAATCCGCCGCCATACATCGTGAAGATCAGCATCGTCACGCTATAGAAAATCACCAGCAACATCGTCGAAGGCTCGACGCTAACTCTCTGCGCCGTCCACGGGATTGACAGATAGAGCACTGTTCCCAGAGTGAAGAACACCGCGTAGGTCTGCTTGCGGCCTATGAAGTCGGAAACACTGGCCCAGAAAAATCGACCGGCCATGTTGAAAACGCTAATCATCAACACGTAGGTGGCTGCGAACGCCGCGTCGACGGTGCCAGGCAGCGTTGTTCCAAAAATTTCGGTCATCATCGTTTTCGCGACGCCGAGCACGCCAATGCCGGCCGTTACGTTGAAACACAACACCACCCACAGCAGATAGAACTGCGGAGTCTTCATCGCCTGGTCGGCTGTCACGCTAACCCGCGCGATCATCTTCGCGTCGGTTTCTTGTTTAGTCGGGGGTGTCCATCCCTGGGGCGCCCAGTCTTCGGCGGGGAGCTTATACGAAAAAGCCGCGGCCACCATCACCAAGAAGTAAATCAACCCGAGCATGATGAACGTTTCGGCGACCCCAACGCTACCGGTACCGACGAGATAGGCGCCCTCAGGCCCCGGAACGATCATCTGAGATATATCGTTTGGTCCCACGACGACCACTTCACGCAACTCCGCACCTACCCGCGCATAGCGCTTACCGGCCTCGGTCACCAGAGGTACGTCGCCGAGAAACTCGGGCGCCCGGTAGAACAGCCGAATAAGCCATTCCTTCAGTGGGGCGCCGATCATTGCTCCTCCGCCGAAGCCCATGATCGCCAACCCCGCAGCCATGCCACGCCGATCGGGAAACCATTTGATCAAAGTGCTGACCGGGGATACATAACCCAGGCCGAGTCCACAGCCGCCTATTACGCCGTAGCCCAAATAGAGCAACCAAAGCTCATGCGAGTAAACTCCTATCGCTCCGATCATGAAGCCGCCAGCCCAACACACCGCGGCAATGACGCCGACTTTGCGCGGACCCACCTTCTCAAGCCACTTGCCTCCGACAGCGGCCGAAAGCCCCAGGAATACGATCGCTACGGTAAAGACCCAGACAACTTGGCGGAGCGACCAATCCGCCGCCGCGCTGCCGACAACCCCTTGGGTCTTGATCAATGCCGGGTTAAAAATACTCCAGGCATATACAGAGCCGATCGAGAGGTGAATCGCCACCGACGCCGCGGGAACCTTCCAACGGTTGAACCCCGGCTCAGCGATAATTCGTTCTTTTGCAAGTAGGCCTGTCATGCGCGGTCAATAGTATACGGCCCCCCGCCGCTTGGGGAGACGCTGTTGAGGTTGAGCCGCGAGTGTCGGGGGCTGTGAAAAAACCTCGAATAGCTCTGCGGTCGTCCGAGGGTGCGACATGTCGCACCCCTACAGCGCTGATAACACGCAAGTTATTTGTAGAAGCGTAGCTTGCTACGCCCGATTCTCGAGTTAGGGGAGGTTTTTTCACAGCCCCTCAGCAAGCGGTTGCTACGAAGGGATTGATCTGTTCGCGGCTAGCCCGCATTGCGAGCCGTCGCCGGGAACTCGGCGGTCACTCGGGACCGGGCTAGGCTTCGGCGAATAGCTTCTCGAGTCGCGCGACCTCCGCGGACTTGCTCGCCGCGATGTTCTCCGTTTCCAACGGGTCCGCCTCGCGGTCGAACAGCGTCTTCTCTTCGAAAAACCCCTCGATCAGCTTGTAGCGCTGATCTTGCACCATTCGGAAACGTCCGGTGGCGGCTTGGTTCGTTTTCAGGGCCGAGCGCGCATACTCGCGGTTCTCACCACTGCCGGAATCAAGCAATGGCCGCAGCGACTGGCTCTCCATCTCCGCGGGAACAGCTGCTTCGCCATAGTCAACAAACGTGGCGGCGAGATCCATTACGCTGACCTGCGTGTCGCTAACTACCCCCTGCGAGATGCCGGGTCCAGCCATCACCAGGGGGACTCTCACCGAGGCCTCGTAAGGGATCGACTTCCCCCACTTGTCGTGGTCTCCGAGCATTTCACCGTGATCGGACGAGTAGACGAATATCGTGTTGTCGAGCTCCCCCCGCTCGCGCAACCAGTCCGTGTAGCGGCCTACCCAATCGTCCACGTTCTCGACCATCGCCGAGTAGTTTTGCCGGATTCGGATATGGTGCTCTGGGGTGAAATGGCCGGTGTAATGGTGCGGCTGTTGAAAGTTGTAGATGATCCGGTCCGGACCGCGATACTGTCGCTCCATGCGGGCTGTGATGTCCATTGGAGGATGCGGGTTGTTGAAATTGACGGTCAGGAACCAGGGCGTGTCCTCTGGCGACTTCTCAACCAATTCCATGCCCGTACGGCCGGTGTAGTTGTCCTTATATGCCTCGTCGCTGAGTGGAGTAGTCTCCGTCATTCCCCACCAATTTTCCTCTCGTGGAGTGCTGCGTCGCCTGATGTCGTTGGAGTTGATGATTCGCATCGGTGGGTCCAGCGAATCCAGGTAGGCGCCATAAGGGTCGTCGAGGCCACCGCTTTTGCTGCCGGTAATCACCATGTCTGAGAAGCCCCACTCCTCCATGTGAAGTCGGCCGTCGACGCGCCGTCCGTCCGGCCCCTTGTGCAGGTCGATCTTTCCACATGCAGTGGTGTAGTAGCCGCTGTCATGCAGGTGCTTGTAGAAAGTCGGATGCGTCCGCGCGGGATAGTTATCGCGGTTCACCTTGACACCGCAGTTTTCGTATTCCATTCCCGACGCGAGACAAGAGCGCGACGGGCCGCAAATGGGCGCCGCCACGATTGCCTGCGTGAAATCGACTCCTCGCGCGGCCAAGGCGTCGATGTGTGGCGTCGGCACCGGTACGTCAGGATTGGTTCCCCGCCAGTCCCAACGATGCTGATCGGAAAACAGAAAGAGAATGTTCGGACGACTCACGCTGCGCGGGCCCGGCAGCGTTGTTCCGCCGCAAGCCGCGAGAGCCGCGTTCGCCGCGACTCCGCCGATGACTTCACGCCTAGATATCAGTATCTTCTGGTTTTGCATAAACCCTACTTGCCGCCGCGGTTACCCAGACGCTGGTTTCCGAGCCCCAACGGTGTCGGTCGAGACCATCGTACACGGCGTCGGGCAACGCCAGTATACTGGGTTTGCCCGGTTTGAGCGCGGAGGACGTAGATGAAAAGTTTCATCGGCGGTTTGGTCGTTTTCATGGTACTGATGTGCGCCGCCTCGGCTCTTGGCGCCGCGAAAAAGATCCGGATCGAACGGCTGCTCGATGCCCCCATCATCACGCCCGAGTTGGACCCCAGCATCGGCGTCAACATCCAAGGCCCATCACTGATTCGGGTGCCAGACTGGGTCAAAGACCCGCTGGGCAAGTATTACCTATACTTCGCCGACCACAAGGGCATCTACATTCGCCTGGCGTACGCTGACAACGTTCTCGGTCCGTGGAAGATTTACGTGCCGGGCAGTCTTCAGCTCACTGAGACGCATTTTCCGTCGGTGCCGCCAGCGATTCCGCCCGGAGCACTTGAAGAAAAAATGGCCGAGCGGGCCAAATCTACTGGTGGCAACCGCAAATTACCGCACTCCTTGGCCAAGGAACTGACCACCGTCCACATTGCCTCACCGGACGTCCACGTCGATGAAACCAATCAACGGATCATCATGTATTTCCATGGACTCGACGCCTTTTCGACGCAGCTCTCAAGGGTGGCACTCTCCGAAGACGGCATTCATTTTAAGGGGCTTCCGGAGAAGATCGGCCGCACGTACTTCCGTGTTTTTAAGCACAAAGGGATGACCTACGGCTTGGCAATGCCCGGACAGATCTACCGCTCGAAAGACGGGCTGACAAAATTCGAGATAGGGCCGATGCTTTTCAATCCGTTCATGCGCCATTCTGCTCTGCTCAAGCGCGGCGATTTGCTGTACGTATTTTGGACCCAAGCCGGCACCGCGCCGGAGAGCATCCAGCTCAGCACCATCGATCTGTCTCCGCCCTGGGCTGAGTGGAAGGAAACCAAGCCTGAGGTCGTGTTGAAGCCCGAACGCGATTGGGAGGGCGCAAATGAACCGGTTGAGACCTCGTTGCGTAGCACAGCATACGGAAAAGTGAATCAACTCCGCGACCCGGCGATCTTTGAAGAGGACGGGCGAGTGTACTTGCTCTACGCCGTTGCCGGCGAGAGCGGAATCGCTATTGCCGAAGTTCACATGAGCGACTGACCCGCCAGCTGTGGCAAATCGCAACAATATGGCGTGACAATCTTGTCCATCTGAAACCTAAGTGCTGATGTTACAATGACTTAGGTTTGGCTGACCACGTGCTTTCCTGAAACGTTATGGGTAGGTTGTGTCTTATAGCTGGGATTTTACTATCCGGTGCTCTGTCAGGAGGGGCAACGACGCTGGAACAGTTGTCTCTCGAGGAATTGATTCGCCAGTCAACCTCGGTGGTCCGAGGGGCGCCACTCTCGACCCGAGTTGAGCGAGACGGTTCGCTAATTTACACCGTCTACAAGTTCGCGGTAAGTGATCGCTGGAAGGGCGAAATGGGCTCGAACATCGAAGTTTCGCTCCCCGGCGGAAGTATCGGCGGCCTCACCCAAAATTTCGGCGGCGTACCGCACCTCGAGACGGGCCACGAGTACGTGGTTCTGCTGTGGACCGGTCCCAGCGGCCGGACGCAGATCATCGGCTTGACGCAAGGCTTGTTCTCGATGCGTGGTCAGGCTGGAGACTTGCGATTGGTCCAGGCATCGAGTTCGGACGTTGTGTTGCTCCCAGGCGCGGCGGGAACTCAGCAACTCGATCTGCCGCTTAGTCAGTTTGTTCAATCTGTTCGCTCGATAGGGGCGGCAACTCAATAGGAATGGCTCGAAGTTCACAGCACGGGTGGTCAGCAGGGAACTCGCTTAGAGCAACCCTCGTCCTCGCCTTGCTATTTGGCGGCGCGTCGATGCTGACCGGCTACTACCATTTCTTGACGGAAACATCTTCGGGAAGCTCTATACCCCAGAAGTTCGACCTCGACCAACTTGTAGACAGCACAGTTTACTTTTATGTTTCGAGCACCCGGCCCAAGCTTCCCAGCAACGACAGCTACGAGGCGCTGATTAGTCAGGTGCGTCAGGCGCTCGCGGTCTGGGACGCCGTGCCGACGTCGGCGCTGGGCGTTCGGTTTGGCGGAATTACCGACGGAATACTCGCGTCGACGACTCCTAGCGCCGAGATCCTATTCGCTGAACTTCCCCCGGGTGTGATCGGTCTAGGCGGACCCGTCACAAGAAGCGGTGCCTCAAGCGATTTCGTACCCATCACACGGTCGCAGGTAATTCTTTCTAGCGATCTGACTCAAGGCCGCCGGCGACCAACATACTCCGAGGTATTTTATACCAGTCTTGTCCACGAAATCGGCCACGCGCTCGGGCTCCAACACACCATGACGGGCGCGGCGATGAGCACCGACGTGACCCGCGCGGCAACTCGCGCCCGTCCCGTTGCAGCCGACGACGTCGCCGGACTATCGGTCCTCTACCCCACCCCGGAATTTCGAACCGGCTCGGGAGTTCTTTCCGGTACCGTGCTGACCACTCGGGGTCAACCAGTTCCCCTGGCCTCAGTTGTGGCGTTGAGCGAATCAGGCGCCGCGATTAGCGGAATGACCGCAGCCGACGGTCGCTACCTGATCGAGGGCGTCCCCCAGGGGCGCTACCGACTTTACGCCCACCCGTTGCCGCTGGCTACACAAGACGGCCTCGGTCCGGCGAACATCGTGCTGCCCGAGGGCTCGACGTCGACAGCGAATAGTGTGCAGCCGCAATTCCGAACGGCATTTTTCGGCGGTGAGAATACGCGTGCCCAGTCGGCACTTATTGATGTCAAGCCGGGAACCAAGAGGGCCGGTCTCGACTTTCGAGTCGCCCTACGGTCCACCCCAGGAATCTACAACGTCACCACATTTAGCTTTCCCGGCAACGGCGCGCCCGGCGCTCACCCGGCGTTCGTCGAATTGTCGGAAGCCGGAGATTTTATCGTCGCGACAGGGCCCGGCCTTGCGGAAACCGTTGGCGAGCTGAAAGTGGAGGTTCTAGGAGCGGACGTGCGCGTAGGCGCGGTACGCCCGTTCGCCCGCGACTCCCGCTTCGTCCGTATCGACTTCGCACCGGCACCGTTTGCGATACCCGGTCCAAAGCACCTAATTTTCCGTACGAGCAACGATATCTACGTGCTTCCAGCCGGCGTTAGCTTGGCCGAGCAAAGCGCGCCTGTCGTCCACTGGATCGTACCCGACTTTCGTCTCCCGGGCGTGACTCTTTGGGCAGTTCGCGGACGGAGTCTAACTGCGCGCTCGTCGGTCTATTTCGACGGGCTGCCTGGCACAGTGTTCGAATTTGATCCGGTTCACGAGGAACTCCTTGTTCTGCCACCGGCAGGCGGCGCGGGCCATCGGGCGGTAGTAACGGTCTACAACCCTGACGGCCAAAGTTCCGCTTTCACGCTGCCCGACGGTAATGTCACGTTCACTTACCCGAGCGGCCTCGACGCCGCGCTTGACGTCAGTCCGAATCGCGCCGATCCCAACAGCGACTTAGTTGTAAAAATAGCGGGCCGCGGCACGCACTTCGGCCCCGACACGATCGTCGGCTTCGGCAGTAGCGACGTGGTCACTCGGCAGGTAAGCGTGCTGAGTCCGACCCAACTTCGAGCTGTGGTGAATGTTAAGCCGAACGCCAGCCCGGGACTATTTCCAGTCAGCGTAGTAAGCGGCCTGGAAGTAGCCGCACTCCAGGTCGGATTCGAGATCGCTGCGACGCCCAACCTGCTCAACGGTCGGCCGAAACTACGTTTCAACGGGCTCGTGAACGCCGCCACGGGGCTGCCCAAGATATCGCCGGGCGTGCTGGCCTCGCTGTTTGGCGAGCGCCTGACGCATCCGCTGGCCGACGCTCCGCCGCGAGTGTTTATCAACGGCATCGAGGCAGCGACGATTGGGACGACCGAGGGTCAAATAAACCTCCAAGTCCCCGAGCGCGTCGCGGTTGGCATCGCGGAAGTGGTCGTCGACAATGGCGTTGCGCGCAGTGAGCCCATGCTGGTGTTGGTTGCACCAGTCTCACCAGGGCTGTTTCGCACAACTGCTTCAGGTCGGGTCATCGACCGCGCAAACCCGGCTCAAGTAGGCAACGTAGTCACGCTAGTCGCGACCGGTTTAGGGCAAGAGAACCGCGTGACGGTACTGGCCGGCCGAGTGCGCCTTGCCCCGCTTAGCGTACGGCCGGGCGCGACGGCGGGGATCAGCAACATTCGAGTGCGGCTGCAAGTAGGCGCGGCTGGACTCCAGATTCCGATTTCCATCTTGGTCAACGGTCGCCGCAGCAACAGCTTGCAGATACCCATCAGGGCCACGACCTCGGCGAATTTGGCAGTCCGGACGACTCTGCCGTAGCCCGCAATTCTCACCACCTGACGAGCGACAGCACGCAATAGGACCGTTACTACATCGTTGCTCTCGATCGCCGTGCGCCTCGTTTTGACGCATCTCTCACGTTGTCTCGCTCGCCACATGCTAAGAAGTGCGGGCCAAACGCTAGAAAAACGCGCCTGAAACCCCGGTCCCAAATGCGTCTACATACAAGCGATGATCCCAACCTGGATCGACAGAGGAGTGGACTTCCGTCCACGCCTCTGTTTCTTGACCCCGGGCGGTGTTGTCAAAGTATCAGGGCCTGGAGATACGACCTATCACCGCGAGCGATCACGGCCGATAAGTTCATGCAGCGCTTTTGCGTGCGTCAACCTAATGCCGACAGAAGTAGCCACGGACATCAAGCACCTTTTGAGCGGTTCGCGCGACCTGCCCAGCATGCCGGGGGTCGCCATCGAAGTCTTGCGAATCACCGAACTCGACGACGGCGGCCTTCCCGAACTGGCGCGGGCCGTCTCGGTCGATCCCGCGCTCGCGGTAAAGCTCATCAAGCTGGCCAACTCGCCGACATACGCCATGCGCTCAGTGGTCACAAGTCTTGAGCGCGCCTGTATGATTTTGGGCGTCAAAACCGTTCGGCTAATGTCACTTGGCTTTTCGCTGGTCGGCGTCTTTCCCAAGGGCAGCCACGAACTCGACTTTAATGAGTTGTGGCGCCGCAGCATCATTCGCGCGGCCGCTGGGCGATCTTTGGCTCGACTTGCGTCGTCGCACCTCGGGGATGAAGCTTTTCTGGCCAGCTTGGTGTCTCATCTGGGACAAATCGTGTTGGCAATGTCCGAGCCCGCGCTCTACAAACAGATTCGGGCGGACGGTCGAGGCGATTGGCCCGACGAGCAGAGCGAAGTCGCCCGACTCGGATTCTCTTCAAGGCAAATTCTCGACGCGCTTCTTTGCGAATGGCAAATGCCGGAGCTGATACTGTTTACCGTCAGGCAGCAGGGCAACGACCCCAGCGAAGTTGACCCAGCTAGCGATGTTGAGCGCGAGTTATTGCGTTTCACCAACGCGGCGACGAAATGCGAAAAGATTCTCTGTGACAATTCTGACCTCCAGGGAACGCTGGCTCTGCGGAACCAGCTTCAGGCTGAGCTGGACCTTGACGCCGACGCCCTCGACCGATTCGCCGAGAACTTAGACGCCGAGGTCGCCGAGTCCGCCGAGTTATTGAATCTTGAAATTGAGCCGGTGCAAGCCGTGCAACTGCTCGTAGACGCGCATGCGCGCCTCGTCGTAGAAAGCATTAACGTAGCCGGGCAAGTCGAACAAGCACATCGCCGCGCCGAGCAGCTTGAGACCCGCAACATTGAACTCGCCAGCCGGGCCCAAAGCGATTCCCTAACTGGAATTGCAAACCGCCGTTTCTTTGACGAAACCCTGGCCCGCCTGGCTCGCGAATATTCGCGGGGAACTCGGGGCAGTATCGGCCTGTTAATGATCGACATCGATTACTTTAAAAAGTTCAACGACACATACGGACACCAGGTCGGTGACGAAGTGCTTCGCGTGGTTGCGCAAGCGATTCGAAAGGTGACTCGTGGGTCCGACTTGCCTGCCCGTTACGGAGGAGAGGAGTTCGTGGTCCTGATGCCCGGAGCGACCCGGCGTGGAGCTGAGTCCCTCGCTGAGAGGCTGCTCGAAGCTATCGGCGAAACAACGGTTGATTTCAAGGGTGAGGCACTCAGCGTTACGGCGAGTATTGGCGGCGGGCTGTTGTCAAATCTATCGGGCGACTCGGCGACCAGAGATTTAGTCGCCCTCGCCGACTACAAGCTGTACGAAGCCAAGCACGCCGGCCGTAACCGCGTTTGCTTCCACTAGCACGCATTTCTCACCACCTTGCGAGAAATGCCAGCTAGTGTCCTGTCTCTAAAGTTCGATTACAAAAGCGGGCGAGGGAAGCGAAGATTTGGTCGGCGGTTTTGGACCAGACGAACGGCTTGGAGTCGGCGTTGCTGAGTTGGATGTAATCCTCGATGGCGCGTTCCAACTCCGCTGTGCTGCGATGTACGCCGCGGCGAATCTGCTTCTGGGTCAGAGTGGCGAACCAACGCTCGACAAGGTTGATCCAAGACGCGCTGGTCGGCGTGAAGTGCAGATGGTAGCGCGGCCGTTTGGCCAGCCAACGCTGAATAATCTGGGTCTTGTGGGTTCCGTAGTTGTCGAGGATCAAGTGGATCTCGAGCGAGTCGGGGACCGCCTGGTCGATGGTGTCGAGAAACTTGCGAAACTCGACCGCGCGATGACGGCGATGACACTCGCCGATCACATGGCCGGTCTTGACATCCAACGCGGCAAACAGCGAGGTCGTCCCGTGGCGCTTGTAGTCGTGCGTGCGGCGCTCGATTTGTCCGGGACGCAGCGGCAGCAGCGGCTGCGTGCGGTCCAGGGCTTGGATCTGAGACTTCTCGTCAACCGACAGCACCAACGCCCGCTGGGGCGGGTTGAGATACAGACCGACGATGTCGCGCACCTTCTCGACGAACAACGGATCTTGCGAGAGCTTGAAAGTTTCGCTGCGATGGGGTTGCAGCGCGAAGGCCTTCCAGATGCGCTGCACGCTGGAGTGACTCAAGCCACAGGTCTTGGCCATCGAGCGTGTTGACCAATGCGTGGCGTCGGGGGGCGTCGATTCCAGAGTGAGCGTGATGACGCGTTCGACCTCGTCATCGCTGACGCGCCGCGGCGTGCCGGGACGCGGTTCGTCGAGCAGCCCGTCGAGGCCTTTGTCGAGGAAGCGCTGGCGCCATTTGCCAACGGTACGGCGGGCCCAGCCGAGTTGGGCGGCGACGACGGTATTGTTGAGTCCGTCGGCGGCGAGCAGAATGGCCCTGGCGCGTTGGGCAAGAGCCTGCGCGGACTTGCGCCGTCGCGCCCAACTTTGCAGGCTCTCGCGCTCGGCCGGGTTGAGCTTGAGCGGTTTCAATTGAGGACCAGTTGTCGTCGTCTTCCCCATATAGACATGGCGACAACAACCTGTTTAATGTTACGCGAACTTTAGATACCGGACACTAGCGCTTTGGGCGCGGATCGCGAATGAATCCGTCGCGATTGGGCATTTTCACTTTAGGCAACGATTCCGCGTCCATCGCTTCATCGTTACCGATGATTTCGTTGAGCTGCAGAATATACGCGGTGACGGCGTACACCTGATCATCCGTCAGAGTGCCAGGCCTATCGAACGGCATTGCCCGCCGGTTGTAGTCGAATAAAGTTGTCGCGTAAGGCCAATAGCTGCCCACAGTGCGGACCGTCTTTTCGGCGAGCAATTGTTCGGGTTTGCCGAGGAAACCGACCTGATCGCCACCGGCCGCCGCTTCGCCGTGGCACTCCTTACACCGCACTTCATAGACTTGGGCGCCTTCACTAGGCGTTCCCGAACCGGCCGGCAGCCCCTTACCATCAGGCCCAATCGTGATGTCCCAGGATTTTACTTCGTCCGGGCCGGCATCTCGGCCGAGCCCATATTGTTGAGCTGAGAGCGTGCCTAGGGCGAACGTCAGCGTGGCGACTAGTACGATTCGTTTATGCATCCGCATTGGAAACGCTCCCATCGGCGGCGATCTTCCAGCCCTTAATTCGATTGCAATGATAGATCGATTTCGTGCCGCGCTCGGCAACGAGTTCCGAGAGCGACGGCTGGACGTAGCCGCTATCGTCATGGCAGCGTGAGAGCAGCACCGCCTCTTGTCCCGACCACTGCCAATCAGCGGTGAACCGCGTGAATGCTTTGGATTGAACGGGCTCCTGAAGGTTGGCGTTTTTCCAAGACGCGCCACCATCGGCGGAAACCTCGACTCGCGTGATCTTTCCGCGTCCCGACCAGGCCAGCCCGCTGATCTCGCGGAATCCTTGCGACGCGATCGTCTGTCCGCCCGATGGAGACGTGATCACCGACTTGGCGTCCATCTCGAGCGTGAATATCCAGGCCTTGCCGTCTTCCATAAGCTCGGTATATTTCGATGTCTCGTCCTTGGTGTATTGCGGCCCCTCGGTAAGCTTGATGCGACGCAGCCATTTGACGTTCGTGTTGCCTTCCCAGCCAGGCAAGACCAGGCGCAGCGGATAGCCCTGTTCGGGCCGCAGCGCTTCACCGTTCTGCCCGTAAGCGACAATCGCGTCGTCGAGCGCTTTCTCGATCGTGAAGCTGCGCTGCATGTGGCAGGCATCAGCTCCCTCAGCGAGCAACCATTTGGCAGCTAACTGAACGCCGACTTCCCCGAGAAGAATCTTGAGTGGGACCCCTGTCCATTCACTAGAACTCGCCAAGCCATGGCTGAGCTGAACCGTTGGCGCGCCTCCTGGCGACCACTCGCCGCCGCTGTTGCCGGAACATTCAACGAAGTGCGCGCGCGATACGGAGGGTAGGCGCTTGAGGTCATCGATCGTAAAGACGATCGGCCGCTCGACGAAGCCGTGAATCAACAGCTTGTGTTCAGTAGGGTAGATGGAAGGAACGCCGGCGTGGTGGCGCTCGAAGTGGAGGGCCGACGGCGTGATCGCTCCATACGTTTCCGCGAGCGGTGTTCTGGAGGACGAGGCTTCGGGCGTTTTGGTCTCGCGGATCGCACGTACCGCGTTCTCATGCGGACTTCGCTCGCCGTAGCGGCGCACGGGTTCACCCAGTAGGCTTGGCAATTTCTCTTCAACTGCCGGCGCCGATTCTTGTGATTGGCAGGCACCGAGTGTGGCGCCAAGCAGCGCACTGGCGCCAAGAAATGATCGTCGACTCGCAGGATCGTTCAGCACAGTGAAACAATTCTAGCGCGGCGGAACACAGACTTTGACGAACGGTACGCTTTTCGGGTATAGTTCACGGTTTCTAGGGAGTGGGCATTTCGCCCTAACGAAAGGAAATCATGTCTGAACTAACCGGTGCCGAATTTAAGGCTGCGCTACGCGGCGGATCGCCCAAGATTGGGCTTTTTATCAACTCTCACAGCCCGACGGTTGCCGAGCAGTTTGCTCACTCCGGCTATGACTGGTTGCTAATCGACACGCAGCACGGTCCGATGAACCCCGAGACGCTTTCGACAATGGTCGGCGCGGTCGGCAGCGGCGGCGCCAAGTCGATGGTGCGGGTTGGCGGCTATGCGGATCGCCCCGGCATTCAGCAGGCGCTCGACGTGGGGTCCGACGGCGTTCTCATTCCTTACATCAATACCGCGGATGAGGCACGCCAAGCGGTGAGTTGTGCCCGCTATCCGACCGCCGGCACGCGCTCGGTGTACTTCCCGCAACGGAGCATGAACAAGGGCGGCTTGCTGGGTTACGCCGGGGCCGCGACTGACAACATCATTGTCGCGCTACAAGTGGAGACCGCTTCGTGCATCGAAAACATCGCGGAGATCGCCGCGGTGCCGGGCGTCGACATTCTTTTTCTCGGCCAGAATGACTTGTGCATGTCGATGGGCCTATATGAGAAGTACGAATTCCCGCACATGTATACCTCACCCGAGCTTGGCGCCGCGACAGAAAGCCTGGTCGCCGAGGCGCAGAAAAACAACGTAATTCTTGGGCTATTCCTATTCGGGACCGACCGCGTCGCGGAATTCTATGCGAAGGGCTTTGTGTTTGTCAGCATAGGCAACGACCTACACCACATGCTCACGCAGGCTGGCGCCCACATCTCAGCGCTCGAAGGAATCGCCAAAGATAGCGGCAAGGACTGGAGCCGGCGTCCTACGGCGCTATTCTAGTCGCGCATTCCTCGTCACGAGGCGAAAAACGCGCGTTTGTTGCTTCCAAAGCGCCGACGTTGCAGGTCGTCGCGGCTGCTGCTACGCTGGGCCAATCGAGATGTCGATCGCCACCAGAATCAAGCACAAGCTGAGAACTATGAGGCCTCGTAAATGGCCCCAGGGCGACGAAGAACTCCCCTGGTTCGATCAGCCGGGCGCGGACGCTACTTCGATAGGTCGAGATGTAACCCCCGAAGAACGACAGCTTCTTCAGAACTGGATCAACGATGGGTACGTCGTTATTCCGCAAGCGATATCCGCGGATCGCATCGACCGAATGGTCCTAGTGTCCGGTATCTAAAGTTCGCGTAACATTAAACAGGTTGTTGTCGCCATGTCTATATGGGGAAGACGACGACAACTGGTCCTCAATTGAAACCGCTCAAGCTCAACCCGGCCGAGCGCGAGAGCCTGCAAAGTTGGGCGCGACGGCGCAAGTCCGCGCAGGCTCTTGCCCAACGCGCCAGGGCCATTCTGCTCGCCGCCGACGGACTCAACAATACCGTCGTCGCCGCCCAACTCGGCTGGGCCCGCCGTACCGTTGGCAAATGGCGCCAGCGCTTCCTCGACAAAGGCCTCGACGGGCTGCTCGACGAACCGCGTCCCGGCACGCCGCGGCGCGTCAGCGATGACGAGGTCGAACGCGTCATCACGCTCACTCTGGAATCGACGCCCCCCGACGCCACGCATTGGTCAACACGCTCGATGGCCAAGACCTGTGGCTTGAGTCACTCCAGCGTGCAGCGCATCTGGAAGGCCTTCGCGCTGCAACCCCATCGCAGCGAAACTTTCAAGCTCTCGCAAGATCCGTTGTTCGTCGAGAAGGTGCGCGACATCGTCGGTCTGTATCTCAACCCGCCCCAGCGGGCGTTGGTGCTGTCGGTTGACGAGAAGTCTCAGATCCAAGCCCTGGACCGCACGCAGCCGCTGCTGCCGCTGCGTCCCGGACAAATCGAGCGCCGCACGCACGACTACAAGCGCCACGGGACGACCTCGCTGTTTGCCGCGTTGGATGTCAAGACCGGCCATGTGATCGGCGAGTGTCATCGCCGTCATCGCGCGGTCGAGTTTCGCAAGTTTCTCGACACCATCGACCAGGCGGTCCCCGACTCGCTCGAGATCCACTTGATCCTCGACAACTACGGAACCCACAAGACCCAGATTATTCAGCGTTGGCTGGCCAAACGGCCGCGCTACCATCTGCACTTCACGCCGACCAGCGCGTCTTGGATCAACCTTGTCGAGCGTTGGTTCGCCACTCTGACCCAGAAGCAGATTCGCCGCGGCGTACATCGCAGCACAGCGGAGTTGGAACGCGCCATCGAGGATTACATCCAACTCAGCAACGCCGACTCCAAGCCGTTCGTCTGGTCCAAAACCGCCGACCAAATCTTCGCTTCCCTCGCCCGCTTTTGTAATCGAACTTTAGAGACAGGACACTAGACTTAGATTCGCTGTGGACAGCCGACAGCCCCATTCCCGGCCTACGTGTTGATCAACTCAAAGTGACTCCGGACGGGCCCGACGGTATCACCCACGCCGATCTGCTCAAAATTGATTACGAAACAAGACTGAAATTGCGTGCGAACGAGCCCTGGCGAGTTCATGGGTTCCACAGCTATTCGACGGCCTGCAACTCGATATTTGGCGACGCCTCGCTTCGCCAGATTTGTTCTCTCATTTTCGCCAGGGACGCGGAACCCCATTATTCGATCAATTTTACGTTCGGAACCGAGCAAGACCTGCATCAAGACACTGCTGTCTTTCATCTACATCCGAGAAACTATTTGATCGGCGCGTGGCTAGCGTGCGAAGACGTCGACGAGGACTGCGGGCCGCTCGTTTTCTACCCCGGCTCCCATCGAACGCCAATGTATTCGGCGTTTACAAATTATCCGCAAACCAATCTGCGGACATGCAGTCCCGATGTCACCGAGAGTTATCAAGCGTGGCTGGGCGCTGAAGCCGCTAAATTCGAGCGAAGAGTTTTCGTTGCCAAGAAAGGCGACGTGTTGCTGTGGCACGGAATGCTGACCCATGGCGGTAGTCCGATCGAACGCGCCGGTGCCACGCGAAAATCGTACGTCTGCCACTTTGGAGGAGAAGGTACGGACCGGGGAGGCGAAATCAAAGGGCCCTTTAACTGGTAGGCTGGCGCTCATATCGAACCGATAGAAGAAATCGCTAAAGATTGCGGCGAGGACTGGAGCCGGCGTCCTAAGGCGCTGTTCTATTCACTCCCGCGGCAACCCGACCGCGGTCCATCCGAAGTAGACTCGCCCCGGTGCTTGACTTTCAACTTGGAGTCAAGCGCTAGGGCATTCTAACGACCGAGGTCTTTCCCTTCTCGATCGTGATTGTTTCCTCTTTCGCTGCACCACCCGCGAGGGGGACGATCTTGACTTCGTAGCTGCCCGGGTTGAGCTTGAGCCCCTGACCAGGTCCGTTAAACTCGTCAGCCTGGCCATAGTAGTGCGTGTTGATATATAGCGCGGCGCGCTCGCCACCCTTAATCTTGAATAGGCCGAATGGAGGTCGAGCCGGTGGGATTCGTTCCATCGTTTGGCGCACCTTTTCCGTCTGGCCGGAGGTGACGTTGACTTTGACCGTGACTGGCTTGTAGCGCGGCTCGACTAGCTTGACTTCGTGCTCGCCGGCGCTAAGGCGTAGCGGACTGCTTTGGATTTTTTTGGCAGTGCCTTGGTACTTGCTGTCGACAAATACCCCGGCTACACCCGGTTTGACACGAGTTCGAAGCGATCCCGCGGTCTGCGCGATGAGCGGCGTAATAGCGACGCTAGCTGCCAGGGTCACAGCTACTATTAATTTAATCTTTTGCATGACTAGTCTCTCTCTAACTTAAGAATTTGGGGGAATATTCGCGACTTTGGCGGCGGCTCATCTTATCCACCGCCGAAATCTGCGATTGAGGCCTATAGTGGGCCCAGACCAAGTGTACGGCACGCATTCCTTGGAGAGTGGACGAAGTATCACCGAGCAGGTTTCGCGGTACCGAGGGCGCGGCAGTATCGTTGAGGGTCGAATAGAGCCCGTTTGCGAAGGCTACGCTGTTCATTCCGGCCTCGACGGAGTTCTTTAGGGCCGCTTCATTGGCGGCGCCAACAGGAGGGTGAACCGTACTGCAACCGGGGCCGAAGCAGATTCCGCTTGTCCGGTCGAAGGGCGGTTCAAAACCGCTCGTAGAGGTGCGATGACACGACAACACAGCGTTGATCCGAGCGGGTCCTCGCCTCGCCCGCGTGGCGGGCCTAGCGTCTCAGGCCGATTGGTGATGTCGCCTCGACCCGACTCAGCGACTGCGCCAGTCTGATTAGGCTGTCAGTCCATTCGGGAGGGGCATCTTGCCTGACTGGCATCGCCTGCCGTTCTATCGGTGTGGAGCTACGCTCTGTCTGGTTCATTGAAGAAGCTTATCGGCCGAAAGCGCTCCAAACATGCGACTTGTCAATTGCGAAATTGGCTGGTCGAGTGGATGCGCATTCAAAGTTTATCTTCCCTTCGGACGATTGTCGTTATGAGCGAAGAGAAACCAGATTTAGCTCGTACGCCCGCGCCGCCGCAAAATTGAAGCCGAGATCTGGTTCGAAGCGTGCGCTGATAGAATCAAACCGATGGCATTTGTTTCCGTAGAGGAGGCGCTAAGCGAGATTCGCGAGCAGCGAATGATTGTCGTTGTCGACGATGAAGACCGCGAAAACGAGGGCGATCTTACCATCGCCGCCGAACACGTTACGCCGGAAATCATCAATTTCATGGCAAAGTACGGCCGTGGCCTGATTTGCCTGGCGATGACGGAGCAGCGCCTCGAGCACCTCGCGATTCCACCCGCCACGAGGCGGAATACGTCGATGTTTGGAACCGCGTTTTGCGAACCTATCGACGCTACTGATGGGGTAACTACTGGGATCTCCGCCGCCGACCGCGCGCGTACTATCCAAGTTGCGATCGACCCCGCAACCCGCCCCGCGGATCTGGCACGGCCGGGTCACGTTTCGCCGCTTCGAGCGCGCAAGGGCGGCGTGCTCGTGCGTGCCGGGCAAACCGAAGCGGCCGTCGATCTCGCTCGCCTCGCCGGGCTGATTCCGGCTGGTGTGATCTGCGAAATCATAAAAGACGACGGCACCATGGCGCGGGTGCCCGATCTGCTCGAATTTTGCGAAAAGCACTCACTAAAAATGCTCACGGTCGCGGACCTAATCCGCTACCGCCTGGAACATGAGAGTTATGTTCATCGCGTCGGCGAGGGCGTGATCGACACCGAGTTCGGCGAATTTCAGACGGTCGCCTATCGTACGGCTCTCGACGACGAGGTCCACCTCGCACTCGTCAAAGGTGACATCTCCGGTGAAGATTCAGCGCTGGTCCGCATGCATGCGCAGGATTTTTTTGGAGATGTTTTTGCATCAAAGAAGAACGCGTCTTATCGCCAGATTCATCACTCGCTGCGAATGATCGCGGACGAGGGCCGTGGGGCTCTTGTATATCTTCACCACGGGAGCCTAGGATTTGCTCTCAACAAGAGCGCTGGATCGGTGGACCAGATCGTCCCTCACCCGATGTTGGCGGAGAATTTGGCCGGCGGCAGAAGACGCCAATTGCAATACGGTGTTGGAATTGGCGCGCAGATTCTCAAAGACCTGGGCCTCCAGAACATTCGCCTGCTAACGAATCGGCCGGGCCGAGTCGTTGGGCTCGAGGGGTTTGGGATTAGGATTGAGGCGCAGATTCCGATTGTCGAAACAGCGCCCGTCGAACTCTAGCCCGCATTTTTCGGCACCTGACGGCGAAAGCAGGCGATAGCGGCGCCACTGCCTTGTTGCGCTCGATCGCGAGTGCTCGACGGACCTCGAAAGTTTGCCTCCGCGCGCCACGTGGTGAGAAGTGCGGGCTAATCCTGCGTTGTGTTCGGCATCAAGTCGCTAGCCATTCCGCCCGCCGCCATCTTCTCGCGCTCTTTCTCCGTTAGCTGTTGATGCAATTCGCGCTCGGCTTTCGCTGCCTTCGACTTCCCTAGTCGTTGATAAACCCGCGCCAATCGATAGTGCGGCTTCGAGGCTTCGGAATTAAGCTCTACCGCGCGCAGCAGGTGCTTCTCGGCATCCTGGTAGCGACGCTTCTTTTCCAGCAGAACACCCAGTTCGAAATTCGACTCCCAATAGTCTTCTCGCCTGACGATCGACTCGCGAAGCAGGTCCTCAACTTGCTCGATGACCTCCGAGTCATCGCTTGACCCCAGCTGCGTCAGCAAGATCTGCCCGTAAAGGAACGGGCCCAAATAATTTTTCGAATGTTTCGTATGAAATTCGCGAAATCTATCGACGGCGTCATCGACGCGGTACTGCACATGCTGCAGCACTCGTCCTAGAAACGCATGCGGTTGCTCCATCGGCGGGGCAAGTTCCGCGGCCCGAAGAAATGCGTCGATCGCATCGTTGAAGCGGCGCTGGCCGTAGTAGGCGATACCGATTCCTAGCTCAATCGCCGCGCTCTTATCGAAGTACTTTCGACCGTTTCCAAAGGCCACGATTGCTGCCTCGAAATCTTGGTGGCGCAGATGGAAGTATCCAAGGTCGAAGTGCAGCGACTCCTCATACGGAAGCGTCTCGACAGCTTTTTCTAAATGGCTCTGCGCCGCAGCCGAGTCGCCAGCCGTCTCATACGCCTTGCCGAGAACGTTGTGCAACTGTGGCGATTCGTTTCGCTCCACGCCCTTGGTAGCAAGTTCAATCGAACGGCGAGGCATATCGGCCTCGAGGTACATCGACGCGGCGCGGAGGTAGGCATCGGGGTCCGCCTGGCCGCTCGCGGCAAACATCTCTTCCCAGCGCGCGGCCTCGGCCCAGTTGCGATAGTCGCCGTAGAACATCGCGAGCGCGCGTTGAACAATCGGGTTGTCGCCATCAAGACGTGCCGCCTCTTCGGCGTGCTCGTGGGCCTCTCTGTGCAGGTTGAGAATCGCATAAATTTGCGACAGCCCCAACCACCCACGAGCGTCTTCGGGCGCCTGCTCGATGGCCTTTTCAAGATGCTCTTGCGCGGTTGGGATATCGCGGCTGTTCAGGGCAAGCAGCCCAGCGCGAATGCGGTCTTCCGTATCATCCGGCTCCTGCGCCGGTAGCATCGAAAGCGCGACAAGCAGAGCAAGAAAAAACCCGTACATGCGGACGTTACGCACAGAATTCACTATAGGATGTCGACCGGCGGCTGATGGTGAGATATGCGGGCTAGTTCTCGGCGGCGACGGCGTTCTTGTGGTGTGGCTCCCGGCTGAACTCTAGCCCGAGCAGAAAGCCTCGTGGATCGTCCGTGCAGTAGCGCACCGTGCCCATGCAACGGAATTCTTCGCCCGTCAGGAACGCGGAAATTCCGGCCTTGATCGGTGTTCGAGCGAGCAATTGCACGCCCCGATCGCTGATGTTTCTGACCTCTACCGGCGTCTGCTTCGAGGTCGCGCCGTCGTCCCAGGTCAACTCGCCGCGGCCAAAGACCGGCTCACGGACCTCCTTTCGAAGATCGGTGACCCTGGCCAACCCGACTTCGCTTAGTGAGGACACCTAGAGATTGTGCTCTGACATTCCCTCGCACACAATACGTCCTTGGACATACTTCTCGATCCGCTTCGACCGGCTGTAGCTGCGGACTCGCAGCTAAGATGGAGGTCTATCTAATATGAAGACCGCAATCATAGGATTGCCGCAGGTCGGCAAGACATCACTTTTCAAAATCCTGACCGGGGCCTCGGGCGAAGCTCGCATCGGCTTTACCAAGGTCCAACTCGGTGTCGCTAAGGTCCCCGACAAACGACTCGACGCACTGGCGGAAGTCTTCCAGCCGCCCAAAGCGGTCCAAGCGACGATCGAGTATGCGGATATGCCCGGCCTATCGCGCGAAGCACTGCGCGAACCAAGCTATATCGCGAGCTTGCGCAACGTTGATGCCTTCGCACACGTTCTGCGCGCTTTCGAAGATGAGATGGTGATGCACATCGAAGGCTCGCTCGATCCGAAGCGTGACTGGGCCAGTATAGAAGCGGAGCTAATACTCAACGACATGCAGGTCATTGAGAATCGGCTGGAGCGCGTAGAAAAGGACCTCAAACGAGCCAAGAATCCAGAGCTTGCGACCGAGCGCGAGCTGCTGCTCAAATGCCAGACCATGCTAGAGGACTCTCAACCGCTCCGTGAGCTCGAACTTGAGCCTCAGGACGCTAAGTTACTCAAGGGCTTCCAGTTTCTATCGGAGAAGCCCATGCTGTTTGTGATCAACGTAGGCGAGCAGCAAGCGTCGGAAATGTCCGCGATCGAGCAGAAATACCGTGACGAGCTGCTCGCGGGCCGCAAGAACCTAGGCGTCACAGTCGTGTGCGGCAGTATAGAATCCGAACTCGTCGAGTTAGATGCCGACGAGGCCAGAGACTATCTCGAGAGCTACGGAGTTACCGACTCCGGCCGCGAGCGTCTGATCAACGCTTCGTACGATCTGCTTGGCCTGATGTCGTTTTTAACCGCCGGTGAGACTGAGTGTCGCGCTTGGACGGTACCCAAGGGCTCAACCGCGGTCAAAGCCGCCGGAGCGATCCACAGTGATTTCGCCAAAAAATTCATCCGCGCCGAAACCGTCAATTGGGAAACGCTTGTCGGACGCGCAGGCTATGCGGGCGCGCGCGACCACGGGGAATTGCGCCTGGAAGGAAAAGAATACATCGTGCAAGATGGCGATGTGTTGGTAATCCGGCACGGATAGCCGGCGGTGTTGAACTGACTTAGCGGCCGCCTGCGGAAGCGAGCGGGGGTCTTCGGCGCTTTTCGCATCGAGCTATGCCCCAACTTTTCCGAGCTTGCGTTTTATGCGCTGCTCGCGGTGTTTCAGCTCGTCGCTGCTTCTAATTTTTAGCGCTTGGCTCGTCAGCGCGGCGGCTCGCTGGTAGTCTCTTTCGCGATGTTCGAAGTGTTTCGCCAGCTCTTCGTAGGCTGCTACTTGGAAGTCATTCTCAACTTGCGTAAGATCGTCGAGGATTTCGATCTTGGAGTCGTGGTTGCCTAGCTTTTTCTCGATCATCGCGGATTCCCAACGCGCCGCGAAGAATTCGGTGTCTAATAGGCCCGCTTCGATGGATCGCCGATAGATTCCCAGTGCTCGTTCATGGTCGCCTAGTCGACGCAGCCAGCGAGCTAGGCCAAGTAGGTCTTCACCGTGCGGTAGGGAGGCGTCGTCGGGGGCGGCGAAAACGGGCAGCACGATGCCGCTTAGACAGGCCAGCGTAACGATGTCCATCACGTTGTGGTGGAACATCGGGACTAGCTTGAATGATTGTCGTGTGCGCAAGTATTCGAAGTAGTAATAAGGAATCAGTTCGCCCGGAAGGTCACCCTCGCGGAAAAACCCTAGAACTTCCTCCTCGAGATGCATCAGGCGGCAATTTTCCATGCGCAGCTTCCACAGGCGCCGAGCGCCGTGCAGTAGATCGAGGTGATGCATGCGATCGAGAGGATTTTTTTGGCGCTTGAGCTTGTAGCGAGTGTCGATCAGCGGAGCGTCGTAAGATTTGCCGTTGTAGGTGACCAGGACGTCATACCATTGCAAGAACTCCGCGACGGCGTAGAGCATGGCGGGCTCTTCGTCGTAATCGCGCATGAAGAATAGGCGTACTCGGAATCCGCCATCTTCGATGGTGCCGATGCCGATAAGGAACGCACAGGTGCCCGCGCCACCTGCCAGCCCGGTCGTTTCAGTATCTAGAAAGGCCCAACGATGCGGATCGTGCGCCGGAATTTCTCTAATTGAAATTCCCTCAAGCCAGGCGCCGGGCATTTCGGCGAGATGCCCGATTTCGTAGCAGCCATGGCGCGCTTCGCCTGGATAGAAACGTTCAAGGAGAAAGTATTTTCCGAAAGGATTTTCGAGCACCTCGCCGTCGAGCAATTTTTCGGCGATGTAGTGCTCCGGCGGGGACTCGTCGATCACCGGGACTGCCTCGGGTAGCGGAGAGGCTGGGGCAGGCTCCATGCGGCCGCCTTGTACGCTGGAGATCTTGCGACGGAGCGCTTCGATGTCGAGCTGGCTAATGCGAGTCATGGTCTGGAGCTAACGTCTTTTGAGCGAGCGGCGCTCGACCCCATTATAGGCGAACAAATAGGGAACATGTGATCGCAATCGGCAAGCGCCTTACAATAGCGGGGTGCCGACGGCTTCAGTCGTAATTCCCGCTTACTCGCGGCCGTCGGCGCTGCGAGAGTCGCTGGGGTGTCTCACGCGGCAAACAGCTTCGCGAAATTCGTTTGAAGTTGTAGTGGTCGACGATGGGTCGCCCGCCGCGCTGGACATTTCGGAGTTCGAGAATAGGCTGGATATTCGTCTATTTCGCCAGGAAAATCGCGGTCCGGCGGCGGCCCGCAACCACGGCGTCCGGATGGCGTCGGGAAGAATTGTCATTCTCATCGGCGACGACATCCAGGTCGCGGATGACTTCGTTGGGCAACATTTGGAGTGGCACGCAAGTCATGATGACCGCTTGCACGGCATTCTCGGCAAGGTCGATTGGCTCGCCGAGCACCTCTCGACACCATACATGCGTTGGCTCGATTCGTCCGCATTGCAGTTTGGCTATCGCGGTCTGGAGGCCGGTGACTTGCTTAACTATTACCACTTCTATACGTCAAACATTTCGCTGAAGCGAGAGCTACTGCTCGAACACCCGTTCGATGAAGATTTTCGTTTCGCCGCGTTTGAAGATTCGGAACTGGGTATCCGTTTAATGGCGGCGCGTCTGCGGCTCTACTATCACCCGGCCGCAATGGCGTGGCACGACCATTTATACGATCTCGAGTCGTCGTGCCGACATCGCTATCGTGTCGGCCAAGCGGCTCGCGTATTCGCGCGAAAACAGCCAAGCTATGCGCGCTTTAGGTGGATTCGACGCCTCCCGGCCCCGCTACGGCCAATTGTCGGTTCCGCCGGATATCGCCGGATTGGCGAATTCGCTGCCGCCAGGGGCGATCTCGCTCTAATCGGCGCCTACTACTACCACCGCAACAGCGAGTCGTTTTGGGCCGGCTACGCAGAGTCGGGCGAGTAGTTCGCTACGCTGGCAAGTTGAAGTTTGGGCGCGTACTTTCGCGATCGTTCTATCGCCGTGCAACTGTCGACGTGGCGCGAGAGCTACTTGGGAAGGTCATTGTGCACCGCATCGCTGGCGCGTCGCTGGCGGGACGTATCGTCGAGACCGAAGCCTATCTTGGCGGAAATGACGAAGCCTCACACAGTTTCGCCGGACTCACCGAACGGACAAAAGTTATTTTTGGCCCTGCTGGTCACGCTTATGTTTATTTGATCTATGGCATGCATCATTGCCTGAACTTCATTGCGGAGCGGGAGCGGGTCCCGGGCTGCGTATTGATTCGGGCACTTGAGCCCGTAGCGGGGATCGAGGAAATGCGGGCACGTCGATCGAGCGTTCGCCAGGACAGCGAGCTTGCGAATGGTCCTGGGAAATTGACGAAGGCACTGGGAATCGACAAGCGGCAGTATGGGGCCGATCTGACTCGCGGCGCGCTGACCGTGCGCGAATCGCTTGACGGTGCGCCAGCGCAAATCGACGTAACGCCTCGAATCGGCATTAGTAAGTCGAAAGAGCTACCTCTTCGCTTTCTGATCGCCCATAATAGATGCGTCAGCAAGCGCTGACCCGCACCGTGGCCTTGCGAACTATTTTTCATCTCGACATGGACGCGTTCTTCGTGTCGGTCGAGGAGTTGGCCGATCCGAGTCTCAAGGGTAAGCCCGTTGTCGTAGGCGGAAGGTCTCACGAGCGCGGTGTCGTATCGGCGGCATCTTACGCGGTTCGCAAGTTTGGCGTACATTCGGCAATGCCTCTTCGTGAGGCCTATCGAAAGTGCCCGCAGGCGATCTTCATCGAGGGGCACCCAGCGAAGTATCGCGAGTATTCGGGGAAGGTCCGCGAGGTCCTTAAGAATTTTTCGCCGGCTGTCGAGATGGCCTCGATCGATGAGGCCTACTTAGACTTGACCGGCACGGAACGCTTGTTGGGGCCGCCGCTTCGGGCGGCGCACGATCTGCACGAAGCGGTGCGTGGGGCTACCGGACTGCCGTGCTCGGTTGGGGCTGGCAGCTCGCGGCTGATCGCGAAGATCGGCTCTGGGTTGGCGAAGCCAAACGGGGTGCTCTACGTTTCGCCAGGAGCTGAAGCGGCGTTTCTGGCGCCGCTCGACATCAAGAAAATCCCTGGCGTCGGCAAGGTCATGCAGCGGAGTCTGCGGAAATTCGGCATCCATCGAATCGGACAGATAGCCGACCAAGACGACCGATTTCTCGAGAAACATTTTGGCAAGACCGGGATGGCTTTGGCTGGTAAGGCTCGGGGGCAGGATGCCGGGGCATGGTTTAGCGCATCGTTTGGCGACCACGATGTTCCTAAATCGATCAGCCATGAGACGACTTTTGGAGACGACACGGTCGATAGCGTTCTGATCGATGCGACGCTGGCGAAACTGGTTCAGCTTGTCGCGCGGCGCTTGCGTGAGCATCAGCTATTTACACGGACGGTTCAGATCAAGCTGCGGTACAGCGACTTTACGACGCTCACGCGGGCTCTGACGCTCGATTCGCCAACGGAATTGGATTCGGTGATTTTGCAAGCGGTTCGTGAACTGTTCGCGAAGAACTGGAAGCGCGGGCGCGCCATCCGGTTGCTCGGTGTTCACGTCGGCTCACTTGGCGAAGGCAAGGGTCAGATGGCGCTCATCGATGGGGAGGATGAGCAGAAATGGAGCCGTGCAATGCAGGCGGCTGATGCGCTGCGTGATCGCTTTGGAGAGTCCGCTGTGGGCTTGGCCGGGGCGATGCGTCACGGACGGCGTGAGCGCGTGCATGAGAACCCGGCAGGGCTTGTTGATAAGGGGGGCGAAAGTTAGCCCGCAGTTCCGAGCCGCCGACGGAAAGTCGGCGCTGATGAGTTATGGCGGTGTCCACGCATTCTCCGGCCGTGGCTCGGTAACGATCGGACGAAATGACAAACTATCCGGCTGATCAGGCTCCGAACTGGAGCTAGTTTTTCGAGCCTCAACCAGGGCGGTAGTCGATGACGTCTTCACCGGGCTTAAACGGAGAGGCGACCGAGAGCTTTTCGGCGATCTTGTCGACGTCGCTTTTCGACCAACTTTCCATGGTGTGGGCGATGCGGCCGTCGGCTTCGATCAGAAACGCCGTCGGAACGTGCGACAGCCCGTAGGCGTTTGATGCCGGATATTGCTCGTCGGCTGAGTCGAATAGCTGAGGCGATTCAAAGTTGAACTCGACGTTGAAGCGCTCAGTGTCCGCCGGCGTGTCTTGGGAGACCGTGATCATCTTGGCCGAAGTTCCGCTTAGTTGCTTCCCGAGGCGATCGAGATAAGGCATGCCGTACTGGCAGGTGGGGCAGGCGATTTTGAAAAACGTCAAGAGCACTGGCCCGGTTTTGAGCTCATCGATGAGACGGACTTGCTCGCCGTCGGCATTGCTGAGTGTGATGTCGGGCGCTTGAGAATTTTCGGGGAGAGCGGCCATTGCTTCCATCGTAAACGGTCGCGGCGTGGACCCTCTTCTAGAATGGGAGTTCGATGTCGAAAACAGTGTGGCTGGCAATTGTGTTTGTACTCGGCGTGCTCGGCCTGCTGGTTTTTTTATCGATGGAACTTCGCCAGTTTACGTGTGAGGTCTGCATTACATACAACGGGCGAACGAATTGTGCCACGGCCTCGGGAACTTCGAAACAAGAGGCGACGCGAACCGCTACCGACACGGCTTGCGCGACGATTTCAGGTGGCATGACTGAGAGTATCCAGTGCAGCAATACGCCGCCGGTCAGCGTGACTTGGAAAGACTAGTCGCTCTGGATCGGTAACGGTGCCACGTGAAGGATAGAGCCAGAATCAGCGCGATGCCAGCCGCGGCGCGCCAATCCGGAGTCGTTGAGACCGCAACCTCTTGAGATACCGCGTCAGTTGAAATTCTGCTGGACGGCAGTAACAAGATTCCGGTGAAGTGACTCGCTGCCGCTAGCCTCGTGGTTGGAAGCTTGCCGGCGATATTTCTAAGTAAGGTTGCGCTGATGATGACGACGGTCAGGTAGGCAATCGCAACTAGGCCTCCAGTTTCTAATCCACTCAGAACGTTGGTCTGCTGCAGAACGATGCGCGCTATCAGGATCAGTGAAATGCCAAAGACGGGGGACGGCAGGAGCTCGGCGCGACCGGCTAAGGGCGTGGTCGTCGAGCGAGCCAGACTCCACAGCGAGAGGGCAATGTGAATGACCAATGCGACGCCAAAGACGAGCGAGTTCGTCAACCATTCGTCCACCTCAGAGCTTGAAAGCTGGGCGGCGACCACGCCGGCAATTAGGCCTACGCCAAGGACGATGACGGCGAACAGCGGAGCTAGCCGCGGCCTGGAAGCCAACAGGAGGGCGTCACGTACGCCGTAAACGGCGATTGCTGCGATCAGTAACCAGTGGCGATCCATTGCCCAATGACTACGCTAGCAGTCGGCACATGGACGTCTGGCGGTGGGGGTGCTCGGCGGCGGGGCGATACAATAGCTCGTTTATGGCTGTGCGAATCGGAATCGTCGGGGGCAGCGGCCTCTACAACATGGATGCGCTTGAAGATTGGCACGAAATCTCGGTAGAGACCCCGTGGGGGGTGCCCTCGGACGCATACATTGTGGGTACGATCGCAGGGCGCGAAGTCGCTTTTTTGGCACGGCATGGCCGAGGGCATCAGATCATGCCTTCGAATTTGAATTTTCGTGCGAATATCTATGGTTTAAAGAAGCTGGGCGTCGAGTACATACTGTCGTTTAGCGCGGTTGGGTCGCTGCAGGAGCACTTGGAGCCGATTCATTTCGTCATTCCCGATCAGTTTTTTGACCGCACGCGCGGCCGTTTTTCGACGTTCTTTGACGACGACGTTGTGGCGCACATTACGTTTGCCGACCCGGTTTGTTCAGTGCTCTCTGACGTTGCGGCGAATGCCTGCCTTGCGGCGGGCGTGACGGTCCACCGCGGCGGAATCTATTGCTGCATGGAGGGGCCGGCATTCTCAACAAAAGCGGAATCGAATCTCTATCGCAGTTGGGGATTTGACGTAATCGGGATGACCAACTTGCAGGAAGCCAAGCTAGCGCGCGAGGCCGAAATGTCGTACTCGACCGTCGCTATGGTCACGGACTACGACTGCTGGCATCCAGAGCACGACGCCGTGACGGTCGACACCGTGATTGAGTATCTGACAAAAAATTCCGCAAACGCTCAGAAAGTTGCGATCGAGGCCGTGAAAAATATTCCGGACACTCCTTCTCCACACGCGACGGCCCTGCAACATGCGATCTTGACCGATCGCACGAAGATCTCTAACGCCTCGAAAGAAAAGTACGACTTGCTGATCGGCAAGTATCTGTAGCGATTCTCATCAAAGGATAATCTATGTCCCTATTGGTAGTAGGCTCCGTCGCCTACGACGGTGTCGAAACTCCGCACGGAAAAGTTGAGCGCATGCTCGGCGGTGCCGGCACTTACATCGCTTTGGCCGCCAGCCACTTCTCGCCGGTGCGACTGGTCGGGATCGTCGGCGACGATTTCGCCCCCGAAGATGAGGGGATCTTGCGGGATCACGGCGTTGATCTCGAGGGCCTCGAAAAAGTCGCGGGCAAGACTTTCTTTTGGAAAGGCGTCTACTCGAACGACATGAATGATTGCGAAACGATCACCACGGAGCTGAACGTCTTTGCGAACTTTAATCCGAAACTACCGGAGTCATACAGGGAGACTCCGTACGTCTTGTTGGGAAACATTCACCCGACTTTGCAAAAGCAAGTGCGAGACCAGGCTACGGCCCCGCGCTTTGTTGGCGGCGATACGATGAATTTCTGGATCGAGGGTACGGCCAGCGAGTTGGCGGAGGCGATTCGCGGATGGAACTTTATTCTGATCAACGACGCCGAGGCTCGGCAGCTATCGGGCCACTACAACTTGCGTACGGCGGCTAAGGCGATTCACGAGATGGGCCCAGAGACGGTAATCATCAAGCGCGGCGAGTATGGGGCGATTCTGTTCCACGGGGGTCAGCATTTTGTGGCGCCTGGATACTTGCTCGATGAGGTGTTTGACCCCACCGGCGCTGGCGATTCGTTCGCGGGTGGATTTATAGGGTTTCTCGCCGAGCAAGGCGTTACTTTCGGAGACAAAGCGGCCGAGTCTCATTTGCGCCGCGCAATGATTTATGGCTCGGCGATGGGTAGTTTTTGCTGCGAACAGTTTGGGATTGGGCGGCTGCGCACTCTGACGCGGGAACAGATCGACGAGCGGTTTGAAGAGTTTCGGCGGTTTACTGATTTCTAGCTTTTCGCGGCGCTACAATCGGGCATTCGCATTTCCGCATAGGAGGATTTCTGATGCCGCGTCCGATTCATTTCGAAATTTTATCCGGCGAGCCTGAGCAGACGGTCGCATTTTACAAAGACGTCTTTGGCTGGGAATTTTCTACCTGGGACGGCCCTCAGGCCTACTGGCTGGCCAACACTGGTTCGGAACCGCTCGGGATCAACGGGGCGGTGATGGGTGATCACTTTCCGCAGAAGGTCATCAATACGGTGCAAGTCGATTCGCTAGAGGATGTCGTGGCGAAAGTGGAAGCTGCCGGTGGCAAAAAAGTCCACGGACCGAATGAGATTCCGGGGGTCGGGTTGCATGCGTATTGCGCAGATCCGCAAGGAACGATGTTCGGCCTGATGCAGCCGGCGAAGCCAGACGAATAACGGAACAGGGAAGGGAATCTAGCGCGCTAGTTCGAGGTAGGTTCTAGCATCGCGGGACGTTGATGTTCGAGTTTTGGCCGGAGTGACGCGATCACGTCGGCGTTGTCCGCGGCGATGTTCAGCGTCTCGTACGGGTCGGTTTGGTGATCGAAAAGTTCGTACTCTGGGCCGTCGCCCGGGTTGCTGAGTTTTACGATGCGATAGCGCTCAGTGCGCATCGTGAACCGTTCACGCCAATAGCCGAATGCGGCGTCTTTGCCCTTGTGGGCGGGGTCGTCGATCATCGGTCTCAGGCTTGACCCGGTCAGCTCGGCCGGGGCTGCGAGACCGGCGTAGTCGGCCAGCGTCGGGTAGATGTCGAGCGTCTCGACTATGCCTTGGGAGGCTATGCCGGGGGCGTTCATCCCAGGAGTACGCATCATTAAAACGCTTCGGAGTGAACGTTCGAAGGTGGTGTGTTTTCCCCAGACTGTGTGGTCGCCCAGGTGCCAGCCGTGGTCTCCCCAAACTACGACGATTGTGTTTTCGGCGAGACCAAGGCGGTCGAGTTCGTCGAGCACTTTACCTACTTGTGCGTCGGCAAACGAGACTGATGCATAGTAGGCGTGGCGCAGTAGCCGGGCGTGTTCGTCGGAAACTCTGATGCCCTTGCCGCCTTGTTCGTCATGCTTATAGTTGCCGAACATTTCACCACTGCCGTGGATGCTGTCGGGGTTGACTCCATCGGGAAGGTCTGGATTGGGTGAAAGGTCAATTGAATCTCGATCGTAGAGATCCCAGTATTTCGACGGCGCGGTGAATGGCAAGTGGGGCTTGAAGAATCCTACGGCTAGCAGGAACGGTTCGTCTTTGAGCTCGCGAAGTTGGCCAATCGCTTCTTCGGCGATGAGGCCGTCGGGGTAGGCCGTGTCGGGAACGTCGGCTTTTTCAAATGGCGGGTAGGTTCCGCGTTCCATGTTACGATTCGTGCCGTCAGCGTATCCGAAGAACGAGTTCCATGCCGTGCCCCATTTTTCGTAGGGCATTAGGCGGCGGTCCCAGCTGAACGGCATTTCGAATTCACCCTCGCCCTCGCCTTCATAGCTGTAGATGCGGCCATCGACGTAGTGGCTGATCTTCCCGATTGATACGGTCTTGTAGCCGGCGCGCCGAAACAGATGGGCGAACGACTCAGGCGTCTCTTGTTCTGTTTTGGGCAGCAGTTCGCGGAGCGCCTCGTTGCTGGTGTGTGCGCGCGAACTCGGACGGTTGCCGGTTAGCAGCGCGTAGCGCGAGGCACCGCAGGTTGGGACCTGGGTGTAGTGGCGTTGGAATAACCTGGACTGCGATGCGAAGCGGTCGAAATTTGGCGTGACCATTTGGTTTTCGCCGTAGGCGGCAAGTTGCGGGCGCAGGTCGTCTACCGCGATGAAGAGGACGTTCGGGGGCTTAGCCGGCTCGATACCGCAGGCCGTAAAGAGAATTGGCAGTGCGATCGCGGCGCGGAACATCATTCGAATGATTGTACGAGTTGTTGCAGGTTACCGCGACTCACCGCCGCGCATTCGAAATCTGTCCGTAAGCGGACGATGATGTCGAAGCGGATCGATCTAGGCTTGGGCGGGAGTCGACGCTTTCTTGGGGTTTGGTAGATAGTAGCGTGGACTTCCGTCCACGCCTCGGCTTCTATGGCAACTGCACCTAGTGTAGTGCGCCATAAATAATGTAACTTATAGTATCTTCGTGTCGCCTTTACTAGTAGAAGGCACACGGATGCGAAGAGCAGAGCCAGTCCCATTGACGCAGGAGCAGCGTAGGCAGTTGGAGCGCTACGCGAACGGTCGTCGGGTCGCTGTTCGTCTGGCGTTGCGAGCCAGGATCATCGTGCTCGCCGCCGACGGTCTTGAGAACAAACGGATTGCCGCGCAGCTGTCGGTCTCGCGTCAGTTGGTGGCGCGCTGGCGAAGCCGTTTTCTTGAATCCGGCGTCGCCGGCATCGAAAAGGACGCCCCGCGGCCCGGCCGTAAGCCCGCCATCTGCTCCCCAACAGTGCAACAGATCATCCACAAGACGACCCGCGAAACGCCAGCCAACGCCACCCATTGGAGCCGCCGCACGATGGCCGCCGCGGTCGGCGTCAGCGCCTCCACCGTGGGTCGCATTTGGCGCGCCCACGGCCTCAAGCCGCATCGCGTCAAGACCTTCAAACTCAGCAACGACCCGCGCTTCGCCGAAAAACTCGACGACATCATCGGACTTTATCTCAACCCGCCCGAGCATGCCCTCGTTCTTTGCCTCGACGAGAAGTCACAGATTCAAGCCCTCGACCGCACCCAGCCCGGCCTGCCCCTGAAAAAGGGACGCGGCCGGACCATGACCCACGACTACAAACGCAACGGCACAACCACCTTGTTCGCCGCGCTCAACACGCTCGACGGCTCGGTGATCGGAACCTGCATGCCCAAGCACCGCCACCAAGAATGGCTGCGCTTCTTGCGCTTGCTTGAAAACCAGACCCCCAAGGACAAGCAGATCCATTTGATCGTGGACAACTATGCCACTCACAAACACGCCACGGTGAAACGCTGGCTGCAGCGCAATAAACGCTTCCACGTCCATTTCACGCCCACCTCAGCGTCGTGGCTGAACATGGTGGAGAGGTTCTTCCGAGACCTCACCGATAAGCGCATCCGCCACGGTGTCTTTCGTAGCGTCGGCGAACTCACCACCGCCATCGAAGACTACATCGCTCGACACAATCAGCAGCCCAAGCCCTTCATCTGGACTGCTACCGCTTCCGACACCCTTGAGAAGGTCAAGCGCGGCAAAGCCGCTCTTCTTAAGGTTCAATCTGATTGACGCACTACACTAGGGAGTAGAGCGGCAATTGGACATTCCGGCCGCGCGGTATTGCGTTAACTCACTCGGGCGTCGCTTCTTTTGGCTGGACAAACTGCCAGCCGAAGCGGCCCTTGATGCACAGATGACCGTTGGTGACTTCTTGGTCTAACGGGGATGAGACTTTGACGATTTCGCTTTCCTGTGTGTGGACCGTAAGCGTGCATCCGACACCGCAGTAGGGGCAGATGGTGTCGGTTTGATCTTGCTTCGATTCGTCCCACGTGCCGTCTTCTCGCATTTGGTGTTCGCTGCTGAACATCAGTGCACCGGTTGGGCAAACGCCGATGCAGTTGCCGCAGTAGACGCAGGCCGAGTCCGTCAGTGGCACGTCGTATTCGGTCGAGATTTCCGCTTCGAAGCCGCGGCCGGCGACTGAGATTGCGAATGTGTTTTGGGCGTCTGCGCCACAGGCCTCAACGCACTTGTAGCAAAGGATGCATTTGGCGTAGTCGCGGATGTACAGATCGTTGTCGATCTTGACTGGTTGTTCGACCGTCGCCGGCTGTTTGGAATCGTCGCCGTAGCGCTCTGTGTTGGCCTTGTATTCCCCGATATAACGCAGCAAATCGGGCGCGGTCGAGGTGTTGGTGGAGGAACCCAAGAATTCGAGCACCATGCGGCGGCTGAGCTGTACCCGCTCGGAGTCGGTACGGACCGACATTCCCGCCTCTGCTTTGCGTGAACACGACGGCACAAGAGTCCGCGAGCCTTCAAGCTCGACGACGCAGACGCGGCAGGCGTTCACTGGCGTCAGGTTTTCCAAATAGCAAAGGGTTGGCGTTTCGATCGTGGCTTTGCGGCAAGCATCGAGCAGAGTCGCGCCCTCGGGCACGGTTACGGAACGACCGTCGATCGTCAACTCGACCGTCGCGACGTCGCGGGCCGGCACGACCGGGATGGGACCTCGCGGTACCGGGATCTTCAGATCGGGAGCGTTGGGATTGGATTGTTCGCTCATGGATTCGCTAGTGAAATATCGGGAAGCGGGCGAGTGCGGATTCGACCGCGCTTGAGGCGGTATGACCGAGTCCGCAGATTGAGGCGTCTCGCATGACTTGGCTGATTTCTTTTAGCAGTTGGAGTTCGTTTGCTTGCGACCCTAGGGGATTGCCACTGTCGAGGCGATTAAGCAGCTCGTCCTGTCGGACCGTGCCTACCCGGCATGGCACGCACTGACCACACGATTCGTCGCGGAAAAATTCGGCGATCCGCAGCAGGATCTTCTTGAGATCGACCGTGTCGTCGAACGGCATGACTACCGCCGAGCCAACCGTTGCGCCTACGGCTCGCATGCCCTCGAATGTAAATGGAGCATCGAGCTCCGTTGGCGACAAGAACGCACCGGCCGCTCCACCAACTAGCACTGCCTGGAGCTTCCCGCTGCCGGATATTCCGCCGGCTAGGTCGATCAGTTCGCGGACGGTGATTCCGAACTCCGCTTCGTAGACGCCGGGCTTGGCGACGTGGCCGGACAGGCAGAAAAGCTTTGGTCCGGCAGACGCTTCCGTTCCGCTTGCGGCGAAGTCGTCTCCGCCTTTCATCACGATTCGCGGTACATTGGCCAACGTTTCTACATTGTTGACAAGAGTGGGACGCCCGAAAAGCCCAACATCGGTCGGGTACGGAGGCTTATTGCGCGGCTCGCCGCGAAAACCCTCGATTGAGTTAAACAACGCCGTTTCTTCGCCACAAATATAGGCACCGGCACCACGGCGGATCTCCAGGTCGAAGTCCGCGCCGAGCAGGCCGGCGTGGCGCGTTGCGTCGATTGCGTTCTGTAGTCGCTTGGTGGCTAGCGGGTATTCGCCACGGATATAGATGAATCCCTTCTGGCAGCCGGCGGCAAACCCCGCGATTGCCAGCGCCTCGATTACGGCCAACGGGTCGCCTTCCATTAAGACACGGTCTTTGAAGGTACCAGGCTCGGATTCGTCGGCGTTGCAAACTACGTATTTTTGCCCGCTGTGAGCGGCAACGGCTTGCCATTTACGGCCGGCCGGGAAAGCAGCGCCGCCTCGCCCGACTAAGTTGGATTTGAGAAGCTGCGCGATGACCCATTCGCCGCCCATTTCACGAGCTTTCGCGAGCGCGGCGAATCCACCTTCCGCTCGGTAGCCTTCGAGGCTTTCGGGGTCTACTACGCCAACGCGTCTTAGGAGCTGAAGTTGGGGCTGACCGGCTTGAGGCACGGACACCTCGATTGGAGGTGGATTGATAGCGGATTCGGTCAACGTATCCAGATGGCTGGCGGTGGATGCGGGCGTTGCGGGAGCAATCACAAACTCACGAGGTCTTTCACCCGCGGCCGCCAGCAGTACGGCGGGGGCACGCTCGCAATGGCCGAGGCACGGGCTGCGAAGCCACGTCGAGTTTCCCCCATGGCAGGGCTCACCCGCAGGCCCCAGATCGGCCTCGAGTTGCGCGCACAGCTCCATGGCCCCATTCGCCTGGCAGGCGATGTCGTCGCAGACATGCGCCACGACGGGCGGCCGGGGTTTCATCGAAAACAACGAGTAGAAATCGGCGACTCCGAATGCCTCCGCGGGTGGGACGTTGAGGCGCAAGCAGGCGTAGTTGAGCGCGCCGCGGCTGGTGAAACCCGCGCGCGCATGAATAGCGTGAAGGACCGGTAGCAGCAAGTGGCGATCAGCGCGACTTCGAGAGGCGGTTTGGGCTTCGTTATCGGCTCGGCTTCCGCCAGCCCAGCGCGAGGTGGCAATGCCCAACACGGAATCAACCGCTGAAATTTCGGCTGCGGTTGGCTGGTCCGCTGTGAAGTGAAGATCCAATCAGTCGCTCCGATGCTGTCCGTTAGTCGCCACCGACCGGGGCCTCAATCTTATCAACCCGGATTGCTGTGGCTTTGAATTCGGCGGTGCCGGCTTTAGGGTCGACAGCGTCAATCGTCAGCATGTTGATGTCGACCTGGTCGGGAAAATGAGGCGTCATGAAGGCGAGCCCGGGGCGCAGGCCGGGGTCAAATCGGACAGGCGCCTCGATCGCGCCTCGCCGCGATCTTATCGTTACTCTCTCGTACTCTTCGAGGCCTAGGCTGTCGCCGTCTTCAGGCGAGAGGTCGAGGGTTTCTTCGCGGCGCAGGGGTGACGAGAATAGCGCGCTTTGAACACCTGTGTTGTAGGAGTCGAGTCGGCGCCCGGTCGTGAGACGAATTGGGTAGTCGGAATCTAGTTTGTCGACGGCACGGGAGTCTTCGACTGGGCTGAATGGCGCGCGTGGTCCGATTAACGGCTCGGCCCAGAGGCGCCCGTGAAGGAACTGTTCACCCGGGTGCGTTTCGTCGAAGCAGGGCCAGCGGATGCCGCCTAATTTTTCGAGGCGCTCGTAACTCATCCCGCCGTGCATCGGGCTTAAGCTTCTTAGCTCGTTCCACAGGGTCTCGGGATCGGAACTGCCCCAGCCGGCGCCCATCGCGTTTGCTACAGCGAACAAGATTTCGAGATCGTCTCTTGCGCCCTCCGGCGGAGTCGTGGCTCGGCGGACTCGCTGCACCTTGCGCTCGCTGCTCGTGACGGTCCCCTCGGACTCCGCCCAGCCGGCGCTCGCCGGCAGGACAACGTCGGCTATCTCAGCGGTCTGGGTCAGGAAGATGTCTTGGACGACCAAACACTCGAGACCGTGCATGAGTTTCAAGATGCGGGTTTTGTCGGCTTCGGAGCTGACGGGGTTTTCGCCCAGCACGTAAACGGCGGTCAATTCGCCGCGCTCCATCGCGTCGAACATCCCGCTGAGGTGCCAACCTTTTTTCGAGGGGATTGGCCGCTGCCAGACTATTTCGAACTTTTCTCGCAGTGCTTCGTTTTCGACATGTTGAAAGCCGGGCAGGCGGTCAGGCAGGGCTCCCATGTCGCCGCCGCCTTGCACGTTGTTTTGTCCACGAATGGGGCACAGCCCAGAGCCGTAGCGGCCGACGTGGCCGGTGAGCAGAGACAAGTTGATCAAGGCTAAAACGTTGTCGACGGCATTGTGATGCTCGGTGATACCGAGGGTCCAGCAAAGCTGTGCGCGGCCGGCCTGGGCATAGGCGTGCGCTAGCTCGCGGATGGCCGAGGCGGGTACGCCTGTCTCACGCTCGGCGTAGTCTAGCGTGAACGGTTGGACGAACTCTCGATAGGCTTCATAGCCACTCGTGGCGTGCGCGATGAATTGCTTATTCTCTAGTCCGGCGGCAAGAATTTCTCGCCCGACGGCATGCGCAAGGGCTATGTCGGTGCCTACATCGATTCCGAGCCAGCGGTCGGCCCACTGCGCTGAACTGGTGCGGCGTGGATCGACCACGAACATTTTCGCGCCATTGTGAACGCCCTTCAAGATGTGGTGAAAAAAGATCGGGTGTGTCTCGCGGGCGTTCGATCCCCAGAGCAGGATGACGTCAGTTTCTTCAATCTCTTGGTAGGAACTGGTACCGCCTCCGGCCCCAAATGCTGTCGCCAGACCGACGACGCTTGGGGCGTGTCAAGTACGGTTGCAACTATCGATGTTATTGCTGCCGACGACGCTTCGGACGAATTTTTGGGCGGCGTAGTTTAGCTCGTTCGTTGTCTTCGAGCAGCTGAACATTCCGAACGTGGTAGGGCCGTGGTTCTCGACCGACTTCGCAAAGCCGCTGGCGGCGCGATCGATTGCTTCGTCCCAAGTGCAGGGCTCGAGGCGGCCGGATTTCCGAGCCATTGGCTGGGTGATTCTCGCTCGGCGTTCGCGTTTCACGTTCATAGCCATTTATCGTAGTCGATGGCGCGGGGTTGTCATCAAATTTCGTGGCTTCTGACGGGAGTTTGGCGTTCACCGCGATTGCTCAGTGGCGCTGACTTTCCGTCAACGGCTCGGTAGCGTACATTGGCAGTGCGCGAAACTGGTTGTCTTGTCAAAAAAATTCAAACGCCGAGCTCCAGCGGCTACTGTTGCGGAGGAGGAACCGATTGAACAACGGACGACCGGTCGTCCGTTCGAGTGGGCTGTCGCCGGGCTACTGATTTTCTTCTTACTTGGAACCTTTTCCACTGAAGTCGCAGACACTGATTTTTGGTGGCATCTGAAAACCGGCGAGTGGATCGTAGAGAATGGCTCGCTGCCCGACCCCGATCCCTTTAGTTACACCAGCGACCTCGGCGCCGACTCTTACGCGGGTGAGTCGATGGTGCGTCGGTTTAATTTAACTCACGAATGGCTGGCTCAGGTGGTTTGGTACTGCGTTTACGCTGTCGGGGGATTCGCGGGCCTGTCGCTTTGGAAAGGCGTACTCTTGTCCGCGATGTTTGCGATTGTGGGTTTACTTGTCTACCGCGACACGGGACTGCCGCTAGTAGCGGTCGCCGCCGTGTTGGGCGGAGTTCCTCTGGCGACGATGTTCGCGTCTGACCGACCTACATTGGTTACGTTCGTGATGGTCGCGACGTTCGTACTGCTGTTGGAGCTTCACGATGCCGGTGTGATCACTAAAGAATTATGGGCAATACCAGCGCTGGCACTCCTGTGGGCAAATTGCCATGGCGGATTTTTTCTTGGATTTGTCGTCTTGGGCGCTTACTCAGTCGGGGCGCTGCGCGAGACACAGCAGTTGCGAACTCGAGTTTGGACCGTCGCCGGATGCAGCGTAGTCGCCTTTGCGCTCAACCCCAACGGGCTGCGAATCGTCGAGGTGCTGCAGGCTTACCAAACTAGTGCGATTCAGTCGACGCTGATCGAGTGGCGGCAGCCGCCGCTTTGGGGTGAGCCGCCCTACTCGATTGGCATTCTGCTGTTCGCTACGGCCGCCGTGATGCCGGCGTCTTGGAGGCGAGTTCGATGGGCGCACTGGCTGTTGTTCGTGGCCTTCGGCGCGGCGACGGTATTAGCATTTCGAAACGCGATTTTCTTGGCGTTCTTCGGCTCTTGGTTTATTGCAAAATACGGTTGGCCGTGGCTGAAACAGTGGGTTCCGCCTCGTCAGTTGATCTTAAACTCCGTGGCGATTGGCTGCGTCTGCGCCGCTACTGGATGGGGATTCTCACAGGGGTCCCTGTTCCAACTCCGAGGCGCACTGTGGAAGTTTCCGGTGGCAGCCGCCGATCTGCTCGCGGAGAACGCGCCTGGCAATTTGTTTAACTCCTACGAGTACGGCGGCTACTTGATCTGGCGTCTGGGTCCAGAGCGCAAGACGTTCATCGATGGGCGCGCATTGAACGACTCTGTTTACGAAGACTATCGCGCGATTCTCTACTCCCAGCGAAACGCTCGCGAGCTTTTGCGGGTCCACGACATCAATGTTGTGGTTACTAACGCCTTTGAATACTCGACGGGGGTGCTTTATCCGATCGTCGAAACGCTGCGAGGCGATTCAGAATGGGCGCTCGTTCAGCAAGATGCGAAATCGCTGGTGTTTGCGCGACGAACCAAAGAGAGTGCTGCGTGGATTGCCGCGAATGTAGTCGCGAAAGCGCAGGTGGTTGAGCACTTGGTTAACTCCTGCGGCGGTTTCATTGAACACATGCCGATACTGCCCAACTGCGCGCGAACGCTCGGATTTCATCTAGCTAAGGCCGGCGATTTCGTTCGCGCGAAAGAGGCGTTCGAGTTGTACTTCGACAACGTGATTTTTGCTGATCTTGAGGCTTCGCGCGCACTAGATCAAATCCGCCGCCGCTTGGCGAGCGACGATCCACCCGGCTGAGCGAAATCTACTGGAAGATCGACTTGTCGATGCGTGGTATCAATCGAAGCGCGTTCCCGTGATAAATGGCCCGCAGTGTGTCGTCGGGAAGTCTCAGGCCGTACATCTGCCAGTTAGCGTGATAGCGCCGGTAGTAGTCGAAGTATTCGTCGCGGGACTCGAGCACGCGCCAGTAGTAGGGGAATTCGCTTGGAGCGTAGGAGTCCTTGCCGAATAACACGCGGTCCTTGTATCGAATCAAAAACTCGCGACCGCTAGTCGGCACGCGGCCTAGCTCATAGAGGACGGCGGCAATATCAACGTGTAGGTTGGGGTGCTTGTCAAAAAGCGCGCCCAGCTTGGCTAAGTCACCGCCATGCCAACCCATGTGCGCCAAGATGAACTTGACGTCCGGATGCCGATCGAGCAGGCGGTTCCTCTCGGCGATCAAGTCATCGAAACTGGGGCTGCCAGTCTTCTTGCGGCGCGGCCGTAGCTTGAGCTCAAGCCACTTCTCGTTAAAGCGATCGTGTGGCTGCCAGAACGGAGCAGGATCGGCGACGTGGATGAGTACAGGAATATCGAGCTTCGCGCACGTCTCAAATATCGGCTTCATTACGGGAGCGTCAACTGGTACACGTTGCCCACCGGCGTCGACAACGCTCATGCCGAAATTCTTAAAAAATTTTAGCCCCTGCGCGCCGGCGGCGACGTCATCTTCTAGCTGCTTGGCGGCTCGCGCACCCCAACCGGAGGAGCCGATTCCGTTGTAGTCGACGTTGGCGAAAACCGCGAAGCGTTTGGGGTGACGCCCGGGGAAATTTCGAACGGTCTCTTTCAAGCGTTCGCCATACCCGCCGCTTAGATTGACTAGAACCCCTAGGTTCAGCTCATCCATCTCGCCGACGATCTCTTCCAGCCGTTCCGGCGTGGTCGAATTTCTATGGTGACTGTGGACATCGATCACTGGAAACTTAGCCTTCGGCACCAGATGTTCAGCCGTAACCAAGGTCGACTTGGGTTCCCATTCCTCGACGCTGAGAGACTGAGCCCAGGCCCCAACCGGAACGAGAAGCAACGCGAACAAACTAAGTTTCACTGAAAAACCCCCTGATCCACCGCGTCTTGTAGCGCCTGATTCCCCAACTTAGCAGCGACTCGCGCAATTTGGTTGGGCGGAATAAACACGACGCCACTGCGGTCGCCAAAAACTACGTCACCTGGCATCACCGTGGCGCCGCCAATTCGAATTGGAACATTGATGCCAGTCAGCATGGCGTCGCCTCGCACGCCAGGGTGATACCCTCGCGAGTAAACGGGACTCCCAAGAGTGGCCACGCCATCGAGATCTCTGAACGATCCATCAACGACGAAGCCATTGTCGCTGGCCAAGAATAGGCCGAGGATCAGATTTTCACCGCCGAATTGGCCTTTCGCGATGCGGCCCATAACGTCGGCGACGACGACATCGCCGTGGCTAACTTGTTCGATGACGCGGTGAGTGCCGTGAGCGTGGCGTCCGGCAGCCGCGGCCTCCGATTCAATTAGAGTGTCGAGATCAGGCCGAAAGGGCATGAACTGGACGGTGAACGCTCGCCCGATCAGCTTACTGCCGGGATTTGTGAGTTTCCAGCCGTCCTCGAATTGGTGCCGGTAGCCCGCTTCCGCTAGGACCGCGACCACGCCAGCGACCGAGAGGCGCTCCAACTGGCGCAACCAATATTTGGGCACTTCCGGGCGACCGTCGGGGCCTCGCGTGAAGGGACTGTTTGACGTATAGCGACTAAGCTCCGCGCTCCCAAAACCGCTAAGCTGGGCTTCAGCCGTGAAACAGAACAACGTGGCAAACAGTAATAGAGCCACCCGCACAGGGTGACTCTATCACAGCAAGAAATCTAGGCCGCGAATGGATTCTCGTCGGCGCTGGGACCATAAATCGACGGAACCGGCGTACCGGTAAGGCGCAGGTAGACGGAGAGCTGGCCGCGGTGGTGATACCAGTGGTTGAGCATGATGCTGCGAATGATGCCGATGCGCGGAACCTCCATCATGGTTTGTCCGCCCGCCGTGGCCTTCCAAGGCGACATCGCTGATTCGTCGCTTAATGCGGCGAGATATGCGGTAGCCTTCGCAATAGCTGCGTCATGGGCGCTTAAGATCTCATCCGAGCTGCCCGCTTCGGCTTGTTGAAACTCCGGAATCTCAACCGAATCCACGGAGACGAGGTCAGTGACCACGCCGGGAACTCCGGCGACATGCAAGGCGAGTTGTCCCATGCTCATCGATTTCTCGTGGGGTTTCCAGGAGAGCTTGTCGGCGGGTACACGTTCGAGAACACGCCTAGTACTTACCTGCGTAAGTTATAATAATTATGAGATAAATCGCGAGGGGTGACGGTGGTCTTGGTCCACTGGAAGGGCGTGGCGTCGCGGTTGTAGGCCTGGACAAATTTGTCGATCGCTTCGCGTACCTGGCGGGGCGATGTGAAGCTGGCGCCTTGCAGCGCCCGGCGACTGAGAATGCTGAACCATACCTCGATCTGATTGAGCCAAGAGCTATAAGTTGGCGTGTAGTGAAAATGCACGTTCTTATGGCGTTGCAGCCAGCGGTCATGGCGGGGTTTGTGGGTGTTGAGATTGTCCAAGATGACGTGGATTTCGAAGCCGTCGTAGAGATCCGTCAACTGATTCATGAAGTCGAGAAACTCGCGCCGGCGGCGGCGCTGGTAATGGTCGGCGGTAATCCAACCGGTGGCCACCTCCAGAGCGGCGAACAGCGTTGTTGTGCCATGGCGTTTATAGCCGTGAGAGAAACCGGTCAAGGCCTTGCCGTTGGGCAGCCGCAGCCAACCTTGTGCCCGCTCGAGTGCTTGAATACTGGGTTTCTCATCGACCGCCAACACGACGGCGTTCTCCGGCGGGTCGAGATATAGAGCGACGACATCGGCGGCCTTGCGCGCAAATTCCGGGTCGGTCGAGATACACCAACTGCGTCGTCGCCGCAGCGAGATGCCCTGCCGCTTGAGTACCCGCCAGACTTGATGATCGCTGACGTCGCCCAGCGCCGCGGCCAGCAGCGTGCCCGTCCAGGTGGCGTGACCTTCCGGCGGGGGCTGATCGAGCATCGTCAAAATGCGCTTGCGGGTGGCCTCGTCGTAACGCGCCGGCTTGCCCGAGCGGGGCCGGTCGACGAGGCCCGCCAGCCGCTGCTCGGCAAAGCGCAGGCGCCACTTCGACACCCGCGACGGCGGTGTGTTGAGTTGCTGGGCGATGGCGCTGGTGGCAGCGCCGGCGGCAGCCAACAGCACGATCCGAGCTCGCTCGACCATGCGCCGTTCCGTCTTGTGAGCCTGGACCCAGTGACGCAACGTCTGCTCTTCTTCCGAACTCAACGTGATCGCGGTCGCGGGCCTGGGCATGCCCCAGCTTGTCATACTACGTAGTACTTATGCAAGTAAGTACTAGTGGTTGCAGCTTCCTGCTCGATTTCTTGAATAAGGCTTTGGCCAATCGACATCGTAGTAATCCTCCAGATTCCAGTTGGAAACCTTCGAGTCTACCAGAAGTTATTTACGGAAGGGTTAACTATTGTTACGCATGTCTAGTGAGAGACGATTGGCTCGATTGGCCCCACGGATCTTGCCGTATGCGAGCCATGACCTCAAACCCGATGGCTACTTTCAACGAAAGCGTGGAATTCCGTCCGCGCCTCGGTTTCTTCTGCCGGAATGACGCTGAAGGCGCCCGACACATTGTTGATTTGGATCAACTCCGCCGTCATTTGGCGGTCGATGATTCCGCGGGGTTTGGGTGATCCGCTACTCGGTTGGCAAGAATACAGCCCTGGGGTCTGGGTTCATGTCTTGTTCGAACGCCATCGGCGCCGCCGGTGGCCAGGGCTCGCCCTCGGGGATGATCTCGACGGCAACCGCCTCGGTGCGAACTTCTTCCATGGCGATCTTCGTGGATTTGCGCGAAGTCGTCGATATCAGCGGCCGTGCTCCGCCTTGCAGTTGGCGAGCGCGCCGGGCAGCAGCCAAGATGAACCGATAGACGCCCTGCTCTTCATCGGTTGGGATAAACCAGGCTTGATCGGGAGGCTTAACGTGCTCCACTTCAGCTGCTACAGCTTTGGCTTTCACAACTTTTTTCTTGCTCATTTGTTTGCCTCGTTTGGTTCGCTTCGTTCGAAACTCTTAAGTATCGGGTCGATCTTTCCGCTGACGTATTGCCTTCGTGCCCGCTCAGCAAGCAATATCCCGTAAAGCTGCTTGGCGGACGCCTCAAGTTGATCGTTCACCAACACATACTCATACGCTTCATAGTTCCCTACTTCGCCGGCCGCTTCACTCAATCGACGCTCGATCACCTCATCATTATCGGATGAGCGGTCTCGCAGGCGTTGTTCGAGAATTTGTCGGGACGGCGGCAGGATAAATATCGTGACCGCGTCGGGGAGTGTCTTCCTTAATTGTGCCGCACCTTGCACGTCGATGTCCAGAATCAAATCCTTGCCGTTTTGAAGCGCACGATCGAGCGCCGAGCGCGGAGTACCGTAAAAATTTCCGAACACTTCGGCCGACTCAAGCAATTCCCCGGCGTCGCGCATCTGGTTGAATTTCTCAACACTGACAAAATCGTAAGCGTCGCCGTCGATTTCACCTGCTCTCGGCGAGCGCGTGGTTACCGACGTTGAAAACACGAGCGACGTGTCGCTTTCACGGAGACGATTGACCAAGGTTGACTTTCCAGAGCCCGAGGGCGCCGAGATGATGAACACAATCGACATGAATGGGTAATTATTCCAGACCGGGGCTCACTCGACGTTTTGCACTTGCTCGCGAATTTTCTCAATCTCAGCCTTGAGCCGCAGTCCTGCCTCCGTCACAGGCAGCGCGTCAGACCCAAGCGGATTAGTCTTTGAGAGCATGGTGCTCGCCTCGCGGTTCATCTCTTGAGCAAGAAAGTCGAGCTGCTTGCCGATCTCAGCAGTCCCGGCGAGGGTTGCCTTCAGCTTGATGACGTGCGCTCCTAGGCGCTGAAGCTCTTCGGCGATGTCAGTGCGCTCAGCCATGATGGCCGCCTCGTGCAGCAGTCGCTGATCTTCGATTTTCGAATCGGCCAACAGCGCGCCCAGACGACTCTCTAGCCGTTCTAGGTAGAGCCGGTTCACTCCCTCCATTCGATCGCCGAGCTGATCGACTTCGTTGCCGATCGTGGTAGACCTCGCTTCAAGATCGGCCACGATGGTGCGGCCTTCGATCAGACGAGCTTCATTCAGTCGATCGAGTGCCTCATCGAGCGTTTCGAATAGCAGGGCCTTAAAGGCGTGTTCCGCACACTCAGCGCGGTCGATCGAGATGGCGTCCGGCAACCTTAAAATTGCGTTCAGATCTGGGTCGGCTGCAATGCCGTTCTCGCCGGCGATAGCCCGATACGCATCAAGATAAGCCGTAACGAGCGCCTGGTCCACTCGAACCGTGGCTGGCGCGGCGGACTCCATATTCACGCTGATCTGAACACTGCCGCGCTGAACCTTCGCCTTCACACGCCGCCGTATCTCGGGTTCGAGTGGATCGGCTTCGGGCGGCGTTCGGAGCTTCAGATCGAGAAATCGATGGTTGACGCTACGAATCGTGACCGTCAGTTGCAGGTCGTTGGCTGAGCCCTCGGCCTGGGCGTAGCCTGTCATCGAATAAGCCATCGAGCGGGGGTTAAACTTCAACCGATTGTAGCTTCACGAGTCGGCGGTAGAGCTGGCAGGTTCGCAACAGGCCTTCGTGCGTTCCGCTGTCTAAGATACGACCTTCTTGGAGCACGACAATTTTGTGCGCGGAACGAATCGTCGAAAGCCGATGGGCGCTTACGATTACAGTGCGGCCCTCGATCAGATTCGATAGCGCTTGTTGAACAAGTGATTCGGCCTCGCTGTCCAGGTGCGAAGTCGCCTCATCGAGCAGCAGGATCGGCGCATCCTTGAGCAGAGCCCTAGCAATCGAAATACGCTGGCGCTGACCTCCGCTTAGCCGCTGTCCGCGCTCGCCTAAGTCTGTCTGATAGCCGTTGGGCAATGCGTCAATAAACTCGTCGGCGATCGCTGAACGGGCTGCTGAGCGAACCTTCTCTAAAGGGATGTCGGGCCGGCCGTAGGCGATGTTGTTGCGCAGCGTGTCGTCGAATAGGAACGTGTCTTGCGTCACGATCGCAATTTGCTGCCGCAACGAATCGAGACTCAGGCCTTGGAGATCGCGGCCATCGATCCGAATGCGCCCCTTTTGTGGATCGAAAAAGCGGGGCAGCAAGTTCATCAACGTGCTCTTGCCTGAACCGCTTGGGCCCACCAGCGCCACGACCTCGCCGGCTTTCACTGTGAGGTTGATCTCGAGCAGCGCTGTTTCAGTTTCCGAGCCAGGGTAGGAGAAGGTTACGTTTTCGAACTCTATCGAATGAGCGAACGGCTCCATGCCCAAAGGCGCCGACGCTTCCTCGACGTCGTGAGGGTGATCGATGTATTCAAACACCCGCTGAGCCGAACCAAGCGCCTGTTGAAAGATGTTGTAGATGCCATTGAGCCGCTTAACCGGCTGGAAGAGCATCAGAAGCGCGGTGAGAAAGCTTACGAACTGTCCGGCGGTCATTTCGCCTAAAACGATGCGCTGACGAACGTATGCCAGTAACCCGACGATCAACACGGCACCGAGAATCTCAATCAGTGGTGACGCCATCGCCTGTTGGATCACGTAGCGCATATTCGCTCGGAATAGGCTCTCGGCGCGCTTTTCAAAGCGACCCACCTCGAACTGTTCCATCGCAAACGCCTTGACCACGCGATTGCCTGAAATCGTCTCGTGCATGATTTGGACGAGTTCCGCCAGGTGATCCTGCGCGCGGCGAGTTGCCACCCGCAGCCGATTCCCTATGCGAGACGTCGGCAGCAGCACCAGCGGCAAAACGATCAGGCTGGCCGCCGCAAGCTTCCAATCGCGCTGAACCAACAAGAACAGCAGGGCCGAGGCGGTAAAAAATTGCCGCATCAGATCAGCAAGGAAATGCGAGAACGCCGATTGCACCTTTTCGATGTCGCTGACCAACGACGAAATTAGGTTCCCTGTATTCTTCGTCTGAAAAAATGCCGGTGACTGATTGAGAATGACGCTATAAACGTCGTTGCGCATGTCTCGTACGCCCGAAAACCCCGCGTAGTTCACGAGGTAGTTCGCCGTAAAATCACACAGGCCCTTGACGACGAAAACAACGACTAGCGCAACGGCAACGAGTGTCCAAACGTCCCCTAGCGAGACGGGTAGCAGGTCGTTGAGATGGATCGGGGTTCCTGTAATCGGAATCGTGATCAACTCAACAGGATCTTGTGAGGCATCCGGACTCAGAATGCGGTCGATAACCGGGCCGATCAGAACGACCACCGCCGCTTGGCAGAGTCCGACGACGGCCATCAGCGCTACTGCGATGACCAACCGAGGGGTGTAGGGGCGAACGTAGCGAAGCAACCGCGCAAGTTCGTCCACGGCTTCATGATGCCATAGCGACGGCCAAGTCGCGCGGGCCTAAAGCTCTTCGCGGGCAAGAACGACAATTAGCTCGACGGCGGCTTCAGCGTCACGTAGGTCGGCGGTTTCGGCGGGCGTGTGGGCGTAGCGTAACGGAAACCCGATGGGCACGTTTAGCGCGCCGGAGGCCGTGAATTTCGAGCCGTCGTTTCCTCCGGCAGTGACTCCGATTTGAATCGGGATCGTGTTGCGGCGGGCAATATCCACCACTCGCTCGACTTCCGCTCGTGGCGTTAGTCCGCTGTTATCGAGAGCGCGAAGAACCGGGCCGGCGCCAAGCCGAGCGTAGGCGATGCGACGGTCTTCAAGTGGAGTGTCGGAGGTCACAAACGTGTCGACGGGGTAGACTCGCGTCGGGCTAGAGTTGGCGGCTATGTGTTCGGCGCCGACTAGGCCGACCTCTTCTTCGACACTGAAAACGAACCATACGGAACCCGTCGAATTGCGAGCGTCGGGCGCAAGTTTTCGCAGGGCCTCGACCAATACCGCGCAGCCTAGGCGGTCGTCGAGAGAGCGGGCGCTGACTCGCGACCCTAGGAGCCGGCTATACGTCTTGGGAACCGTGACGGAATCCCCGGTGGAGACCCCTAGCGCGGCAACTTCGTCGGCGGCGGTTGCGCCGACTTCGATATTGCCGTGCCTAGTCATTTGGGCGGGAACCGGCTCGCTTGCGGTGTGGATCGTCATCGGGTGCCAAGCGAATAGATCGGTGTCGCCGCCCCCTTTTGTATCGGTGAGGATGGCGCCGGCGGCCGATATGCGTTGCACCGCGAAGCCGATCTCATCCATGTGGGCGATGAAGATGGCGCTGGGGCTCTCACCTTTCCCCAGTTGGACCACTAAGTTTCCCTTGTCGTCGATTTGAGATTCGGTGGCGCCGAAATCGCCGATCAGCTCGCGGATTCGATCTCGCACTGGCGATTCGGCTCCGCTGACTCCGCCGGTTTCGACGAGGCTCTTCACGGATTGTTCGAACGTCGAGCGAGGGTTTTGGGCAGGCGGCTGGCGCTCCGCCGCGGGCCCGCGAAACTCCTTCGCGATTGTTTGGACTTGCCTTGGTGCCAGACCGACTACGGATTCCAAGAGATTTACCAGGCGCGCCAATTCTAGTACCGAGACGGACGCTACAGGTGTTCCGCCGTTGCGAACCGCCGGCAGAAGAATCGCGGATTGTTCAGGGTCAGGCCAGACTTCGGCGGTTCCGAAGGGTCCGAAGGAGAAGTTCGGCGTCGACCGTTTCTCCAGCTTGTCGCCGCTCTTGTCCGCAAGATTGCGTAGCTCTTCCGCCAGCGAGGAGGAATAGCCAGAGGCCGCGGCTACACCGGATGCTTCTTCGCCGTGGGGCGCTATGTGTATAGCACGGTCGGGTTTGGTCCGGTTGAGAATGCGACTAAGCCCGGCGTTGTGATAGTGCTGCTGAGTTGCAAACGCGAGCGTTACTTTTCCAGCCGGCGGTTCATTCTTCAAACGATCGGCGAGTACCAGCAGGCTGGCGGCTCCGGATCGACTCGAAAGCCACGGCGATCCGAGAATGTCCGCCGCAATCCAGGAGGGCTGTTTGGCCAACGTTACGCGGTCGAGGATTGCGACGCCGGCCTCGGCGACTTGTTCCGAGTCGGACGCGCCGATGTCTACGAAGAGTCCCTTTGATGCCGTCGACGAGTAGCCGCGGCTCGAGGCGAAATGGACCGACGGGGCCGCAACCACGCCTGGGAGGGTCTTCGCTGATCTCGTTGTGACATGGACGTGTTGTCCCGTAAAAAATTTGTCGAAATTGTAGTGCGGGCGCGGTTCCGCAAGCGGCTCAAGCCTGAGGTATCCCTCGTCGTCAATTCCAGAAACCACAAAGGCTGGCTCATCGATGCCGGCGACCAGTAGGATGTGCGGCGCGCCGCCTCCGAACGACGTTGTTAGTGAGCCCGTGTTGTCGATCTGCTGATCGCCGCCGACTTGTTCAGCAATGTATGCGATGATCCGCGATTCGTCGCCGGGCGCTGCGTCGAACGCGGCTAGTTTCTCAAGATCGGAGGCGAGTAGGGTTGCGGAGAGAATACAGCCCGCGAGGGCGCACCGTGATCCGGTGGTCAGGCTGCTTCTCCTGAAAAGCACCGCTCGGGCCTACTTCTTTGCCCACTTCGCGTAATAGAAAAGCAGTGGTTTGTCACCGGTGTTTAAGATGCCATGAGGGGCGTTGCCTTTGCAGTACTGGATCGTGCCAGTCGGCGCGGGAATGGTCTTGCCGTTAAGGAAAATTTCGCCGCCGCCTTCGGCCACGATTAGGATCTCCTCCTCGGGGTGCTGGTGTGGGGGATGCGGAGTCGCGCCGGGTTTCAGCTCAAGGCTGCCGCATTCGAATAGGTTGACTTCCTCGGTGTCGCCTTTGAAGTACACTCGCTGGTCGCCGAAGGGATGGCGCGTAAGGTTAGCTGAACCTTCACTGAGTACGTCGTCGCTGACTTTGGCGCTGGCGGGGACTGCGCCCGCCAGGGCGGCTCCCATGAGGGCGAACATTTCTCGGCGATTTTCCATTTGGTCGTTGCTCCTGGGTAAAGCTGTTAGGGATAAGTCTCGTTTGAATGTGACGATCTAGGGCCGCGCGGCTTAGCTGGCGCGGGCTCATTATCTCCTACATGCTAGCGAGCGTTGCGCTCGCGCTCCACCATACGCAAGGAAAAAACGTCACCCTCGCTGACTCGCAAGCGTGGAAAGATCAAATTCCAGCGCCCTTTAAACAGGGTTAACAGCGCGGGGCCCAACACGCCGCTTAGTCTGATCAAAACTACAGACTAGATAACAGCCTGCGCCGCCATCATCTCATCGTGAACGCGGCAGACCCGTTTTCGGGCGCGAAACAGCCGCACTTTCAGAGCATTCTCGTTCGAGTTGTAAATGCCCTTCATCTCCTTGAGCGTGAGCCCCTGCACTTCCTTCAACGTCAGCAACTTCTTGTCCTCGTCGGAAACATTCACGAACAGCGATCGCAACAGATCGCTTGCCTCAGTCTGGCGGCGTGAAATCGCCATATCTTTTCCGCCCGCCGCCGCATCAGCGAGTCGGATCTGCTCTTCGCTCAGATCCGCCAACGGCACGTCGCAACGCCGACGCTTCTTGCGCAGGTAGTCATACACGGTGTTTATCGTCAACCGGTACAGCCAAGTCTCAAAGACCTCGACCGTGCGCAGCTGCCCTAGCGACTGATGCAGACGAATAAAAACGTCTTGGCCAACATCCTCGACGTCGTCGCGGCGACCGAGCATGCGATATACCGTCCCGAATACGCGCTGCTTGTAAGTCTGAACAACGGTGCCAAACGCCGCCTCGTCGCCGGTTTGAGCCTGTCGGATGATTTCGGGGTCAACGGTCATTCCAAATCCTGCCTTCTTGACCGTCTGTAAGTCGACGGTCTGGCCATCAAGACGAGATTGGTGGCAGGATTGGTTATTATCGTCCGGTAAAACCTATGTTAAACCCACTTTACAACTAGTTAACACAAGTCAACCACTTAGGAATCAACGACTTACGTTGATTGTGCGAGATCGTCGAAGTTACTTGCGCTGCTTGAAGTTCGCGGGAATTTCAACTTCATCCGGGCTGACGTCGGTGGTGATCAACTGCAGATCAGACTGCATTCGCGTAAGTAAATTTGGCCCGCTCCGTACTGCTGTTGCCCCAGGCTGCTGCTGTTGCTCATCCTTGCGTTTCCGGCCGAATCCGCCAAAGCCGCCCAGCCCGCCGAGAGCCTCCTTAAGCGACGGCGCGCTTGCGCCCTGCGCCTGAGGAGCGTTTGGATCGGGATAAGTGAACATTTCGGTGGTCGTTGCATAAGACGTTCCGCCAAGCGTTTTTGCGTTCTCGGCCAACTTCTCTATCAGCGGCTTCATTCCGCCGTACATCCCTGATAGAGCGCCAGTAGCCGAATCGAGCGACATCAGCCCAATCTCGTCAAGAAACTCGCGCATGAATTCCGCGATTTCGAATTGCTCGGGAACCGCCGGCCCGATGCATTGGTCGCTAACCAGCTTCATGCCGCCGGCCTCATCGAGCGATTTGCCTTCTTCATGGAAGCTGATCGTGATCGTCTGATGTTTACACGCGACTCCGTTTCGGTTGTCGTCCGCACCGGCCACGACGTCAACGTCAACGGTCATCTTTTTCTCAGGCTGAGCGTTTGGCGACCCAGAGCCGCCGCCCATTTTAAGATTCGCCAGCGCGTCCTGCGCTTTCTCGAGCCGCTCGCGGTACTCCGCATAGGTCGTCTTGCGATAGCGCTTCTTGTTGATCTCGACCTCGTAAATTGCCTTTTCTTTGCGATCAATGAGCTGGCCCGTTTTGCCGTCCGTAATCGAGTACAAGCGGTCGCCTGAGAGAATCGTTTCTTGAACGCCTCCGCCGGCCGACCTGTTGATCATCATTCGCATCATCTTTGGCAGCCCCGGAAACTCCATCGTCGTCGCTTCGCGCGTTTTCACGTCGGCCGACCCCACAGCGGCAATTAAGAACATCAATATCGGGACGAATTGAGCCACATATCTCATCGCGGATTCTCCTGGGCAGTTTGCCTGACGCCAATAAATCTACCTTCGATTAGTGTAACGACTGTTCAGTTACGACCATGTCCCCGTGCGAAAATAGACCACTCGATGTTTCGAGCGGCAATCGCGGTTCTACTCTGGTCGTTCGTCTCGTACGCTGCAACTAACCCCTACGAGCGCGATCCGCAGGTGATCGAACTCGGCAAGCAACAGTTCCAGAGTCGCTGTTCCGGCTGCCATGGGGTAGATGCCAAGGGCGGTCGAGGACCGGATCTCCATCGCGGCCAAAGAGTCGCCGACCAAGACCTAAACCCGCTCTTCGATGCCATCAAAACCGGTATCCCCGGCACAGAGATGGTGCCACTCGGAATCTCCGCTGACCAAACCTGGCAGATCGTTTCGTACTTGCGCAGCCTTACCCAGCCCGGTGCCCAGGCACCAGTCGAAGGCGACATCGACAACGGTCGTCAAGTGTTCGACAACATCGGTTGCCGCAAGTGCCACATGATCGGCGGACATGGCGGGATCCTAGGGCCTGACCTCAGTGGAATTGCGCTACAACGCACCACGGAAGCAATCCTCGACCCCAGCAAATCTATATTGCCCGGTTACAAAGCTGCGCTGATCATTGACCAAGCCGGCCGCAGCCACAACGGCGTCATCAAGAACGAAGACAACTTCACGATCCAATTCCTAACGACGACTCTGCTGCGCGTCTCGCTCGACAGACCGGGCCTAAGAGCCGTCGATCTCAAATCACAGTCGTTGATGCCCGGGAACTACGGTCGACGCCTCGACGAAACCGAACTGCAGAATCTTCTAGCGTTTCTCGATCGCCAGCGACAGCCGACTTTGCACTATGAAAAAGGTTTCGGCAATTATTAATATGCGCCACCTAAACCTCACGGCCGTAGCGTCTGGGCTGATAGCCTTTGCGCTGTTTGCCGGCGGCTCGTCTCTCGAAGCCCAACCGCTGGAACGGCGCTATCGAGACCCCGCTAACTGGCTTGGTTACGACCGCGACAACACGTCGCGCCGCTATAGCCCACTCGCCGAAATCAATGGCGACAATATCGCGACACTCAAAGTGGAGTGGGTCTATCAGTTTCCACGCTTACCGCCTCGCAGTGAATCCACGCCGCTGCTAAAAGACGGCTACATGTACGTCACTGTAGGCGGCGAAGAAGGCCACGCGCTCGATGCGCGAACCGGACGCCCCATTTGGGAACTCCTCTACGTCCCCGAACACCCGGACCACCGCAACAACTGGAATCGCGGCTTCGCATTGCTCGGCGACCGCGTATTTATGGCAACTTCAGACGGCAGGCTGGTCGGGCTCGACGCGCGCACGGGCAATCGCCTTTGGACCGCTGTCGTTAGCGACGTTGAGCAAATCAGCAATACGACTGGAGCGCCCTTCGTCGTTAATGACCTCGTTATTATCGGCGTTCGCGGCGGCGATCTGGGATCGCTCCGCGGCTATCTCGACGCATACTCCGTTTCGACCAGTGAATTGGTTTGGCGAATCAATACAATCCCCGCACCGGGTGAACCAGGTCACGAAACTTGGCCGGCGGACAACGACTCATGGAAGCGCGGCGGCGGAGCGCCGTGGACGACGGGAGCCTACGATCTCGAGCCCAACCTTCTCTATTGGCCAATTGGGAACCCAGGTCCAAACGCCTTTAATGCCGCCGACCGCAAAGGCGACAACCTCTACACCAATTCGTTACTTGCCTTGCGTCCCGAGACCGGCGAGATCGTCTGGCACTATCAGTTCACGCCCGAAGACACCCACGATTGGGACGCCAACGAAACGCCCTTGCTCGCGGACATCGTCATCGACGGCAAAGAGCGTAAACTAGTCCTCCAGGCTAATCGCAACGCGTTTTTCTACGCGCTCGATCGCACCACTGGTGATTTCCTCCACGCGGCGGCGTTTGCCAAACAAGACTGGGCATCGGGCTTCACGCCCGAGGGTCGTCCGATCGTTCGAGAGGGAACGAAACCGACTCCCGAAGGGGCAAAAGTGTGCCCCGACATCAATGGCGGTGCTAACTGGCACGCCCCGGCGTTTAATCCAGAGGCCGGCTTGTTCTACGTGGTCGCTCGCGACCACTGCCTGGTTTACTACCCAACGGGCGGAGCGGCGGACCCAGCCGATCCGCCCGCGTACCACGCCTTGCGCGCGCTCGACCCGCGGACCGGTGCAAAGGTCTGGGGAATCCCGTTGATCAGCCCCGGCGACGTTGTTCACGCCGGAGCGATGACGACAGCCGGTGCGCTGGTATTCTTCTCAAGCCGCGAGGGCCAATTCATCGCCGCGAATGCCAAATCAGGCGAAGTGCTTTGGCATTTCAACTTGGGGGGCACGGTCCGGTCGAGCCCGATTAGCTACGCGATCGGCGGCAAACAGTACGTCGCTATCGTTAGTAAGTCCGCCGTGTTCGCCTTTGCCCTACCGAGCCAGTAGCCATCGACGCTACTGTCGCGCGTTAGCGAGCGTGCCGTATGTTGCAACGCAATAAGGCACCAGAAAGGTCGCCGGAATCCGCCAGTAAAGCGAAGGCGCCAGCGGCCCGGGTGCCAACATAACGTCCCCTTGGTTTAGGAGGACGAGTAGTGTACCGACGAGCGCCGGGACGATTGCGGAGCGCCGAAGCATTGCGCCGTCAATCATCGCGCAACGGGTACAAATCGGCCCTTCGCCGTCAATCATGGCGAAGCGCCGGCCTGTGCGAAGCCCTCGCTCGCACCGGCTACATCTTTCATTCGACACCGCGTTCGGGCTCGACTCTGCTGCCTCAGTCATCGAGTGTTTTTCTTGTGCAACACACCAAAGCCAACCGTACCCCTTCCCGATTATCGTCGCATCGGGCGCGGCACGGTCTTTGATAACCTAATCACCAAATGGCAACCATTCAACGGCGACACTTCATCAAATCCACCGTCGTGGGCGCGCTAGCGGCACACTCGTATTCGGCGTTGGCCGCACAAGGAGAAATGCCTACCCGCACACTCGGAAAATCGGGCCTCGAGGTCTCCCGCTTTTGCTTAGGTGGCTTTCACATGGCAAAAGCCGGCAAAGAGAATGCCATCCAAATGATTCATCGCTCGATGGACCTCGGAGTAAGCTTCTTCGACAGCGCGGCCAAGTACCACAACGGTCTGAGCGACGAATACTATGGTGCGGCCCTTGAGGGCGATCGGCGGCAGAAAGTTCTGCTGATGAGCAAAGCGCAGCTGCGCGACGCGGCGTCGGCCATGAAGCAGCTCGAGGACACGTTGAGGCGGATGAAAACCGACTATCTAGACCTGTGGCAATGTCACGAAGTCTCTCGAATGGATGAGGTCGAAAAGATTTTCGGACCAGGTGGCTCGCTAGAGGCCTTTGTGAAGGCCAAGAAGCAAGGTAAAGTCCGCCACATCGGCTTCACGGGCCACCACGACCCCGACGTCCACCTGGCCCTACTCAATGGCTTCGACGGATGGGAAACCGTCCAGCACCCGGTCAACCTGGTCGATCCGCATTACCGCAGCTTCGTGAAGAACGTCCTGCCAAAAGTCGACAGCGCCGGCCTCGGGAAGATCGCGATGAAAACGAACGCGATGGGCCCCATCCTCGACAATCACATCGCGTCAATCGAAGAGTGCCTGCGTTTTGCGATGGCTCAACAGCCAGATACCATCGTATCGGGTGTCGAAACCATCGATCAGCTCGAGCACAATATCTCTGTTATCAAACAGATGAAGCCGCTCACTTCAAGGGAAGTGAAAGGCCTGTTAACGCGGACCGGCGGCGGCCCGGTGGGCCCCGACATCGAGCCCTACAAGCGCAAGGACGCATAGCCCGCAATTCTCACCACCTGACGGCGAAAGCACGCGACAGGCGCGCCACTACTTCGTTGCGCTCGATCGCGGGTGCTCGATGGCCCGTCAAGTACGCCTCGGCGCGCCAACCGTCGCCCGCCTCGTAGAGACGCACCTCTCACGCACTTTCGATCGCCACGTGGTCAGAATGCGGGCTAGTCGACTGGCTACCTTCACGCTCTCCGGATTCATCGTTTCCATCCGCTCATCCGAAGAGTAGGAGTGTGGAGGAGCCCGATCGAACGCCCAAAATCTTGCTCGTCGACGACGACCCGTCCGTACGCCGGCTCCTTAAGCGTTGGATGGTTCAACAGCTCGAAGCGGAAGTCATCGAAGCGGTGGATGGCCTGGAAGTACTTGTAGCGCTCCGCGACCATGACTACATTGACCTCGTAATTACCGACCTCACCATGCCGACCATGGACGGCTTTGACCTGATTCAGGTCATCCGCGCCGATCCTCTACTCACTCACTCGGAGGTCGTCATCGTCAGCTCGATATGCGTCGAGTCGCGGGTCCGCAAGGCTCTGAGCCTCAAGGTCAGTGACTTCATTCTGAAGCCGCTGCAACATGAGACCGTCATCCCGCGCATCGAGCTATGCCTGAAACGCTCGATTGAAAATGCCGCAAAGCGGGGAAGCGGCAATGCTCCTGGATTTGCTCGGATTCTTATAGCCGACAGCAACTCGAAGTTCCGCGAAACAGGTGCCATCGCGCTTGCCGGACGTTACACCGTTGAGACTGCGCGATCGGCCACCGATTTTCTAATAAAGATCCAGGACTGGGACCCCAGTCTCGTACTTCTCGCCCCAACTTTAGACGGCTTAGACGCCTCGTTTCTCGCCGAGAAGGCTTCGCTAATCGCTCATGCCAATGGCCGCGAATGTACGATCTACACGCTCGCCGAGACCCTTGAATACGAGCGAGCTAAGGGTACGCACGGAGTCATCCCAACAGGACCATCGATAGACGACTTCACCGACGCGGTCGCTGCCGCGATCGGCGGCGCAACTGGCTTACGTCCCGAGGCCATCAGAAACTGGATTCACGAGCTAGCCCCCGAGTTGCCCGCCGGTGTCGACGCGACATTCAAGACACTGGTTGGCAGCGCGCCGAATCTCGTTGAGAACTTTGAGGGCGATCCGTCGTTCGACTACTTCGCATCGCTAACGATTGACGACGCCAACATTGCGTTTTCCCTTCACGTTCAGTTTCAGTGCGAGAAATCGACGGCCAAACGACTTGTCGCTGGAATGACGAACGCCGATGACGCCGTACAGATCTCCGACGAGGACATCGAGTCTGGTATAGGCGAGATGATTAGCATCATCGGCGGCGGCCTAGTAACCTGGTGTACGGACCATGGGTTAGAGGTCAAATCGTCGCTGCCACGAATCACGGAATGCGCGGAATCCGTTGAAGGCGGAGTACACTACTGCGATCAACATTTTGAGTGGGAAGGACTGCCGATTGAACTCTCCTTCAGCGCCAGCGAAGGCGCCGGCCGAATAGCTGAGGTCACAGAGCCACCGCCTCAAACCGCTCCAGCCGTCGAGAATAGCTTTGAAACGACCTCAATCATCTGAGGTCCGCCGTCCGGTGAGCAAGTTTACAGATTTGGCGTCGCCTCGGCGGCTCTCTATCCGATTTGCGGTGATCGTCGGGTCAATATTTGAGTTTACTAGTGTATATTACAGTCAGCCCTTGGTCCACCCAATCGGAGGGTGGCTTCTCGACCATCCTTTATGATTTGGGGCCATGGCGAAGAACCATGAGCCGATACGCATACGGGACGCGCTGCAATACACTTGCACTGCTGCTCGCCTTCGCTGTAACTGGATTCGGCGCAGCCTCATCACACCGCGCTCTTGTCAATCAATATTGCGTAGCGTGTCATAACGAAGGCGCCAAGACGGCTGGACTCGCGCTTGACCTAATTGTCACTGACGACCCGGCGACCCATTCTGAAACTTGGGAAAAGGTCGTACGTCGGCTTCGCTCGCGCCAAATGCCTCCGACCGGGATGCCTCGGCCCGACGAAGAAACGTACAGGTCAGCCATTGACGCCATTGAGCAGTCGCTTGACGCTGATGCAGTCGCGCACCCAAAGCCCGGCCGGACTGACACCTTCCGGCGGCTAACTCGCACCGAGTATCACAATGCGATCCGCGACCTGCTTGATTTAGACGTCGACGTTGCGACGTTACTGCCGAGCGACGAGTCCAGTCGCGGTTTCGATAATATTACGGTCGGCGGACTCTCGCCGACACTGCTCGAGCGTTACGTCAATGCGGCCGAAAAAATCAGCCGGCTGGCTGTCGGCGGGCCGCGCAGCAAGCCCGATGGATACACCGTCCGCACGCCTCCCGACCTGACCCAGGAGTATCATTTTGACGGCCTTCCCGTTGGCACTCGCGGCGGCGCAAAGGTCGACTACAACTTTCCGCTCGACGCGGAGTACCAAATCGCGATTCGTCTGACCCGCGACCGCGATGAGCACATCGAGGGTTTGCGGGGTCCCCACGACATCGAACTCACTCTCGACCGCAAGCGAGTCGATCTATTCACCATCGAGCTGCCGACCGACCGGCGCGATCACCATAGCGCTGATAAACACCTAAACGCCCGTATTCCGGTAACGGCCGGTCCGCATACGCTGGCCGTGACGTTTATCCAAAAGCCGTCGGCTTTGCTCGTGACCGAGCGGAAGCCCTACCAGGCCGCGTTCAACTACTACCGGCACCCACGAATTCAGCCGGCAGTCTTTTCGATTACGGTCAACGGACCCTACGGCGAAGCGAGCCCGGGCGACACTCCAAGTCGCCGGCGAATCTTTGTATGCACACCGGACTCAGCCACTGACGAAAAGTGTGCCTCAATGATTCTGAGCAAGTTGGTGCGGCGAGCGTACCGTCGGCCGCTTACCGACGCGGATCTCGCAAAGCCGATGGCGTTTTTCCGCGGGACCTCCTCGAAGGATGGGTTCGATGCAGGCATCGAAATGGCTCTGTCATCCGTGCTCGTAAATCCACAGTTTTTCTTCCGTATCGAGTCCGATCCCGAGGGCGTAGCGGCAGCGACCGCGTATCGCCTTAACGACATCGAGTTGGCATCGCGCCTGTCGTTCTTCTTGTGGAGCAGCATTCCCGACGACCAGTTGCTAAACACGGCGATTCGCGGTGAGCTTTCAAAGCCTGAGGTGCTTGAGAGCCAGGTGCGGCGCATGCTGGCCGACGAACGCTCCAGCAATATAGTCGATAACTTCGCGTCGCAGTGGCTGTATCTGCGCAACCTCGAATCGATTGTCCCGGACATGCGTCTGTTTGCCGACTTCGACGACAACTTGCGGCAGGCATTCCGGAGGGAAACCGAGCTGTTCTTCGACAGCGTACTTCGCGAAAACCGCGGCGTTACTGACTTGCTGAAGTCCGACTACACGTTTCTCAATGAGCGGCTCGCGAAGCACTACGGCATTCCGAATGTTTACGGCAGCCGCTTCCGGCGCGTTTCGGTTGACGCCCAGAGCCGGCGCGGTGGGCTGCTGCGGCACGGCAGTGTTTTAACCGCGACATCGTATGCGACACGGACCTCACCCGTTATTCGCGGCAAGTGGGTGCTTGAAAATATACTTGGCATCCCGCCGCCGCCGCCACCGGCCAACGTCCCGGCGCTGAATGACAACACCGTTAGTGGCGCTGTCACGGTTCGTGAACGGCTGGCTGAGCACCGCGCCAACCCAGCCTGCTCGAGTTGCCACGATCTGATTGATCCGGTTGGCTTTTCGCTTGAGAATTACGACGCCGTAGGACGCTGGCGAACGACCGACGCCGGTGTCAAGATCGATTCCGAAGGCGGCTTGCCCGACGGCAGTAAGTTCAGCGGAATTGACGGTCTGGAGCAAGCTTTGCTCGAACGCCCCGAGATTTTTGCCGGCACTGTTACCGAAAAATTGCTGACGTTCGCCCTAGGTCGCGGTGTCGAGGCCTACGACGCTCCTGCGGTTCGCAAGATCGTTCGGGACGCGGCTTCGGATGACTACACGCTCACGTCCCTGATTGTAGGGATCAGTTCAAGTACTCCGTTTCAAATGAGGACATCACGATGATCATCACCAAGAAAGCTCTTCCCCGGAGAACGTTTTTGCGCGGCGTAGGGACGTCCCTCGCGCTGCCGCTGCTGGATGCGATGGTACCGGCGATGACCGCCCAAGCCAAGAGCCCGGCGGCCGAAGTGCGACGGCTCGGATTCATTTATGTCCCGATGGGCTCGATCATCAAAGAGTGGACGCCTCGCAGCGAAGGAAACCTCTCCGAGCTATCGCCCACACTGAGCCCACTCGAGGCGGTTAAGGATCAAGTCACGGTCCTTACCAACCTTGAGTTGAAGAACGCCTACCCCGGAACGCACGCGACCTCGAACGCGGCATTCCTTAGCGCCGCGAAAGCGAAGTGGACGGAGAGCACCGACTATCACCTCGGCACCACGGTCGATCAAGTAGCCGCAAAGAGCATTGGCCAAGAGACGCAACTACCTTCACTTGAAATGTCGATGGACATTCTTAACACCGTCGGCCAGTGCGATAACGGTTTCGCCTGCGTTTACCAGAACAATCTTTCGTGGTCGTCGCCAACGAGCCCGCTGCCTCCGGAGGCCCACCCGCGACTCGTTTTTGAACGCCTGTTTGGCGACGGCGGCACCGTCGATGAGCGCCGCGCCGCGCTGCACCGGCGGGCAAGCTTGCTCGATTCCGTGAACGATGAAATTTCGCAACTGCAAGGCAACTTGGGCGGGTCGGACAGAGCTAGAGTGAACGAATACCTCGACAGCGTCCGCGAAGTTGAGCGCCGCATCCAGCGCGCCGAAGCAGATACCGCCGACAATCGGTTGCCTGATCTCGACCGCCCGATCGGCGTTCCAGTCGAATATGGCGACCACGCCCGGCTGATGTTCGATCTACAGGTCTTGGCGTTCCAGGGCGATGTCACACGCGTCGTGACGTTCCAACTGGCGCGCGAAGCGAGCAACCGAACGTACCCAGAAGCAGGTGTTTCAGACCCACATCACCCCACCTCACATCATGGGAATCGACCGGAAAAACTCGCGAAGGTGGCAAAGATCAATCACTACCACGTGTCGCTGTTGGCCTACTTCCTCGAAAAGCTAAAGGCAACCCCCGAAGGCGATGGCACGTTGCTCGATCATTCGCTCTACATGTATGGCAGTGGCATGGGTGACCCCAATGTCCACAACCACAAAGACCTGCCGATCTTGGTCGCGGGCGGCGCGGCAGGCCGTATGAACGGCGGTAGACACATCCGCTACGACGAACGCACCCCGCTGGCGAATCTGCATCTGACGATGCTCGACAAAGTCGGCGTGCGGCTCGATTCGTTCCAAGACAGTCAGGGCAAAATTAGCGACCTGTTTGCGCCGCTTTCAGTTTGATGAGGCCGAGGAGTAACGGTGTCTATATCTAGGTTGGCCATCGCGATCGTTTTCGCAACTTCGCTGGTCTTCGCCGCCGGTGATTCGGAGGCGCAGCTCGCCGAGGCCGTCGAACGCGGCGATAGCGCACGCGTCGAGGCGCTGCTAGCCGAGGGAGCAAACGTCAACGCGACTCAGCCGGACGGACAGACGGCTTTACACTGGGCTGCGTATCAAGACGACACCGAGACCGTCAAGCGATTGGTTCGCGCAGGAGCGAACGTTACTGCCGAAAACCGCTACGGTGTGACGCCGTTGGCTCCGGCCTGCATCAACGGAAACGCGGCGGTGATCGAGTTACTACTCAACTCGGGTGCTGACGCCAACACGGTATCGAGCGGCGGCGACACGGCTCTGATATTGGCTTCACGAACTGGGAAACTGGCGGCGGTCGAGGCTCTGCTGGCGCGCGGAGCGAACGTAAACGCGGTTGCCGGTGAGACCGGACAGACCGCGCTGATGTGGGCGGCGGCCGAAGGGAATGTCGAGGTCGCGAGCGCTTTGCTGGATGCGGGCGCCGATCTCAACACTCGATTGGACGTCGGCTTCACTCCGTTTTTATTTGCCGTTCGCGAAGCTCGCCTCGACATGGTTCGAATGCTGATTAAACGTGGAGCCAACCCGAACGAGATTATCGAAACGACCAGAATTCCACGCGGCGGGCGTCCGCGCAATGGCACGACCGCGCTGATGATCGCGACGACGAATGCGAACTACGAACTGGGCGCGGCGCTGCTCGAGGCCGGTGCGGACCCGAACGCTTCGATGACCGGATACACAGCGCTTCACCTGATGGCGAAGGTTCGCAACCCCGGCGTTGGCGACAACGACCCTCCACCCGATGTCTCGGGCAGCATGACGTCGATTGAGTACGTTAAGGCACTGGCGGCGCGAGGTGCGAACCTCGATAAGCCGATGACAGAGAAGGTCAACCTGGGCAATACTCGGCTCAATAAAATCGGCGCGACGCCGTTCTTTCTCGCAGCGCACTCCGCAGATGCTGAGTTAATGCGTGCGCTAGTAGATCTCGGGGCCGATCCACTGTTACCCAATATCGACGGCAGCACGCCGCTGATGGCCGCTCTCGGCCTTGGTACGCGCTCTCCTGGAGAGGATGCCGGTACCGAACCCGAGGTTCTCGAAGCCATCCAACTGGCACTCGACCTCGGCAACGACATCAACGCGATCGACGCAAACGCCGAGACAACGATGCATGCCGCCGCATACAAGAACCTCCCGAAAGTGGTTCAGTGGGTCGCCGACAACGGCGCTGACATCAAGCTTTGGCATAAACGCAATAAATGGGGTTGGACGCCGCTAGAGATTGCTGAAGGATATCGCTTTGGCAATTTCAAGCCGTCGCAGGTCACCATCGATGCGCTTCACAAGGTCATGTGGGCGCGGGGAGTCGATCCCACTGCGAACCGCATCCCGGTAAAGAGTTTCGAGATTTACTAGGGGTTGTCGCCGTCTAGGGTCGTCCGGCTGCTGCCGCGACGAGCTTTCGACTTAGCCGGGTAGCCGAATCCAAAATCACTCCGAAGAGCTGACACGCGAGCCGACACACTCGACTGGTTGCCCCCCAGCATCAGTCCCAATAGGGGTATGAAAGCTCTGCCTGTAGTCATAGGCGGAATCGGAAGTTGTTATAGGTACTTTCGGCATCGTCCTAAGGCTTTCGGTCAATTGGCCCCTAGCCGTGGTCTAGATTACAGTCGGATTTAGAGACTACCTTCTACTCGACCGAGGATCAACGCTTGAAGACCATTGATATCACGATCTATCGTTCACACGGTCGTCCCCAAAAACTGAAAGCGAAACTGCTTCAAGTATCTGGCGACGAGGCAATGCTCGAAACCGGCATAGCGCTTGATGTTGGTAGTGCGGTTGTCCTCTCAGACGAGGACTTCACTCGGACGTCGTTCACGGCATTGAATTGCTCGGTCGACAACCAAGGGCTGTTTAAGGTTGGAATCGGTAAGGCGGATGAGACCCAGCAGAAGGCTGAACCGGAGTTCGTCGACTACTACGAGACCTTGCAGGTCAATCCAAACGCTACTGACGACACGATCTCGAGGGTGTTCCGAATCATGGCCCAGCGCCACCACCCCGATAATATTGAGACGGGCGACGTCGAGATGTTCAGAGTGGTAACCGAGGCTTACCGCATATTGAGCGACCCGACCAAGCGCGCCGCATACGACCTTCGGCGTGATTCCGCGATCTCAATGCGCTGGAAGCTCTTCGAAACCGCCGAGGATTCCATCGGCGTCGACGCGGAACGATCAAAACGGCATGGCATTCTCGGATTGCTTTACAACCGCCGTTTGGCGGAACCCCGCAAGCCCGGTTTGACGCTTCGTTCGGTTGAGCAATTACTGCATGTGCCGGCCGAGCACCTTGAAAACCCGATTTGGTATTTGGTTCAAAAAAAGTGGGTTACCCAGGGTGAAGGCGGTTCGCTCGAACTAACGGTAGGCGGAGTCGATGAATACGAAAACTCCGAGACCGAGAAGATCAAGGAAATGTTGATGATCGAAGAAGGCCATGGCGCCGACGACCCCGAGGTCGTCCATTTCGCCGAATCGGCCGAGGCGGTGGCCAATTGAGGAGCCACCGCAAAGTCTTGAGTTTCATTGAAGAGCGATGAGATGAGGATGTTTGTATGCTTTCCGCTCAAATAAAGAACGCGGTTCCCTACACCACGAAACCCGGCGATACCCTGTGGGGCATCACTGAGCGATTCTACGGCAATGAAGACCTTTGGTCGCTGCTAGGACAAGCGAATCGAATCAGCGATCCAAATGGGCTTGGCCAAGTCGAATTGATGCTGCCTCGCGAGTTGGAAGGAGCAAAAATCAAGTTTGATCGCCTTGACGTTCCGGCGCATAGGTTCAAGGCGCGCAGCATTCCGCCGCGCCGGATTCAAACGTTGCTTTATGAGGTTGTACTCGCGTGGGGTGGAGAACTTTGGGTTGTGCCCGTTGGTCGCCGAACAGACCGTAAGGCGGCAAAGGAGTTGATGGACCAACTCCTCAGCGATGTCACCGTGGAGATTTTCCCAGACCGACTCCACGCTCTCGTGAGTTGTGAGTTAATTCGCCAGGGGCAGGGTCAGGGGCTAGACTGGCGCATGGACGACGTGCGAAATGTCGAGGACGGATTAATTTTCGAGCGAAAGCCGAAGGAATTCAGCGTAAGGGTCGACGACTGGCTGATCGACGGCACTCTGGGATGTCTTGGCGGAACTCGCACCCGGGCAAACGGGGACGCGCCATCAGAAACGCTCGGTATCGCCGCGCCGAGCGCGAACGGCGTTGCCAGCGAATTGTGAGCGGACCGCCTAGAATTTCCGCGACCACTCTTTCGGCCAGCGCTCGACAATCACCTTCTTGTCGGTATAAAACTCGACCGCGTCTCGGCCTTGGCCGTGCATCACGCCCATGAAGCTGTCTTTCCAACCGCTAAACGGAAAGTATGCCATGGGTGCCGCGACGCCGATGTTGACGCCGACATTGCCGGTTGTCGCTTCGTTGCGAAACTTACGCGCCGCCGCGCCACTACTTGTGAAAATCGACGAGGCGTTGCCATACGGGTTGTTGGCGATAATCTCAAGCGCGTCATCGAGCGAGTCCGCCTGCGTCAAGCTTAGAACCGGACCGAATATTTCCGTGGTGGCTAATGCGCTGGCGGGAGTCACCCCGTCAAGAATCGTCGGTCCAACGAAGTTACCGTCGCCGTAGCCCGAGATCTTTGCGCCACGGCCATCCAGCACCGCTTTTGCGCCCTCACCCGAGCCGGTCTCAATCGCACCTTCGATGCGGGTACGGCTTTCTGGGGTAATCACCGGTCCCATTTGAACACCCGCCTCGAGCCCAGAGCCCACCTTGAGCGAGCTCGCTACGTCGACGATGGCGTCTCGGAACGTAGCGTGCGCGTCAGCCACGGTAATCGCTGTTGAAACCGCAAGACAGCGCTGCCCGGCGCAGCCGAATGCGCTGTCGCTAACAATCTGCGTGGTGGTGTCGAAGTCAGCATCGGGCATGACGACAACGTGATTCTTCGCTCCGCCCTGGCACTGCACCCGCTTGCCGAGTTGCGAGCCTTTGGCATACACGTATTTTGCTATTGGGGTTGAGCCGACGAAGCTAATCGCACGCACCGCCGGATGATCGAGCACTGCGTCGACCGCTCCCTTGCCGCCATTCACGAGATTCACAACACCCTTGGGCAGGTCGAGTTGCTCAAGCAGCTCAAACATCTTGCGCATCGACAACGGAACTTTTTCAGAAGGCTTTAAGACCAGCGTATTGCCGCAAGCGATGGCGTAGGGCATGAACCACAACGGAATCATAACCGGGAAGTTGAACGGAGTGATCACTCCGACAACTCCTAAGGGTTGCCTCACCATCATTTCGTCGATGCCGCGCGCGATGTCTTCGAGGTTGTAGCCCTGCATCATCATCGGAATGCCGCAGGCCACTTCGACGTTTTCGATCCCTCGCCGCAGCTCGCCCCGCGACTCGGCGAGGGTCTTGCCGTTTTCCGCGGTGACGACGCGTGCGATCTCTTCGAAATGGTCCTCAAGGAGCGCTTTGAATTTGAACAGGTACTGGATGCGCTCTCCCGGTGGAACCGATCGCCACTCGGGAAATGCCCTCGAGGCCGCTTCAATGGCGGCTGTGACATCCGACGATCCATCGCTCGCAACGACACCGAGCACCTCTGACGTCGTGGGATTCACGACCTTTGAGACCTCGGAAGCGTCAAACGAAGTCCACTGGCCAGCGATGTAGTTGGGTACTTGAGTCATGGGATATTCCTCGGATAGTTGGACGTGCGCTGCGCCAGCGATCGCGGCCGTGCGAGCGGACTACTCCGTAAATTTGGTGCGAACGGGGAGACTCGAACTCCGGCGGGTTGCCCCACTAGAATCTAAATCTCGAAAAAACCGTTCCCCGGAGTGGCCCGCTATCGCAACCATCTGATTCTACAGAATGCGAGGCCGCCTACGCCGCGTCGGATCACGTCCCTCCGGGACACACTAGTGCGCGCACCGACTCGATCCGGCGGGACAACAGTGCAAAGAAGGCCTGCTGTTCACCGAGATCCGGAACCGAACGGGGCCGCCGTCAAGATTGATGAGGCGTTTTTGCAGCCTGAGAGCGTAGGCGGCGTAATCAATCGAAAATATGGCAGTGAGGGTGGGATTCGATTCCGGCCAAGGATGCAAGTTTCTGAAAGCAAAGAACATAAACCGTAAACCGCTCACTCCTAAGTACTTGCAGTCTGTCTCGTGAGTCTCGCTGGTTCCGTTGAGTATCTTTCTTGTTCTCCAGAAACAGACAGCAAACCGAACCCGTCGAGCAGAACGCGTTACTTACTGTCCCCGAAGTATCGAAAAACGAAAGAGGCCATCGAACTCCAGATATGCGGCGGTTGCCTGGCACGCTGAAGCAGCTCCTCGAGACACCGTTCCCTCTCTGAGAGCGGAACCAACGCCGGAAGCTTTTCAACGTCGTAGCCGCTTTCGGCTTCGGCCGGATCTGATAGGAGCCCCACTTCCTCGCCGTCCGCACCGAAATCAAGCATGACTTCCCAAATGAGAGCGGTTTCATCTGAAGCGGTTAGAACCCGCAGCCCGTCCGGGCTGAAGGTCGCAGAGCTGACCTTTCCCTTGTGCGGTAGTGGACCCCCGATGAGAGTTCCCGTAGCTGCCTCCCATATTCGCGCCGTGTTGTCATCCGATGCGGTCATAACGCGGATACCCCCGTCGCGGTGGCTAAACTCCGCGAAGTTTACACCACCTCCATGATTCATTTGATCCCATACCGTACGATTGTTCTCCCAGGCCCACACCCTGCACGCGGCTGTCGTCGAGGGTGACTTCGCCGGAGCGGCTAAGGCCATCGGTATCGCTGACCCTCTAGAAGCCCGCGGATTGATACGTGAAGCGTTCAAGAAGCTGCCGGCACATATATAGACATGAAGCCGCTGAGCAATGCATTAGAGAGACACTTCTCGCCTGGAGACATGGCGGAGCTCTGGGGCGTCGACGTAACCACGGTGCGCCGGACATTTCGCGACCAACCTAGCGTGCTCAGAATAGGCAAAGTAAGCAGGAGCGACGGTAAGCGTGATTACAAGACGTTGAAAATTCCGCAAAGCACCATAGAGCGCGTTCATGCAAAAAAACGAGGCGGAGCTAGATGGTAGAGCTAGCCAGACGGCACGGGCGCCAATACGGTTAGACCGACATGTTCGACCTCAAGTGTAAGTGTCCGCTCTACGCATGGGGAACCGATGAGCATGGCGACCGAATCAGAAAGTCGCTAGGCACGCGAAGCTACGAACGAGGGATTGAGCGATTCAATGCTCTTCTTTCAGGTGAGACCGGCCGCAGCAGCAAAAGCCCTACCGATGCCGTCCGGCAATTCATACGCTCCAAGTCGAAGACTGGTGAAGTCCACCGGCGAAAGCTGCGCTTGCGGCTTGAGAAGATGTTTTGGCCGTACTGCCGCGATGAACTCAGAATTGAGTTCGTTGATGAGATCGCGGTCGAATCCCTAGACGACTTCTTAGTCTGGCGCAATCTCGCTGGTACGACCATGCGAAAAGAGCTTGAGACGCTACGCACATTCGTCGAGTTCTGTCGCAAGCGCAAGTGGTGTGAAGAAAACGTCGCGAAGGATGTTGACCCACCCAAGAATTTGAAACTCACCGAGCTCTAGCCGTATCCGCCCGCCGAAGAGGCGCAGATGCTGTCGGCCTGCGACCTGATTGGACAGACGGACTATGAGCGACTTCGCGCGCGAGCGATGCTCTCGATTCAACTCAACTGTGGTCTACGGGTCTCAGACATCGCGACACTAGAACGCAGCAGCATCGACGACGGAAAGCTGTATATCCACGCCCAAAAGAATAAAATGCGCGTCATGCGCCCGCTCCCGGACGATTTGGTTGCCCTTCTGGCATCGCTACCGTTGCCGAAGGGTGCCGGCCCCGATTGCAGCTATTTCTACTGGTCTGGCAATTCCACGAGGCGCACAGCAGTTAGAAACACTGAGCGAACGCTCAAAGCGGTATATAAGCGATCAAGCGTTGCGGGAGCGCGGACACATCGTTTCAGACACACTCTCGCGACAAGAATCTTAGAGGCTGGATACACCGAGCAAGACGTTGCTGACGTCCTCGGAGACAGCCTACAGGTCGTCCAAAAGCACTACGTTCATTGGACCAAAGCGCGTCAATTGCGAATCGAGCGGATGATACACGAAGTGCAAGGTTCTGGCACAAAATTGGTGCAAGCCGACGACTCGGTGACTATCTAATGAGAATTCAGCAGTTTGAACTGGTAGCCGGGGTGGGACTCGATCTTACGCCGGATCGTCGACGTACTCGAGGAGAGCGATAAGATCGACAACACCGTTGTTATTTTTACGTCAGACAACGGCTCTCCCGCCCGCAGCGGAATCGGAACAGTTGGTCAGACGCACACGGTGACTGAACTTTATTCGCACGTTCCTAATGCGCCCTGGCGCGGGCTCAAGGCGGATGCTTGGGAGGCCGGCCACCGAGTGCCCTTTATCGTGCGCTGGGATGGCCGCGTCGAAGCCGGTTCCCAGAACGACGCGACGATCTGCTTGACCGATGTCTACGCATCGATCGCTGAGATCGTGGGAGCCGAAGTGCCGCACGACGCCGCCGAAGATAGCTTTAGCTTTCTTCCGCTGCTGCTTCCCGACGGGCGCGGTCGTTATCAGCGGAACGAGGTTATCCACAGCAGCTCGAATGGAACGTTTGCGATTCGCAAGTCTGGATACAAACTGATATTGAGCGATGGGAGTGGGGGCTTCTCGAGCCCGCGCGGTGCACGAACGGATCCAGATGGCGATGGCCCAACGCAGCTTTACCTGTTGAGCGACGACCCGCAAGAACGTCGCAACCTCGCGGGCTCGCGGCAGGCCAAAGCTGACGAACTTCTAGCAGAATTGAACCGTATACGAGCTGCCGGCCGGTCTCGACCTTAGCCGCGGGCTAGTCGAGGTGGAAGACTTCTTCTAGCCGCAGGAATCCCTCGTCCGGCCGGCGGCCATCTAGTCCCTCAAAAAAACCGCCCATTTCTGTCTGCCAACGCGCGTTTACTTCGCGGGCTTCCATTCCGGCGAGCGCCGCGTTGAGGTCTGGAGTCTCGAAGTATCCAACGAGCAACCCGTCATCGTGGAGAAAAAGCGAATAGTTCGTCCAGCCGGTTTCGCGCAGCGCGACCAACATGTCAGTCCAGACGTCGCCGTGACGCGATTTGTACTCGTCCAGCCGGTCAGGTTTCACCTGCAGCAGAAAACAGACGCGTTCCAAATGAGTTCCTCTAGACCGGACTATATGGAGGCTCGGTCCACGGCTTGTCTATCTGCCAGGCAGACAAATTTTCGATCCACTTCTCGCGCTTTGCCCGCATGGCGCCCAGCGTAGGGCTGTGGTCCGGCGACCCAACTAAACTCGTCAATTCGCCCGGGTCGGCGGCGAGGTCGTATATCTCTTATCTCTTCGTACACGGGCTCGGCTTCGGGAAATACAAAATACTTCCAGTCGCCGCTGCGCACTCCTTCGCTTTTTGGGACGCGTGGGTGGTCAAACAAGTGCTCGTAAAACCACTCCTGTCGCCAGGCCGGATGCTGCCCTTTGGCTAGCGGCATCAGATCGCGCCCATTGACGGATTCAGGAAGATCAAGGCCGGCGGCGCTTAAGATCGTCGGTGAGACGTCGATGTTGAGTGTCATCTCATCTCGCGTCGTGCCGGCGGTTTCGGGAATCCACGGATCACTAATGATCATCGGCGTCCGAATGGATTCCTCATGCATGTACCATTTGCCGGCCCAACCGCGCTCGCCCAGGAAAAAGCCGTTGTCGCCAGTGAAGACGACGACCGTATTGTTGAGCTGGCCCATTTCCTCAATCTTGTCGAGCATGCGGCCGATTTGTACATCGACTCCATAGATCAGCGCATAGTGCCGCTTGACCGACTCGTCCCACTTCTCAGGTGTGCCGAAGCGGCGTTCCCAGCGAACACGGCTTTCGGTATCGCCCTTGAGGAATTCGGGGAGTCCATCGTAGTACTTACCGTCCATGTGCGGGAACGGCGGTAGTTCGACGCCGTCAAAGAGGTGGTCGTAGGCCGGATCGTTAATGAAATATGGCGCAACGTTGTCTTGAACGTGTGGCGCTTTGAAACTGACGGATAGGTTCCAAGGCTGTTCCGGCGACGAGCCGTCGAGGAATTCCAGGCACTGATTGCCTAAAAACGCGGTCATGTGTTCGCGGCCTTCAACCAGATACTGCCCCTGGCCGGGGAAGCCCTTGAAGTAGTCGTAGCGCCGCGCGGCGTCATCGATATGGTCGGCGCTACCCACTCCATACTTGCCAACGAACCCCGTTCGGTAGCCGGCCTTGCGGAGCCGTACCGGATAGCTCAGCTCATGCAGTTCGTCGCTCAACGGCGTCACGAAGCCGTGAATCCCGTGGCAGCGGGAATACAGGCCGGTAAAGAAGGAAGCCCGCGAAACGGCGCAAATCGACGTGGTCACGAAATTGTTCGTGAACCGCACCCCCTGCCGCGCTAGACGGTCCATATTGGGCGTCTTGATAATGGGGTTACCGGCGGCTCCGAGCATGTCCCAACGTTGGTCGTCGGTCAGAAGGAACAGAATATTAGGCGGCGGCGCAGGTGGTGGCGGACGTTCCTGGCCGCAGTTGATTCCTGCGGCGGCTGCTCCTCCAAGGGCGGCTAAAACTTCGCGTCTTGTGAGATCCATCGGCATGTAGGGTACCAAGCCGGACCACGGCGCCGCGAGCGCGCCCGGCGGTGTCGATTCTCTCCCAACGACACAGGGCTGACCGGACCCCGGTGCTAACCTAAACACTGATTTCTAGATGAGGTGCGTTAAACATCGGGTTGTTTTGAGTTTTGTAGCGGGTTTCCTATTCTGCTCTACGCTGAGTGCTCAGACGCTGACACCTCCGAAGTCAGGTCCCGTCGAGATCCTTCCTTTGACTGAAGTCCACAAGGGGATGAAGGCGACGGCCTGGACGGTTTTTGAGGGCTCTACCGCCGAAGCCGTCCCCGTTGAAATCCTTGGGAAGCTCAAGAATGCCTGGGGACCGAAGCAAGACATCATCCTCGCGAAGCTGGGCGGACGTGCGATTCGAACGAACGTTGCCGCCGGAATGAGCGGCAGCCCGGTCTACTACGACGGAAAACTATTAGGCGCGATTGCGCTGCGTTTTTCGACATTCTCACCCGATGCTGTCGCCGGCATTACGCCAATCGAGCTGATGTTAGAGATCGACGAACAAGATCGCACGTTGCCGATGAAGTCAGCGATGAGCTTTCCGACTGCGCCGCCAACGGACGCGGCGGGCCCTGAGAATGTGAATCTTGCACAACAAGTGTGGGACGCTCGCGACGCCCAGCTCCCGGCCGATAGCCACATTACGCCGATCGAGACGCCGCTGACGTTTTCCGGCGTCTCAAGGCCCGTGATCGACCTATTTGGAGGCTACTTTCGGCAGTCCGGAATCGTTGCTGTTCAGGGCGGCGCCGTGAGTGGGTCCGCCTCGAGTGTAAACTCTTCCGCCGGGTCGATGAACCCCGGCGAGTCGATTGCCGCGGTGCTCATGAGCGGCGACATGTCGGCGGTCGGTCTGGGCACTGTCAGCTACAACGATGGCAAGCGCGTGCTCGGTTTTGGTCACGCCATGTTCAACTCGGGCCCCGTCGAAATGCCAATCGCTACGGCGGACGTTCTGCTGGTGCTGGCATCTCAATTTTCTCCAGCGAAGATTTCGAATGCCGCGGACATTGTTGGAGCTCTCAGACAAGATCGCCACTCGGGCATCATGGGTGTGCTCGGCGAAACAGCGCCGATGATCCCCGTTGAAATTGCTGTAAGAAGCTTTTCACCTGACGACACGATTGTCAGCGAGAAGACATATGAGATTTCGGTATTCCGCAATCGCCAATGGGCTCCTCAATTGTTGATGCTGGCTGTCTATAGCTCGATTTTCAATGTCAACGAGGTGGCCCAAGAGACTACGTATCGCCTCGACGCTACGGCGCTGTTTGACGATGCTCCAGCGCTCAAACTGCACACGTTGCAGTCGGCGACTGGCGGCCCGATGCCGCCGCCGTTACAGCTAGCCGCCACATTCGCCGGCAAGGTTCGACAGGTGTTGAACAATCCGCTCGAGATGCCAGAGGTTAACAAGGTTCGCGTCGTCGTGGACATGCTCCCCGGTAGGCGCGTCGCGGCCATCGAACAAGCCTGGATCGAGCAGTCGGTCGCCAGGCCCGGCGACACGATCTCAGGCAAGGTGTACATTCGCCGCTACCGTGGCGAGCGCGTCGAGGAAAAATTTTCACTCAAAGTTCCGCTCGGCACTCGCAAAGGCCAACTCAAGATAACGGTAGGGGACGCCAGCCTTTTCAATCGGGTCCGTCAGACCGCATCCGCCCGCAACGGCCTGCTGACTTTGGAAGACACCGTCTCGCTGCTCAACCGCGAGCGGCCCAATGACGCAGTCTACGTCACGCTTAGCCGACGCGGGGTCACCGCTCATGTCGACGACCAGTCGATGCCCAACATTCCAGTGTCACTACTGAACGTCATGCGGCCCGGCACCGGGCGGCGTTTGTTGATCGAGCAAGAGACGCCTCTCGCCGAGGCCTCAATTCCATTCGATTCGATCATCAGTGGGACGCAATCGCTCACATTAGAAATCCAGTGAAACATTCGATAAAACACTTGACCGTGCTCGGTCTGGCGCTGGCGGTCTGCCCCGCGCTCTTATCAGAAAAGACGCGCACTTGGCACCAGACCAGCGGTTCCGACTTCGAGAAGGGAACGGCGGAAGGCGTCGCGATTAGCAGCGACGGTACGCTTTCGCTTGCCCCGAAAATCGCGGAACTTTACGAATCTCCAGCCGCCTATTTAGGCGCAATCGCCACGGACTCGAAAGGAAACGTCTACGTTTCGGGTGGGCCCGACGCTCGGGTCTATCGCATTCCGGCGGCGGGCGACGCGGGTGGGCTGTTTTTCGAAGCGGATGCAGTTGATATTCGCGCCCTGGCTTTTGACGCGGACGACAATCTTTACGCCGCTGTTTCACCCGAGGCCAAAGTCTACAAAGTGACTCCGGACGGAGAGTCGGAAGAAATTTACGAACCTGGCTGTGATTACGTCTGGGCGATGGCGTTTGATTCCCAGAATCGACTTTATCTCGCGACGGGTGACAAAGGCGAAATCCATCGCATCACCACCGAGGGTGACGGCGGCCTGTTTTTCGAGACCAACGAAACGCATGTTCGATCGCTGCTGGTTGACGGCAACGATGATTTAATTGTCGGCACCGACCCGAGCGGATTGGTGATGAGAGTTTCGACCGGTGACGGGACTGAGCCCGAAGGATTTGTACTCTACCAATCGTCGCGTGCCGAGATTACGGCCGTGGTGCGAGGCGAAGATGGCACGATCTATGCCGCCGGAGTCGGCAACCGAACGACTACGCCCGCCCGGCGCACGCCCACACCCGCCGCGACGCCTCGACCGGCTGCTCGAACAGCTCCAGCCGGAGGCACTGCCCCCCGACAGCAATCGGCGACGCCGGCGCCGACTCGCACTGTGCCGGCGGCCTTACTTGCGCGCGTCATTGGCGGTAGCACAATCTATGCGATTGCGCTGGATGGCGAGCCGCGCGAGATCTGGAGTTCAGGTCAGACAATCGTGTATTCATTGACAGTTGACAGCGCTGGTCGGCTACTGGCCGGAACTGGTGACAAAGGCCGGCTGATCCGCGTAGATAGCGCGGCGAGCTCGACGATTTTGACTACGCGGGACTCAAAGCAGATCACTGCGCTGGCGTCGTCTGGACAGCGGATCATTGCGGCCACTAGCAACATCGGATCGGTCTTCGCAGTCGGTCCAGAGCTTGAAGAAGAGGGAGTTTTCGAGTCCCAGATCCATGATGCATCGCGGTTTTCGAACTTCGGACGCATCGAGTGGAAGGGCGCCGCCGCGTCCCTGCTGGTTCGTAGCGGAAACTTGAATTCGCCCAAGCGTAATTGGTCCGACTGGTCGGCTGCTTCCGACGCCAACGCAGGTGTTACTGGTGTTCCGGGGGCGCGCTTCGCCCAGTGGAAAGCTGTTCTCCGCGCTGAGGGCGACACTGTTCCAGAGCTGCGATCCGCGACTCTTTATTACCAACCAAAAAACAGCGCCCCAAGAATCAGCGCGGTTGCCGCCACTCCCCCAAACTACCGATTTCCGCCCCGCACGGCGACGGCCCGTACTGTGAATATCACGCTTCGCCCACTTGGCTCGGACACACCCGCGGGACGATCGTCAACGACTCGCCAGGTGGAGTCAATGATGCCCGCGCCTGGGCATATTGGTGTGCGCTGGAAGGCGGAAGACCCGAATAGCGACGACCTATCGGCACGTCTTGAAATTCAAGGCGAGTCTGAAACGACATGGATCGTTCTAGAGAAACAGATTGCGGGTGCTCATCACAGTTGGGACTCGACCGCGTTCGCAGATGGCTGGTACAGGGCTCGCGTAACTGTCACTGATGAGCCCTCGAATGCGGGTCCGGACGCAATGAGCGATTCGATGACCAGCGAACCGTTCTTGATTGACAACTCAGCGCCAACCGTAACCCAGCTTGCGGCATCGATCGAAAACGAGCGTGTGCGTGCGAGCTTTACCGCCTCGGATACTGCATCGAAAATAGCCAAAGCCGGGTATTCGTTAAACGGCGACGACTGGAAGCTGCTCTTGCCCAAGAGCGGCCTGTTCGATTCGCCACAGGCTGAGTTCGAGTTTGACGCCGGTCCGGCGGGCGCCGCCCAGCACGTCGTGGCGGTGCGAGTTCGCGATAGCCAAGGCAACGTCGCCGTCACGAAGACAACCGTTAGCGCGGCTGACTGACTACCTTATTTTGTTGGGCCAGCTCGGCCGACGCTGGGTCATTTGAGCGCTACGCAGGCTTGGCGGAAACTTGTCGGCGTAGCCAGACAAGGGCCGCGACTAGTATCGTTAGCTCGGCGGCGAGTTCCAGCCCATACCCGGTGATGTAGTAGGGATCTTCAAAGCGAAATGGTATCTCGACCGACGTGCCGTCGTGGGTCAGTCGGTAAAACCAGTCGCCCAAGTTTCGTGGGCCGTCGTAGTGAATCGATGCGTGCACGGCAGCGAACCATTCCCCGGCGCGTTTGAACGTATCGGGAAGATTGGCAAACCACGCAGCCGGATACCAAAGCCAGTGCGGAGAATCGCGTCGATACCAATAAGCGAGGGCGGTAAAGAGTCCACCAAAGATGAATCGCGGCAGCCAGGTGGGGTCGGCGACGAGCAGCGTCTGCGACAGCACAAATACGGAGAACATGCCGATTTCGGGACGCCCACGGGCCAAGCCTACAATTACCGGCGCTAGACAAAGCCCGACGAGCACAAACGCTAGAATCGCGGCGTTTTCGTGACCGATCCCCAGCCGATATCCGAGTGGGTAGAATCCCTCGAAGTGGAAGATGAAATCGAGCAGAAAATGTGAGAGGAACGCCGCCGGCAAAACATAGTGAGGCCGCCGCAGTTTCACCGCGATCAACGCGCCAACTGCAGCGTGCGTGGCCGGGGTCATTCTTTAGGGCGCTATCCGCGAAACCGCCGCGGAGCCCCTAACGTTACTATAAGTAGGGCTGAAATCACCCGTTTCCCGTTCGAATGCGCGCGAAAATTATCGCAGTTGTGGTCACCCTTACGAGCCTCGCGACATTGGTCGACGCGCAGCGGATTACGCTCTATTTGAGCGATGGCGACAAGATCGTCGTCCGAGAATACAAAACCGAGGGCGATCGCGTGCTGTACTTCAGCATCGAACGTAGTCAGTGGGAAGAGATTCCGAAAGATTTGATCGACTTGGAACGGACCACTGAGGTCAACAAGCGGATTCAAGATGCAGCGCGTGTTCGTAACGAAGAGACCGACCGCGAACGCCGCGCGGAACGGCGAGCAAGAACCGAGCTACACCAGGTGCCGCTCGACGACGGTGTCTATCACCTGAGCGGTAACGAGATTGTACCCATCAAGCAAGCGGTGTTGGGGATCAACAGCAGCAAGAAACGAACCGCCCTAAAAATCCTTTCGCCAATTCCTGTTGTCGCCGATAAAGAGACCCTAGCGCTAGAAGGCCTTAGCGCCGAGGTTGTCACGGCTGCTCCCAAACCGATTTTTTATATGCGCCTCGAGAAGTACGCGCGGTTTGGAATCGTACGCGTTAAGCCGGAGAAAAAGCGTAAGCGCCGAGTGGTGCAGATCATTCAAACCGTTCCGCAAAGCAGCGAGAAGTTCGAACAGCAGGAAGAGATTGAGGTTTTCCGTCAGCAGTTGGCTCCCCAGGTGTATAAGCTTTGGCCGATGCAAGATCTGCCCCCTGGGGAATACGCCTTGATTGACTTCACTCCCGGCGAGTCGAACCTACGGGCGTGGGATTTTTCACACGCGCCGACCGCCGCGAAGAGCGGCTCCTAACGGGCGACTGCGAAGGATGCTCAGGCCGGTCATTTCCGTCGTACTCTCGTTAGCGGCGCTCGCAATCGCGGGGTGTTCGAATGGCCCCGAGAGCTTTGATTCGATAAAACCCGAGCGGCGCGATTTGGCGAGCTATCTCACCACGAATGGTCGACTGCAAGCGCTAGATCAGACGGCCGTGCATGCCGAGGCCGCGGGCCGCGTCGAGTTACGTTTGGAGAAAGGCGCCACGGTGCGAGCCGGCGAGGTGCTGGTGGTTCTGTCAGACGGCGGCGCTGCTTCGACACAGTCACGGGCTCAAGCCAAGCTCGATGCCGCGCGAGCGGAGCTTGCCAATCTAGATAGAGGACCTACCCCAGCGGAGCGTGCGGAGCTGATTTCTGAGATCGAAACCGCGCGTTCGGAGTTAGCGCGACTCGACGTTGAGATTGCGCGCGTCACGCGGCTTATCGAAAAACAAGCCGCCGCCCGAAGCGAACTCGATGAGCTGCAAGCTGAAGCCGCGAGGTGGAGGCACGATATCGATACGCTCGAAGCGAAGCTTGCGGGGCCAGTTTCGAAAGGACGGCGCAAGGTGCTCGGCGCGGCGGTGCGCGAGGCAGAGGCCGCGGCAAGAGAAGCGGACCGGCGGGTGGCCGCGCTGCAGATCCGTGCGCCAAGCGTAGGCACTGTGTATTCACTGGCAGTCGCGGACGGAGATTTCGTGCAGCCCGGCGATTTGATTGCACGCGTTGGCTCGCTAGAAAACATACGAGTGCTGATCTTTATTGACGAGCCGGAACTAGGCCGAGTAGAGGACGGCAGCAAGGCGACCATCACCGCGGATGCTTACCCCGATGCGTCATGGCCGTGTACGATCGATCGCTTGGCAACCGAAGTCGTCGCACTTGAGACTCGCCGTGTCGGAGAGGTATCGTGCCCGGTCGAAAACTCGGACGGGCGCTTGATCCCAAATCTTACGGTCAGTGTGCGAATTGAGGCAGGCGCGGTAAGCAAGGCGCTGAGCGTCCCCAGGGAAACGATAAGACGGGACGGTGGGGAGACTTTCGTGTGGATTGCCAATAGCGGCAAGGCTCATCGAAGGCAGGTGGAACTTGGCCTGCAGGGCCTCGCATTCGTCGAAATCACCGCGGGCTTGACGGAAGCGGAGGTGGTGCTATTGGCCGGTACATCAGCGTTGAGCGAAGGGCAGCCAGTCGCCGTTCGGGGTGAGGCTGGAAATGACTAGAGCGATGCTACTGCTATCGTTCTTGCTCGCGTTGGCACCGGCGGTTGGCGCGGACTCGGCAGCTAGTGCTTATGAGAACGGCATCCGCCATTTCGTCGCCGAGAGCTACTCGAAAGCCCAACAGTCGTTTCAGCAGGCGGTCCGTGCCGAGCCTGAGAATGCTGACTACCACGTCTGGCTGGGGCGGACATACGGTCGCCGTGCCGAACGCAACAGCGGACTGAAGATTCTTTCCTCGTACGGGCTCGCTCGAAAGACCCGCGGGTCGTTCCAGCAAGCGGTCGAGGTTGACCCAACGAACTTGAACGCCCTTGAGTCACTGTTTGCGTTCTACCTCGAGGCACCAGGCATCGTTGGTGGTGGGTCCTCTAAGGCTCGACAAATCGCAAACAAGATTGAGAGCGTCGACGAGGCCAGAGGCGCCAGAGCCTGGGCCGCGTACTACGAATCGCAGCGCAAATTCGACGATGCCGAGGCCGCTCTCGAGAAGGCGCGCGAGCTTGAGCCGGACGACATCGGCCACCTGTTGAGCCACGCATCGTATCTCGCCAGGCGTGGCTGGTCCGATAAATCCGACGAACTATTTGAAGTTGTGCTCGAAAAACATCCCGACAACCCGGCAGTGTGGTTCTCGCGCGCCAAAGCCCTGATTCGGGCGGACCGGGAATCGAACTACGACGAGGCTCGCGAGCTGCTCAAGCGATATCTAGCGACGCCGCTCGTCGAACCTGACGCCGAAGCTTACTCTAGTGCGCGAAAACTCTTGAAGGAGATATGAGGTCCCAGCGGAGCATTTCGCTTGGAGAAACCTTTCGGTTGGCATTTGCCGAATTACGGCGGCAGCGCCTGCGTTCGCTGCTCACCGGTATGAGCATGATGATCGCGGTCGCCTCGCTGATTATCGTCGTAACCGTGGCCCTAACCGGCCGCGAATTCGTCGTCGCCCAGATCGAGGGCGTCGGCTCGAACCTGATCTACGCCTATTACGAGGCAGGGGGAAACGTTTCCGCCACGGAGGCCGACTACATTGACCTCGCCGATATCGACGCCGTGCGCGACCGGCTCGACGGGCTGATAGAAGCCACGGCCGGAGTGATGAGCACTTGGGATTCAGTCTCGATTGACGGTCGTCAGAGACAGATTAGGGTGCTTGGATCGACCGCCGAGTACCGCGACGTCCGTAACCTCCAGGTGCTAGCGGGACGCTTTTTAGATTCTGGGGATCTGGCCGCGCGATCGAAAGTCTGCCTGCTGACTCCCGAGACCGCCGAGCAACTCTACGGTTCGTCCGAGGCCGCCGTCGGCCAAACCCTCAAAGTGCACGACCTCGATTTCCAAGTCGTCGGAGTATTCCGCGAGGGAGTGGAAACCTTCGGGCAGTCGGAAGTCGCCGCCAACTCGGTGCTCATTCCAATCACGGTGATGCGCTACTTTCAGCAGGTCGAGCGTGTCGACCCTTTATACGTTTCCGTGCGTTCGCAAGATCAAGTTGAACACGCGGCGGCGTTGGTGCGGGAAACACTTGAGTCGCGGCACCGGCCAGGGTCGCTATACCGTGTGGACAACCTTGCGGGCATCCTCACTGCCGCGAAACAGATAGCCTCGGCGCTAACGGTCGTGATGATTCTCGTCGCAGCGATCACACTCGCAATCAGCGGAATTTTCATCATGAACATTCTCTTGATTTCGGTTAGTGAGCGCACGTCCGAAATCGGGTTGCGCATGGCCGTCGGAGCGACGCGGCGGGATATTCGCCGGCAGTTTCTCATTGAAGCGATCGCTCTTTCGCTTATCGGTGGACTTTGCGGAGCGCTGCTTGGAGTTGCCGCTCCGTTGCTGGCCGCGCGGCTGTGGCCCCAGCTGCCAATCCAAATTTCGCCTGTTTCAGTCGCCGCGGCGATCGTCGTGGCCGCAACAGTCGGCGGCGCATTCGGATTGCTCCCGGCCGCCCGTGCATCGAAACTCGACCCAGTGGAGGCTCTTCGCCATGACTAGACTATTCGGCTTCGCTTTAGCGATCCTCCCCATTTTTTCAGTCGCCACGCAGGCACAATCAATGCGGGAAATCACTCTGCGTGAAGCTATTCGACTCGCAGTTCAGCAGAGCCCTGAGACGCATCTCGCGCAGCTCGAAGTCGAGCAGGCCGAGCGCGATGTCGCATTGGCGCGCGCTGAGCGAACGCCTCAGCTATTCGCGGGTTCCGGCCTCGGCTATACCGACGGCATCCCCCAAAGTGTTGAGGGGGCGACGCCCTCGGTGGCGCAGCTTACCGCGAAACAGCCGCTATTTGACGCAGGCCGAAAGCAACGCATTCTGCAAGCGCGCGAGCTCTCTGACGCCGCCACGCACTCGGCGGAAAGCAAGCGCGATCGGGCTGTCTTTCAAGTTGGAACGCTTTACTTGGATTTCGAGCTTTCGTCGCGAAGCATTGATCTGATTGAGAGGCAACTCGATCACTTCCATCGAATCGAAGGTGTGACCGAGGCCCGCATCGAGGAAGGTCGCGAAATTCCGACGGCACTGACCCGAGCGCGGCTTGACACCGCGAGGGCCCAAGAGCGGCTGCGAGCGGCGGAAGCGCAGTTCGAATTGCTGGAAGCCGACCTCCGGCGGAGACTAGATCTTGGCGCGGACGTCCGACTGCGGCCCGTCACGGCTGAGTCGCTTGGTCCGCTTGATCTTCCCGAGACTCAAACAGAAACGCGGCGTCGAGCTGTCGAGGACCACCCAGATCTTGCCGCCCTCGACGCTCAACTTCGCTCGAAAGGTTTCCAACAGAAAGCTGCCGCGGGCGATCGCTACCCCAAGCTAGACCTCGTCGCGCAGTATGCGTTGTTGGCGAAGTTCAACAACTACGACGAATTTTTCAATCGATTCCAACGCCACAATTGGCAGACTGGAATTTCGTTCCAAGTCCCACTATTCGCCGGCAAAGGCGTCGGCGAGCGCATCGCCAAAGCTAAGCTCGAGGCCCGCGAACTTGAAGTCAAACGAAAGGTCAAGCATGCTGACATCGAGATAGAAAGTTTGCGGGCGTATGAGTCCGTGCGAGAAGCGGAGAGCCAGACGAAGCTTGCCCGCATGGAACTCGATTACGCGCGCGAAAATCTAAGCGTGCTGCTCGCCCAATTCGAAGAAGGCCGTCTGGCGATCGACCCCGTTGAACGTGCTCGCGTTATTGAATCGTCGGCGTGGCAACGGCTTTACGAATCTCAATACGCACTCCACAAGGCGAAGCTGGCTCTACTGCACACGACTGGCGACCTCGTTGAGGCGTTTGCCGACTGATTCGCGTGCTCCCCCTTTTGCACCAACTACTATGAGGATTCAGCCTGTCTGCCTGTGACGCTCCTCCTACTTCGCTATCGGCTTAGAATCTTCCTGCGTCTGCTGCGGGACCATTTATTTACGCTGTTCGTTCTCGCGCCGATGATTGTCGCCGGAGTTCTCTACACGATTCAGCCGGGCGTCGAGATGTTTCTCGAGGCGGTTCGAGCGCCGGACTGGTCATTTACTGAATCGGCCGTGATGATCGCTGTGGGGGTCGGCGCATGGACCGCGCTCTTTTGGCCAAGCGCCGTGAACGAAGTCGCTCCTTCGCGAAGCGCGGAAAACTACCTCGACGCACTTCCTGTTTCGCCGTTTGGGCGTTTTCTAGTTGGATTGATGGGGCAGACTTGCCGCAACGCCATTTTGGTCGTCATTTTGCTCATCGCCTGGTCGCCCGAGACGCTCAAGACACCAGCGCCCTATTTGTTTTCGGTGCTCGCCGCCGGTCTGCAGCTCGCGCTCGTTCGTCTCCATCGCCGATACGGAATGTCTGCGAGCCGAACTTCATCATCAAGGGTCGGCAATGAGACTAAGACTGCGAGGGCGCGGCAGCGGTCTATCCTCTCGTTGCCCCACCGCCTGGGTGAAGTCCGCCCGCAACTCGAACGCGACCTGCTGCTAACCCGACGACTCTTCTCCCCCGCTGTTCCCTTCGCCTTGGCCGGGGCCCTCACGGCGATGGCGCTTGCCTGGAGCGTCCGTGACAGTGCCGGCCCGCGCTGGGCGGCCGAGATCGTTCTCGCGGGATGCGCCGTCGCCACACTAGCGTTGAGCTCCCTGGCGCCGCTACTACTGCGTTCACAGGTTCCTCGGTTTTGGCTCGAACAGACGTCCCCGCTGGATCCTGATTCCATCTGGAGGACGAAACTCTGGTTCGCGGCGATAGTCTCAACTCCGCCGCTGCTAATTTCGCTTCCACTGCTTTCCGCGCTCCCTGGTGAGAGTTTTGCGGTCATGGCGTCGCAAGCGCTTGTCGTCACGCTCTCGGTGTCATCGATGGTTGGCCTTCTGATGTTTGAGGTTGCGGACCGCCCCGTACTCGGGCTGACCTTGGCCGGCCTGCTCGGAACGGCGTTCGCGGGCACTTACGTTCTTTTCTGGGAATACACGATCTGGATGGCGGTGCTGCACGCCTACGTAGTCCACCACCTTGCCAGCCGAGCCCGGCAGACCGCCGGGCGGCTCGGAGGGCCGGCCCTTTGAGCTCGCCGACCTTATCGATCGAAGGCCTTAGCAAGTGCTACGGCGACACCGTTGCGGTCGACGACGTCTCTTTATCGGTCGACGGCGAAATCTTCGGGCTGCTAGGGGCCAACGGCGCCGGCAAGTCGACATTGATTAAAGCCGTTCTGGGATTGGTGCGGCCGGATGCCGGCGCAGTCGCGGTGGCCGGAATCAACCCCGCCAGGGATCCAGTCGAGGCCAAGCGCAAGATCGGTTACCTGCCTGAAGAATTGATTCTCTACGAACGCTTGACGGGCCGCGAATTCCTGGAATTCGTCGCCGGAATCAAGGGCATGACTGATCTCTCTCAAATCGAATCCGATCTCGCATATTTCGCGCTCACGGACAAGGCTGACGATCTCATCCGCGAATATTCGCTAGGCATGCGCAAGAAGATTGGGATCATCGCAGCCTGGCTCGGCAACCCACAGCTTCTGCTACTCGACGAACCGCTAAACGGGCTCGACGCCGAAAGTATGCGCCTAGTTCGCTTTCGCTTGGAGCAGCTACGCGCCGGCGGTTCAACAATCGTTCTCAGCTCTCACGTGATGAGTTTCGTCGAGCGGGTCTGTGAGCGATGCGTGATTTTGCGCGAGGGGGCGATCGTCGCGAAGGGCACGCCCGAGGAGATCCGGATGGCGGCCGGCATTGCGAACGAGCCATTCGAAGATGTCTTCTTAAGCCTGGCGCTCAAGGGTTGACAGCCCGCCCAGGTAGCGGCATTTTTCGCCGCGTGCTGAGAATTGCGGGCTGGCGTTTCGCTACCCAAACCTCGTACCGTAAGGCCTATGCGGTTCGTGATTCTAGCGTTCTTAATCTTTTCCGCCTGCTCGTCGGCGCCGGACGCAGCCGAGCAACATGCCCGCGAGGAGGCATTCTCCGAATCGATGCAAGGCGTCGTTCTCGAAGGCAGTTTCACTATCACGGGACGCGAAGACCGCACGCCTCGCACTGAGCGTTATGAGGTCGAGAAAGTTGTCAAGCTGGGGGGAGATATTTGGACTTTCCACTCGCGCATTCAATACGGCGACCACGACGTGACCTTCCCGGTTCCCGTCAAGTTGCTTTGGGCCGGCGATACGCCGATGGTTAGCTTGACTGACGTCAGCATCCCGGGACTGGGTACTTTCACCGCCCGCGTGCTGTTCTATCGAGACCACTATGCCGGCACTTGGTGGCACGGCGAGGTGGGTGGCAATCAGTTCGGGCGGATCATCCGGCCACGTGACTAGCCCACAATGATGGCGTGTTAATCTAGGAAAAGACGGACGGATGGCTGGTCGTTCAATGGTAGGACACGGGCCTTTGACGCCCGCTATGGAGGTTCGAATCCCCCCCGGCCAACCAATTTTTATTGGTCCGTCTTCCAATCCGCTCACTGCCAAATGATAAAGGTCGGCCTAACCGGCGGCCTTGCGAGCGGAAAAAGTTTCATCGGCTCTGAGCTCGAACGCCTCGGTGCCCACGTACTCGAAGCAGACAAACTTGGCCACGCGATTTTGATGCCCGACGGCGAGGCGTACGCTGACGTGGTCAAGCTTTTTGGAACCGAAATTCTAGCTGCTGACAACACGATCGATCGAAAAAAGGTCGGCGCGATCGTCTTCAAAGACCCTGAAAAGCTCAAACAGTTGAACTCCCTCGTCCATCCGCACGTATTCAATAGGCAGAAGCAGTTTTTCACCGAGGTTGAAGCTTGTGACCCCGTTGTGGTCGCGGTCATCGAAGCGGCCATCATGGTCGAGAGTGGCAGCTACAAGAACTACGATCGGCTGATACTGGCGGCTTGTCCGCGTGACATCCAAATCGCGCGCTTTGTCGAGCGCGAAAAGTCGACCGTCGAGGAAGCCGAGTCCCGTCTAGCCCGACAAATGCCGCTCGAAGAAAAACGCCAATACGCCGACTTGGTAATCGACACGGCGGGCACCAAGTCCCAAACATTGGCCCAAGTCGAAGACGTCTACCATAAGCTGAGAAGCGAGGCCCAGAGGGTCCAAACGGAGGTCTGCTAATGGCAATCAGTGAATCCCGTTCCGTCGGCTGGCGCCCGGTGATCCTCGCCGTGCTTTTCGCCGCGGCATTCGTGGTTTGGACCACGGCGCCTGATCTGCTTTCATTCGGCGACGCTGAGGTGTCGCCGCTGCATTCCGACGAGCCGTTCTGGACGGAAGCTGATTCGACGCTCACCCGCGAAGAAGTCTCAAATATCGATATCTATAGCAGGTCATACCCGGCGACGGTGCATATTACCAGCACCGTTCTCAACCGCAACTGGTTTTTGGAAGTGTATCCCTCATCCTCGACGGGCTCCGGTTTCTTGGTTGATGCCGAGGGACGCATTCTCACGAACTACCACGTCGTCCAGGGTAGCGCTCAACTCGAAGTTACCCCGCTTACGGACGAAGCCGAGAGCCCGCGTTACGCGGCTAAAGTGATTGCCACCGATCCGCGGAATGACCTCGCGCTGATCCAGATCAGCGCAGAAAAACCACTCCCATTTTTGCCACTCGGTAAATCAGACTCTGTTCGAATCGGCCAAAAGGTGCTCGCCATCGGCAACCCGTTCGGTCTCGAAGGCACTCTGACCACCGGAGTGATCAGCTCAGTTGGCCGCTCGATTCAAGACCGCTCAGGCATCTTGAGAGACCTCATTCAGACGGACGCCGCGATCAACCCCGGCAACAGCGGCGGACCGCTGCTCGATTCCAGTGGAAATGTCATCGGCGTGAACACGGCGATCTACGGGCCGAGCGGAAATATCGGGATCGGATTCGCCATGCCGATTAGCCGTGCACAGCCCCTGCTTCGTTTCGTGAAGGGCGGCGCCGAACCGCCAGAAGCACTCGGCACAGAAGGGTTTTTCGTGCCGACGCGGTTCGCCAGAGCACTGAGGCTACCCGCTTCGGGACATCTGATAACCGACGTCGCCCGCGGCTCTGCTGCGGCCGAAAACGGTCTGCGCGGCGCTCAGGAGGAAATTATAGTCGGCAACTACCGCATCCCGTGGGGAGGCGATTTCATCGTCGCCGTCGACGGCCGCCCGATCGTAGCCAAGAGCACGCTGAGCGAGGCCCTGGCACTGAAGCTGGCCGGCGACACTGCCAAGTTGACGATTATCCGGGAGGGTCAAGAGTTGGAGGTTGAACTAACTCTTCGAGCCCGTGCCAACGCTTTTCGGCTCTAACCGCCCGGTATACTCTTAACCGGCCATGAGACTGCTCGCGCTAGCCCTCGCGCTCGTAACCCCAGCATTATCTGAGCCGCTGCTGTGGTACGAGCAGCCGGCAAGCCAGTGGGTTGAAGCGTTGCCGGTGGGCAACGGACGCTTGGGCGCCATGGTGTTCGGCCGTATCGAGGACGAGCGCATCCAGCTCAACGAAGACACGGTTTGGGCGGGTGCCCCTCAAGAGCGCGATATCAAGGGCGCCTATCAGCATCTACCGAAAATCCGCCAGCTGCTTTTCGAAAGCAAATACGTCGAGGCCGAGAAAATGATCGAGGACAAGATCATGGGCCAGCGGATCTACCCCAAGGGCTATCAGACGCTCGGGGACCTCTGGATGGACTCAGATCCTCCGCAAAGCCCTCGTGACTACCGCCGCGAGTTGGACCTAGAAACGGGTATCGCCAGGACAGAGTGGATCGGGCGTGGCGTAACGTTTAGGCGCGAGGTTTTTTCGAGCGCACCGCACCAAGTGCTCGTTGTCCGAATCGAATCCGACCAGCCACGAGGACTCTCGCGCCGTATCAGACTGAATCGTGTGGTTGATGCGACTTCAACCGCCGAGGGTGACGAAATCGTCATGACGGGGCGCGCGAGCCACGGCGGCGAGCAACTTGGTGTGCGATTTGAAGCACGGTTAAAGGTGCTGATGGAAGGCGGTTCTATCCGCGCGGACGGCGGCTCACTCGTTATCGACGATGCCAATTCCGTAACGCTTATCGCTGCGGCCGCGACGGACTATCGAGGCCGAATGCCGGCAGACACGACGACACAGCAGCTTGCGGCAGCGGCAGGAGTTGGCTACGCCGAACTCAAGAAAGCTCACGTCGATGAACATCGCACGATCTTCCGTCGCGTTGCTCTCGATCTTGGCGGCGAGCATGAGCGGCACAATCCCACCGACGCACGCATGCGCGCGATGCGCGCCGGCGCGAGCGACCCAGATCTGCTGGCGACGTACTTTCAATTTGGCCGCTACTTGTTAATGGGCTCCTCGCGTCCGGGGAGCATGCCGGCAAATCTGCAAGGGATCTGGAGCCACCACATCGACGCGCCCTGGAACGCTGACTACCACATCAATATCAACGTCCAAATGAACTACTGGCCGGCGGACGTAACGAATCTTTCGGAGATGCAGGAGCCGCTGTGGGATCTGCTCGACAACTTGCGCGTGAGAGGCCGCAAGACCGCGCGAGATCACTACAACGCCCGCGGATTTGTCGCGCATCACACGACTGACGCCTGGTGGTGGACTAGTCCCATCGGCAACGCCCAGTACGGCATGTGGCCCACCGGGGCCGCTTGGGCGTCACGGCACCTGTGGGAGTCGTACCGTTTCAACGGAGACCAGAATTTCTTACGCGAGCGAGCCTACCCGGTCCTCAAGGAAGCCGCCGAGTTTTTCCTAGACTGGCTTGTCGAGAACCCCGGGACCGGCAAACTTGTCAGTGGGCCGGCAACTTCACCGGAGAACGTATTTCTCACCAAAGAAGGCGAGCCAGCTCGCATGACGATGGGGCCGGCGATGGAGCAGCAGATCGTTTGGGATCTGTTCAGCAATGTGCTTGCTGCGGCGGACGTCCTAGAGATCGATGATGAGTTTACGGCCGAGGTACGCGAGAAGCTGGGAAAGCTGGCCGGCCCTCGGATCGGCGGCGACGGGCGGCTGATGGAATGGCCGGAGGAGTTTGAAGAGCAAGACGCGGGCCACCGCCATATTTCTCACGCATTTGGGCTCCACCCTGGTCAGCAGTTCACACTGCGCGGGTCTCCGAAGCTTGCCGCCGCGATCCGTAAGTCGATTGAGCACCGCCTGGCAAATGGCGGCGGCCACACAGGCTGGAGCCGTGCCTGGCTGATCAACCTCTGGGCTCGGCTCGAAGATGCCGAGCAGGCCTATGAAAATCTCACGCTACTACTTACCAAGTCGACGCTCGACAATCTCTTCGACAACCACCCCCCATTCCAAATCAACGGCAATTTCGGAGGTGCCGCGGCGATCGCCGAGATGCTGCTGCAGTCGCACGCCCGCGAGGTCCATCTGTTGCCGGCGTTGCCCGCGGCTTGGAGCCGTGGCTCAGTGAAGGGATTGAAGGCGCGCGGCGGGTTTGAGGTTTCGATCGAGTGGGCCAACGGCAAGCTGAGCAGCGCGACGATCCTGTCGCGATTAGGAAATAACTGTCGGGTTCGAGTCGCCGGCTCTGACGATATCCGTACAATCGCGACCGAACGCGGCCAAACGTACTCGGTTCTTGCTTCCGAGCCGCTGTCAGAAACCAATTAAAACGCGATCCGCAGCAAGAACCGAATCGTTCGGCCGTCGTTCAATGTATTTGTGATTTGGCCGAAATTATTGGCCGTGAGATCCCGGCCGGGTTCCGCGAACTGCGGGTGATTCGTAAAGTTGAGCGACTCCGCCCGAAACAGCAGTGAGCGGTCTCCACCCAGCGAAAAGCGCCGCGAAACGGCGGCGTTGACGTTGAAAACGCCATCTTTGCGGAATGTATTACGACCGAGGTTTCCGCCTACGTCCGAAGCGGCCATGAAGCTGAGCGCCGTTCGCGGTAAACGAGCGGCTGAAGTATCCGGGTGGTCTACGTGCGCGCCCAAAACTGATGTGTCCTCGAGGTTCGGACGGTCACTGGTTTGGCCGTCGACGTTGCCGAATCCGGGCGCGTCCGAGCCAGAACGCACGGCGAAAGGCGTTCCTGATTTGAGCAATACGATCGAACTCAATTGCCAGCCACCGAACATCTTCATCCAGAGTTGCCCGCCACGCATCGGAGGCAGTTGATAGTTCATCCGCATGAGCGCGGCGTGCGGCTGATCGAAATCGCTGATAGACTTCATGTCCTTCCAGATTTCGAACTCACTCGGGCTGCGCGAATTGCGGGCATCCTGACCGAACGCCGTATTCGTGTAGTCGGCCCCAAGGTCGATAGCCTTGCTAAACCAATACGACGCCTCACCTGACAATCCTGCATGCTCAGGGATTCTGAGCGTAACCTTGGCTGCGTCGTAGTAACCGATGGAGCCGTTCACAGTGTGCTGCACGTCGAACACGGTTGGGTCAGGTCGGCGCTCATTCACCGTCCGGACCTGCAGATCAATTCCCTCCACCGGCTGAGCGCGATTGTTCCAGCGTGTCTGCAACAGGCGATGGGAGCGGCTGCCGACGTAGCCGAGTTCTAGTGTCCAGTCCTGGTACGGTTTCATTTGCCAGGTGAAGTTGTACTGATGGGAATAGGGCGTTGAGAGCTCCGGATCGAGACTAAAGAAGGCACTCCGTGTGTTGGGATCGATATTCACCAGGTCAAGGCCCCTAGCCGGATCCGTCAATTTTGGAGCACGGACGTCGAGTGTAATCACCTGCGGGCGATTAAATCGCGTCTGCATAAAGGTCGACGGGAAAATCGCGCCGTAGTGCAGCCCGTAGGCCATCCTGAATACACCCCAGCGATCGTTCGCCCGGTACGCCAGGCCAAACCGCGGCGCGAAATTATTGCAATCGCAGTCATACGGGACGTCGCTGAATCCATTGACTTCAAACGGAACGCTGACCGGCTCGAAACGCAGCCCCGCACTAATGTTCAATCGCGAGCTGACCTTCCACTCATCGCCCACGAAAAAATTCAAATCCCAATTGCGAAAGCCGCGATGAGCGTTACCGAGGGCGACGATATAGGTGCTCGGAGTTCCAGCGAGCAAGTTGTCAACCAGAGGACGTTCGAAATCCGGCCGAAAACGAAACTTACCGCGGTGCTCATTGCTTTCGGAGCCATTGAGTTGTCGGCGCACGGCAGTGAAACCGAGCTTCAGCGAATGCGAGCCGCTGATCTTTTCAGCGCGCCCGGCGTATCGGAACAAGTTCTGCGCTCGGTCAATTGGGATGCTACCGCGTGGCCCAATCGACTCGACGATATTTGCGAACAAGAAAAACGCGCCTAGCGAGGTTTCGTCGGGAACGAGCAATGACCCTACACGGTCGAAGCCGACGGAAAAATCGGTCGTGGTCGAAGGACTCCATGCTCGATTCCATGTCAGACGAGCCTGATGATTTCGCGTCGTCGTGTCGGGATTCTGCCCGCCAACCAGTTGGAATGCCTCGACGTTCTGCAGTGTAAGACCGTATCGCGCTGTCAGGCGATCATTGTCGCCTTGTAAGCGATCGAGGCTTACTGAAAAGCGGTCGTTATCAATATTTTGCCGCCCGTTAGTATTCAGCGCCCGCGGGTTTATGTCAGTCCGGTTGGGCAGCTCGTTGGGGAAAGCGCCGAGTATGCTTTCGGCAATCGAGCGTGTCTCGGGGTCCGTCGCCGTTGGTGTGCGTTCGTTGGCCGCGGGAACCAACACATTCCCATTGACCTGACCCCGCAAGCGCCGCTGATTCGCGTCGATCGTGAGCCCGGTCTTCTTGCTCAAGGGCAGTCCCAATTTGAACCCAAAGTCGTTGGTCCGAGCCGGTTGTACAGTGCCGACCTGGAAGAACGAGCGCGCGCTAAACAGGCTGTTGTTATGGCCCCAAAAAAGCTCGCCGTGGACGGTGTCGGCCTTGATTGGGCCAACGTGCAGCGGCTCGGAGACGCTGCCGCCGAACTCCTTGCCGAAGTAATCGCTCTCAATCTTGAACTCGGGAGCGATTGTGGCTGTAGCACCGATGCGGGTATTCAGCTCCTTAAGTACGTTGTTGTCGATGAGCGTCAGCCTGACGTTTTCATTGCGGCGGCCCTCGCCTTGCTCTGAGTCGACCTCACCCAGCAGGTTAAGCGACGTGCGATCACTGCTCGCGGCGGAGCCTGCAGTCGCGCGCTCGGCGGTGTCGGTGTTTTCTGGAACAACTGGAGGTGTATCAAGTTCAGGAGCAGCGGCCTCTCCGAGCGATTGGGAGTCTTCCGCCGGCGAACCGAGAGCTAGCCCAAGGGCAAGGGTTCCAGCTAGCAACAAAGCCGGTAATGAATTGGGACCCAGGGCGAGTCTCCTGGACTGAGTTTAGCGAGCCCCCCCAGAAGCTCATTGAAGGACTCAGCCGATCGACAGAATAGCCTTGCCGCTAACCTTGCGGTCCGCGAGGTCGCGAATACCCCGCGGCGCCTGTTCCAACGGATAGCTAGCGCCGACGGGGGGATCGACCTTGCCATCCCTATATAGATCGATAAGCGCACGATGAAGCGACTGCATATAGCCGGGATGTTCCTCGCAGTAGCGCCCCCAGAACGCCCCAACAAGTGACATGTTTTTTAGCAGCGCTCGGTTGGCCGCCAGCGACGGAATTCGTCCGCTTGCGAAACCGATCACCAGCAGGCGCCCTTGGGGGGCGATGACCTTCGACGACAGATCGAATACATCCCCGCCGACAGGATCGTAGATGACGTCGGCTCCGCGCTTGGCGGTTACCGCCTTGACGGTATCGATCCAGTTCTCGTCGCGATAATTAATAACGTGGTCAGCTCCTTGATCACGGCAGAACTCGAGCTTTTCCTCGCTACCGGCGGTAGCAATCACTCGGGCTCCCTTGGCTTTGCCGATCTGGATCGCGGAGACCCCAACACCGCTCGCGCCGGCATGAACCAGTAGCCACTCGCCGGCCTGCAGATTGGCCCGCTTGTCGAGCGCGAAGTAAGACGTCTGATAGACGACCGGTAGAGCCGCCGCTTGTTCATGGCTCATGCTGTCGGGAATCGCGAAGGTTCGCGAAGCCTCGGCAAGCGTACTCTCGGCGAATCCGCCTCCTCGCGGCAGCGCCACAACGCGGTCGCCCACGGCGATTCCTTGCACTCCGGGGCCGACCGCCTCAACGGCTCCGGAAACCTCAGCCCCAATCGTAAAAGGAAATTCCGGTTTGGACTGATACTTGCCCTGGCACTGCAGGAGGTCGAAAAAATTCAATCCGCAGGCTGCGTTCTTGATAAGGACCTGCCCATCGCCCGGTGTCGGAGTGTCGACATCGGCATAGATCATTTCCTCGGGCTCACCGTAGTGAGTAACTTGCCAGGCTTTCATTCGCAGTAGGGTATCAAACCGCGATTGCTAACGGAACTCGAACGTGCCCCAATAGAGTGACCGAGCAGCTTCTAAGAGGCATCTTTCTTGGTGATGATCTCGTCGATGAGTCCGTAGTCCTTAGCCGGCCCAGCTTCGAGGATGAAGTCGCGCTCGACATCGAGTTCGATCTGCTTAATGGTTTGGCCGGTATGCTTCGCCATGATCGCGCTGAGGTTCTCGCGCATGCGAAGAATTTCTTTTGCGTGAATCGCGATATCGGTGGCCTGGCCCCCGAGGCCTGACATCGATGGCTGGTGGAGCAGGAATCGGGAGTTGGGAAGCGCGTACCGTTTCCCTTTTGCCCCCCCGGTCATCAGGACCGCAGCCATCGAGGCGGCCTGCCCAATGCAAACCGTCGTGATGTCGGGGCGCACGAATTGCATTGTGTCGTAGATCGCCATGCCGGCCGTAATGGACCCGCCCGGAGAATTAATGTAAAGCCAGATGTCACGTTCGGGGTTTTCGGCCTCAAGAAAAAGCAGCTGGGCGGTAATCAGATTCGCGATTGTGTCATCGATCGGGAAGCCGACGAAGATGATGTTGTCGCGAAGCAAACGCGAGAAAATATCGTATGCCCGCTCGCCGCGGCTGGTCTGCTCGACCACCATCGGGACAAGATTGGCGTGGGGTTCGTGAATTTTCGACATGAATTTATTCGGTGCTTTCTTCCGCGGGCACCTCGGCATCCACGGCAACTTCGGGCTCACCCGCCGGCTCTTCAGGAGGATCGACCTTTTCGGCTTCGTCGAATAGAAAATTGAGCACTTTCTCGTTTTGATAGAAGGATTTCATTCGATCGAGCGTGCCGTCTTCAGCAAGTTTCTTGCGGGCGCCACCCGGAGTCAGTTGATTCTGCTCGGCGTAGCGCTCGATCTCGGCGTCAAGCTGCGATTCGTCCGCCTTAATATTTTCGACGTCGGCAATCCGCTCCAGCAGCAGGCTCGCTTTGACGTCGTGCTCTGCCCGTGGGCGTTCCGATTCCCCGATCTTCTGCCAATCAATATCAAGGCTTTTGACATCGACTCCCTGCTGGGATAGCGAACGCAAATTATTTTCGAGTCGGGTGCCTATCTGTTGATCGACGAGTCTTTTGGGCAGCGGGAAGTCGTGCGCGTCGACCAATTGATCGACGAGCTTGTCTTTCGCCTGCTGTGAGCCGGAGTTGCGACGCATGTCGAGCATGCCTTCGCGGATGCGGGTCGTGAGGGCATCGAGCGTTTCGAACTGTGCGTCGACATCCTTTGCAAAGTCGTCGTCGAGCTCGGGCAGCTCCTTCTCGCGAATCCCCAAAACCTTGGCGTGAAACGGAATAGATTTGCCCGCCAGCTTCTCGCTCGCAAAATCGTCTGGGTAAGTCACCTCAAAATCGACTTCGTCGTCCGGACTCTTCCCTCGGAGCGCATCGCTGAAATCCGGGAGCGTTGCGTCGGCGCCGATTGTCAGCGTAGTTTCTTCTTGATCGATCGCAGGCGAATCGTCTACCGGTTCACTCTTCAGCGAAAGTACAGCAAGGTCGTCATCAGCGAGCGGCCGCGGGTCAAGATTGCGAAAACTTGCGTGGCTTTCCCTGAGGCGCTCCAACTCGGCGTGAACGTCAGCGTCTTCGACGACGGGCTCCATATAAGGCACTTCGAGGCGACGATAGTTCCCCAGTTCATACTCTGGAAAAACCTCGAATACGGCCTTGAACTTCACTGGCTCGTTGTCTTCAAAGTGCAGGTCCGAGACGTCAGGGCTGCCTACCACCTTGAGGTTATCGGCCTCTGCTTTTTCCCAAAAATACTTCGGGAGCAGGCGCTCGAGAACTTCGCTCTTGATCTCGTCCTTAAAGCGCATTTTGAGGACCGATTTGGGTGCCTTGCCCTTTCGGAACCCGGGCACACGGACCCCTTTTGACAGACCTTTCAGCGCCTTATCAGACTCCTTTTCTACTTCTACCCAAGGGATCTCGATGTCGAGCTCGCTCGTGCAACTCTCGGTAGCAGCCAATGCCAATTCCCCCGCTCTAGAAACTCGTTGGTCGTTTCGCTTTGGAATCTTTCATCTTAGCGCAGGGTCCAAAATCTCAATGGTTACGGCAAACCGCGGGGCCGCGCGTTCAGCGACGCCTAGCCGTTGCTCGTCTACACTGGCAACTTGCCCCCAAAACCGAAGCTCGGCCAACACTATTTGGTCGACTCCAACGTTCTCGCTCGCATCGCCGAGACCGCCGTTCCGACGCCGCAAGAGGTAGTGCTCGAGATCGGCCCAGGCAGGGGCGCGCTCACTCGACACCTCATTGAAAGAGCGCAGAGGCTCATCGCAATTGAACTCGACGCCGGCTTGGCCGCCGCTCTACCCGGGCGCTGCGACAACCCCGAGCGGCTGGAGGTCATTCACGATGACTTCTTGAATGTAAATCTAGTTGCGCTGATCAGAAAGCGAAGCGCGGAGCGGGTTACTCTAGTCGGGAATTTGCCGTACTACATCACTTCGCCGATATTGCGAAAAGTACTTGATGCACGCGAGGTCTGTGCGCGGGCCGTATTCCTAATCCAGGACGAAGTCGCTGATCGCATGATTGCCGGGCCAGGTAGTCGCGACTACGGCTATCTCAGTTGCATCGCTCAGGTCCGCGGCAAACCTCGGAAAGAGTTCATAGTCGGGCCGGAAGCGTTCCAACCGCCGCCGAAGGTACATTCTGCCGTAGTTTCGATCCAGATCAACGCCGATCCTCCGCCGGCGGGACTGTTGCCGTTTCTCAGCGACTGCTTCCGAGCTCCGCGTAAGATGTTGCGAAACAACTTATCCGGCAGATTCACGTCAGAAGCATTGGCTGCCGATCCCGCCGGAAAGATGCGAGCGCAGCAGCTAACCCTGGAGGAACTATCGGCGATGTGGCGACGCCTTTCTCGTCAAACGGATTAGTCTTGGGCCCGCGGACGCAACAGCTTTGACCGGATCAGCGGCCAGCATAGCGACAGCACCGTGGCTACTAAGAAGAACAACGCGATGGGTCGCGTCAGAGTCCCCACCCAGTCACCGCGACTAATTATAAGAGCCCGTCGCAAGTTCGCCTCCATCATGGGGCCGAGGATCATCCCCAGCACTAACGGCCCGAGTGGGACTTGGGCTTTGCGGAAAAGAAATCCCAAAATTCCGGCAACGAACATCGCCCAAACGTCGACCAGAGCATTGTTGAGCGCATACGCTCCGACGGTCCCGAAAAGAATGATCCCAGCCCACAGCCAGGGGGCCGGGATGCGTAGGATTCGTGCCAGCGGCTTGGCGGCCAGCAGCCCGATCAACATGATCAGCAGAGAGGCGAAGACCAATAAGAACACGATCGAGTAAACAAACACCTGATTGTTCTTGAACAGTAACGGTCCCGGCTGTATTCCGTGAATTAGCAGGGCGCCGATCAGAATGGCCGAGACTGCGTCACCGGGAATGCCCAACGTGAGCATCGTCGTCATCGCGCCACCGATCGCACCGTTGCATGCGGCGCAGCTGGCCGCGAGTCCCCGTAGCGATCCCTTGCCAAATTCTTTCTTGTCGGGTGAAATGCGGCGCGCCTGCTCCCAGGCGATGACCGACCCGATGTCGCCACCGGCTGCGGGAATTGCGCCAACTACAGTGCCTAACGCCGCACCACTGAGTACTGACGGCAGCATTTTCTTCCACTCCGACAAACGTGGCAAGATCCGCCCCAGCGTGCCGGTTGGGAGATCGCGGATCGAGTGCCGCTCCGAAATCTGCACCAGCACTTCAGCTAGTCCGAAAAGACCGATCATCACCGGGACAAACGAGATCCCGTCCAGGAACTCCGACATCCCGAACGTGTATCGCGGGTACGCTGTCATCGGATCGAGGCCCACGAGCGCGAGCGCCAGTCCGAGCATGCCGGCCAACAGTCCCTTAAGTACCTGGTTGCCCGAGACGCCAGCCATCAAGCTGATGCCGAATAAGGCCAGCCCAAAGTACTCGGCTGGTCCGAATTGCAGAGCGAAGTTTGCGATTGGGAACGCAAATATCGCAAGAAACAAGATGCTCGTCAGTTGTCCGACAGCCGACATCAGAGCATTGACCCCCAGCGCAAGCCCGGCTTGTCCCTTTTGAGCGAGGGCGTAGCCGTCCCATGAGGTCGCGATTGAAGCTGGTGTCCCAGGGACGTTGATCAGAATTGCGGGAATACCGCCGGCGGGGATGGCCCCGCAATAGATGCCCAGTAACATCGCGAGCCCTTGCTCAGCTGAAACCCAGAACGTGAGTGGCGTTAGCACCGCAACGCCCATCGTTGCCGTTAGCCCCGGTAGCGCACCGAAGATCGCGCCGAGGGTAACGCCGATCGTTAGGAAGGCGAGCACCTCCCAGTCCACGACCGCTGACAGACCGGCCAGTAGCTCAGCGCCCAAAGGTCACTCCAGCGGATGCCTCAGATGCGTGTCCAGTTGATGTAATGATCGAAACCAGCTCCCTGGCGGTCGCGGTTTTGGTGTTCGATTTCGGCGGCAATTTCATCACTTGGGGTGGCCACTACTCCAGCGAAACATTCAATCCGTACTGAAAAGCCGCGGCGACGACAGCCGTCAGCGTCGCGGCGACGCCCGCCGCGGCAGGCCAGCTTTGGCCGAGGAATTTTAGCAACAGCGCAAGGAATACCGCAGTCCGCAAGGGGAAGAAACCTGTTCCCCACAAAGCCAAGTAGACGGACAACATTCCCACGGCGCCGGCGATTTGCCGCGGGTTGCTGAGCTTGAAACTTGTGGCTTCACTTTGCCCACGCGATTGGAACAGCATCGCCAGGGCCAGCAAGACTATGAGTGAACCGATCACGCGCGGAAAGAATCCCGCGCCGGGCAACGCGCCAACGCCTGCCGGGAATCCTCCGCCACTAATCACCAAGTACGCGCCGAGCGCCAGAAAGAAAGCGGCGACGGTCGAATTCACGCGGTCCATCTAGTCGTCCCCCAGGCGAACGAGCTTCGGGATAACATCGGCGAAGAACGCCTGCTGTTCGAGTGCGAAACGGTTGAACTGCTCACTGTCGAGATAAAGGGACTCCATTCCCCGTTGTGCGCAGAGCTTTTCCCACTCAGACGTCTGAAACGCCGCCCTAAACGCAGCGGCCAACTTCGCCACCGCCTGCTCGGGCATCCCCCCAGGGCCGAAAAATCCGCTCCAGGCGGGTGCCCCGATCGGGTATCCCAACTCATGTGTCGTTGGCACATCGGCGAATACGCTCGAACGGTTTTTGTCGAACACCGCCAGCGGCCTGAGGCTGCCGGATTCGACATGCGACACGACTTCACCTACGCCCGCAATCGCGGCGTCGGAGTGCCCGCCGATCAGCGACACCAACGACCCGGAAGAACCTGAGTAGGGCAAATGCGTAAACCGCACTCCGGTACCCTGCTCCATCAACAAGACGTTGAAGTGCCAGATTGACCCAATACCGGAGTTCGCCATGATGATGTCTCCGGGCTCTCGACCCGCGGCGGCGACGAAGTCTTCAAAGGTCTGCCATGGTGAATCCGCGCGTACAACCAGCGCCGGCGCTGTTTTCGAAACCATGCAAATCAGCGAAACGTCGGACGGTCCTATATCGGCGTAGCCCAGCGAGCGAACCACGGCGAGTTCAATCGGAGCGTGCCCAATCGTGTAGCCGTCCGCCGGCCGGCGAGCAACGTATGAGAACGCTAACGCTCCGCTCGCACCAGGCTTGTTTTCGCAGACGATTGGCACGCCCATGTCAGCCTCGGCAAGGCTGGCCATCACCCGTGAAACCGTGTCGGACGTCCCACCTGGCGAAGCCTGTACGATCAGTTTGATTTCTTTCGAGGGGTACGGGCCGTCTGCCGAACTACAGGCGGCGAGCCAAAGTAGGATCGCGACGAGTAGGGATCGCAGCACCCCGCCAGCATAGTGAATTCGTTCAACCAAAGCAATTCGGTAGACCGCTCGGGCCGGGCCCCGGAAATGGGTCCGGATAGAATATAGATTGTCCAGCGTAGACATCCGAGCTGTCTTGTTCGACTTTGACGGCACGCTGTGTGACAGCGAGTATCTCCACCATGAGTCCTGGCTTGAGGCGGCCGAACCCTGGGGCGTTGACGTCGGCTGGGAAGAATACACGCAACGTTTTGTAGGAATTAGTGATCGCGACGCAGCTCGAATGTTCCTCGAAAAATCAGGACAAAAGGCCACCGAGGAACTCATGACCGCCGGTTGTTTACGGAAGCACCATTGCTACCGTCGGCGCAGCGCGAACGAGCTGAGGGTCGATTCACGAGTTGTCGAGTGGGTGCGGTCCGTGTCGCCGAAAATACCAATCGGCGTCGTGTCGTCGAGCGCAACGCCGGATGTAGTTCCGATTCTAGAGAAGCACGCGATCGCCGATGCGATGCAAATCATCGTCTGTGGCGAACACGTAACGCGTCTCAAGCCCGACCCGATGCCGTATCTGTTGGCTCTAGCCCAGCTCAGAGAAATCGTAGAGATCGATCGTGCCGGCGATTGCCTAGCACTTGAAGATTCCGCCAGCGGAGTTGCGTCAGCCAGCGCGGCTGGACTTACTGTGCATCAACTCGATGAGCCCGCCCAGCTGGCGGATGCTCTGGGCCACTGGGAGGCAAAGATCAGCGCTTTGCAGGGGTGATGCTGCAAAGGGCCGTCTCAATCGCTGGTTTGAGATTCTCGATACGCTCCGCGGATGTTCCGAAATCTTCGAGTGGAAGTTGCTGGATCACGTCGAGAATGGATCGATCGAAATCCTCAACCCGCAAGACGCTGTAACCGAGACGATCCGCAATCGCGGTCCCGGCGGCGACCAGTGAAGGGATCATCGAGTCGCTAGGCTCCCCTGAGTGGTGGGTCGAGATCGCCTCCACAAAGTCTTCAGGAAGCTTCCACTCGGTTGCTAGTATCGCGCCGGCCGCGCAGTGATCGATTTCGAAAAGCTGGCGCTCGGCATCGAGTTCGTCGAAGGAATTCTCTCTCGCCACTGAAAGCATGGTTCCGTACTCAGTTGGGTAGCAAGAGAGTATCGCGAGCCTACCGACGTCGTGCAGCAAACCGGCAGTGTAAGCCCGATCCTTCGGTTCACCAATCATTGTCGCTAGGTCTTGGCAGACTAGGGCACACGCGATGCTGTGGTCCCAGCACACGCGCAAGCTGCGATCTTGCAGAAAGGCTCCGCAAAACCGCCCCAGCGAGATCGTAAGGGCCAGGCGCTTGACCGTTTCGGTTCCGAGCACGACAAGCGCGTGAGCGACGTTATCAATCTCGCGGCTTACGCCGTACATCGCGGAGTTTGACACTCGCAAAATCTCCGCGGAGATTGCCGGGTCTGCTCTGATCAGATCGCTGACGGTCTTCATCGAGACATCGTCTTCATCCAACAGGTTGAGCAACTTCAACGCAACGCCGGGAAACGGTGGCAAGTCTCGAAAGGCCCAAGGCCGTGTGCCGGCAATTCCTTTGGGCTTGATGGAAGAAATCTGGCTTCCCTGCACGGGTACGTTGGATTGAGTGCTCATCGGGATTGCCCTAGGCTTCCTATCGGCTTGCCGGCTCTAACTCATTACGATTAGGCCGGCGCTATAAAGAGGCCGGATTTGAGGGCCGATTCTCTTCTCTTGGACAGATTCCGTTTTGCGGAGGAGACCCCGAATGGCTGACATCGCCGTGTATCGAATCCTGCACGAATTGCGAGCCGAACGTGACCGGCTCGATCACGTGATCCGCACCATTGAAGCGCTTTCGACTGGCCAACGCCGTCGGGGACGCCCCCCGAAGTTCATGTCCGCCGAAAGCGAGCGACCTTCAAGGAACAGAGCGAAGTCAGGCCGCGGTTAGCAGCGCTCGATTGCCTCGAGGCTACGGCCCGCATATCGCCGACGGGGCAAACTTGCTAGTCCAAGTCGTAGTGGCCGTTGATCCGAAGCTTGAATTTTCGAGCTGCCAACACGAGCTGCTTGTTGGACGAAACCTTTCGCAGTACCGAGCCGCGCCGCCGTGCGGTGCGGTCCTCTCTGCGACGCGGCTCGGTACTGCGAAGCGCAACGTCGCCGCTCTGGTATCTCAAGTTTCACCGTTGAATGATCCGCCCAACCAACGGGGGCGGTGGCCGGCGCTGACCCGAAACTTCAACCCAATAGCTGCGGCAACACACAGACTGCGTATTGAGCAATCGGAAGAAGAAGGACTTTCGGGTGGGGACTGGCACATGCGATCTCGTAATCTCTCCACCTTGACGAACCCTCGTGTTGCCTGTCGCCTGCCAAGCTACGGCGCTGACCTGCAACAGACTACGCCTCTCTTTACGCGAAGTTCCGAGAGTCCATTCGAAACTTTTTGATTACGTGACGGGCGACAGCTCACTCGGCGGAACCCTCGTTACGGCCTTGCGTTCGCGCTCAGTTGCCAGACGCAGTCCCTGCAACGCCAATTCGAACCGGTCGCGAATTCCGGTTTTTTCAAATATGTGCATCAAGTGAATTTTCACGGTGCCTGTTGCTATGCCGAGAGCCTCGCCAATCTCGCGGTTCTTCATCCCCTTTGAGACAAGCTCGGCGACTTCGCGTTCCCGAGGTGTTAGCGGGCGATTGCGAGGTTCGGTCAGCTGGGAATCCCGATTGAAATATAAATTCTCTGTCCACAGCTCTCGATTGGCGACACTTCGGAAGCAGTCGATTATGATCTCTACCGCCGCCGTTTTTCTGAGAATGCCGAGCGCGCCGGCCTGCAATGCGCGAAAGCACTCGACATCGGTAATCGACGAGGCCCAGACGATCACTTCGGTCTCAGGACAGTGTTGTTTGAGTTTGCCGATCGACTCAATCAAAGCGTGCATGCCAAAGCTGCGGTCGAAAACGGCGACAGTGGGCTGGGTCTGAATGATGCCGGAATGACCATACGTCAGTTCAGCGCTGTAGCCGGCAAGTTCGACGTCGTCGCATTTCTTGAGGACGCCCTGGAGTCCGAGATGGATGATCGGCTGCGGGTCACACAGGTAAAGCGAAATCACGGTGGTTTGTCCTCCTAGGGCGTGCGACCAAAAGCCGCGATCCCTTCCGTCAAGGGCTAGATCGACATACACCTCCGAGTACTTGAGGGCCGACCGCGTGGCAGCGTGTTCGCTTCGTGGCGAGATACGCGGACTCGCGGCGCATCGACGAGGTCTCGCCAACCGGCGCCAATTATTTGGCGATTATTCTCTAGATCCGTCGGCGGCATCCGATATGACACTCGATGGACGGGCCACATATATCCATGCGCGCTCCGAACGACTCTCGAGCCTGTGGCTCTGAGTTCTCCATCGAAATTCATACCAACTCAACCTGAGAGGAGACTTAATGAAAGACAAGCTCAATTTGATTGCCGCTAGGATTCGCGTTCTTGCGGACGACGTTGAAGGCCAGGATCTCGTGGAATACGCATTGCTCGCGGGGTTTGTGGCTGTTGCTGCCGGCGCGCTGCTGCCCGGAATCAGCTCAAGTATCAGCACCATTTTTTCCCGTATGGGAAGTGTGTTGACTCTCGCTGCTGCCTAGTCGACCGGACCGGCGGAAGGCTAGGGTGGCGGGCGTTTGGCCGCCACCCTAGCCACTTCGTCGGCGCCAAAACGTCAAGGAGGACTTCTATGAAACTCATCACGCGTCTGTCGTCGCAATTCGACCAGCTACGTCGAAGCGAGTCAGGGCAAGACCTGGTGGAGTACGCGCTGCTCGTCGGCCTTTTGGGGGTCGCCGCGGGACTATTTGTCCCCGATCTGTCAGAAAGCATGGAGGCGATTTACCTACGCGTCGCCGAGAAGCTGACTCAAGCCGCCGCGTAGCAGGCATCGCTCTCTACACTGAAGCCCCGCGCCACTCGCGCCGCTACCGTCTACTGCTGCCTGAGCGAAAATAGGCTCATGAGGGCAGTGTCATGGCCAGTGGCGTTCAAGATCCGCTAAGTACGTCGATTGGAACAGGCGTTAAAGAACGGGTCTCTAAGATCTACGCCATCGAAGATTGGGGGTTCGGCTACTTCGGTATCAACTCCCTCGGCAGGCTGCAAGTCTGGCCGCACAAGATTGCGGAGCTGCCCATTGACGTTTTCGAGATCGTTAGTGAACTGGTCGCGGGCAATCAGCCATCTCCTTTCCTGCTGCGTTTTCCTCAGATCCTAGACGAACGCCTATCGGCCCTCCACCAGGCATTCGCCCATGCGATCGCCGAGTTTGAGTACGGCGGTGGGCATCTGGGGGTTTATCCAGTCAAAGTCAACCAGAGGGCCGAAGTCGTAAGGCGTCTGGTTGAGGCGGGCCGCCGCTACAACTATGGTCTTGAGGTTGGCAGCAAAGCGGAGCTACTCGCGGCATTGGCGATGCCGCTAGCTGACGGCGCGTTAATCACCTGCAACGGCCTCAAAGACCAGCTCTACTTGCGGACAGCGATACTGGCCGAAAAGCTCGGGCGCCGAACCATCATCATCGTCGAGGACATCGAGGAACTCGAAATGGTGCTTGCGCTGGCCGAGAAGCTTGAGTTGCAACCGGACCTGGGGATCCGCGTCAAGCTCTATGCTCGCGGCAGCGGCAAATGGGAAGACTCTGGCGGCGAATTCGCGAAGTTCGGCATGAGCACGATCTCGCTCGTCAGCGCCCTCGAATTGATCGAGAGCCGCGGCGCCTCGAACTCGCTCAAAATGTTGCATTTCCACATCGGCTCGCAGATCAACGACATTCGGCGCGCGAAACAGGCGTTCAAGGAAGCCGGCCGCGTGTACGCGAAGACTCGCCAAACGGGCTTTGAAGTCGGTTACCTCAACGTTGGCGGCGGACTCGGCGTTGACTACGACGGCTCTAAGACGGCAAGCGAGTTCTCGATGAACTATTCCGTACAGGAATTCGCAAACGACGTCATCCACACCGTTGGCGAAGTGTGTTCCCACGAAAAAGTGTCACCGCCCACCATCGTGACGGAACATGGCCGAGCGATGGTTGCGTATCATTCCATGCTCGTCGCCGACGTCCGCAAGGTGATTAAACCGGGCGCCGTAGGGAATTACTCTATCGAATCGATCGAGTCGGAGTCCGCGCCGGTAGTGGAGATGCGCGATATTGCGGTCGCAATCAACGCTAAGAATTTCCGCGAGTACTACCACGACGCGGTCGAACAGAGGGCCGACCTCATCTCGCTCTTCGAACTTGGCTATCTAGGGCTTATAGACAAAGCTAAGGGCGAGTGGCTGTTCTGGCAGATCTGTCAGCAGGCCGCCCAACTCTCACGCTCAATGAAGCAACGCCCGATTGAGTTCAAGGAACTTGACCGCCTGCTAGCCTCGAAATACATCTGCAACTTCTCGATGTTCCAATCGCTGCCGGACTTCTGGGCGTTTGATCAACTCTTCCCCATCTTGCCGATTCACAGACTCAACGAACTCCCGACCGAGCGTGGAGTACTGTGTGACATAACATGCGATTCCGACGGCTCCGTCGACAAGTTCGTCGATACCAAGACCGTGAAGAAATCGCTAGAACTGCACGCACTTCTCCCGGGCGAGCCCTACTATCTCGGGTTCCTCATGCTCGGCGCCTACCAGGAAACCCTAGGGGACTTGCACAACCTCTTCGGAACGGTCACTTCTCTCAGTGCCTTCGTCGACCCGGACGGTAAAACGAGGATCGAACAAGTCGAACGCGGCGACAACGTGCGAGACGTCCTCGCCTCTACAGGTCACGAGGCCGAGCAGCTTCGCGAGGCGATCGCACGACAGCTCTCAGGGCGTAAGGATCAGGGCTTGATCAGCGATGAAGATGAGCACGAAGTGCTCGCGACATCGTCACTCATTCTGGACGACTACACCTATCTAGACTAAACGGCCTCGATCGATGCAGCGACGGTCGCGCCGTCGAGAATACGTCGATCTTGGCGGTGTTTAAGTCACGGCCATAAGGGAGTGGCGCTCGCGAAGTGATCAATCGCTCCGACAAAATTTATTTGATGCGGGCCGCTCAATGTCGCAGTTTCTTAATCTTGCAATGTCGCTCCTCACACCTGCGGAGCTTCGTTTGGTTACACTGGTCGCTTCCGGGTCATGGGAGATTTTAGTCATGGAAGAAACGCAAAAGCCGTTTTACGGTCCTTGGATCATCGCAGCTTGCTTCGTCACGTTCGGGTTGTCGACGGGTTTTCCGTACTACAACATCGCGTTCTTCTTTGATTACTTTCGCGACGGGCACGGCTGGACTCAGGAGCTAGTCACAACTGGTGCGCCAATCGCCGTGCTGCTGACTCTTTGGGTCGGCCCCGTGATAGTCCCGAAAGTCAGTCCTCGAAAGCTAATAATCGTCGGCACCGGCCTGACGTTCATAGCGTTTCAGTGGTTTTCACGGCTGAGCGGCAACGTCTACGAATACTACGCCTGCTGGTGCCTGTATATGTTCGGCTACTTTCTAGCTGGGCCGATTCCGCACCAGATCATCATCTCGAACTGGTATCACAAGAAGCGCGGAAAAATGATGGGCATCGCCTACGTTGGCGTTGCCGTCGTCGGTGCGCTTTGCAACCGATTGGCACCCTACCTCTCGGCGAGGATGGACTACACCGAGTCCCTGCACTATCTCAGCTATTTGCTTCTAATCGCCTGGCCACTCGCGTTTTTCGTGCTCAAGGACAAACCACAGGACATCGGGCAGCTGCCGGACGGTGCGTCAAATATTGAAGAGATTGAAGCGGAAGCGAAGGCGAAGGCTCCTGAAGTAGAACAGCCCAAGAGCTTCGCGCATTTGATGAGCAAGCCTTCATTCTGGTTCCTTCTAGTCGGTAGCGCTGCGTCGATCGGGTCGATCGCGGCCGTCAACTTCTTGATGAAGTTTGTGTACGAAGAACAGGGCTTCACCGTGCAGGCAGAGCGCGACGCGATTTGGGCGAATGCATCTACGTCGTACTTACTATCAAGCATCGCGGGCAGGTTGCTCGCAGGCTATCTATCTGACAGATTGCCTCGCAAGTACGTCATGTTGGTGACCTACGCGATTGTCGCGGCTGCGATCCCGCTCTTGTTCCTAGTCACGCCTGAGCAGCCGAATATGGTGTACGTTTTTGCTATTGTTTTCGGCTTCGCAATGGGCGCCGACTACATGTTGATTCCGCTAATGGCAGCTGATGTGTTTGGTCTCGCCTCGCTAGGCAAGTCGATGTCGGCGATTCTGCCGAGCGACACGATCCTGCAATTCTGGACACCGCGCGTGATCGCTTCGCTCGCAACGAGTTGGGGCGGTTATGGCAAGGCGCTTTGGGCCGTGTTCGGACTAGCTGCATTCGGGGCAGCCGCGATTGCGCTGCTACCCAAGCGAGGATCAAAAGACACGACCTAGCAGCCGGCGGCGAAGGTCAGGCGGGCAACTATCATCGCCTGCTGTATCCTGGACTGCAGCTATGCGTTCATTTCTGATAATCGCGGTACCGGTTTTACTTTCAAGCGGCCTCCTAGCCGCTGATCTCGTCCCGCTGCTCGAAGGCGACTCCCTTAGCGCCTGGGTGCAGCCCAACGGCACGGGTACATACAAGGCCGTCAACGGTGAACTCGTCGGGACCACCGTAAAAGGCAGTCCCAACAGTTTCCTCGGACCCAAACGCCCCTACGGCGACTTCATCCTCGAGTTCGAGGTACTTGCGGACCCGCGAATGAACTCCGGCGTCCAGATCCGCAGCCACCAGTACGCCGAAGAGACAAAGACGATCATCTATAACCGTGGCCGGCGCGAGCGCACATTCCCGAAAGGCCGAGTTCACGGCTACCAAGTCGAGATTTCCAACGAGGAACGCGCTTCATCGGGAGGTATTTTTGACGAAGGCCGCCGCGGCTGGATCGGCAGTATCGTCGACGACCCCGTCGCCAGCAGGGCATTCAACGACAACGAGTGGAACCACTACCGCGTCGAAGCCATCGGCGACCGCATCCAGGTCTGGGTCAACGGAGTTGCCTGCGCCGACCTAGTCGATCCGCTCGACCAAGTGGGCTTTATCGGATTCCAAGTGCACGCGTTTAATGATCCAAAGCCGGCGACTGTGCGCTGGCGCAATATTCGCATCGCCGACCTCGGCAAGCATCACTGGGAGCCCATCTTCGACGGTAAGTCGCTTGGCGGCTGGCATCACGAGGGTGAAGGGAAAGCGGAACTCGAAGACGGCGCAATCCATCTCACCGGCATCAAAGGAGCAGCGGGCGGCGTGCTGCTAAGTGACTCGACGTATGGCGATTTCACGCTTCGCCTCAAGTACAAAATGCTCTCCGGCAATAGCGGCGTCTTCTTCCGCTGGGCCGATGCGCGGCCGTCGGCCGGCGAGCCCCGAGGCTTCGAAATTGAAGTCGCGCCCGACAGCGCCGGCGGCCTCCAGGAACCCGGCCGTAGGCCCTGGGTCGTCCAACCCACCGCAGCCGAGATGGAGCACTACTATCGCCCGGCCGAGTGGAATGAGCTTGCCATTAGCGCTCACGCCGGCCGCATAGTCGTCCACGTCAACGGCGAGCGGACGGTCGACCGCAAAGACGAGCCTGGCAGGCGCGATGGTCGACTGGGCCTACAAATCAATTCCCGCCGCGATAACGTTGACGTCTGGTACAAAGACATCGAACTACTGAAACCTGAGTAGAGACAACCCGAATAGCAATGTCCGCCAACCCTCCAACCGATCTGAGCGGCAAAACCGCCATCGTCACCGGCGGCGGGCGCGGTATCGGGCGTGCCGTAGCGCTGCATCTAGCTGCACGCGGAGCAGCCATCGCCGTCAACTACCGTACCCGAGCCGACGCCGCGAATGAAGTCGTCGAGCGCATTCGCGCCGGTGCTGGTCAAGCCATCGCCGTGCGGGCCGATGTCGCCGACAAGCAAGGCGTCGAGACAATGGTCGCAACCGTTGCCGAACAACTCGACCCCGCCGACATATTGATCAACAATGCCGGGTTGTTCCTCACAGGTGCTCTTCTCGGCTTCGAGGATGACGACTTCGACCGCATGTGGCGCACGAACGTTAAGGGTGTCGTGAATTGCGTCACGGCAGCCGCGCCGGCAATGATCGACAAGGGCTGGGGCCGCATCGTCAACATCGCGTCCAACGCCGGTATCGGCACCGCCCATCCTGGAACGACGCTCTACGCAGCGACCAAGGGAGCAGTACTCACGTTGACGAAGCGTATGGCCTACGAACTGAGTCCGCAGGGAATCGCCGTCAATGCAGTCCTACCGGGTTTCACCAAAACCGATATGGTTCTCGCCGATAAGTCTCCCGACCAGATCAGCACGCTGATTCAAAATATCTCAGACAAATCGATGCTGGGTCGCGTCGGCGAACCAGAAGACATCGCAGAAGTTGTAGGATTCCTCTGCTCGCCACAGAACAGCTTCATGACCGGCCAATTCTTGCTGGCGGACGGCGGCCGCCAAGACTATCTAGCCCACGTCTAATCTCTGAGCCGGTCTAAAAAGTACTCGCGTAGCGCAATCGCGTTGTTATAGCGTTCTTCCTTGGCTCCAAACAGAAACGTCGCTCTCTTCCCCTTGATTGCCGTGAGTGCGTCCGCCAGGTCCGACTCGTCGAGCTGCCGATGGAACCGCTCTCGAAAGTCATCCCAGCGAGCCGGGTTGTGATCGAACGCTTTCCGTAGTTCATTACTCGGCGACAGTTCCTTCCACCAGGCATCCAACCGCGCTGACTCTTTACTGATTCCGCGCGGCCAAATACGGTCAACGAGAATCCGTAAGCCGTCGTCGTCATATGGCGCTTCGTAGATACGTTTGACGCGAATCTCGGTCATAAATCCTCAGTGGGAGCCTCTTCTATTAAGCCGCGGATCGTATCCGGAACCGGCACTCCGCGCAATCCCCCATCGCTATCTTTCTGGACACACACAACTGTGATCTGCCCCCGCGCTACAACCTCGCCGCCGTGGCGAAACACATGCCCGTACGTAATCGACTTGCTCCCGATCCTGCGCACGAGCAAGTGGCAGTCGAGCCAATCTCCGCAGGTCACGGGCTTGATCATGTCGCAAGATGCCGCCACCCGGGGCAGCCGCACCGAGTGATCACCGCCTCGATGGAACTGCCCCGGAAACTCCATCGAGAAATAAAACGCGATTTCTGTCTCTTCCATGTACCGGAAGTAATTCGTGAAGTGGATAATCCCAGCCATGTCTGTATCGACGAATTGAACCATCCGTTTGTAATGAAACTCGTGTGCCATATGATCTATTCCATTTGACCTTCGTAAAGCGCCAGTGTCTCGTTCGCCATCCGTGCCGAGTGAAACCTCTCCTCGACGGCCGCGCGGCCCCTCTCGCCGATTTCGCGAGCTCGCGTTCGATCGTCCATCAGTACCTGCAATTGCGCGGCGAGGTCGTCAACATCCGCCGCTTCGAACAGAAAACCACCGCCGGTTGCTTCGATCAGTTCAGGGAAGACGCCGATCCGCGGCATGACGACAGGAACATTCGCCGCCAGCGCCTCAAGCATATAAAGACCCTTCGAGGCGCCGTAGATCACCGGCACAGAAAAAGCATCGAGCGAGGCGAGAAACTCAAACTTAGCTTCGCGCTCGAGATAGCCCATATCTTCGAGCTCCACTCCATTCGCGACCCGGGAGAGGTAACGGCCTTCTTTCTCGCCGCGCCAGCCGGCCACACACAGTCGAATCTTTTTCGTGGGATTCGCATCCCGCAACTTCGCGACCGCCTGCCCCAACAAATGCAGACCCTTCTCTTCGGATATGCGAGCCAGATACCCAACGACGAATTCAGGTTCGCTCGAATTTCCGCGAGGCTTAAATCCATCGAGCGAAATGCCGGACAAGACGATCGCAATCTCGTCAGCAGCCAGCCCCAACAGAGGAGCTAGCGCCCGTGCATGTTCGCGGCATGGTGAGACAAACCGATCGACGTCCGGTGCGTAGCGTTGCAGCATTTCGAAACATTGGAAACGGAATGGTTCCGGAAGATGAGACAGGAAGTAGTCCTCCCCCTGCAGAGAACAAACTACCGGAATGCCCAGCTCACGTCGGATCGGCCCGGCCATGCAAACGAACATCGAATTCGTCAGGTGTACGATGTCGGGCCGAAAATCTCGCAGCACGGCGATGAGCTTTTCGATTTCGCGCGCGTGCGGTCCGTCCTCACCCTGCATCGTCGCGAGCGTCATCGTGCCCAGTACTTCGGGCTGCGTATCTACGCCAAATTTTGAAGCCCAAGCCAAAAGGCCGGGGTGATCGAGAATCCAGTCGAACAGACGGCTGTCACGAAAAAACGAGTAACGGCCTTGCAGGTAGATGTTGACGCCGCTGAACACAACGCGCCGGTCGCTAACATCGGTCTCGTCCGTACGGATCGGCGTGTAAGCCGGTAGCAGTAGCACGTCGTGGCCGGCGTCCATCAGCGCCGACGCGAGTGCATTGTCCTTGAGGCAATTTCCGCAGATTGTGCCTGCAGCCCCCGCGGTGATGTAAGCGATTCTCATGTCGCGATTCGCGGTCCGTCAGGTCGGAAAAAACTTGGCAACCCTCGCCGCCGAGGGAGCCTTGGTCAGCACCGAAACCAAAACCAGCGTTGCGGCCGACGCGGCGAAAATTGTCGCCACGGGCATCATACCGGCAAACAGGTAGCTAGGGTTTGCTCCATATTCACCGGCGCGAAATAGCAGCAGCCACACCGCTGCGGTTACAATGATGCTCGCGATCGCACCCGCCGCGGTCGCGCGTTTCCAGTAAATGGCCGCCCACACTATCGGGAACAATGCCGTAAACCCGCTGAAGCACCAAACGCCCAACGTAAACACACTCCGGGGTTCAAACAGAGAAAGCAAATAAGTGATCGCTACGATGCCGACAACGAAGACTCGACCCAGCCAAACCTGGCGTTTGTCGGAAATGCGCTCTTTTCCGAAATAGTGCATCACGACGTCGTTCGTAAACATTGAGCCCAGCGCCAAAAATTGCGAGTCAAGCGAAGACATGATCGCCGCCATGATGCCGGCGCCAAGTATCCCGCCGAGCAGCGGTGTCGTCAACCGCTGGACCATGATCGCTAGCTCCGTATTCGGAGCGGAACCGGGCGGGACAACCGGTGAACCGTCAGGCATCAAGGCCGATGTCGCCCAAACCCCGATGAGTACGCAGGGCGTCCAAACCAAGATGATAAAAATCGGATGAAACACCACCGTCAACTTGAATGATGCAGCTGAACGCGCTGTCAACCAATGCTGAAATAAATGCGGAAATACACCGGCTGACAACGGAATCAAGCAGTAACTAAAAAAGTGCAGCGGCGATATCGCGTCGCCACGAATTAGCTTTTCAGGATGTGCCGCAAGCACCGCCTGAGAGGCAGCCGTGAGGCCACCAAGCTTCGACGAAATCAGAGCGAACGAAATGAGCCCCGTAAGTATAAAGACAACCGTCTGAAACGTGTTGGCCCAAGCCGCGCCGCGTAACCCACCGAAGAACACGTACATCAGAACAACTCCGCAGATCACGAGACCCGTCAGCCACGCGGGAATGCCGCCTCCCGTCGAGGCAAACGTATCCGGAAACGCACCGCGGGTCAGCGAAACACCGACGCTACCCGCCCCCATGAGTCCGGTCAATAAGTAAGGAATCACAAGTCCAACCAAGATCGGGAACAGCAACAGCCCCAGAAAATTTGAATCGTAGCGGTCACGCAAAAACTGGATTTGCGTTAGGTATCCATAGCGCTTGCCATAGGCCCAAAGCCGAATTCCGATAAAGAAAAATACGCCCGCGTGTACCAGACCCGACCAAGAAGCTACCAGCCCATACACACTGATGCCCGCTCGATACGACTCGCCCGTACTGCCTATCAGGGCGAACGCTGTCATCGTCGTCCCGAACACCGACATCAGCAGCATCACTGGGCCAATCGAGTGACTGGCGGCAAAAAAATCATTCGCCGTACCCCGAAACGCTCGGCCGCTCAAAAGCCCCAATCCAAGCAGCAAGAAAAGGTAGCAGACGATGACGATAAGCTGGGTCACGCGCCGTCGTCCTCTGTATCGTCACTCAAATCCGCGAAGCGCACGATCTCTGAAGGCCAAGCGTAACTTACGGTGAGATACCAAAGCGCGGCCGCAGCCAGCGTGTACACCACGTGAAAGGCCAGCCCCACCGGCAGAAACCCAAATATCAGCGTCGGGTCATCCCAAAGCCAAAAGTCGTGATGCAGAATCAACAGACTGGTGATTCCGAGATAGACTGCAATCCGTGGCAAGGGGGATAGGGTATCAGTTCCCGACGCGCGGACTAGGCTAGCGCCTTTGCGACCACGCTGCCGTGCACGTCAGTCAGCCGGAAATGCCGGCCCTGGTACTTGAACGTCAATTTCTTGTGATCAACACCCAACAAGTGCATCATCGTCGCGTGCAGATCATGCACGTGAACCGGGTCCGTCATCACGTTGTAGCTAAAATCGTCCGTCTCTCCGATTGTCGTTCCAGGTTTGATGCCCGCCCCGGCCATCCAGATTGTGAAGCAGCGCGGGTGATGATCGCGCCCATATGATGTAGTGGCCAGATTGCCTTGACTGTAGACGGTGCGGCCGAACTCGCCACCCCAAATTACCAACGTGTCCTCGAGCAAGCCGCGTTGGGCGAGGTCTGTAATGAGTGCCGCGGAACCCTGGTCGGTATCGGCGCACTGCTTCGGGAGCTGCTCCGGCAGATTAGTGTGCTGGTCCCAGCCTCGGTGAAATAACTGCACGAAGCGAACGCCGCGCTCGACTAGCCGCCGCGCGAGCAAGCAATTCCCAGCGTAGGTGCCGCGCTTGCGGGCGTCGTCGCCGTAGAGTTCATAAGTGCTTTCGGGTTCGTCGGAAAGGTCAGTAAGCTCCGGGACTGACGCCTGCATGCGGTACGCCATCTCATACTGCGAGATGCGAGTCGAAATTTCGGGATCGCCAACGTCTTCGTGTTTGATCGTGTTGAGCTTCGCAAGATCGTCGAGGTAACGACGCCGTGCCGGGCGATCAATCCCGGGAGGATTCGAAAGGTAAAGCACCGGGTCGCCGTGCGAGCGAAACTTAACCCCCTGATAGCGAGTCGGCAAAAAGCCGCTACCCCAAAGCCGGTCATACAGCGGCTGGCCATTACGCGCGGAGCCGGACGATACCATGACGACGAATCCAGGCAAGTCCTCGTTTTCACTGCCGAGCCCGTAGGAGAGCCAGGCCCCAATCGAAGGACGTCCGGCAAGCTGCGCGCCGGTCTGGAAAAACGTCACAGCCGGATCGTGGTTGATCGCCTCGGTGTGCATCGACTTGATAAAGCACAAGCGGTCGGCAATATTCGCCGTGTGCGGCAACAGATCGCTGACCCAGGCTCCGGATTTGCCACGCTGTTTGAACCCAAACGCGCCCGGCGCAATCGGAAATGTCGCTTGCGTCGCCGTCATGCCCGTTAGGCGCTGGCCCTGACGAATCGAATCCGGCAATTCGGTGCCACGATGCTTTTCGAGCTGAGGCTTGTAATCGAACAAGTCAATCTGCGACGGCGCACCCGACTGGAACAGATAAATAACTCGCTTGGCCTTTGGTGCATGATGCGGCAGTCCGGCCATTCCGGCCGCGCCTGCTTGACCTGCCATCAACTGAGACAACGCCGCGATTCCCAGACCGTGAGCGCTTTTACCAAAGAAATGTCGGCGAGTTAGATCCATGAAAGTGGGCCCGGCATCATTATAGCTCCGATGTCCATCAGTTAGACTGACCGGTTGGGTGTGTCACGACTCGCTATCAATGGAATCGTCGCCGTCGCCATCGTTGTGCTCGATCGCTGGTCAAAGCTAGCAATCGCCGATTGGCTGCCGCTGTACTCCTCAAAAACGATCATCGAGGGATTTTTCGACCTCGTCCATACCCGCAATACCGGAATCGCGTTCAGCCTGTTCGCCGACGCCGGGCCCATTGTAAAGACCTTCATACTGCCGGCCGTCTCGATCGCCGCCATCGGGTTGATTGTCTACATGTTTGCCCAGTCACCGAGCGCGGGCCCTGTTTCGACGCTGGCGTTGACGCTCGTACTCGCGGGCGCGGTCGGAAATCTCTACGACCGCTTCGCCTACGGCTACGTGGTTGACTTCCTCGATGTCTACGTCGGCACCCACCACTGGCCTGCGTTCAACGTCGCCGACAGCGCTATCTCGGTTGGAGTCGTTCTCCTTCTGGTCACGTCGTTCCGAGAACAGCCGCCCGATTCCGGCAAAGCTGCCGCGAGATAGCGTAGGCGGAAGGCCGATCGGGGCGCGTGACCGGAGCCGACCACCCCTCGGGTGCGCGCATCTTCGCAACCGTGTATCCTTGTTAGCACTTTGCCTAAGAATCAATGGGACCGTATCCACGACTCGCCCGACTATCAGCAGATGGTTGCTGAGAAAATGCGTTTCGTTATCGCCGCGACGGCGTTCTTCGTCATCTACTACTTCGCACTGCCGGTGCTCGTCGGCTACTGGCCACAATTGATGCAACGCGAAGTGTGGGGTGTCGTCAACTGGGCGTACCTCTTTGCTTTTTCGCAATTCTTGATGGCTTGGGCACTCGCCTATTTTTATATGCGCATCTCGAAGCGATTTGATCGAATGACCGAAAAAGTCCTGGCGGATACCTTCGACGGGAACGGAGCCGAATAAACGTGTCGCTTCCCTTGCTGATGTTTTTGGCCTTCATCGCGGCCACCCTAGGAATCACGTACTGGGCGGCGGGTAAATCCTCAGGCGAGAGCGCCTACTTCGCAGCCGGCCGGCAGATCACCGGCTGGCAGAACGGTCTCGCAATCTCGGGCGACTACATGAGCGCCGCCTCGTTCTTAGGGATCGCCGGGCTTATTGCCTTTTACGGCTTCGACGGTTTCATGTACTCCGTCGGCTTCCTCGTCGCGTATCTCACCGTGCTCTTTGTGGTCGCCGAGCCGCTACGCAACACGGGCAAGTACACAATGGCTGACGTTCTTGCATATCGCCTGCGCGAGCGGCCGGTAAGGGCCTGGGCGTCGCTGAGCACCCTAACGGTTTCGACGTTTTATATGATTGCGCAGATGGTCGGGGCGGGCGCCCTAGTGAACCTGCTGTTGGCTGATTCCGGCATTGGTTTCACCGGCGCGGTGACCGGAGTCGGCATGCTGATGATCGTCTACGTCGTTTTCGGCGGCATGCTGGCGACGACTTGGGTACAGATCGTCAAAGCCGTCTTGCTCATGAGCGGCACGTTCTTGTTAAGCGTGCTCGTACTTGCGCACTTCGGGTTCGACCTCGGAGCGCTGTTCGACGCTACCAGTAAAGTCAGTTACCGACTCGACGGCCAAACTATCACACAGAATTTTCTAACCCCGGGGCTCTACTACAAGCCGCCGTACGGAGCGCTGGACCTCATTTCACTGGGCATGGCGTTGATCTTCGGAACGGCCGGCCTGCCACATATCCTGATCCGTTTCTACACCGTTCCGGACGCCAAGACTGCGCGTGTAAGCGTTTTCTGCGCGATGCTTCTGATCGGCGCCTTCTACATCATGACGACGTTTTTGGGATTCGGCGCCGCTACGATCGTAGGCCGCAACGCAATCTCCGATAACGGTGGCATCAACATGAGCGCGCCGCTGTTGGCGCAGGCTCTGGCGGGTGACGTATTTTTTGCGTTTATATCCGCGGTGGCGTTCGCAACGATCTTGGCGGTTGTGGCGGGATTGACGATCAGCGCCTCGACGTCGTTCGCTCATGACTTCTACACCAACGTGATTCACCACGGCCGCGAGCGCTCCCCGGGCGAAGAGGTGCGCGTAGCGCGCTGGACCGCCCTTGTCGTCGGAGCGGTTTCGATTGCCATCGCCGTTGGCTTAGGCCCAACGGCGAATGTTGCGTTTTTAGTGGGCCTAGCGTTCGCGGTGGCGGCGTCGGCGAATTTGCCTGTCATCCTTTTCTCTCTTTATTGGCGGAAATTCACAACCCGTGGGGCAGTCTGGGGCTTGGCCGGCGGACTGCTTTCTTCGATCGCGCTCATCCTAGTCAGTCCCAGCTTCATGGGCGTTGACGGCCCCGAAGTTGCCGAGGCGGCCCGCCGGATGGTTCAGATGCCGACGCTCTTCCCACTTAAAAACCCTGGGCTCGTCAGCATCCCGTTTGGATTTCTGGCAGCCTATCTAGGGTCCGTATTTTCGAACGAGCCATCGGCGGAAGAGAAATACCTCGAATTCAGTGTTCGCGCCAACACCGGGCTAGGCGCGGAGAAAGCGACGGAGCACTAAGCATCAGTGTCCACACGTTACGGAACTGGGAGCAGGGCCGGAGAACTCCCCACTGTCCCGCGAGAGCTTCGTCGCGTATCGCAGCCAGTCATCCGGGCATGCTGCGCGAAAATCTGTTAGCTTCAGTTTGACCTTTAGGGATTCGACAATCGAGATGTCTCCGGTTCGTTGTAGCGAATTCAGCATGGACGCACCGCCACTCGGCCGCACAACGAGACTCTTGTCCGTGATCAAGCCCCGGATGCGTATCACTTCGACCTTCGGCGTCACTTTCGCGCTGCTCGTCGCCGGCACGATGGCGTTTGGGCAGACCAAGGAGAAACCGGGCGAGAAGTCCTTCAATAACTACTGCGCCGCCTGCCACCAGTACGACGGTCAGGGGATGGGCGCGGCGCCGCCGCTTCACAATTCTCCCTGGGTCGATGGTCCCGAGGAACGCCTAGTCAAAATCGTCTTGCACGGAGTACGGGGACGAATCGAGTTGAACGGCGAGGTCTACAATCGCGAGATGCCGAGCTTCGGCACGATACTTTCAGACCAACAGGTGGCGGAGCTGGTTTCGTTCGTCCGAATGACGTTAGGGAAAGCGGCCAAGCCGGTCTCCGAGGCAACCGTGCAACGCATCCGGGAGCGCCACAAAGACCGCGCGGACTACTGGCTCGCGGACGAGCTGCTGAACGATCGATAGCGCCGGGCTAGTGTAGTGCGTCAATCAGATTGAACCTTAAGAAGAGCGGCTTTGCCGCGCTTGACCTTCTCAAGGGTGTCGGAAGCGGTAGCAGTCCAGATGAAGGGCTTGGGCTGCTGATTGTGTCGAGCGATGTAGTCTTCGATGGCGGTGGTGAGTTCGCCGACGCTACGAAAGACACCGTGGCGGATGCGCTTATCGGTGAGGTCTCGGAAGAACCTCTCCACCATGTTCAGCCACGACGCTGAGGTGGGCGTGAAATGGACGTGGAAGCGTTTATTGCGCTGCAGCCAGCGTTTCACCGTGGCGTGTTTGTGAGTGGCATAGTTGTCCACGATCAAATGGATCTGCTTGTCCTTGGGGGTCTGGTTTTCAAGCAAGCGCAAGAAGCGCAGCCATTCTTGGTGGCGGTGCTTGGGCATGCAGGTTCCGATCACCGAGCCGTCGAGCGTGTTGAGCGCGGCGAACAAGGTGGTTGTGCCGTTGCGTTTGTAGTCGTGGGTCATGGTCCGGCCGCGTCCCTTTTTCAGGGGCAGGCCGGGCTGGGTGCGGTCGAGGGCTTGAATCTGTGACTTCTCGTCGAGGCAAAGAACGAGGGCATGCTCGGGCGGGTTGAGATAAAGTCCGATGATGTCGTCGAGTTTTTCGGCGAAGCGCGGGTCGTTGCTGAGTTTGAAGGTCTTGACGCGATGCGGCTTGAGGCCGTGGGCGCGCCAAATGCGACCCACGGTGGAGGCGCTGACGCCGACCGCGGCGGCCATCGTGCGGCGGCTCCAATGGGTGGCGTTGGCTGGCGTTTCGCGGGTCGTCTTGTGGATGATCTGTTGCACTGTTGGGGAGCAGATGGCGGGCTTACGGCCGGGCCGCGGGGCGTCCTTTTCGATGCCGGCGACGCCGGATTCAAGAAAACGGCTTCGCCAGCGCGCCACCAACTGACGCGAGACCGACAGCTGCGCGGCAATCCGTTTGTTCTCAAGACCGTCGGCGGCGAGCACGATGATCCTGGCTCGCAACGCCAGACGAACAGCGACCCGACGACCGTTCGCGTAGCGCTCCAACTGCCTACGCTGCTCCTGCGTCAATGGGACTGGCTCTGCTCTTCGCATCCGTGTGCCTTCTACTAGTAAAGGCGACACGAAGATACTATAAGTTATATTATTTATGGCGCACTACACTAGTTCGAGCGAAATGCTTCGCTCTCGACGATGGCCAATACGAGATCTCGCAGGCCGCCTTCGCCCTGTTCCGAAGTTGCGACGATTCGCGTCACCTCCTCAGCGTCAGATTCTTCGACGCGGCGTCCGGTCGAGTAACCGAGCAACTTCTCCGTGAGGCAGCGAGCAAACTCCGTTCGATGGTCCGCAAGCAGAAGCTTCTTAAAATCGACGACCGAGCCAAACTCTTCGCCGCCAGGCAGTTCACCCGAGGCATCGACCAATGGACCTTCACGATTGGGCTTCGGATAGCGGTCGCGCCAACCCCCGATTGGATTGAAATTTTCGAGGGCAAATCCGGGCGGGTCGATGCGTTGGTGACAGGCGTTGCAAGTAGCGATTTCGCGGTGCTTCATGAGCTGATCGCGAATCGTTTTTGCGCCGCGGATGTCGGGCTCAAGCGGCTCGACATCAGGCGGGGGCGGGTTCGGCGGCGTGCCCAAAATATTCTCGAGTACCCAAACGCCGCGCACCACGGGAGAGGTATCGATACCGTTGGCGCTAGCGGTGAGGACGCTCGCCATACCGAGTAGTCCGCCGCGTCGGTTGTCCGCGAGCGCGACTTTGCGGAACTGCGATCCACTCACGTGGGGAATGCCGTAGAGCCGCGCTAAGCCGCCGTTAGCGAATGTGAAATCGGAATCAAGAAAACGATCGATCGGCAAGTTTTCTTTAAGCAGATGAGCGAAGAACAGTCGCGTCTCGGTCTTCATCGCCTGTTCGAGACCGTCGACGTAGTACTGCTTGAAATCCTTCGGACTAGGTGGCATCGAGCCAATTTTGTAGAGTTCGAGCCAGCGCGATGTAAATTGCTCGCTGAAGGCATCAGTTTTGGCGTGCGCAAGCAGCCGTAGAGCTTGCGCTCGCAGCGCTTGTGGTTTCTTGAGTTCTCCCCGCCGGGCCGCCGTCAGCAGTTCTTCGTCCGGCATCGTCGACCACAGGAAGTAACTCAGCCGCGAGGCCAAGGCGTAGTCGTCCAACGGACCGTCCCCTTCGCGCAGATAAAGAAATCCCGGCGCGGTCAACGTCGCGCGCAGCCCAGCTTGCAACGCTTGCATCGGCGATTCGCCCTTCGCGGCGCGCTTCCTTACAAGCGCCAGCAACGGCTGGAGTTCGTCCGCGTTGACCGGCCTACGGAAAGCGCGAGTCGCAAACCGCCGCAGAATGGGCTCGGCATTTTCGAGCGTCGGCTCGTGGTCGCCAAACAGCGCAACGTGCGGGGCGGGAGGCCACTGCTTGTAATGAGGGCCCTCGATCTCAATCTCGTACACGCGAACGCGCGGGCCCTGGTATTCGCTGAAAAATGTCGCCCAGCCGTCGCGGCGATTGAATATTCGCGACGTGCCGGCAGTTGTTAGCTCGGTCTTTGACGCGCCCGCCTTCGACACTCGACGCGAGAACGACTCGTTAATGGTTTCCTTGTTGACCGGGCCGTCGGGTACCACGTAGCCCCTGATGAACGCTGGAAACGTGTCGTAGTACCGCGAAACCAGTGTCTTCCGCAATGGCTTAACGCCGTTCGGACCATTCGGGAAGGTCAATCGTGGCTGGTAGCCTTTGTCCAGCCAGACCCGGGCTGAGTACCACCGCGGTTCGTCAGTGAGCTCGAACTCGGCAACCTTGCGATCGGATGAAGTGCGCAGGCCCAACTCGCCGTAGCGCGCTGCGCTGGCGATTACGGCCATTCGCAACGGCTCGCGCTTGCGCACCCCAACGACGCCCTCGTCGTAGGGATAGTCTTGGTTCACCCCCTGTGCCTTGAGCCTTAGGTTGTAGTAGCCGTCTCGTGGCACGCCTTGCTCGAAATCGTCGATCCACAAGAACCCGCCTTGGTCAGAGGTGTTCTTGCGAATGTTCTGATATTTGCCAGGGACATCTTGCCCGTCGTGACGATTGCCTGTCGGAGAAAATGGAGCTCGAGCAGTGAATTTCTCGACTTCCGGACGCTCGCCGATCGTGACAGCGCGGTCGATGAACGCTTCCGCCGCGGCAAGATACCCTGTCAGCAGAAAGTCCGTCGTCAGCAGAGCTGAACCGATATTGTTAAACCCCGCTTCGACCGCGTCGGGAGGGAAGATGTCCGTCGGGTCGCCGAGCATGCCTTCGAGCGAGAGCAGATCACGCACGGTGCGGTTGTATTCGAAGCGGTTGAGCCGGCGCAAGACAGTCCTTGAGCCCGTGCTCGTATGGCGAGCATCGGCGGCGGCCAGCCGCTCGGTCATCACGTCGATCATGGCCTGTCGCTCGTCGATTGAGGGCTGCTTAGCTTCCTTGGGCGGCATCGCAACGAGGTTGAGCCGTCCGACGATCTCACGCCACTGACGGCGCGTTTCAGCTGTGCTCAAGTCATGGCCGAGACCGTCAAAGCGGCGATCTGACATTTGCGCGCTGGGCCCGTGACATTGAACGCAGTAGGCATCGAGAAACGGCTGGATCTCCGTTGCCGCCACGAGCGATCCGTTGCAAACAGTGAGCAAACACGTGAGAACCGCGGCCAGAAGCGAGCGGGCTAGCAGTTCTGCGCCTGCCATTGGCATTACCGACCTCACGAAAAATCCTCGATCGTGCCTGTCGCCCTGTTGAACTTCTCAACCTCGATGCCGAAGCGTTGCAGCATCGTCGTGTATAGATTACAGAGCGGCACTCGCCGGTCCGTTGCATAGGACTTATGCTCACCGTGCCGGAAGCCGCCCCCGGCCAGCAAGATCGGCAGATCTTTGTTCGAATGCGAGCTGCCATTCCCCATTCCGCTACCGAACAGAACCATCGTGCGGTCAAGCATCCGCGAGCCATCGGAGTCTTCCATTCCAGCTAATCGATCGAGGAATCGGGCAAAAGCTCGAATCTGGAATTTCTCGATGACCAGCAAACCCTTTTGTAGTACTTCCGCTTTGCCATGGTGCGAAAATCCGTGGTATCCGCCGTTGAGTCCGAGGTTCTGTGTGTCGATCACACCCGGAATTTCTAACACGCCGACGCGTGTTGAATCGGTCTGTATCGCCAGCGCCATCAACTCGTAGAAATCATCGAGACTCTCAGTGAACGGGCCATCTCGCGGAGGCTCCATTTCGACCGCGGGCTTGGGACGGTCAACCCAACCGCCAGCCATACCGATGCGACGCTCGACCTCGCGCACCGATGTCAGGTACTCGTCCAGCTTCCGTTGATCGAGCTTGCCGAGCCCACCGTGCAACTGCTTGGCCTGCTCATTGACCGCGTCGAGGATGCTCGTATTGACCTCGTGAGCGCGAGCCCGTTGGCGCCGCTGCTCAGGGTCTTCGGCAACGAACAATTGCCGGAAAAGCTCGCTCGCCTTAGTCACTGGCGGAACGTTGACTCCGTTACGGGTCCACGACATGCGACAAGCCATATCGCCGTCAGCATCGCCAACACTTGCCACGATCGACGGAAACCGCGTCTGGGCACCCACAAACTCGGCTGCTCGCTGGTCGATCGATATATTGCGTTCCGGCCAGTCGGATGCGTCCTGGTCTTTGATCCCGCTCAAAAACGCGTGGACCGCGCGATGCCCGCCGCTAACCCCGTGGTCGAGATGCGAGAAAACTGTAAACTCTTTGCGCTGATTCTGAAGCGGCTGGAGCAACGCAGGCGTCGCGTATTCAGCCCCAGATGATTTAGGGAAGAAAGACTCGGGCAGTAAACCCAACGGATTGCCGGCGCAGACCAAGCGAATTGGCCGCTTCGTAGCCGCCCGCGACACCGTGGATTCAAGCAGCGGCAGGGCTAGCGCCACGCCGGCCCCTCGCAGAAACGATCGGCGATTCGGACAGGTAGAAGGATTCGGCATGAGTGGCTCGCGTTTCGAGAACGTCGCCCTCACTATAGAACTTTTCGTGGGAATTCAATCGCCCGTCAGTTGACCCGGTACGAGCTAGAACCGCACACTACGGATTAACCCTCGCTTCTCAGAAATTTCTATGTGCCCGCGCCTCCTCACCATTGGATCGTTCTCGATCCCTACCTACGGAGTGCTCGTCGCGCTTGGCTTTCTGGTCGGATTGACGATCGCTGGCCGACTAGCCAAACGCTCACAACTCGATCCGGAAAAAGTCACCAACCTTGGCGTTTACATCGCGATGGCAGCGATCATCGGCGCGAAGGTCTTCATGATCTTTGACAACTGGGGCTACTACTCCGCCGATTTCAGTCGGTTATTTTCGCTTTCGGCCCTGCGCGCCGGTGGGGTCTTCTACGGTGGGCTCTTGGCGGCGCTGGCTGTCGCGGTCATTTACACCAGAAAAGTCGGGCTGCCCTGGCTGCCAACGGCCGACGCGCTAGCGCCCGGAGCCGCCATCGGCCACTCAATCGGCAGGCTGGGGTGTTTTGCGGCAGGCTGCTGCTGGGGCCAAGAGACCGACGTGCCCTGGGCAGTGACGTTCACTGACGTCGGAGCTCACGAATTTACCGGAGTGCCGCTGGGGCTACACCTTCACCCAACGCAGCTCTATGAAGCTTTCGGTACCGCGCTTATTGGGTTCTACCTACTACGAGCCTTCGGAAAGCCCCACGCAACCGGGTCGATTCTAGGCCGCTACCTACTGCTCTATTCGGCATTCCGCTTCTGCGTCGAGTTCTTCCGCGAAGATGGTGCTCGGACCATCCTCATCGGTGGCGTTATCAGCACCACTCAAATAGTTGCCGTCGTGCTCGTCGCTCTCGGAGGGTATATTTGGGTCAAGACCTCGCGCAATCAATCTGCGGCGGCGTAGCAAGACAGCGCCGAACAGAGATTTGCGCCGTTCGAAACCTGGCCGGTCGATATAATATTTTTGGGCCTTGGATTTACCAATGCGGCCTAAGGTGCGTCTATAAAGCTATGGCAAACGTGTTCGAGCAACTGTTCCAAAAGAAGTTTTTACCCACGGCGCTCATTCTCTGTACGCTTGTGATCGGTATTCTGATCGGGACGGTCGTCTCTGATGACGTCGGCGCGGCACCAGATGGAGAGCCGGTTTCAGACGCGACCCCGCTAGTGGTGCCGAAGGCTGATCCGCTCGAGAACCAGTTCTCTGAACTTGCCAAGCGGCTACGCCCCTCCGTCGTCAATATCCGCGTTGAATCGTTGCCCGAGCCGGGCGCCGAGCGCCGCCGTGAGCCGGAGTCTGGCGAAGATGCACCCAACAACATGGAAGATTTCTTCCGCAGGTTCTTTGGCACGCCGAACGGCCCAAACCGCCCCAACCCGCGACGCCGGGGCCCCGGTGAAGGCTCCGGCGTGATCGTCGATCCAAAGGGCTACATCATCACCAACCAGCACGTCGTAGCTGATGCCGACCGGATTCGCGTGCGTTTTGTCGACGACGATACCGAATACGACGCCAAGGTGATTGGATCTGACGAGGAAACCGATCTCGCGGTTATCCACGTGCCCGATAAAGAAAATCCCAAGCCGGCGCCCATCGGGAACTCTGATGTCGTCAACGTTGGCGACTGGGCCGTCGCGATTGGCTCACCATTCGGCTACCGAGAAACAGTAACCGTCGGCATCATCAGCGCGAAATCGCGCGAGGTGAACATGGCGGCGGTAAGCAGACCGTTCCAAAAGTTTCTGCAAACCGACGCGGCGATCAATCCCGGCAACAGCGGCGGGCCGTTGCTGAACATCCGCGGCGAGATCATTGGCATCAACACAGCAATCATTTCGCGTACAGGCGGCTATGACGGTCTCGGGTTCGCTTTGGCTTCCAACATCGCGGTCAACGTCTACAACCAGCTCATTAAGTACGGGCGCGTAGCTCGCGGCTCGATAGGAATCGAATTCAGCAGCACCCAAGATCCCGCCCTGCTGCGTACCTACGGCGCGAAACAAGGGGGAGTCTTCGTCGGACGCGTCGTCGAGGGTGGACCCGCCGACAAGGCCGGCATGAAGGCTGAGGACATCATCACCCATATCAACGGAATCGCGATCAAAAGCGGCGATCATTTGATCGAAGTCGTCGCAGCTACTGGAGTGGGGTCCACCGTTCCCGTCGAGGTCGTCCGCGAGTCCAAGCAGGTGAGCCTCAGTCTTACGATCGAAGACCGCGAGAAACTGTTCAGTTCGAGCGCATTCGGTAGAACTGGCGAACCGGAAGAACCCGAAGAGACGAAAGTCGAGTTTGGTATTACCGTCCAAAACCTGACCGACGAATCGCGCGAGAACCTGAATTACGAAGAGGACGAAGGTGTCTTAGTAACGGTGGTCGAGCCCGCTTCCTTTGGCGACGATGTCGGCCTAGCGGAAGGCGACATCATCGTGGCCATGAATCGCCAGAGCGTTTCGTCGGCCTCTGATATCCGAGACATTAGACGCGAACTCAATCCCGGTGACGACGTAGCGTTCAAGGTGATGCGGCGCGTCGGCCAGACACAATGGCGGCCGTTCTATTTTGCGGGCGTTCTACCAAAGGAAGAGTAAACCTCGCGCTTCACCGCGTCGCTGGTTTTAACTTGAACTTTGGCTTAAAGCGGGCTGCTGCTGTGTCACGCAGTGGAGCGTTCCCAGCCCCCAAACCATGTCGACGCAGTGGATGCCGCAAACCTCGCGATCAGGAAAGCACTCTGCCAGAATGCCAAGCGCGACGCGGTCATTCGGATCGTTGAACGTCGGCACCAACACCAAACCGTTAGCGACGTAGAAATTCAGATAGCTTGCGGGCAGACGCACTCCGTCGAAGTAGAGCGGCCTGGGCATCGGCAAAGTTACAACGTCAAGGGAACGGCCGTCCTGGTCAGTTGCCCGCCGCAGCCGTTTCAGGTTGTCTTTTAGCGGAGCGTAGTTTTCGTCCGACGAATCTGATTCGATGGCAGCCAGCACTACCCGCGCTCCGGCGAATCGAGCGATGTCGTCGACGTGGCCATGCGTATCGTCGCCGGCAATGCCCCGACCGAGCCACAAGACTTTCCGAACCCCTAGGTAGTCGGCGAATACCTGCTCGATCTCATCCCGGTTGAGCTTGGGGTTGCGAATCTGACGATCCGTCGAGAGCAAACACTCTTCAGTGGTCAAAAGCGTGCCTAGGCCGTTACTGTCGATCGCGCCGCCTTCCATCACCACCGGACTTTCCTGCGCCACGGGTGTCACGAGTTCGGCGTGCGAATGATTGGCAATCACACGCGCGAGCGTCGCGTCGCGTTTCCAGTTTGAATATTTTGCCCAGGCGCTGAACTTCCACGACACGGCACGCAGCTTCCCCTCGTCTGTCACAAAGGTCGGCCCCGAGTCGCGTACCCACGAGCGGTCGGTGCGCTTCATCACAAACTGAAGGCGCTCAACATCGACACCGCCGCGGCTCAGGAAGCGCTTCGCGCCGTCGCGGCCTTTGGCGTCCTGCACCACCAGACAGACGGTTTCATTGACATGAAGATGACGGATGATCTCGACGTAGACCCAGCGAATCGCCGCAAGCTTCCCGGGCCAATCGCGGGCGTTGTGCGGGCGAACGAGCCAAGTCGCTTCATGCGGCTCCCACTCGGCCGGCATTCGAATCGCAGGTGATATTTGACGCTTCAATCAATCACTCGCTTCACGAGATCAGAGTAGGCATCGATGCGACGGTCGCGCAGGAATGGCCAGTGACGACGCGTCTGCTCAATCTCTCTGAGATCGCAGCGGGCCAGAAGCACGGTTTCGTCGGCCCCCGCCTGCGATATGATTTCGCCCAGCGCTCCGCACACAAATGAGCGTCCCCAGAACTCAAGCCCGGCGTAGTTTGAGGGGCGCTCGGCTGAGTCTTCCAAGGGCCGTTCGAGACCGACACGATTGATCGCGGCCACAAATACGCCGTTCGCGATTGAGTGCGACCGCTGCATCGTCTGCCAGGCCTCATACTGCCGCTCGCCCCACTCTTGCTTTTCGCCCGGGTGCCAGCCAATCGCCGTCGGGTAGACCAAGATTTCCGCGCCCGCCAACGCCGCGAGCCGCGCCGCTTCGGGATACCATTGGTCCCAGCAGATCAGTGGCGCGATTCGACCGAACGGCGTCTCGAATACGCGAAAACCCAGGTCACCAGGCGTGAAGTAGAACTTCTCGTAATAGAGCGGGTCGTCTGGGATATGCATCTTTCGGTAGATGCCTAGTAGTCCTCCGTCGACGTCTATGACCACGGATGAATTGTGATAAACTCCCGCGCTGCGGCGTTCGAAAATGGAACCGACGACAACGACGCCGTGCTTTATAGCGGCGCTCGAAAGGGCATCGCTAGTTGGGCCCGGAATCGGCTCCGCAAGGTCAAACCAGCTTGCGTCCTCTTCCTGACAGAAGTAGTGCGAGCGAAACAGCTCCGGGAGGCAAATAACTTGTGCCCCTCGACTTGCAGCCTCAGCAATACGAACGAGCGCGGTAGCGAGATTGGTGTCGGGCGTCTGGTTGCAAGCCATCTGCACTAGGCCGAGAACAGTCTCCGTTGGAGGCGCGCCCATCTAGCAAACATGTTTTCAGAGATTGACGAGGTTGGTCAATCCAGCCCTCGACATCAACGCACCAACCACCCCGATAGCACTCGACTCTAGCGTCGACGTTCAGGCACACTGCTACAATCCGCCGCATGAATAGACGTGACTTCTTGCGAACGGGAGGTGGTCTAGCAGCAGCAACCGCGGCGGGGTGCGGCACTAAAACCGAGCCACTGCCGCCCAAACCCAATGTCCTTCTGATCTACACCGACGAGCACTCGCACTGGACGCTCGGCGCCTATGGCGGCAAGATCATCGACACTCCAAACATCGATTCGATCGGCCACGAAGGCGCGATTTTCAACAATTTCCTCGTCAACAGCGCCGTATGTACGCCCTCACGAGGCTGCCTGATGACCGGCCGATACCCGCACCAGCACGGTGCTTACGCGAACAACATCGAACTCAGCCGCGACGAAGTCACGATCGCTGAACTGTTTCGTCGCGCCGGCTACGAGACCGGCATGGCAGGCAAGTGGCACCTCGACGGGCTACCCAAGCCCGGCTGGATGACGGTAGAACGATCGATGGGATTCGACGACTGCAACTGGATGTACAACCGCGGCCACTGGAAGCGGATCACCGAGCGGCCGATTGGGTGGCCCGACAATCGCTCGAAAGCACGCTTCGGAAGACAACTGGCTGAGCCCGATGAACCTGACGGAATGCCCGACATCGACTACAACGTTGACGGCGAAGGCGAATTCTTCACGGATTGGATCGCCGACAAGTGCATCGAATTCGTCGGGCGATCCCGAGACGATCCGTTTTTCTACTACCTGAGTATCCCCGATCCACACACGCCGTATACCGTGGGGCCGCCATACGACACCATGTTCAACGCCGAGGCAATGGAGCCTCCATCGACGCTATTCGAAAAGGACCTGCCGGACTGGGCCGACGCGGCCAGAAAGTCACGAGTTTCCGCTGAACGAGTCACTGACGCATACGACTCAAAGCGCGTCGAAATTTTCAAGACTCGCATGGCGCAGTACTGCGGAATGATCCGCTGTATTGATGACAACGTCGGACGCATTCTCGCGGCCTTACGCGACAGCGGCCAACTCGACAACACGATCGTCTTGTTCACCTCCGATCATGGCAACTACATGGGCGAGCACGGCCTCTACAACAAGAACCAGCTCTACGAGACGGCACACCATGTGGCGATGCTGGCGCGTTATCCCGAGAAAATCGATGCCGGGACCGTGGTTGACGACGTGGTCGCAAGCGTCGATCTTCTGCCGACCGTCTGCCGCTTGGCTGGCATCGAAACCTCCGGGCGCGAAGAAGGCAACGACATGTTCGACGGCTCGGCCGGCAACCGTGTTTGGATCCACCATAGTTCGCTCGAACGCGCCGGCGTCTTCACGCCCGATTGGGAATTCGCGCTCGTAAAAGACGCCGACGGCATTTTATTCGACCGCACGAACGACCCCGATCAAATAAACAATTTATTTGAACATCCAGAGCACGCGGAAACCGTCAACGAGCTGCGCACCGAGGTGGTCGAGCACTTCAGAGCGGTGGAGGGTCCGGAGACGAGTTGGCTAGCGTAGTTCGTATAGGGCAGCCATATTTGCGCGGCGCGCAAGCTAGAATACCCACAGGTTGACCAAGCGCGGCCATTTAATTTCTTTCGTCGCCACGGGGCTGGCCCTGGTGGCGCTCATAGGCCTGTCTTTCTGGCAGACCTCGCTGGATTTCGGCGACGTTCGGCCCGAAAACACGACGGTTACGTTCGTTCTTTGGGGCTTGTCAACGTTTGTCGTCATTGGCACTCTTGGTTTGGCCTTTGTCGTCGGTCGAAACCTGCTCAAGGTCTACATCGAGCGCCGTCAAAACAAGCTCGGGGCGCACATCAAGACCAAGCTCGTGGTCGCGGCGCTAGCGCTCTCGGTTGTTCCTTTAGCAGTCCATCTCACATATTCAATCGTTCTGCTCAACCGCAACGTGGACAAATGGTTCAGTCAGCCGACAGTCGAAGTCTTGAGGGGAGCCGAAGCAGTTACGGCGCATGCCAACGACGTGATTCTGCGCAAGACGCAACACGACGTCGATGCGATCGCGGTCAATCCGGCCGCTGCCGAATCGTTGGCCACGCGTGAGGCCTCCGACGAGCTGAAACGCTTGGTTCGGCAAGTCAACGCTGAGTATCTGGCTCTGTTGCGACCAAACTCCAGAGAGCCGGTCGTTGAGGTCCTACAGGGCGAAGTCGTCAGCGGACCGACAAGTTGGCTGCTACCCGAACCCGAGGATGATGATCGGGCATCTGGAATCTCGCTCGACATGGTTTTTGCCACTGCGCCGGTCTACTCCGAGGACATCGAAGTTGGAACAGCTCTCATCGCGTGGAAGATTCCGGACGAGATCTTAAAAGAGCTTGCGCTGATGAAAGCATATTCTGAGCGCTGGAAGGAACTGGAAGGTGGGCGCTCACCATTCTGGCGCTCGGCCGCGTCAATGCTCGCGCTGGTGACGCTGTTCATCGCCTTTGTCGCCGTCTGGCTGGCGCTGTTCGCGTCAAAGCAGATCATCCGGCCGATTGAAGCGCTGGTCACCGCAACGGGCGAATTCGCCGGAGGCCATCTCGATTACCGCGTACAAACACCAGCGATAGACGAGCTTGCCGGCTTGGTCGAGTCGTTCAACCGAATGGGCCAGACGCTAGAGGCCAAGACCGACCAGCTCCAGCGCAGCAACACAGACCTCGCCCTCGCCAACACCGAGCTCGATTCGCGTCGGCGTTTCATTAACGCCATTCTTGAAAGCATCACACCCGGTGTAATCTCAGTTTCGGACGAAGGCGAGATCCTCAAGTTCAACGAGTCCGCCGGGCGTATCTTCGCGCCGCGTTCCGTCTCAAGCTCAACAAACATTCTCGATCTGTTTTCCGATTCCGATCGCATCGCCTTCGAACACATGCTTAAGCGCGCCCGGCGAACCGGCATCGCCAACCGCAACTTCGAGATCGAGCGTTTGGGCCACATCATGCACTTGAGCGTGACCGTCTCGTCGTTGGAATCTGAAGCCGCCGACCATGGTTTCGTAGTTGTATTCGAAGATACGACCGAGATTCTGCGTGCCCAACGATCCGCCGCTTGGCAGGAAGTAGCGCGCCGTCTCGCACACGAAATCAAGAACCCGCTGACCCCGATCGCACTGGCCGCCGAGCGCATCGACCGCCTGCTGACGCGCTACGACGAGGCAAACGACCCCCAAGAGCGCGTAGCAATACAGGAGCGCCTCGATCAATCGACAAGCACCATCGCGCGCGAGGTGCAGTCGCTCAAGACCCTCGTCAACGAGTTCTCTGACCTTGCCAGATTCCCCGCGCTGCGCCCCGAAGGCGTCGATCTCAATACCGTTGTCCGCGCCGCCGTCAGTGTATTCGAGGGCCGCCTACCCGGCGTAAAGCTTCAGGTAGAGACGCCCACCGACCTTCCGGATGCTCTAATCGACCCTGAGCCCATCAAGCGGGTAATCGTGAACCTGATCGACAACGCCGCCGAAGCCGTCGAAGGCTGTTGGGTAAAGGAAGTTGCCGTTTCCACCAGCGCCCCCGCCGATGCCGATTTCGTCGAACTCGTCGTTTCCGACTCAGGCCCCGGTATCTCCACCGAGAATAAGCAGAAGCTCTTTCTGCCCTACTTCTCCACCAAAGAGCGCGGCACCGGCCTCGGTTTACCGATCGTCCGGCGCATCATCCAAGATCACCGCGGTACCATCCGCGTCGAAGACAATCAGCCGACCGGAACTCGCTTTATCGTCGAACTGCCGACCGTAGCCGCTCGCGTGGCTGACGCTGAGGGGGTCATCGCTTGAGCGAAAAGCCCAAGGGCCCCGTGCTCGTCGTCGACGACGAGTTCGGCATACGTGAAACGTTGACCGGAATCCTCGAGGACGAGGGCTACGAAGTCGAATCCGTCGAGAGCGGAGAAGCTTGTCTCGAGCGCCTAGATACCCGCACCTTTCCGGTCGTGCTGCTCGATATTTGGCTGCCCGGCATCGACGGCCTCGAAACGTTGGAGCGCATCACGAAAACGGACTCCGCGCGCACCCCGGTAGTCATCGTGATCTCTGGGCACGGCAATATTGAAACCGCCGTTCGCGCCACCAAACTCGGAGCTTACGATTTTCTCGAAAAGCCGCTCTCCATCGCCAAAGTAACCGTAGCGGTGCGTAATGCGCTTGAGCACCGACAGCTCGCGGTCCGCAATGAAGAGTTTGAGGCCGAGGTCCGTTCCAAGTACCGAATCCTCGGTGACTCGATCCCGATGAAGGCCCTGCGCCAACAGATCGACCTGATGGCGCCGACCAATGGACGCGTACTGATTTACGGTGAAAGCGGCAGTGGCAAAGAGCTAGCCGCCCACGCGATACATGCCAGAAGCGATCGTTCGGCGGCGAGTTTCATCGAGGTAAACTGCGCCGCAATCCCAGAGGAACTGATCGAAAGTGAACTCTTCGGCCACCGCAAAGGCTCGTTCGCCGGCGCCGGCGAAGAAAAGACCGGCAAATTCCAGCAGGCCGACGGTGGAACTTTGTTTCTGGACGAGGTAGGCGACATGAGCCTCAACACCCAGGCCAAAGTGCTGCGAGTGCTTGAAGAACAGCGCTTCGAGCCGGTAGGGTCGGGACGCACCGTCCAGGTTGATGTTCGCGTCATCGCTGCCACAAACAAAGACCTTGAGGCGGAGATCGAACACGGCAACTTCCGTGAAGACCTTTTCTACCGCTTGAACGTCGTCCCCTTCTACGTGCCCCCGCTACGAGAGCGCTCGGAAGACATCCCGGTCCTGGCGCAATACTTTCTGGATGAATTCGCTCGGGCGTACGGCCGCCGGCCCTGTCCACTGACGGCTGAGGCCTGCGACGCCCTTTCATCGCAGACCTGGCCCGGAAATGTCCGCGAACTGCGTAACCTAATGGAGCGAATTGTCATCTTGAACCCTCAAGGGCAGATCAGTGCGGCCCAGATTCCGCTTTCGGGGCGTCGCAGTCGAGCTGCGCGTTCCGATTCGCCTGGATTTACGAGCCTTGAGGAGGCGAGAAAGGCCTACGAACGTGACTATGTGCTGCAAACGCTCGAATCAACGGCGGGAAACGTGACCCGCGCGGCGTCGGCTCTGGGGCTTGAGCGAAGTCACTTGTATCGCAAGATGAAAGCCCTCGGTATACGAACCGACAACGGAACAGACTAGTCGCCTGGCCGGTCCGGTCTTGCCTAAGCAATTTGAAGTGAGGTAGTGGAGGAGAAGTTGATGCTTTCTCGCATTCTGAAATCCTTTTGTGTACTGCTGGTTTTGGGAACCGGCGTATTTGCGCAAACAACCGTGGTCAGTCCGCGTAGCGCGGTGAACGGAATTACGTTCACACCCGCGCTTTCGAGCGTTGGCGCCGGTGGAATCTTGTCGGTGTTTGGCGGAGATTTGGCCGACGATCTTGTTTTGGCGTCGGCGATCCCGCTGCCCACGGCGCTTGGTGGGGCCCAAGTGATCATCAACGGAGTTGCCGCCCCTCTGTTTTTCGCGTCCCCCGGTCAGATCAACTGCCAAGTGCCCTGGGATTTTTTGCCGGCTGAGGGCGAGCCCGGTGCCCCGGTTTTAGAGGTGATCGTTCGCCGCAACGGGGTCGAAAGCGCGCCTGCCAAGATCCGTATCCGCGCCGCACAGCCCAATATATTCACGCTAATACCCGGTGGCCGCGGGGAAACGATCGCCCAATACACTGACTTCAGTTTCGTGAGGGCAGAGCGTCTACCGGCCGTGAACGAGGCCCTCGTAGTTTTCGCGACGGGCTTCGGACCTTATTCCACCGACGGCGTCAACATCATCGACGTCCGCAGTGGCGAGGCAGGCCCTGGCGCACCCAATTTCGCGAGTACGCTGCGTGAGCAGCGCGTATGGATCGGAGGCATCCCTGCCACGGTGCTATTTTCGATCGCCAGTCCACAATTTGTGTCATTGGTGCAGGCCGCGATTCTCTATCCCGAGGGCGCGCGGCCGGGCGACCCACTGCAATGGTATTCCGGCAATCGCCGCGCGAACTTCTCGGCGCTTGGTCCCCGCGGCGCGCCTGAAGTCACCACGATCCCCATTCCGGCGAGTGCCGCAAACGCAAGCCAGATCACGGCGAGCAGCCTCAACGGCCGTTTTCTGGGCGTCAGCGGAGTCTTCGACAACAGCGATTTCTGCTTCACCGAGGTACAAGTGGTTGACATGCGGGATGGCGGAGTTATGCCCATTGATGGCTGCGTGTTCCCAACTGACCCCGACGCGGGCGGCGCGGCCCAGACAGCATTTCTCGCCCCTCGCGGCAGCGCCAACCTCGCACTGTTTATGGCCGAGGGAGCGGCGCTCTCGCCTGAGGGAACCGAACAAGACTCCGGCGTCTCGACGCGCGTCCTCGTCGTCGACGCTGCCGGCGCTCGCAATGAGGTGCAGCTCGCGCAGTCGGCTCTCCGCATCAACGGCGGCGGCGGCGGCGGAGGAGCGGGCGCGGCGGCAGCCGCCGGCGTCCGGACGACGCGTGGCAACATACGCGCCGTTTTACCGGACCCGACCGCCGCTATCAATGTCGATCCGTGGACGTTCGAGCAGGAAGTAGTTGGAACGAACGCTGCTGTTGACTTCGACACTTTCAGCGTAGACGGGCTCGCCGTTCGGGCCTCCCAGCTAGCGAATTTCGGCGACGGCGACCGCGCCTTCGTGATGGTTGATAAGCTGCCCGACCCCACCCAGGCTGTCATTGCGATGGTCGACAGCGACGCCGAGTTGGAGACAGACGCACCGTACCCTAACGGTTGGAGGCCGCTGATTCCATCGCAAAACGTGTTGCCTCCGAATAGGCAAAACCCTGCCGAGCGGTTCCAAGGGCAACAAATTTCCAGCTTCCAGATGCCGGCGGCAGCCGACGCTACAGCGGCATACACGTTCGCGGAAAATGCGGACGGCACACAAGCGGCAGTCGTCAAACTTACCGCTCTGGATCTGGACGCACTGGCGGAGGACAAACGTAGCCGAAAAGCGCACGCGTTTTTGACCACGTCGGTTATCCCACTCGATGGAATCTTCCCGATGCCTTGCGCCGCCGTTCAAGGGCTTGCTCAACGGGCGAGCCTGGTAACCGATTCAATCGGATTCGCGGCGAGCGAGACCCTTCTTCGTGGCCCGGTTCGCGAGGCCAACGGTGAGTTTTGCGTCGGCGGCGGTGTCGCCTTGCTCGACTCTTCGACGGACGCCGTGTCATATTATGCGGCGCCCGGCCCGATTGACGCCCGCCGCGGACGCTTTCAGGTCGGCAGCTACATGATCTATCCCAACGCTGACCACGCCTCCACCGAGCCGGCGTCGAAGCTTTACGTCTTCGATATGGCTGCGAAAACTTGGAGAACGATTGACAATCTCGATGGCGCCGCCGGGTTTACATTCAACAACAACACAGTTACGGCCGGCAACTGGCTGTTCGCCCTCGCGACCGACGGGCCCCAAAATCGGTCGGGCAACCAAGGTGTCCTAGGAATCGACATCGACAAAGGCACAACCCGACACTACAATTCCGATGGCGGTCGCGTATTCGCTAGAGGGACTAGAGGGAGTGCCATCCAGTTCATGGGTGGCTACGTGATCGCCAAGGTACAAGATCCGGGCGTGATGCCCATGACGCCCCAACCGCCGGAGCGAATTACCTACTGGAATTTCGCAACCAAGGAAAAGGCCGTGGTGGAGCTTCCGGAGGACGCCGTCTTCATCGCTCGACGCCAAGGCCAGGGCCAAAACGTGGTGAACGCCTGGACAGTGAGCCAGGAGTCGATGTGCATCTCTGCCGTCCTCTTCGACCGTGAGGCCGCAAAGTACCTGCAGACCGTGTGTTTCCCTGGCTATCGCTAGCTCCGCTTAGCCAGCATTTTTCACTACGTGCTGAGAAGTGCTGGTTAGCCCGGACACCGCCCGCCTTGGTAGGGCGCATCAATCAAGGGTGAAACTTGAGATACCAGAGGGGTGACGTTGCGTTTCGCAGTACCGAGCCGCGCCGCCGTGCGATGCGGTGCATACGTCGCAGAGAGGACCGTACCGCGAGGCGGCGCGGCTCGGTACTGCGAAACGCAACGTCCAACAAGCAATTTGGCTGGCGGCTCGAAGAATCAAGTTTCGGGTTGGTGCGTTCGCTGGACGCGGACCCACCAGTTCCGTTAACCTCTACGGAATGTCCACTCCTGGTGGCACTCCGCTCGCCGGGCGCCGCATGAACCCCGGTTCTGATGTACGCCTACCGGTAAATTCGCGCGTCTGCTGGGTCCTCGTGCTATGGGGGGCGTGCCTAGTCTACGCGATCGGCCGCTACAACGTATTTAAAGGGGTCGAGTGGATCCACCTGCCCCTATATATGGTCAACAAGTCGTTAGCACTAGCCGGGGTAGTGTTCATTTCGCTGTCCTATCTGGTCGGAAAATTATTCGATCCCTACCCGAGTGACTCGCGTCGACGTCGCGCGATGGCAAAGTTCTTTGGACTGACAGGTTTCGCGATGATTTCGATGCACATTTTCATGGGCTTCATCATGCTGTCGCCGGCGTACTACGAGAATTTATTCCACGAGTCCGGGAAGATGAATCTCACCGGAGAACTCACATTCTTGTTCGGCGTACTGGCGATTGGTTGTTTGTTCTTCCCAGCAGTCACCACGCTGCCGAACATGTACGAGGCGCTGGGGGGACCGCGCTGGCTGCGTGCGCAACGCATGGGATACTGGGCACTGGCGCTGGCTTGCGGTCATACCCTCACGATGGGTTATAGCGGCTGGTTTGATGTTTCAACCTGGCCGGGTTCGTTGCCGCCGATTACGTTACTCGGGTTCTTGGCAGCGCTGACCGCCGTCGTCGTCAAGCTGGTATTTGTAGCGCGCGGGCGCGGCGGCTCCTGATAGACCGAGATATTCGGTCTCGAACGGACTCGCTCAGTACCCGATCCCTGAGGGGCTGTGAAATAACCTCAAATAGCTCTGCGGTCGTCCGAGGGTGCGACATGTCGCACCCCTACAGCGCTGATAACACGCAAGTTATTCGTAGGGGTGTAGCTTGCTACGCCTCTGGAGTTTGGCTGTTCAAAGAGGGTTGAAGTTTGGGGTAGGGTGCGGAAATAGGGGATTGGCGTTAGCCGGAAGCGTAGATTGCTGCAGGCGGAGCGCCTCTTGGGAGTTTCTGCAGCTTCGTGTTGGATTGCGAAGTGTTCCGCAAGCCGCAGAAATGTTGCCGCTGCACGCCGTCCGCCCAAAGCTCGGCCCGCAGGTGGCTGATCAGCCGTTGCGTGGTGAGCCGTTGCGGCTGCGAGCGGCGTCGCCAGTGCGGTCGCGGCAAGGCGTCGTCCACGCCCTGTTGGCGGCTCCAACTCGCGCCCGCCAACAGCAGTAGCGCATACACCGCCGTCATAAATTGAGGGACCCGCTCGACCGCGTCCGGCTGCCGCACCTGCGCCTGTCCGACTCCCAACAGCGTCTTCTGCTCACGGAAGTTGACCTCGATCTCCCAGCGCCAAACGTACTGCCGCACGATCTGCTCCAGCCCCAAACTCGGATCGCTGACAATCAAATACGCCGGCTTGCGATACAGCACCTTCGAGCCCGCCCGCGGCCGATAACCCAACGGTGCGATCACCACCAAACGCAAGTCCCGCTTGCCTCCCGCCGGCCGCCAACGCAGCGGCGCGAGCGTCTTCACTTTGAACTGGTGCAGGCTGCCGGCGGCAAAAACCTCGACCGTTTGCCACGGCACGTTGTCGTCCTGGCGGAGTTGCTCGGGCGTCGGCGCGCGTTCGCCGTAACAACGCCTGCGGCCTTTGCCGGGCTGCTCGAGGGGCAGATGATACAGCTTGGCGTCGGAACGAATGCGGCCGATCAACGTCACCTCGGCGGGCAACGATCCGAACACCGTGCGGTTGGTGTAAGCGCCATCAACGACGAGGTGCAAGGCTCTGTCAGCGCCTCCGGGATCGGCGTTCATGGCCTCGCGCAAGCGCGCGATGTGCCTGGCGGCGAGGGCCGTCAAGCTGCACTTGCGAGCCTCGCGCCGGTACTGTTTCCAAACCTCGTCCGTGGCCTTCTTCGACGGTCGGCGCGGAGTCGGCGCGTGTTCCAAGCCGATCGGAATGAGTCGCGCCGGCTGCTGCCGCTCGCTGGGAGGCAGTGCTGCCGAGAATTGCAAGAAGCGCTGCGCGAGAATCAAGTTGGCCTGAAACTTGGGTCCAAGCGGATCGCGCCGCCAACTCACGCCGGGCGTTTTGAGACTCGACTTGGCGAGCAGTGTATCGTCGATGGCGACGACCAAGGGAGCCTCGGGCGGCAAGCGAGCGAGCACCTCGCGGCGCGAGGCATCGAGCAGGCGTTGCGGCTCGACGCGTTGTTGCGAGAACAGGCGGTAGCCGGCGCTCCAGTCCTGAAAGCTCTCGCCGGAGGCATGTAGCAGGCCGGTGATGGTGGAGCGGCCGAGGCAGACGGCGGCACCGAGAGCGAGGCGGGTGAGGTGGTCGTTCACGCTTTGTCGGGCGTGGGGGTTGAGGCCTTTGGCGAAGAGTCGGGAGAAGGTGTCGACGACTCGATCGGGAGTTTTTTTTTCAACTCGACGGGCGGAGGTTGCAAACGATTGAGCACGAGTTGGGAGCGGTCGAGCAGGATCCATTCGAGCTGTTCGCCGGGCTGGAAGTCGAGCATCTGAGCGCTGGCGGAGGGGAAGTTGACGTAGAACTGTTGGGAAGCCTTGCGCTTGATCAACTGCAGTTTGGTGGGGAAGGACATGAGGTCTCCTTTGAAATGAATCTAGTTACACAACAAGCTAAACAACTAGATACAAGAATACCTCAAAATGTTTTGAGACACAAGCATTCTCAGATCCCAGACAACTCAAGAACGTGCTTACCGCGCGTCCCATCTAGTGAAAGGCCAAACTCCAGGGGCGTGGACGGAAGTCCACGCTCTGGAGTTTGGCTGTTCAAAGAGGGTTGAAGTTTGGGGTAGGGTGCGGAAATAGGGGATTGGCGTTAGCCGGAAGCGTAGATTGCTGCAGGCGGAGCGCCTCTTGGGAGTTTCTGCAGCTTCGTGTTGGATTGCGAAGTGTTCCGCAAGCCGCAGAAATGTTGCCGCTGCACGCCGTCCGCCCAAAGCTCGGCCCGCAGGTGGCTGATCAGCCGTTGCGTGGTGAGCCGTTGCGGCTGCGAGCGGCGTCGCCAGTGCGGTCGCGGCAAGGCGTCGTCCACGCCCTGTTGGCGGCTCCAACTCGCGCCCGCCAACAGCAGTAGCGCATACACCGCCGTCATAAATTGAGGGACCCGCTCGACCGCGTCCGGCTGCCGCACCTGCGCCTGTCCGACTCCCAACAGCGTCTTCTGCTCACGGAAGTTGACCTCGATCTCCCAGCGCCAAACGTACTGCCGCACGATCTGCTCCAGCCCCAAACTCGGATCGCTGACAATCAAATACGCCGGCTTGCGATACAGCACCTTCGAGCCCGCCCGCGGCCGATAACCCAACGGTGCGATCACCACCAAACGCAAGTCCCGCTTGCCTCCCGCCGGCCGCCAACGCAGCGGCGCGAGCGTCTTCACTTTGAACTGGTGCAGGCTGCCGGCGGCAAAAACCTCGACCGTTTGCCACGGCACGTTGTCGTCCTGGCGGAGTTGCTCGGGCGTCGGCGCGCGTTCGCCGTAACAACGCCTGCGGCCTTTGCCGGGCTGCTCGAGGGGCAGATGATACAGCTTGGCGTCGGAACGAATGCGGCCGATCAACGTCACCTCGGCGGGCAACGATCCGAACACCGTGCGGTTGGTGTAAGCGCCATCAACGACGAGGTGCAAGGCTCTGTCAGCGCCTCCGGGATCGGCGTTCATGGCCTCGCGCAAGCGCGCGATGTGCCTGGCGGCGAGGGCCGTCAAGCTGCACTTGCGAGCCTCGCGCCGGTACTGTTTCCAAACCTCGTCCGTGGCCTTCTTCGACGGTCGGCGCGGAGTCGGCGCGTGTTCCAAGCCGATCGGAATGAGTCGCGCCGGCTGCTGCCGCTCGCTGGGAGGCAGCGCTGCCGAGAATTGCAAGAAGCGCTGCGCGAGAATCAAGTTGGCCTGAAACTTGGGTCCAAGCGGATCGCGCCGCCAACTCACGCCGGGCGTTTTGAGACTCGACTTGGCGAGCAGTGTATCGTCGATGGCGACGACCAAGGGAGCCTCGGGCGGCAAGCGAGCGAGCACCTCGCGGCGCGAGGCATCGAGCAGGCGTTGCGGCTCGACGCGTTGTTGCGAGAACAGGCGGTAGCCGGCGCTCCAGTCCTGAAAGCTCTCGCCGGAGGCATGTAGCAGGCCGGTGATGGTGGAGCGGCCGAGGCAGACGGCGGCACCGAGAGCGAGGCGGGTGAGGTGGTCGTTCACGCTTTGTCGGGCGTGGGGGTTGAGGCCTTTGGCGAAGAGTCGGGAGAAGGTGTCGACGACTCGATCGGGAGTTTTTTTTTCAACTCGACGGGCGGAGGTTGCAAACGATTGAGCACGAGTTGGGAGCGGTCGAGCAGGATCCATTCGAGCTGTTCGCCGGGCTGGAAGTCGAGCATCTGAGCGCTGGCGGAGGGGAAGTTGACGTAGAACTGTTGGGAAGCCTTGCGCTTGATCAACTGCAGTTTGGTGGGGAAGGACATGAGGTCTCCTTGGAAATGAATCTAGTTACACAACAAGCTAAACAACTAGATACAAGAATACCTCAAAATGTTTTGAGACACAAGCATTCTCAGATCCCTCACAACTCAAGAACGTGCTTACCGCGCGTCCCATCTAGTGAAAGGCCAAACTCCAGGGGCGTAGCTTGCTACGCCCGATTCTCGAGTTAGGGGAGGTTTTTTCACACCCTCTGACGCAAAGCTTGCTATCTCACAAACGCGCAATCAATGCGGCAATCAGCGCCGCGCGGTCGGCGATACGGTCAATCAGTATGCTCTCGTTGAGCGCATGCGCCCCCTCCCCGACGGCTCCGAGTCCATCGAGAGTGGGAATCCCCAACGCGGCCGTCGTGTTGCCATCCGAGCCCCCACCAACGGAGGCCTCGCCGAGCTCGACGCCCATCTCGTTCGAAATTCCCTTTGCGATCTCATAGAGCCGCACGACACCCTCGGTCCTCTCGAGCGGCAAACGCTTGAGGCCGCCGGCGACTGTCACCTTGCAGCGCTCGTCAAACGGCTTGATCGAGAAAAATTGCCGCTCCAGCTCAATAGCCTGATCCTTGCGGGGCGTACGGACATCGACATCGCACCAAGCTTCCTCAGCTACGACGTTAGAGGCGGTACCCCCGCGAATAACCCCCGGGTTCACCGTGACGCCGCTGCCGACATCTGTCCACGAAGCCAGCCGCTCGATCTGACGTGCCAACTCAACCACCGCGCTGGCGCCGGCGGCAAAATCTAGGCCCGCGTGCGAAGCCTGGCCGCGCACGTTGATTCGAAAGGTGCCGCCTCCCTTTCTCGCGGTCTTTAAGTTACCTTCGAGTCCAGCGCTTGGCTCCGCGACAAGCACAGTGTCACTACGCTTGGCCTCTGCCTCGGTAAAGGCCTTCGAAGTAGGGCTGCCAATTTCCTCGTCAGAGTTGAGCTGGACGACGAATTTTCGCCGGGCGGAAATATTCAACTCGCGCAGTGCCCTCGCGGCAAAAACGAAATAAGCGACACCGGCTTTCATGTCGAACACGCCCGGCCCCCACAATCGACCGTCTTGCTCGCGCCAAGGCATGCGCCCGATCGTGCCCAGTGCCCACACCGTATCGAGATGTCCCATACCCAAAATCTGGCCGTCGCCTTGGGTCGGAATATCGAATTCGATCCGCAAATGATCGCCTTGTACGGGCTGCTCGTATCGAGTAACCTCGGCAAACTGGCCGACTGCGTCCGCTACATAGTCAGCCGCGCGATCGACAGCCGGCTTGTTATTCGTCGGCGACTCAATCTCGACGAGAGCCCTCGTCCAGGCAACAATCGCGCGCCGATGCGCTGCCATGTATTCAAAGATTCGCTGCGTTGACATATTTTAGTGCCCCTCATCGTACACTCGTCCCAACCACTCGTCCCAACGTGGATCCCGTTTCCGAGTCCTTACAATGAGCACTGAGGTTCGCGACCTGCATGAACTCGGGTACCACTGTGGTAAAACGATTCCACGCTTTGCAGCCCAGACTCGTCTTTCCTTGTGAGAGGCAGAGGCCCGAGTGGCTACCGTTGTCCTACCACCCATCGCGAACAAGCCTGCGGCAATCGAGTCAATGACGGGGACCGAACCTGACGTCAGACTTCAAAGCGAGGCTCACGCCGATGCCGACGCAGCGTTTATCGAGGCGCACATGCGCCGCGTATTCCGGCTGATCTATAGGGTTGTTGGCAATGTGCCCGACGCCCAAGACCTCACTCAAGACGCCTTCGTCAAGGCTCTCAAACGCCGCGATCAACTCAAAGACGACGCCAAATCAGCCCAGTGGATGGGCCGCATCGCGGTCAATACGGCGCTTGACTTTGTCCGCAAGCGCAAGCGAGTGACCTTTGAGGAAATCGAAAAAGCCCCGGAAATGCCGACTGAGTCGCCGGAACAGAGCGTTTTACGCGGGGAACAGCACTCCTACCTTGAAGACGGTTTACGTCTTCTGTCCGAACGTGAGCGCGCCGCGTTGATCCTTCGTGACGTCGAAGGTCTTCCAGCTTCCGAGGTCGCGCGCCATCTCGGCTGCTCCCCGGCTACCGTCCGCTCACATATTGCGAACGCCCGCGTAAAGTTCAAGAAATACGTCCAGGGGCGCAAGGCATGAACCTATTAGCCGCACACCCCACTGAGAAAGACCTGGCCCTTTTCGCCGGAGGCGAGCTCGGTCCCCTCTCTCGCTGGCGGATCGAACGCCACTTGGAATCCTGCGGCGCATGCAAGACAGAAGCGGCCGAGTATTTCCATCTGTCAGACAAGTTATCGGCGCTCGCCGAAGTTCCCGATGTCGATTGGGATGCCCTAGCGCACAACATTCGAGTCGCCGCTTCTAACGCAACACCTGAGCCAAGATCGGCTACAACCCGCTGGATCTGGGGCGTAAGCGCGGCATGCGCATCGGCGGTCTGTCTGGTGTTGGTGCTTCAAGTTGCCCAGCAGCCGCAACCAAAGTCGTCGTTGTCGCCAACAGATTCTCTCGCGGAAGTAGCGGCACCGCGGGAAGCTCAGACAGAAGCGGCGCAGAACGAGCCGAGGCTGGGCTTTGCCGACGCGCCGGCGGACCGCAAAGAGTCCGCGGCCGCGCTGGCTAGTCCCAACCGTGTGGCCACGGCAAATAAATTAGACATCCAAACGAGCCTCGCCGAGATGCAGCAAGCAGGCGCGCGGGCCCGGGACGTTGCTGCCAAAAAGGTCGAGGTCGCCGGCGAAATTGACGCGCTAACGGCCCAAGAAAGTTTCCGCGGGGCTGCTTCGACGGACACCCTTGCCTCGAACGAATGGAGCACACCGGACGCCCAGATCACCGCCGACGGCCGCCTGAGCTTTCGTAGCTTCGATGCCGGCTCCGGTGTGATGACGATTACGGAGTATTACGCTCCATGAAAATGCGCAACCAGATTCGGCTTGGTGTAGGCGCTGTTCTCGTCGTCGCCCTGTGCGCGTTAGGCCTCCACGGGCAATCCGACGATCCCAACAATGCCATTGCGATTGACGTACCTGCTGATGTCCCACTAGAGTTTGAATCGAAGAAATTTGAAAATTCTGAGATTCGCCCACGCGGTGGCGCGCTTGTGGTTGATCTCGACGGCGAAATTCGATTGCGAAATACGTCCGCCAACCGAATCCGCGGTATCACCGTCGCTGTTTCGACGAGCGCCAGCGCTCTCGGCGGGCGCGCCATTGTCTCAGTTCCTAGTTTGAATGTTGCGCCCGGCGAGTCGTTTCCACTGAAGCTCAATATGAGGCTGCTACGACCGCTACCGGCTCCAGCCGGGGCGATTATCCATGCAACCGTTGACGGCGTGCTCTACGACACTCTTGCGTTCATTGGTCCGAATCTCCTGGATTCCGAACGCAAGATGACTGTCCGTGAGATGGAAGCCCGGCGCGACCGCGGGTATTTCCAAGCAATGCTTGCCTCGGCGGGAAGCGGCGGCATCGTAGAAGCAATGCAGAGCAGTTTGAGACGTCAGGCGGAACGGCCGGCGCTCTCGGCGCGTCTAGCCGGTCGTAGCGGTGCCGCTATTGCCGGAGCGGGCGAGCCCCGCGAGGTCGCGTTGGCCATGGTTGGATCGGCGGATGCTCCCGTTTTAATGGAGAGTGGCTCGGTCTTGGTAACCGGACTTCATTCCGATGCCCCATCGCTCCGGCTGACGAACCGCTCGAACAGGCGCTTGCGGTCTTTCGAGCTAGGCTGGCTGATTCGAGACTCAGACGGCACGCTCTACTCCGCAGGCTCGGTGCCGATGGAAACGGCACGAGCGCTTGACGCGGGAGCGGCATTCTCCAGCAAGACGGATCAGAGATTTGCCTTTCGCCCGGCGCGTCCCGGCTCAACGTCGACGATCGACGGCATGAGCGTCTACGTACGCAACGCACAGTTCGCCGACGGACGAATTTGGATCCCCAGCCGCGCTGACCTAGAGGCAGCGTCGTTACTCGACGTGGTCCCAGTCTCCGCCGAGGAACAGCGCCTAACCAGCCTCTACCGCGACCGCGGCCCCGCCGCCGTTATCGAGGAACTGCGCAAATTCGAATAGGCCAGCGCAGCCGGCTCGCAAATTTCCGCGGCCAAGTGCGGCGGCTTAGAGGCCAGCCACTTTTCCGTTCCGAATTACCTTCAACGACAAAAGCTCCTCCAGCCGATCCGCATAGGGGTCAGGCTCGGGCCCCGAGATGTTAAACGGAAATACGAAGAGCTGCAAGATGTCTCGGGGTCTGCCTCTCGATTCGACTTCGTCCAATAGCGGCGGAGCCCAGGTCAACATCTCTTCGAGCGTGGTCGCCGCACGAAATTTCTTCCAGCCCTTTTCTACGAGCCCAACAGGCTCGGACGGGCCGCTCTCGCGTTTGAACATCCACGAACTTTGCTGCAGTTCTGGTCCGGTCCAATTGGCTTCGATAAGAACGTCCCTAAGAGCCGGCGTACCCGCGACAATCCTTGTCCCCGGATCTTCGCCCGAAGCGAGCCTTCTAGACAACTCGAATAAATCCATTGGCTCATCGTTGAGGTCTGCATACGTTACGTTTACGTATGCGTCTTGGATCACGGTCAGCGGCTGGCCGTCATGCACAATGTCGACCAGCGTAGCGGTGTGCGTTAGGCTCTCGGGTCCCGGAAACCCCATGCTAATGGCGTGCGATTGGTATCCGAACACTTCATACAGCGCTGATAGAGCAACCGACGTGCCGCCGCAGTATGCGCCACCGCGATCTTCGAAGTATGCGCCGAACAATCCAGCCGCCCGACGTCTGGAAGAGTCGAAGTCCGGTTGGTGCTCGAGTTTGATCGCATCCGCACCGGCCAGATCGCTATTCTCATACGCCCATTGGCGTATCAAACTGACCTTTTCCCAGTCAGAGACATCGTCAGCACTCAGCTTGGGAAACCGTTCCTCAACGAGCCGTCGCAATAGCGCATCGGCCACGAGCTGATAACCGCTCTCAAGTGCTTTGCTCATCGCCGTGAATAGCTGCTTCTTTGAAGCTTGCGGCCCTGGCAGTTCGGGGCTCGGTGGCCCGGGCTCGAACTGTATCGAAGCGATTTCCAACATCGTCGGCGACTCGTGAAAATCGCTCGCGATGATTAGTTTTCGAGGCCCTCCCACTGCCGGAATCCCCACTCGAAGTGGGGAAATGTCGGTCCCGACCGAGAGTTTCTCAAGCTCGATCGTGCGCTCACGCCGCCCATCGGAAAAAGACAATTGAAGGATCGAAGAACCCGATCGCAGACGACCCCGAAAAAAAAGGGAGTACGCGGCCTCGTCAGACGGGACGTCGAACACCAGCGACTCGGCACCCGGCGCGCCGGAACTGATGAGGACGTGCGAGCCGCCCGAGCCTGGGACCAGCACCGCCCCGTTCAAAATCTTGCCCTCGGCCAGATCAACTCGAATCCCCTCGCCCGGATCAGGAACCTCTTCAGCACCCGAGAGCGCGGTGCTCAAGACTATCAGCGAGGCCAGCAGCGAGAAGAAAAGCCGTGAGCGAACCAGCCCGCATTTCTCACCACGTGGCGAGCGAAAGTGCGTGAGAGGTGCGTCAATACGAGGCGGGCGACGGTTGGAGAGCGCGCGGAGGCGTACTTGACAGTCCGCCGAGCACGACGATCGAGCGCAACGAAGTATCGGCGCACCTATCGCGTGCTTTCGCCGTCAGGTGGTGAGAAATGCGGGCTAGCAGTCGACCCATCATGTTCAATCCTATCAGCGGTCGCACGCGGAGTTTGTCGACGATCCTAACCGTGCCCCCAGCACTGAGAGTATCTCAATCTTTGGGCTGAAAATGCGGGCTCGCTAATCCGGCAGCGCCGCACGCCAGCCCCGTGCAAGCTGGGCCGCCAGGCTCGCCACCTCTTCACTGAACCGCTCCTCGCCGGCGACATTCCGAGCCTCTGTCGGGTCCGCTTGGTGATCGTACAATTCACGAGCCACGACCTCACCCTGCCGGCCCTTACGCCATTCGATATACCGAAAGCGATCGGTCCGCATGCTGTAACCCATGAACTCGCCCTCGCCACGGTGCCGAAATTCAGTCTGCGCCCTTGGGAACTGGCTGAATGCCGCTTTCTTCCAACGTCGTGTGGGATCGTCCATCAGCGGTTTAAGGCTGACGCCCTCGTGTCCCTGCGCTGCCGGCAGGCTGCACAAATCAACAATCGTCGGATAAATATCGACAAACTCTACTAGGCTGCTGGTCGAATTCGCCGGCTGCCCCGGCGCACTGATAATCAATGGCGCACGCGTCGCGAGCTCATAATTATTTGACTTCGACCAAAGCCCCTGCTCGCCGAGGTTAAATCCGTGGTCACCCCACAGCACCACGATGGTGTCATCCCTAAGGCGTTGGCGTTCGAGTTCCGCCGCCACCCGCCCGATCAACGCATCGATATAGCTGACGCTGGCGTAGTAGCCGTGCCGCAACTGCCGTATCTTCTCGTCCGCAATCGGTCCTTCCAATGGCACATCGCGGTAGGTCTGCAACTCATTCCAGCTTCGGGTTCCCAACTCCGGCGCACCCTCGGGGTGCGAAGCCGGCTGCGGTCCTGGAATTTTGTTGGGGTCGTACAGATCCCAATACTTCTTAGGCGCACAGAACGGCAAATCCGGCTTGCGAAATCCCACAGCCAGAAAGAACGGCTCCCCCAGGCGTTTAATCTGCCCCAGCGCCCGAACCGCCTCGTTGCAAACCAGGCCGTCAAAGTACTCATCGTCAGGGACATCGCTGTCGTCGTACGCATCGCGCTTGAGCCCACTACCTTGTAAATTGTGGAGCGAAGCGTAGCGCCGATCCCAAGGCGGCTGCTGGTCATAGATTGGCCGATCCGTCCACGATGGCGGGTCAGTCGAGGGCCGCCCATTTCCGTGGTAGATCTTTCCGATGCTCCGCGTCAAATATCCGTTGTTCTTGAAATGCTGTGGCAGCGTGACTACGCCAGGCAAGGTATCTCGAAAATGCGCTGACAAGTCCCAAACACGAATCGTGTCCGGCCGTCTCCCCGTCATCAACGACGCTCGCGAGGGATTACACACCGCCTGCTGGCAATAAGCTCGTCTGAATACAGTTCCCCGCGACGCCAGCGAATCGATATTCGGCGTGATCGCTACTGAGTCCCCAAAGCAGCCCAGCGCCGGCCGCAAATCGTCGACCGCGATAAACAACACATTCTTGCGCCGACCCTGCGCTGACAAAGTAGCTGTCGCACCCAAAGCCGCCAGAAATTCTCGCCTGCTTGTCAGCCCCTTCATCGACCTCGATTCTAGTCCAACAGGCGCACCTGCGTTGCCGACACACTTGGAACAACCCAGCAAGAATTGTTACACTAGCGTCGATCCCTAGGAATCTTTCCTGTCCTACCGGATTTATCGTTTCTGTTCTGACTATCAGGGGTTTGCTGCGCCATGGGTTTGCTAGTTGGCATATTGATTTGGTTCGTCTCGTTGGCGATGGCCGTACCGTTCTTTACGAGATGGTGGTGGATGCCCGCCGCCATCACTGAGCATGGCCGCAGGGTTGACGATACGTTCATGACGACGCTGGTAATTGCCGGAGTCATCTTCCTACTGGCGCAGGGAGCGCTCGGCTATGCGGTCTGGAAGTTCGGTCGCCGCTCCGACGCGCACGCGCTCAATCTGCACGGCAACAATAAGCTCGAAGCCACCTGGACCACCACTTCTGCCGTAATTTTCGTCGGCCTAGCGCTCGCTGGTTTTTCAGCGTGGGCCGAGGTCCGATTCATCGATCACCGCATGGTCGACCCGTCAGGTGATCTCGTCGTTGTCGAAGTCACCGGACAGCAATTCGTCTGGAACATGCGCTACGCCGGCGTGGACAACAAGTTCGGTCCCATCGATTTCACTAAATCCGACGACGCGGGCGGCAACCCCGTCGGTCTTGACCGCAACCACCCCGATGGGAAAGACGACATCATGGTCCCCGAGATGCGCGTCCCGGTAAATACAGAAATTGAAGTGGTCTTGAAATCGAAGGACGTGCTTCACAACTTCTTCGTGCCCGAACTCCGCATCAAGCTCGACACCGTTCCCGGCCTAGTCGGCAAGCTACGGTTCAAGCCCGACACTCTCGGAACGTTCGAAATCGCCTGTTCGGAACTTTGTGGATTAGGCCACTACAAGATGCGCAGCTTTTTACACGTAGTCAGTGAAGACGACTACAACGCTTGGCTAGACGAACAGGCCTCGTTCTTGTTCTAGAGTTTCCGGTCAGTTTTGAGGATCTAAGTCATGACAGAAGTTGAACTTTCACCGGAAGTTGCCGAGTACACGGAAGTCCATCGCCACCCCGAACCCACCACGTTTATTTCGAAGTGGATATTTTCGGTCGATCACAAGGTAATCGGGATTCAATATATACTGCTCGCGGTTGTCGCGGCCTTTCTTGGCATGGGCCTCAGCTTCCTCGTGCGGTTGCGCCTGGTGTGGCCCGAAAAGTCGTTCGCGATCCTCGGTGACCTGTTCCCAATAGGCGCTCCCGATGGCGTCATGACGCCGGAATTCTATATCGCCATGCTAACCATGCACGGCACGATTATGGTCTTCATGGTGCTGACGACTGCTCCCCAGGGCGGCTTTGGTAACTACTTTCTGCCGATTCAGATCGGCGCCGCTGACATGGCGTTTCCGACTTTGAATATGCTGTCGTTCTGGACCACCTTCGCGTCGTTCATGTGCTTGATCGCGGCATTCTTCGTCGAGGGCGGCGCCCCCGTGTCCGGCTGGACCGCCTATCCGCCGCTCAGCGCCCTACCCGAAGCCACCGTGCAAGGATTAGGCCAGGATTTGTGGATCGCGTCGATCGCGTTGTTCTGTATCGCCTCCCTTCTCGGCGCACTGAATTTTATCGTGACGACCCTCGACCTGCGCGCCAACGGCCTCACGATGATGCGGCTGCCGCTTACCTGCTGGACCTGGTTCGTAACCGCGATCCTCGGGCTGCTGGCTTTCGGAGTCCTGCTAGCCGCCGGTGTCCTGCTCCTGATGGACCGCAACATGGGGACAAGCTTCTTCGTGCCTAGCGGCCTTTTCGTGAGCGACCAGGTCATCGACCACGCTGGTGGCTCGCCGATCTTGTGGCAGCACCTCTTCTGGTTCTTCGGCCACCCCGAGGTCTATATCGCGATCTTGCCCGGCATGGGAGTGACGTCGCACGTGCTGGCTACCTTCGCCCGCAAGCAAGTTTACGGCTACAAGGCAATGGTTTATGCCGTCGCCGCCATCGGGCTGTTCGGCTTTGTAGTCTGGGGACATCACATGTTCGTCAGCGGCATGAGCCCCTACTCGGCGTTTGTGTTCTCGGTGCTAACGATGTGCATCGGCGTTCCCTCAGCCATCAAGACGTTTAACTGGATCGGCACATTGTGGGGCGGTCAAATACGATTCACTTCGCCGATGCTCTATTCCATCGGTTTCGTGTCACTATTCGTATCAGGCGGCATTTCAGGAATCTTCCTGGGGCAGCCGACCATCGATCTTTACTTCCACGACACCTACTTTGTCGTCGCGCACTTCCACCTCATCATGGGTGTGGCCGCGATCTTCGGTATGTTCGCCGGTATCGCATTCTGGTTCCCGAAAATGTTTGGCCGCTGGATGGACGAAAGTCTGGGCAAGATCCACTTCTGGGGTACCTTTCTCGGCGTTTACGCAATTTTCGGACCGATGCACTATCTAGGAATGATTCCGCATCCGCGCCGTTACGCTGAGATCACCGGGCTCGATTACTTACAGACAGGCGGAGCCGAAGAGCTGCACTTGTTCATCACCATGGCGGCGGCGTTCACGATCCTCTTGCAATTCTTGTTCTTGTTTAACTTCATCAAGGGCATTTTTTGGGGCAAGCCGTGTACCGAGGACAACCCGTGGGAGGCGACAACGCTTGAGTGGGCTATCCCCTCGCCGCCGCCGCACGATAACTTCGGCGGCAAGGTCCCACACGTCTATCGTGGAGCCTACGATTTCAGCACGCCGGGGGCAAAGCGAGACTTCGCGATGCAGTGTAACGACGACAAGGCTGTTTTCGGGTCCGCGCCGGCGGGGGACTAGTCAACCACAATTTGTCTAAAGAAAACAGTGGCCACAACTCTTTCACCTCCTGAACCGAAAACCGCTCCAGTAGTGGACGGCGGTGGTGCGATTACGACTCCCCCGCCCGCGTACGGTGGCGGTGGTGGGCGCGGGCCGTTTTCAAATGCGTCATTAGTCCAGCGCTACAAGCTCGGCGTTTGGGTTGGCGTCGGCGGCATCATCATGTTTTTCGCCGCAATGACCAGCGCGATGGTAGTGCGCACCGGGCTCTCGGGCGACTGGAAGGCTTTTGATGTACCGCGCATCCTGTTCTTCAGCACGGCCGTACTGCTGATCTCGAGTTTTACGTTGGAGGCCGCGCGGCGCCGCATGATCGCCAAAGAGTGGGCTGCGGTGCGCCTGTGGGTCAACGTCACCACCGCACTCGGATTAATATTTTTGGCGTGTCAGGTTCTTGGCTGGCAAGCGCTTGCTGAGCGCGGACTGTTCCTCGCGTCCAACCCCGCGAATTCTTTTTACTACGTGCTGACTGTCGGTCACGCCGTGCACCTAGCCGGCGGCGTGCTGAGCCTCGGCTACGTGTTTATTCGAGTCCGCGCGGCGCGGCGCTGGATTACGCGCGAGCCGGTCATCGAGGCCGTCTCGCTTTATTGGCATTTTATGGATGTCCTGTGGATTTACATCCTCGGGCTTCTCATGTTCTGGAGGTAATTGATGTCGGAAGCACATGCGGCCCTGGCCGAACCGACATGGCAAGGAGGAGGCACTCCGTTCGCCGTCGGCCATAAGAAGTTCGGGATGTGGCTGTTTATCGTCTCGGATACCCTAACGTTTACAGCCATGCTCATGGCCTATAGCTACGTTCGCGTCGTGAACGACTGGCCCACACCATTTCATTTCTTCCCGTCAATCGTCTTTGCGTCGTTTATGACGCTCGTTCTGCTCTCCAGTAGCTTAACGATGGTCTTTGCCGTATCCGCCGCGCACAACGGCGCTAGGCGCGCCGCCGCTAAGTGGATATGGTTCACAGCGCTCGGCGGCTTGACGTTTGTCGTACTTCACTCCTACGAATGGATGCATCTGATGCACGACGAGGGAATGTATCCCTGGGCGAATGAGTACGGCACGCCTTTGTTTGGTGGATCGTTCTTCATCATCACCGGGCTGCATATGTTTCACGTCATTACCGGCATCGCCTACCTCGCAGTCGTAGCTATGGGCTATCGGCGCGGCAAGTGGGGGCCCGAAGACGTCGAAGTGGCCGGCCTCTACTGGCACTTCGTTGATTTGGTCTGGATGTTTGTTTTCCCTCTGATCTATCTGTTGTCGACCAACGTAGAATAAGGGCTGAAAATGATTATTTCGCTACTTGGATATGTCTTCACCTTGGCCTTAGGTATTTGGGGCGTCGTCACGGCCGCTGGGCTGATAGCCGGCGGAGCGCTCGTCGCCTCGCTCGACAATCTTTTTCTCACGCTCTTCGCGGCGCTAATGGCGGTACTGTCATTCGGCTATTTAGCTTGGCGCTTTAACCCGTCGAATCTTGCACCGGCCGGTGTTGCTGCCGCCGCGGACGGGCCAACATTCGAGGCCTACGTGCTACCCGAAGACCCTACCTTCGAAGATGCCCACATTCCGGTATTTAAGAAAATTTGGGCCGGCCTTCTCGTTTTGACGGCCATCGAAGTAGTCTTGGCCTATTTTCAAATCGCGGGCATTCTGATCATGCTGGCTATCTTGATGATCTTGTCGGTTGTAAAAGCCGGCATGATCATGGGCTGGTTCATGCACCTCAAGTATGACCACCCGATGTTCACGTGGATTGTGGTCGTACCCGCCGTCGCCTGTATTCTGATCATGTGCGGCTACTTCTTCCCCGACGGCTTCCGACTGGTGGAGTTAGCGCTCTGAGCCCAACAGCAAAGCTCCGAAACGGGCTCGCCTGCGTAGCGGCCTTCTACTGCCTGTTGGCGGTTGTCCCGCTGGCACAAGCTCAGGGCTGTTCGATGTGCCGCGAGACGGCCTCTTTCCAAAAGGCCCGAGCAGTCGACGCGCTCCAAAGCGGCATCGTGCTGCTAGGACTGCCACCGCTAGCGATCATCGGCGGCATCGCTTGGATGACCTATCGCCGCTGGGAGTCATCGGACGCCGCCGAGTAGTCTCGAAGAGGCGGTACGACCGCCGTCACGCCATCCCGCGCTCTCTCCCCAGCCGCAAGTTCAGCCCGCATCTTAATGTTTTCGAAAACCCGTTCGTGAACGCCGCGCACGATCTGGTCTGACCAGATCGTCCAGTACGCAGTAGGCCACAGACTGTGTGAGTACCAGCTCGTGCCCTCGAGCCGAGTCCGGCCGTCCGCCAACTCCACCAGCCGGAACTCACTGGACTTCGCCACCATAAATCCTTCCAGGTGGGGCGGCCGAATTTCCTTATACGACGACATTTCGACCATTGCCGGCGGGTTCGAAGCGACTGAGAATCGTACGCGTCGCGGCTCGTCCCAAATTTCAACGGGCTCGACAATCGGACCGGTCGATAGATCGCAATAGCGCGTTGCGCCAACGCCGCTACCTTCGATGCGTGCGTGGGTCGGGTACGCAATGCCCACGCGGAAGAACCAGTTCTTGGGCGCGGGAAGTTCTGGGAACGAGACCATCTCGTCCCATACCACTTGGGGTGGGGCATCGATTTCGATCGTCGATGTGGCTTCGAACACAGGCGCGTTCGGCAGCACGGCATCCTCGGCAACAAACATGCCTGGGGTGAGTATCGCTAAAGCGGGCAAGACAGTCGTTGCCCGAGGTCGATAGCGGCCGCTCAAAAGCCAGCCAAGGGTGGCGCCAATTATCCCCAGCGCAATGGCGATCGGCGCGGCCATCACTACGCAAATCAATCCTTCGATCGCGAACGCAACCAACAAGATTGCCGTCAGCCCAAGCGACATCAGCGTAACCATCACTGTCCCGAGAAGGCCCTGTTGCCCTCCGTCGTTGTAGAACAGACCGGCGGCGAACCCCTGCAAGAACGGCGCCGCGACAAACAAAGCGAATCCGTAGTTGCCGTATCCGTTCGTCGAGAGCAGAATCGTCGGAATTGAGGCTGCGGCCGTCACCAGAACGATTACGGCTGTGGTTCGGTCGGCCCGGCCAAAGGTCTTGGCCCATAAGCTCAGACCGGTCGTTGGTCGTGCATCGTCGTCGCTCGGCAGCGACGCCAGGATGAGCACGGCCATGAATCCGAGATCGACCATCGGAACCAGGAGCAAAAGCAGGAGCGGTAGCGGCCAGCCGACTTGCCGCAAGCGTCGTGCCGTGAAAAAAAGGCACAGAGCAGCCGCCAAAACGATCGCTCCAACCACGACGGGTCCGTTGCTGCCTAGTCGCGCGAATTCCCCCGGATTCACCAGCCGTCGAACATACTCCCACCAAGAGAACGAGAACGAATCAAGACTGAGCTTCGTCAGAACAAGCACGCGCAACATCGCGTGCCACACAACGAACGCCAGCCCGCCGGTGAGTAGATAGCGAACCCGAGCACCGCAAGCGGCTTTGAGTCTCGATATGATTGACATATCAATCCTTTCTGTCGATACTGAAATTCCTAGGCAAAAAAACTATCCCGTCAAACTCTTGATCAGGTTCTTAAGCCGCTTTTTTGTGGTTGCAACTTTCATGATGGTTTCGACTGGCAAACTCTGCAGTTCCTCGTAGACGTCTGTCGCCGTTTCTATGAATTTCAACGTCGCGGACACGCGCTCGCGGGTATAGTCGCTACCCCCGCCAGTGCTATCAATCTCGTCGATGCACTCGCGCAGAACCACTACCGTCGGGTCAAACTCGCGCCGCTTACGCTCTGCCGTGATCAGCCGTGCCATCTCCCACATGTCCTTCTTCGACTCAAAGTGGTCGCGGCGATCTCCCAACCGGTGAACATTCTTGATGAGTCCCCATCCCTGCAATTCTTTAAGGCTGTTCGAGACGTTCGAGCGCGCGACAGTCAACGTATCGGCAATCTGCTCGGCGTTGAGCGGCTCCTCGGAAAGATAAAGCAATGCGTGGATCTGAGCCACCGTGCGGTTGATTCCCCAGCGCGTGCCCATCTCGCCCCAATGCAAAATAAACTTCGTCTCGATTGCGCCGAGTTCAATCATTTCTGTCTATACAGAAACTACAGCATTGATGGTCCAGTTGTCAAGAGCAGTCGCGCAATACTCTCTTGGCCGGGCTGCTACGGTACGAGAATGCTGAAGGGAACCGCCGCTATCGTCGCCGTTGCCCTCTCGATCGCACCCCTTGCCATGGCCACTGATATTCCCGTATCGCAGTTCGCTCGGCTGGCGCTCGACTGCGTCCACCAGGAGTATCCAAACAAAATTGCGCACACGCTCGCGAGCGATACCGATGTCGCCCCACCGCGCGAACTGACGCCGGCTTTTTACGGTTGTTTCGACTGGCACTCCTCCGTCCATGGACACTGGCTACTAGCGCGGCTAGCCCATAAATATCCAAATGAAGACTTTGTGCCCGAGGCCCGAGCGGCACTCGCCAAGAGCCTGACGACGGGCAACATCGAAGCAGAATCAAGATACGTCGATGGCGCCGGCCGCGAAACGTTCGAGCGCCCGTACGGGCTAGCCTGGCTGCTCCAACTCGCAGCCGAGCTACGCCAGTGGGACGACCACGACGCCCGTCGCTGGAGCGCAGCGCTCGAGCCGCTCGAAGCCGTCGCAGCCAAGCGCATCGCCGACTGGCTGCCAAAGCTAACCTATCCAATTCGCACCGGCGAGCATTCGCAAACCGCGTTTGCATTCGGACTGTTCCTCGACTGGGCAAGAGCCGCCGACGACATGCAACTTGAGACGCTCATCGAGACCCGTTCGCTTGCTCTATACCAAGGCGATCGTAGCTGCCCGCTCGCCTACGAGCCCGGGGGACAAGATTTCTTGTCTCCTTGTCTAGCGGAAGCCGACCTCATGAGACGAATCCTGCCGTCAGATGAATTCGCAAACTGGCTAAGCAAATTTCTGCCGTCCATACCCGAGACCGCCTCGACCGACTGGCTAGCGATTGCACAAGTCAGCGACCGCTCCGACGGCAAGATCGCCCATCTAGACGGACTGAATCTAAGCCGCGCCTGGATGCTAGAGGGCATCGCCGCGGGCCTACCGCGGAACGATAGTCGCCTTACCGCGATCAACGCTACCGCAAGCGCCCACCGGGACGCGGGCCTAGCCGCCGTAACCGGAGAGCACTACGAGGGCGGTCACTGGCTAGGCAGCTTCGCCGTCTACCTAGTCACCGCGCGGCGGTTGTGATATTCCGGCCCCGCTCGCCCTACTTCAGAATCGGTCCCGAAGTAGCCGAGCCATCATCGTTCAAAACCTGAAAATGATGAATCCCGTTGTCGCTCTCGTTGACGTGCTGCCAGACAATCTTCTTCGCCCGATCAACCTCAAACAACTTGATCTTGCCGGCCTTAGCGTGAAAGCTAGTAAGCATCGTATTTCCATTGGACAACCGCTGCGCCCCGCAGGCATCGTCGTAAGGCTCGCCTGGCAAGTCCTCATTCGAAACGCTCCAAACGATCTCGCCGCCGGCGTCAATCTCAGCCGCCGTATTCGCCAAAGTGAACGTAGTCAAAGTGTTCCCGTTCGGTAAACGAATCGCCGTGAACGGCCAGTGCGGCGTATCAAATGACCAAACCACCTTGCCCGCGGGAGTGTACTCACGAAGCTGCTTTTCGCCCATCGCGGGCACCAAATAATTCCCGTTTGGAAGCTTTCGGCTCATACGCGATTGCAGGTGATGATTCTTCGTCTGGAGCTTGAGCGCAACCTCAACGTGAATCTTCCCTTTGCGGTCAATCTCCAAGATTCGCGGGTTGTCCCCAGCCTCCGTACACAGTATTCGCCCATCGGCCAGCGGCTGCACCGTGTTGAGTTCCGACTGCGCGCCCTCGAATTCAAATACCGTCTTACCCGCGCGGGTGACCTCAACGACTCCGCCGCCGTAGTTTTCACGCCGGCTTTTCGCAAGCAAAACATTGCCATTCGGCAACACCCAACCATCGCGAGTGGACCCGTCGTACTCCCATATTCTCTTACCCGAGGCGTCGAGAATATAGGTGTCCGCGCCGGTCGCGAGGAACGATCGTCCCGTAGTTGCGCCCGGTAATGCAGCGGCACCCGCCAGAGCCAAAAAATTTCGTCTATTCATGGGGTCGATAGTAGCGCACCCGACCTACGACAGGCGGTAACAAACCGCCCGCCCAGACCGTCTTTGCTAACTTGAAGGACTCCGCGCAACCGCTCCTCGGCTCCGCAAGCGTAGCTCGATGGCTGAAGCTCCAAATCCGTTGACGGCAATGCCTCGCCTGGACGACACCCAGGCCGGTAACTATTTCGTCTCGAACTACCCGCCCTTTTCTGTATGGGATGGCGACCACGCAAACGCCGCCGAAGCGCGCCTCGAAGATCCCGGAAACTCCGAGACGCCGCTGGGCCTTTACATCCACCTGCCCTTCTGCCGCAAACGCTGCAATTTCTGCTACTTCCGGGTCTATACGGACAAGAACGCCGAGGACATCCAGCACTACCTCGACGCGCTGATTGAAGAAGCTCGCATAGTCGCCCAGAAAGCCTTCGTCCAAGGCCGCCAACTCGACTTCATCTATTTCGGTGGCGGAACACCTTCGTATCTTTCCGAAAAACAACTCACCTATTTGATGTCCGGACTGCGGAACGCGCTCCCGTGGGATAAGCCCCAAGAGGTCGCATTCGAGTGCGAGCCCGGCACACTCAGCGAGCACAAGCTAGAGGCGATCCGCGACTTCGGAGTCAACCGCCTAAGCCTGGGCGTTGAAAACTTCGACGACGACATCTTAGTTGCCAACAATCGAGCGCATCGTTCGATGGAAATCTACCGCGCCTGGGAGTGGCTCGAGAAAGTCGACTTCGCCCAGGTCAATCTCGACCTCATCGCCGGAATGGTCGGCGAGACCGAATCCAACTGGCAACGAAACATCGATGAGACTATCCGTCTCGCGCCCGAGGCGGTCACCATCTACCAGATGGAAATTCCCTACAACACCACCATCTACAAAGAGATGAAGGAACAGGGGGCCAATGCCGCGCCGGTTGCGGATTGGGCAACCAAGCGGCGCTGGGTGGGCGAGGCGTTCGAGCAGCTCGAGAAGCACGGCTACCACGTCGGTAGCGCTTACACGGCCGTCAAAGATTCTTCAACCATCCGTTTCGTCTACCGCGACCAACTGTGGGATGGCGCCGACATGCTGGCTCTGGGTGTATCGTCGTTCGGTCATCTGGGCGGAGTTCACTACCAAAACGAAGCTCATATGGCGCCCTACATGGAAGCCGTCAACAGCGGTCGACTTCCGATCTCGAGGGCACTGCCGATCACTAGCGAAGAAACCATGATTCGCCAGTTCGTGCTGAATATGAAGCTGGGCCGCCTAGCGCCGGCAAAATTTCAAACCCGCTTCGGGGTCGACGTAATCGAGCGCTGGCGCGATTCGCTTGAAATTTTCCAGGCGCAGGGCATGCTGACATTCAGTAACGACCTGATCGAGTTGACTCGCGACGGATTGCTGCAAGTCGACCGCTTGCTGCACGCATTCTTCCTGCCCCAACACACCAAGATCCGCTACGTATAGCGGGCCCGAACTCTTTAATTTCATGAACGAGAAACGCGTTTCGAACGAATACGATGCCGTCATTCTGGGCGGTGGTCCGGCTGGCGCAAGCGCGGCTGCGGTACTGGCCGAAAAGGGACGCCGGGTCGTAGTCGTCGAACGCGAAAAGTTTCCACGCTATAAGGTCGGCGAGTCGCTGATTCCCTATTGCTACTTCCCGCTAGAACGCATTGGGATGAATGAGAAACTTCGCCACTCTAACTTCACGAAAAAATACAGCGTACAGTTCGCCGCGATGGATGGCCGCATCTCCACGCCGTTTTACTTCTTCCAACACCTCGAGCACGAAGCCTCACAAACGTGGCAGGTCGTACGCAGCGAATTCGATGAATTGATGCTCGATAACGCCAAGGAAAAAGGCGCGGAAGTGATGTTCGAGACCGCCGCCAAGCGGTTGCTCGTGGATGGCGACCGCTGCCTTGGTCTCGAAGTCGAGCAGCACGGCGAGACGTTTCACATTGAGGCCCCGATGACGATTGACTGTGGCGGCCGGCACGGCTTCGCCGCAACGCAACTCGGCTGGATCGTCCCCGACCCACAACTCAACAAAGTCGCGATCTGGAGTTATTACAAAGGCGGCAAGCGCGACGAAGGCTACGACGAGGGCGCCACAACCGTCGCCTATCTGCCGGAGAAAGGCTGGTTCTGGTACATCCCGCTACCAGACGACATCATCAGCGTGGGTGTTGTCGCCGACCGCAAGTACCTTTATCGCGATGGCAAGATTCTTGAAGACATACTCGAACGCGAGATCAACGAAAACAAATGGATCGCGGACCATCTCGCCGGCGCCGAGCGGGTCGAGAGCATTCAAGTAACGGCCGAATATTCGTATCGTTCGAAGTATTGCGCGAGCGACGGTTTGGTGCTGGCCGGGGACGCCTTCTCGTTCCTCGACCCAGTGTTTTCATCGGGAGTGTTTCTAGCCCTGCAAAGCGGCGTCATGGTGGGCGATGCAGTCGACGCCGCGCTCACAGCCGGAGACACGTCGGCGGGCCGCTTCGCAGCTTACGGCGACGAGCTGTGCAATGGAATCGAGGCGATGCGAAAGTTGGTATACGCCTTTTACGACACATCGTTCAACTTCGGCCGCGTCCTAAAGAAGCATCCCGAACTCAAGGGTGACCTGACGGACTGCCTGATCGGAAATCTGTCGACGGACTTTGGCCCGCTGTTTGACGCTGTGAGCGAGTTCGCCGACGTGCCAAAGCCGCTGCCGTATGGCAGGGTGGCGTCGCCGCCGCCGATCGCGGTTGAGGCTTAGCGCAGTTCGCGCATTGACGTGAGATCTTACAGGAAGTCACGGATTCTAGCTGACGTTTGAGCCGCGCGCGTTAGCAAGCGGTTTCCTCGAAGGCATTGATCCATTCGGGAAACCGCTTGCTAACGCGCGCGGCTCAAACGTCAGTTCTTCGGCGATAACGAAAGCTCCTTAGTCTCGCGCCGCTAGACCCACTTCGTATACTGGGAAGAATCCACTATGCGATTGGCACAAATTCAAAGCGGCGAAGGGCTCGTAGCGGCCATCGAGGTCGGCGGTGGATACCGACCGATCGCTGGCCACACCACGGCCTCGCTGATTGCGGCAGCCGAGTCTTCCGGGCGTTCGCTCGCCGATGTCGCATCTGCCGGAGCCTCTGACGATCTAGTCCAAGCCACTCCAGCCATCCCCGTGACACCCGTGGAAGTCTGGGCCTGCGGCTGCACCTACGCCCCTAGCGCCGATTTTCGCGATGGCGAACTCGGCACGCGCGACGGCATGTATTCCTACGTCCACAAGCCCGAGAACCGCCCGGAGATTTTCTTCAAAGGCACCTCACGCGTCTGCGTCGGCCCGGGTGAAAACATCGGAATTCGCAAGGATTCCACCTTTACGGCGCCCGAACCTGAGCTTGGCATCGTCGTGAACTCGAAGGGCGAAATCGTCGCCTACACGCTCGGCAATGACGTATCGGCGTGGGATATCGAGCGCGAGAACGCTCTCTACTTGCCGCAGTCAAAAGTCTACGACGCCTGCTGCGCTCTGGGACCGGTGATCGTTACGACGGACGAAATCACCGACCCTTACAAGCTAGACATGAGCTGCTCGATAACGCGCGGCGACCAAACGACCTTCGAGGGCTCTGTCTCGACCGACAAGCTGCGCCGCAAGCTCGAAGACTTGGTCGCGTACCTGTTAACAAGCAACCGCCTGCCGACACCCACGGTGATTCTGACCGGCACCGGCATCATCGTCGAACAAGACGCCGCGCTAGCTGAGGGAGACGTCTGCTCGATCACCGTCCCCGAGATCGGGACGCTTTCGAATTCCGCCGCCGTTGTATAGCGAGCGGGTTGGTAAATATCGTGGATGAAGGTCGGATGCCTTAGCCCCGCCGCGAGACCAGGAGGTGTTTCTTGCTCGAGCTGAATTTGGAAGGGCGACGCTTGGCGAAGTCGAGGAATTCCTGCTCCGACGCACTCGATGACCCGGGTAGGCCGGAACCGCGGCTCAAACTCAAGCTAAGCCTAATTTGGGCGCTAGTGCTGCTGCTCATCGGCTGCGGTCAACAGCCGGCGCCGCAACCGCCCAACATACTATTCGCGATCGCCGACGACGCGTCCTTCCCTCACATGGGTGCCTACGGCACGACCTGGGTCACGACCCCAAACTTCGACCGCGTGGCTCGCGAGGGCATCCTGTTCAACAACGCCTACACTCCGAACGCCAAGTGCGCGCCGTCACGAGCGTCGATCCTAACAGGCCGCAATTCCTGGCAACTCAAAGATGCCGCCAACCACATGCCGGCCTTTCCGATTGAGTTCAAGACCTACGCCGAAGCACTCGCGGAAAACGGCTATTTCGTCGGCATGACCGCTAAGGGCTGGAGCCCTGGTGTTGCCAACGATGCTGACGGAAACCCGCGTCAACTGGCGGGCACGCCATTCAACGACAAGAAGGCCGAGCCGCCCACGACAAAGATCAACAGCAACGACTACGCCGGGAATTTCTCGGATTTCATGGGCGCTAAGCCGGCTGACACGCCCTGGGCGTTTTGGTACGGCAGCACTGAGCCGCACCGAGCGTACGAGTACGGAACCGGCGTCAGTAAGGGCGGCAAGAGTATCGACGACATCGACCAGGTGTTCCCATTCTGGCCCGACAACGAAACCGTGCGTAACGACATGCTCGATTACGCCTACGAGATCGAGTATTTCGACTCACACTTGGGACGCATCCTAGCGACTCTCGAGGAGCGCGGCGAACTCGACAACACGATCGTCGTTGTAACTGCCGACAACGGTATGCCGTTCCCGCGCATCAAGGCCCAAGAGTACGAATTGTCAAACCACCTACCGCTGGCGATCATGTGGAATAACGGACTTCTGAACCCCGGCCGGGTAGTCAACGACTATGTCAGCTTCATTGATTTCGCTCCGACCTTCATGGAATTGGCGGGCCTCGATCCCGTCGCCTCGGGCATGCAACCGACGAGCGGACGCAGCTTGACCGACATTTTGTACTCAGCGAAGTCGGGTCAGGTAAATCCCGAGCGCGACCACGTGCTCATCGGCAAAGAGCGCCACGATATCGGCCGTCCGCATGATTGGGGCTATCCGATTCGCGGCATCGTCAAGGGTGGCATGATCTACCTGCGAAACTTCGAAGTCGATCGCTGGCCGGCGGGCAATCCAGAGACCGGCTACCTGGCTGTCGACGCCAGCCCAACCAAGACGGAAATCCTAAATCTTCGCCGCAGCGGCGAGAACACCAATCTCTGGCAACTGTCGTTCGGGAAGCGTTCACCCGAAGAGCTCTTCGACATCGGCGAAGATCCGGCATGCATCAACAACCTAGCCAATAACCTAGAGCACTCTGAAACTAAGCAAGGGCTAACGGCCCAACTCTTCGCGGAACTCGAAAGCCAAGACGACCCCCGCATGTTTGGCAACGGCCACGTCTTTGACGAATATCCCAACGCGACGCGCTTCGCCGGCTACTACGAGAAATTCATGGCGGGCGAAATCGGTGTCGCCGGTTGGATACTAGAAAGCGATATCGACAATGACGTCGAGTAGCTCGTGGCGCGCGCCAAGTGCTAAAAAAAGCGTCAGCGCCCCTGAAAATTCGGCTTGCGCTTTTCGACGAACGCCCGCGCACCCTCGCGATGATCGTCGGTTTGGGTACAGCGCATGTGCGTCAAAGCCTCGCGGTCAAGAATCGTGCGGAAGTCTGAGTGGACCGCCAAATTCACATTCTCTTTCATGTAGCGGTAGCTGACCCCCGCTCCGGCTGCGATCCGCGCCGCCATTTCACGCGCCCTATCGATCAACTGATCGTGCTCGACGACGTGGTTAGCGAGCCCTAGGCGGTGTGCTTCTTCGGCGTCGAGATTATCAGCCAGAAAGAACATTTCCTTGGCCTTCGCCGGACCAACCAATTGCGTCAATTGCCAGGTCGTGCCAAAGTCGCCTCCCAGGCCAACCCGAGCGTAGGCGGTGCCAAACTTGGCTTTGTCTGAAGCAATGCGGATGTCACATGAGAGTGCGATCCCCAGCCCCGCCCCCACCGCAAAACCGTTGACGGCGGCAATCGTGGGCTTGGGCAGCGAGTGCAACTGCCACGAGAATTCTTGGGCTCCGCGCAAGCCGTCCAGCTTTTCCTCGAACGTCTTGGGAGCCTTATTGGCGGCCATATTGCCCACATCGCCGCCGGCACAAAACGCCCGCCCGGCCCCCGTGAGTACGACAACCCGCACGTCTGGATTGGTCACAAACTCGCTTAGGTACTGCCTGCCAAGTGACGACATCTCCGCGCTGAGTGCGTTCAGCTTGTCGGGCTGATTCATTGTAAGCGTCGCGATACCGTCTTCGATCGAAACCAATAGGGCGCTAGATTCACTCATGAAACCGAAACTCCGTTCCGCAAATTGTAACGCGCTGCTCCTCAACCGGAAGGCCGCGAGATTTCGCAATCGAAAGCACTCGATCGAGATCACCCACTTCAATTGCGATCGCGCCGACGCGATCCCCTCGGCCTTGAGGGTCCGATTCGAAGCCCAGTGCGGCATGCTCAGGCTCTCGTTCGCCAAGAACCTCACGCCAGCGCTTTTGCAAACTCCGTGGGTCCCACGAGAAAAGCGCTGCCGAAGTAATCGTGTGAGCCAACTTGGCCTTTCGCTGCTGCCATCCCGGACCGGCCCAAAGCCAAGATTCCGGCGGACGCATTTCATCGAGCGAAAGTATCGCTCCGCCGACATCCTTCGGGTGTAGATGAATCGCCGATGCGGCCTCGTTATCGACTCCCCAAACAATTCGAACGCCAAGCTTCTCGACGCGCTGCCGTTCGATAGCGAGGTCTTCAACTTGGACGATCAGCATGTAGCCGCCGTCGCCGCCGATGCGCTCAATGAAACGGCCGGCTGTAGTGTTCGGCTCCCGCGGGCACACGACTTCTAAGTAAGTGTCGCCGATCGGAATGACGATATTGCGCAGGCCGAACTTACCTACGCTGGGGTCGCGGAAGGCATCGTCCACACCCAAGACAGCGAAAAGATCGGCTTCGACCGCATCAAGTTCTCGCGCGACGAGAACGCATTGACGAAGTCGCATTGCCCGCCTAGAACGCCTCTTCCCAGCGGCCGCTGAACAGGAATTCCGCTTGCGGTTTGCGGCTGCGAGCATGGGCCTCGCGTCCTGCGAAGTCCTCCAGCGACTGCTCGGGGGCGTACCCGATTGCCATTCCGGTCAGAACCTCGAAACCATCGGGCACCGCGTAAATCTCTTGGGCACGTTCAGGTAGAATCCCCGCCATTTGGTGCACGCGCAAGCCACGCGCCGTAGCTTCGAAAACCAAGTTGGCCGAAGCCATCCCGACATCATGCGCCGCACAGCGATTAGGCTTTCCGTTCCGAGAGAACTGCGTGCTAACCACACTCAACGCCAACGCCCCGGCGTTTTTGGCCCACGCTTGATTGGGTTCGACGAGACATGAGAGCATCTGCTCGAACTCGGTCGTGTCCTCGCGCGGCGCCACCAAGAACCGCCAAGGCTGTTCATTAAATGACGACGCCGACCAGCGAGCTGCCTCAAATAGCGATCTAAGTTCCTCTTGAGGAACCGGTCGGCCATCAAACGAGTATGGGCTCCATCGCTCTGCAATCAGATCGTGGACGGGGTAGTCAGCGGACGCTGTCTTCTTCATAGCGACTCTCGATGAGTCTTTCGATTGTTACAGATCAGTCCGCGATTCGAAGGGCGCGGCGTTTGCGCCGGCTTCGCGGTTTCAGCTAGAGCATTTTCACAATTTACGTAGACCGATTTTAGACACCGCTGCACGCACTCTCGCGGGGATTTGTGGCGCGCGCCTCCGGTGTCAAGTCTCAAGACATCGTATACACTTTGCTTCGCTGTTTGTTCTCCCAAAAAAGCGAGCAGACTGGAAACATGGAGCTTAGCTCGGGCGTCGGGACGAACAATGGGCCGACAACACGCGGCGCTAGTGGAGCCGACTGAAAGGACTACAAGATTCGCTATGTCAAGGCTCGGCTCCGCCGACTCGCTGTAAGGCCTTGACATAGCGAATCTTGTAGTCCAAACATTTGCATCGCCGTGTGTTGTCAAAGTGTATACGATGTCATGAGACTGTACACCTCCGGCGGGCAGCGTTGACCTCTAGGTCGACGCCTGGAGTTTGGCTTAATTGGAGGCTCTAAGGCTTCGGATTGTCCACGGGACTGTGCGCCAAGCCGCGGAAACTGAACCCCAGAGGGGTGGCATTTGAATTAGCCCAGGGTGAAACCCTGGGACTGGAGTTTGGCCTTTCACTAGATGGGACGCGCGGTAAGCACGTTCTTGAGTTGTGAGGGATCTGAGAATGCTTGTGTCTCAAAACATTTTGAGGTATTCTTGTATCTAGTTGTTTAGCTTGTTGTGTAACTAGATTCATTTCCAAGGAGACCTCATGTCCTTCCCCACCAAACTGCAGTTGATCAAGCGCAAGGCTTCCCAACAGTTCTACGTCAACTTCCCCTCCGCCAGCGCTCAGATGCTCGACTTCCAGCCCGGCGAACAGCTCGAATGGATCCTGCTCGACCGCTCCCAACTCGTGCTCAATCGTTTGCAACCTCCGCCCGTCGAGTTGAAAAAAAAACTCCCGATCGAGTCGTCGACACCTTCTCCCGACTCTTCGCCAAAGGCCTCAACCCCCACGCCCGACAAAGCGTGAACGACCACCTCACCCGCCTCGCTCTCGGTGCCGCCGTCTGCCTCGGCCGCTCCACCATCACCGGCCTGCTACATGCCTCCGGCGAGAGCTTTCAGGACTGGAGCGCCGGCTACCGCCTGTTCTCGCAACAACGCGTCGAGCCGCAACGCCTGCTCGATGCCTCGCGCCGCGAGGTGCTCGCTCGCTTGCCGCCCGAGGCTCCCTTGGTCGTCGCCATCGACGATACACTGCTCGCCAAGTCGAGTCTCAAAACGCCCGGCGTGAGTTGGCGGCGCGATCCGCTTGGACCCAAGTTTCAGGCCAACTTGATTCTCGCGCAGCGCTTCTTGCAATTCTCGGCAGCGCTGCCTCCCAGCGAGCGGCAGCAGCCGGCGCGACTCATTCCGATCGGCTTGGAACACGCGCCGACTCCGCGCCGACCGTCGAAGAAGGCCACGGACGAGGTTTGGAAACAGTACCGGCGCGAGGCTCGCAAGTGCAGCTTGACGGCCCTCGCCGCCAGGCACATCGCGCGCTTGCGCGAGGCCATGAACGCCGATCCCGGAGGCGCTGACAGAGCCTTGCACCTCGTCGTTGATGGCGCTTACACCAACCGCACGGTGTTCGGATCGTTGCCCGCCGAGGTGACGTTGATCGGCCGCATTCGTTCCGACGCCAAGCTGTATCATCTGCCCCTCGAGCAGCCCGGCAAAGGCCGCAGGCGTTGTTACGGCGAACGCGCGCCGACGCCCGAGCAACTCCGCCAGGACGACAACGTGCCGTGGCAAACGGTCGAGGTTTTTGCCGCCGGCAGCCTGCACCAGTTCAAAGTGAAGACGCTCGCGCCGCTGCGTTGGCGGCCGGCGGGAGGCAAGCGGGACTTGCGTTTGGTGGTGATCGCACCGTTGGGTTATCGGCCGCGGGCGGGCTCGAAGGTGCTGTATCGCAAGCCGGCGTATTTGATTGTCAGCGATCCGAGTTTGGGGCTGGAGCAGATCGTGCGGCAGTACGTTTGGCGCTGGGAGATCGAGGTCAACTTCCGTGAGCAGAAGACGCTGTTGGGAGTCGGACAGGCGCAGGTGCGGCAGCCGGACGCGGTCGAGCGGGTCCCTCAATTTATGACGGCGGTGTATGCGCTACTGCTGTTGGCGGGCGCGAGTTGGAGCCGCCAACAGGGCGTGGACGACGCCTTGCCGCGACCGCACTGGCGACGCCGCTCGCAGCCGCAACGGCTCACCACGCAACGGCTGATCAGCCACCTGCGGGCCGAGCTTTGGGCGGACGGCGTGCAGCGGCAACATTTCTGCGGCTTGCGGAACACTTCGCAATCCAACACGAAGCTGCAGAAACTCCCAAGAGGCGCTCCGCCTGCAGCAATCTACGCTTCCGGCTAACGCCAATCCCCTATTTCCGCACCCTACCCCAAACTTCAACCCTCTTTGAACAGCCAAACTCCAGGCCCAGGGTGAAACCCTGGGAATTGTTACCCATGTGCCCGGCAGTTCAATTCGACGACGCGCCGGGATTTCCCCCGGCCCCGCCGACCCAGCACTCGCGGCCGGCGTGTCCAATCGCCGGTCTACGCTTTCGGTGAAAATGCTATAGCCCACATTTTTCAACACGTGGTGAGACTTGCGGGCTACTGCCGAGCAATGCTCTGCGGGCTCTCGCTCGACTTGTTGACACGAACAGCGACCGCCAGCTGTCCGACCAATATTTCGTCGGCTTTGTGGTCGACACAGGTTAGGCACTCGTCGCCGCGGCTCGTGTGCCACAGCATTAACTCGTCCGGGTCGAGCGAATTGACGGCATCGCCGTCGGCTATCCAATAGTCTTCGAAGTTTGCATCGAGCTGGCTATAGCGAAACCGCGTTGGCTTATCGGTCGGCATCAACAGCCTGCGAGCGAAGCGAGTAGAATACGCTGTCGCCGCGCGGTAACCCGTGTTCGCGCGAACTATCAAGCTCGCCTTCACCATTCGACCGCCGACCCGGAAATCGTTGTAAGGGCGCTTTTCGTAGCCATCAGCAGCCCACGGAGGGCAGTAGTAAGCGGGCGCATGAAGAATCAGGCCGCCCGGCTTGACGACTCGCCGCATCTCCCTAAGCGCTTGTTCTGGATTCGGCACGTGCTCCAGAACCCAGACACTCCATATCGCGTCGAACTCGTTGTCTTCAAACGGAAGCGCCGTCGCGGATCCAACGACAAAGGGTTTGTGGAAGTAGCGTCGTGCGCTTGCGGCGATATCGAGGCCGGTGTAGTCGTCGACTAAATCCTGGAGCTGTCCGCTGCCGGCGCCAACTTCGAGCACTCGGTCGTCGGCGAGTTCGTACTGCTTGACGAAATTTTCGACGATCTGAATTCCGCCGTAACGCTGGTTCGCCTTCTGTCCGAATTGGACGTACTTGTGGTCATCAGATCCGTCCCCTTCAGGCGTGTCTGTTGGAGCGTACACATCTTCGTAAAACTCTTGCGCCTCGTCAGTGACTTCGCTATAGACCGCCATGGTCGGCTCGTCGTAGTCGTACGGAAAGTAGACGGCCGCAAGGATGACGACAACGGCAAATCCGATCCCGGCCATCACTGCCGCAGTGCGCGTCAGCGCTTTGACCAACGAGAGAATTTCCGACATTTTGGTTCCGACTGCGATTGTATGGTCGTTCGATTGGGACGTCTAGGTATTCGGAGCTTTTAGTACCTAAAGTAGTGCGCTCACCTTAGCAGTCCGTGGTAAAAGTCCCGTAGGTCGCGCGGCGGGCAATTGCGGCTGATCGGCGCGGAGTGAGGAGGACGGCGATCCGGGCGATCGTCTCCGACGAATGACAAAGCCGACGGCCGCAAGTGCCCGCCGCCCAAAGGGTTACGCGCCATTCGAAGATTCCTGGTGCGCTCGGACTGTTGATTCGTTGAGGCACTCGTCTAATACTCAATCCGCCCCATAGGCGCGTAACGCGGCCTGCGTGACTTTTACCACGGGCTGTTACGGCCCCAGCCCAAGCGCGCGCCGCAGCACAGGCTCCATGCTCTCCGCTGCCCGGCGGTGTCCAGCAGCGTTCCAGTGTGGATCGATTCTTAGGTAGCCGGCCGGCCCGTCGCGTTGTGCTCGAAACGTAGGCGTAAGATCCATGGCGGCGATGCCGAGCCCCGCCGCGATCTTGCCCAAGCTCGCGTACGCCCGCTCCTCGATAGCCAGGTAGTCGCTGTCGAAGAGCCCCGCGTACTCGGCGAAGTAGGTCGATTCCTTTGACGGCAGAAGGAAGACCACCGGGGTCGCACCGGCCGCCGTAATGCTCCTAAGCATGCTCGAATATTTCGCTTCGATCGCCTCATAGTATCCGGCCGACTCGTAGTGTGGATGTGCTCCAACGCCGCGGTACAGGCGCAGTCCATCTGACGATTGCTTGAAATCCAGATGAGACGGCGGCGCGCTTCCCGCCGCCAGCGCATCAGAGGCTTGCTGCCAGGCTTGGTACAGGATCGTGCCTTTCCACAGCGGATAGCGTCGATATTTATTCCAACCGTACTCATCGTAGAAATTCGCAAGCTGCTCGCTCGAGATTGGTGCCGTCAAGTCATTGGCATAGATACAGATCGCAACGATGTCCGGATCATAGGCGTCGAGAAATTGGTCCGCAAGTAGCGCGTACTGCTCGATGTAGTAGCTTTCGCGGCCCCAATTGGCGATCGGAACTCCCAACTGTTGCTCGATGAGGTCGGGGAACGTCTGTTCTCTCGGCAGCCAAACTCCCCACGTAAACGAATCGCCTACGAACAGAATGCGAGCCTTGGCGACGTCTCGGCCAACGTTACGGAATCCATCGGAGTCGGTGCTGTACGCCGCGCTCTCACCGCTCTCAGACCATTCGATTTCGAAATCTCTGAGGTTTGGTTTGGCGCGGAAGCCGAGGTCGGTATCAGGCTCGAAAAATTCGTGAAGCAGGCGCTGCTGGTCACGAAACGACTGGGGAACCAACGCGCCGCTGGCCACGGCGGCCAATTCGATGAGTGCCCAACCAAGCACTACTCCGGCGGTGGCGAATACAAAGCGCCGTCTGCTGGAACTTTTTGCCACGAGTTGACGAGTTTAGCTAACGAAGTGCCGTCACGCCATCATTCGGGGCAAGTCCTTTGGGCGTAGCAAGATGTAAAGGAATTTATCCGCGCTCCGGTGTATAATGTGCACGTGGGGTGTGCAGCGGCGCAATTCCGCGTCGACGCTATTCGTCCTCTAAACAGGGAAAGAAATTCACAATGAAAAAATCAATTCAGCTAGTGCTGCTCTGCGTGTTGACGGCCGCAATGGTCTTCGCGCAGACCGCCGGTACGATTCAAGGGACCGTATCGGATGACACCGGCGCCGTGATTCCGGGAGCTACCGTTGCGGTAGTCAACACGGAAACTGGCACCGATTCGTCGACGACGACCAACGAGGTCGGCTTCTTCACCGCCCCGGCGCTCAACCCGGGATTGTATTCCGTGACATGCTCCTCCGATGGGTTTTCGACCCAGGAGTATCCTGAAATCCGCGTAGAGGTTCAGCAGACCGTTCGTTTGGACTGCGCGATGAGTGTCGGTAGTGTTACCGAGACCGTCGAGGTCAACGCCGCCGCGATCCTTATCCAGTCGGAGAAGACCGAGGTCGGGCAGGTGATTGACTCCAAGCGCATTCTCGAAATGCCGCTCAACGGCCGCAACTATCTTGAGCTGGCTAAGTTCTCGGTCGGTGTCTTGCCGTCGCGCTCCGTTGGCAAGGGCACTCGCCAAGACGGCGAGCGTGGTGGTGAGGGCGGCATACTCGCAGTCGGCATGCACGCCGCGCAGACCAACGTTCTGCTCGACGGGGCGGATAACTCATCGCGCAACTCAGGCGGTGCTCTGGGCTTCCAGGCTCAAGCAACAAAGCCTTCGGTTGACGCCGTCGGCGAATTCAAAGTTGTGACCAACAACATGTCGGCCGAGTACGGCTTCCGCATGGGCGCCAAGGTCCTTGTGAGCACGAAGTCGGGCACGAACAAGTTGCATGGTTCACTGTACGAGTTTATTCGCAACGACAAACTGGACGCGACGAATTTCTTCGCGAATCGTAGCGGTTCGAGCAAGCCAACCCTGCGCCGTAATCAATATGGCGGCACGATCGGCGGCGCGATTGTTAGGAACAAGCTGTTTGGCTTCTTTAGCTTCCAAGGCACGAAAGACCGCGCCGGACAGAGTTTTGTGTCCTCTGTTCCCAGCCTCGCGGCGGTGGGTGGAGATTTTTCCGCACAGCCTGATCCCGACCGCAGGATCTATGACCCGTTGACGCTCGAAGGTTCCGGCGGCGCGGCGACGCGCCAGGCCTTTCCGAACTTCCAGATTCCCTCCAGCCGTTTCGACCCGGTATCGGTTGGGCTGATCGACCTCTACCCGGCACCGAACATCGGCGGCCGCGAGAACCTGCGCAACAACTACTTCTTCTCGCCCGGGGACACAATCGACCACAACCAGTACGACATGAAGGTCGACTGGAATATTACCAACAGCACGCGCATGTTCGGGCGCTATTCGATTCGTGACGAGTTTGTTTCTCAAGCCGGTCGGCTTCCACTGCCCGCGGTCGGTGGCGCCGGGCAAACCGTCGATTTACCAGGACAGAACTGGGCGGCCGCATGGAACACGACCATCGGCGCGACGATGTTCAACGAGATCCGTTTCGGCTACACGCATTTCCCGACGCGGTTTGACATTCCGCTCTCGGAACCCTTAAACCCGACGTTCGGCGTCAAGGGCGCGCCGGGCGACTCGATCGACGACGGGCTTGATCACGGCTATGCACTCTCGATTCCTTCCGGTTTCACCCAGGTTGGCCCGCGCGGCTTCTGGCCCAACGTGAACAAGTTGGACAACCTCCAGATTTCCGACAACTTCACGATGGTCAAAGGCAACCATACCTTCAAAGTGGGTTTCGAGTATCGCCGGACACAAATTCCACGTTCCCCGTCCCGCCACCGTCGCGGGCGGTTCCAGTTCAACGGCGTATATACCGCCGAAAGGCCGAATAACGCCGGCAGTCGCGGTGACACGGGCAGTTCGATGGCTGACTGGCTATTAGGCTGGGCGAACAACGGGCGCTGGGGTTGGCCGAACGGTGAGGAGTATGTTGCACCGTACTACGGCGCGTTCATCCAGGACGACTACAAGATTACTAACCGGCTAACGCTGAACCTTGGCCTTCGGTACGAGATCTTTGGAGTGCCAACGTTCCAGGATCCGCAGAGCCATACACTGAACAGCACGGTGAATCGCTTTATCGCACAAGTCAACGGGCGTCCCTTGGATCCTTCCGAGGGGCTTGCACCGAACCTGGGTGGGTGGACCGAAGCCGAGTTCCTGCCACACTTTGTAACTCCGGTCGATGGTTCTGATTGCGGTGGCTGCGAGACGGACCGCAACAACTTCGCTCCGCGTATCGGCGTCGCGTTTCGCGCAAACGACAAGACGGTGATTCGCGCTGGCGTCGGAATTTTCTATGGTGAGAGCGACAATGTCCAAGGCGAATCCGCTCGCTTTAACACAGGCGCTCCGAATTCCAACGAGTTTGACATCGCCCAGCCGCGCGACTTCAGCACGTTCTTCGTCCAAGACGGATTCCCCGCTTCGACTCGTTCCGGCCTGCCGCGCGCGGGCCTGAACGCCAACATCAAGGCGGACGGCGTATGGCCGCAGTTCTATGCGGGACAGTGGTTCTTCGACATTCAGCGTGAGCTGCCGGGCAACACGCTGTTTACGATCGGATACAACGGTTCGTCCACGTCACAGATTCCGGCTCAGATCAACGTCAACCGGCCGCATACGCCGCACCCAACCATCCGCCACCAGAACCGCCGGATCCGCCCGTTCTTCAACAACACGAACATGCGGGGAACGCAGTTCAACAACCAGAACTACAACTCGCTGACGGTCAAGGCGGAGAAGCGTTTCACCAAAGGCCTCACATTCTTGAGCTCGTTCACTTGGTCGCACAATATCGATGTCCAGAACGAGAACCTGACCCAGGGCACGAGGGCGCAACAGCGCCACACGTACAACCAGTCAATCGACCGTGGTAACGCCTCCCTCGATCGCAGGTTGTCGTACGTGACCAGCGTCGTCTACGAGTTGCCGTTCGGCCAGGGTAAGAACATGCTCAATTCCGGTGCCGGGGCCTGGGTCTTGGGCGGATGGCAGGTCGGCGGCATCCTCAACCTCTTGGGTGGCACGCCTGATAGCCATACAATCAACCGAAACACGACGAACGTGGGCGGTGCCAATCGCGGCGATGTGAATGGCGACATCAACCTACCCGCGGGCGACCGGACGATCGATCGCTGGTTCAATACTGACGGTTGTCGACCGCTGACAAGTACATGCGTGATCCAACCGGGCGGTGCGGGAGTCATCGACAATGCCGGCCGCAACCTCCTTTGGGGGCCCGGCCTGACGTCGATTGACTTCTCTTTGTCGCGCCGCTTCATCCTACCGTGGGAAGGCCACTCGATGCAGTTCCGCTTCGAGTCGTTCAACTTCACCAACACGCCGGCCTTCGGCCGCCCGAACACGGCGATTGGCGGGGCAGCCGCCGGTAGGATCACCCAAGCGGGCGAGCCTCGCCGCATTCAATTTGGTCTGAAGTACGTCTTCTAGGCTGAACCGGTAACACCTCTAACCAACGGGCGCTCCCAACGCGGGAGCGCCCGTTTTGCTATTGGGCACCAAATCCACCGAGTCAAAGAATCCGAGGCGTGGACGGAAGTCCACGCTATCCGCAATCGAGTTACTGAGGGTTCGGATTGCGCGTATGACTGTGCGCGAAGCCGCAGAAACTGAACCCCAGAGGGGTGGCATTTGAATTAGCCTAGGGTGAAACCCTGGGACAAAGTCTGCTCTATCGTACGCAGTGTTTCGCTTACGCGTCAGGCTGGGCTAAAAATAATGTCACCACCTACCGGGGCTTCAAGACTGCACGTACTCTCGCCGGGATTTGTGGCGCGCGCCTCCGGCGGGCAGCGTCGACTTCTAGGTCGACGTTCTTTCCGACCCAACACTCGCGCTCGGCGTGTCAATAGGCGGTCTAGGCTCTCGGTGAAAATGCTATAAACCCCAGCTCGGGTGGCGTCTTTTCGAGGGCAACGAAGTCGTGGCGCACCTATCGCGTGCTTTCGCTGTCAGGTGCTGAGAAATGCGGGTTAGATCGCATTGGCAACTACCGGACTGGCAACTGCCTTAAGGGTCCAAGTTAGAAAATCCCATTCGATCGCAGGGCAGTCAGGGCAGGGCGTGCTCGACCTCTTCTGGCTGCGAAACGGGCCTGACGCGGCGTGATAGCCAGTCTTGTTCGACGGCGCGGACGAGTGCGCGCGATTCGTCTGCGGTGCGAAGAAATAGGACGCCGTAACTGGACCCCTCGCAATAGCGGACAACGCCGGGCATTTCCGCGTTGATTCCCGCGTGATCGAGCGTCACGAGCACGTGTTCATGCTTGCGGAATGCAGGATCGGCCTCAGTGGGGAATCGAATCCGGATCCCCGTAAGGCTAACGTTGACGGCGGTCGCCTCCCATGACCCTCGTTTGGACGACACCTGTACACGAATCGCGTTTTTTCGAAGATGGGTACGCGGAAGCTACCGCGCGTTTCGCTCTGAATAAACTGATTCGGAAATTCAAGGGTGATCTGTGACGACGTCCTGGTGCGGTTGACCCCCACCACCTGGCCGATGAAAACAAGAGTGCCATCGGCGTGTGATAGCGTCACGACGCAGACCGCGTAACTAAGGTCTTGCACTATCTGCTGAGGAACCGCGAGCTGGACAAACTCATCGGTTACGTCGACGATCACTCCCGAACTTGCCAACGAGAGGTCGGGCGTCACGATCGAGAGGATCGATCTCCGCCGAGCGCACTTTCGCAATAGCTGGACGGGGTTGAGATGTTTCTTGGGCTCTGGCTCTGCCATAGGGCACTCCAATGGCACGGATTCCACCATCGAGTGATCGGCAGAAAGGCGTCCGGAGATAAGCTTTACGACGGGCTCGAGGGGCTCTGCCCCCGTCGGGGCCCGGGGGCTGCGGCTCGGCCACTTGCAGCTTCGAGAGCAACCGAACCTCCTGCCAAGCGGGCTCGTTCTGTACAGCGAGCGGCATGTGCACCGGGAGCGGCAGTTGCGTCTTTACTCGGCAAACTACAGTCGGCCTGCGGCAGCAGATGCTCAACATGAATCAGGGCTTCGAAGCCAGCTCAACCGCTTGCCGATCTTCGATTGAGCGATGGGCGGCTACTCCCAGTGCCGTTGCGGCGCGTCCGTCGGCCAGTGAAACTTTCGCGGGCGAACCTGTTCGCACGGCGTCGAGGAAATCGAGATGCTCTAGGTAGCTCGCCCCGTGGTGGAAGCCTTGGTAGCGGATATCGTCGCGGTGGACGGTTTCGATTCTGGGTTGGAACATTTCGCCGCTCCTAACGCCCACTGAAAACTCGGAGCTCGGCAAATAGGATTCCGTCTTGGCGCGATCGCCGACGGCCGCGATCTCCTCTTGATTGCGCCCGCCCTCAGCGAACATGCAGAGGTCAAGTAGCGCCCGGGCGCCGTTGTCGTAGTCGACCGTAACGAACGCATTGTCGAGAATGTCGCAGGGCAGCCCATCGTAGATCTCGTTGAGGTGATTGACGTCTTGTCCGCCGGACGCGAAGACGCGCACGGCTTGTCCGCCTGTAATGTGATTCATCAGGTCAAAGTAGTGGCAGCATTTTTCTACCAAAGTCCCCCCGGTGCGGCGCGAAAAGCGGTTCCAGTTGCCGACCTTTTCGAGGAACGGGAAGCGATGCTCGCGGATCGACAGCATACGCAGCTTGCCCAATCTGTCGCTAAAGACCTCGTCGATAAGGCGTGCCACCGGAGGCAGATAGCGGTACTCAAGGCCGACCCAAGTGATCGCCGTGCGCCCCACGGCGGCGGCGATAACTCGGTCGCAATCTTCGACGCTGGTGCAGAGTGGTTTCTCGACCAGCACGTGTAGGGCGGTCGGCATGAGTTTCAGCAGGACGTCGACGTGAGTATCGTTCGGCGTTGCGACGACAACCGCGTCGCACCGGCCGCTATCGATCAGCTCGTCAGCGCTGTTACAGGCGACGACATCGGTGGCGTCGAGTTCATCGAGCGCCGTTTCAAGGGAAGGGGGGTAGGGGTCGGCAACTGCGGTGACTCTGGCGCCGTCGATTGCCGCGATGTTGCGGATGTGTTCGATGCCCATCATCCCCGTTCCGACAATGCCGTAGCGGATTTCGCGCATTGGACTATGGTTTCACAGCCGCTGGCGGACGCCACTTGGGTGATCTACGGCTGCGTAGAACGGTATAGCCAAAGGCACGCTACCGTATCGAGCGCTACGATCAACCCGACCGCCAGCCAGAAGGGCTGCCCAAGCTCGCCGCCCGCCAGACCGAGTGGTGAGAAGACGACGTAGACCAGTGCCACCAACGAGAGTAAATTCGCCGAGGCGGCCGGAGCGTAGCGCCACGGTGTCAGCGAAACCTTCGGCTGATACGGCGCAACGTAGGGAACCTCCAGCGGCCGGAACCATCCGATCGCCAGCATCAGCAGAACCTCAATTACAAAAAGTATTCCGTAGAGGTGGATGAAGTGGATGTCCGGTCGAATGACGAATTGCAACAATCCGTACGCGGTGACATGGAATAACACCGCAAGTTTCGCACCCAGTGGCGGCACATGTCGAGTGAATAGACCGATCACGACGACCGCGATCACGGGGATGTTGTAGAACCCGGTAAAGATTCGAATGATCTGCCAAAGCCCCTCCGGCGCGTACTGGAACATCGGCGCCAATCCAATAGAGAACAGTGCGATTACAACGCCCGCGCGTTTGGCAATCGTGATCAAGCGCTCGTCGCTGATTGCGTTCTTTTGCAGTGGTAGGTACAAGTCTAGGCAGAATAGGGTCGCGGAACTGTGGAGTAGAGAATTGAACGAACTGAACACGGCGCCCAACAGCACAGCGAGCAAAAAGCCTGACAAGTAGCCCGGCAGCACGTCGCGGACTAGTTGCGGATAGGCCACATCGATTGGCTGTAGGCCCGGCCCGTACAAGTGAAACGCAATCACCGCGGGGATCATCATCATGAAGGGAACGAGCAATTTCCGATAGCCAGAGAGCAGCACGCCCTTCTGCCCTTCAGCCAAATCGCGCGCGCCGCGCGTGCGTTGAATTACGTACTGGTTCGTCCCCCAGTAGAAGAGATTCGCGAAGCTCATTCCGGTGAAAATGGTTCCGAAGGGCGTCGGGTCGTCCGCGCCGCCGATCGCGTTGAGCTTGTTCACATGAGTTGAGGTGATCACAGAAAGGCCCGCGGAGATCGAGCCGCTACCCAGTTTCGCCAGCGCGAGTAGCGGAACGACCGCGCCGATGACAAGCAGGCCGATGCCATTCAACGTGTCCGATACGGCGACGGCCTTGAGGCCACCGAAAATCGCGTAAAGGCCGCCGACGATGGCAACCAGCGCGACCGTAATCCATAGCGCGGTCGAGTCGTCAACGCCGAGCATGGCGGGGACGTCGAAGATCCGCAGCACCGCGAGCGACCCCGAGTAGAGCACCGAGGGAATCGTGACCAAGCCGTAGCCGACCAGAAAGAGCAAGGCAGTTAGCCCGCATTTCTCACCACGTGGCGAGCGAAAGTGCGTGAGAGGTGCGTCAATACGAGGCGGGCGAAGGTCGGCGCGCGGAGGCGTACTTGACGGTCCGTCGAGCACGACGATCGAGCGCAACGAAGTAGTGGCGCACCTATCGCGTGCTTTCGCCGTCAGGTGGTGAGAAATGCGGGTTAGGCGACGCACGTCATCATCGAAGCGACTGCGCAGAAATTCCGGCAATGTCGAGAAAGCCCCCGCGAGGTAGCGGGGCAAGAAGACCAGCGCCAGAATGATCGTCGCGAACGAGACCGTGACTTCCCACGCCATGCTGCTCAGGTTGTGGCCGTAGGCGGACCCGTTGAGGCCGATAAGTTGCTCGGCTGACAGATTGGTGAGCAGCATCGAGCCAGCAATAAACCAGCCAGTCAGTCCGCGTCCGGCGAGAAAATACCCGGCGCGCGTGTCAGCCTCGCCACGGGTCTTTAAGTAAGAGACCCAAGCCACCACTGCCATGAAAAACATGGCCGAGAGGAATGTAAAGGCAATACCGCTCGTGCCCATAAGCTCACTACTTTAGCGGGAACGCTGTCGAGGGCGAAGGGGGGAGGGCTGGGATGCAAACGGTTCGTGAGACCACGAATTAAGGGACGGTTTGTAGTTCGCCGCAAAAGGCTTGCTTTGGCAAAGGTATAGGTGCATTCTTGCTGCAGCCGGGGAAGCGGAGGCGGGCTGTGGTGGAAACAGCAGGCCGGCGGGTGAAGGCCAAGGCCGCACGACCCGCTTGTACGTTGTGGACGAGTCGGACCGAGACATAGTACCTACGAAGGAATCGAACAAGGGCGGGGAACCGTCCGCGGAGGTTCTGGAGGGAAGGACTCGGATCAAGGAGAACGACGGCGAGTTGCGCGCGGTCCGCACACAGAGGCGGATATATCGTGACACCGAGGCCGTCGGGGTGCGACGCGGAGGCACTCGTAGAACCTACGCGCTCGCCACTATCCGAGGTAGCCGTATGAATTGCAGCTCACGTACGGATCTGTGCGGGCGGTGCCGGCCGACATCCCTACCGGGACCCTTAGAAATCTGAACCGTACGCATTCTTTAGCGACCTAACTGCCGGTTTCTCAGTTAGTTGTAGCCATCGACATGCAGCGTCCGACAATTCTCTCAATGCCGCCGACCGGAATCGAGAACGATTCAGCAAGGATTCTAAGATACCCGCAGTTATCGGACCATCGAACAGGGCGTTTTTCCCTTTTGCCCCTCTTTTGCCCTTCGGTTCAATGCCCGGTGGTTGTCAGCTGGTGCCGGCCGGCCATTCTTACGTCCTTACGTCCTCAGCCCCGATGTACAGCGATAGAAGCGCTGATGACGCGCGTGAATCTCTCGCCCTCACCGCTCTTCGCACCGCTGTGTGCGCCGTGGCCGTAATCTCCTCGCCCAGGCTCGCCTTGCGGATGATATACCCCTTCCACCATCACTCCCAAGTGATAGACCCCCGGCACGTCCGCTCGCTCTACCTGAGCGGCGGCTCCTCCTTCGTCGTTGCTCTTGAAAGGTAGTACCTCATCGGCAAATGCGAACCGCTTCGGGTCGGCCGCCTCCAACTTCGACAGAACCTTTCCCGAGTCGAATTTCAGGGCCTTGGATCCGCGCAATCTCGCCCCGCGAGCAATCCGAGGGTCTAGATCGTCAAAGGCTTTCGACATATCGACTCTCGGTGAGAACAGGCGTCCGTAGGCATCGAACTTCGACACCATTCCTGAGCTGGCCTCAGGATGCAATTTGAACGATAGCCCATTGCCCACAAAGGCATGCATATGCACGTTGAGCCGAGTGCGCGCGTAGATGCCTACCAGCAGGTTGCACGCGTCATTAGTGTCCGGTGGAGCCGCCACCATGAGGTCCAAAGCATGCCTGTTGGCCGCTACAACGCTGCGCGCCGCCGAACGCGTCTTACGTCTGGTTTGAGGTCGCGCGTATCGAGGCCCCCGCAGCGGTCCCGCTGACACTGGTGCGATCAATGCACCAACCGGCATCATCATCATCCGGCTCATGTCCCTCGCTTTGTAGGCCGCCATGAGCTCCCATCTTCCCACCCAGCACTGCGCGGGCGCTCCACCACGTTGCAGGAACAACGATAACCGCGCGTTGCCGCGGACGAAATTGACCGTTGGAAGCGGGTGACAGCAATGCATCGATTGCCCGTGACCGCTATGCCCTGCCCCGCCATGCACTATGCTTCCATCCGGTGCCTTCAGGTGGAATGTCCAGTTGGGATCCTCGAAATCCATACCCTGCGCCGAGATAAAGAAACTGTCCTCGGCGCTCGTCGCGTAGAAATCGAGATGGGTGTGTTCGCCCGCGAAGAGCTCGATCAGCGGGTCGACGACGGGAACGTACCCGATGGCGGCCGCCAACGAGTTCGTGTAGAATTTGTCGATCGTGCCTGCATTCTCGCCGTGGAATACCTGTGTGATCGGAAGTACCGTTCCCTTCGTAACCAACTGGTCAAGCGTCGCGTAGTCAACATCCGCTCCCGTACCGAACCCCATTGCAAAGACGGCCGTGTCCCCGAGGCTGCCGTTAGGGATAGACGCGATCGTTGAGCCAGTCGTCCGTTTGCCGTCCGTAAGGATGGCGAGGTACCGCCGCTCGTCCGCTGGCAAGTCGCCAAACGGAGCCTTGACCAGCGCCGTATCCGCGTGGGTTAGAGCATCCGCCAAGGGAGTGCCGCCACCGGGCGTCATGCTGGCCACATTGGAGTCGAAAACCGAGCGGCTGTACGCCCCGCCGGATTTCACCAGACCACTTGCCGGTCCTGCGAAGACCGAGTTGAACTGGTTTGAGGCTCCCACGCTGCGGAAGGTCTCTACGCCCGCAAATACGTAAGCCTCCTTGCTCGAGTAGGCCGCTTCACAGTCCTGGAAGAACGCGCTCACGCCACGCGTCGCCGCCACCCATTTCGTGACGTCCGGGGCCGCTATCGTCATCGGGTCCGGCGTCGTTTGGTTCATACTGCCAGTGCGGTCGAGGGAGATACCGACAATCGCTAAGGTGTCGTAGGTATAGCCCAGGGCCCGGTGATCGAGGGTATCCTCGTTGGTCTTGGCCCCCAACGCGCTGAAGTCCGGCATGGCGATCGGACTCAGATTGACGTTCGTCCCGTAGCCGGCGGCGCCTCCCGTCCAGGGATACATGATGTCAGTGCGGTGGTGATGGATAAACCCACCGCTGTTGGGATACACGTTGGCATGCCCGTCCATCTGCCACATCGCCCACAGCCGATCGATATTGCAGTGATGGAGATAGAAAATCGGATCGAACGGCGACGCCGTGGGATTGGACATGTGGCCGCCGACCCACCCGTGCAGACCATTGTGCATCTGATGTGAGCTGCTGATGCCGGTTCCACTTTCCACAGCGCCTTTGAGTGCGGGGTAGGTAGTCTTGCCCAACGCTTGCTGCAAGTCGGCAACGGTCGGCAATCCGCTCACACCCGAAAGGTTTCGCCGCAGCGGGCCCTGCCACGACAGCCCGAATGCGCTGTGCAGATTCCAGCCGGTGAGCGAAGCTGGCCACCACCCGGGGGACGGCGTGGGGTTGCCTCCGGTCCCCGGAGCGCTGGCTGCGAAATAACCGCTGGAAACGATACTTCCCGCACCGCCGTCCGGTCCTAAAAACGTGTTCGTCATGATCGGCGAAGGATCAGTCCAGTCCCAGTACGGCAACATCACGCCCGGAACGTGGCTTTGCAACTGCTTCTCAAATTCGATGAGGAAGTAGCGGTGCCAACTGAAGAAACTGTAAGCGCCTCCACCTCCATGCCCGAAGTTCACTGCGGCGGCGCCTGGCGCAAACGCATTTTGAATCATGCGGTGAAGCGCGACGTATTCATCCCAACGGCTATAGCGATTCGCGGGGGGAGCGCCGGGATTCACAATGTCGGCCTTCATCATGACGCAGGCCCAAACGAAGTTTTCCTTCTCAGTCAGACTAAGGTATTTCGCATTCTTTCGAATTCCCATTTGTGGCTCTCCTAGACCAGGATTTCTATTTGGACAGTCTTAGTACGCACAGTGTACCCGACCAAGAGTCGGCCTGCAAGGGTTTTTTCACTATTTAAGGCCGAATAGAAACGTATCCATGGCTAGTCGAGTAGAAGTGCTCCCTTGTTTTCTGGTTCACGAGAGAGAATCGTCGTCGGGGCTGTGGGAATGCGAGAATCGCCCTTACGATTTCCAAGGAACATTCCAAGGAACAGTGGTAAGGGTGGAAAACCTTACGTTGTTATTCGAACTTAGCGACGTCTCGCGTGAGGTTCTCCATTCTCACCATCTGTCCCCTTTTTGCCCCAGAGTTTAACGGAGAACAAGTGACCAAGACGCATGTCTGCGTCGCTTGACTGAGTAATCGTACCCACTACTCCTAGGAAGAATTCCGTATACCCCTATTAGACGTACCGGTGCAACTTTCATACATATGGAGTCAACTAGCCGTGCGAAGTTCACAATTCCGAACGTTCTGGCTTCGTTGTTCCTTCTTTTCTTTGCCGGTGAGAGCCTCCTGATCTATAGCTATTCGCTGACGGGAGCTATCTGCGCCCACCTTTACGTTCTGGGCCGTTCAGAGGGATGTACTTTCCAACAAGCCACAGCCCCCCTGGACTTCACAATTGACCCGCAGATGGTTCGCCTGGAGTCGGAGCTAGTGAGGCTCGACGAAACGGAAGACGGACTGGTGAAGTGGCAGACTCCTCGCGGCATTTTTTGGGCGCCCCAGGGTGTTCGGGTTCACTACGCACTGGCGGAGCAAGAGGTTGACGTCTATAACATCGAACAGGTGCGAGTGCACCCTGGCGATGTCGTTCTCGACTGTGGCGCTAATATCGGCTCGTTCACCCGCCGCGCTCTAGATGCGGGTGCGAGTAAGGTCGCTGCCATCGACCCAAGCCCGCGAAATGCCGAATGTCTCCGTAGAACATTTGCCACTGAGATCGAACAAGGCCGTGTTGTCGTTGTCGAGGAGGGTGTATGGCATGAACCGTCGTCCATGTCGATGTATATTTATGACGACTCGATGCTAGACTCGCTTATACTGTCTTCCCGTAGTGAAAGCCGCACGGCTCCAACGAAAACAGAGGTCCCCCTCAACACGATCGACAACATCGCCGCCGCACTCGACCTCGATCGCGTGGACTTCATAAAAATGGACGTGGAGGGTGCGGAACGGAACGCCATTGAAGGTGCTGCGGGCGTTATCGAGCGCTTTCTGCCTCGAATGTCTATTGCGACCGAGAACCTTCCCGATGATATTCGAGTCCTGCCGGAGGTGGTAAAGGGGATTTTTCCTGGCTACCACCAAATCAATGGTGGCTGTCGCATCTGTCAGCGCCGGTGTAAGAATCCCCGTATCGCCGGAATAAAATTCCCCACCCGTAGCTTGCGTCGGAGCCGACCCTGGAAGCAGGAGGTACAAGGCGCTGTTACGGAGTTCAGATGTGCAAGAAATCGAAGAATTAGTTCGACAAGGGGTGAGCCTCGCCAAGATCAGCGAGCTCACGGGATTTGACCGCAAGACGGTTCGCAAGTACTTAAGGCAGGACGATCCGACGCCCAGATACGGCCCGCGCAAGCCGCGTCCGTCCAAGCTGGATCGCTTCAAGCCGTTTATCGAAGACCGCCTCAAGGCCGGCGTCTGGAATGCCGTCGTGCTGTTGCGTGAGCTGCGAGAACACGGCTACTCGGGCGGCTATACGATCCTCAAGGATCACCTACAGCCGTTGCGAGAAGCCGCAACCACGGTGGCCGTGCGGCGCTTTGAAACACCCGCAGGCAAACAGGCTCAGGTCGATTGGGGCCATCTCGGCGAGATCACCGCCGACGGCAAGACTCGCAAGCTTTGGGGTTTCGTCTTCACGCTCGGTCACAGCCGGGCCATCATGGCCGCCGCGGCGACCGACCAGAAGCTGCCGACGCTGCTGCGCATGCACGAGGAAGCCTTCCGGCAACTCGGCGGCGTGCCGCAAGAGATCCTCTACGACCGCATGAAGACGGTCTTGGAGGGGGTCGACGAGCGCGGCGAGCTCAAGTGGAATCAAACCTTCAAGGACTTCGCCGACTATTGGGGCTTCACCCCGCGGGCCTGCAAACCTTACCGCGCGCAGACCAAGGGCAAGGTCGAATCGGGCGTCAAGTACGTGCGCCGCAACTTCCTGTGCGGACGCACGGCGACGAGCCTGGATGATCTCAACAACCAGCTGCACGCTTGGGTCTGGGAGGTCTCGAACCGGCGCGTTCACGGCACCACTCACAGCCAAGTGTTAGAGAGTTGGGAGTCTGAAAAGACCGCCTTGCAGTCTCTCGACAAGCGTCCGCCGTATCCCCTCGCGGACGCCGAGTCGAGGCGTGTGAGCCGGGACGCCTTCGTGGCCTGGCGCTCCAACCGCTACTCGGTTCCCTGGCAAGACGCCGGCGCCGAAGTCTCGTTGCGCGAACTGGCCGGCCGGCTCGAGGTATGGCGCGGAGCCGAGCGGATCGCCGTTCACGAGTTGATCGACGACCGCCACCAAATCGTTGTTCGCAAAGAGCATCATGCCGACATTCCGCTGCACGTCGCCAAGCGTCCAGGAGGAAAAACGTGCATTCACATCCAAGCCGGCGCACCCCAAGTCGAAGTGCGGCCGCTAGCGGCTTACGAAAGCGCCGCCGCCGGAGGTGCGCTGTGACCGCCATCGAACAGCTTCACGAACGGCTCGAAGCACTGGGGCTGAAGACCATCGACGATCGCTTGGAAGCGCTGCTTGAACAAGCAGCCAAGGCTGAACCGGCCTACGCCGACTTCCTGCTCGACGTCGTCAGCGCCGAGGCCGACGCTCGCCGACAACGCTATCTCAAGACGCGTCTACAGCTCGCGCATCTGCCCTATGTCAAGACTTTCGAACAGTTCGACTTCGACTTTCAACCATCGATCGACGAGCGCCAAATCCAAGAGCTGCGCACGTTGCGCTTCGTGCACGAAGCCTCCAACGTGATCTTCCTCGGGCCACCCGGCGTTGGCAAGACGCATCTCTCGGTTGCCTTGGCCGAGGCTGCGATCCAAGCCGGTTTCGGAGCCTACTTCATCACCGCGCACGACTTGATCGCCGATCTGTCGAAGGCCATCCGCGAAGGACGGCTACAACGAAGGATGCGCATCTACCTCGCGCCGAAGGTGCTGATCGTCGACGAGATGGGTTACCTTCCGCTCGACGAGCTGGGGGCGACGATCTTCTTCCAACTCGTCAGCGCGCGTTACGAACGCGGCAGCATCATCCTGACCTCGAACAAGAGCTACGCCGATTGGGGCTCGATCTTTTCCGACCCGATCATCGCCACGGCGATCCTGGATCGACTGTTGCATCACTCGACGACGGTGAACATTCGCGGCGAGAGCTTTCGCTTGAAGGAGCGCCGAAGAGCCGGTTTGCTCTCGCGGCCGGAAGATCAGTCCGGCGAACGGCCGACGGTCGATGCGGCTGACGCGGCGAGCCCTGGTCGCAAGAGCGGGGGAAGTGGAAGATGAGTTTTTTCAGGCATGGGCAAATCTATCGATCCGATGGGCGTTGGGCAGCGGAAAAGAAGCCGGGAGCGATCTCGGCCGCCGCTCCCGGCACTCATCGTCTCGCTGAGTTTGCGGCCGGGTATTCCTTGGCGGGTTGCTCTCCAGCATTGCCCGCCTCCGCTTCCCCGGCTAGCTCCATGCTTAGCAACACGGTGGTGGTCCACAAAACCACCACCGCAACCAGGGTGGGGAATTTTCAACCGGCGAAAACGGGATTTTTCATCCGGCCTTGACAGCATCATCTCGTCCCTGGTGATTCGCCCGGAGGTCATTCACTTCTACGCAGAGAAAAGCGTTCGAGTCGGCGGTGGTCTAGAAGATAGAAGGCGCGCAGGAATTAAGTAATTGGGTTTATAAATCAGTAGCTTGCAGCCATCTGAATGTTCACAAGAAAGGGCGAGTGAGTCTCGACGCTGGTGTGCCCGGCAGGGGCTGTATCTAGTGAGATGAAAGGAACTCATCGGGACCGATGGAGGTAACCGTAGGGAAGAGCAAGGTGGAAGCCGCGAGGCCAAGCTGGAGGAAGCTCGGAACAAAGTCACGACCGCGGGAACACGAATCGGCAGAGAGGCCGCGCGCGGGCGGTAAGCTTGCCAGCCACAGCGAAACCCAGAATCCATCCGAGACGCGTGAGGTAGAGCCGAGCGGCAGGGGACGAAAGATGCAGCACCTTACCCGGGGAGATCTCCGCGGAGCAAAGCGACAAGCCGAGCAAAGCGGAGAAGTCAGCAGAGGCCGTAGTAGCGAGGTAATGCCCGTGGAGCAAAGGGCCGAAGAGCCAAGAGGGGAAATGGGACAAGGCCCTTTTCGAGGTCTGATTTGGATAAGTGTTTTAGAAACAGTGCGTCGTTGATTGGAAGTCAGAGTTTCTACGTCGCAGCAACCGGTGATCAATGTACCTATAGTCCTGAATCACACTGATAACAAACTACTTGTCGCCACGGTCTGAAGTCAAGAAAGGGCCTTGTCCCCTTTACGCCTCCCTGTTCGCCCATGCCATGCACCCCCGAGCTGAGACACTCAGTCAAGAGCAACTCGTGGCGCGCGCCTCCGGCGGGCAGCGTCGACCTCCAGGTCGACGTTCTTGACAGGGAGATCCAGGACGGGCTCGGGCGATCCGGGCCAAAGCCTTTATAGATCAGCAGCTTGCAGCGATCTCTATGTCCACAAGACAGCGCGATTGAGTCTCGCCACGGGCAAGGCGAAAGCCTCCCAAACGCCCGTACCGGGGTTTTGAAATTTCTTTTGCTTTATAAATCAGCAACTTAGCGATACGGTCAGCCGAAAACCGGACACACGTGTCTTACACTAATTGTGGAGGATACCGAATGCCCTGCAAGGAGGCTCGAAATTTAAGCAAAACCCTGCCAAATCCGGCCACGGCGATCGAACTGGATGAGCACGCGAGGGCTTCCTCGCCCGGGTACTCGATTTTTAGCGAAAACCTGCCAAATTCGGCCAATTCCGGACATTTCGACGGCGGAGATTCGCCCGCAAGCCGGGAAGGATTCTCAAAAATCATAGATTCTAAAGAAGTTACGCGAAACCCACTAAATTGCGTCACGCCTTGGCGCGTGAGACAGACTTTCTCGGAGATCGATAACATGTACTGGCGGATATGCGACCCTCGTTAGGCAATTCGAAACCCCACGTAATGGCGGTCGGAATGGGCTGCCTCGACAACCGCCTATTTGTCGACGAATTTCCCCCCTCGACCCGCCGCGCTCGAGTACCGAGGCGCGAGGACGCCCTGGGCGGACCCGCCGCCGTCGGAGCCGTAGCCGCCGCGCGCCTCGGTGGAACCGCCTCCCTTTGGGGGCGCCGAGGCAACGACCCCGCCGGTACTCAGATTGCCGGACTACTCGAATCCAACGGAGTCGACACCGCAAACTACCGCGAATTCCCCGGTACGAGTCCGCGCTGCGAATGTTTCGTTCGCGCCGACGGCGAGCGTTTCCTCTTCCCCTACTGGGGCGACGGAGTCCCCGACGACCCGAGCTGGATTCCAGACGACGCCGTTTCTAGCGCCGATGCCCTGCTCGTCGACGGCCGCTGGGAAGAAGGCGGCTTGCGCCTAGCCCAACTGGCCCGTGAGCGAAATGTGCCCGTCGTCGTCGACTTCGACCTAGACACGCCGGGGGTCTGGGAGATCGCACGAACGGCCACCCACGTTATCGCCGACGAAGACATGGCCCACGCTCACGGAGGAGTCAGCAGCCTCCTAGAAAAGATCGCAGCCATGGGCGCCTGGGGAGCCGTCACCCTCGGCGACAAAGGAGCGGCCTACGAAGGCGGCCGGGTCCCGGCCCACGAAGTAACCGTCGTCGACAGCACCGGCGCGGGCGACGTCTTCCACGGAGCGTTCGCCCTCGCTCTTGCGCAACGCCACTCGGAGTTCGAAGCACTTCAGTTCGCAACGGCCGCCGCCGCGCTCCGCTGCAAGCTAGGCCAGGTGCCCAACCTCGAACAGGTCAACGAGCTGCTCGTCCGATGACGCGCCAGCTTCCAATTGCAGCCGCCTTATCGCTTATAAGTAGCCTTCAGAGTCGAAGACCCGGCGGGTACGACAAAGAAGTGCGTTTGCGCGCCGTTGTCCGACCACTTGTTGAAGAAGTAGTCCCTCTTACCTTTTCGTTGCGGGTCCGGCGCACCTATCTCTCGCGGCTGTCCGACCACGGAGCTAAACGAATGCCCCGAGTTCACGCTAGATCCATCAAGCGTCAGGGTGAATCCACCCGGCTTTGTTGCGAGCTTAACTGTCGCCAACTGCGGGAAGATATCGACGAAAGTACTCGCCGACGCAAGCGCGGAATCGGTAACCGTCAGATGGACTCGATAGAAAACGTTGGTCTCAACCTCGACGAAGTTCGTCAGAAACGACCCGGAACTAATGCCGGTCGTGTCAGCCAGGTGCGGGTGCATATGCGTGCCGTGATGAAAGTCCACGCGCCAGGTGAAGGCAGAAGCGGGAAGGTTTCCGTCCTCGGGGTCGGCCCCGACGCCTGAGAAATTGATGGATTGGCCGAACGTGTACGAACTCCCCGGAAGCGGAACATTGATCGTCGGCGTCGGCGGCAGATTCCCGAGAACTGTCAGCGTCGCGGGATTGCTGGTGTCATTGCCGAAGCCATTGCTGACCCTCGCCCGGAAGTTCGAGCCATCGTCTCCCGCGGTCGCCGGAGGGGTTGTATACGACGGCGAATTGGGGGCACCCCCGATCGGCACCGAGTTTTTTTGCCATTCATAGCTAAGCGGGGCCGTCCCTGTAGCAGCAACTGTAAACGTCGCCGTTTGCCCGATCGCAACCGTTTCATCCGACGGATGCACCGTAACGGCCGGCGGCTCATTTAGGTTGTAGTCAATGCGATAAACCGCGCCGCCGTTATTCCGCGTCAAGTAATACAGCTTGCCCCCGTCGACCTGCAAGTCGACGGCACTGCGGCCAAGGCTCGAAGCAAAGGCGGTCTGATTGTTGTAGCCACCCGGCGTCACATATTGGATCCATTGCCCGCAGAAATCCGCGTAGAAATAGGCGTTCGCGAATGCCGCGGGGTATTCCGATCCCGTATAAAATGCACCTCCTGTGATTGCGCAGTTTCCGCCCGAACTCGCGTAGTCAAATAGAGGCGCGGTGAAAGCCGGATTGCCGCAGTCGCCGCCGAATGTGCCCTCGCAGCCCGGCCAGCCGTAGTTGGCCTTGGCGATTCCCTCGCTCGCTTCTTCGCGGGTGCCCTGACCGACATCATTGATGTGAATCCGACCGTTGCCAGGATGAACGTTGAACGTGAATGGGTTGCGAAGACCCATCGCCCAGATCGCCTGATTCGCACCAAACGCCTCGACCAAGAACGGGTTGTCTCCCGGTATTGTGCCGTCGTCGTCTAGCCGCAGCATCTTTCCATGCCGTGTGTTGAGCGACTGCGAGTTCGAAGAATTCGCGTTGTCTCCGACCGCTATATAAAGCTTGCCATCGTTGCCGAAATGAATGGCCCCACCGTTGTGATTCGTAGCGCCCGACAGGTTGTCCAAGTCGACTATGACGTTTTCGCTGGCAGCAACCGCTTCGTTGCCATTCGCCGTAAACCGGCTGACCCGATTGTGAGGCGGAGAGCCTGGAACGGTGTAGTAAACGTAGACAAAGTTGTTGTTTGCGAAGTCTGGATGAAAGGCGACGCCAAGCAGCCCGCGCTCGCCGGCCGAGTCCACGCTAACAGTAAGGAACGGATCTGTCAGCAGGCTGCCGTTCTCGATGATCCGCAGTTGGCCATTCTGGCGGCAAACGAAAATACGACCGTCTGGCGCGAACGCCATGGCAGTCGGGCTGCCAATGCTCCCGGCCACCAACACTTCGGAAAACCCGGCGGGATAAGCAGCCGCGGCGGGCAACGCCCCAATGACAACGAATGTCAGGACGAGTAGTGCGAAGAAAACTTCCTTTGAACGAGCGTGCATGATGTATAAACTCCAACGGGCGCGAACGAACAGTGCTTAGACGAAAAATAACAGCGGCGTCGGGATCTTGCCGCGGGAGCTTTATGCGACCGAATGTGTACGGCGGTGGTCACGATTTTGAACAATCGACCCGATTAAAATCAGAGACGGACATAGAGAACAGTTTGACGTTAACACTCTTCAATCCGCCGGTCAATATGTCCTGTTGAGTACCACTAGTGGGATTGATATGCAGCGCTATATGCCATAGGCTTAATGGCACTTCCTAAGTTTCTTCGGCGCAGCCGACCAACGCTCTAGGTCTGCCGATAACGAGCACTATTGATATGCAAATTAAATATTTTAGGTATCCTCTAGCGGGCGCGATCTTGGCGGCCGGCGCCCTCCTTCTTGCCCACGACGACGGCAACGCACCTCACGGCGGTAGGCCCCCGCTACACGCGCAAGAGACGATGCGCGCCTTCCAAGCCGATCACCACGATCCCGAACCGCTAGCCGCGCAGAGTATCACTTCGTGTGTCGCTGAATTCGCCGGGATCTACCCGTGCAACAACGTCGACCTCATGGCGTTTCTCCCGCTCAACCAAATCGGCGGCGGCAACGGCAATGACATCTGGGGTTGGACCGACTCGTCGAGCGGCAAGGAATACGCCATCATGGGCCGCACCACCGGCACCTCGTTTATCGATATCAGCGATCCGGTCAACCCTATCTACCTGGGAACTTTGGTGCTTCACGGCTCGACCGCTAGTTCGAGTTGGCGTGACATCAAAGTGTTTAACGACTACGCGTTTGTTGTCAGCGAGGCGAACAACAGTGGCATGCAGATTTTCGATCTTACGCTTTTGAGGAGCGGCGTTTCACCGGACGGGGAATTCTCGGAGACTGCCTGGTACAACGGTTTCCTTCGCGCCCACAATCTGGTGATCAACGAAGACAGCGGCTTCGCCTACGCCGTCGGTTCGAACGTCTGCTCAGGCGGGCTAGAGATCGTCGATATCAACAACCCGCTTGCTCCGATCGACACAGGCTGTTTCAGCGGCGACGGCTACACGCACGACGCGCAATGCGTCAATTACAACGGACCCGATGCCGACTACGCCGGCGCCGAAATCTGTCTCGCGTCGAACACCGATTCGCTGACGATCGTCGACGTTACGAATAAGGTTACGCCAACGGAGATATCTAGAAACGAGTACGCCGGCCGAGGGTACACCCACCAGGGTTGGCTGGCCGACGATCATCGTTACTTCCTGCTTGACGACGAACTTGACGAGCGCGACTTCGGCCACAACACTCGGACATATATTTGGGACCTGCTCGATCTCGACAACCCGATCTTGCTCGGCAACTATACAGGGACCAACACAGCCTACGATCACAACCAGTACATCAAGGGCAACTATTCGTATCAGTCCAACTATCGCTCGGGCCTGCGGATTCTGGATATCACTAACATCGCCGCGCCAAGCCTGAGCGAAGTCGCATTTTTCGATGTGTATCCGAGCGACGACAACAACGGCTTCAACGGAACCTGGAGCAACTACCCCTACTTCGACAGCGGCATCGTTGTCGTTAGCGGCATCGAACAGGGTTTGTTTGTCCTCAAGCCGAATCTGGGCGGCGGCTCAAATCCGCCGATCGCGAGTATCATTGCTCCGTCGGCGGCGAGTACGGTTTCCGGTGATGAACTGGTTCAGATCAATGCCACAGATGACGTAGACCTGGCTGGCAGTTTGACTGTCGAATGGAACATCGATGGGGGCACTTGGCAGTCAGCCTTGTTCAACGGCGTGTCCGGATACTACGAGGCCAACTGGGACACAACGCAGACGCCCAACGGTGGGGCCACGCTGAATGCGCGCGCGATTGACAGCGATCTGGGCGCCTCCAACGATAGCGTCGATGTCGACGTCAGCAATGCGTTGCCCGCGTTCCATATCGAATCGATCAACGTACTTAGTCAGGCGGCGAATGGGCGGCGAAATCGCGGCGTAGCAACCATTACGGTCGATGACGCAAGTGGCTTTGGCGTCGAGGGAGTGGCGATCGTGGGAACATTTTCCGGCGACTGGAGCGGCTCCACGAACGGCCTCACAGACTCAATGGGCGTTGTCGTTCTCCAAACGCCGCCGATCAAGAACGGCAGTGCCTGGACATTTTGTATCGACAGCGCCACGAAATCTGGCGCGACCTATGATGATGCGGCCGGGCCCGATTGCGGCAGCAATGTCGGCCCGCCAACCACTGGCGATGTTGCTGGGGTCGTGACGGATAGCGACTCGTCAGCGCCAATCGACGGTGCTACGGTCTCAGCCGACTCTGGACAATCCGATACCACCGACGCCGGCGGAAGCTATACGCTGAGTTCCGTCCCAACGGGGATGCGGGCGATCACGGCTTCGGCGGTCGGTTACACAACCAATCAGCAGACAGCCGACGTCACGGACGGCGGACTGGCCGTTGTCGATTTCTCGCTGGTTCCGTCGGGTAATGGCGGCGTCGGCACGATCAAAGGGAGGGTCTTCAACTCGGGTGGAGCCAAGCTAGGAGGCGTGCTAGTTGAAACGGATACCAGCCACATGGCGCTGACCAACAAGGGCGGCAAGTACACGATTCAGAACGTACCCTCAGGCGATCGATCGGTCACAGCCTCCAAGGCAGGCTTCACGCCCGAAGTAACAAACGTGACGGTCAGCGCAGGTTCGACGACAACCGTGAGTTTCACGTTGAGCCCCTGAGCCCGACTGTCAAAGTAGCCGTCTCATCGATCAACGATCGGTCGTGGCCGCTTTCCTGCGCCACTCATAATTCTTGGCGTCGAATTCGAACGCGGCCTTCCGTAGCGCCCCGGGCACGTTGACTTTGGGCAGCCAGCGCGCATGCTCCGCGACTACGTCGGCGTATCGGGCATCCCCCGCGAGGTTATTCCACTCATTCGGATCACTCTCGTGGTCGTACAATTCTTCTCCGCCGTTGGCGTAGCGAGTATAGCGGTAGCGCTCGGATCGAACGGCGTGGTTCCCGCGCCCGAAAGTCATAACCGCCGGTCTCTCCCACGCTTGCCGCGGGTCCTCGAGCAGAGGCACCAGGCTAATCCCGTCAAGATCCTGCTTGCCCGGTAGGCCCGTCAATTCCAAAACCGTTGGATAGAGATCAAGCAAACTTACCGGACGCGACGAAATCGATTTCGTCTCCGTCGTGCCGGGCGCGACTACCACCAGCGGTACGTGCGACGACCGCTCCCAGAGCGTATTTTTTGCAAAGTGGTGCTTCTCGCCAAAGTGGTACCCATGATCTGACCAAAACAGGATTATCGTATCTTCTGAATAAGCACTCGCGTCGAGCGCATCGATCACTCGTCCAACGAGTGCGTCGGCGTGGCGAATCGAAGCCACGTACGCCCGAACGACGTCATCGAGGTCACCGTGCTCGACGATCAACTCCAAGTCGTTGGTTCGGTATAACGACATTTTGTGCGCAGCTTCTGGGACGTCATCGAGGTCGCCAGGCTTGTCCAACGGTACTGACGCCTCACCCGGACGCACCGCGTCGTAACGATCGCGCGGCGCGTAAAAAGGCAAGTGTGGTTGAAATAAACCCACCGCCATGAAAAACGGCTTCTCGTGCTCTCGCTCTAAGAACTCTTCTGCCCAGCGAACCGTTTCCCCGTCTCCGAATTCCATATCTGTCTGGTCGAGGGGTCCCCAGTCAAAGCTACTGATATGGTCTTTCCGGCGATACGAAACCAGGTAGTCCTTTGTCTTGAGATCGTTCACCAGATCGGAGTATTCGTCCCAAGACTCCGGTGGATTGAAGCCCGCCGTATGATGAAAAACCTTGCCGCCACCAGCCGCGTAGTAGCCGTTGTCCTTGAAATACCGCGGCATCATCACGAGGTCTGGAAAGTTCGGCTTCCACCATTCGCCGTTGCCGTAAACGCCGGTCGTCGAGGGCCGCAGTCCTGAGAGAATCGCGGTCCGCGACGGGTTGCACTTGGGCGACGGGGCGTGCGCATTGGTAAACAACGTACCGCGCGCAGCCAGGCGGTCGATGTTCGGCGTCTGAGCCGATTCGTGGCCGAGTGCCCCGACCCAGTCATTCATGTCGTCTACGCTGATCATCAAGACGTTCGGCGACGCCGCAAGAACGGGAACAGTCAAAACCGCAACTAGCAGAAGTGAGGAGCCGCAGTTTGCCACAAACGCTTCGAACTTAGACTCTTGTCGCCCTCCGGGCAAGGGGAGGTCTGATTCTCCCAAATCGTCGCGAATTTTCTTCAAACCACGCCACTCCCACGTTCCAAATCTTCAATCAGAAACCGAGCCAGCCGAATGCCCTCGTATGCGTTTTCCTCTCCCGCCTCATAGAGCAAACCCACCGAGCCGTCGGGCAGCCGCGCCAAACTCGAATAGGCAGACGGCCCCTTGTGGATCAGTCCCTCTACCGGCCAAGTCTTCCGGTCGTCCCGGCTCAGCCGCACCGTCATGCGAACGCGCTTTCCGCGCTCGCGCGAAATCGGCGGACTCGGATTCGCGAACAGCAGCAGCCCTTTCTCTTCCCCGTGCGGCCACGAGTAACGAATGATGCTCGCCTGCACCTGTGGGTCATCCAGATGCGCATCCGCTACTGGGCGGGTCCAGTTCGCTCCGCCGTCCGAACTGAATGCGATCGAGCGGAACCCGGTTCGCTCCGCGTTAGTAAACGACTGGCTGCGCATATTCATCATCAAGCGCCTGTCGCGTAACTCCACCACCTGGCTCTCATTGCAAGCCGGCGCGATGACTGAGCTTCGTCGCCAAGATTCGCCTCCGTACCCAGAATATATGACGTGCGCCTCAAATCCGATCTCCCCTGAAGTATGATTCGCCGGCACTACAATGCGTCCGGCGTGCTCATCTTGGTGCGAGCTGCTCGATCTGCGTCAGCGCACCTTCGATTAAACGACCGTACTGCACGCTCGACGGGCAAGCAGTTTCACAGGCACGGCAGGAAAGACACAGTTCGATGTGCTCAACGTAGTCGTCGTTGATCGGGATATTGCCCTCGGCGACTTGCACCAATTGGTAGATGCGGCCGCGCACGGAGTCCATCTCAACACCCAGCTCGCGGTAGGTCGGGCAGGCGTTGAGGCAGAGGCCGCAATGGACGCCCTTTTTGAGCTCTTCGGCTTGGGGCGCGTCGAGGGCTGGAGGGGTCGCAGTGGACAAAAGACTAGCCCAACTTGGAAATGTCAAACGGCGGGCCGTGGTGCGACCGCGCCGCTTGACTGTGAGGGGTACCCGTTTACGAACCGAAATGTTTGGCGAGTATCGGTCCGATCTCGTCGTTTTCGAGAACCGGGACCGTCTGTAGCTCAAGGATGTCTGACCACGCTACGGCGTTTTCGTACGACGATGTCGCGTTATCCGATTCGACGAGTGCGAACCCGCCGCTAAGGTCGGCTTTGTGCCAACGACCGAGTATCGTTGCGCCCTCCGGAACGGGAGCGCCTTCGGTTAAAAACTTTCTAGCAGCGGTACCAATTTCGCCAGAGCGAAAAGACCACGTGGTGATGAATTTCAAATTTTCCTCCTCGCTGGGATTGTAAAGAGCAACCCCAGTTGGGATAGGATACTTGATCGGTCAGGGATTGAGCATTTCGAACGGTGCGAAACTATCACATTGAGTGTATTGACTGGTGGACGTGCATTCAATCGACCGAGGCAGTCTGAACGCTACTTGTCGCTGGTTCGGAAGTCGGCGGTCACGGGCAGTATGGCTTCGATGAAGAGTTGGGAGTCGCCTTGCCACGCGCTATAGAAGACCACCCACCGGCCCGAGAAAAATCGCCGTAAGCCGGCCCATCTGCCGAACAGCTCAATCCGGCACATGCGCGGAAACGAGCTGATCAACTGGATACGCTCAATGATGTCGGTCGCTTCAAGTGGAGATACGAGGCGAAACTGTTCGGCTGCTTCCGCGGACCAAATTACTTCGCGCGGCTGCGTTGCCATTCGAGAACTTCCTCGTGGGAAATAACTCGATCGGCTTCGCGGTCCGTCCTGGCGCGGTCAAGCGACTGCTGCCAATCGGGGCGATTCTCTAACTTCGCGTCTTCACCGTACCTGCGCTCTGACAGCGTCTGGTAGAGCATATCCGCAGCGCACTGGTCCATAGTTACGTCAGAGTCGCGGCTTGCCTGACGAAGCTCTGCTTCTAGTTCATCCGGTAGATGCAGTGTGAGAGTCATTCGTTGCGCCTCATATTAGCAGCTGAATTGTCATGTGTCGGAATGGGAATCGTGAGATTTTATTTTCTCACGAATGCCTTCTTTTAGGTCGTCAAGGTCGACAGATTTGGTCAACTCTAGGGCACCCTCGGCCGCAGCGCGGTCAGCGGTTAGCCAGCTCTCTCCTGAAAGGCACACCAGGAGCAATGCGAGGGCGGCTCTGTCTTTCCGTTTCGCTAGACCCCACAGGGCCTCGTCGCGGACGTCCTCGGCGCTGTCTGACAACCGCTCTTGGAGAGCGGCGCGGATCTCCAGCGAATCCGCCTCGCAGAGGGTTCCGAGACTGAACGTCGCCCAATCCCTGACGTCGTCACAGTTGTCGCTCATCAGCTCAATCAGTGTTTCTACGGCGAGTGGTCCTTCCTGACCCCCGAGGCCGTGGGCCACCGCTTGCCGCACGTCGGAGTCATTGTGATTCTTCAGACCGATTAGCAGCCCGATGGCCTTTTCAGTCTTGAGGTGGACAAGCGCCCACGCCGCTGAGCGAACGACGTATAGCGCTGGATCGTCCAGCAGCCCCGCTGCGATCTCGACAGAATCGGAGCGATGGGGCCGGTCTTCGTCTGGCTTGGTGAAGTCGAGTTGCGCCAGAACATCGAGCCCGACCTCTCGCGTCGGCGCGTCATCAGACGAGCATAAAGTCTTGGCCCGTTCGAAGATTCTGCTACCGCCGCGACGTTGGAGTTCGGACACCGGACTCGGACTCGATGGTTCATCGTCATCATCCTCGGTTTCGGGCTCGGCGTATTCCTCGATGGCAAGGTCAAACAGCTCACCGTCGGACATTGCGCGGAGATTCTCGCGATTCATGATGTCGTCGATACGAGAACGCGTGAAGAGCGTGATTACGCAAGGATATCTTCGTGCACGAGGCCAGCCACATCGGTGAGCCGGAAGTCACGGCCCGACTCGCGGTACGTCAGCTTCTCGTGGTCCATGCCTAGGATGTGCAGCACTGTGGCGTGGAAGTCGTGGATGTGCATGCGATTTTGCTCGGCGTGGTAGCCGACTTCGTCCGTTGCGCCGTACCTGATAGCCTTCTTTACTCCGGCGCCTGCCATCCAAACCGTGTAGCCATACGGGTTGTGGTCGCGGCCGTCGCCGCCCTGGCTGACAGGGGTGCGACCGAATTCGCCCGCCCAAATCACCAGCGTGTCGTCGAGCATTCCGTGCGCCTTGAGGTCTTTCAGTAAACCGGCGATTGGCTTGTCGACCTCGGCGGCGTTCTCGGTGTGCTTGTTGTATAGCTCGGAGTGCTGGTCCCACTTGTATGAGTGGGTGCATTGGACAAAGCGCACGCCGCGCTCACTCAGGCGGCGCGCGAGCAAACACTGCCAGCCGAAGTCGGCGGTGGTCGGGTCGTCGAGCCCGTAAAGCTTCTTGGTGGCCTCCGATTCCTTCTCAACCTCGAACGCCTCGGGCGCCTGCACCTGCATTCGGAACGCCAGTTCAAAAGACTGGATGCGCGCTTCGAGCCTGGGGTCGTGGGTGCGCATCTCGGCGTGGCGGCGGTTGAGGTTTTGGAGCATGTCGAGCTCATAGCGCTGACGCTCGTTCGACAGACCCTTGTTGATCAGGTACTCGATCGGCTCGCCTTGCACGTCGTCGACCTTGAGGCCGGCGTGGCCGATCGGTGTTCCCTGGAACGAACCAGGTAGGAATGCCGATGACCAGTTCTTCGAGCCGCCGTGCGAGAGGGCGGGCTTGATGGTGATGTAGCCGGGAAGGTCTTGGTTCTCGGTGCCGAGGCCGTAGACGGTCCATGAGCCAAGACTGGGGCGCGTGAAGGTGCTGGTCCCGGTGAAGGTCTGCAACATCGCCGCGCCATGGTCGACGCCCTCGCCGACCATCGAGTGAACGAAGCACATGTCATCGACGCAAGTGCGCACGTGCGGGAACAGGTCACTGACCATGATGCCGCTCTCGCCGCCGGGACGGAATTCCCAGGGCGATTTCATCAGCGGACCGGCTTCGTTCTCGTCGTCGAAGGCCAGGGGGCGCTCGATCGGCAGCGGTTTGCCGTCGTTCTTTTGTAGGTAAGGCTTGTGCTCGAACGTATCGATAGAAGACGGGCCGCCGTGCATGAAAAGGAAGATGACCTTCTTGGCCCGCGGCGCGAAATGAGGCAGCCGCACCGCCAACGGATTAGCCGGGTCAAACTCGACATTCTTTGCGGACGCCTGGTTGCCGTCGAACAATCCGGCCAGGCCCAACATGCCGAAGCCGCAAGCGGCGTCGCGCAGCATGCCGCGGCGGGTTACCGGTTTGACGGCGTTCATGTGATCGATCATCTGTTGGTATTTCATCGGGGCGTTTCCGTGTTTCTCGTTCGACGTCCGTTAGTCAATATATATGTACGAGTTCGACGCCAGCAGGATACGGCAGAAGCTTTCCCAGGCTTCTAGCACGGACACGTCGGTGAACTCGCGGCGCACCTCCGAGACATAGGTGAGCCCCTGGTCGACCTCGTCGGCCGGCGGAATGCGAGTGAGCGTGCGGATGAACGCGTGTTTCATCCGTTCGGAGTCGGACCAGTCTTTCTCGTCGAGCAGCTCCGTAGCGAGGTTCCGAGCGCGCTTCGCGACAAAGTCACTGTTCATCATGAAGAGCGCTTGGGGCGCGACATTGGTGTTGGCGCGCTTGCCCATCGAAGTCGCCGCGTCACCAAAGTCGAAGAGATTGAGCAGGGCAGGGAGGTTTGCGCGGCGCAGCGGCAGATAGACCATGCGGCGGCTCGATGACGCCGGGTCGATGCTCAGCCGGTCGTTGGAGTTCTCGCTGTCAGTTCCGAAGCCTGATTGCAAAGTCCCGCCCATTTCGTAGTCGATCGTGCCGTCGATGGCCAGCATGCCGTCGCGAATCTCTTCGACGTCCATGCGGCGGCGATTGAAGTGCGAGAGCCACTCGTTGGGGGAATCATTCTCGGCGCTCTCGGTTGTGACCGAGCTGCTCATGCGATAAACGCTCGAAAGCATGATCAGCTTGTGCATCTTCTTCACCGACCAGCCGTTGTTGACGAATTCGGTCGCTAGGAAGTCGAGAAGTTTCGGGTGGGTCGGCTCGCTTCCTAACATTCCAAAGTTATTCGGAGTTCGTACGATGCCCTCGACGAAATGCTTTTGCCAAATGCGGTTGACCATCACGCGGGCGGTTAACGGGTTGTCTTTCGAAGCAATCCAATCTGCAAGCTCGAGCCGGCCACTGCCGCTAGTGGCGGGCGACTGGTCGAACCCGGCGATGATGGCGGGGAAGACCTTCGGAGCATCGTCACCCTCGGCGTGATAGTCGCCGCGGATAAATACTTTTTGGTCGACAACTTCTCCCTCTTCGACCGCGTCAGCCATCGGCGGCTCGGGATTGGCGTTGTCTTTGAGCTGTTTGAGGTCAGCCGTTAGCGTTGCGATCAACTGCCGCGTCTCGGGTTTGAGGATCGACTGCTGCTCGTCGTCGCTAAACCGGAAGGGCGCTTTTCTGGCGGCATAGACGTCATAGAAAAATCGGTCATTGCCGGGCTCAAAGCGTGGCTTCGGTCGGGGCGGCATCGAACCGTCCTTGAGCATCCTGATCGCTTCTCGACGCCAGCGGCGAATGTCGTGGTGCCACTCCTCGAGCGTCTTGGTGAACTGCTCCTGGTAGGCCGCGGCGACTTGAGCACGCGACTTCATCGAGGCCTCCCACCAGTCGGCTAGTTGTGCGCGCGGTATGGCGGTCGGTTTGAGATATGCCGCCCATTTGTCGAGGATCGCTGGGTCGAGGCCGGACCTCTCGGCAACCGCGGCTACATCGGCGCCGTTTTCATAAACCTCGCGGGCCGCGACCATGTAGGCCGCGACTTTCGAGGCGAGTCCATCGACGTGAAACTCGACTTCGATGTCAGCAGCGTTGTCGAGTTCGATCTGTTTGTTGCGGATCTCGGTCTGCTCGGCCTTGTACGCCTCGTACTCGGCTCCGGGAACGAGCGGCTTGTATAACAGCTTCGACACGTGTAAAGACGGGTCGCTGAAGCTGCGTGTGGACGCAAAAATTCCGACAAGCGAATAGTAGTCGCGCGTCAGAATCGGATCAAACTTGTGGTCGTGGCAGCGGGCGCAGGCGACCGTGAGACCGAGCATCGATTTCGAGACGATCTCGACCTGCTCGTCGTAGACGTCGTACAGCATCTTCTTCTTGTCTTGCTGTGCAACTGCTTTGGCCCCGAGCGCCAAGAAGCCCGTGGCGACGATGCCTCGAGTATTGATCTCGCTGCCGTCCTCAGCGGGAAGCAAGTCGCCGGCGAGCTGTTCGCGAATGAACTGGTCGTACGGTACATCGTCGTTGAACGACTCGATGACGTAATCGCGGTAGCGCCAGGCGTAGGGGTAGCGGTGGTCTTCGTCGTTGCCGGTGGAGTCGGCGTAGCGCGCAAGATCCAGCCAATGGCGGCCCCAGCGTTCGCCATAGCGTTCGGAGGCGAGCAGACCGTCGACCAAGTTTTCGAAGGCGTCGGGTGAGTCGTCGGCGAGGAATTCTTCGAGCTCTTTGGCGGTCGGCGGCAGGCCCGTCAAGTCGAATGTGGCGCGCCTCAGTAGCGTCGCCTTGTCCGCTGGCGGGGCAGGCTTCATGCCCTTCTCGTCGAGCTTGCCGAGAATGAAGCGGTCGACCGGACTCGAGACCCAGGCCTGGTCGGAAACTGTCGGTCCCTCCGGCCGCGACACAGGCTGGAACGCCCAGTAAGCCTTTTGTTCGGACGTGAAGACCCCGTCGTGATTCGCGGGAATCATCTTCTCCTGCTGCTCGGCGCCGGGCCACGGTGCGCCCATCCGGATCCAGCTCTCGAAGACCTCCAATTCGGGTGCCGACAGCTTGCCGCTGGGCGGCATTTTCTTCGAAGCCGTATAGCCCACAATTCCCAGTAGCCGGCTTTCGCCAGGATTGTCGAGCGAAATGAGCGCTGCTTCGTCGCGCGCTTTGACAAAGCCTTCCACTGACGAGAAGTCAACGCCACCGCTCTTGAGCTGAGCGCTGTGGCACATCTGGCACTTTGCAGCCAGCAGCGGACGGACCCGTTTTTCGAAGTACTCTAGGCCCTCGGCGGTGTTCGTCGTGGCCCCCGCTACGGTCGCCGCAAGTAGTGTCGATAGCCCGACAATTCTTCGACACCTAGACACACCTTTCCCAGTTGAAAACATCGCTTTAATGATACCGTCCGTTATCTCGACAACCGGAAGTCCTAGTCGGAAGGATCGAGCGCATCGAGCCGCGCGCGAACGTCAAAAAGCTCAAGCCGTTTTGCGGCCATCCAGCCGTATCCGGCCCAGATTAGCGCCGCTGCGATGGCAAGCACGAGTGCGGTGCTTCTTTCGGTTTGTCCAAACTGCGAAGCTGCCGCGAGTCCGACGATGACGGCGGGGAACCAGTGAGCGAGCGACGCGACGACCGATTTTCTATGGAACTCTATGTTTGTCACCCCGAGTGCCCGATGTAGCGCCCACGCGAACCACAGCGACGGGAGGACGACCGCCATCGTAGCCCCCACAGTTAGCCCCGTGACGCCTGCGTACAAAAACCCCAATGGGGCCAAAATGACGTTTAGGCCGGTGCCCATCAGCGAGCTGCGGGCTTGGATTCCGGGGCGTCCGATTGCCTGGCTGACGATTCCTGCCAGCGACAGCGGAACGTTGAAGAGATAGCCTACGCAGAAAATCCGAATCCAGAGCGCAACCTTTTCAAACTCAAAATCCTCCCCTAGCCAAGCGAGTGTGAGCCATGGGGCGAATGCAATCAGAAAGCCAAGCAGCGCGAACGTCGCAAAACTGAGGTATAGGCTGCCTTCAAAATAGATGCGGCGAAGCTTGTCCTTTTCGCCTGAAGCGCTGAGTTCACTGGTGTAGGGCAGCAGGGCCTGGATCGCCAAGAAGGGAATCATCCGCGCCTGTGTTGCGACTTGCACAGCCGGCTGGTACAGGCCCAGCGCAGCTACGCCCGCCGCTACGCTAAGAAATAATCGATCGAAAGTGAACGTTCCCAACTCACAAAGCCTCGACACTTGGATCTTCCAACCGAAGCTGAACAGCTCTTTCCAAACCTCTCGGTCGACGTGAGTCTCGAGCAGGCCAAACCGAGGGAATAGTCGGCGCGCGGCCAGGTACGAAGCCCAGCCTTGCAGGCTTTTAGCTCCGACCGATACGAGCAACACGCCCGGAACGCCCCAGCCGTTCTCAATTGCAACGACCGAGCCGCCTAGTAGCGTCAGGCTGCCCATCGCGCCGATTTGGTTGGAGAGATCCATGCGCTGGACGCCGGGCAGAATCGAGTTGAGTACTGCAAAGGCAATTGAGAGGAACACGCTGCCGATCGCGACCTGAACTACCAACAACCCTTCGCTGGCGAGATCACCGGCGGGTATAAACGCCTCGAATAAGGGAGCTAGAACTAGTGCGGCTGGCGCCACGACAACGAAGGCGCCAAAGAAAACAAAGAAACTCGTGCTTACAATCTTGGAGAGTTGCTCGGGATTTTCGTCCGGTCGGGCAAAGGCGATCTGACGGACCAGACTTGCTTGTATGCCGAGATCGGCGAGTGAAAAGTAACCTACGAGCAGGTTCGCGAGTGCCCATAAGCCAAAGCGTTCGGTGCCCAGGTTGGCTATTAGGTACGACGTCAGTCCTATGGAGACCCCAACGGCGACAAAGCGGCCAATGATGTTCCAGGCCGTGTTGCTGAGCAACCGTGAGGGCGACGAAAGGCTCACAGGTCAAGCGCCTTACAAAGTTTTTCGGCTGCTTTTCCCCACGTGAGTTCTCGTATAGCGCGCTCTCGTAAGTCGTCCGCGCGGCGTTTAGCCTCGGTTTGTTGCTCGTAGACGGCTCTCAATTGCCGGGCCAGGTCATCTACACGGGGTTCACACCAAGTGAGTTTTTCGTTCCAACGAAGCTCGCGGGTTTCAAGGCAATCGCCAACCTCGACCTCGTCGAACTCCACCGGCCAGACAAGATCTGCTTCGCAGTAATCGGTTGGCCCTCCGTAAAGCGGCAAGATAAGCGGCAGCCCGATTACCGCCGCGTCGAGGATCTTCATCCCGAATCCTTCGCCGCGAAAGGGGGCTACGAACGCTGAACAACCTTTATAGAAACGCGCTAGATCGCGCTTCGACATGAAGTTGGCGTAATAAAGCACCTCGGGTCCGCCGCCGATCTCGGAGGCGATTGACCGTTTCAGGCGGTCGCAATCGTTGCCATAGTCCTTAATCACGAGGCAAAAATCATCGTTCGCCGAGAACGCCTTAGAAACAGCGTTGAGTAACAAATCGAGTCCATAGCGTTCTGGGTCGTGCGAATTAACGACGGCGAGCAGGCGAAAGTTCTTACTGGTCGCCAGCGGCAGTGGCTCTGCACCGATCGAAAATTCCGGCGTGTAACCGTGCGGGATCACATGAACACGCTCGCTCGGGACACCGAGATCACCGAGCGCGTCAGCCGAAAACTGTGACGGGACCAGTTTGGGACATTCGCGCTCGACCAGTTCCTCAAGCCACGGAGTCAAGTGGCCTTGTGGTTCGAAGCGAAAGTTGGTGACGAAAAACTCCGCGGCACCGCGGTCAACCTCTACATCGTAGTCGGGCCAGTAGTGAGCCCAGGTCAACACACGTTCAGCACCGTCGTGACACTGAAAGCCTGCCGAGAATCCGTCAGCATTTAACGCTTGCGCTAAGTCTTCCGCTACCCAACGAAATGCTCCTGCTCGCTCTGGCATAGCGAACAGGATTCGTGGATTCTCGACGAACGTTGGTCTGGAATCAACCTCCGTTTCCTTTCGATAACAGCGGGGGTAGAGCCCGTGGAATCGTTCGAGCGGCGGCTCGACGGGGTTGAGCCCAGCCGCCGCGGCCTGCGAGTTCCACCACGAGATCCTCTCGAAGGGGCTAGGCAACGAGGGGCAGAACAAGTTTTCTGGGTAGATGGGGACGGAGACGATCAGGTAGTCGGAGGTCGCATCCGCGAGTCTCGCGATCGCGGGATCGCCATTCGGATTCCCCGTTTGTGTTGCATCGTTTCCCCACAAAACCAACAAGCGCGAGCAACGCTTGCCAAAGACTTCGGACGACCCGACCTCCCAGCTAAACGCGGTAGCATTTCGATCTGACCGTTCCCCTACGATCTGTGGGCTAGACGAATTTTGAACCGCGATTCCGACATCGTTCGGCCCCGGAAACGTGTACTGGAATAACCGGTCGATGTCATTTATTTCGACCTCTGTATGTGCGTCGGCCAGAGGTCGCGCCAGTCTCACAATCAACCATTTCAGTAGGTCGCGTTCGTCCCACCGAGCGAGTTTCATCAAGGCCCGGCGGCACAGACTAACCAGAGCCATGCTCGGGCTCCAGCCACTCGTCGCGTTTGACGCGCTGCTTTAACTTCACGCTGATGTGATACTCATGCACCGCACGCAGCAGGCAGTAGTGTAGGCCGGCGGCGCCGTCTAAGAACCCCAGCCGAAAAATGTACATCATCAAGAAGCGCAGAACAGGGCGCAGTGGCAGCCTCACCCAAAGACGTTTCAAGAAGCGTTTGATCTTGACCGAGCCGTGTAGGCCAGGCTCAAAACGCAGCGGCTCTTGCCGATAGCGTAGGTAGACGCCGGAATCCCATTCGGAATACTGATTGTGGCGCTCGATGTAGCGGTACAGGTCGCGCAGGTCGCGGTGCAATAGATCGTTCGAGAGGTAATCTACCTCGCCGTCGAGAATTAGGTGTTCGTGGACCTTACTGTCGCGGCGTGAGGCCCCGTCGATCTTCACTTTTTCGTAGGAGCCGAGCTGATGTTTGAAAAGCCGCAGACTCCAACTGGGGTAGAGGCCGGCGTGTTTTAGCCAGCGGCCCATGAATATGAGCCGCCGATTGATGTAGTAGCCGTCTTTTGCTTCAGGGCTGGTGACGATTCTCAGGATTTCGTCGCGAAGTTCGGGCGTTACTCGCTCGTCGGCATCAATGTAGAGCGCCCACTCATTTCGAAACGGTAGATTCTCAACGGCCCAGTCGTCTTTGGTTTGGCTGCCGTCAAACTCGAACTGGAAGACTTTCGCGCCCATCGATTCAGCGATCTCGACCGTGCGGTCGGGCGATTTCGAATCGATGACAAAGACTTCGTCGGCCCAATTGACTGACTCGAGACAAGGAGCGATGTTCTCTTCCTCGTTTTTGACGGGGATAAATACCGACACATTATTGGGGGTCTGCAGACTCATCAAGCGTTTGTCAAAAGATTCTTCCTATGATCGCGCACGTGATCCGACGGACCTTTCTTTTATCGGCTACGTACTAAATTGAAAGTAGCGGGCTGCCGCGGAAACTTGGTTGTCGATCGGCTGCGTTCTGATTGAGCCAGGTGCAAGAGGTTTTCGCGAGAGGATCAATTCACTTCGGTGCAACGGTTTCTCCGGGACAGCCCAGTAGCCCCAACTCATGTCGCGCCTAATCCGTTGGTTTGCGTCGAATGGTGTCGTCGCAAACCTGATGATGTTCGTCATCGTCGCCGCCGGCGTACTGAGCGTTCCCGCGCTCAAGCAAGAGGTCTTTCCGGAATTCTCGATTGAAGTCGTTCGCGTGTCAGTGCCTTACCGCGGTGCTGCGCCGGAAGAAGTCGAAGAGGGCGTCGTAATCCGCGTCGAGGAAGCGATTCAGGGGCTCGACGGCATCAAAAAAATTACATCCGTGGCTTCTGAGGGTATTGGCAGTGTATATGTCCAAATCGACACCGACTACGATCCGCGCGAGTTTCTCGACGACGTAAAATCGCGCGTCGACGCGATTGACACTTTTCCCGCCGAAACTGAGCGGCCAATCATCGAACAACTTCAGCTCCGCAAGCAAGTCATCAATATTTCCGTTTCAGGTCCCGCCGATGAACGGACGCTGCGCCGCCTTGGCGAGCAAGTTCGAGACGAGGTAGTCAACCTCAACGGCATCAGCCAGGTTGAGCTGAAAAGCGCTCGGCCGTATGAAATCTCGATCGAGGTTGCCGAACAATCGCTTCGGCGCTGGGGGCTCACGTTCGATGAGGTCGCATCGAGAGTGCGCCGGACAGCAGTTAAGCTTCCTGGTGGTTCGCTTAAGACCTCAAGCGGCGAGATTCTGCTGCGTACCGACGGTCAGGCCTACATCGGCGAAGAATTCGAGCGGTTGACGTTGTTGACCCGGCCGGATGGAACGAGAATCCAGTTGGGTGACGTCGCAAGTGTCGTCGACGGTTTCGAGGAGAACGAAAAGTGGGCGCGGCTCGATGGACAGCCCGCCGTGCTCGTGCAGGTGTTTCGGGTCGGCGACGAGAGCGCCGTGGAAATTTCAGACGCCGTCCACGGCTATGTACGGCGCAAGCAGACGGGCGTGCCGCAGGGCATCCAGCTCACCACCTGGCAGGATGACGCGGAACTTCTGCAGGCTCGAATCGATCAAATGCTGGAGAACGCCGCGCAGGGATTGCTGTTGGTGTTTATCGTTCTGGCGCTGTTTCTGCGGCTGCGGCTCGCGTTTTGGGTCGCGCTGGGAATCCCGGTCTCGTTCTTGGGCGCGCTCGCGATCTTGCCGGTCGCGGGCATTTCAATCAATGTCATCTCTCTGTTCTCGTTCATCCTCGTACTTGGAATCGTCGTTGACGATGCAATTGTGGTCGGCGAAAGCATCTTTTCCCGCCAGCAACACGAGGCAGACGGCTTGACGGCAGCCATCGACGGAACTCAACACGTCGCGGTTCCGGTGATTTTCGGTGTGATGACTACGGTCGTCGCGTTTGCACCTTTTTTGGGAGTCGATGGCACTGGCGGTCGCATCGTAGAGAATATCCCGTACGTAGTGATCCCCTGCCTGATTTTTTCGCTGATTGAGTCGCAGTTGATACTGCCGTTCCATCTTTCACATTTGCCTTCGCCGGGCAAGGCGACGCCGATTTGGATGCGCCCGTGGGAATGGTTGACAGGCGCGGTGTCGAGCGCGCTGGCGTGGTTTATCGATCGCGTTTACCGCCCGCTCCTCGAGTTTTGCTTGACCTGGCGTTACTTGACCGTCTCGCTCGCGGTGACAACACTTTTTCTGACAGTCGGCCTCGTAGGCGGTGGTTGGGTGAAATTCATTTTCATGACTCAGGATGAGTCGAATAAGGTTCTGATCGCCTTAACGATGCCGCAGGGCACGCCGGCGAATGCTACCGCACGGGCCATCTCATTGCTTGAAACGGACGTGCTTACCCTGAAGCAACGCGCTAGCGGAGGGTCCGAGCGTCCGCTGATGCGCCACGTGCTGACATCGCTCGGTGAGCTTCCCCCTGGAGGTGGGCCCGACGGCAGCCTGCAGGCTGTCTCGGCGCCGAACGTGGCTTCGATTGAGATCGAGCTAGTACCGTCAGAGGATCGCGACCTCGCCAACGAAGAAGTCGTACGAATGGTCAGAGATGGGCTCAGCGTCGTGCCTGGCGCCGAGAAGCTCACTGTGAATGGCGGTGATCGCGAAGGGCCTCCAATCGCGATCGAGCTGACCGGTCCGAACATGGCCGATCTCGAAGCCGCTGCCGAAGCAACCAAAGAAGAATTGCGAAGTTACCGCGGTGTTAGTGACATCAGCGACAACTATGTGGGCGGAAAGTCGGAGGTCAAACTCGCTGTAAGGTCGAACGCGCTGGCCCTCGGCCTTTCACTTTCGGACCTCGGGCGGCAGGTTCGTCAGGGGTTTTTCGGCGAAGAAGTCCAGCGCATCCAGCGCGGCCGCGACGACATTCGCGTGATGGTCCGCTATCCCCGAGAACATCGTGAATCACTCGGCAGTCTCGAGAACATGAGGATTCGAACCCCGGAAGGCGGCGAAGTTCCCTTCGGAACGGTCGCACGGGCGCAGTTGGGATGGGGTTACGCGAATATCATCCGCGTCAACAGGCAGCGCTCAATCACAGTGAGCGCGGATGTCGACAATATCTACGCCAATGCCAACGAGGTTCTTTCCGGTATCGAAGCCGAATTCTTGCCGACGCTGACCGCCGAGTACCGCTCCATTCGATACGCCTTTGAAGGCGACTACTCCCGTCAGCAAGAGTTCATGGACCAAATTTACGTGGGCTTTGGCGCGGCGCTGTTTGTGATGTACGCGCTCATGGCGATCCCGTTTAAGTCGTATCTGCAGCCCCTGATTGTTATGTCGGCCGTTCCGTTTGGAGTTGTCGGCGCCATCTGGGGGCACGCTGTAGTCGGCTTGCCGATGACGTTTATTTCGATGTGCGGAGTTGTCGCGGTTGCCGGCGTCGTCGTGAATGACAGTCTGGTAATGGTCTCTTTTATCAACTACGGTCGTGGAGCCCGCCAAGCCATAAGTGACGTGGTGCGCGATGCCGGAGTGAGGCGATTTCGGCCGATTCTTTTGACTTCGCTCACTACGGCCGCCGGCATCACGCCGTTGATGCTGGAAAACAGCGTGCAGGCACGTTTCCTGATACCGATGGCGGTTTCAATCGCCTTTGGCGTGGTGTTCGCGACCGCGATTTCGTTGCTCTTAGTCCCAGTCGGATATCTGATTCTGAACGATTTTGGGCGGCTACAGCGGTGGCTCTATCCGCCACATTCGGCCGATCCGTCGCCGGCGCAATCGGGAGACTAGCTGCTCCTATGGGTCGAAAAACGTCGTCGTGGTCAGAGCGCACCGATTGGACTTGGCCGACAGTAAATAAGGCAGTACTAATTTCCCGCCGATTAGGTAATTCCCCGTGGCGGCAAGAGGCCTGGGTAGTCATGATGGAAATGTAGATGAACGCCCTTGTCGAGATCTTTGCCCTAGAGGAGCACCTGCCGCTCTCGTTCGGAATCGCGGTAACTCTCATCCGCTGTTTTCTGATTGCATCTCAGATCGAAATCGTGACCTCACTGTGGCGCCTTAACAGGGTCATCGCGCTTATCGCTGGTGCAGTGGGCATGACGTTTCTAGGCGTGAGCGGTATGTTCAACGTCGACGCGATTGTTTTTGACGTTTCCAGGGAGGCCTTCTGGTGGCGTCCGGTTGCGGCTTGCTGGGTTGTCGGCAGCTTTGGGGCGTACGCACTGCTATGGTTGTGGCGGCTTGCCAAGCGCATCAGGCCACAGGTTGAGCCCGATGTGGGGATTCAGGGAGCAACGGTGCCGCCGATGATGGCGCGCCGCGACTTTCTAAAGCCCGCCGCCGCGCTTGCGATGGCCGCGCCTTTTGGCGTTGCCGGATACGGTACTCTGATCGGTCGGCGCAAGCTCTCGGTCGACGAACGAGACATCTACATACCAGGCTTGCCCGATGACTTAGATGACTTCAAGATCGTCCAGCTCACAGATATTCACTGCGGTCCATTCTTCTCGATCGCCGATCTCGAGTATGCCGTCGACATGGCGAACGACTGCTCGGCGAATCTCGCCGTCGTCTCGGGCGACCTGATTACAGCGAAGGAAGACCCGCTTCAGAGCTGTCTCGATCGTCTGGCGCGTCTGAAGGCCGATTTTGGCGTGGTGGGATGCCTAGGCAACCACGAAATGTTTGCCGAGGCGGAAAAATTTACGCAAAATTACGGGGCCGGGAAAGGGATCCGTTTTTTTCGCTCCGAATCAGAGCTTCTGACCGTAGGTTCCTCAAAACTAAACGTCTGTGGCGTGGATTACCAGAAAAGATCAGCTCCTTATCTCAGGAACGCATCATCACACATTCGACTGGACGCGACCAATATATTGCTCTCCCATAATCCAGATGTGTTTCCAAAGGCCGAGGAATTGGGATATGATCTGACTATTGGTGGACACACGCACGGCGGACAAGTCACTGTGGAAATTGTCGAACAGTATCTAAACCCGGCCCTCTTTTTTACACCCTACGTCTACGGGGAGTACCGAATCGGAAATGCAGCGCTCTATGTCAGTCGAGGTATTGGAACGGTCAATCTGCCAATGCGAATCGGCGCCCTTCCGGAAATCCCGTTACTCCGGTTGAAACAATCATAAACAGTTATGTACTTGAGCCGACAATGCGTTACTTAATTCTTAGCGATATACATGCCAATTGGGAGGCACTCGTGAGTGTGCTAGACCATGCGGATGGCAAGTTTGAAACGATATGCTGCCTCGGCGATATGGTCGGCTACGGCGCGGATCCCAATCGAGTGACCGATTGGGTGCGCGAAAAGTCCGATTTCGTGATTCGCGGAAATCACGATCGCGCCTGTTGCGGTCTAGACTCGGCTGAGACGTTTAATCCCCTTGCGCGGGCATCGTGCGAATGGACGGGCACCGAATTGTCGGCGGAAAACCGGGACTACCTTAGCGGATTGGCGAGTGGCCCCGTTCAGGTCAACGGATTTTCGATGGTTCATGGCTCGTTTACAGACGAAGATGAGTATCTGATTTGTTCTGACGATGTTTTGAATCAAGGCGACGCGGAAGGCAATCCGGTCTTCTTCGGACATACCCACATCCAGGGCGGATTCGTGCAGATTGATCGACGGGATGTTCGGACTCTCGGGGATGCGGACGCCGTCGAGCTGAATCCAAATTGGCTCTATTGGATAAACCCCGGCTCGGTCGGCCAGCCCCGCGATATGATTTGGGAGGCAGGCTACGTGTTATACGACAGCGAGAAGCGGTCGCTGTCGTACGAGCGTTGTCCATATGATGTGGCGGCGGCGCAGCTTAAGATTGAGCGGGCCGGTCTGCCACCCGAGTTGGCGATGCGACTAGCTATTGGGCGCTAGCAGCCCGTGCTAGAAGTCCCGTGGGCCGCGCGGCAGGGAATTGGGACCGCTCGGCGCGGAGTGAGGAGGACGGCGATCCGGGTGATTGTCTCCAACGAGTGACAAAGCCGACGGTCGCAAGTGCCTGCCGCCCAACGGGTTAGGCGGCCCAACGGCCTTTACGTAAAGAGACATGATAGACACAATGATGCTCGGCACAAATGTTCAATCCAATCCAGCGGTGCCTAACGCGGCCCGCGTGACTTTTGCCACGGGCTGCTAGACCTGCTTATGACCTGATTTTTCACTCCGAAAAATCCACCGGCCCGACGTGGGCGGCCCGGACCCTTGAACCGCGACCGTCGAAACTATCGGGACCAAATTCACAGGCGCGTACTCGGGTAGGCGGATTCTATCTCTCCGGCTTCGCCGGCCACGCTCGTCGTTGTCCCTCCAGCGAAGGATCGGCTGCTCAAAGTATCGCCAGCTTAGCCACGCCAGTCCGATCGACAACCCCGAGATCACAGCAGTGCGAATCACGGCTTCCAACAAACTTTCGATGTTGAACTGAAGCACTGAATCAACGACGAATCGAGCGGGAAGGTGGAGCAGGTAGAGGCCGTACGACAGACGGCCAAGCAGTCTCAACGGCGCTGATAGGAAGAATCCGCAACCACCGCCGTTGAGCCGGAGCTTGAGTATCCAAGCTGCAACCGCCGACGCTGGTAGGGAATATCCAACTACGATGTAAAGCCCGTCTCTCCTCGAAAGCATCGCGAGCGCTGCAAACGCGCCGGCGGTAAGCACGATAGCCAACAACCTGATCGTTGTACCGCTCGGAGGCGCCACGCGACGCAGGACGACCGCGGCGAGGCAGCCCACGGCAAGCGCATCCATGCGAGTAAATGGCAAGACATGTACCGGCAGATAGCCAGTATCGAATACGCTCCATACCAGCCATCGTAAAAGCGGGGCCGCCGCAAGCACCGTCCACAATAAGCGTTCGAGAGCTGCCGAGCGTAGGAGCCTGACAATCAACGGAACGACGAGATAGAACTGCTCTTCGATCGCGAGTGACCAAGCGATGTCGATAGGGAGATAGTCTTCGCCAGCCCAGGCGACCACGAAATTGGTCAGGTAGAGGTAGTGAGCCCAAACAGTCTGTGGATGTTCCAACGCCGGATGTTCGATCGCAAATCCGCCCCAAATGTTAGCGAAACCTGCCAGCGCGACGACGGTTACAACAGCGTAGTAGAGAGGAAAGATTCTCAATGCACGTCGCGCATAGAAACGTCGGAAGTAGTCGTCGCGGTGGCGCGTATCGAGCAGAATTCCGGCTATCAGGAATCCGCTGAGAGCGAAAAAAATATCGACGCCTACCCACCCAACGGCGTGGAATGCGCCGACGGCTTGCCCGAGCGGGTTATCGCCGCCGTAGCTCCACAGGTGATATAGCATCACCAGAGCGATGGCAACACCGCGAATACCGTCGAGTTCGGGAATGAAGGCTTTGGACTTCACGTGCGCCGCAACCGGCTACTCCCGAACGAAATCGACTGTAATGGGCTGGGCCTTCAGGGCCTACCGTGAGGGCGATTCGCGATTCAGCTTTTGCGCGCGCTTATGTGCCAGCCCTAAATCCTTGGCGACGAGGTCCGCGACATCGGCCCCCGAACTCTTATATTTCGCGCCAAGGCTCTGGCGAGTCGTTGACCAAATCACTTCTCCGCTCCTAAGAACGAGCCGCAGCGCCGCCGAAGCCTCGTGCTTCCGCTCCCGCCGCTGGGTTGTGTCGGTCTCCCCCACTCCGAAGCTCGTCGACTGGTAGTCAGACTCCCCGCTGTTTCGTTTACTGTTAGAAGCCGCGCCTCGCACGTTGAGGCCTCGTCGTTCATTGGCATAGTCGGTGAATATCAGGTCTTCGGCGGACCCTCGCAAAAAGGCGTCGGCTTTGGATTCGTCCTCGGTCAGCATGAACACCCCAGAACGCTGAATGCTGCCAATAACCATGTCCCGAAGATGGATGCCGCCATCGCCCACAAGTTCGTCAACGTAAATGGTACGAACCTCGGCAATTCAAGCGAGTTGCTGCTCCAGTAGAGTCAATTCCGCTAACAGTGGAACGACGGCGAGAGCCGCCAGAAAGAGCCTCATCGCTCGCTAGCCTTCCGAGCTTCTTCATCTTGGTATTCGACCTTGCGGCCGGTCCGCGCCTCGAGTCCGGCCAGTGTCGTCCGAATAATTTTCTTTCCGATCTCAAACACGGCTGCTTGTTGAAATCCGTCGTTGTCGACGTAGTTGATCGTTAGGTAGTGCTTGCGCTTCTTTGAAAGTAAGAATACGGGCGATACGACGATGGCAAGGCCGAGGCGCCGGCCCGCCTTTTGGCCATACTCAAGCGCGTTGACCTGCGCGTAAGGGATCTCGAGATCACCGAACTTGTGCCGAAACGAAAAGAGGACTGGGTCGAGAGTCGAGACCTTACCGCGAGTTGCCTCCGCGATCGGCAAGGTGCCGCCCCGATATAGCGCCGCTTTTCCAGGTACGCCGGCTTCGATCTGCGTTGCTGAACCAACGATAAGCAACACGCTAGCAACGAGGCAGCGTGTCCGATGGAAACAACCCCCGTCCCAGGGCTGAGTATTCGGGCTGACCGATAGACCATCGGCTTCGAGTTGGCGGAAATGGAACAGCAAGCTCCATGGTAGAAACGGCTGGGGGCCTATTTGACGAAAGATCCACTAAAGAATTCTTCATTCGGGCGACAATGCTAGTTGACTTTGCGGACAGGCTACTTCGAATCCCAGCGAACTCTGCTGATGGGGATCATCAATGTGACGCCCGATTCGTTTTCTGATGGCGGACGGTTCTTTTCCAAATCAGCCGCCGTCGACCAGGCCCTAAAGATGGTCGACGACGGCGCTGACATCATCGATATCGGGGGCGAGAGTTCACGCCCTGGGTCAGATGTAACGTCGGCCGCGGATGAGTTAGCTCGCGTTCTGCCTGTGATTGAGGCTCTTGTCGGGCGAATCGACGTGCCTCTATCGATCGACAGCTACAAGGCATCCGTCGCTCGTCGCTGCCTGCAAGCCGGTGCCGCGATAGTCAACGACATCAGCGGACTAAGCGATCCGGCTATGGTTGAGGTTCTGGCCGAGACCGGAGCTTCAGCCGTTCTCATGCACATGCGCGGGAAGCCCAAGACGATGCAGCAAGACACCGGCTATACAGACGTTGTCGCAGAAGTTCGAGAGTTTCTCATCACGCACGCCGCCGCCGCTAGTGCATTGGGGGTAGTGGAGATCGCAATCGATCCTGGAATTGGATTCGGAAAAACCGCGCGGCAAAACTTCGAAATCTTGGCGCGCCTTCGCGAATTCAAAACGGCCAATTACCCACTCTTGGTCGGCCCGTCGAGGAAATCGTTTTTGGGTAGTCTGCCGAGCCGGCTACCTGTAGATGAGCGGATCGAAGGGACATTGGCCACCGTGGCGGTCGCCGTCTTGAATGGGGCGAGGATAGTTCGCGCTCATGACGTCAAAGCTTGCCGTCGGGTGACCGATGTGGTCGATGCGATCCAGGGAGCAACTGATGTCCGATAAAATCCTTATCCCTGACATTCCGGTCTGGACCCGCGTAGGCTGCTTTGAGGAAGAACGCCGCGACCCGCAACAAATCTTGATCGATTTGGAGCTCGACCTCGACCTTAAGCCGGCCGCGGCGGCGGATTCAATCGAAGCAGCGGTCGATTATGTCGCCGTTAGGAAGACGTTGGACGAGCTTGCGAAGTCAAAGCCGTTTCATCTCGTCGAGACCATTGCCGAGCAGATGGCCGCAAAGTTGCTAGCTGGATTTCCGATCGACAGCGTAGTGGTGCGGGTAAAGAAGCCCTCCGCCTTGGCTCGCTTCGGGGTGCCGTGGGCGGCGGTTGAGATCCGCCGTAGCAACGATGGCTAGTGTTTACCTCGGTCTCGGCTCGAACCTCGGAGCGAAGACCAGTAATCTACGACTCGCTCTGAGTGCTCTCAGTGGCCGTGGAGCCATCATGGCCGTTTCACCGCTCTACTCGACCGAACCAGTCGGCTACGCCCATCAAGAATGGTTCTTAAACGCGTGTGTCGCTCTCGACTCAGATCTCAGCCCCGAGCAACTACTCTCTGGCATCGCGGACATCGAAGCCTATCTCGGGCGCGAGCGAACGATTCCCAATGGCCCCCGTAAAATTGATATCGACTTGCTGTTGTACGACGATCTCGTCGTCGACGCCCCCGAGATCACCTTGCCACATCCACGCATGCATGAGCGTCGCTTCGTGCTCGAACCGCTAGCCTCGATTGCCCCGGAACTCCTTCACCCTGGTCTTGGGAAGACTATCATGGCACTCCTAGCCGAATTGCCGGCCGAGCCGACAGTGAATCTAGCTCAAGATGCCGATTGGTGGCGCTGAGCAAGATCATTCAGACCAGTTCGTCCAGCACTCGCTGCAGGTTTCTACGCGCAGCTTCCGCATCGTCGCTGCCTTGACCTGGGGCGATTGGGTGCTGCTCCAACACATCCTCTGAGATATCGTACAGCTCGCCTTCTTGATAGAGCTTGTAGCGTTGATCACGCGCCCAGCGGTCGAGCTTGGTGTATGCTTCCTTGCCCCAGCCGGGTCGCGGGTCGTGGTGGACTAGAACCCACTCGCGCGGATTCCCGCGTTCGCCGCGCAGTTGGGGCGCGAACGAAACCCCGTCCATGACTCGGTCCTGAGGCGGCATCATTCCAGTGATTCCCGCGATCGTCGGGATAAAATCAGTCGAATCGACTAAATCATCGCTGACCGCCGGCCTGACAGTGCCCGGCTGATTTGCGATCAGTGGCACGCGGGTCCCCGCATCAGTGGGCATGCCCTTGCCGCCGTCGACAACTCGGTCGCCCATTTTCGATTGAACGCCCCGAGGCGTGCCATTGTCGCCATAAAAGAGCAGCAACGTATTCTCGCGAATCCCAAGCTCGTCGAGCCGGTCGACAATGCGTCCGACGACTTCGTCCATGTACTCCACCATGTCGCCGAAGTATTCTTGCGAGCTTGATTCGAAACGATCGCCGTCGGCCCACTCATCGCTTTGGGTTGTCGGATTGAACGGCCCGTGCGTCAAAGCCATCGGATAGTAAACGAATAACGGCTCGTCGCGGTGTCGACCTATGAAGTCGTTGATGCGTTCGGTGTAGAGGTCAGGGCCGTACTTTCCGTTGGTGTTTTCGACAAACGTGCCGTTGTCGAGAACCACCGGGTCCGCGTAGCGCGAGCCTTTGTCTTCGGTATGTTCGGCATGCCAAACAAAATAATCGTCGAACCCGGCGTCTTTGGCGAGCATTCCCTTGCCTCGCCACTCTGGTTCGAAGTCGGGCGGGTTGTAGCTGTAGAGCTGCCATTTGCCGGAGATGCAAGTTTTGTAGCCGGCGTCACTCATCATGTGGCCAATAGTGACTTCGCTTGGTGGCAATACGCCGAACGCCTGCCAGTTTCGAAAGTTGTATTGGCCCGTCATCAGCTGCATGCGAGTGGGCGTGCATAGCGGCTGAGCATAGGCGTGGTTGAATCGAATGCCGGTGCGGGCAAGCTCATCGAGTCGCGGGGTTTTGTAAGAAGTTCCGCCATAGCAACCAAGGCATTCGAACCCCAAGTCGTCCGCCATGATGAGGATAATGTTGGGCTTTCGTGCCGCCGGTTCCGGCGCATCAACGCCGCGGCCACACGCGCCTGCTGCCAACGTTGCGAAAGCCGCCCCGGAGTGTCGTAAGAAGTCTCTTCTGTTGGTACGTGCCATCCCGCTTGTTAGCGTAACGCGACTCAGATGCACGACGGCCCCGGTGGAAGCGTTCCGCCGGGGCCACTTGTGGGTTGTTCTACGAGTGGGAGTTAGCCTCGGGCAACCTTCAGGTTATTCGTCACCTTGAAAACGTTATTGACGGTGTTGGCGCGGATTCCGGCCAAGTTCTTGTCGCCCTCGTTGATCACGGCGCCCTCAAGCGTTACGTCACCGTTGCGGACGATAATTCGAATGGCCGGCTGCGAACCCAGCGAATAGCGGCTCAGCACCGCATCGCCGTAGATCGTGCGCAACATCGCTCGACGAATGCTGTCGTCGAATGTCGACGTAGGTAAGATCTCGATGTTGTTCTTGACATTCTCAACGCCTTCAACGCGCGCCAACACTGTCTCGGCCGACTTCTTGAGTGAAGGCCTGTAGACCGATCCGCTCAACATCACGGTGTTGCCTTCGACCTGAAACTGAATGTGGTCGAACAGACTATAGAACGGAAGTGTGATGAGCTCTTTGCGGACCTGCCTTTCCAAAGCGTTCATGGGCGATTTCGCCGCATCGACGTCCACGGTTGTCGCCGCGGACGCGGGAATGGCGGCCAAGCTCAAGACCACCGCTATTGCCAGATTACGAGTGAAATTAGTCATGGTGGTGTCTCCTTCTTCCTTTTGAAAATTTCGAATAGTAACGGAGCGCCGAAGTGCGTTTTTCATTGACTTGTCGCTCACAAATTGTTTGATGCGGCGTTTCAAAGAAGGTTGCAAGATTTTACAAATAACCCTTGACTTTGTTTGTGATGTGTGCAGATGAATCACTGGTTGATATCCACCAAGGGTGATAAATGCGGGCTAGAGCAATTTCGCTGATGCCATAGACCGTTCTTGAATAAAAAGCGGTGAAGCCGGCAATTTCTGGAGCTTAGATTCCGATTTTCGCGGGCTTGGTGCTGCGGCAAGCAGTCTATGCCATTCCTGAAAATGCTCTAGTCACCGGCCAATCGCTGCTCGCGGGCGATCGGGTCCGGCATGGCATGAATCTCGGCCTGCTTTCCCCAGTAGAGCCAACCGAAGAAGCCTCTAATGTCCGCCAAGATTAGGTAGCTTGCGGGCACGAACACTAGCGTCACCACCGTTGCGAACAAAACGCCTGCCGCGAGTGCCACCGCCATTGGAATCATGAACTGCGCTTGGAGGCTCTTCTCGAGGATCAGCGGTGTAACCCCCGCCGCCGTCGTGAGCGACGTCAACAAAATTGGCCTAAACCGCGCAACACCAGCAGCGCGAACGGCCTCGTCCAACGAGCCAAATCGTGCGGAGTACGCATTGATGAAATTCACCAGCACCAAGCCGTCGTTGACGACGACGCCGGCTAGGGCCACCATGCCGCACATCGACAGAAAGCTTACCGGCATGCCAAGGAACACGTGGCCCCAGATCGCGCCGACCATGCCGAACGGCACCGCCCCCAGCACAATTAGTGGCTGGATGTAGCTTTTCAGTGGAATTGCTAATAGCGCGTACATGACAAACATCGCCGCGCCGAAGCCCGCGACAAGCCCGGACATCGATTCGGCCATATCGGCGTCGGCGCCCTCGAAGCTGTAGTTGATCCCCTGGTATTGCCCCATCAACTCTGGCAAGAATGCAGCGTCCAGGCTATTGAGAACTTCGCCGCCGGTTGTGACAGACTCATCGACTTCGGCTTGCACGTTGATCGAGCGATTGCGGTCGACCCGGGCAATCGTTGCAAACCCCCGCCCCATGCTCGCGACCGCAACCGTTGAGAACGGCACTTCCTCGCCCGCTGGGGTTCTAATACGCATGTCTTCGAGATCGCCGATCGATCGCCGCGCGTCTTCGGGATAGCGCACCATCACACGAATATCGTCGCGGCCTCGCTGAATCCTTTGCGCCTCCTCGCCAAAAAACCCTTGGCGAACTTGGCGCCCCAGGTCCTGCAGCGTTAATCCCAGAGCCTCACCCTCCGAGGTTATGGCCAGCTTGATCTCTGGCTTGCCGCCCCGGAATGAATCCGTAATATCAACGACGCCGGGATATTCGGCGAGCTTCGCTTTGATGACGCCGGCGGCCTCCTGAACGCGGACCAGGTCGAGGCCGGTCAACTGAATGTCGATTGCCTTGCCTCCGCCAATCAGGTCGGACGTAATACTTAGCTCCACTGCCCCCGGGATCTGACCAACTTTTTCACGCCAACGTTCGGCGATCTCGTTGGCGGTGATCGTTCGGGTCTCAGACGGCGCTAGGGCGATATTGACTTCGCCTAGATGCGAGCCTGTGAAGCTATTGGCGCCCCGACCGGGTCCACTCTGCACAACCCGAAATGGATGCTCGCCAACCGAGGCCAAAATGTGAGTAAATTCGTCCGTACCACACGCTGACTTGAGTTCTTCGCGAAGTTCCATCGCGGCGCGCTCGATTTGCGCCACTCCGGTCGCCGTGACTTCCGCCGGTGCTTCCTGAGGCATGGTCAAGAATGCGACCGTATTGTCAGATTCAACTTCCGGGAACAGTACGAACTTGACGATACCCCCGCCAACTAAACCGACCGTCAGTAGCACTGAAACTAACGCCAGCGATACGGTGAGATAGCGCCATTGCAGCGCAGACTCAAGGGCCGGACGGTAAACCCGCTGAATGAACCATTCGAGGCCGTTAGCGAAAAAGTCGAAAAATCCATTCCACAGACGGCTAAAGATATTCGGGTCGACTCTTGGCTTCTTTTCTTTGTAGTGAGAAAGGTGGGAGGGAAGTACTAGCTTCGATTCAATCAGCGAAAATAACAGCGTCGGAATAACGATCAGCGGGAAGACCCGCATGATCTTGCCCATCATTCCGGTGACGAACAGCATTGGTGAAAAGGCCGCCATCGTAGTGAGAACACCAAATATGACTGGAACCGCGACCTCTTGTGTGCCTTTGATCGCTGCGTTGAGACCCTCTTTGTCGCGCTCTTGAGTTGTAAAAATGTTCTCGCCAACAACAATCGCATCGTCGACAACAATGCCGAGCACGAGAATGAACGAGAACAGCGACATCATATTGATCGAGACGTCGAGTACGGGCATCATCGCAAGCGCGCCGAGGAATGAAATCGGAATTCCAATCGTCACCCATAGAGCCAACCGTAGCCTCAGGAATAGCGCCAACATGATGAAGACCAGCAGCAACCCGGTGATGGCGTTCCGAATCAATAAATCCATGCGGCTGCGCAGCATGATGGCGTTGTCTTGCCATGTTGTTAGCGAAATGCCGGTTGGCATCCATGCCTTAGCTTGGTCGACGTACTCGTAGACCGCATCGGCGACTTCGATAGCGCTTTGATCACCGACTCGGAATACCTGCACCATCACCGTCGGCTCGCCGTCCATCTTCGCGGACTGATCGGTTTCTTCGAACCCATCGACGACCCTGGCGACATCGCGCAGCAGGATCTTCGTACCGTCCGCGCGCGTAATTAGCGGTAGCGTTTCGTACTCGAGTCCGGTGTAGGCCTGGCCCTTGGTGCGCAGCAAAATCTCCCCGGTCGCGGTCTTAACCGAACCGCCCGGCAGGTCGACTGATGAGCGTCGGACGGCGTTGGCAACAGCATCAAAAGTCAGGCCCCATCGCCGCAGCGCTTCTTCGGCGACCTCGATCGAGATTTCGTATGGTGGCGCGTTCAGCAGTTCAGCTTGAGAAATAGCGGGCATGGCCGTCAGTTCGTCGCGCACACGCTCGCCAAGCCGCTTCAAGGTGAGCTGGTCGGCGTCACCCGAAATTGAAATGTTGATGACCTGGAATCGCGAGGTGAGTTCTTGGGTTACAGGTCGCTCGGCTTCCTCCGGGAACGTATCGATGGCGTCAACTCGGGCCTTGATGTCGTCGAGAACCTCGCGAACATCGTATTCCGGCAACACCTCGATACTGACGCTGCCCATACCCTCGTTGGCGGTCGCCGTCATCTTTTTGATGCCGTCGATTCCCTGGATAGCCTCTTCGATGCGTACACATATGGCTTCTTCGACCTCTTCGGGCGCTGCGCCGCGGTAGGTCACCTGGATGCTTACGACGTCGAGCGATATCTCTGGAAAGACTTCTTTTTTGAGGTCACCAACCGTGATTAGGCCGGCAGCGACGATTACGAACATCAATAGGTTCGCAACGACGGTGTTATTCGCGAACCACGCGATGATCGATTTCATGATTGCCCGTTCCCATCGTCGCCCGCGTTCTCGCCGACACGAACCTTCATTCCGCTAACGGCAGTCTCGACATTCGAAATGCAGACCCGGTCGCCGGGCTTGAGACCGCCACGAATCAAAACCTCGTCGCGATCAAGTCGGAAAATGTCGACATCACGGTAGTAGAGCCTCTCGGCCGTGTCGACGACGAGTACCTGTGACTCGCCACGAAGGGCGGTTCGCGGTAGGCGCACGATGTTGCCGACGCGGCGGCCGTTTATTTCAGCCTCCACAAACATCCCCACCGCTAGAGGGGGCCGGCGGGTGTCGCGCCCTTTGGCGTAAGGGTCGTCGACCTGAGCGATGGCATTCACCATCCGAGTTGCGGGGTCGATCTCGCCTTCGGTTCGAACGATCTTGCCGTACCACTTGTGTTCTCGCCCAGCGAATTCCGCCGTGAGTGTGACGCCGGGGCCATTTGCGCTTTCCGCCGCGTCACGGTACGCGAGTGGCAGGTTGACGAATTCGAGTTCTGCGTCTGGAATCGGCAGTTTCACCTCCGCCACATCGATGGAATAGAGCGTCGCAACGGGGGCGCCGCGTTGTACATACTGACCGACGTCGACCTGCTTTGAGCGTATCCGGCCGGCGTATGGCGCGCGAACGACGGTGCGCTCGAGGTCGAACTTCGCCTGGTCGAGCGCTGCCTCGGCTGACGCCAGGGCCGCCAGGGCTTCCGCGATCTGGGGCTCACGCACGACAAGCGACGAAGGCTCGCCTTGACCAAGTGCGTCCCATTCCTTGCGGGCGACCGCAGCCTCCTGGCGCTCGGTCGCTAGGCGCAGATTCGCCTGGGCGATTGCCGAATTCGCCCGGATGATCGCGAGGTCGTATTGCCGGGTCTCGATTTTTAACAAAATTTCGTCTTCCTCAAAGAAGCCCCCGACCGCAAGCGATGGGGAGACTTCGACAACTCGACCTGCCACCTCGGGGACAAGCTGTGATTCGACGCGCGGCGCGACGGTCCCTTCCGCGCGCACCTTAAGTGCGACCGATTCGGGTTCAATGTCAATCACCTGAACAAGCAACGGAGGAATATCGAGCGGGTTCGTTTCTGGCTCCTGACGGGACTCGATCATCTTCATGGTCGCGAAGGCACCGGCCCCCAGCACGACCAACGGGAGAAGAACCATGAGAATTCGACGATAGATTTGCATAATAATTCTCTATTCGGTAGAAACACCATTGGCGGGTGCCGTAACAGGAGTTGCCGAGGCAAAGCCGCCACCCAGCGCCAGGTGTAGATCCACTCGGTTGTCGAGACGCGCCCGCCTGACGGTTATCAGGGCGCTCTCGGAATCGAGAGCTGTTCGCTGTGATGAGAGGACGGTAATGATGTCGGACAGGCCCGCGCGATAGCGTTGTTCCGCGAGGTCACGCGCGGCCAGTGCATTGCGGGTTGCCGACTTGAGAGCCCGCTCGCGCTCAGCCAAAATAGACTCAGCCGCAAGAGCGATCTCGACGTCTCGGTAGGCCCCAAGGATGCGGCTTTCGTAGTTGGCCGCCGCTTCCATTGCGCGCGCTTCATTTGCGCGTACTCCTGCCTTTAGGCGGCCGTTGTTGAAGGTCGGCATCACGATGCTCGTGATGTAGTTCCAAACCTGAACGTTCGGGTTGAGCAGGTCAGCGAGTTTGTTGCTCGCGGTACCTGCTCCTGACGTCAGCGAAAAGCTGGGCCGAAGGGCAGCTTTCGATTCCGCGATCCGTGCGTCGGTAGCCAATAGCGAGCGCTCCGCGGAAATCAGGTCTGGGCGGCGATGGACCAGCTCGGACGGCAATCCCGCCGGGACATGTTCGGGAACGTCGGGGAGATCCTCGGCCAAGGCGTATTCACCGGCCGGATACTGGCCCGCCAGCGCCTCCAATTGACGCACAAAAGCGTCGCGCTGTTGCTCACGCTGTTTAACCAAGGCCTGAGCCCGGTCGATCTCGCTTAACGCTAAGCGAAGATCGAGCGAGGGGCGAATTCCCGCGCTATAGCGCGCACGAACGCGCTCAGCCGATGTTTCGTAACTGGCGAGTGACGCCTTAGCGATGCCGACCTGGCGTTCGGCCTCGATCGCGGCGAACCAGGCCTTTGAAACTTGCCCGGTGAGCGAGAGTCGAGCGCCGTTGAGATCTGCCTCGCGAGCTTCAAAGTTTGCAATCGCGGCGGTCTTGCCCGCACTGATTCGCCCCCAGACGTCCGCTTCCCAGGCAAGATTCATCGAGAGCCCGGTGTTGGTATTCGTACTACTCAAGACCCGCCCAGCGAGTCCGGGGAAGGGCAGTCCGACGAAGTTCTGGCGCTGCCTCGAACGGTTTACTCCCAGACTCAATTCAGGAAGTTCCGCCGCGCTAGAGATACGCACATCCTGCCGTGCCGCTTCAATTCTGGCGGCTGCCGCCCGAAGATCGTAATTCTTCGTCAGAGCCTCGCTGATCACCAGGTCGAGACCGCGGTCACCGAGATATGCCCACCAGTCGACATCGTCGGCTGAGTCGCTGACTTCGCCGCCCTTCCAGACCTGCGGAGCCTCGACCGTAAACGCGCGCGCAGTGCGCTCAATCGGCTTCGAGCAACCGGCGAGAGTGACGGCGGCCACCAGAATTCCGTAAAATCTCATCAATCTCCCCTCCCAGAAACGATCGAGGGCGCGGCGTTCATCCCCGCTGAGGAATAACGAACCATGGCGTCGATAGTTCCCTCGACATCGGTCGGGTCACAGATTCCGTGGGTCCAGCGGCGGATGCGATCGCTGTCCATCATCGTGTGGACCATCACGCCGACAGAGAAATTGACGCGCCACTGGAGATCCTTCTCAGGAAGCCCAGGCATCGCCCGATGAAATGCGTGGTCCAGCCGTTTGATCAATTCCGCGAATTGTTCTTCGAAGAGTGCTTCTAGATAGCCCGCGGGTTCGGCGTAAAAACGACCACACATCCGCATGAATCGGCGACCCTTGGCTGGGTCTTGTGAAAGTCTAATCGCCGGGGCAAACATCGCATAGAGTATCTGCTCGACCGCCGGCGAACCGTTTCCGGCTTCGCTTTCAGCCTTATCGAGCAGCGCGATCCGCTCCCGATTGACCGCGCCGATTCGGCGCGCGAATACTGCCCTAACGAGACCTTCTTTTGACCCGAAGTGGTAGTTAACCGACGCCAGGTTGACGTCGGCGGCTTGAGTAATCGCTCGCAGAGACACGCCGTCTATGCCCTGTTCGGCGAAGAGTTCCTCGGCGGTATCGATGATTTGCTCTTTGGTGTCTGCTGCCATGGGAAGTCTAAATGTCGTTCAAACGTATGTTTGATTCAAACGTACGTTTGAATTCTACCCCGAAACATTCGGTTCGTCAAGGCGCTGAGGTGGTTGCAGTCTTTTTCTTTCCGGGTCATACTTTCAATCAGACACGGAGGTTTCTGAATGTTTCGAATTTTGCTTGTCCTCTCGCTGATTTGTTTTGCCCTTGGTTGTGGTGCCGCACCCGAGGCGACCACCGAAGAGCCCGTTGCATCAGCCCCAGAAGGGAATAGCGATGCAACCTACGTCGGTTGGCTGTCGGATGAAAAATGCGCCAACGAAGGCAAAGCGGCGACAGATGAACACGCTGGCTGCGCCCAAGGTTGCATCAAGGGCGGGGCACCCGTCGTGCTGGTGACCGAAGAAGGTGGCAACATCTATAAGTTGGATGATCAGGAAGCGGCTACCTCGCACGCCGGTCATAAGGTGACGGTGTCTGGTGCGCTATCCGGTGACACGATCGCCGTTTCATCAATCTCGATGTAACCGCGCTAGCGCGCCACAGAGCCGTGGGCGGTTATTTCACCGCTCGCACATAAGTTGTCCACGCGGCAGCGTTGAGGTGCCGCGTAAGAATTAGAAGTGAATCACGCGGCCGTCGACATCAAAGGCGGCCTCTTTCATCGCTTCCGCCAACGTCGGGTGGGCGTGGCTCGTGCGCGCCACGTCCTCCGCGCTCGCACCGAATTCAATCGCGGCCGCGGCTTCAGCGATTAGATCACCCGCCCGCGGTCCAATAATGTGGACACCGAGAAGACGGTCGGTCTTCGCGTCGGCTAGTAATTTGACGAACCCATCAACTTGACCCAGCGCGCGGGCTCGCCCATTTGCACGGAATGGGAACTTGCCCTTGCGGAATTCGACCCCAGCCTCGTCAAGTTGCTCTTCTGTCTTTCCGACGGATGCGACTTCAGGATGCGTGTAGCAAACCCCCGGGATCGCGTCGTAGTTTACGTGCCCGTAACCGGTTGCGATGTGTTCGACGCACGCTATGCCTTCTTCTTCTGCTTTGTGCGCGAGCATTGGACCGGCGATAACGTCCCCGATCGCGTAGGTGCCCGCCACTGAAGTAGCGTAGTGTTCGTCCACGGGGACGCGGCCTCGCCGATCGGCTTCGATTCCTAGTGCGTCTAGCCCGAGCCCTTCGGTGTTGGGCTTTCGACCAACCGCGACCAAAACTCGGTCGCCTGTAATAGGTTCAGCGCCATCGATCTCCACGACGCACTGGCTGCCTTCGACCCTCGCCGCGGTTACCCGTGAACCAAGCCGAAACTCAAATCCCTGTTTCGCAAAAAGCTTTTCGGCCTCGGCGGCGATCTCGTTGTCCATGCCGGGCAAGATGCGGTCGAGATACTCAAGCACTGTGACACGAGCCCCAAGCCGTCGCCAGACGGAGCCCATCTCAAGACCGATGTATCCCGCGCCGATCACGATCAAGTGCTCGGGGACCTCGGGATAGCTCAACGCCTCGGTTGACGAGCCGATACGGTCGCCGTCGAGTTCGACGCCGGGGAGCGAGGCGGTGACGCTTCCCGTGGCGATGATCACATGCTTTGCTTCAATCGTCGTCGAGCCGTCGGAGTTTTCGACCGCCACGCGGCCTGGCGCTTCGAAGCGCGCAGGACCCTCGTATCGCGTGACTTTGTTCTTGCGGAATAATGAGCCGACTCCACCGGTCAGCGTCTCGACCACTCGGTCCTTGCGCTGGAGCATCTGTTTCAGGTTTAGCTCGACGCCGGACACGTTGACGCCGTGTTCACCCAGTTCGTGCCGCGCTTGCTCGTAGTGCTCGCTCGATTCCAGCAGAGCCTTGCTAGGAATACAGCCAACGCGCAGACAAGTGCCGCCGAGTTCTTTCACCTTCTCGATGCAGGCCGTATCCAGGCCTAGCTGCGCTGCGCGAATTGCGGCGACGTAGCCGCCCGGACCGGCACCGATTACCAACAGATCGTGTTTTATCTGAGCCATTAGATCTCAAACAATATCCGCACTGGGTCTTCAATCACGTCTTTGATGTGATTGAGAAACGTCACCGCCTCGCGGCCGTCCACCAGCCGATGGTCGTATGTGAGGGCGAGATACATCATCGGGCGCGCGACGATCTCGCCGTCGCGGACGACCGCGCGTTGTTCGATGTTGTGTATCCCGAGGATGGCGCTCTGGGGAGAATTGATAATCGGCGTCGAGAGCATCGATCCATAGATGCCGCCGTTGCTGATCGTGAAGGTACCACCTTGCAACTCCGAGAGTTCAATGCGGTTCTGCTTGGCGCGTGCACCAAAGTCGGCTATTGTTTGCTCGATCTCCGAAAAGCTCAGCGACTGAGCATCGCGGATGTTTGGGACCAGTAGGCCCTTGCCGCCGCCAACGGCGATACCAACATCGCAGTAGTTGCGGTAAACAATATTCGCGTCGCGGATCATCGCATTGACCGCGGGCACCGCCTTGAGAGCCTCCACGGAGGCTTTTACGAAAAACGACATGAAGCCTAGCTTGATGCCGTGCGCGGCGATGAAGCCTTCCTTGTGTTTCTTGCGGATTTCGATCACCGCCGACATGTCGGCTTCGTTGAATGTAGTTAGCAGCGCCGCGTTTTGCTGCGCCTGAACCAAATTACGAGCAATGACTTTGCGCATGGGCGTCATCGGGACGACTCGTTCCTCGCGGTCGCCGGGCGCTGATGCATCGGGCGGAGGCGAAAGAACGGAGGGTGCCGCGGGTTCAGGAGGGGCCGTCGCTACACGCTTTTCGAGCAGCTGCTCAACATTCTCTTTGAGAATTCGTCCGCCCGGGCCCGTCCCCTCAACCTCCGCCGTCGTCAAATCGTTCTGAGCGATGACGCGCGCCGCAGCCGGCATCACGCGCGGTTCCTCCACCACCGCGGGCTCATCGGCGGGAGCATTCACTGCGGGTGCTGAGATGTTTCCATCCGCGCCTTCTTCGATGATCGCGACGACATCGCCTATGGCCGCGTCGGCGCCAGTCTCTAATCGAATCTCTGACAGTCGCCCTGCGACCGGGGCCGGCAGTTCGATCGCCGCCTTGTCGGTTTCAATCTCGACGATCACTTCGTCGACCTCGACCCGGTCTCCGACGCTCTTACGCCATTCGCCGACTTGGACTTCGGTAATCGACTCGCCCGCTTGCGGAATGATCACTTCTACTGACATCGAATTTCCTTTGGTAAATCGCTAAACCTTAGCTGCGCCGAAGGCGGCGTCGAACAATCGTTGTTCCTCCATCTTGTGACTTCCCGCCGAGCCTGTTGCCGGGCTTGCCGAGGCGTGGCGAAAAATCCCCGAGAATGGTCGACCATCCGGCAACTTGTCTAGAAAACGCGCTCGCAAGTATGTCCATGCGCCCATGTTTTCGGGTTCCTCTTGAACCCACACCGCGGGAACATCAGCCGCAAACGGCTTGAGCGCGTCGATGACCGTCTTGTCGTTGAGCGGATAGAGTTGCTCAAACCTCACCAGCGCCACGTCTTCGAAAGCGCCTTCAGTCCGTGCGGCGAGTAATTCGTAGTAAATCTTGCCCGAGCAAAGCAGCAGTTTCTTGACGGCGGACGAGTGTTCAACCCGGTCGACGATGATGCGTTGAAACGTTCCCGAGCTGAGCTCGTCCAATCCTGATTTCACCTTCGGATGCCGCAACAAACTCTTGGGGCTCATCACTACCAGCGGCTTGCGCCAGGGGCGCACCAGCTGTCGGCGCAGAGCATGGAAAATTTGAGCGGGGGTCGTCGGGTTGACAACTTGCATGTTGTCTTCGGCCGCAAGCTGTAGAAATCGTTCCAAGCGAGCGCTGGAATGCTCCGGCCCCTGACCTTCGAATCCGTGCGGCAGTAGCATCACCAGACCGCTCAGCCGCCCCCACTTGTCTTCACCGCTTGCGATGAATTGATCAATGATGACCTGCGCGGTGTTCGCGAAGTCTCCAAACTGAGCTTCCCAGATGATTAGGCCGTCGGGCCAATCAAGGCTGTATCCCCATTCAAAGCCGAGTACGCCGGCTTCGGAAAGTGGGCTATTGTGAACCTCGAAATCCGCCTGGCGTGACGACAGGTTCTTGAGCGGCACGTAGGCCTCTCCCGACTGTGTATCGCGCAGAACAGCGTGCCGATGACTAAACGTTCCGCGCTCGCAGTCCTGTCCCGTCATACGTACTTTGAGCCCCTCAGTCAATATTGAGGCGTAGGCCAACGCTTCGCCGGCGGCCCAATCAAGTTGGCGTTCACCCTGTGCCATTTCCTCGCGCATTTTGAGAAGTTTTTCAATGCGGCGATCAACACTGAAGTCCTTCGGTTTTGCCGCGAGCTTCATGAGCAACGCACGTAAGCGCTTGTTGTCGACCCCACTATCGACGTCGGGGACGCTTTCGTCCGACCCGCCCTGATACCCGCTCCAGTGGCTGCCGCGGCGTCCGCCTGACTCCACGTAGTCCTCGCTGCGAGCCGCCGTGAGCTCTTGCTCAAGGTGCCCGCGCCGCTCGGACGCAATCCGGTCGGCCTCTTCCTCGGTCACGCCGCCCTGACCCAGCAGGTGTTCGAGATAACCCTCACGAACGGATTTCCGCTGCGCAATCGCCCGCACCATGAGCGGCTGGGTAAAACTCGGCTCGTCACTCTCGTTGTGGCCATGGCGGCGGTAGCCATACATGTCGATAACAACGTCCTGGTGGAAGTTGTTGCGAAAATCGATCGCCAGACGAACGACTTGCGCGACCGATTCCGGGTCTTCTCCGTTGACGTGAAAAATCGGGATCTGCAGCATTTTCGCGATCCCTGACGCGTAAGTCGTTGACCGGCCCTGGTCGGGACGCGTCGTGAAGCCGATCTGATTGTTCAGGACGATGTGAACGGTCCCTCCGACGGTATAACCTGGCAGTTCGCTCAAATTGAGCGTCTCCTGAATAATGCCCTCGCCGGCGAACGCCGCGTCGCCGTGAATTAGCATCACCAACCCTTGTTCTCGTTGGCCCGCGTAATATCGGTCCTGCTTAGCCCGCATGCGACCCATGGCGACTGGGTTGACGAATTCGAGGTGGCTAGGGTTGAAGCACAGCGCGAGGTGGACTTTGTTGCCTTTCGCTGTGGTCCAATCGCTACGGTAGCCGAGGTGATATTTCACATCGCCGCGCCCTTGATACTTGTCGGGGTTGGCGTCGTCAAATTCCCTAAAAATCTCCTGGGCGCTCTTACCCAAAATATTGACAAGTACATTCAGCCGGCCGCGGTGCGCCATGCCCAGCACCACTTGATCAACCCCATTGTCACCGGCGCGTTCGATCGCAAGGTCAAGTAACGGGATCAGGCTTTCGCAGCCTTCGAGCGAAAAGCTCTTCGCGCCCACGTATTTTTTTTGAATAAACTCTTCAAACATCGAGGCATCAGTCAGCCTCGTGAAAATTCGCAATTGTCGCTTGCGGCTCAGTTGCAGATGGTTGGCGGAACCCTCTGTTCGTTCCTGCAACCACTCGCGAACAGCCATGTCGTCAATGTGCATGAACTGGACGCCGATCGAACGGCAGTAAGTTTCTTTCAAGCGCTCGATCAACGCGCCGACATTCGGCGCCTCCCAACCGGTCAGCGAATTCGACGACACAGTGCGGCTCATGTCCGCTTGAGTTAGCCCGAAATAACCGGGTTCCAACTCTGGTGGAGAATCGCGCGGAATCCCGAGCGGGTCAAGATCGGCGATCATGTGTCCGCGGACGCGATAGGCACGTACGAGCTTATCGATGCGGTCTTGCAGCGCCGCATCAGTCTCAGGGTGGGTGAACACCGTGTGCTGTTGAGTAGACGTCAGCCGAGCGCTCTCATGGCCCTCAACGAGGGGAGGCACGCCGTTGAAACTTTCAGGGCCGCCTGGAAATTGCTCGAAGTATGCTCGCCATTCGGCTGTCACCGAGCCCGGGTCGCGCAGGTAGTCGGCGTACAAACTCTCCGCGAAAGCCAGATTGGCGTCGCTGGGCCACCCCGTTTGATCGCTCATAGTGACGAGTCCTTTCGTCCTGCCGCGCGGCGCATACGATCGCCCCGAGAACTCCCTTCATCTGACCACCGCTGGCCGAGGGCGTCAAGCGATCCGACCAATCGTCGACGCGCGCCGTCGCCTCGAAATTGGGGCGCGCACCCGCGGCGGGAAGCGTCGGCCTCTGGTCGAGGCCAGCCAAACGGCCCGGCAAAGCCGTCAGAGATGTAAAGCCGCCGCCGCGGACGTGCGATAAACGAAGGCATGGCAAAATCTGTCTGGGAAATGTTGAGTTCGGACGATCTATTTCTCATAGCCGGACCCTGCGTGATCGAATCGCACGAGCATGCAATCAAGATCGGCAGGGCGGTAGCCGAAGCTGCACGGGCTGCGGGGCTGTCGGCGGTCTTTAAGGCTTCATTCGACAAGGCGAACCGGACGAGTGTCGATTCGTTCCGAGGGCCAGGCCTCAAAGAAGGTCTGCGGGTGTTGACTGAGGTCAAGCGCGAGACCGGGCTGCCGATTCTCACTGACGTTCACCAGCCTGATCAGGTCGAGCAAGTAGCGGAAGTCTGCGATGTCGTCCAGATTCCGGCATTTCTATGTCGCCAGACCGACCTGCTTGTTGCGGCCGGCAGCAGCGGGCGAGTGGTCAATATCAAGAAAGGACAATTCCTCGCGCCCTGGGACATGCGATACGCCGCCGAAAAAGTGGCCTCCACGGGCAACGAAAAAATCGTCCTCACGGAACGCGGCAGTAGTTTCGGTTACCAGAATCTCGTAGTCGACTTCCGAGCACTAGCGATCATGCGCAAATTAGGCTACCCAACCGTTCTCGATGTAACCCATAGCCTACAGCTACCCGGAGCCCAGGGTGACGCGAGCGGAGGGCAGCCTGAGTTCATCGAGACTCTAGCGAGGGCCGGCGTCGCAGCCGGCGTTAACGGTGTGTTTTTCGAGGTTCACGACAAGCCTGAAGCCGCAAAGTCAGACGGAGCCAACGCTTTACGGTTGGAGTTGCTGTCGGCTCTCCTACGGCGCCTGATGCAACTTCACGGGCTTACATCGTACTGGGATAGCGGGCGGTAGCAAAGTACGCGCAAGGCCAGCGCCCTACTACGTCGAGTTCGCGTGACCAAGCCGGCAAAACCTGGCCCCTGGGGAAGAGTCAATATTCGGCAGTTACGGAGAAAACTACTTGACCTGAGATGTCTAATGGGCCGGAATTTCATTTGGTACGGCGAGGGAAAAACTCTGGCGACGGTCCAGGGTTTCCGGCTTCGTCCCATCGACGTCTACCGAGAACTAGAACAGTACCGGACGTCCTGCACAAGTCAACGGCTCTAATCGCTAGTAGAACCGCACCTAACCCGACTCAGGTTGCTTTCACTCGGCCACTAGCCCAATGCGAACTGGCGAGATCCTGGTCGGCGTTCGACATCGGCCACTGGGCCGCTTAGGAACGAAAACTCCTGGACCTTGCGGTAAATCGCTCCGTTCGGCGTCAACGTGCTTTCAAATAGCACGAACCGATCAGGCGTAATCGTGCCAAAATCGCGGCTGGGCAATTCTTCAATCGCCTCATGCATCTCAGTGAGATCCTGACTTTCTTTCATCCGCCCTAAAGTGAGATGAGGTTCAAGCGGGCGGACCTCGGGCGCAATCCCTAACGGCGAGAGCGTTGCGTCAACTGCACTGGCCAACTGACGCAGCGGCGGTGTATTCTCTGCTCCCACCCAAAATATGCGCGGATTCGGCCCGGCCGGGATGAACCCAAGACCTGCGAGAGGAACGCTCACTGGAACTTTAATCTTCACTTCGTCGAGAGCGCGAAGCATTTGCTCAAGCCGGTTTTCATCCCACTCGCCGACGTATTTCAGCGTGACATGCATATTCTGCGGGTGAACCCAGTGGACCGGCGAAATCGTCGAAAGCCGGCGCACCAATTCAGTGAGATTCGCGATCACCTTCGAGTTAAGTTCTAGTGCTACAAATAGACGCATGCAATTTCCTGCTTTTCTTGCCTTCGACTCCGATGCCCATCCTCGCGATTCCGAGGACGTGCGCCGCCTCAAGGCGAAATTATTTTTTGTGAACCGAGTGTTGTTCCTGCGGGAGTTCCAGCTTGATTGTAAGGGTCTGCTCCAGTTCGGATAGTTGGACCTGTGAACCGTGAGTCTTATATCCCTTGGTGATCACTTGGACCAGAATGTGCCCGCGCGGCAGCGGAGGGACCGGGGCACTGCCCTCGAGGCTGGTCTTGAGCTCGAACGTTGTCCCGATTTTCTTGAGCTTCTTGCCCTTCAGTTCGCGAATGATTACCGCGGCTCTAGGAACGGGCCGACCATTGTCATCTTGCACGACCACGCGCAGCGTAGTCCATTCCTTAGCAAGTAGGGTCGCGGGCAGTACCAATGCGGTCGCTCCGAGGGCACACACAAGTTCACGACGGTTCATGGATTCTCCCGACTCCCAATGCAAAAGCGCTCGGTCAAAAGATGAAGCTGAGCGCCCCACGGTAGCTGCGAATAGCTTGCAATAAGTAGATCATCCGACCGTCGGCCGCCTGTAGCGGGAGGTAGCCGGATTTGAGTAGATTGCGAAAATCCGCGCTGGCTTCAAATTTGCCCGGCAAGCTGCCGCTAAACGGCAGGGGCTGACGGATACGAACGTTTAATCCTGGATCCGACTGCGCGGCAAAGTCGTTGTAGAGGTCAGCCGAGATCACCGATTGCCGGCTAACCCACTGATACGATCCCGTGACTTTTGTGTCCGCACGCGGTAGTTCGGCCGAAACCGATGCAAGCATCATGTGCGCGCCCTTCGACGCGAGTACTCCTCGCAACTCATCGGCCGAGTTCGTTTGCAGTTGGTCCGCGGTCGGCGTGAGAACGCCGGTCAGTCCGTAGCCAAGCGCTGCTTGCAGCCGGTCGCGCAATTTCCGAGCGTAAGAAACCCGCACACCTGGAGCCCGAAACGTGCCGCCATTGAGCGTCGCCGTGCGTGAAAACAAGTCGGGGACGAGGTTGCCATCGGTAAACATGCCGTCAGGCACATTCGCGGCGACCGCGACATCGTTGATCGAATCCTGGAAGACCGCGGCCTCAACCATGTTTTTGCCGAAGCGCTCTCGGAAAGCGACCTCCATATGGTGGGCTCGCTGCACGGTCGGACGTCCGCCAACCATTGCGACTCGCGGGAACATCCCGAGACTGTCGACTTGGCCTTGAAGAGCATGGCCGGCGGCGGGCGATGAGATTGCAGTCGGTGGAACACCGGACGAGTAGCTCAACTCGACTTCACGCTCAGGTGAAATTTTGTGAACGACCTTCGCGTAAGGGCTAATAAATTCTAGTCGATTGACGAATCGAACCGCTTCGTAGAGCACACCGTATTCAACTCGCGTTGCCTCGCCGATTTGTACGCTGTCGCCGAGCTCAAGCGAAATTGTCTCGAGCCGGGGCGTCGCCTGCCCGCTTTGGCCGAAACCGAAAATCCCGTTTGAGGCCGCCGAAGATGCCTGCAACTGACGAACTGTTAGTGCAACTTCCGGGGTCGCAATTCCGAGGTCACGGGTATAAGTTGTACGGAATGCCGTCGTCGAATTTGCCAGTGTCGGACTGGCCACGCCCATGTTGCCGCTGACCGTCACATCATTGTTTCCGAATAGCGATGTGGCGACGGCAAAAGCGCTGCCAAGGTCAGACTGGTTTGCCAATCCTGAGGGCCGAACGCCCATACTGGTACTCACTCGCGCAAAGGCATGGGTGTCTGTGAAAGTTCCGCTCAAACGCCGCATCACCCGATCACGTTCGTCCTGCCAAGTGTCAACCGGCGAAAAACGGAGGACGTTGCGTCGCGAATAGTTCGCCCGCAAAATCCACTTCCAGCGATTGGTCATGTCGCTAATTTCGCTGCAGGCGGCATAGTTGAGCCGTAAGCTGGCAAACAACCCCCGCAGGTTGACATCGAGATATGTGCGGTTGCCGGCTTTGACGGCAAGGCCGGTGCTCGTGGCGGGAGAAAACTGAGACAGAGCAACGGTGATGCCGTAGCTTCCGGGGCTCAGTTTGGCGAATTCAAATGAGCCGTCATGATCGCTATAAGCTTTGCGCGCCTCACCGCCGTCGGCACTGAGCAACGTGACCAGAGCCCCCATTTGCGGAATGCCTGCGTCGTTTCTCACCAATCCGCCGAGGCTGCCATTCATCTGCGCGTGCGCGGGCGCCGCGGCCAAGATAAAGGCCAAGCCTAAAAACAACAATGCCGGTGAACACCTAGCTAAGGCCACCGTGTCGTGTTGTTTCGATGCTTGCATTTGCCTAATGGTGGATGGTACTACAGCACTTTAAACGTAGCGGTAGGACTCAGCGATTCATTCTTGATGCTGTCGTCAACCTGAAGGCTGAGGCGATAGTCGCCCGGTTCCAGGCTGCTAAGTGGCAGCACCTTTTCGATTACAACCTGACGCGCGGAGGCACCGCGAATCGTGCTGACGTCTTCGCTGAAGTCGAGCAGTAACTCATCGGGGTTGTCCATGCGGGCGATTTGATAGGTTACTTTGCCTTCCGGCTTTTGAGTTTCTTCATGCTGACCTAAGTTGTAGACCTGCATGTAGATGCCCATCTTTTCATTGCGCTTGAACTCGTCACCGAGCCGCGGCCGAACCTTCGAGCTACCGATCACGAATTGGCCGGTGCCGAGCGACCGCACAGGGACGCGCTCGATCTTGTCCGCCAATATGAGCGAACTCGAGGCAAGCGTCTCATCGTCATAGGTAGGCACCCGTAACGCCGTGCGATACGTTCCCATGGTTTCGCCAACGAGGTCTTTCACGACCAACTCCAGGCGGTACATTCCCGGCAACAGCGCCTCGGACTTGTTATAGATTGACGCGCGATCAGACTCTTTTTGCAGGCGCTCGGCAGTCGTCTGAATGCTTACGGTGTCTTCGAACGTTGTGTGAACCCGGCGCGTAACGGTAGTCAGTCGGCCGAATATATTCGCGACCGCTTTGTGGAGGCCGTCCTCTTCCTTGAAGACCAGGTCCTTGTTCTTTAGCATCACGGTGACGCCCGTCAGAACCGAACTGTTTGTCACGCGCACATAGTGGATGTCGACCTCAAACGGCAGCGTGTTGTACTCAATCGACGAATCGACAATGGCTTCAAGATCTTTGAACTTGACGGCCGGTGGCTTGAAGATGTTCGCATAGAGTTGCAGCCGCTCGAACTGGTTGTAGCGCATCGACTGTGCACCACCGATTGGCGATCCCATGCGAGTGCCGTCCGTCCGTCGAAAGCGGTCAGCCTTCGTTGTCAGACCCATTTGTTCCGACAGCGTCAGACCCGCACCCGGTACGTTCAACAAGGCGTCTTTTTCGGACGGATCCATTGTCAGGCGATATTCGCCCGTCATCGTCGGGTCGACGAACTCGAGCAAAATGTCGCTGCCAATGCCCTCGAGCCAGCGGTATCGCCAGATCTCAAACGGGTACGTCGACGTAAATCCACCGCCTTCGTCATAGGGCCGTTGGTATTGGCCTCCCGAGGGGCGCGACTCGATTTCGTCTGGTGGCCCGTAAGCAATGTAGATGCGGCCCCGGTCGGCCTTCCATCCTTGGATGCCCGACGCATAACGCTCGTTCGCGTATGCGATCCGGCGATAGTGCTCTTCCTTATACTCGTTTTCCATCGAGTCGGGAGTCGGGTCGCGGCGCAGCCAGAACTGTTCGATGAAGTTCTCGCGCTCGTCGTCCGTGCTCATTTGAACGAATGCTTTGCGCTCTTCGCCCGAAATGATGTACTTGACGTCTTCGTCCAGCCAGCGTTTAAACGGCCCACGCAATTCCTTGCGCAGCCGGTTCAGCCGTTTTTTCTCTTCCTTAGCCGAGAGTGCCTTAGGAGGTTGCTGTGCGCTCAGTGGCGCGAGGATCGCTAGAAAGGTGAACACGGCAAGGCACCGCAGTGCTAGACGAACCATCTTATTTCGACCCATGCAACCCCTCTGGCTCCTAATACGCACTCTGATTCTCCAGAGTTTCTCTTTCGATATCCAACATCGAGCAAACGAGACTCGTCCTTGGTATCCCAGTCTCGATTCTAGGCGGTTATATAGGCGCGGTCAAGTCGAGAGCAGAGATTTCGCGTGTCAATCGACACATGATAATAAGGTGTAGCCAACCGCCGAGTAGGGTGTGCAGGCGGCCAAATCGGCGGATCTTACTGAGTAGGCTACAATCTCCCTCATCGATATGACCGCCACTACGAACCGCAGAAACTTCCTCAAACAGCTTACCGCCGCCGGCGCGGGCCTAGCCGCATATGGCTGCGGATCGCCTGCTCCCGAGCCGGAGCCGGCGCAAAAACCAAATATTATCTTCCTGATGGCCGACGACATGGGCTACGGCGATCTCGGCTGCTACAACGCCGATTCGAAGATTCCTACGCCCAATATGGACCGGCTCGCGGCCGAGGGCATGCGCTTTACCGACGCCCACTCAGGCTCGGCTGTCTGCACGCCCACCCGCTACGGAGTGGTCACAGGGCGCTATGCTTGGCGCAGCCGGCTCAAGAGGGGCGTGCTCTCTGGATATTCCAAGGCCTTAATTGAGCCCGACCGCATCACCGTGGCTGAGATGCTGCGCGAAAACGGCTATCACACCGGCGTTGTCGGCAAATGGCACCTAGGCCTCAACTGGCAGACAATTTCCGAGCCTCAGACGTGGGAAGAGCGCGACACGGCGAATGCTCATATGGGCGCGACAGAGTTCGCCAAACCCGAGGGCCTTGAAATTGACTTCACGAAGCCGGTGACTGACGGGCCGGCGACGCAGGGCTTCGCATATTCCTACATCATTCCTGCGTCGTTAGACATGGCGCCGTACGTGTATCTGGAGAACAACAAGTGCGTGAAGCCGGCGACGGTTCACGAGCCGGGTCGCAGCGAGGAGGAGGTATTCTGGCGGCCGGGCGAGGCTGCCGAGGGTTTTGATTTCTTCAACGTGCTGCCGAATCTCACCGAGCACGCGGTGCAATACATCGAAGACCGCGCGGTGCGCGATGCGGATAAGCCGTTCTTCTTGTACTTTCCGCTTGCGGCGCCCCACTGGCCGTGGGTGCCGACCGAGGAATTTGTCGGCAACAGCGAGGCTGGCAAGTACGGCGATTTCGTGACCGAAGTGGACGCGATGGTCGGCAAGGTCATGGATGCGCTCGATCGCAAGGGAATTGCAGAGAACACGCTGTTTATCCTTTCAAGCGATAACGGCGCGGAGTGGGACCCGCGACATATTCAAGAATTCGGCCATTACGCCAACCACGCCTCGCAGCGCGGCAAAAAGCGTGACGCCTGGGAAGGCGGCCACCGCGAGCCCTTCATCGCCCGCTGGCCGGCTCGGATCGCCGCTGGAACGACAAGTGACCAAACCGTCTGCCTAACCGACATCATGGCCACGGCGGCGGAGATCGCCGGCATCGAGATTCCGGCGAACGCCGCCGAAGACAGCGTCAGCATTCTCCCGGCTCTGCTGGGCGAGGACACCGGACCACTACGCGAGGCAACGGTGCATCATTCCGTTAACGGCACGTTTGCGATCCGCCAAGGAAAGTGGAAGTTTATCGACGGCCAGGGATCCGGCATCGACAACTGGGAAGGCGGCAAGCCCGGCGACCCGCCCGGTCAACTCTACGACATTGAGGCCGACCGCCACGAGGACAACAATCTATACAACGATCACCCGGAAATTGTGGAGAATTTGAAGGCGTTGTTGGAGAAGTACAAGAGCCAGGGCCATAGTCGGGCGAGTTAGCCACAACCGAATAATGCGTTAACGGTTCGTCATTCGGTGAACCGCGCGCCACCGACTCATCAAGAAACCCGATCGAGACGGAAATGACCGCTCGTCTCGCGCTAGAATCGCCATAACGTGGTCGGCCGCGAAATTAGCCACTACAAAACCCTCGAAAAGCTCGGCGCCGGGGGCATGGGCGAGGTCTGGCTGGCAGACGACACCAAGCTTGGCCGCAAAGTGGCGCTCAAATTTCTCGCGCCCAACGTCGTCAGCGACGAGGAGTTGCGGAAACGCTTCCAGCGCGAAGCTAAGGCGGCGGCGGGCCTGAACTCTCACCCGACGGCCGTCGCGTTGCTTGGCACGAGAACAGCGGAAGGGGCGAGGATGTCTGGGCCTCGGATCTCGATTTGGGCACGAGCACGCGTCTGAGTTCGGCTCCGGAAGTATTTGGCAGGGCCCCCGTTTGGTCGCCCTCGGGCGACGAGATTGCGTTTGGTGCGACTCGGCAAGGTGGGAGGGAAATTTTTGTTCGGCCGGCAAACGCCGGCCGCGAATCGAGAGCGATAAAAGGCACGGTTGTCGCCAACAGCATGACCTTCGACTGGTCGCCCGACGGCCGAGTGCTGCTTTACGGAGACGGGGTCAGAATCCGGCGGGCCGACCCATCCGGGGATGCCGAGCCGAAAGTATTTCTCGAGAGCAACTTCCGACAGCGCTGGGCTCAGTTTTCTCCCGACGGCCGCTACGTTGCCTATTGCTCGTACGAAGCCGGCTCTTGGGAAGTGTACGTTACCTCGTTCCCCGACCGCGAGTTTCGCGCCACGATTTCAAGAGGTGGCGGTCTGCAGCCTCGCTGGAGCCGCGACGGCAAGGAAATTTTCTACGTGGCCAATGATCGCGACTTGATGGCCGTGCGTGTTTCATCGGCCGAAGAATTTTCGTTTGGGCGAGCCAAGAAGTTATTCGCGCATCCCGGGCTGGAAGGCGAGCTATGGGATTACGATGTTCGCCCAGACGGCCGTTTCCTCTTGATCGAACCAGCCGACGCCGGCGACTCCGATCGAAATCCACCATCGATTTACATCGTCGAGAACTGGTACGAAGAGTTCCGCGATCGCGAACAAAATTAGGGTTGATCGCCCAGTCGTTCGGTGGCGCGAGCGTCAGTGAGTGCGTTGGGACCGAAGATTTGCGAGAGACGTCGAGCTTGGTCCTGGTGGAAATCCACGAGCAGGACTAGGTCAACGCGTCGAGCGTCGGCCCTTCGCCAACGCACTCACTGACGTTCGCGCCACCGAAACGCGCGCCGGCCTACGCCGTCGGGCGAGAAGATTTTCGCTTTCTTCCCTGCCACGGACCTCTCACGACTAAAACCCGCTCCCGTTTATAGTAAATGTGGCGTTTCGGGTCGCCGCCGTGTCCGCGGGAAGGACTGAGTCCGCCTGAGTTGAGTTCTTACTTCACATCCGTTTGATGAACTCTTTTTGGCCCGAGGGCGCGGACACCGAGCTTACCTGCCAGCGCCTCACGTGCGGCAAAGAAGGAGTCTCATCATGAGCAAGCCCCTGCCCACACGCACCCTTCCGGCGAAGCCTGATCTCGATCAGGTCAAACGTCAGGCGAAGGAATTATTGCAGAAGTATCGTTCCGGCAATCCGGACGCCGTTGCCGAGGTCGCGAGGCGTTACCAAGGCGCCGATCCAGAGACGTTCGCACTCCACAACGCCCAACTCGTTCTCGCGCGGTCCTACGGTTTCGACAGTTGGCCGAAGTTAAAGGCCTTCATCGATGGAGTTACGGTCGAACGCCTCGCCGCGGCCGCCCGCGCGGGCGATCTAAATGGAGTGGAGTCGATGATTCGCGCCAGGCCCGAACTCGTCAACATGGACATGTCCGAGACCAACGAGCATCGCCCGATCCACTACGCCGTGATGGCGCGCGCTCCCGAGATGGTGCGGCTCCTGATGCAGCACGGCGCGGACGCAAACAAGGGCATCCATCCACGCCGAGGCGCGACAACCGCGATGACGATCGCCCGGGAGCGAGGCTACGACGATATCGTCGCGATCATCGAACAGGCGGAACAGCGGCGGGTCGAAGAGAAATCCGCCGCGGGCTCCACGGCGGCGAACTCCGATCAGCTAGCGCGGGCAATCATGAGCGGCGACAAAAAGGCCGTAATCGAAAAACTCGACGCTGAGCCGGCCCTGATCAACACTCCGAATCGACGGGTCTGGACGCCACTGCATGTCGCCGCCGCGACTCGCGATTTAGCAATCGTTCAACTGCTGCTCGATCGAAAGGCCAACCCCGGTTGGCTGGATCCCAACGGTCGCACGCCGCTAGACAACGCGGTCGGTGGTGGCTGGCACGGTCCCGTGAAAGTCGACGAGTTCCTAGCAGTCGCCGAACTTCTACGCGCGGCAGGAGCCATGCTAACCGTCCGGGCCGCCGTCGCACTCGCGGACGCCGACCACGTCCGGCGGCTCAAGGCAGAGGGCTTGCTAGTTAACCCGATAGCACTGGGGTGGACTGCTCCGAATCGCGGTTCAGCACGACCGCTTCGACATGCTCACGCTCCTGCTCGACCTCGGCCTCGACCCGGACGAGCGCATGGCGTTTGACGAGTTGGAGGGCTCTGTTCAGAGCTGGGGCATGCCGCTCTGGCATGCCGCCGGAACGGGCAAGTACGCGATGGCCGAGCTCCTACTCAAACGTGGCGCCGACCCCAATGGCAAAGTCTATGCCAGCGGCACCCCGGTCTATAGCGCCTACAGCCAGCGCGACACAAAGATGGTGAGTCTACTCGAGAGCTATGGAGGCGAAATTGAGCCCGCGACCGTCGCACACTACAGGGAAACCGATCTAGCGAAGAGAATGCTCGAATACGCCGACCAAGGGAAGCTGCCGCGCGAAAAGAACTCTAAGGCCGAGCTAGTAGAAGAACTGCTGTGGGGCAGCGCCTGTGGCGGCGGCGCCGAGATTGTCCAGATGACGCTCGACCGCACGGACTGGTCGCGCGACGATCCTCGTTGGTACCGCATCCTCACGCAGCCGATCTACTTCTGGAATCACATGCGCGGACCCTGGGCGCACTCCGATTTAGACCGAGCTACCTACCTCACCTGTTTCCAAATGGTTTTGGAGCGCGCCGACGTCAATATTCGAAGCAAATTTGGCAGTTCTGTGCTGCACGAAATCGCTGCCTATCGAGATTATGTGACCGAGGACGAAGCCATCGCGTTCGCCAAGGCTGCCCTCGACGCGGGCGCGAGGCTTGACTGCCGTGATGACTTGCTGAAGAGTACGCCCCTTGGTTGGGCCTGCCGCTGGGGACGCGCCGAGATGGCGAAACTACTGCTGAGCCGAGGGGCCTCCGTCACGGAACCTGATGCGGAGGCCTGGGCGACACCCCAAGCCTGGGCGAAAAAGATGGGCCATGAAGCCGTTGCCAAAGTTCTCGATTCGTGGCCACGATGACCTCACAGGCCGCGACTGTCACATGGAACTACGAGCCTTCCTCTCGACAGTCTCCGCTACCAACGACGGATTTTTTCTCTCGCAAATCGACCTCTAGCCGGAACACATCCGGCCTTGAGTAGTGGCCGCTCACGTCGAAGTCGTACTTGCCCCGCGTGATCTCATCCATGTCGAGGTCAGCTACAAGAATCGTCTCAGCGTCAAATACAGGACCGGCCAGCACTTTCCCAAACGGGCTGACGATCGAGCTGCCGCCCCGCATGAGAACTTCGCCCGCGCCTGGCGCTGAGTAGTCCGCCGGGCAATCGCCCCGAGTCAGGTACTGGCATGCGGATAAAACAAAACAGCGCCCCTCCAACGCAACGTGCTGCATACTGGCGAGCCATGTGTCGCGATCATCAGCCGTCGGAGCGCAGTAGAGCTCAACACCCTGCGCGAACATATGCGCTCGCAGCAGCGGCATGTAGTTTTCCCAACAAATTACCCCACCCAACTTGCCGATCGCGGTGTCTAGAACAGGCATGGTTGATCCATCGCCGAAGCCCCAAACGACGCGCTCTTGGGCGGTCGGCATGAGTTTGCGGTGCTTGCCGAGCAGAGCGCCGTCCGGCGCGAGATAGAGCAATGTGCAGTACAGAGTCCCGCCATCGCGCTCGATGACACCGACCACCATGTAGAGGTGATGCTCGGCAGCAATGCGCTGCAGCTCGGCGCTAGCCTCGCCCGGCACATCGATCGCGCTGTCGAAGTAGCGCAGGAAATCCTCGCGTCCTTCCGCCGTCCTACTTCCGACAACCGCGCCAAAGCTTAGCCCTTTCGGGTAACCCGATAGCAGCGCTTCGGGAAACACCACAAGCTGCGCCCCCTCGGCGGCCGCCTTAGCTGCCCATTTGTCTATCTTGCGGAGCGTCCCATCGCGGTCAAAAACGCAGGACGCGATCTGTACAACGGCCGCGCGAACCGTGCTCATCCCATCAACCTCCCACCGCTACTTTGGTCGCCAATGTCGCTCCAAGGGCGGCAAGAGCGAGGCCTCCGATCAAGCTCACTAGTAGATAACTTCCCGCGACGAGCCACTAGCCAACTTCTAACGCCCGAATCGCCTCGACGCTAAACGTCGAAAACGTAGTGAACGCCCCAAGAAACCCGGTGCCCAACAGCAAGCGAGTCTCAGCCGACACCAGTTGGCCCGAGACAGCGAATCCGTCCAGCAGCCCCAACAAGAAGCATCCAACCAAATTTGCCGCGAGTGTGCCCCAGGGGAACCCCCCGCCAAGATGCTGCATCATCAAAACGGAAACCCCGTAGTGAGCGACCGCGCCAAATGCGCCGCCCACCGCAACCGCGAGAACAGTCATGAGTGGAATGCTAGCAAGAACCCGCTCAGGCCCCAAAAAACTAGCTCGGTATACTGTTCCCAGCATGTCGGAATCACGCCGAGACTTCGTTAAAGCATCGATCGGAGCAACCGCAATGTCCGCTCTAGCCAGCCAGGCGATTGCCCAGAAAAACTCCGGCAATGGTATCCCGACACGTCGCCTAGGCCGCACCAACGAGCAGGTGCCGATCCTTTGCGTCGGTGGAGCTCATCTCGGCCGTGCCGCCCAGGACGACGGCGAAAAGGCCGGCCTAAGGCTGGCGCACGCGGCGCTCGACAACGGCCTCTTTTTTTGGGACAACGCCTACGTCTACCTCGACGGTTACGCCGAGGAATTCATGGGCCGCGCGCTAAAAGGCAAGCGCGACAAAGTCTTCTTGATGACCAAAAATTCCGGTCGCGACTACAAATTCGCCCAGGAATGCCTCGATACTAGCCTGCGCCGCTTGCAGACAGACCACCTAGACCTCTGGCAGTTCCACGAGACCAACTACGACAACGACCCCGACTGGGTCTTTGAAAAAGGCGGCCTGAAGTTCGCGCTCGAAGCGCAGAAAGCCGGCAAGGTCCGCTACATCGGTTTCACCGGCCACAAGCACCCCCGCATCCACACCAAGATGCTCAACAAAGGCTACGACTGGGCGACGGCGCAGATGCCCATCAATCCGATGGACCACTTCTACCGCTCGTTCCAGCGCCAGGTCGTGCCGATTTGCAATGCAAAAGACGTCGGCGTGCTCGGCATGAAGTCCCTGGGTGGTGGCCCACGTGTGGCCGAAATCCCGTCGACCACGAAAGTAACCGCGGAAATGTGCGTCCGCTGGGCGCTAAGCCTACCTATTTCCTCACTGGTGCGCGGCTACCTCAAGATGGACCAACTGATGGCCGACGTAAATATTGCCCGTGATTTCGAGCCACTCGACGAGGCTGCCCGCAAGAAAATTATGGCGCTAGCCGAGCCCGAAGCAGGCGACGGTCGCCACGAGCACTTCAAGTCAACGCAGCGCTACGATGGCCCGCTCTATCGCAAGATGCACGGCTTCGCCATAGACGCGGAGCGGTCTGAAGATCCATCACCTCAGTTCGATCAAAACGCCGTTCGACGCCCGGCCCGCAATGGTGACTTGCAGGCTAACCTTGCCCGCGCCGAGGCCTTCCGGAACGACCAAAGACATCTGGGCCAATCCGACGAATCCAGGCGTCATCGCCACCCCCACAACTGAGGCGTTTTGCCCGGCGACTTGCGCCGAGAACGAACTGCTCGGTAAATGCAGCTGCGTGAAGGGCGTGGGCGCTCCGCTAGGAATTCGCGGCTCGACTGGGCCTAGTCCGGAAAAAAACACCGTCACGATGCTTCCAACAGCCGCCGGAGATGCCGCGCTATTCAATGCACCGTTGTCATTGATGACAGCCGCCAATCCATTCCCACCCACAAAAATGCCCGGCGCTGCAGGTGCAAGAGATACCATCTCGCGCTCACCTTCAATTCCGTCGCGCGCAGCGGCAATCCAAACCGCCGACATGCGCTCGACGTCGAACGGCATCTGGAAATTTACCTGGTTCGGCCCGACGTATAGCAGCGGCGCAGCGACGAAGCCGGTCTGCCTGATGCGCCCGACTGCCTGCGGACCGTCGCCGTAGACCCGCATCTCCAGACCCTGCGCAGCGATGGGCAATCGACCTGTTTCCGAGTCGAACTCCAACGCCTCGTCGTCGGCAGCAAGATGCCGTCCAAAAGCGGTGGCCAGTGCGCCGGCGGATACCGCGACTTGAGACTCCGCGGCATGGATCACCCCGCCCTGGCTGAGCCTAGGGACGCGCGGATCCTCGCCAACCAGCAGCGAGACCATTACCGACGGGCGAGGGTTGCTGAACAGAGTCGGCCGAAACTCGATCTCCGCCTCGTACAGCCCGGCCGAAACGACGGTCGGGTCGATTTGAACCTCGAAGGTCGCCGGCGTTGTCCCCGTGAGCATCGGCAGCCCCAGCCACGGGCCGCCGCCGGTCACAAACGCTGCCCACTCCATCGTCCCGTTGCTTGCGCTGATTTCGATCTTCTCTGAAAAGAATGGCTCGGCGCCGGCGGGCACCTCGATTTCAATGCGGTTGCGGTCGATTTGCAGGGCGCGCCCATTCGGTGCCACGAAGTGCTCATGAAGTTGGAAGCTGTCTAGTCCGGTGACCTCCGGGCCCTCGGATAGGTCCATACTGATCTCGAATCGCTCGACCGCCGACAGCACCTCTTGAAAACTAGCCTCACCGTCGACACGCTGCCAAAAATCCTCATCAAGGGCGGTTTGAAACCTCTCCCAGGTTTCTCGCGGACGCGCGCCGGAGCGTTCATACGCTGTACCGGCACCGACCATCCGCAGCTTCATTTGAAAAAACGGGAACGCCCCGTCGATGCGCCGATGGTAAAACTCAATCCATGGCCGATCGAGCTTTGAAAGGTCACCTAGGAACTTCGCCGGCGCCAAGGCGTAGTCGCGATCGAACCCGTCGCCGTCAACCATCAACATGAAGTTTTCTGAGTCTTTGCCCCCCAGGCCAATCGCCAGGGCGGCATTCTCCTCGCCATTCCGCGCCGCCCGAACGCCGACATGCGGGTAGTTACGAGTCCAGCCATCGAGCCCGTGTTCAAACGTTGAAGATGTCGGGTTTGGTGATCCACTGGGAACCTCCGGAGGCTCGCCAATATATGAAAAGTTGTCGATCATCCCCGTCTCATTGCCGGGAGCGTGGTCCATGCTGACCTCGACGCGAATCAGCCCACTCAGAACTTCTTCAAACGATGCAATCCCAAAGAAACGTGTCCATTCGGCGGCCTCAAGCGGAACGACCTGGTGGACCCAATTACCCGCCTTTGGGACGTCACCCATGAATGCGTAGCCAGAGCCCGCTCCGAGTATTCTGACTTCCGTTCGGAACAACGGCGTTGGCCCGTCATCATGACGGTAGTCGTATTCAAAGCGCGGCTCGGCCGGGCCCGACAAATCGCCGAGAAATCGCGGCCCGGCAACAGCGAAATCGCGATGCACGAAGTCGGGAACCTGGGCATTCCCATCCCTCTCAAACAGCACCAAAAAGCCGTCTTGGGTGACCCCCAGCTGGCTTTCGGAGTTTCCGAGCGAGGCGCCTGGAACCGTCGACACTGGAAAATTGCGCGTCCAGCCCTCGTCGTTGCCGTTTTCAAACGTCGACGAGAGAAAAGTGCTGAGCGGCGCGCTCGAGTCGATTGAAGCACGCACCGTGACGCGCACCGGCTCGCCGACCGTTTTGACGAATAGGCCGACGTGATAAATGCCGGTTTGCAGTGGCGGGCTACTGCTGTCTCGGATAAAAATGTGCTCGGAACCGCCGCCTACGGTAGTGCTGCTGTGGTCCGCAATGAAACTATTGGTGGTCTTCTCGACCGGCTGAGCGAAACGGACATACAAGTCGATGTCGTGCGAGGCGCTGTCTGGCGCTAGATCAATGACAAGCCAGGCGGTCCCCGGCGGTGCATCGACTGTCAGCCCGGTTATCAGCGTTGGCTCGTCCAGCGAATCGATCGTCAAGGTCCGGCTGACGCCTGGAAAAAGTTGCGCCGCCTGGGCACAGGTAATCGCGGAGATAAATAGAATGGCCGCGCTGACTCGTTGTCTCATGGGCTAGCCACTGTGGGCCCGAACCGTGTCGCCCGCCAGTCCCCAGAAATCCTCGACGTAGTACGACGAAAGCACGTTGCCAAACAAGAAACAGTTGTTCTTGCATTCCGGGACCTCGCCGTAAAGCTTCCGGCCGCGTTCGAACGCCGCTGCGATTGAGCCATCCTCCAACACATTCCCCGCGATCTTGCGCAGCACTTCACAGGGATAGAAAATATCGCCGTTTGGGTAGACGCGTGGAAACATCGTGGGGTAGCACTTGAATTCCTCAAATCGCAGCAGCGTGCTCAACAGCTTCGGCGTGCCATTGATCTTGACCGTGTTCTGCTTCCGCATGGCGATCAGGCGCTCAACGAAATCCCGATAGCGGGGATCCTGCAGATACGAGAAATTCGGAAACTTGCCGTTGTTCTGGGCGGATTGCACTGAGAAGACAAAGCCGTTTTCGCCACAAAATTCGAGGATGCGCTCTGCCTCTCCAATGTTCCACTGTTCGAGCACGCACGAGACGGTGATAGCTCCTGGCGGAAGAACCTCTTTCGCCATCATCAAGTTGTCAATCACATGCGGCACGGCGGCGGACTTCGACATCGGCTCGCCAGCGTCGTGGCTGATTGCGTCGAGACTGCAGATTAGGCCATTCAGATAAGGCAACATCGCTCGACGCTTGTCTAACAGCACCCCATTGGTGACGATCAAGACCGACCGAAAACCGATGTCCTCTCGCGAAGCGATGACCAGCTCTTCGATGTCATTTCGCACCGTGCATTCGCCGCCGGTAATGACCAGCGTGTCGACGTCTTTACGGATATTGCGTAGAAGGTCGATTGTCGAGGCAGTGTCGAGTTCGTCGCTGAAGACTTCAGGGTTCTTCTGGGTGCAGTAGCTGCAATCCAGGTTGCACTTGTGTGTCGCGTAGAAGATAGCGGAATACGGCGTTACCACCGAACTGCGAAGTACCTTGCGGCGATAGAGGTTTCCGAAATAGGCCTTGAAGTTCTTGACGACGAAGGGGTAGTGCGCAAGCATGCCCTGCAACAGTCGTTGTCTAGATGATTCCGCCATCGATGCCGCTTTCGCCAGTGTACTGGATCGTTTCCCGCAACTTTCAGAATCGGTCGCCGCCGATAGGCTCTTAAAAGTTGGCGAAAAAGCTACAATCGAAGACTCTGCTGGTTGCTGGGGATTGTGACCTTTCCGCCCGGCGAAATCGTCCTATTTGTATGTCTACAAGTCTTTTCGGTACCGATGGAATCCGCGGCCGCGCTGGGCAGCCACCGCTAGATAGTGCGACCGTCTTCGCTGTGGGGGTCGCGCTGGCGGAACGCCTAGTCAAGACCAAGAAGCCTTCGGTTCTGATAGGCATCGACACTCGGGAATCGAGCGAGGGGATCGCCCAAACGCTCGCCGCCGGCCTCGAATCGGGCGGCGTTGCCACTCACTATGCGGGTGTAATCACAACTCCGGGAGTCGCTCACGCGACCGAACGCGGCAGCTATTCGTCCGGTGTGATGATATCGGCCTCGCACAACCCGTTTGAAGACAACGGCATCAAGGTCTTCGGGCCATTCGGGTACAAGATGCCCGACCAGCAAGAGGCCGAGATCGATGAAGCGGTCTCGAGGGTACTTGATAAACGTGCTAAGCCCAAAAAGCTGCAGCTAACAATTGAGCCGGAAATCCCCCAAGGATACGCCCGTCATTTGATCAACGCGATCGATGCCGACTTGAGTGTGACGGGTCTAAAGGTCGTCGTCGACTGCGCCCATGGCGCAGCCTCGTTGATCGCACCGCAAGTCTTCGAGGCGCTAGGCGTCACGGCGGAGTTCGTTGCCAATCAGCCGGACGGACGAAATATTAATCTCGACTGTGGCTCCCAGTTTATGGATCAGCTCGCCGAGCGTGTCGTCGACAGTTCGGCGGATCTCGGCATCGCTTTCGACGGGGACGCCGACCGCTGTTTGCTAGTCGATGAAAACGGTCGACACTTTAACGGCGACAACATACTGCTGGCGGCCGCGATGGCACTCAAGCAGCGCGAGCTACTCCACGAGAACACCGTCGTCGCGACGGTAATGTCGAACATGGGACTTGAAAAGGCGCTGGAGAGCGAAGGTATCATGCTGACGCGCACTCCCGTGGGCGACAAATACGTGCTCGAAGAGATGTTGCGGTCTGGCGCGGCTCTTGGTGGAGAGCAGTCCGGACACATCATCTTCGGCGACAACGCTACCACGGGTGACGGGCTACTCGCCTCGTTGATGATGCTTGAAATCGTCGCCCAGCAGGGCGCGCCGCTTAGCGCCTTAAGGCAACGACTCAAGGTTTTCCCTCAGAAGCTTGTCAATGTTCGAGTCAGAGAGAAAAAGCCATTCCAGCGAATTCCATCGCTTCGAAAAGCGGTTGCGGATTGTGAACTCGAACTGGCCGGCACCGGGCGCGTCTTGGTTCGCTATTCCGGCACCGAGCCGCTGGTACGCGTGATGGTCGAAGCCGAGCGCGCCGAAGACGTAGTGCGGCATTCGACGGAATTAGCCGGATTGTTTGAGAAGCATCTCGGAGCATGAGCGAATCGGACCCGGCGACGGCGACCCGCATTCGTCGCGCCGACCCGACCTTGTGCGAACGCCGCCCGGTGAACTCGTTGAAGCCCTTCGGAGTTCCAAGGGCAGTCGGGGTTCTGCTTTACGGAATATTTTCGGCGCTCCTGATTATCCCGGCGATAAGAAAGTTTCGCCGCAGTCCCGCCTGGAACTTCGTTCGAATCGCCGCTGTGATCGCTGCCGCGGCGTTAGTGCTTACGCGGAACCCGTTGGCGATTGTGGCCGCGGTTGCGGTGACGGCCTTGGCGATAGTGCTCGGACGGACTCGAGATCCTGACTTTGAGCGCAAGATTCAGCGAAGGCACGGAGCCGACTACTTGTTGAACGGCGGTGAATGGGCGCAGCCTGCTGCTGATTCTGAGGTCGTGCCGCCACTCGAAATTGGCACCCGGGTTTTTCTGCTGCTCAAGGGTGAGCACCTGCTAATCGTTCCGCGAGAAGATGCCGATCGCTCCGACGGGGGCGTTCACTTCGCCTTTCGCGTTGATACTGTGGGCGAGATAAGGGTGGACGGCGCTCTGTACCTTCCGGTTTATGTTTCTGAAGCCAAGCAGCCGCCCGTCAGAGAGCTCGAAGTGAACCGCCGGCAGAAATCGGTCGTCGAGTTGACGCGCGAAAACGGTGATCGCTTGCGCTTTGTTCACAAGGGTGCGTTCAGTCGCCACTTGGCCGACACGGCCGCACACGCGATCTACAGCGTGAGGGAGCGGCTAAGCAGCAGAGGCGTTGCCGATTTTCCAATCCTGCATACTGCAGCCAGCGCGTCGTCGTCGGTGCGTCGCCCTTGACGTTTATTCTGGTGAGCCGTGGCCCGTAAGCATCTAATTCGAGTCGCGTGTGTAGCTGGTGCGCGGCCAAACTTCATCAAAATTTCGGCACTGGTCGAAGAACTTAGCCGGCGACCTCGCTTCGAGTCACGTCTGATCCACACGGGCCAACACTTTTCGCCTGAGATGTCGGCCATCTTTTTCGACGAGTTGGAACTGCCCGCGCCGGACTGCCATTTAGGCGTGGGTTCGAGTAGCGCAGCGACTCCCGGTGGGCAGCTAACCGAGATCATGAGGCGGCTCGAAACCGAGTTCAAGGCGTCGAAACCCGACATCACCATCGTAGTCGGCGACGTGACGTCGACTCTCGCTGCCGCACTCGTTTGCTCGAAATTGAGCATCCGTGTCGCCCACGTCGAGGCCGGCCTGCGCAGCTTCGATCGCTCGATGCCCGAAGAAATCAATCGACTGATCACCGACTCAATTTCTGATGACTTGTTCGTCAGCGAACCCTCCGGACTCGCGAACCTGCGCGCCGAGGGGATTCCCGACGAGAAAGTTCACTTTGTCGGCAATGTCATGATCGATACGCTCCTGCGGTTTCGCGGAAAAGCCGCCGAGTCGCGGGTGCTCGAGCGGCTGGGTCTGGAGCCTGGCTCGTACGGCGTGGCGACGCTCCACCGACCTTCGAACGTCGATAGTTTCGATCAACTTTCGAGGCTCGTGGGCGTGCTAGCCAAGGTTGCGACGCGACTGCCGATCGTCTTCGCGGTCCATCCCCGCACCCGCCAACAAATCGATTCAGCGCAACTAGAGACTGGAAACCTCAAACTGCTCCCGCCGCAATGGATGATGTCGCATAGAAGTCGACGCTCCACCGAAATTTCAGGCGGTCCATTTTCTTCCGCAAGAGATATCGTTCGAGCGCCAACGCTGCGCATGTAGCTAAAGGAACAGCGATCCGGCCCCCTTGTCAGCCAGCCGCTGCGCATTCGTGGCACCCCCGCGATCGAGCGCGCGAATGCGGGAATCGCTCGGATTTCGCCTTCCGGCATTGTGTCCTTGAATTCCTCGTCGAGCCAATAGGGCCGTGCCGGGGGGCCATCTCGCACGACGCTGAGGACAATTCCGAATATGCAGCGGCCAAAAAAGTAGATCGTGCGAAACAAGAGCGGCGTTACGATTGCCATCGCGACCATCAGGACCAGGATGACTCCAAACGCCACCAGCGGGTAGCTGTAGGTCAGAGCCAAGAGGCCGACCACGCCAACGTCCTCGGCAACGCTGATTACCGATTGCGTTGTTGGTTCCGGAGCGGTATTCGCCAAAGCCCGGAAACTCGCTTTCGTCGCGTGCGAACCTAGCGCGACAGATCCACCCAACAACATCGAAAGTACCTGGGTCACGGGACCCAAATCACGCGTCGCGGCGAGTACTAGCAGGGCGGCACCCAGCGGACGGATGAACGTATGTATGCCGTCCCAGACCGTGTTCACGAACGGGATTTTGTCGGCGAAAAACTCCACCAGGTACATCACGCCTGCGGCGCCAATGACCCAGGGGTTCGAGAGAATCTCCAACTCGTCGGGCAATCCAGTGATGAGTCCGAAGTGTTGGCCGACGCCGACGACCAGCAGGGTGGCGTAAAGATTGATTCCCGAAACGAACGAAAGGCCGAGACTACTGATCAGTGTTTCGAAACCACTCATTAAGACCTCCTTCTGGATTGACGCCTACCAGCCGTCCAGCTGACTGGTCGCGATCGCCTGGTCAATAAGCATCACTGGGATGTCATCGTCAATGCGATAGATCGTTTGGCCGTCGGTTGTAATTAGGCCTTCCGAGAGAGGCTTGTCGACCGCGCTCCCATCGGCGTATTTAGCCTTTCCAGCCTCGATCAGCGAGTTCAGTAGCGAGACTTGGCTTTCGATCATCATCTCGACCGGCACTTTCGATTCTGGACAACAAAGGATTTCCAACAATTCCTGACTGATGGGCAAGACATCCCTCCGATTCGTACCCATCCATCTTATAAGACGAAATTGTGGAGCCGATTGTTCCGCTTTCCCGACGTCAGCGCACCTAGCCCGCATCTCGCACCACGTCGTGAGAAATGCGGGCTTGGCGGGAGCCGCCCGTGAGAAACTGAGTGCTCATGCTTAGTCGGCGGGAATTCATTGGGGTGGGGAGCGCGGCGACCGCCACACTTGTGGCCCGGAATGCCGTGGCAGCCGACACACCAATTTCCGCGGTCAAGCTTTGCTTTGCGTCGAATCCGAAGACGCTTGAAAAAGTAACGCCGGCTCCGCTAGCGCCCAGCGAGCCGGGTTGTGTTGTCGTCGAGTTCCGGGAGCGATTGCTTGGACGCAGTTGCTACCTATCCATCGCCGTTGATCTAGACGGCGAGAAGCACCTGCTGCCCATCGCTGTTTGGCACTCGAACCCGTACCAAGTCAGGGCGGCACGCGAGTTTCTGGGCCTTCCGGCGGTTGCCGGCAATATCTCACATGTTGATGAATCGTTCACTCTGAGGGATAGCCAGCACGAGCTTTTCAAGGTTTCTCTGAGCCCTGATGCGGAATTCACACTTGGTGCCGATCAAGAGCCGTCGCTAAGCTACCGCTACTTGTTACACGCCGAGTGGCCAAAAGGTCCGCTGGATCCGAGCGCGCCCGTCGAATTGCTGCGGTTGCCGGACGACTCGAGTACGGCTTGGGAAGCGCTTCCCGTTGATGCTGCGACGATCAGCGGAAGTTTCGACGGCATCTTTTTGCGCCTAGAGGCGTCAACCCTCATTTCCGTCAGTGTCCGAGGGCAGCCAGCGGCGGCCGCGCAGCCAGTACCTGAGTTCGTGGCTTCAGTCGAGCCGCGGGCGTTCGCGTCGTTTGCGTTTCGGACTTATCCGGCGGACAATCTTCGCCTGGTCCCCGGGGCGGGGTCAAAAATCTCAACTCGGGCCGAGGCCGGCGAGATCGAAGCGTACCGCGGTCGTCGAGAGTCCTCCGTTGAAGGGGTAACGATTGTAGAGGTCGAGGCTACCATCAATCGCGAGAAACATGCCGCATTGCTGCCTCCTGGTTGTCAACCCGTGCTGCGGCCATCACTGAGACTGTTGGCCGTCCGTAGTTTCGAAGAACCTTCCTTGGACGAGGCGTGGTTGCTCGCATACTGTATGCTCTCGAACAGAGCGGTTTGGTACGCGGTCTCGCACCTCAAGCCGTCGCTGGCGAGTTCGGAATTTGCCCGCGAGGTATTTGGCTATCCGACCAAGAAGGCCGAGGTGAATTCGTTCGTCACGCCCGTGGGGTTCGGAGCAACCGTTCGCAGACACAATCGGACTCTGCTCCACACCGAAGGCAGTTTCGAGGGTTTCTCAACCGGAACGTCGCTGTCACAGATAGAAATCGCCACGCTGCGATTGCGTCCGGAGTTTCGCGACACTCCGCGCTCTGGAGAGCTACTGATTCAGCCGTGGTACTACCAGGGGCTGCGCAAACGAGTGGCGCCGCGTAGCTTGCGCTTCGAGTTCCCGTCTCCGCCTGAAGGCGCGACGAACATTGAGTTAGACGCATGGCACGAGTTTGGACCGGCTCGAATCGCGACCGTTTCGGTGATTGATAGCGGCGCGCTCCAGCGTATGCCCGCGCCCGTCGTTGCGACTGTCGCTGACATCAATCCGTACTATCGAGACCGCTGCGACGGCACGCTGCCGTGGGAGCCTATACCCTCACGCCGGGCAGAGACTCGACGAACCTGATTAGTCAGCGGCGCTATGAGGATCCAGTGCTTACGCTGCTGTCGTCGGCAGAGTCCCCTTCGGGATTCGTAAAGCGGTACCCGACGCCGGGTTCAGTGAGTAAATATTTCGGATTCGCCGAATCATCCTCAAGCCGACGGCGAATATGGCCTACGTGGACTCGCAGCGTTTGGGCGTACTCGCCGTGGTGGCGACCCCAAACCCGCTCAAGAATAATATCGGACGTCACCACGACGTCAAGGTTTTTTACGAGCACCTCGAGAATGTCGAATTCCGTGCGCGTCAATCGGATCACTTCAGTGCCTTTGTAGACACGGCGCTTGGCAAAATTAACCCTTAATTCGTTGACTGTGATTTCGCCGCTTCGTATAAGAACTTGATTGGCCCTTCGAAACAGCGCCCTCAGGCGCGCGAGCAATTCCTTGGTATGAAACGGTTTCACCAAGAAGTCGTCAGCGCCCCTATCGAGCGCCTCGACGATCGATGCCTTGTCTCCGGTGCCCGACAGCACGAGGATCGGACCCTGGTACCAGCTTCGGAGCTGGGTGCAAACCTCCATGCCGCCCACTCCAGGCATCGCCAGGTCCAAGACGATCGCGCTAGGTCGACGAGATTCAGCGAGATCGAGGCCGTCGCGACCGTTCTCGGCGACAATCGGCTCGTAACCGTTCTGCTCTAGAATGGCAGACACAAGTCGAGAGATGGCGGCGTCATCGTCAACTATAAGGATCGAGATTTCGGGCGCGCTCGACACAATAACTCACTGCGTATCGGCTTCCATAGTAGCAGTTATGTGAATGTTGGTACGAATAAGCAAGCTTTTGTCGATAGGCTATTTCGAGCGATGCACCACCAACGCCGCAAGCCGATATTTGCCGCCCTCCGGCCTCAAGATATCTCTGGGTAACTCCAGCTTCAGTCCTGGCTCGGCGCTCGGCTACGATTGCGCTATATTTTGATCGAAACTCGCCTTGATCCAGGCTATTTATCACGTGAATTCTCAGGGCACGCTATTGTATCTCATGTTATCCAGCTTCGAGATATTGTTCTCTTTGTCTCAGTAAATCGGACTTCAATTCCGCAGTCAGTTCCGCCATGCCGGGCTCCGTATATAAGTTCCGGAGTTCGTGAGGGTCCTCGTCGAGGTCGAACAACTCCCAATAATCTCCTTCGCCATAGTATTCGATGAGCTTGTATCGGTCCGTTCGGACTCCTCGATTGGGTCCGACGCGGTGGGCAGTCCAGAACTGAAAACTCGGGTCGGTCATCTGCTCGCGTGCCATCTCGCGGAAGGCCCAAGAGTTTTCGTAGTAGCTGTACATGATCGAGGTTTGCCATTCGTCCGGCGGACTCCCCTCTAGCAGCGGGCGTAGGCTCGTTCCCTGCATGCGCTCCGGGCGAGGAATTCCAGCGAAGTCTAAAATCGTCGGCGCAATGTCAATGTTCAGCACCGGCCGATCGGAGACTACGCCCGTCTTTCCAAGTCGCGGGTAGCGAGCGAGCATTGGAATACGCAACGACGGCTCGTACATGAAGCGTTTGTCGTACCAGCCATGCTCGCCCAAGAAGTAGCCATTGTCCGTCGTGTAAATAACCAACGTGTCTTCCGCCAGACCCGACGAGTCGAGATAGTCGAGGACGATTCCGAGGTTTTCGTCGACACCATATACCGCTCGGTGGTGATCTTTTACGAACCGCTGGAAAATCCACTCGCGCTGAGCTTCGGCGCCAAGGTTGGCCGGCAGATCCTCGTAGTCGCCGGCGAGACTGTTTTCGAAGCGCATGTCTGCCGCCTCTTTTGCGACTCGACGGGTCGCATAGTCGTCGTCATATGTTTCCGGATGCGGCCACTCGATGTCGTCGAACAGCTTCGCGTGACGCGGCGCGGGAGAAAAAGGTCGATGCGGCGCTTTGTGTTGATAGATCAGACAAAACGGGTCGGTGCCCTGTTGCCGCCGCAGGAAGTCGAGCGCGAAGTCCGTGGTGATGTCCGTTGCATAGCCGGACTGTTTCTTCGTTTCGCCGTTGATGATGAACTCGGGATCGGTATATACGCCCTGCCCGGGCAGGATTTTCCATTCGTCGAATCCCTTCGGTTCCTGGCGCAAGTGCCATTTGCCGACGACAGCGGTTCGATAGCCTGCTTCTTGTAATAGCTCCGGAAAGGTAGGGAGCGTCGGGTCGATCTCTTCGATTGCATCCGCCTTTTCCGAATTTCCGCGGATGCCGTGCACGTGCGAGTAGCACCCCGTCAAGATGCTCGCCCGCGACGGAGCACAAAGCGAGTTTGTGCAGTAAGCGTTTGAGAATCTTGTGCCTTCGGCGGCGAGACGGTCCATGGCCGGTGTCTGGAGTATCGGGTGACCGGCGCAGCTCATCTGAGAGTGCTGCTGGTCGTCCGTCATCACGAACAAGATGTTCGGCCGCGGATGTTTTTCGCCGGGTCCGCTTCCGCAGCGGGTTAGAAACGCCGCGGCGTTCGCTCCGAGGGTTTGCATGGCTTGGCGCCGTGAGGGTTGAATTTTCGTGGTCATAGAATCCTTCTTCGCTACAGGCGTCAGCCGTGCCAGTGGGGCGTTTTCTTTTTGAAGTACGCGCCGATGCCCACGCGTGCCTCATCAGAGGCTCTGCGAGCCGCGATTGATTCCGCCGTCCGCGTCCTAACGGTTTCATCGATTGGCGAGCCGGAAATGTCCGCGACAAGTTTCTTGCTTTCCGCAAGCGCCTGCGGGCCTCCCCGTGAGAGTCGGGCAGCAAATCGTAAGACGGTAGCGTCAAGCTCATTCGCCGCGACAACGTCGTGGACCAAGCCGCAGGTCATCGCCTCCAGGGCGTCGATGCGCTCCGACGTCAACATATACCGGCGGGCGGTACGTGGCCCCATCGCTTCAACGAGATATGGGCTGATCAGTGCCGCTACCAAGCCGAGCCGAACCTCGGTCAGGCGAAAGAACGCCTCGGCCGATGCGATTGCAATGTCGCACGCCGCGACGAGACCAACACCGCCTCCGACCGCCGCGCCTTGAACACGAGCAATCGTCGGCTTAGGCGATGAATGCACGGCGTTGAGCAACTTCGCGAACTGGCCGGCGTCGGCCCGGTTCTCAGCGTCACTAAAATCCGCCATACGTCGCATGTAGTTCAGGTCGGCGCCCGCGCTGAAGCTGGCGCCGGCGGCAGCCATTACAAGTACGCGGATAGAGGGGTCGTCACTCGCGGCTTGCAGGCGCCCTGTCAGCTCCGCGATAACTCTCTCGTCGAGCGCGTTGTGAAGTTCCGGCCGATTAAGCGTCAGCGTTGCGACGCCCGAGTTATTTTCGTACACCACCAGTCCGTCGGACATTGCCCAAAGATCATAGCGAAGCCAGAGCGTTTAGAGCTTTTTCGCCTCCACGTAGAGCGAGGTATCGGGTTCGCCCTTGAACTCACACTTCATGTGGTCTTGGCTGAATTGACTACTCGTCCGAGCCGAACTGCGCACGACTTCGCTGAATCCTGCATCGAGCAGCAGCTCCTCCAAAAACGTGAAATCGAGCAGCAAGAAGTGTTGATTCGCAACCAGTAGAAAATTACTGAATCTGCCGCCGATCGAGCGATATTTTTCAGGCCAGTCGGGTAGGTCGCCCGAGCGGTTCTCGCTGTAAGCGCCGATCGCGAATTCGAGTGAGGGCACGACGATTCTCATCGTGCAGCCAGGTTTGAGCACGCGGCAACATTCCGACAGCAACGCGCGGCAATGGTCGACGTCAAAATGCTCGACCGTGTGCGATGAATACACGCCGGCAATCGAATTGCTTGCGAATGGCAGGCCGAAGTTGACGTCGAGCCAGATTTCCTTGCGGCGAAAAAGATTCCCGTCGACGTTAATCATGCCCTCGACGTAATCGGGTCCGCAGCCGATGTTCACAAACTTGTTTCGATAGCTTGAAGAACGCAGCCTAGACCAAAGGTACGAAAAGTAAGTTAGTTTTCCTACCGACGCGTAATAGAGGTCTTTGACGAACTGGCTACGCATTGGCGGGAAAGAATTTCAGTATCGCGAATACCGATTATCGTTAGCGGCGAATCGGTATCGAGACGTCAATAGTTTTCGGGGCTAAGCACGACTTGTCGTTGCACGCCTGAAAGCGAAACTTTCCTTTCAGTTCCGTCATATCGACCGCGCTGTCGGGTACCTGAAAACTGCTTTGGATCACAACTCGCGACGAATAGACCGATAGCGGCTTTTCTGAAAACGAGTAACTGACCTGCTCTGCTTCCGGGTATGTGACGGACGCCAAACTTAGCGGCTCGACATCCCAACTCAATTTTGTCGGGATTAGGTAGCTCTCCAGGGGCTGATTGGAATTGATGTGATAGCCCTTGCGAATCCGAATCGCGACTGGGACCTCAACGATCGATCCAGGCAACAACTCAACTCCTGAACTCGGCTCGATCGTAGCTGCGGAAAAGCCTTTGAACTGACCGAACGCTATCGTCGCGGCAAACGCGAGTCCGAAACCGACGGCGATGGCGCCGCGTGGCACGCGCGCGAAATCACAGCAGTCGCTCGATTTCGGTCTCATACTCGTCCTTGCTTACCAACCCGGTATGGCGGGTCACGATTTCACCTTTTTTATTGATGATGAACGTCGTCGGCAGCGCGATGACCCCGCCGAATTCCTCCGCCATTGCGTCATCGCCCAAAAGAATTGGGAAGTTAGCCTTGAGTTCTTCCGCGAACGGACGGACTACCTCCCAGCCGTCTTCGTCAAGCGAAACCGCCAAGACGGTGAAGCCCTTGTCTTTGTACTTCCGCTGGAAGTCAATGAACCAGGGCATCTCGATCTTGCACGGCCCGCACCAGGTCGCCCAGAAATTGAGCAGCACGACTTGGCCCTCAATGCCGGCCTTGGTGAACTCCTTACCGTTGGCGTCGAGAAGACTGAACTCAGGTAGCGGGATCGTCTCGCCCGTTGAGGCGGCCTCCGCCGTGGACTGAGGTGAGACTCCAGCCGTCGTGCCGCAGGAGAGCGTCAATGCCAGGGCTGCGGAAAGCGCGAATTGAGATAGTTTGATCGACATGTGGGGTGAACTCCAAACAGGCGTCTATTAAGACTATTCGTCAGTATAGCGGCGGAGGTTACGGCGGACGAGCACCCTTCGAATCCTCTACAATGCACCCAATGCGATCTCTGCTGTTGACCAACCTTTGTTTTATCGTGGCGGCCGGATGCGGGCCTAGCGTCGAGTACCTCGAGGAATCGCGTCAGGCCACCGGAATCAAGATCGGCGAGGTATCGCCGACTTCAGCGATGGTGTGGACCCGCGTCACCGAGTCAGCAAGCCGCCGCGCGGACGGCATCGCCATCCGCGCCCGCTCAATAAAGCCCGAGCCTGGAGCACCGATCGAACAGCTCGATCCGCGCGATCTGCAAAATTCGGCGCCCGGCGCGCCCGGGCGCTTGCGCTTGCGTTACGCCGACAACGTGAATTTTTTCAATCCCGTAGAGAGCGAGTGGTTCGAAGTTAAGGCCGAAGACGACTATACGCACCACTTCCAGCTCAGCGGATTGAACCCATCTACGTCCTATTACGTCGAAACCGAAACGTCGAGTTCCGACGGTACAGCCATCCACAAACCGCTCAACGGACGATTCGAAACCGCGCCTCCCGAGAACGAATACGCCACCGTCACGTTTACCGTGGTCACAGGCCAAGCCAACCGCGACCACGACGATCCGGAGGGTTACAAGATTTACCCGTCGATGCTCAAACTCGCGCCGAAATTCATTGTGGCAACGGGCGACACGGTCTACTACGACAGCGATGCGCCACTCGTAACATCGATTGACTTAGCGCGCTTTCACTGGCATCGCATGTACAGTTTTCCAACCATTTCGAACTTCCACTTGAGTGTCCCAGGTTACTGGGAAAAAGACGACCACGACTCTTACCACAACGACAATTGGCCTGGAATGAGCAGGGACTACATGGGCACTTTCAGCTGGGAGCAGGGTCTGAAAGTCTATTCCGAGCAGGTGCCGATGAGTTCGCTCCCCTACCGCACGTTCCGCTGGGGCAAGGGCCTGCAAGTTTGGCTCACCGAGGGGCGCGACTTCCGGTCGCCCAACCCAATGGAAGACGGGCCCGACAAGAGCATTTGGGGAGAAACTCAAAAGCGCTGGCTCAAGCAATCGCTATTGGAAAGTGACGCCGACTGGAAAGTACTTGTCAGCCCCACCCCGATCGTCGGGCCAGATCGCGGCAATAAGCACGACAACCACGCGAATCTCGGTTTTACGTACGAGGGCAACGAGATCCGCCAGTGGTTCGCGGACAATCTGCCGGAGAACTTCTTCGTCGCCAACGGTGACCGCCATTGGCAGTACCACTCCGTTCACCCGGCCACTGGCGTAGAGGAGTTTTCCTCCGGGCCCGCAACCGATGAGCATGCCGGCGGCACACCGGGCGAGGACCGCGAATACCACCGTTTCCATCGAGTCGGCGGCGGATTCCTCTCGGTGACGACCGAAAAAATTCTGAACGAAAGCAAGATCTCACTGCGGTTTCATGACGTAGATGGAAACGTTGTCTACGAGACCGATCGCTCGAAGACACTATAAGTTTCGACTACGCCGCACGCTATCATAGACGGCGGCAACAGCTATGAAATTTCGCCTCGTACTGCCGGTCGTACTGACCCTCGGCGCCCTCGCTTGGGCCGCCTCCCACAGCGGTCGAGGCGAGCTGCCGCCCGACGCTGAAACCGCCGTCACTCGCTTGAACGAATCTCCACGTCACGGCGAATGGGTCGAGATCAGTGAAGGTCGTAACGACTCCTGGAGCGACAAAGTTCATGCCTGGGTGACTTACCCGGAGCGCGCAACGCGAGCGCCGACGGTCATTGTGATCCATGAGATTTACGGCTTGACCGATTGGGTTCGCTCGGTCGCTGACCAACTCGCCGCGGAAGGATTTATCGCCATCGCTCTAGACTTGCTGAGCGGATACGGCCCGGACGGTCGAACGCCTAAAGACCCCCAAGCCGCCGTTAGCCTGATCCGCGAACGCCGCACCGAGGATGTCGTTCGGCGTCTAACGTCTGTCGCCCGCTACGCGAATTCTCTGCCTGCGTCGAATGGCAAATACGGTTCGATCGGATTCTGCTGGGGCGGCTCAACAAGTTTCGAGTTCGCCGGCAACGAAGACCAACTCTCGGCCGCCGTCGTCTACTACGGCACATCGCCTGACCGCAAAACGCTTGGCCGCATTCAGGCCCCCGTGCTCGGCCTCTACGGTGCCGATGACGCCCGCGTCAATGCCACCATCCCCGACGCGGCGCGAGTGATGCGACAGCTCGGCAAACCCTACACGCCACACCTCTTCGACGGCGCCGGACATGCATTCCTGCGTCAGCAAAGCGCTCGCGAAGGGGCCAACATGACGGCCGCGAATGAGGCATGGCCGCTAACGATCAACTTTCTGCGCGACAACCTGGAGACCCGCTAGCCATGAAAGTCCGACTGTGTATACTCTTGACCTGCGTCGCCGCTTTGGCTCTAGCGCAACAGAAACCCTGTCCCGCGGCCGAGTTTCTCGACGTTTCGAAGTACGACGGCGCCGGAGCTGCCTACGCCAAGCCGCGCCTCGAAGCCACCTGTGAAGGAGACGAACTCGTCGTTCTCTCGAACGGCATCCCACACTACGAGTTCATCCAGGTAACCCCTAACCCGCTGATCGAGCAAGACTACGAATTCCGCGTTCCGCTAGCTCCCAAGAGGGCCGACAAACCGATCCCAATACCACTACTAGGCAGCGAAGGATTTACCGTCGGGGGCATTGCGATTTACGGACCAAACGAGGGGCCGATCCCCCAAGAAGCCGAGTTCGGCGACCCGGTCTTCCACTCGATCATGGACGCCTGCATGGGTCACACGGCGCTTGAGCATCACTATCACGCGTTAATCCAGCGCTGCCTCAGCGAGGTGAAAGACGGCGACCGCTCGCCGGTGCTCGGCTACGCCTACGACGGCTATGCAATCCGTGGACCGTGGGGCTGCCTCGACGGCGAATGCAACGATGTCGTGAAGTTCAAGAGTAGTTGGGAGAAGGTCGGCGACCCCGACGTTGATTCATGGGACGCCTTCGATTATGTGGCGAAAGACGGCGCTGAGTATCTCGACCAGTGCAACGGCCACACCGACTATTCGGGCGACTATCACTATCACGCGACGGAAACTTGGCCGTACATTATTGGCTGCTATTCGGGCGAACCGCTCGGCATGCGCAACCGCGGCCGGCGCCCGCTTCAAGTCAGCGAGAACGCTCGGCCGCGCCGCCCAAGGCCAGGCCCGGGCGGGGCTCGCCCTGGCCCGGAGCAGGTGTCGAATGCCGCCGCGGCCCTCGGCGTCGATGCCGTCAAAGTAGCCAAAGCGCTACGGGTCGAACCAGGCGGCATTAAACCCGTAAACATGGCCGCGGCGGCACGCACGCTAGGTGTTGCCGAGCCGAATCTGCGCGAGGCATTGGGAGGCGGCGGACGGGGCGGACGGCCGCCGCGAGTTAATCAGAATCCTCCGGGCGAACCGGAATGCTTCTTCCGTTGCGGGCAGAGCGACGAGGACGCGGTGGGTTGTACGCTGACGGGTGAGCATAAGGTGGTTTGTCACCGGCCTTGCGATGACAACAAGTGCGGGTAGTCGGATTGGCTGGCACTCCACGTGTTCGCGTATTCGAATCAGACCTGCACGCCGCCTAGCAGCTACGCCCATCGTTGACCACGTGGCTATTGGCCCCGAAAGATGGTGAACAATAAGGGCTCCACATATGCATTGCATCTTGAGTTTTATAACCAGGATGCTGATGGAAGGAACCGTACGGGTACGATTATCCAGCTTGTCACTGTTGCCTCCGAGATCATGAACGACGGCTGGATAGAGCCAGCCGTCGTTGCCCCGTCGTCCGCCGCTTACATCGACGACGCGCCGGCACTTTACCCGCCGACGATAGACACACGAGGTTCCTAAGAGTAGGCGTTTGAGCCGCGCGCGTCAGCAAGCGGTTTCCCCGAATGGATTGATCAGCTCGAAGTAACCACTTGCTGACGCGCGCGGCTCAAACACTGCGCGGTACTCTGTTAACGCTTGGCGGGTGGATCGCAGACAGGTGAAGATGCGCTGGCGGTGTCCACATACCTGATTACGTTTTCTTGCTACGGTCAACATCTGCATGGCGATGAGCGTGGTTCTGTTGACCGTGGACACAACCAGCGAGGGACGAGGTACCTGCCGCTTGACGAGCCTCGGCACAAGACCGAAGCGGCGCTAATGCAGGATACGCCATATCGACTAGAAGTCCGCGAGCGGGACGTAGTGCTGGCTTCGATTCAGGAAGTGTGTAGACATCGTGGATGGACACTCGATGCGTGCCACGTCCGAACGACCCATGTGCATGTCGTCGTGACAACCGAGTCGAATACAGCAAAGATCATGAATGACGTCAAAGCTTACGCCAGTCGCGGTTTGAATGCCGCGGCAGGAAGCCGTGCCAAGCACTGGACTCGCGGTGGTAGCGTTAGGGCAATTCCGGATCACGAACACTTCGTGGCAGCGATTCGCTATGTGATCGACGGGCAAGGCGAGCCTATGGCAGTTTGGCCCGACAAAGGGTAGTTTGAGCCGCGCGGGTGAGCGAACGCGTCACGGCCGGTAGTCCACCCAAATAGGCGAAGCCCAGGCCATCTGACCATCCTCTTGTTGCAGCCTCACGTAGTAGTAACTTTCGCCGGCGGTTGCTTTCTCGTCGCGGTAGGTTAGCGCTACTTCGTTTGTGCCCGGGCGGTGGGCATACAGATATTGATTGTCCTTGATGATCTGGATGTTGTCGATCGGCCCGGTGCCTCTTACATAGATCTGAATTTCAGGCACTTCAGACGTCGAAATTTCGTCGCCCATGATTGCCTCGCCGATGCGCACGTCCACCACAATGTTGTCGGTCGCGGCGTAGGCGTGGCGCTCCTTGAGCGCTCGGAAAATACCATCGCGTGTCGGTTCCTCGGCGTAAACCGCCGCATACGAAATATGCGTGGAGCGGTGATCCGAAGAGGCGATGAACCCCATTTTGTAACCCTTCGCCAAGGCGTTCTGCGCGTAGCCAACCTCGAACCGTTCAGCGGTATTTACGCGGGGCGCGCCGCGCCCTTCGTAGCTCAGGCGGCAGCCCTGGTAAATCTCCATCAGCGTCTCGAACGCTGGATCGTGGTAGCTCCAGTCGGTTCCGCCACCAGCCGCAATCGTGTGAGGAATCGTGATCGTGTCGGTCCCTTTGAGGGCCTTCCACAGTGCCAGCTCATCGGGCTGGCGCGGAAAGTCGGGGCTTTGCTCCGCCTGTGGCACTGTGATCGGCACGGCGACATCCCCGCGGTTCGGCGAGATCACGTTGCGGTGTCCATAAGGGAAGCGCGGCGTGCGTTCGTACCCAAACAGCGGCATGAACGTGCCGGGGACGTGAAAGACATCGGCGAGCTTTTGGGTGCGCCACCAGTCGTAGGTTTCGAGCAGCCCATCATTCCCCGCCCCGCCGTAGGAGTGGTCGGTCGAGGCGATGAAGTCGAGTTCGGCGGCGTCGATCGCGTAGCGGTAGAGGTCCCACAGCGTGCCGTCGTACCCGCCGTCGCTTGAAATCTCGGTGTGGCGATGCAGGTCGCCCCAGTAGAGCCGATAGCGCTTTTGACCGGAGGCGATTTCGTTGCGGCGGTCGCTGACGGCGGTATGGCGGTGTCCGCGAATTGTGCCGGGATCGATCGGGTCGAGCTCGGGTGGCGGCAGTGCCGAAGTCCTTCGAGGGGGTTCGATCGTTTCATGTGCAACGAAACCGTGTCGCTTGTCGATCATCTCTACTTGCTTTGTCTTGGAGTTGAAGCGTCCGTCGGCGGCGTAGAAAACGTCTATCGTGGAGCCATTTTGGCTGACGATTGCCGGCCGGTTATCGTTGCTGCCGGTGCTGTCTTCGAGCACAATCGGCTCGGTCCAATGATCGGTCTCGTACGCCGAAGCGTAGATACGCCAACCGAGGGGACGCTCGGTCATGCCGCCGCCATCGCCCCGCCGCTGCCAGCGCCTGAAGAACAGCCACGGAACGCCCGAACCGTCAACAGCGAAGTGCGGAATCTCAAGCACGCCGGCGGGAGGCTCGTCCGGGAGCACCGACTCGATCTGAGCCTTGGGCACCCAGCGGCGGCCCTTGGCGTAGACAGCAACGCCGATGCCCTGGGTGTAGCGCAGGCTGACGAGCCTACCAACCCGGCCGTCGGGGTCGTTGACCGTCCAGTCGGCGGGCGTCCCCCAATCGCCGCGCTCGCTGTCGATATTCCAGTTGGGCATGTCGAGCCCCCAATTGGGGCCTTGGTTGTCCCAGGCGATCCAGGCGCGGTCGTCTTCGTCGATCGCAATGGTGGCGCGGGCCTCGAAATTGGGCGAGTCGGCGATCGGAATTTCCGGCCCTAGTTTCCCGCCCTCGAACACCCGCAAAAAAACGTCGTAGTCGCCGTGGCGATAGGTGTCGTAGGCGATATAGAGGCGGTCCTGTGAGTCGAGCTCGATGGCGGGTTCCCACTCGCTGGCCTCGTGGTTGCTAACGGGTATGGGCGCGGTCCAGCGGATGCCGTCGAACGTTTTCAAGAAAATATTGCCGTCGCCGGTTCGGAACGACTGCCAGACCAGGTGCACGTTACCCGCGGAATCGGCGGCGATGCGATGGTGGAAGTCTGCACCCTCGGCCTTGGTCAGGCGTCTGATCGGCGACCAGCGTTCGCCGTCGAAGATACGAGCGTAGATGTCAAAATTGCCGTCGACCTGCGCGGCCCAACTGACCCAAAGAATTCCGTCCGGGGTGACAGTGATAGCTGTTTTGAGAAAGTCGCCCGCTGTCGGCGTGATCGTTTCAGCCGGCTGCCAGTCACTACCGGTACGCCTACGAACTTTAACGACGTCACTTCCGTGCTGGTCGTAGCTGAGGAACGCGACCCACAGATCGCCATTGGGCGCGACCGCCGCGGTCGGGTAGTCAGCGTAGTCCTCTGGTGCCGAGAGGCGCTCGGCCAAAAGCGCGGGAGCGGCAGAGAGTGCGAGCAGAGCTAAAAAAATTCTCACCAGTAGAGCGTATCAAGTACACGCGCTTGCCGCAGAATCGTTTTCGAGATCCTCGCATTCGTCGCGCAAGTCCGATTTACGGTAAGCGCTCGAGCGTTCGCGAGGATATCCGAGGAATCCGTAGTACATTGAACTCAAATCACTCATGGCAGCAAGCGTGATTGAAAAAGGCCGAAAATCAAGCCCGGAATCTCACGGCGGGCGATCGACAAGCGTGTTAGCGTCGGGTCGGCGAGGGCGGATCGCCGCGACCGCGGCGTTTCTGTTTTTGGCATTTACGTTAACTGCGTTAGTTCAGACGCGCCCGGCAGCGGGCACATTCGCCGAGCGTGGGAGCTCACTCTGGTGGCTCAACCGCCCGGCGCTTCCACCAGCTCTCCAGGAGATTCAAGCAGACTTGTACGACGTCTTCGCGGTCGAAGGCGATGATGGCTCGGCCAACGTCTGGGCGGCCGGCAACTTAGGGCTGATCGTTCACAGTCCTGACGGTGGATGGACCTGGGCGCGGCAATATCCCAGCGTCGGCGGCGCCGCCCCGGACGCGACTCCATCGACGCCGCCCGCGGCCGCATCCTGGACACCGCCATGGCAATCGATCGTCGCCCACGCCGAGGAGGCCGCGAACGCCGCAATTAACGTGCAGGTCTTGGGAGAGCCATCCAACGTACGGAACGCCGAAGTCCGTCTGGGCGACGCCCGCTCAGCCCAACAAATTGCGAGTCGAAAGCCTGACCCCAAAGGAACGGTTCGCTTCGAGCAATTGGCCGTCGGGAACTATCGGGTGGAAGCGCAGGTCATCAATCGGACGACAGGCTTGCCGGGGCGTGAGCCCCCTATCGCATCCAAGGAACTTATCGTCAATGAGAAGCAAGACGAGTACTACGTCAGTCTGCTCGTTGAGGGCACACCCGATCCGTTTGCGGGTCCTAACCCAGCTCGCCAGGAAGCGATACCAAAGACTCCCGACGGGGTACCCACCGCCGGACGCTTCCCTGAGACTCAAAACGCCTCCAACCCGCCGGCGAATACAGAGCGGCGAACGCCTTCGCCAGATGCGCGGCAAGAGGCAGTCGTCGATCCCGAGACGGAGCTTGCGCCGCAGCCCTCGCATTGGCGGTCACTAACATTCCGAGGCCCTTCGATTGGCTGGGCCCTCGATCAGAACGGGGTGCCGATCTCGACGGATGACGGGGGCCTGACTTGGCAAGCACCAGATGGTCTGCCGGGCGACCTCGACGTCTGGGATTTTTCCTCTGAAGTATGGGTCGGCTACCCGCTAGCCCGCGCCGGCTTCCGAAAGCTCTGGTTTCACGAAGCGACCTCCCAAGGCTGGGGTATCGACAGCTCCGGCGCGGTGCGACGCCTTACGCAGAGCGGCGGAACCGGCGTACCCGTGCTGACTGAGTTCGATCCCCTCGGTCTCTGGCTCGACATAGAAAGTGACGCTCCCGGAGCGCCATACGTCTGCGGTACCGGCGGGGCGCTCGGCAGGTTAATCACCGATTCCTCGACGGGCGTCGTCAGCTTCGCCTCGCAAGAGAGCGGAACAAACGCCGACCTAAACTCGATATTCTTCCTCCCCGGAGGTCAAACCGGCTGGGCGGTTGGCGTCGACGGCACCGTCATCCATACCTACGATGCCGGCGCAACCTGGCTGCTGCAAACCAAGGGAGACCTCACGGACGCTGCAGCGCAATCGCGCCGCGCCTCGTCCCTCGCCGTTGCTCCCTGGTACTACCTGAGTCTCTTGCTAGTCGGTTTCGTGCTGGCTCCGGCGTTTAAACCAGATCCGCCAGTCGTCGCCGAACAAGCATCCGTCGCTGACAAAGCGGTTACCGACCGCCCGCTGCGACAAGGCGATCCTGACCCGCTCAAGCTCGGCGAAGTCGCACGGGGCCTTTCGCGCTTCTTGCGAAACGAAAACACGTCCCCGCCTTTGAGCGTCGCGGTGACTGGCCGCTGGGGCACGGGCAAAAGTTCGTTGATGAACCTAGTGCGGGGCGATCTGAGTAGCTTCGACTACCCGACCGTGTGGTTCAACGCCTGGCACCACCAGAAAGAAGAAAACCTTCTCGCGGCGTTGCTGCAGAACATCCGCCTGCAAGCTGTCCCCTCGCTATTGAGTTGGCACGGCTGGATGTTCCGCTTACGCCTGTACGCAATTCGAGGTTGGGAGAGCTGGGCGCCGGTGTTCGGGCTACTGGCGATCGCGGCGCTGTCAGGCGGGTATTTTGTTAAACACATGGGCGGCCCCGACGAGATGGGCTCCGTTGCTCGAGCATGGTACTTGCTCTCGCATGTGTTCGGGCTGGTAGGCGGCGTGACGAACAACAACGTCACCGAATCGGGTTCACTAGTCACGACGTTGGCCGCGCTCTACTTCATGGCCACGACGGCGGGTAAGAGACTGTCGGCGTTCGGGTTGAACCCGGCGACACTGCTGCGCAAGGCGTCAGAGGGAGGTCGAGTTCGACACCTTGAGCAAAAGACCAGCTTCCGCTACGAGTTCGCCAACGAATTTCGCGACGTCACCAAAGCACTGGGTAAGTATCGCCTGGTACTTTTCGTCGATGACCTTGATCGCTGTTCTGAAGACACAGTCGTCGAAACTCTAGAAGCCGTAAACTTCCTAGTTTCCTCAGGAGAGTGTTTTGTGGTGATGGGTCTCGACCGGCAGTATGTCGAGTGCGCCGTCGGCCTGAATTTTCAGAAGGTGGCGGCCGAGATGGCCGAGCTATCTAGTGTAGTGCGCCATAAATAATATAACTTATAGTATCTTCGTGTCGCCTTTACTAGTAGAAGGCACACGGATGCGAAGAGCAGAGCCAGTCCCATTGACGCAGGAGCAGCGTAGGCAGTTGGAGCGCTACGCGAACGGTCGTCGGGTCGCTGTTCGTCTGGCGTTGCGAGCCAGGATCATCGTGCTCGCCGCCGACGGTCTTGAGAACAAACGGATTGCCGCGCAGCTGTCGGTCTCGCGTCAGTTGGTGGCGCGCTGGCGAAGCCGTTTTCTTGAATCCGGCGTCGCCGGCATCGAAAAGGACGCCCCGCGGCCCGGCCGTAAGCCCGCCATCTGCTCCCCAACAGTGCAACAGATCATCCACAAGACGACCCGCGAAACGCCAGCCAACGCCACCCATTGGAGCCGCCGCACGATGGCCGCCGCGGTCGGCGTCAGCGCCTCCACCGTGGGTCGCATTTGGCGCGCCCACGGCCTCAAGCCGCATCGCGTCAAGACCTTCAAACTCAGCAACGACCCGCGCTTCGCCGAAAAACTCGACGACATCATCGGACTTTATCTCAACCCGCCCGAGCATGCCCTCGTTCTTTGCCTCGACGAGAAGTCACAGATTCAAGCCCTCGACCGCACCCAGCCCGGCCTGCCCCTGAAAAAGGGACGCGGCCGGACCATGACCCACGACTACAAACGCAACGGCACAACCACCTTGTTCGCCGCGCTCAACACGCTCGACGGCTCGGTGATCGGAACCTGCATGCCCAAGCACCGCCACCAAGAATGGCTGCGCTTCTTGCGCTTGCTTGAAAACCAGACCCCCAAGGACAAGCAGATCCATTTGATCGTGGACAACTATGCCACTCACAAACACGCCACGGTGAAACGCTGGCTGCAGCGCAATAAACGCTTCCACGTCCATTTCACGCCCACCTCAGCGTCGTGGCTGAACATGGTGGAGAGGTTCTTCCGAGACCTCACCGATAAGCGCATCCGCCACGGTGTCTTTCGTAGCGTCGGCGAACTCACCACCGCCATCGAAGACTACATCGCTCGACACAATCAGCAGCCCAAGCCCTTCATCTGGACTGCTACCGCTTCCGACACCCTTGAGAAGGTCAAGCGCGGCAAAGCCGCTCTTCTTAAGGTTCAATCTGATTGACGCACTACACTAGCGAGACTGACGACGATGCGCCGCAGCGTCAGCGGCAAGATTTCGCCCGGCAGTACCTTGAAAAGCTGGTCAACATCGAAGTGCCCGTGCCGGTCCCCGACCCCGAGGATTCACGGAAACTGTTGACCGCCGACAAGCAAGACGACGCCCCGAGGGAAGACGAACTCGCGAACTTGCGTGCTCAATTCGAAGTGGCGCGTCAGGTACTCGGCGTCGCCGCCGCCATCGCTGTACTCGTATTCGCGTTCTATCTGGGCGGCAACATTCTCTCGCCGCCGCCGAGCGAACCGGTCGTCGCCGTGATCGAAGCGGCTCCAGCCCTCGGCTCAGCGCCGACGCCAAATATTGACGAAGCGATAGGCCCCGGCCCCACGACGACGACGCCCGAGCGCCCGGCAAATTTCGTCGACACCGCCGGCCAGGTCGCCGCGATCGCGACCACCGTACAAACTTCAGATGCCGGCAAATACCTCGACCTGTGGCCACTATTCCCCGCGCTATTCTTTTTCTGGATGGGAATCCGCTGGGTACTCACTCGCCGGCCCGATTTCGCTGTGCCTGACTCAGCGCGATTCGAATCCGCGCTTTCGATTTGGCATCCGATGGTTGCGCAAAAGCAAAATACACCGCGCGCCATCAAACGACATCTCAACCGGGTCCGCTACTTGGCCATGCGGCAGCGCCCGAGCACGACATCTTACTCATTGTGGGAGCGATTCCTGAACCGCTTCCGCACGGCCGAGAGCCAGGGTGAAAGTCCGGATGAGGTGGCTGACGTGATCCCAGAGGAAGCGCTCGTCGCGCTGGCGACGCTAAATTTTGTTGACCTGCCGTCGAATAAAGAAATCGTCGCCGAATGCCTCCAAGAGCACGCAAAAGAATTTCCCGGCGCTGATTGGACTGAATACAAAGATGCGTTCGCGCGTATTTCCGGCTCGGTATCTGTTAATTCATAGCCAACGTTTCGACGGTACGCAGGCCCTCGCGGACCAGGTAGTAAGCGCCTTCGACTGGCACATCAATCGTGATCTCGCCGAATTGCGGGACCTCGATCTCGACTCCATCGCGCGAGCCCATAGGGGCGTGCGCATAGACGAGCCACTCGCGATCGGGGGCGCTGCCCCTGACTAGCGCCAGTGCGAATACGGGCACCGCGGTATTCAGCTGCCACTGCCCTGTGGCGTTGGTGCTTGCCTCGAGGATGAACCAGCGGTCCACATCGCGATAGCGGCGAAGCTCATCTACGTTGTAGAAATGCCGGCGCGCGCGGTTGGGCACCAGCGCGGCGTCACGCCAAAACTTGCGCAGTGTCGGATCCTCATGAACTACCTTCACCGCGTCGAGCAGTGATTGAAAGTAGGCTTCATTCTTTGCGGCCGGTTCGAATGCCGCGCGAAACTCTCGAACCACACGCGGTCGTAGCAGCCACAGGCCGAACTTAACCGCGGCCGCGTAGCGCCGTTCGTCAAACGGAATTTCGTCGCTGAGCGCGGCGCGTTTTTTCTCGTTGCCATCCCAAATCGAAAGCTCGAACCAAAAATCTTCGTTGTGCGACAGCGCCTCGTCGAGCATGAAGACCCAGTTTTGCGCCTCGACTTGCACGCTCCAGCCACGGTCGTCGCGGATCCCGCTCCAATCGTCGAGATAGAAGTCGCTCGATGCGCCGCCCCAAACGAGATGTTCGCAGGAAAGCCACTTTTCCGACGCACCCGCGTAGGCTCGCCATTCGTTCCAACGACCGTAGAAGCGCGGCCCAAACGAATTGAATCCTATGAACGTTGCTGGGGCGTGCCAGTTGCCTAATTGCTCTCGAAACTCAGAGATCAACGCGCCCATCGGGTGATTCGCCGGCTCTTGCTTGGTGTCACCGCAGCGCTGATCGAGAAAGTCATCGACGCTACGCCCCTCTTTTGCGAACTGCTCGACGAAGCGGCGGCTGGTTGCCAGATTGCGAATCTTCATCCGCGGCGCTTCGTTATTTGAAAGAAAGATTACTTTGGGCGCTTCCGGATACGATTTCTCGAGGTTAGAAAGAGCTGTCGTCCCGCCCCAAAGTCGGCCGGCGTCACGATATGGCTTCGTCGTCGGAGGCATCGGGTCGAGCAGGCCGATATGCCGGCCGTCTTCGGAATATGCGGAAGGATTGCTAGCAACCGGTAGCTCTCGAAACTCCGCTCGCTGCACCAAGATTTGCTCCCATTGGGTGCTTTTGAGCGTCAACGGCAGTCCTAGTTCAACAAGCGCGTCCCAGCCCGCCACGGGCTTTTGTTGCGGACGGTTATCCGACTCAATGCCCGGTAGCATGACGGCGGGTAAGACGTAGTGGCCGTCGCGAATCTTTTCGAGTTGATACTCCAACGTGTAGCCGCCGGCGCCGACGCCGACGTTCCATGTCGAAATTAGCGGCAGCGGGTGGCCCGCGGGCCCTCTCGACGGAAGCTTGGCCTCACGGGTAATCGCTTTAGCCGTGTCCTGCGCTTCGACGACTGGCCCGGCCGCAAACGCCCAGCCGAGCAGCGAGATCGCGCCGCTAATTCGGATCGCGGAGTATTGACGAAAGTGATTGCTCGAACTGTGGTGACGCACTGTCAGGATGCCGTCAGGGTATCAGGCAGCTCCAAGCCGGCAATAATCGCCAGCGAGTTAGCCCGCCGGGTTGTGCTATTTTTCGGGGTGCTATGTTGACCCGAGTCGCCGTTTTTTTCGCCGTGCTCATGGCTCTGCCGCTCGCCGCGGCCGACCGCCCGAACATCGTTTTCGCTATCGCCGATGATTGGGGCTGGCCGCACGCTAGCGCTTACGGCGACGGTGGAGTAAAGACTCCAACGTTCGACCGCTTGGCGAGCGAGGGCGTGTTGCTCGAGAACGCCTACATCTCGTCACCGTCTTGTACGCCTAGCCGCGGCGCGATCATTACAGGTCAGCAATTCTGGCGCCTCGGCGCCGCGGGCAACCTGTGGAGCGTGTGGCCGTCGAAGTTCGCCGAGTACCCAAAGCTCCTCGCCGGAGACGGCTACTTCGTCGGCAGCTACCGCAAGGGCTGGGGACCCGGCAGCTTTCCGAAAGCCAGCGTCAGCCCGGCGGGAAAGAGATACCAAGACGTCGACTCGTTCTTCGCCGCCCGGCCGGACGGCATGCCGTTTTGCTTTTGGTTCGGCGCAAGCGACCCACACCGCCCGTATGTGTTGGGTTCGGGCAAAGCCGCCGGCATCGACCCGGCAAAGGCGCATCTCTTCGATCACTACCCCGACGTCGAGGAGATCCGCGGCGACGTCGCTGACTACTACTTCGAGGTCGAGCGATTCGACCGCGATGTCGGCGAGCTCGTCGCAAGGCTCGAAGAGATGGGCGAACTCGACAATACCTTGATCGTGATGACCGGCGACCATGGCATGCCGTTCCCGCGAGGCAAGGGGAACCTTTATGATTCGGGCTCGCATGTGCCGATGGCGATCCGCTGGAAAGCCCGCGTGCCCGGCGGCCGCAAGGTGACGGACTTCGTCTCGACCACCGACCTAGCGCCGACGTTTGTGGACGCCGCTGGCCTGAGTGTCCCGGCCGAGATGACCGGCCGCTCGTTGCTCGCGTTGCTGACATCGGGTGAATCCGGGCGGGTCGAATCGGACCGCGACCACATCCTATTCGGCAAAGAGCGCCACGTGGTTGCGCAGGAGGCGCCGGAACTCGGCGGCTACCCGATGCGCGCAATTCGAACCGACGACTTCCTCTATATCCGCAATTTCAAACCCGAGCGCTGGCCCGCCGGCACGCCGAATTACAAAGAGGCCGCGTGGCCGAACGCCTGGCTGGCCGACTGCGACAACAGCCCCACCAAGTGGTATCTGTGGGAACACCGCAACGACCCGGCAGTGAAGAAATACTACGATCTCGCTTTTGCCAAGCGTCCCGCCGAAGAATTGTACGACCTCAAAAAGGACCCCGGCCAAACGATCAACGTAGCTGCTAATCCTGACTACGTGCAGATTCGCAAACAGCTAGGAGCGCGCATGTTTGAGGGACTGTACGCGATGGCCGATCCAAGAGTTGAAGGTCGCGGCGACTTATTCGACTTCGCACCGTACCTTGGTGGTAGCCCAACGTTCCCGAAATAGCCACGGCTGCGGAAAAATGTCGCCCGGGAGTTCTTGGCCTTTAGAATCAGCGACTTAGAGATTTTTATCTATCCATAGGCACAGCTCTCCTACAAACATGCCCGGAAATGCCCGGAAATGCCCGGAAATGGCCGGATTTGGCAGGGTTTCTCTTAAATTCGCGAACCAGGACGAGGTTTCCCTCGCGTGCTCATCCCTGTGTAGCGGCGACGTTGTGTGGTGAGCGCTACACAACGCCGGGCTGTTTGGTTGTTTTTCCCCGAGGACAGCCAACACCTAAACCTCGTATTTTTAGCCCCCCTTCCACCGGGCCGGATAGGTGGTCAAATCTCTAGGCAATCGCCAGAGCCACCTGGTTCCATGCTACAGGTGCGTGTCAAGTTTTTGGGTGATTTGGCGGGGTGGGATAATGGTCAAGATATTGAATTTGCAGGAGTTAAAATTATTTTGATATCGCGGTACGGCTGTTTTGGGTTTCACGCGAAAGTTGGGCGTTGTCCCCTGTTCTCAAGGGCTGAATGTGGAAGCAAGAGAACAATGCCACTCGCGAAATTTCCCTAGCCCACATTTCGACCGGGGCGTCGGGCGGCCGCCAACGCTCCACCAAAACATGGTATCCGTAACGAAAACCCGGTATCCTACGTACCTACAAAACAAGGGAGAACCACAGCAATGAATCTATCAACGCTCACGCTTGTTGCCGCTCTGACTCTTTCAGCCTCGGTTGCGCCCGCCGCTGAACTTCGCGGTGTCGAGAGACAGGTCCGTCACGAATTAGTCATGCTGCCCTACTACGGCGTGTTCGACAATCTGTCGTTTAAGGTTGACGGCGAGAAAGTGACGCTGCTGGGTCAGGTGACGCGCCCGACACTCAAAAAAGACGCCGAGCGGGTCGTGAAGAGAATCGAGTCCGTTCAGACAGTCGACAACCAGATCGAAGTGCTGCCGTTATCCTCAAATGACGACCGCATCCGCAGTGATGTTTATCGAGCGATCTACTACAATCCGAACTTCACAAGGTATGCAATGCGCTCGGTGCCGCCGATCCACATCATCGTCAAAAACGGCGACGTCAGCCTAGTCGGCGTGGTCGACACGAAGACCGACAAAGACCTCGCCGGGATTCGCGCAAACGCGGTGAGCGGAGTTTTCTCCGTTACCAACCAACTGGTCGTCGGTGAGTAGTTGCAGGTCTCAAAGGGCAAAGGGGAGGGCAAAGGGGAAGGGCAAAGGGGACGATGCCCATTTTCACGGTCGGTAATTCGCGAGTACAGTAATTCATTTAGAATCAGCGTTCTAGATCAGCGAGTCTTAGCGAGCGGCGCTAGCACTGTCGTTTGTGAGAGCACCTGCTGAGCCGTAGTTTATTGATATATAGTGAGTTATAGGCCAGATCGGTGCCGGTAAAGGGCCTTGTCCCCTTTTTCTCAATGACACAACTACGCCGACAGATGCTCGACGAGCTCGTTCCGTTAGTCTTTGCGGCTCATCCGATGCGGATTCTGTCAACCTCTTTCTGATTCACTTCGAATCCCAATCCGGGGCCATCCGGAACCACCAGCTCACCATTACGTACCTCGGGGGCCGGATCGATCAACTCCTGTGTCCAGCGGTGGTCAGGTCTTGACCCTGGATACTCCTGGACGAGCAGGTTGGGAACGACCGCACAGATTTCGGTGGCCGCCCGGACCGCAATCGGTCCCACCCATCCGTGTGGCGCCACTCGAACGCCATAACTATCCGCCATCACCGCCATCTGGTAGGTCTCGAGTATCCCCCCGTCGTTGCCGACTTCCGGCTGCAGCACGTTCAGGACGCCGGTATCCAACCATTCCTTAGCCTCCGCGACGGTGCGATGCATCTCACCGACCGCCAGGGGAACCTTGGTCTCAGAAGCGACTTGAGGCAGGAGGTCTGGGCGTCCCCGCTGCGTGGGTTCCTCGAAGAACAGCGGATCAAAGGGCTCGATCAGCTTTGCCGCGGTCACCGCTGAGTCCACGCTCGTGTAGCGTCCGTGCGCGTCGATTGCGATTTGCATCTCAGAGCCGACTGCATCGTGAATTGCTCGAACCTGTTCGACCTCCTTAGCGATCGTCTCTTCCGATGGCGCGCCACGTTCAACGAATGGGTCCCACTTGAACGTCTTGAAGCCCATTTCCTTCGCCTGGACAGCGCTCTCGACGCGCGAGCCGGTATCGCGGCCTGTGAAGGTACTGTGATTGGCATAGAGGGGAATCCGGTCGCGGACTTTGCCGCCGAGCAAGGCGTGCACGGGTAAGCCCGCAACTTGACCGAGGATGTCCCACATAGCGATTTCGATCGTTGCGAGCGCCGCGAACCACTCGAGGTCGGACCCAAGCGGCCAAAACCGTTGGCGGAGCGCCTCAATCGAGACTGCACTTGATCCCTGGATTTGTTCGCCGACACCTCGGATGAGATCAGGGATCTTGAGATTTCCTCTCTCCAGCATCCAGGCGTAGCACTCGCCGTAGCCCGTAACGCCCTGGTCGGTACGGATTCGCGTCCAGACCCACGGCCGCGTAGCCGGGTCGCTTCGTCCGTGCAGAACCAAAGGCTCGACCGCAGTGATCCTGATGCGGGGCGCATCTTGTTCCGCCGCGGCCAGCCGATCCCGGCCAAGCGCAGCCGCTGCGCCGCCTCCCAACGTGGTTAGCCACTCGCGTCTATTCATCTCCGGTATACCTCGCTACTCCAGACCTGATCGACTGTGAAAGAACGATTGCAGTATCGCTGATAGTACCGCACCGTTTCGGTGGCCTTGGATTGGCGCGCGGAGATCACCGCCCGAGCGGGATCGTTCAACCGAACGCGATATCCCGACAGTAAAGTGTGGAACAGGACTTAAGCCTCTCGTTTTGAGTAGCTTAGTCCTGTTCGCGGACGGTGTGGATCTCTGGCTGGCGACCCTCAGTGCGCACGTCGCGTTCCACTAGCAGAAAGCGGCCTCGTCCCGGAGCAACGGCGGACTGCAGCCGGGCTATTCCCGTTCTCAAAAGCGCCGTGACTGAACAGCGCGTGTGGCTCACTCGGTCGGAATTGGGGCTCTACCGTCACTTCGACACCGTACAGCCTGTCCCCAGAGACGGAGAAAAGTTTCTTCCCGCTCGGGTTCCAGCGAACCTGTGCGCCGGCTCCCGGGCTACCGATCCGCGAACAGCCGTCGCTCGGCGCCGGCGACCAGAGTTTCGACCTCTCGGCTACATCAGAAAATAAACTTCAGACCGAACTGCAGATTCCTCGGACGCCCGGCGGAGCTGATCAAGCCAAAGTTGCGGTTACCGACCTGAGTGTTGGGACCGCCGAAGGCCGGCGTATTGAAGAAGTTGAACGCTTCGAACCGGAACTGGATCCGCATGTCTTCGTTAATCGGAAAATTCTTGTAAACCGAGAAATCGAAGTTCACCTGTCCGGGGCCCTCGATCAGATTCCGGCCGGCATTGCCGTAGGCAAAGCGTTCGTTCGGCGCGAAGGCCGAGGTGTCGAACCACTCGTCGAGCGACCGGCTGTTTCCATCCAGGCGCCAATCGCGTAAGACGTTCGGGCGGTTGGGGTCGCCGGAATTCGAGGGGTTCCCCCTGACCGTCAAATTCGCTATCCTGCCGCTCGATGCGCTCGTGATACCGGCAACCACCCAGCCGCCAAGGACGCCGTTCACGACCGCTGGCGCATCCGTCATGAATTTCTTGTCACGGCCGAACGGCAGTTCGTAGACATAGCTGGCGACGAAACGGTGGGCAATGTGCTCGTCCGCCAGGCCCCGCTCGGCCCGCAAGTTGCGTGGATTCTGCGGGTTGAGTCCACCAGCGTTACCGCCTGAGTCGGCCGCTCCGCGCCCATCATTGATGGCCTTGGAAAAGATATAAGACGTCAAGAAGCTCAGCCCATGCGAATAGCGCTTCTCGACCTTGGTCTGGAAGGAGTGATAGTTCGCGTTGGCGCTACGCTCCAGAATGCCCCATCCCGCTAGGGGTCCGATGACGACATCATCGCCGGGAACGAAGATCGAGTTGTAACGCCGTCGCCGGTTCACGTTTCCGGGGCCCGGCAGCGCCCAGTTGCCCTGGGTGCGGCGCGCTTCTTTGTGCAGCGTATTCGCAAAGTACCCAAACTCCCACAACATGTCGCCGGGCAGCTGATTCTGAACGTTCAAGTTCCATTGCTGGGCATAGGGGAAGTGTCCCGCGAACTCCTGTCCGGAGATCGCGATATTGCGCGCATTTTGGGGCGTAGCGAGACCCGGCTCCAGCCCGTCTACGAGCCGGATGGTGGGGTTGATTCGATCTGTCGAAATGTTCGCCCGATAATGAAAGGGCGGGTTGAGGGCGAGCACTCCTTGAAAGATGACGTTTCCGTAGTACACGCCATAGCTGCCCCGCACGACCGTCTTGTCGGTGGCCCGATAGGCAAAGCCGAAGCGTGGGCCGAAATTGTTCCGGTCGGTATTCACCAACGTCCGATCAAACCGTGAGCCTGTCGCTTGAGCCAAAATCAGCGTGGGGTTTGCGAGGTCGGCGAAATCTGGGTTGAGCTTGTGTTGATTGATGTCCTCCCAAGGCATATGCAGCTCGTAACGCAACCCCAGATTTAGGGTCAGCTTATCCGACACCCGCCATTGGTCTTGGATATATAGGTCGTAGTAGGGCGCCCGCTCGTCCATCGTGGCTGTATTCGACACTTGCGCCGCCGACGCCGTGCCGAGCAGCAGATCCCCTACCGAATTTCCTTCACGGACCGTCTCGGTGTTGCGGGTGTAACCGCCGTCGAAGGTAAACACGCCGATCGATTGGCGCGGGTTGAACAGGAAGCGCCACAAGCGCTGAAAATTGAACCCGAACTTGACACTGTGCTTGTTATGGATCCAGGTGACGTCACTGTTCACTTGCCAATTCCGGGAACCGATGTGGTTGGGGTTGAAAGGGCCGATACCGAGACTGCTGAACCCCGCTACGCCGAACTGCGCCATGCCGGGAATGACCTGATTGACTCCCTTCAAGCCCAACTCTGAATTCACGTTTCTGTCATCGCCAAGGGATGATTCCCGGCGCGTGAAGATCTTGTTCCAACCGGCTTTCGTCGACAGAATCAACGTGGGCGAGAAAATATGATTCCATCCCAAGGCGACGTTGCGGCCGTTGTGACCAAAGTCGCTGGCGTTAGCTCCCCCGCCGAACGCCGGCGCCGGTAAGTTGGGCGATGAGGGCGCAAACAGGCGCTGCCAACTGTATCTGCCGAAAAGCGTGTCGTTGGCTCCCACGTTCTGGTCGATTCTCATATCCCAACGGTTCAGGTCTTCCGAATCCGCGGGATTGAACAGGAAGTTTCTCCTCAAGCCAGGCAGGTTCGTCGCCGGATAGAATGACGCCAGCTCAGCGCCGATGGAATCGAACCGAGAGGCTGGAATGACGTTGCCCGGGAACGGCTGGCGCTGGCCGGTGCCTGCATCATAGGTAGCGGGGTCATAAACCCTCGTTTGCGGCAAGAGCGAGGAGAAGTCGCCTCCAACTAAGGCGGGCGTGGGGATTGTACTCGTTACAGTACGAGACTCGCGAACTCTGCTCCCCTCGTAATCGCCGAAAGCGAACGTCTTGTTCTTGACGATCGGGCCACCGACGGAAAAGCCGTACTGGTTTCGCTTGAACGGCGGTCTCGGAGCCGTGGGCGAATCAAAGAAGTTCTTCGCGTCCAGCTTCTCGTTGCGCAAGAACTCGAAGACGGTGCCGTGCAACTCGTTTGTCCCCGATTTGATGCTCACATTCACCACGGCTCCGGCCGCTCGGCCGTATTCGGCGGAAAAGCCGTTGGTGGACACCTTGAACTCCTGAATGGCGTCCACGGACGGCTTCACGGTTTCAGCCTGCCGGCCCTGGGCGGCGTTCTGCATGTTGTTGTTATCGATGCCGTCGAGGATGTAGTTGTTTTGCCCGGCGCGCACACCGCCGGAACTGAAACCTCCGAAACGGGCGCCCGGGTGTGGCTGAACCGCCCCCGCCGAGAGCAACGCCAGCTGGATGTAGTCGCGGCCGTTCAGCGGCAGATCGACGATCTTCTGGTTGTCAATCACTTGTCCCTGCGTCGCTTCCGTGGTTACCAGCAGCGGCGCATCGGCGGTGACGGCAACGGATTCGGTGACGACGCCGACCTCGAGGACGAGATTGATCTCCGCGGTTTCCTGGATCTGAAGAATAATCCCGTCGCGGACCACCCGCCTGAAGCCGGATTGCTCGGCGACGACCTGATAGGGGCCGATGCGTAGGGGAACCGACTCATAGCGGCCGGCGATATTCGTTTCGGTCTGATAGCTGAGGTTGGTATCGAGGTTCGTGATGGTAACCGCAACTCCCGGTATGAGCGCCCCGGATTGGTCGGTAATATTGCCGACGATACGCGCGGACTCGACTTGGCCCAAGAGACCGGCAGTCAAACACGCCAAACATGCGGCAAAACGCAACGGCAACTTAATCGGCTCTAGCATCTGCAGCCTCCCTTGACTGTTATGTGATAACAGGCGGCGCGGTGTACCGTCAAGCCGATTGCGGGCGCCTTGGCGCTTGGTAGGCCTATCCGACTCGCTTCGCGGTGCCGGGTTCAGAACATTGATGCTACGCTTTTGCGGTTCTGGGGATGCTAGGCGTGGGCTAACATGGGTCCATGAACCGCCGAGCGGCTATTCCGGCGCTTCTGGCCGGGTTCACGCTCCTTCACGCTTGCGGCCGCGGAAGCAACGCGTTCCTGCCGGAAATCCCTTCGGTCAACGCGGAGGATTTCCCCCCCGCGTCCCGCCCGGTCGTCAGCGAGATTCTCCAAAACCTGGAGCGGGATCCCGAAGCAGCATCCGCGAACGGGCGGTTGGGAATGCTGCTGCAGTCCTATGAGCTCCGCGATGGTGCGACAGCCTGTTTTCTTCGCGCGCAAACCCTCGACGCGGACGACTTCCGGTGGCCATATTATCTGGGCATTGTTCAAGCGGAGGCAGGGGATCAGCAAGCGGCCGTCGACGCTTTCCGCCGAGCGGTCACGCTAAAGAAGTACCCCGCTGCTTCCATCCGGCTCGGTGAAGTGCTGCTGGCCCTCGACCGGCTGGACGAGAGCAGCCGCTCCTTCGAAGCCGCTCTGCAGCTTTCGCCGGGCGCTCCGGCAGCTTACTACGGGCTCGGCCAAGTCCTTTCGAGGCAAGACGCGGCGCCGGAGGCCATAGGCATTCTTCTCAAGGCCTGCGAACTGGCGCCACGATCCGGCGCCGCGCACTACGTGCTGGCGATGGCTTACCGGGACGATGGCGATCGGGAGTCATCGCAAAGGCATCTGGCCCTATCGCAAAACTACGAACGCGCCCTGCCGCCGATCGACGACCCGGTTTTTCGAGAGGTCGAGAGTTTGCGTGCCGACCAATACTGGCATCACAGCGAGGGCAGGCGGCTTGAATCCGACGGTCGTATGGAAGAAGCGATCGAGTCCTACGAGAAGGCGATCGATCTGGATGCGGAATTCGTACAGCCGCATGTCAACCTGGTTGCCGCGTTGGGCCGCCTAACCCAATTCGAGCAGGCCGAAACCCACTACCGAAGGGCGTTGGAACTGGACTCGGAGATCGAGGAGTTGCACAACAATTGGGGAACGATTCAGGCCTTGAGGAACCGACCGCGGGAAGCGGCCGAGAGTTTTCGGCGCGCGCTGGAGATCAACCCCTTCTCAGCCGATGGGCATTTCAACTTCGGCTCGATGCTCAACAAGATGGGGCGCGCGACAGAAGCCGTGAAACACTTCCAGCAGGCCCTCGAATACGAGCCGAATCATCGCTTAGCGAATTTTCAGATGGGCCGGCACCGAGTCGCTGAAGGGAATATCGACGAAGCAATCGCCCATTTGGAACGCACGTTGGACGGCGAGGATGACAGAACGCCGGGATTTCTTTACGCCGTGGCCGACGCTCACCTTCGAGCCGGGCATAGAGATGTCGGCATCCGGTACGCCAGGCAGGCCCTTGCGATGGCCGAAGCGATGGGGCAAGCGCAGATGGCGGCTGCAATTCGCGAAGACCTACAAGCGCCGGCAGCAGCAAGGTAGGCGCTGGACCAGAACGCTCCGGCTCGCCTCTCGCTCTCTAACGGGACCCCTTTATGTGCAAGCATGCGGGTTTGTAGTCGGGGCGCCTTACTTCCGCGCCTTCTCCCGCGCCAGCTTCTCCTTCCCACTCTCGGCAAGACTCTCCAGGAACGCCCGGAACTCCGCGGGCGCGACAAACGGGTGAGCTTCTCCTGGCTTGCGCGCCTTTAGCTTCTCCGCCTTCTCGAACTCATCGTTGAGAAACGGGTGGGGCGGTATGTGGACCTCGACACCCTTCATTGCTCGCAGCTTGTAGATCGTGCGCGGGAACATCTCCGCCCGCTCGACGCCTTCGAAGTTCGTTCCCGGCCCACCGAAAGTTAGGGCGCGGTAGGTCTTCTGCCGTCAAGAACGTCGTAGCGCATCGTCAGCACGCCCGGCGTGTGTCCCGGAGTGAGGTAGAGCTGAATCGTGGTATCCCCTACCGTGATCGAGTCGCCCTCGCGAGCCACGATTTCACGCGGAACGGAAGGGAAGCGAAAGGTCTCCGAGGTCTCGGCGACCTCCATGAGGCCCCAGTCGCCCTCCGCCATCACCACCCGCGCTCCCGAGGCCTCTTGAATGCGCTTGACGCCGCCAGCGTGGTCGATGTGGGCATGCGTACAGATGATGTAGCGGATGTCGGCCGGGTCGAAGCCCACCTTGCGGATGTTGTCGAGCACCTGATAGGCGAGGTTGTCGAAGGTCGTATCAATCAAGATCAGCCCGTCGCTAGTCGTCAACAGGTGCGCTCCGACGCGCTGCAGCCCAACGTAGTAGAGATTGTCGAAAATCTGGAAGGGTTCGCGTCGCTGGCCCTCGTGATCCAACCAGTAGGGATTGCGCTTTTGGCTTTCGGCGAGCCTGCGATTCCACTCATGGAGCGGACTCAACTCGGGCGAACTCCCCGCCTGAGCTGCTAAGACGGCGCCCGCCAAACTGCACTGCAGAACAACGATCGTCGCCGCTATGCGTATCATGCTGCCCCTCCCCACGCGGTTGCCCGGTTGCGCCGCGGGCCGTCTCCGCCCGCATTCTACTGCTCTCTCATGTTAAGTGGTGAAAACAAACGCTCCCTCAAACGATGCTTCGAGAGCGTGCCAAAACCCCCGCCAATACGCTCTAGCGCCCTGTTTAAGAGGGTTTGGGCTAGTTCCGAGTGCCACCAGGTCAGCGGGAAACTAATTTTAAATATTTGTCCGAAGCCGGCACCAATGTCGGCTCTCTGGTTCCCGAAGGAGATCACCCGACGAACGGCAAGATCCGACGTTCGAAACGGCATCAAGGCCCGATAGAACGTCCGCGGTACTCAGGTCGGCTGAGTTTCTTATCGACATGCCTTGTTGTCGTTTAGTGTCAGTCGGACCCCGTTCCCTGCCACTGGGACGCCATTCGCTTGCTGACATAGTGCTGACATAATCAAACCAGACAAGAGTGAGTGTAGCTCTAAGTTATTGAAAATAATGGCAGGCGCGGCAGGACTCGAACCTGCGACATTCTGCTTAGAAGGCAGATGCTCTATCCAGCTGAGCTACGCGCCCGAACCTTTAATATGAACAACTTACAAGCACAACGCGAAGAGTAATTTAGTCTGTGTCCGTGTGGTGTGAGTATTCCGCAAGTCGCTCAGACACTTTTCAGGACTCAAGCGACCTTCTCGGTAAATGATACCAAGGTGAAATTCGCCGACTGTGCTTGGACCAGCAGGCGATATGGGATATTCAGCGATTTCGCGTCGGTCACTTCGAGGCCGAGGATGTCTAGCCCGCATTTGCTCCGCGGATGCTCATTTCTCGCCGAGGCGATAGGTCAATCCTACGGTGATGGTGCGTCCGTAGCCGGGGGTGCCATGAATGCGCTCGGCGGGCGAGGAGCCGCTCAATCTTGATTCGAAGTAGTTCTGGGTTTCCCAGTAACGGCGGTTGAATAGGTTGTCCGCGCTCAGTGATAGTTCCAGGCCCCGGCTGATTTGCCGGGACAAAGAGAGGTCCGCAAGCGTGTGTCCCTGGGCCAGGATTGAGAGGTTCGAGCCGTCGAGCGGGTAATGGTTGATCGCTCGCAGACGGAGGGCGCCGGTCCAGCCTTTGATGTTTCTCGCGGTGATCATGGCGTTCGCGGTGAAGCGCGGCGCCCGGTCTAGATAGATGCGCGGCTCGGTGTTTCGGTAGTAGCCGTTCAGCACCTTCGTGAGACCGCCGTCGAAGCTTATGTTGCGGGTTATCGGTGTGGAGAATTTTGCTTCGTATCGATACGATTTCGACGCACCGGCGAACTCCGTCGAGCAGAGTGAACAGTTGATCGTCGCGGCTGAACAGCGTATCGCGAAATCTTTTGGGATCGCGAAGATGAATCTTGGAATCTAGCGGTGTTGAGCTGACGACCACGCTGAACTGGAGCGGTTCTAGGCCGGCCGCTAACGCAGGCACCTCTTCGCCTGCCAGGGTTTGGTGCTCGGCCGGACTTGGCGCGACGGCGACCGCGGCTAACACGAGGATCGTTGTTGCTCTGAGTGCAACGGCAAGTTGGCTGCCCTTGAACCGCAGTGCGAGCAGAGCGCACCCGGCGAGAAGCACCCAGATCGCTCGGCGGAATTTGGTATAGCCCGAGTCGGCGGTCGTTGGCAGGAGCGAAACTCGGCAAGAATTTGTGTCGCGGGAGAGGAGACACGAAGTTAGTGACTCACCGTCCGCAGCTCGGACAGAGACGAATTGAAGATGCCCCGCGGGGAGATTCGCAAATGCTATCGATCTTAGTGCGACGTCGGCCGGGCGACTCTCAAACTTGTACTCGATGTCGTAGTGCACCTCGCCAGAGCGCCGGTTAGAACGTGTCGATGCGGGTTCGACGATTGCCCCATCGACTTCCAATTGCATCAATCCCTGCCTTAACCCCAGACCACTTAAACCCGACCGGTTGAGGGTGGCGTCGTCTTCGATCGGCAGACTAATGCGAAGCTTCAACGAGTCATCGCGCACGATAGCTGTTGCCGTACTCATCCCGGGGTCGTGTCCACAAAGCATGGGAAGCAGCGTGATGCCGGTGGCCATGATTCGTAGTGCCAAAAGGCCGATGTTAAAGCTGAGTTTCATTTCAATCAGTCCTCAGAAAAAAGTTGGGCGGCGGCTATGACGAGCAGTCCGCCGCCCAGCGCTCAGATCGAATGAGGCGTTAGTGATGGCCGTGAGCGCGGCCGTTCAATGGTGTGGCGGCGTAAGGGAACACGCTGTTGTATGTAATGTCGTTGGCAACGACGCCGTCGATGTTGGCGCCCGGCGCGGCGCCACTGCTGACAATCGCGAGCACCGCGATGTCGACTACGTCGTCACCAAAGCGACGCCCGTTCGGGAAGCCGCTAGGAACATCGCTGCCCGCCAACGTGCTTGCGATCGTGTCTCCACCAAAGACACTGAGGCGATGGAAGCCAGGGTCGTCGGGATTGCCCGCCAACGGAACTGGTCCGGTTGACATGTCGACTTTAATAACGTCGGGAATGTAGATACCGCTCAAGTCAGGGAGCGGTGTGACGCCGAGGGCGGCGGCTAACTCGGGAGCTTGCGCGTACTTGGCGAACAGTGCTGCATCCTCTGTTGGCTCGGTGCGGCCATAGCGATCCTTGTCCTCGATCGCAACGATGGCCTCGTTGAAGAGAGGGTTGCCCTGACGTGCAATCTGAATCCAGTTGCCGTAGATCAGGTCGCCTTTGGGGCGGGTAATCTTGATGCGCTTACGACTTGTCGTCGCGTATACGCCGACTACTTGATCCGTCCCACCAATCGCGGAAACTGGAATGTTGAGGGCGATCATGTGAAGGTTGAATCCACCCTGGCTATCAAACGGCTTGTTTGGTCCGCCAAAAGCGAAGTCAAGGTCGAAAATCGATTGGATGTCGGCGTAGAACCCGTCATCGCGTTGGCCTGCAAATACACGGTGTCCGTCGGCGATATCGAAAATCGTTTGTTGCGTGTAGATGTCCAAATCCAACTCGTCGCTCACGCCTTCTCTCGCCGTCATGTCGCCGTCGTCGCCTTGGTTGTAAAAGCGCGTCAGCCGGCCCTGATTGTTTGGCGGGACCATCAACGTATTCCCGGCACCGAGATTGGTCTTGCTGTTTGTGCGGTGGTCAACTTGAGTGACCGAGTAGGTTTGAATGAGGTTCTGGCTGGCGTCACCGACATTCATGACCTCGCCTAAGTACGACTGCAGAATGGTGGCCGAGTCTTGAAACTGGGTATCGAACGTGAACTGATAGCTCAGAGTCTTGCGGCCGGCGGCAACATCGTCACCGAGTGCGACATGAATCTCGTATAACACGTTGTCGTCGAAGTTATGCTTATTGGGTCCGATGCCGGGTTCCTCAAAGGGATACACGCCAACGGCGGTGGAGAGGTATTGGACTCCGTCGGCTTCGCTGACGAAGGCGTAGACATCGGTCGTATTGGCGGCGTCGTCAAGCGTGATGAGCGGCGCGTCCATATGACTCGAAGCGAACAGCGACGTGGACATCGCTGAGAGGGTGAGAATTGCTGCAAATTTGCGCAGATCTTTCCTAGTAGACATGGTTGTCCTCCTTTAGAACGTTTGGGTTTGGTTGGGAAAAAGCGCTTCCGGGTGGAAGAGCTAACTCGTTAAGTGGCCGGGCGGATGATCACTCGCGTCTTGGTCGAGCAATGCGGCTTCTGATGGAAATAGCATGTGGCGAAGTTTCTCCGCGCGAGCTAGCCAGTGGCGGGCTGCGTCCGCTTCGCCTATAGAGTCGGCAATAACACCAGCGTGCAGAAACAGCCGGGCGTCTTGGGTGCCCTCACTGAGGGCAGTCTGTATGGCAGCCCAGGCACCCGTCAAATCGCCGGCAGCGTACCTACTCCAGGCAAGCGCGTCGTAAGTGAAGACATCTTGACGGTTCTCGAGTTCCGTCTCAGCTAGCGAAAGTGCGCGCTTGGGTTGGATTCCGCGTGTGGCTAAGTACACGGAGTACGTTCGGGGATCGAGCGCTTCACCGTTCGCCTCTAACTCGCTTTCCACCTCGCCGGCCTCGGCGGCTCGGCCTTGCAGCCGCAGCGTGTCGGCAAGGAGCCAACGGTATTCGGGCAGATCGATTTGTTCACTCGCGCGGGCCACATCTTCGTGGGCTTTCGCGTTTTGTTGGGAAGCCAGTAGAACGCGGCCTCGCGCGAGTAATGCCGGTGCGTAGTCAGGGCTGAACGAGACGGCTGCGTCTAGGGCCTCAAGCGCTTGGTCAAAGTGTGACTCTTGGAGCAGATACATAGCGAGGCGGGTGTAGGCCCACGCCGTGGGCTCGGCAACACGGGGTCCGCCCGCGGATGCGGCAGCTCGCATTACAGCGGCTGCTCCTTTGGCGTCGCCTCGCAGCCACATCAAATGTGCGCCTCGACTGTAGGACTGCAACCCCGGTTTGAGATCGATCATGCGCTGGTAGGCGGGCTCCGCTTCCGTGAGGCGGCCTCGGTCCATCAAGGCGTCGCCAAGAAGACCGTAGTCGAATGGGTTTCCACGCGCGGCCACGAGTTCGACTGCAATTTGCTCGGCTTCTTCGAAGCGGTGCAGACTGTGCATGATGTGCCCTTTGAGCAATTTGGCGGCGGAGCTGTTGGGTGCGTTCTCGAGCAAGCAGTTCGCCGCTTCGAGCGCAACGTTGAAGTATCCGTCGTCGTGCGTGGCCCGAGCCTTTTCGATATAGAGCCAGGCGAGCCGTTCTAGTTGATGCTCGCGTCCAGAGCCGGCTTCGGCGCGCTGCTGCGTCGCTCGAATATCAGCATCGATTGCGCTGTCGCCCTCGGCTGGTACCAGTGCGATCTCGCAAGATGTTGACGTTTCGTTTTCGGCTGGGTTTAGCCGTTCTGTCGGCTCCCAAACGCTGATACCAACCGCGAGGGCGAGTATTGCTAATAATTGCCAGTAGCGATTCATGCTTCCGTTTCTCCAGGTCTGTTAGGGATTACGGAGCCAGTTAACGTATTGGATCATCCAAGTTCGATTTTTTTGGATATTATGTTTTTTTTGAAAACAGGAATGTTTTACCTGTGTGCTGCTTTCTTGTTAGTGAAGCGATCCAAGTGCGGCTTCCATTACGTATAGACGTATATGGGTGTGTGCTCGGAGCTTGGCGATGAGTCTAACCGCCGAGGTTAGTCGCGCCGACCGTCGCCCGCTTCGTATTGACCCACCTCTTACGTGCTTTCGCTCGCCAGGTGGTGAGAACTGCGCTCTAGAGCATTTTCAGGAATGGCATAGACTGCTTGCCGCAGCACCAAGCCCGTGAAAATCGGAGGCGCGACTGTAAAGGAGTGCGGTGGCGAAGGGTTAACTGGAAAAGATGAGTAGGGCCCTGCTGACGGATGATCAGCAGGTCCCGACTCAGCGTATTCCAGAAAGCTGATCGGCCACCGCACTCCTTTACAGTCGCGCCTCCGATTTTGGACAGCGGAATCTAGTCTCCAGAAATTGCCGGCTTCACCGCTTTTTATTCAAGAACGGTCTATGGCATCAGCGAAATTGCTCTAGCCGCGGAATGAATTGACGAATCGCGACACGACCGCTACTGGGTGGCCAGGGCGATGCCTGTTCGTTTGGCGTACTGCTCCCATTGGGCGGCTAGCTGTTTGACTCGGTTGGGGTAGCGCTCAGCTAGGTTGGTTGTCTCGCTGCGATCGTTCTTAAGGTTGTAGAGCTCCCACTCGATTTCCCATGGCATGCGCTTTCCCCAAACGACTTTCCAATCCCCTTGAATGACTCCGCGAGATTCTTGGTGTTCGAAGTAGATCGGCCGCTTCGGTAGGCGTTTGCCGTTGAAGACCGGTAGTAGATTTAGACCCTCTTCTGGCTGGACGTCACGACCGGCGAATCGACTAGGGTACTCCGCGCCGGCAATTGCTCTCAAGGTGGGCATCACGTCGACGATGTGCCCGCGCTCTCGCACCCAGCCTCCGGTCTTGCGGATACCACCCGGCCAGTGGGCAATGAACGGCGAGGCCGTGCCGCCCTCAGTGGTGAAGTGCTTGTATAGGCGAAAAGGTGTGTTCCCAAGATTTGCCCAAGCGCTTCCGTAGGAGTGGTATGTGCCGGGCCCGCCCATCTTGCGAAGGTCGTCACCCGTGTGCAATATCGTGAGGCCCTGACGGCTCCGTTCGTCAAAGCCGTATGGTCCCCATTCGTAACAGGCGCCATTGTCGCTAAGTAGCACGATGACGGTGTTGTCGAACTCATCTGTCTCTTTAAGGTGAGTGACAATTTCTCCTATGCCGCGATCTACGTGCTCAACCATGGCCGCGAAAAGTGACATGCGTCTAGCGAGGTCTTTCTGGCGCGGCTGATCGATCGAATCCCACGCAGGATTCGGTTGGCCGGGGAATCCGTTGGCGATGTCGTCGCGGTCGACGGGAACAAGTGAGCGGTCAGTGAATGTCCAGCGCTTGCCGTTGATGAGGCCAATCCGCTTCATGCGGGCAAATCGCTCTTCGCGCAAAACGTCCCAGCCGCGCATGTAGGTGTCGAAATACTTGTCAGCGCTCTCGGGCGGAGCTTGCACCGGGAAGTGTGGTGACGAATGGCCGAGGAAGAGAAACCATGGCTGATCGCGTTTCTGTCCCTGTTTGATGAATTCGACGGCGTACTCGTTGAAAACATCGGTGGCGTAGAACTTACCCTGCGGCCGATCGATTTCTTTTTTGCGTCCGGCGGGAAGGCGTTCGTAGAAATCGGCGTCCCACTGGTCATGCGAGTGGTTAAATGTGTAGCCGAAGAACTCATCGAACCCGCGCTTAATCGGCCCGGTTTCGTTGTGTAGATGCCATTTGCCGACATAATAGGAACTGTAGCCCGCGTTGCCCAGCGTTTCGCCTAGCGTGACGCAGCGGTCGTTCAAGCGGCCGAGGTACGCCGCACCCAGTCTCGGGTGAGGCTCTCGAGTCGTAAAGCTGGCGATACCGGTCTGTGGCGGATAGAGGCCGGTCATCAGAGACGCGCGGCTGGGGCAGCAGCGCGCGGAATTGTAGAACGATTCGAAGCGGACGCCACCGGCGGCAAGCGCGTCGATATTCGGTGTGTCGATTTCGCCGCCGTAGCAGCCAAGGTCTGAGTAGCCAAGGTCGTCCATGAGGATGACGACAATGTTCGGCCGATCGGCCGCCGTAGCCGAAATCGGCAGCACCAGGAGAAAGATTGACGCAAGACAACAACGAATCATGCGCACGAGGATATCACGGGGTCGGAGCGCCCAGACAGGCCCCATGGTTCGAGAAAGTTTTGAGCTCGTAGTCCACCTCGAATTAACGGTAGAATGGCTCTGCCTGGGGGTTTCAGCAGAATGTCGAAATTTCAATTAGACCGTCGCACTTGGCTTCGCGGAATGATGGGCACGGGCGCGCTGTATGGCATGGACGCCATGTTCACTGCCGAGCGTACCGCCGCCGCCGCTATCGGCCCCAACGACGAAATCAAAGTCACGAAGGTCGAGTCATTTGTTCTCAAAAATTCGTGGGTCTTCGTCAAGGTTTCCACCGACGCCGGTCTAGTCGGTTGGGGAGAGATGCTAAAAGACGACGCAAAGGCCTGTGCCGCCGGCGCCTTGGAAGTCGGCGATTATTTGGTCGGGCAAGACCCTTGCCGCGTTGTTCACCACTGGCAAGCGATTCATCGCGGGGCGTTTTATCGTGGCGGGCCGATCAAGACGGCCATCACCAGTGGAATCGATCAAGCGTTGTGGGACATCAAGGGCAAAGTTTACGGCGTGCCAGTCTACAAATTGCTCGGCGGCCCGACCCGTGATCGCGTTCGAGTTTACGGAACGATTGACAAGAAGACCGGCGTCAACGCCATGAAGACCGGCCCAATGGGCTCGCAACGTAAGGCAATCAAATACATCGAGGGTCAAAAGTACGTCGACGAAGTTGTCGAGCGATTCAAGGCGTTGCGTGATGAGCACGGCGACGATGTCGACATCGGCCTCGACTTTCATGGCGCCGTGCAACCTCCAACCGCTCTGTTGTTGATGAAAGCGCTGGAACCATATAACCCCTGGTTCTACGAAGAAATTATCCAGGCACTGAACATCGACATCATGGCCGAACTCGCACGAAAAACGCATATTCCAATCGCGACCGGCGAGAGAATTTTCACAAAGTGGGGATTCAAGGAAATTCTCGAAAAACGGGCTGCCGCAATCCTACAGCCAGACGTTTGTTACGCTGGCGGGATCACCGAATTGAAGATCATCGCGGGCATGGCAGAGGCGTACTATTCGCCTCTGGCTCCGCACAATCCAAATGGGCCGTGCTCGCTCGCGGCGAGTTTGCAGATTGCCGCGGGGATCCCTAATTTCTTGATACAAGAGCGTGGTGATCGCGAATTCGACGACCTGTTGGCTAAACCGATGCCGCCAGTCCGCGACGGGCACCGGCCTTTACTAACCGACCCAGGCCTCGGGATCACAATCGACGAGGACAAGCTTATGGCGCAGGTCGGAGAACCTCGTGAGTACCAGCCGCAATTCGATCCGGATGACGGCTCAGTGGTCGACTGGTAGTTGGCCCGCAATCCTCTCTTCGAATCGGTATGCGCAGCCGGACCGATTTCGTTTTGCTCGATATGAGGCTGTGCTTGCCTCCGTCCAAATGACAGGCAAATGAAGCGGTAGCGGTCGGCGAGATGAGCGCCGAGGATACCGCCTACGCTAAACAGGCGACGCTTCCGCGGCTTCGAGCTTACGGTTACGAACTTGAGTAGCGATTTAGTGCCGCTTGGCAGCGATCAGAACTACGCGCAATCTGTGAAAGCTGGCGGAGGAAGAGGGATTCGAACCCCCGGGACCCTTGCGAGCCCAACGGTTTTCAAGTGCGTATGCGTTCGTCCCAATGTGTCCACATGTGTCGCTTTTTGTGGCATTTCATTAGACTTCGAGCAGATCACCCAGGCTATCGGCCAGTCCCGTATCACCTAGTCCCATCAAGTTTGTTTGCAGTTCGGTTTGCAGATAGTATCGTTCGAGCCTAAGAGCCCATGGTCCCGCTGACCGCTATTCCGGGGGCTTCGGCGGGCCATCGTCCAAAATCCCTTTAACTTTGTCTAAGAGTTCCCGGTTAATCGATTCGGGGAAGGGTGTATTCTCTTCGACGCCGACGTAGACTAGGCACCAGTCTTCCCGACGGTCCAGTCCCTTGTATTTCGAAAGCCAGAGTGGAGTGCACCCCAAAACTGAGACAGATGAAAGTGGGACAATTTTCAGTGAATGGAAAAGGAGTCCCCGATGAGAGAGAGAAAAGATAGGGTTGCGAGGAAGCAGCGCTCGTATGAAGTTGAGTTCAAGGAATTGGCGGTAAGCCGCATGCTTCGCGGTGAGAACGTCGTCAAATTGAGCGGTGAGTTGGACGTGCGGCGCAGCGTGTTGTATCGCTGGCGCGACACCTACCGCGCCGAGGGACGCAGCGGTCTTGAGCGGCGTCAAGGGCGGCCGCGTCCCGGACAAGAGGTTGTGCAATTGGATAGCGATCCGAGCGCCGATCGCATTGCCGAACTCGAACGCCTAGTCGGTCAACAAGCGGCGGAATTGGATTTTTTCGAACGAGCCTTCAACGCGGCGTTGTTGCACGATTCAACCTTGGGGCGAGTTGAGCCGCTTTCCAGCCCCTGGTTCACGACGCCACGGCGTACGACTTGGGCCTGCCGAGTTCGGCCATCCGGTTAAGGAGGTGACATCCAATCACGGCCTCCCTCTTTTGCGCGTCTCTGTTCCTCGCCTTCAGGCCGTCCCCGAGCACTGACTTGTATCGGAAGAATCCGTTCTCGACCCGCGCCTGCTGGCGGTAACCCGACTCCTTCTGCCACTGTCGTCGTCCGACCGCGCGAATCCTATCGAGCGCCGCTTCTCGCTGCGCCCACGGGCCGTCCGTCGGACCCGCCGATACCGCACAGCGACGCGGCGGTATCACGATCACCACGTCTTCGGTACCCGCTGCGCCGACCCGCTCGTAGATTGACCTGTGGTCGTAGGCCCCGTCGGCCGTGAATCGCCGGATTGGATCCTCGATCTGGTCGAGCAGATCAGGGACGGTGGAGGCGTCGTCGCCGCTGCTCGTCGTAAGTTCGGCTGCCACAATGAACCCCTCGTCATCCACTCCGATGTGTAGCTTCCGCCAGTCCCGGCGTTTCTTCGATGCCTTGTACTTGTGCGCATTCCACTCGCCCGAACCCAGGATCTTGAGCCCTGTGGAATCGACGATCACGTGGATCGGACCGTCGTGGGCTCGCGTTAGAGGCGGTAATTCAACGATTCGGTTCCGGCGCGAAAGTGTGGTGTGGTCCGGGGCCTTGAGGTCGAGGCCCATCAAGCTGAGCAACGAGCCCAGGAACCCTTCGGTCTGACGAAGTGGCAGGCCGAAGACGACCCGCAGCGTCAATGCGGTCAAGATCGCGAGGTTCGAGTAGCGCCGCTGGCCTCCGCGCAGACCGTTCTTGGGTGGTGTCCAAGCGGCGATCGACTCTTCGCTCAGCCAGATCGTGACCTCGCCGCGGCTCCTGAGGCCACGCTCGTACTCCCGCCAGTTCTGGACTCTGTACTTCGTCTTGTACTTGCGGTTAACTCGACTCGACTTCGCTGCGGCCATGACGTCGTTCCCTCGATCTTCATGATGGATTGGGACCGCGAGCCGGAGTTCCAGTGAGCCGACCCGATTCATGCACCAACGCCATCCGAAAGTACCAAATACCGCACCGCTTTCCGAATGAGGTTCGCGCGGCGGTACTCAATGTTTCAAGCGAACTTCCTAAGGCCGAAATCGCGCGACGCCGGGATTTTCGCCAGTTCCCGATTGTCACAATTGACGGCGAATCAGCTCGTGACTTTGACGATGCCGTGCACGTCGAGCGGCTAGGCAACGGAAATTTTGCTCTACAGGTTCACGTGGCCGATGCGAGTCACTACGTAAGCGCCGGCGACGCGATCGATCGCGAGGCCAGACTGCGGGGCACCAGCGTCTACTTTCCCGATCGAGCGGTTCCGATGTTGCCGGTCGAGCTGTCGTCAGACATCTGCTCGCTTCGCCCTGATGTGGATCGGCTTGTGATATCGGCGCTTTTAGAAATCGACAAAACCGGCGAGACCGTCAGCGCGGAGTTCTGCGAGGGCGTCATTCACAGCGCGGCCCGAATGACTTATACGAACGTCTATCGAGTGTTGTCGGGCGACGACCAGGCGGTTAGTGAATTTCAAGATTTGGCTGAAAGCTTCAAGTTGATGGAGCAGCTTGCGCTCATCCTCAACAAGCGACGAACGAAGCGCGGCGCGCTTGACCTCGACATGCCGGAAGCGGAGATCTTGTTCGACGACCAGCAAAGAATGACCGGCGTTCGGAGGGCCGAGCGCACTATCGCGAACCGCATCATCGAGGAATTCATGCTGGCCGCGAACGAAGCGGTGGCACGGTTCCTACACAAGCGAAACGTGCCGGCCATCTACCGCGTTCACGATAGTCCAACGAGCAAGCGTGTGATGGAATTTGAAGAGATCGCGCGTCAATTCGGCTACACGCTTGGGGTGACGATTCCCGCGGCGCGGCGTGATGAGCGGCGCCGAGGCCACCACGGCCGGCGTGGGAAACCGAGCCGTGGGCGCATCGCGAGCCCCGATATTGAGGTTCGCGCCAAGGATTTTCAGCGCCTGCTTGAGAAACTCAAGGGTCAACCCGAAGAACGTATTCTGACCTATCGCATGTTGCGGTCTCTCAAACAAGCCCGCTACCGCGAAACAAATGACGGACACTTCGCGTTGGCTGGTGCTTGCTATACCCATTTCACGTCACCGATTCGGCGCTATCCAGACCTGATTTGTCATCGCGTGCTGAGGGCCTTGCTGACTCGGCAGTCGACAAGTTCTCCATACGGCGAAGCAGATGAACAAGGCCCGTATCGTGCACTCGATGTGCATGCGATTGCTGATGAGACCTCGCTCACAGAGCGCCGCGCCGCCGACGCCGAGCGTTCGCTCGTCGAGTGGAAAAAGGCCCAGTTCATGCGAGAACGCCTCGGCGATCACTTTGACGCCACCGTGCTTGACAGCGGCGATTGGGGCTTAGCAGTTGAGTTAGACGATCTGTTCGTGGAAGGACGAATTCCGATGGACTCGTTCGGCCATGATCAGGCCCAGTTCCGTCCGCGCTCGCACGCGGTGGTCATCACGAAAAGCGGACGGGAATTCGGGATAGGTGATGCGATTCGAGTACAGCTTGACCGGGTGTCATATGACGATCTTCGTCCCGAGTTTTCTTGGGTGTTTGGAACAAATTAGTATTGGGTTATTGAGTCACGCCGCCGTGCGGTGCGGTGGGCACGTCGTAGGGCGGACCGCACCGCACGGCGGCGCGGCTCGGTACTTAGACTGGCATCTTCGAACAATCAGGTTGGTTGGCAGCTCGAAAATTTAAGTTTCGGGTCAGTCCGGACACCGACCGCGAGGGCGGCTCTCGGTTTTAAGCTTGTCGGCAGGGATGACCGCTCCGTGACGATGGGTAGTGCATTGGTCGCAACCTCGCGGTTGCGGTACCGTTGTTTCGGCTTGGTATTTCCTTTGAATTCGCGAGAAGGTTGAAGTTTCAGATCAGGCGGCCGTCGGCCGTTAGCCGAAACTGACGGCCACGCCACGTAATCGTATTTCCGAAAAACGCTGCGAACCAAACCGCCAAACTTGCGATATCTTGCAACGGCACCAGCCCAAAATACTTCAGGGTCAGTCTATCCCGAAGGAACACTGGGCCGACCGCGAGTAGTGCCGCAAACCGCAGGAACGCACAAACCGCTAGCATCCAAAATGTCCATCCCGCAAACCCCGAAAGCGGAACGGCGAGCAGCGCCCAGGGCAGTGGGTTCGTAAACACCTGCCCAAGGTAACCCCACGGGCGCGAGCGGCGCGTTGAGCGGTTCCAGCGGATGCGATGCCGGAAATTCGAGGCAAACGCATCGGCGCCAATTCGATGCTCGACGACGCTCTGCGCAAGGCGCACATCGAAGCCAACAGCGCGAGCTTTCTGACCCAGTACGAAGTCTTCAGCGAGATAGTCGTTGACGGATTCAAAGCCACCGACGGCGTTAAGGCAATCCCGCGAAATCGCCATCGTTGGGCCAACGGCAAAATCCATCGGCGCGAGCATTTGCGCCAACACTACAGCGCCCCAGAACTCGCTGTTCATCCCAAGCGCCTCAAGCAGCGACCAGAAGCTCGCAGCGGGTAAGGCGCGATACGGGAACGTCACAACCCCCACCTGGGGGTGAGAAAACTCCGCCGCGATATTAGTTAGATAACTCTCTTCGGCCCGAATATCGCTGTCGCTAATGACCAATAGATCGTGTTGCGCCGCTGCCGCCATCTTGCCGAGCGAGAATACTTTCGCGTTGGGGCAAGTCGGTTCACCCGTAACCAAGATCTTGGTTCGAACATGCGGATAGTGCTGGCTGAGCTGCCGCGCGAGACTCAGTGCCGGATCATCATCACTACGGGCGGCAAAGAGCAGTTCAAACGTCGGGTACTTGATCTCGAAAAACGATCGGAGGTTTTGCTCGAGCTCGGGCTCGTCTCCATGGACCGCCTTCAAAACGCTGATCCCGATAGCAGGCAGCGCCGCCGTTTTCGAGAGTGATGCCCGAGATAAGAATTGAACGACCGCAACGATAGTCAGCACGTAGACGACGCAACCGCCGACCACGATGCCCGCGACGATGTAAGTGAGGGCCAACAGCGCTACTTGATTCTCTCGTCCTTCTCAACTTTGCCGTCGCGAAGGTGAACTACGCGGTGAGCGTACATCGCGATGTCGGGTTCGTGGGTAACGAGAATGATCGTGTTGCCTTGCTTGTGCAAAACGTCGAGCAGGCCCATAATTTCACTTGAGGTCGCCGTGTCGAGGTTACCGGTGGGCTCATCGGCGAGGATGATCGCCGGATCGCCCACTAGCGCGCGCGCAATTGCAACCCTTTGGCGCTGACCACCGGAAAGCTCACCCGGAGTGTGATACATGCGTGGCGTCAAGTCGACCTGCTTCAACACACGCATGGCGCGCTCCGCGCGCTGCGCCGGCTGCAGTCCCGCATAGATCAACGGCAACTCTACGTTTTGCAGCGCGGTCAGCCGGGGCAAGAGATTGAAGGTCTGAAATACGAAGCCGATTTCCTTGTTGCGAATGTGCGCCAGCTCATCGTCGCTCATGGTGCTGATGAGCTGTCCGGCGATGTAATAGTCACCGGCTGACGGCGTGTCGAGCGCGCCAATCAAGTTCATAAAGGTCGATTTCCCCGAACCCGACGGACCCATCAACGCGACATACTCGCCGTACTTGATTGACATATCAATGCCGTCGACGGCATGGATGACCTGCTCGCCCATCATGTACGTCTTACGCAACCCGTAAGTTTGGATGACGACCCCGTCGGCCTTTAGCTGTCTACCTAGTTCGGCGGGATCCGCTGTGACTGCTGTAGCCATAAGTTCCTATTCTCCCGTATGGGCGATTGTTGTGGCCACGTAGTTACTCCGCGTTCGATCGATGGAGCTACGAAGTCCGAGGAAAGCGTGGACTTCAGTCCACGCGCTGGAGTTTGGCCTTTCACTAGATGGGACGCGCGGTAAGCACGTTCTTGAGTTGTGAGGGATCTGAGAATGCTTGTGTCTCAAAACATTTTGAGGTATTCTTGTATCTAGTTGTTTAGCTTGTTGTGTAACTAGATTCATTTCCAAGGAGACCTCATGTCCTTCCCCACCAAACTGCAGTTGATCAAGCGCAAGGCTTCCCAACAGTTCTACGTCAACTTCCCCTCCGCCAGCGCTCAGATGCTCGACTTCCAGCCCGGCGAACAGCTCGAATGGATCCTGCTCGACCGCTCCCAACTCGTGCTCAATCGTTTGCAACCTCCGCCCGTCGAGTTGAAAAAAAAACTCCCGATCGAGTCGTCGACACCTTCTCCCGACTCTTCGCCAAAGGCCTCAACCCCCACGCCCGACAAAGCGTGAACGACCACCTCACCCGCCTCGCTCTCGGTGCCGCCGTCTGCCTCGGCCGCTCCACCATCACCGGCCTGCTACATGCCTCCGGCGAGAGCTTTCAGGACTGGAGCGCCGGCTACCGCCTGTTCTCGCAACAACGCGTCGAGCCGCAACGCCTGCTCGATGCCTCGCGCCGCGAGGTGCTCGCTCGCTTGCCGCCCGAGGCTCCCTTGGTCGTCGCCATCGACGATACACTGCTCGCCAAGTCGAGTCTCAAAACGCCCGGCGTGAGTTGGCGGCGCGATCCGCTTGGACCCAAGTTTCAGGCCAACTTGATTCTCGCGCAGCGCTTCTTGCAGTTCTCGGCAGCACTGCCTCCCAGCGAGCGGCAGCAGCCGGCGCGACTCATTCCGATCGGCTTGGAACACGCGCCGACTCCGCGCCGACCGTCGAAGAAGGCCACGGACGAGGTTTGGAAACAGTACCGGCGCGAGGCTCGCAAGTGCAGCTTAACGGCCCTCGCCGCCAGGCACATCGCGCGCTTGCGCGAGGCCATGAACGCCGATCCCGGAGGCGCTGACAGAGCCTTGCACCTCGTCGTTGATGGCGCTTATACCAACCGCACGGTGTTCGGATCGTTGCCCGCCGAGGTGACGTTGATCGGCCGCATTCGTTCCGACGCCAAGCTATATCATCTGCCCCTCGAGCAGCCCGGCAAAGGCCGCAGGCGTTGTTACGGCGAACGCGCGCCGACGCCCGAGCAACTCCGCCAGGACGACAACGTGCCGTGGCAAACGGTCGAGGTTTTTGCCGCCGGCAGCCTGCACCAGTTCAAAGTGAAGACGCTCGCGCCGCTGCGTTGGCGGCCGGCGGGAGGCAAGCGGGACTTGCGTTTGGTGGTGATCGCACCGTTGGGTTATCGGCCGCGGGCGGGCTCGAAGGTGCTGTATCGCAAGCCGGCGTATTTGATTGTCAGCGATCCGAGTTTGGGGCTGGAGCAGATCGTGCGGCAGTACGTTTGGCGCTGGGAGATCGAGGTCAACTTCCGTGAGCAGAAGACGCTGTTGGGAGTCGGACAGGCGCAGGTGCGGCAGCCGGACGCGGTCGAGCGGGTCCCTCAATTTATGACGGCGGTGTATGCGCTACTGCTGTTGGCGGGCGCGAGTTGGAGCCGCCAACAGGGCGTGGACGACGCCTTGCCGCGACCGCACTGGCGACGCCGCTCGCAGCCGCAACGGCTCACCACGCAACGGCTGATCAGCCACCTGCGGGCCGAGCTTTGGGCGGACGGCGTGCAGCGGCAACATTTCTGCGGCTTGCGGAACACTTCGCAATCCAACACGAAGCTGCAGAAACTCCCAAGAGGCGCTCCGCCTGCAGCAATCTACGCTTCCGGCTAACGCCAATCCCCTATTTCCGCACCCTACCCCAAACTTCAACCCTCTTTGAACAGCCAAACTCCAGAGCGTGGACTTCAGTCCACGCGCTGGAGTTTGGCCTTTCACTAGATGGGACGCGCGGTAAGCACGTTCTTGAGTTGTGAGGGATCTGAGAATGCTTGTGTCTCAAAACATTTTGAGGTATTCTTGTATCTAGTTGTTTAGCTTGTTGTGTAACTAGATTCATTTCCAAGGAGACCTCATGTCCTTCCCCACCAAACTGCAGTTGATCAAGCGCAAGGCTTCCCAACAGTTCTACGTCAACTTCCCCTCCGCCAGCGCTCAGATGCTCGACTTCCAGCCCGGCGAACAGCTCGAATGGATCCTGCTCGACCGCTCCCAACTCGTGCTCAATCGTTTGCAACCTCCGCCCGTCGAGTTGAAAAAAAAACTCCCGATCGAGTCGTCGACACCTTCTCCCGACTCTTCGCCAAAGGCCTCAACCCCCACGCCCGACAAAGCGTGAACGACCACCTCACCCGCCTCGCTCTCGGTGCCGCCGTCTGCCTCGGCCGCTCCACCATCACCGGCCTGCTACATGCCTCCGGCGAGAGCTTTCAGGACTGGAGCGCCGGCTACCGCCTGTTCTCGCAACAACGCGTCGAGCCGCAACGCCTGCTCGATGCCTCGCGCCGCGAGGTGCTCGCTCGCTTGCCGCCCGAGGCTCCCTTGGTCGTCGCCATCGACGATACACTGCTCGCCAAGTCGAGTCTCAAAACGCCCGGCGTGAGTTGGCGGCGCGATCCGCTTGGACCCAAGTTTCAGGCCAACTTGATTCTCGCGCAGCGCTTCTTGCAGTTCTCGGCAGCGCTGCCTCCCAGCGAGCGGCAGCAGCCGGCGCGACTCATTCCGATCGGCTTGGAACACGCGCCGACTCCGCGCCGACCGTCGAAGAAGGCCACGGACGAGGTTTGGAAACAGTACCGGCGCGAGGCTCGCAAGTGCAGCTTAACGGCCCTCGCCGCCAGGCACATCGCGCGCTTGCGCGAGGCCATGAACGCCGATCCCGGAGGCGCTGACAGAGCCTTGCACCTCGTCGTTGATGGCGCTTACACCAACCGCACGGTGTTCGGATCGTTGCCCGCCGAGGTGACGTTGATCGGCCGCATTCGTTCCGACGCCAAGCTGTATCATCTGCCCCTCGAGCAGCCCGGCAAAGGCCGCAGGCGTTGTTACGGCGAACGCGCGCCGACGCCCGAGCAACTCCGCCAGGACGACAACGTGCCGTGGCAAACGGTCGAGGTTTTTGCCGCCGGCAGCCTGCACCAGTTCAAAGTGAAGACGCTCGCGCCGCTGCGTTGGCGGCCGGCGGGAGGCAAGCGGGACTTGCGTTTGGTGGTGATCGCACCGTTGGGTTATCGGCCGCGGGCGGGCTCGAAGGTGCTGTATCGCAAGCCGGCGTATTTGATTGTCAGCGATCCGAGTTTGGGGCTGGAGCAGATCGTGCGGCAGTACGTTTGGCGCTGGGAGATCGAGGTCAACTTCCGTGAGCAGAAGACGCTGTTGGGAGTCGGACAGGCGCAGGTGCGGCAGCCGGACGCGGTCGAGCGGGTCCCTCAATTTATGACGGCGGTGTATGCGCTACTGCTGTTGGCGGGCGCGAGTTGGAGCCGCCAACAGGGCGTGGACGACGCCTTGCCGCGACCGCACTGGCGACGCCGCTCGCAGCCGCAACGGCTCACCACGCAACGGCTGATCAGCCACCTGCGGGCCGAGCTTTGGGCGGACGGCGTGCAGCGGCAACATTTCTGCGGCTTGCGGAACACTTCGCAATCCAACACGAAGCTGCAGAAACTCCCAAGAGGCGCTCCGCCTGCAGCAATCTACGCTTCCGGCTAACGCCAATCCCCTATTTCCGCACCCTACCCCAAACTTCAACCCTCTTTGAACAGCCAAACTCCAGAGCGTGGACTTCCGTCCACGCGTCTGTCGATACCGTTTGAGGTCATGGCTTGTTTACGGACCGGGCTAGCTCGATCACAACGTCGCACGACTGGTTCGATGATTCGTCGATTTGAGGAGCCTCGACGAAAACAGTTTCGTCGACAATTTCGAAACTGAAGCGACCGGGTGCGCCGCAGACCTCGATGACGGCGGATACGCGAACGCCCGCCGGCAAACTGGCGGAGACACGAGCCAGCCGTTCTTCGCGTAGCAAAACGAAGTCAGTGCCACGTGCCGGCGAGTCACCAACCGATACGAAAATCTCCTCCACGACGCCGTCTCGGGAGGCTGTGAGGACAAATTCTTCGGGGAGCGTTTCGAGGCGCGCCAACATGCGCTCAGCCGCCCCCAGCCCCTCGATCGCCTCAGGGGCGTCCGGCGCCGAGGGCCGGTCGATCGATTCGTGCGCGGCCTCGGCTTGCGCTCTGCTGAACTCTAAATCTCTCTTGTGTTGTTCGTATTCAATCCGCGCCAGCAATCCCTCGTCGAACAGCCTCTGGAAACGCTCGAAGTCTTTCAGGAGCGCCTGATACTCCGCTTCAATCTGACCGATAGCTTCCAGCCTGGCACGCGACTCGGCCTCCTCGACGGCGGCGGTTTGCGCCTGCACCTCGCCTATTCCGGCCTGCAATCGCCGGAACTCCGCGCTAACTTCCGCTCGCTTTTCGACAAGCGCTAAATCTCGCAGAACAACCAGGGGCGTGCCTTCGGTGACGTGATCGCCGACCGAAATCGGAAGTTCGACAACGCTCACATGACGCGACGTACGTACCCTGATCGTTTCCTGGGGCAGCGGACGCGACACCAGCCGGATCAATGTTGGGCGTGACGGCTCAATAGCCGCTTTGTCAATTCGCTTTGGTCGAGGCGCGGGAGAGACACTGAGTAGCGCGCAAGCCAGGGCGATGACGAACAAATTTGCGATGATCGCGCCCAAACGTGTAGGTCTCCTTAGCTACCGATACCAAGCTGCTTCCAGATCGGATCGACTCTGGCCTTGACGGCTTCATCCATTTCGATCAGATCGGGCCAAGGCCGATGGAAGCCTTCTTCGGGCCATTTCTTAGTCGCATCGATGCCGACCTTTGAGCCATAGTTCGGGAGACGGCTGGAGTGATCGAGCGAGTCGATAGGCCCAAACGTAAACTGCATGTCGCGCTCGGGGTCGATGTTGTTGAGAGCACGAAATGCTACGTTGCTGTGGTCTTGCACATCCACATCGTGGTCGACCACAACAATGCACTTCGTGAACATCGCTTGACCGAGCCCCCAAATCGCGCTCATTACCTTACGGGCGTGGCCGGGGTAGGATTTGCGAATCGATACCAGCATCAGGTTGTGGAAGATGCCTTCGGCCGGCATCGACATGTCAACGACCTCCGGAAGCTGCAATCGAAGCAACGGCAAGAAAACTCGCTCGATCGTCTTGCCCATGTAGAAGTCTTCCATCGGCGGCTGACCGACGATGGTTGTCGCGTAGATCGGGTTCTCTCGCTGAGTGATGCATTCAACGTGAAAGACCGGATACTCATCCGCCAGTGAGTAGTAGCCGGTGTGATCTCCGAATGGTCCCTCGGTGCGAGTCTCGCCGAGAGTTACATAACCTTCGAGAACAATTTCGGCATTCGCCGGCACCTCGATGTCCACGGTCTTGCACTTGACCATTTCGACAGGCTTGTTTCGCATGAAACCGGCGAACAGCATCTCATCTAGATCGGGCGGTAAAGGCAGGATCGCGGAAAACATCGTCGCGGGGTCGGCGCCGATCGCGACCGCTACTTCCATTCGCGTTTCCTGACCACCCGCTAATAATCGGCGGTAGTGCTCGGCACCCTGCTTATGGGTCTGCCAATGCATGCCGGTTGTACGCTCATCAAATATTTGGAGCCGATACATGCCGCAGTTGCGTTTGCCTGTGATGGGGTTTTTCGAAAACACCATCGGCAGCGTAATGAAGGGTCCCGCGTCTTGCGGCCAACAAGTCAGAACCGGATAGTCACGAAGGGAGAAGGCGTCAGTCTTCACAACCTGTTGGCAAGCGCCGGAGCGCACCTCGCGCGGAAAGAAGCTGCCCATCTCAGCCAGTTTCGGCAACATCTTGAGTTTGCCGACGAGACCCTGCGGAGTCTTCATTTCCAGATATTCAGCGATGCGGTTGGCGATCGACTGCAGATCGTCGACCTCAAGCGCTAGTTCCATCTTGCGCATCGACGCGAATGAATTGATCAACACCGGGATCGTATGGCCGCGAGGATTTTCAAACAGCAGTGCCGGGCCGTTGTTCTTCACAGCCCGATCAGCTAGCTCGGTAATCTCAAGCACGGGGTCGACCTCGGCCGTCACGCGCTTAAGCTCGCCGTTCTTTTCAAGCGCGTCGATGAAACTTCGCAGATCGGGGTAGGCCATGGTAGTTGTAGACCTCCAAGCTATCAAACGGGGCGTCGCGCGCATTTCCCTGATCCGTCGGCAAGCATCCTTCGCGAGTGCCTACAATGCTTGGTCGCCTCTAACAGTAGGCCATTCATGTGTTCTTAAGAGATCCATTCGCGACACCTCGTGGGTGTGCTCCGTTGCCGCGGAAGATCTCGGGGTTGAGCCGCGCGCGTCAGGGGCCGTGAAAAACCTCGACTTGCCTCGACAGGCATTGTGGCTGTCCGAGGGTGCGACATGTCGCACCCCTACAACGCTGATGGCAAGTAAGTTGTGCGTAGGGGCGTAGCGGGCTACACCCCTCACGCCGGATTTGGGACACTTTCGATCGCTATACGCTGAACATTGAGGCTAGACTAATAAGCGCCATGTATCGCGCAACGTCCGTTGTTCACGTATTCTGCCTTGTTTCGCTTGCCGCGAACTTAGCCGCTTCGGACGCGATATTGGTTGGTGCCGGCGACATCGCGCGCTGTGGGAGTCGCTTGGCGGGCGCTCACGCCACAGCGGCGGTCCTCGACGACGTGATCGAAGACCACACCGACGCCGTTATATTTACGGTCGGAGACAACGCGTACCGACGGGGTACAGCGACTGAATTTCGAAAATGCTATGACCCGACATGGGGCCGTCACCGCGAACGCACCCGTCCCTCGGTTGGCAACCATGAATATAAGTCGAAAGGCGCTGTGCCCTATTACGAGTACTTTGGTGCAGCCGCCGGCCCGGCCGGAAAAGGCTACTACAGCTACTCTCTGGGTTCGTGGCACGTAATTGCGTTGAATAGCGTTTGTGACAAAGTTGGCTGCGATGAAAATGCAGAACAGTACCGCTGGCTTGAACGCGATCTTGAACAGTCCTCCAGCGGCTGTACGGTTGCGTACTTTCACCATCCACTATTCAGTTCAGGTAAACACGGCGGCGAAAAGGAGATGAAGCCGATCTACGAGTTGCTCTACAAGCATGGTGTCGAACTGGTGCTAGCCGGGCATGAGCACCATTACGAGCGGTTTGCGCCCCAAGACCCCGACGGCCGAGCTGACCCGGAGAAAGGCATTCGGCAATTTATCGTCGGCACCGGCGGGCGCGAGCATCGCCGTATCGGTAAACCAAAACCCAACAGCGAAGTTCGAGACCGCACGTCATACGGCGTTCTAGGGCTCAATCTCAAGGCCGATAGCTACGACTGGAAGTTCCTGCCAATCGAGGGCTATTCGTTTACGGATGAGGGCAGCGGCCGCTGTCATTAGCCCGCGCGGCACACCCGACATCCGCGCGTCCCAGTACGGGCCGCGTGGAACAATTTAGAACAGATTTATATCAAAATCCAACTCAATTATCTCACTGTGTACGACACTTTAGAATACAAGATGAGTTTAGGCTGTCAACCCTATCAAATAGAGTGACTTGTCCGTCAGCGGAGACGGATCGGGAAGATTCGTAGTGATTCTACCCCACAGGCAGTTCGAAAACGTTTCGTTTGCAATATGCGAAATCGAAGGACGACATTACTATTACTCGCCGCCGTGGCCGCCATGTCGGCCTTGGGGATTTCTCCATATGCACGTGCCGAGACGCAGCAAGAAATCTGCGCCACGGCCAAGAGAAATGTCGACAGCGCGGTCGAACTAGACAAGCGAGCCGAATTTCTCAATCTCCTTGCGGAAACCCAATATTCGATTGATCCTCAGATAGCCTGCGGCTATGCTCGGCAGGCTCGGGTCGTTGCAGTGCAGCAGAAAAGACTCGGTCTCGAAGCCCAAGCCCTCAATCAGCTTGCTCGCTGCGCGATCGATAGCTTCGATTTTCGTCGAGCAGACGATTTACTGCAGCGTGCGCTGACGCTAGCGGCGTCCGAGGGCGACAATCGCGCAATCGCGAGAAACAAGATATTTCGGGCTCAATTTACTCTTCGCTCGCGAGAGGGAAGCCTGGCCGAAAGTATCGAATCGCTGGACGCCGCCTTTACGTTGGCGGAAGAACTCGAAGATCCGAGTACGCAGATCGAGGCGTTGATGGTCGAGTCTGAGCTCTACTACGCCTTCCGCGACCGTCAGCTCTATTTAGAGACACTCGGGCTTGCAGCGCAGCTTGCCACCACCTCCGCGGTGCCGGAGTGGAGTTACGTGCCAGCCTTTCACCTCGCCGCGGTAGCATCGGCGGACGGTGATCGCAACGAGCAGCTTCGCCAGTACAAGAATGTCTGCCGTCGGTTACGGAGCGAGGGGATGACATGGCGTTGGGCGTACTTCGTAACAAATCTTGCCCGCACTCAGCGGGCGCTTGGGAAGCTTGACGAAGCTTTGGAGTCGTTAGCGTTATCCGCTGAAGGTTTCGCCTTGACTAGCACCGGACGGCACTATTCTCTGGAGAAGCAATTTGGACGGTACTACCAGGCAATTGGCGATTGGGACTCCGCTCGTTCGCACTACCGCACGCTCTTAGAAACCCACGAGCGCTGGGAGAACGCAGTTGGTCAAATCGAAAATCTAAGAGCATTGGCCGAGGTAGAAATAGCAGTGCACGATGCCGATGAGGCTGTTTCGTTGTTCGGCCAGGCTTTGCAGATTGCCAACAACATTGACGATTCCTACCGCCAGCGGTCGATCGTTCTTGCGTTAGCGCGGATAGACGAATCGATGGGCAGACCGGCACAAGCGTACGCCAAAATGGCGACCGCGAACACGCTATCGATCAAGCACGAGAAGGACCTGGTGGAGAACGCAAAGGCAAAAATGAACGGGCGACTCAGGGCACTGGAATTACGGAGTAATGAGCGTGTACTCCTTGCGGAGAACAAGACTCGCGAATCTCAGACGGTCGGCCTTGCCTTTGCCTTCTTGCTCGCCTGCGTCGCCGTCGGAGCGAGCCTTTATTACGCCCGGACACTTGGGCAACAGAAGGCTCAGCTTTCAATCCAGGGCGGCGAGCTGCGCAACGCGCGTGATCGATTAGATCAGTTGCACCGCGAAAAGGTCGACCTGATTAAGATCTTGGCTCACGACATGAGAGGTGCGGTTACTGAGATCGTACTGACCTCTGAAGTGATGGGTTCGCATTTGCGTGGCAACAACCTCGACGGCATACGCGAGCTGTCTGGCCGCTTCGCTCAGATGGCCTCACGGCTCAAGAATCAACTCGAAAATCTGTTATCTTGGGCGCAGTCATCGGAGGACACCTCAATCATGAGATCCGACGAAATCAACCTGGCGGGTATTGCCGAAGAGTGCGCTAACGATCTGGCTCCCGTCCTCTCAAATAAGGGCTTGAAGCTTGAAACCCAATTTGAGATGTGCCCAGCGGTACCGGCTGATCCAGATGCGGTCCGCGTGATCATCAACAATCTCGTCCTCAACGCATATAAGTATTCAAAAAGGGGTGCGGTAGTCGAGTTGCGGGTGCGACAAGTTGGTGACGCGGTGGAGATTTGGGTTCGAGACTTCGGTTCTGGAATGGACTCCAAACAGTTGGGGATCGTCCGCAGCCGATCGCCGCTTGAGAGCAAGCCGGGAACCGATAGCGAACTTGGACTGGGGGTCGGCCTTTCCCTAGTACGACGACTAACGGACCGTATGGGGGCTGAAGTCCGCATAGAGAGTTCGCCCGGCCTGGGCACTGTCGCGGCCGTCCGCTTCAGCCGGGGCCAAAGCCGCCAAGCGGCGGCGTAGTTTTCAGGGATTCGGATGGCTGGTCTCGGCCCGGCGGAATGCTTGCTGCTTCCGCTACTCGCAGTCTTTGTGTTCGCGGCGTATCGCCCGCGCTAATTTGCGAGGCGATTCGTGCCGCCCGCGAGCGCCGAGTCACTGGCGGCGATTCGGATACTCGCTTGCCTGGTAATGCTGGGCTACGTGCTGACTAGCGACCTCTCGTCGACTGCGCGGCTTCCGCGAGAGCTACTGGTTCCAATGGGGCTGATCAGCTTGCTCGGTCAGGTTCCTGGTTTTTCGTGGTTCCTCTCGACCGCATTCGTACTAGGGAGTTTTCAGGTCGCCACCGGTGTTCTCTTGCTGCTTGGGGCTGTGGGTTGGCGCGCTCGCGTCACAATGCCTCTAGCGGCGCTCGCGACCCTGGTCTACGTCGGAATCTTTTGGCACTATACGTACTTCTTTCATCAGTGTTTAATCGGTATCTACGTGCTCGTGGCCGTTTCTCTCGCACCTTGCGCGGACGCCTGGTCGTTCGATAGCGCGGCCCGGCGCACCACTCTAAAGTCGACCGACGTGTATGGGTGGTGGCGCTATCTCTGCTGGATCGTCGTCGCGCTGCCCTACTTTTTGGCTGGGCTCAGCAAGCTCAGGGGGACCGGGATGAGCTGGTGGTGGCCCGACAATCTTCGAGGCAAGATATTTCGAGATACGCTCTCAGACGGCTTGCTGAACTGGGACCTCGGCTTGCTGCTTGTCGACGCCCCGGACGCAATATTCGCCGCAATTGGCCTGTTTACCCTCTCGCTAGAGCTTTGCTTCGTTTCTGTATTGTTTTCCAGAGCAGCCCGCCAGGTGCTTCCACTGCTTGTGATCGGGCTCCACCTGGGCATTCTATTGCTGCAAGACTTTATTTTCATTGACGCCGTGTTTATGCAGCTAGTCTTTTATGGCGTGTGAAGTCACGCTCGGAAGGCAGATAGGAGTTCTCACGAAGGACTTGCACTGCGCGCGTTCGTTGCTACAGCCACGTTGACGGCCGGATGGCTGGCCCATGCGGAGTACTATCCGATCAGCTCTTGGAAGATGTACGCTGGGGCCAGGACATCTAACGAGGTCACGTACGAGCGGGTCTGGGCGGAGCACGCGACCGATGGCTGGGTCCTGGCTCCTTATGAGGATTGCTTCCCCGCTCCTTCGCACAACCCGTACATCCATATCGTTCCCAAAGCGATCGACGTCACTGGGTTAGCTAATGCCGGGGCCTTTTTGAATGCTTGCCGCAATGAACTAAACGACGGGGCGCCAGCAGCCGAACACATTCTTCGCTGGCGCGTGGAACGCCGCCGCTGGAACCACGAACGTGACCCAGCGACGCCACCCTATGGCAAATTGGTCGCCGAGCGGCTGATTGACTAATCATGTCCGCAGGCCTACGATAGCTTCTAGTGTAGTGCGTCAATCAGATTGAACCTTAAGAAGAGCGGCTTTGCCGCGCTTGACCTTCTCAAGGGTGTCGGAAGCGGTAGCAGTCCAGATGAAGGGCTTGGGCTGCTGATTGTGTCGAGCGATGTAGTCTTCGATGGCGGTGGTGAGTTCGCCGACGCTACGAAAGACACCGTGGCGGATGCGCTTATCGGTGAGGTCTCGGAAGAACCTCTCCACCATGTTCAGCCACGACGCTGAGGTGGGCGTGAAATGGACGTGGAAGCGTTTATTGCGCTGCAGCCAGCGTTTCACCGTGGCGTGTTTGTGAGTGGCATAGTTGTCCACGATCAAATGGATCTGCTTGTCCTTGGGGGTCTGGTTTTCAAGCAAGCGCAAGAAGCGCAGCCATTCTTGGTGGCGGTGCTTGGGCATGCAGGTTCCGATCACCGAGCCGTCGAGCGTGTTGAGCGCGGCGAACAAGGTGGTTGTGCCGTTGCGTTTGTAGTCGTGGGTCATGGTCCGGCCGCGTCCCTTTTTCAGGGGTAGGCCGGGCTGGGTGCGGTCGAGGGCTTGAATCTGTGACTTCTCGTCGAGGCAAAGAACGAGGGCATGCTCGGGCGGGTTGAGATAAAGTCCGATGATGTCGTCGAGTTTTTCGGCGAAGCGCGGGTCGTTGCTGAGTTTGAAGGTCTTGACGCGATGCGGCTTGAGGCCGTGGGCGCGCCAAATGCGACCCACGGTGGAGGCGCTGACGCCGACCGCGGCGGCCATCGTGCGGCGGCTCCAATGGGTGGCGTTGGCTGGCGTTTCGCGGGTCGTCTTGTGGATGATCTGTTGCACTGTTGGGGAGCAGATGGCGGGCTTACGGCCGGGCCGCGGGGCGTCCTTTTCGATGCCGGCGACGCCGGATTCAAGAAAACGGCTTCGCCAGCGCGCCACCAACTGACGCGAGACCGACAGCTGCGCGGCAATCCGTTTGTTCTCAAGACCGTCGGCGGCGAGCACGATGATCCTGGCTCGCAACGCCAGACGAACAGCGACCCGACGACCGTTCGCGTAGCGCTCCAACTGCCTACGCTGCTCCTGCGTCAATGGGACTGGCTCTGCTCTTCGCATCCGTGTGCCTTCTACTAGTAAAGGCGACACGAAGATACTATAAGTTACATTATTTATGGCGCACTACACTAGTGTAGTGCGTCAATCAGATTGAACCTTAAGAAGAGCGGCTTTGCCGCGCTTGACCTTCTCAAGGGTGTCGGAAGCGGTAGCAGTCCAGATGAAGGGCTTGGGCTGCTGATTGTGTCGAGCGATGTAGTCTTCGATGGCGGTGGTGAGTTCGCCGACGCTACGAAAGACACCGTGGCGGATGCGCTTATCGGTGAGGTCTCGGAAGAACCTCTCCACCATGTTCAGCCACGACGCTGAGGTGGGCGTGAAATGGACGTGGAAGCGTTTATTGCGCTGCAGCCAGCGTTTCACCGTGGCGTGTTTGTGAGTGGCATAGTTGTCCACGATCAAATGGATCTGCTTGTCCTTGGGGGTCTGGTTTTCAAGCAAGCGCAAGAAGCGCAGCCATTCTTGGTGGCGGTGCTTGGGCATGCAGGTTCCGATCACCGAGCCGTCGAGCGTGTTGAGCGCGGCGAACAAGGTGGTTGTGCCGTTGCGTTTGTAGTCGTGGGTCATGGTCCGGCCGCGTCCCTTTTTCAGGGGCAGGCCGGGCTGGGTGCGGTCGAGGGCTTGAATCTGTGACTTCTCGTCGAGGCAAAGAACGAGGGCATGCTCGGGCGGGTTGAGATAAAGTCCGATGATGTCGTCGAGTTTTTCGGCGAAGCGCGGGTCGTTGCTGAGTTTGAAGGTCTTGACGCGATGCGGCTTGAGGCCGTGGGCGCGCCAAATGCGACCCACGGTGGAGGCGCTGACGCCGACCGCGGCGGCCATCGTGCGGCGGCTCCAATGGGTGGCGTTGGCTGGCGTTTCGCGGGTCGTCTTGTGGATGATCTGTTGCACTGTTGGGGAGCAGATGGCGGGCTTACGGCCGGGCCGCGGGGCGTCCTTTTCGATGCCGGCGACGCCGGATTCAAGAAAACGGCTTCGCCAGCGCGCCACCAACTGACGCGAGACCGACAGCTGCGCGGCAATCCGTTTGTTCTCAAGACCGTCGGCGGCGAGCACGATGATCCTGGCTCGCAACGCCAGACGAACAGCGACCCGACGACCGTTCGCGTAGCGCTCCAACTGCCTACGCTGCTCCTGCGTCAATGGGACTGGCTCTGCTCTTCGCATCCGTGTGCCTTCTACTAGTAAAGGCGACACGAAGATACTATAAGTTACATTATTTATGGCGCACTACACTAGCATGATTCGCAAGTCAATCCTTCTAACTTTGGTAGTCCTGGCCGTTGCATTCGCTGCCGACAATTATCCGAAGCTCAAGTACGAACTCGATGCCACTTGGCCACAGTTGCCGGCGGGCACGCATTTGCTCTCGGCGGCATCAGTCGCCGTCGATGGCGACGACAACGTCTATGTTTTTCATCGTGGAACCAATCCCATCCAGGTATTCGATCGCCGCGGGCGCTTCGTTCGCGAGTTTGGAAAGGACCTGTTCACCAACGCTCACGGACTAACTATCGACCATGAAGGCAACCTTTGGACCGTCGACAACAGGTCGAACTTCGTGGCGAAGATGGACACCGACGGCCGAGTCAAGATGATCCTCGGCACGCGCGGGAGCGCCGGCGAATCCGCCGTTCTATTTGATAAGCCGACCGACTGCTTTATCGCGCCGAACGGCGATATCTACGTATCCGACGGCTACGGAAACTCACGTATCGCCAAATTTGACAAAGACGGCAATTTTCTTACGGCCTGGGGCAAGAAGGGCGTCAACCCCGGTGAATTTAATATTCCGCACTCGATCACGCTAGACAAAGACGGGCTGGTCTATGTCGCCGACCGCGAGAATTACCGAATTCAAATTTTCAATTCCGACGGGCGCTTCCTGAAGGCCTGGACCCATGTTGGTTCACCCTGGGGCCTGTTTATGACCGACGACGGGCTGTACATGTCAGACGGTTACAACGACCGGGTTCTCAAGCTTGATCTCGAAGGGAAAATCCTGGGGTCGCTAGGTGGGCCGGGCAGCGCGCCTGGAAAATTTCGCTTTCCCCATCATTTGGCGCTCGACTCAAATGGCGCGATTTACGTCGCGGAAATTTTGAACTTGCGGGCCCAACGATTCACGCCAATTGTTGAGCCCTAGATTGCATTGCTCGCTGCCTGCGGAGGAATGCGGGCGATCGGCGGGGCAGGGGAGCCCAGGGGCGTCGTCGGGTTTGAATCCCAGGGTTGCACCCAATAAGCGTTAACCTATCTATACTTGAATCGCGTTCTCCGTCGCGGCGGTTCGGATAGCATGTTACGGATGAGTGACCAGTTGCCCAGAACCTCCTTCAGGGTCTGCGCGGGCAGCACGGCGGTACAGATTTGTCGATGCAGAAACTCGGTCTCACGCCAGCGGCTTCGACCGCGGCTCGAGATTGTACCCCCAGGGGGAAATAGAGTCCGCGTAGGCGATCATTCGCTCCACTAATAGGCCCACTAACAGCTTTCCCGCCAGCCAGGCTTTCGCGCTTCGTTCGTCTTTCTTCGGTAGATGGCCGAGGCTCATAATCGATTTCATCCGCTTGAATACCAACTCGATCTGCCAACGCAATCGATACGTGTTTAGAATGTCGATTGACGAGATGCCCGGCGCCAGCGTCGTCCAAATCATCAAATACTCAGCGAACACTAGCGACTGCTCCGAAACCGTTGTTTGATTGCGTTTGGCGCGCGATTCCAAACGTCGCCGGGCTTGCTCCGTCGCTTCGGCGGAGCGCCGCACAGCAACCAGACGTCCCTCGATCCAATCCCCGTTTGGGTCCTTCACGCGGGTCGGAAACTCGCGCGGAACGTAGCCGCGCAGACGGCCTATTCGCGACAGCAAGTCGATGCGTTTGCCCTTAATATCAAACAATGGAAGCGATTGTCGGTTGAGTCGCACGATCACGTCGCCACCCGCGCGCACCACATGGGCCACCCCCGGCGGCGCGGCATACACGCGATCTCCCATCATCACATCGCCCGCTTCGACATCGAATCGCCGGAAGGTTTCGCCGCCTTTCCGCACTGCGGTGAGTTCAAAAAAGTCGCACTCGAGGTTGGCCAGATTCACGGCGTAGTGCAGTTTCCAGTCGCTGCCCGTGCTGCCGGGTTCGGACACCGCGGTCGCGTCAACGGCGCGCAAGCGTCGATCCAACGAGGCCAACGGCAACTGCACGCTGCCACGCATTTGCTGCGCCAGCCAACGCAGCCACCCCTCGGCGGCGCGTAGCCGTTTGAACACGCCCACGGCGCTGATTTGTGCCAACCCGGAGGCCGATGCTCGCGCCGCCGTTTCAGCCAGCGAACAACCGCTCGCCAAATGCATCAGGAGCAACCGTAGAACGGTTTCGGGATCCTTGATATAGCGGGCGCGACGCATGGCGCCCAGTGTCTTAGCCTGCTCCCGCCAGCCGTCGGGGAGAAACGAACACAGCACCTCCCAATTTTCGATGTCAGCCAAATACGCATCTGCAGTTCTCATACCAACAGTATGAGAGAAACCGCTCTGCGAGAGCAAGTATTAGGTTAACTCTTATTGGGTTGCACCCTAGGCTAATACAAAGGTACGCCCCTACCGGGGTTCAGATTCTGCGGCTTCGCGCACAGTCCTTCCCGCAATCCGAAGCCTCAGCAACTCGATTATGAACTCATTCTTCTGGCTCTATAGCCTCCAATAATTCCCGCAAGAGCGTGTCCAGCGGTGTCTAGAATCGGTCTACGTAAATCGTAAAATTGCGCTAGACCCGATTGGTTGTAACGCCCGGGTGGAATGTCCGTCCAACGTTGCGCAGCCCACTTTTCTCTCAGTGCAAATGTGCGCGTTTGTTAGATACAGCCAACTAAGAGATCGCGCGATTCAGGTAGTGGAGAAACGGGGCAATCGCTTTGAAATGCTTCGTGATCGTCTTAGAAATGTTCGGCGATTCGACCTCGCTGGCTGGTAGCGTTGCGCCGGCCAGAAACTGCTTGTAGACCAACAGGTCGGCCCCCGGATGATCCTGCGGAAAACCCTTCGGGATGCGCTTGAGTTGTTCACCCTCGATGGTTGTGAAGAGTTTCTTGAATGTTCGATCTCTAATGATTGCTCTTAGTTCATCCGGATCGGCGGCAATCTGTTGGCGGATTTTCAGCAATTCTGACGAGCCGGGCGCATACACACCACCGCCGACAAGCAATTCGTCGGCGGAGAAATGGAAGTAGAACCCGGCGCCGGCATGTTTTTCCGGACCCCTAAACGCAAACACGGCGGCAACGTGAGTCTTGTAGGGGCTCTTATCCTTTGAGAACCTTACGTCGCGGTAGATGCGATAGACGGCCCTCTTGGGGTCTGTCACGTAACCGGGCGAGTACTCATCGAGTTCAGCTCCGACCTCATGAACCAATTCGATCAGCGGCTCACGCACTGATTCTTCGTACTTGGCCTTATTGGCAAGAAACCAATCGCGGTTGTTGTTTTTTCTAAGTGCTCGCAGAAATTTCCGGGCATCGGGGGAGAAACCCTTGAAGCGTGTCGACATACCCTATATTAACCGACATGTTAAATAGAGTGCGGTTTTTGCCCTGACAATTGGACTAAGTCGCCGGGGCGTCTGGTTGAGCAGGAGCTTTGACATCCGCTGCCGGCGCAGCCGCTGCCGAGGCGTCTTCCTTGGTCTTCGCCAGCTTAGTCTGCTCTTTTTTAGGCCCGATCATGATGCTCATCGAGCGGCCTTCCATGCGCGGCAGCGACTCGGGATTTCCGAATTCCGCTACATCTTTTGTCAGGTCTTTGAGAATCCGTTCACCAATATTGGCGTGCGTGATTTCGCGACCACGAAAGAAGATTGTCGCCTTTACCTTCTTGCCTTCCTGAAGAAAACGTAGCGCGTGTTTCTTCTTGAAGTCGTAGTCATGCTGATCGGTGTTCGGCCGAAACTTCACCTCTTTGATCTCGATGCGGTGTTGTTTCTTTTTGGCCTCGTTCTTTTTCTTTTTCTCGATGTAGGTGTATTCGCCGTAGTCAATCACCTTTGCCACTGGCGGATCGGCGTTCGGTGAAACCACGACAAGATCGAGTCCGAGATCTTTGGCCCGCCGGATGCCGTCTTGCGTCGACATTACCGTCGTCTCTCCATCAGGAAAAACAATGCGAACCTCGCGGGCGCGAATGGTCTCGTTTACATTCTGTCTGCGGACCCTTCGAAAAGGGCGTAAACGTCTACGAAAAATGAGTCATCTCCTATATACCGATTTGAGGGATTGGTCCGCGCGCTGTAAAGCAAGAAAGGACCACAGTGCCCCACTACACGTAGCCCCCCGTCGATTCATCATTCTGTCAACAGCGCTTCAAGTTGCAGTACGTCTCTGCGTGAGATGCCGAGAAGAGGCACTTCACGCCACGCTAGCGTCACTTACCCTAACACGAAAGCAGATTTGTCAAGTCCTTACGAATCAAAAGTTTCTGTCAAATTGATCTAGGCTGATTTGGCTGTTGACAACTAAAATCAGTCCCGTCTAGCATAAGGTTGCGGTTGGCTACGCCGCCCGGTTAAATCCAAATGATTAAGTACGATATCGTCAACCACGTTGTGAACCGCACGGGACTGAGCAAGACGAAAGCCGAGATGGCTGTCGAAACGGTCTTTGAATCGATGAAGCGCGCAATGGAAACGGGCGAGCGGATCGAGTTGCGAGGTTTTGGTGTGTTTAACATTCGGCCCCGAAAGACGGGCATTGGCCGCAACCCCCGGACTGGCGAGGAAGTGATTATCCCGCCAGGCAAAGCTGTTCGCTTCAAGCCGGGCAAAGATCTACAGTCGCTCTGAGCGAGCGCTGGGGGGCGCGGTGCGCGGGTCCCAAATTTTGCTTGGTAGGGGACAGGCCACACGAGGGTTACTCAAGGTGGAGAGATTGCGAGATCGCATGTGCCAGTCCCCGCCCGAAAGTCCTTCTTTTTCCGTTTGGGACAATACGCAGTCTGTGTCCTTGCCGCAAGTATCGGGTTGAAGTTTCGGGTTAGCCCGCCCAGCGCCCACTTTGGTTGGAAGGATCTTTCAAGGCTGAAACCTGAGATACCAAAGCGGCGACGTTGCGCTTCGCAGTACCGAGCCGCGCCGCCGTGCGGTGCGGTGCACACGTCGCAGGGAGGACCGCACCGCGAGGCGGCGCGGCTCGGTACTGCGAAAGGTTTCGTCCGGCACGCAGCTCGTGTTGGCAGCTCGAAACATCAAGTTTCGGGTCAGGCGTACTTCTGCGTCGTCGGTGTAATGATCATCTCGGGGATGCACGCTCTGGGGTGCAGCGTCGCCACCAACAAGGCGGCTTGGGCCAAGTCCTCGGGCTGCAGCATCGCCGCTCTGCGATCGGCGTCGGGAACTACCGGGCGATTTTCCAAAATCGGAGTATTGACTTCACCAGGACAGATCACGCACGAGCGAATTCCACCGTCGCCTTCTTCCAAGTGCGCGGCAAGACCTAGCGACCGCACTCCATGCTTGCTAGCGCTATAGCCCGCTCCAGCGATCGTTGCCGTGCGGACTCCCGCCGTCGACGACACGGTGATGAGCACGCCATCTTGACGTTCGCGCATAGCGGGTAGTACGGCGCGCATCAGGTAGAAAGGCCCGTTGAGATTCACCTCGACCATCCGTTCGAAGTCTTCAGGGGAAACCTTGTTGAGCGCGCGATCGCGCACGTTCGTTCCAGCGTTGTTGACCAGAATGTCGATCTGGGGCAATGTCACCAGCGCCGAAGCTACCATCGCTTCGACGGCCACGCGATCCGAAACGTCTAAGGCGTAAGGGTGCAGCCGCTCGCCTGCCGCGCCTGCCTGCTCTTTTGACTTCTCGAGCTTCGCCAGCGTACGGCCCACTGTTACGACGGTCGCGCCCTCTTCGGCGAAACAGCGGGCAATCGCCTCTCCAATTCCACTTCCGGCGCCGGTTACGATCGCGCCTTTTCCCTCCAGTCTCATATCGTGCCTCCTGTGTCAGTGAACGAGACGCAGCCTCGTTCAGCGAAGAGGCATGTTAGCGCAGTTTGCTCTCGTCCGGGCCAACCGAGCGTAAGAGATGTTTCTTGATCACCACGGCCGTGCCGGCTGAGTCTGACCGAACCGTCATGCCCTGAGCGAACAAGGTCACGACTGTATCGGCGTCTTCGACATCTTCGAGTTGAACCGCCAACTCAATTCGAGCACCCACGGATAACCGATCTTCCGACTTGAACAGCAGGCCTCCGTTGCTGATGTTGACGGTACGCCCCTGACCGCTCGTCGAGAATTCACCAATCTGAAGGGCGAACTCGAGCGGACGCTGAATCGAGTACCGTGTCGCACGCGAACGCATCGCTTCTTAAGTGTTGACGCCGCGTCGGCCGTGCGGCAATGGTACACACCTCTCAATCTGACGGGTACGTTAGTTTGCGACAATTGAAACGAACGGGCCCCTAGTTCCTTTTTCCTCCGCGAACGATGCCATCCGGGAACTCCGCGAAACAGACCGTCGTCGTCATCGAAGACGATCTGGACCTGTGTACCCTGCTCGAATACAATCTCGCGCGTTCCGGGTATAACGTGCGAGCGCAACATAGCATTGCCGGCGCCCTGGAAGTGATCGAAGAGTCGGCTGCAAGCCTGATTATTCTCGACGTAATGCTTCCCGACGGTGACGGATTCGATTTCTGTCGCAAACTCCGCCGAGACCCAAATCTTGACCACGCTCCGATCTTGTTTCTCACTGCCCGTTCTCAAGAAATCGATCGCGTACTTGGTCTTGAGATCGGCGGCGACGACTACATCACGAAGCCGTTTAGCCCGCGCGAGCTTGTCGCCAGGGTCAAGGCGCACCTGCGTCGCGACCGTCCTGAGCGATCGTCTGAGCCCTCAGATGGCTCATTGGAAGCTGGTGGTTTGAGTATCGACAGAGAGTCCCGCCGCGTCAGCCTTGACGGAAAGCCGTTGGAACTTACCGCGACGGAGTTCTCCATTCTGGAGTTTTTTTGGACCAACCCCGGACGAGCTTACACCCGCGAGCAACTGCTAGATCAAGTATGGGGAACCGCCCATCACGTGACCCCTCGAAACGTAGATGTTCACATTCGTCGCCTGCGCGAACGGCTGGAATCGGAACCAAACAGTCCGAAGTGGATCCAGACGGTACGCGGATACGGCTACCGCTTTGAAATTCCACGATGACCGCGAGAGTCTTTTTCAAACTTGCGCTGCTAACGATACTGCCGCTAGCTGTTGCTGCATTTTCGGTGCAGTACTTCGTCGCGCGCATCACTGTTTCGAATCTAGAAGAAAGCCTTGAGCAGGGGCTGCGAGAGAAGGCCCGGCTAGCAGAGTTGACTCTAGACGGCCTTGAGCCGGCGGCGTACCAACGCTCAGTCAAAGACCTTGCAGAGCGGTCACATGCACGGGTCACCGTTATCGATGCTCAGGGTACAGTCCTCGCCGACTCCGAAGCCCAGCCCGCTTCGATGGAGAACCACGCCGGCCGTCCGGAGTTCGCGCGGGCGCTGCGAGGGGAGCCCGCCGTCAGTCGGCGGCTTAGCTCCACCGTGGGAATCGATTTCTTGTTCGTAGCCGTTCCCATGGCGGGAGGACGCGCGATCCGGCTAGCGCTGCCATTGTCGGACGTCGCCGCGAACGTCGGAGAAACTCGCTCACGAATCACTGAGATTACGATCTACGTCGTGTTGCCGTTGATCTTGCTTACCGCTCTCTTCGCACGGCGCATGTCAGGTCAACTGTCGAAGATCATTGCTTTTTCGAATGAACTGGCAAATGGAAACTTCGACGTGGCTCTGGGCAGAACTTCTCGCGGCAATCTTGCGGAGCTAGACGATCTCGGCGAAAGTCTGCAATCGACGGCCGGCAAATTGCGCTCTACGTTTAATCAGCTCCAAGACGAGCGATCGCGTTTTGCCGCCGCCGTGAATGGGATCGGCGAGGGAATCCTCGTAGCCGACCGAAAACGCCGAATTGTGCTTTTCAATCCTGCTATCGAGCAGATGTTTCCAGACGAAAACTTGACGCCCAACGCGGCACTCGATGACTGGTCGAACAAAGAGATTCCGCGGCTGTTTGAGCAAGCCATCGAGAGGGGCGGAACGACTTCGCTCGATCTCGACATCAGCGAACCGACAGAGCGATCGTGGCGAGTGTCGTGCGCCCCGATTACAGGAAAGAAGGGAAAAGTTCAGGCCGTCGCCGCAGTATTTCACGATGTCACTGAGCTCGAGCGCGTCGACCGTATGCGACGCGACTTCGTAATCAACGTGTCTCACGAGCTTAGAACGCCGCTCGCGGTTATCAGCGGTTACGCTGAGACGCTGCTCGACGGCGCGCTAGACGACCCAGAGACCAGCCGCCGCTTCGTGAAGATCTTGTGGCAAAACTCGCAGCGACTCACACAGCTCACGTCAGATCTCATGGCGCTTTCACAGATCGAGGGCAAGACCCGTGAGTTCGAATTCACGCCCCAGCTTGTCACTGATCTGTTAAGTCAGGCAGCCGATGGAATTAGTCCGCTGCTCGAGAAGAAATCTATTGAACTTGAAGTGATGCCGGCTGGTGATGACGTCAGTCTTGCGTGCGACGCCGGCGCGATCCAGCAGATCCTGGGAAATTTGATCGACAACGCGGTCAAGTACACACCCGATGGCGGGAAAATTACGATCGGCGCCCGCGAGCGAGCGACTAAGATCGAGTTCTTCGTCAAAGACACAGGAATCGGAATTCCAGCGGAGCATATCCCCAGACTTTTCGAGCGCTTCTACCGAGTTGATACCGCTCGATCGCGTGAACTCGGCGGAACTGGACTTGGGCTAGCAATTGTGAAACACCTGGTGTTGGCGCATCACGGCGCCGTATGGGTCGAAAGTGAACCCGAAGCCGGGTCAACGTTCTGGTTTTCGCTGCCGCTGCAACCGCGCCTAGCGGCGGCCGAAACCATCGACACGCGTCAAGCTGCGCTCTTTTAGGCCGCATTTTTCACCGTTGCCTGGTGAGAAATGCGGGCCGGGCCCACAGTGGATTTGCTGCAGGCGCGTTATCATAACCAGGATTTAGCAAAAGGAGTTCGCAAGATGTCGCTGGCCTCTTCCCTACGAATAGTCACCCTTGTTTGGCTCTCTGCCGGCTGCCTTTTCGGCGCGCGGGCGGCAGGTCAGTTCAGAGAGATTTTCGACGGCACGTCGTTGAAAGGCTGGCAAGGCGATAGCCGTCTTTGGAGCGTGCAGAACGGCACGATCGTGGGACAAACTAGCGACGATGACCCGATCGATAAGAACTCTTTTCTGGTATGGCGGCAGGGAGAAGTCGACGACTTCGAATTGAAGTTCGACTACAAGATTACCGGCGGCAACTCGGGTGTCCAGTATCGGGCGTTTCAGAAACCGAAAGAGTGGGGCCCGTTTGTAATGGGCGGGCCACAGGCTGATTTCGAAGCCGGCGTACGTCACAGCGGAGGCCTCTACGGCGAGCGCTCGAGAGGAATCTTGGCCAAGCGAGGAGAGAAGGTGCTGATTGGCCCTGACCACAAGCCGACTGTCGTCGGATCAGTCGGTGACGCGGTAGAGCTGCAATCGCACATCAACTTGGAAGACTGGAACAGCTTCCACTTGATCGTTCGCGGCAACCGCTACATCCATAAGGTCAACGGCCACGTGATGGTTGATGTTACGGACGACGACCCGGCCGCGCCGCGCTCCGGTTTGCTCGGGTTGCAAGTTCACCGTGGCCCGGCAATGAAGATTGAGTTCCGAAAGCTGCTTCTTAAGCGGTTGCGAATGGACGCGAAAAAGAAGGTGGTGTTGGTAGGAGGCGTTAAGAGCCACGGCTACGGCGCACACGAGCACAACGCCGGCGTCGACCTGCTGGCGAAGGTGCTCAACGCCAATCACAGCGGTATCCACGCGGTTGCCCACCACGACGGAAACCCATCCGACCCGACGGCTCTCGACAACGCCGACGCCGTCGTTATTTACGCCGACGGTGGAATCCGGCATCCCTGGCATTCCTACGTGCGCAACATCGACCAGGCGGCCCGACGCGGTGTTGGGATCGGCGCCCTGCACTTCGGCGTAGAAGTTCCCATTGGAGAACTTGGAAAGAAATTTTTGGATTGGATGGGCGGCTACTACGAGCCGTGGTGGTCGGTGAATCCGCACTGGGATCCGGAGAAGGTCGAGCTAGCCTCGGATCACCCCATTACGAACGGCGTCAAGCCTTTCGTAGTCAACGACGAGTGGTATTTCAATATTCGTTTTCGGCCCGACATGGAAGGCGTGACGCCGATCCTCACAGCCGTTCCGCCTATGTCGACAATGGCACGTCCTGACGGTGAGCACTCGGGCAACCCCCACGTTAGAGAGATGACGAAGCGCGGCGACCGACAGACGTTAGTGTGGGCAACTGAGAACCCCGGGGGTGGTCGCGGGTTCGGATTTACCGGCGGCCACAACCACTGGAACTGGGCGCACCCGGATTTTCGAAAGTTAGTGTTGAACGCCGCGGCCTGGCTGGCCGGCGCGGAAGTTCCCGTAAACGGAATCCCGTCAGCGAGCTTAAGTCTTGAAGACCTTGAGGCAGGACAAGACTACTTGCCGTGGGGCAAATACAAGCGCGCCGAGGTGGAGAAGAATCTGAGGGACTGGCAGTAGCGGTCAGCCGGTCATATCCAATCGCGTGGCGCGCCCGCCAACGATGCCTAGCGCCCGCTCGCCGTTGAGGATCGCAACTAACTCTTGGCCGAACATCTCGATTGTTCCGGTATGCAGCAGGCCGGATTCGCGCAGGTCTTCGACACTCGCGAAGGTGCTCCGCAGTAGACCGAGCATGGCGCCGTTCTCAACTAGAAACCGCAACGGAACCTTGTTCTCCGCGGCTAGGGAGGTCAAGAAGCACTTCAGGACCGTGAGTGCGGCGGCCTCGTTTGCCGATGGCTCATCTTTCTTTGGCGGTTCCTCGTACTCTTCGAGTGGAACGGCCTCGCCCCTTCGAATCGCAGCTAGAATCGGCTCCGCCCCATACTGACGCAGCTTCGGACCAAGCCCGCGAAAGTTTTGCAGATCGTCAGCTGCTTTAGGCCTCGCAACCGCGAGTTTGGCGAGCACCTGATCATCGGCCAACCAGCGTCGAGGAATGTCCTTCTGTCGAACGTGCTGCTCTCGCCAGATGACGAGTTCCTTCAGCACCGCGTAGCTGGCTGCACCAAGTCGGCTGCTGGCGGCGAGCTTGCGAGTCAACGCGGACGTATCAAACTCGGCCCGCGTGGTGTTTCCAAATTCGGCTGAGAGTGACATCGCCCAGTCGACGCGCTTCAATGCCCGAAGGTCTTTCGACAATCGTTCGGCCGCCTCAACCAAATAGACAACGTCGTCAGCGGCGTATTCGATCATCGGCTGAGGGAGTGGACGTTTCATCCAATTGGTCCGAGAGTGACCCTTCGACAGATTGACACCGATCAATTTACTCAAAAGAGACGACAGACCGATCTGGTCACCGCGGCCGGTTAGAGCCGCCGCGATCGCCGTATCGAGGATCGGCTCGACGACCATGCCGTAGGCCCTGTGAATGCACTCCTGGTCTTGCTCGACCGCGTGAGCGACCTTGATCGTGTTCGGAGATGCAAAGACATCGAGAAGCGGCTGCATCTCCGCGTGAGACAGAGCTAGCGGATCGATAACCCAGGATTGTTCACGATCGGCAACCTGGATTAGAGATAGTTGCGGATAGAAGGTTTTCTCCCGCATGAACTCGGTGTCGAATGCAATAACGTCTTGCTTCGCGAGTCGCGCCGCGACTTTTGCGAGTTGGGCCGCTTTATCGACGAACTTGGTGCGAACCGGTTTTGTTGTGGGAGCGGGGGCGGGCAAAGCTGGGGGCGCCACAGCCGTGTTCGGGTGGGCGAGGATCAGGATAACATTCCGGCTAACCCCAGCCTCGTTGAAAGCATGGGTGGCCGGACCGTCAACCGAGGCGTCTCGGCTCTCGCCAGCGCGCAATTCGTTGACGGGATACGCCCAGAAAGTAGCCGAGAATGCAGAGCTGATTGATCCAAGTCATGCGCCAAATGCCTATCTGCCTCCAGCGTCTCGCGGATGTGACCGCCGCTGCATCGGCAATTGCAACTCTGCCAAGTTTCTTGAGACGCACGATCAGATCGAAGTCCTCCATAGCTGGACTCTCCGAGAAACGGCCGGTTCTTTCGAAAATTTCCTTCGTGACGAAGATCGCTTGGTCGCCATACGGCAGCTGAAAAAGTTTACAGCGAAGGGCGACAATGCGCTCGACCAGACCCAGTTGCCATCCGGCGCCATCCAAGCGAAATCGGAAAGCTCCTGCTACGACCCCGTTTGTCGCCAAGGTCCGTCGGATGACGTCCGCGAAATCGCTTGGCAATCCGGTGTCGGCGTGCAGGAACAAGAGGGCCGATCCAGTCGCGTTTGCAGCACCAAGGTTCTGCTGCGTTCCGCGGTTTGCGACAGAGTTGAGCACTTTCGCGCCGTTCGATTTTGCGATCGCGACGGTCTCATCGTGGCTGCCACCGTCGACAACGATTACTTCGGTAACGCCGGAGGCCTTTACTTGGGCGATTGCGGAGGCGATTCGCTCCGCTTCATTCAGCGTCGGGACAATTACCGAAATCGTCGCAGCCATCAAATCGCCAATTCTTCAGCATTGTCGCAGCCGTACCGAGCGGACGCTATCGGCGCAACTCTAGAATTTTGTCGAATAGGTTCTTCACAAAAGGGGTTAGACGCGTTCGGTTGTAAGCATCGGCCGCCTTCCTGATCGCCTCGGCCTGCGTGGGGTAGGGATGAATCGTCTTGGCGATCGAAGCGAGGCCGACGCCGCCAATCATCGCCGTCGTAATCTCGGAAATCATCTCACCAGCATGGCGCGCGACGATCGTCGCCCCGAGAATTTCGTCCGATCCCTTCTTGCAGTGGATCTTTACAAAACCATCAGTCTCACTCTCGAGGATGGCGCGATCGACCGTCGACATGTCGACCTTGTAGCTGTCGATGGCAATTCCCTTTTTCTCGGCTTCATGCTCGTAAAGGCCAACGTGCGCGATTTCTGGATCAGTGTAAGTGCACCATGGAATCGTCAGCGAGCTTGTGCGGCCGCGCCCAAAGAAAAGCGCGTTGCCGATGACAATACGCGCCAGAGCGTCGGCTGTGTGGGTGAACTTGTAAGCAAAACAAACGTCGCCTGCAGCATAAATGTCGGAGTTTGACGTCCGCAAGAAATCGTCGACTTCCACGCCGCGTTGGTCGTATTTGACGCCAGCGGTTTCAAGTCCCAAATTGTCGACGTTTGGCGCGCGACCGACTCCTACCAAAATTTCGTCGACGCGTAGTTCCGACCGGGGGCCGCCCTCGGTGCCCTCAAGTTCGATGACTTTCTCATGTCCGTCTTTGCGGACATTCACTGTGTTCTGGCAACAGTTTAAGTGGACGCCGTCTCGAATCAGCGACTGCTCGATGATCGCCGCCGCATCGCGGTCTTCGCGGCCCAAGATGCCGCGCTGGTTTTCCAAAATAGTGACTTCAGTACCAAAACGCGCAAACGATTGTGCCAGCTCCACGCCGATCGGCCCGGCACCGATTACGGCAAGTCGAGGCGGTAATTCCGTCAGTGAAAACACCGACTCATTCGTCAACGCGCCGACATCCCAAAGCCCTGGGATGGGCAAGCGCGCGGCGCGTGCGCCAGTCGCAATGCAGGCCTTCGAGAACTCTAGCGTCGTCCCTTCGACCTCAACCGTATTTCGACCCGTGAACGTCGCGTTGCCGATGTAAACATCGACACCCAACTCGGTAAATCGCGCCGCCGAGTCATGGTGGCTGATGCCCGCGCGTAGCCGCCGCATGCGCTCCATCATTTTTCCGAAGTCGAACTTGATGCCGCCTGGAACTTCGATCCCAAATTCGGCGGCGTCTCTAAGTTCAGCCATCGCGTGGGCCGCGCGGATCAACGCCTTCGACGGTACACAGCCAACGTTGAGGCAATCGCCACCCATTAAATTGCGCTCGATGAGCGCCACCTTCGCACCAAGCCCGGCGGCGCCTACTGCGGTGACGAGGCCGGCAGTGCCCGCGCCGACAACGACCATGTTGTAGTGGCCGCTCGGCTTTGGATTCACCCAGTCCGAGGGGTGTACGTGGCTGATAAGTAGGCGATTGTGCTCGTCGAGAGGGCGGGCCTCGCTGATCTCTTCGATCGGAATCGGCATATCTTGTTTCCTCAGTGGTCGTCAGGGTAACGGCGGTTGGCACGTGAGCTAGTTAAGAGCTGGGAGCCGCGTTTAACCCGCGCTGTTCGTTCAGCGACCAGTCGTAGTCAAGCCAACGAATCGTGATGTTCTTGCCGGCGTCTATCGATTGCTTAAGTACCGGCGAGTATTCCGCCGCGGCCGCAAGAACCGAGCCGTGAACCTGCTTGAAATCGCCACCGTACCAACTATAGAGCTGCGTCAATGAAACTTCATTTGACTCTGGATCGAAGCGAAACCAGCGATCAGCAGCGTGCACTTTCGTCGTCTGATCCGCAATCTGAGCCTCGACTCGCTCCGCTACGTACGCCTCATTGCGCAGGAATGGACAGCCAACGGCGGCGCAAACAAGCACGAAATGGACGCGAGGTTCACGAAAGTTTGGCCGAATCAGCTCATGCTCGATCTGATCGAGACTGTACGTCGCGCCCGCAAGTTTCCAGCGAACCGCCTCCCAACGCTCGTCGACCGGAATCGATTCGATTGAGTCGACGGGGTAGTGATCGAGAATCAATTGCAGCGTAAACGCGTTGTACGCATTGATAAGCAGCGCCAGCTTCCCATCGCGCCCCAAGCGCTCAAACGGTGCATCGGCTAGTTCGGCGATGTATGCGTCCAGTCCGGCGCTATTCTCCGCGAGCGCCGCGTAAGTGACGAAACCTTCATCATCGACGTACTCGCGGAGTACCTCGTCAAACAACCCGTGATTGAATGCAGCCGAGTCGGCACCACCTTCGTAGGCTTCGTGCAAAGTAACCTCGGGCGGCAGCAACCAACCCTCGAGAGCATCGCGGTTTTGATACGCATACAGCGCGGAACTGAATAGCAACAGGGAGATCGCCGCGAACACGGCGGCGCCGATAGCAGAAGGAGGCTGGCTCGCTTCGGGCGTGATTTCGTCAGTGGGATTGTCCACGGCCGCAGTGTGTTTCTTAATTGCCTTCGAAGCAACGTTTGTGATGTAGAGAGTTACGATCACCGTCGCAACCAAGCCAACTCCCTGTAGTACGAGCCTAGCCGTACCCGCTCCGGCGCCAGACGCCGCCGCGGCCGCCTGACCTCCGATGTAGCCGAAATAGACGTACATGAAAGTCCCCGGCAGCATGAAGATTGAACTCGCGACCAGGCAGGGCCAAAACCGAATTGAACTCACGCCGTAGAGATAGTTCTGGACGTTGAACGGAAATGCCGGTGAAAGCCGCATCAACGCGACAATCTTCCAGCCTTCTTCGCCGAGCGCTTTGTCGATGGCGCCAAACTTCGGGTTGTTCTTCGCCATCTGCTCAACCCGTGAACGGGCAAAGTAGCGAGCAATCAGAAACGAAAAGGCTACGGTGAGCGTGGCGCCGACCCACACTGTCAGCGTGCCTACCGCCAGCCCGAAAATCGCCCCTGCCACCAGCGTTAGCGCCGACGCAGGCAAAAAAATTGTCGCGGCGACCGCGTACACCAAAGAGAAAATCGCCGGACCCCAGAACCCTAGCCCCTGGATCCAAACCTGCAACATGTCGAACGCGTGGTCGACCGGCAAGGCCCTAACGAACAGCACAAAAGAAGCAACGAGCAACGCGAGCGAAGCCCAGCGCGCATACCGAATCCAGCCTGGTTGTGTAGAGCCCATAGATTCGAGCTACCCCTCGTCTGTTACATTCGCAACGTCGAGTGTCAAGGTTATGGGCATCAGCAAGCTACTTCTCGTCCTTGCGGCGACCACGGCCAATCTGCGTCATTCCGCAGTCAATCAGAATCGTTTCCGAGGTAATCGCCGTCGCGTCGGCGGCGAGAAATAGTACGGTCGACGCAACTTCCTCGGCGGTAGCTATCTTTTTCAACGGCGAAACTTTTCGTGAAAGCTCAAATGCTTCCTTCGGCCAACCGGCAAAGCGAGTTTCAATCAGTCCAGGGGCAATCGCGTTGACCCGAATTTCGGGTGCCAATGCCCGAGCGAGGGACTTCGTCATGTTCATCATCGCCGCCTTCGACGCCGAGTACACGATCGAGCTACCGGCCGCGGTAAACGCCGAGGCCGATGTATTGTTCACAATCGACCCACCGCCGTTCCTAAGCATCAGCGGAACCGCGGCGCGAACACAATAGAACGCGCCCCGCAAATTCGTATTGAGCGTGCGGTCCCAGATTTCGTCAGTCAATTGGTCGAGTTCCCAGTGTGGAGTAACCTTACTCCAGCCGGCGTTGTTGACCAATACATCGAGCCGCCCCCAGCGCTCGTCGACCTCAGCGACCATGGCCTTCACCTGAGCCTCGTCCGACACGCTAGCCTGGATCGCGACGGCCGTGCCGCCGTCGGCCTCGATCTCGGCGACTACTGCTTCAGACTCAGTCTGCGAGGCGCGGTAGTTCACCACAACTTTCGCCCCTTCGGCCGCCAAACATTTCGATATCGCGCGGCCCATCCCGGTCCCGCCACCGGTCACAATCGCGACTTTATCCTTCAGTTTCATTCGTACTCCTCGGTTGACCAGTTTAGCCGGATATGGCTTGACCCCGTCACGAGCTGTGCTAGCCTAGCCTGAGTCGAGAGGCTAGCCGCATTTCTCAGCACCTGACGGTGAACGCAGGCGATAGGTGCGCCAATAGTTCGTTGCGCTCTATCGCGGGTGCTCGACGGACTGCAAACAGTATGCCTCGGCGCGCTGAACTTCGCCTGCCTCTTATTGATGTACCTCTCAGGCACATTCGCTCGCCGCGCCGCGAGAAATGTGGGCTAAAGGAGTATTTATGAATTTTCGTCTTCTGGTTTGTATCGCAGTGCTGGCAACGATCGCTGCTTGGGCCGATCACCATGGCGAAGTGAAGTTCTGGTCAAGCGGCGACCTGAAGGCCCTACCCGCCGACCTGCAAGCCGCCCTCGATGCCGCTCCGAAGGATCAAGTTCCGTATAGCCAGGGCGTTTCGCCGCGTCATCTTCTTGACGAGCGGGAAGGAGCCCACCACTACATGGATGTCGTTCACCGCGAACGCAGCGGCCTTGCCGAGTCGCACGACGTGAAGACCGACTTGTATGTTGTCTTAGCAGGTTCGGGCACGGTCCTCGTGGGTGGGGAAATGCCGGGGCGACGCGAAACGCAAACGCGGCCAGGAGAGTGGCGCGCACCCAAGATTGAGGGTGGAAAGAAATATCCACTCAAGCCCGGTGACATGATCAACATTCCGTCGAAAACGCCCCATCAGTTGTTGCTTGAAGACGGCTCGAAGATCACATACCTGATCATCAAAATAATCGACTAGGAGATTAGCGTGGCTGCGTACTTCCTTTACCTCCTCTTGGCCACCAGCGTGGCGGTTCTCAACGCGCAGCCCGCCTGCCCCTGGTGCGGTCCCGGTGGCGGCGGGCCACCCGTCAGCCTTGAAGGCGTTATCGACATGCACGCCCACAGCGCGCCCGACAGTGGGCCGCGCTCGATCGGGGCGCTGCAGATTGCACGCATCGCGCGCGATGCCGGCATGCGTGCGCTCTTGCTGAAAAACCACTACACGCCTACCGCCGGCCTGGCGTTCGCTGTGGAGCGCGCTGTGCCGGGCATTCGAGTGTTCGGCGGCGTCGCGCTCAACTCATCGATGGGTGTCAACGCCACCGCGGTCGAACACATGGCATCGACTACCGGCGGCCACGGCCAAGTCGTTTGGATGCCCACGTTCGATTCCGAACACTATCATCGCGTCGATCGCCCTAATCCCAACTTCGTTCCCGTTTCAAAGAGCGGCAGCCTCTTGCCGGAAGTGCTCGCAGTTCTCGACAAGATCGCCGAGCATGACTTGGTGCTCGCGACAGGTCACTCCGCCCCCGAGGAATCGATGATGCTGATTCGCGAAGCCCGAAAGCGCGGCATCACAAAAATCCTCGTCACCCACCCTCTACCGCCGCCAGTCTCGATGTCAATCGAGTTGCAAAAAGAAGCCGCCAGCCTTGGGGCGCTGCTCGAATACCCGGTCGGCACGTCGCTCGCAACCTACCCATCTTGGAATGCAAGTGGCGATGAAAAGTTCAACGCATACGTTGCGGCAATCCGCGCCATTGGCCCGGACAACATTGTTCTCTCGAGCGATCTCGGTCAGCCGATGAATCCGATCCACACCGACGGTCTAGTCGGCTTCATCGGCAAGCTGCTGCGAGCGGATTTCACTCAAACCGACATCGACAAAATGACGAAAACAAACCCGGCTCGGCTACTCGGTCTGTAGTCGATGACGGTTGTCGACGAGCACGCAATCATTCGCGTCGCCGCGTGGAACAAGTACCCCTGGCTGGTTCATGGCTTCTCGACCCGCTCGACCGGCGACTTTCTCGACTGGCCGAGCGACGAAGTGATTAGGCAGGCTTTCGGAGGGGGAAACGCTACGGCGATGCTTCGTCAGATACACTCCGGGCATGTCGTGCGAGCGGACTCCGGCTGGGGGAACGAGCGGCCCGAGGCCGACGCGGTCGTTACGGCTCAAGCGGGAGTGCTGGTTGGCGTACGCACGGCGGACTGCGTGCCCGTACTGCTCGTCGATCCCATTCGCAAAGCGGTCGCGGCGGTGCATGTAGGCTGGCGCGGAGCGGTCGCCGGAGTGCTCGAAAACTCGCTCGACCAGCTCACCGAGCACTTCGGATCGCGCTGCGGCGACCTCGAGGCTGCAACCGGTCCGGCTATTGGAAGCTGCTGTTTCGAAGTCGGGCCCGAGGTGGCATCGCAGTTCCCGCCCGAGTTCGTTTCGGCGAAAGAGCCACGACCTCACGTCGATCTCTCCGAGTATGTTCGAGCTCTGCTGACCGAGCGAGGCGTTTCGAACCTCACGCGCGTTGCTGAGTGCACAATGTGTCATCCCGATCGATACTTCTCTTATCGCGGGCAGGGCGCTGCCGCGGGCCGCATGATTTCTGTCGTCGGCGTGCGCTGAGCGGCTACTCTCGTGAGATGGCGTTCGAGCTTGGCGACATCCTCATCTCCTCGGCCGAGATCGAGGAAACCGTGGCGGCCCTCGGAAAGCAGATTAGCAGCGACTATCCTGATGGCCAATTGCGCCTGATTGTTGCCCTCAAGGGTGCTTATCTTTTTGCCGCCGATCTCGCACGCGCCATCGATCGTGACGTTTCGATTGATTTCCTTCGAGCGTCAAGCTACGGCGCCGAAACCGAGACCTCAGGCCAAGTTGTGATTTCCCGTGATATCGAGCTCAACCTGAGCGGCTCGCACGCGCTGCTCGTCGAAGATATCGTTGACACGGGCCATACGGCCCAGGCCCTCACCGCGCATCTCAGTCAGCGAGGGGCAGAATCCGTCCGAGTGGCAGCTCTGGTAAGTAAGCTTTCACGTCGGGTAGTCGACGTCACAATTGACTACGTAGGTTTCGAAATCTCGAACATGTTCATCGTCGGCTACGGCATGGACTACAATCAACGCTACCGGAATCTACGCGATATCAGGCTGTTGACGGACGATGGGCGAGCCAGCTGAAAGTTAAATAGTCGTATTGGGGCACGGCGCATATGATAAACTGTAGAAACCGTTAAGTTGCGGATACAGAGGGCTTGAGCCAAAGTTCGCCGCCCCTAAATAATTTCATCCCACCGCAAGTTTTTTCGCCGGCCGGCCGCTCAGACAAACAACAAGGCATAAGTAGATGGGTAAGGTTGTCATTATCGGGCACCGAGGAGCCGATGGTCTCCCCGAGAACACGATTCCAAGCTTTGAACGGGCTTTGGAACAAGGCGCCGATGGCTTCGAGCTTGATGTTAGGAAGTCCGGCGATGGCCAGCTCGTGGTTGTTCACGGCTCCGTGGTCGGTCCTCACTCGGTTCAGTCCACCGCATTTGAAGAGTTCCGCGACCTCGGTGACGGATTTCAGATTCCGCTGTTCGAAGACGTGCTGAGACAGTTTGGGAAAAAGACCTTCATGGATATTGAGCTCAAGGCCGGCGGCTTTGAAGAAGAGGCCGTTGCTCTGATCAAGAAGAGAGCAAAAGTTTCGAAGGTGATGGTCAGCGGGTTCGATACTGACTCACTCAACAAGGTCCATGGGCTCTGCCCTGAACTTCGCCTGGGCTTCATCTACAACCGCACGCAAGACGAAGAGTCGAGGCACAACAGCCCGATCGATTTCGTGATTCCGCAGTTTCGATTGGCCTCCCGCGAGCTGATCACCGACGTGCATGACGAAGAGCTACAGGTTTACGCCTGGACGGTAAATGAAGAGTCGGAAATGAAGCGGCTCATTTCGCTTGGGGTCGACGGTATGATCACCGACCAGCCCGCGAAACTGGCAGCCGTTCTCGGGCGATAGCCCGCATTTCTCACCACCTGACGGCGAAAGCACGCGATAGGTGCGCCACTACTTCGTTGTGCTCGACGGACTATCGAGTACGCCCCCGCGCGCCAACCGTCGCCCGCCTCGTATTGACACACCTCTCACGCACTTTCGCTCGCCACGTGGCGAGAAATGCAGGCTAACCAATCTCTAAACGCGAACCGAGCCACGGACGGACAGTCCGTGCTGATACCCCATCTCGCCAACCATGGAGTTCGTGTCCACGGTTCCGAAACGCCGTTCCCGCAGAACGGCAAGGATCCGGCGCTGCAATAATGGTTGACTTCGGTCAACCATGGGTATTCTCGACAAATTCAATTTACAGGGCAAGACGGCCCTTGTTACTGGCTGCCGCCGGGGGATCGGCATGGCATACGCGCTGGCTCTCGCCGAGGCCGGCGCCGATATCATCGGGGTCAGTCACAGCCTGTCGGATCAGGACGAAGTCGTCCGCCGAGTCAGCGAACTAGGACGGTCGTTTAGCGCATTCGCTTGCGATTTTTCGGACCGGCCGGAACTGCTTGAATTCATCGGACTGGTTAAGCGCGAGCATCCCCAAATAGATATTTTGGTCAACAACGCGGGGACTATACGTCGCTCACCCGCTGTTGAGCATTCCGACGAGGACTGGGACCACGTAATCGAGGTGAACCTCAATGCGCAGTTCCTACTTTCGCGCGAGATCGGCAAGGCGATGGTAGAGCGCGGCGCCGGGAAAATTATCTTCACAGCTTCGCTACTCAGTTACCAAGGCGGCCTAACGGTGCCAAGCTACGCAGCGAGCAAGGGCGGAATTCCGCAGCTCGCGATGGCTTTGTCGAACGAGTGGTCGTCAAAAGGAGTCTGCGTGAACTGCATCGCTCCGGGGTACATCCGCACCGATGTAACCGATGCGCTACAGAAAGATCCCGTGCGGAATCCGGCTATCCTCTCAAGAATTCCAGCCGGGCGCTGGGGCGAACCAGACGACTTGCGCGGCGCCGTCGTATTTCTAGCCTCCGCGGCCGCGGACTACGTGACAGGCGTAACGATTCCAGTCGATGGCGGTTGGCTCGGGCGCTAGCAGCCCGTGGCAAAAGTCAGGCGGGCCGCGTTATGCGCTTCTAGACTGGTTTGAGCACTTGTGGCTTGTATCATCATGCTCATCCGATTGTTTCATGTCGAGGTCGTCGAGCCACCTAACCCGTTGGGCGGCAGGCACTTGCGACCGTCGGCTTTGTCATTCGTCGGAGACGATCACCCGGATCGCCGTCCTCCTCACTCCGCGCCGAACGGTCACAATTGCCTGCCGCGCGACCCACGGGACTTTTGCCACGGACTGTTAGTCCGCAATTCGCCAAAGAGTACGATGAAATCAAGATGGATCGCGACGAACTCCTTCTAGCGGGCCGAGAATTCCTGTTCCCCGCGGTATTTCACTACTTTGACGAACCGCTTGTCATCGAGCGCGCCAAGAACCAGTTCGTATGGGATTCCGAGGGTCGCGAGTATCTAGACTTCTTCGGCGGCATCGTTACAGTCAGCGTCGGCCACCAAAACGATCGCGTGAATCAGGCGATTCACGAACAAGTCGACCGGCTGCAGCACGTCTCAACGTTGTTCGCGACCGAGCCTCAGATCGCCCTCGCGAAACGCATTGCCGAGGTCTCTCCTGACCGCAAGCTCACAAAGTCGTTTTTTACTAACAGCGGGACTGAAGCGAACGAAACCGCGATTCAGCTTGCTCGTTGCTACACCGGAAATAGCGAAATCGTGGCGCTGCGACACGGCTATCACGGTCGGACCTCGACCGGGCGCGCTCTGACGGGCCAGAAGATATGGCGCGGGTCGGGCGTCCCACCGGGTGACGTTGTTCTTGCTCACAACGCCTACTGTTACCGTTGCCCATTCGCAAAAACGTATCCGGAATGCGATATCCAGTGTGCGCAAGACGTCAAGGAGTTAATCGAAACGTCGACGTCCGGAGAGGTGGCCGCGTTTATTGCCGAGCCTATCCAAGGTTCGGGTGGATTCATCACCCCGCCGCCTGAATACTTCAAGATCGTAGAAAACGTCGTCCGCGATCACGGCGGCATCTTCATCAGCGATGAAGTGCAAACCGGCTGGGGGCGCACCGGCGGAAAGTGGTTTGGCATCGAGCATTACGACGTTGTTCCGGACGTAATGACGATGGCCAAGGGCCTCGGGAACGGGATGCCGATTGGCGCGACGACGGCGCGGGCCGAGGTCGCCGACTCGCTGGATTACACAACGCTCTCGACTTTCGGCGGCAATCCCGTTACAACGGCAGCCGCGAAAGCGGTCATTGATTTCATTGAGGACGAGAACTTACTCGCCAATTGTGAAACAGTGGGCGACTACCTCAACGATGGGCTGTTGGAATTACAGCGCCGGTATCCAGTTATCGGCGACGTTCGCGGAATGGGGCTGCTGCGGGGCTTGGAACTCGTCAGCGATCCGGTCTCGAAGCAGCCGGCGGCTAAAGAAACGGCGGCACTAATGGAGGCCGCGCGACGGCAGGGACTGCTAATCGGGAAAGGCGGACTGTACGGGAATGTGATCCGGATCAGCCCTCCAATGAACGTATCTACGGCAGATGTAGACGAGTTCTTGGAGCGGATTGGTCGTGCTTTCGATGGGCTGTTGAACTGAGCGCGGAGTAAGGTGCTGACTGCGGGCTTACGGCTTGAATAACGTGTCTCAAAAGCCGGTCCCAATTCCGTGTGTTTACACGCGATGATTTCGAACCGGATCGGTCGAGGAGTTGGCGGAAGTCTCCGCTTGCCTATGGCTTGGTAGACGGTTTGAAGGAAAGCGTGGACTTCCGTCCACGCCTCTGTTTCTTGGGGCCGGGCGATGTTGTCAAAGTTTTAGGGGAGAACTTGGCGCTAGCCGTCGGCTTCCGTCGAAAATGTCTTCAGCCTTCGGCTGCGACTCGGATGGCGGAGTTTTCGCAGCGCCTTCGCTTCGATTTGGCGGATGCGTTCTCGAGTCACCGCAAAGCTCTGACCAACTTCTTCAAGCGTACGCTCGCTACCGTCGTAGAGCCCAAAACGCATCTTGATTACACGTTCCTCACGAGGCGTCAAAGTCTTGAGCACCTGCGCCGTTTGCTGGCGCAAATTGAGGTTGATGACGGCGTCGGATGGTGACTCGTTGTCGCAGTCTTCGATAAAGTCACCAAGGTGCGAATCGTCTTCTTCACCTACAGGGGTTTCGATGGAGACGGGTTCCTGCGCGATCTTCATGACCTTGCGAACCTTCTCGACTGTCAGATCAAGATAGTCGGCTAGTTCCTCGGTTGTTGGCTCCCGTCCGAGCTCTTGCACCAGCCGCCGCGAGGTCCGGATCATCTTGTTGATGGTCTCGATCATATGAACCGGAATGCGAATCGTGCGCGCCTGATCGGCAATCGCGCGAGTGATCGCCTGGCGGATCCACCAGGTAGCGTAGGTCGAGAACTTGTACCCGCGTTGATACTCAAATTTCTCGACCGCCTTCATCAGGCCGATGTTGCCTTCCGGAATCAAATCCAAGAATTGCATACCGCGGTTGACGTAGCGCTTCGCGATCGAAACCACAAGCCGCAGATTGGCTTCGATGAGCTCTTGCGTGGCGACGTCAGCAATCGCTCGTCCTCGCCGAATGATTTGAAGCGTCTGCCGGAGTTCGGAGGAGCGTGCGCCTAACGAAGATTCAAGCTCATCGATGCCCGCCTGGGTTTCATAAATGACGGTCTTGAGATTGCGAACGTTTTCGCCTGAATCACCCTCTTTTTCCAGATCACGCTGCGCGAGTGCGGCGGTCCTTTCGAGCGTTTTAAGAGAGGTTGCGGCGTCCGAAATCACAGCGACGATTCGCTCGATCTCAAGCTTGGTGAGATCGAGGCGTCGTATGACCTGCGAAATCTGGATATGTACTCGCGCGTATTGGTAGCGAAGTTTCTTGTTCGCGGCCGCCTTGCGGGAGCCGGCCGCCAACCTAAGTTTCTCTTCGATCTTGTCTGAGAACGGCGCTGACAAACTAGACCACAGAACGGCGTTTTAAAGCCGTTCAAGGGCGGCGGAAAATTAGACCGCCCGGGTGGTCCGCTGGCATCCATTCGGTGTTTTGTGGAACACGGGAAGGATGTATCGCGTGGAGCTATATGCTCAAGTACGGCGCAGTGTCTACGTCGAAGGGCTGAGTGAACGCGAAGCCGCCAAGCGGTTTGGCTTAGCGCGGGAGACGGTGCGCAAAATGCTGCGCTACGCTGCTCCGCCGGGCTATCGGCGGAGCAAACCGGTGAGACGGCCGAAGCTCGAAGCGTTCACCGGAATCATCGATCAGATCCTGCTCGACGATCAGCAACAACCAAAGAAACAACGTCACACCGCGAAACGCATCTTCGATCGCCTACGCGAGGAGTACGATTTCAGCGGTGGCTACACGATCGTCAAGGACTACGTCCGCGAGAAGAAGCTCGGTGGACAAGAGATGTTCGTGCCACTGGCGCATCCGCCCGGCGACGCGCAGGCCGACTTCGGCGAAGCGGTTGTCGTTATCAATGGAGTCCAGCGCAAGGCGCACTTCTTGGTTGTCGATCTGCCGCACAGCGACGACGCCTTCGTTAAGGCCTTTCCCGCCGAGACGACGGAAGCCTTTTGCGAAGGACACAACGCCGCGTTTCGTTATTTCGACGGCGTGCCACGCAACATCGTCTACGACAACACGACGCTGGCGGTGGCAAGGATTCTCGGCGACGGCACGCGCAAACGTACGCGGGTGTTCAGCGAACTGCAGTCGCACTACCTGTTCGCCGATCGTTTCGGGCGTCCGGGCAAGGGCAACGACAAGGGAAAAGTCGAAGGGCTAGTGGGCTTCGCACGGCGCAATTTCATGGTGCCGATCCCGAGATTCGAGAGTTGGGAAGCCTTCAACGAACACCTCGAAGAGAAGTGCCGAGCCAACCGTGAACGGCGTTTGCGACGGCACACCGAAACCGTCGGCGAACGCTTCGAGCGCGATCGGGAAGCGCTCTTGCCCTTGGCACCGACAGCCTACGATGCCTGCGACAAACGCTCGACAAGGGTGACTTCGTTGTCGCTGGTGCGCTACGCGACAAACGATTATTCGGTGCCAACGCGTTACGGCCACCGCCAGGTCCTGATCAAAGCCTACGTGGATGAGGTAGTGATCTGTTGCGGCAGCGAAGAGATCGCCCGCCATCAGCGCAGCTATGAACGTGAAGAGTTGGTTTTCGATCCGCTGCACTACTTGGCGTTGTTGGAACGCAAGACCAACGCGCTCGATCAAGCCGCGCCGTTGGTCGGCTGGGAGTTGCCGCCGGAGTTTGCGAAGCTGCGACGACTGCTCGAATCGCGGTTGGACAAAGCGGGCAAGCGCGAGTACGTACAGGTCCTGCGACTGTTGGAGGACTTCCCCCTTGAGCACGTCGCAACGGCGGTGCGCCAAGTCTGTCTACTGGGAACGATTGGCTTTGACGCCGTCAAGCATCTACTGCTGTGCGCGATCGAGCAACGTCCGCCGAAGCTCGACTTAACGAAGTATCCCCACCTGCCGACGGCTCAGGTCGAGCAGACGTCGCCGGCATCCTATCTGGCGCTGCTAGCAGGAGCAAGCTGATGGCGAAGTCGAGAATGCTGCTGGAAACCCACCTGAAAGCGCTGCGGCTGCCGACCTTCCTGCGCGAGTACGACAAACTGGCTCGGCGCTGCGCCGCCGAAGGCTTGGACTTTCGGGACTTCCTACAGCAACTCTGCGAGCTGGAACTGGTCGATCGCGAGCAGCGGGCGACCGAGCGTCGCATCAAGGCCGCCAAGTTCCCGGTGACGAAGAGTCTCGACACGTTCGACTTCTTGGCCATACCCTCGGTGAACAAGAAGCTCGTTCTGGAGCTGGCGCGCTGTGAGTTCATCGACCGCCGTGAGAACGTCTTGGCGCTGGGGAACTCCGGCACCGGCAAAACGCATATCGCCTTGGCGCTGGGACTGGCAGCTTGTCAGAGCGGCTATCGCACACGTTTCACCACCGCCGCGGGATTGGTCCATGAACTGCTCGAAGCCCGTGACGAACGGCAACTACTACGGGTCCAGAAACAACTTGCCAAGCAGGATCTACTGATCGTCGATGAACTGGGCTATGTGCCGCTGTCGAAGACCGGGGCAGAGCTGCTGTTCGAGATCTTTTCGCAGCGCTACGAACAGGGCTCGACGTTGCTGACCTCGAACCTGCCGTTCACCGAGTGGACCGAGGTGCTGGGTTCCGAACGCATGACCGGCGCTCTGCTTGACCGGCTCACGCATCACGTCCATATCCTCGAGATGAACGGCGACAGCTACCGCCTCAAGCAAAGCAAAAAGAAGCGCCCGCGCTCTTCAAACTGACCCGCCGGCCGCTCGCGCCGGTTTGCGTGGGCCGTCTTCCACTACGCCTGGGCCGCCCTAAAGGGCGTCCTCAGGCTCCGTTCCAGCCGTCCCACGCAAACCGCTGGATCCCCGCCAACTGGTCTATTTTTGCTCCGCCGAAGCGGTCTACATTTACTCCGCCCTTGACAAAGAAGCCTTGGACGTCGGGTAAGGGGTCGGTTGGGGTTTTCGTTGTATTCGCCACAGACGATTGCGCTTCACCCCGCGTATATCTTCCGGGGTGCCTACAGTCTAGCGCAGGGCAAAAGTCGGGCGACACATTCGGCTCCGTAGGAGCCCTATGTCCTGAACCTAATTTTTCCGAGAAGTTCACCGTAGGTAACGCTTACTCGGGCCTTAAGCCCGGGGCATTTCATGAACCCGGTTTAGCAAAGATTACGCCTGAAAGTGGCGATTCGATTATTCGGAATCAGCCCCTTCGGCAATCTTGCGCTTCATCAAATCGTCAACTCTCTTGACTGTATAGCCGACGGAGCGCAACACCGCTTTAGTGTGCTCGCCTCGTGACGGAGCATCGCCTGAGACTACGCCCGGCGTGTCGCTCAGTTTCGGAAACACTCCAAGCTGCTCATAGACGCCGCCGTCTTTTGTCTTCGTGGGAATAATCATGTGCCGCTGGCGAATTTGCTCGTCTTGCACGGCGTGAGAGATGTCGCGCACTTCGGTGACGCAAACGTCCTGACCCTCGAAAATCTCCATCCATTCGGCGACTTCCTTTTTCTGGAATACTCGCGTGAGCTCGGCCATCAGTACCTGCTGGCGGTCACGGTCGGCGTATTGGTCATCGACTAAATCTTCGCGACCCACGGCCGTGCAGAGAGCTTTCCAAAACTTGGGCTCAAGCGCACCGACAGCCAGGTAACGGCCGTTGCGCGCGGGATAGATGTTATAGCAAGCGTATTGGCCAAAAAGACGCTCATTGCCACGTTTCGGTTTACGTTTCGTGGTCGTATAGTTCGCCACTTGACCCGGCAGCAACCCCAAGACCCCGTCGAGCATGGCGATATCGATCATCTGGCCCTTGCCCGTGGATTTTCGTGAATGCAGCGCTAGCAGGATGCCGATAACCGTGGGCAGCGAGCCTGCCGCGACGTCAGCGATTTGGGCGCCCGGCAACGAGGGCATTCCTTCGGTTGAACCGATCAGGTCGAGCATTCCGCCGAGCGAAATGTAATTCAGATCGTGGCCCGCAAGCTTCGAATACGGCCCCTCTTGCCCATAACCGGTCAGTGCGGCGTAGATCAGCTTTGGGTTGAGGCGATGAAGTTTCCTATACCCGAGGCCCAAGCCGTCCATCACGCCCGGACGAAAGCCGTCGATGACGATGTCCGACTTTCTTGCGAGCGCCAAGAAGGCTTCCTTGCCTTTCGCGTGCTTGAGGTTGATCGCCACGCTCTTCTTGCCGCGGTTGATGGTTTCGAATACCGCGCCAACCCCGTTAATTTGCGGATGGCTCTCGCGAGCGTAGTCGCCTTCGCGGGGCCGCTCGATCTTGATGACCTCGGCGCCAAAGTTGGCCAACATCGCGCTGGCGTAAGGTCCGGGGAGTAGCCGGCTCAGATCAAGCACTCTAATGCCATCCAGCGGCCTGGGTCCGACCTTAATCGGCTTAGGAGCCCGTCTCGGCTCGACTGGCTCGGCGATCGTCCTTCTGGCTGATTTCTTGGCCGCTCGTTCAATCATGGGTCCGGGCAGCCGACCCTTCTTTTGGCTGCTGGGCGGCACCTTGGCCTTGGCCGTACTCTTGGCTGGCGCGCTAGCGGTCTTTTTTGCAGCTTTCTTCGTGACTTTTTTCGTAGCCATGGTGAATGGGTCCTCTTACCGCAGCCTATATGCCTCTGAAAATCAGATACTTACGGCACAAACTCCAAGTGATCAATCCAGGGTAGCCTGATTCGCGGCGGACTGCCTGGCGGAAAGGATTGGAGGCAATTTGCTACCAAAAATTCAGCCGGCTGGCGGGTGGCCTCGCTACGAGCCTGAGGGATGCGATTAGCCCATTATAGCAGATTTTTAGCCGATTTGCAGCTATCAAGTGGCCGCGCGACGACCCCGGAGATTGTGCCAACTTATTGTTTCCGTTGAGGTTGTAGGCGGGATCGAGCCCATCTAGGCCGAGCGGACCAACTCGCTCCAGAGGGCTTGATAGAACTTCAGATAGCGCTCGGGCTCGCAACTCCCGGGGGCTTCGACCAGAGTGTAGCGGTCGTATCGCATGCCCTTGAGTAGATGGAATAGTTCTCGATACGGGTAGTCGGGCAGATCGTGGATGTGCACGCTAAGAATATGACCTTTCAATAGTTCAAAGCTCTCCCGGAGCGAGCCGTTTTTGATATCAGTCGGGTTGCAGTTCCAGCAGACGCCCACGTTCTTGTGACCGCAGGCATCAATGATTGCCTTCATCCGGCGTGGCTCAGAGGTATCGCGCCCGTGCACTTCTACCCAGATCTCAACGCCGTAGCGCGCGCCGATCTCGCCGCATTCGCGGAGCGAGTCGCCAATTCGGCGGATCGTGACGTCTTCCGGAACGCCGTCGGGTAGACCGTTTGGCCGAACTTTGACTCCCCAGCAACCGAGATCGTGTGCGAGCTTGACGAATTGCTCGGTCTCCTCGACATTTGCTCTCCTCACTGCCTCATCCGGTGACTGATACTCGCAAGCCGAGCCGAGGCTGAGCAGGCGCACCTTGCTTCTTGCGAAACGATCGCGGACGCGCTCGATCTCTTGGGTCGAGATCCCGGGCTCAACGCCGTGCATGTGAGTACTGCGAAGCTCGACAGCCTCGAAGCTCGCGGCCTCGAGCTTTTCGATGATGGTTTCGATATCCCACTTATTGGCGATGTTGTAGGTGACGAGTCCGAGTCTCATAGCGGCCCCCTTATTTGAGATGGCTGTCGAACCAAGCGAAAAGTGCTTCTTCAGCCTGTTTGGCGTATTCGGGTTTACGGAAGCCGTGGTCGGCCCCCTTAAGTGTTAACAGTTCCGACTCGACCCCGATTTTCTTGAGGGCGTTATGAATCCAAACCCCCTGCTCATAAGCGACATAACGATCGGCGGTGCCGTGAATCGTGAGAGTCGAAGCGGCGTTGGGGGTGACCCAATACAGCGGCGACGAGCGGACGTGGTTTTCGCGAGCTTGCTCGACATTTCCACCGAGATAGAGAGGCAGAACCTCATGAGCGTCAACGCTCTTGCCGTATGACTCAGTGAAATCGGTGGCTCCATAGTAGTTGACGACGGTCTGAACGGCACTTGACTGATCGAGGTTTGGTCCGCTGCCCTCGAATGCATCAACATCGGAGGTTGTGCCCAGCATCAAGACTAGAGTGCCGCCCGCCGAGCCTCCAGTTGCACCAATGCGATTGGGGTCGAGTTTATATTGTTTGGCATGCGCCCGCAGAAAGCGTACGGCGGCCTTGACGTCGTGGACATGGGCCGGGAACTGGTACTTCGGGCTTAGGCGATAAGATGCCGTAGCCGCCACGTAGCCTCGATGGGCAAGTTTCCAGACGAGCTCGTGGTAGCGATCGCGGCTACCGGCGCGGAAGCCGCCGCCGTGGATGCAGAGCACGGCTGGAAAAGGGCCTGGCCCGGATTTTGGGACAGCTATGTCGAGCTGAACCGGCTCGCCTACGGCCGAATACTCGACGTTTGTAATCCAGTCGATGCTCTCGGGCGGCTCTTGCGCAGCGAGAGAGAGCGCGAAGGCTATATATAAGATCCATCCCATCATTCGAGTGGATGATAGCAAGGCGGATGCTACTGGCGGTGTGGCCCCTGATCCGTCGGCAAGGATCCTTCGCGAGTGTCTGAAATGCTTGGTCGCCTGTAATAGTAGGCCATTCATGTTTTCTTGAGAGATAGATTCGCGACACTCCGCGGGTGCGCACCGTTGCCGCGGAAGATCTCGCGTTTGAGCCGCGCGCGCCAGCAAGCGGTTTCCTCGAAGGCATTGATCCATTCGAGGAAACCGCTTGCTGGCGCGCGCGGCTCAAACGCAAGTCACGCCGGATTTGCCCGCAACTTGCGTACCCAACTTCCTTACGGACGGATTTGGGCCTAGCCCGCGAGAGCCGGCTGGCCCGTCGCGCAGCCCGGCACGACCCAGCCCCCGATTCGCATTATGAATTACTCGACCGCAGCCCGCATATTGCTCGGAATCCGAATCACGCGATCGGGCTCGACAAATAACCACATCAACGCGCTGACAACGTAGTAGCCCGCTGATATCAGCAACGGCAACTGCCACGAACCTGTCCGGTCGACCATCAGCCCGATCAGCCACGGCGCGAGCGCTCCCCCGACTTGGCCCAGCGAATTCATCGCGCCCGAGACTACTCCGGCGTTCGATCCGCCGATATCGAGACAGGTTGCCCAAGTTATTGCCAAGATCAGTTCCGACGCTCCAAAACTGATCGCCAAACAAACCAGCGCCAGCGTGTCGTTTTTCAAGACGGCGGCTAGCGCCACGAATGCGGCCGCAATTATTAGCCCGACCATTGCTGGCAGCCGCCGCGCGATCTTGAGTCCAAACTTTGGCGTCAAGCGGTCGCTCAGCCAGCCGCCGATCAGGTTAGCTACGGCTCCGCACAACAGCACCGCGGCTGCTACCGGACCTACATCGCCTAGCTCGACCCCCCGTTCATTCTGCAGGTAAGTCGGCAGCCATTGAATGTAGAAATACAGTCCCCAGGTGTACCCGGAGTACATCGCTGACAACGCCCATATGTTTCGATTGGTGATTAGCGCCATCCATGGCGTAGCTCGACGATGAGTTTCGATGTGGCGTCCGCTTTGGATCAGCGAGAGTTCATCGGCGCTGACGCTCGGATGCTCGGCCGGATCGTTGTGGAACCAACTTCGCCAGCCCAGCGCCCAAATAATCCCGAGTACCGCGAAAATCCAATACGTCGCGCGCCAACCGTAGCGGGACATCAGGGCAATGACGATCCACGAAGTCATCGCAAATCCTAGACGGCTGCCGAACATGATGACGGCCTGCGCTCGGGCGCGTTCACGCGTCGGAAACCAGTACGAAATCGCCGAAGTACAGCCCGGAAACGCACCCGCTTCGCCGCATCCAAACAGAAACCGAATTGCGATCAAGCTAGTTAAGTTCCAGGCCAGGCCGGTAAAAGCGGTGAACGCCGACCACCAGATCACGATCCGCGTAAGAAGCGAGCGGGCCCCGAATCGATCGGCTAAGAAGCCGCCGGGAATCTCGAAGAGAATGTAGCCGAGGATAAAAAACGATCCGGCGCGGCCGAGCTGTTCGTTAGTCAGGCCCAGCTCGTCGGACATCAGCCCGGCGGTCGTGCTGAAGCAGACGCGGTCAATATAGGTGACCATCATCAGCAGGAACATGAACTCCAAGACTCGGTAGCGCGTAGGCATGTTGCGTCAGCTTGCTTCGTCTGCGCTACGGGACAAATGCTCGAATCGCACGCCCAGCGCCACCTTCGACTGCAAACGGTTCCGCCTCGGCCGGGATCAAGAACGCATCGCCTCGCTCGAATGGTGTCTCGTTAACGGACCCCGAGCCCTCGATCATAATTAGGATGTGCGCTCGTTGAGGATCAGCGCGGTAATCGAAGCCGCCGCCCCATGTGAGCCGCTCGCCGCTGAAGTAGTCACACTGCGCCAGCCGCTCAACACAGCACTCGCCGTCACTCAGCAGTTCCGCGTTAGTGGGCGATGGCCTCGAGCGAACGTCGGTGACCTTTACGGCTTGATCGAGGTGTAACGGCCGCGGCCGGCCGTCATCGCCGACGCGGCCGAAATCGTAAAAGCGATACGTTAGGTCGGAGTTCTGCTGGATCTCGCAGATCACAACACCCTCGCCTAGCGTATGCAGCGTGCCCGGCGGAACAAACACGGTCTGCCCGGCGCAAACCGGCACCCAGCGCAAATATTTCTCGATCTCTTGGGAACGGGCCGCAGCCGCTAGATCCCGCGGCGATAAATCTTCGGTCAGGCCCAGCGCAATTCGCGCCTCAGGCTTGGTGGCAAGCACGTACCACAGCTCCGTTTTCCCCGGACCGTCTTCGTGCTCGATCGCATACGCGTCATTGGGGTGCACTTGAACGGAAAGTTTTTGAGCAGGAAATAACAGCTTGGTCAGTATCGGAAAGTAAGGATCGCTGCCCAGACCGTCGTCGTCGGCCGACGGATCTGCCGACCGCCTCCGCAATTTCGACGCCTGGTAGCCGCTACCCATTAACCGCGGCCCATGCTCCGCTAACAGACTACCGATCGAGCGACCAGCAAACGAGCCCCCGACCACCGTATTTTGCTCGTACGTGTACCAGGCTTCGCCAATCGGTCGATCAACGTCACCAAATACTGGGGCAAGGTTCGTCGAACCCCAGATCTTCTCCTTAAACTGCGGAATGATCTTGAGCGGTTCGAGCGGTGTCACGAAAGCTCTTGAATGAATTTGTCGATCCGGGCGATCCCGCGCTTCAAGTCTTCCATTGAAGCGGCGTACGAAATGCGCACCTGCTCACTGGTGCCAAACGCCTCGGCGGGAACCACCGCGACGTGGGCATCGGCCAAAAGTTTCCGCGCAAAATCCATTGGGGATTCGATGCCGCCTTTGCCGAAAGTGCAACTGATGTTCGGGTAGGCGTAAAAGGCCCCACCCGGCTCGGCGCAAGTAACACCTGGAATTGCTCGCAACGCGGCGATAACGTACTCACGGCGTTCGCGATATTTTCCAAGCATCTCAGCGATCGACTCTTGCGGACCAGTCAGCGCTTCGATTGCCGCCTTTTGTGCAATCGACGTCGGATTTGACGTCGAGTGGCTTTGCAGCTTGTTGATGTTTTGGATGAGTTCACGCGGTGCGAGTACGTAGCCCAATCGCCAGCCGGTCATCGCAAACGTCTTCGAAAGCGACCCAATCACAATCACGTTAGGCTTAGCCCCAGCCAGCGAGGCAACCGAAAACGGCGCGGAGTTATAGACAAAGTGGCAATAGCACTCGTCACTCATGAGCAAAATTCCGCGGCTCGACGTGACTTCGTAAATCTTCTCGAACTCGGCGCGTTCGACCACCGCTCCCGACGGATTGCTCGGCGAATTGACGATCACCATCTTCGTCTTGTCAGTGATCGCGCCTTCGATGTCGGCCGCTGTGAGCGAAAAACCGTTAGATTCTTGCGTCTCAACCTGTATCGGCGTACCACCGTGGTACTTGATCACGTCGTAAAACGTCACCCAATACGGCGACGGCAGCACAACCTCGTCGCCCTCGTCGATTAAAGCCGCCATGCAGTTGAATATGGCGTGCTTGCCGCCCACGGTAGCAATGCATTCGTTAGGCTCGTAGGCCGTTGCGAAATCGCGCGCGTGCCAGGCGGTGATCGCCTGTTTGAGTTCGGGAATGCCTCCCGCCGGGGTGTAGCGAGTAAAATTGTCTTTGAGGGCCCGAATCGCCGCCTGCTTGATATTTTCGGGGGTTGGAAAGTCGGGCTCGCCGGCGCCAAACGCGACGACGTCAATCCCTTCGCGCTTGAGGCGTCCGGCTTCGGCGGACACAGCCATCGTTGCAGACTCGCTGATACGCGAGATCCGATTAGTAAACTCCATCACCCCAGATTACAAACTTCCGGCAGCTATCGCTCGATGGCTCGCAAACGCTCGGCGACGCGAGGCGGCACTAGGCTGTCGATGTCGCCGCCATGACTGGCAACTTCTTTGACAAGACGGGAACTGAGGTAGCTGTACTTTACCGACGGCAGCATGAATATGGTCTCAAGCGAAGGCTCAAGTTTTCGATTCATCAACGCCATCTGCAGCTCATACTCGTAGTCAGAAACGGCACGGATGCCGCGCAAGATGAGCTTTGCGCCCTTGTCGCGGGCAAAATCCACAAGCAGGCCGTCGAAGCTGTCGACCGTAACGTTTGCGAACGGCGAAACAGCCTCTCGAACTAACTCCAGCCGCTCTGCAAGCGCGAACGTTGCCCGTTTCGAGTCATGCTGCAACGCCGCGACGATCAACTCGTCAAACTGCTTCGATGCGCGTTCGATCAAATCAAGATGGCCATTGGTGATCGGGTCGAACGAGCCCGGATAGATGGCGACACGGCGTGCTGGCACGAAGGCTATTGTAGCCAGTTAGCCGAAACCCGGTCGTTGCGGTATCGTCCGTCACGTCCTAAGTCGGCATATCTCGCGGATCAACTCCGATCGAGCGGCGCGCAACCGCCAGACCATCTTCGATGTCTCCCAGCGCTAGCCACCGGCTAGGGCTGCAATTTGACCCTGATCCGTCGGCAAGCATCCTTCGCCGCGGAAGATCTGGCGTTTGAGCCGCGCGCGGCTCAAACGCAACTCACGCCGGATTTGCCCGGAAATTGCGTACATAACTTCGTTACGGACCGATTTGGGTTTGCCTCCGTGGCCCGCGCTCAAGTCCGCTCACCGGCCGGTCGATTAACGACTGGTACGGAACATTTCCGCGCCGCCACAAGTGCCGCAATCTCTCAGCGTAGCCACTGCCAACCGCCTGAACGCAGTCGTACCGATCGGGATCATGGCGGTCGTCCTGATGATGATCCTGCCGGTCCCGTCGTTCCTGCTTGACCTGCTAATTTCCATCAATATCACGCTCTCGGTAGTCACTCTCGTCACAACGATGTATATCCATCGGCCGGTCGAGCTTAGCGTCTATCCATCCCTGCTTTTATTGCTTACGCTGCTACGGCTAGCTCTCAACATTTCGAGCACGCGCCTGATTCTGCTGCACGGCCACGATGGAACGAACGCCGCCGGCCGCGTCATCGAGGCTTTCGGCAACTTCGTTGTCGGCGGCAACTTCATCATCGGAATCGTCATCTTCATCCTGTTGATTTCGATTCAGTACGTCGTCATCAACCACGGCGCCGTTCGCATCTCTGAAGTCACCGCGCGATTTACGTTAGACGCGCTTCCGGGCAAGCAGATGAGCATCGATTCCGATCTCAACTCCGGACTCATCGATGAAGTGGAGGCACGCCGCCGCCGTCACGAAGTCTCTAGCGAAGCCGAATTCTACGGCGCGATGGACGGCGCGGTCCGCTTCACCCAACGCGACGCGATCGCCAGCATCATCATCACCGTCGTCAATATTTTGGCCGGGTTCCTGATTGGAGCTCTGGTTCATGACCTACCGATCTCTGAAGCTCTCGAGACGTACACCGTCTTGACCGTAGGTGACGGCCTAGTCTCTGTGCTCCCCGCTCTACTCATTTCCGTATCGGGCGGCATCATTACCACGCGAGCCGCGGGCGACGGCAGTCTCGGTGTCGATTTTGGGAAGCAAATACTTTTTAAGCCCGAGCCGCTGCTAATTGCCGCCGGCGTCATGGGCGCCATGGCAATAGTTCCGGGCCTGCCGACAGTCCCGTTCCTACTACTGGGTGGCACGGTCGGCGGACTTGGTTGGAACGCTCGTCGAAATCTCGCGCAGTCCGAAATACAGCAGCTGCCGGCGCCGCAGGAGCCTGAGGATGAAGGTGTCTCCTCGCTACTGCGAGTCGAGCCCCTCAGCATCGAAGTGGGCCTGGGGCTGGTGAAAATGGTCGACGCGGCACAAGGCGGATCGCTGCTGAAAAGAATCGCTGGGGTCCGTCGCCAGCTGGCCTCCGATCTAGGCTTCGTTTTGCCCCCGGTCCGAGTGACCGACAATCTAGCCCTCAAATCCCGCGAGTACGTCGTGCTGCTAAAAGGCGCTGAAATCGATCGCTTTGAGTTGCAGCCGAACTCCGAACTCGCCATCAACCCAGGCAAAGCGCAGGGCAAACTCGATGGCACGCCCTGCCGAGAACCTGCCTTCGGTCTGGACGCCATTTGGATTCCAGCCGATCAAGTAGATAAGGCCCGATTGATGGGTTACACAGTCGTCGATCCGGCCAACGTAGTCGCTACGCATCTCACCGAGGTGACGCGCCGCTATTGTCATGAACTGTTCAGCCATCAGGACGCCGCGTCATATATCGACCGCGTGAAGGAGGAGAGTCCGAAGTTGGTGGAAGATTTAGTTCCAAAGTTGGCGTCGTTGACGTTGGTCCATCGGCTACTCCAGAACCTGCTGAAGGAGCGGGTTCCTGTACGTGACGCCACAACGATATTAGAGGCCGTCGCCGAGGGCGCGGGCGTCACCAAAAACATCACGTTGCTAACAGAGTTTGTGCGGCAATCCATAGCCAGGGTGCTCGTGCGGCCCTATCTCAACGATCGCCAACAGCTACCGGCCTACTTGCTCAGTGCTGCCGTTGAACAGGTCATTCAGGCGGCGGTCGAACACAACGATCAGTCGTCGAGGCTGACCCTGGCCCCGCAGCAGATTCAAGACGCCTTTCAGAAGATTCAAACGGTAGTCGGCAGCCTACAAGGCCCGACAGTATTGCTTTGCTCGGCGGGAGCGCGATTCGCGGTGCGACAGATCGTCGAGGCCGAGCTGCCGCTATTGGCCGTGCTCTCGCACGCGGAGATCCCTCCTCAGGTCGAAGTTGTTTCCCTTGGTGTCACCGGCTAGTAGAAAGGAAATTTTCAAGTGCGGCTCAAGACTTACTACAGCGACTCGGTGCAAGCGGCGGTTCGTATCGCCAAGATCGAACTCGGCGATCAAGCCGTCCTACTTGGGTCAAAGCAAGTCCCGGGCGGTGGCGATTCGCGCTACGAGGTAACCTTCGGTACGGTCGAGGGCCCCACCGAAATCGAAACTGTACCGGCGGCCATTTCGCACTGGAAGCGCTTCATTCCGAGAGACTTGGTGGACCCTGCCCCCGAAGTGACGGACGCCGCCGAAGAACTGGACAAAGACCAAGAGTGGCAAAAACTAAAAGCCGGAGTTGACGATCTGTGTCGAATCATCCGCACCGTTGATCCAGCGACAGCGAGTAGAACGACCGAAGACGGTGAAGACCTGAGCCGCGCGCGTCAGCAAGCGGGATTGCAGAGCCGATCAATCGATTCCCAGCGAGTACCGCCGCCCCGCGCGCCCTCTCGGCGCAGCGGTTCGCCGATCCAAGAAAAGTGAAACGCCAAAGATGTACGCCAAAGCATCACAACCAGCCGACAGCAAACGTAACGATCCGGAGCGTGACCGTCTGATCGTCGAGCATCTGCCGCAGGTCAAGCTGATCGCCTCACGCATACGCGACAAACTGCCCGACAGTGTGGCGCTCGACGATCTCATTAGCGCCGGGGTTCTAGGTCTGATCGGCGCCGTCGACCATTTCGATGCCGATCACAACGTCAAGTTGAAAACCTACGCTGAGCACAAGATCCGCGGAGCAATTCTCGACAGCCTCCGTTCGCTCGATTGGGCGCCCCGCAATAAGCGAAAGAAATCGAAGATGATCGAGGCGGCGATCTCAACCGGAGAGAAGAAGCTTCACCGTTCACCCACCGAGGAAGAGGTCGCGCTCGAACTGCAAATCTCTCTCAAGGAATACCGCCGCTGGCTTGTCGAAATCCGCGGGATCAACATCGCCCCGATGGAGCAGGGTCCTACCGGCGATAGCGATGGAAGCGACGTCCTGCGCTTCGTCTCACAAGATGAGGACGAATGGCCGTCGCATTTGTTCGAGCGAGCGGAGTTGCGCCGCCTGATCGCCTCGATGATCGAAAACCTGCCCGAAGTCGAGCGCACGATTATTACGCTGTACTACCGCAAGGAATTCACACTTAGGCAGATCGCGACAATCGTGAACCTCCCCGAAACGCGGGTTTCGCAGTTGAAATCACAGGCGATCTTGCGCATGCGCTCAGGCATACGCACCAAGTGGCCGAAGTAGTGCCGAACAAAATAGGGCGTCATCGAAGTGGTGGATACCAAACTCTCCCAAGAGGAAATCGATCGGCTGTTACTCGAATGCGCCGGCAATCTCGAGTCGCTTCTACAGTCGACTGCCGTCAGCTACGATTTCCGCCGACCCGACCGCATTCCCAAGGAGCAAATGCGCTCGATCCATCTTATGCACGACTTCTTGGCTCGCAATCTGGCCTCGACGCTCGGTGCCTATCTACGCGCCTACGTTACCGCGAGTCTGGTCTCGGTGGAGCAACTTTCATTCAGCGAATTTGTTCAGTATCTACCCTCACCCACCGCGATATCGAGCGTCGCGATGTCGCCGGTGGAGGGCAGCGCCGTGCTGGAACTCAATCCGTCGCTGGTGTTCCCGATCCTCGACATCTTGCTGGGCGGCACGGGCGAATCCTCGATGGAATCGCGCGAGATGACCGAGATCGAGCAAAGCGTTATCGAAGGCGTGCTGCGGCTGATTCTTCACGACCTAAAAGAGGCCTGGTCCTCCGTGGCCAACGTCGACTTCAAAGTGGCCAGCACAGACACCCAACCACACATGGTGCAGATTCTTTCGCCCAACGAGGCGGTTGTGGCGATCGGCTTCGAGATCACGGTCGGTGAGAGTCGAGGCATGATGAACTTCGGCATCCCCTCAATCTTGGTCAAAATGATGGGCCAACGCTTCGAGCAGCAATGGTCGATCGGGAGCCGCAGCGCCGCTCTCGGCGAGGCTCGCCCGATGGAGAGCATCTCAAGGCAAATTCCTCTAACCCTTGACCCGCGGGTGACGGGTTCACGAATGACCGTTCGCTCGCTGCTCGCGATGGAACCCGGCGATGTCGTGTCGCTCGACATTCCGGTCCGCCGGCCCGCCAGCGTTCTCGTAAACGGAATCAGTAAGTTCGAGGGCGAGGTTGTTCTCTCTGGCAGCGTCCGCAGCGTCATGATCCACGGCGAAGTAGAGCCGGACCCGCCACAGGTGACGGCCGACTGAGCCAATTGCGGACTCTTGGGGCAGCAGCCCGGTTGAACACTGGCTCACGGCCGCTTTTGCGAAATCGTTTGAGACCGTCGTACGCTCGCGCAACGCGAGCCCCGACCCTGCGCCGTTCGTGCTCACGCCCGTCAACGCTAGCGCGGAGCTCTGGAGCCAATGGACTGAACCGATCTGGCTAGACATCGCCTGCGAGGGCGCCGAAGGCGCAGCCGTGCGGATCGGCTGCGTAGGCGAAACCACCGTCGCACTCACTAGATATCTCGGGCTCGATGCCGACAGCGCCGCGTCGCTCAAAACGTATACCGATGTCGTCTCGCAGTCCGCCCTCGGCATGGCTGGGGCCGTCGGTTCCAAACTCGGTCGCGCCATTGAATTTCAGCCAGCCACTAGCTCCGAGCCCCCTGGCAATGTGATCGACGCCGTCGAATATCGGCTGGACATTGAGGGCGTCCCGCACGCCATCGCACTCGTCCCAAACGCCCCGTTCGTAAAGTTGCTCAACGCAACGAAAAAGTCCGCGTCCACAACAAATGCCGTCAGTCGAGAGCTAGCGAAGACTAAATTGGGATCGAGCGGCGCTACCGATCTTCCGGAAAACCTTGCCCTCTTGATGGACGTTGACTTAGATCTAGCCGTCAGCTTCGGAAGCACCGTGATGCCGCTCGAAGCTGTGCTGCAGCTCGGCCCCGGAGCAATCGTCGAACTCAATCGCGCTGCCTCCGACCCAGTAGATTTGCTGATCAATAATTCGGTGATAGCCAGAGGCGAAGTTGTGGTCGTTGACGGCAACTACGGCGTACGCGTCACCCACATCGTCAGTACCAGCGAGCGTATCGCAAAGGTTCTGTAGCCGGCCTCGACAGCGTTATCCGACTCTGCGGCTCGCACGCGAAAGCTTCCAGTCTCGGCCGATTGCATCCGCCGCAACGATCGCATCGACCACCATCTCGGGCGTTACGCTGAAAGGCTCATTGTGGATCGTTTCACCCTCCGCCGTGGACCGCCTGGCAATCGCGTCGAGCGTTTCTCGGGGAACCTTGTTGAGACCGATATCAGCGAGGCAGATGGCCAGACCAACCTCGCTCGAAAACGTCAGCACTTGCTCAACGATCGAACGCGGCCGGCCCTCGAGAACCAATTGCACCAGCGTGCCAAACGCTACCTTTTCGCCGTGAAAGTAGTCGTGAGTCCCGGGCGCCACCGTGAGTCCGTTATGGATGGCGTGCGCCGCCGCCAACCCTGACGACTCAAATCCCAGGCCAGAGAGCAGCGTGTTTGCTTCCACCAGCCGCTCCAGGGCCGGCGTCACGACGTGGTTCTCGACAGCACGACGGGCGGCGTCTCCATCCGCAAGTAACGTCTTGTAGCAAAGCTCGGCCAGCGCAAGCGCGCTCTGTGTTGACGCCCCGCCCCGCATGTTCTTGATGTGACCCGCGACGCAAGTCTGAGCCTCGAACAAGGTTGCAAGCGCATCACCCATGCCGGCGACGAGCAGTCGCGCTGGACCGTGCGCTATGACTTGCGTGTCTACCAGCACCAGCTCCGGATTCTTGGCGTAAAATCGGTACTCCTCGAAAACGCCCTCGTCTGAATAAATCACCGAAAGCGCGGAGCACGGCGCATCGCTAGAAGCCACGGTCGGGCAATTGACCACGGGCAAATCGAGGTCTGACGCGACCGCCCGCGCCGCATCAAGCACCTTACCGCCGCCGCTTCCGACGATGACATTGGCATTGGCCTTCGTCGCGGAGTGCTTCACGCGCTCGATCTCCGCCAAACTGCATTCGCCACCAAAAAGATGCTCAGTGAACTCGATATGCGCTTCGTAGAAGGTCTTTTGCCAAGTCCCCGCAAGCAAGCGCGCGGCGGTACCCCCGGCCAACAGCAAAGCTGGACCACGAAGCCCAATCGAGAGCATTTCAGGCCCCAGTGACGCTGTTGCGTTGCGGCCCTGGGTATACCTCGACGGCGACGAAAAGACAGACAGCATATGGGGGATATTGTATCGACTCGAATCTCACGGCTCTTGATGCCCCTACCGCGACCGGATAGCTCACCGTTGGCTCGTGAGAAATGCGGGTTAACGCTTCTGTGCGCTGAACACGCAGAAAATTTCGATGTCTTGAGTTTTCGTCCCAAGCTAGCCAACCATCGGAATCGCTCCGAAACCGCTATTTCGAGCACCCTGACGGATAGATGTTGAAACTTTTTTTCACGCTGATTTGACGCGCCGCCTAAACCGCTCAGAGGCCTCTAAATAAGGCGTTAGAGCTGTCTGGCGGGGCTTTTGGAGAGCTCCGGATAGAGAGTTTGTGGCAGCGTTTGTTTCTACTAGTTATCCGCGTTGCGGCGCCCCAGACGTAAAATCGGCATATCTTGGTCCTCTAAACGATCAGCCACTGTATGTCGCCGAATCTTCTAGTCGCGAGCGAGTTCTGCTTTCCAATCGGCTAACGCTTGGCGTATGTCCAGTCGCTTCTCGGGGTTCGCGCACATTAGGTTGTCTCGTTTTTTCAGGGCGAGCCTCAGTTTTGAATAGCATCTCATTCCCGAACTCGATCACCTACTTTCATTCACTCCTTCGTACTACCTTCTGACTGCAACCAGAGTGGCCCGGTCTCCGATACAATTTGCGTCCGATTGGCGGCTTGCGCTCCTGCGAGATAGATGTCTAATCGAGATACAGAGCGGTTTCACCCGCAAGTTTCTCGAACCCCCAGCGCCGAAGGACGGGATTTTGGGTATTATAAAGCTGCAAAATCATCGGGAGGTCCATTATGATCCGTCAAGCGTTCTTCACGTTCTTGGGAGTCGTACTGTTACTGCTTCTGGGCTCAGTTGCTCACGGGCAGATCGAGACCGCCCGAATCACCGGGACGATCAGTGACAGCACCGGGGCGGTGATTCCCGGCGCTCAAGTCAAATTCACACACGTAGCGACCGCCCAGGAGCTCGCGGTCGAAAGCAACGCCGAAGGGCTTTACCGCTCGCAACCGTTGCGCATCGGCGAGTATCTCCTAGAGGTTGAGGCCGACGGATTCAAGCGAGCCGTACGCTCCGGGATTGTGTTGACGCTCCAACAAACCGCGCGTATCGACATCCCCCTCGAGATCGGTGCGTTGACGGAGGTGGTCGACGTGACCGCCGCGGCGCCCCTGCTCGAAACCACCGAAGCCGCCCAGGGGCAGGTGATCAACAACCAGCGCATCGTCGACATGCCTCTCAACGGCCGCGACTACATTCAGCTCGCTTTGCTTTCGGCCGGGGCAACCCGCTCGATCGGCGGACGCTTCGAGGGCTACAGCGCCGGCGGACAGCGTACGACGCAAAACAACTACACGCTCGACGGGATCGACAACAACGGCATACAGATCGCCGCCCAAGGGCGCCGCGCCGAGGTCGTCAAGCCTTCCATCGACGCTGTGGAAGAGTTCAAGATTTCCACCAACGCTTACTCGGCGGAATCCGGCCGCGCGCTCGGCGGGACGGTCAACGTTTCGATCAAGTCCGGCTCCAACGATTTCCACGGCACGGTCTTTGAGTTCCTGCGCAACGACACGCTCGACGCCAAGAACTTCTTCGACCCGGGCGAGAAGCCGCCCTTCAAGCGCAACCAGTATGGCTTTGCCTTCGGCGGTCCGATCAACAAGAATTCGACTTTCTTCTTCGGCGACTACGAAGGCACCAAGATTCGCGAGTCGGCGACTTTTAACTTGACGATCCCGACTCAGGCGCAGCTCGGCGGTGATTTCAGCGGCGTTCCGCAAACCATCCATGATCCGGACACCTACAATCCGGACACGAAGCTTCGGGATCCGTTCCCGAATAACATTATTCCCATCAACCGCATCGATTCGGTGGCGCGGAAGGCCAGCGACTTCTATCCGGCGGCGAATGGCCCAGGACTCACCAGGAACTGGCGAACGAACGCACCCGACATCGAAGACGTTGACAAATGGGATATTCGGATCGACCAGATTATCGGCACAAACGACAACTTGTTCGGTCGCTACAGCCACCACGACAACGACGTCCCCGGCTCGCTGCGCTTTCCCTCGGGCCAGGACGGCGACGGAACCAATTTCAACCATCGCGGCCAGAATCTTGCTTTTGGGTGGAACCATATCTTCTCGCCGACCTTCATCACCAACGTCAAACTGGGCTGGAATCGCATCTACACGAACCGCCAAGCCGTGGCAACCAGCAATCTGAACACCGATCTTGGCCTGACCGGCGTCAATCAGTCCCTGAACGGCGCCGCGCGCTTCAACATCAGCGGGATGAGACTCATCGGGACTTCGAACTTCACCCCCAACCTGATCGACTCGCAGAACCGTCAGTTAAGCATCGATAACAACTGGACGAAGGGCAAGCACAGCATCAAGTTCGGCTACTCCGGACAGTTCCTGCAGAGCTACCTGACGAACCCACAGCAGGAGCTGGGCCAGTTCATCTTCAACGGCAACTTCACGCGTCAAAGCCAAAATGTAGCCGGAGGCCGCGGCGGCCGGCCCGCGGCGGACTTCCTGCTAGGCATTCCCTTCCGCACCGACATTTCCAACTCGGTCTACATGAATCTGCGCACGCCCTGGCACCACTTCTACATCCAAGACGAGTGGCGCTTCAACGACCGGCTCACGCTCAACCTCGGCCTGCGCTACGAGATGAACCTGCCCTGGTGGGAAAAGACCAACGGCATATCAAACTTCGACATCGACACCAACCCGGCCGATCCTTCCATCGTTGTGGCCCAGGACGGCAGCCGCGCGTTGCGCGCCACCATGGACCCGGACATGAACAACTTCGGGCCGCGGTTCGGTTTCGCCTATCGCCTTCGTGAAGGCACGGTGCTGCGAGGGGGTTATGGAATCTTCTATGCCAACTACGAGGGTACCGGCGGAGGCCAGTTCCTGGAAACGAATCCGCCGTTCCACATCAAATCGCAAATCTCTACCAACAGCATCAACCCCTCGGTTATTCTGCAAGATGGAGTGCCGGCCGGCGTCGTCACTCCCGAGCGCGCGGTCGCCTTGCGATTCTCGTCGTTTGAGCGCGACCCGCCGTGGCCGCTCTCGCAACAATGGAACTTCAATGTCCAGCATTCACTTGGTTCCGACACAGTTTGGGAATTCGGCTATTACGGCACCAAGGCCCAGCACTTGGTCAACCGCATCAATGCCAACTACGCTCTGCCGGGGGCGGGTAACATCAATTCGCGCCGGCGGTACACGACGGCGATTTTCCCCGGCACCGACATTGTTGTCGGCCCGCTGGCGGCGATGAACCGTCACGAATTCAACGGCAACTCGCTTTTCCACTCGTTCCAAACACGAATCGAGAAACGCTACTCGAATGGGTTCACGCTCCTGAGCGCGTATGTCTTTTCGAAAACCATGGGCGACGCCGGTGGCTTCGCGGGCTCGGGAAATGCCCCGTCCAGCGGAATTCAGAATCCTCTTGATCGGCGTGCCGAGAGAGGCCTCGACAACCAGCACCGCGCGCATAGCTTCGTTAGCAGTTACATTTATGACCTCCCGTGGGGTTCGGGCCGCAAATGGGGCAGCAGTTGGGGAGGTGTTCAAAACACAGTGATGGGCGGCTGGACGGTTGCCGGTATCTTTTCACTCGCTTCCGGACGTCCGTTCGGACTAAACGTGCGGGGTAACCCGGCGAACACTGGTGACTTGAATCGGCCGAACGTTGTTCCCGGCGCAGATCACAAGCTATCGGGGAGCCAGCGCGATCCGGAGCGCTGGTTCAACACCGACGCCTTCGTACCGAACAATGACTTCGAGTACGGCAATGCCGGGCGCAACATCCTTCTCGGACCAGGTCTGACGAACTGGGATTTTGCTGTCTACAAGCGCTTCTCGATCACCGAACGGCACAGTATTCAGTTCCGCTTCGAAAGCTTCAATGTCACGAACACGCCGTCGTTTAATTTCCCGAACTCGCAGGTCGGCAACAACAACTTCGGCCGCATTACCAGCGCCGGCCGTCCGCGTAACCTGCAGCTCGGCTTGAAGTTTATCTTCTAGTGGGACTGGCGGTTTATCGTTCACACCGCTCCCGGTTCTGCTCAGGCAGGTCGGGAGCGGTTTAGATCTTGGTGAACCACAATACCGCGGGCGAGGAGACGTCGGCCGAGTGCTTCCGGTTCGAAAGCTAGTATAGGCGTATGATCCGCCGGGCCGAACTGCTGGCGCTTTCGATCGGCTTCGCACTCTGCTTCGGCGGTAGTTGCGGCCCCGGCGATCCGCTACCGGAGCTGCCCGTGGTAGCCGCCGAAAGTTTTCTGCCCTCGGCGCGCGCGGAAGTCGGCGAGCTCCTCAAAAGGCTCAAGAACGATCCCCAGGACGCCTCCTCCAATGGGCGGCTGGGCATGTTTCTGCAGGCGCATGAGCTCTACGGCGGGGCCAAGGCGTGCTTCCTGCGAGCGCAGGCTTTGGACACGAAGGAATTCCGCTGGCCCTACTGTTTGGGTGTCGTTCAGACAACGACAGGGGAGTTGGAGGCGGCCGTCGACTCATTCAACCGAGCCATCGAACTGAGGAGGGACGCCAACGCCTACATCCGACAAGCTGAGGTTTTGCTATCTCTCGATCGGTTGGACGATAGTCGCAGATTTTTCGAGGACGCCTTGCAACTCGCGCGAGACGCTTCTCGGGCATACTATGGGCTCGGTCAAGCCCTGCTACAACAAGGAGAGGCGAGAGCAGCGATCCCGCTGCTTCGCAAGGCTAGCGAACTAACTCCGAATTCCGGGGCGGCCCACTACGCCCTGGCGCTGGCCTACCGTGACTCCGGCGACGCTGAATCGTCTCGGACTCACTTGGCTCTTTCGGAAAAGCACGGTCGTTCGAAGCCTCCGCTGGACGACCCGGTTCTCAGGGATGTGCAAAGCCTGCGGGCTGACCAGCACTGGCATCTCAACGAGGGCCGGCGGCTAGAGCAAGAGGGGCGCATACAGGAGGCCGTCTCGCACTATCACAAAGCGATCGAGCTGGACTCGGAGTTCGCGGCGCCACACGTTAACTTGGTCGGTTCTTACGGCAGGCTGAGGCGTTTTGACCGGGCCGAGGCGCACTACCGTAGCGCTGTGAGGTTGGACCCGGACATTGAGGAGCTGCACAATAACTGGGGCACGGTTCAGGTGCTACGAGGACATCCGCAGGAAGCGATCCAGAGTTTCAAGCGAGTCCTTGAAATCAACCCAACTTCCGCGGACGGATATCTGAATCTCGGCTCGACGCTCGCCGAACTCGGGCGGAGAGTCGAAGCGGTCAAACATTTTCGTCAAGCGCTCGACTATGAGCCAAATCACCGGTTGGCGAACTTCCAGCTTGGGCGGCACCTGGTGGACCAAGGCAAGCCGGACCAAGCGATTGGTCACCTGGAGATGACATTGGGGGTCGAGGACGAGCGGACTCCGGGTTTTCTCTACGGGCTGGCTGACGCGCACCTCCGCGCCGGGCGCAAGCAGCAGGCGATCGACTATGCGCGCCGCGCCCTGGCGATGGCACAGGAAATGGGGCAGGCCGAGATGGCGATGTCGATCCTCAACGATCTAGAGGATTTGGAGACGGTTCCGTAGTTGGTTCTCCTGCGCAGAAAATGCGTATGCCCGTCATTTCACGGACTTGGAGCTTGCTCTGCCGTCCGATCCTGACACTCAATGCCGGCTTGTTTCGGTATCGTCTCGAGAGCGATTCGTCGGCCTGCTGACCGACACGGCCTTCCAGACGATGAAGTGGTCCGCTCCAGACCAATCAACAGCGGCCTGCATCGTAAATATTTCCTTGAAAAAGTGGCGGCTTGAATCTCGGATGTTTTGTTTGCGCACGACCGCTGACACGACGGCAAACCGAAAAACCCCTTAAGTCCTCGTCCGCCTCCACACATTGTCCAGAACTGGTACGAAGAGTCCCGCGACCGCGAATAGCCTAACCAATAGACCAGACGGAACTTAGGGTCTGGGGCCGGATAACTAATGTGATATCGCGTTGTGTCCAACAATGCACGTTCGGGCAAAAGTTCGGAGTTCGAGGGAGTTCGAGGGACAGAGAAGTTGAAGGGGACAGGAAGGTGTGAAAATTAGCCATGGCCGAACTGTCGGCACTGATTCAAAAGGGGTTAATAGCGCTCTAACGACCAGATCCGGGATTCTTTCACACCTTCCTGACCCCTCCAGCGAAGCTGGCACCGGAGTTGATCCCGTCGGGCTAGGCCTCGGGAAAAGCCCGCCGACGGTCCGCTAAAACCGCCCGCAGCCGCCAGAACGGCGCATCCAGTCACTTTCGGGCGCCTTCAACCGATTCCCAAAGAATCGACCCGACCGACTCCAAAACCAGCCCTGACCGCTAATACATCCCACCCGCACGTCGAAAACCGCATTCTTTCACACCTTCCTGTTTCCCTTCAGGTCTCCCCTTCAGGTCATATTTCCGGCCCGATCGCGGAGACGGCCGATGTGCTCGACGACGTAGCGGAAGGCGACTACTCCCGCCGGTTGGAGCCGCATTCGGAGGATGAGGTGGGACGTCTCGCTGATTCCGTCAATCGCATGTCGGGCAGGGTCGAGGATGCGATGCAGCAGGTCCAGCACGCGGCGAATCGCGAGACGGTGCAAGCCGCGGAACTGCAAGAGAAAGTAGATTCGATCCTGCGAACCGTAACCGCTGCCTCGGAAGGTGATCTGACTGTCGAGGTGGAGGTCGCCGGCGACGATGGGGTTGGCCGAATGGGCGCGGGATTACGGGCGTTTCTTGCGAGTTTGCGTGAGACTGTTTCCGGTCTTGCAAAAAGCTCGCAGCATCTAGCCACGTCCGCCGACGAGCTATCAGCGAGTAGTGCGCAGATGACCGCGACCGCCCAGACGAGTTCGAGTCAGGTAGGCGTCGTATCGAGCGCTAGCGCTGAAGTGAGTAAGAACGTGCAGGTTGCCGCTATGGGGGTCGAGCAGATGTCGGAGTCGATCCGCGAAATCGCCCACAGCTCGGGCGACGCAGCGCGGATTGCCAGAGATGCCGTCTCAGCCGCGGGCTCGGCGAATAACACGATCAAGGGCCTAGGGTCTTCAAGCGTAGAAATTGGCGCGGTGGTCAAAGTCATTACGACGATCGCCGAACAGACCAACTTGTTGGCACTCAATGCGACGATTGAAGCCGCACGCGCCGGCGAAGCAGGTGAGGGCTTCGCGGTAGTGGCAAATGAGGTGAAGGAACTTGCAAAACAAACAGCACAGGCGACCGAAGACATCTCGTTGAAGATCAAGGCGATCCGGAAGGGCTCAAAAGGCGCGGTTGAGGCGATAGCGGAGGTCGGCACGATCATCAATAGAATCAACGACATCTCAAATACAATCGCCTCCGCGGTCGAGGAACAAACTGCGACCACGAATGAGATCAGCCGACAGTTGGCCGAGGCCGCGAAAGGTTCCAGTGAGATTGCCGACCCCAGGCGAAGGCAATTCAAGCGATACGCGTCCTCGTGGTCGACGACTCCTCGGTTGTCCGACGACTCGTGCGAGTGGCGCTAGAAAAGGATTCAGCTTTTGAGGTGGCGGGCGTTGCGGCGAACGGAAAGATTGCTCTGGGCATGATCGAAAGGCTGCGGCCGGATGTGCTCACGCTCGACATCGAGATGCCGGAGATGAATGGCCTCGAGACGCTGGAGAAAGTCCGCAAACTCTACCCCGAACTGAGGGTTGTGATGTTCTCTAATCTGACCGTCACTGGAGCGGAGTATGCGTTTGAAGCTTTGGCTCAGGGTGCCGACGACTACGTTGCCAAGCCCGCGAACGTGGCGGCGCACCAGATCAACGTAGAACAGCTTGGGGATGAACTCACTGCAAAGATCAAGAACCTATTCCAGACCTTCGAAGTGCCGATCGAGCAGATCCCTCGTGCGAATGTCAGCGCTCCCAAAGACGGAGTTGCGGTCGTAGCGATTGGTGTTTCGACTGGCGGCCCAAATGCCCTAGGGGAAATAATCCCCGCGCTGCCCTTGGAATTGCCGTGCCCGGTCGTAGTCACACAGCATATGCCGGCGACGTTCACGAGACTACTGGCGAACCGCCTGAATTCGAAAAGTCCGCTGACGGTTGTCGAAGCCGAGCAAGACCATCCGGTCGAAGCTGGAATGGTGCTGATCGCTCCTGGCGGTAGGCATCTATGTTTTCGCCGCCGAGGAAAACAAATTGTCGTGAACCTTACCGATGGCCCCAGGGAAAATTCGTGTAAGCCCGCGGTCGACGTGATGTTTCGCTCCGTCTGCGAGATGTGGGGGGGGAGTGCGCTAGCAGTGATCTTAACGGGGATGGGCAGAGACGGGTTGAGTGGCGTTGGGTGTCTAAAACAAGCTGGGTCGACGGTGCTCGCCCAGGACCAAGAATAGAGTGTCGTGTGGGGGATGCCGGGACATGTGATTGAAGCTGGGCTGGCGGATCAAGTCCTCCCGCTGGAGTGCTTCGCCGATACGATTCAACAGTACAGCTCGGGGGCCGTCCGATGACCTACTCGATTCGCGTAAGCGCTACCGTCGTGTCCCCGAAAATATCACACACAAACTTTGGTTTTTTGTGTAGGACCATCTACGACGACTCGGGCATCGTGCTCGACCAATCGAAAATGTATCTCGTTGAGGCGCGCCTGACGCCGTTGGCCAGTAGCGAGGAGTTCAAGACTCTCGACGACTTATGTAACCTCATCCGTGCCGTTGGCGGACGCCGCATTCGGGACCGCGTCGTCGACGCAATGACCACAAATGAGACCTTATTTTTCCGTGATCGCAGACCATTCGACGCGCTACGGGATACGATAATCCCTGAGTTAACGAGTCGACAGTCCGACAGAACGCTACGGATCTGGTCGGCGGCATGCTCCACGGGTCAAGAACCGTACAGCATTGCGATGATCTGGCGTGAGCTCAATATGCCCGGATGGGGCTTGAGACTTGTCGGAACAGATCTATCAGCGAGCGTCCTCGAACAAGCTCGGGAAGGACGTTACCATCAGCACGAGGTGAAACGAGGGTTGCGACCGGACTACCTGGAAAAGTACTTCGATGCTGACGGAACAGACTGGACGATTAAGCCCGAGATTCGCGCCATGGTCGAGTGGAAGAAATTCAATCTTAGAGACAGTATGTTCGCGATGGAACCCTTCGACATCATTTTGTGTCGAAATGTCTTGATCTACTTCGACGACGAAACGAAGGGGCGGATCCTTGAAAACCTGCGCCGTACGTTGAAGCCGGGTGGCTACCTTTTGCTGGGTTCGACGGAGTCAATTCTGTCGACAAATTCACGTTTCAAAAGGCTGACTGTTGGCTCGGCGACTGCATATCAAAATATCGCAAGCGGTGGGTGAGCCCTGGCCCTCGGCGTTTGTCGGGCGCCGCTTAAGAAACTGACGGTGGAGGCGCCATAATCGCCATTACGACCAGCCGCTCGGGCCCCGGGTTTGTGAGCGCGTGGGGCTCGTCGGACTTCGCTAGAACTAGGTCGCCGGGGTAGACATGTTCGCTTTGTTGACCGACCGTAACAACGCCTTTGCCCTCCACCACATAGTAGAGTTTATCCTGGCCGGGGTGAGAATGGAGTTGGTGTTCCTGGCCCGGCTCGAAGCAATTTAGGCCGGCGAATAGGTTCTCAGCGGCAAGCAGATCGGCTTTCGCCATCTTGTCCGCGCGAAACTCAGCCCGAGACGCGACGGAGCGAACAATCATTCTAAACCGAGTTCAGAATGGCCCTCGATAAGGCCGGCGAAACGCTCTCGCTGGTCCGGCTGAAGGAATTGCATGATGCGCCTCCGGCCTTCGATCTGATTCTCCTTTACCCGGTTGAGAAGGTCGGCTTCGGCCATGATCGTGTCGTCGAGAACTGCTCGCACGTCTTCGAATTGGTCGGGCTGCAACTGCAAATGTTCGTTGAGGTCATTGAGCGTGGTTTCGACGCGAATCGCGAGCTTTTCTTTAGCGGAGACCGTTCTGGAAAAAATGTAGGTGCCCAGAATGCCGGAAGTCAATCCCAACACAAATACGAGGGCCAAGACTGCCCCGGCCTTACCGTGACAGGAATCAAGACGGGCAGACATGACTTTTATCGCCTCGAGACTAGAACAGCGGAAAGCATCGTGTCACGGTTCATATCAAGGTCGGAACCGAGGCGAACGTAGTAATCGGACACAGCCGGCGGCAGTGCCAGGATTGACTCGGCCATATGGGTCTGCTGCATATCGACACCATCGCGATAGAACGTCGCAACGCCCATTACAAACAACCAGGCGAAAGCCGCCACAGCGACCCGCCGAAGGATGAATGGCTCCAAAAATACGGCCCAGAACGATGTGTCTTCCTCGTGCTCAATTTGCTGGCGGATACGCGCGTAGAACCCGGACGAAGGGGCCAGGAAGTCGTCTTCAGCAATGCGCAAGGTCTCGAAGAGGGAACCATTCTCCACCATCGCCGATAATTCGGCGGCGGCCTCCGGATCTTGCTCCAAACGGCGTTCAAACTCCTTCAGTTGCTCGCCGCCGAGCTGGCCGGAAAGATACTCTTCGAGGTTCTCTTTCACAAATCCGTCCATGACCCGCTAAATCCTAACTCCCATGCTCAACAACATTGTTGGTCCCCTGACACTATGACGAAGCCTTTACGCCCTCGCAGTCGCCATCTTGCCGGCCGCTTTCACAAGCTTCTGTCTTGCACGGAATAGCTTGACCTTAATGGTGTTCTCGTTCAATCCCGTCATCTCCGATAGTTCCTGCACTGAATGGCCTTCGACTTCCTTTTCAAAGAGCAGCATCCGCTCTTCGCCGCTAACCTTCTCGAGCAACTTGATCAGGTAGTCGCGCTTTTCAGCCTGTTCGCCGAACCCCATGCCGGGGTTGGTTGCCAGCTCGGAATTCTCGAGTGAGCGATTGTCGTCCTCGCCCATGTCGCTCTCATAGACCAGCTTGCGAACCTTTTTCTTTCGCAAGTAGTCGTAACACTCGTTGACCGCGATCTTGTAGATCCAAGTCGAGAGCGACGAGCGGAAATCAAATTTCCCGAGGGAAAAATAAATCTTGGTGAAAACTTGCTGTGCGATGTCTTCCGCGTCGTTGCGGCGCCGCAAGATTCGATATATGATTGCGAAAACCTTATTCTGGTGCAGCTCGACGATCTCGCGGAAAGCCAATTCGTCGCCGCCTTGAGCGCGGCGAACGACGTCGGCTTCCGGGGTGTCCTTGAATGGCACGCGGCTTCTGGTTCCGGTCCGGCTGCCGGATGTGATCTGTCCCGGTAGTGTCGCTGTCATCGTCCCCATAGTGCCAGGTAAGACGCGAGACAGGGCCGATCGGTTCCAATAATCCGTGAACCGAGGTTTTAGATTAGCGCAGTGGCGTCTCGACGCGGGTGGGGGCTATCTTACGGACCGCTCAAGCTGTCTCGGAGGAATTTTGGGCGATCCGTGGTGATCCCGGCAACTCCCATGTCTACAAGGCGTTGCGCGTCGTCGGGGGAGTTGACGGTGTATACGTAGAGTCTCAATCCCAGGCTTGATAACCGATCGACAAATTCTCTTTCGAAAGGACCGTTGAATTTCAGATCCAGCCCGTCTAGACCGCCTTTTTGGGCCCTCTCGATCAAATCGGCGTTGGTTTTCACGCCGTACTCGACTCTCGACTCAGTCGAAAAGCCGAAAAGCCAGTAGGATGGGACATCGGGGAGCCGCCGCTTTGCCGCAACCGCCGTCGCGTAGTCGAACGCAATAATCATCACTTGCGCGCGTTGTCCCGAGGCGTCAAGCACCCGCTCAAGCTCCGACAAGACCGTCAGAGGACACTTGATTTCGATTACTAGCATTCTGCCGGCGGGAATGGTTTCGAGGACGGCTTCGAGTGTCGGAATCCGGCTGCCGCGCCACCTTGCGTCCTTCCAAGCGCCCGCATCGAGGCGCTGAATCTCTTCTAGCGTCTGCTCGTCGACGCGCCGATCTACGCCGCTGACGCGCCTGGTATCAGCGTCATGAATGGCGACAATGCGGCCGTCGTGTGTCTGATGGATGTCGATCTCGACGGCATCCGCCCCTTGCTCCCAGGCGAGCTGGACGCTCGGCAAAGTGTTTTCGGGAGCGTCGTGTGATGCTCCACGATGCCCTACGATCTCAACTCCAAGAAGGGCTCCGTTGCTCACGAAGAGCAGAGTAACAGCTAGTGTAGTGCGTCAATCAGATTGAACCTTAAGAAGAGCGGCTTTGCCGCGCTTGACCTTCTCAAGGGTGTCGGAAGCGGTAGCAGTCCAGATGAAGGGCTTGGGCTGCTGATTGTGTCGAGCGATGTAGTCTTCGATGGCGGTGGTGAGTTCGCCGACGCTACGAAAGACACCGTGGCGGATGCGCTTATCGGTGAGGTCTCGGAAGAACCTCTCCACCATGTTCAGCCACGACGCTGAGGTGGGCGTGAAATGGACGTGGAAGCGTTTATTGCGCTGCAGCCAGCGTTTCACCGTGGCGTGTTTGTGAGTGGCATAGTTGTCCACGATCAAATGGATCTGCTTGTCCTTGGGGGTCTGGTTTTCAAGCAAGCGCAAGAAGCGCAGCCATTCTTGGTGGCGGTGCTTGGGCATGCAGGTTCCGATCACCGAGCCGTCGAGCGTGTTGAGCGCGGCGAACAAGGTGGTTGTGCCGTTGCGTTTGTAGTCGTGGGTCATGGTCCGGCCGCGTCCCTTTTTCAGGGGCAGGCCGGGCTGGGTGCGGTCGAGGGCTTGAATCTGTGACTTCTCGTCGAGGCAAAGAACGAGGGCATGCTCGGGCGGGTTGAGATAAAGTCCGATGATGTCGTCGAGTTTTTCGGCGAAGCGCGGGTCGTTGCTGAGTTTGAAGGTCTTGACGCGATGCGGCTTGAGGCCGTGGGCGCGCCAAATGCGACCCACGGTGGAGGCGCTGACGCCGACCGCGGCGGCCATCGTGCGGCGGCTCCAATGGGTGGCGTTGGCTGGCGTTTCGCGGGTCGTCTTGTGGATGATCTGTTGCACTGTTGGGGAGCAGATGGCGGGCTTACGGCCGGGCCGCGGGGCGTCCTTTTCGATGCCGGCGACGCCGGATTCAAGAAAACGGCTTCGCCAGCGCGCCACCAACTGACGCGAGACCGACAGCTGCGCGGCAATCCGTTTGTTCTCAAGACCGTCGGCGGCGAGCACGATGATCCTGGCTCGCAACGCCAGACGAACAGCGACCCGACGACCGTTCGCGTAGCGCTCCAACTGCCTACGCTGCTCCTGCGTCAATGGGACTGGCTCTGCTCTTCGCATCCGTGTGCCTTCTACTAGTAAAGGCGACACGAAGATACTATAAGTTACATTATTTATGGCGCACTACACTAGCAGGGTTAAGCTCATGAGGTCAGCTTTGTGTGTCACGGAGTTATCTGGCATTCGTATGGAGCAAGTCTGGCAGAAAAGCGTAGCGGGCCGTTGCCGCCGGCGGATTGAGGTGTACGTTCGCAAACATGAGTTATACTAGGCGCGGAAAAAAGGAGTGTAGATGCCGTTTTGTAGCAGTTGTGGCACCGACGTAGGGACCGGAGTTAAGTTTTGCCCGAATTGTGGGGCTGCGCCTGATGGCCCCGCCCCGAGCACTGAGGCATCTGCCCCGCCGAGCACTAGCTCCGCCCCCGCGCCAAGTGCGATCCCCAATGAGAACATGATGGGCGCTGTTGCCTATGTCACCATCATCCCGGCGATATTGTTTCTAGTGATAGAACCGTACAACAAGAACTCGTATATTCGGTTCCACAGCTTCCAGTGCCTGTTTTTTGCAGTAGCGGCGTTTGTCGTGAATATCGTGTCGGGCCTTCTCGGGCTGATTCCGTTCGTGGGATGGATCATTGCGATCTTTATTCCGCTGGGGCTAGTGCTAGTATGGGCGTTCCTCGTGTTCAAGGCGTTTAGTGGTGAGCGCTTTAAGTTACCGGCCATTGGAGACCTAGCGGAAAAACAAGCGGCGAGCGTCTAAGAATAAACCGCCTGTCCCCGCAACAGCCGTGGCGTGGACGGAAGTCCACGCTCTGGAGTTTGGCCTTTCACTAGATGGGACGCGCGGTAAGCACGTTCTTGAGTTGTCTGGGATCTGAGAATGCTTGTGTCTCAAAACATTTTGAGGTATTCTTGTATCTAGTTGTTTAGCTTGTTGTGTAACTAGATTCATTTCCAAGGAGACCTCATGTCCTTCCCCACCAAACTGCAGTTGATCAAGCGCAAGGCTTCCCAACAGTTCTACGTCAACTTCCCCTCCGCCAGCGCTCAGATGCTCGACTTCCAGCCCGGCGAACAGCTCGAATGGATCCTGCTCGACCGCTCCCAACTCGTGCTCAATCGTTTGCAACCTCCGCCCGTCGAGTTGAAAAAAAAACTCCCGATCGAGTCGTCGACACCTTCTCCCGACTCTTCGCCAAAGGCCTCAACCCCCACGCCCGACAAAGCGTGAACGACCACCTCACCCGCCTCGCTCTCGGTGCCGCCGTCTGCCTCGGCCGCTCCACCATCACCGGCCTGCTACATGCCTCCGGCGAGAGCTTTCAGGACTGGAGCGCCGGCTACCGCCTGTTCTCGCAACAACGCGTCGAGCCGCAACGCCTGCTCGATGCCTCGCGCCGCGAGGTGCTCGCTCGCTTGCCGCCCGAGGCTCCCTTGGTCGTCGCCATCGACGATACACTGCTCGCCAAGTCGAGTCTCAAAACGCCCGGCGTGAGTTGGCGGCGCGATCCGCTTGGACCCAAGTTTCAGGCCAACTTGATTCTCGCGCAGCGCTTCTTGCAGTTCTCGGCAGCACTGCCTCCCAGCGAGCGGCAGCAGCCGGCGCGACTCATTCCGATCGGCTTGGAACACGCGCCGACTCCGCGCCGACCGTCGAAGAAGGCCACGGACGAGGTTTGGAAACAGTACCGGCGCGAGGCTCGCAAGTGCAGCTTGACGGCCCTCGCCGCCAGGCACATCGCGCGCTTGCGCGAGGCCATGAACGCCGATCCCGGAGGCGCTGACAGAGCCTTGCACCTCGTCGTTGATGGCGCTTACACCAACCGCACGGTGTTCGGATCGTTGCCCGCCGAGGTGACGTTGATCGGCCGCATTCGTTCCGACGCCAAGCTGTATCATCTGCCCCTCGAGCAGCCTGGCAAAGGCCGCAGGCGTTGTTACGGCGAACGCGCGCCGACGCCCGAGCAACTCCGCCAGGACGACAACGTGCCGTGGCAAACGGTCGAGGTTTTTGCCGCCGGCAGCCTGCACCAGTTCAAAGTGAAGACGCTCGCGCCGCTGCGTTGGCGGCCGGCGGGAGGCAAGCGGGACTTGCGTTTGGTGGTGATCGCACCGTTGGGTTATCGGCCGCGGGCGGGCTCGAAGGTGCTGTATCGCAAGCCGGCGTATTTGATTGTCAGCGATCCGAGTTTGGGGCTGGAGCAGATCGTGCGGCAGTACGTTTGGCGCTGGGAGATCGAGGTCAACTTCCGTGAGCAGAAGACGCTGTTGGGAGTCGGACAGGCGCAGGTGCGGCAGCCGGACGCGGTCGAGCGGGTCCCTCAATTTATGACGGCGGTGTATGCGCTACTGCTGTTGGCGGGCGCGAGTTGGAGCCGCCAACAGGGCGTGGACGACGCCTTGCCGCGACCGCACTGGCGACGCCGCTCGCAGCCGCAACGGCTCACCACGCAACGGCTGATCAGCCACCTGCGGGCCGAGCTTTGGGCGGACGGCGTGCAGCGGCAACATTTCTGCGGCTTGCGGAACACTTCGCAATCCAACACGAAGCTGCAGAAACTCCCAAGAGGCGCTCCGCCTGCAGCAATCTACGCTTCCGGCTAACGCCAATCCCCTATTTCCGCACCCTACCCCAAACTTCAACCCTCTTTGAACAGCCAAACTCCAGGGCGTGGACGGAAGTCCACGCTTCACCAGCGTCCGTTGCTCAACTAAAGTTTGGCCTTGCAACATTCGGCCAAACTCAGGCGTTAGTCTTCTTTCGCTTCTTTTTCTTTCGCATCTCAAGCCACTTCACGAGTTGATCGTCGGTCTCGAAAAATAGGTCGTACTCGATGTCGTCGGTGAAATACTCGCAGGGGTCGCTCTCGGGTAACCCGTAGTCGCGACAGATTTGCGGTCTCGACTCGTAGATTCCGCAGGAGTTGTCTGGCTGCAAGTGGCGGCATCGAGTACGCACTTCGAGGTACCAGTCGCTGTCTTGCATCCAAACCACGACCGCCTCGTGCATCAAATACCAGCGGATATGATCGAAGTCTTCGGCGTGCTCGGGCGTGTCGATTTGAACCGCGAAATACTTACAGCATCGAGCCGTGCAAAGGTGGCATGGACCCCCATCTTCCGGCTTAGGATCGTGGGCGGTTACGGGCGAAAAGAGTGTGTTGAGCGAAACGAAGGTCGCCGTATCGATGGGGGCAGTGGTCTTTGGCATCAAGATGCTGGGAACCGTTTGCAATCGCGCAACGGTCGACGCTCACGGTGGGTGCAAGCGTTCATGATACAGCCTTCTATGAACTCTCGACCCGAGTCGCATATCTATAATGAAATCAGGGCTACGCCGATCACGAAAGTACTGGCGAAGTGCGTTGCACCGCACTCCCTTTCAGCGTAATGACGACTCCTGACGAGCGAACGCGGCTCCTGCGAGAAGCCCTGGATCAACGCATCCTGGTGCTCGACGGCGCTATGGGGACGCAGATTCAAGATCGCGACCTGAGCGCCGATGACTTTGGTGGCGCGGCACTCGAAGGCTGCAACGAAAACCTCGTGCTGACTCGTCCCGACGTGATCGGTGAAATCCACGCCGACTACTACGCTGCCGGCAGCGACATAGTGGAAACGAACAGCTTCGGTGCGACTTCAATCGTCCTCGCAGAATACGGGCTCGAGGACAAGGCCACCGAAATCAACCGGGAGGCGGCCCAGATCGCGCGCGCCGCCGCGGACGAAGCTTCAACTGAGCAGAAGCCGCGCTTCGTTGCCGGTTCGATGGGGCCGACGACGAAGGCTATCACTGTTACTGGCGGAGTGACGTTTAGTGAATTGATTGTCAACTTCCGCGATCAAGCAGCGGCTTTAACGGAGGGTGGCTGCGACCTGCTCCTAATGGAAACCTGCCAGGACACTCGCAACGTTAAAGCCGGTTTGATCGGAATTAACGAAGCTTTTGAGCAATTGGGAGTCAAAATTCCCGTAGTCGTCTCCGGCACGATCGAGCCGATGGGAACGATGCTGGCCGGCCAGGCCGCGGACGCGCTGGTGGCGTCGCTGCAGCATGTCGACCTGCTCTCGATCGGACTCAATTGTGCGACCGGTCCCGAGTTCATGACCGACCATATCCGCACCATTCATGAAATGGCTGGTTCGATGGTCTCGTGCTACCCGAATGCCGGATTGCCCAACGAGGACGGGCTGTACGTCGAAACACCCGAATCCCTCGCACAGTCGCTCGATCGCTTCGTGCGCAACGGCTGGCTGAACTTGATCGGCGGTTGTTGTGGAACGACCCCGGCACACATCAGTGCCATCGCCGAGATGGTCGACGGGCGTGCGCCACGCGAACATCGAGGCAAACGGCAGGCGTACTACAGCGGCATCGAACTCGTGGAGGCTACCGACGACAACCGCCCCCTGCTCGTGGGCGAACGCACCAACGAGGTCGGCTCCCGTAAGTTCAAACGGTTGATCACCGAGGAAAAGTACGAAGAGGCCTCTGAGATCGCGCGCGCTCAAGTAAAAAAGGGCGCCCACGTGATCGACATCAATCTTGAGAATCCAGACCGCGATGAACTCGTAGACATCGACGCGTTCTATTCGCAAGTGATTCGAAAAGTGAAAGTGCCGATCATGATCGATTCGACGAGCGCCGAGGCTGTCGAACGGGCATTGACCTACTGCCAGGGAAAATCGATCATCAACTCGATCAACTTCGAAGACGGTGAAGAGCGATTCGACCTCATCATGCCACTCATCAAGCGCTACGGCGCGGCGATCGTAGTCGGCTCGATCGACGAAGACAAAGAACAGGCCCAGGCAATTACACGAGAGAGAAAGTTGGAAATCGCCGAGCGGGCTCACGAACTTATCACGAATAAGTGGCAGGTCGCGGAAGAGAATATCGTTTTTGACCCGCTGGTGTTCCCTTGCGCGACCGGCGACGAAAACTACAGCGGCAGCGCCGTCGAGACCATCGAAGGGCTGCGTCTCATCAAAGAAAAAATGCCCCGCACCAAGACCGTGCTCGGCGTAAGCAACGTTAGCTTCGGACTGCCGTCGGCGGCTCGCGAAGTCGTCAACTCTGTGTTCCTCTATCACGCCACGAAGGCCGGCCTCGACATGGCGATTGTCAACACTCAGAAACTCGAGCGTTACGCGGCGATCCCTGAAAACGAACGCAAGCTCGCGGACGATCTATTGGGGAACTATCCGTTCGAAGGATTCGACGCCCCGCGTGACTTTCGCGAACAAACGCGCGAGCAGCGCGCGGAAATCAATCAGCACCACATCGCCAAAATTACCGAGTACTTCCGTGGAGCGTCGAGCCGCATCAAAAAAGACATTTCGAGCTTGTCTCTAGATGAACGCCTCGCCAACTATATCGTCGAGGGGACGAAAGAAGGGTTGATTCCCGATTTGGAAACCAAACGGGCTGAGGGCGCCGCCCCGCTCGACATCATCAATGGCCCGCTGATGGCCGGTATGGGGGAGGTTGGGCGGCTCTTCAACAACAATGAACTCATCGTCGCCGAGGTGCTGCAGTCGGCTGAAGCGATGAAGGCCGCGGTCGATCACCTCGAGCAGTTCATGGAGAAGGGGACCGACTCCAACAAAGGAAAAATCGTGCTCGCCACGGTTAAGGGCGATGTTCACGACATCGGCAAAAATCTGGTTGAGATCATCCTTTCTAATAACGGCTACACGGTCGTCAATCTGGGCATTAAGATCCCACCCGAAGACCTCATCAAAGCATGCCGGGAACACCAACCGGATGCGATAGGTCTATCCGGTCTTCTAGTTAAAAGCGCTCAACAAATGGTTGTGACCGCGCAGGACTTCAAAGATGCCGGCGTGGAGGCTCCGCTGCTAGTCGGTGGCGCCGCGCTGAGCCAAAACTTCACGCGCAAGAGAATTGCGCCGGCTTATGAGTCGCTAACATGCTACGCCAAAGACGCGATGAGTGGGTTGGCGCTGCTCGATCGCATCATGGACGACGCGCAGCGCTCTGACGTCGAGATCGAGAACGCTCCGCTCACAGCCGATGGCGCCGCGCGCGACCGCGAAACCGCGCCCATTTCGACACAACGAAGCTCGCGCGCTCGACTCGACGTTCCGCCGTTGTCTCCGCCGTATACGGAGCGCGTTGTCCGTGACGTCCCACAGCTACAAGAGGTTTGGTCGTACATCAATCCCGTAATGCTATACACGCGGCACCTCGGGTTCAAAGGAAATTTTGAGAAGGCGTTGGCCGACCGCGACCCCAAGGCCCTGGAGTTGCAGTCGATCATCGAAGATCTCAAAGGTGAAGCTGCCGAATTTATGAAGGTGCGAGCGGTCTGGCGCTTCTTCGAGGCTGAGAGTGAGGGCAACAATATCCGCGTCTTCGAGCCTGGCTCGAGTAATGTGGCGCACGAATTCACATTCCCGCGGCAACGGCGTGATGATGGGCTTAGCCTGGCTGACTTCGTAGCTCAGCCGAACGGCCATCGTGATACGTTTGCGATGTTCTGTGTCGGCGCGGGGCAGGGTATTCGCGAGCGCTCAGAGGGCTACAAACAACGCGGTGAGTACGTTAAATCGCACGGCATCCAAGCACTGGCGATCGAAACCGCCGAAGCCTGCGCGGAGTGGCTTCACCGTCGCATCCGTGAGGACTGGGGGTTTCCAGACTCCGCGGAAACAACGATGCTCGACCGGTTCAAATCGAAATATCGAGGTCGGCGCTACAGCTTCGGCTACGCGGCGTGCCCTAATCTAGATGATCAAGAGGGTCTATTTAAGTTGCTGAAACCAAATGATATCGGAATTCAGCTAACTGACGGTGCAATGATGGAGCCCGAAGCCAGCGTCAGCGCCCTCGTATTCCAGCACCCCGACTGTATCTACTTCGACGTCAACTCCTGAAAGCCGGCTGCTCGCCGGCCGTGAAAAAACGTGGGGTGGGCGCGACCGCACAACAGATCAGGGTTAGCGCGCCAAACCGACGTTGATTCGTGGTTCGAACGAAAGCGTCTATGCGTCCGGTTTGAGCATACAGCGGCGGCGAGTGAGTCTAGGGCGGCGGCTCAGCAGTGGCTGGCGTTGCCGCCGGGTCAATCAAAGCGCAAAAATTTCTTCCAGTTGCCGCCTTGTTTCGTCGGCTCTTCCTTCTCAATGCCAACAATTTCGCGCGCCAGTGCAAGCATGCACCCTCCTAGCTGAGAGGCTGGAGTCAAGAGGCCTCCCTTGAGGTAGGCGTCGGTGACGCTTTGATAATCGTTCGGAAACCGGGCGTGAACCGGCCGGCTAACTGCTTCTTCAATGTCGCGGCTTGGCAAAGCTCCTTTCGCGCCATCGCGATTGAGTAGCAGCATAATATTTTCTTCCGGCACTCCGCCTTCAACCAAATCCTTAATCCGTCGTCTGGCGAGATGAAGACTCATGACCTCAGGTGTGCAAACCAAAAAGACCTTGTCGGCAAATGTCAGGACGTCGCGGCTTGACGAATATAGTGCCGTCGGTAGATCGACAACAACGTAGGGATAGTGTCTGCAGGCCGAATCGAAAACGGCCGGCACGTATTGCATCGCTTCGCCCGAGATCGATTGGCCGCTGAGCGCGCCCGGAAGCAAGTCGACCCCGTTCCACGGGGTTGTCAGTTGCGCCCACAATTCGTCCGCGATGTCCGGCCGCTCGAACGCTTCTGTCAGCGAATGTTCGGGGCTGATCCGCAGCCGAAAAGCCAATGTGCCGGAGTGAAAATCAAACTCGGTAAGCAGCGTTGGAGAGTCGCCGGGCCCCAGTTTTTTTCCGCCTTCGTCGGGCCTGAGCAGCGATGCAATGGCGTGTGCCACGTGAATGGCGATCGTTGATGCGCCGTTACCACCTTGAACGGGCATGAAGCAAACGAGGCTGCCGCTGCCACCTTGCTCAGAGCCAACGGTCTTTTCCAATCGCCGCTCAAGATGTTGCAAGTCAAACGGCGGCACCAAGAACTCACAGGCCCCCGCCTGCAGTGCTGCCAGCACCCCTTCAGATTCGGACTCGCTGTCAAATACGGCGACGACAACCGATGGGTCCTCGTCGACGCAAGCCCTGACAATCGGCAGCGCCTCGTCGCGTTCAAGAAAATCTACGATCACGCCGGCAAAGCGATCCGGCCCTGGTACCAGAAAGTCGGCGATCTCACTGCGGCTCGGGTAGCGCTCAATGACCGAAATTTTGCCCGGCAGCGTCGAGCGCTCGATAGCGGGCCGCAACTGCGAGAGCAGGTCCGGATCGGCGGAGATAACGAGCAGCTTGTCAGCCATCAGCGGTCCCGACCAAATTGGGCAACGTTAGAATTCGTTGCCCTTATACAACCCGCCGACGTACTGCTCATAACCGTTGTAGGGCAGAGTTGGGCGCATCTCGCCAGTCGGAATAACGCGGTCCATGGCCTGCGACCAGCGCGGATGCGGCCGTTTCGGATTAACGTTCGAATACCAGCCGTACTCGGTCGAGGCCGCTTTGTTCCATAGCGTTGCCGGCCGTTTTTTCGTGAACTCGATTTGTACGATCGATTTGATGTTTTTCAGGCCGTACTTCCACGGGATGATGGCTCGGAACGGAGCCCCATTCTGCTTCGGCAACGGCTTGCCGAATATCCCGGTGCCAAAGAGCGCCAACTCGTTCATCGCTTCTTCTATCGTCAGAGCTTCAACATAAGGCCAGTCGTAATGAGGCTGGGATACGATTCCAGGCATCACATTGGGCTGGAAAGCCGTGACCATCTTCATGTATTTGGCGGCCGGCTGGGGGTCAACTTCCTTGATCAAAGCCGACATAGGAATGCCGGTCCAGGGTACAGCCATCGCCCACGTCTCGACACACCGAAAGCGATAGAGCCGCTCTTCCATGGGAAATCGCCTCAGAATATCGTCGAGATCGTAGGTCTTCGGGTTGTTTACCAACCCCTTGACTTTGACCTTCCAGGGGTCGACTTTGAAGCGGTCAACCATGTCGATGACGCGCTGCTTGTCCAGCGTAAACTCATAAAAATTGTTATACCCCGTGGCTACTTTTTCAGGTGTGATCGGGCGGTCGAGCGTATACTTCGAATTCCTCTCGGCGGGGAAAAGATCACCCGTCCCGGCAGCCGCGAGCGAGTTAGGAAGCGCTGACGCTAAGCCAGCGAAGCCAAGGGACTTAACCAGGTCTCGCCGAGAGTAATACGCGGGTTCTGAAATTGCCTGATTCTCAGAGATTTCCCATCCCTGGCGAACTTTTGTTAACATGCTGTGCTCCTGGTAGGCGGCGGCTTCGGGGGCTTCGGGCGGGGCAAATACCGTCTGGCTCAGCGTAACATATGAGGGCCATTTTTTAGGGCGGCTGTGCGCCGCCACGAAGCGTTCAGCAGCTTGGATTTGAGATACCCGGGGGGAGAAATATTCGATGCGAATGAAAGCAGCGGTTTGCCGCGAACTTGGCCGGTTCGAAATCGAGGAAGTTGAACTCGATCAGCCGAAAGATACCGAAATTTTGGTTCAGATGAAGGCGGCCGGCGTCTGCCACTCCGACCTGCATACCTATCGCGGGGAATTGAGAGCGACGCCACCACTGGTGCTTGGCCACGAAGGCGCGGGCGTAGTTGAGAAGGTTGGTAGCCGTGTATCGCGCTTCAAGCCCGGCGACAAGGTCGTCATCAACTGGCTGCCGGCCTGCGAGTCATGCGCTACGTGTCTCAACGGTCGGCATAACCTATGCGAACGACTGGCGCGGACCACGTTCAAAGCGCTAATGCTTGACGGTACGACCCGCCTGACCACGACCGACGGCCTAGCCCTAAAGCACCTGCTTAGCGCCGCCACAATGGCCGAGTATGCCGTCGTCGACGAGAGCGGTGCTGTGCTCGTTCCTGAAGGTGTACCGCACGAAGTCGCGGCGGTCGTGGGTTGCGCGGTCGCGACTGGCGTTGGCGCGGTGATCAATACAGCCAATGCCAAACCGGGCTTACCGGCGGCCGTGATTGGTTGTGGCGGCGTCGGACTCAGCGCAATTCAAGGATGCAAGCTAGCCGGCTGCTACCCGATCATTGCGGTCGATGTCATGGAGTCAAAGCTGGAATTCGCCCGCGCGATGGGAGCTACACATACCATCAACTCCGCGCAGGTCGATCTGGTAGACGCCCTACGTGAGATCACCGGTTTGGGCCCGGAATACATCTTCGACAGCGTTGGCGCTGCCGCGACGATTGAAGTCGCATTGCGCGCGATTCGGCCCGGTGGGACGGCCACGATCGTGGGCCTACACTCGGCTAAGGCTGAGGTCGGAATTTCCGCCGGCGCGCTGGTCCTACAAAACAAGCGCTTGCTCGGATCATTCGTCGGCTCGGTGCGGCCGCGGCTCGACCTACCGATGTTGATGGGGCTCTACCTGGCCGGCAAGCTTCAGTTAGACGATCTCATCACCAAGCGCTATCCCCTCGAGGATTTGCCGAAGGCCTTTGATGACATGGAAGCCGGCCATGTCGCGCGGGGCGTACTCGTCTTTTAAGCTTCTGGCGCGCTGTCGCTGTTTAGTCGTCCGCGTGCGCGCCTGCAACTGCGGAGGACATCTCCGTCCCGGGGTTGCCCATCGTCTCTATTTCGGAGAAGAACACTTTCCGCTCTTCGTCCATGCTCAAGTTGGCAAGCATAACGGCGATCGAATCTTGCAGACCGACGTTGATGTCTGAACGCGGCCGATTGCCACTTGCAACGTCGCTCAAGTAGCTAGACAGTTCCGCGTACTCTGGGTCGACCGTCTCTTCGGGCCGCATGATGCCCTTGTTGTAGGCCCAAGTTTTTGCGAAGAACAACTCCTTTTCAATGAAGCTGACTTCATTGGGATTGACGGATTCAGGGTCAATCGGAAATCCTTCGCCTTGTTCGGCCGTGTCGGTACCAATGGTCGAGCCGGCAACCCAGTTCTCCGTCGGAGGCTTTTCCTTAGCCTGAGACTCCATAGTGACCTTCATCGCGTCTGGGTAGAACATGCCATCGCCGTAGGGAATCAGCGTCATCTCGATCGCCCCCCTGGTACCCAATATAGTCTCGCGGCAACCATCGCCGGGCACCCTCCGGCCAGCAATGTGGCGGTTCGTCATGATCGAGCTGTATTGCAGTTTCTGGCCGCCAGGGTACTCAAAGATGAGCTGAATGTTGTCGTAAATGTCGCGCCCATCCTTCCAGTAGTCTAATCCTCCAACGCCCATTACCGACGTCGGATGCGAGTCTAAAAACCAATCCGAGACGTCTACTTGGTGCGACATCAGTTCAGCGCAAAGCCCTCCAGAATATTTACGATAGAGCCGCCAGTTAAACTGATCCTCGAACTCAGGCTTGGCCTTGCGCCGCCAATTCGTGTTGCGGTGCCACATGGCCTGGATGTGGGTGATGTCGCCGATCGCGCCGCCGTCAATCATCTCCTTAGCCCTTTGGTAAAACTTGCTGTAACGCCGCTGCAATCCGACTTGAATTGTCAGGCTAGGGTTCGCAGCGTGCAAGGCGCGTAGCTGGTGGACTTCTTCAGGAGTGAAGACCAGCGACTTTTCACAGAAAACGTGCTTGCCTGCTTCGAGGGCGGCCTTAATGACCGGGAAGTGCATGAACAGTGGGACAGTGATGAAAACCGCCTCAATGTCTTCTTGATCGAGAAGTTTGTTGTAGTCGGTGTAGGGAGTAGGCGTGCCGTCAAAGACGTCGAGAGCCTTCTGGAGGTTCTTCTCGTAGATGTCGCACATGGCGACACACTCGCCGTGATCCATAAATTTCAGGTGGCGCTCTAACAGGCGCCGGCCACGGCTTCCGGGACCGATGAAACCGTACTTGATGGTGCGCCCAGCGGCTTTCGCACTCTGGACGAAAGGACCTTGGCTTACCGCCGTCGCTGCAACGCCAACGGCGGCAGCGGCCTTCGCGAAATCACGCCGGTTCACAGCAGTCGAATCCATCTTTTGTTCGGCCATCGATACCTCCCGAGGGACCCGAAATCCCTCACGGCTAGTCTAGCATCGCAACTGGATAGTCCGCGATGAGGTGAGAAGCCATCGCAAATACCAAGGACTTTCCGTTCGGCGCCAGGAAACGCGCCTCAACTTAACCAATCGATTCACTATTCAAGGGGCTACTTTACACCGGCAGATCAACGTATACAGCCCGCCGCGCTAGGGTATCAAGAGAGCCGTAATACAACGTTACGACCAGAAGATGCCCAAAGTAACCGTCATCGTCGTGACGTGGAATCAGCGAGCGTTTCTCGAAGAATGCCTGCGGTCGCTGCGCACGCAAACCTTCCAGGATTTCGAACTCGTTGTCGTCGACAACGGAGCTAGCGACGGCACCGCAAACTTCCTCGGCAGCCTCGCCGATCAGCAACTACGGGTACTCTCAAATGAGGCAAATCGTGGCTTCTGCGCTGCCAATAACCAAGGCATCGCAGCCGCCCGCGGAGAGTTCGTGGCGTTGCTCAACGACGACGCCACGGCGCAACCAGGCTGGTTGGCGGCAATGCTCGAAGCGGTCGGTTCGGACCCTACTGTCGGAATGGTCGCATCGAAGATCGTCACGTACGGCAATCCCCAAGTCATCGACAAGGTAGGGCATCTCATCTTTCTCGACGGTCAGAACCGCGGGCGAGGTACCGGCGTTATCGATCAGGGCCAGTTCGACAACATACGCGAGACAGCCTGGCCAGATGGCTGTGCAGCCCTCTATCGCGCAACAATGCTCGATCAGATCGGCGGATTCGACGAGGACTTCTTCGCCTACGCGGACGACGCCGAGCTAGGTCTGCGGGCGCGCATCGCCGGCTGGAGAGCTGTTTTCGCACCGAATGCGGTCGTGCGTCACCGGGTAGGCTCATCGCTTGGCCAATATTCTCTGGAGCGGCTGTTTCTTATAGAACGCAATCGCATATGGCTCGCCGCAAAGCTGTTCCCATTGCCTCTGCTGCTGCTCAATCCCGCGATTTCGGCCGTTCGCTGGGTCGCGTACGGTGTGTTTGCCCTGCTCGGTAGGGGTGATTTGCATGCAGCAAGGAAGCGCCTATCGACTGGCGCACTGCTAAAATGCTTTCTGCGTGCTCAAGTGCGTGGATTGCTCGGCGTGCCACGAGTGCTCGGCAAACGAAAGCAAATCAACAACCTAAGAAAATTGAGCTCGCTGGAGACGATGCGTTTGCTTTGGCGATTCCGCATCACTCTTAGGGAACTCGTTTCTCAGACTCGTTAGCCTACCGTGTCATCGTTCGTCCTTTCATCGCCGACAACGGCTCGGAGCGTCCAAACAGGGTGCCCACGTTGCCGAATAGAGTCATTTACGACCCTGTTTCAGGGCTCCGACCGGCTATACGGAACGACCAATCGCACGTTTCGAGTCATCGAGTGCGTGAGCTGCGGTCTAATCCGTCTCGATCCGGCCCCGAGCGCCGTTGAGCTAGAGAATTTCTATCCGGAAAGCTATTGGTGGCAAGCAACGCCCTCGGCACGCGATCGCCTCGCCGAGCGCTACCGCCAGTTTGTAATTCGAGACCACGTCCGCTTCGTCGAAGGTGCGATTCACGGTCCTGAACCGGTTCTGGATATTGGCTGTGGCGGTGGCTCGCTGCTCCAAGCGTTGCGGACCAGCGATGTATCTGTATGTGGCAGCGACCCTTCGCGCGAGAGCGCCAAACACGTCTGGCGACAGCACGAAATCCCAGCGGTCTGCTGCATGCTTCCTGATGTCCCATTCCAACCAGGCTCGTTTAGCACGGTAACGGCTTTTCATGTCCTCGAACATTTGCCCGATCCGATGGCCGCGCTATCGGCTGTCTGGGACCTCCCGGTGCCGGGAGGGCGCATCGTGATTCAAGTGCCGAACGCCGACTCCTGGCAAACGCTGTTGTTGGGCGAACGATGGAATGGCTTCGACGTACCCAGGCACCTGATCAACTTCCGTATCGAAGATCTGGAAGACCTTTTAGACACCTGCGGATACGAAATCGTCCGCCGAAAGTTCTTCTCTCTACGAGATAACCCCGCGGGACTCGCCACGAGTCTCTGCCCGCAGCTCGATCCGGTGGCGCGCCGCGTCCGCAACGTGAAATCGTCGCTATTTGGCTCGTTTCTGCGAGACGCATTGTATTTTTCGCTGGTAGTCGCTGCCGTGCCGTTAACACTGCTTGAAGCAGCTGCCGGGGCGGGCTCAACGGTGATGATCGAGGCAGCCCGTCGAGGGGAAGTTTAGTGCTCGAGGCAAGCTTCGGCCGCTATCTGCCAGCCTTCATCAAGAACAGATTAATGGTGGTGGAGACGCGCATCGATCGCGAGCTGCAGGCGTTCGCGGCGGCGCTCGATCCCCAATCAACGGTTCTCGACGCCGGTTCCGGCGAAGGGGGCCACAAGGCGCACTTCACCGCCGCACGATACATCGGAGTCGACCTCGCGATCGGCGACGAAAGCTGGGACTACCGGACTCTCGACGCCGTGGCGGACCTGAGAGCGTTACCGTTTCGAGACGACGCATTCGACGCCGCAATCAACATCGTCGTTCTAGAACATACCGAAGACCCTGCTCGAGTCATCTCGGAACTAGCCCGCGTCTTGAGGCCGGGCGGTCGGCTGCTCTTGATCGCTCCCCACGCCTGGGAGGTTCATCAGTCCCCGAACGACTTTTTCCGATTCACACGGCACGGTCTCTCGCTGTTGTTCGAACGCGCCAATCTGACGCCCACTCAAATCGACCCAATAGGCGGCTACTTCACGTTGTTAGCCCGACGCCTGATGAACGGGCTAAATTTCTTTCAAGGCGGCCTGCGCTGGCTGCTGTTCCCATTCGTCGCTGCCGTCACCGTATCTTGTGGTCTCGTGTTGCCCGCCTTCGACCAACTCGATTCCGAGCGGAACTTTACCTTGGCGTACGTATGCCTAGTCGAGAAGCGCTAACAATGCAAACCATCCGCCTCGCAGTGCTGGGCCTCGCGCTCGCCGGACTATCGTGTCGAGCACAAGCTCCACTTGCCACGCCACCCTTGGAGTACCGCCAAGCGGGACAGAGCGCTCTAGGCTGGACGAAACAATTCGTAGAGCTGGGGCCCCGCGCGGCGGGATCGGAGAACCTCCGAACGCAACAAGCACTCATCACGGGCGGCCTCGAAAGGCTATCATGCCGCGTCGCGGAAGACGCATTTATCGCGACGGCTCCAGTAGGCTCCCTGCAGTTGAAGAACATCATCGCCCGCTTCGGCGATCTCGATGCCGAATCCGTAATTGTTGTTTCAGGGCACTATGACACCCTTCGGCAGAATGGATTCGTCGGAGCCAACGACGGTGGGTCGTCGGCCGGGCTGCTGATGGCTCTCGCCGAGCGTCTAGACGGCGATGATGCCCCCGCAGTCTGGCTAGCATTTCTTGACGGCGAAGAAGCAACGGTCGGTTGGAGCGGCGATGATCACACCTACGGAAGCCGCCATCTCGCGGGCCGTTGGGCCGCTGACGGGACCGCGCGGCGGATCTCGGCGCTAATCAACGTTGACATGATCGGCGACGCCGATTTGTCGTTGCTATACGACGCCAACTCCGACGCCAGGCTGCTCGATCAGGTCTGGATGCTGGCCGACAGGCTAGGCTACGCCTCCCACTTTCCGCGTAACACCGGCTACATCGAAGACGACCACGTGTCGTTCGCGGCGGTCGGAATCCCAAGCATCGATCTCATTGACTTCGAGTACGGCCCCGGCAACAGCTACTGGCACACCCGAGCCGACACCATAGATAAGCTTTCGGCTAACAGTTTCGCGGTAGTTATCCATGTGCTCGAGCAAGCAATCGACGAACTAAGTCGGTAGGCCAAGTGCTAACTAGCTGGTTGTTCGACACCAACAGGTCTGATCATCTAGCCCGTATTTCTAACCACGTGGCGAGCGAAAGCGCGTGAGAGGTGCGTCAATACGAGGCGGACGACGATCGGCGCGCGGAGGCGTACTTGACAGTCCGTCGAGCACGACGATCGAGGACAACGAAGTAGTGGCGCACCTATCGCGTGCTTTCGCCGTCAGCCGCCGAACTGCAGACGTCTACGGTCGCTGAAAATCGAATTGCGGCCTACCGCCGAACTGCGGCGCTTCGCGGAGACGCGGTCTACGACGTCGCTGAAAATCGGCTAGAAAAACAACTGCACCACTTCGATCTCCCTCAACGCCGAACGGTTCGGTGGCCAGGATGGGTCAACCAATTCAGCGTCCCACTTCGCCCAAGCGTCCTCGAGTTGTTTGACGATCTCAGGGTTCTCGTCGGCAACATTCGTCCGCTCGCCGATGTCATTCGATAAATCGTAAAGCAAGGTGACATAGCCGAGTGGCGCGTCCCATTCGTAATCTTTGGCAGGTAGCCGACCCGTCGAATCGTTCGATTCCTCAAGCTTCTGAGCCGACTTGCGGATCTTCCACATTTTCCAATTGCCCCAGCGAACCGCGTGGTTCGGCTTCGCCCGCCAGAACAAATACTCGTGCGGTGCGTCGTTGTTTTCACCGCGCAGATAGGGCAGCAAGTTCACGCCGTCTTGCGCCGTTGCGTCCGAGCCCGCCGCCGCCGCAAAGGTAGCGAACAAGTCCAGAGAAATAGCTGGCTGCGCATAGGTCGTGCCCGCCGGTAGCCCTTGGGGCCATCGGAAGATAAACGGAATCCGAATCCCGCCCTCCCAGTGATATCGCTTAAAACCGTTCAGCGGACCATTCGAGCACGCCGCATTGACGTAGCCCGCACAGCCGTTGTCGCTAAAGAACACGACTAGCGTATCTTCTTCCAAGCCGGCATCCCGCAACTTGGCGGTAACGGCTCCAACCATGTCGTCCAATGACGAAACCATGCTGGCATAGATGCGCTCGTTCAAAGCCTCGATGTGCTTATAGCGGTCGGTATACTTTTTGGTCGCCTGCAACGGCGTGTGCGGAGTATTCGGCGTCATCATTAAGAAAAATGGCTCGTCCTTATGCCGATCGATAAAGTCGACCGCCTTGTCGGCAAACACATCGGTGATGTACTCCTCCACCTCGAATTGTTCGAATCCGTCAAAAATCGCGTTCGCGTCGGAGCGCGTGGTCGGGGCATTCTCAACCGGCCACGATTCGACGCCCGGCAGCCTCGAGTCGATGTAGGTCGAGCCCCCGGCAAGCATTCCGAAGTACTCGTCAAACCCGCGGCTCATAGGGTGGTACTCGCGCTTTTTTCCCTGATGCCACTTGCCCACAAGGCCGGTAGCGTACCCGGCGTCTTTGAGCACGTTCGCGATCGTAGTTTGGTCCGTCGGCAATCCAATATTCGTATCGCGCCCGGCGACGTTGTACTCAAAACCAAACCGCTGCTGATAACGCCCGGTATAGAATCCTGCCCGCGAAGGGCTGCATACCGGGTGTGCAACATATCCATCCGTAAGCCGCACACCCTGCGCCGCCAAAGCATCGATGTTCGGAGTGTCGATAACGGTCCCGCCATTTACCGACACGTCGCCGTAGCCGAGGTCATCTGCCAGGATCACGACGATATTGGGCTTCGCCGGACGTTCGGCCTCGGGTGGTCCCGACGAACATGCCACCATCACCAGCCCCAAAACCAATGCCGCGATAAATCTCATAATCACTAGCCCGCGCCAGTATAGCCCACTCTCGCGGGCCTCGTATCTACGCACGTTCCACCGACTTTCGCTCGATGCGTGATGAGAAATGCGGGTTAGCGGCTCACGAATGCGCCATTGGGCCTACAATACGCCAAGGGCACCGGCCCGACATGAGGCAACCTTGTCAATACGCACCGCGTTACATCGCACCCTATTAGCGCTCGCGATCTTCCTGTCGCCGATTTCGTCTTCCGCCGGGACCCGTCCGGTCATCATGGGCACCCGAGGCGTGGTTGTTTCCGGCCATCACGCCGCCAGCGATGCCGGTCTCACCATTCTCAAGGCCGGCGGGAATGCCGTCGACGCCGGTGTCGCTACAGTGTTCGCCCAAGCCGTCACGGAATTCGACCGATTCGGTTTCGGCGGCGAAGTGCCCATCCTCATTTTCAGCGCGGAGCATCAAAAGGTCCTATCGATCAACGGCCACGGGCAAGCTCCGGCAAAGGCCAATCTTGAATGGTTTCAGCAACGCAACATCGAGGCGGTGCCGGGTGACTGTTTTCTGCCGGCGACCGTTCCGGCGGTCTTGGGCTCGCTGATCAAGGCCTTAGACGAACTTGGCACGATGTCGCTTGCTGAGGTCCTAGCCCCCGCCATCTTCTTGGCCGACAAAGGCTTTCCGGCTTACCCGTCGTTCCTCAACCGGCTCAATAACGTCGCACGCCGTATATCTGAAGAGTGGCCGTCGTCCGCAAAAGTTTTCTTGCCCGGCGGAAGCATGCCCAAAGTTGGCGACATCTTTGTCCAGAAGGATTTGGCGCGTACGCTGAAACGCCTGGTGGACGCTGAGAAGGCGGCCTCGTCCGGCGGTCGCAAAGCGGGTCTCCAAGCAGCCTACGATCTTTTCTACCGCGGCGAGATGACGAGCGAAATCGTCGCCTATCAGAAAGAATTCCAATGCACTGACGCCAACGGAATTACGTCGAACGGCCTGCTCGAAGTCGAAGACTTCGCCGCCTTCGAGCCGCGAGTTGAAGAGCCCGAATCCACCAGCTACCGCGGAGTCGACGTTTACAAAGTCGGCTTTTGGTCTCAAGGGCCGGTGCTGTTGCAGACGCTCAATTTGCTTGAAGGCTTCGACGTCAAATCGCTGGGCCACAATACGCCGCGGTACATCCACCTAATTGCAGAGGCGATGAAGCTCGCCTACGCCGATCGCGAGTGGTACTACGGCGACCCCGACTTTGTCGGAGTCCCTGAGGAAGGGCTGCTCTCAAAACAATATGCCGCCGAGCGCCGCAAGTTGATTGAACTCGGGACCGCTTCCCTAAAACTGCGCCCCGGCAACCCCTACCCGTTCCAGCCGGGACAAATGGCGCACGCCGCCATTCCAGAAACTATCGCCTTTCGCCCCGATCCGCACGGAACAACGGGCACCCGAGTCGCCGACGCGCAAGGCAACGTCTTTTCCGCCACGCCAAGTGGTGGCTGGTTCCCAACGTCGCCAATTCTCGAGGGCTTGGGCTTCGTACTGGGCACTCGGGGCCAAAGCTTTTTCTTGGACGATACTCGCGCCAACAACATTGAGCCGGGCAAGCGCCCTCGAACTACGCTCACTCCCACACTCGCCGTCAAAGACGGAAAGCCCTTTATGGCGTGGGGGACCCCCGGGGGCGACTCTCAAGATCAGGTCAACCTGCAATTTTTCCTCAACGTCGTCGAATTCGATATGGACATCCAGTCGGCCCTCGACGCCCCGCTTATTCAAATCCTAGACTTCCCGCCGTCGTTCTTTCCACGCAATTCGAGCCCGGGCACGATGCTCGTCGAAACGCGCATGCGAGGAAACATTTTCAAAACACTCGAATCGATGGGCCATACGCTGCGTCCAGCCGGGGACTGGTCGATCGGCGACGCCACCGCGGTGCGAATTGATCTGGATCGCGGAGTCGTCTTCGGCGCCGCCAGCCCACGCCGCGACAAATCCTACGCGCTAGCTTGGTGAGTTGTTACGGGACCCCGAGTTGATCCCGCGTGTGGCGGTCGAGTTGCGCCGCCACTGACGACAGCGTATGCGGATTGTTTAAGAGATTCCGAACGCCAATCGCGCCGTCCTTGGCATAAAGCTGATCTGCCGCGAACAGCGCAAAGTCGTATGCCAACCGAGCCCGCTGGGCACTCAGGCCCGACCAAGCGCCGCCGGTTGGCCCCAATTTCGGCAGCCGACCATTACCACCCGCCGTCTTCAGGCGATCGATCGCGTTCGCCGCTAAGCGACGCCCCTCTAGGCGCTGCGCGAGCCCCTCGTGCAGCCAGATCGGCCACTGCCCTTTGCGAGCCAAACAAGCGTGAGCAAACTCGTGAGAAAAAGTTTCGCGAACGTAGTCGTCCACTGCTCCTCCGGGGGGAAGCGCGATGTGGATTCGGCCGTCGTAGTGCCCGCCGGTCCATTTCTTCACGCCGATTGCGCCGCGATAGTTGTCGCGGCTCTGCACGATGACTTGCAGTCGGTCGGTTACGCGGCATCCAAGCTCAAAACTAATCCGGTTCACTTCACGCTCAAATTCATTCATCAGCTTGCGCGCAGCCGGCGCCGGAAGCAACTCGCCTTCGTATAACAATGTGAATCGCGAACCCTCGCTGCGAGCGTCGCTCGAAGTGCCGGCGGCCTCGCGCCCGATGCGCATTCGAAGTTGTTCGACCGAGGGCTCCCAGCGAATCGCAAGCGACCGGTCAAGCAGCCGCGTTGCTTCCGCAAGCTCATTCTGCTGATAAGCGGCAGTGGCCATCAGATACAGCAGCACAAAATTATTGGGGTCCGCCACCAGTGCCGGTTTCACGATCGCCTCGGCTTCAGCAGCGCGCGTCATCCGCAAGTAGGCCCGTGCCCTCGCGTTGACCACACCGATATGGCCGTCCGGAATCCCCTCAGCGTCAAGAATGCTGAGGACGTCTAAGGGCCTGTTCTCTTTAGCGGCCAGCGAAGCCCGTCGCAGAATCTCGCGAAGTTCCGCCGACCCCTGCTCACTGCTTGCCGGCCGGAACGTCGGCTGTACGAGCGCGGGACTCCTCACCACGCGCAAGGCCGAGTCCCGTCGAGCGTCCTCGTAGGCCTCGAGCCCCTCAAGAGCCTCCTTAGCGACGTACCCGCGAAATACCCCACCGTCGTGCTGAGCACTTACCGAATAGCAACGGCTATCAGTCCCCGCCACCGAGAACCGAAGCGTCACGAGGCTGCCGGCCGGGAGCTGAGTCAGCTCACTATCAGGCGCGGCGCAGCGGGTAAGCAGTGCCGCACCAGCAGGCCCTACGATCAATTCCGCTGCAGTCGACACACCGCCAACAAGCAAGCCAACGATCGCGAAACGCAACACAAAGCCATCCTAAGCCGATAGCCGCGCCGCCGTCTCTCCACGAAACCCCCTACCCAGCCATCGACGCCAGGATCAGGGCCGCAATCGTCAGAGGGTGCGACATGTCGCACCCCTACAACACTGATAACAAACAAGTTGCCCGTAGGGACATAGCTTGCTACGCCCGTTTCTCGAGTTCGCGCAGGTTTCTTCACGGCCCCTCAGGTTGGGCCCAACATACCCAGCGCGGTATTTCGCGGTCCGATGCTGGCCCGCATTTCTCACCAGGCAGTTCAGCCCCGATTTTCGGCACCGATGTCGGTATTCTCTGGATGTTTCTGTTGCCACTCCCGTACTTCGTTGGCCTCGGTGATTAGGTACAGGCGAATCGCTTCGATCTCATCTGCGCTGAGTGCGTCCGCGAAGCCGGGCATTCCTTTGTCCGCACGTGAGCCGTTGAGCACAATGCCCTTGTACTCGTCGTGAGTCTGCAAGGTCATCAGCCTCAGTTCGGGCGCTACGATGGCCGTTTCGGTCGGAATGCCGATGCCGCCGTGGCAGCTCGCGCATTGCGCCTGATAGAGCCGGTCGCCTCTGCGGTACGCTCCGCGGTCGTATTCGATCGCCGGCTGCTCGGGTACGGCTGACGTCAGAACGTCACCAGCCTCTAGGGTCGCGGTGCCGCCGAGCTTGAAAACGAGCACCGTTCCACCGAAATCGAGCGACCGCCTGCCGGTGGCAATCGTGGCCACATATTGGGTGTCGCCGATCTGGTAGCTGATCATCGACGAAAAGAACGAACCCAGCGCGTCGAAGCTCCAGACCGGCTCGCCGGTGTCGGTATTGCGCACCACGAATTGGCCCGTACCTTCGCCTTGAAAGAGGAGCCCGGTCGTGGTGGCCAACACTCCGCCGTTGAAGACCGAATCAAGCCGATGTCGCCACCTGTACTCACCGGTCAACGGATCGAATGCGCCGAGGAAACCCTTCGACTCGGGACGAGGCGCGGCTTTTTCTTCCAGCTTGCGGCGATACTCGCCGTCGCCCCATCCGAGGCTCAAGCCCCGCTCACGAATCTTGTAGACGCCCGTCTTGACAAACTCCTCGGCGAGCGAATAGAAGTTCGGGTAGTCGTGATAGTAGAAATACATCACGCCTTGCTCTTCGTCCCACGACTGCGGTTCCCAGTTGTGCGCGCCGGCGTTAGCGGGAAGAATCCATTGTGGATCCTTTTCGTACTTCACATCGGGGTTTTCGACCGGTCGGCCGGTTTCCATGTTGACGTGAGTGGCCCAGGTGATGCCGTCGGTATAGCGATGGGCGCGTAGCAGGTCGCCGTCTTCGCGGTCGAGTACGTAGAAGAATCCGTTCTTCGGGGCATGCAGCAGGACCTTGCGGATGGCGCCATCGACTTCGATCTCGCTGAGGGTGATGTCCATCGCCGAGCTGTAGTCCCAGTTATCGCCGGGTACCGTCTGGTAGTACCAGTTCATGCGGCCGGTATCGACGTCCACCGAAACAATGGAACTGAGGAAAAGGTCGTCGCCGCCACCCGGTGAGCGAATGACCCGCGGCCAGGGCGCGCCGTTGCCCACACCGATGTAGAGGCTGTCGAGTTCTTCGTCGTAAACCAGCGAGTTCCAGGCCGTGCCGCCACCGCCGAATTTCCACCACTCGCCGCCCCAGGTCTTGGCCGCCATCTCCATCTCGGGGTGCTCGAAGGGCTTGCTAGGATCGCCGGGTACCAGGTAAAAGCGCCAGGCTACCTCGCCGCTCTCGGCGTCATAGGCCGTGACATATCCGCGCCGATGACCGGACTCCGAGCTTCCCTGGCCAATGAAAACCTTGCCGGCGGCCGCTCGGGGCGCCCCGGTGATATTAAAGCGCCCTAGCGCCGAAGGATGCCAGGTGTCGACATCCCAGACGAGCTCTCCGGCTGTAGCGTCAATGGCGATCAGCCGGCCGTCGAACGTCCCGACATAGACCTTGCCTTTGTATACGGCCACGCCACGATTGTGCGCCGGCCCGCAGCAGGCGAGACGGCTGGAGCTACGATCCACATCAGGGTCGTAACGCCAGATCTCGGCGCCGGTCTCGGCGTCGAGCGCATAGACGACGCTCCAGCCGTTGCTGACGTACATGACGCCGTCGACGATGATTGGCGTGGCCTGCATGCGCATATTCGCGTCGCCGATTTCGGTGCTCCAGGCCAGACCGAGCTGGTCAACGTTGTCGCGGTTGATCTGGGTCAGTTTCGAAAAGCGTTGCTCTTTGTAGGTTTGGCCGTAGGTGAGCCAACTGCCCGGCTCCGTTTCCGGAGCGGCGATGATGCGGGCGTCGTCCACGTCGCCGCGGACGGGCGTGGCCTCATTGGTGTTGGTATCGCAGGCGGCCATGGCGACCGCTGCCAGCAAGACCATCCTGGCCGCCAACACGGTCGAACCCGATGATCGCGTCATGCTTCCCGCTCTCCCCGTTGATCAGCGAACCAACGCGTAGATCTTACCAACGTCGCGCTTTGGTTCCGAAATTTCCGTAGCGTGGGATGCAGCGCTCACGGTACGGCCTGAGATCTATAAGGCGCGCGGGGAAGGCATTTACGTGGTTCGTCCGCTGGCGTTCAAGACAACGCTTGTTCAGGGGCATTAGAGGTGGGGCGGCTTTGGCGTCGCTGATAGTCGAGCTGAAGTAGCCATTGCCGACTAAGGCGGATTTGGCCAGAACGACTCGGCAACGTGGTACCAGAGCGAAAATGTTGAAAATTATTTTCACCCTAAAGTGACGACCACCTTGAATGGCTCAGAACCCTTTAAACAGGGCGTTAGAGCATATTGGCGGGGGTTTTGCCACGCTCTCGAATGGAAGATTGTGGCATCGTTTGTTCACACTAGTTATCCGCGATGCGTCGTCTCGGCGTTAAAATCGGCACAGCTTGACCGGCGAAACCATCTCCCACTATCGCGTCCTGGAGAAGTTGGGCCAGGGCGGCATGGGGGTCGTCTACAAGGCAGAAGACACCAAGCTCGATCGGCAAGTTGCTCTCAAATTCCTACCCAACCACCTTCTCGGTGACGAGGAAGTCCGCAAGCGCTTCGAACGAGAAGCCAAGTCGGCGGCGGCGCTCTCCCATTCGAACGTCTGTACGGTCCACGAGATCGATACCGTTGATGGCAACACCTTCATTGCGATGGAACTCATCGAGGGAGAGTCCCTCGACAAGAAGATCGAGAACGGCCCACTGAAGCTCGACGATGCTCTCGACATCGCTCAACAGATTGCCCAGGGTCTGGAAGCCGCCCATGAGAAGGGCGTCGTCCACCGCGATATCAAACCTCAGAACGTGATGGTGGACTCCAAGGGCCACGTCACCATCATGGACTTTGGCCTTGCTCAACTTACGCAAGCCAGCCTTCTCACGAGACCCGACCAGACCCTGGGCACCACGTTCTACATGAGTCCCGAGCAGACGGAAGGATCCGGTACTGACCACCGGACGGATATCTGGTCGCTAGGGGTTGTGATCTACGAGATGGTCACTGGGCAACGGCCCTTCAAGGGTGATTACGACAAAGCCGTGATGTATTCGATCCTCAACGAGGAGCCGGAGCCGCCAACCGCCTTAAGGACAGGCGTTCCTCGTGACCTAGAGTTCATCGTCAACAAGTGCCTGGCGAAGGAGGCGGGACAGCGTTACCAAAGGGCGGCGGAATTTGCGGTTGACCTGGAAAACTTGACTGCGAGCCGGAAGTCCGGGCGGTCCAGGATTGCGGCGACCGCAGAAGCCGTTGGCATCCCTTCTGCGATTTCAGACCCGGTGGTTCTAGGTGCGGTGCCGGACAGAAGCCGAGCGGCTGTCAAGCGCTACCTGCCGTGGGCGCTATGCACGGTGCTTGCCGCAGTCACCGTGGCAGGGTGGTTCGCCGGCCCGACCGAGACTCCGCTCCAGCAAGCCGTTAGCCGCTTTACGATCGACGCGCCCGAAGACTTGGTCTTCAATCGATTCGTTCCTAACGTCGCTATCTCTCCCGATGGAAGACATATCGCGTTCGTCGCCGGTCCCGAACCTGGAGTCCCGACGGCGAGTTGATTGTTTTCTGCATCGGGAATTCATCGCTTCTTTATGAGGTCCCGGCTCAGGGTGGTACGGCCAAAATAATTCAGTTGCAAGAACCAGCCGAATCTATACTAAGTGGCCCAACGTGGACACCTCACTTCTTGCCCTCAGAGGAAGGCAATCGCTCTCTCCTGGTTACGACCGGGCCGTATGCCGACCCCTCTATTGTCCTTGTGGACCTCTTGACCGGAGAACAAAAGCGGCTGGGTTCAGGTGCGAGACCATTCTATGCACCAACAGGCCATCTTATCTACCAGCCGTCCCGCGACGCCTATGAGCTGTTGGCGCTTCCTTTTTCACTGAACTCTTCGCAATCGACAGGAGACCCTTTTCCAATAGTGCAGAACGGCCGCGATGCGTCGGTTGCGGCTAACTACACTCTGGTGTATGTCGATGGCCCGTCGGGACAGGAACAGCTGGTTTGGCTCGACAGGGATGGCAACAGAACGGGAACAATTGGGGAACCAGCTCCCGCAATCGTGGACCCCGTCATCGCGCCTGATGGGCGGCGCTTGGCCGTTGGCCTCGGAGAGAGTTCGTTTTACGGCATATGGAACCTTGACATCGAACGCGGGGTCAAGACGAGAGTCACGTCAGCCACTGAAAACGGCCGGCTCCCGGCTTGGTCGCCTACTGGAGGGCAGCTAGTGTTCAGAATGTCTACTGCGAGTGGGGATGAATTGGTCGTTCGGCAGGCAGACGGAAGTGGAGAACCAACGAAGCCGGCGACGACGCCAACTCTCGGAGACACGAACGACTGGTCGCTGGATGGGAAGTATCTCGTGTTCCAAGCAAGAGGTCCGAACTCGGGCTACGACCTCCGGTACTTGGAGCGGAGCGGCGACGAGGACGAATGGCGGATGCAGCCGTTCTTGCAAACGCCGGAGGTTGAACTAGGAGCGAAACTCTCGCCGGACGGCAAACACATTGCGTACCTCTCGAGAGAATCCGGTCGATTCGAAGTTTTCGTGCAGCCCTTTCCCGACGGAGGACGAAAGATTGCGGTGTCGTCTAATGGCGGACGTCAGGTACGGTGGAGCAGAGACGGGACGGAGCTGTTTTTTGTCGAGGGCAACTCATTGATGGCCGTCACCGTATCACGCGTCCCGTCTTTTACCGTGGGCCAGCCAGTTCGTTTGTTCGAGCATCACGGTCTGAAGCCGGAACTGACCATGCCGCAGTACGATGTCTCGATTGACGACCGGTTCCTGTTAGCGGAGAGAGTCGGAGCTGAGAAGAAGCGTCCCTCGATTCGGATTGTCCAGAACTGGTACGAAGAGTTCCGCGACCGCGAATAGCCTATCGCACAGAGCAGAAAAGGCTTAGCGGCCAATCGTCAGTTACTGTTGAGATATCTTATTGTCCTGAGCTTCCACACTTGGCCGGTAACCCATCGAAAGCGTTCCGATATCGTCATTTCGGCCGCTCGTCGCACCCCCAATTAAAGAATTTTTTCCACTGCGCTGGCGACAGGCCGTAATCGTTGGAAGGTCTGTAAACAAGGCGTTAGAGAGCATTGGCGGGGAGGTTGGCACACTCTCAAATGGATAATTGCGGCATCGTTCTAGTAGCTATCCGAGAGGTGGGCGCTGGACGCCAAAATCGACGCATATTGATAGGGCAGACTATCAGCCATTACAAGATCGTCGAGAAGCTCGGCGGGGGCGGCATGGGGGACGTATTCAAGGCCGAGGATACGAAGCTCGGCAGGCCCGTCGCCCTCAACCTTCTCGCCGCTCACCTGCTTCGATACCTGAAGGGGCCGGCGTTATGGCGCACAGGCGGCGACTCACCTGTCGATTCAATAGTAGTCGCGGATTACGCGCCCGACACCATTGGTCCGGTTAGATAGTATGTGTTACCGGATGCCGTACAGAGACTATCCCGCGTTGATGGTCGCCCCTCCCAAGAGGGGGTCCATGAGGTGTGACAGATGAATGAGATCCGAGTGAGAACTGCGCTTGAGGCAGAACGCTCCCGTGTCGTATCGGCGCTGGTGGCGGGTTTCCTGAGCGACCCGGTAGCCCGTTGGTGCTGGCCGGAGCCGGATGCGTACTTAGCGAATGCAGCTAAGTTTATGAATGCCTATGGCGGTCGGGCTTTTGAAAATGATTGCGCGTGGACCGACCAGGAGTTTCGGGGTGGGGCGCTGTGGCTGCCGCCCGGCGTCGCCCCAGACGAGGAGGAATTGGGGCATGCGATGACCTCGACTGTTGCGGAGGCAAAGCAGGGCCACCTGTTTGCTGCGTTAGAGGAACTAGTGTCCTGTCTCTAAAGTTCGATTACAAAAGCGGGCGAGGGAAGCGAAGATTTGGTCGGCGGTTTTGGACCAGACGAACGGCTTGGAGTCGGCGTTGCTGAGTTGGATGTAATCCTCGATGGCGCGTTCCAACTCCGCTGTGCTGCGATGTACGCCGCGGCGAATCTGCTTCTGGGTCAGAGTGGCGAACCAACGCTCGACAAGGTTGATCCAAGACGCGCTGGTCGGCGTGAAGTGCAGATGGTAGCGCGGCCGTTTGGCCAGCCAACGCTGAATAATCTGGGTCTTGTGGGTTCCGTAGTTGTCGAGGATCAAGTGGATCTCGAGCGAGTCGGGGACCGCCTGGTCGATGGTGTCGAGAAACTTGCGAAACTCGACCGCGCGATGACGGCGATGACACTCGCCGATCACATGGCCGGTCTTGACATCCAACGCGGCAAACAGCGAGGTCGTCCCGTGGCGCTTGTAGTCGTGCGTGCGGCGCTCGATTTGTCCGGGACGCAGCGGCAGCAGCGGCTGCGTGCGGTCCAGGGCTTGGATCTGAGACTTCTCGTCAACCGACAGCACCAACGCCCGCTGGGGCGGGTTGAGATACAGACCGACGATGTCGCGCACCTTCTCGACGAACAACGGATCTTGCGAGAGCTTGAAAGTTTCGCTGCGATGGGGTTGCAGCGCGAAGGCCTTCCAGATGCGCTGCACGCTGGAGTGACTCAAGCCACAGGTCTTGGCCATCGAGCGTGTTGACCAATGCGTGGCGTCGGGGGGCGTCGATTCCAGAGTGAGCGTGATGACGCGTTCGACCTCGTCATCGCTGACGCGCCGCGGCGTGCCGGGACGCGGTTCGTCGAGCAGCCCGTCGAGGCCTTTGTCGAGGAAGCGCTGGCGCCATTTGCCAACGGTACGGCGGGCCCAGCCGAGTTGGGCGGCGACGACGGTATTGTTGAGTCCGTCGGCGGCGAGCAGAATGGCCCTGGCGCGTTGGGCAAGAGCCTGCGCGGACTTGCGCCGTCGCGCCCAACTTTGCAGGCTCTCGCGCTCGGCCGGGTTGAGCTTGAGCGGTTTCAATTGAGGACCAGTTGTCGTCGTCTTCCCCATATAGACATGGCGACAACAACCTGTTTAATGTTACGCGAACTTTAGATACAGGACACTAGCCCGCATTTCTCACCACGTGGCGAGCGAAAGTGCGTGAGAGGTGCGTCAATACGAGGCGGGCGACAGTTGGCGCGCGGAGGCGTACTTGACAGTCCGTCGAGCACGACGACCGAGCGCAACGAAGTAGTGGCGCGGCCATCGCGTGCTTTCGCCGTCAGGTGGTGAGAAATGCGGGCTAGGTGCCTATCATCCGGACGAGCCACACTGGTTTCTGCCACTCATTGCTGTTGATCCCATCTGCCAGGGCTGCGGAATTGGTTCCGAGTTGATGAAGCATGCTATTGCCAGATGTGACGAAACTGGCGCGCGCGTATTTGGAATCATCCAACCCGCGCAACATATCGCTGTATGAGCGACATGGATTCAGGGTGACTGGGGAGGTCCGCTCCGGAGATTGCCCCGTGTTTACCGCCATGCTGCGGGACCCGGCAGCCTGACATAGTCCGCGGAGTGTTAACCCGCATTTGAACGAAGCCTTCGGCAGACGCTTCGCGTACGAGTAACAAGAGAGGCGAGAGTCGGGCGTAACGTCGAGACACCCAAAGGAGGTGTCCAATGACACAACTACGCCGACAGATGCTCGACGAGCTCGAGCGTCGCAACTACTCCGCGAACACAGTTCGCACCTACATCCGCACGGTCGAGGACTTGGTTCGCTATTTCAAGCGGCGGCCCGATCGGCTAGGGCCGGAGCACATCCGCCAATATCAAGCACACCTGTTTCGCGACCGCCAGCTCGCCGCCAACAGCGTGGCGCAACGCGTGGCGGCTCTGCGCTTCTTCTTGTATCAGGACGCTCGGGCAAGAGTGGAACCTGGATCGAGTGCCCTATCCGAAGAGACCGCGCCAACTGCCCAACATCCTCTCTCCCCAGGAGGTCGCTCGTCTGATCGACGCCGCCCACCCTCCTTTCTATCGCGTGATCGTGATGACGCTCTACGCCACCGGAGTACGCCGCTCGGAGTTGACGCACCTGCGCATCCACGACATCGATTCCGCACCCATGGTCGTGCACGTTCGCGGCGGCAAGGGCCGCAAAGACCGCGACGTGCTGCTCTCCCAACAGTTGCTCGTCAACTTACGCGAGCACGTTCGCCGCCTGCGGCGCAGACCCGCGCAGGGGCTGTTTCCCGGCGGCAAGTGGCACACCAGCGATGACCCGATCACGAGCAACGTGCCCTGGCTCGCTTGCAGCCACGCCGCCAAACGGGCCGGCATCACCAAACCCTCCCACCCCCACATCCTGCGTCATTGCTTCGCCACGCACTTGCTCGAAGCCGGCGCGGACTTGCGCACGATTCAGATGCTGCTCGGTCATCGCGACCTGGAAGAGACGGCCAGGTATCTGCATCTGTCGACGCGCCGACTCAGCGATGTTGCCAGCCCGCTCGATTCGTTGGAGTTGGCTTCAACGAAGAAAGACGATCCCGAGACGAAGTAGATGCAGGGGCCGCCGCTGGAGGTGGCCGATCTGGTTCGCGCCGCCGGGCAAGGCTTCCTTGTCCACAGCCGCAAGTGGCTTTGCGGACAGCATCTGAAAGTGTCGTCCGCGATCGCCCGTTGCCGCACCGCCGCGCTCGGCGGTCACCGCTTGCGCTGCGACGGCTGCGACCATGAGCTGCCCATCGTCTACAACTCGTGCTTGGATCGCCATTGTCCCAAGTGTCAAGCCGGCACTCGTAAGCGCTGGCTCGAAGCTCGACACAAAGAGCTGCTGCCGGTGCGCTATCTGCACGTCGTCTTCACGTTGCCGCGAGTCCTCTCGCAGTTGGCCTTACAGAACAAGGCGGCGATCTACTCGCTGCTGCTCAGAGCGAGCGCACAGACGCTGCTCAAGGTCGCTCGCGATCCCAAGCACTTGGGCGCCGAGATCGGCTTCTTGTCGATTCTGCATACCTGGAATCAGCGCCTGCAGGAACACGCCCACGTCCATACTGTCGTTCCCGCCGGCGGTCTCTCACTCGACCACAGCCGCTGGATCGACGCGCCTCGCAAGAACTTCTTTCTGCCCAAGCGGGTCTTGGCGGAAGTCTTTCGCGGCAAGTTCGTCGACGGTCTTAAGAAGGCCTTCGCCAAGGGCAAGCTGCGTTTCCACGGGCGGTTCGCGCCGCTCAATCGAGAGCGTGACTTCAAGGCCTTTGTGAGGAGCCTGTATCGCACCAAGTGGGTGGTTGAAGTCCGGCCCCCCTTCGGAGGTCCGGGCAAGGCTCTGGAGTACTTGAGCCGCTACACTCACCGTGTGGCGATCTCGAACCAACGTCTCGTCTCGTTCGAGCAGGACCAGGTCACGTTCCGTTGGCGCGATTCGGCTCACGGCAATCAGCAACGACTGATGACGCTCGACCTTTACGAGTTCCTGCGTCGCTTCCTGCTGCACGTGTTGCCCAGCGGCTTCCACCGCATTCGCTACTACGGCTTCCTGACCAACTCGAAACGCGGCGAACTGTTGCCGCTCTGCCGCCAACTCATCGCTCGCGTCAATTCCTCCCGCACGATCGCGCTTCCCGATGACGAACCCGCTCGCGGCAGCGGCCGGCTCTGTCCTCGTTGCGGCGGCCGTCTGCGCGTCGTCGAACGTTTTACGGCCGCTCAATTGCTCGCTCGCGCTCCGCCCGCTCTCGTTGCCGCATGATCCTACGACGCATCCCCCCTCGAGCCGCTCTCGCGCTTCGGCGCGCGCCCTACTCGTGCGCCTGGTCCCGCCTTCACGACCGATTCAGCCTGTTTCCAACCGCCGCCCAGGCCATTAAATCTTGCCTTTGCTCTTCGCATCAGCGCTCCATACCACTCCGCCTTGGCCTCTTCGTACATCGAAGCTCTCTCTTGCTCGTCTCTCCCGCTTCGACGCCGGATACAAAACGCATAGACTGCCAAAGCTCGTTGCGGGCTGCCTTCAAATCGTTGTAACGCCCGCGTCTAACTCCGCCGTCCGCCCGCAGATCATCCGCTCGCGTCGCGGGCGTTACAACACTCAGATTTTTTTTAACACTCAGATTTCTCACCACGTGTCGAGCGGAAGTACGTGAGAGGCGCGTCAATACGAGGCGGGCGATAGTTGGCGCGCGGAGGCGGACTTTAGCAGTCCGTCGAGCACTCGCGATCGAGCGCAACGAAGTAGTAGCGCCCCTATCGCGTACTTCCGCCGTTGGCTGGTGAGAGATGCGGGTTTGCATCCATGCTGCGCCGAGGTTCCGCCTCGATCTCGTCATCGCATCGGAATCGTTGTGAAACCGCCATTTCGATCACCTTGACGGATAGATGTTGAAACTTTTTTCACGCTGATCTGACGCGCCGCGAAAATCACTCAGAGGCCTATAAATAAGGCGTTAGAGCTATCTGGCGAGGCTTTTGGAGGGCTCTCAATAGAGAGTTTGTGGCATCGTTTGTTTTCACCACCAAAACGATCAAAGCCCCCGCAGCGCTAAAATCGACGTATCTTGGTTGGGCAGACCATCAGCCACTACAGGGTCCTGGAGAAGCTGGGCGAGGGTGGCATGGGCGTGGTCTATCGGGCCGAGGACACCAAACTCGAACGACCGGTTGCCCTGAAGTTCCTCCCTGCCCACGTGCTGGGCGACGCGGAGGTTCGCAAACGCTTTGAGCGTGAAGCCAAGGCCGCCGCCGCTCTGGATCACGCCAATGTCTGCACCGTTCATGAGATCGACGAGGTCGACGGGAAGACCTTCATTGCGATGTCGCTCATCGAGGGAGAGTCCCTCGACAAGAAGATCGAGAATGGCCCCCTGAAGCTAGAAGACACGCTAGAGGTCGCGCAACAAGTCGCCAACGGGCTGGACTCCGCTCACAAGAAGGGCATCCACCATCGCGACATCAAACCGCAGAACATCATGGTCGGCGATGACGGTCACGTCACGATCATGGACTTTGGCCTAGCCCAGCTCACGCAAGCCAGCCTGCTCACCCGTCCCGATCAGACCATGGGGACGACGTTCTACATGAGTCCCGAACAGACAGAAGGGTCGGGGACCGATCACCGCACCGACATTTGGTCCTTGGGCGTAGTCGTTTACGAAATGATCACCGGCCAACGGCCGTTCAAGGGCGACTACGACAAGGCGGTGATGTACTCGATCCTCAACGAGGAACCGGAGCCGATCACGGCACTACGGACCGGCGTCCCGATGCAGCTCGAGGACTACATCGCCAAAGCCTTGGCCAAGGACCTGGAGGATCGCTACCAGAGCGCCGCCGACCTGCTGATCGACCTCCGCACTCTATCCGGCCGGATGAAGTCGGGCCGCTCTCGGACGTTGGCCGCAGCGAAGCCGTCCGAGGCGCGCCCTGTCGTACTCACTCCAAAGCTTCCCTGGGTGATCGCGGCGATCTGCCTGATCGGCTCACTCGTGTTCTCCGGATCAAGCACCGTTCCCGGGCGCGAAGGCCAGTCGCCGATTCGACGTTATTCATTTTCGCCAGACTCCCTGGTGCTCTTCGGCAATCGCGTTGGGGTTTCACCGAACGGTCGACACATCGTTTATGCGGTTGAGCGCGGCGGCGTGTCCCAGCTCGAAATTCGTGACCTGGACAGCGAGCAACCGCGCCAGTTGGCTGGAACTGAGGGTGCCCAGAGGCCTTTTTGGGCGCCGGACAGCCAAATGATTGGTTTTGCGACAGGGGGCGACCTGAAGAAGATTCCCGTATCCGGCGGGGAGGCCGCCACCATTTGCCCACTGCCGAGTTCAATTTATCGGGGCGGAACCTGGAGTCCTGACGGGCGAGAAATTGTTTTTAGCTCGGGCGGTAATGCGCCGACGGTTCTTTACCGCGTTCCTGCGCTAGGCGGCCGTCCCGAACCGCTGGCCGGTCTGGATCAGACGCTCCCAAAAGTCAATCCGTATTTCCTCCCCCTCGAGTTCGGACGCGCGATCCTCTACGAACATACCCCGGGTCGTGACGCTCTGATTCATCTACTGGATATCGAAACGGGGGAACAGGCGGTCGTTGGTCAAGGTGGGCGGCCTGTTTACCATCCGAGCGGTCACATGCTCTACGAAATCGGGAACCCCGCCGAGGTCTGGGCCCAACCGATCTCGGTTGAGGGAATGAAGGCGACCGGCGAAGCGTTTCCGGTCGTGCGGAATGCAGGTGAGCCTAGCGCCTCGATCGACGGTCTTTTGGCTGTCGTAGACGACTTCCCGTTTGCCAATTCCCAAATTGTCTGGCGGGATCGCCGAGGCCGCCGGCTGGGCGCCCTAGGCGGCCCCCGGCAAGGCCTCAACATGATCGCATTGGGGCCGAACGACCGACACGTGGCCTTCGTCGCCGAGGACGCGAACAACGCTGACGTTTGGGTTCACGATATTGCGCGCTCCATCGAAACTCGCGTTACTTTCGCCCCCGGATCCGACTTGCACCCTGCCTGGTCTCCGACAGGAGCCGAGATCGTGTTTGACTAGTCACGCAATGGGAGATCTGCCATTTATCGGCGGAGCGTGAGCGCGGGCGCCGAGGCGGCTCCGATCGGCACGTCTCGCTCCTATGCGTTGGCGCCGGATTGGTCCCCGAGTGGCGAGCACGTGCTGTACCACGAACGCGCACCGGGAACGATGGATGACATCTGGGTGGCTTCGCGAGAACCGGACGGGAAATGGGAAAGCAAAGTGTTCCTCCAGACGCCGTTCCGGGAGCAGACCGCCAAGTTCTCGCCGGACGGCCGGTACATCGCGTATCTTTCAGACGAATCCGGGCGCATGGAACTCTGGGTCAGGCCGTTCCCGGTCGGCGAAGACAAATGGCGCATCTCTCCGAACGGGGCATCTCAGCCGCGTTGGCGAAAGGACGGGACGGAGATCTTGTACGTGGAGCAGGGCGGCGTTTTGTTCGGAGTCGATGTGACCACCGAACCGGCCTTTTCGGCGGGCAGCCCGGTCAGACTCTTCCAAGACAATCGATTGACCTTACGCTCAAACAATCCAAGGTACGACGTCACGGCCGATGGACAACGCATCATCATGAGCGAGCGAATCGCCGAGCAAAGCCGGCGCCCCGCCGCTTCCATCCGCATCGTCGAAAACTGGTACGAAGAGTTCCGCGACCGGGAGTCAGCCAAAGAGTAGAGACGAAAAGGCTTAGGGCCGATTTGCCTGGTTCCTGTTGAGATATCGCATTTCACCGAGCTTCCGCCCCGAGCCGGTCACCCCGTCGGAATGACTCCGAAGCCGGCATTTCGACCGTTTGAGCCATAGCCACTATAAATTATTTTCCGACCCACCTGACGGCACCCGAAAATCGCTCAAAGGCCCTTAAATAGGGCGTTAGGGCTATTTGGCGGGGGTTTCGGAGGGCTCTGGATAGAGAGTTTGTGGCAACGCTTGTTTTCACTAGGTATCGGCGGACTGTCCTACGAGCGCTAAAATCGACGCATCTTGGTAGGCCAGTCGATAAGCCATTACAAGATCCTCGAAAAGCTTGGCGAGGGCGGCATGGGCGTGGTTTACAAAGCGGAGGACACCAAGCTCGACCGTGCTGTCGCGCTGAAATTTCTGCCCACCCATCTACTTGGCGATGTAGAGATCAAGAAACGGTTCGAGAGAGAAGCAAAAGCTGCGGCCGCACTCCATCACCCGAATATTTGTCCCGTTTACGAGATCAATGACGCTGAAGAGAAATCGTTCATCTCGATGGCGTTCATCGAGGGGGACTCCCTCGACAAGAAGATTGTGCAAGGCCCGCTGAAGCTTGAGGAGGCATTGTCGATCGCCCAACAGATCGCCGAGGGTCTCGAAGCCGCCCACGAGAAGGGAATCTACCACCGAGATATCAAACCTGAAAACGTAATCGTCGATGCCAAGGGCCGAGTCACGATCATGGACTTCGGTCTCGCCCAACTGACTGAGGCTTCTACGCTCACAAAGTCGGATCAGACCATGGGCACGGTGTTCTACATGAGTCCCGAGCAGACCGAAGGTTCGGGCCCGGATCACCGTACAGACATCTGGTCGCTGGGAGTCGTGCTCTACGAGATGGTCACTGGCCAGAAGCCGTTCAAGGGCGACTACGACAAAGCGGTGATGTATTCGATTCTCAACGAGGAGCCGGAACCGATTACCGGCCTCAGGACGGGAATGCCGATGGAACTCGAAGTCCAGATTGGCAAGTGCCTCGAGAAGGAGGCGGCAAACCGCTACCATTCAACCGCGGAAACTGTCATCGACCTGCGGAATCTCGCCGAGAAGCTCAAGTCCGGTCGCTCGAGTGTGATGAGCGCGGCGACCAGCGTGGCGATGCCCACAGTGCCTAAGAGTGAACAATCAGGGGCTCTGAAGCAGAAGCTGCGAATCTCGTGGGCTTTGACTGCTGTTGCGTTTCTCGTGGCAGGCGTATTGGGAGTGCAATACCTGCGGAAGCCAACAGTACATGTGCCGCTGCGCCGTTTCGACGTAGAACCAAGAGGGTGGCTGCAGCCCCCGAATCCAATTCAGAACACATTCGCGGTATCACCTGATGGACGATGGATCGCCTACGTCGGCTTGAACCCGACCAGAAGGCTCTGGGTTCACGATCTCGAACGAGGTGAGTCTCGAGCGTTTGCTGAAACAGATGGAGCCGTAGGCCCTTTCTGGTCGCCCGATAGTTCCACGATCGGCTTCGCTGCGGAAGGCGAGCTGCGAAAGGTATCCATTGAAGGGGGAGCGCCGTCGCGAATCTGCGAGCTGCCGGAAACGGCGACCGGTATTTCCGGGTGTTGGAGCCCGGACGGAGGTACGATCGTTTTTTCTGAGGGATCCCGTGGCTCTCTTTATGAGGCGCCGGCGCGGGGCGGGCGAGCCGAACTGCTCCTATCACCTGAGGATGTCGAGGTCTCGTCGGGAGGCGCAAAGTTGCTGACAACACCAATGTTCTTGCCGTCTCAGGCGGGCAGTCGGGTCGTGTTGTTCGGATTGGGCGACGTCCGCAATCAAGAATTCTTCGTCCAGGATCTCGAAACCGGCTTGCGCAAATCGCTCGGATCCGGCGCAAGACCCTGGTACTCCTCCACGGGACACATCGTTTTTCAAGCGACCCCAACCCAACACGATATCTGGGCTGTGCCCTTTTCGCTGTCGGAACTGAAGACGACTGGGGCTCCCTTCCTAGTCGCTGAGGGGGCTGCCGGCCCTAGCATTGCCGACGATAGGACGCTCGTGTACAGCCAGAGCCGTCGGTCAGGAAGTCAGCAGTTTATCTGGCTCGATCGCTCCGGCGCACGTATCCGATCAATTGGAGACCCGCAGTCAGGGATCGGCTATGGCGTGCTTTCTCCTCTTGATCGCTCCATCGCGGTTGTAGCCGGGGATGGCGGGAACCTGGATATTTGGCTGCAAGAGGTGGCCGCCAGTCGAAGGATGCGCTTGACAACGACTCCCGCGCGCGAGATTCGCCCTCGCTGGTCGCCCGACGCCAAACAGTTGGCCTACACCTCCGAGAGAAACGGTAACTACGATGTCTTCCTACAACAGATAGATGGTTCTGAGCAACCGCGTGCAGTTGCGGCGACTACGGCAGATGAACGTATCGACGACTGGTCGCGCGACGGACGCTATATCGTCTACTCCGTCGCCGAGACCGCGACCGGCAGCGATCTCTGGTATTTAGAGCTTCACGCTGACAAGAAAGACTGGTCTGCACACTCATTCATGACCGGCGTAGAATCACCTCGCTCGGCCCGGATTTCACCCGATGGGAGGTTCGTCGTGTATGTTCTGTCCGAGGCGGGGCGCGAGGAACTGTATGTCACCTCGTTTCCGGGAGGCGGCCGAAGGTGGGTGGTGTCAAACCTAGGGGGACGATGGCCTCTCTGGAGCCCAAACGGAAAAGAGCTGTTCTTTGTGCAGGGAGGAAGTCTGTTCGCAGTATCCGTCTCGACCACCAAAGACTTCTCGGTGGGCGTCCCCGAACGGCTGTTCGAGCACCCCACGCTGAATGGTCCGGGGCCCTCAGCGATGTACGACGTGAGCGCCGACGGTCAACGATTCGTTCTGCCGGAGGTCGTCGAATCAGACGGAGAGCCAGCTTTACCTTCGATCCGAATAGTCCAGAACTGGCACGAAGAATTTCGCGACCGAGAGTGACCTAACCAATAGATAAGACATGGTTTGAGGATCGACAGACCGTTTCCTAATGTGAAATCTGAGTGTTGTAACGCTGGCGACCGGAGCGGAAAAGCCCCGCGAAACGAGGAACGTCGTCGCATGCGTTACAACGATTTGAAGGGAGCCGTCCGGGTTAGGTTTGGCAGGGCAATTGCTCTATGGGGTTTGTATCCGCCCCACCCTGGCAGAAGCTGTATGTTACTGATTCAGAACCGGATCGACGAGATACCCGTAATCGCAAACTGATCGGCTTCACTGCAGTTGCCCTGCCAAATACTAGCACGCGAAGCGTCCGCCGAAGGCTTCGTTCAAATCTCGATCGCACACTCGATCCGAAGCTAGGCGAGCCCATGCACCCGAGTCGAGCGCAAGACCGCTAGTTCTATAATCGCGCGGGCCCGGGACCGTATCGGCTATTCGCCTCGGAAGCAATACAACGCTGCCGCGGTGCGAACGTACATCCGTGGACCGTCTAAGGCGGGCGTGGCGTAGATCGGCTCCGCAAAGTCATACTGCGAGATCGGCTCCCAATCGCGGTCAGCTTCGATCACGGTAGCTTTGCCCGGTTCGCTAAACAGGTAGACACGGCCGCCGGCCCCGATCGGCGAGGCGTAGTATTTGTCGTAGGCCCCAGGAAGACGACCTTGCTTCACGATCCGCCCCGTCGCGGGCTCGAGCGCCGAGCGAATGCCGCCGTCCTTCACGAGATAGAGCAGGCCCTTGTAGAGCAGCGGCGAAGGGACGTTCGGTAGGAACCTTTCGAGACGCCAGAGAACAGCCGGCGTGTCGGTCAGATCGCCCCGTCTACCGCCTGGCTCGATGGCGACGAGGGCGCTGGCAGATGTCCGTTTGGCGACTTCAAAATCCCAGTCGCGGCGGTCCAGGAACCCGTCAGTGTCGAGATCGATGATCTCGAAACGGCTCTTGGGCTCAACCTTGAGAAACTCGGGCTCGGAGATCTTGCCGTCTGTGTCGGCGTCAGCTTGTTTAAGCATGGCCGGGAAGTCAGGCACGTCATCGAGACCACCGACGCCTGCGCCTTCCCAGGAATTGACAAAGATGCGCTCTCCATCGACGACCGGTGTGGACTTTGGCTGCCATGACAGCTTGCGAACCCACCAGAGCTTCTCGCCGGTTTGCAGATCATAGGACGCAACGCTGAAAGCGCCGGGGACGATGAGTTGGGCGGGACCAGAGGCGGGCTCGAACAGCGCCGGCGTGGAATACGATCGGGTCGATTCTGGACGCGGCGTCTTCCAAAGCTGCTCGCCTGTGTCCTTGAACACCGAGAGCAAATAGGAATCCGTGTCTTGATCAGCGAGCAGGATCAGGCTGTCGCCGATGACGACCGGAGAGGTGCCGTGACCGTTCGCGTTGTTGAACGGACCAAGCGGAAGTCGCCAGCGCTCGTGCCCGGAAGGGTCATAGGAAACCAGTCCGAAGTCGCCGAAGAAAACGTAGACGTTGCCCTCCGCGTCCGCCGCCGGACTGGGCGACACCGGCGAGTTGGTGGGCTGGTAGCGCTCGAGCCGAGGTCGGGGAGCTTCTTGACGCCACAGTGTCTGGCCCGAATCTTTGTCGATCGCATAGGTCCACAGCGCCCCGCCTTCATCGACGACTTTTCTCCGTCCCGCATCGACCCGAGCGCCTCCCTCGGCGGCGGTAAGGTAGACCTGGTCGCGATAGAGGATCGGGGAGGAGTGTCCGGGCGGAAGCGGGGAGCGCCAAACCAGAGCATTCGGATCAGAGAGGTCCGCAGGAGGCCGAGCGTCGGCCGAAACTCCTGCCCCGTTGGCCCCACGGAATCGCGCCCACTCCTCGGCGGAACCGACCGTAGCGGTTAAGCACAAACAGAGCGATAGGAGCGGACGCATTGCGATCACTATAATCCAAACAGCCCGTCCCTGCCCCGGCTTTCCGAATTGCTCAATCTGCACGGCGGTACAATCTTCGCAGCGTGATCGGGCAGACGATCAGTCACTACAAGATCCTCGAAAAGCTCGGCGAGGGCGGCATGAGCCTGGTGTACAAGGCGGAGGACACCAAACTCGAACGGCTCGTGGAGTTGAAGTTCCCCCCTGCTCACTTGCTCGGCGACGAGGAAGTCCGCAAGCGCTTTGAACGCGAGGCGGCGCGGCTCGGGTGTGGGCCAGCAGCATTGCGGCCCAGTGGTACGATCAATCCATCTTGACTCGATTCCTCGCGCTGCTGCTGCTCGCGGTAACGGCCTCCGCCGCACCGCCGAACATCGTCCTGATCTTCGCCGACGACCTCGGCTGGACCGACCTCGGCAGCTACGGCAGCAGCTACTACGAGACCCCCAACATCGACCGCCTTCGCTCGCAGGGCCTAAAGTTTACCGACGCCTACGCCAGCGCCGCCCAATGCAGCCCGACGCGCGCCTGCCTGCTGACCGGACGTGACTTCGGCCGTCACGGGATCTGGGCCGTCGACCGGATTCGCGGCAAGGAAGAGTTCCGCAAGATGGTCCCGCCGCCGAATAACACGGAGCTGCCGCTGAGCGAGCGCACGATTGCCGACGCTCTCCGAAAAGCCGGCTATGTCACGGGGATGTTCGGCAAATGGCACCTCGGAAACGACGGCCCTTACTATCCGGGCAAGCGCGGCTTCGACACAACGCTAGTCGACATCATCCGGCCCGGTCGCTACTTCGGCTTTCAAACAATCCCACCGAGCAAGGTCGACCCGCAAGTCTACCTAACGGACTTTCTGACCGACCGCGCGCTCGAGTTCCTCGATGAGCAAGCCGAAAAGCCGTTCTTCCTCTATTTCCCTCACTTCGCCGTGCACGCGCCGATCCAGGCCAAGGCCGACAAGATCGCCAAGTTCGAGAAGAAGAAGCCGAGCAAGCGCCACTCCAATGCTACTTACGCCGCGATGATCGAGAGCCTCGACGAAAGCGTTGGGCGTGTGCTGGCAAAGCTCGACGAGCGGAACCTGGCCGACAACACTATCGTCCTGTTCTACTCCGACAATGGCGGCGCAGGCGGCTACGAGCGCGAAGGCGTTCAATGGATCTCCGGCAACGGGAAGCCCTTTCAGCCGACGGACAACCACCCCCTGCGCGGCGGCAAGGGGATGCTCTACGAAGGCGGCATTCGTGTACCGTTGATCGTCCGCTGGCCGGGAGTGATCGAGGCAGGCAGCGAAACCGCCGAGCCGGTCATCTCGACGGACTTCTTCCCGACGTTCCTAGAAATCGCGGATCAATCAGCCCCCGACCAACAGCTCGATGGCGTCAGCCTAGTTTCGCTGCTGCGCTCCTCCGGCACACAACGACTGGAGCCCCGCACTCTCCACTGGCACTACCCCAGCTACCTGCAAGGCGACGCGGAAAAGGGGACCTGGCGCATCACGCCCTCTGGCGCCATCCGCTCGGGCAGTTACAAGTTGATCGAGTCGTTTGAAGACGGCCGCCTCCAGCTCTACAACCTGGCGGACGATTTGAGCGAGCAGACGGACCTCGCGTCCGCCATGCCCGGGAAGGCAAACCAGCTCCGGGCCCAGCTAGCCGATTGGCGCGAGCGGACCAACGCCACAATGCCGACGCCAAAGTAAGCGATCGAAATCACCAACGCTTTCGCTGGGTCACTCGTCCCATTTTTCTAACCTGGGCGGGCGTCGATGGAACTGCGAGTTTGCGTCTGACCTGACGCTGGAAGAGGAAACGCCACCCTGACCTGCCCACCGCGTTGCCGAAAACTACGCGAAAATTCCCGAGATCGCGTGGAGGACTAAGCCTCAATACACAAAGGACTCGAGGAGCGCTCCGCCGGAAACTAGTGAAATATCACCCTTCGCCGAGCTTCCGGCATCTCGAACTGATCAAGATGGCTGCGGTGGTCTTCTGGCAGGCCTACCTACGCGACGAGGCTGAAGCGCTCGAATGGCTGAGAAACGGCGGCTACGCGGCGGCGGTCGGTGATGCTGGCCGATTCGGGTTCAAGCTAGAGGAATAGCAACCCTGCTCGGATGATCCATGCAACGGACTGGAGGCAAGGGTTGCAGCGCACAGAGCCGATCCGCGGCCAAGATACTAGATCAGGTAGTTGGGCGAAGAGCCGAAGCTCGTGCTTCTCGTGGGCTAGGGGCTGGATCTTTGGCATGTGGCGCAGTGTGCCAGGCGAAGCGGGCTCAGCCGAGCCCATCAAGAGCGCGGCCGACGGACCACGACCGTGGGGTTGATCGACTTCCCGAGACTGATCTTGACCTGAAGTCGTGGATCCTAGGTACAAGCCGAAGTGCCAGGTCGGAACCGATTGTCGTTCCGTCAGACAGAGGGCTTAGCTCCGTCAATCCTGACCCTCTTGCAAGCCGACCTCCACGCTCCTGGCCCAGTCGGAAGCAGAGCCACACGACGTGGCTGGTGAAGCCCGGCAGGAAGCGGTAACCTTGGTAGCTCGGCATACGAGTCCTGTGTCAGACCGGCGCTCAACGTTGGCGGCACCGAATGGAGAGTAGAGGCATGAACCGAGCAGTAATGATCTCGCTACTGACGCTTCTGGGCGTCGGACCCACAGCCGACGCGCAATCCTGGCGTCCTCCGGCCGAAGAAGATCGCTGTCCGTCCAAATGGGGCGCCGGTGACGAGCGTGGGTCGGCGAACCACATGGGGACCGCCACCGTTCTGCGGGCCATCCAACTGATACGCGAAGGCGAAGTGGTCGAGCTCGGCCATGTGCTGCACGGATTGATGCCCCTCGGCGACCGGCACTTCGACCTCTACCCCAAGCCCACCGCGATGAACCCGCAAAGCAACCGCAGAGGCTCGAACGAGGAACTGGTCGCGACGGAACTCGGCCAGGTCGGCACGCAATTCGATGGCTTCACGCATCAAACCATCGGCGACACGTTGTACAACTGCTTCCGCGTTAGCGAGACGATGACACGGACAGGCTTCACGCACTTGGGTATCGAGAACGTGGGCATGCTCATGACGCGTGGTGTACTGCTTGACATCGCCAAGCTCAAAGGCGTGGACATGTTGCCCGCGGATTATGAGATCACCACGGAAGATCTACAGGAGGCGTTGGCCAACGAGGACTTGACGTTGGAGCCTGGTGATGCCGTGATCATCAACACCGGGTGGGGACGACTCTGGACGCGCGATGTCGAGCGTTTCCTCGGTCCGGCCCCTGGCATCGGCGTTCGAGCCGCTGAATGGCTCGTCGCCCAGGACCCCATGCTGGTGGGCGCCGACAATCAGCCCGTGGAGGTTCAACCGAATCCCGATCCGGCGATCTCGCTACCCATCCATCAGATCATGCTCGTCGTCAACGGGATTCATCTGCTCGAGAGAATGAATCTGGAGGAGCTCGTGGCGCGGGAAGTCTATGAGTTCGCGTTCGTCATGCAGCCACTGAAAATACAGGGAGCGACGGGATCGACCGTGGCCCCCGCCGCGGTTTACTGACGGACGTTCCGCGGTCGAGCCGAGCGACCGCCACGAAGTCTTGGTGGGGTGCGCGGTACGCATGTGACGATCGCCCGATTGATCGGGTGGGCTGCTGGGATCGACCGGTGCGCTAGCCGACCACCGAGGCGGACGTCCGGGCCACGGGCCTGGCGGGCAAGTACCCGTGCGGGTAACCGCCCTCTGGTGACGCCAGTCACGCGTCCACGAGGCGGCGAGTCAGCACACCGACCCGACCCCCTCCCGTCGACCAATCGCTCGCGACGATCGGCTCCCTGGCATCGGTGCCGAATGTGAAATCGCCTTGTGCCGGTGTTCCGCTTCGATCCTGTTTCTGCATCAGAATCGCTCGGAAACCGTCATTTCGGCCGTTCCACGCATCTCTAATGAAAATTAATTTCACGCCGAGCTGACAATGGCCCTAAATCGCTCGGAGGCCTATAAACAGGGTGTTAGAGGGTACTGTCAAGTTGACGAATGGTCGTGCCGCCTGGGCATGATCTGGGGATGGAGTCGTCCCGGAATCTCTACGCTGGTCATCGCTATCCCGGCGAGGTCATTGCCCACGCCGTATGGCTGTATTACCGTTTCTGTCTGAGCTTCCGAGATGTCGTAGATCTCTTGGCTGAACGTGGAATCACTGTTAGCCACGAGTCCGTTCGGCAATGGTGTCTCAAGTTCGGACGCTCCTATGCTCGAACCCTTCGCCGGCGCCAGGCACGGCCAGGCGATACTTGGTTCCTCGACGAAGTCTTCATCACGATCAACGGCCAACAGTATTACCTCTGGCGTGCGGTTGATCAGGACGGCGATGTGCTCGACATTCTGGTTCAGAAGCGCCGTGACAAGCGGGCGGCCAAGCGCTTCTTTAGGAAACTCCTGAAGGGTTTACGCTATGTGCCGCGTGTGATCGTCACCGACAAGCTGCGCAGTTATGGAGCCGCTCGACGAGAAGTTCTGCCGAGTGTGAGGCACGTTCAGGATCGCTGGCGAAACAATCGGGCTGAGGTTTCGCACGAAGTAACGCGGCAACGGGAGCGGCAGATGCGACGGTTCAAGTCGATGCGACACGCACAGAGTTTTTTATCGAGCCATGGGGCGATCAACAATCTATTCCGACTCTGTCGGCACGGTCTGAAGGCGGAACACTATCGGCACCTACGAGCCAAAGCGCTCACCGAATGGCGAGAGGTGACGTGTGCCCAGAGCCTCGGCGGACGTTAAACGGGGCTGCGGCTCCAGTCTGGCCTGCGTCTTTCGCCGACAAGTTGACAGTACCCTACCAGGAGCCGATCGTCGTCCCACGTCTTAATCCGCCTTACTTGATTCGGAAGGCTTCGCTCTGAATGAGCCCGATCAGAAGATCCTGGAAGCCGTTACCACGGTGCCGTACGGCAGCCACGATTTGTTGGATCTCATGCTTCTCGGCATAGCTAGTGGGTCGGCCGGTGGCGTAAGTGAGCAACTTCTCCGACAGACAACTGGCGAACTGGTCGATGTTGGCCAACACGTAGCGTTTGAGATCGCTGACGCTCTTGAACTGCGTGCCGTCCGAAAGTTGGGCCGTAGCGTCAATGGCAGGTCCGGCGGTCACCACCACTTGGCCCTCGGCGTTGGTCGTATATCGCGGATAGTGAGTGCGCCACCGACCGACCGGATCGAAGTTTTCCAGCACTAAGCCGGGCGGGTCAATCCGGCGGTGACAGATCGCGCAATTGGCATCCGCGCGGTGGGCGGCCAGCAACTCGCGAATCGTCTTGGCGCCGCGTGTGTCGGGTGTGAGAGCCGGAACGTTGTCGGGCGGCGGCGGTGTGGGATCGCCCAGGATGTTTTCCAGGACCCACACGCCACGGACGACCGGTTCAGTGTCCACGCCGTTGGCTGTGGCCATCATGACGCTTGCCTGGCCGAGCAATCCGCCGAAATGATGTTCCTGTTCAAGGGCCACGCGCACGAAACGCTGATCTTCATCTTGAACGTCGCCGCGGCCGTAGATGCTCTCGGCTAGTCGTTGGTTAAGAAAGGTGAAGTCCGGGTTGATGAACGTATCCAGCGGCAAGTTTTCTCGGAGGATCTCGGCAAAGAATAGCTCCGTTTCCGCGATCATCGCCTCGCGGAGCTCTGGCGTGAAGCTCGGAAACAGTCGCGCGTCGGGCATGATGTCCGGCAGTTCCCGTATCCTCAGCCATTGGCCGGTGAAATCGCTCACAAAATTGTCCAGCCCCGCCGACTGCAGCAGCCGCCTAGCGTGTTCCTCCAACTTTGCACCTGACGCAAGCTCGCGCTTCGTGGCGGCGGCAAACAGCTTCTCGTCCGGCGGACCGCCTGTCAGAAAGTACGAGAGCCGAGCCGCCAGATCGAAGTCGTCCATACGACCGGTATGGTGACCACGGTAGAGGAAGTACGGAGACATCAGTGCTGTTCGAATGGCCAGGTGCAGACCGTCCTTGAGCTGATGACCTTGCCCGACATGGTCCATCGCCACGGCGGCGTATTGCTCGACGTCCATTTCCGTCGCCGGCCGCCGGAAGGCCCCGGTCAGAAATCGCCGCAAGAATGAACGCAAGTACTCGTCGTCGGACTCAGCGCCGCGCCGGCCAAGAAAACGGCGGGCGGCTTCTTCCCGGCGTTTTTCCACGGGAGTGCTGGTGAGCTTCAGGGGACCTTCGACGTTGACTTCATGAATTTCTAAAGCCGGTCCTTCTTCGAACAACTGGTAGATGACCGTTTCCACGTAGAGTCCCGGATTGCTCGTCATCCTCACGACAAGTGCGTCGACGGCTTCTTCGCTCATGTCGACTTCGGAGAGGTCGAGCTCGTCGGCGTCTCGGATCGCCTTGACACGGTCCCAGCCTAGCCCGCCACGCAGTCCGGATCCGTGCTCGACCTTCAACCACCCGGCCAACAGCCGAGGGTCTTTGTCGAACATCTTCCGGAGCACCGCTTCCACCAAGTCCCGATCGTCACGGTCGCCATCGAGCAACGCATTGGCGAAGTAAAAGACAGGCGTTTCCGCAGGGAACAGCTCGACGACGCATTCGAACTCTTCGGGCGCGTCTCGTGTCACTTCGAATTCAGCCAAGAGCCGCTGCAGGCTGACCGGGTCGCCATCCTTCTCATTCAGCGAACGCGCGCGGACCTGCAATGCCATGGGTTCGTCGAATTCCGGCCAGGCTTTGGACGGCGGTGCGAAACGCGACGCCGAGATGCGAATGCGATAGGTCCCGGCGTGGCGAGTCTCGAACTTCTCCGGCCAGGTCGAGCTGCGCCACATTTGATCAGTCTTGGCCGCCAGACGCATGGCGCCGCCTATGATCGCTCCGGATGAATAGCTGATCACCAGATCCGAGGCTGCCATTTGTGTATTTGTCGACGGGACAGGCTGACGCGGCGGGGGGAGCATCTGGTCCGCCACGGAAATCGCAGCCTGGTAGTAGGCCTCCATCAACGGAGGTGACACAACAAGTCCGTCACCGGAATTATCAAAGCCGTGCAGCGCATTGTCGGCCGGAAAGCTGGGGGGCGCTTGAAAGTCCACGCCGAACACCCGACGGATCGTGTTTTCGTACTCGAAGCGGTTCAACCGGCGTAGTACCGTGCCGCCCGTGCTGGAGCGTTCGATCAGCATCGAATGCAACGCCTCGCTCGCCTCGTGCCGCTGATCCTCTCTCAGCCGGGAGGCGCCTTGGGGCGGCATCTGGCCATTGCGAACGGCTTTCAAGACCCGCTGAAAGAACTCCGACGTCTCGTGCTGGGACCAATCACGTCGGTGCGCGTCATCGAGCCGAATGCCGGCGTTGGCTTGGCCAGCGTTGTGGCAAGAAACGCAATGCGCGCGGAAGAACTCCAGGGGGAACTCATCCGCGGCGCGGAGTTGCCCGCAGGCAACCAGGAGATACGATGCAGTCCAGAGTGCAGCTTGCAAGAATCTACACAAGATATTCATTCATGTTGCGGCTGGCGTTCGAGAACGCGTCAACTTCCAAACCGAGTTGCTGCATCAGGGTCAGATAGAGGTCGCCCAGTAGCGGTGTACTCGACGTGTCGCTCTGCGGATCGATGGCAATGTGTTGGCCGTGCTTCAAGCCACCGCCGGCGACCAGTGTGGGCAAATCTCGGTTGGAATGCCGGCTGGCGTCTCCCATCCCGCTTCCCAGCAGGACGATGGTTGAATCCAGCAGCGGCTGGTTTTGATCATCAGTCTTGTGCTTAAGCTGCTCCAGGAACCGAGCCAGACACTTCATGTGTTCCAGTTCCACCCGGATAAGATCCCGAATCTTGTCTGGATCTTTGCCGTGGTGAGACAACGCATGGTAGCCGGCGCGCAAGGTTCTGCCATCCAACGTGAAGACCTGGCCGAGCCCACCGACATTCATGGTAATCACACGTGTCGAGTCGGTTTGCAGAGCGAGCGCCATCAGGTCGTACATGATGTCCTCGCACTCGAGCATGAGCGTGGGAGCAATGGGATCGAAGTCGGGCAGCCTGTAATCCACTGTTGGGACCGGCGTGTCCCGACCGTCCCGCTGCTTTTGAACGCGACGCTCGACTTCACGCACTGCGCTGAAGTATTCGTCAAGTTTCTCACGGTCGCGTGTGCTCACCGAGCTTTGCAACCGTTTGGCCTCACCCAGGACTTTATCCAGCGCACTTTGCCCGCTATCGAGCAGATAATCCATGCGCTCTTGATCTTCGGGGGAAGCGAACAGCTTTTTGTAAAGCACGCTCGGTCGTTCGATCATGGGCAGGGCGACGCCGCTGCGCATAAAGTTCATCGGCCGGCTGACCTTGCCTGCGCTGATCTGGATGGAATCGAAGCGCGCTGCTTGGCCAATCTTCTCCGCCACGATCTGGTCCAGAGAAACTTCCCCCAGATGCTTGCCCGTCAGGAATGTGCTCCAGTTCTTGTGGCCGTTGCCCGCGCGGTGGTCCAGACCGGAGAATACCGTACACTGGTCGCGAAACCGTTCGATCGGTTTCAGCAGCTCGGACGTCTCGTAGTGGAAGCCGGCTTGCCGAGGATAGAACGCCTTCTGATAGAAACCAAGATACGTGCCCACGCAGACGAATCGCTGGGCGGGGCTGCTGGCGCTATCCAGCGAATCGGCCTGCCCGTGCGATTCCAGCAGCGGAGTCGCCATGGCGACTCCGGCCGCTTTCAAGAACGACCGGCGAGGGATCGGCAGCTTCGTCATCGTAAACTCGTATATCGAGGTGGGATGAACGGGCAGGATAAACGGCCGCCTCCGCGGCTATCCCCTGACGCGCGAATTGTAACATGGATTTGGCGGACATTGACCTGTAAACCGAGGGTAGGAAGCTTGATCGAGGTGGGAGCACCTGAGTCTCAAGTCAGGGTCTGAGCTCGCTCGAGCGTGCCGCAAGACATCGACGCAAGCTGCCAATCCATGGGTGACAAGTCTCACTAGACTTAACGGAAACGTCGCCATTTATTACCAGAGCTACGAGTGGTATTGGCAAGCCCATCGCCAAGGTCTTCGCCCGCGAGGGGGACAAGGTCGTGGTTACCGGTCATAGCGAGCCGAGCTTCTCCAGGATCTTGTAATGGCTGATGGTTTGCCCAATCAAGATCCGCCGATTCTTGCCGCTCAGGGCGCTTGACCCGGTTATGTGGCGGAAACAAACGATGCCTCAATCTTCCGTTTGAAAGGGTGCCAAAACCCCCGCCAATGCTCTCTAACGCCTTGTTTATGGGCCTTTGAGCAATTTTGGGCTGCCGTCAGGTGGGTCTGAAAATAATTTATAGTGGCTATGGCTCGAACGGCGAAAATGGCGGTTTCGGAGCGATACGGATGGGTGACCGGCTCTGCGCGGAACCTCGGCGAAAGGAGATTTACCAAAACCTTTCCGCTCACGAGGCCTCTGTCGTTTGTTTCGTGGGATTTAACGTCCAGCCACTACTTCTTGAACATTGCTACAAGTGCTGGACCTGCCGAATAGCCGAGGGCCGCACCGAATACAATGCCCATGGACACACCCATTGCAACGTTGTCCAGGGCCGCGCCGATTGCGGCCCCAAATGCTACTCCAAGTCCTACTCCAAGCCCTAGCGACGCTCCAGGTCCAACCGGTGTTTCATCGCCTTCACCCTGTTCTCGATCCGACTGATCGTCTGCCATCTGTTTGTTCCTACGGTTGGAGCCTACCACGCGAATCGTGCGTCGGGTTAAGTGTTGAAAACAACGCTGCCATAAACGCCGCTCCGAAAGCAGCTCAGAAGCCCGACCGCGCCACTCTAACGCCCTGTTTATAAACCTCTGAGCGATTTCAGGCCGCCGCCAGGTCACCGTGAATCTATTTTTTCGCGGCGATACGTCGAGGGGCTGAATTGCCGGTTTCGGAACGATTCTGAGGGGGGACTGGCTCAAGGCGGAACCTCGGCGAAGCGCGATTCACAAGCAGTTATCTGTGACGACGACCTATCTAACTCGATTGTGGGGCTGGCCTTGCTCGTGCTCGCGGAGGCGAAGGCGCAAAAAAACGACTTCCTCCATCCAAGAGTTCCTGTGTCAACTCACCACTCACGTACATATTAATTGTCGAAAGCGTTCAGACCGTGCTCCTACTCGACCGATTCCAGCTCCGTGATAGCATTCTTCAGGTGTTGAGCCGAGCGCTACCATTGCTCCTGATTCAGTTCTGGCTGTTGTCGGCTCAGGACTTTTCGCGACCGCTAATCGTAAACGTGGACGATCAAGGCGCCGCGCTCCAACCGAGTTTCGACGTACACGGCGATGGGACCGCGCGATTCGTATGGAACCGCTACGCCGGTCACCAAGAGCGACTTCACAGCACGTCGTTTCGAAATGGGAGGCGCTCACGCAGCCGCGAATTGAGCGCGGGCCAAGGAGTCTATTGGTCACCGCTGTATTTGGCCGATGGCATCGACTCAGGTTGGGCGCTGTGGCAGCAGCGGCACGGTCAGGGTTGGAGGATTGTCGCCCGCAAACTCAGCGACGGTTTTTGGCAGCCCATCCAGTCGCTTTCGGCGACAAGTTGACAGTACCAGTATCTAGGTAACCGAATGCAGCAAAGTCCGAAAACTACACGACGCGCCCAACCAGGAGGGTCGCCCATTTCGAAAACGTGGAGAGAGGCTGGTGTCGGAGAATTCCGATCGTACGGTCGTGAGATTCTCGAAATCCACGTAGGACGAGGCGTCCGAATAACGCTTGGCCGTTTGGCGGAGATCCAACCAGCATTGTTCAGACTTTGCTTGCGCCGTCTTTCCTGTTGACACGAACGAGGCCACAATCTATCATCGAGGGCGTCCCAAAACCCCGCCGGCGGGCGCTAATGCTCCGTGCAATCGGTTTTGAGCAACTTCAGGCCGTCTAGTACTGCCAACTTTCTGATAGATAGAAATTGAGCAGGACTGGCCGCATTAGGCGATTTACCTCTTGGCTTGTCGATTCCAACCCGCCCTTTCCAAACACGAGAGATGCCCGGAATCGTTCGGGCGTCAAATACCTCAGATCGTCGGCCGGCAATCCAAAGCCCTCCAGCCGCGTGATTGCCGCTTCAATCTCTCTAGTTTGACGGTCGCTCTCCCACGCGAGAATCCAACCCCAGTCGCCGAAACTCGGCACGTCATCATGATACGGAAGGGTCGTGTAACCGGCAGCCTCCAGGGTTCGACGGATGCACAAGAATGACTCCTTCGCGTGATAGGGCGATGTCGCCTGAATTGCGAGCATCGCGCCGTCACTGAGCAGCCGCCGCAGCTTCAGATAGAACTCCAGACTGTACAGCTTGGTAAGTTCGACGCTGTTCGGGTCCGGTAGATCGATCAAGACGACGTCCTGACCGCCGGGCAACAAGTCGACCAGCCTGTCCGCGTCGACCGTATAAACCGACACACGAGCAGCTTCCTCAACTCCAGCAGAAAGTCCATCGCTGACGACGCCGGAGTATTCATAGACCGGAGCTTCTATCCCCGAGGGCGTCACGAGATCGAGAAACGAGGCTTCGACACGCGCGTCCTCGAACGCACCCGCGTTCAGCTCGCTTAGGGTCGGATGCGAGCGAGCCAGCTCAATCATTTCCGGGTCGATATCGACCAGCGTCACCTCGCGGACCGTCGACTGCTTCAATACTTCTCGAAGGGCGAGGCCGTCCCCGCCGCCAAGCATCAACACTCGCTCGTTTTGCTCCGCCAGAGTTAGCGCCGGGTGGACCAGCATCTCGTGATAGATGTGTTCGTCGCGACTCGAAAACTGTAGATTTCCATTGATGAACAAGCGGTAGTCGGTTGGATCGGTCGCTGCCGTCATGACGATGTGTTGGTACCGGGTCGTACGAGACACCACGATCGGCCGGTCGTAGAATCGTTGCTCGAATATTTGATTCCAATCACCGTTTCGCGCGTATCCAATCGACAGCGCGATGGCCGTGAGGGCGATCGCGGCGAAGGCCGGTATCTTGTGCTTGACGACCCCGTGGGATGAAAAGTAGAGGTAGGTGACCACCGCGACGGCGAAGTTGATTCCCGCGACAAAGAAGCCGATTTCCGTAAGCGGAAAGTACCTAAGGAACACGAACACCCATACGAGCGCTCCAATAAACGCGCCGACGTAGTCAGTCGAAAATACGGTGGCGATGTTCGACTTCAGCTTGGGTACGAAGCGCCGGTTGATTCGCAGGACTAGCGGGATTTCCAGGCCAATCAAGAATCCGATCGACAAAACGAAAAAGTATTGCACTAGCGCAAAGTGGGTCTCCATCGTGGCGTAGGCACCGTAAACCAGGATGGGAGAGAACCCGCCAAGCAATGCCAGTGCGGTCTCGACGGCGAGAAATTTCTCGATCAAATGATCGTCACTCAGTTTGCTCTGCCAGTATCCGGCAAAGCCCATCATCAGCATCATCAGCGAGATGGTTACCGAGAATTGCTCAATGCTATTTCCGAGGATATAGCTGGCGACGGTACTGAGGATGCATTCGAAAATGAAACCGGCGGCGCCGGTAAAGAACATCGAAAGGGCCAGAAGCAGGGTCGCCGTCCGTGGCCGAATCGAAGCGCTCCCCATCAGGGACAGGTTAATCTATCTGCTGGTAGCCTGAACGCTTCGCGTATGCCGTCCTACTCTCAGGTATCCCGGAGGCGTTTTCTGCGAGCAGCGGCCGGCGGGGCGGTGAGCGGTTTTCCAGCTTGCCTGCGCCGTCCGCCCAGGCCGATTGAAGGCGGCTTTGCCGATCGCAGCAGCGCCGTCGGCCATCGAATCCGCGACGGCGCTGCCGAGCAATCGATCGAGGAGCGGATAAAGATTCCACTCGCCATCGTCGGCGGGGGCATCGCCGGCCTTTCGGCTGCATGGCGATTGGACAAGCTGGGGTTCCGGGAGTTCGTTGTTCTAGAGCTTGAGAAGCAGGCTGGGGGGAACTCGCGTTCGGGGGACGATGCGGGCATGTCATATCCCTGGGGCGCGCACTACGTGCCGTTACCGGATCGCCGCATTCCGCTGGTTCACGAACTATTTGAGGAGCTGGGAGTGCTTCAGGACGGGCGCTGGAGCCAGGAGCATATTTGCCGCGAGCCTTTGAATCGGCTGTTCATCGACGGCGAGTGGACTGAAGGGATCGAGCCCGGGCCCGATGCCGCTACCGCGGAAAAAGATCAGTTTGATCGTTTCTGGGATCGCATGGAGTTTTACCGCCAGGGAGGCGAGTTCACCATCCCGATCCGCCGTCCCGAGCAGACAGCCGAGTTAGATCATCAGTCCATGAAGACTTGGATGGTCGAGGAGGGATTCTTCTCTGAGCGACTCCACTGGTACGTCGACTATGGCTGCCGGGACGACTACGGAGCTTCTTACTCGGCGGTATCCGCCTGGGCCGGTATTCACTATTTTGCCGCCCGCCCGGAGAATGACATTGGGGTACTCACGTGGCCTGAGGGGAATGGCTGGATCGTCGGTCGGCTGCTTGAGCGGATCGGTAGATTTGTCCTAACGGGGTCGGCGGTGCGACGAATTCGAGAGCTGCCGGGTGGAGTCGAGATCACGTGCGGCTCAACGGTTTATGAGGTGGAGGCGGTGGCTTTCGCGGCGCCGCTATTCCTGGTTCCCTACCTAATGCCTGAAATCGCGGTGGAGCTGCCTTCGCTGTCAGGCTTCACTTACTCGCCGTGGATGGTTGCGAATCTGACGATGGAAGACCCTCCCGCTGGCGAGGGATTTCCGACTGCTTGGGAGAATATAATCTACGACTCACCGGCGCTGGGGTACGTGAATGCCAACCATCAGATCGGTGGCGACAGCGGCAAGACGATTTGGACCTACTATCGGGCGATGAGCGAAACGAGTCCCGCTCGATCGCGCGCCGACCTTATGGAGGGGACGTGGGATAGCCGTCGCGACGAAATCCTTGCGGACCTCGAAAAAGCGCACCCGGGAGTCGGTGATCATGTTGCGCGACTGGATGTAATGCGGTTCGGACACGCCATGATCCGGCCGACTCCGGGCCTCGTGAGCGGCGACGAACGACAACAGATCGAAGACTATGGCGGCCGGGTACAGTTCGGAGCCTCCGACCTGAGCGGAATCTCAATATTCGAAGAGGCCCAGTATCGCGGAGTTCGCGCCGCGGAGCGTTGCTTGGCGCGCCTCGGCTACAAGGGTCTGGAGTACGCCTAGGGTGTATTTGAAACCAGTATCGACCGCCTACTTCGCTGGCCAGTCGTTGAATTTCGGTGGCGCGACTGTAAGGGAGTGCGTTGGCGGGGATTGCCTCTTCCGCTTGAACCTTGGCCCTGCTGAGAATCCTCCAACAGGGCCCGCCTCAATTGACACAGTTGAGCCTTGGCCAACGCACTCCCTGACGGTCGTGCCACCGAAAGTCATCAGATTCGCGAACATTAAGTTTCTAGCGGAGGCTGGCGCGGGCCGTTCAGAAAACGCGCTAAACCGCCACCAACGAACCGATCATAATCGCCAGTGTTACTTGCGCGCAGACCGTTACGGCGCAGGCTGCGAGGTTTTGATCTCGCTCGACCTCGATCTGAAGTGTTGTGTTCGGCAAAAGGAATTTGTCGATCAAAATTTGGAAAGGGATCAACAGAACGATTCCGATCCCCGCGGCGATCGCGAAGCCCGTTATCCCCTCAGTCCAGGTGGTGAAAGGGCCCGAAATCGCAAAGCAAAGAATAATGCCCAGCGTAATGAGAGTCCGCCAAGCATCAGCCCCGCAGCCGCGTTGCCCTGGCGAATCAAGTCGACCATATTAAATGGGGTCACCCATTCATAGATCAGCGCAAACAGAAGAAGTGCGACTTGACCCATGCCGAAGAAGGCGAGCGCCGTGGTCCAACCGCCGCCCTCGCCATTAAATGAGCCAAAGGCAACGAGCCCAGTTGCGGTAAACACTCCGAACTCCGCTAACCCAACGGCGTTGTTGCCATTCTTGAGTTCCAGCGTATTGTTTACCTTCGGCAAGATAATGTGCTCGGCGATCATTTCCGCCACCAAGAGAAACACCAGTAGCAAGACGCAGTAGCCGAGCAGTTCTCCCATGTTTTCGAGAACGACCGCCCACCCGGCATCGAATCGAACTACGCCGCCACTTACGACTCCGGCGAGCCCGAATCCGAACCCGATACTCAGCCCGCATCTTCGCAGGGCCACCGCCAAATTGCTGCGCTCCTCGATCTGGTAGTCGGCCGAACGCTCATCCGGCTCACACTCGGCGGATTGCAGGGCCGCTCGAAACCGCGCATCGCGAAATTTTTTCGCGATCACCAAAATGGCCAATACGAAAAGTGTGTCGACGGCGCCCTGCACCAGGGTTTCAAAAATTAGCATTTTCGATCAATCTCTATTTCGGTTTACTTGCCGCTAGCGCCGAACGCTCCGCCGTGGCCGGCGGGACCGGCACCTCGGACCGAGCCGGCAGGCCGGCCAAATCCACCCGAGCGCCCAAAGTTAGAACCGCTGAAAGTCGACGAACTTTGCGTTCCGCGGCTTCTTGTACCGTAGGCGGGACCCGTGCTCGTGCCGCCGTAGTACGGGCGCTGCCCATAGTACCCGCCGTGCCAGGTGTTCCATTCGTTACGGGTGTAGCGATAAGGGTTCCCGAAAAGCGTGGAATACAACAGATAAGGTCCAAGCCACGTCCAGACCATCCCGCCACCGCGGCGCTCCCAGCGCCCGTAGCGGCTGTTCCCGACGTAGGCCATTCCGGGTGGCGCGGCATGCGTTAACTTGTTTTCCTCGAAAACCCCGTATGGTTTGGACTCAACATCCATCCCGAGATTGTCGAGGTTCGCAAAGAAAAATGCCGCAGCGACGGGAACCCAGTCCGTCTCGGATGCCTCGCCATTTTGAACGACGTGATACTTGTGAAAATATTTCTCCGTCGCCGTCTCAAGCCAGTACTCAGCCTCGTTGTCGCTGCGCGGCCAGCGCTCGGTGGTATCAATTTTCAGGGAGTTCCATCGATTCGCATCGACACCCGCCAGAAGGGAGAAATCATCGGACATCCACCCCTTCTTGTATCTGGCGAGTGATCCTGGGATCGCATCAAAGTGCTCAAAGGTCGGGCTATCCACAATTTTCGGCGCGTAATCGAGATTGTGGAGGGGTGGTGAGTCGGCGGACTCGTCCCAGCTCTGTCGGCGGATGTTGAGAAGGAAGTCGGCCTTCATGTCGACCAACGTCTTCGAGTAGCTCACCGACAATTCCGTAAGTTTGGCCTCCACCTCGGCGGACAATTGGCCAAAGCCTTCGCGATTCGTTTTGAGGCGATCGACGTCGGTTAGCAGCAGGCCAATATCGGCGTTTCCGCCAGAGTTGTGCAAGCCAAACTCACGATCGATGCTTGTAGACGCCGCTTGCGATTGAGCGAATAAGTTGGCGACAGGCGCGATAACCCGCTGAATGTCAGCCTCGCTGTCTGGGAACTCCCGCGAGGCCTTACTTGCCGTCGCCTGAAGGGCAGGGAAGCCATCTCGGATTACTTCCCAATCGCTCGCGGCGCGTGACCTCAACCCATCAGCGTCGTTGCTTGCTTCCTCGATAAGTTTCCGACGCTCGCTCCACAGACCGCCCCCTTGCCGCGCCACATCGAGCATCGGCGAGATCTTGTCAAGTGCCTGGAGCAGTTGGCGCCCCTGATCACCTTGGTTTTGCTCAAGAATCGGCTCTACCTCGGATTGAAACGTACTCTTCGCGAGTGCCAACTGGTTCTCTGCATTGTCGAGGTGCTCGGACCATTGTTCTCTGGCAGCTGCGCGTCCAAACGCTTCGTAGGCGTCGGACGCACGAAACTGTTCGAACTCTTTTTGCGAGGCTTCTAGATCCCGAGCTCTGCGGTCAATCGTGTCGCGAGTTTCTTGAGCTCGGCTCAGAACCTGATCCGAGAGCCCGCATCCGCTTAGAGCGAGACATATCGTTACGGCGATCGATATTAACGCGGCCGTGCTCGGGTGGATGACTTTCATGTTCCGTCAGACCTTTACAAGTTCCGTCTGTGATATGACTCGCCGGACAGACGCCGACACAGAGACCCGAGACTGACTGAAGACAACGACGTTCTCCGTCGGATAGACGTGGGCCGACCTTACAGCTACGGTTGCCTTGCTCGCGTCGACCCAAAGAATAGTCTCCGCCGCTCGTGTCTCGTCGACGGACGGAAACTGGAATGACAGGCCAATGTTAGCGGCTCCGTCCGCCACTGCCATCGCCCGACGCAGATTTGCGAGCGCGCTTCCCGCCTCGTCGAGCGAAATGAGTTCGCTCGAAAACGAATACGAGAGTCCGGCAAATGGCTCGGGTGCAACGGCGTCGCCAAGCCGCCAAACTCCGACTAGTTGGTGATCGTGTTGCCGAACCGCCTCGGGTCCACACGCCAACACTTCAGTGAGGATCTCATTCCCTATCTCGAATTGAACCGCGTGACTCGCCCCGATGATCGAGGCATCGATCGCGCAGGATGTAATTCGAATCGCACGGCGCTCCAAGACTGGAAACGTGTTGAGTTCGAGCGGCCCCCTGAAGAGCCGGAGCCTCAGATCTCCGCAGCGCTCGTCTTTGTACTCGATCAAGCGTCGCCTCCGGCCACGAGAACTTCAATCGAGCGTGGGTCGATCTTTTCACTCAAGATGACGTTGTGCTCGTAGCCGTCGTCATCATCGCCCCACTCCTCGACCGAGATGTACGCCTTATTGGCATCAGCGGCAAAGAGGTACTGATGAAACGGCTCGCCCTTCCCATCTCGGATATAGCTCACAGCGGAGTCCTCATGGTATTCGAAAGTGCGACCGCCGTATCGAACGCGCCCCGATTCCTTTTCTGAGATGTCCCAAAGGTGCTCCTTGTTGTTGATACCAACCTGCTCGAATGTCAGCTTCTCGCGACTAATGTATACGGATACCTCGTCTTCCTTTTCCCATTCCAGATATTGCGTCGCGCCGTCGTTGAGGCAGTACAGCGTCAGCTCGGGCCAACGGTACCCTTCACGCTCATAGGTAAAGATGCTCTGCACTCGGTACGACTTGCCTTCGAATCGAATGTAGCCATCCGCCTCGACATTTTCGATGGAATAAACAAAGCGTTGCGCCGGCGCAACCGGTTTCCGCATCGCGCGGATCGCCGCAAACTGTTCGTCGTACGAGCGTACGTCCTCGGGGGCGAGTAGAGTATCCATCTACGCCTGTCCCTCCGCCGTCGGCTCCTCGGCCGGCGCTTCGATGATTCCAGTTACGCCGCCGGGGATCTCTGCCGCGGGCAATTCCCTGGCCGCGGCCAACGCCTCGACTTTTGGTTCGAGAGCCGCGGACATCTTGGTGAGTTCGGCGATACCCGCTCGGGCTTTCTCCGTGCCGGCGCTGCGGATCATCTCCATCTCGTCCATGGCGCCAACTAAAGTGTTGTAGGCGTTTTTCACACTGTCGAGCGCGATGACCGGGTTGTTCTGCATCTCTCCGATCTCTCGCGTTTGCGCCCCGATCGCCGAGGCGTTTGCCTCAAGCATCGCGGCCGTACTCTCTTGGACGCTCTTCACGGCGCCGGCGATTTGCTTTTGGTTCGCGAGCGCGGCCTGTATCGACAAACCGACCGTGAGCAAGCTTTGGGTGACCATCACCGTGCGGTCGACTTGTTCGCACAACGTATCGTTGTTTTGCACCGTCATATCGATGGATGCGAAAAACTGCAAGTTGACCTGTTCCATGGTGCGCAGATCCTGTACGCGCATCGCGACGCGATGCATCATCGCCTGCAATTTTTGCCGGGTCGCGGTATTGTCCGCGTCAACCAACTGATCGTCGATTTTTTGCCACAATAACTCGCCCAAATAGGCGGCCTTCTGCACGCCGACCTGCGCCTCGGTGACTTGCTCATAGAGCTGATCGAGCTCGGCGTTGTCCTGCAACAGCTTATCTTTACCGTGCCGCAGTCCGTTCATGATGTTGTCGATCTGGGATTGCACCGTCTCGTATTTCATCGCGATGCGCTTGAGGACTTTCCCGACACCAGGAACCTTTCCGAAGAGCTTTGAAATGCCGGTGGGTTGGCCGAGCACTTGCGGGTTGATCTCGTCCATCGTCTCGCGCAGTTGCATCAGCGTCTTTGGGATCTCGCCGCCGTCGCCGTCGAGCTGTTTGAGCATCGTGCCGACTCTGGTCTTGAGAAGGCCGATTTCCTTCGAAGCCTTCTGTTGGTCCTTAACCCCTAATGCGCTCAGACGCCTGGCAAGTTTACGGTCCTCGGGACTTGTCGTAACTTGCAAGGCCAATTCGCCGGCCTGCTGCTCAAGCTGAACCGCGGCGGCATCATCGACTCCCTTGGGGCGAGTGGCAACTAGCGCGGGTGCCGGCTCTGGAACCGCCTCCGACGGCCCTGGAACTGCCTCCGCTGGCTCTTGGACTACCTCCGCGGGTGTAGAAGGTTGGGTTGTGTCTGGCTCGCTCATTCAGTTTTCTCCGGTCCTCGTCACACGCCCTGCACAAATCGGGCCCTGAGGAAGGCCGCTTTTGCTTTGAAGTCTCCCAACTTATCGCCTCGAATCAGTTCCGCGACATTGTCGACTTCCGCCTCGAGCCCGTCGAGGCTGGTCATCAGTTCAGCCTGCCGCTGGTCGCGATCCGCCGCTGAGAGAGCCACAAAGGGGTTCACAACTTTGGGTAGGTACTCTTTCGCCATTTGATTCAGGGTCCACGTCAACTCGTTTGTAGGATAGCGTTGATTGATTCCTGGCAAGAGTGCGCGTAGCTTGTCGATAATGCCTTCGAAGCGCGATAGGGCTTGGTCGCTTAATCCTTCCTCACGGATACGAATGTTGAGCTCGATCAGGCCGTCGAGCAGCCCTCGCAACTCTTTGCGCGGGTCAGGTTTCGGTGGCTGATCCGCGGTCTTGTTCGAATCGAGGACGCGGTAGACGGCGATTGTCACGAGCGACGCTACGACCGCGCTCACCGCGGACACGATGATCAGCGGGAACAGAAAAAAGACAACCACCCCGGCGACGAGACCGATCCCGATCGCAAGGAGCCAACGTTTCGGCGACATCTTCATATTTTTTTGTTGTCGGGTCCCACTCCAGATTACTTGCCGTGCCGTTATAAGTATCGTCGAAACAGGTCCGTCTACTCTTTTATACGGGCCAGCACGGAATTTGTTTTTCATGGATGCGACAAGAAAGAGCGAAGAGTAGCCAGGCTGCGCCTTCGAATGTTTGCTCCGAGATGGACCTACGGTCGACGCCGGACAATCTACTAGGCTTTATCATCGCAACAGCCGCAACGCGTCATTTTTGTGTCGGCAGGATTAGCCTGTGCGGACGACCGATGCCACGAGAGCCTCACCAACCGATTAATTAGCACCAGCGAGGCCACGATCGCGGGCGAGCCGGTGAACGCCCCAGCTTTAGAAAACCACGCCGTCTCGGGCGGGACAGCGCCGACAACTCGTTCTGCGGCTGATCCGCTCGTGGACGGTCCGCACTCAAGACGACCTGGCGGCTCAACTCGCCGAACAAGGCATCGAAACCAGCCAAGTGACGCTTTCGCGCGACTTGCGTGAATTCGGCATCGTAAAAACAATCGGCGGTTACGAAGAAGCCCGGCGGCTCGGCGCAGACCCGGCGGTCGCGGCCGACGCTGACGACAATCTCAAACGCGTCCTAGCCGACTTTCTCACCGGACTGGAAGTAGCCGGCAACGTGGTCGTCATCAAAACCAACCCCGGCGGCGCTGGAGCGGTAGCGCTGGCGCTTGACGCGGCACAATGGCCCGACATTGTCGGAACCCTGGCCGGAGACGACACGATCTTCGCGGCAACCGCGAGTCCAGCCAGCGCCGAAAGAAGGCGTCGCCGACTGCGAAAAATAGACTGATTTCGATGGGTTTCGGCTAGATTCGCTAAGGTTGGCGAGTGCACACTCAAGTGTCAGACCGTAATCCATTCGGTTCGAGCGGCGATGTTGAGAGGGAATGTGGTTAAGCTTGCAGGTCGAGTACTGGAAGTCGTTCGGAACCAATGAGGTAAGTATTTTGTATTGCCGCGACGCGGTTTTTTGAGAGCTGTTGAGAAAGGTTCCTCTCGCAAGTTGCGATGCCCTCAGCCTACTGGTGCATGTCAAAGCATAATTCCTACATGGCCTGGCTCGACCCGGCAACAGATACGGAAATTGAATGTGGTACTCCAGCAGTTGTCTTCGAAATCGACACCAGCGCCATTTCGTAGACCGCCTGATTCAAGCGACCGTCGAAAGTAGGGTTGGACGGAAAGTCGTCCGCGCACTGCGGACCGGTGTCCATGCAAACGGAAATAACCCTTGCCCGTTTGAAAGTTAGTGTGGATCTGTCCGGCGTGACCGCTGTTTGCGTGTGTCGGGAACTGCCGACAGAATAGCTATCGGCTAGACGTCAGGCGTAGAGCAAGCGGTGATCCTCCAGCGCTTTAACGACCATGTCATAGGTAGGCTCAACACGAGCCATAGAATAGAACTCGTTCCAGAAGTGCGCTAGCGCCCTGGGTACGTGACTCCATTCGAGTTCGATCTTGACCAACACATCGCCGGCGAATTGATCGTGTCCTGCTGAGACCATCGTTGATTGCACATCCTCAATGGCCCGCTCGAGAGGGGGGTAGTCGTGCTGATCAGCAGCGAGGTCCACAATGAAGAATCCATCTTGCTGATGGAGAAATGTATTGAGCGCCCGTGGCGCTGTGACCAGAATCAGGCGCGGGGATAGGCCGCACTTGGTGGCGTGAGCAACTGACCGAAAGATCAGAGGTAGGTGAACTGCCCAGAGGGCAACACGGCGATCAGAGTCTAGCCGCGCGGTCAGTTTCGGCTTGCCCATTTCTTCCCAAGCGTCGTAGCAGGCGAAGAAAGCCGCGACAAGGGGGGTATGGGAAAAATCGAGCAGGCGTGTTGGAACGCCGTGATGCTGGCCAATGGCGAGCGTCTCAAGTGCGAACTCCCACGGCCAATCGTCGAGTGGCACGCGTTCGGGGTGGCCTGGCAGCTGTGGCACTCGAAAGTGCTGCCCATCTCCCGGCACTCGCAGCCCAACGCGATCCGCAATGAATAGAAAGTCGACTAGCGCCCGGCGCTCCTCGTTCTTCCGTTCTAACGGCTCCTCCGGTGGCTTGCCCGAACTAGGCTTGAATCCTAGAATTGTGCTGTCCCGGAAAGCAGACGGTACTAGTTGCCAGGTCGCGTCACACTGGCCCCGAAACGTCCAGGTCTCTCGGCTCTGCCAGTTCGTGTCACCGGGGATGCCAATATTCCAGACAGAATTGGTCAGCCTCAAGAGATCGAAGAACTCTTCTGCTGACTTTGCCCTGATCTTGACGAGCATTTTCTATTCGACTCTCTTTCCACCGCGATACGCAGTTCGCGGCTCGAACTACTCAGCTAGCTCCCCTGTTTCCGACACGGTCGGACCTCGCGCTCACAGGTTGTTACACCACTCATCCAACCGTTCAGGTTTTTTCAAATCGGACCACTTTTCGAACAACTCTCCAATGTTCAAATCGCCGTATGGTATATCTGGGCAATAGACTCCCAAATGTCAAGGGCGGAGTAAATGTAGACCGCTTCGGCGGAGCAAAAATAGACCAGTTGGCGGGGATCCAGCGGTTTGCGTGGGACGGCTGGAACGGAGCCTGAGGACGCCCTTTAGGGCGGCCCAGGCGTAGTGGAAGACGGCCCACGCAAACCGGCGCGAGCGGCCGGCGGGTCAGTTTGAAGAGCGCGGGCGCTTCTTTTTGCTTTGCTTGAGGCGGTAGCTGTCGCCGTTCATCTCGAGGATATGGACGTGATGCGTGAGCCGGTCAAGCAGAGCGCCGGTCATGCGTTCGGAACCCAGCACCTCGGTCCACTCGGTGAACGGCAGGTTCGAGGTCAGCAACGTCGAGCCCTGTTCGTAGCGCTGCGAAAAGATCTCGAACAGCAGCTCTGCCCCGGTCTTCGACAGCGGCACATAGCCCAGTTCATCGACGATCAGTAGATCCTGCTTGGCAAGTTGTTTCTGGACCCGTAGTAGTTGCCGTTCGTCACGGGCTTCGAGCAGTTCATGGACCAATCCCGCGGCGGTGGTGAAACGTGTGCGATAGCCGCTCTGACAAGCTGCCAGTCCCAGCGCCAAGGCGATATGCGTTTTGCCGGTGCCGGAGTTCCCCAGCGCCAAGACGTTCTCACGGCGGTCGATGAACTCACAGCGCGCCAGCTCCAGAACGAGCTTCTTGTTCACCGAGGGTATGGCCAAGAAGTCGAACGTGTCGAGACTCTTCGTCACCGGGAACTTGGCGGCCTTGATGCGACGCTCGGTCGCCCGCTGCTCGCGATCGACCAGTTCCAGCTCGCAGAGTTGCTGTAGGAAGTCCCGAAAGTCCAAGCCTTCGGCGGCGCAGCGCCGAGCCAGTTTGTCGTACTCGCGCAGGAAGGTCGGCAGCCGCAGCGCTTTCAGGTGGGTTTCCAGCAGCATTCTCGACTTCGCCATCAGCTTGCTCCTGCTAGCAGCGCCAGATAGGATGCCGGCGACGTCTGCTCGACCTGAGCCGTCGGCAGGTGGGGATACTTCGTTAAGTCGAGCTTCGGCGGACGTTGCTCGATCGCGCACAGCAGTAGATGCTTGACGGCGTCAAAGCCAATCGTTCCCAGTAGACAGACTTGGCGCACCGCCGTTGCGACGTGCTCAAGGGGGAAGTCCTCCAACAGTCGCAGGACCTGTACGTACTCGCGCTTGCCCGCTTTGTCCAACCGCGATTCGAGCAGTCGTCGCAGCTTCGCAAACTCCGGCGGCAACTCCCAGCCGACCAACGGCGCGGCTTGATCGAGCGCGTTGGTCTTGCGTTCCAACAACGCCAAGTAGTGCAGCGGATCGAAAACCAACTCTTCACGTTCATAGCTGCGCTGATGGCGGGCGATCTCTTCGCTGCCGCAACAGATCACTACCTCATCCACGTAGGCTTTGATCAGGACCTGGCGGTGGCCGTAACGCGTTGGCACCGAATAATCGTTTGTCGCGTAGCGCACCAGCGACAACGAAGTCACCCTTGTCGAGCGTTTGTCGCAGGCATCGTAGGCTGTCGGTGCCAAGGGCAAGAGCGCTTCCCGATCGCGCTCGAAGCGTTCGCCGACGGTTTCGGTGTGCCGTCGCAAACGCCGTTCACGGTTGGCTCGGCACTTCTCTTCGAGGTGTTCGTTGAAGGCTTCCCAACTCTCGAATCTCGGGATCGGCACCATGAAATTGCGCCGTGCGAAGCCCACTAGCCCTTCGACTTTTCCCTTGTCGTTGCCCTTGCCCGGACGCCCGAAACGATCGGCGAACAGGTAGTGCGACTGCAGTTCGCTGAACACCCGCGTACGTTTGCGCGTGCCGTCGCCGAGAATCCTTGCCACCGCCAGCGTCGTGTTGTCGTAGACGATGTTGCGTGGCACGCCGTCGAAATAACGAAACGCGGCGTTGTGTCCTTCGCAAAAGGCTTCCGTCGTCTCGGCGGGAAAGGCCTTAACGAAGGCGTCGTCGCTGTGCGGCAGATCGACAACCAAGAAGTGCGCCTTGCGCTGGACTCCATTGATAACGACAACCGCTTCGCCGAAGTCGGCCTGCGCGTCGCCGGGCGGATGCGCCAGTGGCACGAACATCTCTTGTCCACCGAGCTTCTTCTCGCGGACGTAGTCCTTGACGATCGTGTAGCCACCGCTGAAATCGTACTCCTCGCGTAGGCGATCGAAGATGCGTTTCGCGGTGTGACGTTGTTTCTTTGGTTGTTGCTGATCGTCGAGCAGGATCTGATCGATGATTCCGGTGAACGCTTCGAGCTTCGGCCGTCTCACCGGTTTGCTCCGCCGATAGCCCGGCGGAGCAGCGTAGCGCAGCATTTTGCGCACCGTCTCCCGCGCTAAGCCAAACCGCTTGGCGGCTTCGCGTTCACTCAGCCCTTCGACGTAGACACTGCGCCGTACTTGAGCATATAGCTCCACGCGATACATCCTTCCCGTGTTCCACAAAACACCGAATGGATGCCAGCGGACCACCCGGGCGGTCTAATTTTCCGCCGCCCTTGAACGGCTTTAAACCGCCGTTCTGTGGTCTAGTTTGTCAGCGCCGTTCTCACCAAAACATCTCCAGCCATGAACCCACCCAGTTTGTAGTACGCAGACCACTGATCCTTGTCAAAGAATTGGTTCGCGGTCGATTCGTGCGGAAAACTCGGGTGATAGCGCTTGTAGTCGTGACTTCGTGGCGTCTTCGTGTCGAATCGAGTCTGAGCTCGGAGGGATGATTTCACGTAGACGAGTAGCCCTTTCCTGGCCCCACCGTATTCCTTTTCAAGTGGCGAGCCTGGAATGGGGAGGACTAGCGCAATCGAGAAGTGTGACCGAGAGTATCCGTAAGATGGAGACGGTCTTATCTCTTTTTCGGGAGGTAGTTCGCCGAAATCTATGTGCAGACCGAGCTGTTCACGTGCTCACCGGACCAGGTTCCCCAGATCACCAAAACTGAAGCTGGAGTCCGCCCCAGCATCGAGGGCGACAATCAGTCGACAGCTGCGTCGGAGCAGCTCAAACACACCGAGGTTCTCGATATGGCCACCGTCCGAGATGTTCACGCGAGGGCTCTCGAGGCCCGACTTGGCCATCAACTCCTTCAGGTGGTACCAGGGCCACCAGGGGATTTTGCTAAACTTGCCGATCTTACGGGGATTGTGAAGCCAACATCCTAGCCTGACATTTAGCAACGTCATTAGAAAGGCAAGAGGACGGCGGGTCTTGACACCCATCGCCGGACTCAGTGCGGCACCTGAAGCTGCTACGGCGGTGGCAAACCCGAGGCCGTCATAAGGGCTTTCGTTAGTCCGACAATACTTACTGAGCCCAGACCCACAGTACAAGAGGAGACAATAGGAAATAATCGCTCCCCCGTTCTCCTCGAACGGCGTCCCTATCCTTGTTCCTGAGATTCAGGCAGGTGTTGACAAGCGGATACGGGGCGTCGCGCACCTCCTCTCCAGTGAGTTCGTGGAGTCTCATTCGACTAGAATCCCGATCAGCCGTTCGCAAAAACGCTTCAGCGATCCGATCGCGATAGTAGCGATGCATCGTAAGGACATTCGGATCGGCAAAGAATCCCGTGACCGCAAGCACAAACAAAGCCGCTAGCAAACCAAAGGCGTCACTCCGCTCCGTGCCAGCGAGTCGCGGCTCGAACCAGGCGCCAACCGCCCCGATCACCAAAATGAACAGCAAGACGGCCTCGACGCTATACAGGACTTCGGATGACCAAACCCTTCGATGCCGGATCGGATGTAGGAAGAAATGCCAAAGTAGTGAAGCGCCGGCACCCACTGCGAACGCTGTCAAGGCGATAGTGTAGATAGGTCCTTGCGGCAAGATTCTGATTGCTAGACATGCTCCAAACCAGACGACGCCAACAAGTGATGCTATCCAGATAGCGTTCATTAGCGTACTCACGACGAACGCCACGGTGAGACGAAGACCGCTCCAGAACTGGTTAAGAAAGCTATCTTCTGGAGTCAGATACTTTCGGTGATGTCTGATGTGATCGAGATCATCTTTATTGAACACAGCGTCAAACGGATCCGGTTTGTCCGAGTGACAAAGCTTCGCGTGAATGTAAGCAGCCGGATAGCCGCCTCCAGAAACGGAGGAAACGTAGTCGGATTTTTGCAAGAGATTGAAGTTCTTGAATACCTCTAAGAATCCTAGAGAGATCGTCGCGGACCGAATTCCACCGCCGGAAAGGGAAATGCCGAACATGTTCCGGTCTTGTCCAAACCAATCGTCCTGTGGGAACTTCACAGCGTGGGACTTGCGCCTCGGCAGCACCCAAAACGTCCGCTCACAATCGACTACTCTTCGCCATCTGCGGACAGTACTCTCAGATGTCTGTTCGGATTCACGGTCGTTCTCTGACACTGCGTCACCTCGAAATGAGCCGTCTTCCGGCGACACAGTTTGCATCTCGACAAGACTCGACCGACACCCGTCGCGATCGGCGAACGCCGCCAACCCGAGCCGCGCGGGCGTCCCGGATACCTGCGCATCGACACCGTGCACTCGCCCGAACAGGAAGGGGAAAAGGGAGCCTACACCATCAACGTGGTCGACGAAGTGACGCAATGGCAGGTCGTCGGTTGTGTCGAACACATCAATGAAAACTACTTGATTCCCTTGGTGGAAGGGCTTTTGGCGCAATTCCCATTTAGCGTGCGTGGCTTTCATTCCGACAATGGCAGCGAATACATCAACCATCGAACCGCCAAACTGCTCGAAAAGTTGCGAGTTGAATTTACGAAATCCCGCGCGCGCCGTTCGAACGACAATGCCTTGGTCGAAACCAAGAACGGCGCGGTGGTGCGCAAGTGGATGGGCTACCAGTTTTTGCCCTCGGACGCGACGCATACGATCGATGAGTTCTACCGCGAATGGCTAAACCCGTACTTGAACTTTCATCGTCCTTGTGCCTTTTCCAGCGAGCGGCGCGATCGCCGCGGCAAATTGCGCAAGGTGTACGCCGAGTGGAGCACGCCGTGGGAAAAGCTGCTCAGTCTGCCCGAGGAAGTGCGTGGCTTGCGCGGCGACCAAACGATCGACGCACTGCAGGCGCAAGCCGACGCGCACTCGGATACGCAGATCGCCGAACAGCTTGATGCCCGGCGGAACGAATTACAACGCGTCTGCAAAGACCTGGCGATCCGCTGGCGCGCGCCATAGCAAGAGCCGCATCCGAGAGGGAGTCGCCACCCCAGGTCCCTGTCCGAAGACGGCCATGGAGTCTCGTCTGGGATGCGTGCAAAGGGGGATTGGGGCTGCCGCCCCTTCCCCCTTATGCAATCCCCCTTACCCCGCCCGGCGAAGAGTCAAGAAGCTGCCGCCGCCGACCTCAACTCACGCTATAATCCCCTCCACCCGCAGCTACTTCGCCTCTCTCCTTCAGGCTCATCTTTCAATTGGAATAGAGGGCGGCGCCAGTTCTCGCCCCTACGAGCTAGTGTAGTGCGTCAATCAGATTGAACCTTAAGAAGAGCGGCTTTGCCGCGCTTGACCTTCTCAAGGGTGTCGGAAGCGGTAGCAGTCCAGATGAAGGGCTTGGGCTGCTGATTGTGTCGAGCGATGTAGTCTTCGATGGCGGTGGTGAGTTCGCCGACGCTACGAAAGACACCGTGGCGGATGCGCTTATCGGTGAGGTCTCGGAAGAACCTCTCCACCATGTTCAGCCACGACGCTGAGGTGGGCGTGAAATGGACGTGGAAGCGTTTATTGCGCTGCAGCCAGCGTTTCACCGTGGCGTGTTTGTGAGTGGCATAGTTGTCCACGATCAAATGGATCTGCTTGTCCTTGGGGGTCTGGTTTTCAAGCAAGCGCAAGAAGCGCAGCCATTCTTGGTGGCGGTGCTTGGGCATGCAGGTTCCGATCACCGAGCCGTCGAGCGTGTTGAGCGCGGCGAACAAGGTGGTTGTGCCGTTGCGTTTGTAGTCGTGGGTCATGGTCCGGCCGCGTCCCTTTTTCAGGGGCAGGCCGGGCTGGGTGCGGTCGAGGGCTTGAATCTGTGACTTCTCGTCGAGGCAAAGAACGAGGGCATGCTCGGGCGGGTTGAGATAAAGTCCGATGATGTCGTCGAGTTTTTCGGCGAAGCGCGGGTCGTTGCTGAGTTTGAAGGTCTTGACGCGATGCGGCTTGAGGCCGTGGGCGCGCCAAATGCGACCCACGGTGGAGGCGCTGACGCCGACCGCGGCGGCCATCGTGCGGCGGCTCCAATGGGTGGCGTTGGCTGGCGTTTCGCGGGTCGTCTTGTGGATGATCTGTTGCACTGTTGGGGAGCAGATGGCGGGCTTACGGCCGGGCCGCGGGGCGTCCTTTTCGATGCCGGCGACGCCGGATTCAAGAAAACGGCTTCGCCAGCGCGCCACCAACTGACGCGAGACCGACAGCTGCGCGGCAATCCGTTTGTTCTCAAGACCGTCGGCGGCGAGCACGATGATCCTGGCTCGCAACGCCAGACGAACAGCGACCCGACGACCGTTCGCGTAGCGCTCCAACTGCCTACGCTGCTCCTGCGTCAATGGGACTGGCTCTGCTCTTCGCATCCGTGTGCCTTCTACTAGTAAAGGCGACACGAAGATACTATAAGTTACATTATTTATGGCGCACTACACTAGCTTGTATCACCCTTAGTGGCCGCCATCAACACGAGCCGAAGAACGACCGCAAGTTATTGAGTCTTTGGAATGGACGGAGTTTTGTCTAGCCACAGGCCTGACATTCAGCCAATTACGCTAAACCTCGGCTACCTTTGATGGTGTGAGTCTGGCGAAAGGGCGTTACTCCGTTTTCCGGCGGCGGCTACTAACTCCTGGGTTTTCAATGGCCGGAATAGCCGCTATGAACGCATAAGTTGTTTATTGTCAATCGGATCGTAGTTTCCCAAGTTGAATGTCCCGGTCTCAATGCCACATACGGCTCGTCGTGTCGAACAACTCACCGATAGTCGGCTATCTCGAATCTAGCGCGAGAGTCCTGGGATGTTGCGCCGCCGACATCGATCTGTCCAGCTAGTTTGTACCTGGCAAGCCACAATATCTGGGTATCCCAACTCGATCCTGTGTCGACGACCAGTCGCAGTCGCTCAAGTGTCGCCTCTTCATGAGTGTGCTCAAAATTGCGCTTGCCGCGACGCTTTCAGTGGACACTTGGCGGAACTTCGATCTAATAATATCAATGACTTACGGCGTGAGGCGACCCCAGGATACCCCATTTCTTAGAACCTAAATCTAGCGCGTCTGCCAATTCCGCCACGTTCGCTTTTTGAGGGCGGGGATGCCGTGCGATCGTCCGATGAATCGCGCATTCCCTTTGGCTATTGTACTGGTCAACGTCAGCCGCGAATCTTGCGATTTCGCTAGCGCGGCCGCAACTTGAAAACCATCAGCTTCGCCATATAGTTCGACGGATTATATTTGTTGCCCCCGCCGACCGCAATCGCCACGTACTGTTTCCCGTCAACGGCGTACGTCATCGGCGTCGCGTGGGCGCTCGCCGGCAGCCGGTACTCCCAAAGCTGCTTTCCGCTAGCTTTGTCGAACGCGCGAAAGCGATTGTCATTCGTTGCGCCGATGAAGACCAGACCGCCTTTCGTAACGATCGGGCCGCCTAGGCTGGATGCGCCTGTCTTGGGGACGCCCCGCTTGGTCAGCTCTTCGTATTCGCCAAGAATCTCTCGCCAACGAAACTCACCCGTGTTCAAGTCGATCGCCGTTAAGTGGCCCCAGGGCGGCTGCTGGCAGGGGTAGAGATTGGAGTCCCAAAGGCGTCCCCACTTCGTGCCTCGGTTGCGCCATGGAATCTCGGCGTCGTCGCCGCGAAATACCTTTTGAGCAAACGTTGCCACATCCATCGAGTTGATGTAGTAGGTGTCGGTTTCGGGGTCAAACGCGCCACCACCCCAGTTCGAGCCACCATTTGTGCCCGGAAACATGACCCGTAATTGCTCGCCTATCGGGCGAAACAGCGGGCCTTCAATAACGGCGTCCTTCAGTGCTTCCATACAATCGGCACGCGACTCAGGAGTGACCGTCGTAATCTCGTCGCGCGTCATCGACTGTCGCGCGAATGGAGCCGGTTTGACGGGGAACGGTTGCGTCGGATGGTAGTACTCGCCAGGGGTATCTCCGGCCGGCACCGGCCTCTCTTCAATTTCAAATAGTGGCTCGCCAGTCTCGCGATCAAAGACAAACAAGAAACCGGTCTTGGTCGCCTGGACCACCGCCTTAAGGGGCTTCCCGCCGCGCTCCACTTCTACCAATGAAGGCTGCGAGGGCAAGTCCCAATCCCAAAGATTGTGATGGACCGTTTGGAAGTGCCAGCGGCGACTCCCTGTGCGGCAATCGAGGGCAACGAGGCTATCACCGAACAGATTCTCCCCGTGTCGGTCGCCGCCATAGTAGTCGTATGAAGGCGATGTCAGCGGCAAATAGACGATGCCGAGATCTTCGTCTACACTCGACATCGACCACATGTTTGTGCCGCCGCGATTCTTCCACGAATCGCCTTTCCAAGTGTCGTGACCAAACTCTCCCGGGTGCGGGACGGTGTGGAAGCGCCAGCGCAGGTCGCCTGTACGGGTGTCGTAACCCTTGATATCGCCGCTTGGACCTTGCGGAAGTCCGTCGCCAACCCATCCGCCGGCGATCAGCGTACCGTCGCACACCGAGATGGGCGAGGTGAAGCCGTAGCGGCCGTCAACCTCGCGCAAAACATCGGGCGCAGTGTCGAGCATGCCGTTTGCGCCGAAATCGGGGTCGAGCTTGCCGGTCTCGCGATCGATCGAAAATATCCGGCCATTTTGGTCGCCGAGGACAAGGCGTTCGGTATCGCCGTCTTTCCAATACTCGACCCCTCGGCTGGTGAAAAGGTTGTAGCGGCGGTTGCGATCGAACTTTGAATCGAACTCCCAAAGCAGCTCGCCGTTGGCGGGGTCAATAGCCAGCAGCCGGTGCATCGGAGTGGACACGTAGAGCGTACCGTCGATCATCAGTGGCGTCGCTTCAAAGGCAGAGCGCGTCGGGTAATCGCCCTCGCCATCGGAGAAGTCGCGGGTGTCGTATTCCCAGGCGAGTTCGAGCTGGCCGACGTTCTCGCGGTTGATCTGATCGAGAGTCGAGTAGCGGCTTCCGCCGATGTCATTGCCATAATGCGGCCACTGCTGGGCGTAGAGTGCGGTTGCGAAAACGACTAGAACGAAAAGTCTCACTGACAAATTGTATCTCGCCCAGGCGCGACCCCGACCGCGCGCCATTGCTTCGCTGACTGCCGGCTGGCAGGGTTCGTGTTGGCGTCAGATGATTATATAAAGAGCGAATTGAGAGCTTCCCCCGAGCAAGATCTCCAAAATTCCGGCCCCGCCACTCGGGAACCTTAGCTCCAGCCCTGAGGGCTTTTCCCAATCGGATCGACGGCTCTAGTGACCATAAAATGGTTCGATGGTCCGTGAAAACCAAGTAAGCGCGAGGCCCGAGCAAGTACGTTGGGACCTGGTCGCACTTGTTCTAACGGCTGTCGTATTTCTGGCCGCTCCAGCATGGGTCGACCCGGACCTGTGGGGACACGTGCGGTTTGGCCAAGACATGCTCCGCGACGGCGTTGTTCACGACGCCGACCCTTACTCGTATTTGACAGCGGGCACTCGCTGGATCAACCACGAGGTGCTCTCAGAGGTCGCGTTTGGCTGGGCCTATAACCATTTCGGCGATCTGGGTCTTTCCGCCCTCCGCGTGATGGTCGTTTTGCTTGCCACGGGATTGCTGTTGTGGCACGTGATGCGAGCCGGTCTGAACGCGATTCGCGCCGGTGCGGTCGTCATTGTCGTCTACTACTGCCTGTCGTTGGGCATCCATTTTGTGCGGCCTCAGCTCTTTACCCATCTGTTCTTCGCGTGTATCGTCATGATCGTTGACCAGATAGACCGAGGCCGCATCGGGTTCATTTGGGCCGCCGCCCCGGTGATCGCAATCTGGGCAAATTTTCACGGTGGATTCTTGGCCGGGATTGCGGTTCTCGGCATCTGGCTGGCGGCGGACCTCGTTTCGAAATGCGTGCAAGCGCGCAGCTTTAATGCGCTAGCGCGTCGCCGGTCGGTGATCTTAATGGCGGGTGGACTACTCGCGCTTTGCTCTTCACTGGCAACTCCGTACGGCTGGCGATTGGTTGAATTTCTTTTACGGACAGCGACCGTTGCGAGGCCAGAGATACAGGACTGGCACCCGATCTCACTCATATCGCTGGTGGGTGCGGCCTACATGGCGGTTTTACTGGCATCACTCTGGGCAATTTTTGTCGCTCGCGTCGTGAGCCCCGCATCGCTAGCTACTTGGGCAGTTTGTGCATATTTGCCGTTTAGCGCGGCGCGGCATCTGCCGTTGTTTGCGCTAGCCAGCGGATTCCTGCTTGCCCGTGGCATTTCGATCGCCTGGAACCAAGCGTCGCCTTCGACCAGTTCAAGTACCGAGGCGAGTCCGGGTGGTGGGCGGCTATTAATTCATGCGGCTGCCTGCGTACTCTTGCTAGTCGCGGCCGTACCGCGATTTGCGGCGGGAGTGAAGATTGACGCGGGCATCCGCTTATTTCCGGTGCGCGCGGTGTCGCTGCTTGAAAAGGCCGGTGTCGCGGGCAATCTAGCGACCGAGTTTGGTTGGGGCGAATACGTTATCTGGAACTTGGGCCCTGACATCCAAGTGTCGATTGACGGACGGCGCGAGACCGTCTACTCCCCAGATGTCTATGCCCAAAATTTGGCGCTCTCGTACGGAGTAGGCGATTGGGACGCGATACTTACGGACTACCCAACCGACATGGTGTTGGCTCCACGAAACCTGCCGATGTATGACCGAATGTCGGAACTAAAAGGCTGGAGCCGTGTCTACAGCGACGAGATTTGTGGACTATTCGTTCGCGAAGACTTCGCGGCGCGCGCTTCGCTGGAGGGCATGGCTGTTCCCGACGCATCGATTGACGGTATGGGAATGCGCTTCGACAAGCTACGCTACTAACCCGCTTTTTCACAGCCCGTCACACGCTCGGACCAAGCTGCCCGACCCAAGTCAGCGCACCTCGAACGAATGCCGCTCGGTAAAACTCGAAGTCCCGATCGTATCCCGAATATTGATAATCACGGTGTAACGCCCAACGGGAATCGTCTTCTCTAAATCCAATCGAAACTTTGCCGGCAGCCACAACCGGGGATAAAACGGGCTGCCTTTTTCACCCCGAGAGTCGAACTCAAACATGGTTTCGCCCTTGTCGTTAACCACCTGCACGTCTGACTCGACGTCAAACGTATTGTCCTCGCGAGTCTTATAGCCGGTGATATAGAACGCCGCCCAGATCTCATCGCCTGCCCGGTAGAGCGGCTCTTCGAGCTTCACGCCGCCATCCAACTTCGCAAAACCATAGTTGCGAATCGTCAGTTGGTCAGCCGTTTCCACGCGACTGCCGTCGACAATAATCGGCATCGTCGCGTGAATCACTGATTCCGAAAGTAGATCGGTGACTTCGATCTTGATCTCGTAAGTGCCGCCGCCGGCGTGCTGTGGAATTTTGGGCGAGTAGCGGACAACCGGAAGCCAATCATCATCCTGCGGAGCCAGCTCTGTGTCGAACTTTCCGCCTTCCGACCCGTAGAACCGATTGCCCTCCGGGTCGAATGCCTCAAGACGATACAAGATTTTCATCGCGTAGTCGTCGCTCACCTCATACCCCTTCACCTGGAAATACAGGTAGATCGTCTCCCCCGGAAGGTAGTGGCTGTCGGACGGGATCGCGTAGCCGTCTTGGCTATCGAGCAAATCAAGATTGAAAAACGAAAGGCCGGAGGAGTCCGCGGTCGGCGCCTCGTCAGCAGTCAAATGTGGCGCCAGAAAAACAAGCGATATCAGGGCGAGAGCGGCCGAAAGCCTACGCCGCCCGTTTGCGGATTCCGGCTTCCTTGAGCACCACTTCGCCATTCTGATAATCGTAAATTTCGCGGACAGCTGAATCCACCCCCAGCTTAACAAGGGCGTCAACATCTAGATGCGCTTCGGCGTTGTCAAGTTCCTTGATGCTTGAGAAGATTTCTGGGCTTTTCGGCAAGTACATCGGGCAACAATCAGTGAATGGCTCGATCGAAATCTCGTACGTCTCGATTTGTCGCGCCAGCGCCATAATCTCCTCTTTGTCCGCGCCACAAAGCGGGCGATAGAGGGGCATCGTTGTGGCCGCGCCAACGGCGTTCATATTCGAGAGCGTCTGCGAGGCAACCTGACCGATAGCGTCGCCCGTGACGAGCCCGCGAGCGCGATGCTTCCAAGCCAGCCGCTCGGCGATGCGGATCATCATGCGGCGATAAATTAAAATGCGAAAGCTCTGCGGCGCTTTGGCGACGATCTCTTGCTGAATCGCGTCAAACGGAACCAGATATAGCTTCGACGTCCCTTGATAGACCGTCAACCGCTTTGTGAGCGCTCGCGCGATGGGCTCACTTTCCTCACCCGGCGTCGCCGCACGGCCGTGAAAGTGAACAAACCCTAGGCGCACACCGCGTCGAATGATCTTGTATGCAGCGACGGGCGAATCGATGCCGCCGGAAAGCAGACACATCAGGCGTCCGCTAGAATTAGTCGGCAAGCCGCCAACGCCTTTGACCTTGCGTGCGTAGAGCACTGCCCGCGAGTGCGTGATCTCGATGAAGCAGGTGCGCTCGGGGTTCGTCAGATCAACCTTGACGTCGTGACCGAGCCGGCGCGCCTGATCGCCAATCGCTTGACCGATCTCGCGCTCCAAAACAAGCGACATTTTTGGAAAGCGCTTGTTGGCCCGCTTTGCGCGCACCGCGTAGGTGCGGAAACCACCGTCCGACATCAGCTCAAGCGCCGTCTTCTCAACCGCCGCGACCGACAATTCGACCGCCCGGCCAAGCCCGACGTTCGCGATGCCGGGAACGAGCTGCAGTCGCCGCAGCGCCTCCTCGGCATCGCCATCGTCCTTCAAAAAGATCAGAATCCGCTGATCTTCGCGAACGATCGGCTCTTTCTCGATCCCCTGCAAAGCTCGCTTGACAGCGTCCCGCAGGTTCCGCAAAAAGAAATTGCGATTGCAACCCTTAAGCCAAACTTCCCCGAAATGTACAAGCAAAACCTGCAAACGAATACCTAACTCAAGTATAAGATGCCGTGCCCGTAGGGGAATCTTTTCGACTCAGGTGGTTCTCCCTTCTGACGCAATTCGCATGTTTTTTTAGGGCTCCTTCGCGCGAATCGCGGTAACGGTCAGTCCTGCTCGCCCGCAATCACCGCCTCTTGCTGGGCTTGCTGCTCAGCCAGATCTCGCTGCAGTTCGTTCTCGGCCCGCCTAAGTTCCCCCATCGCTTCCGCCCGGCGCTCCCGAAGCTCCACGTCGTCTGATTCGAGTGATTCGAGATTTTCCGCTAACCGCTCGCGAGCGACAGTGATCTGCCGGAGAGCGTCCGCAAGCCGCCCTTCGACCATCTCGTGGATCGAGTGACTAACGCTAGGCCCAATCACCTTGGCGCCGTCGAAATCAAAATCAAAATCGAACTCAAAGTCAAATCCCGCCCGCGTTGACCGCCGCCGCCCCGTCAAATTTCCGAGCGCTTCCACGGCTTCTTTCTGCACGGCCGGATCGGAGTCCTTCGTAGCCTCAATCAACAGCGGTGCCGCCTCGGCCGCTCCCTTTCGCAACCTGCCCAGAGCTTCGACCGCCTCTTTGCGAACTTTCGGATCTGAGGAATTGAGACCCTTGCCGATAATCACCACGGCATCGCCCGCCGACACGTTCTCGTTCCGCGCCAGTTGCCCGAGCGAATCCATCGCCTCATTCCGCACGCTTGCCTCGCTGTCATCGAGAGCCTGACTTAGCGCCTCGATCACCGTGGGGTTTGCCACGCCCGCCCTTCCAAGCGCCTCTGCCGCCTCTTTGCGGACGCCCTTATCGTCGTGCTGCAACAGCCGCGCCATACCGGTCACTGCGTTCGGCGCCCTATCACTTCCGCGAATCAGCATTCCGAGCGACTCGAGCGCCTCGCGTTGAACCCGCGATTCGGCGTCGTTCATCGCCGCCACGAGCGCGTCAATCGCTTCCGCATGGCCACGCCCCACCTGACCGAGCGACTCCGCCGCTTCGCTTCGAACGGTGGCATCAGACGACTTCAGCGCCCCGGCAAGTGCTGCTACGACCGCCCGCATCGTTTCCGGTGGCAGCGGATTTTCGTTCTCTCGTCGCCGAGCCGTCCGAGTCTTGCGCGCCGGCTCCGTATCTTGAGCCTTCCGCGGCTGAGCCGCCGGCCTCGGTTGTGGCGCCGGTTCAGGTTGCGCCTGGGCTAGCAAGACCGTCTCCGAATTCACGACCACCGGCGCGGGAACCTCACGCTGTGCGGGTCGTGCTTCTGCCGGGACCGCCTCGCTCCGCTCCTGCGCTTGCATCCGCAACGCCGCGGTCGGCACCGCGACCACTGCGATTACGCCCAAGGTCAGCGCGAGCGCCAATCTAGCCGGACCGCCCCGCAAACGCCGGTCATCCAACAAATACTTGATCCGATTCCCCAACGACGACTCCCGCGCAATCGCGACACCGCCCCAGGCCGAGGCCGCCAGCGTCGAACGTGCCACATCAAGCAGATGCTCGGCGTAGTCGGATGGACGAGAACCGGCAGCCAGCACGAAATCGTCAGTTGCCTGTTCCGCTTCCAGGCGCATCCGAGAAGCCGCCAGCCAAACGAGCGGATGGAACCACATCAGCGCGCAGACCAACTGGCCAATCGCCTGTGTCAGCGCGTCGAGCCGGACTACATGTCCCAGCTCATGCATCAACACCACGTCGAGCCGGTCCGCACTCCAATCCGTCGCCGCGGCTGGAAGCAAGATCACTGGTCGACGCCATCCCCAAGTCATCGGCATCGTCTCGTTCTCGGCGATCAACACGCGCAGACGTCCATCGAGCCGGGCAGCAGCAATCTGCGATCGGATGCCGGCCGGAAGGCGGCTCGCATCGAACTTGTTAGCTTGTCTCGCCGTCAACAGAAATCGAAGGGCGCCAAACCCATAGCGGCCTAAAACGAATGCGGCTCCGAGGCCCCAGGCGAGGAACATTACGAATGATAAGTCCAAGGAAGGACTCTTGAGTTCCGTAACAGATGGGACCATCGCCGCCGGCTCAACGACAGGTACGGGCTCCGCTAGCGAGAAAACGAAACTTTCGACTGGCTGGTTCTCAACTACCGGCGGCAGAGGTAGATCACCGATCGCGACCGGCCAAGCGGGTAAATGAAATCCGGGCAGCAGCAGTCCGAGCAGCGGCACGATGAGCACTCCCGCCAGTACGGCCGCCCACAGAGCATGACGCTCCGCCGCCCGTCGCCGACGCATGAGAGCGCAAACGAGGCCTCCGGCCGCAAGCACAACCGTTCCTTTTACGCCCCACTCGATCAAAAACGGGATAAACCCTTCGACAATATTGCTGACCATCTACTTGCCCTCCTTCCGAGCCTGCTCAATCGTGCGACTCAACTCCGCCAATTCCTCTTCGCTAATATCCGAAACATCGAGCAACGCCGCCACTGCTTGTGAAACCGAACCCGCAAAGAACGTATCCAGATACCGCTCCGCGGCCGAGCGCTTCAAGCGGCCCGGCGGAACCGTTGCTGTGTAGACGTACCGGGGGCCATCTTCGGTATGCCGCAAATGCCCTTTGTCTTCCAAGATCCGCAGAGTCGCGCGCACGGCCGAGTAACCAGGCGGGTCGGGTAACTCCGCCCGCACCGCCGCCGCCGTCACCTTACCCAGCCGGTAAACAGCGTCCATAATTTGCCGCTCGCGGCGGCTAAGTTGAGAATCCGATTTCGATCGAGCCATAGTGTGTGATGCTAAAAACTTAGCAGTGCTAAAAAATTAGCACACGGCTCAACGATTGTCAATCCCGAGACGACATCCCCCGACGACATCATTGCTCCCCACCAGTCCGCTACCATAAATTCGCGGATGCCCAGACTAATACTTCTATTTGTCGCCCTAACCGCGGTATTTATTTCCGCCCCTGAGGGCGTAGCGGCGGACAAGGGCCCAACGTGGACAAAACTGTCGACTCCAAATTTCGAGCTCTACACCACCGCGGGCGAACGCACCGGCCGCGGCGCCATTAAACATTTCGAAACGCTTCGCAGTTTCTTCCAGCAATCAATGCCTGGCAACCGCGGCCAAGACGCCAAGGTCCGCGTCATCTTGTTCAAGAACGAGAAGGAATATAAACCATTCAGTCCGAACGAGGTCGCTGCCGCCTACCATCTATCGGGCCACGACTTCGACTACATCGTAATGAACGGGTTCAACGAGCGCGCCAAACCGATCGCGGCTCACGAGTACATGCATCTGCTGACCAGTCACCAAAAATACGATTTACCGGTCTGGCTTAACGAAGGCTACGCGACGCTGTTCGAGAGCCTTGAGGGCTATGCCAGCGGGGTGCGAGTAGGGAAGCCACACCTCGGGCGCTTGCAGCTCTTAAACAATAAAAAGTGGCTTGAGATTGAGCGCCTCACTGAAGTCGAGCACGACTCGCCCGAATACAACACCAACGGCCACGCCGGCGTATTCTACGCGCAAAGTTGGGCACTAACCCATATGTTGAATCTGGATGAGGACTATCGGACAAAGCTCAACAGTTTCCTAACGCGGCTGGCGGTAACTGACTCGGCGCCCCAGGCGTTCGCCGACGTCTATGAAAAGACTACGGCAGACGTTCGCAAAGACCTAAAATACTACGTCAATAACGATCGTTTCTTCGTCGCGATGTTCGACGTGAAGCTTGAGAAGTACGCCGATCAACCCGAAATCGCTCGTGCCGACGAGCTTGAAACTCGCATGTTGCTAGCCACGCTTTTCTCACGGCTCAAAGACAAGCGCGACCAAGCTAAAGAATCGTACGAACAGCTCACGCTCGAGTTTCCCGACTCCCCTGAACCGCACGAGGCGCTTGCCTATTTGGCTTGGCGTCAAGAGGGAGCTGACGCCACCGCGCCGCACTTCGCTAGCGCGATCGAACGCAAGTCGGCCAACGCCAAAATTTACTACGACTTCGCTTCATTGCGCCGAGGCGAGGCCGAAAACCCCGACAAACGAATTCTGTATCTACTCAAGGCGACGAGGCTCCGAGAGAACTACGCGGAAGCCCATCGAGCGCTTGCGTTTGAAGCGTCAAATCGAGAGCGTTGGGGCGTGGCGGCAATCCATTTCGGAAAGGTGGGCAAGATTGACGAGAATGACGCATTCAGCATCCTGTCCTCATCGGCCTATGCCTTCTACAAGTTGAAGCAATGGCAGACGGCTCTCAAGCAGGCCCAAGACGCCAAGCAATGGGCGAAAACCCCATCCGAAACCGACCGTGCCATCAAGCTCATCGAAGCCATCGAGTGGGAATCCAATCCCGAGAAACGCGCAGAAATGGAGCAGCGCCAAGCCGAGAAGGTTCGAGCGCTCAGCAACGTAACCCCCGGCGAAACCGCACCCGTCCTACGCAGGCGAGAGCTATTACCCGACGGTGCCGAACAGCCTACCGGACTGGAGCTCCCCGCGGTCTCATCAATCGAGGGCGAGCTCATTCAGTTCGACTGCCTGGAAGATAGAGCGCGCATCCACATCCGTACCTCGATCGAAACAGTAGCCCTCGCCATTGCCGACCCCAGCAACATCGTGCTCATCGATAACAGCGCGCAGCGTGGACACTTTTCCTGCGGCGAACAAAGCGCCCGCCCGGTGAGGGTCGACTACGATTCGACCGCCGATGAACAGCAGGGAACTATCGGCAACGTCAGACAAATAGAGTTCAAGCCAACGAACGAAAACTAAACGGCGCTAACCGTGTGGTCCGTGCTCAATCGGGCCAAGATCACTGCGTGCTTACGGACAGATTTGGTGCTCTATCTCGTGCCATGCTAGTGTAGTGCGTCAAACAGATTGAACCTTAAGAAGAGCGGCTTTGCCGCGCTTGACCTTCTCAAGGGTGTCGGAAGCGGTAGCAGTCCAGATGAAGGGCTTGGGCTGCTGATTGTGTCGAGCGATGTAGTCTTCGATGGCGGTGGTGAGTTCGCCGACGCTACGAAAGACACCGTGGCGGATGCGCTTATCGGTGAGGTCTCGGAAGAACCTCTCCACCATGTTCAGCCACGACGCTGAGGTGGGCGTGAAATGGACGTGGAAGCGTTTATTGCGCTGCAGCCAGCGTTTCACCGTGGCGTGTTTGTGAGTGGCATAGTTGTCCACGATCAAATGGATCTGCTTGTCCTTGGGGGTCTGGTTTTCAAGCAAGCGCAAGAAGCGCAGCCATTCTTGGTGGCGGTGCTTGGGCATGCAGGTTCCGATCACCGAGCCGTCGAGCGTGTTGAGCGCGGCGAACAAGGTGGTTGTGCCGTTGCGTTTGTAGTCGTGGGTCATGGTCCGGCCGCGTCCCTTTTTCAGGGGCAGGCCGGGCTGGGTGCGGTCGAGGGCTTGAATCTGTGACTTCTCGTCGAGGCAAAGAACGAGGGCATGCTCGGGCGGGTTGAGATAAAGTCCGATGATGTCGTCGAGTTTTTCGGCGAAGCGCGGGTCGTTGCTGAGTTTGAAGGTCTTGACGCGATGCGGCTTGAGGCCGTGGGCGCGCCAAATGCGACCCACGGTGGAGGCGCTGACGCCGACCGCGGCGGCCATCGTGCGGCGGCTCCAATGGGTGGCGTTGGCTGGCGTTTCGCGGGTCGTCTTGTGGATGATCTGTTGCACTGTTGGGGAGCAGATGGCGGGCTTACGGCCGGGCCGCGGGGCGTCCTTTTCGATGCCGGCGACGCCGGATTCAAGAAAACGGCTTCGCCAGCGCGCCACCAACTGACGCGAGACCGACAGCTGCGCGGCAATCCGTTTGTTCTCAAGACCGTCGGCGGCGAGCACGATGATCCTGGCTCGCAACGCCAGACGAACAGCGACCCGACGACCGTTCGCGTAGCGCTCCAACTGCCTACGCTGCTCCTGCGTCAATGGGACTGGCTCTGCTCTTCGCATCCGTGTGCCTTCTACTAGTAAAGGCGACACGAAGATACTATAAGTTACATTATTTATGGCGCACTACACTAGATGAGATTGTCGTGTTTCGCCTCTCCGCTTGTCGCGGGACGCCAACTACTCGCCCGACTGGGAGCCCGCTCCGGCTTTCGAGACGAAATAAATTTCTGGCGGCGGGAACTCAGCCTTAAAGGCGACTCCGCTGAATTCGTCTCGTCTAGCCTAGACCCAAGTCGAATGGAGACTGTCTACCCGGCTCTGGTCACGAAATACGTCGAGGAACTCCATGATCGTTTCGGCCGTCGCCCTCGCGTTCTCGATGTCGGCTGTGGACCGTCGTCGCTATTGAGCCACGGACAACACCTGGGCCTGATCGACCTCACCGGAGTCGATCCACTAGCAACCGAGTACAGTGTCGAGCTGGTCCGTAACGGGCAAACCGCCATAGGGTCTATGCGCCGCGGGTTTGGCGAAAACCTCTCATCGATGTTTGAGCTGTCGTCGTTCGACCTAGTCTTTATGTGCAATGCGCTCGACCACGCTCAATCACCAGCAGCCGTGCTCGCTTCGATCTGCGACGTGCTCCAGCCTGGTGGCGTACTGTTCTTGCAGGGTTATGTGCGAGAAGGCTCGTCGAACAATTTCCACGGCTTGCATCAGCACGATCTATCGCTTCTCGCGGAAGGGCGTTTGATGTGCCGACGGCGCGCTTGGCCACTGCGCCGCGGAGGCCGGTCCAACTGTATCTCGGATGGCCTTCCGTTGGACCTGCTCGAGCAAACCGCGCCGTCGGAAGAAAAGAAGACCCAACTGCGGGTTGTTTATCGCCGGCGTTTTTGATCGAGCTGAATCAATCGGAGGCGACGCGCGTCCTTATTTTCGGCGAGCTTTCGGCGAAGTGCGTTTCAGCGAGGTGAATAACCCGGTCACATCCTCGCCGTACTCGGTCCTGATAAATCCCTGGCGCAGCCTCTCGACTTTCAAGCCGGCTGCTTTGGCGACCTCGCGAATGTATTCGCGGTGGTGCTCGTAACGCCCCGAGTCGGTCAACTGGAACGGAGGTTGCTTCGACCGCTCGACAGAAAAGACGATTCGTCCTCCCGCTGTAAGCAGCTTCGCCGCCGATTCTACGACCAGCGCCAGGTCGCCGAAATAGATGAAAGTGTCGCAAGCGGCGATCAGGTCAAATTTCCGGCGTTCGGCCGCCTGCCAGGCGAATACCCAGGTCTGATTCTAAAAGAGTTAGATGGTGATTGGGTCCACGTTGGGACCCGAATGTGTCGCGGCGGTTGCGAAAAGTCCGCGATTCTCCGACCGATCTCGCTGGATTTTGAGTCCAGTGGATGCCGATTTCGAGGGTGCCGTGGGTCGTTAAATCAACGAGTTACGAGGTGCGCTGGGCGCTCAAATACCCCCGGTTGCCCTGCGAACCTTCCCAAAACGGGTGTGCGGAGGTGCGGCGTGAACTTATTCAGAAGCGGCCCAATCCGAGAACCCTCGTGGTTTGCCAACGGCGCTCGAAATTTCGAGTCGTCCCTCAAGCTCTATCGCACCGACAGGTTGCCGGAGCCTTTGGAGAGGTCAATGCTTGTAGTCCCGATCAAGTACATGTTGAGGGGAGCGTACGGCTGCTCAAATTGGCGAGTGATCGGGTATCTGATCTTGGATGAACTCTACGACGTCTACATTCACTTGCTGACGATTACTCCGAAGTACCGACGTGAGTTCGAGGCTAGCTTGGCCGCCGACCCCCAACCCAACCAAGGAGAAGTAGATGAGCACAGGAGATAGGGTTTTTGCCGACCCAGACGGAAAAGGGTTGAGGGTCGTTGAAATCCTCGGAGTCGCATTGTCTGACGGCCGATGGAGCGCAGCGGTTTGGGACGGGTCGCACGTTTACAACGATCTCGAAATGGGTGAGAACCCGTGCTTAATCAGAGAGCAGAACTTCGATCGATACCCGGTCGGCCAGCTTGCCGGGCGCGATTCCGGAGCAAGTCGGATTAGGCAAGCCTAAAAATAAGTGGTTGCACAGCTAAACCATATGTGGTATATTCTGTTTCAGAGACCTCAAGACGTTGCGGGCGTCATTCCCGGCCTCTGCGGTGCCGTAAACCGCGGCCGCGCTTTCCGTAGGATCTCTGCATCCAAAACAGTCTGTTCCCTGGGGGTGGCTATTAAGCAACCTAGAGTACTCGTGTATCCAGCACGCGGTAATCACTCGACGTGCATGATTTTGATGTCCGAGGCTATCGATTGGGTCTCGAACGGATTTGCGATCTGGCGAAAGAACCGGGGGGCAATCAAGCTGACCACGAGCTTAACGGCTCTCGAGAAGGCGCGAACGAAAATGCCGATCGGGCAAGTGCTCTCGCATAGAGAGAAGAACGGGGACGGTACGCCTGGGGCGTGGAGCCACTCGGACAAATGCTGGCTTTGGGGTATTGGGGAGCCACAGATTTAGGATGTGGTCACTAGCGGTCCAAGCATGGCCGGCACTGGAGGAAGGCACGGAGAGCCTACCTCGCGCGCCATCCGCTGTGCGTGAGATGCAAGGCCACGGGCAGGACCGTCACAGCCAGCGAGGTCGATCACATCGTGCCGCACCGGGGCGATCGGAAGCTGTTCTGGGACCTCACGAACTGGCAGCCGTTGTGCAAAAGCTGTCACAGCCGCCACAAGCAGCGCGAGGAGCGGTCAAGTCATGATTCTGAAGAAGGGTGTAAAGCTGCTCGGCATGACGCCGCAGATCGCCCTCGCAATTGGGGTCGTTGATTCGGTTTACCGCGAACACGGGAAGGACCTGGTCGTAACGAGCGTAACCGATGGGAGGCACGGAAGCGGCAGCCTACACTACAAGGGACTTGCCCTTGATTGTCGCACCCGTTTCTTTGATCGAGAGACGGCACTTATTGTTACTGACCAATGCAAAAAGCGGCTAGGCGGCGAGTTCGACATCGTCTTAGAGGACGATCACCTGCATGTCGAGTGGGACCCGCAAACACAGTAGATTTCGGCGGGCAACCCTGCCAAAAGGGAGAAAGTAGATGGGCAACGAACTAGTAGGACGACAGGCGGTGAAACTCAACGGAGCCACGATTGACTTCGTGTTCAATGATGTGCCAGACATGATGAAGAAGCCGCCGGGGCCGGGCCCTTTCCTTGAAGTTCCAGCGGGCTACAGTACACCGGAGTGTGGTCACTAGCGGTCCAAGCATGGCGGGCGCTGGTGGTATTGGCCCTGATTGCAGTCGTCGCCGCGATCTACGCTGGAAGTGCCTATTCACCGCTGCCTAGGTTCAACCGCGAACTGACGGCAGCTCTCGTGTACGTCGATTCCGACGATGAACCGTGGGTGGTTGAATGGGTTCCCGAACGCGAGAGGGTGTTGGGGTTTGGATACTGGACGGTATACCGCGAAGGAACAAAGCCACCACGGCTGCCGACTATGACGGTTTTCGATAGGAAATTCCTCAGGGCAACCTGGGCCGGGCTGACGGTCTACATGGATGAGTGCCCGTAAGAGCCTCACGCTCAGTGATGTCGGGCAGCGGGTAAACGAGATAAAGGAAGTGAGCGGTGACGACGAGATCGCACATTCACTTGAGGATGCCCTGAGGCGGGATGTCCTAAGTTGGGCTGCCATAAACAGCGTTGATGCCACGGTTCGGGCTATTGCCGCCGAGGCGCTAAAGACCGAGCAGATAGAGTTTGAGCGGTGGTGTGCGTAATTGCCACAAGCACCTAAGCGCTACTGCGCCAGTCCAGGATGCCCGAACACCGTAACCCGTGGCCGTTGCTCAGACCACGCTGTTGATGCGCTAAGCACGATACGCAAGGACAGCGACAGGCGACGTGGAACAGCGCACCAACGTGGCTACACGAAGCGGTGGACAGTGTATAGCCGTTCACGTCTTGCCACGGTGGAGCCGTTGTGTCGTAACTGCAAGAGCAACAACAAGATAACTGCAAGAGCAACAACAAGATAACTGCTGCGAGTGTGACTGATCACATTGAGCCGGCAAGAGAACGTCCCGATCTGTTCTGGATTCCTTCTAATCACCAGTCGCTCTGCGTCGATTGTCACGCAGAGAAGACAGCACAAGGGAAATGAGAACACGGCCGGGGCAAACCAAAAAAAGGGGGGGTACCCCAGGGTCGGCCCGTCGCCCCGAAGCGTTAGCTGTCGGAATTTGTGGCAGAATTTCGCACGACATGGCTAGCGCCTGCCAGTGGCGGGCCAACAACACGGCGGATGAGTAGACCAGGGGGGGGTAACCCCCTTCAATCTCTCGGGCCGGACGCCCTGAAACCGATTACGGCGGCTTCTTCTCGCGCATCCAACCCTATCTTGGTTCGAAGGGGGTTCGAAGGGGGTTAGAAGGAGGTTAGATGCCAGGACGCAAGCCAAGCAAAACAAAGCAGATGCAGGGGACAGAGCGCCCTTGCCGTGTGAACTTGAACGAACCGAAGCCAGTTGCCGGCTGCCCCGACTCTTATTTGCCGCTCGAAGGCCTGGCAGCGGAGATGTACGACAAGATCGCGGCGGACCTCGAGAGGCTTGGAGTTCTGGCGACCACTGATGGCGGCGCTATCTACGACGCAGCTTCGAACCTCGCCGAGCTTCATGCTCTCCGGGAAAAGATTGCCGAGGTGTTCGGAGACTCCGACAGGCTGAGCGAGTATCAAACGCTAGCCATCCGCAAAGAGGCTGCAAGCAAGCAGCACAGGTCGTGGATGCAGAGTTTCGGCTTAACGCCGGTTGACCGCGCTCGCGTCAGCGTGATCGACAAGAAAGACAAGAGCGAGAGCCGTTGGGCCGAATTCATGAAGCCTGAAGGCGAACGTTTGCCACTGTATTGAAATCCCCGTACCTGACCAAGGCGCACAACTACGCGCGCTCTGTGGTCGACGGTGTAATCCCCGCCGGCGAGCTTGCGAGGCTCGCGTGTGAGCGCCAACTTGGCGATCTCGACCGGTGGGGTACGAAACGCGGTGCGAACGAATACTACTTCGACGAGACTGAGGCGCACCGGGTCTGCGGTTTCCTGTCGAACCTGCGGCACGTCAAAGGCGAATGGGCGAAGCGTCGCGAATCGATAACGCTTGAGCCGTGGCAGTGCTTTAGGTCCGCAACGATATTCGGTTGGCGGCGGTCGGAAGATCAGTTAAGGCGATTTCGGACCGCCTACACCGAGGTGCCGCGGAAGAACGCCAAGACCACCATTGCGGCCGGCGAGGGCCTGTATTTATTCGTCGGTGATGAAGAGGCCGGTGCCGAGGTGTACTCGGCTGCCGTGGATTCAGAGCAAGCCAGGATTTCGTGGGGCATCGCGAGCCAGATGATCAAGGCCGACCCGGAATTTCGGGGGCTGTTCGGTTTTCAGACGATGGCCCATGCGATCGTCTCGGGTTCGTCAACATTTAAGCCACTATCCAAGGATACTGGCGGCCACGATGGGTTAAACATTCACGGCGCGATTGTCGACGAGCTACACGCCCACAAAACCCGCGACATGTGGGAAGTGATTGAGACAGGCACCGGTTCACGAGATCAGCCGTTGATTGACGCGATTACGACGGCCGGCTCGAACCGTGCGGGGGTCTGTTACGAGCAGCGCGACTACGTTACGAAGATTTTGCGCGGCGTGGTGGACGACCCGACTTATTTCGGGACCGTCTACACGATCGACGACGGCGACGACTGGGCGGACCCGGCTAGCTGGATCAAGGCGAACCCCAACTACGGGATTAGCGTCAAGATCGATGATTTAGAGCGCAAAGCGCGCAAGGCGCTTGAGATGGCATCGGCACAGCCGGGGTTTCTCACAAAGCATTTATGTCGTTGGATTTCGAGCGATCACGCATGGATGGATATGAAGCGCTGGGACAAACTTGGTGCCGGGTTGAACATCGATGATTTTCGCGGGTGTCCGTGCTGGATCGGCGTCGACCTCGCGAGCAAGATTGACCTGTCGGCGATCCGTGCGGTGTTCCGTAAAGAGAACAAGGTTTACATGTTCCGCTGGTGCTTCTGTCCCGAAGACACGGTGGACGCATCGATGAATTCGCAGTATCAAGGCTGGGGGCGGTCGGGCCTACTTGAGGCGACAGACGGCTCGGCGATGGACTTCGAATTGATTGAGGATAAACTTCGCGAATTGGCGAAGACACACAATGTTCAGGCGATTGCCTTTGACCCGTTCCAGGCGCATCAGATGATGCAGCGATTGGACGGCGAGGGATTGCCGGTGATTGAGATTCGCCAGACGGTACTCAACTTGTCGGAGCCGATGAAGCAGCTTGAGGCGGACGTTTATCAGGGCCGCCTACAGCATGAGGGATGTCCGATGGACGCATGGCAAATGTCGAATGTTGTTTGCCACCGCGACCAAAAAGATAACGTCTACCCGCGCAAAGAGCGGGACGAAAACAAGATTGATTTACCGGTGGCCACGATCATGGCGTACGCGGCGATGTTACGCGCGAAAAGCACGCGCTCTGTTTACGAAGATCGGGGGCTGGCGGTTGTTTGATCGCTTTGACCTGGCAGCGGGGGCTGGCTGGCTCGTTTTTCTTGGTGGAGTCTATATGATCTACACACCTGCTGCTGTCATTTTGTGCGGATTGTCGCTGTGTGGACTCGGTATATTCGGCCCGTCAATTCTAGGCAATGGGCGTTCTCGCTAGCGCCTTCGAGCGCCGATCGCTAGCTAACCCCGAGCAATGGCTTTGGGACAGTATCACTGGGCCAAAGTCTTACACCGGGAAGACTGTAAACCCTGAGGTTGCACAGGGTTATACGGCTTTTCTCGCCTGCCAGAAGGTTCTAGCTGAGTCCATCGCTTCGCTTCCCCTAGTTGTCTACGAAAGGACTGCCAGTGGTAAGCGGCGTGCGACAGAGCACCCGCTGTACAAGATTCTGCACAATAGGCCGAACCCGAAGATGACATCGTTTGTCTTTCGCGAGACGGCGATGGTTCACCTCACAGGATGGGGTAATTTCTACTCCGAGGTGAGGCGTAATGGAGCCGGCCAGGTTGAAGAGCTTTGGCCCCTATCGCCGAACAAGGTTCGGCGAGTAGACGAGGGCCGCGGCACCCACTACGAACTCGAAGTGGGGATGGGCGAAAAAAAGATTATTCCAGCCTCGGCGATGCTCCATGTGATGGGTCTGTCGCTTGACGGCAAAACGGGCATTTCGCCAGTCACGGCGCTGCGCCAGGCGATTGGGCTTGGCTTGGCGATGGAAGAGTTTGATGCGCGGTTCTTTGCGAATGACGCGAAGCCCGGCGCTATTTTGGAGCACCCAGGCGTGCTGGGTCCAGAGGCCCACGCGAACCTGAGGCGAGACTTCGAGGAAAAGTACAGCGGGCTGTCAAATAAACACCGTGTGGCAATCCTCGAAGAGGGCATGAAGCTGCACGAGGTTGGTGTAAACCTCAAGGATGCACAGTTTCTACAGAGTCGGCTGTTTCAGTTGAACGAAATAGCGCGTGCGTTCCGTGTTCCGCCGCACATGGTCGGCGATCTGGAACGAAGCACGTTTAGCAATATCGACGCACAGGATATTTCGTTCTCCAAGCACACGCTGCGGCCATGGTTGGTTCGCTGGGAACAGGCGATGGTTGAGTTGTTCGCCGGCACGGACCGCGATCGCTTCTTCACGGAGTTTGTTGTTGACGGACTAGAGCGCGGCGATCCCGAGAAGCGCATGATGGTCTACCGCACGATGCGCGAATTGGGCATTATGTCGGCGAACGACATCGCGGCCAAGGAAAACATCAACACGCTGCCGGACGGAAGTGGCGACGACTACTGGCGTCCTGCGAATATGCAGATCGTCGGACAGGAGTCGGCACAGACACAGCAGCGATCTATCGAAACCAGGGCGCTGCCTCGTAGATTGGCCGCCGCCGACGCACACACCGAGAAGTTGATAAAGCGGTTCGAGTCTTTAATTGACACCGAGTCTGCTGACCTAATACGGATGGCCGCCTCGATTGGAGAGGGCCAGGCGTTTAGCGATTGGGTTGCCGACTACTACCTTCAGCGCGAGGGCGTCTATCTGGATGAGATTTCGCCGGCGCTGTTGGCTTTAGCGGCAGATGTTATCGACGCAGCCTCGGCTGATCTCGGTGTGGAACCAGAACCCCAGGCGTCGTTTCAGCAGAATTACATCAATCGCGCGGCTACCCGTTATCGGGAAGACGGCACGCAAAAAGTCACAGAGGCCACGCGAGGCAAAGGCGTGAAACACCTGATGGGCTTGTGGGCCGGCACTCGTGCGGCGCAGCTTGCGCGGGCGGAGGTTGGGCGCCTCTCAAACGGTCTGGCGCTGAAGGTATTTAGCGCGACCGGGGTGAGGCGCAAGATTTGGCGCACGCGCGGAAAGAACTGCCCGATCTGTAACAAGTTTGACGGGCGAACAGTGGAGCTAGAGGGTTATTTCTTCCAGGGCGGCGACACGATCAGTTTCAAGGGGGAGGATGGCGTACAGCAAAAACTGAAGGTTAAAAAGAGCCTCCGCCACCCACCACTACACAAGGGATGCGACTGCTTTGTCGCTCCCGGCTAGGAGTCAACATGGAAAAACGCGCACGAGATACGGAACGGCTGACCGTCCAGGTTCGAGAGACCGAAGACGGCAGTACGGAGAGGGTTTTAATCGGCCGCGCGACTCCATATAACGAGTTGAGTGTGGACCTTGGAGGGTTCCGCGAAATGTTTCTGCCGGGCGCGTTTGGCGACGTATCCGAGCAAGAAGTCATGGCGCTCTGGTCGCATGATACGGCTCAGCCAATGGGCAAGCAGCCGATCAACCTACGAGTAACAGAAGAGCGCGATGGCGTCCACTTCCGGTTGATTCCGGTGGACGAATCCGACCAACGAGTCCGAATGATTGAGGACGGGATTGTGTCAGGCGTGAGTATTGGATTTCAGGTGCCAGAGGGCGGAGATGAATTTGTACGCAACGAATCGGGGGAAGTTGTGCGGCAGGTTCGCGAAGCTCGATTACTGGAAATATCACCTGTAGTTTTCCCCGCCTATCCGCAGACGGACGTGTCGGTTGCGATGCGGTCATTGGATAAGTGGCGGGGTTCCCAGGGCACACCGACTGCGACGTGTCTACGGGAGAGATATCAGCGACTTCGAGAAATCGAATTCGCGTAACAGGCTTCTAGCCAAGTACTTCGGGAGGCCCGGAGTAAACCAATGCAGTACAACACTGCCGTAGACTTGCGCCAAGAGCGCTCCAAACTAGTTGATGACAACCGTGCCTTGCTTGTCAGGGCAGCGGAAAACAACCGGGATCTCACTGAGGAAGAAAATATCGAGTGGGACAAACGCGACGCGGACATTGACGGGCTCAAGGTCCGAATAGACCGCGCCGAGAAACAAGAGCGGCTCGACGACGAGTTGCGTTCGACGAGACAACCCGACACGGCGTATACGGATGCGCCAGCCGCCGACAAACGCTCAAATAAAGAGCGCTATACAGACGCCTTTACCGACTATATACTTCACGGCGAAACCCGCATGAAGTCGGAGAATCGAGAGGTGTTGTATGAGTCTCGCGACCAGACTGTTGGAACCACGACAGAGGGCGGATTTACCGTACCAGAAGAGTGGGAGAAACAGGTTGTAATGGACATGGCTGCCTGGGGTGGAATGCGCCAGGTTTCCACAGTTAAGAAGTCCGCCACTGGTGTCAAGTGGCACATTCCGACGGCCACCGACATCGCCAATACGGGCGAGCTTGTGTTGGAAGCGGGGTCGGTTGACACTGAGGCGGATATCGTGTTTGCCGAGATCCAGCTTGATGCGTATAAGTACTCATCGAAGCTGATCCAGGTGTCACGCGAGTTACTGCAAGATTCCGCTGCCGACGTACAAGGCCTTATTCGTGATGCCTTTTCGCGACGCCTCGGAACGATTACAAACCTCCACTTTACGACCGGGGACGGGACGGGTAAGCCGAATGGTGTAGTTACCGCGGCCTCAAGCGGCAAGACTACGGCATCGGCCACTACGTTCACTTATTCCGAGCTGATTGAGCTGAAGCACAGCGTTGACCCGGCCTACCGGACAAATGCGCGTTTCATGTTTAACGACAGCACCCTATCGCTCGCCAAGCGGCTGCTGGACGCCGACAACCGTCCGCTATGGCAGGCCGGATTTGGGGTGGGTGAGCCAGACAGGATCGACGGCGATCCCTTCACTATCAACCAGGACGTCGCTTCGGTTGCGTCCACCACAAAGGCCGTGTACTACGGCGACTTTTCAAAGTACTGGATTCGCGACACTGGCGGCTTGATATTCAGGCGGTTAGACGAACTGTACGCGGCCAACGACCTCGTTGGATTCGTTGCCCTTATGCGGACGGACGGCGACTTGCTTGACGCCGGTACCGACCCAGTTAAGTTCATGACTCAGGCCACTTAGGCCCAACCGGGGCGGGCTTCGGTCCGCCCCACCCATACGAGGTTTCGATGAAAGTAGAGCTGACAGCCGGCCGCGTTGGCGTTGGGTGCTCATTTCAAAGTGGGCAGATTGTAGACTTTCCCGATGATGAGGCGAGGCGTATGATTGCTGAAGGTTCAGCCAGGGAAATATTTGATATAGAGATCGCTACGGCCGAACCTAAACGTGAGCGTGCGGTAAGGCGTCGGCGCCAGAGAAACACTGTTGCCTGAGTCTACGGAGGTTGCGCTAAACGTGGGCTCACGCTGGCCGGGTAGCGACCAGATTCTACAGTTCGCAAAATCCGAGAATGCAAGCGTTTTAGATGTCGTGGCCGACCGCGAAACACGCGTCGGAAAGATTACGTTTGATTCGGATGTATTGCAGGTAGACATAGACACATTGGTCGCGGCAATCGATGCTAATCGTCCGAACTGGAACCCGGATAAACTATTCGAGAGGGCCAGGCTGGTGGCGATTATCGACAACATATCAACGCTTGACGACGTGAAGGGGTTTTTAAAGAAGTTTGTCCGCAGGATGGAAGAGGGCGACCGGATTACGTGAGGTAGGCAATGGCAAACGCGACTATTGGGCTACCATCCGACGGCGCGGGAAAGAAGATAGATTCCGAAAGTCTGCTGGTAGATGGGGTACTCGTCCACCGCGAACGCGATCAGGTCGGCGGGGCTGGTGATGACGACATTGCCGTCGTCACTGATACCGACCCATTGGTATCCGAGCACGGGCTAGCTGTCCGACCCATTAGCCTGGTTCAGATGAGCCACGCCGCGCGGCTAAGCCAGCCAACACTGAACGCCACGCTGGCGCAGTCAAATATTAAGGCGATGCTTCGCCAAACATCACTGGAGGGTAGGACGTGAGCGCTGTCAACCAACACTTTCACCTAGACCAGGGTGAGGATCGGACGCTAACGTTTACGGTGACTACGGATGGGACTACAGCGGTGGACATCACCGGCCACACGCTGAGCTGGGAGCTGTATACACACCCAATGGCGGCCTCATCCACGCTGACGGTTGCGGGGGTGATAACGGATGCTACGAATGGGGTTTGCACGGTGACGCTAGCCGACACAGACACCGATTCTATTGAGCCTAGGGTTTACTGGCACGAACTGAAGACTACCGATAGTTCCGGCGCGGAGACGGTTGTTTCGCGCGGCAACGTCACGCTGAAGCCCACACAGACATGAGCCAAGCCACTACTGTAACGGCGGCGGCCCACGAGCCGATCCTGCTGGACGAACTGAAGGACCACGTTGGGATAGAGCGAGACGACACCGCCGAGGACTTACGGCTGTGGTCGATCATACGGGCCGGTCGGGCGCGTTGCGAGACGTTTACGGTCCGGTATTTAGTACAACGCACTGTCGATGAATTCTTCGATGAGTTTCCGGCAGGTGACATCGTTCTAAGTGGTGGCAGACTCCAGTCTATTACGTCGGTGAAGTATACCGACTCCGCCGACTCCGAGACGACGGTTGCCACTACGGTCTACGACGCCAACTCGACGCCCGAACCAGGACATGTAGCACTGAAGTATTCCCAGTCCTGGCCCACGGCGACATTGAAGAGCATCAACGGTGTTGTTGTCCGACACGTTACAGGCTATGGCACGGCTGAAGACGTACCCGACGACATCAAGGCCGGGCTTTTACTGGAATGCGCTGACGCCTATCGGAACACGCAGGGCGAAGAGTTTTCAATCGGTGGTTCTCGGGTCGAGATGAACCGATCGGCCTACAACCTGTGGTGGCCATACAGGATCTTGTATACCTAGATGCCTCAGCTTGGGGAGCTTGACGAGCGAGTCACGGTGAAGAATTCAACCGAGACGCATGACGCCAACAACGAGCCGACACAGACCTGGGCGAATTATATGCATGCCTGGGCTAAGGTTGAGCCGCTAAGGGGCTCTGAGGTGCTAGATCGGGGTGTTCGGAACCCGGAAGCGAGCTATAGGGTATTTGTGCTCCACCACGCCGACAAGTTGGTGACCGTGGGTATGCGGGTATTCTGGACGCCGCGCCGCGAACGCGATGCGACGGAGCAAACGCTAGACATCGTTTACGTCCGAAGGGTCACGGGGAAACGTCGATTCGTTGAAATACTCTGTACGGATCACACGGCATGAGCTTCCAGATTGAAGGCTTGAATGAAACTCTTGCTGGACTTGATAGTGTCGCCGGAAAAGGTCTATTGGTGGCGATCCAACGGGCCGCCAAGTCTGAGGCTGATAAAGCCGCCGCGACGCTCCGATCGATTACACCCAAGGGCAAGACGGGTAACTTACGTAAGGGTGTCAAGTCGGGCAAGCTGCCCATCAAGCCAGGCGACCGCATTCCTGCTGGTGCTTGGTTTGGAAACTTTGCTCCCCACGGACACCTGGCCGAGCTTGGAACAAAAGAGAGGTTCCACAAGACCGGGAAGTCGGTCGGAAAAATGCCCGCGATGCGTCTTGTTGAGAAGGCGCGAAAGCGGATAGCGAGCAGTGCCCCAGCGAAGATTGAGGCCGCCGTCGGAAGGTACACAAAGAGCATCTAGTGGCAGCAGAGCAGGCAATTGTCGCCCGGCTCATAGCCACTTCTGGGTTTACGGATCTGGTGGGACTGAGTCCTACCCGGCTTTATCCGGTAAAGAAGGACGCGGGCGATAAGCCGAAGCTTCCGTACGTCATCTACTCTCGGTTTCCTGGCGCCGGCCCAATCCGTTCCATGGGCGGTGGGGCTTCGAAGGAGTCCGACTTCATATTCGATATCTATGCCTCATCGTTTACAGTGGTACAGTCTGTGGCGACCCAGGTAGAGGCCGCGCTTGACTGGTTCAGCGGGGCGTCTGGTGGCACAACCGTATTACACACGGAGCTCGAGGGTACGAGCGACATCGATCTCGACGAGCAGGGGGTGTTTTTGAGGGTGATGGATTTCCGCGTGGTCACGGTGGAGTAACCATGGGCGAGTTGGTGTTTAAGGATTTAGCAGCCCTGTATGGAGCCGAAGAGTTCAGCGGTCAGTTCCGGACCGCCAATTTCACGCTCGGCCAAAATGTCGTTGACAACACCGACATTTCCCAGAGTACGCGGACGGTGGATGTAGGGAAGAACACGGCATCATTTTCTGGGTCTGGACATTGGATCGCTTCGGGACAGAATGTGGATTCTGAATTTAGCGATTTGTCAACCGGAAAACTGTTGACGCTTGTTCCGGAAGGATTGACGGCCGGCAACACCTCGTACTCTATGAGCGGTTTGGGCACTGGATACGCACAGGGCGGGTCTGTTGGCGATGTTCTCGGGTTTACCGTTTCTATAGCACCTCAAGATGACGTATATCGAGGTGTGCAGGATATCTCGGAGTCGGCAAGCGGACCCACATTTAATGGGACAATTCTACAGCTTGGCGCTCCGGCCGCAACGGATATCGTATTCGGCGCATTTCACATTACGGCGTTCACGGGTACGGACTGGCGGGGAATTATTCAGTCGGACGACAGCGCTGCGTTTTCCAGCGCAGTGAATCGGGTAGTCGGGCCTGTCGAGTCGACCACTAGCCATAGCCTGTTGAAATTCACGGGCGGGCAGACGGACGACTGGTGGCGGTTAGTGGTCACCGGGACGTTTACGGCTATTCAGATCGAGGCATTTATTGGCTTGCAGGTTTTATAGGAGCAATCAACATGGCGGAAGTCGTTCTCAAGGACCTGAAGCTACTGTGGGGGAGTTATGACTTCGCGTCGCAGTTCCAGAGCACCAAATTTTCACTGAACCAAGAAACCCCCGGCACCTCCGCATTCGGCGATTCTACTCGCGTCGTCGCGGGTGGGGGGTTGTGGACTGCTAATTGGTCCGGCAGTGGAAAGATCGAATATGGAACCGGTACGGTAGACGAGCAGTTCGGGGCGCTTAGTTCGGCCGATAAGTTGGTATCTATTGCGCCAGAGGGCTTGACGCTAACAAATACAAGCTATTCGCTTGACACGTTGCAGTCGTCGTTTTCGCCTATCCAGGGAAGCGTCGGCGATATTCTGATTTTCAATATTGAGGCGATGGCCCGAGGCCCGGCCTACCGCGGTGAACTGAACATGACCGGAACGAAGTCCGGTGTTGAGACGGGCACGGGCATTCAGATTGGGGCGCCGTCGGCCACCCAAATATGCTTTGTCGCGGCCCACGTCACCGCGTTTACTGGCACCGACTGTACGGTCAAATTGCAGTCGGACGACAACTCAGGGATGTCGTCGGCTACCGACAGAGTGACGCTTACACAATTTACTGGCATTGGTTCCGAAGTCGGAACCGTAGCGGGATCGATCGCTGATGACTATTGGGCGGTCGACCTGTCTGGCACGTTTACGTCGGTGACGCTGCAAGCGTTCATCGGATTGCAAATAGTCTAATCCATTCACTCCGGAATTGTTCGCGCAGGGGTGCGTGTTCGGGTGATCTGTATCTACACCACGGGGGGCTGGAGCTTATGCCGTGGCAGAAGTTGTATTTGTTGACGGAACAATTTTGTTCAATGCAGTGGACCTGAGTGATCGGGTCGTCTCTGCGAATCTAAACACCGGAGTCGAGACGCCGGATAACACATCGATGGGCAACAGCACCCGCACGGTTGCTGCTGGTGGCCTAGAGACCCGTTCGCTATCACTGACCTTGCTTCAGGACTTCGCCGCATCGAAAACCGATGCGACGGTGTGGGGCGCTCTTAACGGCGGTACGGCGGTGGCTGTGAACTATAAGGCGACGTCGGCCGCGACATCAGCCACGAACCCCGACTATCAGGGGTCGTACGTCGTGTCGAGTTATACGCCAATCCAGGGATCGGTTGGCGATTTGATGGTGGCGAACGTCGATCTGCAACCAACTAACGATATTACTAGGGCAGTCGTTTAATCGCGGCCAAAAGGGAGAGCACATGGTTAGAAGAGAGATACTTGCTGCGTCCAAGAGTCGCGGGCGAGTAATTTCAATTCCTGAATGGGGTGGGCTGGAGATCAAAATTCGGCCCATGTCCGTTCAGCAAGTCCAGGATTTCCGTGTGGCTGTGATTGCGGCCGAGAAGTCTGACGATCCCGACAAGGAAATCGGGAGCGTGATGGCTCTCGGGTTTATGAGTGTCGTGGCTGATCCTGTATCGGGCCAACTTGAGTGGGACAGCGCCAACGAAAAGGACTTCAATGAAGTCCTCACGTTAGACGGCGATGTCGTTTCAAGGATCATCAATTTGTCGTTCTCTGGTGGTATGGATGACGTGAAAAAAAATCGAGGCGGGCGACCCGGAAGCAGACATCTGGGCGCTCGCCTACAGAATGAATGTCTTGCCGGGCGACGTCCGCGCCATGGATTATCGAGACTTCGTGGGCATAGTGGCTATGATTCAACACGCTGAAAGACAACAGGACACCGCCCCACCAGCCAACGACCTGATTGCAAACTCAAAGAACCCCAAATTACACGCGAGACTTGCAAGGCTGCGCGAGCAGGGCGTTATTCCCGAATAACCAATGGCACTAAAGGGCATCATCGTCAAAGTTGGTGCCGACACCAAGGGACTTAAAACCGGGGTCGACAAGGCCAAGGGTCTACTGTCGGGCTTCAAGAAAAACACCGACGGGGCTGCCCAGTCTCTCGGTGGTGTTAAGAAGTCGGCCGGCTTGGCGGGCGGTGCGCTTTCAGCCCTTGGGCCTGCAATCGCCGGCGCGTTCACGATAGGTGCGGTCGTAGGCTTCGGCAAGGCTGTCGTTGGCGCCTTTGGTGATTTCGAAGCCGGGATGTCGAAGGTCAAGGCGATCACCGGGGAAGATGACCCCATAAAACTTCAGGCGTTGAGTGACCAGGCAAAAGAGCTGGGTTCAACCACCAAGTTCTCGGCGTCCGAGGCTGCCGCCGGCATGGCGTTCTTGGGCCAGGCTGGATTTGACACCAACGAAATCATAGCCGCCATGCCGGCTACGCTGTCGCTGGCCGCAGCCGGCGGCCTAGAGTTGGCGGAAGCGGCGGACATTGCATCGAACATAATGTCCGGCTTCGGTCTCGGCGCGGACCATGCCGGCCGCGCCGCTGACGTGTTGGCGTTGGCCGCATCATCTACAAACGTTTCGGTCAGCCAGTTGGGCGAGTCAATGAAGTTTGTCGCGCCGGTCGCGGCGGCCGTCGGTATGTCCATGGAAGACACAGCCGCACTAGTTGGCAAGCTCGGTGATAACGGAATCCAAGCGTCCATGGCCGGCACCAATCTGCGCGGTATGTTGTCGGCACTGCTGAAGCCATCCGGTGATGCGAAATCAGCGCTAGAGGGCCTTGGCGTAGCGACCAAAGATTCAAGCGGCGAGATGCGGCCACTCGTCGATATCATGCGCGACATGAAGACGGCGGGCGCGGACGCCACGGACATGGTTACTGTTTTCGGTCGTCAGAACCAAAGCGCGGCTACGATCATCGCCAACAACGCGGATGCGGTTGCCGGTCTAACAACCAAGTTTGAGGGTGCCGAGGGTTCGGCTAAGAAGATGGCCGACCTGATGGGGGACAACCTAATCGGCGCGTTTACATCACTATCGTCCGCGTGGGAAGGCTTGTTGATTTCAATTGGCGAGGATGGCGGGTTCGGCGATATCGCGCGGGGGGCCGTTGACGCAATAACCGGGCTCGTCCGCGACGCCACCCAGATGGTGGCGGATATTGGCGCTGCCTGGAACAGCGACTCGGGGCTTGCGTCTGAAGCCAGGGTAATGCTGGCTGAACTTTGGGATGAGTTTACAACCGGATTCCAGTCGATAATTGACGCGGTTGCGCCTATCTGGGACTCACTAGCCGAGTTGTTTTCGCAGCCTGCTGTCAAAGAGGCCATGCAAAGGCAGTGGGATGCAATCAAGTTGGTGATTACGGTTTCTTGGGATGCCATTGTCGGAATAGTAAAGATAGGATTGGGCCTCATCGAGGGCGTAATCAAGATAGCCGACGGGATTATCAGCCTAAGTTGGACGAAGATTTGGGATGGCCTCAGTACGGTTGTCGTCCGAACGTGGGAGGCCATCCTGGGATTCATCAATGGGTCGGTTCAGGCGATAGGCGATTTACTGGGCATCGACCTTGCGCTGTCGTCCGATACAGCCCAGAAGAAGATGGAAGACCTTAAAGGCTCCGTCAAGCTGGTGGGAGAAGAGGCGTCAGATACAGCGCCTAGTATTAACGCCCTCAAGCTGAGCGTCGGCGACGTGTCCGCCGCTGCCGGAACGGCGGACACCAAAGTGGGAGATCTTGCCGGGGAGGTATTTGATCTCGGCGACAAGGCGAAAGGCGCTAAGCCAAAGCTGTTTAGCCTGGAGACCGCGCTCAAGGACATCGAGAGGGAGGCAAAGCAGACGGCCACGGATCTGAAAGCTATCAGACAAAGTGCAATAGATGGCCTCGCCGCTATACCGCGGCCTGAGCTTATCCCCGTCATAGAAGATGTCGGCGAGGCAATGCAGAACGCCGACACTGACCTGACTGCTCTACGCGGCGATCTCGAATTAACGCTACCGGTACCCGATGCGACTAACACGGTAAGTCTTTTTGGGGATCTCAAAAGCGCCACCTCTGGCATTATCGATGACCTGATCAGTGGCGACTTTTCAATCAAGGGGGCGCTCTCCACGCTTGGCGGTGTGTTTACAACCTTCGCGCAGGGCGCGCTCAATGACCTCATAGGTGGATTCCTCGGGTTGAACGAAACGGCGGGTATTTCCGGCGGTGTTTTGAACAGTATTACCGGTGGGGGTGGTGCCGGCGGGTTCAGCTTTCCTGGCGGTGGCGGCGGTGGTGGTGCCCCCAACATCCCTGGCGGTGGCGGCGGCTATGGTGGAGGCGGCTTCGGTGGCGGCAGTTCGGGGATTGTTGATCAGGTAACCGGGGTTGTGCAGTTGGCCTCTTCTATATTTGAGAACTTCCAAAACATGGAGATGCTGGGTAAGCTCGCCGTTATCGAGGGCAACACGCGATTCTCAATGCAGTATCTAGGCAGTCGTGGCGACGGCGGCATCGTTACGTCGAACCTGAAAATCCTGGAACTCGCGGGGTATGGGCTGACAAATACCGACGCGATGAAGACAAGCCTCTGGGGCGTCGGCGGCGGGATCGTGTCTATCGTAGGCAACACCGACGATATGAAAAGCACGCTTTGGGGTATGGCCAGTTCCCTTCGGTCGATTAACCGTAAGGTTGGTGGTAGTCCAGAGCCCGCGCCATCTCCGGTCGAAGCCATACAGGAAGCCGACAACGGGGGCGGAGCCCGCAGTCGCCCGAACCGAGCGCCGCCACCACCGCCGCCACCGCCGCCACCGCCACGCGGTAGGCCACAGCGCCCACCCCCGCCGCCGGAACCGAGAACTACACCGCGATCTAGATAATGGCCACACTCACCGTGAAGTACGACGGTGCGACACGCGAGCCACTATTTAACGAGAGTTCGTGGGAGTTCGTTCTCAACGGCGAGTCGCAGGGCTCGTTTACCTGGACGGCCACAAGTGGTACGGACATCGTTACCGACAAGACAGTTCAAGTTCTGGAGGGCGCGACAGTTGTCTTTGAGGGACGAACAACTAAGGTCGTGCGCGAGGACCGCGGGTCGACCAGTTCGACCTACTACTGTGTCGCCGAGGTCCGCGGACTTGAATGGTATCTAGACAACCACACGCCGCTGATTACGCGAGGCTTTCCGGCTCGAAACAACCGCGAAATCATCCAGGCCGTGATAAGTGACGCGGGCGATCCTGGTGCAATCACCGCACTGGATGCGGACATTGACATTATTTCGGGCGATGGCGAAGACATCCTCGTGGCGTACAAGGACGCAACCGTCCGCGAAATTCTAGACGACTTAGCGCTTCGCACAAATGGCTCGTGGTGGCGTGTCGATCACGCCGACAAGGGGCTACACTTTTTCGCTACGCCTGGGTCCAATGACGCGACATTCGATGTCGACGACTCACCCGGGGCGGGCGAAGAGGACGTGCGTAATTTAGTTGTAAAGAACAACTCCCAGAAACCGTTGGACCGGGTAATTGTCCACGGTGAAACCAACGGCGAAGGTGTCGTGATAGAGGGCGCGTCGGGCACGGCGACGAACTATACGCGCCGGTTCACGTTCCCATGGGTGCTGGACTCGACACAGGCCACGGCATACGCGAAATCGCTTCTGGCTCTTCGGGGGGATCGGCGAGAGTTCACCTATCAGATTGACGTTGATGATCTCGTAGTGGGGCAACTCCAGGACATCACTGACTCCAACTACGGTGTGACCGCTGAAGACGCACTGATACATCGAATTTCTGTCGGTATGGAGACAAAGACAACGCAGTTATACACGGTCGACGCGGGCGACCCCAGGCCGACAGTTGAGCAGTTCGCGCGACGACTAGAGGCCGTGAACGACAGGAATCAGGACCTATTGGATATAGTCACCGGCGTTGAGTTCGATGGAGCGAACGACTTCATCAACGACACCGATGCCGCCTACCAGGACCTACTGGGCGCGAGTGGCCAGTTCTCGATTTCAGCATGGATCGTTGTCAACTCGCTCGACGCGGAGATGTTGATAGCGCACAACGACTTTATTGATTCGGGTGGCGGACCAAAGGGCGACACGGATGGATGGGCGATTACCATCACGACGGCGGGGAAAATTCGGTGCCGAACAGCTCAGTCGGTCACCGACAAGGATATGTCCACCACGAACCAAGTATTCACCATAGGCAAGCTACACCACTTTGTTGTGTACGTCACTCCGGCGACCCAGAAGGCCTATATCGACGGCGGCTCGGGCGAGGGATTTACGGGCACGGGCGGCACGGGCACGGTAGATCCAGACAGTACCACGATCGATATCGGGGGTGCTGGTTCGGGCGGTGGCGATCCGCTGGATGGCTGGTTGAGCAGGATTGTGATGACCTCCGACGAGGCATCCCAATCAGAGGCCGCGGCCATGTACAGCCAGGGTCTTGCCGGTGACAATTCTACCGGATTAGACGCCGTCCTTTTCTACATCGAATGCGATGACGGTTCCGATGGCGATACGGTCGGAACCCTGGACGATACCGGCGGCAGCAACCGCGACTGGGCGGGTCAGAACGCCGCCACGTTCAAAGACCGCAGCCAACCCAAGAACATTTAAGTTAGGACCCCCGAGGCGTTCCCCTGCGCCGCGCGGAAACCTCCTGTGCCTCCCACCGCGCAGGGGGTCCTATTCAACCGGAGGCAATTGGAGTAATTATGGCATGGACAGGTAGACAGAAGATAATCGCAGCGATGTCAAGGGCGGAGTAAATGTAGACCGCTTCGGCGGAGCAAAAATAGACCAGTTGGCGGGGATCCAGCGGTTTGCGTGGGACGGCTGGAACGGAGCCTGAGGACGCCCTTTAGGGCGGCCCAGGCGTAGTGGAAGACGGCCCACGCAAACCGGCGCGAGCGGCCGGCGGGTCAGTTTGAAGAGCGCGGGCGCTTCTTTTTGCTTTGCTTGAGGCGGTAGCTGTCGCCGTTCATCTCGAGGATATGGACGTGATGCGTGAGCCGGTCAAGCAGAGCGCCGGTCATGCGTTCGGAACCCAGCACCTCGGTCCACTCGGTGAACGGCAGGTTCGAGGTCAGCAACGTCGAGCCCTGTTCGTAGCGCTGCGAAAAGATCTCGAACAGCAGCTCTGCCCCGGTCTTCGACAGCGGCACATAGCCCAGTTCATCGACGATCAGTAGATCCTGCTTGGCAAGTTGTTTCTGGACCCGTAGTAGTTGCCGTTCGTCACGGGCTTCGAGCAGTTCATGGACCAATCCCGCGGCGGTGGTGAAACGTGTGCGATAGCCGCTCTGACAAGCTGCCAGTCCCAGCGCCAAGGCGATATGCGTTTTGCCGGTGCCGGAGTTCCCCAGCGCCAAGACGTTCTCACGGCGGTCGATGAACTCACAGCGCGCCAGCTCCAGAACGAGCTTCTTGTTCACCGAGGGTATGGCCAAGAAGTCGAACGTGTCGAGACTCTTCGTCACCGGGAACTTGGCGGCCTTGATGCGACGCTCGGTCGCCCGCTGCTCGCGATCGACCAGTTCCAGCTCGCAGAGTTGCTGTAGGAAGTCCCGAAAGTCCAAGCCTTCGGCGGCGCAGCGCCGAGCCAGTTTGTCGTACTCGCGCAGGAAGGTCGGCAGCCGCAGCGCTTTCAGGTGGGTTTCCAGCAGCATTCTCGACTTCGCCATCAGCTTGCTCCTGCTAGCAGCGCCAGATAGGATGCCGGCGACGTCTGCTCGACCTGAGCCGTCGGCAGGTGGGGATACTTCGTTAAGTCGAGCTTCGGCGGACGTTGCTCGATCGCGCACAGCAGTAGATGCTTGACGGCGTCAAAGCCAATCGTTCCCAGTAGACAGACTTGGCGCACCGCCGTTGCGACGTGCTCAAGGGGGAAGTCCTCCAACAGTCGCAGGACCTGTACGTACTCGCGCTTGCCCGCTTTGTCCAACCGCGATTCGAGCAGTCGTCGCAGCTTCGCAAACTCCGGCGGCAACTCCCAGCCGACCAACGGCGCGGCTTGATCGAGCGCGTTGGTCTTGCGTTCCAACAACGCCAAGTAGTGCAGCGGATCGAAAACCAACTCTTCACGTTCATAGCTGCGCTGATGGCGGGCGATCTCTTCGCTGCCGCAACAGATCACTACCTCATCCACGTAGGCTTTGATCAGGACCTGGCGGTGGCCGTAACGCGTTGGCACCGAATAATCGTTTGTCGCGTAGCGCACCAGCGACAACGAAGTCACCCTTGTCGAGCGTTTGTCGCAGGCATCGTAGGCTGTCGGTGCCAAGGGCAAGAGCGCTTCCCGATCGCGCTCGAAGCGTTCGCCGACGGTTTCGGTGTGCCGTCGCAAACGCCGTTCACGGTTGGCTCGGCACTTCTCTTCGAGGTGTTCGTTGAAGGCTTCCCAACTCTCGAATCTCGGGATCGGCACCATGAAATTGCGCCGTGCGAAGCCCACTAGCCCTTCGACTTTTCCCTTGTCGTTGCCCTTGCCCGGACGCCCGAAACGATCGGCGAACAGGTAGTGCGACTGCAGTTCGCTGAACACCCGCGTACGTTTGCGCGTGCCGTCGCCGAGAATCCTTGCCACCGCCAGCGTCGTGTTGTCGTAGACGATGTTGCGTGGCACGCCGTCGAAATAACGAAACGCGGCGTTGTGTCCTTCGCAAAAGGCTTCCGTCGTCTCGGCGGGAAAGGCCTTAACGAAGGCGTCGTCGCTGTGCGGCAGATCGACAACCAAGAAGTGCGCCTTGCGCTGGACTCCATTGATAACGACAACCGCTTCGCCGAAGTCGGCCTGCGCGTCGCCGGGCGGATGCGCCAGTGGCACGAACATCTCTTGTCCACCGAGCTTCTTCTCGCGGACGTAGTCCTTGACGATCGTGTAGCCACCGCTGAAATCGTACTCCTCGCGTAGGCGATCGAAGATGCGTTTCGCGGTGTGACGTTGTTTCTTTGGTTGTTGCTGATCGTCGAGCAGGATCTGATCGATGATTCCGGTGAACGCTTCGAGCTTCGGCCGTCTCACCGGTTTGCTCCGCCGATAGCCCGGCGGAGCAGCGTAGCGCAGCATTTTGCGCACCGTCTCCCGCGCTAAGCCAAACCGCTTGGCGGCTTCGCGTTCACTCAGCCCTTCGACGTAGACACTGCGCCGTACTTGAGCATATAGCTCCACGCGATACATCCTTCCCGTGTTCCACAAAACACCGAATGGATGCCAGCGGACCACCCGGGCGGTCTAATTTTCCGCCGCCCTTGAACGGCTTTAAAACGCCGTTCTGTGGTCTAGTTTGTCAGCGCCGTTCTCACATTGGATTGGAGTTGCCGCTAGGTCTAGAGTCGCGCTTCGCGCGTGTGGCCGACGGCACCGACCAAGGCCCTGGAACGCTGAAGCCGTTCTCCGTTCTTCTCGAAGACATGGAAGAGTTGGCGGACGTTGTTGGGCTTGAGTTGCCGACGTACATCAAGCGCCGCTACGTGGGTACTTCTCGGCTGGACCCTCTCGACTTCGCGGATGATGGCGTCGAGTACATCATTCGTTTCAACAAGCCCAGCTTCGGCGGGCCTGTTAATTTCCGCGTCTATCAAATGTTGTTTGCGTTCAACGTGATGGTCGAGAACTGGAAGCGGGACCTTGCCAAGGAAGGAATTGTCGTCACCGACGGTCCTGACCTGTTTCAGATCATCGGGTGACCGCAGTGCGATTGATAGCAATCACGCTCATCCTTACGTGCGCTGCGTTCCCTCAGGACGTGCGCGTGCCGCACGAGATGCTGCTCGAATGCACGCGCCACCCCTCGGCACCTGAGTTGGTCGGCAAGAAGATATCGAAGCGCTACGACGTGATGTGGTGCATCGTCCAGAACACGAGTAACCAGCCTTGGAAGCTGAACAGCTTGATGGCTGGTTACGCACTCAGTAAGGCTGGCGTGCCGGTTGTCAACGAAGAGTTCGCGATCGTGGACTTCGAGAAAAGCAACGGTAAGTTCCGTCGGATCTTTAACACCTCGATCCAGATCGGAACATCATTTGGGGGCACAACAATCGGATCTCTTGGTCCGCTCGGAGCTGTCGCCGGTTGGTTCGTAGGCAAAGGAATAACAACATTCACCGATTCGGTGACTAGTGCCACGCAAAACCTAGGGCCTCAGCTCGCACAGGTTGTGCGAGGTATGGGTAGCCGCGAAGTGATGGTCGACCCCTACGACATGGCCGGGTTGATGGTGTTGAGCGCCGACCAAGGTGGTTCTTATCCAGCGATCGTCCACGCCGATCTGACCGTGTACCTGGACGGCGTGGTTATCAGTCACACGCCGCCTGTAGCGCCTGTATTGGCACCGGTCGCTATCCAGAAACCCCCGTTGATCCCGATGCCGGTGCCGGCCCCGATCGCGATGACGGTGGAGTACTCGCCGCTCATCCACCCAGACGTACGGGTGTGTAGGGACTTGGGCGGTACACCCCAGGTCGGCTTCAACGGCCTTCTGTTGGAGTGTTGGGCGGTCCGGCCATGAGGTACCGGCTACGTATTGATCGTGGAGCACTAAGGATGGCAGCCGTTATGTCTGCCCTGCTGGTCTGCATGGTCGGCGTTCTTGCTGCCGGGGTAGACGTGTCGATACCGGTCGTCGACGAAGAGTGGGACGGGATTGGCGGCGGCGGATTGGGAATAATCCTCATGTGGCTGTACACGCGGCGCTCGCGTATCGTGGCCGCGTTGATCGACGGCGATTCCGCGCTGATGGCTCCGAATCAAATAGTAACCAACGTTCGCCTTGCGTCGATTGAAGAAAGTCTAGAGGCGCTGACCGAGACAGTAGCCGAACTATCTCACACCGGAAAGGATGACGGTAAGCCAATATGATTTACATGAGTGGGTACAAATACCAACTTGCTCGGACGCACATCGAGATGACCGGCATTCGCCCCTCTGGGGTTGTTGAGGATGGCTTTATTCGACTCTCCACCAGCGGGAGACTGAAGATCCGGGACGGGTACGCCTGGGACGGACCTTCGGGGCCGACCTTCGACACGAACACATTCATGACCGCAAGCCTTGTGCATGACGCACTGTATCAACTGATCAGAAAGGGGCTACTCCCGAAGTGGGCGCGGGTGGATGCGGACCGGATTCTCTACCGGATCGCGCGGCGGTCCGGGATGTGGATACCGCGAGCACTCTATACGTACTTGGCCGTGAGGCTGTTCGCCGGGAAAGCGGCCGAACCCGAATCGATACACAGGATCTATACAGCGCCGTAAACCGGATTCGAAACGATGCGAACCGACAACGAAGACATCATTGTATCGATGCTTACAGAGGTGCGTGAAGACGTCAAAAAGCTGACCCCTCGCGTAGCCGTGATCGAAGCTAAGATCGCTACTTACGTCAAGGTCGCCGGTGTATTCGGCGCGGCGGGCGGCGCGGTGGCATCATGGGCCGCGCACTTGTTTTCGGGGCGCCACTAGCTTGGTTACGACCAAGCCAGTGGAGTCCGTAATTCGTACGGTCGGGTGCGGTCAGCAGAGGTTCCACAGACGCAGGGAGGTATGGATTCAATTCAATGACGACGACTTACCCGTAATCGTTCGACAGATTGACGAGCGACCACCCGTGATAGTCCCCAACTATTGCATGGCGTGTCCAATTGACAGAGCGGTTCGACTGCGAGATGCGCTAAGCATAGCGATCTCTGAAGCACAAAAACTCGCCCATGAAGAAAAATGATCTGAAGAACATCAGAAACATCGTGGTGGTCAGCGACACGCACTGCGGTTGTCGTGTCGGCATATGCCCGCCGGGAGACATCCCGCTTGACGACGGCGGTAGCTACAGGCGCTCAAAGTTTCAAGCGAAGATGGGGGCCATGTGGGACGAATTCTGGCAAACATTCGTACCCGAGGCCACGCGGGGAGAGCCGTTCGCGGTCGTCTTCAATGGCGACGCAATCGATGGCGTACACCATAACTCCACGACACAAATCTCTCACAATCTGGAAGATCAATCGAGAATAGCCGAGGCATTGCTGCGTCCAGTTGTGGACCTCTGTGATGGCCGCTATTTCCACATCCGCGGCACCGAGGCGCATGTAGGTAAGTCGGCCCAAGAGGAAGAGCGACTAGCTCGTTCGCTGGGTGCGATACCCAACGACGAGGGACAGTATGCGCGATACGACCTTTGGAAATGGATCGGCGGAAAGAAGCTCATCCACTTCCTGCACCATATAGGTACAACGGGGTCGCAAGCGTACGAGGCCACTGCCGTCCACAAGGAGCTGGTTGAGTCGTTCATCGAGGCCGGCCGATGGGGTAGGCGGCCACCCGACGTGATAGTCCGAAGCCATAGGCACCGGTTCATGCAGACGGAATTCGCCGTGCAAGCCCCTTCCGAGAAGGTGGAAACCGGGACCGCCATAGCTGCCGTAACGCCGTGCTGGCAAGGCAAGACGCCGTTTATTTGGAAGATTCCAGGGGGTCGATTGAGCCAACCCCAATTCGGCGGGCTGGTAATTCGCTACAGCGACGATGACGAACTGTTTGTGCGCTCAAAGGTGTGGACCGTTGACAGGTCGAGGACGGTTTAGGGGTGGCAAAATCGATCACGCTGGAAGAGCTTGAGGCTGAGCTTACCCGATGTGACTCGGACGGTGGCGGCGGCCTTTCAACGGCCGAGATGGCAAGCGCAATGGGCGTCTGTGCCACCGTAGTCAATCGCCAACTACAGAAGTTCAAGGCAGAGGGTCGGCTTCGTTGCACGTTTCGAAGCAAGGCGGACATCACCGGTCGAATTGGAAAGATACCGGTTTACTCAGTTCTTCCCAAGAAAAAGCGCAAGTAGGACGCCTCTCAGTCTTCAATCAGCGGAGCCCCGTCGATGTAGATCCGGATCTCGCGCACGCCGTCCTGGTTCCAGCCCTGGCCTCTCGCGGGAAAGAGGTGCCTGTATTCTGGGGCACCCTTGACAGGCTGTCAAGTACTAAGCAAAAACCCTAGCCCTATCTAGGTTTTTTGTGGTACGAGACGCTCCCCTCTTCCCTACTCCACACGACCTCCAGCCTGCTTCGAAACTCCTCCTCAATCAGCTTGTAAGCGCTGAGCTGAATGGCCACCTCCCGTAGGTGATGGTCCATTGTGCTCAGCAGCTCATGCCGTGGGCGCGTGGTCCTCCGAATAGTGATTCTAGGCTCTGCTAATGGCCGAATAGGCCGAGACGGTCGATAGAACATGTGACACCCGCAAACGCAAAAAGGCCCCGGTAATCCGGAGCCCAACACCCCCGAAGGGGCCAACTCAATCTTTGCGACGCGGGGCTTGTGCAGGCTTTTGGTTTGGGATGCGGCCTGACCCGCCCTAACGCAGCCCGAAGTGCTGTTAGCGAATACAGCAGAGCTCGTATGGTATCTGCGTGGTGAACGGGCCGAAGTCATGGAATATCATTCCAATCGGGGCTGCACCGAATCTCTCTACGGTAATCTCCAATACGCCGCTCTGGCCCGCGGTGCAAGAGAGCTCGTCTTGCAGCACAAACGCGCGATGGGCACCCTCTGATAACGCTTGTGTGGCCTGGCACATCAAGCTACCGTTTTGTGCAAACGCCTTATATGTCACAACTTGGTCAAGACTCACGCCAGACGTGATGGCAACGACTGTAGTAAATGGCCGCTCGTTACGAAAGACCATACGGCTATGGTCGTTGAATTCGCCGATCGCTGGTATGGTGGCCTGAAAATCTGGGCGACCGGGCACGGATTGGGTTAGAACTACGTTAACAACAACTTCGCGAAAATCAGAAGAATCAAGAACACCGTAGCCCGCCCGCAATGAACCTGTATTAGGAACTTTGTAGATATCGACTCCCGCACTCGCTGCTATTCCAGCAATCTCGATGGCCGTTCTCGAACCCGTTGGGCCTGTATAAAACAGATTCATCACTTCGCCGTCGCCGCCGAAAAATTGAATCGTGTAAGGGATAGAGCGGTTCTCGTCACTCATATTTATGACTTGAATTTCAGTCGACCACCCCCCGCCCTGCACAATTCTAGGTAGGACTTCTCCGACATCGATCGAGCCCGAGTATTTTTCCCGAACATTGTCGGCAGCAATGGCCATTGCAGAAAAGAGAACAACCGAGATTAAAACGTTTCTAAATTGCATATACATCGGCTGTCGCGCCGCAAGCGTGTACATAATACTATCACCGAATCGCCCAGGCCATCCTTCGGCCACACGGTAGCGGCGAGTACTCCTATTGGTTAGTGTCCCCTGAGGGCTCGGTGGATTCGTCGGAATCCGTATCCGGCTCTTCGGGTTCGGTGGGTGCCGGCTCTGGCTCCGCCGGTGCCGTCGGTGCGGGTGCCGGGTCGGCGGTCGGCTCGGGCTCGGGGGTCTCCTGGCATCCGCCTAGGGCGAGCAACGTGATCGCCGTGAGTAGTATTGCTGTTCGCATCTTCATAGTTCCTACCTCCTTTGAAGGGGCCTTATCTACCTGAGTCAGCCTAGGATGAAGGCATGCGTGCGGCTCGGTCGGCTACTTCACCCGCTAGACCGGATCGAGGGGCAGCGTGAACCGCCGGGGCTTGGTTCCTCTGCAAACAGGATTTCCTTATCGAACTCGCTCTCACGGTGCGCGACACCGCGCCGCTTGATGCGACGGTTTCGGACACGGCCTTTCTTCTCAATTGAGCGACTGAAGACCGTGTCCCATTGGAAGGAGTAAATCTTGACTTCTGCGGCTGAGAAAGGAACGGAATCGAGGAGGTTCGTCTCGTTCGCCATGGCCCCATGCAATATCTTCAGAAGGGACGTCTTGCCGCTCCCGTTAAGACCAAAGAAGATATTCGTATCGCGGTTCAACTCAATTTCTATTGGCTCCGTACGCCCCGCGAGGCCCACGATCCGGAAGGAGACTATGTGAGACATTGGGATTTCCTTTTTTCGGCCGCCTGGCCCCGAGATCCTCGCGCTTGAGACGGAGCGCACCAATTATGCCATATAGGCGCTTAGTGCACGCAGGGGCGTCTTGTCCAATACAAGATGAGCCTGAAGGAAACGTTGATTCCAACACAAGATGAGCCTGGAGTCGAGACAGGGAGGGGTAGCCGCCAGAGAAGCTGCGGGCGATGGGAGTCGCCGTGCAGCAACCGGAAACACTGAACCTCGAACAGATCCAAGCCTTGCTCGATGGATGCCAATCCGTCAGCTTCCAACTCGACTCGCAAGCGGCCAAGTACGCCGTCGTAAACGCCGTGCTGCAGCACCATCACTACGCCGGCCAGCCCCGTGCCGTCAAAGGCCTGCTACGCCGCTTCTTGGCCAAACTCAGCGGCTTGAGCCGCGCCCAACTTACCCGCCTGATCGGACAGTTTCTGCGAGAACGAACGGTTCAGCCGACCGCCTATCGCCGCCGCCGTTTCGCCAGTAAGTACACCCGCGACGACATCGCTCTGCTCGCCCGAGTCGATCGAGCGCATCAACAAATGTCGGGACCGGCTACCTGCCGCATCCTCGAGGGCGTCTCAAAAACGAGCGTTTGACGAGACGCTTCCCCGGGGCTCTTTTGCATCAGACCCTGACCTGTGGGAAGCGAGAGGATGTTTACGCCGTTTCGGCAAGCGAAATCGTCAAAGGCGCGCTTTAAGGTGGAGTAGCCCGCCGTAGAGTAATCGTCTATCAATACGAAACCTCCCGGCACAACCCGCGGCCACAAATACTCAGCCGCCGCTACTTCGGGCCCTGCGCAATTCATGTCAAGGTGCAGGAAAGCCACGGATTCCGACTCAACTTGAGAGAGCGTTTCAGGCACAGCTCCTTTGACGATCCGGACAGACTGCCATTCCGCAAAGTTCGCGCGGACCGACCTCACGTCCATCTCGTAGGCTCCCTTGCGCAGCAGTTCCGTCACCTGCTCTACCTTGCCCTCATTCCTCTCGTCATCGGAGTATTGCTCGATCGCCGGTCCTGCGAAGGTATCCAGCAGGTATAGGGTCTTTTTCAGAGACGGCCAGTCCAAATAGGTCAGCATCGCCGAACTCATGAAGCCGGTATTGACCCCGCATTCGACAAAGTCGCCCCGTAGCTTCGCGGCTTGTCCAACAACCCAAAGTAGGATGTGGACTCGCCAGCGAATGCGATGGTCTACGCCTTTGCTGGCCTTCACAGCTCGCTCGTAGGATCGTCGAAAGCGGTCGTCATCGACGAAACTGTGGTCTTGCAACGAACACAGGTTGTGTTCGTAATACGCTGGCGGGACTGGTAATAGGGCGAAGCCAAGGCGACCGAAGAAGTCGTGAAGAGGTCTGCCGAGAGCCGGGAATCTTCGGCGAACCAGGAAAGATACGCGTCCCAGAATAGATCGGTGTTTCCGCGCTCTTGTGAACCTGCCGCCTAGGGCGAGCAACGTGATCGCCGTGAGTAGTATTGCTGTTCGCATCTTCATAGTTCCTACCTCCTTTGAAGGGGCCTTATCTACCTGAGTCAGCCTAGGATGAAGGCATGCGTGCGGCTCGGTCGGCTCACAGCGTCCTCCCCGTCCACATCACCTGTCCGATCACTCTCACCGCTCCGTGTGCGCCCACCAAACGACTCGCCCGAGGGTTTGATCCCCTGTCACAGTGTTCTCCCTGTCCACCTCACCTGCCCCAGTACCTTGCCATCTCTCGGGAACGGCAGCAGCTCCGTTCAGCCGCGACTCGCGATCATCTTGACCTTCTTACCCGTCTTCGACTCGACAGCAGCGAGTATCCTGGCAAAGTTCGATTTGTCCAGCTGGAAGACAGTTTCCTCTTCCCCACGAATCACGGCTAACCAATGCTTTTTGCCCTTTGAGAGCAGGGCAATCGGAGATAGCAGAATGCCCGTCTTCCAGCGCCGGTGCTTGGACTTCTCGTATTCCATATCTGTTATTTCCGAGTAGGAAATTCGCAAGACAGACGCATACTGTTCGCTCTTGCCGGTGACGACAAGAGCTTCCTCTTGCACGTCGATGGCGACCTTGCGGAGCTTCAGCTTGTGCTCCTGCTCGACGTATATCTTCGCCTTCTCGAAGGTCTGACCGGCCAGTGTCACAGAGGCCGCGAGCATCAACAATAACCATCTAATCATCTTGAGATTACTCACAGCGTCCTCCCCGTCCACATCACCTGTCCGATCACTCTCACCGCTCCGTGTGCGCCCACCAAACGACCCGCCCGTTCTTCACAATTCCCGAGCCACCCACTTCACTTCGCCGATCACCATGGCCCGAGCCCACAGCTGGGGCGGCCAGGCAGGATGGTCGCTCACCAGTTGCCAACGCCCCCCCGGGTCCTTCCCGGCCCGCTTGACCACCAGCCCGTCCTCGGTGCGCACGACGAAGATTTTCCCCTTGCGCCGGCTGCGCCGGTTGTGGTCCAGCAGAACGACACAGCCGTCCGGCAGTGTTGGCTCCATCGACTCGCCCATCACGCTGATGATACTGCACCGGGTGGCCACAAGGCCCCGCCGCTTCAACCACTCTTCACGGAAGTAGGCGTAGGTCTTCACCTCTTCGTCTAGATCCAGAGCACCGCTGCCCGCCGCCGTCTGAAGCCGGCGCACCGGGACGGGTTGTGCGCCAGGGGGTCTGGTGGTCTCGGACGAGGTCCTTGCCAGCGCTGCGTTGTCGGCCAGGTCGTTGGCCGGTGAGCGGTGAGCGCTCAGTTCCTTGACTTGCGCCCTTAGCTCGGCGGCGGGCGTGGGGTCGTCGGTGAGGCCGAGCAGGTAGTCCACGCTGACGTTAAGAGTCTCTGCGGCCTTCATCAACCCATCGGCTAGTAGGGCCGAACGGTTGTGCTCTACATGTCCGATCATTGTTCGGTCATAACGGTCACCCAGTGCGATGGCAAGTTGAAACTGGGTCAATCCCGCACGCTTCCGGGACTCTGCTAGGCGCCCTCCAAGCATCAGTTTGAAATTAACAGCAAAGCGCTGTTGACAAGAGGAACTGAATTCCCCTATCCTAGTGAAGGTGAACTCAGCTCCCCTCATCCGTATCAAGACACGCATCATCCAGCTAGGCATCCGGCAGGAGCAGGTTGCCGACGAAGCAGGCTACGAATCCACACTCTTCAGCCGCTACCTCAACGGCCGCCGTCCCCCGCCCGCCGACTTCCGCGAGAAGGTCAACGCGGCCCTCGACAAGCTGGAGGCGGCGGAGAAGGCGGGGCGGGAGGCGCGGGAGCGGGTGCTCAACGAGGGGTTGGCGTGAAGTTTACCGTCACCAAGGAGATCAACGGGGAAGATGTCCCGATCCTCTTCCTTCAGACCGACCATGCCGTCGCATCGGATTACCTGGCGTTTGTCGGCGGAGCCATCGAACTCCTGCGGAAGGAGCGGGGTGATTTGGAACGGGAAGCCAACGCCAACGGGCGAACGATCACCCATCCGTATGAGGGCGTGGGGTCACAACGGGTTGAGGTCCTTGATGAATAGATCAACACGAATTTGCGTTGCCCGACCGACGTTTTTGATGATCTGTCGCGCATCTTCATTTTCCAACTCTGTGTTCCATTCGTCGAAATCCCGACGTGGGAATTCGTCCAAGAAGACCTGCATCACAATCGACTCGCCATCTTCAATCGACGACACCATGTCGCTGTTCCGTAAGCACTTGGCGATGATCTTGCTCTTTCTCACTCAGATTCTTCCTTGTTTGGCTGAGAATCTTAACACATCACGAGCGGAACGCGTGAACGCGGCCCTCGACCGCCTGGAGGCAGCGGAGAAGGCGGGTCAGGAGGCGAGGGAAAAGGTGCTCAACGAGGGGGTGGCGTGATGGACGAGCAGCGAGTCCGCAGGATCGTGCGCGAGGAGCTAACAAAAGCCGTGTCAGTCGGCCGCGACGGAATTGCCTATACGCCGAGATGCGACGCACGCGCCCTGCTGATGTCGCGGAAGATGCTCTGGCGGGGCGACCGCGACCGCTGCGGGAAGACAAACGCTCAAATCGCCGCCGAGTTGTCGCACATCACAGCCAAGCACTACACGGTAGAGCACGTAAATAGGTGGCTGAGCGACGCACGTGATGATTGCGACATGCCGGGCTCGATTGGGCCTTTCTGGGCGGCGGTTACCAGCTCGAAGGCCAGCATTGACGTCACTATCGGCTCGACCTTGCCCGAAGAGAGCAAATTGTGCGCCGTCTGAGTGGGGTGTCCGAATGAGTTTGCACGCGGTGATCACTCCTCTCTACCGCGGCAAAGGGGGGCGGTGGCTTTACGGCACGCTTTCACGCCGCCCCCTCGATTTCGCCACGACATCGTTTGCGGTGGTGTTTGTGCTGTTTGTTGCGGCGCTGGCGGCCGCCGAGTCCTGCCACCGCGTTGAGGCGCCAGCCCGGACTGGAGAGATAAGAATGCCTTCTGGAACTCGGCTGAATATTTCAACGACTCAAGCGCAGTCGGGCCCCGGTTACAGAACGGAAGAAGAGTGGGACGAGGAACTAGTTCGCGCCTACGAGTCGGGCCAATGGGCAGTGCCGTTAGCGGTTGTGGCCCTCGCTACCAAGAGAAAGGCGAAAAGCAGTGTCAATTCTTAGGCGGGTGGATGAGATGTTTTCGGCGGCGGAGCTTGCGGCGAGAGGGTATTCGGGATGCGAGAGGGAACCGGTGATCTGCGATTTCTGCCGTCCCGAAACAGGGCACCACGCGGACTACGCCTGCCAAGGTTGTGGCGGTCTGCTTTGCAGGAGATGTAGCGAAGAGCGCGGCATCAAGGTCGCTGTCCCGATTGCGGGTTCACCGGTTGGGGGCACTCAAAACGTCTACTACTGTGACGAGGACACCTGCCCAGCGGACGCCCTGGCAAAAGCTACCGAGGTCGGGTCACACGCGTACGCAGGTCATGGGGTAGAGCTTGCCGGGCTGCGCGAGCGCGGACTGGCGTTAGTTCTCGGAAGGGCTGCGTAGTGGCCAAGTCAAGAAAGCAAGACTATCTGCCACTGCTTGAGCAGTATGGCCTAGACGAGTCAGCGGTATGGCCCTGCCACGGAAACCCAACGCTTTACCACTGGGCATGCGAGCAGATCGCGGACAGGTGCGTCATTGACATAGCAGATCCGATCGTTGTTTTCACAGACAACGCCGAGACTGTGGTCCTTTTATTGAATGGGCTGCGCACCATGGATGACGGTCAAGAAAAAGCGGAATGGACGTACGCCGAGGTCAACCCCAAAAACAACAAGACGGCATACCCGTGGGCAATGGCCGAGAAGCGGGGCAAAGACCGGCTGATTCTCAAGCTGGCTGGGCTACACGGTAGGCTCTACGCCCAGTCTGAAATGGACGGACAGGGCGACGGCTCAATCCTGAGCGGACCCGAGCCAGTGTTCCGCGACGCAACGGACTTCTCGGCGCGACTGAAGGCGGCATTCGTAGAGGCTGCCGAATTGGTCGATCGCGGCACGGTAATCGACCACGTAAACGGACTTCTCGATAAGTACGAAGCCACTCAGTTCGCGGAAGTGAAGGAAGAGCACTGGCTACAGGTAGCGGCCCTCATGAGGCAGCAAGTTGACAAGTGGAAAAAGGCGGCACAGTCGGGAGCCGATGCGCGATGACACCTACCTCAAGTTCGTTCGCTGCTTCCCCTGCGCCGCCTGTCGTATGGCGCGGGCTAGCGACGCCCACCACACCGAGAGACCCGGGACGGCCGTCAAGGGTTCGGACTACTCGTGCGTGCCGCTGTGCGGAGAACACCACACCCACGGTGTTCACGGGGTACCCGAGAAAGAGTTCTGGACTGGCATCAACGTCGAGGGACTCAAGCGTTATCTGCTTGGCGTCTACAACCGGATTGACAAGTCGATTGTCGCCGACTGGCGAGAGTGGGGGCATCCGGCCCTGGACGGTACGAAGGCTATGAAGGTACCGGTTAAAGCGGACGGCAGCGGGATTGACTGGCGCAAGGTGCCGGGCGTCAAAACTCAGGTTCAGGGCATCTACAAGGCTAGTGCCGGCAAGTGGGTCGACATCGAAGTAAGGGAACACAAGACGCGGCGATCACTTCCACAGAACAGTATGTGGCGGGCCGTGGTTCGACAAGCTCACCAGCACTGGACAGAACAAGGCAACGATTTCTCGTACGAGGTCGCTGTCGACTACGTGAAAGATCAAGATGTGGTTTGGGGCGCTCTGCCGACGGTCCCAGTGAAGCTACCAAGTGGCGAAACCCGCCAAGTCAGAAGCACCAAGGCGCTGGACAAAGCGCAATGCTCAAACCTCATCGAAGCGACCGGCGCTTGGCTATACGCCGACCACGGTTTGGCCGTCCTGGGGGAATCGTAGTGATCGCGGCAGTTATCGATTTTATAGTCTGCTGGTTTTGTTACGGGTGCCTCAGACTCTTGGCGATCTTTGATCCAAGTGTCCCGCATAAGTTCCTACGAATCACGGATGAGCTTGAGGGTCCAGAAAACGCTAACTGAGAACGATGTCGAGAAGCAGACAAAAGACTACATGGGTTACTGCGGCTTCCGGGCGTTCCGGATGCAGGTCGGTCGATTTAAGACGCCTGATGGCCGTTGGGTCACCGTTGGCGAGCGCGGCCTTGCGGATTGGTTGTTTGTCCACCCGGACAAGGGTGCCGTCTTCGTTGAGTGCAAGCGCCCGAGGGCGAAGCCGAAACCACACCAGGTTGTCTGGATTCGCGAGATGCGCGCACAGGGGTTTATCGTCTGGGTCGTCGACGGCCTGGATTCGTTAGAGAGTCAGCACCAAACACAATTTGGATAGAGGGGGAAGTTTTGAATAAAGAAAATCCGGTCATGGTTACCACTAAACACAAGGGTGTCTTCTTCGGGTACGAGAAGTCTCGTACGGGCTCAACAATCACGCTAACCGGAGCGCGCATGTGTGTTTCCTGGTCGCATGATTTGCAAGGGGTTCTGGGTTTGGCGGTTAAAGGCCCTTCAGGAAACTGTCGCATCGGCCCCGCTGTCTCAGAGATTGAACTGATGGATGTGACATCGGTTTCCGTGGTGTCCACTGGAGCCGTAAAAAAATGGGAGTCTGCGCCTTGGACTTAGTATCCGGCTACGGCGACGGCTACGGCTCCGGCTACGGCTACGGAGCCGGCTCCGGCTCCGGCGACGGCTCCGGCTCCGGCGACGGCTCCGGCTACGGCTCTGGCGACGGCTCCGGCTACGGCGACGGCTACGGCGACGGCTCCGGCTACGGCGACGGCGACGGCTCCGGCTACGGCGACGGCTACGGCGACGGCTCCGGCTACGGCGACGGCTCTGGCTCCGGCTACTGGACTGTTTTTGCTAAGGACGTGATGCCAGATAGGCCGCGTCCAGAAGCTGGGGAATCAATTGGATTTTGGTGGTCTGACAACGATGGAAAGCCTTGTAATGGCGGATCTTCACCACCCGTAGTCGTTGGTGATGTCCAGCAGGTTGACGGCCCCCTCGAGCCGTGTTCGCACCACGCACTCCATGCGACAGTCGACCCGACCCAGTGGACAGGTAAACGCCTGTGGCTTGTAGCGCTGCACGGACGCGTAGAGAGCCGGGGAGACAAGATGGGTGCCCTGAAACGGGAAATAGTTTGCGAGGTTCAAATGGGCCGCGCTGGATGACTTTGCGCGGAGATGAAACCAACACGAAGGGAGAACGGGTATGAATCTGAATGAACTAAAGCTCACCGTCTCCGCGCAATCCAATTTAGGCCGGGGGTTCGATGTCAGCCCACACCGAACGAAAGGAAAGTTTGTCGCGACACGCCGCCGCCAGGCTTTCCCCCGGCCTATTCCATTTTTCAACACCCGACAGTTACGGAGCCGCTTGGCTGTCATGGCGCAGGGTGAACACAAGCCGTTGGTTAGCGCCGACCAGTACGAACGATTGAACCTCAACAAGGAACCGGGGGTCCGCCGGAAGAGAGCCGCGAAAAACAACCGATTTTTGTGAGCTTGATGATCTCCCTCTTTTGGATAGGGGAGATCGGGAGTTGAGTGGATTGCGTTCTGTTTGATTGCCGTGGGTAGGCCTAGTGCCGAGTCCCATTAGGAGGAGGTTCGTTTGAATACTGAAAAAATTGACGCGATACGGATTGGCGAAAGGCTTCGAAAGGACTTGCAGGACTTGAAGCCGTTGGCTGAGAGTATTCAGGCCATCGGGTTGCTTCACCCGGTGGTGATTGACTCCGACAGAAACCTAATTGCCGGCCACCGGCGCCTCGAGGCGTGCAAGTTGCTGGGGTGGGATGAGGTGCCCGTCTACGGTGTTGATCTGGGCGATGCGCTACGCGGCCAAGTAGATGAGAACACGGCGCGGGCTGACTTTCAACCGAGCGAGGTGTACGCAATTAAAGAGGCGCTCCTAGGGGCCGAGCACGAGAAGGCTAAGAGTCGGCAGCTTGCCGGCAAGGCTCCCGACCTTGGGCAAAGTTTACCCAAGGTATTAGGCGGGAAACGGGCTCCGCGAGCGACTGACAAAGTAGCAGCTATCGCCGGGACATCTCGCTTAACGATGGCCAAGATCGTCGAGGTTGTAGAGGCAGCCGAGGCGGAACCAGAAAAGTACGGTCATCTGGTCGAAGAGATGGACAAAACCAAGAGGGTTGCCGGTGTCCACAAAAAGCTCAAAGTAGCGAAGCAAGCCGAAGAGCTAGACGCGGAGCCTAAACCACTCCCCGAGGGGCCGTACCGTGTGATCGTCGTTGACCCACCGTGGCGGTACAGCAAGAGGACTAGCGATCCCTCACACCGTGGGGCCGGCCCGTATACAGACATGGATCAGCGGGTACTCCTCGAGATGCCGATCGGTGATATGGCACACGATGACTCAATTCTGTGGCTGTGGACCACTAACGCTTTTATAAATGACGCGTTCGAGTTGATTAAGGCTTGGGGCTTCGCTCAAAAAACGAACCTCACCTGGGTGAAGAACCGAATGGGAACTGGCGACTGGCTCAGGGGGAAAACGGAGCACTGCCTGCTAGCGGTCCGCGGGAAGCCGACGGTACGGCTTACGAACGAAACGACAGCACTGATCGCTCCGGCCGGCAAGCACTCAGAGAAACCACAGGAATTTTACGAGATGGTCGACCGGCTGTGTCCCGGCTCAAAGATCGATATCTTCGCTCGGCGTGAGCGTGAGGGGTGGGCGACCTATGGCCTCGAAGTCTAGTTCCTTTGAAGAAAACCTTGCCGCCGGCCAGGCTGCGGAGAGTAAGATTGCGAACTACCTAAAGTCTAGGGGTGGCTCTGTTCTCCCGGTTTATGAGGTTGAGATCGAGGGGCTTAAGGGTCCGCGGTTGTTTAGTGCGACGTGTGAGAACGTTGCGCCGGACATTGGGTTGGTTAGTGAAAGTGGGCGGTTCACTTGGGTGGAAGTCAAGAACAAGGGTGCGTTTGCGTGGCACCGAAAGACCAGCACGTGGACCACGGGGGTGGATTCCCACCACTATGAGGATTATTTAAGGGTAAAGAAGATCACCGGGCTTGACGTTTGGTTGATGTTCTATCACGCAAGCTCTGTCCCGCAGAGTCGCGACGTTGATTTTGGTTGTCCCCTTGAGTGTCCAACCGGCTTGTTTGGCGGCGAGATTGAATTACTCAACATGTGCATTCACCACTCTCATCCCAACGGTGGCACCCGTGGAATGGTTTATTGGTCGCCCGACAACCTACAGCTTATTGCAAGCGTTTCGGCTGTTGAGCTTGCGAATGAAATAGCACTAGATGAGATGTTTCAGCGCCAGTCGTCAGTTGCGGGGGTGTGCAGCAAACCAACCTAATTGAAATGCCGCGCCGAGCCATATTCTACGCGACCGACTTCAACGACTGGTGGAAGTCACTGGGAAAGCTGCGTGTCGGCGGGAAGAGCAAGGCGAGCGAGATATGGGCCGGGCTGTCTCCCGGGCAGCGCGAAGCCTTGGTAAACAACACGCCGTCATGGGTTCGCTACTACCAGAAGCGCGACTTTGTTCCACACGCCACGACATGGCTGAATCGGCGTGACTGGGAAGAACCGGCGCCGGGGTACGAAGACTGGATAAGCCAGCAATGCAGACAATGCAAACGCGCCGAGCTTCGAGTGATCAATGAAGGGGTAGCAGAGTGCTTTTCGTGTGGCGTCCATCAGCACATAAAGGAGTGTTAGATGGGGAACTACCCGAAACATACCAGTCGGCCGAAAGGCAACAACCGCACCCGACACGTCTGGGACTGGGCCGTCAATCGGTTCGGTGATATCGCCAGTATCCACCATGTGCAGGATTCGGTCACCGGTGGCGCAATGAATCCCGGTAAGGGGCGGCGCTGGCTCATTGAAACAACTGAGGGCGAAACACACAAGGTTTGGCCATCGGCGATACCGAATCACATCGGACTGGGGGGTTTATAGAAGTGGCGAGAAGTCTAAACAAAGTGATGCTCATCGGCAACCTCGGCAAAGACGCCGAGACGAAGAACATACCAAGCGGCGATGCGGTAACCAATTTCAGCATCGCCACAAGCTACCGCACAAAGGACAAGCAATCCGGCGAATGGACGGACCACACTGACTGGCACGACGTTGTTCTCTGGAAAGCCGACAAGGTCGCCGAGTACTTGACGAAAGGACGGCAGGTCTACGTCGAGGGACGGCTGCGGACGCGCAGTTGGGAAGACCAGAACGGCCAGAAGCGCTATCGCACCGAGGTAGTAGCCGACAAATTCAGTCTGATGCTGCTCGGCGGCCGCGACGGTCAAGGTGGCGGGCGGTCCGCAGAACCGCCGCATGATTCAGGTCAATCAGCCGGCGCCTACGCAGGCAGCGATGACGACGTTCCGTTCTAGGGGGATAGATGGCTAAGACTACAAAGTTCGAAATCAAGCATCGTTTCAATGGAGATGTTCTATTTGCTGCGAAGACAACCGACCAACGAGAAGCCATTCTGTCGGCCATAGACAGCTACGCCAACCTCCGCTCCGCCGACCTCAGCCACGCCAACCTCCGCTACGCCGACCTCCGCTCCGCCGACCTCCGCCACGCCAACCTCCGCTACGCCGACCTCAGCTACGCCGACCTCAGCTACGCCGACCTCAGCTCCGCCGACCTCCGCTCCGCCGACCTATCGGGTGTAAAGGGATTGCTCGAAGCCGGTAGGTGGATCATTGAGAACCTAGAATCAACAGCCGATGGAGTCATTGCGTACAAGGTATTCGGCGAATACCACCATTCACCCGAGAACTGGAAGATAGAACCAGGAGCGGAGATCACCGAGACGGTCAACCCGATCCCAACGATCGATTGTGGGTGCGGTGTCAACGTTGCAACCTTGGGCCGGGTGCAGCAAAGCTTCCCAAACGCAAAGGAAATCTGGAGGGTCTTGGTGCCCTGGGTTGAGCTTGCAGGGTCTGTCGTGCCATATCACACCGATGGCAAGTTTCGGGTTCCACGGGTGAAATTGCTGGAGGTGGTGAATGGCTGAGCGGCCAATCCTATTCAGCGGCCCGATGGTGAGAGCCATCCTGGACGGTCGGAAGACTCAAACGCGGAGAGCTGTCAAGCCACAGCCCGTACAGGGTTCAGTGTTTTGTGACAGCGATAGCAGGATTCAACCCGGCGATCAACTCTGGGTCCGTGAGGCGTGGCGACCATTCACCTGGACAGAAAATGGCGGTCCTTGGGTATTTCAATACAAGTCCGACAGGGCGACGATGGTCGAGAGGGATATCAAACCCGATAAAGTGTCTGACTATGAGGATTGGAATCTGCGGGTCTGGCAGCAAGCTTCCGATGAGTGCGTATCGGCTGGATTCGAGACGGGTGGTGATGATCACTTTATTCGTGATCCGAACTCCGGAGAAGCCCCGGGGTGGCGTTCATCGATCTACATGCCGCGTTGGGCGTCCCGGCTAACCCTGAACGTCACGGCGGTACGCGCCGAGCGGTTGCAGGAAATTAGCCGTGAGGATGCCATTGGAGAGGGTGCATTCCTGGCTGACGAATCAGAGAAACAACAAGCCGCGCGAGTCGCAATTTTCGAGGGACAGGAGTCGGTGGGACCAGTTGGATACTTCCGCGAGGTCTGGGACACGATCAACGGCAGAACCCAGCCGTGGCAGTCGAACCCCTGGGTCTGGGTATACGAGTTCGAGGTAGCGGAATGATCGAACCGAAAAGAGCTGACATCGGACGCGCCGCCTGATGTCCCTCTCCCCCTCCGCTACAACATCCATGGTCATCCCCGGCGATGCGCTTGAGTTGCTCAAAACCGATCTACCTACATTCGATCTGATAGCGACTGACCCACCCTATGCGTTCGGTGGATCGGGAGCTGAGCATGAGCTGTCCGCGACTGTCGCAGTCGTATTGCGCGAGAGTTCGCAGCGGCTTCGTAAGGGTGGTTGGGCTCTAGTGTTTTGCGCTTCAAGTTGGAGATCGACGCACTACATGATCGATTCCGTTCGCGGCATCCTAGAGCCTATTCGTATTGGAACCTGGGTAAAGCCGAACGTACGGACGAAAGCGCGTACCGCAGGGTGGGGCTGGGCTAGCGTCAACGTAATCGCCTTTCGTAAAGGCCCGAGTAAGCTGTCCAGTGTTGAGCCGTCGGCTACCCTTGACTGGATTGAATGCGAGCCGGTAAAGAACGGTCGCCGGGTGAGGTGAACGCCTGATGGCTATCCCCTCCGCTACAATCGCCCCTGACGACGGAGTCGTAACCTACGTCGTCGGAGGTGACGACGTGCGTAAGCGGACTTGGCAAAACGGTGTACTCCACCGCCACGGAAATTTCTGGTGTGTTCGGTTCTGGGTAGATCAGATCCAGAAGGACGGCACAACCAAGCGGATAAGGGGGCAACGGGTACAGCTTTGTTCCGCGAAGGCTTCAAAGCGTACCGCACAGGAGCTTCAGCGCCTAGCCGCGGAGGAGTTTAACGCATCGCCGCATCTCTCCGCGAAGATGACTGTCCGTGAGTTTGTGGGTGGCGTCAACGACGGCAACGGTAACCCTTGGGGGTTATTCATCCCGGAGTACTTGTTGGCGCGCGAGTTAGCACGGAAGACGGAAATGGAGTACCTCGAGGTGCTCCGAAACCACATCGTTCCGATCCTCGGCGAGGTCCCGATTTCAGACGTCTCGTACGAGATGCTTGCGAAGCTAATCCAGGTTCGCAAGGTTGGCGGCTACGCCACATCCACTTTGAGGCGGATCAAGAAGGTGGCGAACCTCGTGATCCGTCACGCGACACGGCGGGGCTTCTATACAAAGTCGAACCCCGTTGAACTCCTGATGCTCCCTAAAGGCCAATCGGGGACGATCACCGGCTACACGTGGGATGAAGCACGGCAGATCCTTGAGAACCTTGATGAGCCAATCTGGACGGCGGCGGCGCTTTCGATGCTAACCACGTTAAGGTCGGCGGAGTTGGTCGGCCTCCGCGTCCGTCGCATAAATCTCACGCATGAGCCAATTGTCGACGGCAAAGACGTCTATCCGAAGATGTCGATCGCAGTACGTGAGAACTACGTAGTCGGCCGCTACGGTGCGCCGAAGACGGGCAAGAGCAGGCGCAATGTTGGGATACCGGCGATCCTGTTTGACAACCTCGCGCGGTTGTGCGCCGGGAAAGATCCCAACGCCCCAGTATTCGCCGGGAAGACCGGCAATCCGATCAATACCGGCAACGTCGGCAAGCGCATATTTAAGCCGCTTTCGCAGAAGCTGGGATTTTGGGTCCACTGGCACGGATTCCGACATACGACGGCAACGTGGTCGAAAGAGGTTGGGATGCGCGATCAGGATCGCATGGACATGATGGGGCACGAGTCGTTGACAATGACTGAGCACTATACCGACGACCTAGAGGCGCAGCGGCGCACACAGGATTTGATGGCGGCGCGGCTGTTTAGGGTGAAGGAATCAGAGGCAGTGAATTGACAGAATCAGCTTATCTTATCGCCCGGGCGAGTGAAATTAGCGAGCGAACAGTCTGGAGATTCAGCGATGTGCTCGATCGAATATCCAAGGCATTCAGAGAAGTTGTCGAACGTGGTGGAACTCAAGAGGAAGCCCTGAAGTTTGTATGCCAGGTTGAATCCATCATTGAAAACGCGCACGGCGTAGCATCAGAAACGGCCAGGGATGCGCGCCAAGAATTCGACCACCACTACCCAGCGATAGCGAAAGACTTTTTTGCCGCTGTTGACGCGCGGCTCTGCCTTGAACTGGAGGGCCAACCGAATGAATGAGAACACAGCGAACGACAGTCAACCTGTCACTTGCCCACGAACTGCACAAGTCTCGTGGGTCCAATTTGGGACCCGAAAGCGTAGTGGCGGCACGTCAGAAAGGGGCTGTGTTTGAATGACCGCCAACCGGTTTGTTGATTATAAACGGGTTATGGCGAGCCCGGCAGGATTTGAACCTGCGACCTACCGCCTGCCAGGCGGTGATCTCCGCGACCGCAAGCTCGTCGTAGATTTCCCGCTTGCGCGCCAACTCTACCATCTCTGGCGAGAGATCGATTCCACTTAGATGCCGCGCCCTGTTTCGAAGCACGGCGCCCGCCAAGCCGCTCCCGCAGCCCAGTTCGAGAACCTCAAGATCACGGCGTTGTTCGAGGATGTCGTCCAGCAGTTCGCGAATCCGCTCGGGGGCTTCGTAGCCCAGCTCGTCGCACATGTTGGTTTCGTAGAACGACGAGAATCGCTTGTAGAGGGTCCGAACGCACTCGTCGGGCGCCCGCGCCGGCGGCGGATCGTCTCGTAACGACGTTACTAGGTGCTCGACCTCGGCGTCGCCGGGCGACAGCTCGAGATAGCGTTCGAAGGCGGCCAGCGCGTCGGCACGCTGCCCAAGAATGTGCACCAACTCGCCCAGCGCCGACCACGTCGTGGCCCGCCCGGGTTCGAGCTCGGCCGCCTTGCGCCTGCATAGAAAAGCCGCCTTGATTTTGCCGGCGTCGCGAAGCTTCGAAGACCGCTGGGACCAGCCCTTGGCGCTCAGCGCGGGCCGTTTGACCTTCCTTGACGCCGCTGCCGGATCGATCAGCAATCCGGCTGCCTCGGCCCGAGCGACCCACTCGGAGACGGCCCTGTCGCTTCCCGCCGGCAACAGCGGAGCCATTAACGCCTCGATCTCGACCATGTCGCGCTGGCCGTTGGCGAGCTCGCTGATCAGCGCGGCCTCAGCGTTCAGCCGGTGGAGCTTGTTGCTCTCCAGGTGAAGCACCCAGTACCCGTCCGGCTCGGCGAATACAATCACCGCCGGGTTTCGCATGGGTCTAGGAATCATTTTTCAAGACACGAAAACCGGACGAACTTTGTTTGAAGTCCGTCCGGTCGTGAGATCAATTCAGAGGTAGAAACGAAGCGCTACTAGTTGCTCTGTCCTTTGCCCTTACCTTTACCTTTTCCTTTACCCTTGCCTTTACCTTTTCCCTTGCCGCCTTTTCCCTTACCTTTGCCCTCGCCCTTTCCTTTGCCTTCATCCTGCGCATTGGCTTCTTCGACCATCAGCGGCAGCGCCACTGCGGCTCCCGATGCGGCGAACAGGCGTTTCAGGAACGCCCGACGATGGCTCGGGACCTTTTCGATCGCGGTCTCGAGCGCACTCATACGATCATTCATGGACATAGAGTCTCCTTATTCGGTTAGCCAACCCGTCGCATGAATGCCGGGCGCTTCACTGACACAAGCTTTCGATTGTGTCTTCTTGGAGAATAGGCGACGGGATGGAGCGAGAAGTATCAGGTCTTCGAAGAAAGTTTCGTGTCCCCGGGGTGGCCAAGAAGCCGCTGGGAAGCGGATGCATCTCAAGCGTTGAATTGGCCGGATTTGGCCGCTCTTGGCCGGAAAACACGATCGAGCGCGCGAGGCCTCGCCGGTGGACGGTCTCGGCTAGCTCCTCTCTTTCAATCATTGGACTTCCTGGTTCCAGGATAAAACCCGTGTCAAGCGGTTTCCACGACCGGTTCAACCTGTAACGACGACTGCGGTACGGATTGGGGTCTCTGGAGAGTATCTGACATTTAGAATCAGTTGCTTAGAGATTGTTATGCATGCACAGGTTGAGATTTGCTCTGCCCGAAGAATGTCCGGAAATGTCTGGATTTGTCTGGTTTTCGCTAAAAATCGAGCTCGCGTGAAACGATTTGTGTGGGTTTGGATGGGACAGTCCACACGTTGGTTCGGTTTCGCGGTTTAGATTACGTTGTCTCATGGGACAGTCCCGCCCCGGGATGCAGTTCCTCCTCCGCTGTTAGTTAGACGGGACAGCCTAGGTGAGACTGCCCCGCCGGTTGGTTTGCCTGCTCATTTCAAACTCGACAAACCGATAAAATGGGAGCTCCCAAGTTGCTAAACCTCCGTGTACCAGCGACGTTGTGCGGGCAAGCTTTTTGACAGCAACGCCGGGTTGCTAGGTTGTTCTTTTCCCCGAGGACAGCCAGGACCGAAACCTCGTTCTTGTGATGTTGCTTTCACAACACCGGATGGATGGTCTCATCTTTCGCTATAGCCAGGCAAACCCCATAGGCATCTGTGCTTGTACTTTGCACGCCCTTAGGAACCTGTTTCAACACTACACCCCCTGTCAAGTGTTTAGGCTGTTTGGCGAATACGAGAAATACTTAAGTTGTTGAATTATCTGGTTCAAAAAATATTTTAAAAGTCCGGTACGGGTGTTTTGGGCGGCGGGGAAAATCGGGCGTTCTCCCCCCCATTTAGATTTTCAACGGGTTGGGGGAAGGCCGAAAAATATTTCAAAAGCCCGGTACGGGTGTTTTGGGGGAAGGCCGAGGGGACGGAGCCCTTAACAAACGTAACAGTGCTGCTCGGGGAACCCAGAAACACGCTGGTAACCTCGTAAGAAGATCGGGGACACTCACGTAACCCCACAATGGCATGCACCCCTAAGCTGAGACAGCTTAAAAATGGGACAGTTGCCGTTCGCTGAAAAAGTATAGCCTTTTCGGCGAACGTGCCGCACACTTGAAAACGGCCGGGAAAGCGGAGGCGGGCAATGCTGGAGAGCAACCGGCCCTTTTCTCTCTCCCATCGTGGACTCCTTCTCCATTCACTGAAAATTGTCCCACTTTTTATCGTCTCAGTTTTGGGGTGCACTCCACAAAGCCTTTATGAATCAGCAGCTTCCCGTGATCTCAATGTTCATAAAACAAGGCGAGTGAGTCTCACAAGGGCCAAGCCGGAACCCGTCCAAACGGCCGTCCTGCGATTTTGAAATTTCCGTTTCCTTTGAAATCAGCAACTTAGCGATACGGTCAGCCGAAAACCGGACACACGGGCCTTACGCTATATCTGGAGGATGCGGAATGCCCCGCGGGTAGGCTCGAAACTTAACAGAAACCCTGCCAAATCCGGCCAAAGCGAGGCACTCATGATGCGGCCAGGGAAGATCGAAGGAAAAAGGGGGCCGCTGCTTTTGGCAGCCGCGCCCGACTTATTATTCCCACCAGGAGGACGCTTGTTCTTGATCACCTATGCATTGAAACAAGGCCCTTTACCGGCACCGGTCTGGCCTGTAACTCACTATATATCAATATCAACTATCAGCGCTGAGCAAGTACTCTCACAAACACTTGCACTAGCGTCGCTCGCTAAGACTCGGTGATCTAGAACGCTGATTCTAAACGAATTGCTCTACTCGCGAATTGCCGGCCGCGAAAATGGGCATCGTCCCCTTTGCCTTCCTCCCCTTTGCCTTCCCCTTTGCCTTCGCGCTGACCTCGCGTCATGCGGCGGTGGATCGAGCAGTATCGCGTTAGCGGCTGATGGAATTGTTCCAATTCCATCCTTCCGCGGGGCCGGGGGAAATTCCTGCGCGTCGTCGACTTTGAATCCCAGGGTTGCACCCCGGGCTAATATAAACGTCACCCCTTTCGGGGTTCAGTTTCTGCGGCTTCCCGCACAGTTCTGCGCGCAATCCGAGGCCCCCGTAATTACGTCGACCTGGAGGTCGACGCAGCCCGCCGGAGGCGCGCGCCACAAATTCCCGCGAGGGTGCTTGCAGCGGTGACTGTCATCGACATCCTGTTGCACCGCTAGAGCGATCAGCGGGCCGGGTTGGCTTTTCGGGCTTGTAGATAGGTGTAGCAGCCGGAAATTACTGAGACTAGTAGGGCCGCGCCGCCGATGTCCGCTAGCCATGGTCCGGCGGCTCCGAAGATGCGTCCGGAGTGGATGTCTGTCACCACTGTGTTTAACATCGTCGTGTCTGGATGGAACTCATCTGTGTAGCTCGATGGTAGCCATCCGTTGGGAACATGGGTGTCGAGTAGGCCCCAGGTCTCGGCGTGGTTTAGGGCTATGCCGCTTAGAGCCGTCAGGGCTAGCCAGATTGCGGCAATTAGGCCGGTCCACTCGTGAACGCGGCGCCAGCGGCGAATCTGGACGGCCTTTCGGCGGGTCGCGTTGTAGTCGCTCATCTTGCTCTAACCGGGGCAGATCGCAACTCGAATACTTGCGCCGAGCCGGTCGCCAGTCCCACGGCTAGCTGTTTGCCGTCGGTCATCGTCAACAACGCCGCGGCTTGAAACTCTGTTAGCAATTTGGCTGCCGGCTCGTGGCCGCTGACAAAGACGGCGGTGGAGAGGGCATCCGCTTTGGCCGCGCTTGGAGCTACTACGCTCGCGGCCGCCATGCCCTCGACCGGCTTGCCGCTGCGCGGGTCGACGATATGCGAGTGGCGCTGACCGGCGACAATGATGTCCCGCTCGTAGCCTGCGGAAGTCGAGAGAGCCTGGCCGCTTAGACGAACGATTGCGGCCGATGGACCGTCGGGGCTGAGGGGATCGCGTAGCGATACGGTCCAGCCGTTTGCGCCTTCAGCCTCGTTTCCCAGCGCTAGAATTACGCTTTCGCCCGCCGACAGGTAGGCGTCTTCGATTCCAAACCTACGCAGCTCGATTGCGGCTTGGTCAAGGGCCTCGCCTTTTCCGTATGCGCCGAAATCAAGCTCGACGCCGTCAACCGCTTTCTTGATCTGTCCGCCCGAGAGGCCGAGCTTGCTCCAGCCGACGGCGCGTTTCGCCCGCTGATACTCGGCTTCGGAGGGCAATGTTCCCGAGTCGGCAGCTTGCCGCCACAAGCGCACCAGAGGCCGGACTGTGGGGTCGAATGCTCCGCCGGAGGCCCGAACTATATCGTCGCAGAAAGACAGGGTCTTGCGCATTGCGGACGAGAGATTGACGGACTGAAACGCGGGTGCCCGGTTCAGCCGCGAGGTTTCGGAATCTTCGCGAAAGTCGCTGAGTAGCCGGTCGGCTTCGCGGATCGCGAGAAACGCCGCTTCTACGGCGGCGACAGCGGTTGGCTCGTCGTGGGAGCGGACGCGGATCTCGAACAGCGTGCCCATGACGTAGCGAACGCGTTGCACCGTAATTTTTTTGGCAATACCGTTGGCGTCAGAAATTTCGGCCGCGCCTGGCGGCGTGGTTTCGGCCAGGGCTCCGTGGGTGACGGTTGCGAGCAGGAAGGCAGCCGCGATGTAACGCGCGCTCAATCTAAATTCCTTGACTCGCTGACGGCACGGGCGGGATCGATGTATGCAATCTGGAGCAGGGCGAGCGCCTTGCGCACGCCTCGGCTCATGGCCCTGACCGACAGGGTGGCACCGCTGACGTTTTTCACGTCGCGGCGCGGGTAGATCGGATCTTGCAGATCTTTGCCGTCGAACTGGCTGACGAATCCCTTATAGCGGACTTCGGCGCCGACGGGTTCGCGGTACATCATGAGCGCCACGTCACGTACTTGTCCGGCCGCGTCGGTGGCGACGATGAACGTCATGGGCCGATGCTTGCCGATCTCTTCACAGATGACGGCGTAGCCGATGGTTTCACCGTCGCGGCGGCCCTCGAAGGTGATGTAGTAGGGCTCCCAAATTCTTGGCTGAAGCCGCCCGATGAGCGGCTTCATGCGCTCACGGATCTTTTCGTCGGAAGTCACATCGCGACGTAGGATCTCATCCGCATCGGGGAGCACTGTCTTCGGCGCCTCATCGAGGCTGAGATAAACGTCTGCTTGTTCGTTGCTCGCGGCAGAGAGCGGTAGGCAGCATATAGCCGCCAGCAGTGCCAGTCGTCGAATTCGCATCTGCATTAGAGAGGGAAGCGAAGACGGGCGGAGTGAGCTCCGGCGCTCGCGGCTACTTGCAACAGTATGACAACTAGAGAACGCCGCATGTCGCTAAAATCCGAACGCTACGCCGAGAATCAGGCCGTCGTACGACTTGTCCGTCAAAGGGTCGGTCCCTGGGCGAGTTGGAAAGAGCAGTTGAGTGCCGGAGAGCCGTAGGTTGCGCTCCCACGCGCCTGTCAGAACGACGGAGGGAATCGGCCGATATGCGAGACCGATGGTGAAGCGCTCTTGGGAGACGTTCTCACGATCGATTGCATCGACCTTGCCTGCTGAAAAGTCGAAGCCTTGGACAAAATCGTCGAACCAGATGCGCTCCCAGCGGAATACAGGAATCAACTGGGGATCTTCAAAATCGCGTCCTAGGGAACTTTTGCGGAGCCACTCCGGCGTTAAGCGATATTTGAAATCGACCCAGAATCCCCGGCGGGCGCTGGTAAATGGACCCTTGAAGCCGGCTTCGATCTCAGTTTCGACTGTCGAGGTCTCGGCGCTCGAGGTGGCGGCCGCGGAGTCGACCATCTGTAGTGCGAAGTCTGCCAGCACCTGTTCGCTTCGGTTGAACTTGGTGCGAATGAATTCTCCTTCAACCTCGAAGCGGCCAAGCGTTGTCTTGCCGTCGAGCGCCAAGGTATTCACCCAGGCCTGTTCCCTGAGATAGTCCGGCGTGTAGCGCCCGTGGTAGCCCGAGACACCGATTTCGTGGCCGATGCGCGGACTGGCGGCCAAGCGCCAGGTTACGGCATCGGCTTGCTGGCTTCCGTCGAAGGCCCCGGAATTGAACGATACTTCGGGCTCGACCTCGACCAGATTGCGGCCCTCGCGCAGAGACACCACCGTTTCTAGAGCGAAGTCGAGTTGCGCGCCATTCACAAAGTAGAACTGGCCGTCGAGGTAGCCCTTGCCTAGGGGCTGGCTGAATACTAGTCCCGCGCCGAGTTCACGCCAGGCGGTTTTGGCGGGGGTTACGGGCCCGCCGGTAACCGAGAGTGGCCGGCGCGCAATGTCCCAATAGTCGTCGTCGTGGAGAATGTTGTAGCGGCCGACGGGGGGTAGGATCACGCCGACGCGCGCCCCAATGTTGTCGGTAAAGTTGTACTGCATCCAGGCCTGCTCGACCGCGATCTCTCCGCCGCTCTGGCCCTCGACTTCGTTGATGAAGCGAACGCCTCGGCGGTCTCGCGTCGCGCGTCCCTGGTTTTCAGGGATGGCCGCGCGCTCGATCTCGAATTCATTGAGACGCTCGAATTCAATCTCGCTGTAGAAACGAAGACGTTTATGGGGAGCGGAGTCCATCGTGAAAACGAATCGGCGGAAGTCAAATGCGTCGTGTCCGCGCTTTAGTTGGGGCAGGTCGCCCACTTGAGGACCGAGGCCGATGTTGTTGTTCTCGTAGCGGAACGAGCCGTAGCCACCGATGCGGAGGAAATCGGAGTAGATCGCTCGCCCGTAGCGGCTTCCGGGGGCGCCGGCGGCTAGGCCTTGGTTTAGCCCCTTGTCCCCGAACGATCGGCCCGGCAACGAGTACGTGCCCGACGACTGCGGGTTGCTGACTGGCTGGCTCTGTGCCGATTGCGATGTTGCTTGGCTTGTCGGATAGGGGTAAATCGAGTCGCTTTGTTGTGCCGGTGGTGTGGCGGCGGGCGGGACGGGGACGGTGGCGGAGTTGCTCGCAATTAACTGTGCTAGTTCTTGCTGAATTGCCAGTAGTCGATCTTGGAGCGAGGCGATTTGCCGAGCGGTGTCGGCTTGAGTAGAGGGTAGGCCGCCCGCGAGTCGAAGTGCAACGCTCGTATCGGCGCCCGCGACTTCGATCGGCGCCGAGACACGCTGAGCAGTTCGGGCCTGCAGCCAGCCGCCGTCGCTGGGCGCTTCGACCTTGAACTGGCCGTTCTCGTCGGAGCGAAACTCGTCGAGGATGCGTCCATCGGCGCCGATCATCTGGACCAGCGCTCCGGCTGTAGGTTGTTCGTCGGGCCCGACGACCATGCCGGCTAATTGGGCGCCGAAAACCGTAGCCGGCTGGAATGAAATTACGGCGAAGAGCGCCGCCAGAATCAATGGGTGTTTGCCCATAGATGCAACTCATTGTCTTTCACTGGCCCAATTGCCTGACTAATCGGCCTGACAGCCACTTGATCTTGAAATTATATGCAACTGAGTTGCATATAAGGGTTCATCGTAGCGAAGAATCTTGCGGGCGGTCAAGTTTGATAGGAGTTGAAAAGACGAGCTGTGTACGCCCCTTTTGCAACGCATTTACATTTGGGAGAGGATTCAGCGGGGCTTGGAGTCTTAGGAACGGCAGGACTAGAGCATTTTCAGTCAAAGTGTAGACCGACGATCGAAATCACCCATCGCAAACGGCGGACCGGTAAGAACGTCGACCTGGAGGTCGACGCGGCCCGCCGGAGGCGCGCGCCACTGGTCTTCGTCAATTGCTTGCGTAGCTTCGTCGAGATTCGATCTACGGTCATCATGAAAATGCTCTAGGACCGTGGCACGCGCGAACATCCTGCGCCAACGCACTTGCTTGCGCGCGTGCCACTGAAACTCTACGGCCCGCTGTTGACGTGGACTATGACGGGTGGCGCGGCTACCCCGTCTACGGTCAAAATCAGGGTTGCGACGGTTAACCCTGGTGGGATCGGGGGGATGGGACCGAGGTTCACCTGATCGAGGCCGTCGAAATGGCCCTGCGCTTGGGCGGCTAGTACGGGCAGAGGCAACCCGTTAAGCGTCGCTGTAACTGCGCCGGTGAAGCCGCGTATACCACTCCCGAAGACGATCAGGAACAGTTCATCTCCGGCTACCGTGAGATCAAGTTGGCGGCCAATGAAAACGGCACCTTGGGGAACGCTGAGGGGTTCTTCGATGCGGGATTCATCAGGCTTGACACGTAGAGCCGAGCCGGCGACAAGACGGTCGGGCGCGACCATAAATAGCGCTGGGGCGACCGGCTGAATGTCGACTTCGCCGAATGTCAAGACTTGGTCGACTAGATTCTTGACCTCGACTGTGGCTGTGCCAACTGCAATGCCGGCGGGAACGAGAAAGTTGATCTGGCCGGTTCCGACGAAGAATAGCTGCGCGCGGAATCGAGTTCCCTCGCTATCTTCGATCTCGAGGCGACGTCCTTGCAGGGTCTCTGGGAGCGGGAGCTCAGTTGCCGCGATATTTGCGGCCGCCAAGTTCACTCCAAATCCCGTTGCGATTGATTCCGGCGCCAGGGCCGGACCTTCAAAGCTGGCGGCTGAAACGCTCACAAAACTGACAAACTCGATATGTATTGTGAAGTTCCGCTCGGACCGATTGCCAGCCGAATCGAGCGCGGCAACCGTCAGCACAAAGTCTCCGTCGACGTTTGGGGTACCGCTCAGCACTCCGTTGGACGAAAGGGAAAGTCCCGAAGGCGCGAGGGGCGTGCTCCAGCCGTAGGGCGCTTCACCACCCTCCGCTGTGAATGTGTGGGAGTACATTCGGCCGACAGCGGCATCGGGCAGCGCCGTTGGGCTGTTGATTTGTAGAATTGCGCCTTGTACTTCGAGTTGGAAATCGCGGCGAACCGATTCGCCCCCGGCGTCGTTGATGCGTACTCCGAATGAGAATTCGCCCGCTTCGGTTGGAGTACCGGTGACCAAGCCATTGCCACCGTCAACGCTGAGTCCGGGCGGCATCCTGGTCGCCGCAAACCAGTTATATGGGGGCGTTCCTCCGGAGGCAGAGAGCAGCGCGACGTAGAGTTCGCCAAGTCTTGCCGGCGGAAGTTCGGTCCCGGACAGAATCCGTAACGGATTCCCGATCACAATCGTGTAGCGGCGGGCGCCAATTTCGCCATCGCCGTCTTCGACGAACGCCTGGATCGGGTAGCTGCCGGGGACGCTCGGCGTTCCGGTGAGCCGTCCGGTATCTTGGTTCAGGCTCAGTCCCGGCGGAATTTCCCCCTCAATTCGCCAGCGCAGCGGCGCTTTGCCGTTGGTGGTCCGGAACTGCGCGCTGTAGGCGGACCCCACCTGACCGTTGCTGATGTTCATCGGCGTGACTTCGAGCGTTTGCTGTTGTCCGCGATCGCTTTCCGGCGGCCCGAAGTTCGTCGGTTTGGTGCTCGACAGCGACAAAACGAATTTGTCGATTCGAAATCCGTCGTCGCGATTCCAGACGCTTAGAATGTGCGGTCCGGCGGCGATTTCGATTTTGGCTTCACCGCCGGTTTTTCTTTCGTTTTCCCAATTCCAGGCCGGATGGGGTCTGAAGCCTGATATGGCGCGGCCCCCTGAGAGCACGTTGTCGATTCCGAGGTGAACGCCGTTTGATTCGCCGCCCATCGCTCTGCCGCGCACCCAGACGAAGTAGGTTCCCGCAGTTTCGATCAGGATTTGATAGTCGAGCCTGGCGCCCTCTTTTCCTGGGGGCGACACCGGCCCCTCGCCATCTTCGCCGCGTTCGTCGGGCAACGACCGCATGGCCTGCAGACCACTCGCCTCGCTGCGAGGTTCTAGAGACCAAAAGTGAACCTGAGTGTAGTTCACGTACGTCGATGTGGCAACGTTCGAAAAGTGCTCGGCCTCGATGGAAAGGACTCCGTCTTTCTCGATAAAGGCCATGGGCTGGGCCGCTGCGGAGACGGTGTACAAAAGCAACACCGCCAACGCTTTTAAGATGGGTTTCTTGGCCAAGAAACCATGCTATCGCGAGCCCGGTGGACAAGGCTAGAGTCAAATTCGTCTGGAGCTTCGAAGAAAGCGTGGACTTCCGTCCACGCCTCGGCTTCTTGACCTCGAACGGCGCACCTGGGCGGTGTCAAAAAGGATCCTTGGCAATACGGTCTACGGCTCAGCGTTCTGCGTGCTTGATGTTATAGTCGGGACCGGATAGAGGGAGGCAACACCATGGCGAGCGGCGGTAGCGATGTCTCACGGCGAACGTTTGCGGCGGCTGCGCTGACATCGTTTGCGGCGGTGCGGGGTTCGGCGGCGAACTCCGCCGTCAAGGTTGGGCTGATTGGCGCCGGGGGGCGGGGTACGCGCCTTGCGAGCCTTGTTGTCAAAACGCCCGAAGCGCGCCTGGTAGCGATTTGCGACTTGTTTGACGAGCAAATTGAGCGGGCGAAAAGCCGCATTCCGATCGAGAACCCCAGGGTCTACAAAGACTACAACGAGTTGCTCGCGAGCGACATCGACGCGGTGATCATTGCCACCCCGGTTTTCTTGCATCCCGAGCACTTGGAAGCGGCTGTAAAGGCCGGCAAGCATGTATATGTCGAAAAGCCCGCCGGCGTCGATGTTGCCGGTTGTAAGCGCGTGATGAAAGCGGCAGATTCAGCGAAGCGCGGGCTCAATGTTTCATTCGGTTTTCAACAGCGCTATGGCTGGGTTTACAAGGAAGCGCACAAGGTACTCGAGTCCGGCGGGTTGGGAAAAATTCATCAGGCCGAAGCGCATTTCCTCAAGGGCCCCGTAACCGGAAATGAGCCGTTTCGACCACGGCCCGAAACGATGCACGACAAAGTTCGCGAGTGGAAACACTGGCGCGACCTGTATGGCGACATCATCGTCGAAACGTACTGCCACTCGATCGACGTACTCAACTGGTTTCTAGGTGATACGCATCCATTGAAGGCAGTTGGAAACGGCGGCCGCACGATTCGCAAGGACGGCGATATGACCGACCATATTTCGGTCGTTTACGAATATGCGGACAACGTGCAGGCAACGCTGGTGGGTTCGCACATCACGCCGCCGTTTTTCCGCGAGGTGCATGAGCGCTTTTACGGCTCGGACACTGCGATCGAAACCGCGCGCCACTACTGGAAGCACTATCGCGGCAAGGACGATGTCGTTTTCGCCGAACCTCCGCGCAGTATCGATCACGATTCGGTCGAGGCGTTCATTTTGCGCGTCGCCGAGGATAAGACCGAGAACGTTGGCATTCGGGGCGCCGAGAGTACGCTGACCGCGATCCTTGGCCGCATGGCAATGGACACGGGTCGCACGGTGACTTGGGAAGAAATGATGGCGTCGGCGTAGCGTAGCGGAGGGGACGGATGAAATTTGACCTAAGGCGCACGGCCCGGTACGCAATCGCGATTGTTTTGAGCTGTGCGCAGGCGCTTCCGGCGGCGGGCCTCAACGAACTTAGCGATGTTGAACAGGGGGAAGGGTACGTCCTGCTATTTAACGGGAAAGATCTCGATGGCTGGGACGGCGACCCGGATCTGTGGTCGGTGAAAGGCGGCGTGCTTGTTGGCTCAAGCGACGGGAAGAAGGTCGAGACGAATACGTTTTTGATTCACACGAACCAGGCTTCGGATTTCATACTTCGGGCCGAAGTTCGTTTGCGTAACGGAAACAGCGGCATCCAGTTCCGCAGTCGTCATGTGCCAGGACCCGGATGGATTGTGCACGGCTATCAAGCCGATTTTTCGCACGCCGGTGAGCGTTCCGCGTGGGGCAATTTCTACGAAGAAAAAGGCCGCGGCCGGCACGTCATGAAGACGACGGACGAGGGTTGGCGGAATGCCGAATCGATTGTTCGCAAAGACGGCTGGAACGAGTACGAGATTTTCGCCCAGGGAAAGCGCATTCGCCTAACTCTCAACGGCAAGGTCACGATTGACACCGAAGACGACTTGAGCAGCGAAGGTGTGATTGCGTTTCAGTTGCACTCGGGCGAGGCGATGCAGGTCGAGTGCAGAAATATTCGGATTCGGAGTCTGCCGTAGGTTGGGTTGCTTTCGGTCGCGGGCTCTGTGATTCCGTAGTAACAATAGTCTGAATCCGCTTGGCCGGCGGTGCCCTTGATCCGTCGGCACGCATCCTTCGCGAGTGCGCTCCGTTGCCGCGGAAGATCTTGCGTTTGAGCCGCGCGCGTCAGGGCTGTGAAAAAACCTCGAATAGCTCTGCGGTCGTCCGAGGGTGCGACATGTCGCACCCCTACAGCGCTGATAACACGCAAGGTATTTGTAGGGGCGTAGCTTGCTTGCTACGCCCGATTCTCGAGTTAGGGGAGGTTTTTTCACAGCCCCTCAGCAAGCGGTTTCCTCGAAGGCATTGATCCATTCGAGGAAACCGCTTGCTGGCGCGCGCGGCTCAAACGCAACTCACGCCGGATTTGCCCGGAAATTACGTACATAACTTCCTTACTGACGGATTTGTGGCGGTGTGAATTGTGGCTGCTTGGCTATACTGAACATTGGTGGGCGAACGGCGAGTTTGTCCCGGTTTTCTTAGAGAAGAGGTCCGGTTTGGACGTTCAGGCTACACAGATGCGCGCGGGGATGATGGTTCGTTTCCGTGGCGACATTTGCACGATTCATAAGATGGAGCACCGCACGCCCGGCAAGGGTCACGGCTTCGTTCAAATCAAAATGCGCAACCACCGATCGGGCTCGATGCTCGACCAACGGTTCGCCTCGGAGGAGACGCTCCCGAGAGTCAACGTGCAGACCCAGGAGATGCAGTATCTCTATTCGGACGGCGCCAACTACGTCCTGATGAACACGGAGACCTATGAGCAGATTGAGCTTAGCGGCGACCAACTTGCCGAGCAAGTTAATTACATGATTCCGGAAACGATTGTTCGCGTTCAGTTCTTGGATGACGTGCCGTTTAACCTGGACCTGCCCTCGTCGGTCGTGCTGAAGGTCGTCGAGACGGAGCCGGCGATTAAGAGTGCCACGGTTACGAACGTAAGCAAGCCCGCGAAGACCGAAACAGGGTTGGTGGTGCCGGTTCCGCAGTTTATTAAAGAGGGCGAGTCGATCAAGGTGAACACCGCGGATGGTAGTTATTTGGGTCGGGCCTAGCCCGAATTTTTTCTCAATCGGATAGCACTCCTAGTGTTAGGGTCTCCGTTGGACATCCGGCCGCCTTGGTTGGGCGGATCATTCTAAGGAGAAACTTGAAATTTTGAGTATGGCGTCTCCGATCCGCGCCACCGTGCCGTATGGTGCACACGTAGACGCAGGGAGGACCGCACCGCGAGGCGGCGCGGCTCGGTACTGCGAATGGTTTCGTCCAACAAGCGGCTCGTTCGCTCCGAAACTCCGCTACGGACGCGAGCTAGTCTCGGCCGTCGAGTTCGCGAACGTTTTCGTCCGAGAGTCGTACGCCGCGATAGATGAGCCAGGTCCCGAGAATCTGGACGACGTGGTAGAGGTCGTTGTGGTTGAAATTGGGATGGGGCGCCAGGGCAAATGCTTGGATCGCCGCGGCCGCGAACGACACAAGAATTCCGATTGCGATCCACTGGGAGCTGGAATCCAGCCGTTTTAACGCCGCGCTCGCGTGGAGCGCCAGGGCGAACCCGAAGGCGATGGCGTAGTCGACGATCGAGTAGATGAATTCATCGTGAAGTGCAATCCAGACGAGGTAGATTGCTAGCTGGCATAGCGCGATCGATTGAACGATGCGTGACATCGTGGCGGGGACGTGTCGAAGAACTGTTCCGCGAGTCACGAAATAGGCCGCAATGCCGATTGCGGTTTGAGTGATTTTCCAGAGCGCCCACGGCGCCGGTTGCGGAAGATTGGGGAAGCCATGAGTCGTGCCACCTGAAAACGCCGCTACTGCTAGCGCGGCGATTGCCCACATCCAGCTTCGCGCGACGGGAGAAGAGTGTCGTCGAGATAGGTTCCACGCCAAATACACGGACACGGCGGCAAGCAGATAGTCGGTGAACACCGTCATCGGCTGGTGCAAGGTCACTGCGGGATAGAATACGAGAAATGCCGAATTCCGGCGCTCGGTGAATCCCGATCGAATGAAAAAATTGATTGCTGTAGCGGCGGCGCTTGCGCTGGGGGTGGCCATATATCTAGCGTGGCGAAGCGGTCTCATAGCGCGTCTGAGTGATCACGAGCAGCTCGTCGATTGGATGCGCAGCGATGGCCCGCGCGGGCCGCTGCTGTGTATCGCGATTCAATTTGCTCAGGTTGTAATTTTTTTGATTCCCGGCGAAATCACTCAAATCGCCGCCGGGTATGTGTTTGGCGCTTGGTGGGGATTTGTGTATTCGGTGATCGGTATCGCGCTTGGTTCAGCGTTTGACTATAGTTTTGCGCGACTAGTCGGCAGGCCGGTCGTCGGGAAAATTGTCGGGCATGCTCGATTGGCTCGCATCGACAAATCGCTGCGCAGCCGCAAGGGCAAGACTGCGCTGTTCCTGTTGTTCCTGGTTCCAGGCACGCCCAAGGACGCCATGTCGTACGGGGCCGGGCTGACGGACTTTCGATTCTTCGAATTCGTTACGATTAGCGCGATGGCTCGTATGCCGGCGCTGTTTCTTAGTACTTTGTTTGGCGCCCAGGCCAATTCCAAAAATTACTATGCGATGGCGCTGATCGCTACGTTCGCCGTGCTGCTATTTATTGGCTTTTTGGTTTATCAGAGGCGGCAACAACCGGCATGATTCGCTCGATGACGCAGTCCGATATCGCAGGCGCAATGCGGCTGAAGGAGGCAGTGGGTTGGAGCCAGACTTCCGAGGACTGGGCGCGTCTGCTCGCGCTCGAGCCCGACGGCTGTCTAGTGGATGAGCGAGATGGAGTCGTTGCGGGGACAACAACGGCTGTGTGCTACGGCTCGGATTTGGCTTGGATCGGCATGGTGTTGGTCGCGCCGGAGTACCGCCGCCAGGGCATTGCTCGCGGGTTGATGGAGTTTGCGCTTGACTGGCTGCGAGAGAAGAGAGTTCGCCGCGTGAAGCTTGATGCCACTGATCAAGGCCGTCCGCTCTACCTCAATCTGGGCTTCATCGACGAGGGTCCGATCGAACGATGGGCGCGTGAGCCCGCCGGCGAGCCGACGATGGGGGGCTTCGAAAATGCGGCGTTGGGCCTCAAACAGCTCGACAACGAGACGTTGGATCGGGCTGCTTTTGGAGCGGATCGCAGTCGGATCATTTCGTCGTTAGTGGAATCGGACGATGGGGACTGCTTCTCGGCGTCCGACGGGTTTTTGCTGGGGCGAAAGGGCTCGGCCGCTTACTTTTTGGGACCCTGTGTGGCGTCGAGCGAAAGGTCGGCGGCCGGACTAATCAGCTTATTTTTGGCGAAACATTCGGCGGAGCCTGTATTCTGGGACTTGCTCCCCGCCAACTCCTCGGCCTGCCGACTGGCATCGAGCTTTGGATTCAAATCAAGACGAAGACTGGCACGCATGGTGCTCAAGAGTGGCGACTCGAATTTGCGCATTGAGCACCCCGAGTATGTGTACGCTACGGCCGGCTTCGAGTTCGGTTAAAAAATAGTGTCATTTCAGCGAAGTTCACCTGTCTGGAGGATTCGCGGCGAAGAGGTTACCCTCGGCGTCCGGACGCAGATTTCTGCACTCATCGAAATTGGGCCAGGCAGTGCTCTGGGTGGCGACCACGTCGAACCCGAGAAGGTTTTGGCCGAAGTGCAGCGGCTCGAAGATGAGGGCGCGGATTTTATCGATCTCAACCCCAGCCCGGCGCGACCGGCTGAGCGGCCCATACCGGACGACGAACTTAAACGCCTCGTCCCTACGTTGCGGAAACTTCAATCACGGGTGCACGTACCTGTGATTGTCACGACGCCAAATTCTGAAACCGCTACGAGAGCAATCGAGATCGGTGTCGATGGAATTTACGATATTAGCGGCCTAGCATTTGATGAGGAACTTGCAAAGACGTTAAATGACTCGAGCGCGGCGGTGATCTTGGGTCACATGCGCGGAAGTCCCGATGAATGGTCGCGACAATCGCCGATTGTGAATCTTAAGGACATGGTCACGAAGGATCTACAGGCATCGCTGATTCGCGCAAACCGTGCGGGAATCGATCGACGCCGCGTGGTGGTCGACCCCGGTTTGGAGCACGGAAAACATGGGCCGGAGAACTACGACTTAATCAGACTATTGAGCAAAGTTGCGCCCGTAGGGCAGGGAATCCAGGTGACACTCTCGGGCATGCGGTTTTTGGTGAACACGATTCGCGCAAGCGATGAGGAGAAGCAGGTCGCCGCATCAGTTGCCGCTACGCTGGCTTTGGATTCAGGCGCGCATATCTTGAGGGTTACCGAGCCGAGTCTGGTGAAACTCACGGCGGCGGCCGTCGATCGGATCTATCGCGCTGACGACGCCCGCAGTCGGCAAGAGCCCGAGGCGGCCGCCCAGCCGCTCATCAAAGTTATCCGGCCCGAAACAAACAAGCCGCCTGAAGTTCCTCACAGAGCGCCTCGCAGTTAGGCTCGTCGAGTTTGCCTTCGGGTCCCCGGACGTAGAATACGTCGCGCGCCCGATGTCCACGAGTGTCGATCAGAACTACATCAATGTCGCATTCGTTTTGCGAGAATCGGCTGGCTAAGTCGAACAGCAGACCCGTGCGGTCCTCGGCGGTTACGTTGAAGATAGTGGCGCGCGTCGAAGTCTCGTTGTCGAAGGAAACCCGCGGTTCGATAAAAGTGCGGCGCCGGATGCCGAGCGTTCGACGCTGTTGGAGTAGGTCTTCGGCATCCATGCGCCCTTCCGCCACGCGGCGTAGGTTCTTCTTGAGCTGGGCCAGTTCGCCTTCTTGGAGATCGTTAGTACCAACGTTCTCGGAGACAGCGACGTGGAATGTATCTAGAATGACTCCGGCGTCGTTTGCGAAGGCTTCCGCCTTCGAGATGCTTAGGCCAAAACCAGAAAGCGCGGCGCACAACGAGGCGAACAAGAACGGGCGCTCCCAGCCGATCACAACGATTTCGTAGTGTCCTTGGACGTTCTGGATGTCCACGACGGCTGAGTCAGGCGCCAGATTTCGACCTAGAGTGTAGTGACCGTAAATCTGTTCGGGCGTGTGCGTCCGTAGGTAGCGGTTGGGAAAACCCTTTAGAAAGGTTTTCAAGTCGCGGCCCTCGGCGAGGTTGTCGGCTAGATCAAGAAGTGAATCTTCGTGATCCGGCTCGATGCGCTTGTCCTCGAGATCGCGCGTAAAGATCCGGTGAGTCCCGAGATAGAGCTGCCAGAGCAGGTCTTTACGCCAGGTGGTCATCGCTTTCGGGTTGACGCCGCTGGTATCGGCAAACGTCAGTATCGTGAGCATCTTTAACCGCTCGAGAGTGCCGACACTCTCCTTGAAATCTTCTAGGGTTTCGGTCTCGCTAATGTCTCGCTTCGTCATCACGCCGGACATGCTGAGATGATCTCTGATCAAAAAATCAACCGTGGCACGATCGGATTCGTCGCTGAGGCCGATACGGTCCATCGCCTGCGCCGCAAGTTCGGCGCCGACGTCGGAATGGTTGCGGTCCTTGACGCCCTTGCCGACGTCGTGGAATAACAATGCGAAGTAAACCAACTCGGGTCGATCGATCTCCTCGAGTAGGCGGGCATAGCGGCTGTCACGTTCATCGCCATCGAGCTTAAGTTCTTTCAGCACGCGAATCGTGACCAACGTGTGTTCATCCACGGTGTAGCGGTGATAGAAGTCTCGAATCACCAGGCAGTCGACGAGTTCGAACGAAGGGCACAACTCAAACAGCACACCGGTCTCACGCATGGCGCGCAAGGCTGGGTAAGTGTGTGGGGCTAGAAGAACTTCGCGAAGCGCCGGCCAGTGCGATTGATTCGCGTCGAGGTGTGTGCGGACAGCCGGAAGTTGCGCCTCGATGCGGCGTTCGGTTTTAGCGGCGAGGGGCAATCCGTGGCGCGCCATGAAGGCGAAGATCTCCAGGCCCAGCTCGGGCACTGCCTCCAGTTGCCGGCTTCCACGCCAAAAGATTCGGCCATTGCTTACGGTGAAGTGACGGTTCGACAACGTCGATTTGCGATTGCGGAAGAGCGTGAACAGCGAGTTGGGCGGAACCGCGTGTTCGTCGATTGCGCGGGCCGACAGCCGGTCGATGACCCGGATATTGCGGAAGAACTCACGCATCCAGCCCGATACGGCGAGACCGTAAGGAAACGCTTTGCCGCTGCCCTCGTGCGCGACTGTCTCTTGCAGGTCGAATGTCAAATGGTTCTTGTCGCGGCCATGGAAGTAGTGCAGGTAGCAGCGCAACGCGAATAGGAATCTCTTTGCTTCTTTGACCCGATCGTCGTGGTCGGGTGGCAGGAACTCTTCGCTTGTCGGAACCTTGTCCTGAGACAGGTTGTCGAGCTGCATGAGCCAGCAGGCCAGTTGGAAGTCGCGAAGCCCGCCCGGCCCTTCCTTCACGTTGGGCTCGAGGTGGTAGATGGTGTTTCCGAACGCGCGCTGGCGTTTTCGCGCGGCCTCGACAAGCTCGCGAGTCAGCGCTTGCTGCTCACGCAGATAAAACTTGGGTAGCTTGGTTGATTCAAACTCGCGAAAGAACTCTTCGTCCCCGCACAAGAATCGCGTGTCAAGCAGACTGATGTGTAACTCGGTGTTGTCGGGTGCGAGTTTGGTGCACTCCGACGGGGTTCGCACAGATTGCGAAACGCGCAGTTGCGAGTCCCAGAGGTCGGCCAGGAGGCCAGCAATTTGGTCTTCACTTTTCGACGCGCTGCCATTGCCTTTGACCAGTAAGAGCAAGTCCACGTCGGAGTACGGGAAGAGCTGCCGGCGGCCATATCCTCCGACCGCTACGGCCGCTACGCCGGACTCAGAGCCTTCGAAGGCTTTTTGGAAGTGGCCCTTGACGATTTCGTCTACTGCATCGGTCCGCTTGGCAATTGCATGGAAACCGTTTCCGGTCTCAAAGAATTCTGAGTTGATGCTTTCCATCTGTTGCAGGTGGTACGCGGAAAGATCCGACATTAGTTAGCGCCTAAGGACCGTCTCGAAAAGGGTGGGCGAGGTTGAACTTGGGACGGCTGTTGCCGACAAAGAAATGCCCCGCTGGCCCGATGATCGAGCCGGCGGGGGCGTTTTAAAAAAATAAGTCAGTCTTCAGGTGCTCTAGAGCGCTGCGGAGTCTTTGTCGCTATTGCGAATACGGATCGCTTCACCGACATCGGAAATGAAGACCTTTCCATCACCAATTTTCCCTGTACGAGCGGATTCTACGATCGCCTTGACCGTCTCTTCAACACGGTCATCCGTCACGACGGCCTCGATTTTTACCTTGGGCAGTAGGTCGACTTCGTACTCCTGCCCACGATAGACCTCCTTGTGGCCCTTTTGACGGCCGTGTCCACGCACGTCGTAGATGGTCATGCCGTCTACACCGACGCCCTTCAGCGCCTCACGCACATCGTCAAGCTTGAAAGGCTGGATCACTGCTTCAATTTTCTTCATTGCCTAAGCTCCTTCGCAAATTATAAATCGTACGCCTCTTCACCATGCTGGGTGATGTCGAGTCCCTGTTGTTCATCGGCTTCCAATACCCGTACGCCACAGATTGCGTCAGTAATTTTCAGAATGATGAACGTCGCGACGGCGGCAAAGACCCAAGTGACCAAAGCGCCTAAAAAGTTGTTTACAAACTGGGAGGTGTTGCCTTCCAGAAGGCCGGTTGAGCCTTCTTGAACTGAATTACTGGCAAATACTCCGGTCAAAATTGCGCCAAGGGTTCCGCCGACGCCATGGACACCGAATGCGTCCAACGAATCGTCGTAGCCGAACTTGGCCTTAATGACTGCTACCGCGAAATAGCATATTCCGCCCGCCAGCAAACCAATTATGAGTGCGTGCATGGAAGTCACGAACCCGGAAGCGGGCGTGATGGCGACGAGCCCGGCAACCGCTCCGGTAATTCCACCCAAGACGCTCGGCTTGCCGTCCTTCAACCATTCGATCAACAGCCAGCCGATCATTGCCGCCGCGGCTGCAAAATGCGTATTGACAAAGGCCTGAGCCGCTAAGCCATTCGCCGCCAAAGCGCTGCCCGCGTTGAAGCCAAACCAGCCGACCCACAGCAAGCACGCGCCGATAAACGCGAGAGTGAGATTGTGAGGCTTCATGGAGTCTTTCCCGTAGCCCTTGCGGACGCCCAGGTAGAGGGCGACCACGAGCGCCGAAACACCCGATGAGATATGGACGACCGTGCCGCCGGCGAAGTCCAAACATGGAATGGCACCGCCGTCGAAGGCATTCATCGCTCCACCCGGACCCCACACCATGTGAGCCATTGGGAAGTACACGATCGTTGCCCAAAGGGTCATGAAAACGAGCATTGCCGAGAACTTCATGCGCTCGGCAAATGCACCGGATATCAGAGCAGGCGTGATGATCGCGAACATCAACTGAAAAACCATAAACGTTAGGTGAGAGATCGATCCGCTTGCTTCGGTGCCAACCCCGTTAAGGAATAAGTACTCGGTTCCGCCGAAGAACGAGTTGCCGGCACCGAAAGCCATGCTGTAGCCGTATATCGCCCACAGAATCGTTATCCAGCCCATCATGACGAACGACTGCATCATGGTGCCGAGGACATTCTTCTTACGGACCAGACCGCCGTAAAACAGCGCTAGACCGGGTCCGGTCATCAATAGGACCAAGGCCGAACAAACCAAGATCCAAGCGTTGTCTCCGGTGTCAACGCCTTCTTGGGCATTTGCCATGGCAGGGAAACACAACAATCCAATCATCAGCAGGCACATCCTGGCGCTACGTTTCATAGTTCACTCCTCACAAACAAGTTCGCCCTTTAGCAGGCGTGAATTCTTTTGCGTACTTGGCAAGCCGACTGGCGGTAGCGGTCAAGAATCTCGCGATCGTCAGTATTGGTCTGCTCATTGGACTCGCCGCGAATCGCCCTACGAGCCTCATCGAAATATCATCTCCAGCCGACGGCCCGCAAAACCCAACAATCGTTCCCATTGAAATTTTCTATTGACTGCCCGGCGTCACGCATCGAGCCCCTGATCCGTCGGCAAGGAAGTGATGTACGCAAGTTCCGGGCAGATACGGCGTGAGTTGCGTTTGAGCCGCGCGCGCCAACGGCTGTGAAGAATCCTCCGCGAACTCGAGAAACGGACAGCAAGCTACACCCCTACAGGCAACTTGCTTGTTATCAGTGTTGTAGGGGTGCGACATGTCGCACCCTCCGACGCTCGCAATGCCGGTGGAGGTTTTTTCACAGCCCCTCAGCAAGCGGTTTCCTCGAATGGATCAATGCCTTCGAGGAAACCGCTTGCTGGCGCGCGCGGCTCAAACGCGAGATCTTCCGCGGCAACGGTGCGCACCCGCGGGGTGTCGCGAATGTATCTCTTGAGAAAACATGAATGGCCTACTGTTACACGCGCCTACACGCGCCCAAGCATTGCAGGCACTCACGAAGGATGCTTGTCGACGGATCAGGGTCGAGCCTCATATCCACGTTTTCGGAAGGTGTTTATACTCATAAGGACATGACCAAACGAGCGTATCTTCTAGCGTGCTTCTGTCTGCTCGCCGTGTTCGCCTTTGTCGACCGGCCGGCGTTTTCTCAGGCAGGGAAGGATGGCACGGCCAAGAAGAAGGGCGGGGCGGCCGCCGCGATCGAACGCGCTCGTGAAGACGAGCGCCGGCAACTCGCGGCGCCCTGGATTGTCAAGGCCGGATGAAAAATCCCGTTTTCGCCGGTTGAAAATTCCCCACCCTGGTTGCGGTGGTGGTTTTGTGGACCACCACCGTGTTGCTAAGCATGGAGCTAGCCGAGGAAGCGGAGGCGGGCAATGCTGGAGAGCAACCCGCCAAGGAATACCCGGCCGCAAACTCAGCGAGACGATGAGTGCCGGGAGCGGCGGCCGAGATCGCTCCCGGCTTCTTTTCCGCTGCCCAACGCCCATCGGATCGATAGATTTGCCCATGCCTGAAAAAACTCATCTTCCACTTCCCCCGCTCTTGCGACCAGGGCTCGCCGCGTCAGCCGCATCGACCGTCGGCCGTTCGCCGGACTGATCTTCCGGCCGCGAGAGCAAACCGGCTCTTCGGCGCTCCTTCAAGCGAAAGCTCTCGCCGCGAATGTTCACCGTCGTCGAGTGATGCAACAGTCGATCCAGGATCGCCGTGGCGATGATCGGGTCGGAAAAGATCGAGCCCCAATCGGCGTAGCTCTTGTTCGAGGTCAGGATGATGCTGCCGCGTTCGTAACGCGCGCTGACGAGTTGGAAGAAGATCGTCGCCCCCAGCTCGTCGAGCGGAAGGTAACCCATCTCGTCGACGATCAGCACCTTCGGCGCGAGGTAGATGCGCATCCTTCGTTGTAGCCGTCCTTCGCGGATGGCCTTCGACAGATCGGCGATCAAGTCGTGCGCGGTGATGAAGTAGGCTCCGAAACCGGCTTGGATCGCAGCCTCGGCCAAGGCAACCGAGAGATGCGTCTTGCCAACGCCGGGTGGCCCGAGGAAGATCACGTTGGAGGCTTCGTGCACGAAGCGCAACGTGCGCAGCTCTTGGATTTGGCGCTCGTCGATCGATGGTTGAAAGTCGAAGTCGAACTGTTCGAAAGTCTTGACATAGGGCAGATGCGCGAGCTGTAGACGCGTCTTGAGATAGCGTTGTCGGCGAGCGTCGGCCTCGGCGCTGACGACGTCGAGCAGGAAGTCGGCGTAGGCCGGTTCAGCCTTGGCTGCTTGTTCAAGCAGCGCTTCCAAGCGATCGTCGATGGTCTTCAGCCCCAGTGCTTCGAGCCGTTCGTGAAGCTGTTCGATGGCGGTCACAGCGCACCTCCGGCGGCGGCGCTTTCGTAAGCCGCTAGCGGCCGCACTTCGACTTGGGGTGCGCCGGCTTGGATGTGAATGCACGTTTTTCCTCCTGGACGCTTGGCGACGTGCAGCGGAATGTCGGCATGATGCTCTTTGCGAACAACGATTTGGTGGCGGTCGTCGATCAACTCGTGAACGGCGATCCGCTCGGCTCCGCGCCATACCTCGAGCCGGCCGGCCAGTTCGCGCAACGAGACTTCGGCGCCGGCGTCTTGCCAGGGAACCGAGTAGCGGTTGGAGCGCCAGGCCACGAAGGCGTCCCGGCTCACACGCCTCGACTCGGCGTCCGCGAGGGGATACGGCGGACGCTTGTCGAGAGACTGCAAGGCGGTCTTTTCAGACTCCCAACTCTCTAACACTTGGCTGTGAGTGGTGCCGTGAACGCGCCGGTTCGAGACCTCCCAGACCCAAGCGTGCAGCTGGTTGTTGAGATCATCCAGGCTCGTCGCCGTGCGTCCGCACAGGAAGTTGCGGCGCACGTACTTGACGCCCGATTCGACCTTGCCCTTGGTCTGCGCGCGGTAAGGTTTGCAGGCCCGCGGGGTGAAGCCCCAATAGTCGGCGAAGTCCTTGAAGGTTTGATTCCACTTGAGCTCGCCGCGCTCGTCGACCCCCTCCAAGACCGTCTTCATGCGGTCGTAGAGGATCTCTTGCGGCACGCCGCCGAGTTGCCGGAAGGCTTCCTCGTGCATGCGCAGCAGCGTCGGCAGCTTCTGGTCGGTCGCCGCGGCGGCCATGATGGCCCGGCTGTGACCGAGCGTGAAGACGAAACCCCAAAGCTTGCGAGTCTTGCCGTCGGCGGTGATCTCGCCGAGATGGCCCCAATCGACCTGAGCCTGTTTGCCTGCGGGTGTTTCAAAGCGCCGCACGGCCACCGTGGTTGCGGCTTCTCGCAACGGCTGTAGGTGATCCTTGAGGATCGTATAGCCGCCCGAGTAGCCGTGTTCTCGCAGCTCACGCAACAGCACGACGGCATTCCAGACGCCGGCCTTGAGGCGGTCTTCGATAAACGGCTTGAAGCGATCCAGCTTGGACGGACGCGGCTTGCGCGGGCCGTATCTGGGCGTCGGATCGTCCTGCCTTAAGTACTTGCGAACCGTCTTGCGGTCAAATCCCGTGAGCTCGCTGATCTTGGCGAGGCTCACCCCTTGTCGAACTAATTCTTCGATTTCTTGCACATCTGAACTCCGTAACAGCGCCTTGTACCTCCTGCTTCCAGGGTCGGCTCCGACGCAAGCTACGGGTGGGGAATTTTATTCCGGCGATACGGGGATTCTTACACCGGCGCTGACAGGATTGGCGTTACGACAAATGGCACGCCGCTGAGGGGCCTGTTACCGATCAAACCGACCGGGGTGACGACGGCACCGGTTATGGTGGCCGCAAAAATGTTCTTGACTAGTCTTGACGCTGAGGAGCGGGCGCGGACGCTTTATGCCGTCGACGACCCCGAGTGGCAGAGATGGGGTAACTGGCACTTCTATTGGCAGCAGGGCGTACGGCTCGATCAGATGACCGCGAAGCAAAGAGAGCTTGCTTTGGATATGGTTCGCAAGGGCCTCAGCGCGCGTGGTTACCGCAAGACGCGCGACATCATGCGGCTCAATCACACGCTTGCTGAACTGACCAACAATTTCAAGGAATACGGCGAGTGGCTCTACTACCTAACGATCATGGGCGAGCCGTCGTTTACCGAGCCTTGGGGCTGGCAGTTCGAAGGTCATCATGTGATCATCAATTGCTTCATCCTTGGCGATCAGATCGTGATGACACCGGTGTTTATGGGCTCGGAGCCCACGGTGGCGAACTCCGGAAAGTTCAAGGGCGCGGCGATCATGCAGGACGAGCAGGCCAAGGGCGCGACGCTAATGGACTCTCTCGATGCCGCCCAGCGCGAGAAGGCGATCATCGGCGGCAAGGACGGCAAGGACAGAACCAATAACCTAGGCGAAGCCTTTCGCGACAACATCGTACTTGATTACGCGGGAATCCCCGCGACCGGTCTCACCAAACCACAGCGGGAACTATTGATCGACATCGTCGCTGAATACGTCAACAATATGAAGCCCGGCCACGCGAAAGTCCGGCTAGAGGAAGTTCGCAAACATCTCGATGACACGTACTTCGCTTGGATTGGGACGACCGGCCCGGATGCGGTTTTTTACTACCGAGTCCACAGCCCAGTCGTGCTGATTGAGTTCGACCAGCAGGCGCCGATCGCGCTGGGCTCGCGTAGCGATCCACCATCTCGCCGCCACGTTCACAGCGTGGTCCGCACGCCGAATGGCAACGACTACGGTAAGGATCTCCTTCGCCAACACTACGAGCGCGGTCACAGCGGGGGCTGAGCGCTCATGGCGGCGTGGGAGAATGCCGTCTCGCGGAGAACTGCCGGGCAGATGGGTAACTTTGAATCCTAGGGTTGCACCCAATAAGCGTTAACCTATCTATACTTGAATCGCGTTCTCCGTCGCGGCGGTTCGGATAGCATGTTACGGATGAGTGACCAGTTGCCCAGAACCTCCTTCAGGGTCTGCGCGGGCAGCACGGCGGTACAGATTTGTCGATGCAGAAACTCGGTCTCACGCCAGCGGCTTCGACCGCGGCTCGAGATTGTACCCCCAGGGGGAAATAGAGTCCGCGTAGGCGATCATTCGCTCCACTAATAGGCCCACTAACAGCTTTCCCGCCAGCCAGGCTTTCGCGCTTCGTTCGTCTTTCTTCGGTAGATGGCCGAGGCTCATAATCGATTTCATCCGCTTGAATACCAACTCGATCTGCCAACGCAATCGATACGTGTTTAGAATGTCGATTGACGAGATGCCCGGCGCCAGCGTCGTCCAAATCATCAAATACTCAGCGAACACTAGCGACTGCTCCGAAACCGTTGTTTGATTGCGTTTGGCGCGCGATTCCAAACGTCGCCGGGCTTGCTCCGTCGCTTCGGCGGAGCGCCGCACAGCAACCAGACGTCCCTCGATCCAATCCCCGTTTGGGTCCTTCACGCGGGTCGGAAACTCGCGCGGAACGTAGCCGCGCAGACGGCCTATTCGCGACAGCAAGTCGATGCGTTTGCCCTTAATATCAAACAATGGAAGCGATTGTCGGTTGAGTCGCACGATCACGTCGCCACCCGCGCGCACCACATGGGCCACCCCCGGCGGCGCGGCATACACGCGATCTCCCATCATCACATCGCCCGCTTCGACATCGAATCGCCGGAAGGTTTCGCCGCCTTTCCGCACTGCGGTGAGTTCAAAAAAGTCGCACTCGAGGTTGGCCAGATTCACGGCGTAGTGCAGTTTCCAGTCGCTGCCCGTGCTGCCGGGTTCGGACACCGCGGTCGCGTCAACGGCGCGCAAGCGTCGATCCAACGAGGCCAACGGCAACTGCACGCTGCCACGCATTTGCTGCGCCAGCCAACGCAGCCACCCCTCGGCGGCGCGTAGCCGTTTGAACACGCCCACGGCGCTGATTTGTGCCAACCCGGAGGCCGATGCTCGCGCCGCCGTTTCAGCCAGCGAACAACCGCTCGCCAAATGCATCAGGAGCAACCGTAGAACGGTTTCGGGATCCTTGATATAGCGGGCGCGACGCATGGCGCCCAGTGTCTTAGCCTGCTCCCGCCAGCCGTCGGGGAGAAACGAACACAGCACCTCCCAATTTTCGATGTCAGCCAAATACGCATCTGCAGTTCTCATACCAACAGTATGAGAGAAACCGCTCTGCGAGAGCAAGTATTAGGTTAACTCTTATTGGGTTGCACCCTAGGCTAATACAAACGTCACCCCGCTCGGGTTCAGTTGAGTCGGCTTCGCGCGCACTCCGATGCCTCCGCCGTGAATTAAAACCAGCGCCGCTTGTCGACGACATTTGCCAGCGGCTGGCCACGAACGAATCGTCCAATGTTTTCGATAATTACGTTGAGATGCCGTTCGGCGATTGCCGGAGAGTTTCCGGCTACATGGGGCGTCAGAATCACGTTGTCGAAAGTCCAAAGCGGATGATCCGACGGCAGCGGCTCAATCTCGTAAACGTCTAGTGCCGCGCCCGCGATTTCGCCGGCCCGAAGCGCGGCGGTCAGATCATCTAAATCGACAATGACTCCACGCCCGATATTGATCAACACGGCGGTCGACTTCATGCGTTCAAATAATGGTCTGCGAAAAAGACCCGCGGTCTCGGGCGTGTGCGGCGCGGCGATGACGACGTAGTCGCTCTGCTCCAACAGATCGTCTAGCCGGTCGGGCCGCCACATCTCCTCGACACCTTGCGGAACGTCGTTTCGCACCGGGTCCACCGCGATCACTCGCATACCGAAACAGCCGCCACGCCGGCCGATTTCTTCACCGATCGAACCCAACCCAACAATGCCCAGGGTCGATTCGGCCAGCGTCGTATGAGCGAGATCCACGGCGGTAGTTACCGCCGGGCCTGAGCGAAACTGCTCGCCCTTTTTCTCTCCACCGTATGGTTTCCACTCGGCGCGCGCTTGCTGGCGAATATAGTGATGCAGGTTGCGCGCAAAGCAAAGCAGATAGCCAAATACTTGGTCGGCGATATTGTCGGGAAAGAGCCCGCGCATGTTGGTCAGTTGCAGCGGGTGTTCGATAAGCTCGGGAAATAGGTAGTGCTCGAGGCTAGCCGTTGGTGATTGCACCCAGCGCAGTTTCCGCGCGGAGGCCAAGATCGTCGGCGTAAGCTTCCCGAAAAAAGCGTCGGCCTCAATGATTTCGTTCGCGGCCTGCTGCTCGTTGGCGCAGTTGACCACTCGCATCGGCATGGCTGCCAACTCAAGCTTTTCGAGGCGGCCGGGCTCGACTTCGGGGAAAAGTACCAGTTTCATCGGACCTCTTCGCTAACGACTTCGCCCTCAATCACCACGCCAACGCAGTGGCTTGTGTATTCAAACGGATCTCCGTCATAAAGCGCGAGATCGCCATCTTTACCCACTTCGATTGAGCCAACCCGATCGTCAACGCCGATGATCTTTGCGGCGTCGATTGTAATGCTGCGCAGGGCGTTGTCGAAGCTGAGCCCGTGCCCGGCCGCCACGCCGGCCTCGAATAATATCAGTCGACTCTTCGGAACGTAGCCTTCGAATCCACTTTGCAAAGCCGTCGGAATCCCCGCCGCATACAAATTCGAGGCGGTCTCGAAACTGAGGTTTTCGGTGTCGCCCCCGGCGCGGTACATCGTTGGGTGGACGATCACCGGCACTCCGGCCGCCTTGATTTCGTCGAGGATTTCGTAGGCCTCGGCGGCGCCATCGAGCACCATCTTGATCTTGAACTCCTCGGCAATTCGCAGCGCCGTCAAGATGTCATGTGAACGATGGACCGTCACTAAGAGCGGCAGCTCTCCCGCCAAGACTTTCACGAAAGCCTCGGTCCTCAAGTTGCGGGAGGGCTCCTTGCCTTCGTCAGCGGTCTCCAATTTTGCTGCGTATTCCTGAGCTTCAATTAACTCCGCGCGGAGCATGGCCGCCATCTTGGCGCGCGTCCCCGGCGATTTGTTATCCCGACCGCGAGCGCGCTCGCCCAGCGTTGCCGCGAGCATGGCGACGGGCTTTACGACGGCTTGTTCAACGGTTGATCCGCGAGTCTTGGCAATGAAGGTTTGGCCGCTGACAAGAGCGCCGGGCCCGTGGCCGGTGTGGATCGTTGTCACTCCGTAACCACGCGCCCACCCGACGAGCATCTCGCGAGGATTGTAGGCATCGATTGCCCGAAGTTCGGGCTGAATCGGAGCAGAGCGCTCGATCTGGTCCTGGTCGTGCGGCTGATTGAGATAGCCGCTGAGTCCGATGGTGGTGTGCGCGTCAACTAGGCCGGGCGTGACAACCTTTGCTCGCAATACTCGGAATCCAGTTGGGATCTCGACATCGCCGGCGGCGCCTACACGTGTAATCTTTCCATCTTCAACGACCACCACGGCGTCACTGAGTGCTTCGCCCGCCATGGTGTGGACCGTTTCGCCGCGGACAGCGACCTGTGGCATTGCCACCGTTGAGAAAACACAAATTCCCGCGATTACGAGCAGCGTTTGAGGCGTGAGTTTCTTAAGCGTCAATGCTCGTCCCTCGCAATTTCGTCGGCATGTATCGACTGGTCGTGGCTGGCGCCGTAGCCGCCCTCAGCGTACAGGCGGTCTTGTTCATTCGCGCGGTCGAAAACCTTTTTGCCATCGACCCAAGTTTCGAGTACCTGGCTGTAGACGCTCAGCGGATCGCTTGAGAATATCGCCAGATCGGCGTCTTTACCGACGGTCAGGGAACCAATGCGATCCTCTAACTCGAGCATGATGGCGCCGGCCATCGTAAGACCGTAGAGCGCCTTTTCGCGTGACATTCCGCTACGGACGGCCAGAGCAGCCATGCGCACCAGTAGCCGCGAGTCGCTTACGCCGTCGTCCGTATGAAAGCCGACCAATGCGCCAGCTCGCTCGAGGGCGGCGCCACTTTCGAAGCGATTGTCTTTGGCCTCGATCTTGCCGCCTGGGCTGTCGATCAAGATGATCGACGACCCGACGACGTTGTCAGACGCCGCGATTTCGTCAGCCATGAGCCAGGCGTCGCTGACGTGCTGTAGGACGACCTTGAAATCGAACTCGGCCGCCAGCCTCAAAACGGTCGCGATGTCGTCGTGGCGGTGAGTGTGGTGGTGGACAATGCGTTTGCCTTCGAGGACGTCGACGAGCGCTTCCATGCCGAGGTCGCGCTCGGGCGTCTTTTCCGGATCGTCACTCGCACTCGCAAGTTTTTGCTGGTATTCCCGTGCTTTTACGAATTGTTCACGAACTAGAGCAGCCGACTTTGCGCGCGTGCCGGGGAACGGCGGGGCTCGGCGCGAGTTCGTTCCGTTCGCCATTTTGATTCCGTAGGCGATCGAGCCGTCGGTGTTGTGAATCAGCAAGCCGTCGATGGTCTTGGTGTCGCGGTACTTCACGTACAGCGTCTGGCCGCTGAGCAAGTGGCCCGACCCGGGCATGATGTTTGCAGTGGTAATTCCGCCGGCCTGGGCTTTTTGGATGCCCGAATCGCGGGCGTTGATCGAATCAAGCGCTCGCACGTCGGGCTGAATTGGAGCACTGCGATCGGCGCCCTCAACGCTTCCCGCGTGGGTGTGGGTGTCAACCAGTCCGGGCAGTATCACTTTGCCCGAGGTATCGTGGCGGTCCGAATTGGCGGGGATTGAGACCGCATCGGCCGGGCCCACGGCGACGATTTTTCCGTTTTGAATGACGATGGCACCGTTCTCGATTGGATCGCCATCGATGGGGATGAGACGTCCGCCGACGAACGCCTGGGAAGTTTCTTGGGCCGCCCCAACCGACGCTAGCAACCCAACTAACACGAACCAGCGCACCATGGCCCAATTCTAGCGAACGGCTGCTCTGGAGTTGGGTCTCTGATCGTTACGTGATCCGTCTGTACGCATTCGACACGGGTGTCTACAATGCTTGGTCGCCTGTAACAGTAGGCCATTCATGTTTTCTTAGGAGATACATTCGCGACACCCCGCGGGTGCGCTCCGTTGCCGCGGAAGATCTCGCGTTTGAGCCGCGCGCGCCAGCAAGCGGTTTCCTCGAAGGTATTGATCCATTCGAGGAAACCGCTTGCTGGGGCGGTGAAGAAACCTCCGCGAACTCGAGAAACGGGCGTAGCAAGCTACGCCCCTGGAGTTTGGCTGTTCAAAGAGGGTTGAAGTTTGGGGTAGGGTGCGGAAATAGGGGATTGGCGTTAGCCGGAAGCGTAGATTGCTGCAGGCGGAGCGCCTCTTGGGAGTTTCTGCAGCTTCGTGTTGGATTGCGAAGTGTTCCGCAAGCCGCAGAAATGTTGCCGCTGCACGCCGTCCGCCCAAAGCTCGGCCCGCAGGTGGCTGATCAGCCGTTGCGTGGTGAGCCGTTGCGGCTGCGAGCGGCGTCGCCAGTGCGGTCGCGGCAAGGCGTCGTCCACGCCCTGTTGGCGGCTCCAACTCGCGCCCGCCAACAGCAGTAGCGCATACACCGCCGTCATAAATTGAGGGACCCGCTCGACCGCGTCCGGCTGCCGCACCTGCGCCTGTCCGACTCCCAACAGCGTCTTCTGCTCACGGAAGTTGACCTCGATCTCCCAGCGCCAAACGTACTGCCGCACGATCTGCTCCAGCCCCAAACTCGGATCGCTGACAATCAAATACGCCGGCTTGCGATACAGCACCTTCGAGCCCGCCCGCGGCCGATAACCCAACGGTGCGATCACCACCAAACGCAAGTCCCGCTTGCCTCCCGCCGGCCGCCAACGCAGCGGCGCGAGCGTCTTCACTTTGAACTGGTGCAGGCTGCCGGCGGCAAAAACCTCGACCGTTTGCCACGGCACGTTGTCGTCCTGGCGGAGTTGCTCGGGCGTCGGCGCGCGTTCGCCGTAACAACGCCTGCGGCCTTTGCCGGGCTGCTCGAGGGGCAGATGATACAGCTTGGCGTCGGAACGAATGCGGCCGATCAACGTCACCTCGGCGGGCAACGATCCGAACACCGTGCGGTTGGTGTAAGCGCCATCAACGACGAGGTGCAAGGCTCTGTCAGCGCCTCCGGGATCGGCGTTCATGGCCTCGCGCAAGCGCGCGATGTGCCTGGCGGCGAGGGCCGTCAAGCTGCACTTGCGAGCCTCGCGCCGGTACTGTTTCCAAACCTCGTCCGTGGCCTTCTTCGACGGTCGGCGCGGAGTCGGCGCGTGTTCCAAGCCGATCGGAATGAGTCGCGCCGGCTGCTGCCGCTCGCTGGGAGGCAGTGCTGCCGAGAATTGCAAGAAGCGCTGCGCGAGAATCAAGTTGGCCTGAAACTTGGGTCCAAGCGGATCGCGCCGCCAACTCACGCCGGGCGTTTTGAGACTCGACTTGGCGAGCAGTGTATCGTCGATGGCGACGACCAAGGGAGCCTCGGGCGGCAAGCGAGCGAGCACCTCGCGGCGCGAGGCATCGAGCAGGCGTTGCGGCTCGACGCGTTGTTGCGAGAACAGGCGGTAGCCGGCGCTCCAGTCCTGAAAGCTCTCGCCGGAGGCATGTAGCAGGCCGGTGATGGTGGAGCGGCCGAGGCAGACGGCGGCACCGAGAGCGAGGCGGGTGAGGTGGTCGTTCACGCTTTGTCGGGCGTGGGGGTTGAGGCCTTTGGCGAAGAGTCGGGAGAAGGTGTCGACGACTCGATCGGGAGTTTTTTTTCAACTCGACGGGCGGAGGTTGCAAACGATTGAGCACGAGTTGGGAGCGGTCGAGCAGGATCCATTCGAGCTGTTCGCCGGGCTGGAAGTCGAGCATCTGAGCGCTGGCGGAGGGGAAGTTGACATAGAACTGTTGGGAAGCCTTGCGCTTGATCAACTGCAGTTTGGTGGGGAAGGACATGAGGTCTCCTTGGAAATGAATCTAGTTACACAACAAGCTAAACAACTAGATACAAGAATACCTCAAAATGTTTTGAGACACAAGCATTCTCAGATCCCTCACAACTCAAGAACGTGCTTACCGCGCGTCCCATCTAGTGAAAGGCCAAACTCCAGGGGCGTAGCAAGCTACGCCCCTGGAGTTTGGCTGTTCAAAGAGGGTTGAAGTTTGGGGTAGGGTGCGGAAATAGGGGATTGGCGTTAGCCGGAAGCGTAGATTGCTGCAGGCGGAGCGCCTCTTGGGAGTTTCTGCAGCTTCGTGTTGGATTGCGAAGTGTTCCGCAAGCCGCAGAAATGTTGCCGCTGCACGCCGTCCGCCCAAAGCTCGGCCCGCAGGTGGCTGATCAGCCGTTGCGTGGTGAGCCGTTGCGGCTGCGAGCGGCGTCGCCAGTGCGGTCGCGGCAAGGCGTCGTCCACGCCCTGTTGGCGGCTCCAACTCGCGCCCGCCAACAGCAGTAGCGCATACACCGCCGTCATAAATTGAGGGACCCGCTCGACCGCGTCCGGCTGCCGCACCTGCGCCTGTCCGACTCCCAACAGCGTCTTCTGCTCACGGAAGTTGACCTCGATCTCCCAGCGCCAAACGTACTGCCGCACGATCTGCTCCAGCCCCAAACTCGGATCGCTGACAATCAAATACGCCGGCTTGCGATACAGCACCTTCGAGCCCGCCCGCGGCCGATAACCCAACGGTGCGATCACCACCAAACGCAAGTCCCGCTTGCCTCCCGCCGGCCGCCAACGCAGCGGCGCGAGCGTCTTCACTTTGAACTGGTGCAGGCTGCCGGCGGCAAAAACCTCGACCGTTTGCCACGGCACGTTGTCGTCCTGGCGGAGTTGCTCGGGCGTCGGCGCGCGTTCGCCGTAACAACGCCTGCGGCCTTTGCCAGGCTGCTCGAGGGGCAGATGATATAGCTTGGCGTCGGAACGAATGCGGCCGATCAACGTCACCTCGGCGGGCAACGATCCGAACACCGTGCGGTTGGTGTAAGCGCCATCAACGACGAGGTGCAAGGCTCTGTCAGCGCCTCCGGGATCGGCGTTCATGGCCTCGCGCAAGCGCGCGATGTGCCTGGCGGCGAGGGCCGTTAAGCTGCACTTGCGAGCCTCGCGCCGGTACTGTTTCCAAACCTCGTCCGTGGCCTTCTTCGACGGTCGGCGCGGAGTCGGCGCGTGTTCCAAGCCGATCGGAATGAGTCGCGCCGGCTGCTGCCGCTCGCTGGGAGGCAGCGCTGCCGAGAATTGCAAGAAGCGCTGCGCGAGAATCAAGTTGGCCTGAAACTTGGGTCCAAGCGGATCGCGCCGCCAACTCACGCCGGGCGTTTTGAGACTCGACTTGGCGAGCAGTGTATCGTCGATGGCGACGACCAAGGGAGCCTCGGGCGGCAAGCGAGCGAGCACCTCGCGGCGCGAGGCATCGAGCAGGCGTTGCGGCTCGACGCGTTGTTGCGAGAACAGGCGGTAGCCGGCGCTCCAGTCCTGAAAGCTCTCGCCGGAGGCATGTAGCAGGCCGGTGATGGTGGAGCGGCCGAGGCAGACGGCGGCACCGAGAGCGAGGCGGGTGAGGTGGTCGTTCACGCTTTGTCGGGCGTGGGGGTTGAGGCCTTTGGCGAAGAGTCGGGAGAAGGTGTCGACGACTCGATCGGGAGTTTTTTTTTCAACTCGACGGGCGGAGGTTGCAAACGATTGAGCACGAGTTGGGAGCGGTCGAGCAGGATCCATTCGAGCTGTTCGCCGGGCTGGAAGTCGAGCATCTGAGCGCTGGCGGAGGGGAAGTTGACGTAGAACTGTTGGGAAGCCTTGCGCTTGATCAACTGCAGTTTGGTGGGGAAGGACATGAGGTCTCCTTGGAAATGAATCTAGTTACACAACAAGCTAAACAACTAGATACAAGAATACCTCAAAATGTTTTGAGACACAAGCATTCTCAGATCCCTCACAACTCAAGAACGTGCTTACCGCGCGTCCCATCTAGTGAAAGGCCAAACTCCAGGGGCGTAGCAAGCTACGCCCCTACGAGCAACTTGCTTGTTATCAGTGTTGTAGGGGTGCGACATGTCGTACCCTCCGAAGCTCGCAATGCCGGGGGAGGTTTTTTCACACCCCCTGGCGCGCGCGGCTCAAACGCAACTCACGACGGATTTGCCCGGAACTTGCGTACGTAACTTCCTTGCGGAGGGATTTGGGTCGTTACGTGATCAAACGGTGAATTCAACGCGGATTGTCTGGAGCTTGAAGGGAACTCCATGGCCTCGCCAGTAAAAAACTGGTGGTGAGCGATTTCGGGCAGTTCAGATCTTCAACGGCGCCGCGCCGATCCCTGGCCATACTCTGAGCACCCCGAGGGCGGCTCGCGTGCTGACCCACAGTACCGCCGTCAGCCAAACAAGCGTTAAGGCCGCGGGCGAATCGATGTCGACTAGCAAGAGCGCCGCCGCGCCAACAGCCCCGGCGGTGAAGACCGCGTTGCGCAAATAGCGAAAATCGCCCGTACCCCAATGAATGCCGTCGGTGCCGAACGATAGCCCGTTGAGGGGTTGACTTAGCGCCGAGATCCACCAAGGACCGGCGAACAGCGTAACAGCTTCGGCGGGGACGAACAGCCTCTCGATCAGCGGTTGCATCAACAACATCGCGAGGCCAAGCGCGGTTCCGGTCGCGAACGACCACTGGCAGACTACTTTCGCGACGCGACGAGCGCCGGGAATATTGCCGGAGCCCATACAGTACGCGACCAAGCTCTGACCGGTCAGCGCGAACGCGTCTAGGAATAAAGCGGTAAATGTCCACGTGCTTCGAACCACTTGATGAACCGCTCCGGCCTCGGCCCCGATTCGCGTTGCGGTGCGGGTTGTGAGGATCACGAAGGCGTTTAGCAGAGCAGCCCGAAGGAATAGGTCCCAGCCGACACGAAAAATTTTGGGGGCCTGCGACCAGTCGATTGTGCGAGGGCGTCCGAGTGCTCTGAAAGTCGCAGCGACGGCCCAAAGAGCGCCGATCCACTGGCTAATCGAGCTTGCGAGCGCCGCTCCGTCAACTCCCATCGCGGCTAGAGGCCCATAGCCAAAGATCAGCACGTAGTCGAGGACAACGTTCAGCGCGTTTATCGCTCCCGCGATTACAAGAGGCGCGTGCATGCGCTGTATGCCGCGTAGAGCCCCGAACGCAGCGAAAGTTATTAGCACCGCGGGGGCGCCGATCAAGCGGATGCGCGCGTACTCAACCGCCAACCCGGCTACGCGACCCTCGCCGCCCATCGCCGCAACCCCCGCGGGTATTAGCGGCCAGCCGACTAAAACCAGTCCCAGGCCGGCGGCGGCGGCAAGAGCGATGGCGAGCGCGCTCCATCTAGCAGCGTTCGCGAGTGCGTCACCTTGTTTGCCGCGTTGGCCCGACAGGACGCCGACCTCGGTTTGCGTGGCGATGCCGAAAAAACTGAAAATCCAAAACGAGGCGGATAGCATCAGCGTGCCGACACCAAGCGCGGCGAGCGGCGGCGAACCTAGTCTCGCGATAAACGCGGTGTCGACGAGCCCCGTCAAAGGCTCTGCGATCAACGAGCCCAGCACCGGCAATGACAGCGAGATCATTGTGCGGTGGGGGTGTTTTGAGAACGATTCGGACACGCGAAGGCTTCTATTCTCCCAGTCGCGCTCCGAGTTGCTCATTCGGTTATGGAAGAATGAAATTCAATGCCGAATATCGTCTACCTGCACGGATTCGCGTCCAGCCCGCTTTCGACGAAAGGGCGCTTCTTTAACCAGCAGTTCGCGGTCATCGGGGCCGATGTTCATCAACCCCAACTTGACGGCGGGGACTTCAGCTCGCTGACGATATCCAAACAAATAGCCGTGGTATCTGATGCCGTAGACGAACTGAGCCCAGTGTTGCTAATGGGTTCCAGCATGGGCGGATATCTTGCCGCGCTCTACGCCGCCGGGGAGCCTGACAAATGCCCGCCGCTGGTGCTGATGGCCCCAGCTTTCGATTTTGCGAACCGCTGGTCTGAGCGCCTCGGACCGGAGGACATGGAAGAGTGGAAACTGAACGGAAGCTACTCGGTCCATCACTATGGCGATGACCGCCGAGAGTCGGTCGGCTACGCGCTTTATGAGGACGCCCTCACCCACGACGCGTTCCCGGATGTCACTCAGAAAACTCTCATTTTCCACGGGCGCAACGACGAAGACGTCGACCCCCAGCTCTCTGTGGAGTTTTCATGGGGTAAGCCCAATGTTCAGTTAGAAATTGTTGATTCGGACCACCAATTGCTTAATGTGACCGATCTCATGTGGGAACGCACTTCGTCCTTCTATCATGGATTGTGAACCCACCTGGCTCGTATCGGGCGTAACAAGCGTCAAAGGACTCTGTAATTTGCTTTTCGATGGTTACTTCAGCGATTTTCTGATTCAATGAAAGCAGTGTCGAGAGAACTAGTTGACGCGGCGCTTTCAGATAAAGAAGCGTTCGTTGCGATCATCGAAAAACACGAGTCGATGGTGTACAGCTTGGCGTACAACTTTTTTCGGAACCGCACGGTTGCACAGGATATCGCGCAGGAAGCCTACCTTGAGCTCTACCGGAACCTAGCGAAGATCGAAACTGATCTTCACCTTGGGAACTGGCTAAGGCAGACCGTGACCCGCAAATGTATCGACCACACGCGGCGCCAGAAGCACCGTCGTTATCAGCCGCTCGAAGATGTGCAGGAGCCTGGGTTCAACGATGTCCAGCGCGACCCAATCTTGGCCGATGTGCTGCGAGAAAAGGTGGCGGCATTGCCCGAAAAGATGCGGATGGTAGTGGTGTTGCGATTCCAGGAAGATTTGAAGCTTGGCGAGATCGCCGAAACTTTGGGAGTGCCGCTAAACACGGTCAAAACTACGCTACGCAGAGCGCTTGGAAAACTGCGGCCGAAGGTTGCCCATTTGGCGGCAGAGGTTTGTTGTGAGCCAATTCGACGATAACCACCGCCTAGAAGCGGACCTGGCGGAACGCCTTGTGCGCAGACCCGCCCCGGCGAATTTCGCCGACACCGTGATGGCCGAGCTGCGTGCCGACCGCCCGGCGGCTGTGGTTGAATTTCGGCCACGCCCGAAACTCAAGAGATTGGTTGGACTAGCGGCCGCGGCGACGTTGATTATTGGCTTTGGAATTCATCGTCAGTACCAGCTCAATGAGGCGGCGCAAATTGCGGAAGCTGAGGCGGCTGAAGCGCATTTATTGGAGTCACTCGAACTTGCGGGGATCACGTTAAATCGAGCGCGCGATGCCGCCTTTGGTGTCGGCACGCTTGATGTGAGGTAGGGGAATAGTATGGCGTGGGGAAAAACATCGAATCTGTGGGTATTGACGACACTCTTGCTGACGCTCGGGATGTCGCCGCTCGCCGCGCAGGACGACACTGTCGGGAATGACGGCATCGAGATGCAATTCGACGAACTCGAGAAAAAGGCTGACCATGTAGTTAAGGTCAACCTGTGGGGCAAGTCGTTGGAGCAGGGCAAGAAACTGCTAGGCCTCAGGAGGAGTGTAACTAGCCCTGTCGGCCGGTTTTTAGGCAGCCTGAAGGGCGTCTACCGCCGTACCTATCGATTCGGCAAAACGAAGGCCGGCCAAGAAGATTTCGAGCCTATCTATCAGCAGCTTGCGGACGATGGTTGGGTGCCGCTGATTGAAACAGAAGATCGTCCGAAACAGGGCGCGGTTTCGGTTTACTCCTACTACGAAAACGAAGAGGTGGCGGGAGTGACGGTGGTGTCGACCGATCCGGAAGAAGTCACCGTCGTGCGAATCATGGGCGCCGTGGATCTAGAAACGCTGTCGGAAATCGGCAGGGGATTGGGCGTGCCACTGATGAATTTGGGGACGACCGATCTCGGTACGAAACCTGTCGACCTGCCGACGCCGAAGTAGTAACTTCGCGGCGCCCGCGGCGTTAATCTATCCCGCCGCTTCCTCGGCTTTTTTGAGGACGCGAAGAACGTTCGCACCCATTACCTTGTTGACGTCGTCGTCAGAGAAACTACGATCTTTTAGCGCGGCTATGAGGTTGGGCGTTTTGCCGATGTGTTCGAGCCCTACCGGGACTTTCAGTCCGACACTGTCGTAGTCGCAGCCGAGTCCAACGTGGTCGATTCCGGCAACGGTCGCGGCGTGTTCAATGTGATCGACTAGCTTCGCCATGGTCGGCTGCCCGATCAGTTCAACGCCCGCATTTTCGATTTTCCATAGTTCTTCCGACATCTTCTTTTTGTCGTCGGCATACTTTTCGCGCACCTCGCCCTTCTGGCGATTTAGGTCGCTGAGCTGCGACATGCGACCACGGAAATCCTCGTCGATCATTCCTCCGTAGTAGGCGATTCCAATGACGCCGCCGTTTTGGCCGAGCGTCTTGAGCATGTCGTCGGTCAGATTGCGCTTGTGGTTCGCGACCGAACGGCAGGCGGCGTGGGTGTTTAGAATTGGCGTGTTGGTCGTATCGCAGACGTCGTAGAAGGCTTGATCGGCGGCGTGCGACATGTCAATCATCATGCCGAGCCGGTTCATCTCACGGACGACTTCTTTGCCGAAAGCGGTGAGGTGCTCGGGGCCGTCGTCGTACTCGGCGGCACCGATCCATGGAGTGACGCCACTGTGGGTGAGGCCCATGTAACGCGCACCCAGGCGGTAGAGCTGTCGCAGTACGCGGAGATCGGAGTCGATCATATGGCCGCCCTCGATGCCGATGAACGCCGCGATTTTTCCATCGCGCTGTGCCCGCGCAACATCGTCTGACGTCGTGCCTAGGAACATGTCGTCTGGATGGCGCGCGATCTCCTCGAGGATGACGTCGGTGACGCGCAGGCCGTTCTTAACCGCCGACAGCGGCGTCTGACTTCGCGCCGAACTCGAAACGGCAAAGAAGCCGGCAGTGAGTCCGCCTTGCTTCATCTTTGGGATGTCGACGTGAGTGTAAGGCTGGTCTTCGGCGAGGTTAAGGCCTTCGCGCAGAATGCGTGCCGGCGTGTCCATGTGCAGCTCGAAGTAGAGCGGCCCGGTGGGTTGGACGGACTCGGCCTTTGGATCAGCCTGTGGCGCGCTGCCGCAAGCGGCAAAAAGGGCGGCGGTTGAGAATCCTAGGTCGCGTCTGGTGAGCATTGCGGTTCGATTGTACCGAACTGGTCGGCGTTCGAGACCTCGGCTTGGTTCTTGGGTGGGGGATCTCCGGATTGGTTGGGATTTGGGTGTACTTGGCTGGGTTTCGGCAAGATTCGCTTGGTGGGGGACAGGCAGCATCGGCTCGAATTGGCGACGAGATTTTGTTATCTCATTTGCCAGTACCCGCCCGTAGATGGAAAGACGCCGACCCGAGGTCGCCGCTGCCCGCCGGAGGCGCGCGCCACGTTTCAGGGCGACGTCGTGCGGGGTAGGAACCTATATCAACACTGAATGGTAATTGCGGGTTTTTCAGTCGCTGAGTTTGCGGCGCTTTAGGACCGGACGATCGTCCTCGCCGCCCTTTGATTCCTCGGATGAGGCGTCTTCGCTGACCTCGATAGTATCGGACGGCGCACTGCGGCGGAGACGGGGGCGATTGGGGTCGTCGGAGGGCTTGGCGCGGCGGTTCTTGAGCTTTGCCAGTTGGGCCTTCACTGCTTGGAATTCGCTATTGGTGACGGCGTACTGCGCTTGTTCGGGCAAGAGTTCGTCGATCGATGTCTGCACGATCTTGATTCTCTTTTCCGTCAGCGGATGGGTGCTGAAGGCGGCGGCGATTGCACCCTTCTTTTTCTTTTGCTTGGCTTTGAGACGCTCGAAGAACTGCACCATCGAGACTGGATCGTAGCCGGTCTTGTAGAGGTACTGAACTCCTAAGAAATCAGCTTCTTTTTCGAAGCCTCTTGAAAACTTTAGGAATGTCATTGGGATCGCAAAGTTGGCGGCCTGACGGATGCCGTAGCCCCCCCAACCGCCCAGGAAGATCAGCGGGATACTTGCCCAATTGGCTATCTGACCGCGGGAAGCATTACGCGTGCCGTGCCTGGCAGCGACGTGGGCGATTTCGTGGGCCATGACGCCGGCTAGCTCGGCCTCGTCTTCAGCTAGTTCAATGATTCCAGTGTTGACGTAGAAGTAGCCTCCGGGAAGCGCGAATGCGTTCAGTTCGTCGGAGTCGATCACCTTGATGGTGAACGGCACTTTGGCATCGGAGTTGCGGACTAGGTTCTGACCGATGCGATTGACGTATTCGGAGATGACCGGGTCGTCAACGATTTTGGCGTGGCGCTCGACATCCTGCGCCATGCTTCGGCCAATCTGGATTTCTTTCTCTAGAGAGTAGAGGTTGATGCCGCCACCGACCTTACGGTCACCAATTTGGGAGACGTCTTCTTTCGGACCCTTGGGCGCGCGCTTCTGGCTTTGGTCACTGGCAAGCGTGCCTGGTACGGTTAGCAGGGCGGACAGCAATATCGCGATCAGTGTGCGTTTCATCTCATAGCTCCTAGTTTCGTTGGCCCCAGATTGCTTTCTGCTGGTTGGGACGCAACTGCTTGTAGCGTGGTTCCGTCTTAACAAGGCTTTTGCACTTCGGACAATCAGCGGCGACGAGGGGTGGGGGCCGAAGTACCATGAGTAGAGCTGATGTCGATACGCTATCTCGGTTTTTGGGCAGCAGTTTTAGCACTCTCCGCTTGGGCTGTTCTGTCTTTGGCCCAAGCGCCTACCGACGCTGCTCGATTACAAGAAATTCGAAACCTTGGCAAAGCGTTTTACGAAACGCCGGGTTCATCGCGGCAGGCGATTGAGCAGCTTAAGATTGCGGCTGACGCGAACCCCCGGTCTGCCCAGGACCGTTTGAACTACGGGTTGGCGCTGTTGCGAGCCGGGTCCGGCGAAGAGGGCCAGGCAGAGATCAGCGCGGCCCAACGGCTGGACCGATCGCTGCCGCATACGTACTTCAATCTCGCGATCGAGTACAAGAAGGCCGGCGAGGCTGAGAAGGCGATTGATCAATTGCTTGAGATGAAAAAGCTAGTTCAGGACGAAGCCAAAATTCACTACAACCTCGGAGCGCTTTACAAACAGATCGGCAATACGCGGCGCGCGGTGGAGGAGTTTGAGCGGACGTCGGAGTTGGACCCTTCGATGGCGGCGCCTCACTTCCAACTGTTTGGGATCTTTCGACGGACGGACCGCGACCGCGCGAATGTGGAACTCGAGAAATTCAAAGCATTGAAGGCCGCGCTTGAAGGCGCCACGGTTGGCGAGGATGTGGACTGGAGTTTTTGGTCGGAGCTGCATGACCCGACCGAGGCTAGTGGAGCCGCCGAGGAGCCTGTCGCTTTTGCGTTCTCGACTAAGGAACTCGGCAAAGTTGATGGCGCGCCGCTCGGCGCTTTGACGTTTGAATTGAACGGCGATCGACTTGCGGATGCGCTGGTTTGGTCCGCAACCACCGCGATTGCAGTAGCGGGCGCGAAGGGTGGGCCGCGAGTGCGAAATCTACGCCTTGGCGGTGCGTCGTTCTACGCGGCGGGTGACTTCAGCAACGCCGGTAGCTCGGGACTCTGCCGCGTAGATCCGAAAGGTGTGACGGTACTCGCCAACCAAGGCGGCCAGGCGTTCAAGGCGGTATTCAGCGCGGCTGGGCGGTTCGAGAGCTGTTTGTTTCACGATTACGACCATGACAACGACCTAGATTTATTTGCCGTTGGAGCAGACAAGCGGCTGTTTCAGAACGATGGGGACGGGACGTTCAGCGACGTCTCTTCTGATTTCCCGTTTGCGCCGGGTGCGGCACGGGCGGCGGTTGCTGTTGAGTTGTTCGAGGACAACGGCAACGACCTGGTGGTCGTCTACGGCGACGGCGTTAGCGTGCATCAAGATCGCAAATTGGGCTTGTATGGCGAAGCGGTCGCGGTTGCGGGCGTTCAGGTTAATTCCGGTGTAGCTGGGCTGGCCGTTGTCGATGCAAACCACGACGGATATCTCGACATCGCGGTGAGTTCCGAGAGTGGTACGCAATTGCTGACGAACTCGGATGGCGTTCTAAGCGCGGGGCCGGAAATTGCGCGGGTCACGGCCTGGGCTGATTTTCAGCGGCGCGGGCGGATCGATGCACTGTCGGGACAGGCGTTCTTGGTTAACGAGAAAGGTCGGTCGTTTCAGGCGGCGGATGAGTCCGCGGACCACTTGTTCGCGACTTCTGGCGACTTTAATTCCGACGGGTGTTCTGACGTGATTAGTGTTGACGCCGGCGGAAAAGTGCGGGTTCATGAAAACCGGATTGAGAGCGAGAACCAGGGCATAACTGTCCATCTCGAAGGCGTCAAAAGTCCCAAACTGGCACGAGGTGCACGCGTCGAGGTCAAGGCGGGACTTAGATATAGCAAACAGCTTTATAACGGCACGCCGCTTGTGTTCGGCCTTGGCGCGACGGAGAAGTTCGACACGATTCGCGTCACGTGGCCAAATGGGCTGATCCAGAACGAGCAGGTTGGCGAAGTCGACTCTGTGATCAGCATTAAAGAGGCTCCCCGGCTGTCGGGCTCTTGTCCGATGATCTACACGTGGAATGGTCGCGAGTTCGAGTACATCTCGGAAGTTCTTGGTGTGGCGCCGCTCGGGGCTAGTTTGGCTCGTGACGTCTATTTCCCCGTCGATCATGACGAGTACGTTTTTATTCGTGGCGATCAACTAGTTGCGCGCGACGGACTGCTCGCAGTGAGGCTAACGGAAGAATTGCGCGAGACGGCTTATATCGACCAGATGCGGTTGATCGCAGTGGATCATCCGGCGGGCGTCTCAATTGTCTCGAACGAGAAAGCAAAGGCACCGCCGTTTCCGGTGTTTAAGTTATTCGGTGTTGGCTCGAAACAACATCCGGTCGCGGCTACGGACGATCGCGGGCGCGATGTGCTGGAACGGCTCACTCGCCGTGACCGGCGCTATCCGATGTTTGCGCGGAACTTTGAAAACTTGGCTGAGATGCACTCGCTGGTGTTGGATTTCGAAGACGTTGACGCTGACGATGCCGTGTTGTTCCTCGAAGGTTGGGTGGATTGGTCGTCGGCTAGCAGCATCGTTGGCGCTTCGCAGACAGAGGGGGCTTCGATTCAGCCTCCGTATCTTGAAGTACTCGATGAACATGGTGATTGGGTTACGGCGAATGACGATTTAGGGTTGCCTTCAGGGCAGCCGCGTACGCTGGCCGTCGACCTCAGCGGACGGTTTCCGTCAGATTCTCGGGCGGTTCGCATCGTCACGAATATGTGCGCTTACTGGGACGAGGCTTATCTATCGCGCGGGACGCGATCGCCTGAAACTCGCTTGACGACTTTGGCGCCCGTGGACGCGGAGCTTCGGTTTCACGGATTTTCGCGGAATATCGCGCATCCCGAGCGTACACAACCGGAGCAGTTTGTGTACTCCGATGTTTCGACGACGACAATGTGGAACCCGACCGCCGGCCTCTACACGCGATTTGGCGATGTTGATGCGTTGCTCGATGCGATCGATGACCGCTTTGTTGTAATGGGCGCGGGTGATGAGATTGCTCTGACATTCGATGCCGGGGCGCTTGCTCAAATTCCGGCCGGCTGGACGCGCGACTACTTGCTGTTTGTCGACGGCTGGGCGAAAGAGAACGAAGCGAATACGGCGTTTGGAGATACGGTAGAGCCGCTGCCATTTCACGAAATGAGCGGCTATCCTTATGGTCCCAGCGAGTCGTTCCCGGACGATGAGGAACACCGCCGCTATCTCGAGGAATATAATTCGCGGAGTGCGATGCGGTTGATTCGCCCGTTGGTCGCGCGGAACGTAGAGTAGACGTTGGCACTCGAGCGGCGGTCACGGCTGTATGCAGCGGCGTTTGTGCTGCTGCTGGTGAACTCGGGCTGGATTTGGGCCTTTCCTTCCCCTGATCTCTTTTACCTTGGGAATGTTCTCGCCCACGTAGTGCTGGGGATTGCGCTTTGGGTAGGGCTTTGGTTTTCGAATGACGAAATATTCCAGTCGGCTCGGCACAAGCCTTCGCCCGTTGCATTTCTCTCGATCAGCGCCGTTTTAGGAGCAGTACTTTGTTTCATTGGCGCGACTCGGCCGCACCTTTGGGTCGTACTAGCCCATGGCGGGTGCGGGTTTGTCGGGGCGCTGCTGCTAGCGCGCGTTCGTAGCTGGAAGCCGGTTGGCGCCGCGCTAGGCGTCGCTTTGTTGCTGCCTCTGGCCTCAAATGTTCGCGACCGTTGGTTTCCTCGTGACGGCGACCGCATCGTGAACCCGACTTCGCCGCCGGTCTCGATGTACGAAGAAGGCGCCGGGTCGGGGAGTCCATTTTTCCCTTCGGCATCGGATACGAACACTGGTGATCTGATCCCTTCTGATTTTTTTATGGATTCGGCGACCTGCGGTGAATGTCACGTCGACATTTACAAACAGTGGGAATCGTCGATGCACCACTTCTCTTCGTTTAACAACCAGTTCTATCGCAAGTCGATTGAGTACATGCAGGAGACGGTCGGCGTCGAGCCATCGAAGTGGTGCGCCGGGTGCCACGATCACGCGATGTTTTTCAACGGCATGTTTGACGAGCCGGTTGCGGCTCAGTTGGATAAGCCCGAGGCGCACGCAGGGCTTGGCTGTATGTCGTGCCATTCGATTGTTCACGTGCCGGACACGATGGGCAACGGCGGTTTTACGATCGAGTATCCGCCGCTGCATGAGCTGACCAAGAGCGAGAACTGGTTCGTGCGGGCGATTCACAATTACGTCACGAATACCGCACCGGCGGCGCACCGCAAGGCTTTTTTGAAACCTTTTATGCGGGAGGATGGCGCGGAGTTTTGCGCCAGTTGTCACAAGGTTCATTTGGATGTTCCGGTCAACGGCTATCGCTGGATTCGCGGTTTCAACTCGTATGACAACTGGCAGGCTAGCGGCGTCTCGGGGCACGGCGCGCGGTCGTTTTATTACCCCGAAGAGCCGCAGGACTGCGCTGATTGCCATATGCCGCTGACGGCCTCGGAGGACCCGGGAAACGTCGACGGCATGGTCCATTCCCATCACTTTCCAGCCGCTAACACCGCGGTGCCTTACGTGAATCGCGACGAGAAGCAGCTCGCCGAAACGCAGGCGTTTCTCGAAAACGGCATTGTGACGGTCGATATTTTCGCGGTATCAGCGGTACTCGATGACGCAAACACACCGCAGATGATTCGTCGTGGTGGGCAGCCTCGGGCATCAACTAGTTTCGCGGTGGCTGAGGAATCGGGGTCTTCAGGCGCGCCGGTCGTGTTGCGAGAAGTCGGCAATCTTGCCGCGCCGATTGATCGCGTGAATCCGGTGGTAGTGCCCGGCGAGACGGCGCTCGTCGACGTGGTCGTTCGGACTCGTAAGGTGGGCCATGTTTTTCCTGGTGGGACGGTCGACGCATTCGACGTTTGGGTCGAACTGATCGCCGAGGACGCGGGCGGCGACGTGATCTATTGGAGCGGCCGGGTTGCGGACGAGGGTAACGGAGCAGTCGAGGCGGGGGCTCATTTCTATCGCTCGTTGCAGCTTGACGCGCACGGCAATCCGATCGACAAGCGAAACGCTTTTCAAATGCGGAGCCTGCTCTACGCGCGGCTGATTCCGCCTGGCGCGGCCGACGTAGCGCATTTCCGAATCGACATTCCAGAAGACGTGCGCGGGCCGATTAAGCTCAGCGCAAAGGTCAACCACCGCAAGTTTTCACACGCTTACACAGCGTTCTCATACGCGGGTAAGGCTGGCGAAGGTGAATTCGGCGTGGGGTTCGATGACCGCGTTTTTAGTTTTGACGAGGCGGACATTCCCGCCAACGTTTCGGGAGCGATCAAAGGCCGCATTCCGTCTCTACCGATTACAGTCTTGGCAATGGCTGACGCCGAGATTCAGGTTGGCACGAGGGAGGGCGATTGGGCGCCGAGCGTTAGGTTCGATGACTGGGAACGCTGGAACGACTACGGAATTGGGCTGCTACTGCAGGGGGATCTGAAGGGCGCCGAGCATGCGTTCTTGCGAGCGACGGACGCAGATCCGACGCACGCCGATGGTTGGCTGAACGTTGGACGGGTCCTGGTCGAGGAGGGCCAAACTGCGCGTGCGAAACCATATGTTGCGAAGGCGCTTGAGCTTTCGCCGGGATTAGCTCGGGCGCTCTATTTTTTGGCGCTGGCGCAGAAGGCCGACGGTGATTACCACGGGGCGCTTGAAAGCCTGCGGGAAACAGCATCGCAGTATCCGAACGACCGCGTCGTGCTGAATGAAATGGCGGGTATTTTGTTCTTGAGACGGGACTATGCTGAGGCGATCGAGATTCTCGACCGGGTCGCCCGCATCGACCCTGAAGATCTGCAGATGCACTACACGAAGATGCGTTGCTACCGTGGACTTGGGGATGTGGAATCCGCTGAACGCGAAGAAAAACTGTTCGTTCGATTTAAGGCTGACGAGTCCGCTCAAACCGGCACCGCGGAGTTCCGGCGCACGCGTCCGGAAGACAACAACGAACGGCAGGCGATACACGAGCACGTCTCGGCTGAGCTTTAGGCTGCTCGCGCCGATCGGAATCTTGTTGGCCTGCGGTTGTGGTGACTCATCGACGCCTGTCGGGCCTGTTGCCGCGGTGTCGCTTCCTTCCGATGTGGTCTTTACCGAGGTTAGCTCGGCATCGGGAATCGACTTCGTCCATCACAACGGCCGGTCGGGCAAGAAGTATCTCCCGGAAACGCTCGGTTCCGGCGGTGCCTTTTTTGACTACAACAACGATGGGCTGGCCGACATTTTTTTGGTGAACAGTCGGCCGTGGTCGGCGGGACCCGAGCGGGTGACCGGAAAACTTTATCGCAACGATGGTGATGGCGAGTTTAGCGATGTGACGGCCGGCTCGGGCTTGGATGTTGAGTTGTATGGATTGGGTGTCGCGGCCGCGGACTACGACAACGACGGAAGCGTTGATCTCTACATAACCGTGCTTGACGGCGATCGACTGTTTCGTAATCTTGGCAACGGGAAATTCGGCGACGTAACTCGCGCGGCGGGTATCGACAACGCCCGATTTGGGACTAGCGCCGCGTGGCTCGATTTCGACATAGATGGGCATCTCGACCTATTCGTCGCCAACTATGTGGATTGGTCGATCGATGAAGACATTCACTGCACGCTTGACGGCTCGAACAAAACTTATTGCACGCCCGAGTCGTACAGCGGGCAGCCCTCGAAGCTGTATCGCAATCTCGGCGACGGGACGTTTGAGGATGTAAGCCAGAGCGCCGGCGTGAGTGACCCCACAGCTAAGGCCCTGGGGCTGGTGGTGTTCGACTATGACGGCGACGGCTGGCCGGATGTTTTCCAAGCTAACGACACGCAACCGAATAAGCTCTATCGAAACGAAGGTGACGGCACATTTAGCGAACACGGGCTCTCGGCCGGAATCGCATTTGCTGAAGATGGCAAGGCACGCGGCGCGATGGGGGTCGATGCGGCCGACTACGACCGATCGGGGCGACCGCATTTGTTGGTTGGCAATTTTGCGAATGAGATGTTGAACCTGTTCCACAACGAGGGAAACGGTCTGTTCGTCGATGAGGCCCCGACGAGCGATATCGGCCGTGACAGTTTGTTGTCGTTGACTTTCGGGACGTTTTTTTTCGACTACGACCTCGATGGACACGTCGATATTTTTTGTGCGAATGGGCATTTGGATGAAGAGATCAATCGAGTGCAGCCTACCGTCAAGTTTGAACAGTCACCGCTACTGTTTCGAAATTTGGGAGCGGGTAAGTTTGGATTAGCCAATAGCGATGTCGGCGATGATCTGCGGCAGCCATTGGTGGCTCGCGGCGCTGCATACGCGGACTACGACAGAGACGGCGACCTCGACGTTTTGGTCACGACGAACAACGGAGCAGCGCGATTGTTCCGCAACGACGGCGGGAACGCAAACTCATACCTGCGGGTGCGGCTCGAAGGGACAAACTCGAATCGCAACGGAATCGGGTCGACGGTTACGGTTCGGAGCAAATCTGGCGAGCAACGCGTGATGATTCGTAGTGGCTCTAGTTATTGCTCGCAAAGCGAAGCTGTGGCAACGTTCGGGCTTGGCGCGGACATCGTGGTGGACTCGCTTGAGGTGCGCTGGCCTGGGGGCGCGGTTGAAACGTTTGCTGATATTGAGCCTAATCGCGAGGTTTTGATTGTCGAGGGCTCGGGGGTAGAGTAGCAGGCTGTGGCGGTGCAGACGTCGCAGAGAGGACCGCACCGCCCGGCGGCGCGGCTCGGTGCCGCGAATGGTTTGGTCCAACCAGCAACTTGGCTGACAGATGCAGTCTAGTCGTAGGCGTAGTGGAAGACTTTTTTTAGATCTTCCCAGGCGAGGCGCTTTGCTTCTTTGTTGTACGGGCGTAGCAGGTATGAAGGGTGAAATGTCGGCATGACCGGAAAATCACCCCATTGCTGCCATTGGCCCCTTAGTCTTGTGATCCCGACCGTCGTTTTCAGTAGCGCCTTGGCGGCGGTTGCGCCCATGACACAGATGGCCTTCGGCGCGATCGCATTTAGCTGACGCTCGAGGAATTGTCCGCAGACTTCCATCTCGTCGGCTTCGGGGGCGCGGTTGCCCGGCGGGCGACATTTCACAACGTTGCAAATATAGAGGTCTTTGCGTCGCACGGTCAGGCCCTCGCCCTCGCAGGTGCGATCGATCATTTGGGTCAACAGTTGGCCGGCGCGTCCGACAAATGGCAGACCTTGAGCATCCTCGTCCGCGCCAGGGCCCTCGCCTACGAAGACAATCTTCGAGAGGGGATCGCCACTGCCAAAGACGATTGAATGGCGACCCTCATGAAGGCGGCAGCGCGTGCACTCGCCTATGTCATCTTGGATGACTCGAAGCTGAGCAGCGGCATCGCCTAGTTGGCCGGCGGTTGCGGGATCGACAAACAACTCGGTGAACCCGAGATCGCGGTAGAACTCCAACTGACGTCGTAAATCTTCTGACACGTGCGCCGCCGAACCAGTTTCTCAAGCCGCTTGCCGTCGCCGCAACGAGAGTGCCGCGTCAAAGATTCGGGCGGCCATCTCAGACTTGACCATTGGGTCGATCTCGATCACGTCACCGCCTCGCGTCAAGATCAGTCCCTGGTTGGTGGCCGAGTCGAATCCCGTCTCTCCGCCGACCGGGTTTGCGACGATCATGTCGCAGTTTTTCGACTCCAGCTTGTGCCGAGCGTTGGCTTCCAAACTTTCGGTTTCGGCCGCGAATCCGACGAGCAGCAAACCGCGCTTCTGCTCTCCGACCGCGCATAAAATGTCAGGGGTCGCTTCCAACTCAAACGTCGGCGGGCCGCCTTGTTTCTTAATCTTGTGCGCCGCCGGCGTTGCCGCTCGGAAATCGGCGACGGCGGCCGCCATCACGGCAATCGTGGCGTCGCCAAGCCGCAGCATGACGGCATCGTGCATTTGCTGCGCGGTTTCCACATCGATTCTCTCGCAACCGGGCGGGGTCTCTATCGAGACCGGACCGCTTACCAGAACGACATGAGCTCCACGACGTTGCGCTTCTTCCGCCAGCGCAAATCCCATCCGACCACTCGAACGGTTCGAGAGAAAGCGTACTGGATCAAGGCGCTCACGCGTCGGCCCGGCCGTGATCAGAACCGTCTCGCCAGAAAGATCGGAGCGGCTCTGGAAAACATCCCGCACTTCGGCGACGATGTTCGAAAGCTCGGCCAGGCGGCCCGGCCCCACCATTCCGCACGCTAGATCGCCGACTCCCGGCTCTACGATGGCCGCGCCGCGACTGCGAAGTTTCGCGATGTTTTCGCGCGTCGCCGAGTGATTCCACATCACCGTATTCATCGCGGGAGCCACGACTAACGGTCCATCGAAAGCAAGCTGCGTGGTGGTCAGAAAATCGTCGGCGAGGCCATTCGCAAATTTCGCGATCACGTCGGCGGTAGCCGGGGCTACGAGCAGTAGGTCGGCGCTTTGGGCAACACCGATGTGCTCGATGGAACTGTTTAGCGTCCCATCGGCCGAGCTGTCATCAAATAGGCCGGTGATCACCTTGTTGCCGCTCAGAGCCGCGAGCGTAAGCGGCGTGATGAACTTTTGCGCGGCGGCAGTCATCACCGCTTGTACTCCGTATCCAGCGTCTTGCAGTTGGCGCACGAGTTCGGCGGATTTGTACGCGGCAATTCCACCGCAGATGCCGAGAATGATCTGTCTGGGTTCAGCCATGGATTCAAACTATCTCGATTTCAGTATGGCATCGCGACGGATATACACGAACAGCGGACCCCGCACCATTTAGCCACTAATACATTGATTACCCCACGAGGCTGCAGAGTCGGTCGGTGTCTAGAAAACGAGGCGTGGACGGAAGTCCGCGCTTTCTTTCGAAATAGTTACAGAGCACGAGGAAAGCGTGGACTTCCGTCTTCGCCTCCGTTGATCCTGTTTGAGGTCATCGCTTGCTTACAGACGGATATGAGGCCAATTGCCGATGTCGAAGCAAGGTAGACTCAGGTCAGGGGCGGACGCTTGGTGTATCCGGTGTCAGCCCTTCTTCCACCTACCCGTATGGACGCCTCCCGCATAAGGAATTTCTCGATCATCGCCCACATCGATCACGGCAAATCGACTTTGGCCGACCGCATGATCGAGATGACAGGCGCGCTGACCGAGCGCGAGATGCATCAGCAGATCCTCGATTCGATGGACCTCGAGCGCGAACGAGGTATCACGATCAAGGCGCAGACGGTGCGACTTATTTATAAGTCCAAAGACGGACACACTTACCAGCTCAATTTGATCGACACGCCAGGACACGTCGATTTTTCGTATGAAGTCTCGCGCAGTCTAGTCGCTTGTGAAGGTGCGCTTCTAGTCGTCGACGCCGCGCAAGGTGTCGAAGCCCAAACGATGGCGAACACCTACCTCGCGTTGGAAGCCGACTTGACGATCATTCCGATTCTGAACAAGGTCGATCTGCCTGCCGCCGAACCGGAACGGGTCCGCGAAGAAATCGAATCAACGATCGGCCTCGAAGCTCACGACGCCCTAATGATTAGCGCTAAGACTGGGCGTGGCGTTGATGAAGTGTTCGAAGCGATCGTTGAGCGTGTGCCTCCGCCGAAGTCCGTCGATGGCGCGCCCTTACGCGCGCTGCTGTTCGATTCTTGGTACGACCCTTATCGCGGTGTCGTCGTCCTGGTGAGAGTTGTCGATGGGGTGCTGCGCCGCGGTATGAAGGTTCGGCTATGGTCGACAGGCCGCACCTACGATGTGGAGGACCTCGGCTTTCGGACTCCCAAGTCGATACGCTGCGACGAACTACATAGCGGCGAAGTCGGTTGGCTGGTTTGCAACATAAAGAACGTCACCGAAACAAAAATTGGCGACACCATATGCGACGACGCCAATCCGCCCGTTGAGGGGCTGCCGGGATTTGAGGAATCGAAGCCAATGGTCTTCGCCGGCCTGTATCCGGTCGAATCGCACGAACATACCGCGCTGCGCGAGGCGCTCGAGAAGTTACAGCTCAACGATCGCTCGTTCCAGTTCGAACCGGAGAGTTCGGTGGCCCTTGGTTTTGGCTTTCGATGCGGATTCCTGGGGCTGCTGCATCTCGATATTGTGCAGGAACGGTTGGAGCGAGAGTTCAACCTCGACCTCATCACTACCGCTCCGGGCGTGCGCTATCGAGTAACTAAGACCGATGGAGTAACTGTCGAAGTCGACAATCCAAGCCGTTGGCCGTCGCCGCAAGTCATCGCCAAGGTGGACGAGCCAGTTTTCACAGTCACGGTGATCACGCGCGACGAGTACCTCGGGGGCATTCTAAAGCTGCTGGAAGACAAGCGCGGCGTACAGAAGAGTTTCGAGTACGCAGCCGGCAACCGGGCGGTGTTGACTTATGACATCCCGCTCAACGAAATCGTTTTGGACTTCTATGACCGGCTCAAGACGGTGTCGCGCGGCTATGCGTCGGTGGACTACCATTTCGCCGGCTACTGGCAATCGCCGATGGTGAAGCTCGACATCCTCGTTGCCGGAGAACCGGTCGATGCGCTGTCGATTATCGTGCACACCGATCAAGCGCACGCACGTGGCAAATCGCTGATCCAGCGATTTCGCAAGCTCATCCCGCGCCAACAATTCGAAGTAGCCTTGCAAGCGGCAATCGGAGCAAAGATCGTGTCTCGGGAAACCATTGCGGCGATGCGCAAGATTGTCACGGCGAAGTGCTACGGAGGCGATATCTCGCGCAAACGCAAGCTCCTCGACAAACAGCGCGAGGGCAAACGTCGCATGAAACGCGTCGGGCGTGTGGATATACCGCAGGAAGCGTTTCTGGCGGTGTTGAGCATTGGCGACGAGTAGATTCGCGAACTCTGTCTACACGGCGGTCGGGGCGTAGTATCGCCTAGCTTGGCGCGGATCCCTGCATGATCTCTTCTAGCCGGCTGATGTCTAGCCCGCATTTCTCACCACGTGGCGAGCAAGAGTGCGTGAGAGGTGCGTCACTCGAGGCGGGCGACGGTGGGCGCGCGGAGGCGTACTTGACTGTCCGTAGAGCACGGCGATCGAGCGCAAGGAAGTAGTGGCGCACCTATCGTGTGCTTTCGCCGTCAGGTGGTGAGAAATGCGGGCTAGTCCACAGTTCTACCCACCTGGGTAGCGGACAGGCGACACGAGGGTCCGGAATGGTACGGAGATCTCGGGTTGTCATGTGCCATTCCCCGGACGGGATATGCCAAAGGCCTCGATTCTGCGAGAGCGTCGGGGTGCAGTTCCCTGGGGCCACTCGGCGGCGCCGGGTGTTCCTACCGCGACCGGATCGCCCCGGGCGACCAGTGCACATCGAGCTTCCTAATAGTCTAATGGCTTCAGCAAGTTACCGCGATTTGCCCGCGTCCCCGCCGCGCTCGTTTGCCCTCCGCGCAAGATCAGCGGGAGACTCATGCCCCTCAGGTCGAGGCTGCGCCTGCCCGCGCAGCACCGTCGATAGCGCTACGCATCCAACCAGTTTCAGCAGAGTATGCAGCATTTACCCTCGCCGTAGAACATGTTGAGTCGAGCGCAGCATCCGGTTTCGCGCTAGCGTTCGATAGCGATCACGCGCGCGGGCGCACCGTCGGCGTTCGGAATCTTCAGCGGCAACGCACAAATCTCGGTCCGAGCGGATGTAACCGCCCCCAAATTACACAGGTACTCGATCATCGGAACGCCAACACGCAGAATCACGTCATGCGAGACGAACTCTTCAATCGGCGCTTCCCTGCCTTCGAGCAGCCCGCGAATCGGCTGGTCCTGGGGAAAATCGAATCCAACCGCTGACGGCTTCTTACTCGCAAGCCATTCGCAAGCTTCACGAGTGAGATACGGGGCCCTCGTCCAGAATTCCGGGCTGGTCAGCGGATAACGCTGGTCCCAGGCGGACTTGAGAATGACGATGTCACCCTCTCGTACATGCTCGCCGGACTGGGCCACTGAATCAACCGAGATCGCACTATTTGCGTCGACGCCGCTAAGGTCCACGATGGCCGCATCGCCCACCAGCGATTCCAACCGAAACTCCGACGTCGTCGAACCATCACGCAGCATGTGTCGCGGCGCATCAATGTGCGTAAATCCGTGCGTCGCCAGACCCAACCGCGTAACCTGAAAATCGTCGCCCCGTTCAAACGACGAAGCCAATTCCCGCTCAACCTTCCAGCGGAAATGGTCTTTGACAGGGTACGTCAAGTCGATGATTCGCGGCATCGACAACAAGCATAGACCGAACCCGCTTCAGAATCATTCCGCCTAGCCGCGCGGAGATCGCGATGGCAGCTATCACGTTGACGAACAACAAGACAACGCGATCACCGCAATGGTCGAATTCTTTCGCGCCAACTTGCAAGTCCCACCCAGACATGAAGTGTGAGCGCGCGGCGTGCTACCAGCAGGTGTAGCCGCAATAAAATTGATTGACGCGGGCCCAACGGCCAACCGAAATCGATCGGATGTCCATAAACGTGCTGTTACACCGTGCTCGACAGGCTTCTCCGGGCTCGTGGCAGACTGTTCGTGGGAGCGTTTTCATTAAGTATCGGCGCGAGGGTCCGGATGCGCCAAATCAGAGGGCTGGATTACACTTGCCGACCAGCGAGGATCTAGTTGCGAGGGATGCCGCCAGTATCCGCTTCGGATGAATGTAATCGCGTCTCCCGGCGGAGATCAATTCTCTTCTCGGTACCGCAATGATTGTGGCACAATAAGTTTACTCTGACTCGTACAGCGCCAGTAGCATTCCGAACCTGAGGCTACCTAAGAAATACGAAGACTATCGGCGGGTGTTTGCGCGTGGCAGTTAATGATCTGATCGATGCGATTCCCTCCTGGTCGATTGGTTGTCTAATTATCGTCGTCGTCGTCTGGTATGGCTGGCGCGTTCGACGGCGTATTTACTTTCTGCCGTGGGAAAACCTCTCGACCGACGAGAATCTGAACATCGGAGCAAGCTTGTCCGAGATTTTCGTTGCGGAGATTGAACGCACGCGAAGGATCCATCGAGCCGCCTATTACAACCCTGATCTCTGGAACGATCGTGTAGACCTTCCATTCCTCGAGCGCAGTGCCGACGGGTTTCCGGCTGCGATTCGCCACATCGAGCAACTGGGTGGTCCCGGTTGGTTCGTCAAGGCGATCGGTTTATTGCCTCTTTTTGCGTCGCCGGCTACTGTGCGGGGGAGCATCCATAGGTTTGGCAACAACGTGCGCTTCCAGATTTCCGTCGAGAACGCCCGAAACCCGTGGATCGGTGTGCGCCCGATCATCGTAGCGTCATTCGAGCCGCCCACCGATAATCTCGAGGAATACCCGGTCTATGTGAAGCAGTTTGCTCACGAGGTGTTCCTTAAGCTCGTCGGTGTTGAAACATTTAGATCTACAGAAAGCTTCGTCCACTTCACCGACGCTCTCGATTGTCATCTCCGCTGGGAGACACGAAGAGATCCCCAAGAGGCGAAGGCCGCAGTCAAAGAATATGACCTCGTTCTGAAGCAAGACCAGGGAAATGCGGCATCGCTATTCAACAAGGCGGTAATTCTCTATACGCAATATGAGCGCAAAGCCAACAAAAAAGCAATTTCCGCGTTTCAGAAAGCAGTAAACTGCAAGTCAGCGGACGTGACGCTCCGAGCTCAGGCACTTGGCGGGCTCGCTAACGCGTTTTGTCAAGAGCGCCAACGCTACGACGATAAGAGCGACGATATACTTGTGCGTGCGCTTCAGTACGCCCAGCGCGCATACGAGACCGAGTTTGGGGCGGATGCGCCGATCGTGATTGGAAGGTTCGTGGCCAGGATTCGGTCTTTAGCGTCGCCGATTCACCGCTGGTTCGTGCCAGCTCGTGGCCGCGCATCGGTTGTGAAGGCCCTGGCTTATGCCAACCAGGTTCAGGCCGAGAACTCAACCAAAACAGCACGCAACGAACAAGAGCAACAGGCGTATCAAGAACGCGCGATCGAGCTCTATGCCGAAGCCACGCGACTCAACCGGAAATTCACAGTGGCCTACAACAACCTAGGTTATCTGTTCCTGAAGCGAGCAGAGAAAGCCACCGAAGCCAGGGTCGCCAAAGCTGACCTTCGAAGCGCCAAGCGATACATCGAAAAGGCAATCCGTAGCGACCCTTCGTACCAACATGCCTACGACAACCTCGGCAACATTTATGTCGAGTATGCGAAACTCGCACAGACCCACCAAGCGCTCAAGCACCTGCGCCGTGCGATCACGTACTTCCAGCTAGCACTGTCCCAAAAGCCCACCTATGCGGAGGCCCTAAATGACATGGCCAAGGCCTACGTCGCGCTAGCCCTGTGTAGGCTCATGGGTAAAGATGAAAAACTTAGGGAGGATGAATCCCGACGGTATGTAACAGAGGCAGTCAGATTTCGGGGCGAAGCTGTCAAAGCTGAACCTAAGCTAGGCGAGTGTCAGCGCCGGTGTAAGAATCCCCGTATCGCCGGAATAAAATTCCCCACCCGTAGCTTGCGTCGGAGCCGACCCTGGAAGCAGGAGGTACAAGGCGCTGTTACGGAGTTCAGATGTGCAAGAAATCGAAGAATTAGTTCGACAAGGGGTGAGCCTCGCCAAGATCAGCGAGCTCACGGGATTTGACCGCAAGACGGTTCGCAAGTACTTAAGGCAGGACGATCCGACGCCCAGATACGGCCCGCGCAAGCCGCGTCCGTCCAAGCTGGATCGCTTCAAGCCGTTTATCGAAGACCGCCTCAAGGCCGGCGTCTGGAATGCCGTCGTGCTGTTGCGTGAGCTGCGAGAACACGGCTACTCGGGCGGCTATACGATCCTCAAGGATCACCTACAGCCGTTGCGAGAAGCCGCAACCACGGTGGCCGTGCGGCGCTTTGAAACACCCGCAGGCAAACAGGCTCAGGTCGATTGGGGCCATCTCGGCGAGATCACCGCCGACGGCAAGACTCGCAAGCTTTGGGGTTTCGTCTTCACGCTCGGTCACAGCCGGGCCATCATGGCCGCCGCGGCGACCGACCAGAAGCTGCCGACGCTGCTGCGCATGCACGAGGAAGCCTTCCGGCAACTCGGCGGCGTGCCGCAAGAGATCCTCTACGACCGCATGAAGACGGTCTTGGAGGGGGTCGACGAGCGCGGCGAGCTCAAGTGGAATCAAACCTTCAAGGACTTCGCCGACTATTGGGGCTTCACCCCGCGGGCCTGCAAACCTTACCGCGCGCAGACCAAGGGCAAGGTCGAATCGGGCGTCAAGTACGTGCGCCGCAACTTCCTGTGCGGACGCACGGCGACGAGCCTGGATGATCTCAACAACCAGCTGCACGCTTGGGTCTGGGAGGTCTCGAACCGGCGCGTTCACGGCACCACTCACAGCCAAGTGTTAGAGAGTTGGGAGTCTGAAAAGACCGCCTTGCAGTCTCTCGACAAGCGTCCGCCGTATCCCCTCGCGGACGCCGAGTCGAGGCGTGTGAGCCGGGACGCCTTCGTGGCCTGGCGCTCCAACCGCTACTCGGTTCCCTGGCAAGACGCCGGCGCCGAAGTCTCGTTGCGCGAACTGGCCGGCCGGCTCGAGGTATGGCGCGGAGCCGAGCGGATCGCCGTTCACGAGTTGATCGACGACCGCCACCAAATCGTTGTTCGCAAAGAGCATCATGCCGACATTCCGCTGCACGTCGCCAAGCGTCCAGGAGGAAAAACGTGCATTCACATCCAAGCCGGCGCACCCCAAGTCGAAGTGCGGCCGCTAGCGGCTTACGAAAGCGCCGCCGCCGGAGGTGCGCTGTGACCGCCATCGAACAGCTTCACGAACGGCTCGAAGCACTGGGGCTGAAGACCATCGACGATCGCTTGGAAGCGCTGCTTGAACAAGCAGCCAAGGCTGAACCGGCCTACGCCGACTTCCTGCTCGACGTCGTCAGCGCCGAGGCCGACGCTCGCCGACAACGCTATCTCAAGACGCGTCTACAGCTCGCGCATCTGCCCTATGTCAAGACTTTCGAACAGTTCGACTTCGACTTTCAACCATCGATCGACGAGCGCCAAATCCAAGAGCTGCGCACGTTGCGCTTCGTGCACGAAGCCTCCAACGTGATCTTCCTCGGGCCACCCGGCGTTGGCAAGACGCATCTCTCGGTTGCCTTGGCCGAGGCTGCGATCCAAGCCGGTTTCGGAGCCTACTTCATCACCGCGCACGACTTGATCGCCGATCTGTCGAAGGCCATCCGCGAAGGACGGCTACAACGAAGGATGCGCATCTACCTCGCGCCGAAGGTGCTGATCGTCGACGAGATGGGTTACCTTCCGCTCGACGAGCTGGGGGCGACGATCTTCTTCCAACTCGTCAGCGCGCGTTACGAACGCGGCAGCATCATCCTGACCTCGAACAAGAGCTACGCCGATTGGGGCTCGATCTTTTCCGACCCGATCATCGCCACGGCGATCCTGGATCGACTGTTGCATCACTCGACGACGGTGAACATTCGCGGCGAGAGCTTTCGCTTGAAGGAGCGCCGAAGAGCCGGTTTGCTCTCGCGGCCGGAAGATCAGTCCGGCGAACGGCCGACGGTCGATGCGGCTGACGCGGCGAGCCCTGGTCGCAAGAGCGGGGGAAGTGGAAGATGAGTTTTTTCAGGCATGGGCAAATCTATCGATCCGATGGGCGTTGGGCAGCGGAAAAGAAGCCGGGAGCGATCTCGGCCGCCGCTCCCGGCACTCATCGTCTCGCTGAGTTTGCGGCCGGGTATTCCTTGGCGGGTTGCTCTCCAGCATTGCCCGCCTCCGCTTCCCCGGCTAGCTCCATGCTTAGCAACACGGTGGTGGTCCACAAAACCACCACCGCAACCAGGGTGGGGAATTTTCAACCGGCGAAAACGGGATTTTTCATCCGGCCTTGACACGAGGAGCGTAGTTCGCTACTCCGAGAGACTCTGGACGAGTACAAGGAGAAGTTCACATGCTTTACGAACGACTGCCCGCTGAAAACGATCGATGCCATTTTTGAGCCAATCCTCAAACCCCAAATGACATGACCACTGAAACCCGGCAAGTCCAAGCACGCGAATGTGTCATCGGAAGCGACCCTATCGTCACCCTCCGACGCGAAACACCAGGCAGTCCGCAGGAACTGAGAATTGAGGTTGGGCCTGATTGCATTACGGTGCGTGCAATGATTCGGCATCGCGACCCTGTTCGAGACGTGACTTGGTACAGTGATACAGTCAAATTCCAAGGCCAGTCGATGACGATGATTCTTACAGTAAACTGCGGCGCGCCGCAGCCCTACTTTGAGGTCACCGGAGCGCGGTCTTCAAGTGGCATAAGCTATCGCTTGCGGGTGCCTATCACACACGAGGACCAGAATCACATCCTCTCACTCGCCGATCCTCTGTCGGAGATTTCCAGCGGCAATGCGTGGAAGGGCAAGTTTGGCTGAGAATTGTCCGAGTTCGGATTCCAGAGCTTCAGCGAACTGCGTGTACGGGGAGTCGACTTAACTCGGTAAATCCTACCTAGCGGCATTGCGTTATTTCAGCTAGCATGCGCCAACAATCTTCCGGTCGAGGTCGACCTGTGGTCTAACGTTCTGCTGGGCGATCCCTTATGTCAAGCAGTTGACACTAGCCCGAGTTTCGCGATTCGTGCTCGGAAGTGACTATTTTGGGTATGATCGGCGGGCTAAGGTCTTTGGCGTCAATGACGAGGGGGCCGGGAATGCGTGTAGTGCCGATCTACCCCCTTGATTTTTTGAGTTTGCGGCTCAGACTGGAACTATGTTCCTGCGCGCACGCACGCGCCGCAAAGACGGCAAGCTGCACCGCTATTGGAGCGTCGTCGAGTCCCGTCGCGTGCGCGGCGGACGCGTCGTCCAACGCCAACTCTTGCACCTCGGTGAACTCAACGACTCCCAACGCAGCGGCTGGGTGCGCGCGATCGAGGCGCTGACCAGCGAGCGCGAACCATCCCGCCAACTCGCCCTCTTTCCCGACGACCACGAGCAGCTTCCCGTGCTCGACTGCGAAGCCGTTCGCGTCCGTGTCGCCGCGATCGAACTGCGCAACCCGCGCCAGTTCGGCGCCTGTTGGCTGGCGCTTCATCTGTGGAAGCTGCTCGACCTCGACGCCTTCTTCGAGCCGCGCCTGCCGCCCTCGCGCAAGCGAACCCGCTGGACAAACGTCCTCAAAGCCTTGACCGCCTACCGCCTGATCGACCCCGGCAGCGAATTCCGATTCCATCGCGACTGGTTTCAGCGCAGCGCCTTGGCCGACCTGCTCGGCGAAGATTTCGCATTAGCGCAAAAAGACAAACTATATCGTTGCCTCGATCTGCTAAGACCGCACCGCGACGACTTGTTTCAACACCTCAAACAGCAATGGGGTGAGTTGTTTGAAGCACAGTTTGATGTTCTGCTTTACGACTTAACGAGCACCTATTTCGAATCCGATCCGCCTTCTCCGGAAGCGAATAGCAAACGTCGTTTCGGCTATAGCCGCGATCATCGCCCCGACTGCACGCAGGTCGTGGTGGCACTGCTCATGCGATTGATCACGACGCCTGACGGACTACCTGTCGCCTACGAAGTCTACGCCGGCAACAGGCACGAAGCCGCAACGCTCGAAGAGTTTCTCGACCGTATTGAGCAACGTTACGGCCGCGCCCGGCGGACCTGGTTGATGGACCGCGGCATTCCCACCGAGCAGACGCTCGAGGACATGCGGGCGCGCGGTATGGACTACTTGGTGGGCACGCCGAAGGGCCGGCTGACGAAGCTGGAGAAGGACCTACTCGAGCGGCCTTGGGTCGAGGCGCGCGAGTCGGTGAAGGTGAAACTGCTGGAGCAAGGCGAGGAGTTCTACGTCTTGGTCGAGAGCCGCGATCGTGTACTGAAAGAGCGTTCGATGCGGCGCCGTCGGCTCAAGCGGGTGTGGGCGCGGCTGGCGGAATTACGCTCGCGCAAGCAGCTCACGCGCGACGGTTTGTTACTGAGTTTGGGGGCGGCGAAGAAGGACGCCGGACGCGTTTGGGGGTTGCTGAAGATCCGCCTGCCCGCGGCGAGCGAAGCGGTCAAGGAGTCGACGTTTCGCTACGCGCTCGACCGTGGCAAGCTGCGTCAGGCGATCCGCCGCGAAGGCCGGTATCTGCTGCGGTCGAACATGCGTTCGGCCTCGCCGGAGAAGGTTTGGGAGCGTTATCTTTTGCTGACACGGATCGAGCAAGCGTTCAAGGAACTGAAGGGAGACTTAGCGCTGCGACCGATTTACCATCAGAAAGACGCGCGAATCGAAGCGCACATTTTCGTGAGTTTTTTGGCGTACTGCCTGCACGCGACATTGCGCAACATCGCACGCCGCCATGCGCCGGGGCTGACGCCGCGAGCGATCTTGGACAAGCTTGCGAGTGTGATGATGATCGACGTGCATCTGCCGACCACGGACGGCAGAGCAATCATCCTCAACCGCTACACGGCGCCGGATCCGGAAGTCAAGCTTCTGCTACAGCAGCTCGATCTGAGGCTTCCACGTCAATCTCCACCAAAGGTTCTAGCCTCAACCAAACAAGCGATGTAGTGCCGACCTTTTACAACCGAACACTGAAAACAATAGACCTACCACCCTTAACCACCTCGAATCGCGAAACTCGGGTTAGGCGGCCATTGCCCGTCCATTGACGTTTCAATGCAGTCCGCGGCACATGTTTTTGGAAGCGAGACCGCCGGAATCGTTCTCACCGGAATGGGTAAGGACGGCACCGCGGGATTGGCTAGCATTCGCTCGGTCGGCGGCGAGACTTGGGCGCAGGAACCCGTGTCGAGCATTGCATCGGGCATGCCTCAGTCAGCCATCCAATCCGGGGTTGTGATGACGGTCGCGACGCCCAGCGGAATCGGCAAGGCGCTGAGCCCGAGAGTTAGCCCGTCGACGGGCCATGAAATGGAGGTGCATATCTGATGCCAGAAACTTCGAAAAAATCGCTGCGACTTATCCGCTGTACTGCTGCCGGACAACATTACTATTTCGATCTCGACGCAGTGCAAAGCATGCAGCGGCAAGATCAGTTCGAGCAGGATGCCGGACCACACGGCCGATCCAGAACGAGAAATCTGACCGCGATGATAAGGACGATCAGGAAGGCGACATTGCTAAAACTGATTTCGACTGAACCCGGAACTGTCGTCCTGCTGGCCGCCGGCCAAGCTCGAGGTATCTACTCCCCGGCGATCTAGGGCGTAGCCGTTTTGAGGGCACTCACCCGTGTTTTTTACGCAGGTTCGCTGGCCGTGTGGTGTGAAATGTGCGATATCGCCGAGCGCGCAACGCGAAGCACATTCCCGCCCAAGATCTTGCGGATGTCGTCATCCTTGTATCCCCGCTGTACCATGCCGACCGTGAATAGCGGCCAGTTCGTCCAAGTCAGGCTTTGGGTCATCCGCGAGGTGGTCTGAAAGTCATCCTCCGGCCACAACGCCGCGAATCGGGTGCGCTGTGGCGAGCGCGATGGAATCTTGCGGCTGGCGGCCTCTGAGAACTGCGACCGGTAGGCCACGTCCGTTCCGATCGCCGCATGGTCGGCACCATACTTCTCGACGACATAGTCGACGTGGCCGAGCAAGGCCTCGATATCTCCGGTCCGCCGCAAAAAGCGCGGAATACAGCACATGCCCACGTAGCCGCCCGTATCAACAATTGCCCTTATCACTTCGTCCGGCTTGGACCGGATATGGGCGTAGATGCCTCCACAGGTCGTGTGACTGGCAACCATGGGCTTCACGGACTGCCGTGCCGCTTCTTGACTCGTGCGCCAACCTGAGTGAGCGACATCCACGATCACGCCCACTTTGTTCATCTCGGCAATCGCGGCACGCCCGAAGTCGCTCAATCCACCGTTGGCCGTCTCGGCACAGCCGTCGCCGAGCCGATTTCGACGGTTATAGGTCACGTGCATCATGCGAATCCCGAGGTGGAAGAAAATCCTCACATAACGCAGCTCGTCCTCGACCGAGACCCATTGCTGAGTTAACGGAACACCGTTGCCAGTAAAGTACAAGCAGCCAAGGCCGGCGGCGTAGGCGCGCTCAACATCGTCGGGCGTTACGGCTCGGCGCAGCACACCTGGCATGTGATCGGTCAAGTAGGTGAAACGGGCCAGCCGTTTGATCAACCTCAACGGGTCGCTACTTTCCTCACCGCAATTCTGGAAAATGCAGGTCACCCCGGCCGCATCCCAGGCACGGATAAATTCTTCGCGCTCAGCTTCGACCGTTGCCGCGCGCGTCATGCTCATATCCTCGCTCTGGTCCTGCAACTCTATCTCGGAGGCGCCATCGTCGATTAGCGCGCGGACCGCGTCAGCGTCGGGCGCAGCCCGCGGAGCGAAGCCATATGCGTCGAACACAAGCGATTCACGATGTAGGCGGAGGCCATACTCGAGATCACGAGCGCTGGGTTTCAAGATATCGAGTGCGGCCTGGCGATCACGTTCGATGCGGTCATTCGTCTGCGATCGAAGCTGCGCGGCGGAGGCAAGCGATCCGGCGGCCCCCATGAACTGTCGTCGATTCATCGTTTCACCTGCTCCCAAACATCAAGATGTCGAGATTGTACCGCCGAGCGGCACACGCAGGTCTGGCTTCGAAAAAACCTGCCGTCAGCGTGAAAAAGTTAGTGCCCGGCGCTGGTCACAGCCGCCGTCGGGTAGGCTTCCGTCAGCGCGCCGAGGTCGCCGATCTCGCGGCGTTTGAACTGAAAATTGGACCGAACCGCGGCCGGTGAAGCAACTCTGTGTCGAGGCGATCGAGCCTGTCGGTTAATTCGACGCCATCTAGAGGCACGTTCCATTCCCCGCTGAAGATTTGCTTTCGTCTGAGTAGAAGCAACCACTGGTCGGCAAACAGCACCGATTAGAAAATCGCAACGAGAGCTACGAAGGTCTCGTTACCTTTGTAAAACAATTTCCTGACCGGCGACTGGCGGCGCCACTACTCGAGCGCGATCGTTGCGTCCGCGCGACTCGTCACGCCTCCGATGACAATTTGGATCGGCACCGAATCTCCGCCGGCAAATCCTGGAGGCATGATTAGGTTGATTTGATAGAGCCCGACGAATTCCGGGGCCAGTCCCGAAAACAAGAGGTTGCCGGCCGGGACATCCGAGCCTCCGATACGAACGGTGGGGCGCGATTCCGTGGTTCGCAGCATAAATCCTTCCGGGTCAAAGGAATTTCGGCCGTTTCCAATCGGAGGCTGAACGGGTCCGAGGCCGTTGATCCAAAGCGTAAGTACGTCACCGGCCCGCGCGGGGCGGCTATTGGGTGCGAGGCCGAGCGGCGCAACCAGCGCTCCGATCTCGCTCGGATCGATTGTCGTAACGGCGGCGTACGTCGCGATTATCTGTCCCGATCCATTTTGGCTGAATGTGAAGATGCCGGGGGCGAACGTTGCGATCGGAACATCGCGGGGAAAACTGTCGCCTCCCGGCCCGGTCACTATCATTTCGGCGGTCGAGTTCAGCAACCCAAATGGAAGTTGCGCGTTAATCTGAGTTGTCCCGACGAAGAATAGAGGAGCATTTATGCCGTCGAACGTGACGCCAACGCCGTCGAGCGCAACAGGCAGAGGAAGCTCGGAACCGATTGACACTTGGCTGCCGAAGTTCGTTCCAAAGACCGAAACGATCGAGCCTGGGGCGAGTTGATGGCCCGCGTCAGGAGCCTGCACAAAACTAGCGGCGTTGAGCACAGCATTCTCGGGAACGTTTGGCGCGATAATGCTAGCCGCAATGGTCAAGGTGACGTCGATGCTTGCCGTCGTATCTTGATATGTTCGCGAGCGCGATTTCGAAAGCATCATGGCGGGTTCCACTACCTGCACGGTAATCCGCCCTGAGTGGACTCCTGGAGCCAGCCCCATCTTGCTGACCATCACTGAGTGCGCTTGGAGTTCAGCCTCGGCGGTGCCACTCGTGGGGCTAACCGAGATCCACGGCTCTGAGGCCGAAATGCTGTATTCGAGCGTGCCGAATCCAGAGTTTCGGACCGAGAACACCTGTGCCGGCGGTTCTGGGCCCTCGGTTTCCGCATCAAATGATAGTGCGGATAAAGTGAGTTCCACTGAAGGTTGCGAAAAGAATACGTTGGCAGTCACATCGATCGTTCGCTCGAGTTCGGCAGCGGCGTCAGTTATCGTCAGCCGTCCCGAGTGCGTGCCCACCGAGAGACCCGCTGCGTTGACTATCAATACAATCGTCTGGGCCTGGCCCGCCGTAACACCGCGCTGTGGCGATACCGACAGCCAGCCTTGGCTCGAAAATATCGTGTAGTCAAGGGTGCCACCGCCGTCATTGTTAACAGAAAAGCTGGTCGTCACGACGGCACCGACGGCTACGTCGATATCGATCTGATTCGTCGACAATCCGATCGCCGGCGGCGCCGTTCCGCCTACGATGAGCTCGACTCTGACGGTTCGGACTAACCCTCCGTCTGTCTGCGAAACGGCGATCGTTGCGGTGTAGACATCCGGAAGCAGTCCCGCTGCATCAACTGACGCATTGATGACGTCGGCCTCGCCAGAACTGCTGCCAGATTCGGGCGACACCGACAGCCACGGTTGGTCGGTGGTTAGCGCGTAGTTGAGGGTTCCACCGCCGGTATTTGAGACCGTGAAGCCACGCGGATCCGGGTTCATACCGAACTCGGTGATGATTGAGAGCCTGTTTGTTGAGAGCCCGATCACCGGAGAATTCAGGGCGCTGACGGTCGCGGTAATGGAGCCAGCGAACGTAACGTTTACCGAGTCCAGAGTGAATGCGATGTAGATGGTCCCGGGTGTTAATGCCGGAGCACTGTTCGTCGTGATGACGAGCGTCTCCGAGCTGCTGCTACCTGTCGAGTCCCAATTAAAAACTGGGTTGCCATTGAATAGTCCAATGTCAAAACCGTGGCGAGCGAGGATGCGAATTTTGGCGTCTGGGTCATCGAGATTGACCGCTATCCTCAACTGCGAGCTTCCCTGTGGAACGTTAATTCGAAACCCGCCTTGGCCGGCTGAGATGCCTGGGGTGGTTACCGCGGGTAGTGAGAACGCCTGCGATTGGCCTGAATTCAACTTGACGCCCGCGCCCTCCGGTGATCCACCGGAAATCGTCGCGGTGATCTTGCAGTCGACCGGTTGATTCAGCGTTCGCAATATCAGGCCGATGAAATATGTACCTTCCTGCAACGCCGGGCTCGACCCGGGTGTAATCGTGATTTCTTCGTCCGCTTGCCCCGCTGACGCCGAAAGGAAATCAACGTTCGATTCAAGTGGAAGGTTCAAGTCTTGACCAAATCGCACTCCAAGATCTACGTTTGCATCGAACGTTTCAATCTCGAGCTTGATATTTAGCTCGCTGGCACCGGCGGGAACCGCAACGCGAAATCCGCCAGTCAGCAGAATCGGGTTACTGGCGGGCAATAGCCGGAACGAAACCGTGTCTCCGGACTCGAGGAATGTCCCGGCGCCCTGGCTGACCCGGCCGGGATAGACCGAGCTAGCTGTTTTTGATTGGACCTGGTAAATGCCCCAGCTTTCAGGGCCGGAAGCGGCATCGACCTGTCTTAGCTTAAGAGCAGCATTTGCAGATAAACTGACAGCGAAAAACAGGATTATTGCGGATACGAATGGGCTCTGCGCTTTTGACATGGACGTCATGTATTTCTGAGTGAAAGATCGGCAGAATATCCCTAGATCGTAACACCGCCAGTGGTCACCGACGGTGCATTTGAACTCCTAGTAGTGAGCGGAGAAATTGGCCCGGCCTTTTAGCTCAAAGTTTTGTCCGGGCCCTGCCCGCGACGTCATTCAAGCGACGATCTTGACGTCAATCAGCGCAGGTGCTGGTCGAAAAATTCCAGAGTTCGGCTCCAAGCCAACCTCGCCGCCGCCTCATCAAAACGCGGCGTCGTGTCGTTATGAAAACCGTGGTTCACGTCGTCGTACATGTGCATGCTGTACGTCTTGCTGTTCGCCTTGAGAGCTTCTTCGTAGGCAGGCCAGGCTCCATTGATGCGCGTGTCAAGACTCGCGTAGTGCAGAAGCAACGGCGCGTTGACCCTTGCCACATCGGCCGCCGGAACTTGCCGTCCATAAAACGGCACCGACGCCGCCAAATCCGGAATGCGCGCCGCAAGGGAATTACAAATTCCGCCGCTGAAGCAAAATCCAACCGAGCCAACTTTTCCAGGGCAATCAGGATGTGACTGTAAATGCTTTACCGCGGCTATAAAGTCCTCCAGTAACATTCCACGATCAAGTTCAGCCTGTAACTTACGCCCATCGTCGTCGTTGCCAGGCTAGCCGCCTTTGGGCGTCAGGCCGTCGGGCGCCAGCGCCAAGTGTCCGGCCAACCCCACCCTGCGGGCCACGTCTTCGATGTAAGGGTTCAGTCCGCGGTTCTCGTGGACCACCACGACCCCTGGGAGCTTTCCGCTGGCGCCGGCGGGGCGCACCATGTAGCCCTTGATCGTTCCATGACCTTGCGGCGAGGCGTATTCAACGCGACTTGTCTGTATCCGAGCGTCATCTTCGGGGACCTGCAGCGCCCACGCATAGTTCGGGCTCAAGCCGGTAAGAATCGCAACGGTACTCGTGCCGGCCGCGAATGGCGCGGCGCGATCTAGTGTAGTGCGCCATAAATAATATAACTTATAGTATCTTCGTGTCGCCTTTACTAGTAGAAGGCACACGGATGCGAAGAGCAGAGCCAGTCCCATTGACGCAGGAGCAGCGTAGGCAGTTGGAGCGCTACGCGAACGGTCGTCGGGTCGCTGTTCGTCTGGCGTTGCGAGCCAGGATCATCGTGCTCGCCGCCGACGGTCTTGAGAACAAACGGATTGCCGCGCAGCTGTCGGTCTCGCGTCAGTTGGTGGCGCGCTGGCGAAGCCGTTTTCTTGAATCCGGCGTCGCCGGCATCGAAAAGGACGCCCCGCGGCCCGGCCGTAAGCCCGCCATCTGCTCCCCAACAGTGCAACAGATCATCCACAAGACGACCCGCGAAACGCCAGCCAACGCCACCCATTGGAGCCGCCGCACGATGGCCGCCGCGGTCGGCGTCAGCGCCTCCACCGTGGGTCGCATTTGGCGCGCCCACGGCCTCAAGCCGCATCGCGTCAAGACCTTCAAACTCAGCAACGACCCGCGCTTCGCCGAAAAACTCGACGACATCATCGGACTTTATCTCAACCCGCCCGAGCATGCCCTCGTTCTTTGCCTCGACGAGAAGTCACAGATTCAAGCCCTCGACCGCACCCAGCCCGGCCTGCCCCTGAAAAAGGGACGCGGCCGGACCATGACCCACGACTACAAACGCAACGGCACAACCACCTTGTTCGCCGCGCTCAACACGCTCGACGGCTCGGTGATCGGAACCTGCATGCCCAAGCACCGCCACCAAGAATGGCTGCGCTTCTTGCGCTTGCTTGAAAACCAGACCCCCAAGGACAAGCAGATCCATTTGATCGTGGACAACTATGCCACTCACAAACACGCCACGGTGAAACGCTGGCTGCAGCGCAATAAACGCTTCCACGTCCATTTCACGCCCACCTCAGCGTCGTGGCTGAACATGGTGGAGAGGTTCTTCCGAGACCTCACCGATAAGCGCATCCGCCACGGTGTCTTTCGTAGCGTCGGCGAACTCACCACCGCCATCGAAGACTACATCGCTCGACACAATCAGCAGCCCAAGCCCTTCATCTGGACTGCTACCGCTTCCGACACCCTTGAGAAGGTCAAGCGCGGCAAAGCCGCTCTTCTTAAGGTTCAATCTGATTGACGCACTACACTAGAAACTGACGGCGGCAGAGCCCGCCATGCACAAAGGCGTCAAACAATTTCAGAACTTCGGGGTGATACTCTGATGCCGTCTTACGTTTCATCGATTCATCTCCAGGGTAAATTTTAGGCGGCTGGGTCGCCGCCGTCGTAATCTTCTTGAGCGTGGAAATGACCCATCGTAATTTCCTTGCCGGATTCCAGGTAAGCTTCCATCTTCGCAGTCAGATCGGCTACGACCTCGGGATGTTGGCCCGCTACGTCGGTCAACTCATCGGGATCATTTGCGCGATCGTAGAGTTGCGTCGCGTAGTCGTAGCCTAGCTTTTCGCGGTCAATGATTTTCGAGAACTGCCAGTCCTTTGTTCGCACGCCGCCAACCCAGCCGTACGCCTGAACCAGGTGATCACGCTTGCTTGCCTCGCCGTCCGCTAGTCCCCACTAATTCTCGCCAGTGGCGCGCGGCGGCGGATCAAGCTCGAGCAAGCTAAACAGCGTTGGCATTAAGTCCGGGTGCTGGATAAATCCTGATGCACGTGTTCCCGCCTTTTCTTTGCCGGGCAAGCGAACCAGGAACGGGTTGTGAATCACTTGACGGCGGATCTTCGTTGGACCCTTCATGAATTGTTTCTGCTCGCCCAAGAGCGCGCCGTGATCAGAAAAGAACGCTACGACCGAGTTATCGAAAAGCCCGAGTTCCTCGATGGTGTCGAGAATCTCTCCCAACCAGTAGTCGACGCACATCGCTTCACCGGCATAGTTGGCGCGCATGCGCTCAACCGCCGCGGGCGGTGGGTCAATGTCGGAATACGGAGGCTCCCAGTAAGTAGGACCTGTCGCATTAGGCATGTACTCGTCGAGGAAACGTTTTGGCGGGTCCCAAGGCTCGTGGGGATCAAAGGCTTCGAGGTGCAAGAAGAACGGCTCTTTATCGTGGTTGCGACGCAGCCAACCCATCACGTTCTTGGCCATCAGCTCGATTACAGCTTCGCACTCGTTTTCGTATCGTGAACGGTTTGCCAAGTACTGCTTCATGAAGGCCGGCCGACCGGGGTCGACCTCCAGCCACTTGTCCCAGTACTCTTGCGGGTAGTGCGTGGGGACGATGTCGGGCTCATCGTGTGAAGCCTGCGCGTAGTAGTCCACCTCGTGGCCACGCGACCACTCGTAGTATTTATATCCGCGGTGAAAATTCTTGCCCGGCCGCTGCATGTGCGGGATGTCCGCGATCAGCGCAGTGTGATAGCCCGCTTCGTTGAGCGTCTCTGAAATCGTCTGATCTTCATAGTAGAGTTCGTGCCAGCCGGGAGTCTGCACTGGCTCATGCTGATGAAAGAAGTGGTAGGGAACGATGCGCCGGCCGGTCATCAGGACCCGGCGAATCGGAATGGTGGGCAGTCCTTCGGGGTAGCAGTCTTCAAAGACGACGCAGTCTTCTGCGAACTTGTCGAGTCGGGGCGACTTTACCAAACCGTTGCCGCCGTACGCCGCCAAGTTGTCCGCCCGAAATGTATCGACGTTTAGAAATATCAGGTTCTGGCGGTTCCCCTTGGCACGCTGGTCAGGCGGCTTCTCCCAGATGCCGCCGGGTTTCGCGACCGCCTGCTCAGCCGGAGCACAACCACTCAGGCCAGTCGCCGCCGCGGCTCCGGCGGCAGCCGACGTGTGTGAAATAAAGCCTCTGCGCGAAAGTTTGCCGTTACCTTGATCTGACATGCGGGTGAAAGATTAGCACACCCGTCGGCTTCTGGTACGCTGAAATTTCAAACGCGACTGGAGGATTTCCATGGCCGGAGAGCACACTCTAACTTTCACCGACGCTGATTTCGAATCCGAAGTTCTGCAGTCGACTGAGCCCGTACTTGTCGACTTTTGGGCGACCTGGTGTGGCCCCTGCCGCCAGATGGCGCCAGTCATTGATGCCGTGGCGGAGAAGTACGCAGGCAAGATCAAAGTAGGCAAGCTAGACGTCGACCACAACCCAATGGCCGCGCAGCGCTTCAACGTCCGTGGAATCCCGACCATGCTTGTTTTTAAGGACGGCATGCCGGTTGAGCAAATTGTCGGCGCCGTGCCGGAAGACAAATTAGCCGCTTCGCTAGACACCCACGTCGCCTAGATCTACGTTTTCGTTGGACGCCTGCTCACGTTCGCTTGGTCTCGCGTATGGAAGAATAACTAGGGGTCTACGATAACCCCGCCCGTGTTGTGACCGGTCATCCGACATCGTCTCGCAGAGATTTTTTACGTGCCGCTGGTGCTAGTGTTGCCACGCATCTTGGGGCATCCGCGGCTTTCTCAAAAAAGAAGGCTGAGCCGAAGAAGAACGTGCTCTTCATCGCGGTCGACGATCTTAGGCCTGATCTAGGCTGCTACGGGAACAATTACGTTAAGACGCCCAACATTGATCGCCTAGCTGACTCCGGGCTGACATTCTTGCGCAGCTACTGTCAGCAGGCTGTCTGCAACCCCTCTCGCACGTCGATGCTGACTGGCAGACGCCCTGACACGACACAAGTTTACGATCTACAAACGCACTTCCGACGCTATCTGCCCGACGTCGTGACCTTGCCCGAACTCTTCCGCCGCTCCGGATATACGACAACCGCGTTTGGGAAGATATTCCACAAGCCCCAACTCAACGACCAGCCATCGTGGTCAATCGCCCCGTGGATCGCCGACCAGCACGGTTGGCGCACGCCTGAGAACGAGTCATTTACCCAGGAAAACTGGAACCGTCTAAGGGCAAACTCCTGGGTTTCGGACGAGCGGTTTTATTTCGACCCGACAAAACGCGGGCCCCAGCCCGAAGGCGCTTCCGGCTGGGGTCTGAAGAGTTGGCGTGCGCCTGATGTCAGCGACGAAGAGCTCACCGACGGCAAGACCGCGCGGACTGCCGCTGCCGCGCTCACAGCGCTCAAAGACGAGCCGTTTTTTATGGCCGTGGGTTTCCTGAGGCCGCACCTGCCATTCGTGGCGCCAAAAAGATACTTCGACCTTTACCCGGAACACTCGATTGAAGAGTCGTCTGTACCATTGCCGCCGCGGGGAGCGCCAACCTACGCACTGCACAACTCGGCCGAACTTCGTGGCTATGACGACATCGCTCCACAAGGCCCGATCTCGTCGGTTAAGGCCAAAGAGCTCATCCGCGCGTACCGTGCCTCGGTCAGCTACATCGACGCCCAGGTAGGCGTCCTACTCGATGCTCTCGACCGCAATGGGTTGGCGGATAACACCGTCGTTGTGCTTTGGGGCGACCACGGTTATCACCTCGGCGATCTCGGTCTCTGGAACAAGCACTCAAACTTCGAAGCCGCCACGCACACTCCGTTAGTAGTGCGGGCGCCTGGTCTTCGAAACGTCGGCCGTAAAACCAAGGCGCTAAATGAATCGGTCGACATCTACCCATCGCTTTGCGACATCTGCGGCGTGCCCCGTCCGGCCGACTTAGAGGGATCGAGTTGGATGCCGTTGTTCGAAAACCCGAACCAAATTTGGAAGCGGGCCGCGTTTAGTCAGTATCCCCGAGAAATTCCCGGTGTCGGGCCTGGCATGGGCTATTCGATGCGTACCGCCCGCTACCGCTACACGGAGTGGTCGGGCATTGACAGCCCCTATAAGGCCGCCGAACTTTACGACTATATCGATGATCCGACCGAGCTCAAGAATCTCGCGAATCTTCCTCAGCACCTGAGCTTGGTCAACGGCCTCTCGCAGATGTTGCGAGAGGGTTGGCGTGCGTCGCTACCACCAACTCAGTTGCCATATTCAAAGCGCGCGTGAATTACGGGGCGGTTACGCGTTCGTAGTCCTCGGGCAAGTCGATATCAGTAATGACGCCTTGATCGTCAACATCGACAAACAGAGCCTCGCCGTAGTGCGAGCGGATTACATCTTGCGGACTGGCGGCCGGGTCAAGTGCCTCAATCTGCCGCACTACCGCCCTTGAAATCACGACCGGATGTCCACGTTCAGCATCAAATCGAGGAATCACCAGCGACGCGTTGCTTCCGCGGCAGGCCTTTACAAGCCGATCAAGCGTTCGCCCGCGGACTAGCGGATGGTCAACCAGCGCGAACATCACCCAATCTGCCTCGCCCCCAATTGCGGCTAGCCCCGCCTGTAGCGATGAGAGCATCCCGGCGTCATAATTTTCGTTAACAGCGGTTCGTAAGCCAGCCGCGCCGGGTAGTGTCGGCCGAATTTCATCGGCATGATGTCCCAGCACAACGACTAGTTCATCGACGCGGGGGAGCGTTAAGAAAATCTGTCTATTGAGGAACGTATCGCCGTTGTATTCAAGTAGCGCTTTATCTCTGCCCATCCGCGAGGATCGCCCGGCGGCCAAGATCAAACCACTGAGTTTCACCGTGTCTCGGCGACCGATTCCTCGGCTTCGGCGGCGATGCCCTCGGCGACTTCCAGCGCCTTGGGGACGCCGTCTACAAAGATTGACTTCGACAGCGGATTCCAACCCGCCGTCGGGTTCCGCCGTCGCTGAATCATCTCGGCGACAACCGCGACGGCTATCTCCTCAGGCGTCACCGCGCCGATATCGAAACCCATCGGCGCGTGAATCAGTGATAGTTTTTCGAGTTCTACGCCTTCTTTACGAAGCTGTTTGACCACTTCGAGGGTCTTACGTTTCGAGCCGATCATGCCGACGTAACGAAGTGGCTGTTGCGCCGCCCAGCGCAACACGCGCATGTCGTCGCGGTGCCCTCGGGTCACGATGATCACGTAGGTCGAATCGTTCGCTGGTAGCTTCGAGAATGCGTCTTCGTACTCCTCCGCGAAAACCTCCGCAGCCTCTGGGAAGCGTTCGCGGTTGGCATACGTATCGCGGTTGTCGATAATCATCGTCCGGAAACCGGCAAGCGAAGCGATTTTCGAAAGACTCTTCGATATATGGCCGCCGCCAAAGATCAGAGCGTTCGGAATTGGGAGTATGGGTTCCACGTAGACGTTAAGCTGACCGCCGCAAATTAGACCATTGTCATAGGCGGCGTCTTGTCCGAGATTGAATTGCAGCATTTTCGGCTGCTCGCTGCCAATCACGTCGCGAGCGGCCTGCCAGACTTCGGCCTCGGTGCAGCCACCTCCGATAGTGCCCACCATCGTACCGTCCTCGCGAATCAGCATCTTCGCGCTTTGGAAACTGGGGATCGAGCCGGCCACCTCGACGATCGTCGCCACGGCGCACTTTTGGCCTGTACGGCGGAGCTCGACCAGCTCTTCATAAATGTCCATTGGCCGCGACATTCATTTCATGATATCCCTACTGGGGTAGCGAAACACTGACGTTTGCATCAGACTGGACCCTGATGCAAAGGTCAGTGTATTCGGACGACTTCAGACGCCTGGGCCTGACGGCGGCGATCAGGCCCCGTGTTTTGTTGAGTTTACAGACGGACGACTGACTACATCAGGTTTGGTGCAAGACTTGCTAGGTAAGAAGTAGTGCTACAGGTCGACAGGGCAAGTAGGCAGCTTTCCAAGCTGCCGAAGACGAGACTGGAGCCGACCTCGGTCGCGGACCATGAACTGCTGACTGCGCTAATCGTTGATAATCCGGTCGCGGTCTTTGATGAGATCAGTGAATCGCTCTTTGTAATCGCCCGACAGATCCCACTAGCGCCACGTGCATCCAGCCAAGTTGATCTTCTAGCACTCGACAGCCAGGGCGCTGCCGTTGCCTTGGCGGTCGGCGATGATTCGGGCAACGCCCAATTGGCGCGCGCTCTAACTACCGCTGGGATGATTGCTTCTTGGAAGTCGCCCGATTTCTTCGCTCGGTTGGACGATACAAATGCAGCCGCACTGCGAGACTTCCTGGTGGTTGATGCGGAAGAAATTAACCAACAACAACGACTGATCGTGATCGGTGGTTCGTTTGAAGTTGATGACGTCGCCACAGCCAACTGGCTACGCGAAAAGCACGGCGTTGGCGTTCGGTTAATTCGCGCTGAAGCCCGAATCGACTCGCAATCGGCCCGCGAATACCTTTCGTTTGTTGATCTCTCGAATGTGCTCACAATCGACCTCACATCTGACGAACTTCCTGCACAGCTACAGCCGACGACAGCCATTGACTACTGGTCGCTCCCGACGGTCGAGGCCGCGCCGACGGTGGAACCTGTGGCCCCCGTTCCGGAATCTCCAGTTGTCGAGCTTGAAGCCCAGGCCGAGCGTGTTCTCCATGGCGAACCTCTCCCTGAAGCGCCCGCCGCCCCAGGGCCACAGCCCGTAGTGCCCATCGAGCAACCGGAAGGTAGCCCCGAACCCCCGACCGCCGACTCCGAACCTACAGTCGAGATCGAATCCGACCCGGACACTTCAGAATCCACCGCCATTGATCGAGGCGAGAGGCGCCGTTTCGGCCGTGCCCAAAAATTCCGCGCGCGCCACCTGCGCCTGGACTACTACGGTCGTCTGCTCGGAGCTCGTCTCGTGGACTTCAGTGAAAGCGGACTTGGGGTTGAGACACTCTCCCCACTGCCGGTCGGCTCGACAGTTGGAATCTCCGGTGAACTGCATAGTCAGGATCAGGTACTGGCGATTTCGGGAAGCGCCAGAGTCTCCCATTGCCAGCCACGCAAAGACGGCGTCTGCCGCGTCGGCCTCATTCTCAACCCGTCAAACTTCGGCGAGATCGATACGTCGGTGCAAGATTATGGCCGCCGGTAGCAGGAGCCAGCAATTCACACCCATGCGAATTGATCAAAGTCACGGCGACGAATCCAGAGTTCCTGGACCACGGGAGCCGCTTCGCGCTGCTGGACACCACATCTGTCTCGTGGGTCCTTCGATAGCAAACAACTGGCCGCTGATAGGACTGCTAAAGCGTCGACATCAGGTAACGATCGTTGAACCAGTCGAACTTTTGGCGGACAACGGTCTGCTCGCAACCGTCGATGTTGTTGCACTCGACTGCGGCGGGCAGCCTCGCAGCGGCGCCAATCTGATTCGCTCATTCCGCGCCACGTACCCGGAATTGCGGTTCGTGTTGGTAAACGGCGGGATGTCACAAACAGAAATCGCAAATGCCTTCCGCGAGGGCGCCGATGACTATTTCAGCGAAGAATGCGGCACCGCTCTGCTCATCGAGCGAATCGAACACATCTGCCGCCGCCTGCGAGAATCTCGCAGCAAACTAAGCCATTAACCCGAAACTTGATTCTTCAAGCTGCTCGCCAAGCTACTTGTTGGACGAAACCATTTGCGATACCGAGCCGCGCCGCCTCGCGGTGCGGTCCTTTCCGCGACGTGTGCTCCGCACCGCACGGCGGCGCGGCTCGGTACAGTGAAGCGCAACGTCGCCTCGCTGGTATCTCAAGTTTCTCCCTTGAATGATCCGCCCAACCAAGGCGGGCGGTGGCCGCGCTAACCCGCATTTCTCACCACGTGGAGAAAACTGCGGGTAAAGTTGCTATTCGGACTGGTCGCTCTGGACCGCGCGCAAATAGGCGTCGATCTGGACGTCCAACCTGCGTCCTCGCCCAGAGGGCCCCGCTGGCGAAACGATTCCGTGTTCGAGTGGTAGGTGATTCTTCTCGCTGACCCACAGCAACGCCCCGGCGGCGGACAAGCTAAAACGGACCGCATCCGCGGAACCATCTGGCACCCGATCGCACTCCCCCCTGGCGTACCCCAGGTTGCAGCATCGAAGCACGTGTCGACGATCAGGCTTAAAAGGGCTCACGGCGGAGGAACAACAAACTCCGTCATAAGGCTGCCCGAGAGGTGGTCGATACTTTCCATGCCATTCCGACCAATCCAACGGCTCATCGGGCTCAAAGAATGGGCAGGCCACTAGTCCCACTAGTCTAAAATATGTGTGGCGCTGGGTTTTCTATTTTTTGGCGTGATGTTCGCGGTGTCTTGGTTCATGCACGCCGCATCTGGCATGCCCGCGGAGGCTACAACAACCTTGCAAATCGGATAGCCTAGATAGACTAATCATGGACCGCATAGCTGCCCTCCGATCGGTGCTCGAAGCCGACCCTTCAAACACATTCGCACGATACGGCTTGGCGCAAGAGTGTGTAAAGTCAGGTGAGAATGAACAAGCTCTCACCGAGTTCAACAACATTCTGGAATCGAACCCCGACTACCAGGCTGCCTACTATCACGCGGGCAAAGCGCTGGAACGCCTGGGTCGTAAAGAAGACGCGCAAGCAATGTACAAAGCCGGAATCGAGGCCTCGCAGCGAACCGGCGACGACCATGCTCGCAGCGAACTCGAAGTCGCCATACAAGAGTTGTAGCCCGTGGTTTTGCGCTAGCCCGCATTGATCACCGCCGGACCCCGAAAGTCGGCGATAGGTGCACCGCTGCGACGAATTCTTTGGCCAATTCCTTTGCTAACGTTCAGGGTGTGGGCCGCGTCGTATTTCATGGGAGGGAGCGAAACTGCCGTGCAATTGGTTCAAGCGGAGTCGGTAGGTCTGGAGAGTAGCGGCGCTGAGCGTAGCCGGGATGACGTTCGCGCAGGCGAGCGCGCGCTGATTGAGGCCGCACAACGGCGCGATCCGGATGCCTTTGAGCAGCTGGTGCGTCTGTACGACCGCAGCGTCTTGCGGATAACTATGAACATCTTGCGCTCACCAGAAGATGCGCGGGATGCTTACCAAGAGGCCTTTTTGAAGGTCTATCGCAACATTGAAAAGTTTCGCTTCCAATGCAGTTTTCATACCTGGCTCTACCGCATCGCGACCAACGTTTGTTTGGACCACATTCGACGCCGCAAAGTGCGCAAGGAATACGGGGTCGATGAGCGCGGCGAGGCATATGCCTACTCGCCGCTGCAGACCGCGCCGGATGTGCGGCCCGCAGGATCTCCGGATCGCACTCTTGCGCAGCGAGAAATGTCCGCGCAGATCGGCGGAGCGATGGACATGCTCTCGGATAAGGAGCGGGTGGTCTTTGAGCTGCGACACCACGAGGGCATGAGGCTGCGAGCGATCGGCGAGTCACTTTCGATGAGTGAAGAGGCGGCAAAGAACTGCCTGTTTAGGGCGACAAAGAAATTGCGGGAGGCTCTTAAAGATGTCCGCTCGTAAAGACAAACTTCCGATGGATAGCGAGATGGCGCGCGAGCGCATCCAGCTCTATTTGTACGACGAGCTCGGCGTCCAAGAGCGGCTTGAGATCGAGAGCGCCTGTGACGCGGATGACGACTTTCGGACTCTGTTTGAAGATGAGAAGTCGTTTCTTGCCGATCTCGATCGGCCTGAGCCGAATCCTCCTCCAGAGGCGCTGTTGGCCGAGTGCCGCCACAATTTGATGCGAGCGGTCTATCTCGAAGAGATGGACCGCGAAGTCGCATCTGAACCTCACGGCGTCGGCGGCTGGTGGCAGCAGTTGACGGCGGGGTTCGGCTCGTGGCGGTTTGCATGGCAGCCGACGATGGCGGCGGCATTGCTGGCGGCCGGTTTTATGTTGGGCCGCGTGAATATGACCTCGTCCGAGGGCGTTGAGCGGGCTTCGATCGTGAGTTCGCTATCCGGCCCGGGGGAAGTTCAGTCGGTGCAAGTGGATCCAGAGTTTGGGCAAGTACGGATTGTGATCGAGGAGCGTAAAGTGATTTCCGGTGCGGCTGACGACCCAGAAATTCGACGCTTGCTGCTGAGTACGATTCGCGAATCGCACTCGGGTACGCGATTGGCTTCGCTTGAAGTGTTACGGCGTGATTCCCGAAACCAGGATGTGCAGCGTGAGCTGCTGCGATCGATGCTTGAGGACGAAAACGTCGGCGTGCGCTTAAAGGCGCTCGACGCTGTTCGCGTGAGTAGCAAAGAGCCTAATGTGCAGCGGGCGCTGTTTCAAGCGGTGCTGAGCGACCCGAATCCTGGAATGCGCGTCCAAGCGATACAGCTTCTTACGGCGAATCCCAACCGGGGAATGGTCGGCGCATTCCAGAATGTCATCGAGCAAGAGCAAAACCCATTTGTGAAGCAGAGCGTCGAGAGAGTGCTACAAGATCTAGGCGCTTCGGTGGAACATCACTAATGATACGAGCGAGTTTAGCGCTGCTGCTGCTCACTGGCTTTCAAGGTCTCGTTCCGGCACAGCAATCAAGCGAGCTTCGCCGCGACGGGCGCTACTGGGTGCAAGTAGAGTCGGCGTCGATAGCTGCTGGTTCGCGGCTCCGAGTGAGTTCGGTCGGCCGCGTCTCCGTTCGGGGTTCGGCCAGCGGCGAAGTCGGTTACACCGTCACGAAACGGCTGCGAGCGGCGAATGAAGCCGAAGCAATCCAGCGCTTTGAGCCGACCCGTGTATCTCTCGCGCGGCAGGGCGCTGGGAGCGTTGTGGTCTCGCTTCGGGGCGCCGCTTGTCAGCGCTGCTCTTTCAGCGCCGACCTTGAGATCAGCGTGCCTACCCCGACACGCCAGGTTATTGTGGTGACCGAAGGCGGGGAGATCGAGGTCCAAGCAGTAGAGGGCGAAGTGAACGCGGAAACTACTGGCGGTGGCATCAAGCTCAATGCAATCGGTGGCTCGGTCGGAGCGCTGACCGCTGGCGGCGACATCGAGCTTGGCGCGATTGGCGGCGAGGTTCGCTGTGAGACGGCCGGCGGCAATATTTCGCTGGGTCAGTCCCGCGGGGCTGCCTCGCTGAATACCAGCGGTGGAAGCATCAAGGCCGGCCGAGTCGGCGGCGTGCTGCAAGCGGAAACCCTTGGCGGCAGCATCGAAGTAGACGAAGCGGCAAGCGGCGTATTCGTGGGGACCAACGGAGGAACGATTCGGCTGGGTCGCGTGGGCGGCGCCGTAAGCGCGTCGACAGCGGGTGGCTCGATCCACGTGGCGGAAGCTCCGCAGGGTATTCACGCGGAAACATCCGCCGGTGACATCAGGCTTGAGCAGGTCAGCGGCGAAGTGTTCGCCGCCAGCGCTGCCGGTAATGTTCGCGCTATTTTCGTAACCGGCGCGGAGTTGCGGGATTCGTTGCTTGAAACGACGGGCGGCTCGATCGTGGTATATTTGCCCGCCAACCTGGGCGTCACGATCGACGCTAGCGTCGATTTGGCCAAGAGCTTGAACAGAATTCTCAGCGAGTTCTCCGCGGTGACGGTTAATCGCTCGGGCGGGGATTTCGGGCCGGGCACCGTTATGGCGACCGGCGATATCAATGGCGGTGGCCCGATACTGCGAATTCGTAACACCAATGGCCGGATAGAGATTCGCAAGCAGCAGTAGCGATTCGAAATACTAAACGCAAGGACCGATATGCGCGCATTGATATTGACAGCCGTTGCTCTATGGGCTTCGCTTGGCGAAATTCCCGGGCAGACCCAGCGGCGCTTTGATCCCTTCCGATTTCTGGCGCCGACTAGCTACGTTGGGCTCGGCATTGCCGATATCGACGACGCCAAAGCTGAGTCGATTGGGCTGATCGAGCCGCACGGAATCGAAGTGATGAACGTTGCGGACAACAGTCCGGCGCAACGAGCCGGCCTCAAAGCGGGTGATGTTGTCTTGACATACGGAAGTATCCGCATAGCCGGCCTGGAGCACTTCGCTCGCATGGTTAGAGAAACCACCGTTGGGCGTAACGTGGTGCTGGGCGTTTTTCGAGACGGAATCAAACGAGCAATTCGAGTCACGATTGGGGAACGCAGCAAGATCTTGGTAACCAGAGTTCCGGATTGCGAGGACTGTCCGCCCAATACGCAAATATTTCAGTTTGGCCGTCAAGCGCTCGATTTGCCACGTTCAAGGCTGGTCGTCCAGAATGGTCTGCTGGGCGCCGAATTGGAAGCGATCGACGGTCAGTTTGCGGGATTTTTCGGAGTGTCGAAAGGTGTTTTGGTCCGCACCGTTCAGCGCGACTCGCCCGCTGCCGCGGCCGGCATCGTGGCTGGCGATATTATCGTTTCAATCAGTGGAATGCCGGTTGCGCGGACCCAAGAGGTGTCTAGAGCGCTGACGTCATTACAAACCGCACGGGTGTCGATAGACTTGATGCGCGATCGCCATAAGCGAACAATCGAGGTCGAGCGACTCGCGCGTGGCCAGTCTGGCATGACTCGGCGTGTCACGAGCCCACGCTAGGCCAGAAGTTTGTTGACTTAAAAGGGTTTATTGGTATTCGACCACGAATGCTAAAAACTCTTTCGAATGCGCCACCACCGCCTGTGCGTGCTATACTCGACCGTAACGACATAGAAAAAGAGAAGAAGCTTAGGAAGGAGCATTGAATCTAGAATGCCGCTCGCTCAACAGGCCAAAAAGGAAATCTATAAGACCTATGGCGTACATGACAAAGACGTTGGGTCTACTGGAGTACAAGTTGCTTCGCTAACCCGTCGGATCTCCGATCTGACAGAGCATTTGAAGTCCCACAAGAAGGATTTCTCGTCGCGTCGCGGACTGCTCAAAATGGTTAGCAACCGACGTCGTCTGGTCCGTTACTTGAGATCCAAAGATCCTCAAGGTTACGTCAAATTAATGGAATCCCTCGGCCTCCGCGGCTAACAGCATTCACCGCGAGGTGAAGCTGTGTTATCGCGGCGACCTGAGATGGCTTCCGTATTTCACGTTCCCTCTCGCGAAAGGTTCGCGCTTTACGGCAATGGTTGTTGCTCTGCCCAGTGAGGCAGATGCAGTGTTGCCATAGCGTATCCCGCAAAATCCAATCTGTTTCCGCAGCTTCGCTCCTGTGATCAGGGGAAATGTATCCGTGAATTCACGCGGACGGTCCCCGGAAGGACATTGCTGAATAAATGAAGCAAACAGTTGAATTTGATTTAGATGGAAAAACAGTCACATTAGAAACCGGACGCCTGGCAAAACAGGCCGGTGGTGCTGTTCTTGTTAGTTGCGGCGACACTCGTGTATTGGTCACCGCGACGTCCGCCGCTGATCCGCGCGAGGGCATCGATTTTTTCCCGCTCACCGTTGACTACCGAGAGTACACGTATGCCGCTGGGCGTTTTCCCGGTGGCTATATCAAGCGCGAGGGCCGTCCTACGGAAAAGGAAGTGCTCACCTGCCGCATGATTGACCGGCCGTTACGGCCTCTGTTTCCAGCCGGGTTCAAGAACGAGACGCAGATCATCGGGATGGTGATCTCTGCCGATCCGGACTTTGACCCCAGTATTTTTGGCATGATTGGCGCGTCCGCGGCGATCGCCGTATCCGACATTCCGATCGTTCACACGACCGGCGCGGTTCGGGTGGCGCTTTTAGGTGAAGACCAATGGATTATCAATCCGACCTACGAAGAGTCTGAAGAAGCGGCCCTCAACGTCATCGTCGCCGCCGCCGAGCAAGGCTTGGTCATGGTCGAAGCAGGCGCCAACGAGACCGACGAGCCGTCCGTTTTGGAAGGAATCCGTCGTGGCTACGAAGCTTGCAAAACGATTATTGGCGCGATCCGCGAGCTCGCCGAGAAAGCCGGCAAGCCTAAGCGCGAGGTGACCCCGCCGGTATTCGACGAAGCGCTTCGAGCAGAGATCAAATCCAAGTGGGGCGAGCGCATGGAGGCGGCGCTCGATACCAAAGCAAACCCGAAACTCGAGAGTATTGCTCTCGTACGTGGGATAAAGAAAGAGATCAAAGCGGCCTACGCCGATGACGACGCCAAGCTTGCCGAGGTGAAAGCGTTTATGGAGCCCTGGCAGGAGGGGATCTTTCGCAAGCAAGTGTTCGAGTTGAAGCGGCGACCGGATCATCGTGCCCCTGATAAGCTGCGCGCGATCAGTTGCGAATTGACTGAACTTCCGCGCGCGCATGGCTCGGCGGTTTTCACTCGCGGCGAAACGCAGGCGCTTGCTACCACAACGTTGGGAACTAAGGTCGATGGCCAGCGCCAAGAGCGGATCGAAGATTTGAACTACGAAAAGCATTTCATGGTTCACTACAACTTCCCGCCATTTAGTGTTGGTGAAACAGGGTTTATGCGTGGAGCAGGCCGTCGAGAGATTGGCCACGGCATGCTCGCTGAGCGTGCGCTGACGCCTGTCATCCCAGACCGCGAGGAGTTTCCCTACACCATTCGTGTGGTTAGCGACATCTTGGAATCGAACGGGTCAAGCTCGATGGCGACCGTCTGCGGCGGCACGCTTTCGATGATGGACGCGGGTGTTCCAATCAAGGCTCCCGTGGCCGGCATTGCAATGGGTCTGGTTGCTGAAGGCGACGAATTCGTCGTTCTGACGGACATTGCAGGCGCCGAGGACCACTACGGCGATATGGACTTCAAGGTGGCGGGTACCCAGGATGGGATCACGGCCTTGCAGATGGACATCAAGCAGCCCAACGTGAGCATCGAAGTGCTAGAGGCAGCTTTGGCGCAAGCCAAGAAAGCGCGTCTCGAGATATTGGAGGTCATGACGGCAGCGATTGACGCACCGCGTGACGATCTGGCTCAGTACGCTCCGCGTATCACGACGATCAAGATACCGGAAAGCAAGATTCGCGACTTGATCGGCCCCGGCGGGAAGATGATCAAATCGATTGTCGAGGAAACCGGCGCGAAGATCGACGTTTCTGACGACGGTACGGTCAGTATCGCCGCGGTCGACGGCGAAGGGGGGCAGGCTGCGATCGCGAGGGTCAAGGCGATTACCGCTAGCCCCGAGGTTGGAAAGACCTACCTGGGCAAAGTCACTCGTATCGTCGACTTCGGCGCATTTGTCGAGATTTTCGCCGGTACCGAAGGCTTGTTGCACATCAGTGAAATCGCCGAGCAGCGGATCCGAGCGGTTGGCGACGAACTGAAGCTTGGAGATCAGATCCTCGTCAAGTGTCTCGCGCTTGAGGGTAACAAGATCAAGCTCAGCCGTCGCGCTGTGCTTGCGGAGCAGCGAGGTAAGCGGCCCGACGAGGGTTCCGATGCACGTCGCAGCCGTCCGAGTGGTGATCGCGATCGGCGCAGGGGCAGCCGGTCTCGCGGAAATCGAGAAGGCCGAGACGCTCCGAAGCGAGAGCCGGGAGGAGAGTCGAGCGAAGAACCGCGGGACAAGCCGCGGGACGAGCCCCGCGACGAACCTCGCGACGACTAGATCCGCTGTAGCTTGAGTTTAAGGCCCGCGCCGACCGACAGATTGGCGCGGGCTTTTCGTTACTTTCGGGAGCTCGCGTAGCGTCTACACTATGGGGACGCCCGCCCGTTCTACCCGCGTCAACTGGGGTATCCATGAGTCGTTGGTTTAATCGCAATGTTGCTGTGTTGGCTTTGTTTTGCTGCGTTGGTACGGGGATGCATGGCGCTGATTCGGTGCTGGTATTTCCGGCTGAAGGTTCGATCGCTCGAATATTTGACTCGGTTGCCATCGAGCAAAGAGGCACGCTTCACGTCCCGGTCGGATCCCGCGAATCGATCAGTTTTAGCGGGACGACATACATTGTCGGAAGCAACGAGCTTTCGTTTATTGACGAAAGCTCAAATGAAATTCGGCGGGTGTCGCTGACTCGGCGGTTGGCAGACGCCCAGCCGGCGATGGCTCATCTTGCGAAGCTTGACCGGCTGTTGGTTGCGCTCGATGGCGCAGTGGCGGTGTTTGAAGCCAGCACGTCTACGTTCGTCGGCGAAATTGAGACGTCGCGGCCTGTGCGTGGGCTGTTGGTTAACCCCAAGTCTGGCGACGCATTCGCGGTCGAGCGCAGTGAGGCATTCCAGATCGATCTCGATCGAATGGTCATTGCGGACAAGGGCATGCGTTTTGGTAGTGCGCTGACTTCTCTGCCGGGCTCGAGTTTCGACTGGCTTGGGGCGGGCGACGGTTTTTACGAACTCGGGCGCATGACGCCACACCAATTAGGAACAACCCAGCGCGACGCCGCCGGCGCAACCGCGGTAGTTGGCAGGCTGTACGGTGGCGCGGACCGGATGATTGAAATTGATGCGTCGCTGGAATCCGCTCGGGTGCTGGGCTCGACCGCCTACGAGTTTCCACTACCGCTTGACAGTATTGACACTGCGAGTTCAGAGCGCGGCGATATCGTCTGGGTTGTCGCAGACAACCCCTCTCGGTTGGTGGCAATTGACGCATCGTTGGGATTGATAGCGAGAGAGCGGCTACTCGACTTTGACGCGAGTGCTCTGGCTATTGTTCCTGGAACCAGCTCAGGCGGAAACAAGGCAGCGGGACCGCAGCGAGTATCGCAGGCGTTTCAACTGACGAGAGTTTCAGGTGATCCGACGGTAATTGGTGGCACCGAATTCAATATTGTGGTCGATGGACCCATTGGCGGACTGCCGATGTCCGTCGCGTCGTCAAACGCGGCGTTAATCTTGTGCAGCGAACCAGTGCTTGATGGATTGACAACGATCACTTGCAGCTCGGGCCCAGTTGCGAATACCCAAGTCGTCACGGTGACAGTCTTCGCCGGCGGTGTAACTCTCGATTTCACGGTGACCGTAATCACTCCCGAGGCCGCCAACGGCCTCAGCAAATTTTCGGGCGACGGCCAAACGGTAGTAGGCGGTGCCGGTTTTAGTGTCGTCGTAGAGTCGCGCGAAAACACGTTTCCGCGATCGAATCTAGGACTGTCGGTCACGTCGTTTCCAACTGAGCCGACAGTCAACTGCCCGGGCGCGATCTCGACGAATTCGCAGGGCCGGGCGAACATTACTTGTGGTTCTGGCGAGGTCGAGGTCGATACGCCGGTTACGGTGAGCGTAACGGATGGATTTCAGACAGTGGTATTTCGACTGACATTGCGTCCGCAAGCGCTGGAAGGTTCGCTCAGCAAGGTAAGCGCTGACCCGGTTGAAGTTGATGCGGGAGCGAGGATAGACCTCACCGTCAGCGCGCTCGATGTCGATGCGCCGTTGGTCGGTCTAGCTGTCACCGTTAACATCGGCGATGGGATCTTAAGCTGTCCACAGAATCTTACGACGGATCTTAACGGTCAAGCCACCGCCTCATGCACGGCCGCGTCAGTAGCGGCTGATAGCGTTACGACCGTGATGTTTAGCAGTTCCGTCGGCAGCGTTACGTATTTCGTAACGGTTCGCGCGACAAGCGGTGACGGACTCTTCATATTGCAGGGCAATCGCCAAATTGTAAGCGTCAACTCTGTGGTTCCGCAGCCCTTCGAAGTGCAGGCATCAAAGGATGGAGCCCCGCAGGTGGGTCTGCGACTAGTGGTGATTCCGACGCGTCCCGATCTAATGACCTGTCCAACTCAAGTGTTTACGGACGGCCTTGGAATCGGGCGGATCACGTGTACAACCGGTTTTGTCACGGTGCCAACACTGATCCTGTTTCAAGTCAGCGATGACGAGGGGCGCCAACTGCCAAGTTCGATTCGCATGACGATCACTCCAAACGATGTAGGTGCCGCTGATGGCCTGTCATTGCTTACGTCCGATACTCTCACGGTAACCGCCGGAGCGGTGCAGACCGGCACGGTGCGAGTCCGAACGCTCAACATTGATGGAGACCCGGTCGCGGTGTCGCCCGTGTTCTATAGTTCATCGAGTCCGGGGGTGACGTTTGCGCCGGCGCAGGTGTTCAGTGACGCCAATGGCGAAGCGGGCACGACAATCGGTTTTGGCTGTCGCGGCGCGGGCGAGATCAATGTTGGCAGGATTGTTGGAACGACGGATCTCACTGTTAACTTTTCTACCGTTACGGGTTCGCTGTCAACGCTTCGCGTATTGCAGGGCAATGGGCAAAGCGGCGGTCCAGGCCAGCGGCTAGACCAAGAAGCGTTGGTCGTGCAAGCAACCGACACGTGCAGCAACGCGATCTCGGGGCAGACCGTCAATTGGGCGGTGGTTCCCGCGACAGCGGCGTCGCTGGAGAATATTATTGTTACGACTGACGCGGATGGGCGCTCGTCCGCGATCGCTCGCCTCGGCAACATTGCCGGCCCGTTCACAGTGACTGCGTCGATTGGTTCGCTTATCGCTAGGTTCGAACTCAATGTAATTAACCCGGGCTCACGGTTTGCATTGGTTTCCGGCGACAGCCAAGCGCTCCCAGTCGGCTCGACTAGTGCACCGCTGGTTGTGAATGTCGCGAACGAACTGGGCGCTGCCGTACAGGGAGTCGACGTTGGCTTTGCGGTCACTTCTGGGAGCGCAACGGTCTCCGCCGGAACTATTTCAACGAACGCTCAGGGTGAGGCGGCCGTCACCGTTCAGGCGGGACAGGCACTAGGTCCTGTTGTTGTCGAGGCGCGTTTCGGCACGCAGATCGTGATCTTTGAACTGCTTGTCGTCGGACGTGTACCGGAGGCGCCGCGCACCGGTTTTGTGAACGGTGCAAGTTTCAGAACCGGATGGACAGCGGGTAGCCTGGGTACGATTTTTGGCAGCGGGCTAATGGAGGCAATTGAGGGTGTTGAGCTTGCTCCATTCGTACCCGGTATTGGCTTCCCCACGACATTTCGTGGTGTTCGCGTGAGTGTCGACGGCGTTCGCGCGCCAATATTCGCTCTGGCGAACGCTAATAACTTAGAGCAGATCAATCTGCAGGTGCCATTTGAGGTGGCGGGCAATTCCACGGTTTCCGTAGTGTTGAATAACAACGGGGCGTCGACAACGATTGACGACGTCGCGCTGTTTCCGGTTCAACCCGGGATTTTTCAAGTATTCGTCGGCAATCAAGTCTTCAGCGCCGCGCTTGACGAGGACTTTGTGCTCATCTCTCCCGACAATCCAGCGAAAAAGGGCAAGGTCGTGCAATTATTCTTGACAGGACTAGGCCCATTGCTGGGCGACGTTGGTACGAACGTGTTGGGTCCCGTGCCGGTGCTCAACACAGCCTCGCCGCCCACGGTAGAGATAAACGGCGTTCAAGCCCAGACGTTCGGCGGATTCTACGCCCCGTTCTTGATCTCGCTTTATCAGACGAACTTCCTCGTGTCCCCGGATTCTCCGTCCGGGCTCCAACCGCTGGAGGTCGTCATCGACGGCACGACGAGTCCTGCCGCATTCCTGGCAATTGAATAACGTCGAGCAGCCGCGATGAGTACTTTGGTGCTGGTTCGCCATGGTCAGGCGCGCGCCTTCGAAGCGACTCCGGATCAGCTCTCCGACGTCGGATGGGGACAGGCGAGGGTGCTCGGAACGTACTGGGTAAAACACCGTGTGAGGTTTGACGCGGTGTTTCACGGAAGCTTGCGGCGGCAGCGCGAAAGTTATCAAGCCGTGTCGGAAGTGCACCGCGAGGTGGGCGTCGAGTTTCCGGTAGCGACTCAGTTGCCGGGTCTCAATGAGTATCAAGTTCAAGACCTCTTGACGGCTATCGCGCCTCGTCTGGCAGAAACCGACGCGAGCTTTACTCCTCTGTGGGAGGCTTGGCAAAAGGGCCGCGAGACGCCGGAGCGCAACCGCTACTTTCAGGCCATGTTCGAGGCCGTCATGAACTGCTGGGTGGGCGGGACTCTCGATGCCGAAAACCTCGAGCCTTGGAGCGCCTTCCGCGGGCGTGTTAATGACGCGTTCGAAGTCATATTTTCGAGCCAGAGTGGTGGCAGACAAGTTGCCGCGTTCACCTCGGGAGGGCCGATTGGTGTTGCTGTCCAGATGGCCACCAAAGCGCCTGAATTGACCGCGCTTGAGGTGAATTGGCGAGTTCGCAATTCCTCACTGACGTCTCTGCTATTCAGCAGCGGGCGACTGAACCTGGACTCATTTAACGAACTCCCTCATCTGGCGGATCGTCCTGAACGTGTCACGTTTCGATGAGCGCTCATCGAGGCTAAGGCAAGCTCAAGGTTTCTTCGATCGAGGCTAAGGCAAGTCCCTCGATCGCGATTGTCTTAGTGCGGCTGGTGTTGCCGCGTTTGATGTCTATTGCCGCACGCGATACGCCAAGCGCTTCGCTGAGAAACTGGACGAGTGCCGCGTTAGCCTTGCCGTCTACCGGGGGTGCTTGGATGGCGATTTTCCATAGGTCTCCGAGCTTTCCGACAACTCGCGATCGCTTCGCCCCTGGCTGGACGCGGATCTTTAGCAGCGTGACCACTAGATTATTTGATTCGCGCGGTGACGGGGCTTTTGGCCGGAAGCCGCTTGATGCGGACGTTTGGCCTCAAGTTCGCAACGCCCGCCCTTGCTTCCGAATCGAGCACGTGAAACGCGATCGCATCGTCGAGCCAATCGTGACTATGGCCGTCAGGGTGTTGTGTCGCCACCGTAAGAGTATATTCTTGGGCGGTCAAATTGCAGTTAAATGTAAACTCCACCTCGACTTCATCGCCGGTTTCGCAGGCCCTAAGCGGTTTTCCTTCGATCCGCGTGTTTGTTCCGAAGACATCAAGACCCGTTCTCGTTCGAATGAGTATGCCGATCATCGGGTTTGGCTGGGGCGAGTTGAATCGTGATCTCACGCGGATAGTGATTTCGTCTCCGCTCGCTATCGTCCGGATCGCATTGTCAGACGAATCGAGAATCTCTACATCGACAACTTCGCCGAGTCGGTCGCCATGGCGGTGCGAAGACTGGAGGTTCTCCACCGATTCTGATTCTCTAATGTAGGCTTTCTGACGTTCGAGAACGGTGCCGACATAGTGATTGATCACGTCGGTTGGGCTGCCCTCTTGGACCAGTTCACCGTCGAGGAGAAACACCGCTCTGTCACAGATTTGCTTGACGAGCCCGAGATCGTGAGAAACGAATACGACGGTTACGCCGCGGGCCTTTAACTCGGCAAACTTTGCCACGCAACGGTTGGCGAATACGGCATCTCCGACGGCGAGGGCTTCGTCCACGACCAGGATCTCGGGGTCGACGTGGATGGCAGCCGAGAAGGCCAGGCGAACGTGCATTCCACTCGAGTAGGTTTTTACCGGGCGCTCGATGAATTCGCCGATTCCAGCGAAACGTTCGATTTCCGGCATGGCAGCGTCAATCTGAGCGCGGGATAAGCCCATGATTTCGCCGTTGACATAGATGTTCTCGCGTCCACTAAATTCGGGGTTGAAGCCGGCTCCAAGTTCCAAGAGAGCTGCCACGCGGCCTTGTCTCACAACGCGGCCCGTTGTCGGTTCAAGAATGCCGCAAAGAAGCTGTAGAAGGGTGCTCTTGCCGCCGCCGTTGGGCCCGACAATGCCGAAAGTTTCGCCGGACTTGATTTCGAGATTGATACCTTTGAGTGCCCAAAAGTCCGCGTGATAAGTTTTCGGTCCGAACGAGAGCATCTCGCGAATACGGTCGGCAGGCCTTTTGTACAGGCGGTAGACCTTTGAGATGTTGTGCGCTGCGAGCACGGGTCCTATCGACATTCTAGGACGAGGGGCTGTTGGTTGAACTTATTCGTAGCGAAGAGCTTCGACGGGAGCGATCTTGGCGGCGGTGCTTGACGGATAGATCGTAATTAAATAGCTGATGATGATCGCGGCTACTGCTACCAAAACGCCGTCCAGGGGCCGTGGCGCGAAAGGTACGTACTCGAGGCCATAAACCTCGGCTTCCAAGGGGACGAGCTGATAGCGCTCTGCCAGCCAGCACAACACATGCCCGGTGATGACGCCAATCGAAGTCCCAACGATGCCGATCAATAGGCCCTGCCACATGAAAATTTTACGGATTTGATCGTTTCTGGCGCCCATCGATTTGAGAATAGCGATGTCTTTGTTCTTTTCCATCACGATCATGACGAGTGAGATCAAAATGTTTAGAGCAGCTACAAGCATGATGATTCCAATGATCATCGCCGTAACGAGTTTTTCGGTTTCAAGCGCGCTGAACAACACGCTGTTGCGCTCGATCCAACTAGTTGCAACGAAATTGTCGCCGGCTACTCGCTCGACCTCTTTGGCCACCATAGGGGCGAGATCAAGGTCATCGAGTTTGAATTCTATCGAATTAATCACATTGCCGAGAGACAGCGACCGCTGTACCGATTTGAGGGAACTGACCGCCCACAAATTGTCGTACTCAAAGAAGCCTGTCTCAAAGATTCCGACAACCTGGAACGACTTATACGAAGGGATGCGGCCAAATACCGCCATCTCACCTTGTGGATTCAATATCGTCACAACGGTTGAGACGCGCGCGCCTATACTGTCGGCAAGCCTGCGTCCAAGGATGATCCCCGGGTAGCCTTCGGTCCGTGGGCCTAGCCCCTCGACGGAGCCTTCGACGATTTTGTTGAGCAAGCTGCCGACAAGCCGCTCTCGGTCGGGATCCACGCCCTTCAAAAAACAGCCGTGCGGGAGCAGCGGTGTCGAGATCATCATCTCGCCGTACAAAGCTGGCGACACTGCCTCAACATGGTCTATCGACGCTAGTTTTTCGAGTAACGGTTCGTAGTCCTCGATGCCAAAACCGCGCTCTTTTTCGAGCAAGTTGATATGTGAACTCGCACCGACGAGGTGGTCACGGAGTCCCGCCTGGACTCCGTTGTTGATAGCCATCGCTACGATTAGCGCGGCTACGCCGGTAGCGACGCCGACCATGGAAATCACCGTGACGATCGAGATGAAACGTTCCTTGCGCTTGGCGCGAAGGTAGCGCCGAGCTACTTCGAGTTCGAACGACATCGACTAGTCTTTATTGTCGTTGATGGCTCTCCACAGCCGCTGTTCATGACGTAAGCTTGGTAGCGATGCTTCGACTCGTTGCCCTTCTTTTGGTGAGCGTCGTACTGGGCGCTGCTCCCAATGTGGTGATTCTGCTTGCCGACGACCTCGGCTACGGCGACATTGGTGTTTACAATTCTAGGTCGAAGATTCCGACTCCGAATCTCGACCGCCTGGCGGGGCAGGGAATTCGGCTGACTGACGCGCACACCCCCGATGGCGTATGCACGCCCACGCGCTATGGGCTGCTAACGGGACGCTACGCCTGGCGAACGCGACTGAAGCGCGGTGTTCTCAACGGCAGTTCGGCTCCGCTGATTGCCAGCGACCGCCTGACATTGGCGGGGATGCTACGCGAGAAAGGTTACGAAACCGGGGTTGTTGGCAAGTGGCACCTGGGCTACGAATGGCCGCTCCTTGACGATTCGAAGCCGCAGACCGTTGAGAATGTCGACTGGTCGAAGCCGATCACCGATGGGCCGCTGCAGCATGGTTTCTCGTATCAGTTTGGCTTGGGTAAACCGGCCTGGACCTTCGTTGAGAATGGCCGTGTGCTAGCGCGTCCCAATGTTGAATACGATCTGACCCACCTGCCCGCCTATCTGATGGGAGGGAACAACAACCGCGGAACGAAATCGGCGGGCTTTGAGTTTGACCGAATGTTGCCCCGGTTTACCGAAGAAGCCGTCGGCTTCATCCAGCGCAGTGCCGTCGAAAATTTGCCGTTCTTCCTATTCTTTACGCCCATAACTCCACATCGGCCGGTTGTGCCGAGCAAAGATTTCGCTGGGATGAGCTCTGCCGGGCTCTACGGCGACTTTGTTGCTGAGTTTGACTGGGCGGCGGGCGAAATAATTGCGGCGCTCAACCGTGCCGGCGTCGCCGACGACACGCTTGTAATCGTTACGAGCGATAACGGGCCTGAAGTCGACGCCTATCGTCGAGTCCTAGAGTACGACCATCGCAGCATGGCGTCGCTCCGCGGTGTAAAGCGCGATCTATGGGAGGGTGGCCATCGCGTTCCGTTTCTAGCGCGTTGGCCCGGTAGGATTGAGGCCAACAGTGTTGAATCCGAGGTGATTTGTCTCACTGATTTGATGGCCACAATCGCCGGGCTTGTCGGATACGAATTACCTACAAACGCGGCTGAAGACAGCTATGACGTGGGTAGCGTGTTGTTTGGTGATAATACAGACAGACCTGTTCGTGAGGCCACAGTGCACCACGGCTCGAAGGGTTGGTTCGGTATCCGTCAAGGGGACTGGGTCTTGATTGACAGCCCGACCGGCGACAACAACTCGCCAGGTCCGAACGCCGAGCCGGAATGGTTTCGCCATGAGCGAATCGCTAAGACTCACGATCAGTCAGTCGAGCTTTTCAATCTAACGCAAGACCCTGCCCAGCGGTCGAACTTGGCTGATGCGAATCCAGGCAGAGTAAAGGAACTTCGGGCTCTTCTGGAGCGCTACCAACGGGATGGCCGCAGCGTTTCGCGCTGAAGCGTATTAGGCTCGCACCGGCAGGGTTTGGCCAAGTCCGCACTGGGCATGGATGGCTTGGACAGCTTTCGTCAGGTCCGATTCGGCCACGACGATTGCGATGGTCAGTTCGCTTGATCCTTGCGCGATCGCGATGACGTTTATCTTGTTATCCGACATCGCCGCAAACAAGCGTCCGGCAAAACCCGGGGTGCCGCGCATGCCCTCGCCCACCGCAGCCAGAAGACCGACGCTGACGTCAACTTCAATAGGATGCACGTAACCGTGGGCGAGCTCCAACGCAAGCTCGTCGCGAAGACTCTCGAGAAGTGTATCGACCTCGTCGGAGCGGACGAGCATGCAGAAGTTCCGCCGGAAACTCGATCGAGTCACGAGCAGTACCTCAACTTTGGTGCGGGCCGCTGAGCCCAGCGCCCGGGCCATTAATTGAGCTCCTGAAAGGGAGCTGCCGGCTGCTTCGATTGAGAGCAAGGTCACTTTCGGAAGGGCGGTGACAGCGCGAACTCCGAGCTTGTCGGCGGGTTCCTCGGAGATTCTTGTCCCCGGCTGCCGAGGCTCAAAACTGTTCTTGATCCAAACAGGAATCTTCTTTTCGGCCACAGGGGCCAATGTCCTCGGGTGGAGAACCTTAGCCCCGTTGTAGGCTAGCTCAGCCGCCTCGTTATAGGTCACGTCAGCTAGTACTCGAGCGTCGGACACGATCCGCGGGTCGGCGGTCAGGATTCCCGAAACATCGGTCCAAATCCATAGCTCATCGGCGTCGAGCGCGGCGGCAACGATTGAGGCCGAAAAGTCAGAACCGCCACGGCCTAGCGTCGTGGGGACACCGTCAAGCGTAGCGCCGTTGAAGCCAGTAATGATGGGCACACCGCCGCGGTCGAGTACTGGCCGTAGGCAACTAGCCGCCTTCTCAGTCGTTTCATCGAGTAACGGCGACGCGCCTCCGAAAACGGCATCGGTGACGATTACGCTGGTTCCGTCAACGGGTACCGCGTCAATCGCGCGTTGCCGCAAAACTTCGCTAAGCAACAAGCTCGACAGTTTCTCGCCTGTCGGGACCGCTTCGTCCTCGGAACGGGCCGGCCGCTCGCCGAGCAAGAGCATGCCCCGAGCAATGCGATCGAAATTTCCAAGAGTTTCCTCGATGCGGGCGATGGTGGCAGCCTGACGCTCTGAGGAGAGCAACTCGTTGCAGGCGTCTAAATGCTTCCGGTGGAGCTCAGCCAGATTTGCCTCAACTGTCGCCTGGTCGCGGCGACCGCCAGCCTCGAGAGTCGCCAATAGTGTATTGGTAACTTGCGACATCGCAGAGACGATAACCGCGACGTGATAGGTGGGGGTTCGTTCGGCGATCAGGTCCGCCGCTCGCACAATTGCGTCGGGCGAACCTACACTGGTTCCCCTAAGCTTCATCACTAGTAAGGGCTTTTGCATCACAAGAGGCTGTACGCACAGCGAAATCTGAGAATTTCTAACGTCGAAGCAGCACGGGTGCTAACGCAGGGCGGTCGGCGTCTCGCGCGTCAGGTACACGCCGTATTTCTTGAGTTCGTCCTCGTAGTAACGACGGTGCAGTACCTGCCACTCCTCGGTGCCGTCCTGGATTTCACGTTTCTGCGAGCTGATCATGTCGCGCGCCTTCTGGTCGATCGTTTCTTCAAGAACGAGGATGTTAGTGAGATGCCCTTGAATTTCCAGGCGCGTATCGTTCCAACCTATGTTGAGGCGCGTGCCCGGAATCCGCGGGAGCTTGGCGGCGATCTTATGAGACAACTCGATGACCTTGTCACGCGCGAGCTTCATCGTGCGCTGACCGTCGCGAGACGTTGCCGCCGCCGATACGACGTTGCGCTCCGCAAGAATCTGCCGCTTCACCTTTGAGAACATCTCGTGATAGGCGATATCTTGCGCGCGCATGTAGTCGCCATACTGGTTGAGCAGTGCTCGGGCCTCGGCGTTAATCTCGTCCTCAAGCCCAAGGTCGTCGAAGATGATCGTTTCGATCACCTCTGAAACCTTCTCTGGGTCTTTGATGGTGCAACTTTCACGGCCAAGGAGCTTAGTGACTTCCGCGGCGATGTAGCCAATAAAGGGCTCCGGTAAAATCATTCTCGAAACTGTCAGTTTATCGAGCTATCTCAAAGCCTGTCAATAATTTGGCCGAGGCGACGGGCTGCGGAGGAGGCTCTGGGCCGCGCCGCGCTATAATTCTGATTCGTTACGAAGAACAATCACCATGTCAAAACTTAGTTCGCGCGTCAGCTCCGGCCTTGTGTCGATCTTCATGTTTTCGGCCCTAGGCAAGGTGCAGGCGCAGGTTCCTGTTTTGCCCGACGGGCAGACCGGGATGGGGCACTTGCACGTTTTGGTCAGCGAGACGGACTTTGACGCCCACCGGAAGGCGTGGATCGATGGACTTGGCGCTCGACCTGAAATGTCGGGCCCGCTCGAGGCGCTGTTGCTTCCGGGCGTCGTTGTCGTGATCAAAAAGGGCGAGTCGGCTGGCGGTTCCGAAGGCACAACCGTGAACCATCTCGGATTTATGGTGCGCGATCTCGAAGCCACTGTCTCGCGCTGGGAAAAACTGGGTTACGAAGTTTTTGACGTGCGGCCAAGCCCGACCCAGGCGTTTCTTCGATTCCCCGGCAACATCAAGGTGGAACTGAGCGAGTTTCCGATGCTTGCGAATGAAGCCGAGCACCACCACATCCATCTGTTCACCGAGGACGTTGCGGAGATGCAGAAGTGGTATCTCGATATGTTTGGTGGCCGGGCGGGCAAGCGTGGCCGTTTCGAGGAAGTATGGCTGCCCGGCGTTCGGTTGTCAATCGCGCCCTCCGACGAAAAGCCAGTCGGCACCAAGGGCCGTGGAGTCGATCACATCGGATTCGAAATTGGCGACCTCGAAGCCTTCTGCAAGAAGCTCGAGGCGAAGGGTGTCAAGTTTGACGTGCCCTATCGCCATGTCGCGGCGATCAACTTGTCGATCGCCTTCCTGACGGACCCATGGGGCACGTATATCGAGCTTACCGATGGTCTGGATAAACTTCGCTAGACCGAGTTTCGTCACACCTCCCAAGCACTTTCGATCGCCTCGTCGTAAAGAATGCGGGCTAGACTTCTCTAACTGGTAGTAACCAAAGAGTCCTGGTGGTAGTAGGCGTAAATCCCAGCTAGGAATCTACCCAGGCCAGGGATTACCATCGGCGTATCCCGAAGTATCCCGTGTTGAAGAATCAAGTCACTAAAGCTGCTTGCGTATACGTGAAGACGGCTATCGCTGTAGCGCGCACAAGCCAGAGGTCGTCGCATGTCTCTGACTAAATTGCTTCATGCTTTAACTGCTAAGCCGGATGAGAAGCCGGTGGCACGGGAGCAACGCAAACCAGAAGCTCTCGAGGCGCTCAACATCGAGGGGAACAGCGAGGGCCTGTGGCATTGGGACCTGCTACGAAACAAACTACGCGTTTCAAAAGGTTGGGCGGCGATCCTCGGTTGGGACCCTGACGACTTGGGCGATCGGCCGCGAGATTGGTTTTCATTGATTCACCCCTACTACGTAGGCGGAGTCCGCATGGACCTGGCCGCCCATCTGAAGGGCCAGAAGGATCAATTCGAGTGCGAGTATCGAATTCGTCATCGAAACGGGACCTACCGCTGGGTGCTGTGCCGAGGCCGAGCTGTTCGTGACAAGCGCAGCAACGCCGTGGAAATTTCGGGAGTTCAGACCGACGTAACCCGGCTCATCGAGGTTGAGAACAGGTTAGTTGAAGACGCGCTTCACGATAGGTTGACCGGCTTGCCGAACCGAAGTTTTTTTCAGGCACGACTCGATCAGGCAGTCGAAGAGCAGCGCCGCGATCAACGGCTGCGATTTGCGGTACTGTTTTTAGATTTGGATCGATTTAAGGACATCAACGACTCGTTGGGCCACATGCTCGGCGACGAATTGCTAACGTCCACTTCTAAGCGATTGCGTGAGTGTGTTGGACCTGATGATTTTGTAGCTCGATTTGGTGGTGATGAATTTGTAATCTTGCTCGAAAGAACTCGTGAACGAACCGAGGCTGAAGAGATGGCATTGCGGATTCAGAAGTCGCTCGAGTTCCCATTTTTGCTCGACGGTCATCAGGTTGTCGTCAATGCCAGTGTTGGGATTGTTGTTAGCGACCCCAATCTATACAGCGCCGAGGAGCTAATACGAAACGCCGATATCGCGATGTATCAGGCAAAGACGGAGGGTAAGGCCAAGAGCAAAGTGTTCACGCCGGTGATGTCGGAGAAGATCGAGCGTAGTTGGAAGCTCGAGAATGATCTTCGCCGCGCCATCGCTCGCAACGAGTTGTCGGTGGCCTATCAGCCTCAAATCTGTCCTCGCAGCGGAAAAATACTTGGGGCCGAAGCGCTCTTAAGATGGACACGAGAAGACGGCCAGGTAATATCGCCCGCGGAGTTTATTCCCTTGGCGGAAAAGTCAGATCTCATTTTGCAGATTGGCGAATGGGTGCTGATGCAGGCCTGCAAGGAGGCGGTGAGCTGGGCTGAATTCGCCGGCGAATCAGCAAACGCCGCAAAGATTTCTGTGAATATATCGGGGCGGCAATTGCTGCAGCCCGAGTTTCCGTCGCTGCTTGAGAGCATCGTACGAGACACTGGGCTGGATCCGAGAACTCTTGAGCTTGAACTTACGGAAAGTGTGCTCGTGGATAGCATGAAGAAAACGCCGGCAGTTCTCGGCCAACTTTCGCGGCTCGGAACTAAATTGGCGATAGACGATTTCGGCACCGGCTACTCGTCGATGAGCTATCTTCGCGATCTGATGCCGGACGTGATCAAAATAGACCGATCGTTCGTCACCGGTGTCGGGCGCGAACGTAGTGCCGGTGCGCTGGCGAAGGGCATGATCGGATTGGCTCATGACCTCGGCCTGACGGTCATCGCAGAGGGCGTGGAGGACAACCTCCAGCTCTCGTTCTTGCAGCGGCATGATTGCGATCTAGTGCAAGGGTACCTCGCTAGCCGACCGATACCGCCGGAGGCACTTCGAACTCTATTGCGGGAGAATCGTTCACTAATTTCTACCGCGTCCTCCTATACTTTGGGCGGAGCAACGGATAGTGATCACGAGCCGGTTCTAGTGGCGTAAGGTATACCTGAAAATCCATTCGAGGCCGTCAGAGCCCCGTGAGGAATCGCGCGGGCTGGGCGGGAGACGCATACCAGCTAATTTCCTAGGGCCTGGTCGAAGAACGCTTTCATAGCCGGGTAGGTGAGCAGTTGTTGGCGCTGAAAGACTCCGTGCGTTTCGTTATCGAAGATCATGTAGCGGACTTGCTTTGCGCCGGCTTCCCGCAGGGCCTTCGCGAACGTGTAGGATTGAATTTTGGGCACGGTGCGGTCGGCTGTTCCGTGAATGAGCAAAAAGGGCGGGGCATCGGCCGCTACGTAGCTGATGGGTGACGCTTGCCGGGCGCGATCTTTCAGCGTGTCGGGCGGCCCAGCAAAAAAGCTCTTCGCAAGGCGCGCCGGTAGATCATCGGGCTTGCCCCAGTTGAGGAAATCGGTCGGGGTCGCCGAGGGGCAAACCGCCTGTACCAGGCTGGATTGGTCTTGGTTTGGACCGCTTCCCTCTAAGCCCGCCGATTTCTTGACTAGGCCCAAGAGGGCCACGAGGTGGGCTCCCGCGGAATTACCATAGGCTCCGATGCGATCGGGGTCGACGCCGTACTTTTCGGCGTTGGCTCTGAGCCAGCGGACGGCGGCTTTGGTGTCTTCGATCTGGGCAGGCCAGGGGGCTTCGTCAGTAAGGCGGTAGTTGATTGAGATGGCGACGTAGTCGTCGTGCGCGTACTGAGCCGGGATTCGCCACCACTGATTACGGCGCTTGTCGCCACCGCGCCAGCCCCCGCCGTGAACGATGACGACCGCCGGGCGTGGCTGACTTGCCGCCTTTTCCGGTACGTAGAGATCGAGTTTTTGGGCGCTGCTTTTGTCGTCGTATGAGACGTTCGGCTCGAATCGAACGCCCGATGGGAGTTCGCCGCGGATTTCGTCTTCGGTGGTCTCGCGCCGCCGGTCTTGCTGCGCGAAGCCTGGCATGACGAGTAGAGACAGCGTGAGGATTGCGAGACGACGATTCACGAGAACTCCTTATAGCTCGGTGGTCTATCTATTATGCGCCGTGAAGAAAACGGTGAGTAGGCGGCCGATGTTTTTTAGCATCCCTCGCGTGCGGTCCTCCCGCTCGCCAGTTTTGAGACAATGCTTGCTCTATGGGAAACGAAATCTTGCTTGTCGCAAATGGCGACCTCAGACTATCCGCGAACCGAAAGTGCTGGCCGGCTCAACAAGAGGTCGAAGAAAAACTTACGGCGGCGATTGAGCGCGAGGGCTACTCCGTACGGCGCGCGCACGACTTTGACGCGACGAAAGAACACGGCTTCATCGATAGCCAAAAGCGTGGGCTAGAGGTCTTTCGCGCGATTGACCGCAAGCTGCCGCTGATCGTCGTTGAGGCGGTTTGGCAGTACTCGCAGCACATTCTTGCCGGCTTGATGAGTCACGAAGGCCCGATACTGACCGTCGCCAACTGGAGCGGCCAGTGGCCAGGCCTGGTTGGCATGCTCAATCTCAACGGCAGTCTGACGAAGGCTGGGGTTCCGTACTCGACGCTCTGGAGCGGGGACTTTACTGACGAGTTCTTCCTGGGTGGATTGCGCCAGTGGCTTGGCGGCAGCACCGTCGAGCATTCAGCGAAGCATGTGACGCCCGCCAACGACCTCATGTTGCCCCACAAGGCACAGATCGTCGGCCGCGACGTCGCGAAAGGGCTTCAGGACCAGAAGGCGATCATGGGAGTCTTCGACGAGGGCTGCATGGGCATGTTTAATGCCATGATCCCGGACCAGCTGCTTGCGCCCACGGGGGTATTTAAGGAACGCCTTAGCCAATCAGCTTTATTGGCTGGAATGAAAGAAGTTGCTGACGATGAAGCTCAGGCCGTACGGGATTGGCTCGACGCCAAAGGTATGCGGTTCAGGACTGGCGACGACGAGGCCGCTGAACTAACTGACGCCCAAATTCTGTCGCAATGCAAGATGTATGTCGCGTCGTTGCGTATAGCCGACGGCTACGGCTGTGACGTGATCGGCATCCAGTATCAACAGGGCTTAAAAGATATTTGTCCGGCCTCGGACCTAGTTGAGGGCTTGTTGAATAACGTGGACCGCCCGCCGGCTCAGTCGAAAGACGGACGAGTGCTCTTCGAGGGTCGTGCGCTTCCTCACTTCAATGAAGTCGATGAGTGTGCCGGCCTCGATGCTCTTGTCACGAATCGGATTTGGACCGAACTTGGATACGATCCGGAGACCACACTTCACGACATTCGCTACGGCGAGCCGTTCGTGGTAGACGGTAAGGAACAATTTGTATGGGTGTTCGAGATTTCGGGCTCTGTTCCACCGAAGCATCTGATTGGCGAGTACAGCGGAGCGACGAGCGAGCGGCAGCCGCCGATGTATTTTCCGTTAGGCGGAGGCACGATCAAGGGCATTAGTAAGCCTGGCGAAATCGTTTGGAGTCGTATCTTCGTTGAAGACAATAAGCTCAAGGCTGACATTGGCTTAGCGAAAGTAGTTGAATTGCCACAAGAAGAGACCGAACGGCGCTGGCAGGCGACGACTCCGCAATGGCCCATCATGCATGCCGTCACATATGGCATCAACCGCGATCGGCTGATGGGACGCCACAAGTCAAACCATATTCAAGTCGCCTACGCCCCGGACAAGGCGGGCGCGAATCAGGCGCTCAGCGCGAAAATCTCAGCTTTTCGGAATCTGGGGATGGAAGTGTTTCTGTGTGGGTCGGGCCACGACCTATTTTAGCGGCGGCGTTCGCCCTAAGCTGGACCAAAACAGGTTCCGGACAGCCCTGCTTAACTGCTCTGCAGTAAATGGTTTTAGGACGAAGCCCTTCGCGCCGTTCTGAATTGCTTCCATTACGGTTTGCTCCCCGCCCTCGGCCGCGACCATGATCACCGGCGTACCGGCGTGCGGCGAGTCCCGCAGTTTTTTCAGAAACTCCAGGCCGTCGACGTTCGGCATTCTGATATCAGAAAAGACCAGTCCGAACGGTCCATCGCTTTCGAACTTTTCCATCGCATCGCCGCCGTCCGCCGCTTCAACGTAAGACTCAATGTCGAGGGCGGCCGAGGTTCTTAGGCTTCGCTGTAGGATCTTCCGCATGATCGATGAGTCATCAACGATTAGCACCTTCATTCCCATTGCGGGTCACGTGTTGTTATCGACCCGGCGGAGCTACGTCGTTAGCGGAGATTGCTTCGCGGGTTGCATAGGTCCTGACCGGGTGGGTACTCTACGGGATCGTAAGGAATGAGTTGCATGAATAAACTTTTCGTCCTCGCGGCCGCGCTAGTGGTTTTCTCTGGTCTTGGCGTGGCCCGAACGCACGATACGAATCCATTTAGTTCTGCCAAAGATCTCGACGCCGGAAAACGCATGTACCGCGCTAGCTGTGGTGTTTGCCACGGCATGCAAGGCACGACCGGCCGTGGTGCGAGGCTTGCGCGTAAGGTTCACCGCCTCGCGAATACCGACGCGGAGATGTTCGACCTGATCGAGAAAGGGTTGCCGGGTACCGACATGCCGGGTCTCTGGCTAGACGAAGACGACATCTGGAGGATCTTGCTGTTCGTCCGTACCTTGGAAGAGAACGCCGAGGAGCCTTGTGCGGAGACACCTGGCGATCCGGAGATCGGAAAAGACGTTTTCTATAACGAGGGCTCTTGCGCGACCTGTCACACGGTTGGCATGGGGGGAGGGCGACTTGGCCCGGACATGACCCACGTCGGCGCGAGTTTCTCGCGCGATCAACTGCGGACCGCAATCGTCGAGCCGAACAAAGACGTGGCGACGCGCTATCGCACCGGCCGTATCGAGACCCAGGACGGGCGCAAGCATGAGGGCGTGGTGATGAAAGAGAACGGCTATTCGATCTTTCTGATGGACCGCTCGGAGGAGCTGCTCTCGTTCGAAAAGACGGACCTGAAGTCGTACGAAGTTAAGAAAGAGTCGTTGATGCCGCCGTACGGTGGCAATTTCAGTTCGACAGATATGGATAACCTTCTTGCATACATGTGTACTTTGCGTGGTTCCGAGAAGGGGGCGTCCGAATGATTCATTCGAAACTTGCGATCTTGCTGGTAGCTCTAATGGGAGTTACAGTCGCCCCAGCGCAGGTCGCCTACGACGACATCGTCAACGCGCGCGAGAAGCCGGAAAATTGGGTGAACTACCACGGTGATTTTTCGGGCCAACGGCACAGCCGACTTGATGAAGTTACTCCGGCCAACGTAAAGAGCCTGCGACTGAAATGGGCGTTTCAAGAGAAGATGGCTGATAAGTTCGAGACGACGCCCCTAGTGGTCGACGGGGTCATGTACATTACCGTTCCGCCGGGCGATGTCTACGCTCTCGACGCCGAGACGGGGGCTCGCCTTTGGCGCTATTCTCGGCAGCTTCCGCCGAAGCTAATTGCATGCTGCGGGCTTGTCAACCGAGGCCTAGCGATTTTGGGCGACCGTCTGTTCATGGCGACCCTCGACGCTTTCACAATCGCGCTCGATCGCAAGACGGGTCGATTGCTGTGGGAGTCGAAAATGACGGACTACCGCAACGGCTACTCGGGCACGCACGCCCCATTGGTCGTCAACGACAAGGTGATGGTCGGGACAGCCGGCGGCGAGTACGGCATCCGTGGTTTCATTGACGCGTTTGACATCGAGACCGGCGAGAGGTCTTGGCGCTTTTACACGATTCCTGGTCCCGGCGAGTTTGGTCACGATACCTGGGCCGGCGACTCATGGAAGCGAGGCGGAACTTCGATTTGGATCACGCCTTCATACGACCCAGAGCTCAATCTCGTGTACTGGGGTACCGGCAATCCAGGGCCCGACTGGAACGGCGATGTGCGGATGGGAGACAACTTGTTCTCGGACTCCGTAGTTGCACTTGATGCCGATACAGGCAAGCGCAAATGGCACTTCCAATTTACCCCTCATGACGAGCATGACTGGGACGCGACCCAGGTCATGGTGCTGTTCGACGCCGAGTACAAAGGTCGCGACCGCAAGCTACTCGTCACGTTCAACCGCAATGGCTTTAGCTATCTGCTCGATCGCCAGACAGGCGAATTCCTACGAGCGACCGAGTATGTGAAGCAAACCTGGGCGCTTCGTATCGATGAGACCGGCCGTCCGGTCCGCCGGCCGGGGACTACGCCGACGGCCGAGGGTATTGAGGTGTACCCGCGAGTTGCCGGTGGAACCAACTGGATGTCGCCGACCTTTAGCCCCGAGACCAACCTGATCTACGTGACCTGTGGCGAAGGCAGCAGCATCTACATGAAGGGCCCCGGTGACGACCACGTGCCTGGAACCCGCTATTGGGGCAGCATGTTTATCAATGAAAAAACTAGCGACGAGTGGACGGGCGCAGTGCGAGCTTTCGATCCTTTGACGGGCGAAAAAGTTTGGGAGCACCCGCTGTTCCGGCCGGCGCTAGCGGGCCTCGTTTCAACCAAGGGGGGCCTCGTCTTTTCGGGGACTTCCGACGGCTTCTTCAAGGCACTCGACGCGAAAACCGGTGATGAGCTTTGGCGAATTAACCTCGGCGCTCAGATCATTGCGAGCCCAATTACGTTTGGAAGCAAAGGGCGTCAGCATGTTGCGATCGCTTCTGGTGGCGGGATATTCGTATTCGCACTGCCGCAAGACTAGGCGGGGGCCGACATACCTGATACCGTGATTCTCGAAACGCGCGGTGACGTCGCCCGGCTAACTTTTAATCTGTTGGAGGAGTCAAGGGACGACCGGAACGTGGGGGCGATCGTGCTGACCGGGAGGGCGGGGAAGTAGGTCGGTGTCGACGCTGGTACGCAGGCGCTAGCCGGCAGTTCTTACCGTTCGCTAAGAAATGCCGGCTAGTCTGAAATCGAAGCGGCTCCCAACGAATTGAACTTACTGGATGAGATCGAGCACAAGCTCTCTAGGTTCGGGCGCATTAGCCGACAGGCGGAACGCGTCTTCGACCAATTGAACAGCTTCGTCGAGGTTCGTCTCGTCGGTGTAGTAAAGCGCACACAGCCCGGAGCCGGCAACGACATTGTCGCCTACCTTGGCCTGCAATACGATTCCGACCGCGGGGTCGATTTCGTCAGCAGCCTCCGTACGTCCGGCACCCAGCAATACAGCGGCTCGGCCGACATCATCCGCATTGATGCGGCTGATGTAACCGTCGCGCGGCGAGGTGATAACGTGTTCGCCGGAAGCGTTTGGCAACAGTTCAAATTGCTGTAGAACGTTCGCGTTACCGCCTTGGGCGGCAATGACGCCGCGAAGCACTTCGAGCGCCGATCCACTTTCGATTGCGGCGCTCGCCTGGTCACGCGCGCTGTCAATCGAAATCGAGGGATTGCCGATAAAGACCATGCGCGCGGCGACTTCCACGGCAAGACCTGTTAGATCCGGCGGACCCTGCCCTTGAAGGGTCTGGGACGCTTCCATGATCTCAAGCGCGTTGCCGATGGTGAAGCCGAGCGGCTGGTCCATGTCGGTGAGCAACGCTTGAACCTTCACATCCATGCGCCGGCCAATGCTGATCATCAATTGGGCTAAGCGGCGCGCTTCCGTACGTCCTGACAGGAGTGAACCCTTGCCAACCTTCACGTCGAGTACGAGGCCGTCGAGGCCTTCCGCCAATTTTTTCGACATTGCCGAGGCTGCAATCAGTGCTTGCGATTCAACGGTCGCTGTCATATCGCGAAGCTTATAGAGGCGTTTATCCGCGGGTGCAATCTCATTGCTCTGGCCGGTAAATGCCAAGCCAAACTCGGTCACCAGATCTTCGAAATCAGATAGCTCGAGCTGAGTACGAAATCCAGGGATCGACTGTAGTTTGTCGAGTGTTCCGCCGGTGTGCCCAATGCCACGCTCGGCGATGACAGGAACCGCTAGCCCGCAAGCGGCCGCGATCGGGGCCGCGATGAGCGAGATTTTGTCGCCGACGCCACCAGTCGAGTGACAGTCAACTTTGGCTTTATCGACCTCGGCGAGCTCAACTCGCTGCCCGCAACGAAGCATCGCTGCCGTCAGTGAAGTAGCTTCCGAGTCGCTCAATCCATTGCATGCCCCGGCCATCAAAAAAGCCGCCATTTGGGCATCGGAAATCTCTTCTCGAGTATATCCGTTGATAAGCCGCTCGAGCTCTTCGAGACTGAGCTCTTCACCGTCGCGCTTGCGGCGAATCAAATCTACGATTCGGTCCATAAGTTACACATTCCCCTCAAGATATCCCCCAAAATGGGCGAATCTACTGTGGAACACAAAACCCTCAGCCTAGCACAAGCTGGCACGCTAAATGCAGGGGAAATATGGGTTTTGTCGGATCTCAATGAATAACGGTCGCGAGTGCGACGCCGAGACGACATTCGGGCGCCCTAAGCTGTGAAAATATACTCTTGCCGACGAGCTCGGCATACGTCTGAAGGCTTACGATACTCTATTTCGATTGGGATGGCTCGAAAGCGCAGCGGCGATAGTTGGGACGCGGGGCAGTACGCTGATCAGGCTAGTTTTGTGTCAGATCTTGGCGCAGCTCTGATCGATGTACTGTCGCCGGGCCCTGGGCAACGCATTCTCGATATCGGTTGCGGTGACGGCGCACTGACCAAAAAGTTGGCCGCGACCGGTTGTTCAGTAGTGGCTATCGACTCGAGCGCGTCGATGGTCGCCGCCGCATGCGCCAGGAGGATCGATTGTCGTCTGGGTGATGCTACGAAAATGGTGTTTGAATCGGAATTCGACGGCGTATTCTCGAACGCCGCGCTGCATTGGGTTATCGAGCCCGACGACGCAATACGCGGAGTGGCGCGAGCTCTCAAACCAGGCGGCCGGTTTGTCGGAGAATTCGGTGGTGGCCGCAATGTTAGATGCATCGTCCGTGCACTGACGAAGCTGCTCGCGACACGCGGAATTGACTTCGACAAAATTAGCCCATGGTATTTCCCGACGGATGTGGAGTACCGCACTCGGCTCGAAGACAACGGATTTAGAGTTGACGCGATTGAGCTGTTCGAGCGGCCAACGCCGCTCCCGGGCGATATCGTTGACTGGCTAAAGACGTTCGCGGTGTCGGCTGTCGTGCCACTAGGTGGTGACCCCGAGGTGATCTACGGCGAGCTGCGTGACGATCTTCGCCAGGAACTTTGGCGCGACGATGGATGGTTCGTCGACTATGTCCGCTTGCGGTTTGCAGCGACTCTCGCGTAGCCAGGGAAAAGCGGGCCGCGTGTTATTCTGAAAAATCATTGTAGACTTGCCGGCGGCCCCGCCAACTCACCTTAGACACCGGACATCCGACGCTCATTTGCGAGGGCGTAATGCCGAATTTTCAAGATATAGTATTTCAACTTAAGTCCTACTGGGCTGAAAAAGGCTGCATCGTGCAGGAGCCCCTTGATTGCGAGGTTGGCGCCGGCACCATGTGCCCGGAGACGTTTTTGCGGGTGCTTGGTTCCGACCCCTACAACGTCGTCTACGTGCAGCCGAGCCGACGACCAGCCGACGGCCGCTACGGCGAAAATCCCAACCGGTTGTACAAGCACATGCAGTTGCAGGTCATTTTGAAACCTGCCCCGGAAGACGTCATCGAGCTTTACATGAAGAGCCTCGAGGCAATCGGTATCGATCTGACGCGTCACGATTGGAAGCTTGAGGAAGACAACTGGGAATCGCCAACGCTAGGCGCCTGGGGTGTTGGCTGGCAGGTGATGCTCGATGGACTCGAGATTACGCAGTTCACATACTTCCAGCAGTGCGGCGGTATCGACCTTGACGTCGTCCCCGCGGAATTGACTTACGGGCTTGAACGACTGACGGCGTTTATCCAAAACGTCGAAAGTGTCTACGACATTCAGTGGAACGACACGACCAAATACCGTGATGTTCGCTTCGCTGACGAACAGCAGTATTCGGTCTACAACTTTGAAGAGGCCGATGTGGGCTTTGTTTGGAAAGAGTTTGACCTGCACGAGGCGGAATGCCGCAGGTTAATCGACAAGTACAACGCGCTCGACGATCGGGCGGCGCGCGAGCGCTTTCCGGTACTTGCCGCGCATGATCAGACGCTGAAGTGCTCGCACTTGTTCAACACGCTTCAGGCGCGTGGGGCGATTAGCGTGACCGAACGCGCCGGCGTAATTCAACGGGTGCGCAACCTTGCGGTGGGAGTCGCCGATGCTTGGGTCGATCAGCAGCACAGCGTTGCGGAGCCCGCATCATGAGCGAATTGCTGCTAGAGGTCGGGACTGAAGAAATTCCGGACTGGATGATTCCCGCGGCGCTGGCCGATTTTGAGCGCCGCTTTACCGAAGCAATCTCGAAGTTCGAATTGGGCGATGGAGTTTCAACGTCGACTGAAGCGACGGCGAGACGCTTGGTGCTGTTTGCTGATGGATTGGCAGCGGGCCAGGCCGACCGTGAAGAGACTCTGACTGGTCCGCCGAAGTCGGTAGCATTTGACGAGGCGGGAAATCCGACTAAAGCCGGCGAGGGCTTCGCACGCAAGGCCGCTGTATCAGTCGCGGATTTAGAGGTCGACGATAAAGGCAAGCTGTTTGTCCGCCGAACTGTCAAGGGCCGCTCAACAGTAGATGTGCTGTCTGAGATCTTGCCTCAAGTCGTTCTTTCAATCACTTTCCCAAAACAGATGTACTGGTCTGGGAAGGGCGGTCCTCGTTTTATTCGCCCGATTCGATGGCTGGTTTGTTTGTTGGATGGCGAGGTCGTTCCGATTGAGATCGCAGGTGTGGCGAGTGGCGACGCGACCTGCGGCCACCGTCGACTCGGTGGCGGCCGGCTGACCGTCACGGGCGTCGACGACTATCGCCACAGGCTGGCGTCGAACCACGTGATTCTGTCGGCGATTGAGCGTACGGCAAAAATCACTTCAGAGGCCGAGGCGCTGCTGCCTGCTGGACGAAGAATCCGCAGCAACCCCAAGTTGCTGTCGACGCTGACGTATCTCACGGAGTACCCGACGGCGCTGCTCGGTAGCTTTGACGAGGGCTATTTGTCGCTTCCCGATGAGGTCCTTGAAACGGTGATGCTGGTTCACCAAAAGTTCTTCGCGATTGAGGAAGAGTCAGGAAAACTTTCAAACGAGTTTGTGGCGGTTGCGAATCTTAATGGCGATCCAGACGGTGAGATCCGTCGTGGCAACGAGCGAGTTCTGCGAGCGCGGTTCAACGACGCGCAGTTTTTCTGGGACTTCGATCAGAAAAAGGCGTTGGCGGATCGCGTCGACGATCTAAAGTCTGTTACGTTCCAAGCGGAATTAGGCAGTTACTTCGACAAGAGTACGAGTAACCGAGAGGCCGCGAAGCAACTCGCCCAGGCATTGGGTTTCGATAGCGAGTCGGCAAATGCGGCCGACCGCGCTTCGGAATTAGCGAAGTGCGATTTGACGACCGAAATGGTCGGCGAGTTTCCGGAACTCCAAGGGCAAATGGGCGGCCTGTACGCGGCCGACGAGGGTGAGTCCCAAGCGGTCGCCGACGCAATCTACGATCACTACTTGCCCGCTGGCGCCGGTGACCCGCTGCCGCGTTCGACCGTTGGTCAGGTTGTTTCGCTCGCTGACAAACTCACAACGCTAGGCGGAATGTTCGGACTGGGCATGATCCCGACCGGCTCGCGCGATCCGTTAGCATTGCGGCGCGCCGCTTACGGCGTGATTCGCATAGTCGTGGAAGGCGAATTGGCGCTATCGCTCGATCAGCTCGTGAATATTGCCTGTGCCGGCGAGAACGGCGAAAAACTTCGTGAGTTCTTCGTAGAGCGGCTTCGATATTGGCTGCGTGAGGTAGGCGGCTTCGCTTACGACGAAATCAACGCTGTAGTAGCAGCCTCTGATGAAGCTCCCGGTGACGTCGTTGCTCGCGCGAAGGCCATTGCGAAGGTGCGTTCGACACCAAATTTTGAGCCCTTGGCGGTGAGTTTCAAGCGCATCCGAAATATCCTCGAAAAGGCTGGCGGCGAACAGCGATATGTCGAAGGCGCGGTCAATCAAGAACTTCTCGAGGCCGGGGCAGAAGCGGATCTTTTCGCAGCGTTCGATGATGTTGCGAGAAAGATTCCGGACATGAAGCGGAAAACTGGGTTCGAATCCGCTTTACTCGCGATCGCATCGTTACGGCCTGCCGTCGACAAATTTTTCGACGACGTGCTCGTAATGGCCAAAGACGAAACGGTTCGCTCGAATCGCTTGACGTTCCTGGCGCGCATGTTGGTGGAACTGTCGACAATCGCCGATTTCGCCGAAATCGTATCCGAGTAGCGCGGTCTGTCGCCGTCGAACGCTACGCAACGAATTGACGCAAGAAGCGCGCGCTCTGCCGCAGCGAACGAATGCGAGCCTCGAGCGAGCCCTCATATGCGCGATCTTCGACTTCAACGCACACGGGTCCGGCGTAGCCCGTGCTGGATAGAACCGAGAAAAACTTCCCCCAGTCCACATCACCAAGACCCGGAAGTTTGGGCTCGTGGAATTCGAGTGGGTGGGCCAGGATGCCGACCTCGTCTAGGCGCTTCCGGTCAACGCGCACGTCTTTTGCATGGACGTGAAAAACGCGGTCCGCGAAGTCTCGCAAGGGGGCGATGGGATCCATCTGCATCCAAGCCGGGTGCGACGGGTCGTAGTTGAGCCCGAAGTTCTCGCTCGGAATCTCGGCAAACATGCGGCGCCAGACTGACGGAGAGATTGCGAGGTTCTTTCCTCCAGGCCATTCATCGGCGGTAAACAGCATCGGGCAGTTCTCGATGCCGATGCGGATTTCGTGTTTTTCCGCAAATGCAATGATCGGCTTCCAGGTACGCAAGAAGGGCTTCCAGTTCGCCTCAACCGATCTCGTCCAGTCGCGACCGACGAACGTATTAACGTTTGAAAGACCCAGCTTTTTCGCCGCGCGGATGACCTGCTTGATGTGCGTGACAGCGGTTCGTGCCTCATCGCGATTCGGGGAGAGGGGGTTCGGGTAGTAGCCGAGGGCGCTGATGCCGACCCCGTGATTGTCGAGCGTCGAGTGAATCGACCGCACTTCGTCGACCCCAACGTTGCTGACATCGATATGTGTGACTCCGGCGTACCGGCGCTCTGCTTTGCCAACCGGCCAGCACATGACTTCTACGCAGTCGTAGCCCTCTGATGCCGCAACGGCGCAGACCTCGTCGAGGGTCAACTCCGGCAAAATCGCGGAGACGAATCCAAGTTGCATAAGGTCTTAGATTACGCGAAGCCTCACCGCTCGGTCTTCGCTGCCCCTTGATACATTCAAGTGATGTATCGCATTTTCGCGGTTGCTGGCTTGGCCGCGGGGCTTCTTGCGGCGCAGCAGACCGGGGTCGTTCAACTTGGTGGAGGCGAGCCAGTCTCGCCCGCATCCCCAGCATCTGCCGCGGAATCGGGCTCGGGTCCCGTCTTTGATGTCCACGCTCTGCTGAGTCTGGCGCAGATTTCTGACCCCCAACTATCGCCGGACGGCACGCAGGTGGCCTACGTTGTTCAACGGGTTTCTGAGGTAGAAAACGCAAAGTCGAAGCAGATCTTCACGGTCCCCGTCGAAGGTGGGCCTGCGCGTCGCCTCACCAACGAGGGCAACAACAGCAGACCGCGTTGGGCGCCAGACTCCTCTCAACTCGCGTTCGTATCAGATCGAACCGAATCGTCGCAGATTTGGCTGATGTCGGCCAACGGCTCCGGCCAGCGCCCGGTGACCGACCTGGCGACCGAAGCTAGCGGTGTTCTTTTCTCGCCCGCCGGCGACACGCTAGTTTTTGCAAGCCGCGTCTTCTCTGTCTGCGGCAGCGACCGGGATTGCAACAAGGCCGAGCTTGTCCGCGCTAATGACGGCCACGTCAAAGCGCGTGTCTTCGACAATTTGCTATAGCGCCACTGGGACACTTGGGATGACGGGCGCGTCAGTCATCTCTTTGCGATTTCAACCGAGGCCTTCCCCGGAAGCGACGAGCGTCCTCTCGATCTAACACCGGGTGAGCACGACATTCCGCCGTTTTCGCTGGCGGCACCGGAAGGCTATGCGCTATCGCCTGACGGCGCAGAGTTAGCTTACGTTCGAACATCGGACGCAGCGGTCGAGGCCGGCCTGGCCGTTAGCACCGACACCGATATTTTTGCAGTATCGATCCGCGGAGGTGAGCCCAGCCGACTAACCAACAATCCAGCGTTTGACGGCGGGCCGGTTTATTCACCCGACGGGCTGTATGTCGCCTATCTGGCGCAGCAAAGACCCGGGTACGAGAGTGATCGTGTTCGACTGATGCTCTACGACCGCGAGAACGGTGAAACGGCGGCCGTGACGGAAACGCTTGATCGCTGGGTTTCAAGCGTTGCCTGGTCAGCCGACTCGAGTCGCTTATTTTTCGCCGCTGATGATCGCGGACGCGAGCCGATTTTCACCGTACGTGTCAGCGGCGGCGGGGTCGCGATGGCCGTGTACGGAAACGCTTCTCACGGCGACGTTCAATTGCTTCCGGATGGCCAGTCATTGATCTATACGGCTCAAAGCGGTTCACACCCTGTCGAAATTTTTCGAGGCTACGCAAGCGGCGGCACCCCGGTGCAGCTAACCCACGAGAATGACGGTATTCTTGGCCGCTACGAGCTGCCCGACTACGAAGAGATCCAGTACACGAGCGGCGACGGCAGCGAAGTATCAGGCTTTCTGCTCAAGCCGCCAAATCTCGATCTTGACCGCACTTATCCCCTTTTGCTGCTTATTCATGGCGGGCCGCAGGGCGCATGGCGCCAGAGCTGGAGTTACCGCTGGAACGCTCAGGCGATGGCAGCGGCTGGGTTTGTGGTATTCATGCCCAATCCACGCGGTTCGACCGGCTACGGGCAGGCGTTTATTGATGGCATCAACGCCGACTGGGGCGGCAAAGTCGTCGACGATATCCTCTCGGGCCTCGATGCAATCACGCCACGCCCGTATATCGATCGCAATCGAGTAGTTGCAGCCGGCGGGTCGTATGGCGGCTATATGATCAACTGGCTTCTCGGACATTCCGAGCGATTTCAAGCGCTCGTTTCCCACGCTGGTCTCTATGAGCTTGAAAGCTTTTTTGGCGCCACAGAGGAGCTGTGGTTTCCGCTGTGGGAGTTCGGTGGCGCACCTTGGCAGAAGCCGGAAATATATCAGAAATGGTCGCCAAGCAACTCGGTCGAAAAGTTCAGGACGCCCACCTTGGTCATCCACGGCCAACAAGACTACCGTGTGCCGGTTGAGCAGGGGATGGCCTTATTTACGGCGTTACAGATGCGGGACGTGCCCTCGAAGTTTCTCTACTATCCTGACGAGGGGCACTGGATACTGAAGCCGGCCAACAGCGTGCTGTGGTACGACACTGTGCTCGAATGGCTGAAACAGTGGGTTGCGGAATAAGGGTTTAGCCCCCGGAGATATGCCTAGGCGCTGCTCTCGGTTACCACGCCGCGTCCGGTGACACGCTCGACAATACCTTCCACCGCGTGCCGACCGCGCCTGTAGGCGTCTTCGTAAAACTCGTTACGCTCGGCGCGAGTAAGGCGGCGACCGTATCGAAACCATTGTTCGAGTCCGCGGCCTACAAGATAGGTGCCCGCGAAAGAGATCAGTCCTTTTGAGACGAGCCCGCCGCCAGCCGGGATTTTTGACACCGCTTCCCTCGCTAGAGCGCGCCAACCGAATGCCGCCGCCACAATCGAGCCGATCTTCGGACTCTGCTCGCCGTAGCCAATTTCGTTGTCGTGGGCGGCCGCAAGCAAAAATGCCAGCCGAACCTGGTTCATGGTCAAAAATGCGGTATCGGAAGCAAACTCTCCAACAGCCCAGGGCAGGGAAATCACGCTAGGCACAACGTTAGGCAAGGCGGTTGCCACCGTGAACATCGTATTTTCTTTGGCGACTTTCCAGATCAGTCGTTCACTGATTGCACCGCGAAAGTTTGGAAAGCGGCGCCCAATTGCTAACCAGTCGTCCTCGTTGTCATCGAGTAGACTCCGCACGGCAGGCCCAGGATTCATCGTGTCGAATCCGTAAAAGTGTGCGGGGTGCGGTACACCGGCTTCTGCGAACCCGATCGTCGTGAGTGCAAAGTCCTCTTCCGATGCCACTCTTCGCACGAACATTTCAGTCTCGGCAGCTTTCGCCGCCGATAAGTCCCGTGGCGCGAGGAAGTCATGAATCTCGGAGGCGACGTTTTCGTCCGCGGCGAGCACACCGAACATTACCGGGCGATCGGCTAGACCACGCACCTCCTCGGGATTGAGCGTCCGCAAGGCCAATCCGATCTGCTTGAGGATTGGGAGGTTCACCTCAGTCAGTATATCGGGCTGTGCGCGCCTTGGCTGTATTTTTGCCTGCTAAACTGAGCCAGAACCTGTATCGGCTTATGGCCGATGCGCCCCTTCACAACTTTATCCGGTAACACACTAAACCGATTTGAGGGAGCTTATTGTTATGCCGAGTCAAAATCTTCAGGACGCCTTTCTGAACACTGCCAGAAAAGAGCGCCAGCCCGCAGTCATCTATCTCACAAGCGGTGTGAAACTTACCGGACACGTACGTGGGTTCGATGAATACTGCGTCGTATTTGAAACGAATCATCAAGAGCAACTGATCTTTAAACACGCGATCTCGACAGTCGTCACGACCTCTCGCCAAGGTAGCCGTGAGCAACCCGCTCGCCACAGCGCTGAGCCGACGGGCGAACGTGAGGCGCGTGAGGGTCGCAGTAACGGCGAGGTCATCGTAGTGGCTAACGATAGCCCAGGCGTGCCTGGAAGTCCGATACCGGCCGAACCCACTGACTAGACGAAATCGATTTGAGCGCCTATAACTCGACTACAGTTTCGGTTGGAAACGGTCGTGCCGATCCCTCGGAGCACGATGAGCAGGAGCGCTGCATCCTCGTTGGTTTGCGAGTCCGCAAAGGCAGGGCCAGTCACAGCGATGGGCTGCACGCCTACACGGCAGAGGAATCGCTCGAGGAATTGCACGAACTCGCCGCCGCCGCGGGAGCCGAGGTTTTAGGCGCCGCCCTGCAATCACGCGACGTCCCTGACCCGGCAACATTGATCGGCGCGGGAAAAGTAGACGAGATCAAAACTTGGGCCACCGAGGTTGACGCCGACTTCGTACTCTTCGATCAATCTCTCACGCCAAGCCAACAGCGAAACCTTGAGCGAGGCACCAAGTGTCGAGTCCTCGATCGAACACAGTTGATACTTGACATCTTCGCGAGTCACGCGCGCACCCGAGAAGGGCGCCTTCAGGTCGAGCTCGCGCAGCTTAACTATCTGCTACCCCGGCTCGCCGGACGAGGCGTTGAGATGTCAAGGCTTGGCGCTGGTATCGGCACCCGCGGACCTGGCGAAACTCAGTTGGAAACCGACCGGCGGAAAATTCGGCGCAGAATCGACAAGCTGGAACAGGGCTTGGAAAAGGTACGGTCGACCCGGCGATTGCAGCGCGATCGGCGCACGGCGGTGCCGGTGCCAACAGTAGCGCTGGCTGGGTACACCAACGCCGGCAAGTCGACACTGTTCAACGCGCTAACCACGGCGAATGTTTTAGCGAATCGCAAGATGTTTGCGACGCTTGACCCCACTATCCGGCGCTTGACGATGCCCTCCAATCGAGAGGTGCTACTTTCCGACACGGTGGGATTTATTCGCAATCTTCCAACAGCTCTAATTAAGGCTTTTCGAGCCACTCTGGAAGAGGTGGTCGAAGCGGCGATGATTCTGCATGTGGTGGACATCTCTGCGCCGCAACGCAGAGGTCAGATGGAAGAAGTTGAACGGCTGCTTGCTGACCTTGATGCATCCGACAAGCCCCAGCTGCTAGTACTTAACAAGTGTGACTGTCTAACTTCTGGCGATGTGGAATCGGCGGCCGAGGCTGAGCGTTCGTTTGCATCCGCCGTCAAGGTGGTGGCTGTTTCGGCTAAGACCGGCGACGGGATTCCGGAATTGCTGTCGAGCATCGACGCCTTCCTTCCCGGCGATCGCATCCTACGCTCACGGTTTCATTTCGCTTTTGACGCCGGCGACAAGCTTGCGTTTCTCTACAAGCACGCCAAGGTCCTCGAGCGCAGCGACGACGAGAGCGGCGTCGAAGTGCTCGCCGACGTGGCCGAGTCGGTAGAGCGCTCGCTGGCGGATCACCGCCGCTCCGCTGCCTGACCGTTCGCCCGCATTTCTCACCACATGGTGAGAAACGCGGGTTAGTGCGTCGCTACGATCCGGCGACGAATCTGATTGCCACACCGCAATCTCGGGCTCGTCTCAAAACCTGTTTCTTTTCAACGTTTCTCGAATTGGCAGGCGGCTTGCTTTCCAAAACACAACCGCCTCCCCGTCAACTGATGGAATTCTCCTCGATCGTTCTTATGGGCATCTATTCGAAGGAGAAAACCAATGGTTCGCAATTTGAGAAGCAATCGACGGGGAGGCCGGTTTTACTATTCGGTCCTCTGTTCGGTCCTTGTGCTATTCGTCACGCAAGGACTCAATAAAGCGGTTTCGGCCGCATCTACGAGTGAAGAGCCCGTCATACACAGCGCGATCGCAAAGCAGTACGGCAGCCTGTCGATGCACTTTGAACCGCATCTGGGCGGGTTTATCGGGCGCGCGGACGCGTACCAAGTTCATCTCGGCCATGCCGGGGCGACGATCTCTTTGGATTCGGCGACCGACGGAGCCGGCACGACGCTAAAACTCGTGCAGGCAACCCAGTCACTTCAGCCCGAAGGTGAGGGAGATCGCGGCGGGCGCAGTCACTACATCAAAGGCCGCGACGAAACGCAGTGGCGCATGGACGTGCCACATTTTGATCGCGTAGTCTATCGCGAGGTTTATCCAGGGGTTGATTGGATCTTCTACGGAAACGCGCGACGACTCGAATACGACTTCGTTGTCGAGCCGGGGGCGGACCCGAGCGCAATCGCAATGCGCTTTGATACTGCTGTTTCCGTCAACCTCGAAGGTCAAGAAATCGTCGCCGACATTGCGGGTGAGCGGCTAGCGTTAGCGACGCCAAAGGCGTTCCAGCGAATCGGCAACGCTACCGTATCGGTCGAAGTAGCCTACGTACTCAGCGAGTTCGGCGCAATTTCGTTTAGCCTTGGTGACTACGATACAGCGCATACGTTAGTCATCGATCCGGTAGTGTCGTACGCAACCTACCTGGGTGGCGCCGGCGCCGATGTAGTAGCCGACATCGCTGTCGACGCCGATGGTCAGGCGGTCATAGTTGGCTCGACGCGATCGGTGGATTTTCCAGCGAGCGCGGACGCCACTCAAGAACTGCCGGCTGGTGGTCGATGTGCCGGTGCGCTAGTCGCGACGCGTTGCTTTGACGCCTTTGTCGCGAAATTGAGCGCCGACGGCAGTCGCCTCATTCATGCGACGTACTTTGGAGGTACGGGCGACGACCTAGCTAGCGGTGTGGCCGTTAATCGCAACTCCGTCGTGGTTTCCGGGACAACTTGGGCGGATGATTTTCCAGTCACGGCTGGCGCATTTCAGACCGCTAGCCCACTGCCGAACGACGCCGACGCGTTTGCACTGCGGTTCGCCTCAGACGGCACGCTGCGCTACGCGACGCTCTTGGGTGGCAGCGATGCGGAAGAGGGTGTTGCAGTGGCGGTCGACGCCGACGACAACGCCTACGTTGTTGGGCACACCGAATCTGAAGACTTCCCAACGCCGAACGGCCTGCAACCTAAGAACGCTTCCGATCGCTTGAGCGGCGAGCTTGATGTCTTTGTCGCGAAGCTCGCGCCTGACGGCGGACGCGCTATCTACGCAACGTACTTTGGTGGCTCCCGCAATGATCGCGCCGGCGACATCGCAGTTGATCGTCGCGGCAATGCCTACATTACGGGCTCAACGGGCTCGCCCGATTTTCCGGTGACCGAGCTGCCGCAAAACGCACTGGCCCAGCTTCCCGATGCATTCTTGGTGAAGATCACAGCGGATGGCTCCAAAGCCGAGTACTCGACCCGTCTAGGCGGTAGCGAGGCCGAGGCGGGAAAGGCTGTTTCGGTGACTGACGAAGGCGTCGCAACGATCGTCGGGTCCACCAATTCGACAGACTTTCCGACGACTCCGGGAGTGATCGTGCCGCGCATTGCGCGACCCACCGGATTCGCCGCGAGGCGCAACAGCGCGGGTGACGACTGGATCTTCTCCTCGTTTTTGGTCGGTACGGCAGACGACCTTGCGGTTGAAGATTCGGGCGATTTCTATGTCTCGGGAACGATCGGTTCCAGCTCACCGATATTCGGTGGAGCTGAAGTGCCGGCGTGTAGCGGTTCGGTATTGCGCAAGATCAATTCGTCCGCGACCCGCTTGCTTTTCTCCGGGTTTCAGCCTGGTCTCGGTTCGATTGCACTCGGGCCCATGAACGATCTGTTCAGCGCGTCCACCGCGGCAGGGGGAGGCCTGAAGACGACGGCGAGGGCATTCCAACCTGGTTCGAACGGACAGACTGACGGATACGTGCTAAAGCTCATCCCAGACGAATTCGATCGCGCTTCCGTGACATGCGTTTCGCACGGCGCAAGCTTCGCGGCAAGCGCGGTAGCACCTGGTCTCATCGTTTCGATATTTGGGTCGGGCCTAGGTCCGCAGGTGCCGGCGGGGTTGATCCTCGACAGCGGCGTTGTCGCGACCACGGTCCAGGAGACGAGCGTCCTATTCGATGGCATACCGGCACCGCTGCTGTACGTACATTGGAATCAGATCAACGCTGTTGTGCCCTACGCGATTGAGGGAAAGGGAATGGTGGGTGTTGAGGTTCGGCGAGCGGGGGTGACGTCAGCGGAATTTGAGTTGCCCGTGGGTGCTGCGAATCCCGGGCTCTTCACACGCAACGGCGTTGGGCGCGGATTGGCTGCAATCTTGAATGAAGATGGCACGATCAATGCCACGGACAACCCAGCGCCGAAGGGCTCGGTAGTCAGTTTCTTCGGGACCGGTGAAGGGCAAACGGTTCCAGCCGGCGTGGATGGTCTTGTGACCGCGGCAATGAGTTCGATCACGAGGCCCAAGGCGGGCGTTGTCGTGGAGTTGGGTGACGCTACCGTCCCGGTCGAGTTTGCCGGCTCGGCCCCAGAACTGGTCGCGGGGGTGATGCAGATCAACGTCCGAATTCCATCGGGTGCTACGTCGGGGCTGTTGCCGGTCCGCGTGACTATCGGAGGCCGCTTTACCCGCCAACCGTTATTCGTGGCAGTGGAGTAGTTTACTCAGGCCGGCCGCCGAGAAAATTCGTCGGCCGGCCCATCTGCGATGCGACGGTTCGCTCAGTCGCTTGGCTGCCGGTCCGCGCCTTCGTCGAATCCCTTCGACGCTAAGAACGCGCGTGCCGCCGCGCGCTCGGCCGGCTCGAACTTACCATTACCGTTCTCATCGAACTGCGCCAATACTTTGCGCCCTCGCCGGGTGTGTCCTTTCCCCGGTTTCCACGATTTGTCTAGGGTCGACAGCACGAAGTTTGAAGCCGAAAGATCAGCGTGTTCCTTTAGAGCAGCGTACAGTGCCGGTCGGTCCGCGGGATCGGCGGGCACCACATCTACCGTAATACTGCCCATCTCATCTTCTGAATACAGCCCCCAGCGAATTTCCCGTGGCGGGCTGTAAGGGTTTGCCGGGTTATCCGCGCGATTGTCCCAACGAATGTACGACTCAAGCCGCGTACCTGCGGGCAGTTTTACGTAATCTTCAAAGTTATAGAGCTCTTGCCAAGAAAAATCGTAATCGTCGATTTTGAGGAGCGTCTTGATGTCGCCGTTCGGAAGATACGCGGTCATCTCAAATTCCTTGCCCAGGTAATGCGCGTGCGCGAACGTTGAAAACGCCTTAACATCGACCGGCAGCACGAACGACTCGCGTAGCGAGTAACGATCGCTGCCCGCCGGCACGGCGATTCCCGACGAATCTCCGAACCCCGGCGGAATCAGTACCTCGACATAGCGGTTCGGCGGCTCGGCGTCGGCGAAGTGGAGCCCGACCCTTGACCGTTCGTACTCGACCTTTCCAGTCCGGTGAAAGTGCGTCTGGATGACGAGCTTTTGACCCTTCTTGAATTGCACCGCAACATCATCGGGATACACGCGAGCGTTCGAGCCAAGAGCCCACGTGATCACGCGATTGCGGTCGTTCCTGCCGGGAATGGCGCGGTACTTTTCGCCGGTGGAATCCGCCTCGAGTTCTTCGCCATCCAGGATAAAGCCCAGAACGTGATGAACCGTCGCGCGCGAAGTGGGCTGGAACTCGATCGCCCGAACCCACTTGTCCTCTTCGAGCGGCAGATCGAGAACAAAGTAGCGATACTCGTCGGGCCCGTCGGCGCCGAGCTTAAACGATTCGGTCATCGCAACGACCATGTCGGGTTGGCCAAGTTCCCAACCTTCGGCAACGATCGGTAGTACCGGCAGTCGGGCTGGGTCACCCTCCGGCATGCCGGCCTTTACCCACGCGCCGATTGTTTCAATCTGATCCTCGCTCAGTCGCCGCTCCCCCTGGATCCGGACGTCGCCGCGTTCAGCGTGCCACGGTGGCATGTAACGCGATTCGGTCACAGCGGCAATCAGTTGTCCACGCTTGGCAACGTCTTGATAGCTGGTGAGCGCGAATGGCGCGCCTTGACCGTCGCGGTGACAAGTCGAGCAACTGTTGAAGACGATTTCCGCGACGTCTGCGCTAAATGTCGGCGTTTCAGCCGCCGACAAAGTAGCCGCGAACAACGCAGCGGCGAGGCAGATCTTCCTCATAGTCATAGCCTAGTACTTACTTGCGTAAGTTATAATAATTATGAGATAAATCGCGAGGGGTGACGGTGGTCTTGGTCCACTGGAACGGCGTGGCGTCGCGGTTGTAGGCCTGGACAAATTTGTCGATCGCGTCACGTACCTGGCGGGGCGATGTGAAGCTGGCGCCTTGCAGCGCCCGGCGACTGAGAATGCTGAACCATATCTCGATCTGATTGAGCCAAGAGCTATAAGTCGGCGTGTAGTGAAAATGCACGTTCTTATGGCGTTGCAGCCAGCGGTCATGGCGGGGTTTGTGGGTGTTGAGATTGTCCAAGATGACATGGATTTCGAAGCCGTCGTAGAGATCCGTCAACTGATTCATGAAGTCGAGAAACTCGCGCCGGCGGCGGCGCTGGTAATGGTCGGCGGTAATCCAACCGGTGGCCACCTCCAGAGCGGCGAACAGCGTTGTTGTGCCATGGCGTTTATAGCCGTGAGAGAAACCGGTCAAAGCCTTGCCGTTGGGCAGCCGCAGCCAACCTTGTGCCCGCTCGAGTGCTTGAATACTAGGTTTCTCATCGACCGCCAACACGACGGCGTTCTCCGGCGGGTCGAGATATAGAGCGACGACATCGGCGGCCTTGCGCGCAAATTCCGGGTCGGTCGAGATACACCAGCTGCGTCGTCGCCGCAGCGAGATGCCCTGCCGCTTGAGTACCCGCCAGACTTGATGATCGCTGACGTCGCCCAGCGCCGCGGCCAGCAGCGTGCCCGTCCAGGTGGCGTGACCTTCCGGCGGGGGCTGATCGAGCATCGTCAAAATGCGCTTGCGGGTGGCCTCGTCGTAACGCGCCGGCTTGCCCGAGCGGGGCCGGTCGACGAGGCCCACCAGCCGCTGCTCGGCAAAGCGCAGGCGCCACTTCGACACCCGCGACGGCGGTGTGTTGAGTTGCTGGGCGATGGCGCTGGTGGCAGCGCCGGCGGCAGCCAACAGCACGATCCGAGCTCGCTCGACCATGCGCCGTTCCGTCTTGTGAGCCTGGACCCAGTGACGCAACGTCTGCTCTTCTTCCGAACTCAACGTGATCGCGGTCGCGGGCCTGGGCATGCCCCAGCTTGTCATACTACGTAGTACTTATGCAAATAAGTACTAGCGGCTAAACCGCGATTACGCCAGAACCGATTCAGCGATTCAGACTTGATCGGGAACCACGTACGGTTCGCGATACTCGCGTGTCAACAGCTTGTTGGCTTCATCGTCCCCAGGGAACGTCTCGGTTGCCGGATCGAACGTCAACTTACGGCCAGTCTTATACGAGATATTCGCCAGGTGGCACAAAGAAGTCGAGAGATGCCCATCCTCGACCTCGACCCGCAGGTCTTCTCGATTCCGCGACCGGACACAAGCGATGAAGTTCTCGAAGTGGCTGACCTCCGGCTCTTCGAGATCGGGAATCGGCGGACCCTCGGGGTAGGCAATCCTTGGAAAACTCAAGTTGTTCGTACGCATTGAAACACCCGATGCCAGATCAGGCGCATCGCGAGCTGTAAACTGACCGCGCGTTGCCGACCAGTTATTAACCGACGACACATACCCTTGATCGGTGTAGAAGAAGGCGCCAGTCCGCGCCCCACCGAAGTCCGGACTATAAAGTGTCGTCGTGTCGATCTCAACCAAAGTACCGTCTTCGTACTCGAAAGTGCCGACCTGCACGTTGGGCACTTCGGAATCTGAGTCTTCAATGAACTGCCCACCGGTGCAGTGAATCTTCACCGGGTGGACCTGTTTCTGTAGCCCCCAGCGAACGAGGTCGAGGAAGTGCACGCCGTTGTTGCCCATTTCATAGGTCGACGTGTCGTTGAAGAAATGCCAACCGTAGTGGAAGCGGTTCATCGTGAACGCGCGATAGCGCGCCGGGCCGAGATAGAGGTCCCAATTGACGCCCTCGGGGATCGATGATTCCTGCACCTTGCCAATGTTGATGCGTCCGCGATAGACGATCGCCTTCGCGCGGTAGGGAGCCCCAAACGAGCCCTTGCGCACATAGTCGATCGCCGCGCGGGTTCGGGGGCTGCTGCGCCGGTTCAATCCGACTTGCACGATGCGGTCGTATTTGCGCGCCGCCTCGACCATCTTGCGGCCCTCCGCCAGAGTGTATGAGCAGGGCTTTTCGCAATACACATCCTTGCCGGCCTGGCAGCCCCAAATCGTCATCAGCGCGTGCCAGTGATCGGGAGCCGCGACTGAGATTGCATCGAGGTCGTCGTGTTCCAGCAATTTGCGAATGTCGGTTTCGGTCTTCGGCGTGTTTCCGCCGCTCGCTTCGATTTTAGAGATCGCGCGCGCGAACAGGCGCTCGTCGATGTCGCAAATATAGGCGACGCGTACCCCAGGGATTTTGGCGAAGTTCTGATAGTGGCTGCGGCCGCGGCCGCGAATGCCGACGACGCCAATATTGATGGTGTCGCCCGGACTAGTCTGCCCTTTGGCAACCTGAGCGGCCGCAAAGCCAGCCCCGAATGCGGCGTTCTTAACGAAGTGGCGGCGGCTAGTAGATGGTCTGTCAGTATTGCTCATGGGCTACGTTTCCTACGGGGAGTCTAGCAAGCAATTGGAAACGCTAGCGCCACAGGAGTCAGAGTCGAAGCCGCGACCTCGACCGCTATCGTCCAAATCCGACTCGAAGCAATTCACGACCTCAAAACGCAGAAACAGAGGCGTGGACGGAAGTCCACGCTCTGGAGTTTGGCTGTTCAAAGAGGGTTGAAGTTTGGGGTAGGGTGCGGAAATAGGGGATTGGCGTTAGCCGGAAGCGTAGATTGCTGCAGGCGGAGCGCCTCTTGGGAGTTTCTGCAGCTTCGTGTTGGATTGCGAAGTGTTCCGCAAGCCGCAGAAATGTTGCCGCTGCACGCCGTCCGCCCAAAGCTCGGCCCGCAGGTGGCTGATCAGCCGTTGCGTGGTGAGCCGTTGCGGCTGCGAGCGGCGTCGCCAGTGCGGTCGCGGCAAGGCGTCGTCCACGCCCTGTTGGCGGCTCCAACTCGCGCCCGCCAACAGCAGTAGCGCATACACCGCCGTCATAAATTGAGGGACCCGCTCGACCGCGTCCGGCTGCCGCACCTGCGCCTGTCCGACTCCCAACAGCGTCTTCTGCTCACGGAAGTTGACCTCGATCTCCCAGCGCCAAACGTACTGCCGCACGATCTGCTCCAGCCCCAAACTCGGATCGCTGACAATCAAATACGCCGGCTTGCGATACAGCACCTTCGAGCCCGCCCGCGGCCGATAACCCAACGGTGCGATCACCACCAAACGCAAGTCCCGCTTGCCTCCCGCCGGCCGCCAACGCAGCGGCGCGAGCGTCTTCACTTTGAACTGGTGCAGGCTGCCGGCGGCAAAAACCTCGACCGTTTGCCACGGCACGTTGTCGTCCTGGCGGAGTTGCTCGGGCGTCGGCGCGCGTTCGCCGTAACAACGCCTGCGGCCTTTGCCAGGCTGCTCGAGGGGCAGATGATACAGCTTGGCGTCGGAACGAATGCGGCCGATCAACGTCACCTCGGCGGGCAACGATCCGAACACCGTGCGGTTGGTGTAAGCGCCATCAACGACGAGGTGCAAGGCTCTGTCAGCGCCTCCGGGATCGGCGTTCATGGCCTCGCGCAAGCGCGCGATGTGCCTGGCGGCGAGGGCCGTCAAGCTGCACTTGCGAGCCTCGCGCCGGTACTGTTTCCAAACCTCGTCCGTGGCCTTCTTCGACGGTCGGCGCGGAGTCGGCGCGTGTTCCAAGCCGATCGGAATGAGTCGCGCCGGCTGCTGCCGCTCGCTGGGAGGCAGTGCTGCCGAGAACTGCAAGAAGCGCTGCGCGAGAATCAAGTTGGCCTGAAACTTGGGTCCAAGCGGATCGCGCCGCCAACTCACGCCGGGCGTTTTGAGACTCGACTTGGCGAGCAGTGTATCGTCGATGGCGACGACCAAGGGAGCCTCGGGCGGCAAGCGAGCGAGCACCTCGCGGCGCGAGGCATCGAGCAGGCGTTGCGGCTCGACGCGTTGTTGCGAGAACAGGCGGTAGCCGGCGCTCCAGTCCTGAAAGCTCTCGCCGGAGGCATGTAGCAGGCCGGTGATGGTGGAGCGGCCGAGGCAGACGGCGGCACCGAGAGCGAGGCGGGTGAGGTGGTCGTTCACGCTTTGTCGGGCGTGGGGGTTGAGGCCTTTGGCGAAGAGTCGGGAGAAGGTGTCGACGACTCGATCGGGAGTTTTTTTTCAACTCGACGGGCGGAGGTTGCAAACGATTGAGCACGAGTTGGGAGCGGTCGAGCAGGATCCATTCGAGCTGTTCGCCGGGCTGGAAGTCGAGCATCTGAGCGCTGGCGGAGGGGAAGTTGACGTAGAACTGTTGGGAAGCCTTGCGCTTGATCAACTGCAGTTTGGTGGGGAAGGACATGAGGTCTCCTTGGAAATGAATCTAGTTACACAACAAGCTAAACAACTAGATACAAGAATACCTCAAAATGTTTTGAGACACAAGCATTCTCAGATCCCTCACAACTCAAGAACGTGCTTACCGCGCGTCCCATCTAGTGAAAGGCCAAACTCCAGGGCGTGGACGGAAGTCCACGCTTTCCTACGACGCGGCAGCTATCTCGAACAACAGCGCGGACTTCCGTCCACGCACAGGAGTTTGGGCAATTCCTCACCGGGCCCGCGCCAAGGCTGTCAGTGAGCGGTTTGACCAGCGAGACCAGAGCCGCGCCGCCTCGCGGTGCGGTCTTCGACTCGTAGCGCGAACGCTCGACACATAGCGGCCGACAAACCGCGATTTCGATGCCCATCAGTCGATGCTTATCGCCGGAACATGTCGGCCGGCGGCCAATACGGCACCGCACGGCGGCGCGGCCCGGGAAATATCAATGCACTAGAGGAGCAAGGCTGCTCGGGGAATTAATCGCGTAGATCCGCTACGCCGTCAGCCCCCGTCGAATGCTTCCCGGCATGATCCCCGACCATCGGCCGCGTTGTCTCAAGCCTCCCACCTATGACATACTGCAAACGGAGTTCTACACCATATACCAGGGGATTTCTGACAAGGAATCGACCGCGCCCATGAAGCTTTCCACGTCGACGATTTCGATACTTACAATCGCCGTTTCGCTACTGCCTCTCGCCAGTGGCGCCGAACTAGAACCCGCGCAGTTAGAGTTTTTCGAGAAGAAGATACGGCCGGTCCTTGCAAGGAATTGCTATGCCTGCCATTCGGCCGAAGCGAAGACCCGTATGGGCGGCCTTTCACTCGATACAAGGCAGGGCATTCGTGACGGCGGCCAACGAGGACACGCGGTTGTTCCCAACGACCTCGACTCCAGTCTAGTAATGGGCGTCCTAGCCTACGACGGCAAGCTCAAAATGCCCCCATGGGCAAGCTTCCCGACAGCGTCATAGCCGACTTCGCCACCTGGATCAAGATGGGTGCGCCCGATCCGCGAGAAGCGAAGGTCGAGCAAGCCGTGTCAACGATCGACGTCGAAAAGGGTAGATCGTTTTGGGCATTTCAAACACCAGCCAAGACCGCGCCCCCGGCTGTAAACTCCATCAACTGGCCCCAAGGCGTCATCGATCAATTCATACTCGCGAAGATTGAAGCAAAAGGGCTGCAGCCGGTCAATGATGCGTCCAAAGAAGCATTGATTCGGCGCGCCACATATGACCTCACGGGCCTGCCGCCGACAAGCGCCGAGATCGCCGCGTTTCTGTCTGACGAAAGCGATGGTGCATTCCGCAAGGTAGTCGATCGTTTGCTTCAATCGAAACACTTTGGCGAACGTTGGGGGCGCCACTGGCTCGATGTCGCGCGCTATGCCGATACGATCGGGCGCACCCGCAATCTGCCGTTCCCGGTCGCTTGGAAATACCGCGACTACGTCATCGATTCTTTCAACAACGACAAGCCCTACGACCGCTTCGTACAAGAGCAAATCGCCGGCGACCTGTTGCCGTATCGCGGTCAGGTCGACCGAAATGAGAACCAAATCGCAACCGGTTTTCTTGCGCTAGGGGCACACGATCTTAACGAGCCCGACCGCAAACTATTCCCGATGGATGTAGCGGACGAAATGATCAACGTGACGACCCGATCAATGCTCGCACTGAGCGTCGGTTGCGCGCGCTGCCACGATCACAAGTTCGATCCGATCCCAACCACTGACTATTACTCGATGGCTGGGATCTTCCGCAGCACCGAGCTGCGCGACGGCCTGCGACTGCGGCCTCGCTTCAACTCGGGCTTTTTCCGCGTCGAAAAGATGGTGACTCTCGATGGTGTACCCGACTACTCCGCTGGCAATGCTGCGGAGCTGCGCGCGCAGCGCGAGCAACTGTGGAGTGATCTGGTCGCGGCGGAAGAAGCGCGAGACCGTCCAAAGACCCGCGCGCTTGCCCGCAAATTGGGTGACATGCCTATCCCCGAGAATCTCGCGATGGGCGTCGTCGAGGCAGCGCAGCCCGTTGATTGCAAGGTCAACATCGGCGGCGACCCCCATACCCTCGGTGGCGACACCAAGCGAGGATTTGTCCAGGCGTTATACGACAAGTCGCGTCCAATTCCGAAAATCGGGAAAGACGACAGCGGCCGCTTGCAACTCGCGGAGTGGCTTACAGCCCGCGACAACCCATTGATCGCGCGCGTCATGGCGAACCGCGTTTGGCATCACCTCTTCGGCCGCGGCATCGTCAAGACCGTCGACAATTTCGGTAAGATGGGCTCCGAACCCACCCATCAGGAATTGCTTGACTATCTGGCAGTTCAGTTCATGGACCAAGGTTGGTCGGTCAAGAGCCTGATCAGAGAAATCATGCTCAGCCGCACGTATCAACTTTCGACCGACTTCAACGAAGCGAACTTTGAAGTCGAGCCCGACAACACGCTACTATGGCGCGCCAACCGGCGGCGCTTGGAGGTCGAAGCTCTGCGCGACTCGGTTCTTCTCATCAGCGGCGAGATGAACTCCGATCGCCCAATGGCTTCTCCGGTCAATGAATTTTCCCGCAATCAGTTGATCAACGCACGCAATAAGCAGATCAAGCCGTGGGAGGTTGAAGAAACCTATCGCAGCGTTTATGTGCCGATCATCCGCAATGAAGCGAACCGCTTCTTTGAGACGTTTGATTTTCCAGAGCCCAGCGAGACCCACGGGGCGCGCGACGTGACGACTGTGGCGACCCAAGCGCTCTTCCTGATGAACAGCGAATTTGTCCAGGCCCATTCACGAACAGCAGCCGAGCGCCTGATCTCCAAAGAAACATCCGAGGCCGAACGAGTCAAGCGTGTATTCCAACAAGTGCTGTCTCGCGAGCCGACTCGCGCGGAAATCGAGAAGGCGCTGGCTTTTATAGATTCAACTTTCGAGGGGCTGCAGTCCGAAAAGGCAGTTGAAACCCGTGCGCCCGCCAAGGCCAGAATGAATGCCGGAGAATGGATGTTCGCCGCGCTGACAACGTTGCTGCGCCGTCAGCCGACCGATGCCGAGATGTCAACTGCTAAGAAATTTGTAGCTGAACAGTTGCCGGCCGCGAAGAATCGCCCGCGTGCGGTCGGTCGACTCTTCGCCGACAACAAAGGCAATTTGCGTCGCGCCAAAATAAGCGAACTCATGGAAAATCTCATAGGCCGACCCGCCGACCCACGCGATTTCGACGAGCTGTCGACATTCCTCCAAGAGTCCAGGCAGTCAGCAACCAAGACCGCGACGACGCCGACAAGTGGCAGACAGGAAGCTTGGGCGCGCCTCTATCACGCGTTGTTTAGCAGCGCCGAGTTTCGTTACCGCGGCTAGCGTGACCGATAATTTGAAAGGGTCGAGATGAGCATCACAGACTTCAATCGCCGAAATTTCCTGAAATCGGCAACCGCCGGTTTCGGCTATACCGCCTTTGCAAGCCTTGCGGCGCAAGAGGCGCTCGGCGCCAACTCCTTCCAGAGCCCGCTGTTGCCCAAAAAACCGCATTTCGAGCCAAAGGTCAAGCGAGTTATTTTCCTGTTCATGCAGGGGGCTCCGACCCAGCACGAGACCTTCGATTACAACCCTGAGTTAGAAAAGCACGCCGGTCAGAACGCCGAGATGGACCTCGCGATCGGCAGGCAGGGCGGAAAGATTCTGCCGCCCGTCTACAAGTTTGACCGCTGCGGCGAGAGCGGCCTGCCCATATCCGAGGTGTTCCCGCATCTCCAAAAGCACGCCGACGAACTCTGTCTGCTCAATGGAATGCACACCGACACGCCCGCCCACCCGCAGGCATCGATCTTTACGCATACCGGCAACATCACTTTCGTACGTCCTTCGATGGGTTCCTGGATCGTCTATGGCCTCGGGACAGAAAACCAGGACCTCCCCGGTTTCGTCACGATGAACCCCCCGCCCGTGGGAGGCGCGTCGCTCTATGGTTCGGCTTTCTTGCCCGCGACATTCCAAGGCACCCGACTGAACATCGCTGACGGCGGCGACCCGATCGAGAATATCCGTAACCCCCGAATGGGCCTCGACGCGCAGCGTCGCCAGATGGACTTCGTCCAAGACCTCAACCGCGGATTACTTGAAGAAGCCAAGGTCGACAATCAAATCGAGGGCGTGATCCAGTCCTACGAACTCGCGTTCAAGATGCAAAAGGCTGTCCCAAACGTCATGGACGTTTCCAACGAGCCTGAACACGTTCGCGAAATGTACGGCGTGAATGAGAAGGTCACCAGAGACTTCGGTACGCAGTGCCTTCTTGCCCGGCGCATGGCGGAATCAGGAGTACGTTTCATCGAACTCGGGCACCGCGGATGGGATCAGCACAATCGACTACGCGTCCGCCTCAAAGCCAATGCGACCGCAACGGACAAACCGATCGCCGCACTGATGACCGATCTGAAGCAACGCGGGCTACTCGAAGACACGTTGATCGTTTGGGGCGGGGAATTCGGCCGATCAACCTACGAGCAGAACAACGGCGACGGCCGACGCCACAACAACCGTGGCTACACGATGTGGATGGCCGGCGGCGGCGTCAAGGGCGGCATTCGCCACGGGCGTTGCAACGCGACGGGCGAGGCCGTCGAGGACAAAGTTCATCTACACGACCTGCACGCTACGATGCTTCATTTGCTCGGCCTCGACCACAAGAAGCTGACCTATCGCTATGCCGGACGCGACTTCCGGCTAACAGATGTTCACGGGCGTATAGTGAACGAGATTTTGACTTAGGCGCAAAGCCTGGGGTGGGATGGGCCAGCCCCGACACCTCGTATTTCGATTTTGCTTTCGCAACACGATGGACGGTCGTATCTTGCCGCTAGATTCGGGAGATCCGCCAGCAAGTGGTCTCTTCATCTTTCGCATGATGCGAGCGCTAGCTGAATTCGAACGCGCGTTGATCTCCGAACGGACAAGGGCGGGCATACATGCGGCCGAACGCCTGGGACGCCGAGCGGGTCGTCCGCGCATCCTCACATCAGAGCAAGTCCATCGGGCCCGCAAGGTTCTTGGGCAACAAGGGACAACGCGAAATCGCCGGATAAACCGGCGGGGCAGTCGTAAAATCTTCGCGAGCGGGCGAACTTTTGCAGTCCGTCGAGCACTCGCGATCGAGCGCAACGGAGTAGTGGCGCACTTATAGCGCGCGTTCGCCGTCAGGTCGTGAGAAATGCGAGTTAGATCTCTTCAGCCCCTGAACGGCTGACAGAATGATGCCGGTAGACTTCTCATGAAGACGTTTGAATCCCAGTCTCGACTCGGACCGCCCGGCACGTTGGAAGTCCCCGCGGACCTGCTGTCACAGGTTGGCCGCGATCAAGCACTACGAGTCGTCGTCGACGCCGATGCCGACTGGCGGCGACTGACTGCGGAGCAGTTCCTACGTGGTTACTCCGACAGCGACGCAATTTATGACGACAAATAGAATCGGAGCGTTGCTGACGGAGCCCGATTTGTACCAGCGGTTTAGTTCAAACGACTTCGCCGTCCGCGTTCGGGCTCCGCCCCGATCCACGCTATCTAGTGTAGTGCGTCAATCAGATTGAACCTTAAGAAGAGCGGCTTTGCCGCGCTTGACCTTCTCAAGGGTGTCGGAAGCGGTAGCAGTCCAGATGAAGGGCTTGGGCTGCTGATTGTGTCGAGCGATGTAGTCTTCGATGGCGGTGGTGAGTTCGCCGACGCTACGAAAGACACCGTGGCGGATGCGCTTATCGGTGAGGTCTCGGAAGAACCTCTCCACCATGTTCAGCCACGACGCTGAGGTGGGCGTGAAATGGACGTGGAAGCGTTTATTGCGCTGCAGCCAGCGTTTCACCGTGGCGTGTTTGTGAGTGGCATAGTTGTCCACGATCAAATGGATCTGCTTGTCCTTGGGGGTCTGGTTTTCAAGCAAGCGCAAGAAGCGCAGCCATTCTTGGTGGCGGTGCTTGGGCATGCAGGTTCCGATCACCGAGCCGTCGAGCGTGTTGAGCGCGGCGAACAAGGTGGTTGTGCCGTTGCGTTTGTAGTCGTGGGTCATGGTCCGGCCGCGTCCCTTTTTCAGGGGCAGGCCGGGCTGGGTGCGGTCGAGGGCTTGAATCTGTGACTTCTCGTCGAGGCAAAGAACGAGGGCATGCTCGGGCGGGTTGAGATAAAGTCCGATGATGTCGTCGAGTTTTTCGGCGAAGCGCGGGTCGTTGCTGAGTTTGAAGGTCTTGACGCGATGCGGCTTGAGGCCGTGGGCGCGCCAAATGCGACCCACGGTGGAGGCGCTGACGCCGACCGCGGCGGCCATCGTGCGGCGGCTCCAATGGGTGGCGTTGGCTGGCGTTTCGCGGGTCGTCTTGTGGATGATCTGTTGCACTGTTGGGGAGCAGATGGCGGGCTTACGGCCGGGCCGCGGGGCGTCCTTTTCGATGCCGGCGACGCCGGATTCAAGAAAACGGCTTCGCCAGCGCGCCACCAACTGACGCGAGACCGACAGCTGCGCGGCAATCCGTTTGTTCTCAAGACCGTCGGCGGCGAGCACGATGATCCTGGCTCGCAACGCCAGACGAACAGCGACCCGACGACCGTTCGCGTAGCGCTCCAACTGCCTACGCTGCTCCTGCGTCAATGGGACTGGCTCTGCTCTTCGCATCCGTGTGCCTTCTACTAGTAAAGGCGACACGAAGATACTATAAGTTACATTATTTATGGCGCACTACACTAGTTGGTAATGTCGCTCGTGACCGACTGCCTCCGGACAGGCTCGTACAATTTGTACCAATTTGCTTGCGCTGGACTTCCGGCATAGTCCTCAAGCGCCTTCTCGCTCTCGAATTCCATCGCAAACGCGGCTTGCTTGGTCTGCGACTTGATCGATCGCAGCCAAACACGCTTGATGCCCGGATAATTCATGCTCGCGACTCCGTCCAGCGCCGCCTGGATCTGCTCGGGACTTGCATCGTCATTCCAATCGAGCGTGACGACGTGGATGACTGAGCTCGGCTTTTCGATTTTGACGTCTGCGCCAATCAGCAGACCTGCGCCGAACAGAACGACCCCGACAGCCGCGATGAGAGAAATCTTTGCGAACTTGTGCATGAACAAAAGGCTCCTTTTCGATGGTTAGATGGACGAGCGGAAGGCAACGTCCAACTTCATTCTACCGGCGGCGAATATATCACGAGCGGACTCTACAGCACTCTTTAGGGACGGAGCCGTAAAATCGCTGACAAATCCTGTCATTTCAATGAGACTAGCGAACGCAAGGCTGTGAGGCTCTTTTTCGTGGCCCGCTCATCCCTGTGAAATCAACATTCCTCCAGATTAGGGCTCCGTCCCGGATCTCCGTCCCGGATCTCCGTCCCGGATCTCACGGATCTCACTCGGATCTCACTGGATCTCACATACGCATTCGCAAAGAGCGTGCCCTCTTCGGCAAGCCGGTCAATCGCGGGCGTCGGAATCTCGGATTCTTCGAACTTGGGTAAATCGGAATAGCCCATGTCGTCCGACAAGATCAGGATGACGTTGGGATTGGACTTGTCCGCGGATTCCACGGCCCGCACCGCGAGCGTCAGCGCTAGCAGGCAGGCCAAACAGATCGCAGATGACGATCGCACACGCATGATGGTCTTCGTTCTCGCTATGGTTGACCGGAGTTGGGCTAGGTCGAGGATACAGTATGGGAATGCGAAAGACGTGCCTGATTTGGATGCTGCTGTGTTGCGCGGCGGGCGGAGCGAGTGACCTCGAGTGGCCCGTGTATCTAGGCGGCAAGGACCGCTCGCACTATTCGACGCTGGACCAGATCAACAAGAACAACGTCGGCCAACTCGAGGTGGCCTGGACGTTCGACACCGGCGATCGCGGGGAGTTTCAGGCGAATCCGCTGATCGTCCGAGGCGTGCTCTATACGGTATCGCCAACGCGGAAGGTGATTGCGCTCAATGCGGCGACAGGCAAGGAGATCTGGCGCTGGGATCCGGCAAGCGTTTTCGACGGAAGGATCGGCGCGCGGCAGCGGGGCGTCGTCTACTGGGAGGATAGCCCAGCAGACAGTACAAGCAGGGCTCGGCGGATCTTTACCGGAGTTGGGACGTATCTCTATGCGCTTGACGCCGACACCGGCAACCTGATCGAGAGCTTTGGAAAAGGAGGCTCGATTCACCTCGGCGAGGGCGTCGAGACTCAGGACCGGCCTGGGCCGCCGAGCGTGGCGATTAACACACCCGGGGTGATCTTCGAAGATCTCTACATCGTCGGCGGCAATACCAACGGACCAGGCACCATTCGGGCCTATGACGTGCGAAGCGGCGACATGGAGTGGATCTTCTATACGATTCCACGACCGGGCGAATACGGCTATCACTCTTGGGAGCCAGAGTCGTACAAGACCGCAGGCGGGGCTTCGAACTGGTCGGGGCTCTCTCTCGACGAGGAACGCGGCATCGTCTACGTGCCGACCGAGACCGCCTGGCCCGATTTCTGGGGAGGCGACCGCCACGGGGAGAATCTTTTTGCGAATTCGGTGATCGCGTTAGAAGCAAAAACCGGCAAGAGGATTTGGCATCAGCAGTTGGTTCACCACGATTTGCTCGACAAAGACCTGCCGACGCCGCCGGTGCTACTGACCGTGACGCACCACGGGCGCAAGATCGACGCTTTGGCGCAGGGAACGAAGAACGGCTTGCTGTTCGTCTTCGACCGCGTGACGGGTGAGCCGCTGTGGCCGATCCATGAGAAGCCAGTTCCCCAGAGCAGCTTGCCGGGAGTCGAGACCTGGCCGACGCAGCCGTTTCCGACGAAGCCGCCACCGTTGACGCGCCAGATCTATTCGGGCGATGACGTTTCGAACGTCTCGCCCGAAGCAGCGGCCATGACCAAACTGCGTTACGAGCTAGTCGGCTCGTACGGGTCGTTCCCGGCGCCGAGCTTGAAGGAGACGATCATCTTTCCCGGTTTCGACGGAGGGATGGAATGGGGCGGCGGCGCGGCGGACCTGGATGGGATCTACTACGTCAACGTGAACGAAATGCCCTGGATCTACAAGTTGGTATCCACGCGGGGTGAGGACGGAGAGCTGCTTTCGTTGGGCGAGCGTGGGTACAGGATTCACTGCTCGTATTGCCATGGGGCCGACCGTGCTGGCGACGGCGATGCGGGCCTTCCCTCGTTGCTCAAGATCGCCGAATCTCGGAGCCCTGAGCATGTCGCCCGAGTGGTGAAAGACGGGGGCGGGGGTAGGATGCCCGGGTTCGGCTCGCTCGGGGTGGGCCAGCGGCAGGCGATCGTCGACTACTTGTTCGGTCGCGAGAAACCTGAGTCGGAGTACGACGGCCTCGGGCGGAGAGAACGCGGCGCCCGCTTGGAAGACCCGCCATATTCCTACGCGGGCTTTCGGCGCTACCTCGATGACGAAGGGTATCCGGCGATCAAGCCGCCTTGGGGCACGTTGAACGCGGTGGATTTGAACACTGGCGAGATCAAGTGGAAGGTCGTCCTCGGCGAGTATCCCGAGTTGACCGCGCGAGGAATTCCGCCGACCGGCACGGAGAACTATGGAGGGCCGGTCGTAACGGCGGGAGGGTTGATCTTCATCGGGGCCACGGCGGATGAGACGTTTCGGGCGTTCGACAAAGAGACGGGAGAGATTCTGTGGAAAGCGAAGTTGCCGTTCGGTGGAAACGCGACGCCGAGCACCTATATGGCGGACGGCAGGCAGTATGTTGTGATTTCGGCGGGTGGAGGCAAGTCGGGCAGACCGGCCGGAGGTAGTGTAGTCGCGTTCCGGTTACCGGATTGAGGGGCCAGATTCCAGGTTTCAATCTCAACATTTGCGCCACACGTTCTTGTTGTCGCAATGCTTCTTGCGACAACGTCGTCTGTTCTAACGCAATTCTTGGTCCCACCCGATTCCAGCTCACATGCCGACGACGCGTCGGCCGACGGTCATTTAGTTCAAAGTACCGGGTCCAAACCCACCGCCTTTCAGGCGGTCAGCTTCGAGCGGTCTTTTACAATGTCGCGATGGCGTTATCCGGCCACAACCGGACAAATCCGGACATTTCCGGACATTTCGATTCGACGGCGAAACTGCGCCCGTTGCGGTCGCGCCGTCGAAGGCGTGCGCGAATCGGAATGCCAGGTAAAACGTCTGCAATGTGCCAACCGCAAACGCCAACCACAGCATCGGTCCTGCCCAAAAATTGATCTGGCGCGGCCGGTAGCTAGGGGCAAGTCGCAAAGGCACACGTGTCAAACACGGTACTGAGCACATCGCGTTCTTGAACATCAATGTAAGCCCGCATTCCACGCTCGCTCGGACGCTCGATCGGAATTCTACGCTCCTCTGTCCCAATCGTCCCTACCGCGATGGCTCCCAACGGAATGGCGCGGCCTTGATCGCGAGTCACTGGAATATTGGCGGTCATTCGACCAGGTACCGTGTGTGTGCCAAGTGTTGGGTCCAAGGTACAAATGAAACCGCCGACGTTCCCGTCTCCGACGCTCACACCCGAGATCGTAATTGCCGTTGTATTCGGATCGAGGCCTATCGAATTCCACTCGATATTCAGGTCGATGCCGGGCTCCGTTTCTCGCCCGAAGTCATCCTGGTTCGTCCACAGCGGTGATTCCGGGTTTCGGGGCAGTGGCCGATCGATCGTGAACGGCTGGTCAAAGGCAGGAACGCCGGCCCCTCCCGTGTGACGCAGGGTGTATTGATCTCCCGAAACAAGCATGAAATCGCTTCGATCCAGACTTTGCCACCTCCACGAGTCCACCCCCGGCCGTGTATTTTCGAGCATAAAAGTGTCGGTCCCGTGAACAATGCGAAACTCTCCGGTCTCAAGCGCCACCGGCGGCGAGCGTCGCAGCACATCGCTCTGCTGAGTGCCGGGTCCATTAGACGCCGCACAGGTGCCCAAAGAGGGGTAATGGACGCCGAGGTTCAGATTGAGAATGCCGTACAGTCCTGCCTCGGCGCGCGCTTGTTCGACGAATATCCGCGACCGGCTCCCGTCTGGCGCTGGGACCGTGACTCGAGCCTGCAGTAATTGAAAATCGAGGATGCCCCTCGGCCATGCGCCTCCGTCTTCGAGGTAAGGGTTGAGTGGGTCTTCGCAGGGACCGCCATTCGGAGATACAGGCATCGAGGCGAAATTGCTGGGAGGCTCGCCATCGAATGAAACTTCGAATGGAACGACACATCCGGATGGGCTGTTTGGAGCGGGCACGCCGTTGTACTGATCGAGTGCCGGAAACCCGGGGTTCGGGCCGGCGTAGAGTGCTCGCTCGAAGGGAACGCCACCCAAACGCATGTCGATTTGGGCACCGTCGGCGTAATTTTCGACCGCTGAGGCGTCGCGGTCACTACGAGCTGGAGAGGTCCCCAATCCCGAACCCCAAGCGCTGATATCGCCGCTTTCGAAGCCGTCGGTGAAAATCGGGACCGTCGGAATGCGATCAGCGTTGAACTTCTGAAATACGCCCATTCCCGAGCTGTTGCCGTCGAGCGTAAATAGTCTTGGGTTGCGGGCAACGATTGTCGAGGCGAACGGTGCGCTCTCCTGGTCGCCTACGCATAGCCTTATTTCCACGTCACCCAGCGGTGCGTCTTTGGGAACGATGCCGTTGTACTGAGTGCCGTTCCAGAAGACGTCGATAGCCTCAACGGTTATGGGGCCCTGTGTGATCTTGATTCGTACTGGGGCATTTTGACCAAGCGGAAGCGAGGGCGCGGCAAAGCTCTGCGGCGGCCCTCCAGATGTGAATACCGAGAAAAATCCGTTTCGCACCAATTCTCCCTCGATAAAACTGATGTCCGTCACGCTTCGAATTGACGCGCCACAAGAGGGCGCACCTGTCGAGAGGTCAATGCTTGGGCATCCCCCAAGCTGGTCGGCAAGATCACTCGGTGAAAGATCAAGCTCGCGGATGTCGAGATAGCGCGGCATCGGCGCGTCGGCCGATGGTAGGGATAGATCAATCGTTGGAGCGGGGTTGAGTGTAAACGCCGTTGTGAGCAAGTCTTCCTTGGTTGGAGCACGCAGTGCAAAATCGAAGTTCAGGTCATCGCGGTTCGTGCCGTCAGGAATCTCAAAAAGGAACGGGCCGCTCGGCGCTTCTACGGGTCGACCAGTCAAATCGAGTTCACCTCCGATTCCAAGGGGGTCGTAGTTGAAAACAGGTCTCGGGAATCGACCCGTTGCGCCTGGGCCGGTGTTGGTCACCGTAAGTGTGTACTCCACATCAGTAGTCGCGGCTGCGAACACCCAGAATCGATCGTTGATCGTCGTACCATCGAGGACCTTGACGCACAAATCTAGGTTCGCTTGGTCGTCGGGGTTGAAAAACCAAAACGTGCCGCACTCGCGGACGCCAGTCGCCGGCGGAGGGCCGCTACACTCTCTCGGGAACACGGCGGGCGAGGGCCGGCACGGTGGCAGCCGAGCAGTCACAGTTTGCGGGTCGCCAAACCGGTTGCTATTCCATTCGGATTCGAGTGAGAACGGTTCGTCTCGGTCCAGATGCAAGATGCTCCCGTCGGCTTTGACGTTGCGCAGTTCGATGTCGATTACAGGCGGCATGCAACCCTCCATATCCGAGTGCGAGAAGCTATGGCAGCCGGGATATGTACCGTTCGGGGCTAACGGTATGGGGACTGGCACGTTTTCGAAGACGAGGAGGGAATCGGTCTCCGCCGTATGATTCTTGCGGTCAATACCGAGTCTCTTGCCGGTCTCGGTGAGTTGACCGTGCTGCGCCACCAGCCGCCCGTACTGCGGCCGCGGAAATCGCGGATCGACCGAAGAACCCATCGACGCGAGGGCGCGAGCGGTATCGTCATCGCCGCCAAAAGCCAGAACAATATCGGTGACGTCGTCACCCGCGCCAAAATCGATGCGATTCGTAACTGGCGCATTTACTGAGATCAAGAGGTCAACCACGACGTGGGAGCGAAATTCCACGGTTTCTCCGTCCGGCACTCGACCGTCGTTGGTACACGAGAGTTGGAGTGTGCCGAGCTGACTCGTCAGCCCGAGAGGATCTCGAGGTATCTCGTCGAGAGTCGGCTGACAATTTATCGTTCCGAAGCGTCTCGGATTCTGCGCGCTCAACGGGAGCGAGGCAAGGCTCGAAAGTAATATCAGAACGAATAGCAAGTAGAGGGGAGTACGTTGCATGATTGATTAGTCCTTTACGAATGAATCGGCCTATTAAATTCTAGCGTCTAGTCAATCCGTGTAAATGTTGAAGTTGCCCCAAATCGGTCGATAGGGATTTGGCGACAGCAAACTGGTAGCAATGGGGATAGCGAAGGAGACGACGCCCATTCTCACGGCCGGTAATTCGCGAGTGCAGCAATTCATTTAGAATCAGCGTCCAGGATCACCGAGTCTTGGCGAGCGGCGCTAGCAACGTCGTTCGTGAGACCGCCTCCTGAGCCGTAGTTGACTGATATATAGTGAGTTAGAGTCCAAACCGCTACCGGCAAAGGGCCTTGTCGCCGTGTTCCCCTGTGCCACCAACATTCCTTCAGATTAGGGCTCCGTCCCGGAGCTCCCCGGGATCTCCCCGGATCTCCCCGGATCTTCCCAACGGATCCAACGGATTCCAGTGTGGCTTGACGGACCAGACCACCTTTGTTATAGTGTTTGCGCCAAATAGCGGCTACAAACATCGAATTGCAAAGCTCAATTAGGAGAACTAACAGAAATGGCTAACGGAGACGACCAGAAGGAAGCTGACGCAAGGGCTAAAGCGGAAGCTGACGCAAAGGCCAAACAGGAGGCCAAGAAGAAGGAAAAGGCCAATTCCGTAGTGCCCGGACTTGAGGTGACCAGTTCAGCGCGGAATCCGATTGACCGGATGATAGACATCGTCAAGGATCCCGACATATCCGACGAGGATAAGGCGAAGCTCATATTATATGCTCGCAACAATTTCAAGAACCGGCGCAAAATGGCCTATATCTGCCTTACGGCGATTGTCATGTCGTTTGCATTGCTTTTTCTCGCAGCTTTCATTGACGGTACCAGGGACTGCAAGATTCTCGGCGCGATTCAGGGGGCTCAGGGGCTCTTCGCATCGATCGAAGCCTTCCTTACCGCCATCGTGGGGGCTTATTACGGCGTCAGTGCTTGGCGCCCCTCCAGCTAGCGCGAGATCGGTGACGAGATGATCTGAAGGGGACGATCTGAATGTGCCTGAATAGGTAAAAGGGGACGATATGGAATGCGCACGTGGAGTGCCTACGGAAAACGAGACCAGTAGAAAGGGGACACTCAGAAGATCGGGGACACTCACGTAACTCCGGCAAAGCCTTTATGAATCAGCAGCCTCCAGCGATCTCAGTGTTCATAAAACAGGGCGATTGAGTCTCGCAACGGCCTAGGCAGAATCCGCCAAAACGGCCGTACCGGGGTTTTGAAATTTCTTTTGCCTTTGAAATCAGTAACCTAGCGATACGGTCGACCGAAAACCGGACACACGGGTCTTACACTATATTTGGAGGATAGCGAAAGCCATGCAAGGCGCCTCGAAAATTTCACTAGAACCCTGCCAAATCCGGCCAATGGGCGGCATTCATGATGCGACCTGCGGATCGACTTAGATGGCACGCGAGGAGTTCCTTGTTCCACTTAGCAGTGTTAGAAGAAATTCCAAGTATAAGTGTGTCGGATTATCCCCACCCGGCGATTTTTAGAGAAAACCGGACAAATCCGGACATTTCCGGACATTTCGACTCGACAGCGAGGCTGCGCCCGGGCAACACAGCCCAAAAATCCCGTGACTCGGGTCTTATCCTGGAACGGCGGACAGCGAAGTGAGGGTTGCGCATGAACGGCGACTAGACGGGGAAACAGGCGGCAGCGGAAGCTGCGCCTACGAGGGCTCGCGCGCGCGATGGCGTTATCCGGCCAGATGCGGCCAAATCCGGCCATTTCGGCGGAGGAGGTGTGATTTCGTGTGACCCATGTGCCCGGTACGATAGGTGACTGTCTTGACACCTCCGACACCAGGCTTGTAAATATTCTTGCCGATACTGCGACTTCAAAGCCCAGAGTGGGTGGATTGTCACTCAAGGATGCGTGGACGTGATGGCTTAGACTAGCCAGGAAGGACTGGCAGTGGGCGATCGGGGACAGGGCGATCGGGGACAGGGGTAAAACCTCGCATGGCATGCACCCCTAAGCTGAGACAGCTTAAAAATGGGACAGTTGCCGTTCGCTGAAAAAGTATAGCCTTTTCGGCGAACGTGCCGCACACTTGAAAACGGCCGGGAAAGCGGAGGCGGGCAATGCTGGAGAGCAACCCGCCAAGCAATACCCGGCTGGAAACTCAGCGAGACGATGAGCGCTCGGGGCGGGACATTCTCCCGTCCCGAGTGCGACCACTGTCTCGATAGATTTCCTCATGCCTCAGAAAACTCAAACTGCGGGTTTCTGAGCTCTTCGCTCGCTGGCAACAACTGCTCGAACTCCTGCGGAGGCCGATATCCCAGCGCCGAATGCAGCCGCTTTTGGTTGTACACCGCGTCGATAAACTCCTCGATCGAAGCGCGCGCTTCGTCCATCGATTGATACGTCTGTAGGTTCACCTCCTCGCTTTTGAGCGTCTTCATAAAACTTTCCATGCGCGCCTTGTCGTACGGGTTTCCTCGCCGGCTCATCGAGATCAACGCGCCGTTTTCTTCCAGCAGACTGACATAAGCCCGCGAGGTATATTGCGTGCCTTGATCGGAATGATGCACCAGCCCCGGCTTCGGACAGCGAAACTCGATCGCTTTGCGCAGCGCGTTCACTGCCAATATGGCCTCGAGGGAAGGCCCCAATTCCCAGCCCACCACGCGCCGGGAATACGAGTCCATCACGACCGCCAAGTAGACGAACGAACGGCGCATGCGCACGTAGCTGATGGCGGCCTGCCAGAGCTGATCGAGACCGTCGATCTGCAGGTTTTTGGCCCAGTTTGGGTAGATCGCGCGGTGCTGATCCGAGTCCGTCGTCAATACGTAGCGGCGCTTGCGTATCGCCAGCAGATTGTCGTTGCGCATCAGCCGCAAGACCTTCTTGTGGTTCACCGTAAAGCCCTGCCTACGCAGTTCGGCGGTCACTCGACGATAGCCGTAGCGGCGATTTGCGAGCGTAATGCGTTGCATACGATCCCGGAGTTCGATGTTCGCTTCGGCGGGTTTGTCTCGCTCTAATTGCCGGTAATATCCCGCTCGACTGACTGCGGCGAGTTCGCAGCCTCGCTCGATGCTGAGTCGGCCTTCGACGCGGGTTTCGTCGATGACGCTGTAGAGCCGCTCGCGTTGCGAGCGACTTGGTTCGGCATCGCCGGTTTTAAGGCGTTGAAGGCTCGTTCGAAAAAATCCAATTCCGCCGCTTGTTGACCGACTAGGCGTTCGAGTTCGGCAATGCGATCGGCGCTCGGATCGCTATCCAATTGCACAACCTCTTGTCCGGGACGCGGCCGCCCTTGACGCCGCTCAAGACCGCTGCGTCCCTCGGCGCGGTAGGTGTCGCGCCAGCGATACAACACGCTGCGCCGCACGTCCAACTCACCGCTCAATTTGACGACGTTCTCACCGCGAAGCATGCGGCTTACCGCCAATTCCTTGAACTCAACTTCATACGAGCGCTGCTTCCTCGCAACCCTATCTTTTCTCTCTCTCATCGGGGACTCCTTTTCCATTCACTGAAAATTGTCCCACTTTCATCTGTCTCAGTTTTGGGGTGCACTCCACATGGCCTTATATGGCATTGACTTACAGCAATCAGAATGTAGCAGCAAACGCGAGGAGGTGAGGGCACAGGAATGGAGTGCCAGTACCCTCCTAAGGAACACTTTACTGAGGAGCTTGGATGGGGACGAGTTCGAAGCCATAACTGCGGGCTCGAGATCTGAGGCGGTTCTCGTTTCGTTTGTGTTGGCGTTGTTGTTCTCTTGCGAAGACGGTTTCGTCATAGGCCTCGCCCGTCGTGACGAGGTGATAGATGATGCGCGCCAACTTGTGCGCGGTCGCCGTCGTTGCCGCCGGCGGTCCCAGTCGCGCGCGCATGCGGCGATGGTAGTCACCCAGATACGACTGGTCGCGAACGAGCGACTGCGATGCAATGCGCAAGGCGACGGCCAGCCGATTGTTCACCTTGCGCGTTCCACGCCGGATCACCTTGCCGCCCGTCACGTCGTTGTGCGGACAAAGCGCCGCCCACGAACTGAACGCCGCCGCGCTCGGAAACTTCGAGAAGTCAGTGCCGACTTCGGCGACCACCGCCTGAGCGCTCAGCGCTTGCAAACCCGGCACGGCCGTCAGGTCCGTCCCCAACACGCGATAGCAATGCGAGCGCAAGTCGAAGTGCGCCTGGTTCCCACGCCGATTGTGTCGCGCCGGCGCTAAGGGTTGTTCTTCAAGATCGACCTTCGCGGGCATGTCGGCAAAGCGCGCTTCGATCTGCTGATCGCAGGCCTCGATCAGTCGCTGGTAGTAACGATAGGTTTCCAACGCCTGCTGCAAGGTGAACAAATGCTCATCGCGATAATTCCCCGTCAGCGCCTTGGCGATCGTCGCCTCGGACGAGCGTACGCGCGGGTCGCGCAGCTTCGCCAAAACTACCGGGTCGCGTTCGCCTGCAAGAATGCTGTCGAGTATGCGCAGCCCACTCCGACCGCTGATGTCCGCGAGCACGTGGTGCAATTGCAGGTTCATTTGGTCGAGCGCTTTCTGCATGTGCTGCACGTGCGCGGCGGCGTAGCGCACCAGATTTTGGCGATGCCGCAGCAGCACCCGTAAGGCACAGATATCGCTCGCCGGACGAAAAGACGCGCGCAGCAGCCCGACCGCATGCAGGTACTGCAGCCATTGGCAATCGAGCACATCGCTCTTGCGTCCGGGCACGTTCTTGACGTGCCGAGCGTTGACCAAGCAGACCTCGAAGCCATGCTTCTCAAGGATGTCGAAGAGCGGAATCCAGTAGACCCCGGTCGACTCCATGGCGGCGGTCTTGACGCCGCACTCTTTGAGCCAAGCGGCGAGCCGCTCGAGGTCGACGGTGAATGTGGAAAAACAGCGAACGGGTTCGGGGTCGCGGTCGGGTGCAACGGCGACGTAGACTTCTGTAGCACCGATATCGATGCCGGCCGCGTCGTTACGGATCTTCGTGGGCGCGACCTGACGGGCGGGTTTTCTGCGATTGCGTTTGCGCATAGCGGGCTCCTCCTCCTAAGGTGAGGAGCGGGTCAGGGCGGCCCGGCCGTGCAAAGCTTGTAGTCTCCTAAACGGGATCGTCGCCAGGATGATCGGCGGCGTCACCACTCACAAGCGCACCGGACCGGCGGCCATGCTCTTAAGCGGGCTGCGAAATCGCACCATTGGCGCAACGGCCTCGAACTGCCGCCCTGCCCGTCCTCGTCGCCAACGCTAGCGCACTCCCTCTCGCCGTGTTCCTTCCCTCCAGGCCCCGGTCGCACCGCCGGGTCAGTCGCTCTCCTAAGGAACACTTTACTGAGGAGCTTGGATGGGGACGAGTTCGAAGCCATAACTGCGGGCTCGAGATCTGAGGCGGTTCTCGTTTCGTTTGTGTTGGCGTTGTTGTTCTCTTGCGAAGACGGTTTCGTCATAGGCCTCGCCCGTCGTGACGAGGTGATAGATGATGCGCGCCAACTTGTGCGCGGTCGCCGTCGTTGCCGCCGGCGGTCCCAGTCGCGCGCGCATGCGGCGATGGTAGTCACCCAGATACGACTGGTCGCGAACGAGCGACTGCGATGCAATGCGCAAGGCGACGGCCAGCCGATTGTTCACCTTGCGCGTTCCACGCCGGATCACCTTGCCGCCCGTCACGTCGTTGTGCGGACAAAGCGCCGCCCACGAACTGAACGCCGCCGCGCTCGGAAACTTCGAGAAGTCAGTGCCGACTTCGGCGACCACCGCCTGAGCGCTCAGCGCTTGCAAACCCGGCACGGCCGTCAGGTCCGTCCCCAACACGCGATAGCAATGCGAGCGCAAGTCGAAGTGCGCCTGGTTCCCACGCCGATTGTGTCGCGCCGGCGCTAAGGGTTGTTCTTCAAGATCGACCTTCGCGGGCATGTCGGCAAAGCGCGCTTCGATCTGCTGATCGCAGGCCTCGATCAGTCGCTGGTAGTAACGATAGGTTTCCAACGCCTGCTGCAAGGTGAACAAATGCTCATCGCGATAATTCCCCGTCAGCGCCTTGGCGATCGTCGCCTCGGACGAGCGTACGCGCGGGTCGCGCAGCTTCGCCAAAACTACCGGGTCGCGTTCGCCTGCAAGAATGCTGTCGAGTATGCGCAGCCCACTCCGACCGCTGATGTCCGCGAGCACGTGGTGCAATTGCAGGTTCATTTGGTCGAGCGCTTTCTGCATGTGCTGCACGTGCGCGGCGGCGTAGCGCACCAGATTTTGGCGATGCCGCAGCAGCACCCGTAAGGCACAGATATCGCTCGCCGGACGAAAAGACGCGCGCAGCAGCCCGACCGCATGCAGGTACTGCAGCCATTGGCAATCGAGCACATCGCTCTTGCGTCCGGGCACGTTCTTGACGTGCCGAGCGTTGACCAAGCAGACCTCGAAGCCATGCTTCTCAAGGATGTCGAAGAGCGGAATCCAGTAGACCCCGGTCGACTCCATGGCGGCGGTCTTGACGCCGCACTCTTTGAGCCAAGCGGCGAGCCGCTCGAGGTCGACGGTGAATGTGGAAAAACAGCGAACGGGTTCGGGGTCGCGGTCGGGTGCAACGGCGACGTAGACTTCTGTAGCACCGATATCGATGCCGGCCGCGTCGTTACGGATCTTCGTGGGCGCGACCTGACGGGCGGGTTTTCTGCGATTGCGTTTGCGCATAGCGGGCTCCTCCTCCTAAGGTGAGGAGCGGGTCAGGGCGGCCCGGCCGTGCAAAGCTTGTAGTCTCCTAAACGGGATCGTCGCCAGGATGATCGGCGGCGTCACCACTCACAAGCGCACCGGACCGGCGGCCATGCTCTTAAGCGGGCTGCGAAATCGCACCATTGGCGCAACGGCCTCGAACTGCCGCCCTGCCCGTCCTCGTCGCCAACGCTAGCGCACTCCCTCTCGCCGTGTTCCTTCCCTCCAGGCCCCGGTCGCACCGCCGGGTCAGTCGCTCTTAAGGAATCAACGCCGCCTACCCCTCGATCGTGGCCGCCAACTCGCGCAGCAGCCCCGCCGCGTCGCCTCGGTACGCGCTCCCATGCTGACAGGCGAGCATCTCCGAATCGAGGCTCGCCAAGTTCTCCAAAATCGCCGTGGTGCTCGTCGCATGGGCGTAGTAGTCCATCATTCCGCGCATTCCCTCACTTGCGCTGAGCACTTCCGATTCGGTCACTGGTGGCGGGTTGTCGCCCGGTTGCGTGAACAAATCGCCGCAAAGCAGCGTTTTCGTCGACATGTCATACAGCACGCCGCAATCCCAGCCGTGCGGAACATGTGGCGTGTAGATCCACTTTATGCGGCGGCCGCCGATCGAAAACTCTTCGCCGTCTCCGAAGCCGCGCGGCGGCCGGTCCGCGAAGTCGTTAAGCGACGTCAAGACGCCGATTTCCGAGCCAAACGGCGTCGCTTCGGGCGCAACCGCCAACAGATCGTTCATCGCGCCGAACTCGTCCCCTTCGAAGTGCGATCCGCCGATCCAGCGCAGCTTTTCGGCAGGCAGCACCTTCCGAATCGCCTCCACCGTGCCGGGAAACATCTTCCGCCAGCCGGTGTGAAACAACAACGGCTCGTCGTCGTCAATCAGATAGGAATTGAACGTGAAGCCCCCCGGGATCACGTCCAGCGGCGGGCAGATGCGGTAGATCCCGGCTGCAACTTCGTCAATGCGGGTGTCGGTCTCTTTACTAGCGATCAACTTGTTTTCTCCTTCTTGCTTTCTCGGCTTGCCTTATTGGCCGGCCACTCAAGAAATGGATGTGTAACGACTCGGGCGTCCGTTACACATACAATTTGTGTTGATGCAAGTTGAGGTCAGCGATGCCGATTTGGTTCGGCAAATCGGCTCCGGCGCGAACCCCGAGGCCGAGGAGGAGCTTTACGTCCGCATGGCCCCGCGCGTTCGGCTGTACGGCCTGCGTCACCTTAGAGACGAGCATGCCGCGGACGACCTCGCGCAGCAAGTCCTCATCACCACACTCGAAGCCCTACGCGCCGGCCGCCTGCGCGAGCCCGACAAGCTCGCCTCCTTTGTATTGGGAACTTGCCGTATGACGGTGCTCAATCTCAGACGCGGCGCGCAAAGAAAAGCAAGCTTGCTGCGGCAGTTTGGGGACGATGTGCCACGGGCCTCGAATCCTGCGATGCCGAGCCTCGACCGTGAAAAATTGGCGCAATGCTTGCAGAAGTTGAAAGAGCGAGAGCGCTTCGTAGTCGTTATGACCTTCTATGACGAGCAGAGCGGCGCCGATGTCGCCCGTTTCCTGGGCGTTTCGCCGGCGAACCTACGGGTGATTCGCCACCGCGCGATCCACCAACTTCGCGCGTGCATGGGTGTTGCCGCATGAGCTACGAAAACGAGAGCTACGGAAAAGATAAATACGAAGCGGCGTGTGCCGATCCGGTGGACGCGGCGGTCCTAGCCGACTACTGGCTGGCGGCGCTTGAGCCCTCCGAAGAAGAAGCTGTCGAGGAGCACTTATTCCAGTGCGGCCATTGCGCCGAACGCCTGCGGGAAGTGACTGCGCTTGCCGAAGGAGTTCGCAACTTGGCGAGCAAGGGATCGCTGCGGATGGTCGTGAGCGACGCGTTTCTCCACCGTGTCGCCGACGACGGCCTGCGCGTACGGCAGTACGCCCCGCCCGCGGGCGGTAGCGTCCAGTGCACCGTGACGGCGGAGGACGACTTTCTCATCGCGCGCTTGGCCGCAAACTTGAAAGGCGCAAAGCGCGTCGATCTGTCGATCTGTGACGAACGGGGCGTCGAACAATTACGGCTGCCGGACATCCCAGTGGATGCCAACGCCGGCAGTGTCGTCTACCAAGAGTCGATCACGTTCGCAAGAACCATGCCGACGAGCACAATGATCGCGCGGCTGGTCGCGCCGGACGAATCAGGCCGCGAGCGCTTGCTGGGCGAATACACCTTCAACCACACGCGATCATAGAAAGCTCGGGGAGACGCACGTAACCTCGCAAAGTCTTATGAATGAGTAGCTTTAAGCGATCTCAATGTTCATCAAACAGCGCGATTGAGTCTCGCAACGGCCAAGACGGGAGATCGGGGAGATCGGGGACACTCACGAACCCGGAGATCGGGAGATCGGGGACACTCACGTAACCCAGCAATGGCCTCTATGAATCAGCAGCTTCCAGTGAATTCAATGTTCATAAAACAGGGCGATTGAGTCTCGCCACGGCCAAGGCGGGACCAGCCCGAAGAGCCGTCCTGCGATTTTGAAATTTCTTTTGCCTTTGAAATCAGTGACCTAGCGATACGTTCAGCCGACAACCGGACACACGGGCCTTACACTGTACGTGAAGGGCGCGGAAAGCACTGCCAATTCCGGCGGATGGGCTACATTCATGATGCGACCTGGGGGTCGAACTAGATGAGCACTCTAGGACTTCCTTGTTCCACTTAATAGTGTTAGAAGAATTACCAGCCGTAAGCGAGTCGGATGACTCCCGGCTGGCGATTTTTAGAGAAAACCGGACAAATCCGGAAATTTCGAGTTGACGGCCAGGCTGTTCCCGGCCTTTGACGGTTATCGTTTTCGTTTAATTTCGCGTGCTGGGCGTTAGCCCTTGACTGCTTGCAAGACTTCGCCCGCTTCGGCGTCGTCAAGGCAGGGCGTGACTTCCAACGGAATCACGTCGGACCACTCGGCGACCGCAAAGCCTTTGCCACTCATGCCATGCCAGCGTCCGATTAGATTTACGCCGGCTGGTGGAAGGCCGCCAGCCGCTAGGAATCGCGCTACGGCCTCGTTATAGGTGCTTGCCGGCAAGGCATAACTAACCATGTATTTCATCTTTTTGTTCCTTTCTTGGCGTCGCGCTTTCCGCGCAAGTTTTTCTTTGAGCGTACGATTGTAACCCCTCGATATGGCGACCGCAAGTTTGGCGTCGAGGGCAGGCTAAGGCAACAGCTCGACCAGGCGGTCGATCTCGTCGGCGGTGTTGTAGACGTGTGGCGCGACCCTGATCCAGCCAAACCTCGGGGCTGTCGAAATGCGGTTTTCCAACAGCATGCGCACTGTCGCGGCCGAATCGACGCCGTCCTTTTGCACTGACACGACTCCCGAGCCGCTGGCCTGAGTTCGCATTGCGGCGGAAGCGTAGCCCGTTTGTTCCGCGCCGGCTAAGAAGCGTTCGACGAGCGAGTTGATCTTAGCCGATGCGTGGTCGGCGCCAATTTCATTCAAGAGTTCGATCGACGCGCGCATTCCCGCGCATCCCACTGAATTTAGCGTGCCGCATTCATAGCGGCCCGCATCAGCCCGCAACTCCCCGTCTCGCCGGTACTCCTCAAAGCCCTGGGTGTTGGTCCAACCAAATTCGACCGGCTCGACTTGCGGCATGATGTCCGCGTCAATGTAAAACGCGGCACAGCCCTCGGGCCCGAGCAACCACTTGTGTCCGGAAGCCGATAGGGCGTGAATTCCGGCTTGCTTAACATTGATCGGGAACGGCCCCATCCCCTGGACGGCGTCGACGACGAAAATGCAATTTCGGCGCCGGCAGATCTCTCCAACGGCGTTGAGGTCGAGACGAAACCCGCTGAGAAAGTGCACGTAACTGAGAGCGAGCAGGCGGGCGCCCTCGCAAGCCGCGTCGATTTGATCGAGATCGAGCGCACCGCGAAGCATGTTCAAGCTGCGCAGGCGAACACCGCGGCGAGCCTGAAGTTCTCGCCAGGGCATAACATTCGCGGGGAAATCCTCCTCGAGGCAGACGACGACGTCGCTCGGTTTCCAATCAAGCCCGTTGGCAACGGCCGACAACTCTTCAGACGTATTTTTTGTAATCGCGATCTCACGCGGAGAGCAGTGGATCATCTTCGCCGCGGCATTGCGAAGACCCTCGTAGTCGGCCATCCAGCGCGGAAAGCCGTGAACGCCGTCTTGCTCGACGTCCGAAATTTGAGCACGCATCGCCTCCGCACTGCGCGTCGGAAGCGGTGAAACGGCCGCGTGATTGAAATAGATGTAATTTTCCGTAACCGGAAACTGCTCTCGAACCGTCAAAACACTCGACATCGTACGGGATAACACCGTGCACATCGCCCAAAGAAGGAACGAGACTTTGTGGCGGGGCTATACTAATCATGCGGGATCAGAGCCGCGAAGATCGCTGGAGAAATAACATACTCATGATTCTCAACAACCGAGTGTTGTCCGCCCTGCTCGCTTTCGCCCTAGTGCTTCCGGTTGGCGTCTTTGCCAAAGAAGACAAAGCGGTCGAGAAGCGCAACCCCAAGAACAAGAAGGAAGATGTCGAAGCGATCGGCGACCGCAACGTCGGCAAGGGCGTGAACTTCTACTCACTTGAGAAGGAGATCGCTCTAGGGAAAGGTTTGGCCAACGACATCGAGCGACACGCCAAGATCATTGATGATCCGGTAATCGCCGAGTACGTCAATCGTGTCGGGCAAAATCTGGTTCGCAACTCCGATGCGAAGGTTCCGTTTACGATCAAGCTGATCGACAGCGAGGTCGTGAACGCGTTTGCTCTGCCTGGTGGATTCTTTTACGTTCACACCGGATTGATGATGCGGGCTGATAGCGAATCGGAACTTGCTGGCGTGATGGCGCACGAAATCGCCCACGTTGCCGCGCGTCACGGCACGCGTCAAGCGACGAAAGGCCAGCTTGTCAACTTCGCTACGATACCGCTACTGTTCCTCGGTGGCTGGACGGGATTTGGCATCCGGCAGGCAGCCGGCTTTGCGATCCCAATGGGGTTCTTGAAATTCTCTCGGGGCATGGAGTCGGAGGCTGATTTCCTGGGCGTTCAGTACCTCTACAAGTCCGGTTACGACCCCACGTCGTTTATCGATTTCTTCGAAAAGATGATGGCCGACGAAAAGCGTAGGCCGGGTACGATGTCAAAACTCTTTTCGAGCCACCCACCGCACGGCTCGCGCATCAAGAAGAGCCAGACGACAATCGACCAGCTTCTACCCAGCAAGCCTGAGTACGTGGTGAACACCTCGGAATTTTTGCAAGTGAAGGACCGGCTGTCGCAGTTGGTCGTCCGCAGGAAAGACACCAAGGAAGACCCGAACCGGCCGCGCCTGCGTCGGACAAGCTCGGGTGGAACGATATCCACCGACGACATCGACGTCGAGGCTGAGGAAGACGAAGACGAGCGACCGACTTTGAAGCGGCGCTAGCCCGTTAGTGATCCGGTCGCTAGTCTCGAATTTCGACGTTGAAATCTTCGATCACAGGGTTCGCGAGGACTGCTGAGGCGATTTTTTCGATCGCCGCCTGAGCCGTCTCTCGGTCAACTCCGCGAGTAAGTTCGATCTCGAAGTATTTTCCCTGCCGCACGTCGGAAACCGCGTCGTAGCCCTGACTGTTCAGCGCCGCGGAAATCGTACGTCCCTGGGGATCTAAGACGGTTTTTTTGAGCGCGACGTGGACGATTGCCTTCATACCCTATTCTAGAGCGTAGCCTGCCTGGCGGATGCCTCTCGAAACCTGTTCCTCACCAGGCACTGGGTTGGTACTGGATCAACCCAGATGAGTCGCGAGTCGCCGCTCAACAGCCTGTGTTTGATCTGGGCGCTCGATTGGTGGAGTGCGGCCGGTTTTGCGGCTTGAACTTCCCTGGGTTCCGCTTCCGCTCCACCCAGGGCTAATTCAAATGCCACCCCTGCCGGGGTTCAAGATCGCCGTCTCGCCACGCGACGTCTGTTCATTTGCCGATGCAGAAGGTTGAAAATATGTTGTCGAGGATATCGGCGAGCGTGGTCGCGCCCGTGATTTCGTCGAGCGGCTGCAGCACCTCATAGAGATCTAGCAGCAGCATTTCGTGCGGCACTCGTTCGCGGATGGCGTTCTCGGTTTTCTCAAGGGCCTCAAGGGTCGTTCGAAGCAGGCCTTCTTGCCGGATGTTGGTTACAAACGCGCCGTCGTCGGCGGTGTTTAACCCGGGCAGGGCATGCTCTCGAATACGCCGGCGGAGTTCTTCGAGGCCGTCTCCCGTTTTTGCGGACACGCTGATCAGTGTGTCTTGCGCGCCGCGCTTGGGGTTCAAGTCTGACTTGTTGCCGACGGCGATCGCGTCGCATGCCTCGGTGGCGCGCAGCCATAGTTCGTCGTCGTCTGGGTGTGCGGGCTCAGAAAGATCGAAAACCACCAACGCGAGGTCCGCCTCTTGGATGGCCCGCCAGGAGCGCTCGACGCCCTCGGCTTCAATTGCATCGCCGGTTGCGCGAATGCCGGCAGTGTCTACGAGTTCGACCGGGATGCCGTCGAAAGAAGCGATTTCCGCAATTGCGTCGCGGGTCGTACCGGCTGTCGGAGTGACGATCGCGCGGTCCCTCTCAAGCAGCCGGTTAAACAGGCTCGATTTGCCGACGTTGGGGCGACCCACGATAGCAAGTTTCAGCCCTGATCGAACGACCTTGCCGAATTTGAAGCCGTCGGCCAGCCGCGCTACCCCAAGCTTGACCGGCGCAAGTCGATCGAGAATGTGATCGTCCGAGGCAACGTCGATATCGTCCTCGGCAAAGTCGATGCCGGCTTCGAGCAACGATATACAGTCGACGATTTGTTTCTTGAGCGGCTGAATTTTCTTCGACAACTCGCCATCTACCTGGCGCACAGCCACTCGTGCCTGGTAAAGGGTGACAGCGTCGATCAAGTCGCGCACGGCTTCCGCCTGGACGAGATCCATCCGGCCATTGCGGTACGCACGGCGTGTGAACTCGCCGGGTTCGGCAAGTCGCGCACCCAATTCCATGGCGCGTTCGACAATAAAACGCACTACGGGAGGAGAGCCATGGCTCGAGATTTCGACCACGTCTTCGCCGGTATAGCTATTCGGCTTCGGGAACAGCGTGACGAGCGCCTGATCGACCGCGATCCCTGATCCATCGACGACCTCGCCGAGAGCAGCGCTGCGTGCGACAAGCCGGGCTTGCGGCGTGAGCTGCGTAGCTATCTCAACCGTGCGGTCTCCTGAGATTCGGACGACAGCAATTCCCCCGCGGCCCGGAGGCGTCGACAGCGCAACGATGGTGTCATCGTTGCCGATGACGGCTAAGTTGGGGTCGATTGGGGGCAAGGCTGATGGCGCGAGCGAAGGCGGACCTAGCCGGGCTACTTTGGCTCGGAACCCTTTTTGTAGACGACGGCGTAGCGTCGAGGCGGCACGCCTTCAGACGTCGTCGTTACGGCTTCGTCCTCACGCAACGCAATGTGGATGATACGTCGTTCGCGTGACGTCATCGGACCAAACTCGAACCGGCGTCCAGTAGACTTGACCTGCTCCGCGGCGGCTTCCGCGCTGAGTCGCAATTCTTCGATGCGCAACATGCGGTAGTCTTTCGCATCGAAGATAATTCGGAAGCGGTCTTCGTGGGGAATCCGTAGCGCTTCGAGCGTCAGTTGTTCCAACGCCAGCAGCACCTCGCCGCGCTGACTGAGCAAGAGATCGACATCCGCACCCTCGAACTCGACGGCTATGTCGGGACTGATAAATGCGGACTTTTTCTCGACCGCGTAGATGTCGTAATCGAGATCAAAATCAGCGGCTTCGAGCACGGGTTCAAGGAAATCCTCAAGCTTTGGTGCTAGCGCGTCAACGGTCCATTCGATGGGGGGCATAAAAGATTTGGGGACACGGTTGAGGGTCCCTAAGAGAGCTACCCGGTATCCTTTTTCTTCTTCTTGCCGCGGCGCCCCGGCTTTTCGATTTCCAGGTCGTCACCGGGCAATTGGTTCAGGAAGTATTGCTGCGCCACGCCGACGACATTGCTAGTGAGCCAGTATAACACCAGGCCTGCCTGAAACTGATAGAAAATGAAGCCGAACATCAGCGGCATCAACTTCATTACCTTGGCCTGCGCCGGGTCGGCGGTTGGCGTCGGAGTGAGTGCCTGAGACCAAAATTGAGTGCCCACCATCGCCAACGGTAAGACGCGAATGGCCAGTGTCTCTGGAGCCGCCAAATCCGATACCCACAGCCATTCCGCGTGCCGCATTTCGATCGCGACGGTCAACAGCTTGTAAAAGGCGAAAAAGAACGGCATCTGCAAAATCATGGGCAGACAGCCGCCAACTGGATTCACATCATACTTCTTGTAAAGGGCTTGCAGCTCCTCCGTCTGCTTGGCCTTCTTCGGGTCGCGCATCGACAACCCTTTGTACTTGTCATTCAACTGCTTGATCAGCGGCTGTATTTGTTGCATCCGCTTCATCGACTTGCTGCTCTTGTACTTGAGCGGAAATAGCAAGAAGTTAATGAAGGTCGTGACGATGATAATGCTCCAGCCCCAGTTGGCAACAATGTTGACGTAAACCCAACCGAGCATCATGAAAATTGGCTGAGCGATCACGGCGAACCAACCGAAATCGACGACCTGCCGCAGCGATGGCCCCACCCGGTTCACGGCACCGAGTTGGTCAAGGCTCTTTGGCCCGATAAAGAAGTCGAATCGGTTGAGGTCGGCGCCGCCAAACGCGGCCGCGGCGAACAACTCCTTTTCGTCTGGCTCGCCGCCGGAAGGCGCAATACTGACGGCGCTCGTTTCAAGGTCGATCTCGGCGACTTCCCCAGGAATCGCCGCGGCCGCGAAGAATAGGTCCGCGATTCCCACGAACTGATAGCGGCCGGAATTCGACAGCCTTTCGTCCTCGGCGTCGCTCGCGCTAATGCGAGTTAGTCCCTCGGCGTCGAAGTAAAACGTCTGACTGTGAGCGAAGTCTTGCACCTGGGCGGTATCGCCAAACCCGCCTCCCCATTCGACAAGGTGGCGCCGAGGCCGCCCATCCTCAAGAACTTCAGTCTCGACGCCGACGACATAGCCTTCTCTCTGAAACTTAAAAATCTTCCGAATGCGAAGGTTATCGTCGGAAAACTCGAACGTTAAGGTTGTCGGGGCTCTTCGGACGGCCGGTCCCGAATCGACGACAAACAAGGCTTCATCTGCCCCCGGAATGGCGGTGCCACCGGGCTCGACCAGGCGAAACGGTCGACCGAATTCCTCGGCACCCTGCTGATGAACCAGATCGAGCGGCTCGCCTAAGGAGTCATCGTAGTCGGCGAGCGTCCAGCTTTGGACAACCGCGCCACGATTGGTAAACTTCGCCGTGAAGGTATCAGTTTCTACAGTGACTTCGTGCTCGCGCTCCGCTTTGATGGCAGTCGCGCTGGGTTCAGATTCCGCCTCACGCGAATCGGTGGCATTCTCGCCCTCGTCCGACGCTTCTGGAGCACTGCTCTCGTTCGGGCTTGGGTCAACAGCGGTTTCGAGCTGTGCCGGAGCGGTTTCAGCAGGCTCCTCCGGTGGCGTGGGACGGGGGCCGAAGTAGACGTACGCTCCCATGACCAGCGCCGAGAGCACGGCGGCCAACAGCATCCTACGCTGAATAAACTGTTCTTCTGATTTCGGATCAGGCATCGGGTAGGGGACCGTCGGGGACCAAATCAATCCCGCCCGCTGAGAAGGGGCGGCACCGAAGCAATCTTTTCGCAGTGAGAATTAAGCCGCGGCGCACGCCGTAGCGCTGGACCGCCTCTTGAGCGTAGGCCGAACACGTTGGGTAGAACTTGCACGACGACGGCAGTAGTGGAGACAGTGCGGACTTGTAAGCCAACAAAAACGTGACGACCACGCGCTGGCCGACGCTGCCAAGCGGGGCGTCAACGGACTGCAACTCATCTACGGAGTGCTCGTCGAATGGCTTGTGGCAACAGACGGACAAATTCAGCCTCTACTTCGGCGCTTCGCCGAGACACGATCGCATTGCGTGCATGCAGGACGATCTCCATCCCCTCGGGTAGCAGGTCGAAGTGCTTTCGCACGGCCTCTCGAAACAGTCGCTTGGCGCGATTTCGAATGACGGCATTTCCGACCTTACGCGTGACGGTAATGCCAATACGCGAGGGCGCGGACGTGTCCGTAGGACGGATGAAAACGGTGAACAGACTGCAACCGGAGCGAACGCCTTCATGATAGACGGCTTGAAACCTAGCCCTGCGAAGAATACGTCTCGATGGAGGGAATTGGTGCGAGTTTCGCTCAACAGAATGACGGCCGGCCCTACTCGTCACTGACGGAGAGGGTTTTGCGTCCTTTTGCACGACGAGCCGAAAGAATCCGACGGCCTCCCGGGCTCTTCATGCGTTCGCGAAAGCCATGCTTTTTCAAACGCTTACGATTGTTTGGTTGGAATGTTCTCTTGGGCATACAAACCCTTTCGCCTGCGGCCACGGGCACACGGATACCGGCGACTCATTAACGGAAATTTCATCCTATCACAGCAATGCGGTTAGCCTTGCTTGTTTGCCATTCGATAGTGCGGCGGTATTGAACCCCTTGTCGGTGATTCAGCTTCCTAGGATTCGCGGACATCTTCCGGCGTCGCTTTGGCAGGGTCCTACCGTGTTAGCGCCTCTTCTTTTGGCGAATTAGGCTTTCAAGCTCGTTGAGAAATTCCTTCTCGTCTTGAAAGTCTCGATAGACTGACGCGAATCGCACGTAAGCAACCTTATCGATCGAGCGCAGCTTTTCCATTAGCAATTCGCCAATCTTCGCGGTGGGGCATTCGCGGTCGGGCGACTCCATGACCATCGCTTCCGCCGCAGCTACGATCGCCTGTAAATCGCCCATCGAAACCGATCGCTTCTCCACCGCCCGTAACAGGCCGTTGAGGACGTTCTGCCGGTCAAACTTCTCCCTGCGACCGTCTTTTTTGACGACCATGTACGGTATCTCGTCGATCCGCTCGTAGGTTGTAAAGCGACGATTACAGGCTAAGCAATGACGCCTGCGCCGAATCGCATTGCCCTCTTTATTCTCACGAGAGTCAATGACTTTATGGTCGGGATGGCCGCAAAATGGGCAGTTCACAATGTATTGTCCGAGCCCCCGACTACTCTTCTGATTCTAGCTCACGCAGCGATCCCAGCGAGAGCCCCTGGCGGGCCAGAAGTACTAGCGCCGGCGGTACCGCGAGCATGAATGTTGCTAGCCAGACGACGATCGCCGTGACTGAGGCCGGCTCTTCGTCAATCCCAAAGACACGCGTCAACGTCGCTACAGTTGCGACCTGAACGCCGCCCCCAATTCCCGGCACCTGCAGCACCGAACCTACCATCAACAATCCCATAAACACTAGAACCTGCTGCGGGTCGAAAGAGTGGTCCGGCAGACAGGCTCGCAGCATGAAGTCAAACGACAGCCACAGGACGAACCACAGCAGTGCGCTCGATCCGAAGGCGTAGGCAACGCTCGGGAAATCACGCAGCCCCTGAAAGCCCTCGCCCAGTCGCGTGAGAATTTCGGCGAGTTTGTCTTGGAATCGCAACGGCAATGGAGCCGCAAGCCGCAAGGTCAGCGCCTGAAATTGATCGAAGAACTGTGGAAGAACGAACAGCACGACCAACGCCAACGCCGCGATGCCGATGATTCCGTAGCCCGCGCCTTGTGCCCATTCGGCCAATTCCGAGTCCGTGCCCCAGTCCATGTAACTGATCGCCGTTCCGGCTAGGGCCAGAATCATCAGCATGTCGAGAAAACGCTCGATCAGCCAGATCGAAAGTTGCCCGGCTACGGGCACATTGGCCTGGCGAGCAATCAGGTATGGCCGCACAAACTCTCCCGCGCGACCAAGTAACGCGACTGCTCCAAAGCCAATCACGGTTGCCGACAACAGATCCCTGAAATTTACGTTCCTCGTAATCGGTCGCATCAGGAGCATCCAGCGAACGACTCGAACGGCGTAAGTCGACGCCACGCAAACCGCCGCGGCAAACAACCACCCCAGGTGGACCCGGCGGAAACCATCAACGAAGGCGGCCCAGTCAAAGTCTCGCCACTGCGGGTTGCGCAAAACCGCGTACACGACGGCGCCCAGCAGGACGGCGGCGACAATCCACCCCGTCGAAGACTTCTTTTTCGATGACATGGGAGTAGTGAAACAAGAACGGCTGTTCTTGTTCCAAACTTCAGCATAGCGTGTGCCCCTACGGCGGATTTCAGTCGCACCGACGGGCCGCACTGTTAACTATTTCGGCCGACACTGAACTTTCGCGGAGGCCATCTCGTTCTATTTTTGTAGAAAGTGGTAGAACGATGGCTGCGAGCACAATTACCGAGGCATGGAGCAGCTTGTGGAGCGCTGGACCACAAGTTTCCAAGTCGCAATCAGCGATAAAGCAGCGCATGGACCGCGACGCCCAGTTGGTGGCCGAATGCCTTGGCGGAAATGACGTCGCCTGGGAGGACCTTGTTCGCACCCATTCGCGGCTCGTCTACGCCTCGTGCTACCGATTTACCAGCCGTCCCGAGACGTCTCGCGATCTAACTCAAGAAGTTTTTATCCGCGTGTTTCGTAGTCTCCACACGTTCGATCCGGCATCGGGCGGCTTTCGAACCTGGCTGATGCGGCTAACTCGCAATCTGCTGATCGACGACTACCGCAAGAATAAGAAACATCAGATTGTCGACCCGCTTGAAGATAAGATTGCCGTTCTCGAGCATTGCTCGGGAATTGGTGGCCAAGCGGACCGCACATTGCGAGCGCGTGAGGCGGGGATCTACTGCAGCTCGCGCTATCGAAACTTTCGCCGGAACTCCGCGAGGCCGTAGTTCTTCGGGACCTGCAGGAAATGGAGTATCGTGAGATCGCGGGAACCCTTGAGATCCCTGAAGGGACTGTTAAATCGCGCATCAATCGAGGACGGCGCGAACTTGCAAAGCAACTCCGAGCGTTGGGGTACGAAGCATGAAGTGCCGCGAATTCGAAGCTCAGCTCTGCGACTACATCGACGACTCGCTAGCGTTTGACGAGCGACGCAGCGCCGACGAGCACCTACTCGAATGCGTCGAGTGCGCCAACCTGCACAGCGAGGCTGAGTTCGCGGGCCGAGTATTGCGCGAAGCGCCCGCGGTCGAGGCCCCGGTTGAATTGGTCGCTGACATCATCCACAGCACCATAGGATACGCAGGCCGCGCCCCTGTTTCGGCCACAGTAGCGGCCCCGCCGGAAGATGGCGTGCTGGCGCGATTGCTGCGTCCGATCTTCAGCCCGATCCTGCAGCCTCGTTTTGTGATGAGCATGGCAATGACGATGCTCTCGTTCTCGATGCTGACGTTTCATGCGCAGAATCTCTGGCAGCGCTGGCAGTCTGGTGAATTTTCGAATAGCGAGACGGTCCAAAGCGTAGAGCTGCAGATCGACGAAGCTTGGGACAACACCGTCGAGTTCTACGACGCAGCCGTGATGCTCTACGAACTACAAACTGGTTTTGGGGAGCCATCAGACGGCGCGCTAAACCAAGAGAGCAACGATGGGAACTAGCGTAACAACGCAGCCTGCCGGTTCAGGATTTTGCCGTCACTGCGGTGTTGGGCTAAGCGTAGAAACTCAGCGCTGGTGGCAGGGGATTCCCCACTGCATCGATTGTCTCGATAAACTCCAGAGCGCCGTGGTGGCGGGCCAGTCGTCCGCGCCGCGCGTCGCGCTGCCGGTAGACCCTATGCCGCGCGCCACTAGCTATAGGCCGGCGGCGCCTGCTTCATCAGAGGGTGCGCCCTCGGTGTTGCTGGCATTCGTTCTCGGTACGATTCCAGGCCTTGGAGCGGTTTACAACGGCCAATACGTAAAGGGCCTGATCCACGTTCTGATGTTGGGGAGCTTGTTGACCGTAATGATCGAGGGCGGAGCCGAGCGATTGCTTGGGCTGTTCATTCCGCTCACGATATTTCTAGTTATGTACCAGCCGTTCGAGGCGATGCGAACAGCTCGGGCGATTCAGCGCGGTGAAGAGGTCCACGAGTTCTCAGGCATCATCGGCCTGATGTTTGGCGGCACCCCGAGCACTGTCAGCAGCGTGGCCTGGATTGCGCTAGGCGTTGTGTTCATCTTGCACACGCTCGGCGTCTGGGAACTTAGCGACGTGCTGCCGTTCTGGCCACTGTTAGTGATTCTCTTTGGGGTTTACAGGTTATTCCGCGCCGTGATCTTGAAGCGGCAGGCGGAAGATGAACTCGCCGCCGAATTCTCCGTTACGGAACCAGTCGACTAGCCCGCCAAACCCGTCAGCGGACGCGGCCCTGCTCGCTAGTGAGCGGCGCTAGACTCGCACATGCCCACCAAATTTCTGAGGCAAGGATGGTGGGCCCTGTAGGATTCGAACCTACGACCGACGGATTATGAGTCCGCAGCTCTAACCACTGAGCTAAGGGCCCGCTCGGAAGCGACTCGGCCTTTTTAGTATCCTACGCCGCTGTCGACTGGACCCGCTTAGGCGGCGGAACCGAATGGACTGCGATGGCGGTCGCTTTATACACACCGATTCTTGTGGCTCGAAACCGTGCGGTTGATATCCTTAGGTTCGGTTGCGGAAAACGCTTCGAGTTCTGCTGCTGGTGGCCGGCGCTGTGCTGCTTGGCTACGCCGTTTCTGATTTCTCCGACTCGCGGGATGCGCGCGGAGAGGACGCCGGTAAGACAACTCCGATATTGCCCGCGGAGGTCGCTTCTAAGGCTCAGCGATGGAATTGGTCGCAGTCGACCGGAGAGTCCTCGCGCGTTGAAATTTTCGCCGATTCGTACTCGCAAGATTCCGCTAGCGGACAGATCGACCTGTACGGCGTCGAGCTGCAAATCTTCCACGAGGAAGGCGCAAGTTACGACCGCGTCGTCAGCGACACCGCCGTATTTTCTTTAGACGAAGGGAAACTCTTCAGCGCAGGTGAAACGGTCATTACGCTAGGCGTTCCGGCTGCGGGAACAGCGGAATCGCTGACGGAAATTACGACCTCGGGCGTCAACTTTTACACGAAGACCAACCAGGCGCACACCGACGAGCCTGCCACTTATGAGTTTGACGGCGGCCGCGGGCGCTCGTTGGGAGCGGTGTACGAGTCGGGCAGCGGTGTTTTTCACATGAAGTCCGAAGTGTACTTGGAACGCTTCGCGACCGTCGCCGGACAGGGAACCACGCGTATCCATGCGGGCTCGCTTTACTATCACGAGCACGAGCAGCGCATCGATTTACACAACGGCGTGAAGGTTGAGCGTGGTGCGCAATGGTTGGAGAGTGCTGACGGAGTTGTGCGACTTTACGAAGGCGCGGTTCGCAGTATCGAGGCGAACCAGGCCGTGGGTGGCGAGCGTGGAGAATCACGACAGCTCAAATTTGAGACGCCTCGCTTTGAAGCCTACTACTCCGATGCTCAAGTTCTCGAACGTTTGCACGGCTATGGGGCGACTACGTTTGTTTCCGATAGCGACCACCAGACGCTAAACGTCAACGGTGACCGAATGTCGTTGTATTATCGCTCGATCGATAGCGGTGAAGATAGCGAGTTGGAGCGTGTCGAGGTGCGCGAATCGTCGCGGGTAAGGGTCGATCCTCGCGGCCCGGGGATGAGACGAACGATCGATTCCGAGGCGATTGATCTTCTCATGCGCGCCGGAGGTGAGGAGATTGAGCGTGTCGAGACGCTTGAGCGTGGGCGGGTCGAGCTGATTCCTGTCGGGACGCCCGGAGGCCACCGTACACTCGATGCCGCGCGAATTAGCCTCGACTACGGCGATTCGAATCACATGGAAAAGCTGGTCGCGACAGGTGACGTGGCGCTGGTGCGCGAACCAGAAACGGCGAATGCCGCTCCGTTGAAGACCTGGAGCTCTGGGCTCGAGGCAAGTTTCAGCCCGGACTCGGGCGAGATGACGAGATTGCGACAGTGGGAGGGATTTCGCTTTGTCGATGGCGATCGTCGAGGGCAGGCCGGCGAAGGCAGGTTTGACGTTGCGGCGAATTCACTGGACTTGACCGGCAAAGCAGAAGTGTTGGACGCGGCGGGGCGAATTACCGCACATCACATCGTGCTCGATCAAAGTTCGAAGCTGCTCGTAGCCGAGACTGGGGTTACTTCGGAATTCAGTGGAGAAGCGAGCAAGGAGCCGATTGATGAAGGAGGGTTGTTCGCCGCGGGTGAGCCGGTCTACGCGACCGCGGCCAAAATGCTTTCGGATCAAGAGAGCGGCATCATCGAATATCACGGGCAGGCGCGGGTCTGGCAGGGCGACAATCGGGTCGAAGCCGAAGACATCACAATTGATCGGGCGGCGAAGGTGCTGACGGCCAATGACAGGGTCGTTACGAACTTGACCGAGGCTCGCGCCGAGGGGAAGCCGGGAGGCGTTGTAACGATTTTTTCGAGCGACCTGCGTTACGACGAGCAGTCCCGCAGGGCTGTATTCAATGGCCTGGTTGATTTTCGCCGCCAGGGCTTGCAAGTGATTTCCGATCACTTAACGGCGCTGTTGGCAGAACGAGGTGCCGAGGCCGCGACGATTAAGAGCGCCACGGCCGACGGGTCGGTGAAGATATTAGAAACTGTTGGGGGGCCGGGCCGAAGCGGTGCCGGCCAGCGAGCCGTTTACGATCCGGTGAAGGGTGAAGTGGTGCTGACAGGGCAGCCTGCTAGAGTGCTGTCGTCCGAAGGCGACGAGACCCGCGGAGCCGAATTGACCTACTTGGTGGACGGTGATAGGCTGCAGGTTTCGGGGCACGGGGCCGAACGCGCCTACACCTATCGGCGCGCAAAGCAGTAGCGGATTCGATTTCTCCCTAAGCCCAATCAATGGAAGTCTTGCGAACAGAGCAGCTCTCGAAGAGCTATCGGCGGCGGCGTGTCGTTAACGAAGTTTCGTTGAGTGTGCGACGCGGCGAAGTGATCGGACTGCTGGGCCCGAACGGGGCGGGGAAGACGACGTCGTTCAACATGATCGTCGGTCTAGTGAGTCCGGATTCAGGCCGGGTGTTCCTCGACAACACCGATATCACCGAGATGCCGATGTATCAGCGCGCGCGTCAGGGCATTAGCTACCTGCCGCAAGAGGCTTCGGTATTTCGCAAGCTGACCGTCGAGGAAAACATCCTTGCGATCTTGCAAACCCTTCCGCTATCGCGCTCAGCGCGCCGTGAACGGCTCGGAGACCTGATCGGGCAGCTCGGCCTCGATACGGTCAGCCAGAGCCGTGGGGATCAGCTCTCGGGCGGCGAAAGGAGGCGAGTCGAGATCGCTCGCTCATTGGTAATCTCGCCAAGCTTTCTGCTCCTCGATGAGCCGTTCTCTGGGATCGATCCGAAGCAGGTAGTCGAGTTGCAGGGAATCATCGCGGATTTGAGCGGCTCGGGGATCGGCATCATCATCACGGACCACAACGTTCGCGAGACCCTCAGCGTGACCGACAAGGCGTTTATTATTCACAACGGATCGGTATTTCGCTCGGGATTGCCTCGAGAGCTGGAAGCCGATCCGGAAGTTCGTCGCGTTTACCTGGGCGAGCACTTTGATCTTCCGGCCCATGTGCGCGATCGGACTTAGGTTCGGCGCGTGGCCCACGGACCCGTTCGCAATCAAATCACTCGCAAGAAGTTACTCTGTTCCGACTAACGATGCCTACTGTCAGACTTGAGCGCGAAGGACTGTTCGGCCCTGTAGGGGTGGTCGATACTGCTCAGGCGCGACGCTTCAGCATCGGTGGAGTGTTGCAGGGCGCTTCGCTTCTGAAGCCCTCCTCGACTGACGTCGACCCAGCGCTGCCGGCGGGGCCGGGGCCGGTGATCGAGACTCGCTATCAGCTCGCTTGGTTGTTGGCGGGCCAGCGCTATCCGGCAGGACGAGGGCTAATGATTGGCCTGGGCGGCGGATCGGGAGTGGTCGGGTTGCTACACCAGTTTCCCGGGCTGCGTCTCGATGTTGTTGATGTCGACCCCCGGGTTGTTGAAATGGCGTTGGAGTTTCACCCCTTGCTGAAGGCATATGAAAAAGCCGGTAGGGTGACGTTGACCGTGGCCGACGGCGAAGAGTTTTTGAAAGGCTTGGGCGCGAAGTACGACTTTGTGATCGCCGACATCGTTGTCGACGGCGAGGAGATAGAACTGCTCACGAGTTCGTCGTTTATACGCTCGCTTGCCGGCGCCTCGCGCGAAGTTTGGCTGCACGTGTTTGGTTCGATTTGGGACGGCTACTTACACGAGGTCCTCGAAAAATTTGACGAAACGGGGCAGACGGTGGCCTGGTTATTCTCGCCCGTGAGGCCGGACATTCAGATGCCGGCACACCGCAACTGGGTAGCGACGACGGCTGCGATGGAGCTTCCTAACCCTCGTGGGTTCGTGCCATTCGTAGAGCTGCGCGGGCCACAAGTCGCAGCGATTCGCGAGGGCTACGCGAAACTGGTGGCGCACGCGATTACGCGCGGAGAGGCGCGGAGCTTGAAACCCTAGCCGGCAACTGGACGAGGTCGATAAGATTGTTTTCCTTTGGCCCTCCAACTGCCGTACAATCGTACTGATCGTCGATGGTTGAACGTTGTTCGGGCTGGCTCGCTCGCTATCGTTTCCGGTCAGGTGGTATCGCCTGACCAATTTGTTCGGGCTGATAACTCGCGGGCGTGAGAAAGGCTTGAGATTTAAATGATGTTCCTCCGATCGGTCTGCTTGTCGGCAGTACTGCTGGCAATCCCCTTCAATATGAGTTTGGCGGCTGACGACGCAGCTTCTAAAGATGGCTTCGTAGTTGCAAGCAATTCAGTAGTTCCACAAATCGCGAATGGCGGTGGCAGTTTCTTCATGGCGTTCCAATTGATGAATGTAACTGGCGCGCCCGCGACCGTGACTATCTCGTTTCTCGACGGCCAGGGAGACCCGATGGCGATACCTTTTGTTCAGGACGGAGCGCAGGTCACGGCCTCGACACTGAGCGAGACGATCGCACCGCGCGGCATCGAGTTCGCGGCAACGCAGAGCGCCGCCGCAACCGTGCAAATTGGCTACGCCAGAATCCAAAGCGAACCGGCGAACTCCGTCGCGGTCAGCACCACGTTTAACCAGATAGTCTCTGGGCGTCCGCTTTTCCAGGCATTCATTCCACTCGACAACGCGCTGCAGAATCAATTCTTCGTGCCGTTTATCAATACGGGAGGATTCACGGGATCAATGGCCATCGTGTCACTGGCAGGCCAGGATGTTTCGATCATCGCGCGAAACAACAATGGTGTGGAACTTTGCCGCAGCGAGCAAACTTTCGCGGCTGGCCAGCACCGATCCTTTTTGATGCGCGACGAGCTGCCATGCACTGTTGGCGTGAACGGCGTGGTGGAGGTCTCAGCGGGAGACATAGGCTTGTCTGGCGTTGGGCTTACGGCGGAAGATAGTGGCGCATTTGTGACGCAGCCGGTGTTTGCGGCCGCTCCCCTTTTGTGACGCTCACCGCAAGCCGCCACTAGACCAATTGGCGGCGTGCGAGGCACCACGACCTGTCGGAAGCGATGCGCGTAGCTACTCTTTGCATGGCGTTGGCCTGCCTCGGCAGCTTCGGGTGGGCGATGCGTTACTTCTTCAAGCGGCCCCACGGGCCGACTCGAATGATGCGGTTGACTTCGCTCGTGGGTACGATCTGCGCCGTTAGTCAACTTGGGGTGATCTGGCTCGCCGGCGTGTCGATTCCCTGGGTCTGGCTAGGCTGGGGCTGTTACGTCATATCGCTGATCGTTTTTTATTGGGCTGTAGCCGTCAACCGGCAACGCCCGCTGTCGTGGGCCTACTCGACGGATACGCCACTGCATCTTCAAGTAGCCGGGCCGTATCGATTTGTGCGGCATCCGTTCTACCTTGCGTATCTGCTGACGTTTGTGGGCGGCGCACTGGCTACGGCAAACGGGTGGCTGCTTTTGACCGTAGTTGCGATGGGACTTGGCGCGATCCGAGCCGCGCGAATGGAGGAGGCGAAGTTCGAAAGCTCGCCGCTGGCGGCTGACTACCTCGAGTATCGACTACGCGCGGGCATGTTTTGGCCGCGAATCGGTCGCCTTTTGCATTTCGGGCGTGAAAGCCTCTAAAAAATAGTCACCGGAATCTTGTTGACAGCCCGCGCTCATGACTCTAGAATATTTCCTCAAAGTGTGGGTTGCTCTTGCTCGCCCCGGACAATTGCCCCAAGCTGAAAATTTGACCGTGAAATAGGGTTCCGCGGATGGACAAAAGACGTCGACAAACGTTTCGCAAGCGGCTAAACGCCGAGTTAGCGGAACTACAGATGCTTCTCGTTAGTACTGAGTTGGCGGGACGCAACGTCGGCGATAAGAACCGTGGCGACCAGGGCGAGGAGGCCGCCAAGTCATACGATAAGGAAGTTCTCTTCAGCCAAAGCGACGGCGAACGCACTCATCTCAAATTGGTAACAAAGGCGCTCGAAAGACTTGAAGGCCGCGAATTTGGTATTTGTGAGTTATGCGGTAACGATATCGGGCCGAAGAGGCTCGATGCGGTTCCGTGGACTCGCTACTGCCGAGATTGTCAGGAAGAAGTAGAAAAAGAGGCAGCAGCGTCTTGACTCTTGTGAGGTGAGATTTCCCTAATAGCAGGGCCGTCAGCTACTCCCCTCCTGAAGTGGTTCGCTCGATCGCCGAGCTAACTGCCCCGATTTTTGCCGCTATTTTTCCGGCTGACTGCCGTCTGTGCGCGGCCCCAACTCGACATTGGACAAGAGTCCCGATCTGCCCGGACTGCCTCGATCCGCTGCCCGCTGATCTTCCAGAGCACAGTTGCCGGAGCTGTGCACATCGTATTGAATCCGTCGCTCCTAGTGAGACCGACCCATTGTGCGGTGATTGCATGCGCGACCCGCCTCCGTTCGAGTGCACAACTGTTTTGGGCTCTTACGATGGAGACCTTCGCAAGCTGATTCAGCTACTGAAGTACGAGCGCATGCCTCCTCTCGCGACCCGACTAGGTCGAAGTCTCGGCGAGCGGGTTAGGGCCGCCGGAGTCAACGTGGACGTCGTGATTCCCGTGCCGCTTCATTGGCGCCGCCGACTATCCCGTGAATTTAACCAGGCAGCACTGATCGCGCACGAGCTTGCCAACGAGATTGGAGCCAAGTGCCGCCCGAGATTATTGCGGCGCACGAAAGCGACTGCCTCGCAGGCCGGCCTGACAGACCGAGAGCGCATTCGAAATGTCCGCGCGGCTTTTCGCGCCGCGGCGCCGGAACAGTTTAGAGGCAGGCGAGTTTTAATCGTGGACGATGTCATGACAACCGGTTCGACGCTCGCCGCGTGTGCTCGCGCCGCGAAACGAGCAGGAGCCGAGAGCGTGGCCGTCGCCGCCGTAGCCAGGGCGCATCGAGAGCGTCGAGTGAGTTGATTCGCCCGTGAGAATGCGGGAACGGAGTGAGAATGGAACAAGTCAGCGTATTACGAAAGCCTGTACTCGTACTGAACGCAAGCTATGAACCGATTCACGTCTGCGCCGCCCGGCGTGCATTGGTGTTGCTTTTTAAGGGCGTCGCATCGACAGAGGAGTCTGCAGCCGAACGCGTACATTCGCCGAGCAGAAGCCTCCCTCTTCCGTCGGTGATTCGACTACTCGAGTACCGCCGCATTCCGCTTCAAACACGTGCGCTCTCGCGAAAAAATATCCTCGTACGCGACCACCATACGTGTCAGTACTGCCATGTTCGGTTTGGTGCGTCCGATCTCACGCTCGACCACGTGATGCCGCGCTCGCGTGGCGGAAATAATAGTTGGGAAAATCTCGTGGCTTGCTGCAGGCGTTGCAACAACCGCAAGGGCGACCGGCTGCCGGACGAGGCGGGAATGTCGCTCAAACGGCGGCCTAAACCGTTCAACCTACATACAAGCCGCAGTCTAATGAGACAATTGGGAGATCAGCAAGAAGACTGGAAGAAGTATCTGTTTTTCTGAGCCTAGGCGGGCCCATGTGTCGACGAACAGATGATAGAATCCCCGCGAGAATTACACAGCGCAGTTACTTTCACGATAGCCGACCAACTCATCCCGCAGCCGGCTCGTTGGCGCACGTTTGTACTATCGGTCCAACTGCACCTGTTGGTGATATTGGTAGCGCTTACGTTCGACGAGTTGAGCGATCGTAAGCCGTACCAGCCACCGACCGTTGCCGAAATGGCAGAGGCCGAGGATCTCAAGATCACTTGGTATCGGCCAGAAGACTTGCTGCCCGCCGTCGAGCCCGCGGTACCGCTTGACGAGCCGCAAGCCTCTGGCGCAAAGAGCCCCTTCAAGCTGAAACAGACGATTGCGGCGACTAGTCCCAACCCCGATAGCCTGCGGCAGATGATCGTCAACGGTCCACCGGCGATCAAGATTGAGCAAGATGTCGAGGCGGCGAATATGCTGGCGCTGGCGCGCGGCAGGGAAGTCAACTATCAGCGGTTTGAGCTTCGCAGCGAGGCGGTGCGGGCACCGAAAAGCGAACCGCTCCCCGACTACCTCGCACCTCGGATCGACGTGAATGCGGCCTACGACGAGTTGGCCGAAATGCAGAAGCTTGAACGTTTGCGGTACCTACCGGCGGACGAAAAAAGCCAGGAGCCCGCCCGTAAAGCGCTCGAAGCGCTGGAAGCGCCCGTCATTGACGCCGGCGCGCCGGATGCAACGCTATCGATGCTGAATGGCGTCGAGCGTTTGCGCTATGAGCCGGGTGCGTCGGCGGCCGATCGTCCGGGACAAAAGCCAATCGATGCCGCGGCAGCTCCTCAAGTTTCCCTAGGCTCGGCTGAGGGTATCGATCTTACCCCGTTCCAGCAGATTCAACGGCTGCGATTCGCCGCGACTGGCCCACAGGCTGCCGTGCCCTCCCGCGGCGCTTTGACCGCGACGTCAGACGCTCCGCAAATTGCGGCCTCGACAGCGGCGGGAACGGATATCGCACTTTTTCGAAACGTCAGTCCGTTGCGCTACGAGGTGGGAAGTGAAACGCAAGCGACCGGCCCATCTACTGCCTCGAGCGTTCGCAAAGCGATTGGCGGCGCGAGCGGGGACCCGCAAGCGCCTGACCTCTCGGCGGCGTTAGGCTCGGGAACTGCGACGGGGAAACTGGCGGACCCCTCTGGTTTTCAGCGAATAGCGAAGCCCCGCTTTGAGCAATGGGGCGCATCTGGAAACGGACAAGCGCCCGGCAAACGGGCGATCGCAACCGCAGCCGGCGCCGCGGCTGCACCACGAGGTCTCAACGGACAACTCCCTTCGAGCGCAATCGAAACCTCGCTCGGGTCAGCGACTCTGAGTGGAGCCCCGCCGCCACCCCCGCCCGGAGGAGGCGGCAGCGCCGAACGGAACCGCGTAGTCGTCGGGGTAAAACCCGGCAGCCGAATGGCTGAAGACATTCCGCGCGGCCAGCGATCGGGAAGCTTTTCCGGCGGGCCTGAACAAGGCGTCGGCAGCGACGGCGGCGCAACCGAGATCGCAAAGCTGCGCGTACCGAATCTTTCAATCGGCGGTCGTCCGCGGACCAACGCCGCGATCGCCGCCAACCCGGCGTCCGCGACCGCTGAAGATCTGCAACGACTCAGCTCGTTCCGAAGTGCTTCGGAACTGCCGACGTTTCGGGCAACCACCGTGAGCGTCGATCGCAAGCCTGAGCAAATCGATCCAGACCGGCCCTTCCGCAACAAACCGTCGTATTCGCTGGCTATCAACATGCCCAACATCACCAGCTATGGGGGCAGTTGGCAACTGCAGTTTGCTGAAATCGGCAGGGAGACTGAGCAGGGCAAGCTACTAGCTCCTACTCCTCGTCTAAAGGTCGATCCGCGCTATGTGCGCGAGGCGGTAGAAGAAAAAGTCGAAGGTGAAGTCGTGCTGCACGGCGTGATCCAACAAGACGGCACGATGGCCAAGCTGCAAGTCATCCGCGGAATCGACGATCGGCTTGATGCCAGCGCGCTGTCGGCGCTCTCGAAGTGGCGATTTGACCCGGCGCAGAAGTACGGGCAAGCGGTCGCTGTCGAGGCGGTAGTACGCATTCCGTTTCAATTGCGTCCGCCGATCGCTCAGCGATAATAGTTCGCTAATCTCGGGCGATGCGGCTGACGCTTCTCATTGATGCTGACGACACGCTGTGGGACAACAGCGTCTACTTTGAACAAGCAATCGCCGAGTTTATCGGGTACTTGGATCACCCCACGCTCAGCGCCCATGGTGTGCGCGAACGCTTAGACGCCATCGAGCTGGAAAACATCAAGAAGCGAGGCTACGGGACCGAAAACTTCACTCGGAATCTCAAGCAGTGCTTCGCGGAATTTCGGCAGCGAGACTGTAGCGCGGAAGAAGACAAGCGTATTAGCGGCATGACCGAGCGTGTCTGGAACCATCCGATTGAGCCGCTCGACGGTGTCGAAGAAACGCTGGCGTATCTTCGCGAGCACCACTACCTGCGGCTGGTCACAAAGGGCCATCACGCCGAACAGGCTGAGAAGATCGAGCGATCCGGCCTGCTCCACCTGTTCGACGACTGTTCGATTGTCAAGGAGAAAGACGTCGCGTGCTACCGCGCCGTCATTGAGCAATCGCAGGCAGAACCCGCGCGGACCTGGATGATCGGTAATAGTCCAAAGTCCGATATCAATCCGGCGCTTGCCGCTGGAATCGGCGCCGTCTGGATTCCGCATTCACAGACTTGGTCGCTTGAGCATGAGGATGTCCCAGCGCCGCACGACCGCTTTCATGTGCGGGAACAGTTTCGCGATTTACAGCAGCTATTTTGAGAACAGACAGGGCGGGGGAACCGGTCAACGATGAAGCTCCTCGATGCGTGAAGTCCCGCTCGATCGGTCACCGCTTGTCCACCGCCATTTCTCTTGCAGCGCAAGCCGCCCGTCGGGTAACACCGTTGGACTCGAGCTACAAACTCCGCAGCTTAGTCGATCGTCAACCGACAGGTGCTGGTAGCATGCATCAAGATTTCCGTTGGAATCAGATATCGCAACCAGCGTTCCGAATCTCGCGCCGTTGCCCGAATACGTCGCCCACACCCGAGCCCCATCTTGACCGTAGCGAAAAATGGTTTCGTCGCCAACGTCCCCATTTTCGGTATTTGCGGTGCAGCGGAACGAGCGTCCACCGTAGCTAATTGTGGGTAGTACGGCTGCCGGCAGTGACTCTGGTATCGCCGGCTCGTCGAACTCGGTTTTGAATGAGAATGCGAATGGGCTCGCGCGGTGCTCTCGCAAATATCCCAATCGGGCAGCTGCATCATCAGCGGTTGGTAGAGAGCCGCCGGGGATCCACCACATAGCCATGTGCGCTTCGGTTGGCGCATGAAACCATTCGTCCTTCCGCCGCATGACATTCGTGTGGCGCCCGCGATAGACAAATGCCCGCAAATTTTCGACGCCGTCCCAGACGGACAGGTTGAACAGCATCAGATCGCCATACGGGTTCGCATAGAGACCGTCTGGATCGTCGCCAGGCGTAGCCCAGACGAAACCCGGGCTGGCGGCCGCTAGCGCGTTGATGGCGTCGATTCGCTCGACGAACCCCGCCATCTGGGGGTCATCGAGCCGACACTTCATGCGGGCAACATTGACCTGAGCTAGCTGATGAAAATCAGACACGGTGCGGTCGCTGCCGCGATGCGCGACACTGAACATTATTATGCGAGGCTTTACTATGCGAGCGATTGCGTGCGTATTCGTTGTATTGACTTTGTCGTTAGGCGCCACGGGGACCGCCAATGCCGCTGAGCCGCAGGTTCGGGCGCTGCTAATAACTGGCGGATGCGGCCACGACTACGAGCTCCAGACCGAACTTCTCAAGACGGAAATGGCGAAACGCGCCAACGTCGCGTGGACTGTCGTTCACCAGGGCGGCACAACGAAAGACACCAAGATAGCGATATACGATGACCCGAATTGGGCCGACGGTTACGATGTCGTCGTCCATAACGAGTGCTTCGCGAATGTGCTTGACGAGAAATGGATCGCCGCCATCGCGGCTCGTCACAAGCAAGGAGTCAACGCCGTCGTTGTCCACTGCGCGATGCATACTCACCGCGCCATCGAGCGCGATGACTGGCGCGAGTTTTTAGGCGTCACCAGCCGCCGGCACGAACACAAGTCGGAGAAAACGGTGACGAGCGTGGCGAAAGATCACCCGGTGATGGCGGGATTTCCTATGCAGTGGAAGTCGCCCTCCGACGAGCTCTATCTCATTGAAAAATTGTGGCCGAATGCCCAATCGCTGGCAACCGGTCTCAGCGAACGCCATGGCGATGCGCATCCGGCATTTTGGGTTAACCAGTTTGGCGCCGCGCGAGTATTCGGGACAACCTTCGGTCACAGCAACGAAACGTTTCAAGATGCGGTATTTCTCGACACGTTCGCACGAGGGCTATTATGGGCCGCGGGGAAGCTCGACGCCTCAGGCAACCCGGTCGCCGGCTATGGCCCTCGGCCCTAGGGTTCGATGCCGACCACTTGTAAGCTGACCGCAGGTGAGCCATCCTGATTGATAGTGCGCAAGATTCGCAGTCTCACGTCGCTGTCGTTCTTGGTCCTGGCCTGTGCAGCACTCTTGGTCGGCCAGAATCGTAAAATCGTACCTCCGCCAATCGTGCCGCTGTCGGTGAATGGAAGCTCTTGGGAGATCGCGAACGACATCGAGTTTGAGATAGACCTCGGTTCGAAGAAAGGCGCACTCACGATATATGCTCCAGGCTGGCTGGATTGGACTGTGGCGGCAACGGAGGATTCACTTGAGATCGGTTCGCTAACCGCGGCCGCCGCCGCAAAACTCGCTCTGCTGCGAACGTTCATGACCGGTTGGGTCGAGTCGACCGAGAACACGGGGCAGGCGGCGCGCATTTTATTCGCGGAAAACATACGTTTCGAACATCGTCGAAACGGAAACCGTATCGTCGTCGATCTCGAGAAACTAGCAGGCAAGCCTAAGAGGCGTAAGAAGAAAAAGTAGCTAGTAGCCCGCAATTCTCGCCACCTGACGGCGAAAGCACGTGATAGGTACGCCACTACTTCGTTGCGCTCGCTTGCCGTGCTCAACGGACTGCAAAAGTACGCCTCCGCGCACCAACCGTCGCCCGCCTCGTATTGACGCGCCTCTCACGCACTTTCACTCGCCACGTGGTGAGAAATGCGGGCTGGGATCAGTCGAGTCCGATTTGCGACAAGCGGTAGCGCAACGCGTTTCGTGTCAGCCCAAGCAAACGGGCTGCCTGGCTCTTATTGCCATCGGCGCGGCGCATGGCCTCGCGAATGATTTCAGTTTCATATTCGTCGAGAGTCAGGCCTTCAGGTACAAAGGGCACACCATTCGGCGCCAGTGACGGTGCCGCGGATTCCAGATGAATGTCGTCACCCTCGATCGTGTCGCCCTGCGATAGAACAATCGCGCGTTGAATGATGTTCTCAAGCTCTCGCACATTTCCCGGCCAGCGGTACGAAGTCAGCTTGTCGACAGCGTCAGTCGAGATGCCCCGAACCCGTCCACCGAGCTCGGACGCAAATTTTTCGAGAAAGTGATCGACGAGGTACGGAACATCTTCGCGTCGTTCGCGCAACGGCGCTAGGTTGATTGGTACGACGTTAAGCCGGTAGTAGAGATCCTGTCGAAATGTCCCTTGCTCAAGCGCCGCCTGCAAATCTTGGTTTGTGGCTGCAATCACTCGCACGTCAACGTGAACCGTCTTGTTGCTTCCTAGTCGCTCAAACTCGTGCTCCTGCAACACGCGTAACAATTTGACCTGGACCGCGGCCGGCACATCGCCAATCTCATCCAAGAAGACCGTACCCCCGTCGGCCTGCTCGAATTTTCCGGCGCGCGACTGATTGGCGCCCGTGAAAGCCCCCTTCTCGAAGCCAAAAAGTTCCGACTCCATCAAGTTCTCAGGAATCGCCGAACAAACAATCTTGACGAACGGAGCATCCTTGCGGGGCGAGTTGAGATGGATTGCGTGCGCCAACATGCCCTTACCCGTTCCGCTCTCGCCGCCGATCAAGACCGTCGCCTGAGTGGGCGCAACGCGGCTAGCAGTTTCAAACGCCGCTTGCATCTTCTCGCTGCGACCGATTAGTAGACCAAAGTCATGTCGTCGAGTCAGCTCGGCCTTGAGCTGCGCGTTCTCTGCACGGAGCTTGGTGAGTTCCAGGACCTTCGCAATCGTCAGAGTCAGGTTTTCGAGCGAAAACGGCTTGAGTAAATAGTCGTCGGCACCAGTCTTCATCGCCTCGACCGCGCTCTCAACCGTCCCGAACGCCGTCATGACGATCACGGGAAGCCCGCCATGGATTTTGCGGAGCTCTCGCAAGAACTCGATGCCGTCCATACCCGGCAACCGAATGTCCGACAGCACCAGGTCGAACGGCTCTTCACGAGCTGCCGATTCCAGCAGCTTAAGCCCGGCCTCGGCGGTGTCGGCCTTGCTAACCGCATAGCCCACCGACTGCAGCCGCAGCTCGACCACTCGCTGCAGTTTGACTTCGTCGTCGACAACTAAAATTCGCTTCCGCACTTAGAAATTTCCAATCGGTGGCTACGGCTCCAGATCCGTCGGGATTCGAATCCGAAAATGTGCGCCTTGACTGTTGGGACGGTTCTCGATCGACACGGTTCCACCGTGGCTATCCACGATCTTCGCAACCATTGCCAAGCCTAGGCCGACCCCGCTAGCCTTTGTAGTGAAAAACGGATTAAAGATGTCCTGCATCTTGTCCTCTGGAATACCACTACCCGAGTCTCTGACTTCGATAACGGCGTGTTCTCCGTCTTGTCGCGTTGAGACGCTGATGATTCCTCCACTAGGCATCGCGTCGCGCGCGTTCAACAGCAGATTGAGAAACACGCTTTCCATCAGAGTCTTGTCATGAGCGAACTCCGCAATTGCATCAAGAGACTGCTCGATCGTAGCCGCCGCGGAGTCGCCGGGCGGCGATTCCTTGAAATGATCAATTGCCAGTCGGATCGTATCGTTGATGTCGTCCGTGGCGAGGTCAAGCTTCGCCGGGCCCGCGAATGCCAGAAAGCGCGTCACGAGCTGGTTGGTGCGTTTAACCTCGGTCCCGATAAAGCCTGACACCTCGCGCGCAACTTCGTTCTCTTCCGACACGTTGTCGCGAAGCAATTCGGCCGACGCCGAGATAATGCCGAGCGGGTTGCGGATCTCGTGCGCTAGTCCGGCAGAGAGTTGGCCAAGGGCGGCGAGGCGTTCGGATCGCCGCACGTCATCTTGAGCCTGTTGTAGGTCACGGTTGGCTTGCGCTAGTTGTTGCGTTTGCAAGCGATTCTCAGCGGAGAGCCGGTTCACAAGCACCGCGCTGATGAAGAAAAACAATATGCGCACCGCCAATTCGCGCTGACCCTCGGGAGGCACGAAGTACGTCTCCAAGATGTAGACCAGAAACGAGAGATACAAAGTCGACGACGCCGCGGTAATGATGAGCGCATATCCCAGATTGAACATCGAAGCCGCCGAGACGATTGGCAGCAGAAAAATCAAGTAGTAGCTGTTCTCTTGAATGCCGCCCGTGACGTACACGAGAAGGTAGCAGAGAGCCAGCCTGACGCCGACCGAGATCAGCGCGCGACGCTGGCTCTCGTACACGCCAAGCGGCCGTTCAGCGATCTGTACCGCTCCGAGTGCGATCAGTGCGGCCCATTCGAATACCGAATGATTGGCGCGCATCATTCCCAAAGCGCCGAGCGCGCCGAGAAAAACCAGCCAAATGATGTCGGTGCCGCGCAGCCGCATTAAGTTTGGGAAGGACGCAAGATTCCCAGGTTACTATGAGACTCTGATTCTTCAATGACTCACCCGGTTTCGATAGTGCTTGCGATCTTGCTGGCAGCGGTGAGTTCCAGCGCCGCCGACTGGCCGCAATTTCGGGGACCCGCTCGAGACGGCATCTACCCCAATCGCCAATCGGTACCAGCTTTCCCGGCGGACGGCCCGCCCGTTCTTTGGGAGCGGCCGATCGGCGCGGGCTTTAGCGGACCGGCGGTTGCCCGCAACCGCGTAATCTTCTACCACCGTCTTGGCGGCAAAGAAGTCGTTGAATCAATCGACCCGAACAGCGGCAAGACCATTTGGAAATCGGAGTTCCCGACGACCTACAAGGATGATTTTGGTTTTGACGAAGGGCCGCGAGCGACACCCGTCGTCGACGGCGGGCAGATCTACACCTTCAGCGCGCAAGGCGTCTTACGCTGCCTAGAATTCGCCTCGGGCCGTCAAGTTTGGAGCGTTGACACGCACCAGGAATTCGGTGTCAGCAAGGGCTTCTTCGGCGCGGCTTCGACGCCCCTGGTCCTAGGTAGCCGGCTTTTCGCAAACGTCGGCGGAAGCGACGGCGCCGGCGTCATCGCCGTCGACAAAGACACCGGCCGATTCCTATGGAAAGCGACCGATCACGAAGCCGGCTACTCCTCTCCCGTCGTCGCTGAGTTTGGCGGCGAGACGCTAGTCATATTTTTTACCCGCGAAGGCCTTGTAGCGCTTGAGCCGGCCACTGGTAATGTGCGATTCGAGCGCAGTTGGCGCTCGCGCAGCCGCGCCTCGGTCAACGCCGCGACGCCCATCATTTCAGGCGACACGATTTTGCTGTCGGCGTCGTATGGCACGGGCTCGATTGCGCTACGGGTCAGCGGCAATTCGCTTGAGGAACTTTGGTCGGGCGAGGACTCGATTGACAACCACTACTCCACAGGTGTCGTGGCCGACGGTGTCGTGTACGGGTTTCACGGACGCCAGGAATACGGCCAGAGTTTTCGCGCGATCGAGCTTGCGACGGGCAAGGTCCTGTGGTCTGAAGATCGCTACGGTGCCGGAACCGTTACGCGGGTCGGCGACCGCCTCTTGCTGCTACGGGAATCCGGTGCGCTTGCGTTGCTCGCGGCGTCAGCCGAGAAGTTCCAGATCATCTCCGAGGCCCAAATTCTACCGACTGAAGTTCGCGCCTATCCGGCGATAGCAGACGGCCTTTTCCTCGCCCGCGACAAGGACACGCTGGTTTGCTTGAGATTGTGGGATGAGTAGCCGCTGGCGTACTTAGGGCTGTGAATTATCGCAGCTAACGTCCGTGAATTCGTCGGGCGTAGCAAGATGCGCCCGCTTTTGCTGTTTTTTTACAGCCCGCTGGCGCTGGCCTCGGCTGTGTATTTCTCGATGTAGCGTCGGAGGGATGAGCGCAGACCTTCCATGACTGGCCATTGGCCTTTATCGGCGGCCTTTAAGGTGCGATCAGCTATACGCTCAACCGGCATCAGCTCGCGCACCGTCGACGTGATGAAAACTTCGTCCGCGTCAACCAAGTCGCTGGGGTGCAGCACCTGTTCTTCGACGCGTTCCGAAAGTTCTTCAAGCATTGCCAAGCGCGTGATTCCCGGCAGAGGCCCGCTCGAAAGCGGTGGCGTATAGGTCACGCCGTTTCGAACGGCGAAAATATTTGCCGACGTGCACTCGGCTACTTCGCCACGCTCGTTGAGTAGAATCACTTCGCCAAAGCCCTGTTGTTTTGCGATCTCAACGAACGTCAAATTGTGCGACCACGAGAGAGTTTTTGTGCCGGCAAACGGCGACTCCGCGTGACGCCCGTTCTCTTGGACGCTTAGGCTCACGGTTTCTTGCCGGCGGGGCACGTCGATCGTAAATGCCACGATGTCCGATTGATTTCCGGAGCCGGGACCCTCGAACACTCCTCCCTGGCTACGCACGATACAAAGCCGCATCGACGCCTCGGGGCAGGCATTACACTCGACCAACTGGAGTACCCGCCGGCGAAGCTCAACGCGCTCTACGGGAATCTCGATATGCAGCAGGCGCGCATCGCGTTGCAGTCGTTCCAGTGGCGCTCGAACGCAAATGGAATGCCCTGGTAGATCCTCAGCGTGGTAAACACCCCCCAGCCCGCCAGCAGCCCGAGTTGTCCCGGGCGCAGAATCGCCTCGTCGCTTGGGACGATGCGATTGTTGTAAAGCACGTTTGCGTGGATCACGATTTCATTATCGCGGGCGCGCCATCCGACGCGGTGCGTCAGTGGAGATAGAACAAGCTAAGCCGGGGCAATTGCCAATCTTCCAGCCGCTTCCGCTGCATGAATTGCTTCTCAAGGGCGGCGATCTGATCGGCTCGCATCTTACCTCGATACGAAGCGAGTTGACGATCCATTTCTTGCCGGCAGGCGAGCAACTCCTCTTCGGTTACAGACTGCATGACGACGGCCATCATTCGCTCTTCCATTACCGTCAACCGCTGCTCGACGGCCTCAATATCGTCTAACTCATCCGCGAGGGCCTTTGCTTGAAGGTTTTCTAGGGAAGTGATCGTTTGCTCGATCACGTCCGATCCGCCCTCGAAGCGCGCTAAATAATCTCGCAGGGTCTCGGCGTTTCGGCTGAAATACTCGGCGAGCTCGGCGGTCTCAAAGGCAGGCTGCGAATCGCTTGATGATCCCGGTGAACCTTGCGACATTTCGCGCGCCGCGTCGAGTACTTCCTGCGTGCAGTACGCTACCGAGTTCACAGACCTGAAGCGCCGCTTGCGGGAGTGCCACTTCTCGAACGCTCGATCGATGCCCCGGAGCACCGCTTCCAACGGAACGCCGGCATCCTTCCAGGTCTCGATCAGGGCCCAGTCGAGAGGTGAAAGCAGGAACAACCCACTTTGACGCGCTCGCTGGAAATGATCTTCGATTTCAGTGAAATAGTTGAAATAGTTCACGGACTGTACAGCACCCGCACGCCGATTGAGCGGCCTTTAGTAGAACAAACCGTTAAACAGCATCTTGAACGTGGCGTTTGGCTGGGCGCGATACTGCGGGCGGATTCCGAACAACACGACGTGTCCGTCACCGACCGATACGTCAACCACGGCGGCACGATTCGCCAAATAGCTCTCGCCTAGCAGCCAGCCGGAAGCAAGTAGCCGTCGTGATGGATAAGTAAGAACTTCTTGCGACCGAATGCGATTGCGGCGCGGCACCCGAAACGCCGGCCCCGACTCAAACCAGACTGTCTCGCGAGGCCGCATCCCGAAGCAGAGGGGATGTGTAACATCGACTTCGACATTGACCAATGTGCCGGGGCCGTAAAAGCGCCGATCGCTGAGCTTTTCGACGGTGTTGTCGACTCTCAGATCGAGCTTGTCGATGGCATATTCCGAAGCGCGGTTGAACGCCAGAATCGTGCCGCCGCTCGCTGCGAATTGGTTGAGCGACTCGGCGCCCTCAATACCAATTGCGCCGGTATACTCCGGCGGAACCTTCGAGCCGCGATAGTCGTCATTCACTCGATAGCCATCGTGCAAAGTCTTGGGGCTGACATCGGGAAGAATAATCACATCGAAATCGCGACCCAAGTTGCCTGCTTGAATCCGAGCGTCATTGACCGTCTCGGACGAGAATTCATACTGCTCCAAAAGCCATCGGGTCCAGCCTTCGTCCATGATTGGGACGTGTCCGGAATACAGCCCGACCCTGGGTTGCTGCAGTTGCGGGTGAGCCGTGGGGCGCTCGTCAGTCGCGACGAAATCCAGGTCTAACTCATCGGCGAGTCGTGAAAGCCTGACCCGCAGAGAGGTATTTGTGGGGATATAAAACGAGCCGTCGTACTCGTCCCGGTATAGGCGAACATCTTCTCGCAGCAAGCGATTTACCGCGATCCAACTTGAAGAGAACTCGGGAGATAGTTTCAAATTCGCAGCAGAATCAACGCGGCCACGACCCGGCTCGATATTCGGAAGCCGGTTGAGTTCTGTCGCTAGGTCGCCGCTCACCGGAAACACCTGCACACCCATCAACATCGGCAGACTGTGCGCTGTGACGTCGTAGGGACGTTTCGGCGGGCCGCCGGGATACTGGCGCAAATCCGGGTAGTCTTGCCGGCTTAGCAGTGTTTTCGCGAATGCCCCGTAGGGCTGGTCGAGACGGATGACGCGGTCGCCCTCTTTGATCTGCCGACCCGCGATTGTGGTATCTCTCTTTGCCTGGTCGATCTCCACGAGGCCATATTGCAGGGTTTGCAGCAACTCGGTTGCGGCGTTGCGGTCGTGCTGTTCGCGCGGGATGACGTAGGCCTGGCCTGCTCCGCGGTCGATCACTCTGCGGCCGATGCGGTAGAAGTTCCGAAGCAAGTCCTCTCGCCGAATCGCAGCGCTGTAAAGAACCGACTCGAAGGTTATGAGCTGGTTGTCAATAATGTCTTGCAGGCGCCACTCGCCGCCCTGCCATGGCTCCAAGAAATTCCAACTCTGTTGCCGTGCATTGTAGTTTCGGGCCTGCTGTTGAAGGTCGTCGAAGGGCATGACGATCGGCGACGCGATACGCGCGCTGGCGGACTCGCTTAGCAGACGTAAGGCACCGTGGTAGCTCTGATAGTGCCGAGCGGGAGTGAAGTAATCGTAGATGCCGTGAATGACAACGCCCTTTTTGCCCGCGGCTGTTAGATCGACGGCCATCGACGTCCCGAAAGCGTTGACCTGCTGAACAATGAGCGGATCGATATTGGGGTCGACTGGATCGATCCAGGGCGGCACAAAAATACGCGCGCCACTGGGGCTCATCTGATGCACGTCGTAGACGATTTGCGGACGCCAGGCGTTGTGGGCGTATTCGACTGTTAGTCGGGTCTCGGCTTGGCTAAAGCGATACCAGTCGCGATTGTTATCGTGCCCGACGTACTTGTGATAGAGCTCCGTCATGGGTGCTCCTTCGTACTCGGTTCCAAGCCACTGTTCGTACCAGTCGTGGACTTTGTCGACGCCGTCGGGGTTCAGCGAGGGTATCAATAGGATTATCGTGTTCTCAAGGATCGCGCGATGCCGCGCCGTATCTTGGGTCAGCAAATCGTAGGCGAACTGCACCGCGGTGAGAGTCGAGGCGACCTCGGTCGAATGGATTGAGCAGGTAATCAGCACCACCGATTTACCCTCGGCGATGAGGTCTTCCGCGGCATCTAACGGCGTCACTCGCGGATCTGCAAGTGCGCGCTGAATTTCTTGGTAGCGTTCGAGGTCAGCCAGCGTTTCCGGCGGCGCAATCGTCGCCATCACGAAGGGTCGACCCTCGGTCGTCTCCCCCAATTCCGAGAGAATTAACGAATCGCTTTCAGCGTCTAATAGCTTGAAGTACTCAACCGTATCGGCCCACGCGATCAGCTCGCGATCGGCCCCCATTGAGTGCCCGAAATGCGATTCGGGCGTTGGCAATGCGGCGAACGCGGGGGTTAACAACGCGAGGAGCAGGAGCGGGCGCATGGCCGATTCCACTACTATAGCGGCCCGGCTCCGTGGTCTGATGTGAACTTCATTCCGGTGAAACTTACGACCGATTCGGGGTCGATATTCCATTGCTCGTAGGAGAGAACGTCGCCCATTATTCCACCCACCGAGCGTAGAAAGGCGTAGACGGGGGCGTATCCACACCAGCGCAGGTCGTCTTGGTCGGGATGCATCAACTCGAAGTATCCGGCTGCGTCTCCCGCCGTGACGCGAGACAGCCGCTCTTCGTCACGCCGGCGTACCTCGGCCATGCGGCCCTGCTCGGCAACCGCTTGCTCGCTGTCTCCGTAGCGCTTACCGATGTGCGCCAGATCGATGCCAAGCACCCAGCAGATCTCTTTTCGTTGGGCCAGTTCACCTAGCGCGTCAAAAAACCGCGCGAGGTTGTCATCGGTTTCCGGCGCCTTGCCCGTCAGCAGACTATCCCAGTAGGTTCCGCACAGAATCGGCACGATCTTTAGCCGCTCGCCCGCGGGTAGCACGCCGGAAAAGCGGTGTTGCAGAAAGACGGTCTGAAACTCGATCGAGTGTTCGCTGACGTGACAGTAGTCTTCCATTCGAACCGAGCGTGGAGCTGTTTTCTCTAGCCGGTCAACGACGGCTACGTCCGTCTCGGCTAGTCCAAGGGGCGTCGAGTAGGGCTTCCGTGTCAGGCCAAATGTGTCGGGCTCGCCATAGTGCGATGTTCCAAGAATGACGAAAGTCCGGTCGACGTAATCGAGAGGGATCTCGTTATACGCAGCCGCGTAGCTCTTGTAGCCGCCGTGCGGGCTGACGTGCGGCGCGGCGATGCCCACAAGATTGCCGTTGCCGCCGTGAGCTTCGCGATGAGCGCCATTCGCTTCTAACTCGCTGGTCAAGGCGTTCGCGTCATCGGGATAGCCCGAGCCCGCATGCGCAGGTAGCTTCTCGGGAGACTCGGCAAACTCGCGCTGCTTTTTGTCGCGCATGGCGAAGAACGTTTCTGACTCCAAAAAGCCAAATTCATCTAGCGCCTGAATAAGATGTTCAGCGACGCCGGAGCTCTTGGCGTCGCCGGACATGCTCCACAGCAACGCTTTGAGGTGATCGGCGGTGTTTTTTCCATCAAAGCAGCGCAGGCCATCGACTAAAGGCGGCGGAATTACGACTACCGCGTCGCTATAGTGGAACGGGTCGCGGATCAGTAGCCCGGGCTGCTCAGGGGCGGGCGACGGCATGACGTCGAGTTCGCGACGTAGCCGCGGCAAAGGATCGGCCATAGCGACTACCGTAGCTCGACAGTCTTGCCCCCGGCGTTTTTGCTGCGCAGAGCAGCGTCCATAAACGCGAAAATCTCCATCGTCTCGTCGTTAGGCACGGGCGGCTTGCCATCTTGAAAGAACGGCACGACATGCTTCAGCAGCGCCGCGTACGAGCCGCCGCCGCGCTCGGAGACCTTTGTCTCATTTTCCCCAATCGCCAACACGCCGTATTTTCTCTGGCCATCTCGGATTGTCCGCACAGTTCCCAACCGGCCGTCGCTCCAGGTTCCGACGATGACGTCCGCCCCCTCGGTGAACGTACGTTGCACGCGGACGCAGCCAGTCCCCATAACGGAATAGAGCAACTCGACGGCGTGGATGCCGTACCACGAGAGATCCAGCTCGTGAGTCGCCTCTAGTGGCGCCGGACCCCAGGTAACCGCACCTCGCACATTCTCGACTTGCACGTCCGCCACGGCCGGCGAATAGCGCAAACTCGACGCGCTCCACCAAGGCACGCCGTGCTGCTTCGCGAGCCGGGCAATTTCTTTCGCGTCAGCGTAACTGGCCGCGAGCGGCTTGTCGATGAACACGGGCTTGCCCGCTTCAAATACGGTGCGGACTTGGGGCAGATGCTTGCGCCCGTCGACGCTTTCAAGCAAGACGACATCGACCTTGGAACACAGCGTTGCAATGTCGTCAACAATCTCAACTCCCCATTTGTCGCGAAGCTCGGCGGTGAATCGATCGATACGTTCACGGCTTGACTCAATATCGGGGCTACCGCCCTTGTAGGCGGCGACAACTTTCGCCCCAGGAATATGCTCGGGGTCGCTTGAGTCGTTCAGAATCCGCGTGAACGCCGGTGCGTGCGAAGTATCGATGCCGATAATCCCAACGCGAATTGTTTGCGCCGAGGCCACGGCTAAACTAAGCAGCAATAAAACGATGACTCTCATGGCTCGCATTGTAGCCCGCCCAGCATCCATCTCACGGTGAAGCATGGGTCAAAATGAAACGTGCGCATCGTTCTCTTCTTCGTTGGCATCTTAATCACTCTGCTGGTGCTGACGTACGGCACGCTCGCCTGGCGCCATGGCCGCGAAGGCGCCCTCGAAACGCTGCTCGGGCCGATTGAGAGAAATTCGTTCGAATTTTCGCATCTCCAACTGACTTCGAAGCCCAACCAATATCTGGTCTGTCCCGAAGAGCTTTGTACGGCGGTTGCGCATCGAGAGGCCGCTGTCTATGAGGTTTCCGCGACAGAACTCCACGGGCACTGGCAGAGTCTCATAACGCGAGAAAGCGGCGTCACGTTCTTGAGTGGCAATGATCAGAGTCTTTACTACGACTACGAAGTTCGAACGCGGCTACTGAGATTCCCCGACACCGTCACGGTGTGGTTTATTCCGATTTCGCTGGCACGGTCAAGCTTGGCGGTCTACAGCCGGTCGCACTACGGGTATTCCGACGGGGGAGCCAACAAACGTCGCGTAGACGCCTGGCTCGCTGAGCTAGACGTGGTGGTTCCACGTTTTCAGGAAGCATCTCCCGAGATTCCGGGGTCTGAATCCGTCGGTAGATAGATTTCGCGAACGCTTAACCCGCATTTCTCAACCGTCAGGTCGATGCTGGTTTGGTTGAGCCTAGGCCCGGCGGGGCCGGGTTCGATGCGGCCGAACCGCGCTGCGCGGGCGTTCACCTACAGCTGCGGTGCCGGCAGCAAGATGCCGCCGAAGATTAGATAGGCGATCAGCAGCGTCCAGATAACGTTAATTGCTTGGGCACCGATGAATGCCAACGCGGGCCGGCCGTCGTCCATCCCAAATAGTTCGGCGAAGCGCGTCTCAAGCCCGATGCAGACGAACGCCAGGGCGAACCACCAGGTCCGCAAGCCCCTCATCAACCCCTTGGTTTCCGCCACAACGTCTGGCGTCACCAAGAATGAAAACAGTACTGAAGCCAGCATGAATCCCAGCACAAATTTCGGAAACCGCTCCCAGATTACCGACGCTGACGGCCGTTCCACGCCCTCTGGTTTGTTGCGGTAACTCCACCAAAGCGAGAGCGCGAACGCCGCGATGCCAAGCATGGCGTTCTGAGAGAGTTTTACGATTACAGCCGCGTTTGCCGCCGAGTCGCCCAGCATTTCGCCCGCCGCCGCAACCGCCGCCGTGGTATCAATCGTGCCGCCGATCCAGGCACCGCCAACAACCTCGGGGATGCCCGCCGTCGTCACGATCCAGGGCATGATGAGCATCATTGGCGCGGCCACAATTAGCACCAACGAAGTGGTGTAAGAAAGCTTCTTACGATCACCTTGGATCGCCCCACACGCCGCGATCGCCGCCGAAACGCCACAGACCGAAACAGCGGTCGCGATAATCACCGCAAACTCGTCGTCCACGCGCAACTTCCGCGAGAGCCAAAAGCAGGCATACCAGACGACGACGATTACCAGCAGTGCCTGAAGTATTCCGAGAAACCCAGCCTTCAAAATCTCCTGGAAGATGATATTCGAGCCCAAGATCACCAACCCGGCCTTGATGTAGTATTCGGTTCGAACCGATGGTTTGAGCCACTCCGGGACGCCTACGGTATTACTTATCAGTAGTCCGATTAGCAGCGCGAAAATCACATAGCTGATTCCCCACGCTTTGATTCCGGCGTTACCGGCGAGCCATTGCGAAGCCCAGGCCAGGATAAAGATCAGAGGAAATCCCGTCATATAGGCGGCGAGCCGCCCGCCCATCAGCGCGATACCGCAGGCCGACGTCATAATGAACACGGCTCCGAGAACGAACGAAGATTGAAGATTGAATGTCGAAAATGCCTTGCCAGCGCTCCCGACGTCCCAGCCAAAGCCGGGCAGGTCCGGCCTGAATCCGAGCAGCACGACCGCGATCAACCCAAAACCGAGCCAAACGGAAACCCAGTCCTCGCTATGTAACAAGGGCGAACGCCTGGTCTCTGTACTCATGAGCGGCTAACAGAATACCACCGGAGTTTGCGCCAGATACAATACCGGCTATGCTGCGGTTCGTAATTGCAACTCTGCTTGTTACTTGTTCGCTTGCTGCCAAGCCCAACATCGTCATCATCATGGCCGACGACATGGGGTACTCCGACATCGGCTGCTACGGCGGCGAGATCAAGACGCCGAGTATCGACGGGCTTGCCGAAAACGGTTTACGCTTCACGCAGTTTTACAACGCCGGACGCTGCTGCCCGACCCGTGCCTCACTCTTAACCGGGCTCTACGCTCATCAGACGGGCATCGGCCACATGACGAACGAAAACGAACGGCTGCGGTTCGACCTCGGCTACCCCGGCTATCGCGGCTACCTCAATCGCCAGTGCGTCACTATTGCCGAAGCGCTCAAGCCGGCGGGATACAAAACGCTTATGGCCGGCAAGTGGCACGTCGGGACGTTCGTCGGCATGTGGCCGGTCGATCGTGGCTTCGATGACTACTTTGGCATCGTCCGGGGCGCTTCGAATTTCTTCCGGCCGCATCCGGATAAATTGCTCACGAGAAACCGTACCCCCGTGGTTCCGGGCGAAGACTTTTACACCACCGACGCTTTTACTTCGAACGCCATCGAGTTCGTCGAGGCCTCAGAGCGCAACGACGACCAACCGTTTTTTCTCTACCTCGCTTACACCAGTCCGCATTGGCCGCTGCATGCCTGGCCCGAAGACGTGCAGAAGTATCGCGGCAAGTACATGGCCGGCTGGGACAGGGTTCGCGAAGCTCGCCTGGAGCGCATGACCACGATGGGCTTGATCAAAAAAACGTGGGAGATGACCGCGCGCGATGCTGTCAACTGGAACACGCTTTCGGCCGGCAAAAAGGACGAGATGGACCTGCGCATGGCGATCTATGCGGCACAAGTCGATCGTATGGACCAGAACATCGGCAAGCTCGTCGCCGCGCTCAAGGCTCGAGACGAACTCGACGACACGCTAATCTTTTTCCTGTCTGACAACGGAGGCTGCGCCGAGGGCGGCATGCTTGGCCGAGGGCCGCTTGAAATTCTCACTACCAAGAACGGCTATATGCAGGCATACGGGCAAGCGTGGGCGAACGCGTCTAACACCCCGTTTCGCAAATACAAGCACTGGGTTCACGAGGGGGGAATCGCGTCGCCGCTGGTCGCGCACTGGCCGGACGGTATTTCGGCGAAGGGGGAGTTCCGTACGCAGCCCTCGCATCTGATTGATCTGATGGCCACTGCTGTCGATCTGGCCGAGGCTGATTATCCCGCTACATTTGGCGGCAACAGGATCACGCCGCTCGAAGGCAAATCGCTCGTGCCCGCGTTTAGCAACGACCCAATCGAGCGCGACGCTATTTACTGGGAACACGAAGGCAATCGCGCTGTACGCCGTGGCAAGTGGAAAGCCGTGGCTGAAAACCTCGGGCCCTGGGAACTCTACGATATGGAAGCCGACCGCACCGAGATAAACGACCTGATGCCGCTCTACCCCGAAGTCGGCCGCGACATGATCGAGATGTACACCGACTGGGCGAGTGAGCGCGGCGTCCTTCCAGGCCGCCCAAAACGCAAGCCCGGCTTCACGCCGCCGCCGCTGCCATATCCAAAAACTGCAGGCTACGAGCCGCTACCGAATACTCCATAGCGCTATTTGAGCCTGTAAACGTCGATCGACTGATTGTCTTCGGGCTTTGGGAATCGCTGGAGTAACACCGCGTTTGGCTGGCGGTAGCGAACCGCCTCCGGCGTGTTGTAGTCGGTGTCCGTAACGTAGTAGACACGGGAAATTCGCGAGAAATCGATCTGGCCGGCCGACACTCTTTCGTAGTGTGAGCGCAGCATTTCGGCGTTCCCGACCGGGAGGATCTGATGCTCGCCTGACTTTTGAGTCCACCATGCTTCATAGACGCGAATGCCGTGTTTCTCGTTGAGATACGGCGCCATCGCGTCCGCCGGAGGCCCCCAGATCGGATCGGTCAACAAAACGAAAGGACCACCGCTGATGGCCTCTTCCTCGAGAAACTCGACGGCCTCTCTAATACCGTAGCCGACGTGGGCGATCGAGCGAATAAAGTGCCAGTGGTCACGTTCGTGCAGGCTGTTCGCCGTATCGGAAAACATTCGCGCGTCTTGAGCGAGCATCGGCAAAGCGACCAGCGCGACGCCGGCTGCGACCGCGAGTTTCCGGCGGTTGATATCGGGCCACCACTTTTCTGAAGAATCCCAGAGCGCGGCCAGGGCCATTGCGATGACCACCAAGATTGGCCAAAAGTGCGGGAAGGGATAGCGTGTCGGAAACATCAACTTGAGCAGAAAGAGTTCCACAATCCACGGCAGTACCGTGACCGATACGATCACCCAGGCAGCGATCGACCGCCGCGATGTAAGGAACGCCAGCGAAGCGAGGAAGACTAAGATTCCAGGCCACGTCAGATAAGTGGTGAGATATCCACCGAGCTTCACGATGTTGATGTTGAATGCCGTGAAGGGATCGGCCAGAAGTTCACTTGGAGACGCGAAAAAACCAGTGTGGTGCAGAACTGCATCGTGACTTCCAAGCGTTGGCGCGTCGGGTACCGTGACGGCGCAAAATACCATGGTCACGATGCCGAATGAATAGATGACTGCGAGGCGCAGCACCCAATGACGGGCATGGTGACGCGCTAGCCATAGCGCGGTTAGTGCGGGGAAGAACCAGAAAAGCAAGAGCGTTTGCTTGGTCAACATCGCCAACGCGAGTGCGACGCCGGGAACGAGTTCTCGCCTATACGAATCGCCCGGCTCCGCGAAACACCAAAGCGATGTCAGCACGATGAAAACGCCAAACATGTTTACGAAGCCCTCGGTGTAGGCCAGGCGATCGTAGAGCAGCGTCAGTGGAAAACACGCGTAAAGAAATGCCGCGATCAGGCCGCCCAGTTCGCTGGATAGCCGACGAGCGACCGAGAAAATTCCAACGACACTTACCAGTCCGGTCAAGACCGAAATGAAGCGTGCGCCCGCCAGGGGATCTCCATCCCAAATCATTCGCTGGATCGCCAGCACCCACGGCTGCAACGGCTGCTTGCCATCTAGCAACGAGATAAACCACTGGCCTTGGTGATGGATTATCTCGGCCCAGCGCAGGTAGATGCTCTCATCCACCAGCACGGGGAAGAGCGTTGTCAGCTTATAGGCACGCAGAAAAAACGCCAGCACAAGAATCGCGGCTAGAACCTTGCCGGCAGTGCTGTCTCGCGGCCAAAGCTCCGCGACAACCTTCGACAAGAACGAAGGCTTCGGAGGCTCAACCGGCAGCTCAGCTTTCGCCTTGGCGCGCTTGCGGGACGCTTTCGCCATCATTCAAATGTAGCGCGGAGGTTGACCCGGGCAAGACGCCTGGTGAGGCGGTGGGCCTAAAATAGCCAATGATGCCAAGAAGCTATCGCGCCACTGCTCTATGCGGGTTCATCGCCTGCACGCTGCTCGTCGTGGCGAACCTAAAACCGCAAGGTAGCTCGCAAGCCCGACCCTACCAAGCGACAGGCTTCAAGATCTGCGAGGTCGACGCCGATAGCGCCATCGTCTGGGCCCGTTTGACTCGCAATCCTCAGCGTGTGGGAAAAGAACGCCCGCAGCCAATTGTCCAATACAAAGACCCCGGTAGCGGTGAGCTGGTCGGGCGCCGCGGACGCCAAAACATGACGCCGACGGTTGAATTCCCCGACGGTTCCGACATCAATAGTATCGAGGGTGCGGTCGCCGGCAGCGCCGGCGAGGTCCGGGTAGCGTACAAAGAGCCCGGCGGCGATTGGAAACGGTCGGCGTGGACTCAGGTCGATAAGGAGCGTGATTTCACAACGCAGCTTCACATTAGCGGCCTCGACGCCAACACGGCGTACGAAGTTATGATTGAATCTCGCCGCGACGGTGCCCAGGGTGAGACCTTAACTGGCCGATTCAAGACGGCGCCCGCCGCTGACGCAACCGAGCGAGTGGTCTTCACTGTCACCACAGGTACGAGCTACAACGATCAAGACCACCCTCGCGGCGGATTCAAGATGTACCGGCATATGCTGGCGCTCAACCCTAGCTTCTTCGCCCACACGGGCGACATCGTCTACTACGACGGGCTCGGCAAGACACTGCCTTTAGCGCGCTGGCATTGGCAACGTATGTATAGCCTGCCCACCAATATTGATTTCCACCGCCAGGTCGCGAGCTACTTCATCAAAGACGATCACGACACATTGATGAACGATTCGTGGTCTACGCTTGAGACCAAGTTCATGGGTGAGTTTACGTGGGACCAGGGAATCGAAGTCTTCCGCGAGCAGGTAGGCATGGGCGAAAAAACATATCGGGCGGTCCGCTGGGGCAAAGACCTGCAAGTTTGGATGGTCGAGGGCCGCGATTACCGCAGCCCCAACACGGACCGCGACGGACCAAACAAAACGATCTGGGGTGCGGAACAGAAAGCGTGGTTCAAGCGCACGGTCGAAGCCTCGGACGCAACATTCAAGGTGCTGATCAGCCCGACGCCGATTGTAGGGCCAGATCGCGGATCAAAGAACGACAATCATGCCAACGAGGGGTTTACGCACGAAGGGAACGAAATTCGGCAGTTCATCGGAGGTCAGAAAAATATGTACGTCGTCTGCGGTGATCGCCACTGGCAATACGTTTCCGTCGATGCCGAAAGCGGTGTCCGCGAGTATTCCACCGGCCCTGGCAGCGACGAGCACGCGGGCGGTTTTCGTGAGGAACTACGCACCGACGAACACCAGTACCTCAACATCGTCGTCGGCTTTTTGGCCGGAACGGTTGACCGCGAGGGTGACGAGCCCGTGCTGACTTTCCGGCACTACTCTGTCGACGGCAAGGTGCTCCACCAAGATCGCCTGCCGGCACAATGACTACGAGCGGGTCCGTGACTGACAAAAAAACAGGCGACGATACGCTTGAACGAATGCGCACCGAGTGGGATGCGCACGCCAAAGAAAACGCTTACCACTACGTCGAGAGTTCGCAAGAAAGTTGGACTTCTGAGGAATTCTATGAGTCTGGCCGGCGGTCTGTCGAAGAGCTAATTGTTAACGACGCGGGACGAATTTATCGCGGGGCCGACCCGAAGCAAATGACGATGCTTGAGATCGGCTGCGGCGCCGGTCGCATGACTCGGGCGCTTGCTGAAATTTTCGGTGAGGTCCACGCGATCGACGTTAGCGGTGAGATGATCGCGAAAGCTCGCGAGGCGTTGGCGGGAGTCGAGAACATTCATTTCCACCATACGAACGGCACGGATTTGGCTGCGATTCCAGACGTGAAGTTCGACTTCGCTTTCAGCTTTATTGTCTTTCAACATATCCCCGAACAGGCGATCATTGAGCGCTACATCCACGACGTTGCCGACAGGCTCAAGCCCGGGGGGCTATTCAAATTTCAAGTTCAAGGCTATTGGCGCTCAAGGAAAGAAGTGCACGATAGTTGGCTCGGATGCACCATTACGGCGCGCGACGCCTTGCGGATCACGGATGAAACAGGTCTTAGGCTCGAAGGCCACGAGGGGGTTGGAACTGAGTATTTTTGGCTGTGGCTAGCAAAGCCTAGAGCCACCCGCATTTCCTCAACATCGATCGAGGAACTTTCGCCCGATCAGAAAACGCTAGGCCGGCCATCACCCGAATCGGTGGATGAAACAGACAACGATTCCGCATCGCGGGACGACTTAGTGACGGCACAAATCAAGCCGATTCTCGAAGAGCGCTTACGTGAGATTGACCTCCTTCTTCAGGAATCGGAGCTTCGCCTGACACTAAGCGACATGGCGCAAAGACAGCGCGAAATGCTCGAGACCGAGATCGAACGAGTGAACGAATGGGGGCGTGGCCTGGACCAAGAAATCGCTTTGCTCGTCGCCGATCGAGACGAGCTCTTGCGACTCAGCGACAGACATGAGCAAGAGCTCGCAAGGTTCGAACACGAGTATCAAAAGACCGCCACGCAGTTGACCGAGGCGCGAAGTTGGGCTATCGCTCTCGACAAGCAAGCCGTCAGCCTCCGCAGCCATCTTCAGAAAATCTACGGGTCGCTGGGATACCGAATCAGCCGTAGGCTGGGGCTTTGCCCTGGCCCGATCAATGAGAAAGAACATTCCGAGAGGGACCGGTGAACTCCGATCCCACGCCCCCTGAGATCCAGGTTGCTCGGCTGAAGCTTGAGCTGGAGCGAATTCGCAAAGAGCGCTTGGCCGACGTTGTCAATCTCGAAGAAACGCTCGAAAGACTACTGGGGATTCTCGACGAAGTCCAGCCGGAGGCGGAGCGCGCCGGCAAGTTGCGCGCTCACGTGCAGCAAATCTACGGTTCTTGGGCCTACCGCATCGGTCGCCGTATCGGGCTGGCGCCGGAGCCTATTGAAGAAGAGTAGCCCGCATTTCTCCGCACCTGACCGCGAAACCATTCGATACGTGCGCCCTTACTTCGTTGCGCTCGATCGTCGTGCTCAGCTGACCGCAAGAGTACGCCTCCGCACGCCAACCTTCGCGCGTCTAGTTTGGGGACGCTCTTTGCAAAGGGCACGTTAAGTCGATTTAACTCCGCTTTTACCGCGCCTCCGCAACTCCGTGGCAGCTATCCGCGTTTGACCTACAAGTAGGTTGCAACCCTTTCCGACACGGATTATCCGCCCAATTATTTCGATCTAGGAGGTTCTAAGTTTTCCATGAAATCCAGCAAGAGAATGATCACGGTTCTTTCCACTTTTACGCTCGCTCTGAGCTGCTCGCTTTTCGCGCAGCCATCTGAGCGCCCCGAGGCGAACATTGACGACATCGTCGCGCACCTCGGCCTTTCCGACAGCCAGGTCACCTGTCTTGAATCCAATAAGCAGTCGCTGCGTGATGCTACGGCACCAATCAGCGAGCAGATTCGTCCGCTTCAACGGGATCTACGTCAGGCAGCTCGCAACGGCGATGACACCACTGCGATACAAGCCGAAATCGATGCGCTTCGGGCGACGGCTGAAGGCATCAAAGCTAGCCATGTCGTAAGCGCTGGCTCGTGCATCGACGCAGGTCAGGCACCCGCGCTAGCCGAACTGGTAGCGGCGGAAACGCTTCAGCGAGAGGTCCGCCAAGGAGTCGGCCTGCTTCTGATCGAAACTTCTGAAGATCGCACTGGCCATATAAGCGATTCCGCTCGTCGTGGCAACCGCCGTGGTCCACAACGCGGCCGCCCAACGGCCCCGCCGTCGAATTAGCTCTGAGCCATTCAGTAGTGATTAGAGGCCGGAAGCCTAGCAGCTTTCGGCCTCTTTGCTATTCGACCTGAACGCCGCGCCAAAAGGCGACGTGGTCTTTAATTTCCGCCGCCGCGGGTTTCGGGTCGGGGTAGTACCACGCGGCGCCGTCGTTGCGTTTTTCGCCGACGACGATGTCGTAGTAGCTTGCATCGCCTTTCCAAAAACACGTGGTGGTGTCGGCGTTTGGCTCGAAATTCTCTTTTCGAATGGAGTCTGGCGGGAAATAGTGATTGCCCTCGACTACGACAGTTTTGTCGCTGTCGGCGAGGACCGTGCCTTCCCAAGTTGCTTTGGCCATAGGTCCATTCTAATATGCCGTCGTTTGGCACACTTCTGTCGAGCGTTTACTCCACACCTAACCACGCGTTCCGCCGGGCAACGGTGTCTCCATCCGCGTCCGGAATGGCCTCAAAGTCCCAAACCTTTGCCGGCTCTTGGCCCAACACAACCGATAGCGCCATCATTTTTTCGCGTCGTGCGACCAGCAGCTCGACAGTGTTTCCAGGCCGATAATTCTCAAGCCGCTCGGCAAACTTTTCCGGGTCGACACGATATTCGCCGGTGGCAACGATCTCGTCCTCGGCATTGAGCCCAGCGTCAAACGCCGGGGTGCCTCGCTGGACCTCGGTGACGACCAGCATTCCGCCGCGCACCTCGGTCGTCGCCCCCAACCAAGCCGTCGGCTTGTCGTCTTTTAGCTCAGCCGATTTGAAGCGAAGTCCGAGGTGGCGGAGCGCCGGGTGGTAGTCGAGCTCCTCGGTGGAATCGATCGCCTTGCGAAACCAGTCAGTCAAATCCTTGCCGGCGATCTCGGATGCTGTGTTCTGAAAGTCCTGTGTTGAGTACCCCGCCTCGCCTGAGAAGCGTTGATACGCCAACCTCATGACATCGTCAAGAGTTTTCGCTCCCGCGGTCGCGTCGCGAATCTGTATGTCGAGCAAGAACGCCACCACGGCGCCCTTGTTGTAGTAGCTGATGCTGGAGTTCTTCGAATTCTCGTCGCGCTTGTAGAGCTTTACCCAAGCATCGAACGACGAGTCACTCATCGTTTGCGTCAAACGCCCAGGCGTCGACTGCAATGTTTCGATCTGCTTTGAAAGCTGCTCAAGGTATTCCTTCTGGGTTGAAAGCCCGGCGCGGCGCACCGTGAGATCGTCGTAGTAACTGGTGATCCCTTCGGCCACCCAAAGGTCGCGAGTGTGCACCTCGCGTTCATAGTCGAACGGCCCCAGCGCCCGCGGCCGCAAGCGCTTCACATTCCAAACGTGGAAGTACTCGTGACTCACCAGACTGAGCCATTTCAAATAGGCCTCGCGAGTCGACGTCGCCCAGCGACTGGTCATCAGCACTGTTGAGTTTTTGTGTTCGAGGCCTCCTCTCGCTTCCGCAACCATGTTGAAAAAGCTGTACTGCTCGTACGGCAAATCGCCCCACATTGTGTAGAAGGCTTCAACGATCGTCTGCGCATCTTTGGCCGTACGTTCCAGATCCCACGGGCCGAGCGAACCGACGTTGATCAAGTAGTGCGGTTTGCCGGCGACGTTGAATTCCTTGGTTTGAGGATTGCCCGCGATGATCGGCGAATCGACGAGGGTTTCAAAGTTCGCCGCGACATACTCATGAGGGGCCGCTCCGGCTGCCAACCCGCTGCGTGACTCGGACCACTGCGAAGGTAGTTCCAGCTTGACGACGTGTAGGCGGGCAACTTCGCCGGTTCCAGCATCAACTCTTGTAATGAATGTAGGCGCGCCGTTCAACAAGGCAAACTCTGAGTCCACCCAATTCGTGCGTACCGTCATTTGCCTCGAGTAAATGCGGTAGCTCAGATGGAAGCTCGACTCGCCGCCGGCTTGCACTCGCCATCGGTTCTTCTGCGTCTTGGCAATTCCCAACGAATCTCCGGCGGCATTCGTCGCGCGCACGTATTCGACTTGTCCGGCATAATCGCGAACTAAGTAGGAACCGGGAGTCCACACGGCCATCATTAGATCGACGCTTGTTTCGCCGGCTGCCGGGACGACGGCTTCTACTTCGACGTAGTGGCTCTGTGGAGTGGGAAAGCGAAGGGTGTAGCGAATGGGGTCGGGTGTCTGCGACAAAGCGATGACCTCGAATAGCAAAAACAGTGTGAAGAAACGTTTCACCGGTACGCGGTCTCCGGCGCTGTGTGGAGAAGGAATTGCTGTAGGTCCGCGAGGCGGTCGGTGTTGATGTGGTCGACTCGGGCTGCCTGCAGTTCTTGCCAGGCTTGCGGATTCTCAGGCGTTGCCCAGAGGCGGATTCGACGGCCCTGACTGTGAGTGCGATCGACCAAGCTTTTGAGGTTGACGCGCTCATTTTCAGGGAAGGCGCCCGGCTCGCCCCGCCATTTGAACAGAGTCTGCCAGTTCTGGCTGATCAGCGGGTAAAGGCTAGGTGGTGGGTTGGCGTCAAGGTCATCCGGCCGGCCGTCGATCGCGACGTATCGGACGGTTTCAGCGCGGATCGAGTCCACGGGGCGATTGCCGGAGATGATGACGTTTACCGCTCGCTGCGTCTTGGTATCGCCGTCAAATTGCGTCAGCATTTCTTGGTATGGCTCGAGTACTTGCCGCAGCACTCGGTAGGTTGCTTCGCCGTCGGACTTGAAATCTATAAGCAGCATGAACTCTGGGCCCGAGGGATACACCTGGCCGCCGTTGGTGGCTGTTAGCTCCAGTAGGGGGTCTAGGTAGAGCGTCTGCAGAGTGCGGGTGGGGTCGGTCTTGTCCCGGTCGTGGGCAACTAGTAACGCTCCGTCGACCAGATGGACATCCGCTTCGACGCTGCAAAATCCGTGATCGAGCGCGTCGAGTAATGGACGCTCATGCAGGTAGTCGTTGTGGGCGTGGGCTTGATGGAGCGGTTTGATTCTGACTGCTGTTAAGGACCCACAGGCCGAAGACGCCAGGATAACGGCGAGCGCCGCCAGTGAATTGCGGCCGACGGTTGTCGAATGTGGCGTCTTCACTCCGCCACAGACTCGTAGACCAACTTCAAGAACTCGTTTCGCACTTCTGCCTTGCGTTTGCCGCCGCCCGGGTAGAGTTGTGTGCCGAAGATGGTGACCATGTCGCGCTCAGGGTCGAGCCAAAAGCGCGTCCCGGCGGCACCGCCCCAGCCGTAAAGGTTTCCAGACTTGCCGGGGGCGGCGGTGATGCCAAGGCCGAGGCCGAACTTAGTCTCGGGCCGCGGTTGATGGTCTTGCATCATAAGGTCAACAGACTCTTTGGAGATAATTTTGCCTCCGCCGTCCAGAAGCATTTGAGCGAAGCGTAGGTAGTCGCCGGCGGTTCCCGCTAGGCCCCCACCGCCTGAAAAGAACGTCGTGGGATTGGCGAAATCGCGAACGCGGCGTCCCGCGGCCATATGGATTTCGGGGGTAGCGTGAACTAGCCTGTCATTTTCGTCAGGAGTGTATATTTTTGCCAGACGCGAAACTGCTGGCTTGCGAACGTGGAAGCCCGTATCGTTCATGTCGAGCCGATTGAAGATTCGCTGCTCGAAGTACTCGTCGAGTGCCTGGCCGGAGATGACTTCGATGACTCGGCCGAGCACATCGGTCGAATAGCTATAGTTCCAGCGCTCGCCAGGTTGGTACTTGAGCGGAAGTTTTCCGAGGGCATCCATCAGCTCGGCTAGAGTTTTGGTTTTGTAGGTTTCCGATTTGCGGTAAAGCACGTCGACCTCGTCGTCGGCGAAGAAGCCGTAGGTGAGTCCCGAGGTGTGGGTGAGCAGGTCGTTGATCGTTATATCGCGGTTTGAAGGTATGCGTTTGCCATCGACCAGCACTTCGAGGCCGCCTAGTTGGGGGATGAATTTCGAGACCGGATCGCTGAGACTGAGCTTGCCCTCTTCTACTAGAATCATGATTCCGACTGAGGTGATCGGCTTGCTCATCGAGAACATGCGGACGATGGTCTCTTGCGTCATGGGCAGATCGGCCTCGCGGTCACGCTGTCCCCAGACTTCGAAGTAGGCGACCTTGCCATGACGCGCGACGAGTCCGAAGCCGCCGATCATGCGGCCGTCGCTGATCTTTTGCTGCATTGCCTCGCCGATCTTGGCGAGCTCGGCGGACTCGAGGCCGACGCTTTCAGGCGAGGCTTTGGGCGCGGCCAGTGCGGTGCTTGCCAACGCAACCGCGAGCGCGATGGAGAAGAGTATTCGGTTGGTCATGGTTTTGAAGGGTATTTTAGCTCGGAGACGATGAATTGCCTGGGCTGAGCAATCGCCACCCCGCTGGGGGGCTGGGCGGGCGTACTGTCGAAAGTAACTGGGAGCGCGAAGTGGGTTACCACTCGATTAGCGGTTTGATGATGCCGTCGCGGTATGACTGCATGGTTTCGAACGCTTCCTGACCATTTTCCATGGAGAAGCGGTGGCTGATTATTGAGTCGGAGCGGACTACTCCTCGTTTCAGCAGGTCTAGCGCGTCGTGGTCGTTTCCGTTGGAACGGTGCTGCACCTTGATTGTCGCTTCGGAGTGCATAGCGCGCCAGAAGTTCACCGGCACCAGCGATTCCGACGGTATTCCGATTAGAACCATGCGGCCGGCGGGCCTTAGGCACGCTATCGAATTGCTAATCGATTCGGGTTTCCCCGCGGCGTCGAAGACGACGTGAGTGCCCAAGCCTGTGAGGTCCATAACGGCGTCTACAGGCGAGTCTTTGTCGATGTTGACTGCTAGGTCGGCTCCAAGCTCGATCGCGCGCTTCAGGCGATGCTCGACGCGGTCAGCGACGATCACAGTCGATGCGCCTGAAAGCTTTGATATCGCGACGGCCAGTAGACCGATCGGGCCGGCCCCCATCACGGTGACCGATTCGCCCATCTTTAGCTCCGCCAATTCCATGGAATGAAGCAGCACCGCCAGCGGCTCTATAAATGAGGCGTCGGCAAAGGTCATCCCTTCGGGCATGGCCAGTACGTTGCGGCGCGGCATCACGGCATATTCGCGTAGAGCTCCGGGTATGTCGCCGCCGAAAAACGAGCCGTGTCGTGCTTTGTTGGGATGACCCTTTCGGCTGAACTCGCATTCTTCCCGAACGATGGCCGGTTCGACCGCGACCTTTGTTCCGACAACGAGGTCTTCGACACCGCTGCCGAGCTCAAGTACCTCTCCGGCAGGTTCGTGGCACAGCACCCGCGGGTACTCCGCGGCGTAGCCGGCGATGCTGCCTTCACTAAAGAAGTGCATGTCGCTGCCACAGACGCCGGTCGATCGCAGCCTTACCAAGACCTCACCCGGACCAGGGTCGGGTGGGTCAGGCAGCGTGCCTAGTTCCAGTCTTTGTGGTGCGACGAGGGTGAGAGCTTTCATTGGTCGGATTGGGATTCGATCGGAAAACCGACCGCAATTCGTAATGGTAGATGAATCATTAGATCGACGCCGACTCGTCGCCGGCACCGATGCGGGCGACGGCTTGCGTCACCGCGAAGCCCAGCCCGATGAGCGCAAGCGATGCGGCGATTTGGCCGGCGGTCGGGTCGAATCGCTGTAGCGGGTAGTCTTCGGCATCCAGGTCCGCAATGAGAACACTGGTCATCACTCGGCCCTTGACAACATCGCCGGGTTGGGGGGCGACGCCCATCTGAAATGGCCAGAGCCCGAAGACGGCTCCTAGTAGCAGACCCAGTAGGAGCCCAAGCGTGAGCGAGCGGTAGTGGGCCAGCAAGTAGCGCACGCCGTTGCTAACCACGATTACTCCGATCACAACTCCGAGGCCCACTGGGACGACGACATGAAACGCGTCGAATACCAGGTCCCACTGAGGGCCGGCTGAGTGCAATAGGGCGGTCTTAGTTTGTTCGATGGCGCCGAGGATCGTGAGGTATTGGCCGAGCACTAGAAGCAGGTAACCGCCCGAGATGCCCGGTAGGATCATCGCGGAGGCACCGGCAACTCCCGACGAAAACAGCAGGCCGTAAGATCGCTCGCCTCCAGCAGCACCGGCCGGCTGGGCGAAGGCCATCCAAATCATGATGGCCATGCCGATTGCGACGCCGACCCAGACGCGCGTATTCGCGGGCCGAATGAGTTTCCAAACGACTGGGACGCCGCCCAGCGTGAGACCGATAAAGACGCTAAACATCGCCCAGCGGTGGTCGACAACTAGGCCTTTTAGCAATCCCGCAAAAAGGACGATCGACAGCGCGGCGGCGCCGACGATCGACGCTAGCAATGCCATCGATTGGGGTCGAAAAGTAAAGGTGGTGAGCTCGGCGATGCCGCCGACGAAGCGCGGATAGACACCGGCGGCGAGCAGCATCGTTCCGCCAGAGATTCCCGGCACCAAATTGGCTAGCCCCATCAGCGTTCCACCAAGCACGCCGCGAAGCAACTCGGGAGTCAGTGGTCGTTCAATTTTGTCGGGAATTGACACTTCAATCAATAGATCTACTCTGGCCGCGGTCTGGCGGTTACGCCCCTGAGTGTTGCGAAGCCCTCGGTGCGGCTATCTGCCGGAGTCGACTGATTGCGCAACCTCGATCGGCGCGGCTTTCGCCGCAGCGGGCGCCGGCGCCGGCTTGTAGAGAGTCACCAGGCATCCACCAATCGCAGCCATCGCGATGCCCGCGAAAAAGGGCCAGCGAATCGCTCCGATGCCTCCGGCCGGCGGGTGTTGCGAAAGGGAAACGATCGCGTTGACCACAGGAGCGCCAGCGAAGACGATCGACATTACGACCGCCGGAGACCCTTTTGCGCCGAATGCCAGCAAGACGCAGAACGCCCCAATCGCTCCGACGACACCGGCGATCAGGGACAGCGTTGCGCCCTTCACTGGGAAATTCCAGTCGGAGCCAGTAAATGTCAAGACCGCGAGAGGCGCCAACACAGCCGTCAAAAAATAAGCGATGCCGACGAACAAAAAAGCCTTGTAGCGACCGTTGACCGGATCAGCCATACCCATTTGACCGCTGTGAAGGAAGATGCCGTAGACGCCCCACGACGCGACGGTCATCAGCGCAAATACGAGCCAGCCCATGCCTGCTTGGTTCATCTGATCAATCTCCTTTGCTCAAGAACGTACGAGGATAGCAGGCCGACGTTGATTCAAGACTTGGCAGGCGGGCCGCTGCTTGGATGGGACAGTCCACACGTGGGTTCCCTTTCTCGGTGTAAATTGCTTGTCTCATGGGACAGTCCCGCCCGGGGAACCTTGCGCGCTAGGCAGCCCAAGCGTCGAATTGGCCGGATTTGGCAGGGTTTTAGCGAAATTTTGGTTTTCGGCGGGTGGGTGCAGATTTCCTGTCCGAGGGGCGCAATGTTCACGGATTGACACTGTGTCCAGTCTAAGGGTAGGTGTGCCAGTATTCTTGTGTGCGTCGGCGTAAGTCGCTTGGAATCAGTGAAAATTTATTTTAAAACCACGGGACGGATCGGAAGGTAAGGAGATAAAGGCCTTCTGTGGGATGGGAGAGTCCACACGTGGGTTCGGTTTCTCGGTGTAAATTGCTGGTCTCATGGGACAGTCCCGCCCGAGGGACCGTGCGGGCTAGTACTTACTTGCGTAAGTTATAATAATTATGAGATAAATCGCGAGGGGTGACGGTGGTCTTGGTCCACTGGAACGGCGTGGCGTCGCGGTTGTAGGCCTGGACAAATTTGTCGATCGCTTCGCGTACCTGCCGGGGCGATGTGAAGCTGGCGCCTTGCAGCGCCCGGCGACTGAGAATGCTGAACCATATCTCGATCTGATTGAGCCAAGAGCTATAAGTCGGCGTGTAGTGAAAATGCACGTTCTTATGGCGTTGCAGCCAGCGGTCATGGCGGGGTTTGTGGGTGTTGAGATTGTCCAAGATGACGTGGATTTCGAAGCCGTCGTAGAGATCCGTCAACTGATTCATGAAGTCGAGAAACTCGCGCCGGCGGCGGCGCTGGTAATGGTCGGCGGTAATCCAACCGGTGGCCACCTCCAGAGCGGCGAACAGCGTTGTTGTGCCATGGCGTTTATAGCCGTGAGAGAAACCGGTCAAGGCCTTGCCGTTGGGCAGCCGCAGCCAACCTTGTGCCCGCTCGAGTGCTTGAATACTGGGTTTCTCATCGACCGCCAACACGACGGCGTTCTCCGGCGGGTCGAGATATAGAGCGACGACATCGGCGGCCTTGCGCGCAAATTCCGGGTCGGTCGAGATACACCAGCTGCGTCGCCGCCGCAGCGAGATGCCCTGCCGCTTCAGTACCCGCCAGACTTGATGATTGCTGACGTCGCCCAGCGCCGCGGCCAGCAGCGTGCCCGTCCAGGTGGCGTGACCTTCCGGCGGGGGCTGATCGAGCATCGTCAAAATGCGCTTGCGGGTGGCCTCGTCGTAACGCGCCGGCTTGCCCGAGCGGGGCCGGTCGACGAGGCCCGCCAGCCGCTGCTCGGCAAAGCGCAGGCGCCACTTCGACACCCGCGACGGCGGTGTGTTGAGTTGCTGGGCGATGGCGCTGGTGGCAGCGCCGGCGGCAGCCAACAGCACGATCCGAGCTCGCTCGACCATGCGCCGTTCCGTCTTGTGAGCCTGGACCCAGTGACGCAACGTCTGCTCTTCTTCCGAACTCAACGTGATCGCGGTCGCGGGCCTGGGCATGCCCCAGCTTGTCATACTACGTAGTACTTGTGCAAGTAAGTACTAGGTCGAACGGAGGCAGCTCAACGCTGGGATGGGACAGTCCCGCCCGGGGAACCTCGCGTGCTAGGCTTGCCGATGCGTTCCGAAGTTCCACTTCACCACTTCGCGACGGCTTGCGGATTCATTGACGAGATGGGCGCACGCCGCAGCGTGATGGCCGGCCCATTCATCTTCGACGGTTGCCTCGCGCGTCCTAACGGAGTCAAAAAACTTTTGGAAGTGCAGCACCGTGGAGTTGATTGGCCGTCCCTTAAATTTCTCTGGCGATTGACGGACCGCCTTTGCCTTTTCGGCTCGACCTTCGGGAGTCTCGTAGTAGGCGGCCTCAAGTTTCGACGGCCAACCCGCCACGATCCAATCGTTGTTTTCGCGCATATTTTCGGGCGTCAATTCCGCGCCGACGACTCCGAGTTGAACGGCGCCTTCGGTTCCGAGGAACTGAAATCCCGCGCCGCCGTCGCCACGGCTATTGAACGTCGAACTCATGTTGACGGTAAAACCCTCGGGGTAGCGCAATACCGCGTTTAACGTGTCGGGAACGTCGCGGCTTTCTTTCCAACGATAGAGGTCGCCCATCGCCATCACTTCAGACGGCATCGTTACTCCCATCACGAAATGAATCGTGGTGCAGAGGTGCACGAACAAGTCGGTGGCGATTCCGCCTGAGTACTCTTTGTAGCAGCGCCAGCGGAAGAACCGCTCGAGATCGAAATCTCGTGGCGTAGCCGACCCCAAGAACGCTTCCCAGTTGACAGTCTTCGGCGACGCGTCGGGCGGAATCGGGTAGATCCACGCGCCGCTGGCACTGTTGCGGTTGTAACTTGCCCGGATCATTGTGACCTGGCCCAGCTTGCCGCCCCGCACCCAGTCGCGAACTTTCTGCTGGTTGTCGCCGCTCATTCCCTGGCTGCCGACCTGTAGCAGCTTGCCGGTCCGCTTGACCGCGGCGGCGATTGCGATGCCATCGTCGACCGTATAAGTCAGTGGCTTTTCGCAGTACACGTCTTTGCCGGCTTCGAGCGCCTCGATTACCATTTGCTTGTGCCAATGGTCAGGCGTTGCGATGGTTACGGCATCAATTGACGGGTCGGCGAGGATGTCTTTGTAGCTTTTGTAGACCTTTGCGCGGCCCTGGGTGCGCTCGACCGCGCGTTCGATTCGACCCGAGTACGCATCGCAAACTCCGACGATCTCGGTTCCTGGAACTTTCTTGATTGCTTCGAGCAGCTCCTGCGCTCGCGAGCCCACCGCGATCATGCCAACCGCGACGCGATCACTGGGGGCGGCCGTCTGAGCTTGCGCTAGAACTCCTGCCCCGGCACCCAAGAACATCCGTCGTGAAACATCCGGCATAGCTTGCGCCTCCCTCGAATATGGACGATGATATCGCGTTTTCGGGGCTTATCGGGCCGTTCGATCGACGCTCGAATGGCGCGGTGCTCCGGCCTTATCCTCGCCATTTACATCATAGAGCTCTAGTTTCAACCGCCGATACCACTCTGTGGCTAAAGGCTCTTTTAGCAGAAAGCGAAAGCGCTCAATCGAATGGACTCGGCCGCCCGGATTGCGCACATGAACGTCGAGCTGGTAGCGATCGGCCGACCACACCGAATCGATGTCGCGGTCTAGTAGCCATTCGTGTGAATGCGTTTTGTGGTCGGCCTGGAAGTAGATCGCTGTTCCGGTAGCCAAAACGCGGCCCTGACAGCCTCCGAATCGATGCAGATGTTTCGCGGCGACATCGAGTTTGAGTTCGTGCTCGGGCGGCGCGAATACTCGATTGGACACGGGCCTGCCAAGCCGACGGCTCATCTGGGCAAACAGGTCATTGCCGATTTCGCCCGAAACGAGCTCGAAGCGGTAGCGTTTGTCGAGGCCCGCGAATCTGCGGACATCTTCAAAAGTGAGGACGACCAACTCGGTCGGACTCACGCGATCGAGAAACTGAATGTCTAAATACTTCCAGGAACGGCTGTTGTCAGCATCCTTTGCTTCGAATCGAATTCCCTCGTCGCTGATGGAAAGAACGCCGTGGCCGTTCGGAAAGAGCGTCTTGTGGTGGATTACATCGAAAGACGTCTCCGCGGCGGGCAGCAACGCCGGCGAGACTGCGAGCAGAAGCAGTAGAAGGATCATGGTGTCTCCTGAAGATCGAGGAAGCCATTGAACGGCGCGCCCCTGGGAAGCCCGCGGCTGCGCCAAAAGTAATATGCGATTGGGATCAGCACCAGCACCGTAATTCCCGACGTGACGATGCCACCGACGAGTGGAGTCGCAATACGTTTCATCACGTCAGCGCCGGTGCCCGTACTCCAAAGAATCGGCAACAGTCCGACAACGTCGGTCGCGACCGTCATGAGTATCGGGCGTACGCGTTGCACTGAACCGGCGTAGATCGACTGCATCAATCCGTTGCGATCAACGAGCAATCCTCGTTCGGTGAAATCGGCGTGTGACTGACCGAGGTAGAGCAGCAGCACGATCGACGTTTCAGCGTAGAGGCCGGCCAGCGCGATCACGCCTACCCAAACGGCGATGCTCAAGTTGTAGTCGAGCGCATAGAGCAGCCATACGGCACCCGTCACGGCGAACGGCGCCCCGGCCAGCACGAGCATCGTTTCCGCGATCGAATGGTTGTTGAGATAGATGATCACGAAGATCAAAAGCAGTGTGAAAGGGACCACATACATCAGGCGCTGCTGGGCTCGCTGCAAGAATTCGTATTGGCCGCTCCAAACAATGCTGTATCCGGGGGGTAAGTTGACACCCGCAGTGACGGCTTCACGCGCAGCGTCGACGTAGCTGCCAACGTCAATGTTGCGGATGTCGACGTAAACCCAGGCGTTTGGCTTGGCGTTCTCGCTCTTAATGCTGGGCGGGCCTATGACGTAACGAATGTCGACAAGGCGTCCAAGCGGAATCTGCGGTCCGGCCGGTGTCGGCACGAGCACGGCTTTTAGAGACGGCAGGTCGTCGCGCAGTTCGCGCGCGTAGCGAAGATTGACCGGATAGCGTTCGAGACCCTCGACCGTGGTGGTGATGTTCATTCCTCCGATGGCCGATTGGATGACGTCTTGCACGTCACCAACGGTGAGGCCAAAGCGCGCGATCGCGTCGCGGTCAATCTTGAAGTCGAGGTAGTTGCCGCCCATCACTCTCTCGGCAAAGACGCTGAGTGTGCCGGGCAGATCGCGCATTGTGACTTCGACCTGTTTCGCCAAGCGCTCGAGTTCAGCCAAGTCGGGCCCAGCGATTTTAATTCCAACCGGCGTCTTGATGCCAGTCGATAGCATGTCGATCCGCGTCTGGATCGGCATCGTCCAGATGTTGTTGAGTCCGGGGATCTGCAACGCCGCGTCCATCTCTTCGGTCAGCTTGTCGGGAGTCATTCCCGCGCGCCACTCCTCGCGCGGCTTGAGCGTGATGATGGTTTCGATCATCGAAAGTGGCGCCGGGTCTGTCGCTGTATCGGCGCGCCCGGCCTTGCCAAAAACGTGCTGTACCTCTGGGAATGTCTTGATGACCTTGTCGGTTTGTTGCAGAATTTCACGCGCCTTGGTGATGGAAACGCCAGGCAACGTGATGGGCATGTAGAGCAGGTCGCCTTCCCATAACGGCGGCATGAATTCCGACCCCAAGCCGCCGTAAGGAACCGCCGTGACCAGCAATGCCAAGATCGCGACCGCAACGACCAACCAACGCAGCCGCAGAACAACATCGAGTAGCGGCCGATATATCGCGATCAGCAGCCGGCTCATCGGGTTCCGTCGCTCGGGAAGAATCCGGCCGCGAACCCAGTAGCCCACCAGCACTGGCACCAGCGTGACCGCAAGCAGGGCTGCCGCCGCCATCGAATATGTTTTCGTGAATGCCAACGGCTTAAACAAGCGGCCCGCTTGTGCCTCGAGCGTGAAGATCGGCAGGAACGAAACAGTGATGACGAGTAACGAGAAGAATAGCGAGGGCCCGACTTCCTTTGACGAGTCGATGATGATTTGCCAATGCGGTTTTTTCCCGCGATAGCGCTCAAGATGTCGATGGGCGTTATCGACCATCACGATGCCGGCATCGACCATCGTTCCGATCGCCACCGCGATACCGCCCAACGACATGATGTTGAGACTGAGGCCTTGCACGTGCATGACGATAAACGCCATGAGGATGCCCACCGGTAGCGTCATGATGGCGACAAGCCCGCTTCGGAAATGGACGAGAAAGAGAATACAGACCAGCGCAACGATTGCGAACTGTTGAGTCAATGCGTCTGTTAAGCTTTCGACCGCGCGCTCGATCAGCGACGAGCGATCATAGGCGACCTCGATTTCGACACCATCAGGCAGACCGGCGCGGACCTCATCGAGACGTGTCTTAACGTCTTTGATGACTTGCAACGTGTCAGCACCCGAGCGCACGACGATGATGCCGCCGACCGTCTCGCCTTCGCCATCCCAGTCAGCTAGGCCTCGCCGCATTTCAGGGCCGATGTCGACGCGGGCCACGTCGCGCAGCAGAATCGGAGTTCCGCGAGCATCGACACCGAGCGCTGTTTTACGAATATCGTCGACAGACTCGATGTAGCCGAGGCCGCGGATCATGAATTCTTTCTCGGCGACCTCCAACAGCCGTCCGCCGACATCGCGGTTACTCATTCGCACGGCGCCGCGAATCTTTGAAATCGGCAGGTTGTAGGCGCGGAGTTTGTTGGGGTCAACGGTAATCTGATACTGCCGAACGAAGCCGCCGATAGTTGCTACCTCGGCCACGCCGGGAACGGCGGCTAGCTCATATTTGAGAAACCAATCTTGGATCGAGCGCAATTCGCTCAAGTCATGCTTGTCGGACTTGAGGGCATACATGAACGCCCATCCCACGCCGGTTGCGTCGGGTCCGAGGCGCGGACTGACGCCAGTGGGCATGCGTCCCGAAGCGAAGTTTAGTGACTCCAAGACACGGCTGCGCGCCCAGTAAAGATCAGTGCCGTCTTCGAAAATAATGTATACGAACGAAAAGCCGAAAAACGAGTAGCCGCGCACGACCTTGGCGAACGGCACGGACAGCATCTGCGTCGTCAGCGGATAGGTGACTTGATCTTCGACGATGCGCGGCGCTTGGCCGGGGTAGTCCGTATAGATGATGACCTGCACGTCTGACAGATCAGGAATCGCGTCCAGAGGCGTGTTAGCGACCGCGTACAGACCACCCGCGATCAGCGCCAAGGTCACGACGATCACCAGGAAGCGATTCAATATCGACCATTCAATGATCTTCGCCAGCATCGGTTCCGCCTTAGTGCTGATGAGCCGGTGTCGGCGACGATCGGTCGCCGAGCAGTTGGCTGATCGCGGCTCGCAAGTTGCTTTCTGAATCAATCAAAAATTGCGAAGAGGTGACAATGCGCTCTCCAGCCGCCACACCCTCGACGATCTCTTGGTCGTCGCCCGAGGCAATGCCGAGACGCACCTCGCGCGGCTCGAAAACACCCGTTCGTTGCTCAACGATCACGATCGACCGCTCGCCGCTATGTAGCACCGCCTGCTGCGGAACAATGACCGCATTGGCGACGCCCGGCGGCCGGATCAGCACGTCGACGAACATCTCCGATCGCAGCAGCATGTCGGAATTGCGAATCTCGGCGTAGGCCTTAAGCGTGCGTGTGCGCGGGTCGAGCGCGGTGTCGAACAACACGACCCTTCCGCTCCATTTGCGACCGGGGAACGAACGCACTTCGACAGTGATCGGCGTGCCCTTGCGCACGTGGCGGATGTCGTCCTCGTAGATCTCGGCTTCGACCCACAAACGGGAATGGTCGGCAAGTTTCAAGACAGTCATGCCGGCGGTCAGTCGCATGCCTTCAAACGAATTGCTCATCTTGCTGACGATGAAACCCGATGCAGGCGCGAAGACGGTAACCGTTCGGGTGATCTTGCGGGTCTCGTCGAGGCGCGCGATCGCGTTCTCGTCGACGTCCCAATAGCGCATCCGCTCGCGGCCCGCTTGGACGAGTGATTGAGCGCGCTCAACGGCATCGGGATACGCTGACTCAGAGATCTTCCGCGAGTAGTCAAGGGCGGCCAGGTACTCCTGTTGTGTTGCGACCAGTTGCGGACTGTAGACGTCGAACAACGGATCGCCTTTGTTGACTGCTTCGCCGATGTTGTGGAAGTACGCCTTCTCGATCCAGCCGTCAAACTTGGTGTTTACCGAGACAACCGATTCGTCGTTATGACTCAGTGTGCCGACGGTGCGGATTTCGATGGGGATATTGCCCTGCTCAGCGACAGCCGTACGCACCGCGAAATTTTGGAGAAAGTTCGGGTCGACACGAACGGCGCCGCCGGCGAGCGCTACTTCGTCTTCGTAGACCGGAATCAAGTCCATGCCCATCGGCGATTTACCAGGCTTGTCGGCTGTGAAACTGGGGTCCATCGGAGCCCGCCAGTAGAGGATCTTGCGAGCGGCGCTGTTGCTCACAGCAGGCGGGCCGCTCGCCAACTTTGTGAGCCTCATGTCGCAGATCGGGCAGTTACCCGGCTCATCGAGGATGACGGTCGGGTGCATTGCGCAGGTCCACCGTTCGTGTTCGTCGTGGGCGTTATCGGCCTCAACCCGTTTCCGGCCGACGACGCTGTCAGCCCAGGCCCAATCGAGGGGGTTCCAAATGACGACGCTGGGGGCGGCGAGCCCGACGACGAATGCCACGGCAATCGCGGCGACAATCTTTGACTGATTGGTCATGGCTGTAGCTCCACAGATTTGGCGGGAAACGCCGTTCCGATCGCGCGCTCCATTTCGGCGAGCGATTTCATGAAGTCGCTGTGGAGTTGGGCCAAACCCAAGCGCACCTCCAGCAACATTCGCTCGCTATCGAGCAGATCGAGAACGCCGACCGTGGTGCTCGCGTACGCCGCTTCAGTCGAACGAAGCGCCTGCTCAGCCTGCGGCAGTAACGCGCCGTCAAAAAGATTGATCTGTCGGCGAATGCTTTCAAGCCGAAAGCCGACTGTGCGTACGGATAGTTCGGCGTCGTTTACGGTCGCCTGGTAGTGTTGCTTTGAGGCGATTAAGCGCTCAGTCGCTTCAAGCACGCCGGCGTCATACTTGCGCCTAAAGATTGGCAGGTTCACGCCGACCGACAAACTGAAAATGTTCTTGCCGTTTTGGTCAGGCCGCGCCAGGCGTCCGGCCGGATCCCGGCGCCCAAGAACGTTCGTAAAACCGGCACCAACCGTCACGTCGGGCATGTACTCTTTGCGGGCCAGGTGAATGCGTTTTTCGTCGCCTTCGATCTGCTCGAAAACGGCTGAGATTTCCGGCCGGTACTTTTCGGCTGTTGTGTATAGCGACTCAAGGTCAACTGTGACCTCGGGTGCGGTGGGCAGCTCGACCTGTCCGAGCGGATCTTCGGCGGGGCGGTTTCGCAACTTGTTCAATATTGCCTCGGCGTCGTTGCGTTGACGGCGAAGCACTTCCAGCCGATTGAGATCGCGGGTGATTTCGGCTTGTAGCTTGACTGCCGCTTGCTGCGATCCCACTCCCTGGGCGTAGCGGGCCTGAGCCAGAGTTTCGAAATGGTCTAGCAGGTCGCGATCTTCCGCCGTGATGCGGATCGCGCGGTCCACGTAAGCGAGATCGTAGTAAGCCAGCTTGACTCGCCGCACGACCTCCGCCTTCGCGGCCTCGTGGCTCTGGGCGACGACGGCAGCTTCCTTAGCGGCGACCTGCTCGCGGTCGCTAAGCTTGCCGAACCACGGGAAGCGCTGCGAGATGCTAAGCATCGTCGTTTGCGGACCAACACGCGTCTCGGGCGTTCGCGCAAACTGCGTCAATCCGAGCATTGGATCGGGTAGCGCCGCGACTTGCGGCAGCCGCTGCAGCGCCGCGCGATACCGCGCGAAAGTCTCGTGGACGCTAGGATTGCGTTCCAGAGCTTCGGCTATATACTGGGCAAGCTGTTCGTCTTCATTCGTCGAGTACGGTTCCCCGTACAACGGCGCGGCCAACATCAGACCGAGCGCAATTGCGACCCTCACACGTTATTCCTCCAAAATTTTCCACACAGAGTTGATTGGCGCGGCAACGGCAGCGCAGCGGCGTAGCGTGTTGATACGCCTGCTGACGGTTACAGCACCAAATAGTGGCTTTTATTGCGGAGGGTTTAGATCAAGAACGCGCAATGAAGCACGAACAGCGGCGGCGGGTCGGGCGCGGCCAGGTGCATCGCGGTCAGTCTGAGCGACGTGGGCGCGATGGCCGTTGCGGCCTGGTCAACGCCGGTTACGACGCCAACGCCGGCCTCGGGGGCCGCTGATTGCGGCGGAAGAGTTGACGCCGTGGCAGCGCAAAGCCGCTCGCAGTCTTGCGAAGACGGCATGCTTGAGTGCCCGTCGTGGTGATCACAACAAGCGTGAGCGTCGGATTCGACGGCCGCGAACATGGCCGCGCACGGGACAACAAGAAGTACGGCCAGCATCGTGGTACCCGTAAGGGCCGCGACTCGGCGACGGATACTCTTTTTGTCTATTGAGGGTCCACTCATCGCAAATGCTCAATTGAGCTGACGACCGACATCAGTAACGTTCTTAGTGTAGACCCTACAGTCGACCTGAGAGTCAAGGGAACGCCTTAGAGCATTTTCACCGAAAGCGTAGATCGGCAATTGGACACGCCGGCCGCGAGTGCTGGGTCGGAACGAACGTCGACCTAGAGGTCGACGCCGCCCGCCGGAGGCGCGCGCCACAAATCCCCGCGAGAGTGCGTGCGGCGGTGTCTAGAATCAGTCCACGTAAATCGTGAAAATGATCTAAACGGTCGCCCCCACGCCCTCGGGCGCTAGGAGGTAGTCTCTACGAGATCCCCGATTTCCATGCCATAGAGCGTGGGCTTGCCTTCCCGATCGGTAACGAAATACATCCAATTGCTGTTGTACGAGACGACCGGGTCGGGCAGGGAAGCAGCGTAGTCTATGCGGTCAGTGCCCGCGATTGGGTGCGGTTTGCGGCTACTGTAGTGCTCACAAAGTGTGATTTCGCGCTGTAGGCTTGGGAACAGCACGTAAACATTCGGCCCCGACAAACGCTTGCTCGCCCCGACGATCGCCGAGCCGTCGACGTTTTCGTCAAACCAGCCAAACGCCGAACAGGTCGAGTTGACGGTCTCTTCCAGCGTGTCCGGATCGACGCTACGGATTGTCGCCCGCCGACCGGTCGAGTCAGGGTAGTGGACGTAGCGCACGTGCGAACCATCGAGCGTCCAATATTCTCGACCGATCGACTCCTCGTTGGCGATCGGACGTAGGTTCTTCTTTTCCTTGCCGTCGAGACTCGTTAACCGCAGGCGGTTCTCGACTCTTTCTGGCGGACCCTCTCTGGCGTAGAGCAACTGAGAATGCCTCGGCCGGAACTGCGGGTTCGCAAGCCAATGCCGCTCCTCGGCGACGATTCGGTCGCTACCGCTCGAAGTCCGCTGCGCTAAAGAGATCACGCGGATGCGGCACTGCGGTTTTCGCGCAAACTGCCGCTCGGGTGTAGGCTGCCGATGCCCCTGCTTCATCTCGACCACTGCCGCGTAACGGTCATCCGGCGAAACCCCGAGGTCGCCAGTGAAATTCCACCCTTCCGGGCACGTGAAGTGCGTCTTGCGCCCGCCGCCGCCGACTGCCGCCTCGTGCAACTCGTTGCCTTGTAGGTAGAAGAACGCCCGGCCACGCGCGTTGAGATGAGGCGAATATGAGTGAATTTCGGGTCCGTCGGTGAGCTGTGTGAGCCGTTTACGCTTTAACTCCAGCCGGTAGATCTGGCGGCCACCTGAATGCTCGGCGGCCAGTAAGAGAAACGAATTGTCTTTAGCCAGAAAGCGGTGATGGTAGGCCGGCAGATGGTGCAGAATTTTAGGGTCGGTCAGCCGAAACATCTCGCGTTCGGTGAGTTCGTCCTTGAATTCGTCACGCGGAGTGTTGAGTCGCGTGCCCCGCCCGGCTGCACGTAGTGTTGCCCCAGAAACGCCGGCTAGAAACGATCGACGGCTGACAGGCCGCATAGACCAAGCCATCCTATCAATCGGCCCGGCTGAATTCCGGGAGCAGTTCGACCTCGTCGATAATTCCAATCACCGCCGCATCAATCGGCGACTTCATGCGCTTGACGGCGGTCATTGCGGCCCAGCCGTCTTGCGTCATTAACACTCTTTCGCCGACTCCCGCTCCGAGCACATCGACGGCAACGAAAGGAGTGCCTTGCTCGTTCTCGCCGAGGTCCAGCTGACGGACCAGAAGCAGCTTGATACCTTCGTGCGTCTCGTGCTTCGCGCTCGATACGACCTCGCCGATGATCTTGCCGATGATCATAACTGCTCGAGCGAAACGTGGTCGACGATACCGGTAATGCTGGCGTCCGACGGAACTTGCGGATCAAACGCGAAACACGCTTCGCGGCGGGCAGTCCAATAGACCGTTTCGCCTGAGCCGGCTCCGACCGAATCGAGCGCCACGAGCGAGGCGCCGCAGTCGGAGCCGTCGGCGTCAATGGGCTGAATGACGAGCAATTTGTGGCCGTCGAGTTGAGGGTCTTTCATCGTCGACCAAACACAGCCCACGACGCGTGCTAGCCGCATCAACCGTTTCCTGTATCGGGTGAGGGGTCGAGGCTGATTTCGTCGATGATTCCGACAATAGCTGTGTCGACAGGCGTATCTTTCATGCCTGAAGCCATGCGCGCGGAGCTGCCGGCAATACAAACCACCGTGTCGGTTACGCCAGCCCCGACCGTGTCGAGAGCGACGACGTAGCTATCTTTTGGTGTGTGATCGGGGTTGATGTGCTGCAAAACCAGCAGCTTTTTGCCCTCAAGGCGCGGGTCTTTGCGCGTCGCAACGACGGTTCCCACGACTCGAGCCAATATCATGACGCGTCGATTCGGCGAGCAGCCGAAGTTACTTCTTCACTGCCGGCTTGAGCGCGAAAATATCATCCAGATTCGAATGCGGACGCGGGATGACGTGGACCGAGATTAGCTCACCAATACGGCGAGCGGCAGCGGCGCCGGCGTCGGTCGCTGCTTTGACCGCGGCGACATCGCCGCGCATCAACACTGTGACGTATCCAGAGCCGATTTTTTCCCAGCCTACCAAGGTGACGTTTGCCGCCTTTACTGAAGCGTCGGCGGCTTCGATGAGCGACACAAAGCCGCGTGTTTCAATCATTCCGAGGGATTCACCCATGGGTCACTCACACTCCTCTGGCGCGGATTGCTTCTTCCACAAGCTGGATAAGCTCTCCCCGCGTCACGTAAAAACCATTTTCGCCATTGCCGGCCGCCGGTGCGGCGGCAGGTGGGACATCTTCCGCCGTGACCGGGCATCCGGGAGCCGCGGTTGCGTTCGAAGCGACGCCGTAGCGCCCCCTCGATTCAAATAGCTTATCAACTTCAAGCCGCGGCAACGGCTTCGCGCCGCCCAGCATTTCGGCGACAAAATTGATGCGAGCGAAATGCTCGACCGTTTCCATACGGAAGTATGCCTGCATCACTTCGGTTCCGTAGCTAACCGCACCGTGATTTCCAAGTAGTAGAGCGTCGTACTTGGGGATCAGAGGCAGCATCGGCTCGGTAAGGGCGTCGGTTCCGGGTAGCCCGTAGTCGGCCAGCGGAACACAGCCTAAGCCAATAATCACCTCGGGTAAGAGAGCGGTGTTGAGCGCGCGGCCGGCCGAGGCGAACCCAGTCGCTGTCGGCGGGTGGGCGTGGACGACCGAGTTGATGTCCGGACGAATGTTGTAAATCGTCAGGTGCATCATGATCTCTGAAGTCCGCGCTCTGCGCCCCGAAATCTTGTTGCCCTGGTAGTCGACGATGATGATGTCGTCGACCGACATCATGCCCTTCGACACGCCCGTCGGCGTGCACATAATGCGCTCGTCATCCAGCCGGATCGAGATGTTGCCGTCGTTGGCAGCAACCCATCCCTTCTGAAATACCAGCTTGCCAACTTCTATGATGTCGCGAGCGTACTCGCGTTCCGTTTTGACCATGCGAAAGACCTAGGATAGCGAGTCGTCGGGACGGCCAGCAACCGAGGGTGTTTCAGGCGTCGGCGATCCGAAATGGTGGATCCGCACGCCGGGCTGCTCAACCATCGACTGGCGCACCATCGCTTCCGCGACTTCGCGGTGCGAGACGGCACGGTATTTTCGCAACGGCCCCCACAGCAGCGTGTTCACGATGTTGAGCGGGCTGTCCTCGGAAAGTAAAAAACTCGGGCGAAACAAGTCGAGCGAACTAAACCCGAGATTCTTGAATTCGAGCTCAAGTCGGCCCTTGAGCACTAGATAGTGGAACTGCGAATTTGCGTTCGAAGCAACGGATGTGACCGCTTGTAATCTGTTTGCGCCCCGCGCCTTCGCGAGATTTGCGACGGCGAGCGGGTACTCGTATTCCGCGAGCCGCAATTGATGGCGATTCGTCCAGGAACCGCGTCTAACCCCGAGGGCACAAAACGCGTCGTCGATCGGCGGCAATTCCAGAGATTCGATGGCAGTGAAGTCTACCTGGTGCCAAACGAGCTTACTGTCTTGAGCCGAGGCCTCGCCGCGGGCCACTACGTGTACCGCCTGGTATGTCGAGCCATCGAGCAGCAGCCGCAAGCAATGGCTTCCAACCTGTCCGGTGGCGCCGGCTAGTAGGGCGGTGCGCGCCGCCATATTTAGGGAACGAGAAATCGGATGCAAACGGGTGCGTCGAGCTCAAGCTGCTTGCCGGTCGCCGTCAGCCGGCCAGACTCGCCATCGATGCGAAAGATCACGATGTTATCGGTGTTCTGATTGGCGGCCAGCAAATACTCCCCGGTGGGGTCGATTGCAAAGTTCCGGGGCCATTCTCCACCGGTCGAGACTTGCTCCACCGTTGTTAGATTGCCGGTTTCCTGATCGACGGAAAACACCGCCATCGAGTTGTGGCCGCGGTTCGTTCCGTAGACGAACTTTCCTGACGGGTGGACGTAGATTTCGGCCGTGTAGCTTTCACCCTCGAAGCCCTCGGGCAACGTCGAAATGGCTTGCAACTCGTCCAGCTTTCCGGCGATCGAGTCGTAGCTGTACGCCGAAACGGTCGAACCAATTTCGTTGATGCCATAGGCGAACCTTCCGGATGGATGAAACGCGAAGTGGCGCGGCCCGGAACCTGGAGCGACGCTTACGGAGGGCGGGTTGTGGGGCTGTAACGATGCGTCTTCGGGATTGACCTCGTAAATCTTGACCTGGTCAAGCCCTAGGTCGGAGAAATACGCAAAGCGGCCGTCGGGCGCGAAATCGGCGGAGTGCGCGTGCGGTTGGTCCTGGCGTGGATGCACGCTGCTGCCTTCGTGTTGGAAGAATGAGACGGCCTCGCCGAGCGTCCCGTCGCTGTTGACCGGGAATGAAGCGACACTTCCGCCGGCGTAATTGGCGACGATCAGCATTTTGCCCGTTGAGTCGACGTTGAGGTGACACGGCCAAGCGCCTCGCGACGAGACTTCGTTGAGCTTGGTGAGCTTGCCTTCGGCCGAGTCGATTGAAAAGGCCGAAATCGAGCCGCTCTTGTCGGCGTCGTAGTCGTCAATTTCGCTGAGAGCGTAGAGGAACTTGTTGCTTGGGTGGAGGGCCAGAAATGACGGCTCGCGCATTTCGGCGACGAGGCCTAGGTCAGCCGCTTTGCCCGTGGCGGGGTCAAAGCGGTAGGCCTGGATTCCCTTGCTTGTCTCCTTGGTATAAGTGCCGACGAACATTAGGTACCCGGCCGCGGCAGTCTGACCATTTTCGGTCGATGTTTCGGAACACGAGAACAGCAAGCCTAGCAAAGCTAGTGGCAAATAGCGCATGTCCATCATCAGACCCTACCGGGCCCACGGAGATCAAGCCGGCCGTGCTGCCCGCATCTCTCAACCGCTGGCGGCGAAAGCACGCGAAAGGTGCGCCACTTCGTATCTCAATCTAGTTACGTCGCGCTCGATCGCCGTGCTCGACGTGCTGCAAAAGTACGCCTCCGCGCGCCGACCGTCGCCCGCCTCGTATTGACGCACCTCTCACGCACTTTCGCTCGCCACGTGGTGAGAAATGCGGGCTAGTTGGACAGCCGCAGATACCGCTCGATCACTCGCCGGACGTAGGCGCGGGTTTCGTCGTAGGGCGGGACTCCGTCGTACTGCTCTACCCGATGTGGACCAGCATTATAGGCGGCGAGCGCCCGAACAACTTGGTCGTCGCGACCCTCATACAATTCCAGCAATTGTTTTAGGTAGTTGATTCCGCCGCGGACATTTTCCGTCGGTTCGTAGGGGTCGACGGCTAGTTCAGCAGCGGTCTGCGGCATCAACTGCATCAGTCCAATTGCGCCCTTAGCCGAAATCGCATCCGTTTGATAGGCGGACTCTGTTGATACAACCGCATGAATAAGTTCTGGCGGTAGACCCACTTCAGCGGAAAAACGCTCGATGGCGCCAGCAACCGTCAGCGGCTTCTGGGTCAGGTTCTCCAGCGGCGGCTCTTCGGGCGGGAGCGGCTCGACTACCGAATCATCTTGCTCGAAGCGCACGACCGCCGAGGCCGGCATTTCCATCTGTCCACCAGTTTTGGTAAACAACTTCACTCGTGATCCGCTGATTTCGTGGCGTTCGACATGCAAGCGATAGCCGGTCTTGAGGACGGCAAACTCGCCGGCCGATGCCGTGGACACAGCGACTAGCAGAGCAATTACTAGACGCGGCTGCAGCGGGTGTTGCATACTTGCTTTCCTAATCTTATGACGTACGTCTCACATCTTTCGTGCAGCAAGACCGGTGAGCGCTTCGCCGCCGGTGAAATTCACAACCTATCGGCAAGCGGGGCGCCGTTGCTCGTCCACTACGACCTTGAACGCGCAAAGGCGGAATTATCTAAGGAACAGATCGAATCAGGTCCTCGCTCGATGTGGCGCTACGCACCGCTGCTGCCTGTTCAGGACCTCGAAAATGTTGTCACCCTGGGCGAGGGCTGGACTCCGCTACTGAATACGCCTCGCCTGGGCGCAGCGATCGGCTGCCCCAATCTCTTGATCAAAGACGAGGGCGCCAACCCAACGGGAACGTTCAAGGCCCGCGGGATGGCCGCCGCGGTATCGATGGGCAAGGAACTCGGGATCACCAAATTCGCGGCGCCTTCCGCGGGGAATGCGGCCAGCGCGCTTGCGGCGTATACGGCTCGCGCCAGCCTCGAAGCCCATATCTTTATGCCGCGCGACGTGCCGCAGGCGAACTACATCGAGTGCAAAATGTTCGGCGCAAATGTCACGCTCGTCGACGGCCTGATCAGCGACTGTGGCCGCATCGTCGCGGAGCGAAAGGATGCTGAAGGCTGGTTCGACGTCTCCACGCTTAAGGAGCCTTATCGCATCGAAGGCAAGAAGACGATGGGTCTCGAGCTTGCGGAACAACTTGGTTGGCGCGTGCCCGACGCCATTTTTTATCCAACCGGTGGTGGAGTCGGCATCATCGGGATGTGGAAGGCGTTCGACGAGCTGGAGAAGCTGGGCTGGATCGGCTCGAAGAGGCCCAAAATGATCTCGGTCCAGGCGGCGGGCTGCGCGCCGATCGTCAAAGCTTTCGATGAGGGCGAAGAGGCGTCAGAATTTTGGCACGACGCCACAACCGTTGCCAGCGGACTACGAGTCCCGAAGGCGCTTGGCGATTTTCTAGTGCTCAATTCCGTTCGGGAAAGTGGCGGGACGGCCATCGCCATCAGCGACCAGGAATTACTCGACGGAGGTCGTTTGCTTGCTGAAACGGAGGGGCTGTTCGTCGCCCCCGAGGCCGCAGCCTGCGTCACGGCCGCTCAACAACTGGTTGATCGAGGGTTTTTGAAACGCGACGACGAGGTCGTAATCTACAGCACGGGCGCGGGTCTGAAATATCTCGAAGCGTGGGCGACCCTGTTCCCACCGGAACCACGCCCTGAAGAACGCCTTGGGGGCCTGATTACCCCGCGCTAGGGGAAGCAGTTGCGGGTCGCGGACGGAGAGTCGGCGTTGTTGAGCCGGCTTGGTGGGGTGGCACGGTGGAAATCCCGTCGCGTCGTCGACGTTGAATCCCAGGATTGCATCCTGGGCTAATACAAACGTCACCCCTGACCGGGGTTCAGTTTCCGCGGTTTCGAGGTCGTCCCGACACCTTGTCCGAAGTGTCAGGATTTCGGTTGAGGCCTCGTTTTCCGAGCTTCAGAGCAATTTCACTGATGCCATAGACCGTTCTTGAATAAAAAGCGGTGAAGCTAGCCCGCATTTCTCACCACCTGACGGCGAAAGTACGCGATAGGTGCGCCACTACTTCGTTGCGCTCGATCGCGAGTGCTCGACGGACAGTCAAGTACGCCTCCGCGCGCCAACCGTCGCCCGCCTCGTATTGACGCACCTCTCACGCACTTTCGCTCGCCACGTGGTGAGAAATGCGGGCTAGCAATTTCTGGAGACTAGATTCCGCTGTCCAAAATCGGAGGCGCGACTGTAAAGGAGTGCGGTGGCGAAGGGTTAACTGGGAAAGAGGAGTCGGGCCCTGTTGAGGAATGATCAGCAGGTCCCAACTCAGCGTATTCCAGAAAGCTGCTCCGCCACCGCACTCCTTTACAGTCGCGCCTCCGATTTTCACGGGCTTGGTGCTGCGGCAAGCAGTCTATGCCATTCCTGAATATGCTCTAGCGACTCCGTTCGGGCCAATCTCCAGGGGCCGTAGCTTAGCTTCGGCCTACGGGTTTGATCTCGAGAGCAATTTCCGACAAGCCGTCGGGGCCGACTCGCAGAGGCAGCTCTAGGGTCTCGGCGTGATAGAGGCAAACGTTGTCGCGGCCCTCGCTGCAGTAGTAGATGACAGCGTCGATTCGTAACATCTCAGCTTCAACAACGTCGATTGAAAATTCGGTGCCGCCGCCTGTTAGGACCGCTGGCAGAACCGTCTCGCCAGCACGCAAGGTTACTCCCGAGGAGGTGGCGCTATTGAGTTGGTGATGGGACGGGAGCGCGACGTTAACTCGGATCGTTGCAGTTCCCGAAGTGACGGTTTGTTCTTCGAGCACAGTTGGCGATGCCGAGTTGTGGACCAGCTTCGACAGGCCCGTAAGTTCGAGCGTCGACACAGAGCCGGTTTCGACATCGACGACGCGAATTGCATGGTTGTTTGTGTCGGCGACGTAGAGCTTTCCGTTGGCATAGCTAAGGCCGGTGGGTTCGTCGAACTGGGCTTCGGAGCCGTCGCCGTCGGCCAAGCCCGGCTTGCCATTGCCGGCTAGAGTACGCGCGTTCAAGGTAGGCAGGCCAATCGATTTGATCTTGTTGTTGTAGGTGTCGGCGACAAATAATCGCTTTTCGGCGAAGACGACGCCAAGCGGATGCTGCAGTCTGACGTCTTTCCCAACTCCGTCGACGTCTCCAAAATCGAATAGCCCTTCGCCGACGACGGTCTTTACATGGCCACCCCGCGGGTCGAGGTCCACCGCACGGATCGAGCTGACTTCGCTATCGGCCACGAACAACGCCTCGCCGTCACCGCTCAGCCCACTGGGCTGCGCCAGCGAGGCCGCGAGCAAGGGGCCGTCACGGTGGTCTTCACGGCCGCTTCCGGCGTGGCCGGCGATGAACCCGCCCTCAAGATCGATGCCAAAGATCTGATGGTTTCCCGCCATCGCAACAAACAGTACGCCGTGTGCGAGTTCGAGGTCCCAGGGGGAGTTCAGTCGCTTGCCCTCAATCGGCGCCGGCGTGTTCCCCCATTCCGTGTCCTGCACGCCATCGCCGGCGACGGTTGTAACTACGCCGGTCGCCAGGTCGACAGCTCGGACTGCATGGTTGTCGCTGTCGGCAACGTAGAGCTTGTCGCCGTCGATCGCCATTCCTTGGGGATGGAAGAATTGCGCGTCGCTAGCTGATCCATCGAGCAGGCCTGCTTCGCCGCTGCCGATAACCTCCTGGATGGCACCGTCCTCAAGGGAAGCGACCACGATCCTGTGGTGGTTCGAGTCAGCGATAAATAGCCTGCCGCCTTGCGCGTCGGCCAGCACCTTTCCTGGGAACGAGAGCACCGATCGCGGTTCGCGGTCCGACTCGTTTGAATTCGCGAGCGCGCCGCGAGTGAGACTGCCCTCACGGTCATGGTGCTCGATCAATTGGGCGATGACTCCGTCGAACAAGTCGAATACCTGTTCGCCGGAATGGCTTCCAAAGACTTTGCCGAGAGGGTCGACCAGAATGAAACTTGGCCACGCTTTGATCGCATACTCAGACCAAACCCGCATTTCGTGGTCGTTCAGCACCGGGTGTTCAATTCCGTGTCGGAGAACGGCTTGCCGGATGCTGTTGGTGTTTTTCTCTTGGTCGAATTTCGCCGAGTGAATTCCGATCACGACTAACTCGTCAGGATACTTTCGCTCTAGCCGCTTCAGGTCGTCCAAGGCGTGCATGCAGTTGATGCAGCAGTGCGTCCAAAAGTCGAGCAGCACGATCTTGCCGCGCAATCCTGCGATCGTGAGCGGCTGGTCGCTATTTACCCAGTCCAGACCTGCCGGGAATTCGGGCGCGTTTACGGTGCCGGGCTTGATGTAGTCGCGCTGCTGCTCACCAGCTTGTTGTTGGGTTTCTTCCGCCATGTCCCATCATGCCAGAGGGGCCGGTCGGCAATCGTGTGTCGCTTCGAAATGCCTAGTTCGCCGAAAAAATTGGCTGGACCCAGGCCTTTAACCCATTGCTGTCGGTAACAACCGCCCGCAAGTACGGCTGACCGGCGGGTTTGGCGTACGAAGCCGGGTTGGCGCCCGTTCGCTCGAGGATCCGGCCCTCACCCCCAATAAATTCTGTCGTGTAGCCAACACTGTCTTTCTTGTCGATCGCGATCTCGATGCGGTTGTCCGAGCGAACCATTTTCTCGATCTCCACGCCTGTCGACGAGTAGAAGTTTCCGGCGTCTATGGCACGCATGATTGTCGCCTCACTCAAGTCAGGGGCCTGTACCGACACCCATCCGCGCCCGGGATTCGAATGCGCCGGCGAGAACGTCTTGAAAGCATGGGCGTCGTCCACAGCAATTCCGTATACTTGCCTGCCCGCTGTGAGCACAACGTCCCACATCGCTTCGAGTCCGAGATGATCCATGTCCCCGAGGTCGTTGGTCGTCGGATGTCCATTAAACACTTCGAACAGCTTTAGTCCGGAGATCGATTTCAGATCGTCGGTCGAAACTCCCCAGCGAAAATTTGGGTGATTCAGGGAGGGCACGCCGCCAGCTTCGCGGATGGCGTCGACGTTCCGTTGGGCCGTATCGAGGACACTATTTCCCGAGCTGGGCGCAATTGTTTTTGTGATCTGGAATGCGTTTACGTGGACAGGGCGCGATTCGTATCGCGACGTTACCTCTTCACCGGAGATCAACAGGAATCTCTCATTCGCACCAAAAAACGCATCGAGGGGGCCAGGGTCGGTGAAATAGTTGTGATCGGTCAGCGCGAGAAACTGATAGCGGTGTTCCTTGTACCAACGCGCGACCGCGTCCGGAGAGCTGTCGCCATCGCTATTAATCGTATGGGTGTGCAGATTTCCCTTGTACCAGCGCTGTTCGGCGGAATTGCTCTGAGCGACTACGCGACTCGTAGCTAGCCAAGCTAGGCAGGTGAGAATCCCAAATGAAACCAGCACGAAATAACGTTTGGATACGACCATGGATAAAAACTACCACGCCACGAGATTATTTGCCCTGTTGGAGTTAAAATTTCTTTTGGCTACGACCGTGCACTAGCCCGCAGCCCGATCCGGTGCATAGGTGCGTGCGGCGGCACGCGTGAATTTTGACACGGGCCGCTTTGCCGGTGGTAGGTTCGTTGAGCTTGTCCTATGCGCCGGTAGCCTAGAACTATTGACCCATGTCGATACAGTCATTACGTCACTGTTCGCCCGCCACAAGCGGCTCCGAGCAGGCTGCATAAATCACTGATAAAAAATAGGTTAGTGGCATGCACCCCTAAGCTGAGACAGCTTAAAAATGGGACAGTTGCCGTTCGCTGAAAAAGTATAGCCTTTTCGGCGAACGTGCCGCACACTTGAAAACGGCCGGGAAAGCGGAGGCGGGCAATGCTGGAGAGCAACCCGCCAAGCAATACCCGGCTGGAAACTCAGCGAGACGATGAGCGCTCGGGGCGGGACATTCTCCCGCTCCGAGCACGACCACTGTCTCGATAGATTTCCTCATGCCTCAGAAAACTCAAACTGCGGGTTTCTGAGCTCTTCGCTCGCTGGCAACAACTGCTCGAACTCCTGCGGAGGCCGATAGCCCAACGCCGAATGCAGGCGCTTTTGGTTGTACACCGCGTCGATAAACTCCTCGATCGAAGCGCGCGCTTCGTCCATCGATTGATACGTCTGTAGGTTCACCTCCTCGCTTTTGAGCGTCTTCATAAAACTTTCCATGCGCGCATTGTCGTACGGGTTTCCTCGCCGGCTCATCGAGATCAACGCGCCGTTTTCTTCCAGCAGACTGACATAAGCCCGCGAGGTATATTGCGTGCCTTGATCGGAATGATGCACCAGCCCCGGCTTCGGACAGCGAAACTCGATCGCTTTGCGCAGCGCGTTCACTGCCAATATGGCCTCGAGGGAAGGCCCCAATTCCCAGCCCACCACGCGCCGGGAATACGAGTCCATCACGACCGCCAAGTAGACGAACGAACGGCGCATGCGCACGTAGCTGATGGCGGCCTGCCAGAGCTGATCGAGACCGTCGATCTGCAGGTTTTTGGCCCAGTTTGGGTAGATCGCGCGGTGCTGATCCGAGTCCGTCGTCAATACGTAGCGGCGCTTGCGTATCGCCAGCAGATTGTCGTTGCGCATCAGCCGCAAGACCTTCTTGTGGTTCACCGTAAAGCCCTGCCTACGCAGTTCGGCGGTCACTCGACGATAGCCGTAGCGGCGATTTGCGAGCGTAATGCGTTGCATACGGTCACGCACTTCCAGGTTGGATTCGACAGGCTTGTCTCGCTCTAATTGCCGGTAATATCCGGCTCGGCTGACTTCTCCGAGTGCACAGGCGCGCTCGACGCTGAGTCGGCCTTCAACGCGAATTTCGTCGATGACGCTGTAGAGCCGCTCGCGTTGCGAGCGACTCTGGAGTTTGGCCTTTCACTAGATGGGACGCGCGGTAAGCACGTTCTTGAGTTGTGAGGGATCTGAGAATGCTTGTGTCTCAAAACATTTTGAGGTATTCTTGTATCTAGTTGTTTAGCTTGTTGTGTAACTAGATTCATTTCCAAGGAGACCTCATGTCCTTCCCCACCAAACTGCAGTTGATCAAGCGCAAGGCTTCCCAACAGTTCTACGTCAACTTCCCCTCCGCCAGCGCTCAGATGCTCGACTTCCAGCCCGGCGAACAGCTCGAATGGATCCTGCTCGACCGCTCCCAACTCGTGCTCAATCGTTTGCAACCTCCGCCCGTCGAGTTGAAAAAAAACTCCCGATCGAGTCGTCGACACCTTCTCCCGACTCTTCGCCAAAGGCCTCAACCCCCACGCCCGACAAAGCGTGAACGACCACCTCACCCGCCTCGCTCTCGGTGCCGCCGTCTGCCTCGGCCGCTCCACCATCACCGGCCTGCTACATGCCTCCGGCGAGAGCTTTCAGGACTGGAGCGCCGGCTACCGCCTGTTCTCGCAACAACGCGTCGAGCCGCAACGCCTGCTCGATGCCTCGCGCCGCGAGGTGCTCGCTCGCTTGCCGCCCGAGGCTCCCTTGGTCGTCGCCATCGACGATACACTGCTCGCCAAGTCGAGTCTCAAAACGCCCGGCGTGAGTTGGCGGCGCGATCCGCTTGGACCCAAGTTTCAGGCCAACTTGATTCTCGCGCAGCGCTTCTTGCAGTTCTCGGCAGCGCTGCCTCCCAGCGAGCGGCAGCAGCCGGCGCGACTCATTCCGATCGGCTTGGAACACGCGCCGACTCCGCGCCGACCGTCGAAGAAGGCCACGGACGAGGTTTGGAAACAGTACCGGCGCGAGGCTCGCAAGTGCAGCTTGACGGCCCTCGCCGCCAGGCACATCGCGCGCTTGCGCGAGGCCATGAACGCCGATCCCGGAGGCGCTGACAGAGCCTTGCACCTCGTCGTTGATGGCGCTTACACCAACCGCACGGTGTTCGGATCGTTGCCCGCCGAGGTGACGTTGATCGGCCGCATTCGTTCCGACGCCAAGCTGTATCATCTGCCCCTCGAGCAGCCCGGCAAAGGCCGCAGGCGTTGTTACGGCGAACGCGCGCCGACGCCCGAGCAACTCCGCCAGGACGACAACGTGCCGTGGCGTTGTTGCACGATTCAACCTTGGGGCGAGTTGAGCCGCTTTCCAGCCCCTGGTTCACGACGCCACGGCGTACGACTTGGGCCTGCCGAGTTCGGCCATCCGGTTAAGGAGGTGACATCCAATCACGGCCTCCCTCTTTTGCGCGTCTCTGTTCCTCGCCTTCAGGCCGTCCCCGAGCACTGACTTGTATCGGAAGAATCCGTTCTCGACCCGCGCCTGCTGGCGGTAACCCGACTCCTTCTGCCACTGTCGTCGTCCGACCGCGCGAATCCTATCGAGCGCCGCTTCTCGCTGCGCCCACGGGCCGTCCGTCGGACCCGCCGATACCGCACAGCGACGCGGCGGTATCACGATCACCACGTCTTCGGTACCCGCTGCGCCGACCCGCTCGTAGATTGACCTGTGGTCGTAGGCCCCGTCGGCCGTGAATCGCCGGATTGGATCCTCGATCTGGTCGAGCAGATCAGGGACGGTGGAGGCGTCGTCGCCGCTGCTCGTCGTAAGTTCGGCTGCCACAATGAACCCCTCGTCATCCACTCCGATGTGTAGCTTCCGCCAGTCCCGGCGTTTCTTCGATGCCTTGTACTTGTGCGCATTCCACTCGCCCGAACCCAGGATCTTGAGCCCTGTGGAATCGACGATCACGTGGATCGGACCGTCGTGGGCTCGCGTTAGAGGCGGTAATTCAACGATTCGGTTCCGGCGCGAAAGTGTGGTGTGGTCCGGGGCCTTGAGGTCGAGGCCCATCAAGCTGAGCAACGAGCCCAGGAACCCTTCGGTCTGACGAAGTGGCAGGCCGAAGACGACCCGCAGCGTCAATGCGGTCAAGATCGCGAGGTTCGAGTAGCGCCGCTGGCCTCCGCGCAGACCGTTCTTGGGTGGTGTCCAAGCGGCGATCGACTCTTCGCTCAGCCAGATCGTGACCTCGCCGCGGCTCCTGAGGCCACGCTCGTACTCCCGCCAGTTCTGGACTCTGTACTTCGTCTTGTACTTGCGGTTAACTCGACTCGACTTCGCTGCGGCCATGACGTCGTTCCCTCGATCTTCATGATGGATTGGGACCGCGAGCCGGAGTTCCAGTGAGCCGACCCGATTCATGCACCAACGCCCCGGCGATGCGTTGTAGGGTCGCTATGAGTAGCTTTGAGCCCATGAACCACTTTGGGGGGAAGGGTTGCAGCGCGGCGCGCGCTGAGCTTGGCGAGCTGGGCTGCACATCATGCGCCACTTGTCTATGGAATGACCACGATCTCCTCGGACACCAGAATGGTGGATCGGGACCAATCGATGAAGTTCTTCTCGTCCTCGAAGAAGGCTTGAAGGATCTGCTCGGCCTCGCCGGTCGACCAATCACGTTCGAGCGCCTCGATGCTCTCGACCCAGAGCTCAGCGATTCCATCGAGAGGTTCTTCCAGTCCCGTGCGGGGGCCGACAACCAGCTCTCGTGCGTCCGTGTCGAGCGTATGAACCTGAATGTAGCGCTTGATGCCTAGCGTCGGTATGGCCTCCGGAGGTACGGCCAAGGGGTGTTTGTCGCGCCAGTAGGTTTGAAACTCTTCTCGGCTCAAGTGCGGCAGACGCCGCATGCAGAAGCTCACCTTGATCATCGTCTTCTCTCAGGGATTGACCTTTGTTTCGACATTCGATAGGTGCCCGATCGGCTGAACCTTGTCAACGACTTCTGAACAGAATGCGCGTTTCGTAAGGAGTCATCATGGGATCAGAAGCTCCACCAGCGCGTCAAGTGGTGCTTCCGTCATTCACTGTTGCTATCTCGCCCGTATCTCCTTCTGACGACAGCACTTACGCCCAGTTTTAGCAATGCCAAGAGCTGTCAACGCAAAAATCGGCTGTAAGTGGCTGCATGATAGGCACTTAAGCTCTTCTAGGCAACACTCGATGACGGAAGCACCGGTCAAGCGGCGCTCCCACACGATCGTCCCCAAGATTGAAGAAGTCGAGAACGGCCGGCTCACCTTTCGCGCTGCCCACGGAGATGTTCATGAACTGGACGGGTTCGTCGCCCGGGTTGTAGATTGCGTGCGAATGGCCCATACGCAAGGGCGCGCCGGCTGGACTCGCAAGGAGTGACGTACGTCCGTCGACGGTGAACTCCGCCGCGCCGTCGAAGATCAGATACATCTCTTCGGTTTGGTTGTGGAAGTGATGACCGATGCTGCTTTTCGGCTGGACTACGGCACGATGGATAAAGAGCAAGTTGGAGCTGAGCGTGTAGGCGTCCACGATCGGCATGTAGTGGACTTCGCCTGCTCCCAAATGGACATTCTTGGCGATCCCATATTGAGACGGATCGGTGTTCTTGATCCGCCGCGTCAGCTCGGGGGACTGTGCGAAAGCCACCCCGGCGGTCACGAGAAGAGTGAACAGAAAGTGCATCGATTTGAATCGAACAGCTACACGAGTCGACAGACCCAGCGGCTCACGGCGTCCGAGTACCAAACGACTCCGTCTCGCATGGTCATACCGTGCGGCTCTGGGTCCTGCGCTCTCAGCTGGATCTTAGCCAGCAGCTCGCCGCTGTGTGGATCCATCTTGTAGATGGCTCGGTCGTTGCTTTCCACGCACCACAGATAGCCTTGATCCCAGGCGATCCCGTGCGGCCGCGAGCCGGGCGCGTCAAAGCTGTGCAGCTCCTTCCCACTGTCAGGCTCAATCTGATAGATCCTCACCGGAGGCGGAACGGCGATCCAGTATTTGCCGTCGACCCACTCGAGACCATGGGCACCGCTCTTGCGTCCCCGCCGGTTACCCCACTTGATTTCGCCGATTCCCGGGGTGTCGAAAGTCGCCAACGTCTTTCCGGTGTTTGGATCTACTTTGAGGGTCGTGAGCCCAAAAGTGGACGCAATCCACAGGGCGCCGTCGTCGCCCATGGTAATGCCGCTACCGTGGATCGACTCGGTCTGAAGCTCCTTGAGCACCGAGCCGTCTTTGTAACTGACCTTGTGGACCTTGTTGGGGTCCTCCTGATCGAGGATCCACAGGCCGTCAGCAACAGCCTGCAATCCATTAGGCATCTTGCCGGGGGCCAAGAAAGCTTTCTCCAACCGTTTGGGGATAACCGGGAGCTTTGCCTTCAGCTCCTTGTCGCTGATCGCGGCCGATGACCGCGAGGCCGAGGCGGCGATTGTGAGAGTCGCCAGAAACGCACGCCTTGACACGTTCGAATTCGTTGTCATGGGAACCTCCTGCGGGCGTCTCGATTGTAGCGCTGAGGGAGCGCCGTTACAATGACAACGATCCGCCGAGATTCGTCGCAATCGGGTGCTTCGTTCATTAACTGTTGCTAAGAGGAGCTTAAGTGCCCATCATGCAAGCACTTACAGCCGATATCTGCGTTGACAGCTTCCGCCATTGCCAAAATTGGGCGTAAGTGCGGTCGTCAGAAGAAGATACGGGCGAGATAGCAACTGTGCATGACGGAAGCACCCAATCTCAGCGGCTTTCCTCTAACCTCAACACCCCGAGTCAGTCACGATATGGCACTAACGACTAGTGCGGATTTGGCGGAAGTGACCACTACTCGAGTCACCTTCGTAGGGGTAAGATGGGGCCACGATGACCCGCAGAAGTTTGCTTCATCTTGGTGCTCTCGCTGTTGTCAAGCGACTAGGCGCTCAGCGTTACGACAAGTACGAAGCGGCGCCAGACCAAACGGCGGGTTTCGCCGAGACTGATATCATGCCATCCCTTGGCATGGAGCGGCCCGGGAACTACGGCAAGGTGTTTCACCGAAGATTTTTCGATCCGTGCAAGGTGCGGGCGGCAGTGTTTGGCGACGGTGATTCAAGGGTGGCGATCGTCGGAGTGGACGCGTTGGTGATTCCTCGAGCAACCGTTCTGGCTGCTCGCGGACGTATTCAGGAACGCTGCGGGATGGAGCCTGACTCGGTGATGGTCGCCGCATCGCATTCGCATTCTTCCGGCCCGACCGGCATGGTGCTGCCGGGGCAGTACGATCCCGCCGGGGCGTTCGTCCGAACGCTCGCGTATGAGCACTCATCGTGCGCCGACGCGAGTTATCTTCGATTGGTCGAGGATCGCATCGTCAGCGCGGTCTGTGAAGCTGACGCCGCGCGCGTGCCCGCGGTCTGCGGCTTCGGTTCGGGCGAAGAGCACGAGGCGGCGCTCAATCGCCGGTTTCGCATGAAGAACGGCCTGACCTACACCCATCCGCGCCCCGGTAATCCCGAAATTGTCGAGGCGGCCGGCCCGATTGATCCCGAGGTTGGTGTGGTGGGGGCGTGGGATGAGCACGGCCGGCTTCAGGGTTGTATTGTCAATTTCGCCTGCCACGCGACCGCCGGCCCTCCGGGTATTTCGGCGAACTGGATTTATTGGATGGAGCACGTGATCCGCGGCGCGTTTGGGGGCGATGCCGTTGTCGTCTTCACCGCCGGTGCGAACGGGAATGTGACGCAGGTCGACAACCTGAGTCCATACCGTCCGCCAAACGGCCGCGAGGCACAGCGCTTTGTCGGTGGGCGCGTCGGCGCGGAGGCGGTCAAGGAACTGCTAGCAATGCACGCGGGCGAGGTCGGCCCTCTGGCAAGTACGTCAAGAGTGCTGCGGATTCCAAGGCGCAAGCCGAGTCGGCGGCGGCTCGAAGAAGCGATGGCAATCGCCCGCCGGGATGCCGACGTGGCATCGGCCGAGTGGGTGTTTGCTAAGGAAACCGTATTGCTGGACGCGTTGTTACGGCGGGAGCCTGTTGTTGATGTTGAGGTTCAAGCCATCCAAGTCGGACCGGCGGTTTTCGTTTCCAATCCGGCCGAGTACTTCGTCGAATACGGATTGCGCATCAAGAAGGAGAGCCCATCCCATATACACTCCCGGTCGAGCTGGCGAACGGGTTTGTCGGGTATGTTCCAACCGAAGATGCGTTCGGGCCGAATGGTGGGGGATACGAAACACGTCTGACCAGCTATAGCAATCTCGAAATCTCGGCCGGAACAAAGATAGCCGACGCCTCGATCGAGCTAACACGGAAGCTGACACCGGGACGTCTTCCCGATTTGCCAAGTCATGACGGCTTTCGGGGCCCATGGTCGTATGGCAACGTATCACCACAGGTGGAGTGAGCGATGAATCGTAGAACGTTTTTGCAGAACATTTCCGCGACGCCACTGACGGCGCAGTCGACCGGCACTCTTCGATTGTGGACATTCAGCGACGCCCATGTCGGCACGGACAAGCGTCAGGGGCGGGAAAGTCTGATCGAGTCGATCCGACAATCGGAATTCGGCGGCGAAGACGGAGGACCGCCGTTCGACTGGGATCTTGCGCTCGATCTTGGTGACATGTCCGGCGGTCAAGCGACGCCGGAAGACGACGAAGGCGAGGAGATCGTTCGTCAATTCAAGACCGCTCTCAAGAAGCACGAGCGAGAGCAGATCTATAGCGTCTGCGGCAACCACGACCGCAGCGGACTCGACGAGCCTCAGAACTGGTGGTGGCGAAAATGGCTCGATCCGACTGGGGAGCACGCTGACCGTTCGCGCATTGACAGGCACAACCGCCCTTACGCGATCGACGGAACTTGGGAGCGTTACTCGTTCCAAGTCGGAAACATTCTTTTTCTGATGATGAGCGATATCAACGAGCCGACCCAGAAGGTAGGCCGCGGGACGCTCGGAGGGGTACTGTCAAGTTAACGGATTACAGCCTAAGATCACACCAAGATGTTGGTGATCCAGGTCGTTTTGAATACTGCATATGGTAGCCTGTCCCCCCGGTTATCGCTTAACTTGACAGTACCCTCCCGAGTCCCCGAAAAAGCACCCGATCGGCTTCCGGGTGACGGACGACGAAGACTAGAGTTCATCCGTACCATCAGGCTGAGGCCCGATGCTGCTCAAGATCAGGTTTCGAGACGGAAAGATCATGGCCAGGTGTCTATAATAATGTCCGTCTTGCTCGACGTTAGTTGACTATACAATGTTCCGCTTCACCTGAGCCGTTGGAGCGCGGAGCGGCGATGAGTAGCCGCACTGCCCGGCGCCTGCTTGAACACGGTGAATGCAGGTTAGCTCTGTCGGATCGCGGGAAGGATCTCGACGACGTCGGCTAAGGGATCGTCGGCGGGATTGGTCAAGCGGTTGCACCGGCCGTAGAGAGTCTGCTCGCGAGCGTCAGCGAACGCGTCTTTCAGGAAGGGGCTCGCCGTGGTCTGGAAATACCCTTGCGGAGTGGAGACATAGGAGATACCGTGCTCGACCAGAATGGAGCCCAGTGGTTTTCGGTTTCGCGTAATCTCCGGCAAGGCTTCGGCCGGAAAGCGATCCAAGTAGATCTTGATGGCACCAGCCTCGACAGGAATTCGGTCAGGACCCGCCGTCAGCACGACTTGGCGGTACAGGACGTTTCCCTTGCGCCGGACGGTGAGGGGCCGGAGTATGATCGGAAGGCCCCAGTACCCGGCCAGCGTACCCGTCATGTCCTTTTCATGCACGAGCAGGGAGCGGAAGGGTTCGGGAATATCCTCCGGCTCGACGGGTTCGATTTCGCGTATGATCGCGGGCGAAGAAGGATCCTCCGACTGAAGGCGACTGAGGGTCGCGACGATGTCTTCGAAGGATTCGGGCATCGCTCTCAGTGGATCTAGTACTTACTTGCGTAAGTTATAATAATTATGAGATAAATCGCGAGGGGTGACGGTGGTCTTGGTCCACTGGAAGGGCGTGGCGTCGCGGTTGTAGGCCTGGACAAATTTGTCGATCGCTTCGCGTACCTGGCGGGGCGATGTGAAGCTGGCGCCTTGCAGCGCCCGGCGACTGAGAATGCTGAACCATACCTCGATCTGATTGAGCCAAGAGCTATAAGTTGGCGTGTAGTGAAAATGCACGTTCTTATGGCGTTGCAGCCAGCGGTCATGGCGGGGTTTGTGGGTGTTGAGATTGTCCAAGATGACGTGGATTTCGAAGCCGTCGTAGAGATCCGTCAACTGATTCATGAAGTCGAGAAACTCGCGCCGGCGGCGGCGCTGGTAATGGTCGGCGGTAATCCAACCGGTGGCCACCTCCAGAGCGGCGAACAGCGTTGTTGTGCCATGGCGTTTATAGCCGTGAGAGAAACCGGTCAAGGCCTTGCCGTTGGGCAGCCGCAGCCAACCTTGTGCCCGCTCGAGTGCTTGAATACTGGGTTTCTCATCGACCGCCAACACGACGGCGTTCTCCGGCGGGTCGAGATATAGAGCGACGACATCGGCGGCCTTGCGCGCAAATTCCGGGTCGGTCGAGATACACCAACTGCGTCGTCGCCGCAGCGAGATGCCCTGCCGCTTGAGTACCCGCCAGACTTGATGATCGCTGACGTCGCCCAGCGCCGCGGCCAGCAGCGTGCCCGTCCAGGTGGCGTGACCTTCCGGCGGGGGCTGATCGAGCATCGTCAAAATGCGCTTGCGGGTGGCCTCGTCGTAACGCGCCGGCTTGCCCGAGCGGGGCCGGTCGACGAGGCCCGCCAGCCGCTGCTCGGCAAAGCGCAGGCGCCACTTCGACACCCGCGACGGCGGTGTGTTGAGTTGCTGGGCGATGGCGCTGGTGGCAGCGCCGGCGGCAGCCAACAGCACGATCCGAGCTCGCTCGACCATGCGCCGTTCCGTCTTGTGAGCCTGGACCCAGTGACGCAACGTCTGCTCTTCTTCCGAACTCAACGTGATCGCGGTCGCGGGCCTGGGCATGCCCCAGTTTGTCATACTACGTAGTACTTGTGCAAGTAAGTACTAGGGGAGGGCTCTTGAGCCTTAGGCTGATTCGGGCAAAAACGTAGACAGGTTGACACCGCGGTACGGCTGGAAGTCGCCGCGTACCTAGGGTAGCGCCTCCCTTCAGATCGGCCCGCAGCAGTCCAGGGCGCGAAGCGGCGAAGCGAACCCTTGACGGCGCGGACCGATCTAGGAATCATTCAGGGCGAGGGAAAGGGGGATTCAAGAAGAAGCCCTGAAGCAAGCGAGACTTCCCCACCACGGCCAAGATCAGGATTGGGTTTTTCCAGTTCATGGGGCCAGCGGGCCGCGGCCGACAGCGCGAGGCAAGGACCCGGATGCAAACTTCGTGCGAAACAGAGCCATCGTTGACGCAGTTCAATGGCTGGTTCAGCAGGGATTCCGTGCGACACGCAGCAAAGCGATGGCGGTCGCGAGCGTCGAAGGCGGTTCCGCTTGCGATGCAGGCCGAAGACAGTCGTAGCTAGCAGAACGATCAGCGGCCAGATCACTCGCTGTAGAACATCAATACGGGAAGTCTGAGTTTTGATCTCGGCCTTGACCTCAGTGATCGCCGCGTCGCATTGTGGCGCAAGGGAGGCTACGTTGGTGTCACACCGACTACCGCACAGTTGGTTGCCTACTGGAAACTATTCTTCTGCCAGAACGAAGCTCTTGAAATCGCCATCTGGCGTTGGTCTGAAGACTTCTTGACTTGAACACCTTCGCATCACTTTGCCGTAGGAGCTGGGTCACCCACTTGTCTGCCACGCCTCCCGCGCTTAAAAGGGTTGCATACTTCCAGCGGAGATCGGCGATTTGACCCTTGACTAGTGACTGCTTCAATCCGGCGCTTCTTCCTAGCGGCTCGCCGTCTTGACCGGCGGCTCTTCTTGCAAAATTTGTCCGCAATATCTCCATGTCTCGCTCTTTCGCCATCTGCGCCCTTGTTACCTGGTCTCCAGCCCAGCGTTTTACCCCCAGACCGGTCTGAGCCTCTTGGATCGCCTTCAGGTGGCCGATCAACTCATCGTGCAGCACTTCGAGCTCCGCGATCTTCTCGGCAACCTCTTGGCGCACCCGTTCCGGATCGCGTTGGGGCGCCGCTTGATCCTGAGACGATCTTTGCGCCGCCGGGCGGCTCATGCCCCAGCTATAGTTGAGCCGCACGTAGAAGTTCGCGCCGTTGAACCCGAAGGGCGAGAACTGGCTGTAGTAATTGCCGACCGTCAGGCTGCCATTCTCGTTCACGTCGGGGTAAGTATTCAGCACGTTCTCCCCGCCGATGGCCAGAGTGACGTTTTCTCTGAACGGGATGCCCAGCTCGACATCGAGCAGCGCCTTGCCGGAATAGGACGGGTACAGCCACGACTCGGATACGACGCCCAAGTCAGCCGCGTTCCGCCCGTCCTCGCTGTCCCAGAACTGACCGAAGTAGTTCAAGCGGCCCATGAGATTCCATCGGCGGGCGTCGTGGTTGACGTTGAAGCTCCACCGCGTGTTCGGCAGCCCCCGTTCCAGCGTAGTGATGCGGAACTGGTCGATCACGGAAGATTCGACGTTCTTGACCTCTGTATCCGTGTAGTTGTAGATCGCACTGAACGTCGTACGCCCCTTCACCAGCGTCGAGATCAGGTCGATGCCCTGGGTCGTCGTCGAAAAGTCGTTCAGGAAGAACCGGAACACGGGGAAATTCCGTGCTTCTGGAATCCCTTCCGCTAGCAACGTCTCGATCTCGTTCTCCGACAAACGGATTTCCTGGGCCAGGGCGACGCGATCGTCGATGTCGACCCGGAAATAGTCCGCGGTGAAGGTGAACGGGCCCTCCTCGACGACGACGCCCGCGCTGTAGTTACGCGATGTCTCCGGTTGGAGCTGGCCTCCGCCCCGCGCCATGGCCACGGCTGAGGTAGCCGGAACCACACCTTGGTTGGTCAGTTGCCCGCCGATAAAGGCGGTCGTCACGTTGAACGCGTTCTGTTGCCCCGGCGTCGGCGCCCGAAACCCGGTGCTGACGGCGCCGCGCAGCGCGGCCATGTCGGTCAGCTTGAGGCGCCCGGAGGGTACTGTCAAGTTAACGGATTACAGCCTAAGATCACACCAAGATGTTGGTGATCCAGGTCGTGTCAAGGCCGGATGAAAAATCCCGTTTTCGCCGGTTGAAAATTCCCCACCCTGGTTGCGGTGGTGGTTTTGTGGACCACCACCGTGTTGCTAAGCATGGAGCTAGCCGGGGAAGCGGAGGCGGGCAATGCTGGAGAGCAACCCGCCAAGAAATACCCGGCCGCAAACTCAGCGAGACGATGAGTGCCGGGAGCGGCGGCCGAGATCGCTCCCGGCTTCTTTTCCGCTGCCCAACGCCCATCGGATCGATAGATTTGCCCATGCCTGAAAAAACTCATCTTCCACTTCCCCCGCTCTTGCGACCAGGGCTCGCCGCGTCAGCCGCATCGACCGTCGGCCGTTCGCCGGACTGATCTTCCGGCCGCGAGAGCAAACCGGCTCTTCGGCGCTCCTTCAAGCGAAAGCTCTCGCCGCGAATGTTCACCGTCGTCGAGTGATGCAACAGTCGATCCAGGATCGCCGTGGCGATGATCGGGTCGGAAAAGATCGAGCCCCAATCGGCGTAGCTCTTGTTCGAGGTCAGGATGATGCTGCCGCGTTCGTAACGCGCGCTGACGAGTTGGAAGAAGATCGTCGCCCCCAGCTCGTCGAGCGGAAGGTAACCCATCTCGTCGACGATCAGCACCTTCGGCGCGAGGTAGATGCGCATCCTTCGTTGTAGCCGTCCTTCGCGGATGGCCTTCGACAGATCGGCGATCAAGTCGTGCGCGGTGATGAAGTAGGCTCCGAAACCGGCTTGGATCGCAGCCTCGGCCAAGGCAACCGAGAGATGCGTCTTGCCAACGCCGGGTGGCCCGAGGAAGATCACGTTGGAGGCTTCGTGCACGAAGCGCAACGTGCGCAGCTCTTGGATTTGGCGCTCGTCGATCGATGGTTGAAAGTCGAAGTCGAACTGTTCGAAAGTCTTGACATAGGGCAGATGCGCGAGCTGTAGACGCGTCTTGAGATAGCGTTGTCGGCGAGCGTCGGCCTCGGCGCTGACGACGTCGAGCAGGAAGTCGGCGTAGGCCGGTTCAGCCTTGGCTGCTTGTTCAAGCAGCGCTTCCAAGCGATCGTCGATGGTCTTCAGCCCCAGTGCTTCGAGCCGTTCGTGAAGCTGTTCGATGGCGGTCACAGCGCACCTCCGGCGGCGGCGCTTTCGTAAGCCGCTAGCGGCCGCACTTCGACTTGGGGTGCGCCGGCTTGGATGTGAATGCACGTTTTTCCTCCTGGACGCTTGGCGACGTGCAGCGGAATGTCGGCATGATGCTCTTTGCGAACAACGATTTGGTGGCGGTCGTCGATCAACTCGTGAACGGCGATCCGCTCGGCTCCGCGCCATACCTCGAGCCGGCCGGCCAGTTCGCGCAACGAGACTTCGGCGCCGGCGTCTTGCCAGGGAACCGAGTAGCGGTTGGAGCGCCAGGCCACGAAGGCGTCCCGGCTCACACGCCTCGACTCGGCGTCCGCGAGGGGATACGGCGGACGCTTGTCGAGAGACTGCAAGGCGGTCTTTTCAGACTCCCAACTCTCTAACACTTGGCTGTGAGTGGTGCCGTGAACGCGCCGGTTCGAGACCTCCCAGACCCAAGCGTGCAGCTGGTTGTTGAGATCATCCAGGCTCGTCGCCGTGCGTCCGCACAGGAAGTTGCGGCGCACGTACTTGACGCCCGATTCGACCTTGCCCTTGGTCTGCGCGCGGTAAGGTTTGCAGGCCCGCGGGGTGAAGCCCCAATAGTCGGCGAAGTCCTTGAAGGTTTGATTCCACTTGAGCTCGCCGCGCTCGTCGACCCCCTCCAAGACCGTCTTCATGCGGTCGTAGAGGATCTCTTGCGGCACGCCGCCGAGTTGCCGGAAGGCTTCCTCGTGCATGCGCAGCAGCGTCGGCAGCTTCTGGTCGGTCGCCGCGGCGGCCATGATGGCCCGGCTGTGACCGAGCGTGAAGACGAAACCCCAAAGCTTGCGAGTCTTGCCGTCGGCGGTGATCTCGCCGAGATGGCCCCAATCGACCTGAGCCTGTTTGCCTGCGGGTGTTTCAAAGCGCCGCACGGCCACCGTGGTTGCGGCTTCTCGCAACGGCTGTAGGTGATCCTTGAGGATCGTATAGCCGCCCGAGTAGCCGTGTTCTCGCAGCTCACGCAACAGCACGACGGCATTCCAGACGCCGGCCTTGAGGCGGTCTTCGATAAACGGCTTGAAGCGATCCAGCTTGGACGGACGCGGCTTGCGCGGGCCGTATCTGGGCGTCGGATCGTCCTGCCTTAAGTACTTGCGAACCGTCTTGCGGTCAAATCCCGTGAGCTCGCTGATCTTGGCGAGGCTCACCCCTTGTCGAACTAATTCTTCGATTTCTTGCACATCTGAACTCCGTAACAGCGCCTTGTACCTCCTGCTTCCAGGGTCGGCTCCGACGCAAGCTACGGGTGGGGAATTTTATTCCGGCGATACGGGGATTCTTACACCGGCGCTGACAGTCGTTTTGAATACTGCATATGGTAGCCTGTCCCCCCGGTTATCGCTTAACTTGACAGTACCGTCGCGAACCATGGTCCAGCGATAGGACCGATGTCCCACGCTAGTTCCGTGACGAAGAGCCTAGGTTGGACCTGTGATAGTGCAGTACATCGGACCCATTGACGTTGGGACCTAGTGCTGATGTACTCTTGAGCCCGAAGGCCTCTGGCCGGACGAAATTATGGCGACACAGGCAGTAGCTGACGAAGTGTCTCTTCCGCAGGTAGCTTTGCTCTTCGCTGGCGTCAGCCTTGTGGGAGCCTCTCTAGGTTGGTTTTTGATGTCTAGCTATTTTTTGACGGCGGACCAGACGATCGGAGCTGATTCGCCTGCGGTTATGGCGGAGTCCGACGCGATGGCCGCTCGTGCCAGCTATTACCTGCAAGTTGCAGCCTACACTCAAGAGGACGGCGCTCGGCTGTCCGCCGAAAGTCTGGAGGAATTCGGCTTCGAGGTCCAGATTCAGAATGACGGCCTCTACCATCGCTTGCTAGTCGGCCCCCTTGAATCGTTGGATGCTGTCGGGCGGACAAGGGAAAGCCTAGCTAACGTGCTACAGAATTCCACAAACGTGAAGCGATCTATACCCGAGCCATGGCTGACGGTACAGCCGCCAAAGAAATAGGACCTCTCGCCCCGCCCATATCGAACTGAGTGCCTGACTCGTTGTGGACTACAACCTACCCGAGACGAAGGGGCGCGATCATCGGTTCGTCACCGTCAAGCCGGATCATCGAGATAGACCTCGTTTTACTGGTTACTGTGTCGCGCGCATCTAGTTGCGGGCACAACGGAGCATTCCACGATCTCCATCGTCCAGAACTGGTACAAAGAGTTTCGCCACGGCGAACAGGAATAAGACCACCTGCACCAACTAGTGAGAGCCTAAATCGAGAAACCTGTTGGGAAATCGCATTTCGCCGAGGTTCCGCCACGAGCCGGTCACCGCATCAGAATCGTTCCGAAACCGTCATTTTGGTCGTTCGACGGATAGATATTATTAATTATTTTCACACGGACCCAACCACCCGTCGAAATGACTCAAATGCCTATAAACAGGACGTTAGAGCTAATTGGCGGGGGTTTTGGCACCCTCTCGAATGGAAGTTTGAGGCAACGTTTGTTCCCACGAGTTATCAACGTGGAGCTTACCCTCGGTAGAATCGAGTCGTCTTGGTCGGCAGTAGTGTCAGCCACTACAAGATTCTCGAGAACTTCGCCAAGGCGCCGAGGGTGAGGTTTAGGGTGCTGTTGGGACCCGTAGCGGCCGGGTACGCAGGAGGAACACCCGCATGAGTAGCGAGTCACGCGGTATCGATCGCGACCGGGGCAGCGAAGGCCCAACCACTCGGCGAGATGCGTGCCGGCTAGTTTTAGGTTGTGCCGGAACGGCGGTCATAGGGGCCAATACGCTCGGCGCTTCAGCGAACATTTACGACCGTTCGCTGGTTATCGACGCACTCTGCCCGGTGCGGAATTGGGACGAGAGCGAACTTGCCGCGCTGAAAGCGACGGGATACTCCGGGATCGTCGGAAGCCTGCGAGGCGGCGACCTCCAGACTGCGATTGACGCGCTGGTCGGGTGGCGTAGACGAGCCGAAGAACACACTGACAAGCTGCTGATCGCGTTGCGTACCCGGGATTTCGAGAGAGCGAAAGGAAGTGGCAGAACCGCGATCGTGATGAACTTTCAGAACGCGACCATGCTCGAAGGTGATGCCGACAACGTCGAGGCGCTTCACGCGCTCGGTATGCGCTCCTTCCAACTCACTTACAACTCCAGGAACCGGCTCGGCGACGGCTGCCTCGAGCGTACTAACGCGGGCCTGTCGGATTTCGGCGTCGAGGTCGTGGAGCGCATGAATCAGGTTGGTGTCATGATCGACCTGTCCCATTGTGGGCAGCAGACGACACTCGACGGCATCGCATTCTCCTCAAAGCCGGTAGCCATCACACACACGATGTGCGCCGCCCTGAGAACAGATGGACACCCACGAGCCAAGACCGATCGTCAAATGCGAGCTTGTGCCGACAAAGATGGTGTCGTCGGGATGGTTGCGCTGGGTTACTTCGTGGGGCCGGACCCGGGTGGGACGACGACGATCGAGACCTATGCCGACCACATCGAACATGCAGCGTCGGTGGTCGGATACGAACACGTCGGCCTGTCGACCGACTTTCCGCCTGATGGCATCTCTCCCTGGGCGACGCGAAAGAACTGGTACGAACCGCGATTGCGTAGGTTTAAGCCCAGTTATCAGGTACGTTGGCCACCCTGGATCCCCGAACTCGATACGACGGACAGGTTTAGGAATCTAGTTGCTGTGCTCGGCCGCCGAGGGTGGAAGGAAAAACAGATCGAGCGCTTACTGGGGCTGAACTGGCTTCGTCTTTTTCAGGACACAATTGGCTGAGTCGCCAGGCGTTGGATTGATTCGTGAGCGAACGATTCGGACTGTCACACATCAAAACGAAGTTGGCGCGAAGACGCTCGGCGCTACCGTAGCAGCCTAGTCGCAGTCGCACGGCACTCGGGCCTCCCAGGCCGAATTACTGGGACCGGTCGAAAGAACCCATGGCATGCACCCCTAAGCTGAGACAGCTTAAAAATGGGACAGTTGCCGTTCGCTGAAAAAGTATAGCCTTTTCGGCGAACGTACCGCACACTTGAAAACGGCCGGGAAAGCGGAGGCGGGCAATGCTGGAGAGCAACCCGCCAAGCAATACCCGGCTGGAAACTCAGCGAGACGATGAGCGCTCGGGGCGGGACATTCTCCCGTCCCGAGTGCGACCACTGTCTCGATAGATTTCCTCATGCCTCAGAAAACTCAAACTGCGGGTTTCTGAGCTCTTCGCTCGCTGGCAACAACTGCTCGAACTCCTGCGGAGGCCGATATCCCAACGCCGAATGCAGCCGCTTTTGGTTGTACACCGCGTCGATAAACTCCTCGATCGAAGCTCTCGCCTCGTCCATCGATTGATACGTCTGTAGGTTCACCTCCTCGCTTTTGAGCGTCTTCATAAAACTTTCCATGCGCGCATTGTCGTACGGGTTTCCTCGCCGGCTCATCGAGATCAACGCGCCGTTTTCTTCCAGCAGACTGACATAAGCCCGCGAGGTATATTGCGTGCCTTGATCGGAATGATGCACCAGCCCCGGCTTCGGACAGCGAAACTCGATCGCTTTGCGCAGCGCGTTCACTGCCAATATGGCCTCGAGGGAAGGCCCCAATTCCCAGCCCACCACGCGCCGGGAATACGAGTCCATCACGACCGCCAAGTAGACGAACGAACGGCGCATGCGCACGTAGCTGATGGCGGCCTGCCAGAGCTGATCGAGACCGTCGATCTGCAGGTTTTTGGCCCAGTTTGGGTAGATCGCGCGGTGCTGATCCGAGTCCGTCGTCAATACGTAGCGGCGCTTGCGTATCGCCAGCAGATTGTCGTTGCGCATCAGCCGCAAGACCTTCTTGTGGTTCACCGTAAAGCCCTGCCTACGCAGTTCGGCGGTCACTCGACGATAGCCGTAGCGGCGATTTGCGAGCGTAATGCGTTGCATACGGTCACGCACTTCCAGGTTGGATTCGACAGGCTTGTCTCGCTCTAATTGCCGGTAATATCCCGCTCGACTGACTGCGGCGAGTTCGCAGCCTCGCTCGATGCTGAGTCGGCCTTCGACGCGGGTTTCGTCGATAACCGTGTAGAGTCGCTCGCGTTGCGTGCGACTTTGCTCGGCATCGCCGGTTTTAAGGCGTTGCAGGCCCGTTCGAAAAAATCCAATTCCGCCGCTTGTATGCCAACCAAGCGTTCGAGCTCCGCGATGCGCTCGGCGGCCGGATCCCGATCCGATTTCACAACCTCTTGTCCGGGCCGCGGCCGCCCCTGGCGCCGCTCGAGGCCGGCACGTCCCTCGGCTCGGTAGGTGTCGCGCCAGCGATACAACACGCTGCGCCGCACTCCCAACTCGCCGCTCAACTTGACAATGTTCTCGCCACGCAACATGCGGCTTACCGCCACTTCCTTGAACTCCACCTCGTACGAGCGTTGCTTCCGCGCAGCCCGCCCTTTTCTCTCTCCCATCGTGGACTCCTTCTCCATTCACTGAAAATTGTCCCACTTTCATCTGTCTCAGTTTTGGGGTGCACTCCACTGCGGATCGATAGTGAAAAATCTCATTCGGTTGAGATTTCGGACAAGGAATGCTGATTCTTCGTCATCGTCCGCTTCAATCCTGTTTTAGGATGCAGCCTTGACCCATTCGAATGGCTCAACCGCTTGTGACACTGCAAGGATCTATCTGCGGTACGGTCGAGCCGGAGATTGTTGACACGCTGCGGTGTTCATTGCGGGTGCCTTTGTTTGCGGAGTGCGGTGAAGCTGTGCCGACTACAAGACCATCACGCAGACGCCGTCAAACTCCGTTGAGCTTGACGACCTGCCGGCTCGCCGCGGATTCGTAAGCCCCTAACAATGCGTCGGTCGCTGCAGCGCCATCAAATGCCGTGACCTGCGCTTCTTGGTCGCGTTCGACCGCATCGAGAAACATCGCCTGGTCCGACAAGCGCTGGATGAACGACGGTTCTTGCCAATCCGGCTTGGGCGGGATGTTGGCTCGTTTCAGCGTGCTGCTCCAAAACCCCATCGGGTCCTCGGGATCGCGGGGCGGCAGTGGCCAGTCGTCCGAAGCAGAAGCAAAGACGAACTTGGGTTCGTGAGCGTCGATCATCACCGAACCTTGCGTCCCGTAGAGATGAGTGAGGTTTGGTCCACTGCTCTTGTGGCTGCGCCAGCCGATCCGAGCGGCCGTTAGCGTGGCCGTGAGTCCGCCCTCAAGTGTTAGCATCAGCGCGCCAAAATCTTCAATGTCTCGGGCTTGGTGCTCGGCGAAGAAGTAGTTCGCGGTTGTCGCGAACACCGAGGTGAATTCCCGTCGGGTCAGCCAGCGTATCAGAGCCAGCGAGTACACTGCGGTCGTCCAGATTTCGCGTTTCGCGTCCGGAAAGGTGAACCGCCGGGGCGGGTAGTGCTCCTTGCGGGGCGCCTCGAGATCGGCGCTACCCGGGTAGCCTTTGGCAAACATCATGTCGCAGTGAATCGCCTGAAGCTCTCCCAGTTGGCCCGAAGCGACGATTTGCTTGGCGCGTTGGGCGTACGGTTGGCCCACCTGAGTGAACATCTGGCTTCGCACGCCGGCCCCACGCACGTCTTCGACGAGGGCTCGCGCGTCTTCTCGGGTGGTGGCCATGGGTTTGTCTAGATAGACATGCTTGCCTGCTTTCGCGCAAACCGCGGCGACCCGGGCGCGCCGCTCGAACTCCGAGCACACCGAGACCACGTGGACATCGGAGCGGCCGAGGGCGTCGTCCAGATTGGGGGTATACGGTACGCCCATCTGGTCGGCGAGTTGCTGATTGAGACGTCTCCGGCGGGCGTCGACTGTCGGTTCGTCCGCGACAGCGACGACCCGAGCCCGCGGGTCCGCGGCGAAGCCACGGCCGTAGTTCTCCTGATGGGTCATCGCGCCGGTCACAAGGAGTACGCCGTATTCAGCCATGCCTAGCTCCCCCTACTGTCCAGCAAGTGTTCTATCTCTTCGACGGTTGCCTGAAGATTCGATGAACTTGGGACAGTGAATTCGCCAGCGTTTTCCGGCGCCGCGGAAGAATCTTCGAACTCAGCCGAGCCCTGGTTGCCAACCAACAAAACTCGCAAACTCGCCGGTGACGTTGGCGGACGTATGAGTTCGGAATGGACGAAAGCGGTTCCGTTGCCGACCTGAGTCAGAATCGTGATGTAGCCGCTTTTGACGCCGCCCTGAAGGTGAACGATCTTCGCACTGCCGTCAAGCCAGAGTTTCGCTAGATCGACGCCGAGCGCGGCATGAGATATCAACTGACTCGGGTCCTCCGCTAGTTGCAGGTATAGACGGAGCGCGACCGGTTTTCCAATCGAGCCATTCTCCACTCTGGATAGAAGGCTCTCGGAGAGGATCTCGAAGTAGTCCGTTTGAAGAAGGTTGTACGAATTGACAGGCGGGTGCGTGTCGCCAGAATTGGACTTACACGCAGTCACGGCGGCAGCGGCGCTCGACAGCGCCACGCGCAGGAATGTGGATCGCTTCATCGTTCAGAATCTTACCGCGAACCCCATCGGTGCCGTAGCCGTCGGACGTATCCGAATCTCTACCGAAATCGAAAGCCAACCTGACGCTCAAAACATCAGCCAGGCTTTCCAATTCGGCCGTCTTGGTACGGCGATCCTAGCCGAAGTGAGAACTCTCATGAAAGGGCTGTAGTACTGACAGCGTCGGCGATGAGATGGACAGCTATCCAAGTCGTCTCAAACTAGTACGAAGAGTTCCGCAACCGCAAGTGGCCTAACTCATAGAGCAGAAAAGACTTGGGGTGAGTCTAGACGGTAACTGTCGGTATATCGCGTTCTGCCTCGCTTTTTCGTGCTCTGAGCCTTGCAGAAGACTCAGCGGTACAATCTCAGCGACTTGGAAGGGACGACCATGAGCCACTATCGCATCCTGCAGAAGCTCGGCCAGGGCGGCAGAGGCGTGGTCTACAAAGCTGAAAGTTAGCGGCGCTCCTCGGCACGGGCGCCGCTCAAGGAGTTTGGGACCGAGTAGTTCCCTTCGTGGCAGGCGTATTCGTACTGCTGGTACTCGTTGTCGCGCTTGTAGTTAAAGGCGACGCTCCAGGTGTCTTCGTACGTCCCTGGATCGTCCACTCTGAGCTCATAGCGCAGCGTCTCGGCATCGACGAGCGTGAAACGCTCGACAACTCGGCGCTTCTTAGTCTGAGGAGCCCTCGAGCCTGGGCCACGTAGATTGGCTATAGGTCGGAAATTGGTAGACTCGACCACCAGCGTGTTGCCTTCCCAGTGGCCGCGCGGATCTCCCTCCCATAGCTCAATGTTTTGGTTGACATGCGGTCCGGCATCGATCGGAATGATGCGGGCGTTGTGGATCATCTCGCTGAGAATGACCAGGTGACCGGGAGTCTGGAAGAACATCTTCCCGTTGTTGTAGGCGGTCGGCATCATGAGTCCGTAAATGCCGCGGGAGATGCAGCGGTCCCCTGCCTCCATCGTGGTGTACGAGTCGTGCAAGTGCTCGCGATGGTAGGCCACGCTCTCCTGTGCCCAAGGGCTCATTGCGGGCATCATGCCGGAGGCAGGCTCGATCAAGAGCTGGGGCGTATCCCCGGCCAACGGCTCCTCCCAGTACCAGTCGAACCAGTAGTTGGCGTAGGCGCCAACCCCAAGGCTTTTATCGTGCCCTTCCCATTGCACGGCCTTGCGGCGATCCGAGCGCTTGTCTACCAGCGCTTGGCGCTCCTCGAGGCTGAGGTCCTTGCCGCGGAGCTCCTTTGGAAGCTGGAGGGGGATGTGGACGGCGCGGACGTTATTCCAAGTTCCGCTGATGTCGGGCTGGCCATCGGCAAGGCGCGGTAGCGTCCACTCCTGCGAATCCTTGGCCGCTGCGGCCGCTGCGAAACTCGGAGAAGCCGAGACCAGGAGAGCCACGGCGCAAGCTATGGCCGTCGGGACTGATGTTCGCGGAGTCATGAGGTACTCTATTTCGCCTTCCATAATACATTCGCCGCGCTCTTCTCGCATGAAGTGCTACCGGATGGGCGTTGGGGACGCTGTCCCACGCGTACAGGGGGGTAGGGGGTCTATCGATCGTCTGCCCGCCCCCTTGTGAGGGGGATTTGCAGAGTCAGTTCCAGAATGTCCTAGACGGATTCGAACGGTGAGTGTCGGCCTTGCGACTCCGTTCCGCTCCAGTTGTGGCTACCGTTTATTTCATCTGGACGAAATAAGGCCGAGTTCTGCAATCCATGAGCCTGATCGAGTAACTGTCGATCGCTACCCAGCGACGCAGTCGCCAGCCGAGAGCCATGGCCACGAATCCAACGCGCGGAATCTCGGTGTGCTGCCGTGTTTTGGGCGAGCCTCTTCTTCGGCTGCAACGGGCTCACGACTGAATGATGAGGAGTCGCCGTCGCTCAAGCCGCTTTTCGCAGGTAGCGATGATACAACCCGCCGACAACCGGCATCTCAATCACGCGGCCAAGCTCCGGCGGCTGAACCTCTCGCGTTTCAGGTGTGTCCTTACCCAGCGAAAGATGAGTTCGAAAATTGTGATAGTAGTCGACGTACGATCGCAGGATGCGTTTCAGCGATCGCTCGTTGAAGACCATCACATGATCCAAGCATTCTCGCCGGATGGAACCAAACAGGCGCTCCGCGTAAGGGTTCTGCCACGGGCTTTGCGGTGCGGTTTTGACTTCTTCGACGCCCATCGCTGTCAGGCAGTTCCGGAAGGCCTCGCCATAGATTCCATCCCGATCGCGCAGCAGGAATCGCGGCGCAGTCTCCCAAGGAAACGCCTCCCGAATCTGCTGAGCCGTCCATTCCGCCGTGGGATGGGACGTAACGTTGAAATGGAGTATGCGGCGGCGGTCGTGAGCCAACACGACGAAGACAAACAGGACTCGAAATGTCAGCGTGGGCACGACGAAAAAGTCCACGGCGACGAGTTGGTGGAGATGATTATCAAGGAATGTGCGCCAGGTCTGCGAAGGCGGCTTCGAACGCCGAACCATGTACAGCGCTACCGAAGTTTCGCCGACGTCAATGCCGAGCTTGAGCAGTTCGCCGTGGACGCGCGGAGCGCCCCAGCTTGGATTCGAGAGACACATCTTGCGGATCAGCGCTCTCACCTCCCGCGAGACCTTTGGCCGGCCCGGGCTTCGATTCCGGCTTTTCCATCGCCAGTAGAGTTGAAAGCCACGGCGATGCCAAGCCAAAACAGTCTCGGGCTTGACGATCACCAGGGCTCGGCGCCAGCCCGACCACAGCCGCGAAAGCCATGCCCAGAAGATTCGATCGCTCGGCCGCAGCCGTGGTCGTGCTCCAGTACGCTGTCGCAATATTCGCAGTTGATGATGCAGAGCGGCGATCTCAGCTTGCAACTCAGCACGGCTCCGCAAGCTCGCCGAAAGTCCGATCAGCAAGGAAATCACAACGCTATGCATGGACCTTCGAGGCTATCAACTCAGATCCATAAGTTCCATGTTTTCAACGTGGACGAAATTTTCGATAGGGACAGCGATACGCGCAGTGGTTCAACCGGCGTTATCGGCGCAGCGGCCACTTGTGGCAGAACCGCTTTTATTCGTGCGCCTTAGGGCGGACGCACCTGCTCGCGGCGCTGGGGTACGTGGACCTGAATCCGGTGCGAGCCAAGCTCGTGCGGCGACTACGTCTAGTCGAGCGCGGAAGCGCACGTGAGGGGCGTTGAGGGCGACGATTTGCTTGACGATTGGGGAAACCGGGACAGCCTCGATTGCCAACATGGCATGCACCCCTAAGCTGAGACAGCTTAAAAATGGGACAGTTGCCGTTCGCTGAAAAAGTATAGCCTTTTCGGCGAACGTGCCGCACACTTGAAAACGGCCGGGAAAGCGGAGGCGGGCAATGCTGGAGAGCAACCCGCCAAGCAATACCCGGCTGGAAACTCAGCGAGACGATGAGCGCTCGGGGCGGGACATTCTCCCGTCCCGAGTGCGACCACTGTCTCGATAGATTTCCTCATGCCTCAGAAAACTCAAACTGCGGATTTCTGAGCTCTTCGCTCGACGGCAACAACTGCTCGAACTCCTGCGGAGGCCGATAGCCCAGCGCCGAATGCAGCCGCTTTTGGTTGTACACCGCGTCGATAAATTCCTCGATCGAAGCGCGCGCTTCGTCCATCGATTGATACGTCTGTAGGTTCACCTCCTCGCTTTTGAGCGTCTTCATAAAGCTCTCCACGCGCGCCTTGTCGTATGGATTTCCCCGCCGGCTCATCGAAATCAGTGCGCCATGTTCTTCCAATAAGTTCACGTATGCCCGTGAGGCATACTGCGCGCCTTGATCGGAATGATGTATCAGTCCCGGCTTCGGTCGCCGTAACTCGATCGCTTTGCGCAACGCATTCACCGCCAATACAGCTTCTAACGACGATCCCAATTCCCAACCAATCACGCGCCGCGAATCCGAGTCCATCACGACCGCCAGGTAGACGAACGAGCGGCGCATGCGCACGTAGCTGATGTCGGACTGCCAGAGCTGATTGAGTCCGTCGATTTGCAGTGAGTTAGCCCAGTTTGGGTATACCGCGCGATGCTGATCCGAGTCTGTCGTCAGCACGTAACGGCGCTTGCGAATCGCCAACAGATTGTCGTTGCGCATCAAGCGCAAGACCTTTTTGTGGTTTACGGTGAAGCCTTGGCGGCGCAGTTCGGCTGTCACCCGACGGTAGCCGTAGCGGCGATTTGCGAGCGTAATGCGTTGCATACGGTCCCGCACTTCCAGGTTGGATTCGACAGGCTTGTCTCGCTCTAATTGCCGGTAATATCCGGCTCGGCTGACTTCTCCGAGTGCACAGGCGCGCTCGACGCTGAGTCGGCCTTCAACGCGAATTTCGTCGATGACGCTGTAGAGCCGCTCGCGTTGCGAGCGACTTGGTTCGGCATCGCCGGTTTTAAGGCGTTGAAGGCTCGTTCGAAAAAATCCAATTCCGCCGCTTGTTGACCGACTAGGCGTTCGAGTTCGGCAATGCGATCGGCGCTCGGATCGCTATCCAATTGCACAACCTCTTGTCCGGGACGCGGCCGCCCTTGACGCCGCTCAAGACCGCTGCGTCCCTCGGCGCGGTAGGTGTCGCGCCAGCGATACAACACGCTGCGCCGCACGTCCAACTCACCGCTCAATTTGACGACGTTCTCACCGCGAAGCATGCGGCTTACCGCCAATTCCTTGAACTCAACTTCATACGAGCGCTGCTTCCTCGCAACCCTATCTTTTCTCTCTCTCATCGGGGACTCCTTTTCCATTCACTGAAAATTGTCCCACTTTCATCTGTCTCAGTTTTGGGGTGCACTCCAACAGCGATTGGCTTAACGCGTTGATTTCATTGAGGCGATCTCGTTGGGCCCGCACTGTCTCTTCGATCCCCTGGCAATCCAAAACAGTTCTAAGATGCGGATTCGATTGGATTTACCCAGCACGTTCGGGGTTGCTCCGCTGGCAGAACTGAGGCTGTCCCGGTTTTGCCCTGGAATGGTCTCGTTGGCTGTCGTACCCGCTCAGTCCCGCCGATTGTAGCCCGGCGACGCCGAGGACCAGTCCCGTAGCCCAGGCCTCGAGGAGGCCTGCGCTCTTGGGCCGCATTTCGCGTGTGCCGCAAGAGGCTCGCTATCGGTGACATCCATGATATCCGGTCACCGATATCCCCGATCTACTCGAAGAACGGAACACCTTCTGCTGCATACTTGCGCATGACATCCGTATCTAGATCAATTCCAATGCCTGGTTTCTCAGAGAGAGTGAGAAAGCTATTCTCGATCTTCGGGAACTCTGTTGCGATCTCGTTTCGCGGCCGCTTTCCCATCACATGCGATTCCAATCGTAAGAAGTTCGGAACGGAAGCGCACACATGTGCCGACGCCATCATGCCCAGGGGCGACGAGACCATATGCGGCCCAAACGGGACGTAAAAGAGATTCGCTAGATTGGCGATTCGCTGCGCTTCGCCTAATCCTCCGCACTTTTGCACATCGGGCATAATAATGTCCGCAGCCTTCTTCTCGAGCAGAGTTCGAAACTGATGGGCAAGGAACAAATTCTCACCCACGCTAATAGGGATGTTTGAGGACGATGTTATCTCACGAAGGGAATCCATATTCTCTGCGGGCACTGGCTCCTCAATCCACAAAGGGTTATACGGTTCGAGAGCTTTTACGATTCGAATGCCAGTCGGTAGATCATACCTTGTGTGCATCTCCACCATGAGATCAATGTATGGACCGATGGCCTCACGGATCGCGGCAATGAGATCCACCATGCGTTCCAATTCTCGGTTGTTTGCTGTTCCGTTATATTTATCGTCTTTGTTCGGGTCCGCCGACCAATCGATGGAAACTTTGAGAGCATCGAATCCCGCTTCTTTTGCTTCGACGCATGAAGCGGGCGTGTCTTCATCCGGGTGGGTGTACATATGGATCTTATCCCTGAACTTTCCACCCAACAACCGGTAGACAGGCAAACCCAGCGCCTTACCCGCAACGTCCCAAAGGGCAATCTCTATTCCAGAGAGAACCGAAACGTAGACACCCGCCTGGGCGCCGCCAAAGACTCCCTCTTGTCTGATATCTTCAAACAACCTATTGACGTCCAGTGGGTTCTTGCCTATAAGATGACTCGCCATCGATTTGGCTAACCAATGGGTGCCTGACACGGCATCCACACCCTCGCCGTAGCCGGTGATGCCTTGGTTCGTCTCAATCTTGACGAACATGTGGTCTTCAAATAAGTAAGCAGTTGAAATCTTTGTGATTCTGAGGTCAGTTGGACTTGAGGCGAGCGACTGGGCTGCGACCGCTGTCTGAAATCCGGCGCCGAAGTTCGCCGTTATGCCCGTAGCCGCGACACCGGTGATCGCAGTCCTGGTGACAAACGAGCGACGCGATAGATTCGCCATGAATGTCTTTCTCCTTTTTGAAACATAGTCGTTCGCGCCATCAAAATCTTTCAGAGACTTCCTGGGGCGGTCTTCGAACCCATAAGCGAAGCGTGCCGGTCTTGCGCTCTAGAGCACTGTCGACCTTTTCGCCGCCGCCTCGAATTGAGCCAGGATTTCGATTTCAGGATCGGTCTGATACAGTATAGCCGCACTGAGGTCCAACAGGTCCGATTCTCGCTGAGAGAGACCGAACTGAGACGTGTCGTTGTTCGTGACATTCCTTCACGCACCTCTTCGCCCCGGCTGCCTTCTTTCGCCAGGTTTTGAACCTTTCGACGCCTCCGCAACTCCGACTCACGAGCCTCACCGGATTGTCCCCGTGTGACCGCCCGCTGCTTACGTTGCTGAGCTTCATCCCAGACATGGATGGGCGCTATACCGCCCAGGGTCGCTGAGATCAGACGATCCGAGGAGTTCGCCTGTAGGTACGCTGTGATCCGCGCTCCCATCGAGTAGCCCACGACGTGCGCCTCGCGAATCTTCAGATGGTCCATGAGCCTATGAACGTCCTTCGCCATCTTCGCGCCGTATTCCTCCACCTCGTGCGGCTTATCGCTCTGTCCGTGTCCGCGACAATCCAGTGCCACCACTCGATAATCTTGATCTAAGCCATCGAAGATCTCGTACTCAACTCAGTGGTCAAGACTCATGGTCAGCCCGCGGATGAGGATGACTTCCTCGCCGCTCCCGCGATCGACGAAACGGATTCGCATGCCGTCGGAGTCGAAGAACTGATCTTGAGAGGCTCCGGGCGAATCCGCCACGGCCAGCGAAACGAATACGGGCAAGAGAAGGTATGGGAGCCTCATTCGATCAACCGCACGCAGTGTACACGGCGTAGGCCAGCCGTCGGGCCAACGCTAGCGTACAGGAGCACCGTCGCCGAACCTGTTGACTTGGCGGTACAGGCGGCCTAGGGCTCTTACAATCATCCAGTTCGGGGTCATCGCAGGTTAGATGGCGAAATATCGCGCTGGCTTGATTGATCGAGCGTTCTGAGCCGTTCGCGGCACGTGGCGGTAGAATTTCAACATCTTGATCGGCGAGACCATCTCTGGTTCCTGAGTCCTGGAGCCCCGAAACGAACTATATCGGACGCGTCCACGGATCCCTGTTCGAATCTCGATCGCACCAACTAGCAGGAGTAAGCAGGCCAGCAACGAATCAAGGTAGAATCCGACTTGCCTCGAACACGCCAGCGAACAAAGTTGGAGAGAGTCTTATGATGCGATGGTCTCGCACCCTCCCGATAGCGTGCATCGTCATAACCCTATTCGCCGCCCCGTGGATCGCACCGGGCCAACAAGAATCTTCGGCTTTGCTAGCGCCTTTCGACCTGCTTCTTACTGGCGGGCGCGTACTCGACGGAACCGGCAATCCCTGGTTCTATGCGGACGTTGGGATTCGGGATAACCGAATCGTCGCCATCGGAAAGCTGACTGGGGCCTCAACCCGTCGAGTGCTCGATGTAACCGGCAAGGTTGTGGCCCCAGGGATTATTGATGTGCATTCGCATGGTGGGGGCCAGCGCGGCCTGACGAGTGAGGAGCCGCGTTATCGCGCAGCGCCCAACCTGGTAGCGCAAGGCGTTACGACCATCGTTGTAAATCAGGACGGCCGATCTCCCTGGCCGATTCGAGACCAAAGGGCCACCATGGAGACCGACGGCATTGGACCAAATGCACTGCTCTTGATCGGGCATGGCACGTTACGCCGGGAGGTTATGGGCGACGATTTTCGACGGGTTGCTACCAAGGCGGAGCTCCGTCAGATGCAAGCTCTGATGAAGCAGGCGATGGAAGAAGGGGCCTACGGCATGAGCGGGGCACACGAGTATGTCCCCATGATTTGGAGCGACACCGAAGAGATTGTCGCGCTTGTGCGCGAGGTTGCGCCTTGGGAGGGTATCTACATCGTTCACGAGCGCAGTAGCGGTGCGCAGCCAATGTGGTGGTGGCCCAGCCAAGACGAGCCGGGTGCCCCGACAATGCTGGACTCCGTAGTCGAGACGATCACTGTGGCAGAGCGGACCGGAGTAACGTCTATTCAGACCCATCTCAAGGCTCGAGGGGCCAACTATTGGGGCTCCGGTAGGGCCATTGTCGAGTTGATCGAGCGAGCCCGGGCGAGGGGTGTCAGCATCCGGGGAGACGCGTACAGCTACAACACCACCGGCAGTGACGGCAATACCATCCTGATTCCGCGCTGGATCTTGCAGACGGCTCGTGAGCGAGCCGCAGACGACGGTGAGCCTGACTATGCGGCCGCCCTGGCTGAATCTCTGGGAGATCCACAAACGGCCGATCTGATTCGGAAGGATGTGGCGCACGAGATGGCCCGGCGCGGGGATGCTGAAAATATCCTGATCGTTGAGTATTCGGATCCCGCTCTGGTCGGGCGCTGGCTCCGTGACGTAGCCCTGGAACGGCAGTTGGATCCGGTCGAGATGGCCCTGCGTTTGCAGCTAGAGGGCGAAAAGACGCAACCCGGCGGCGCGAGGCTGCGCGGTTTTTCCCTATCCGAGATCGACGTGGAGGCGTTTCATGCCCAGCCCTGGGTACTCTCGGCGAGCGACGCTGGGATCGCCCTGCCGGAAGATGGCCTGGTGCACCCACGGTTCTATGGAAACTTTCCCCGCAAGATCCGGCGCTACGCACTGGAAAGGCGCATCATCTCCGTCGAAGATGCGATCCGATCGATGACCTCCTTGCCGGCTCAGGTCCTCGGCCTGCGGGGCCGAGGCCTGGTTCGAGAAGGACAGTGGGCGGACATCGTTGTTATGGATCTGGACACAATCCGCGACAAAGCGACGGCATTGGAGCCACATCAGTATCCCGAGGGGGTGGAGTACGTGCTAGTCAATGGGCAGTTCGTGGTGGAAGAAGGAAGACTGACGAACGCACTGCCAGGTGTCGTAATCACACCGGCTGATCGAGCAGGGCTATAGCGCCAGCCGCGCGGAGTCACTCCAACATCTGTCAGTCCACGAAATCGATGTCGCCACGAGTCCACCGGAAAACAGTCCTTGGGCCGGTTTGACGTCGCCAGTATCTTCAACCTAGTTTTCTTTGCGTAACCGTTGCTAGCAAGGCACAAACTTGGGACACCAGTGCCTCGTAGGCGCTACGACATTGGCGGCGCCTAGCCTGACTCCGAGGAGAGACGGCCTGCCCTACGATGAAGTTGGCATTATGCTAGTATTTGATATCGTAAATTGATATCTATTAACGATAGTAATGCTGAACATGGGTGATCGTCGCTTTTTGCGGGGCCTCGGGGTCGAGGCCAAGGGGATTTCGTGGCTGGGTGTTCGAGCGTGGGTGCGCCGCAACAGGAGCTGGATCGCCGTCGGCGTTTTCATGGGACTCATCACGACATACGGCGCTTGGGGACTCTCCCAGCCGAGAGCCATGCTGCACTTAACTGCCGAACCCTTGGGGGCGTCGGTCGTCGTCAACGACTGGTTCAGCGGCGACGCGCCGTTTACCCAGCGGCTCCGCCAAGGTCGGTACTCTGTCGTGGTAACGATGGCGGGCTACCACTCAGAGAGTTTCTACGTGCGGTTGGAAGCTGGAGAGACAAGGCAAGTCTCGGTTCAATTGAAGCGCAAGGGTAATGTGGTCCCGGGTCAGAGCCCCGACGGCGGACGTACCTAATGCCGGCGTATGCGAAATAACAGGCCTCATGTCGATTTCGTGGAGTTGCATATCTTGCACCACGCTTCAGGCCGCGCAGTGTACGGCCTTTGGATGATCGAGGAACTGGCCGAGCACGGCTACAACCTCAGTGCAAGCCAGCTTTATCCGAAATTTCATCGTCTCGAGAAGAAGGGCCGCCTCATCCGTACGGAGAAGGTCGTTGAAGGAAAGCTGCGCAAGTACTACCGCGCCACGCGCGACGGACGAGCCTACTTCAAGGAACAGAAGCGGTGTCTCGTGGAGCTGATTAGCGAAGAACTGACGGTAAGCGAGTTGTCGCGGGCGCTTGAGCGCCGACAGAAGCGTGAGGAGAGCAAGCGACGCGCCGCTTGATTCGCAAGGCGCCGCCGTTCGAAACCAGGAATGAGTAGATCTATCCATCAAGCTCTGTGCGCTCTAGCGCTCATGTCCGTCACTCTGCAAGCCCAGCAAGCCGAGCCGGAGCGTCCCTCGAAACCTTTGACGCTCGAAGCTGCCGTGGGGCTTTCGGGGCGTAACTACCCGGCGATCCGGGCGTCTCTGGCAGACGTTGCGGCAGCGGAAAGCGGCGTCGATCTTGCGAAAACCGCCTACCTACCGCGGGCCGAGATGCGGCTGGGGGTCAACCGCGCCACGCGAAATAACGTCTTCGGCCTGATCTTTCCGAACAGCGTGATACCGGGTATCTCCGGGCCGGTGCAAGACGATTCAACGATCACGAGCGTGTTCGGCAGCTCCGCGGGAATGTTGTTCTCCTACGAGCCGCTCGACTTCGGTCTACGGCGGGCGAATGTTCGAACGGCCGAAGCCGTCACGGCGCGAGCCGAAGCCGGGCGAGCCGTCACCGAGTTTGAAGTTTCGCTAGCGGCGGTCGATGCGTATCTACGGGCGGTTGCGAACCGCCGGGCAGTAGAAGCTGCGGACGCCAATGTCGAGCGCATGCAGGTCTTCCACGATGCCGTCGGCGTTCTCGTGAAGAACGAGCTGCGTCCGGGAGCCGACGAATCCCGGGCAAAGGCCGAGTTGGCGCGCGCCCGGTCGGAACTGATTCGCGCCGAGCAGGAAGCGCAAACGGCTCTGGCCTCGCTGGCCGAATGGATAGGGCTGGCGGGTGAAACCGTTGCCATCAACCCGGCTAGCCTGATGTCTCATCCCCCGGGGGCCTCCGCGGGAGACGGACCGCTCGATGCGCATCCGCGGGCCGCCGTCCAACAGGCCGAGATCGCCCTAAGCGAAGCGCGGCTGGCGGCGCTTCAAAAGGAATGGCGACCGCAGCTTCAACTACAGTCGGCGGTCTACGGACGAGGAACCGGCGCTCGGATCGACGGAACATTTATAGGAAGCGGTAATGGGCTTGCACCGTCGGAGGGCAACTGGGCGATCGGATTCAATATGAATTTCGACCTGCTCGATTACAAACAGAACCGAGTCAGGCGTCAAATCGAAGGGCACCGCCTGGAACGGGAACAGGCTCGCAAGGATGTTGTGACGCAAGAGCTGCGCGGCGAGGTCGCCCGCGCTCGCATCGCCGTTGATGCAGCACACAAGATCGCCCAAAACACGCCGATCGAGTTGGAGGCCGCGCGCACGCTCGAGACCCAAGCGAAGGCGCGATACAAGGCCGGGCTTGGGACAGTCGTAGAGGTCGCCGAGGCACAGCGCCTTTTGCGGCAGGCCGAGGTGGACGACGCATTGGCCCGCCTCGGTGTTTGGCGGGCACTGTTCGCTTTGGCAGCGGCGCAAGGCGAAATGCACGAATTGCTGACAGCGGCGAGCCGCTAGGCCGGGAGAGACGAGACCATGTGGCTCATTCACACCGCCATGCGGCGGCCCATCACGATCTTGATGGTCATTCTCGGCGTGGCGCTGGCGTCAGCGCTCGCGCTCAACCGAATGAAGGCCGACATCTTCCCTGATCTCGGCACACCGGTAATTTACGTTGCGCAGCCTTACGGCGGCATGGATCCAGCCCAGATGGAAGGGTATCTCGTGAATTACTACGAGTATCACTTCCTCTACATCCGCGGGATTGATCACGTCGAATCGCGCTCGATTCAGGGCGCGGCCCTGATGAAGTTGCACTTCCACGAGGGGACCGACATGGCGACGGCCATGGCCGAGACGGTCGCTCAGGTCAACCGCTCCCGTTCGTTCATGCCTCCCGGAACTGTGCCGCCGTTCATCATGCGGTTTGACGCGGGCGGCGTGCCGGTCGGCTATTTGGTTTTTTCGAGCGAGACCCGCAGCGTCGACGAGATCGCCGACTTGGCGCTGTTTCGTGTGCGCCCCATGTTTTCACGGCTTGAGGGCGTTTCAGCTCCACCCCCGTTCGGTGGCAGCGCCCGCAGTCTTGTCGTACGCGTCGACCCCGACAAACTGCGCGCCTATGGCATGTCGCCGGACGATGTGGTGCAGGCGATCTCAAAGACCAATACGATCTCACCTTCGGGCAGCGTGCGGATTGGTGATAAGAACTATCTTGCTCCGGTCAACTCCACCGTAGTGCAAGCGGCCGAGCTGAATGACGTGCCGATCAAGAGCGGTCCGGGGCCAACTGTCTACTTGCGCGACGTCGGCTACGCCGAGGACGCCGCTGATATTTTGACCAGTTATGCCCTGGTGGACGGCGCGCGGGCAGTCTATATCGCAGCGACGAAGCGGGCCGACGCCTCGACCGTTGAGGTGGTGCAACGAGTCAAGGACTCGCTACCGACGTTCCGTGCGGCGATTCCCGAAGACATCAACGTCACGTTCGAGTTTGACCAGTCGTTTTACGTGTTGAACTCCATTGAGGCGCTGATCACGGAAGGCATCCTTGGGGCGCTGCTGACGGGGTTGATCATTTTGGTGACGCTGGGCAGTTTCCGGAGCGCTCTTGTGGTCGTGATGACGATTCCGATTGCATTGCTCTCGGCGACTGTTGCTCTGTGGGCTGCCGGTCAATCGATCAACCTGATGACGCTTGGCGGCCTCACGCTTGCGATCGGCATTCTGGTCGACGAATCGATCATCGCAATCGAGAACATCCACACACACTTGAGTCAGGGAAAACCAGTCGCCAAGGCCGTCCTCGAAGCCAGCCGCGAGGTGGTCGTCCCGCGCTTGCTGTCGATGCTCTGTGTGGTGTCCGTGTTCGCCCCCTCATTCTTCATGACCGGTGTCGCGAGGGCGCTGTTTGTGCCCTTGGCGTTGGCGGTCGCCTTCGCCATGATCGCGTCGTACTTACTGGCTAGCACGTTCGTGCCGATCATGGAGACCTGGCTCAACCGCAAAGTCCAACACGTTTCCGGCGCGGAGTCGCGCACCTGGTTCTCACCGATTCAGGACGCCTTCGGCGGCGTATCGCAACGTCTGGTCGCGCTGCGTTGGCCAATCTTCGGGCTGTACGTGCTTGGAACCGGCGCGATCCTCCTGGTCGTTGGCGGTGGACTGGGCACTGACATCTTTCCGCGGGTAGACACGAACTCTTTGCAATTGCGCGTGCGCGGACCCTCTGGCACGCGTGTCGAGCGCACCGAGCGAATCGCGCAGCAGGTGCTCGCCGCGGTAGATGAAATCGTCGGACCCGAGAACGTCGAGAAGTCGATTGCCTTTGTCGGCGTGCAGCCGTCGAGTTTTCCGGTCAATCTGATCTTCTTGTGGACGGGCGGACCGCACGAGGCAGTCATGCGAATCGCTCTCAATCCGGAGTCAGGGATTCCGACGGCGCAGGTCGAGGAAGAGCTACGCAAGCGAGTGCCGGAGCTGGCGCCAGGGGCTCAAATCGCTTTTGAGGCCCCCGATCTGGTTAGCCAGGTGATGAGTTTTGGAGCGCCCACGCCGATCGAAATTGCCGTCGCCGGGCCGAGCCTCCCCGATAGTGAAGCCTACGCCCGGGAAGTGGTTGCCGCGCTGAGGAACGTCAGCTATCTGCGCGATGTCCAGGTGGGGGAGTTGCTGGAATACCCCTCGGTCGAAATCAACGTCGATCGCGAACGCGCGGCCCAACTCGGCGTAACGGTCGAAGATGTGGGCAAGGCGCTCGCGCCCGCAACCTGGTCGAGCCGCTTCACCACGCCCGTCTACTGGGCGGACCCCAAGTCCGGTATCGCCTACCAAGTGCAGGTGGAGATTCCACAGTCGATGATTCAGTCGCTCGAAGACGTCTCACGAGTACCAGTGAAAAACGGGACTGCCGTCCCGACATTAGTCGGCGACATTGCGGAGGTGAAGTTCGGCGAGGCGGTTGGCGAATACCACCGCTATAACATGCAACGCATGGTGACCGTGACAGCCAACGTCATCGATGAGGATTTAGGGAAGGCCGCCGCCGACATTCGCGCCGTGCTGTCGACCCTGCCCGAACCGCCACGCGGCGTGAATGTCAACGTACGCGGCCAAGTGGACCCGATGGAGCTGATGACGGGAAGCCTGGAACTGGGACTAGTGCTGGCGATCATTGCCGTGTTTCTCTTGCTCGCCGCTTACTTCCAGTCGCTGCGCGTGGCGCTTGTCGTCATCATGGCGATCCCGGCGGTCTTGGCCGGCGTTTCGCTCGCTTTGCTCCTGACGGGTGTCACTCTCAACATTCAATCGTTCATGGGAGCGATCATGGCCATCGGAGTCTCGGTCGCCGACTCGATTCTCCTCTGTACATTCGCCGAGAAATACCGGCGCGAGGGTAAGTCTTCGACACAAGCCGCAGTGGATGCCGCCCGCTCGCGGATGCGCCCGATCTTGATGACGAGCGTGGTCATGATCGCCGGGATGACTCCGCTGGCGCTAGGCGCCGCGCAGACAGCCCCGCTCGGAATCGCTGTAATCGGCGGACTCATTGCCTCGACCCTGACGGCGCTGGTCGTCATTCCTTCAGTCTTCGCGATCGTTCAGCGTAATGCGTCGATTTCCTCGTCTTCGATCGATCCCGAAGACCCTGATAGCCCTCACTTTGTCAGCGCCGGAACGCCCGGCTCCTCAGTCGCCTAAGAGAGAACCAACCATGCGTAACGCCTTCTTGATTTCCTTGCTGTCCGCCGCGGCAATTGCCCTTCCCTCACTTGCCGAGGAAACCGGAGTCGTGCGTACCGAGCTAACAGAGGTCGTCTCCAAGCCGCTTGATAAGACCACGGTAATCCCTGGAGAACTCAAACCTTATCAGCGCGTGGAAATCCACGCCAAAGTGACAGGCTTCGTCGAGGCAATTCATGTGGACCGCGGCTCCTTCGTCAAGAGCGACCAATTGCTAGCTGAGATGAGCGCTCCGGAACTCGAAGCGCAGCGCCTGGAAGCGCAGGCAAAGATTCCTTCCGTTGTGGCGCAGCGGATCGAGGCAGAAGCAAAACTAGCCGGTGCTGAGAGCACATTTCAGAGGCTGTCGGAGGCGTCAAAGACACCGGGCGTCGTCGCGGGGAATGACGTCGTCCTGGCAGAAAAGGCGGTAGAGGCCGGGCAGGCGCGAATCGACGCGTTCGACAAGACCATCGCTGCTCATGAGGCGTCGGTTCGCGCGATCGAGGAAATCGAGAAGTATCTGAAAGTATCGGCTCCGTTTGCAGGCGTGATCACCGAGCGTCATGCGCACGCAGGCGCGCTTGCAGGTCCGCAAGGCCAGGCTGGGCTGCCTTTGTTCACCCTTGAGCAAGTTCACCGCCTGCGCTTGGTCGCTGCAGTACCTGAAGCGTACAAGCAGAGCATTCGTCGAGGTAACCGCGTGGAATTCACAGTTCCAGCTTTCCCCTCAGAAACATTCACCGCCGTGGTCGCTCGGCCTGCTTACGCCGTTGACCCCACGACCCGAACCATGCCGGTGGAGCTGGACTTTACAAACTCAGGAACCAAGCTCACACCGGGCATGTACGCCGAGGTTGCGTGGCCGATTCGGCGCTCAGGTGAGACCCTCTTCGTCCCCCCAACGGCGATCAAAGCTACGACAGAGAGTATCTTTGTGATTCGAGTTGCAAACGGAAGCGCCGAGTGGGTCGACGTGAGGCGCGGAATGACTGAGGGGAACCTGGTGGAAGTCTTCGGCGACCTCGAAGCAGGAGACCGGATCGTTCTGCGTGCCACAGACGAGATTAGGCCCGGCACAACGGTCGAACAGGTTCAATAGTTCTCTCGCAAAAGGCGATCCGTCATGCGGAGCGTTTTCTCGGCTAGACGTCCGGCGTAAATGTACAGGCCAGTTCCCGACCTTACCGACCTAGGGCATTCGTTTTCTCACACTCAGCCCGCGCCCGGCGTGCCTGGTACCTAGGGAGCCATTGCGGCTTGAATCAACTCTACGATTGCAGAATGGCCTCGTCTTTTCGTCAGCATCATTGCCGTGACGCCGCTGTCTGCTTTCAACGTCGGATCGGCGCCTTTGGCCAGCAATGTTACGACCATTTCGGCGTGACCTTTGGCTGCGGCGAACACTAAGGCCGTCCCACCATAAATGTCGCTATGGTTGGAATCAACCCCGTGAGTCAATAAAATCTCAACGGCGGCAGTTTTACCTTCGTCGGCACCATGCATCAAGGCCGTCCAACCAGTGTTGTCGGTAATGTTCGGATCGGCGCTGTCACTGAGCAAAGACTCCACCACGGTGGCGTCTCCCTGTGCGACCGCTGTCATTAAGGCCGTAGTCCCATCACGGGCTTTCGCATCCAGATCCGGCTTGTAAGACGCTTCCAACGTCGGCCAATCCTGGGCCAGCCTTTCCGCTTGGGCAATCTGTTCGGTCGCCATACGTCCAGCAGTTGTTTCTTTCAAGGTTGCAGCGGCTGCCATTTGTGCAGCTACCATGCTTGTCCATATATAGGCAAGGACTAGATCTCTCGGCACGCCTTGGCCGTTGGCGTACATCACACCGAGGTTGTATTGTGCTATGGCATTGTCCTGGTCGGCTGCGAGCCGGTTCCACTTGGCGGCCTCGGCGGCGTCCTGCGGCACGCCTTGGCCTTTGTGATACGCCACGGCGAGGTTGGCCTGCGCTTCGGCGTAACCCTGCTCGGCGGCGAGCCGATTCCACTTGACGGCCTCGGCGGGATCCTGCGGCACGCCTTGGCCTTCGTGGTACGCCAGGCCGAGGTTGAACTGCGCCTCCGCAATACCCTGGTCGGCTGCGAGCCGGTTCCACTTGACGGCCTCGCTGTCGTCCTGCGGCACGCCTTGGCCTTCGTGGTACGCCACGGCGAGGTTGGCCTGTGCTTCGGCGTCGCCCTGCTCGGCGGCCCGGATGAGATCGTCAAGCGCCGACCCGCCCTGTTCCTGGCCCCACGCCGTTAGCGAGCAAATCAGACAGACAAGCGCGAACGGGAACCTCATGGCGACGATTCTACCCTGACTATGCTTCGCCAAAACTAGGTCGCCGTTGAGGGCCCAAACTCACTTGACATCCAAGTCCGCCGTTCGCGCACTCTGCCAGCAGTGCTCCCACTGGATTCCTCGCTCCTTCGACTGAACTGATTGACTTGGCTTTCCCCAGCCGCCGGAACCTTACTCTTGAGAATCTTGCTCTGCGCCAACAACTCGCGGTTTACAGACGAATTGCCAAACAGCCTCGCCTGCTACAAACCGGTCGCTTGATCTTCGTCTGCTGGCACGGTGCTGGGCGAATCAGCGCTCCGCCGTGGTCATCGTCCAACCCGAGTCGGCGGTAGCCTGGCATCGTCAAGCCTTCCGGCGCCGCTGAAGCTAGAAAAGCCGACAGGGCGGGCGTAAACTTGGGCGACCGCGTCTGACCCAAGAGATCCGTGAACTGATTCGCGAGATGAAGCAGGCCAATCTTTTCCCGAGTATCTGAAAGAGGAGGACTGCGCCACGGGGGTCTTCCGCAAGTGGCATCTCGGCTACGGGTCTCCGAATACACCCAATGCACTCGACTAAGACGAGTGCTTCGGCTTTCTGGCGGAGCCGTGAGGCCTGCGGGCCTTCGATACTTTCTGCATCCTTTGTGCCGATAGCTGTTGGTAACAAACGTTACCGCAGACTCTCCTTCGAGAGCATACCCAAACGCCCGCCAGAGGGCTCACGTGCCCTATTTATGGGCCTCTCGGCGAATTCGGCCTGTAGCCAGATGAGCGGGAAATTATTTTTTAGTGGCTATGCGTTGAACGACTGAGATGTCGATTTTTGATCGATTCCGATGATCGGCGAGAATTCCAAAAGAAAATCACCACGGTGGGATTTGATCGGGATCGAGGAGGCTTAACCCGCGATTCTCAGCACCTGACGGCGAAAGCATGCGAATGGTCATTCGCATCGGTGTCAGTTGCCCAACAGCACGAAGGCGGCGACACTCTCGCCGGTGACTGGATCTTCCACAGGTATCCACGGGTTTTCCGCGAGAATTCGGTTGTACGTGTTGAGGTCGCCGTCGCGCAGAGCGCGCGACTCGCTGATCGCTGTTTGCACGTTGGCTTGCGACCAGGCCGACACATCGGGCCATGCGAAATTCACTTGCAGAACGTTGTTGCAAAGCTGGCCCGGCGGTGAGCCGGCGAAAGCGACCTGTTGGGTGAACAGGACTGGACGCTCGGCGGTGACGGCTGCGAACAGAATTGTCAGAGTTTCTGAACCGGCCAACTGGTGCAGCGGGTTTCCGGTGGCGTCGCTCACGCTGCCGGGCCTCGGGCAAGGAGGGACTCGTTCAATCCCCGAATTCGCCCAGAGCACGCCGACCTCGCCCGGCGTCATCGGATCGCTCATTGTCGCCACGGCGGCGGTCAGCGAGTGCTGCACCACGGCCTCGTTGCCGTTGAACAGGAAAGGAGCGATCCCCGGCTCACCCACAGTCAGGGAATAAGGGTTCGATGTGAGACCGCCAGATCGAATCCGAATCGTGACGAGTTCAGCGACTCGCAGTGCCCGCGGCATCTCAAACGTAGACTGGCCGAAGGACGCGTGGAGCACGGGCGCATTCAGCCCGGAGCCGTCTTCGCGCGTGATTACGACTTCGACTTCCTCGACGTTGGTCTCGAGTGCGTTGTGGACGAGCCAGCTTGTACCAAACGAGTCTTTGCGCGGTCCGATTTTTTGGCCGAAGGCGGTTACGAGTTCGCCGGGACCCGTGCCGCCGTTGAAGGCGGCGTTGACGATCCCGAGAAGAAACGATTGCTGGGTATCGATAACAAGGGCGTCACGCATCCCGATCGGTGATGGCTGTAGGGCATTCGACGTTGGAACGAGTGCGGAACTGACGGAGCCAACCGCCGCAAGCTGCCCTCGGGTGCTCGTCCCCGCACTGTTACAAAACAGCCGGTCGGTGCCGGCATCGCGCGCCGACGGACTGAACTCGGTCGGGCTGCAACTGATCGAGCGGTCGGCCGCTTGAGTGCAAACTCCAGAACCGTTGAAGGGGCCGGGACCGCCGGCAACCTCGACCCACAGGAAATGGACCCTGCCGGCGCCGTCGATTGTAAATCCGCGTGTCAGCGCTCCCGGTTGCGAGTCTAGTATTTCTTTGGTCTCCATATCGCTGACCACCATGGTTGGCATGAAGGCGGCGGCGGAGGCGGTGCCTTGCACTAGTAACTTGGGTGCTAGGGGTTCTCCGTTGAGATCCACGGCTCCAGCCGCGGAGACCCAGGCATGCCTATTCAGCGCCAGATGAGGAAACCCGGGGACGCCGGGATGAAACTCGACCGGCGACAGTTGCAATGACGATGGATCGAAGCGACCGACGAAGCCCCCCCGATATCTCGGTCGGCCGCTCTACGCCGGCGATGCCGCTCGAGAAAGTAAATGCGGTAAACAGGGCTTCGCCGGCTCGAACCGACATATCGCTGAAGCGGTCCTGATCCTCGCCTCCTATGCCGATGCCTTGCTCCAGGTTGAGCTGGTCGTCTATTCGCAGGATTACGATGTCCCTGACTCCCTCCTGTCGGTGCGCGAGCCCCCCGCCTAGGGGCATGTCACCCAAGGTTTCAGCGCCGACGAACAGCGCAAAGTCTTGCTCGCGCTGCCAGAGCGCAAGGTCGCAGAGCAGATCTTCGGCGGGGCCTCCATACGAGACGGCGTTCACTATTTCCCTTGGACCGACTTGGGCGGGCGTTTGTTCCACCTGAGCCGTCGCAAGAGGCGAACCCAGCTCGGCGACGAATAGGTCAAAGTCACCCGCAGTTGGACCCTGGAGTAGCGGAAAGTCTGGCGATCGTGTTCGCCCGCCGATGAAAATCCGGTCTTCTGGCGTGATCACGATCGCGGCGCAGGAGTCGGCATCGGAGCCGCCGATGATCAGGGCCTGGAGTAGCGCGTACGTGCGGTTGCCCTCGTTGTCTTCGGTGACGTCGATGTGGACCACGAAGATGTCACCGCCTCCTGGCAAAGGACTGGGGGTCACTCCCGTGGGAGTGGGAAACTCGGCGCCGTCAAGATTGCCACAAATCCACATGTCACCGAAACTATCGAAGGCGATGTCCGTGGCGTTGTCCGAGCCTTGACCGCCCAGATAGGTCGCCAACTGCAGACCGAGCGGCACAGGCTGAGCCAAGCCTAGGCTTGCCCAAAACAAAATCAGGAACGCAACTCGACATCGCGGCACGCGGAGTCTCTCCTATCTGCTTGAATCATTTCAACGCTACAGCCGAGGTCGCGTGTCGCTCGAAGCGCTTGCGAGCGCCCTCGGTCCGCCTTCGCCCAGCTTGTCGAGGATCTTGTATTGGCTGACGGTTTCGCCTATCAAGATGTTGAAATTGTACCGCTGAGCGGCCGGGGCGACAACGATTAAGTGCCGCAACAGACATTGCAATAAGTGTTCCGCCGAGAGAACGCCAAAATCCCGCCGGAGGGCGGTAGTGACCGGTACACGGTCGTCTGAGAAGATTCAGCGACGTCATAAACCGCAGTTACAGCGATCGAGAGGTATTTGCGATTTGGAAGGAACGTCGACCTGGAGGTCGACGCGGCCCGCCGGAGGCGCGCGCCACAACTACGAGCCCGCTGGATTGGCTCGGCGCTGTCGGCGAGTGGTCTATCGAGATATTGAAAATGCTCTAGGTCTACTTATGGGCCAAGGTCTTGCTCTCGTTCTTCCCTGCCTGTGGTGAGCAACATGCCTGAGGCGTACACTAGGAGTCCAACATAAGCTGGCGCGAGATGCAAAAAGTCGGTATAGCCGATGATTCCGTGAACGCCGATCGCACAGCCAAATCCGGCTAGGCCGGCCGCCGCCAGAACCTGCGTCCGACTGCGGCTTGGGCGCCCACACCAGACGCAAAGCAGCACCAAGACGCCGCATGAGGCCAAACCGCCTCCGAAGCCGGCGCGGTCGTGTGCGATTAGCGGAACGAGCTGTGGATTCAGTGCGCGCAGCTGATCGGCAGTGATACCCATGTATGTAAGATCTTGCGGAACGAAAACGGTCGTCATGCCGACGACCATAATTGTCAGACCCGCTAGAACCATCCCACCGCCGGTAAACACTAGAAGACCACGGCCGATGTACTTGCGTCGGCTTCGAACATTCAACTGTCCTGGAACGAGCATCGAGCGCCAGGAGCGCTCCCCATTCAATGTGTCGGCCGATTTCCACAAGCCGGCCACGAAGAGTGGGAGCAGGGCTATGGTCCCGACGCCATGCCAGGTATCAAGATAACCGTAGCCAAGATAGCTGAGAAAGCTTGTAAAACCCAGCGCACCGCTCACGGCGAGCGCCCACCAGGCCCAGGCGCTGCCGGTAGCAAGCGGGAACGTCAAAAGCCACAAATACAGGACCCCGATTGCTATCAGCGTTCCGCCGAACGACACACGATCGTGGAACATAAAGTAGACCACCCGGCAATCGGAAACAGCACAGAGCTCATCCGCGCTCATTCCCAAGAACGCGAGATCGTGAGGGAGGAACTGCCCCGTGGCACTAAGAAAGATCGCGAACGCCCCGGAAAAAATCAGGACGATTCCTGTCAACGAAATCAGTGGCCGGCCATCCCCAACCAACCCTTCGACAAGACCTCGGTCATCGATATTCATAGTCAGACTCGGGTGACGCGGTTACGGCTTTCCTTGTTTACTCTATGAATGCGGGCTCGCCGGGACCCCCCGGCGGATCGCCGTTTGGCTTCGGTTACCGATCTACTGGAGTGGCAAGTAGGCGAACCCTTGCACTTGGCGATTGACGATGGCCGTTGCGGCTGATAGCGCGACGTCGACATGAGAGGAGGTTTGGGTGGGCCGGTAGCCGGCATGCATCAGCGCTTGGCCGCAGACGAGAACTTCTACGCCTGCTTGGCGAAGCTGTTGCAGCAGGTCGGCGTTGGGGTTCGGCTTGCTGAACAACTTCATGTAGGCTTCGTTCGAGAGCGCTTCTTTCGTGGCGCCGCCATGAAGAACGACCGCCATCTGAAAATCGCTTGCGCCGCCGAGGGTGAAGAGGTTGACGAACCGCGCGGCTCTGGCTAGGCCCTTGTTGACACCGCCTTCCTGTGCTCCCGCCGTCACTTCGACTACCACCTTTGAGCCCTTTTGGGGCAGGCTTGGTTCGCCCGAAACATTAAAGACTCCGCCGTGGCCCTTGATGTTTGGATACTCGAGCGTTGGCGAGTCGTCGGCGCCGAACGCAAAGAGCGTCAACGTTAGTGTCAAGACTAGGAGAGCGAGCGTCGTGCGTTGTTTGCTCGGGTCTGCTTGGTTTCGCTGTGTTCGTGGCGTACTGGCGCCGGATTTGAATAAAGTCATTCGTTGGTTCTCAGGGGAATCTGGAACGGCCTCAATAAGTCTAGACGACCGGCGACGAAAACTTGAGGGCGACGGCTACAGCCGCGAGACAACAAGGAACGGTGGCGTGAACTCCTCTTGAATGTCCGGGCTATCGCGTGCCGGGTTTATTCGAAATTGAACATCCCAGGCTTGCTGCAGTCTTCGTACCGTTCTCTCTGATCAGCGTAATTGGGTAGCGGACCATCGGCTGGAGCCGCTTACCCCGGATCATTTCGGCATTGCCTGACTCAAGCGTGACGTTAAACTGCTGGCCCGACGGCAGAATTCGACGCTCCGCATCGGCGCTGACCTCTTCGAGCGCTGCCGCACTCAGTTGGGTCTCGGTCCACTCTAGATATGAGCTAGCACCGCGATTGTCCAGGTTCTCAAGTAGTTGCTCGCAACTATCCAGCAGCGTGCTCTCTTCTATCAGGTCGGGCGACAACTCAAACTCAACGACCGTCCAGTCACCGTGCTCGTTCACAGCCAGCGGCGTAGCCCGCGGCCGGCGAAATTCGGCGGCGTGGAAAATTTCGGCTTCGAGTGGCTCTTGCGGGTCGTCGAAACCGGCCAATAATACCGCCCTCATCGCGGGACGGCGACTGTATGCCCATTGCGCCACTAGTTCGGAGCGCGGCTTGGTTTCGAGGCGGACCCAAACTTTTCCGTCTCGTCGAAATGCCGCGGCACGACGGACTGCTAGGGGGCCCGAGTCAGCGGCGTGCAGACTAAAGACGATGCAGCCTCGAAGTCCGTTGATCGATTCTGCGGGAAAAAGTAACACCAATCGATCGATGTCGCGGGAGTCTTCTAGTTCGACTTTCGCGCGAAAGTCGAAGCCGCTGTCGCTCCCCGCGGTAAGAATCTCAGTAATGTCCGCGAGGACCCGCTGCGACGAGATACCCATGCGTTCGATGTCCCGCAGGACTAGCGCCTGCTGCAGCGGTATCAATTCTTCGGACGGCGCCATCTCGGTTTCACCACTTGGATTGAGAGGTTTTCCTTTCTCAGTATGCCGGGTACCCCGCCCCGGCGTGGTGCTGCCTGCCGTAGCTGAACTGGGCTGACCAGGGGCAACCTGGGCCCCTGGTCGACTACAGCCTACCGCTTCAGGCAGTGTAAGGGCCGCGGTCAGAATCCCGGCGAAGGCGCTCCATCCGAGACTGCGGATGACGCTAGCCCGCATTCCTCACCACCTGACGGCGAAAGCACGCGATAGATGTGTCACTACTTCGTTGCGCTCGATCGTCGTGCTCGACGGACTGCAAAAGTACGCCTCCGCGCGCCAACCGTTGCCCGCCTCGTATTGACGCATCTCTCACGCACTTTCGCTCGCCACGTGGTGAAAAATGCGGGCTATGCATCAATGCTTAGCTTCGAGCCGTTGTCGGATCATCGGCGACCTCTTCCGCCTCGCTCAGAAGCATTTCCATCGCTTCCGCAGCATCGGATTTCGTCATTGTAAAGACGCCGTTGGCGCCGCATTCGCTCGTCCAGTTACCGCTGATACTCGAGCAATCCGCGACGGTACCCGAATATTGGAAATTGCAGCAAGATCCAGTTGCCTGGAGGACGACCTGGTCTCCGTTAACTGTTCCAGTCACACTGTATTCGCCACAAGATCCAGTTTGCAGCGTACCAGCAATGGTGTTGCCGGTCTGGACAAGGCTCCACACGAAAAAGAACCCGTCCCGCCATAGTCCGGTTACACATGAGTTGATGGCCAGGTTGTAGCCGCCACCCGTAGCCAAGCCATTGACGACCAGGACACAGCGGGCGTACTGACCGGGCGCCAGCGTAACTGCTTGGCTCCAATCGATGACGCTGGGGCCGTTATAGATCGAGTGCCAGTGGTCATCGTTGATGAGCGCTAGGTGGACCGAATACGGCCCGCCGTTGGCGGCGTCAAATTTTACCTCGAAGGCGGTTACGGAAGGATCGATATTGAACTGGTGGTAGTTCGTGCCATACGACTGCACCGATTGTGGCGGCGAGTTCCAAGTAAACGTGTTGCTGCTGATCGTCTCGTCGGAGGTTGGCGCGACGTGGCGATATGGGCCATAGACTCGACCACAACTGTTCGTAACGTTTTCGTCCTCGTCATAGTCGTAGCGAATGCCGGGGCTGATGAGATCCTTGAGGTAGTTGGCCTTGGTCCAGTCCTGAAAGAACCGGTCGAAGGGGCGTGAAATTCTATTTTGCGTAATCGTCCCACTGGCGGCCTTCGCGTCGAGACCATTGGTCGCATACTCCTCGAGGACCTCTAGGATCGCCTGCTCTTCAGTAGCGACCGCGGCACTACGTTTCGAGAGTTGCTCTCCAAGATACTTCCAGTAGTGGCAGGCGTCGTAACTTCGAGTCAAAAGAGTTCTGCCGGGATTCATCAATCCAGAGTTCACCCGATTGATGTAGTCGTCAACATCAGGAGCGTAGTATTCCTGCGGCCACGAGCCGAGCGCCTCGACCCACCCGACCCACCAAGTCTGCCCGGCGGTTCCGGTGACGTAGCCATAGCTGTATTCGACGCGATGGAATAGCTCGTGAGCTGACGTAGTCCGTCGGCGGCAATTGTCGTTGACAACAGTCCGGCTATTCAAAAATATCCGGTTGCTGAACGAAGACGTGCTGCCGTGAAGGGACGGGTTGTCAAAGACATCGACCTCAATTAGGCGTACTCCGCCAATGAGGTCGGCCTTCGGTTCGCGAAAGTCCGCGACGTAGCGGTTCCAGCAGTTGTTCAATTCGGCCGCGGTCGCGTCAACGTTTGCTTCGTTCGTATTGTCGTTCGCGTTGCCGCTGACTTCGGTCCAGTGAAAACGAAAATGTCCGATCGTCTTTTCCCTCTCCAGCGCCGGCGCGGCGTCAGTCGCCATGGCGTTGATATCCGCGATCGCTGCGTCCGAAAGCAGATCGGAAGCCAAGACCGCTTGGAGCAGGCCATGAGAAGACTCTCCGCACGAGTCGGATTGCTCGTCGTCGCTGGCCGCAAGACTGATGTCGCCCTCCGCGAAAGCGAAGGTTGGGTTTGCGTCGGCCGGTTCGCCGTGGGCGGGAAATAGCTTGCTCGCAAACTTTCGCGCGAATTCGTCATTGGTCGGAGCATTCGGATTCCGAAGTAGTAACTCACTCAGCTCTGTTTTGGTCATCGAATCCTCCTTTTAGTGAAAATGTCCCAGTAACCGGTGTACCGTTGAAAACTATATACCGAAAATGAGAACCGTGAAACAACTTTCTCGAATCACCTGGCCCATTAACCGTTAACGGATGGTATCCGAACACAATCTTGGGTACCAAGAGAGGCTGCAGGCGAAACCGATCGTAAGAATGAAGATGGATATCGCCTGGGTGGAAGCGTCGCGTCGATAGGTGCGTTTTCAATGCTCGCGTGGTTCTGCCACAGCACTGTCCCATTGGAACTTCGCTCGGAGGCGCCACCTGTCTGTGTCGGAATGAATTGTCCGGCACGACCTGACCAGGTTGGAGGTACGGCGCGGGGCCGTTGACCCCGGTGGCCGGTAGTTTGAAGATAGAGTTTCCAAGTTTGGGCTTGACGTTGATCAAGAACGACCGGCGATCATGCCTGTTGACCGCAAATCTCGATCGAATCGTTCGCCAGGGTTTTTCGGCTGATTTGTAAAAAGTTCGATTGGGCGGCGATCTCACGTCCCGATTGAGCCGCACTCTACGCATGTAAAGCAGAGGGAAGAAAACTATGGCCGACACGATCTGTTATACGAAGATTCGCCTATACAAGTACCGGCTTGAGGATTCGTACGAGTACAAGACGGAGTTAACCGGGCGGCCCGCGGAAATTGACGACGGCTGGGTGGTGCTCGAAGACGACGGTACGCTGAAGCTAAAGAAGCGGTACGCATGGGATGGTCCAAGCGGGCCGACGATCGACACCAAAAACTTCATGCGCGGTTCGCTGATTCACGACGCGCTTTATCAGTTGATGCGGGCGGGGAAACTGGAGCAAAGCGATCGAAAATACGCCGATCAGGTGCTCCGGCGGGTATGTCGCAAGGACGGCATGTCGGCGATACGCGCGGCTTGGGTGTATGGCGCGGTTCGGGCGTTCGCTGGTGGGGCGGCCAAACCTCGGCCGGAGCCTCCCACGATCTGCGCGCCGTAGCGGCGGCGGGGGTAGGGGTAGATCGCGGCTCGTCGTCGGTTTATTGAGCTTGGTAGAGGACAGGAAGGTGTGAAAGAATTCAGAATCTGGTCGTGTTGTACCACCTAAGTCCTTGCGAATCAGCGTTGAAGATTCGGACAAGGCTATTTTTTCACACCTTCCAGGCAACACGATGGTTCGTCAGAGTGGAGAGATTGCACGATCGCATGTGCCAGTCCCCGCCCGAAAGTTCTTCTTCCCACTTCGCGGAGAGGACCGCACTGCGAAAGGTTTCGTCCAATAGGTATCTTGGCTGGCAGCTCGAAAAATTAAGTTTCGGGTCAGCCCGCATTTCTCACCACCTGACGGCGAAAGCGAGCGATCGGTGTGCCACGTATAAGCATCTGAAATCCGAGGGAAATCAGTGGTGGATTGCAGCTATGGCTTTCGGTAGAAATTGGAGTATGTCGGTTGCTAGCGTGGATTGTTCGCCTAGCTCGGCGACCGCCTGTTGGCCGGCGGCGCCGTGGAGGTAGGCCGCGGCTGCTAGGGTTCGCTCGATTGGCTCGGTGGGGAACTGCGCGATCAACGCGGCGATCATGCCGGTGAGAATGTCGCCTGAGCCGGCGGTTGCCATGCCTGGCGAGCCGGTCGGGTTGACGATCACGTCGCCGCCGGGTGAGGCGATCAGCGAACGGTTTCCTTTGAGCAGCAGGAAAACTTGGTTCGATACCGCATAGTCGCGGGCGATAGCGACGCGATCGGCTTGGATCTGCTCGACGCTGCGTCCGGTTAGGCGCGACATCTCGCCCGGATGGGGCGTTAGTACCGTGGGGGTGTCGCGTTGGAGAAGAGGTTCGGAGCCAAGCGCGGTCAGTCCGTCCGCGTCGATTACCAGTGGGAGGGCGCAGTCTTCGTAGACGCGCGATAACAATGCGCGGTTGGCGTCGGAAATGCCCAATCCCGGCCCTATCGCGACGACGGATTTATTTTCTAGCCAGCGCTGCTGCCAGGACTCGGGGCCTAGTGAGCCCTCGGCGGTTTCGACGGCTGGTTCGACCATTAGCTCGGGCGTTTCTGCGACAACCGCTGCCGCCGCACTCTGCGCCGTTACGACGGTTACGAGGCCGGCTCCCATGCGTAAGGCGGCTGTTGCAGTCATGTGGATCGATCCGGGTTTGGAGCGCGAACCGCCGACGGCTAGCACGTGACCGTAGCTGCCTTTGTGGCCGGAGGGGTTGCGGCCGGCTAGGTACGGCTTGACGTCGTCCGCCTCAGTCGCCAGCAGTCTAGGACCGGGAAGAGCATCGACTACGGGGGTAGCAGTTCCAATCGATGCGAGTGATAAGTTGCCGATTTGTTCGCACGTTGTTGGGAAGATTTGCGACGGCTTCGGCGCGGTGAACGTGACCGTGAAATCGGCGCGCATCGATTCGCCAAGCGGTTCACCGGAATCTGATGGCATGCCGGACGGAAGGTCGACGGCTACGATTTTTGGCCGACTTGGCGCGGCGTTGACGTCGGCGATGACGCTGGCGATTAGGCCGCGGGCGGGTCCAGACAAACCCGTGCCTAATAGGGCGTCGACGATTATGGTGGCCGAGAGCGATTGGGGGCTCAGCGCGCGCCATTGTTCTTCATCGGTCGCGATGTGGGCCTTGAAATCGACAGCTTCAAGCATGCGCCAATTGGCTGCGGCATCTGCTTGGAGCGAATCGGGTTCGGCGAATAGAATTACTTGTAAGTCGGCGGGCGGCCGGCGGACCAGTAGCTGTCGGGCAACGGCCAAGCCGTCGCCACCGTTGTTGCCTTTTCCGCACAGGATCGTGACGCGTTGCTCGTCGATTGGCGAAAAGCGGTGAACAAGCAGTGAGGTGACCGCGGCGGCGCCGTTCTCCATCAGGATTAGACCGGGAATACCGCGTTCTTCGATCGTTCGGCGATCGGCCTCGCGCATCTCGGCCGCTGTGAGAATTCGTCGCACTAGACTTCGAGTTCCCGTTCCATTTCTTCGAGTTTTTGACGCTCTCCCATCGCGACCATAACGTCCCCGGTTTCGATTCGCGTCGAACCGGGTGGGTTGAATTTCATGTCGCCGCCCGCTTTAGTCACGGCCAACACGATCACGCCTAGGCGTTGCCGCAGTTGCGAATCTTCGATCGTTGTGCCGACGCTTGCACTTGAAGGGGAGACCTTAATCTGCTCGATTTCGAGGTCTAGGTGCGAGCCTTCAAAGGCCGAAGCTACGTCCAAGAAACTCAGCACGTGGGGACGGAGCAGCGCCTGCGCCAGGCGATGGCCGATAAACGTGTAGGGCGTGAAGACGGTTTGCGCGCCGGCGTGCTTGAGCTTTTGCTCGGCGCCTTTGTTGGTTGCCCTGGCGGCGATTATCAAATTTGGGTTGAGCACCTTCGCTGAAAGGGTGACATAGACGTTCTCGGCGTCGTTGCCGATGGCCGCGACGAGCCCTGTTGCGCGGTGGATCGCCGCCTGCTCGAGGGTGGCATCTTCAGTCGCGTCGGCGACTAACGTCGGTAGGCCTTGGTTGCGCGACCACTCGGCGCGGTCCTCGGACTGGTCGATGACGACGATGGGCACGTCGCTACGAACAAGTTCGCGGATGACGCCTCGGCCGACTCGGCCTAAGCCACAGACGATGTAGTGGCCGGATAGCTGTTCGATTTTTCGCATCGCTTTTCTATGACCAAAGTAATTTCCTAGTTGTAATTGGATCAACAAGTCGCCCAAGATGCCGATCGCCGCAAAAACGGCCGTGACGCCGCTGATGATTAAGATCGAATTGAAAATTCGACCGGTCCGGCTGAGCGGAAATATCTCGCCATAACCGACCGACGTGAGAGTGGTCAGCGCCATGTAGAAGCTTTCAAACAATGGCTGGCGCTCGATGATGGCGAACCCGAATGTGCCAGCGAGCAAAACGGTCGTGAGCAGCGCAACGATCAGGACGATCGAGCGCCGAGGGCCGGAAAGTACGGGTTGACCGTTCACAGTTTTCTCGCGACTAACATTGTCATGTCGTCTTGCAGCGTCGGATCGCCGGTCCAATCGACGACCTCCGACATGACGATGGAGATAAGTTCTTCGGCTGGCTGGTCGGCGTGAAGGAGCAGTAGCTCGGTTAAGCGGTCTTCACCAAACTCTTGCTCGTATGCGTTTTCAGGTTCTGTCACGCCATCGGTAAAGGCTACCAGCAGGTCGCCAGGCGCGAGCGTGACGACGCCGGACTCGTAAGCGGCGAAGGGGAAGGCTCCGACCACCATGCCGTGTACTTCAAGCGGAGTGGCCGCACCGGCGCGAATCAGCAGTGGTGGCAGGTGGCCCGCGTTGGTGTATGAAAGACGACCAGTTTCCTCATCGTAAGCACTGAAGAAAAGTGTCGAAAACTTGTCGGCGGCGGTAGCCTGGCAGAGATGCTTATTGGTGCGATCGACGACCTCCGCGGTGGCGGCATCAAGTTGCTTCGAGTCGATTTGCGTCAGCAGCGAAAGCTGGGTGCGCACCGTCGAGTGAAGGGTCGCCATCACTAGCGCGGCGGAGATGCCTTTGCCGGAGACATCGCCGAAGCTGATGGCGACGCGGGTCTCGGACAAGCGTACGTAGTCATAGAAGCCGCCGGATACAGACCTTGCCGGCCGGCAGACGCCCAACAACTCAAGCGTCTCGAGCTTTGGGGCTTCGGTGGGGAAGAGTTTCGACTGGACCTCACGGGCGATGTCGAGTTCGGCTTCGAGCCTTTCACGCTCTTTGGAATCTTCTACCAAACGCTCGATCGAGGCGGTCATCGTGTTAAACGAGCGCGAGAGATCGCTGACCTGGTCTGTTCCCCCAATAGGCACGCGATAGGCGAAGTCGCCCTCGTTAACGTGCTGCGTGCCGATGTATAGGTCGTTGACGGTACGAGTGAGCGTACGGGTGAGCGAGACGGCTACGATGACCGACGTTAGGACGGTAATCAAGAAAGTCGCGGCGAGCGCGTAGCTGCCATAGAGGGCGAATTGGTTTAGCGGGTCGGCCTGCGCCGCGAATATCATCAGCACGATCGCCGAGAGTCTCGTCTGAAGCAGCAAGACCGCGTGAATGATGCGATTCGATTCCCACTCCAGCACCGACGCCTCAATTGGCCAGACGACTTTCCAATCGAAAGGGTGGACCGGGGGAGGAATGCTGCCGACCAGTTGGGGTTGACTGGTTCCCTCAGCCTTCTCGATTCGCGACAGGAAACTCCGGCCGGAGCCTGCTGTCGGGTCCTCGACTTCGATCGCCAACATTCCCAAGCCCGGAAGCATTCGCCGCATGTACTCAGGCGAGAGTGGAAACGTGAGGAGTACCGAATCACCGCTTTCGGGGTCCGTTTGCAGCGCCGTTAGTAGGCTTTGGGCGTCACGACGAACTGCTCCTACGTGGGTCGCGAGTTTGTTTGGAATAGCTAGTCGTTCGATGCCTTCGGGTGCGGAGTAATCGGAGCCGCCGATTTTGGCGCGGCCTTCCAAAGACGGAAACCGCGTTTGCGCGGCCGTCACGAATTTCTCGAGGATGTCGGCTCGTTGCGCTTCCGGGCTGGCCCGAAGTTGCCACAGCAGAGAATCGGCGGTCGCATTCAGGCGCTCAGCGCGCAACCCAACCTGGGTCGTGACCATGTAAGCTGCGAGCGGCCCGAAAAGTAGGGCGGTGCCCCAGACGACCATGAACCCGCCGAGCACTAGCGGCAGCGCCCCGACGAAAAAAAACACGGCGACCATGCGATGCCGTACGCGCCATAAGAACTGGCGAGTTGTCCATTGGATGCCGAGGATTACCCAGCGCATCAGCACGAGTCCGCCGAGAATGTAGATAAATCCCTGGAGCAACTGGCGCAGCGAGAGAACGAACTGGACGGACGACTCCAGCGGCCACAGGCCGAGGTAAAGGGCCACGAGGACAAAGAGCGCGATGTCGCTCTTTCCTAGTTTTTGTCGGACAGCTTGCACGGGAGCTTCTATTCTAGGGCCCGGTAGACAGATAGCCGCTCGGTTGGGGGGGTGAGGGGGAATTCCGGCGCGTCGTCGACTCTGAATCCCAAGGTTGCACCTTGGGTTAATACAAACGTCACCTCTTATCCGGGGTTCAGATTCTGCGGCTTCGCGCACAGTGCTACGCGCAACCCGAAGCCTTAGACGTCGACCTGGAGGTCGACGCAGGTGTGCCCGGCAGGGGCTGTATCTAGTGAGATGAAAGGGACTCATCGGGACCGATGGAGGTAACCGTAGGGAAGAGCAAAGCGAAAGTTTGAGGAAGCTCGGAACAAAGTCACGACCGCGGGAACACGAATCGGTGTCAGCGCCGGTGTAAGAATCCCCGTATCGCCGGAATAAAATTCCCCACCCGTAGCTTGCGTCGGAGCCGACCCTGGAAGCAGGAGGTACAAGGCGCTGTTACGGAGTTCAGATGTGCAAGAAATCGAAGAATTAGTTCGACAAGGGGTGAGCCTCGCCAAGATCAGCGAGCTCACGGGATTTGACCGCAAGACGGTTCGCAAGTACTTAAGGCAGGACGATCCGACGCCCAGATACGGCCCGCGCAAGCCGCGTCCGTCCAAGCTGGATCGCTTCAAGCCGTTTATCGAAGACCGCCTCAAGGCCGGCGTCTGGAATGCCGTCGTGCTGTTGCGTGAGCTGCGAGAACACGGCTACTCGGGCGGCTATACGATCCTCAAGGATCACCTACAGCCGTTGCGAGAAGCCGCAACCACGGTGGCCGTGCGGCGCTTTGAAACACCCGCAGGCAAACAGGCTCAGGTCGATTGGGGCCATCTCGGCGAGATCACCGCCGACGGCAAGACTCGCAAGCTTTGGGGTTTCGTCTTCACGCTCGGTCACAGCCGGGCCATCATGGCCGCCGCGGCGACCGACCAGAAGCTGCCGACGCTGCTGCGCATGCACGAGGAAGCCTTCCGGCAACTCGGCGGCGTGCCGCAAGAGATCCTCTACGACCGCATGAAGACGGTCTTGGAGGGGGTCGACGAGCGCGGCGAGCTCAAGTGGAATCAAACCTTCAAGGACTTCGCCGACTATTGGGGCTTCACCCCGCGGGCCTGCAAACCTTACCGCGCGCAGACCAAGGGCAAGGTCGAATCGGGCGTCAAGTACGTGCGCCGCAACTTCCTGTGCGGACGCACGGCGACGAGCCTGGATGATCTCAACAACCAGCTGCACGCTTGGGTCTGGGAGGTCTCGAACCGGCGCGTTCACGGCACCACTCACAGCCAAGTGTTAGAGAGTTGGGAGTCTGAAAAGACCGCCTTGCAGTCTCTCGACAAGCGTCCGCCGTATCCCCTCGCGGACGCCGAGTCGAGGCGTGTGAGCCGGGACGCCTTCGTGGCCTGGCGCTCCAACCGCTACTCGGTTCCCTGGCAAGACGCCGGCGCCGAAGTCTCGTTGCGCGAACTGGCCGGCCGGCTCGAGGTATGGCGCGGAGCCGAGCGGATCGCCGTTCACGAGTTGATCGACGACCGCCACCAAATCGTTGTTCGCAAAGAGCATCATGCCGACATTCCGCTGCACGTCGCCAAGCGTCCAGGAGGAAAAACGTGCATTCACATCCAAGCCGGCGCACCCCAAGTCGAAGTGCGGCCGCTAGCGGCTTACGAAAGCGCCGCCGCCGGAGGTGCGCTGTGACCGCCATCGAACAGCTTCACGAACGGCTCGAAGCACTGGGGCTGAAGACCATCGACGATCGCTTGGAAGCGCTGCTTGAACAAGCAGCCAAGGCTGAACCGGCCTACGCCGACTTCCTGCTCGACGTCGTCAGCGCCGAGGCCGACGCTCGCCGACAACGCTATCTCAAGACGCGTCTACAGCTCGCGCATCTGCCCTATGTCAAGACTTTCGAACAGTTCGACTTCGACTTTCAACCATCGATCGACGAGCGCCAAATCCAAGAGCTGCGCACGTTGCGCTTCGTGCACGAAGCCTCCAACGTGATCTTCCTCGGGCCACCCGGCGTTGGCAAGACGCATCTCTCGGTTGCCTTGGCCGAGGCTGCGATCCAAGCCGGTTTCGGAGCCTACTTCATCACCGCGCACGACTTGATCGCCGATCTGTCGAAGGCCATCCGCGAAGGACGGCTACAACGAAGGATGCGCATCTACCTCGCGCCGAAGGTGCTGATCGTCGACGAGATGGGTTACCTTCCGCTCGACGAGCTGGGGGCGACGATCTTCTTCCAACTCGTCAGCGCGCGTTACGAACGCGGCAGCATCATCCTGACCTCGAACAAGAGCTACGCCGATTGGGGCTCGATCTTTTCCGACCCGATCATCGCCACGGCGATCCTGGATCGACTGTTGCATCACTCGACGACGGTGAACATTCGCGGCGAGAGCTTTCGCTTGAAGGAGCGCCGAAGAGCCGGTTTGCTCTCGCGGCCGGAAGATCAGTCCGGCGAACGGCCGACGGTCGATGCGGCTGACGCGGCGAGCCCTGGTCGCAAGAGCGGGGGAAGTGGAAGATGAGTTTTTTCAGGCATGGGCAAATCTATCGATCCGATGGGCGTTGGGCAGCGGAAAAGAAGCCGGGAGCGATCTCGGCCGCCGCTCCCGGCACTCATCGTCTCGCTGAGTTTGCGGCCGGGTATTCCTTGGCGGGTTGCTCTCCAGCATTGCCCGCCTCCGCTTCCCCGGCTAGCTCCATGCTTAGCAACACGGTGGTGGTCCACAAAACCACCACCGCAACCAGGGTGGGGAATTTTCAACCGGCGAAAACGGGATTTTTCATCCGGCCTTGACATCGGCAGAGAGGCCGCGCGCGGGCGGTAAGCTTGCCCGCTACAGCGAAACCCAGAATCCATCCGAGACGCGCGAGGTAGAGCCGGGCGGCAGGGGACGAAAGATGCAGCACCTTACCCCCCTGCCTTGATCAAGACGGGAGAGCTCCGTGGAGCAGCGCCATAGGCAATGCAAAGCGGAGAAGTCAGCAGAGGCCATAGTAGCGAGGAAGCGGGGTAATGCCCGCCGAGCAAAGGGCCGAAGAGCCAAGGAGTATCACGCAGAGACCGACTCTAATCAAAGCCACAAGGTAGTCCGCAGTCCCGAGCCGCAAGGCTGCCGTCGATGAGACGGTCGGAGTGGGGAGCAGGGCGGGGCCCAGGGGGTGGAGCCGCTATAAGCCCAGCCCGGTGAGTGCCGGTCGAGATAGGCGAGAGTCTCGGGAGAAAGAGATGCACGAACTGGGTTCCCTCAGTTTGCGGGGTTACCCGCCGGCTCAACCGCCGGATACGGAAAACCGTACGTCCGGTGGTGTGGGAGGGTGCCCTTCGGGGCACCCCTGGAGTTTGGCCTTTCACTAGATGGGACGCGCGGTAAGCACGTTCTTGAGTTGTGAGGGATCTGAGAATGCTTGTGTCTCAAAACATTTTGAGGTATTCTTGTATCTAGTTGTTTAGCTTGTTGTGTAACTAGATTCATTTCCAAGGAGACCTCATGTCCTTCCCCACCAAACTGCAGTTGATCAAGCGCAAGGCTTCCCAACAGTTCTACGTCAACTTCCCCTCCGCCAGCGCTCAGATGCTCGACTTCCAGCCCGGCGAACAGCTCGAATGGATCCTGCTCGACCGCTCCCAACTCGTGCTCAATCGTTTGCAACCTCCGCCCATCGAGTTGAAAAAAAACTCCCGATCGAGTCGTCGACACCTTCTCCCGACTCTTCGCCAAAGGCCTCAACCCCCACGCCCGACAAAGCGTGAACGACCACCTCACCCGCCTCGCTCTCGGTGCCGCCGTCTGCCTCGGCCGCTCCACCATCACCGGCCTGCTACATGCCTCCGGCGAGAGCTTTCAGGACTGGAGCGCCGGCTACCGCCTGTTCTCGCAACAACGCGTCGAGCCGCAACGCCTGCTCGATGCCTCGCGCCGCGAGGTGCTCGCTCGCTTGCCGCCCGAGGCTCCCTTGGTCGTCGCCATCGACGATACACTGCTCGCCAAGTCGAGTCTCAAAACGCCCGGCGTGAGTTGGCGGCGCGATCCGCTTGGACCCAAGTTTCAGGCCAACTTGATTCTCGCGCAGCGCTTCTTGCAGTTCTCGGCAGCACTGCCTCCCAGCGAGCGGCAGCAGCCGGCGCGACTCATTCCGATCGGCTTGGAACACGCGCCGACTCCGCGCCGACCGTCGAAGAAGGCCACGGACGAGGTTTGGAAACAGTACCGGCGCGAGGCTCGCAAGTGCAGCTTAACGGCCCTCGCCGCCAGGCACATCGCGCGCTTGCGCGAGGCCATGAACGCCGATCCCGGAGGCGCTGACAGAGCCTTGCACCTCGTCGTTGATGGCGCTTACACCAACCGCACGGTGTTCGGATCGTTGCCCGCCGAGGTGACGTTGATCGGCCGCATTCGTTCCGACGCCAAGCTATATCATCTGCCCCTCGAGCAGCCCGGCAAAGGCCGCAGGCGTTGTTACGGCGAACGCGCGCCGACGCCCGAGCAACTCCGCCAGGACGACAACGTGCCGTGGCAAACGGTCGAGGTTTTTGCCGCCGGCAGCCTGCACCAGTTCAAAGTGAAGACGCTCGCGCCGCTGCGTTGGCGGCCGGCGGGAGGCAAGCGGGACTTGCGTTTGGTGGTGATCGCACCGTTGGGTTATCGGCCGCGGGCGGGCTCGAAGGTGCTGTATCGCAAGCCGGCGTATTTGATTGTCAGCGATCCGAGTTTGGGGCTGGAGCAGATCGTGCGGCAGTACGTTTGGCGCTGGGAGATCGAGGTCAACTTCCGTGAGCAGAAGACGCTGTTGGGAGTCGGACAGGCGCAGGTGCGGCAGCCGGACGCGGTCGAGCGGGTCCCTCAATTTATGACGGCGGTGTATGCGCTACTGCTGTTGGCGGGCGCGAGTTGGAGCCGCCAACAGGGCGTGGACGACGCCTTGCCGCGACCGCACTGGCGACGCCGCTCGCAGCCGCAACGGCTCACCACGCAACGGCTGATCAGCCACCTGCGGGCCGAGCTTTGGGCGGACGGCGTGCAGCGGCAACATTTCTGCGGCTTGCGGAACACTTCGCAATCCAACACGAAGCTGCAGAAACTCCCAAGAGGCGCTCCGCCTGCAGCAATCTACGCTTCCGGCTAACGCCAATCCCCTATTTCCGCACCCTACCCCAAACTTCAACCCTCTTTGAACAGCCAAACTCCAGGGGTGCCCTTCGGGGCACCCGACCCGATCCCGCCGGAGGTGCGCGCCACTAATTTCCGCGAGAGTGCGTGCAGCGGCGTCAAGAATCGGTCTACGTAAATCTTGAAAATGCTCTAGCGCCGCCAGACAGGGGTGGGTGTCGCGGGGGGCTGAGAATCGTTTCGAGCGGGGACGTACGATATTGGAGTGTCGGCACGTAGGCGAGAGCAGCCGTCGGTTTCGCAGCACGCCGGTCGGTTTGCCACGACCCGCTGGAGCATAGTCGTCGAAGCCGGGCGACATTCTTCGCCCAATGCAACTGAGGCTTTGGCGACGCTTTGTGAAATCTATTGGTTTCCGCTCTATTCGTATGTGCGGCGGCAGGGCCATCCGCCGGACGACGCCCAAGATCTGACGCAAGAGTTCTTCGTTCGCCTACTAGACAAACGAACGCTCGAAGTCGCCGACCACGAGCGCGGTCGCTTTCGGTCGTTCTTGTTGGCGTCAATGAAGAATTTCCTGGCCAATGAATGGCGTCGCGGGGCCACGCAGAAGCGGGGCGGCGGGCGAACGTTACTTTCGCTCGATTTCGACGACATCGAAAAGCGCTATCGCCGCGAGCCGTCTCATGACCGCACGCCCGAAAAGATCTTCGAGCGTCAGTGGGCGCTGACGCTGCTAGAACATTCCCTGGCGAAGCTCCGCAGTGAATTTGAGGGGGCGGGAAAAGGCGAGATTTTTGAAGGCCTCAAGGCGTTCCTAGGCGGACAAGGCTCGACGACTCGCTATCGAGAAATAGCGGTTCAGCTCGGCATGAGCGAAGGCGCCGTCAAGGTGGCGGTCCATCGCATGCGGCGCCGGTATCGATTGCTGTTGCGGGAGGAAATCCAGCAAACCATCGGAGCTGAGGAGGACGTCGAGCAGGAGATCCGCCAGCTTTTCGACGCGCTCGCTCTTTGATCGCGTCCGCGATAGGGCGGTTGAGTTGGCGCTTCTGGAATGCCGCCGTGTAACCTTACAATCAATTCGGGTTAGTAACGGTTACCATGACCACACCCCGTCAATGTCCGCAATGCGGCGCTCAGATACCGGCCGACGCGCCGGAAGGCGTCTGCCCGAAATGCCTGATCGCACATGGGTTCCGAGACCCGTCCACCGTCCCGACCGGGAGCTATTCGGGCTTTGTCGCGCCGTCCCCTGAGCAACTGGCCGAACATTTCCCTCAACTAGAAATCGTCGAGCTGCTCGGCAAAGGCGGCATGGGCGCCGTATACAAAGCGCGCCAACCGGAGCTCGACCGCTACGTTGCTCTCAAAATACTCCCACCGGAAGTCGGCAAAGATCCAGCCTTCGCCGAGCGCTTCACTCGCGAAGCTCGTGCCTTGGCTAAGTTGAATCACTCGTCGATCGTCGCCGTTCACGAGTTTGGCGAAGCGGACGGCCTCTACTATTTCGTCATGGAATTCGTCGACGGCGCCAACCTGAGACAGGCTCTCGACGGTGGCGGACTGACGCCGGCGGAAGCGCTAGCGATCGTCCCGCAGATCTGCGAAGCCCTGCAGTTCGCACACGACGAAGGCGTCGTTCACCGCGACATCAAGCCGGAGAACATTCTCATCGACAAGCGAGGACGCGTGAAGATTGCAGATTTCGGCTTGGCAAAACTGCTGGGTGTCGACGCGGAGGAGTCGCGCGCGGAAAAGCCTTTCACGCTAACCGGTTCGCATCAGGTCATGGGCACGCCGCACTACATGGCGCCCGAACAGGTACAGGGATCGAGCGCGGTCGACCACCGGGCGGACATCTACTCGCTAGGCGTGGTGTTTTACGAGATGTTGACCGGCGAACTGCCTATCGGCCGCTTCACGCCTCCATCGAACAAGGTGCGGATCGACGTCCGGCTGGACGACGTCGTGCTGCGCACGCTCGAATCAACGCCCGAGCGACGCTATCAACACGCTAGCGAAGTGAAGACCGAGGTCGAATCGATCGCGGGCTCCGGGGACGCCCGATTCCAAGCGCCGCAACCGGTAGCGGAGGGCTTTGCGGAGTCGGTCCGAGGGCGGCTCAAGACGCCGGCGATGGGCCTGCGGATCGCAAGCATCGTGAACCTGGCGGCAACGCTGACGTTCATGGTCCTGATGGGGTTCTGGGGGCCCAGTGTCGCACAGATCGTAATCGCTTCATGTAGCTTGGGACTCGGGATCGTGCTGCTAGTCGGCTCGACTAGAATGCGCGACCTGCAGTCTTATCCGATCGCGCTGACCGCGGCTCTGGCGGCCCTGTTGCCGCTGGCGCCTGGATTCGTCGTCAGCCTGCCGCTCGGGGTTTGGGCGCTGCTTGTGCTATTGAGGCCAGACGTAAAGAGCGCGTTCGCGGGGCAATGGGAGTTCCGACATGCAGCCGAGGGTTCGGCGGCGTCCGCCGTGTTCGTGCGCGCGCGACTGAAAACCCCGGCGATCGGCTTGCGCGTTGCGAGCGCGGTGAATCTGCTGGCGCCGGTAGTGATCGGCGTCATGATGGTTACGACGGATTTCGATGCGGAACAGCCTCTGATTGCGCTTTGTAGCTTGGTGCTCGGAATCGTTCTGTTGCTCGGCGCGGCCAGAATGCGCGACCTCGAGTCGTATCCACTTGCGCTGGCGGCGGCCATCGCGGCGCTTTTACCGCTGGTGCCTGGATTCCTGATCAGCCTGCCCTTCGGCATATGGGCGCTGACGCTGCTGTCTAGGCGAGACGTGAGAAAGGCGTTCGCCGGGGAATCGGCAGACGAGCGAAAGGCAAGGGAACCGGAGTCGGCTATAGGCGGGATGATTGTGCTCGGCTTCAGCGTGGGAGCTGGGCTGGGGGTGCTGATGGACAACATGGGCGTCTACCTGTCTCTCGGGATCGCCCTCGGCTGCGTGGCGGGCGCGGGTATTGATGCGCTCAAGCGTCGAGAACCGAAAGACTGATGCTCGCACGGGACCAGCCCGCATTTCTCGCCCTGTGGTGAAAAATGCGGGTTAAGACCGAGGTGCCGACGGCCGGTCTGCCGCTATTTCAGGCCGAGCTTCTTACCCTCGGCCAGCATCGCTAGAGCGTGTCGAAGCCGCTTCTGCTTGGTTTCGTCCCGCTTCGCCGAGTCGATCCAGCCGAGATACGCGTGGCGGTACGAGGGAGCGAGCTGATCGAAGTGCTGTTGCGCCTTGGGGTTGTCTGCGAGGCCTTGTTCTATGTAGTCGGGCATCCCCGGCTGCGTTAGATTTGGGGCGTCGCCGCTCAACTCCGTTGGTGGTCGATCGAGGCCCGGCTGCTCCAATAGACCGCGCGCTTTGAGCTTAGTGTAGCGCCGGCGATTGATCGTCGACCACTTGCTGTCGGGCTTTCGAGGTGTGAACTTGCGGGCGTAGCGAGCGTCATCTAAACGCCGAACGAGACTGTCGATCCACCCAAAGCACAATGCCTCTTCGACAGCGTCGTCATAGCTGAGCGTCACAACGCCAGTCGCCTTTTTCGGAAAGACGAGCCAAATCTCAGGCGTCGAACCGTGGTGCTTCTCGAGCCACACTCGCCACTCGGCACGGCTTTGAACTTCGACAGTCTTGAGTGGCCTAATTGCCATATACGTGCGGGAGTCTCTGTGCTAATCTTCTAATCTGCTAATCTAACAATTCTGATGCTTCTCGCACATCATCACTGGCACCGCGCCCGAGTCCATCACGGACACGGCAGCCGACGAGGTACGCGCAACTAGCAAGCAAATTTCAAGCTTAAGCGAATGACCCGTCGGCCCCGGCCGGACGGGTTTTTTGTTTTTTGGGCAAGATTTTCTGGAGGAAACGAAATGCAACTAGACTTCTCAAAATTCGACGGATTGCTTCCGGCTGTTGTCCAGGACCACGCCGACCAGCGCGTCTTGATGGTTGGGTTCATGAACGAAGAAGCGTTTGCCAAGACTGTAGAAACCGGCAATGTGACCTTTTACAGCCGCTCGCGCAATGAGCTTTGGACCAAGGGCGGAAGCTCGGGCCACTACCTGGTTGTCAAGGATATTCAGGTCGATTGCGATCTCGACACGGTGCTCGTTAGCGCCGAATCGCTGGGACCCGGCGTTTGCCATAATGGGTTTCGCAGTTGCTTCTTTCGCCGTCTCGACAACGGCCAGTGGACGCAGTTCGAAGACCCCTCCTACGACCCCAAGGCCGTCTATAAGTAGCTCGGCCCGCGCCGTTTTCTACTCATGCTGCGCATCATTCACAGCCGGGAAAGTCAGGCTCTCGAGGCGCTTTTCACGCGTCGCGCCAGCCGCATGGGCAAGGCCGAAGCGACCGTTGCGCCTATTCTTGAGGCGGTCCGCAAACGCGGTGATCGGGCGCTCGTTGGCTATGCAAAGAAACTCGACGGCCTCATTGCGGCGAGCGTGCGAGTCACCGCTAGAGATTTGCGCCGAGCCAAGCGCTCGCTCTCAATCGACTTCTTGAACGCCGTCGATATGGCGTCGAGGCAAATTCGCCAGTTCGCCGAACTCCAGATGCCCACGGCCTGGATGAAAACTACACGCCGCGGCATCGAGCTTGGGCAATTGGTTCGCCCGCTGGAATCTGTTGCAGCATACATTCCCGGTGGCCGCTATCCGCTGCCCTCGACCGTGATGATGACCGTAATTCCGGCACAAGTCGCGGGAGTGAAAACGATCTCGGTCGCGTCGCCTGGGCCGTCGGCGGAAACCCTGGGCACCGCGGCTCTGCTTGGGGTCAAGAACGTCTTTCACATGGGAGGCGCGCAAGCGATTGCCGCGTTTGCCTTTGGAACGGAGACGGTACCGAAGGCCGACCGCATCGTCGGACCCGGCAACATCTACGTCGCCGCGGCGAAGAAGATCCTAGCCGGTGAGGTGGGCATCGACTTCGTGGCGGGACCGACCGAGATCTTATTGATCTCAGACGACGGTGACCCGCGCCACTTAGCTGCCGACATGCTGGCGCAGGCTGAACACGATGTCGACGCCGCGGCGATTCTATTGACGACAGATTCGATGTTGGCGCAGGCCGTCGCGGAGCAAGTCGAGCTTCAGCGCAAGGGTCTATCCACGCGAAAAGTGGCGGCTGCCGCAATCCTTACGAACAGCGCCGTGGTGGTGACGCGATCAATCGACGAAGCATGTGAGATTTCTAACCGCTTTGCACCAGAACATCTTTCTATTAGCGAGTCGGTTCCTCTCGACCAAATCGAGCACGCCGGAAGCGTGTTCATCGGCGCTTGGAGCCCCGAAGCCGCCGGCGATTACGCGTCTGGTCCGAATCACGTGCTGCCGACGAGTGGAACGGCTCGGCTGCGCGGTGGTTTGAGCGTGCTCGACTACGTCAAAATAATCTCGGTCCAAAAGCTAAGCGAGAAGGGGCTTCGAAGCCTCGCGCCCGCGATCACCACGTTGGCCCGCGCCGAAGGTCTAGAGGCACACGCGCGATCAATCGAGGTTCGTACCGATGGCTAGCAGACCTCAGCCACGCGAAGCCATCCGCAAGATGGCGCCCTACGTGCCACCAACTTCAGGCCGAGGCGGAAAACTGCGCCTGGACTTCAACGAGAACACCGTTGGCTGCTCCCCTCGCGTTATCGAAGCGCTGACTCGGGCGGCAACCCGCGGGTTTGTTGCCACCTATCCGGAATACGAGACGGCACGACAGCAGATTGGCGAGTTCCTGGGCGTCAAGGGCACGCAGCTAATCTTTGGCGACGGCACCGACGAACTCATCAATGCCGTGGTGCACACCTACATCGACCCTGGCGACGAAGTGCTGATGCCGTGGCCGACGTTCACCATGTTCCGGTTCTACACCGAAGTCGTGGCGGGTGTTGCGAAGCGGGTGAACTACCAGCTTCCCGATTTGAAGTTCCCGCTAGAACAACTCGTGGCGTCAATCGGTGAGCGCAGCAAGCTTATTTGTATCGCCAGCCCGAACAACCCGACCGGGGATGCGTTGTCGTTGGGCGATATTGAAAAAATTCTCGATGCGGCCGGCGAAAGAGCGGTACTCATCGATGAGGCTTATTTCGAGTTCAACGGCGTCAGTGCAATCGACTTACTAGCGCACTACCCCAATCTGTTCGTTAGCCGAACGTTTTCGAAGGCGTATGGTCTCGCGGGCCTGCGCGTGGGCTGTTTGGTTTCGACCGCGGAGAACATCGAGCAAGTCCACAAGGGCCAGTCGCCATATAGCGTCAACGCAGTGGCCATAGAATGCGCGCTGGCGGCGGTCGATGACCAAGCCTACGTCACTGACTACGTCAAGAAGATCATCGAAGCCCGCGCCCTGATTTGCGGCACGCTTGATGAACTCGAGGTAGCGTACTGGCCGAGTGAAGCCAACTTCGTGTTGATGAATCTGGGCGAGCGAGCGAGCGAAATCTGCGGGGCCCTGCGCGAGCGAGACATCTTGCTGCGAAGCCAAGCCCACAACATAGAGGGCGCCGTGAGAGTCACCGTCGGCACGCTCGACCAAACCGTGAGATTTCTCGCCGCCTTTAAAGAGGTGCTCGGCCGATGAGCACCCCGATGATCGTGTTTGATATGGATGGCGTGCTGGTCGACCCTACCCACACGTTTCGTCTGGCACTAGTCGAGACCGTGCGCCACTTCAGCGGCATCGAGGTTACTCAAGACGAAATTGTGCGCATCAAGAACGAAGGCGGTTACAACGACGATTCCGAAATTGTGATGCTCTACCTCGGTCGGGCGGGCGTCGATGTTCCACTGGATGTTGTGCGCCGCCATGGCCGCGACTTGTATTGGGGTGAAAACGCTGACGGGATGATCCGCAATGAGCGTTGGCTCGCAGATGACGGCTTGCTCGAGCGCTTGACCGAAAGCCATCGGCTGGGGATTTTCACCGGGCGCGGTATGCCCTCGGCCAGCCACTCGCTCAAGCGATTTTGCCCGCACGTGCGGTTCGACCCGATCATGACCAACGAGCATTGCGAAAACCTGAAACCGGCGCCTGACGGCTTGGTAAACATTCTCAGACAAGTGCCGGACGCCGCGATGACGATGGTCGGCGACAACATTGACGACTGTAAGGCAGCCCTCGGCGCGGGAGTGCGCTTCGTCGGAATCTCACACCATGAAACCCCGAGAGCCGACGAAACCACTCGGCTCTTTCACGAACTCGGCGCCGTCGCTGTGATAGAAACCGTCAACGACCTAGAGAGGTACCTGTGATGGCCCGACAGCGAAAATCGACGATCGAGCGCATCACTAAAGAAACGCAAATCCGCGTCGAACTCAACATCGACGGCAAGGGCTGCTACGAAGTCTCGACCGGCATTCGCTTCTTCGATCACATGCTCGAACTTTTCAGCAAGCACGGCGGTTTCGATCTCAAACTCGCAGCGACCGGCGACCTCGATGTGGACCAGCACCACACCGTCGAAGACTGCGGCATCGCGCTGGGCCAGGCATTTTCTGAGGCACTCGGAGGCAAGGTCGGCATCAATCGATCGGGCTACTTCGTGATGCCGATGGACGAAACTCTCGCCGTGGTCGCCGTCGATCTGAGCGGACGCCCGGCGCTGGTTTACCACGCACCGACGCGATTCAAAACCGTAGGCGACTTGCAGACCGAATTGCTGCACGATTTCTTCGACGGGTTCGTCGTCCACTGCGGCGCGAATCTACACGCGCGTGTAATGTACGGACGTTCGAATCACCACAAGATCGAGGCCATCTTTAAGTGCTGGGCTAAGGCGCTACGCTTCGCTTGCTCGACTGACGAGCGCCTCAAAGACCAGCTCCCCAGCACCAAAGGTCTGTTAGAGAAGGGCTCGTGAGGCCGCTATCATGATCGCTATCTTTGACTACGGCGCGGGCAACCTTCGCTCGGTAGAAAACACGCTCGCGGCCATCGGCGAGCCCTTCGAAATCGTCAACAACGCCGCGGCTCTGCGCCGCGCCGACAAGATCATCTTGCCCGGCGTCGGCCACTACGGCCAACTTCTGCGCTCGCTCGACGAGCTTGGCGTGTGCGACACGTTTCGCGAGCTCATCGCGTCAGGCGTACCGTTCCTAGGAATCTGTCTAGGTTTCCAGGCCTTGTTCGAAACGAGTGAAGAATCGCCCGAGCGAGGGCTCGCCGTCTACCCCGGCGGCGTTGTGCGCTTCCCCGCCGACGCACGCGTCCCTCAAATGGGCTGGAACTCGCTAGAAAAGCAAGGCGAGCCGCGGCTTCTCGACGGGCTCGCCGACGCTCCCTACGTGTACTTCGCAAATAGCTTCTACGTTCCACGCGAAGTGGCTGGTGAACGAGCCGCCGCGCTGTGCCGCTACTCCGGCACGACGTTCTGCGCCGCGATCGAAGACAACAACGTTTTCGCCGTGCAGTTCCACCCGGAGAAATCCGGCCCGGTCGGGCAACAGATCGTCAGGAATTTCTTGGCATGCTGACCAAACGCATCATCCCCTGCCTCGACGTTAAGGCCGGGCGCGTCGTCAAGGGCGTCAACTTCGTGGGACTACGCGACGCCGGCGACCCGGTCGAGCTTTCCGAACGCTACAACAAAGACGGCGCCGACGAACTCGTTTTTCTCGACATCACGGCCTCAAGCGATGGCCGCGACATTATGATCGATGTCGTCGAGCGAACAGCGCGTAAGGTTTTTATCCCTCTGACGGTTGGCGGAGGAATTCGCGCCGTACCGGACGCAAGGAAGATTCTCACGGTCGGCGCCGACAAGGTCTCCGTCAACACGGCAGCCGTCGAGCGGCCCGAACTTCTTACTGAACTTTCCAACGAATTCGGCGCACAGGCGACAGTGATCGCGATTGACGCGCGCCGCTCGGGCGACGCCCAGTGGAGCGTCTTCACATACGGTGGCCGCAAGGACACAGGCATCGACGCCGTCGAGTGGGCCGAGAAAGCCGAGGCCATGGGGGCTGGCGAGATCTTGCTGACGTCGATGGACTCCGACGGCACACAGACCGGCTTTGACTGCGACCTAACAAGCGCGATTTCCGAAGCAACGAAAATTCCCGTCATCGCCAGCGGGGGCGGTGGGACGCCGCCCGACTTCGTCAAAGTGCTCACTGAAGGACGAGCCGACGCGGGCCTAGCCGCATCGATCTTCCACTACGGAACCTATACATCGAACGGACTGAAACAACTTCTCGCTATGGAAGGCATCCCGATGCGCCTAATTGAAGCCTAAGCCTCGAAGCCCATCTCCTATCATGGAAATATCCCCCCGTGAGTGATCTGGCAAGCACAGCACCAGCCGGCGCGACCGATTCCCTAGCCGCGGTAAAGGAACCCTCCACTCCGACAACTCGCGTCTGGAGTGAAGCGCTAATCCTTCTCTCAATCGGACACTTTACCGTTGACTTGTTCTCGTCGACGGTCGCCACCATCCAGCCGGTACTGATCAACGCCTTCAGCCTGAGCCTGGCTCAAGCGGGACTCCTCGGCGGCGTCTGGATGTTTTCGTCGTCGGTGCTGCAGCTGCCGTTCGGCCTCATTTCCGACCGCTTGCATTCGCGACTGTTCACGATAGTCTCGCCGCTGTTTACCGCGATTTGTCTAACCGCGTTAGGCTTCGTGGCGGGATTCGGCGGCGCGTTGGCGCTCGCTCTGCTGGGTGGAATCGGCGTCGCCGCTTTTCACCCACAAAGCACCGCCCAAGCCGGCCGCGTCGCGGGTAAACGCAGGGGTATGGCTACGGCGCTGTTCATCACCGCCGGCACCGCCGGCCTAGCCGTGGGTCCCTTTTATCTAACCGGAATCATCGAGCGATTCGGCTTCGACCATTTTTGGATTGCCGCGGTGCCGGTGGCCGTGATCTGCGGAATCCTCTACTGGCGATTGCCAGAGCCGACCGTTAGCGAACACAAAATCAAGCAGGGAATCGACTGGGCTGTGCTGGCGCGTGAGCGGGGTCCGCTCGCGCTGCACTACATCTTGGTCGTGTTGCGCTCGGCGGTTCAGGTGGGCATCGCGCAGTTTCTCTCGATCTACCTGATCCGCGAACGCGGTATGAATCTCAAAACCGCCAGCGCGGCGCTAGCGATCTACTTCCTAAGCTCTTCGGTGGGGTCGTTCATCGGAGGCACAGCGGCGGACAAATTTGGGGGGAAACGGATAGTTGTCTATTCGATGATTGTGTCGGTGCCGTTCCTAGGGGCCTTCATGCTGACGACCGGCTGGCTATCGATCGCGGCGTTATTCGTCGGCGGCGTGATTCTGTTGACAACCATCCCCGTCAACGTGGTGATGGCGCAAGAACTCGCGCCGTCGCAGGCCGGAACGGTAACCGCGTTGATGATGGGCTTCGCCTGGGGAATCGCCGGAATTATCTTTGTCCCGGCAGCAGGGTGGCTGGCCGACCGCATTGGTCTAGAGGCCGTGCTCTGGGGTCTGGCAATGTTGCCGTTGGCCGGGTTCCCGATCGCGCTATTTTTACCAGATCGGGCGAAACACGCTTAGCAGCGAAGCAGACGACCTAACCGAAAGCGTAAACCGGCAATTGGACACGCCGGCCGCGCGTGCTGGGTCGGAAAGAACGTCGACCTGGAGGTCGACGCGGCCCGCCGGAGGCGCGCGCCACAAATTAAAAAATCCCCGCGAGAGTGCGTGCAGCGTTGTCTCGAATCGGGCTACGCCGGCGTGGAAATGCGGCCTACGCGCTTCCGCCGTTTTCGCCCGCGCCTTGCTACCGAGACTGGCGGCACGTCTATCTTTTCGCCCCACAGTACAGCCCAGGGATTGTCGATCAAAAGCTTGTTGGCCATCGCGACGCCCCATCTGTAGCGCACAAACTCGTACGCCGGCATCAACTTCGTCGTGCGGCCATTCAAGTTGTGGGCGTCGGACGCAATGAAGTGAACCAGCCCGCCATCCATCATCGCGATCGCCGAGGCCAACGCTCGGTCGCCAAAGCGCCCCAGTAGCGACTGGCCGGTGATCTGAATCAGGCATCCTCGATGGATCCACTCGGCGAGGCGATCATGACTCTTGCGCAGATGCTGATTGCGCTCTGGGTGCGTGATGATCGGCACGATACCCGCGTCGCGAAACTGCTGAAAAACCTGTGATGTCCCCTGCAATAGGATTTCGTCGGAAAATTCGACCAACAGATATTGGTGGCCGTTGATCGTGAACCGCGAACGGTCTTCGAGCGCTGCCCGAATATTGTCTGACGTCAGATGCAGATCACAGCCGCGATGGAGGAATATCTCGTCCCCTAAGTCCGCTTGCAGCTTGTCGATTAGTTCGTTTACGGTCGCTGGGGAATACGAGTAGCGAACGTCTGAATGCGGCGTCGCCACTAGCTCTCGCGTGCCCGACTCCGCAGCCATGCGGCACATTGCCAACGACGTTTCGTAATCAGTCGCGCCGTCGTCGATGCCGGGCAGGACGTGCGAGTGAATATCGACCAAGGGGCGTTACCCCACCTTGACCCAACGTCGGCTCTTCGATGCCCTACTCGCGGCGTCTAAGATCTGTTGGTTGCGAACGCCGTCGGCGAAGTTCGGGTGCGTCCCGCGCCGCTTGGCCAACGCCATCAACATGTCGTAGACGCTATGCGTAAAGCTGTGCTCGTATCCCAAAAGGTGGCCATCAAACCACCAGTTGTCGGCGTAGGGGTGCTTGCCGAGCGAGCACGCGATGATCTCGTGGAACCCCTGCGCGTCATCTTGGTCTTGGACAGAGTAGTACTTGAGATTGTTGAGATTTTCGAGATCGAAAACCAGCGAGCCGTTGCTGCCATTGATCTCAAAGGTGTTGTGATTCTTGCGGCCGGCTCCAAAGCGAGAGGCTTCAATCGTCCCGATCGCTCCGTTCTCGAAGCGCAGACACATGGCCACCGCGTCATCCACCGTTACGTCGACTTTCTTGCGCGATCCGGCGGAGATTGGGCGACGTTTGATGAAGGTCTCGGTCGTGGCCGAAAGTTCACTGACCTCACCACACAGGTAACGGGCCAAGTCGATTGAATGCGCCCCCAGGTCGCCAAGCGCACCGCTGCCGGCCTGTTTGGCATCAAAGCGCCAAACCAGCTCCAGATCGGGAGACATCGCCCAGTCCTGCAAATAGCGCCCGCGGAAGTGATAGATTTTGCCGATGCGGCCGTCGTCGATCATGCGTTTTGCCAGCACCACGGCCGGGACTCGGCGATAGTTGTGCATCAAAAAATGCTTGACGCCGGCCTGCTCTACAGCCTTAAGCATTTTCTTGGCTTCGGGTAGAGTATTCGCTAGCGGCTTTTCGCAAACCACGTGCTTGCCGGCCTTAGCGGCAGCGACCACCATTTCGCAATGCATCGACCCCGGAGTCGCGACGTCGACAATATCGATGTCGTCGCGGGCGATGGTGGCTCGCCAGTCCGTCGATGACTCTGTCCAACCGAAGGCATCGCGAGCCTGCTCGGTCTCTTCCGGATTTCGACCGCACAACACCGCCATCTCGACCTTGGGGGCATCGGCGAAATACATATTCACGTTGCGGTAGGCCTGACTGTGCGCCTTGCCCATGAATTTCGTGCCCAGCAGCGCGACGCGAAAGGTCTTCTTCTTTCCTGCCTTGGTTTCCTTGGGTTTCAAAGCTACTCTACTCCCTGCTGAATGAACGTCGCCGACGAGTCAATTAGATGAACATTTCTTCGTCGGCCGCGACGCGATCGATCGGACGAGGCTTGCGTTTGAGAAGTTGCTGAACAGCGGCATTCAAACCCGCGCCGACGGCTCTAAGCTGGTCGGCCGGAACCTTGATCGTCTGCTCGACGGCTGCCGTCGTGCTGTCGACACGCTCCATAGTCTTGCGTATCGTTTCGTCAACGCGCGAAATATTGTTCTGCGCGGTCTCTGACAGTTGCGTGACGAGCGATTCTACTTTACCGACTTGATCTTGAGTAGTAGTCGCCAAGTCACTGACTTTCGCCAGTACCTCGCTCGACTGTTGCCGCAGATCGGCCAACGTCTCTTGCGACGATTTCGCCAGCGGCTCCCACTCATCCATGAAACTGGCGGCACGCGCGTTTAGCGTGTTAATTGAGCGCCAAACACCGATCGCGGCGAGCACTATGATCACCAGCGAGAGGGTGGCCACGCCCGTAAACACGGCCATAATTTTGAGGAATAATTCCGTATCCATTAGCTACCAATTCACGGGGTGCAAGTGACTGCTGGGGTCAGGTTGTTGCTGCTTGCGCCTCGGAGTCGTCGTCGGATTTGCCAGAGCTGACGTCCTGATATGCCTTGCGACCGGCTTCGAGCGCTGAATTGAGTTGTTCGCGTTGCGAATCGACAATCTCGCGACCATGATCGATGACCTCGCCGGCCCGTTCGCGGAGTTCATCGCCACGGCGGCGCACATATTCGCGACCTTCATTAGCGCGCCGCTGTATGTCTTCGCGCGTCTCCTCACCCGGCTTTGGGGCAAATAGAATGCCCAGCGCCGCACCCACGCCAATGCCCATTATGAAGTACGGGAGATTGTTGTCCGCCATCGTAAGTCCTCCCAGCTTTCCGCTGCTATTTGTAGCATAACCGACGGCGCGCCAAACAGATATCCGCGGGCGTGGCTGGGATCCGTCTTAAGCATTCGTCACAGGCTGACGGCGTGATGGATATAGGTGAATAATCAGCCGTTCAGCGTTTCGTCAACGATGGTTTGATTGCGGCTCGCGGGTGCGGCGTTTTTTTGAAGTAGCTGTCGAGTTTGAGGAAAGCGGGGACTTCCGTCCCCGCCTCTGTTTCTTGACCCCGAACGAAGTCGATCCTCGGGTTGCACCCTAAGTCAGTCTCCAGAGCGTGGAGTTCCGTCCAGGCGCCTGCGCTTGACAGCACTGTGAGAATGAAGTGGAGGCAGTAGGAGCTTTCCCCTATGGAAATGCCTTGGGCCGGACGATAAACCGTCCGGTCGTGATTTTCCCCCAATTTACAGATTTTCCGGCCGCCATTAGTTTGCGGCTTGTGAGGGTGTTTATGTTCTTGGTAATACCGGCGCTGGCTTCGGTTGCGAGCGGGACTGATTTTTTCGTCTCGACGAGCGGGTCGAGCGCCGCCAGCGGTTCGATCGATGACCCTTGGGACGTGTCGACCGCCTTTTCTCATCCGGCCTCCGTCGTACCGGGTGATCGCATTTGGATCGAGGGCGGCACGTACGCTCTGGCAAAGACGCTGAAGAGCGATCTAAACGGCGCCGATGGACTGCCGATCTACGTTCGCGCCAAACCAGGCGAGCGCGTGACCTTCGACTGCGCCCCGGCGGTCGCCGCAAAGCCGGGCAGCGAATGCCTAGACCTCAAGGGCAGTCACACCTGGTATTGGGGCCTAGAGATCACGAATAATTCCACCGACCGCTCGACCAACAAGCACGGCGGCACTCCCAACTTGCGTGGCATCGGCATCAACAGCAGCGCGGGCCCCGGCACCAAACTCATCAATATGGTGGTCCACGATGTCGGAACAAGCATTTTCGAATCGCAGCCCTCGGGGTTAGAGATCTATGGGCTCATCGCTTACAACTCCGGCTGGGACGCCCCCGACCGCAGCCACGGCCCGGGTGTCTATATTCGCAACCGTTCCAACTGGCCCGTCAAGACGATCCGCGACAGCGTGGTTTTTCAACACTATCGCCAAGGGCTACAGGGCTTCGGTTCGTTCAACAACGTGTTCAGCAACTTCCATGTCGAGGGCAATGTATTTTTCAACAACGGTATTGGAGCGGATGGCTTGCACCGCAACATTATGTTCGGCAACTCCAACTCCGACCACGTCAACAATACCTTCCGGCACAACTACACTTATTTCCCAACGGCGAACGGGCCGGGATCGAACATGTTCGGCGGCGACGGCGGCTGCAGCAACCTCACTCTCGAGGACAACGTTTTCGCCCACGGCACCAACCGCCTCGCGGTTGAACTCAATGACTGCGTCAATGCGCAGGTCAGCGGCAACACGTTTTATGGCTCAACACTGCCAAAGGTTGGCGGCGTGGTCCAGAGCGACGATGACTTCCGGACGGCGTTTCCGGCCAACGAATATTTCTCCGACACCCTGGGCGCGCCCAGCGGCATCGAAGTATTCATTCGACCCAACCACTTCGAGGGCGGGCGCGCTCACATCGTCATCTACAACTGGGACCTCGCCAATTCGGTGGATGTCGATGTGGCGAGCCTGGGCCTTGTCGATCACAACGTTACGCTGCGAAACATTCAGGACTACTACGGGAGCTCGCAGGCAATTAGCGTGAACGCGGGAACCTTGTCGATCCCGATGCAAGGCTGGACAGCAGCAATTCCGTTCGGCTACACCCAAGGCAGCCTACCGGCGACGTTGCCGCAGTTCGGGGTGTTTGTAGTGGAATGGGAAGTCATTCGCAGCACGCCATACCGCGCCCGGCCCTAGTCAACGGCTAACTCGCATTTCTCACCACATGGTAAGAAATGCGGGCTATAGCATTTTCACCAAAAGCGTTGACCTCCAGTTGGACACGAGGGCCGCGAGTGCTGGGCCGGAAAGAACGTCGACCTAGAGGTCGACGCCTGGAGTTTGGCCTTTCACTAGATGGGACGCGCGGTAAGCACGTTCTTGAGTTGTCTGGGATCTGAGAATGCTTGTGTCTCAAAACATTTTGAGGTATTCTTGTATCTAGTTGTTTAGCTTGTTGTGTAACTAGATTCATTTCCAAGGAGACCTCATGTCCTTCCCCACCAAACTGCAGTTGATCAAGCGCAAGGCTTCCCAACAGTTCTACGTCAACTTCCCCTCCGCCAGCGCTCAGATGCTCGACTTCCAGCCCGGCGAACAGCTCGAATGGATCCTGCTCGACCGCTCCCAACTCGTGCTCAATCGTTTGCAACCTCCGCCCGTCGAGTTGAAAAAAAAACTCCCGATCGAGTCGTCGACACCTTCTCCCGACTCTTCGCCAAAGGCCTCAACCCCCACGCCCGACAAAGCGTGAACGACCACCTCACCCGCCTCGCTCTCGGTGCCGCCGTCTGCCTCGGCCGCTCCACCATCACCGGCCTGCTACATGCCTCCGGCGAGAGCTTTCAGGACTGGAGCGCCGGCTACCGCCTGTTCTCGCAACAACGCGTCGAGCCGCAACGCCTGCTCGATGCCTCGCGCCGCGAGGTGCTCGCTCGCTTGCCGCCCGAGGCTCCCTTGGTCGTCGCCATCGACGATACACTGCTCGCCAAGTCGAGTCTCAAAACGCCCGGCGTGAGTTGGCGGCGCGATCCGCTTGGACCCAAGTTTCAGGCCAACTTGATTCTCGCGCAGCGCTTCTTGCAATTCTCGGCAGCGCTGCCTCCCAGCGAGCGGCAGCAGCCGGCGCGACTCATTCCGATCGGCTTGGAACACGCGCCGACTCCGCGCCGACCGTCGAAGAAGGCCACGGACGAGGTTTGGAAACAGTACCGGCGCGAGGCTCGCAAGTGCAGCTTAACGGCCCTCGCCGCCAGGCACATCGCGCGCTTGCGCGAGGCCATGAACGCCGATCCCGGAGGCGCTGACAGAGCCTTGCACCTCGTCGTTGATGGCGCTTACACCAACCGCACGGTGTTCGGATCGTTGCCCGCCGAGGTGACGTTGATCGGCCGCATTCGTTCCGACGCCAAGCTATATCATCTGCCCCTCGAGCAGCCCGGCAAAGGCCGCAGGCGTTGTTACGGCGAACGCGCGCCGACGCCCGAGCAACTCCGCCAGGACGACAACGTGCCGTGGCAAACGGTCGAGGTTTTTGCCGCCGGCAGCCTGCACCAGTTCAAAGTGAAGACGCTCGCGCCGCTGCGTTGGCGGCCGGCGGGAGGCAAGCGGGACTTGCGTTTGGTGGTGATCGCACCGTTGGGTTATCGGCCGCGGGCGGGCTCGAAGGTGCTGTATCGCAAGCCGGCGTATTTGATTGTCAGCGATCCGAGTTTGGGGCTGGAGCAGATCGTGCGGCAGTACGTTTGGCGCTGGGAGATCGAGGTCAACTTCCGTGAGCAGAAGACGCTGTTGGGAGTCGGACAGGCGCAGGTGCGGCAGCCGGACGCGGTCGAGCGGGTCCCTCAATTTATGACGGCGGTGTATGCGCTACTGCTGTTGGCGGGCGCGAGTTGGAGCCGCCAACAGGGCGTGGACGACGCCTTGCCGCGACCGCACTGGCGACGCCGCTCGCAGCCGCAACGGCTCACCACGCAACGGCTGATCAGCCACCTGCGGGCCGAGCTTTGGGCGGACGGCGTGCAGCGGCAACATTTCTGCGGCTTGCGGAACACTTCGCAATCCAACACGAAGCTGCAGAAACTCCCAAGAGGCGCTCCGCCTGCAGCAATCTACGCTTCCGGCTAACGCCAATCCCCTATTTCCGCACCCTACCCCAAACTTCAACCCTCTTTGAATAGCCAAACTCCAGGGGGCGTAGCTTGCTACGCCCTGGAGTTTGGCCTTTCACTAGATGGGACGCGCGGTAAGCACGTTCTTGAGTTGTCTGGGATCTGAGAATGCTTGTGTCTCAAAACATTTTGAGGTATTCTTGTATCTAGTTGTTTAGCTTGTTGTGTAACTAGATTCATTTCAAAGGAGACCTCATGTCCTTCCCCACCAAACTGCAGTTGATCAAGCGCAAGGCTTCCCAACAGTTCTACGTCAACTTCCCCTCCGCCAGCGCTCAGATGCTCGACTTCCAGCCCGGCGAACAGCTCGAATGGATCCTGCTCGACCGCTCCCAACTCGTGCTCAATCGTTTGCAACCTCCGCCCGTCGAGTTGAAAAAAAAACTCCCGATCGAGTCGTCGACACCTTCTCCCGACTCTTCGCCAAAGGCCTCAACCCCCACGCCCGACAAAGCGTGAACGACCACCTCACCCGCCTCGCTCTCGGTGCCGCCGTCTGCCTCGGCCGCTCCACCATCACCGGCCTGCTACATGCCTCCGGCGAGAGCTTTCAGGACTGGAGCGCCGGCTACCGCCTGTTCTCGCAACAACGCGTCGAGCCGCAACGCCTGCTCGATGCCTCGCGCCGCGAGGTGCTCGCTCGCTTGCCGCCCGAGGCTCCCTTGGTCGTCGCCATCGACGATACACTGCTCGCCAAGTCGAGTCTCAAAACGCCCGGCGTGAGTTGGCGGCGCGATCCGCTTGGACCCAAGTTTCAGGCCAACTTGATTCTCGCGCAGCGCTTCTTGCAATTCTCGGCAGCACTGCCTCCCAGCGAGCGGCAGCAGCCGGCGCGACTCATTCCGATCGGCTTGGAACACGCGCCGACTCCGCGCCGACCGTCGAAGAAGGCCACGGACGAGGTTTGGAAACAGTACCGGCGCGAGGCTCGCAAGTGCAGCTTGACGGCCCTCGCCGCCAGGCACATCGCGCGCTTGCGCGAGGCCATGAACGCCGATCCCGGAGGCGCTGACAGAGCCTTGCACCTCGTCGTTGATGGCGCTTACACCAACCGCACGGTGTTCGGATCGTTGCCCGCCGAGGTGACGTTGATCGGCCGCATTCGTTCCGACGCCAAGCTGTATCATCTGCCCCTCGAGCAGCCTGGCAAAGGCCGCAGGCGTTGTTACGGCGAACGCGCGCCGACGCCCGAGCAACTCCGCCAGGACGACAACGTGCCGTGGCAAACGGTCGAGGTTTTTGCCGCCGGCAGCCTGCACCAGTTCAAAGTGAAGACGCTCGCGCCGCTGCGTTGGCGGCCGGCGGGAGGCAAGCGGGACTTGCGTTTGGTGGTGATCGCACCGTTGGGTTATCGGCCGCGGGCGGGCTCGAAGGTGCTGTATCGCAAGCCGGCGTATTTGATTGTCAGCGATCCGAGTTTGGGGCTGGAGCAGATCGTGCGGCAGTACGTTTGGCGCTGGGAGATCGAGGTCAACTTCCGTGAGCAGAAGACGCTGTTGGGAGTCGGACAGGCGCAGGTGCGGCAGCCGGACGCGGTCGAGCGGGTCCCTCAATTTATGACGGCGGTGTATGCGCTACTGCTGTTGGCGGGCGCGAGTTGGAGCCGCCAACAGGGCGTGGACGACGCCTTGCCGCGACCGCACTGGCGACGCCGCTCGCAGCCGCAACGGCTCACCACGCAACGGCTGATCAGCCACCTGCGGGCCGAGCTTTGGGCGGACGGCGTGCAGCGGCAACATTTCTGCGGCTTGCGGAACACTTCGCAATCCAACACGAAGCTGCAGAAACTCCCAAGAGGCGCTCCGCCTGCAGCAATCTACGCTTCCGGCTAACGCCAATCCCCTATTTCCGCACCCTACCCCAAACTTCAACCCTCTTTGAACAGCCAAACTCCAGACGTCGACCTAGAGGTCGACGCGGCCCGCCGGAGGCGCGCGCCACGAATCCCCGCGAGAGTGCGTGCGGCGGTGTCTAGAATCGGTCTAGGTAAATCGTGAAAATGCTCTAAAATCATTGGGGAACAAAGATGACGCCCCAAACGTTTCGCGCGATTCAATCTCGCCGCCGCTTTCTTCAAACTGCCGGCGGGGGTATTGGCATGGCTGCGCTGGCCGAGCTGCTGGCCGCGGATGGGCTGGCCGCCGCCACTGACCCGCTTGCTCCCAAGGCTCCGCACTTCGCCCCAAAAGCCAAGAACATCATCTTCATGTTCATGGAGGGCGGGCCCAGCCAGTACGAGTTATTCGACCCCAAACCGGAACTCGAAAAATGGGACGGCCAATCGTTCCCGACCGAGATCACCAAAGACCTCAAACTTCCTTTCATCAAACCGAGCGCCAAGGTGATGGCGAATCGCTACGCCTTCAAGCCACACGGCGAGTGCGGCATGCAGCTTTCTGAACTTGCGCCGCATCTAGGTTCCGTCGCCGACGACATCTGCCTGATCCGCTCGATGCACCACGACTCCTTCAACCACCATCCCGGTCAGTTGATGCTCTTCAGCGGCGCCAGCATACCGGGCCGACCGACGCTGGGCTCGTGGCTGCTCTATGGCCTGGGGAGCGAATCGAAGAACCTGCCGGGCTTTGTCGTGCTGTCGTCGGGCAAAGGCACTTCCGGCGGCACGACCAACTTCTCCTCGGGCTTTCTGCCGTCGCATTTTCAGGGCACGCTATTCCGCAACCAAGGCGACCCAATCCTGTATCTCTCGAACCCCGAGGGCATCTCTCGTGAAACGCAGCGCGAAACGATTGACTTCGTTAACGACATGAATCGCATGCACCACGAGCAAACCGGCGATGATGAGATCGCCTCGCGAATCAGCGCCTACGAACTCGCCTTCCGCATGCAGACGGAGGCTCCCGAGCTGACGGATTTTTCCGACGAATCCCCTGAAACGATGGAAATGTACGGCATCGAGAGCGAGAACGAGCACCGCCGCCAATACGCCACGAACTGCCTGCTAGCGCGCCGCATGGTCGAGCGAGGCGTGCGCACAGTGCTCATGATGGATGCCTCTTGGGACGACCACACGTATCTCAACGAAAAGCTCCCCAAGCGAATGGAAGAGACCGACCAGCCAACTGCCGCGCTCATCAAAGATCTCAAACGTCGCGGCCTGCTCGACGAAACACTCGTCGTCTGGGGGGGCGAGTTCGGACGCACCCCGATGGTAGAGATCCGCAAGCCCGAAGAAGCAGCCAACGCCGGCCGCGACCATCAACCCGGCGCCTATTCCATGTGGATGGCGGGTGGCGGGGTCAAGGCCGGCTATGTCCACGGCGAAACCGACGAGCTTTGCCTAAGCATCACGAACGACCCGGTGCACGTTCACGACCTGCAAGCAACGATACTCAGCCAGATGGGTTTCGACCACGAGAAATTTACCTACAAATTCATGGGTCGGAACTTCCGTTTGACCGATGTCCATGGCGTGGTGCAAAAGGGTCTGTTGGCATAGTGTGTTGAGCCGCTTTCGTTGCGGGTCGGTTTGGGGTGGTCGGGTTTACGTGCCGGTGAAGTACCCTAAGGGGTCCCGCTGGGGAGGGCAACGTCAGCGGGTTACACAATTCGATCTTGGACGGGGACCAGGGGGCTGAACTGAGCAATACAGCAAAAGCCATGGACGTCGAAAGGTTTGCCGCCCCGCTAGAGGCCATGAAGATGATGACGGCCGCCTGGGGCGTCCTCAATAACTTGACGCCCGCTCAGCGCAACGAAATGTGTTTTCCGCTCGACGACACGGCGTCGCGTTGGGATTGGGACTTCATTCCAAAATATGGCCGCAAAGGCCTGCGGATGCGCGACATGAATGATCGCCAAAAGATGCTCGCCCAGCAACTTGTCGCATGCGCGCTGAGTATCGAGGGCTACAGCAAAGTCGTCCAGATCATGGGGCACGAAAACACTCTGCGTGAGATCAACGCGCCGGACTTCGGGTTTGCGGCGGCTGAGATGCGTCACCCCGAAAATTACTTCTTGTCGATCTTTGGGGAGCCTAACATCGAGGGCACCTGGGCCTGGCGCTTTGTCGGTCACCACGTAAGTCTAAGTTTCACCTTGGTAGGCGCGGCCGTGGCACCTACGCCGCTGCTGCTGGGGGCGGAGCCGGCACGAGTGGGAACCTTCGATCCGTTGCGCGACGATGAGGATCGCGGCTTCGAACTGATGGGCTCTCTGGCGGATGATCAGCGCGCCACAGCCATTATTTCGGAGATGGCTCCAGCGAATTTCGCGACCCGGGTGGTGCAGAAGCTGGGCCGTCGCGAGGTGCCCGGCGAGCACGAACTCGGTTTTGCTCACTACTCAGTAGCTGACGCTGAGCGCGAGGCACTCGCCTGGGTTCGCGATTCGGCCAAGGGCCTTGCCGGTCGTGACATGGATAAGAAACAGCGCCAGATGTTGCGGGCGATTATCGAGAGCTTCGTCGCTCGCTTGCCCAGCGACGTCGCCAGCAACCATCTGGCGGCCGTCGACGGTGTGGGCCTCGAAGCATTCACGTTCGCATGGGCGGGCCATACAGGTCCTGGAACGGCGCACTACTACCGGGTTCAAGGGCCATCGTTCCTCGTAGAGTTCGACAACGCGCAGGACGACGGCAACCACATCCACACGGTTTGGCGAGATCCCGACAACGATTTCGGTGAGGATCTACTGGCGACGCACTACGCCCAAGACCACGACCATTTCCACCACGAACGAGTGGAATCCAGCGACCCTATTTGAGCGACGGCCGTTGGGTTGCGCCCTAGCGCGCAACTACTAACCCGCATTTCTCACCACCTCACGGCGAAAGCACGCGATAGGTGCGTCACTACTTCGTTGCGCTCGATCGTCGTGCTCGACGGACTGTCAAGTACGCCTCCGCGCGCCGACCTTCGCCCGCCTCGTAATGACGCACCTCTCACGCACTTTCGCTCGCCACGTGGTGAGAAATGCGGGCTAACGAGGGAGTAGCTTGAGATTGCGGAACTCGATCCTCTGCTCGGGCTGGCACTGCAAGCCGACGACGCCGGCGGCGTGTGCCGCGTCGCGCGTATAGAGCACCGTCTTGTCGTTTAGAACGACCACGATACGATCGCCGTCGGCAGTGATCTCATACTGATTCCATACGTCGGGCAGCATGGCCGCGGGCGGGGCCCTGACGGTGCCGACCAGGCTTCCGGTGTTGTAGCCGGCAGGTTGCGTGTCCCAGATTTGTAGTTCGTAGCCCGTTAGGTGAGGGGCGCCCTGTTTTTGAGAGCGCAGGAACACGCCACTGTTGACTTGTGTGGGGCCGCGGAACTGCAACCTGAGAACGTAGTCGGCGTAAGTTCCGACTGTGCCAAGCCAGCTAGGAGCCGTACCGCCGCAGAGTAGCGCACCGTCGTGGACGGACCAGTCGGGCGAAGCAGCCGGGTCGCTTGTCGTGCGGGCCTCCCATCCGTCGAGGGTTTTGCCATCAAACAACAGGAGCCAACCCTGCTGGGTCTCAGCTTGAGTCAGAGCATTGGACGGAGATTCCTGAGCCAAGGCCGGTGCTGCCGTGCAGACTGCGACTGCGATTATTTGCCAATGCAACATCGTTTTCACTCGTTCTCGATCGTGTCCAGCTCCCACTTTTCGAGAGCAACGCCCACGATTAGCAGTTCGAGGTCGGCGTCGGCGGTGTTTTCGATTGAATGAACATCGTTGAGCAGCACCGCTAGACCGGCATCCTTTTCAAAGGTGGCGACCTCGGCGTTGACTTGCACCATTCCCGTGCCATCGAGCACGTAGTAAAACTCTTCGACTCCCGCGTGGCGTTTTTTGCCGACCGAGGTCCCAGGCGGCGAAACCAAGTGGTCGACGTAAGACCAGGTGGTATAGAAAACTTCGGGCGCGAGCGCTCGGCGGTAAAGCACGGTGCCGCGTCCGCCGTGCATTTTTTCGATCGGCTTGAGAAGTTTCTTGTCGTAGCGGGCGTTAATGAACACCGGGATTTTGTCGAGTTCGGCGCCGACGCGATCGTCGCCAAGATTGAAGGCATCGTACTTGCCCTTGCGCGTACTAACGGCGATGTTCATCCACTGCACTGGTTTGTCGCTGGGGTTGTAGATCCCGTGAGCGTTACTCATGCGGCAAGGAACGGAGGCCGGCCCGGGAATCAGTGAGGTGCGGCCATTTATCGTGAACTGCGCCTCACCGTCAAGGATGAAAAACATCTCTTCCATGTGGCTGTGTACGTGATGGCCGATACCGCCTTTCGGTTGAATCTGGCCGCGATGGACAAACAAGAACTGCGAGCTAAACGCCGAGCCCGGCAACAACGTTCCAAACCGGACCTCACCCGCGCCCTGATGGACGTCCGTTAGGGTACGGTAGCTGTCGGGCTGGGCTCGTACGATGCGTTCGGCCAATGGGTCGCGGGCCATCAACGGCAAGACCAGCAATATGGCGGAAATGAGTAGGCGCTTCATCTTCTGCCCTCCTGGGCGCGGGCCTCGTTACTCGTCCGAAATGAAGTCAAAGGCGCCGTCGGTGTAGAAAATGATCTCGGTACCTTCGAGCGCGGTGTAGGGGCCGTGCGGCTCTTTTGGGGCGGTGTAGGCGAACATGCCGGGAAGAAGATCTCCTTCCGGCGCACCCAAACGGCCCTTTAAAACGTAAATGTAGTGTCCACAACTGTCATGGTGGTGACGGGGCTCGCGGAAGCCCTTGGGGTACTTCACAATCGCGGACATCATCTTCGTGCGCGGGTTCTCGTGCAGCGATTGAAGTTGGAGGCCTGGCGGCATACCTTCCATTTCAACTGGAGCCCAGTCTACTTCAGCCGTTTTGATTGTGAAGGAATGATCGCCAGCGGCGGCGAGTACCAGGAGAGCCGAGGCTACCAGAATCCAACAAAATTTTTTCATCACGACATTAACTCCTTGGACCACCTGAATTGGTCCGCGCTGAGCGTAAACCTGACCCGACGGAGCTAACATCATATCCCGCGCAGTCTCCGTGACGTTGCAGACCACCGCGCCGTTACAGCGGCCTAGTTAGGATTGGGTCTATTCATTGGCTCGACCACGACTTGTTCAATCAAACCCGATTCGACTGGCCGCGGTTTCGTTTTCAGGTGGTCTTGGAGAAAGGCGGCAGCATCGCGATTGGCCTTGAGGGCATTTTCCGGGTTCCTGCCGCGCCCCCAGTAGAAGCCGTGGGGCTCACCTGGATACTGCTTCACTTCGACGGATTTGCCTAGGGCCCGCATCTCGGGCACGAACACTCCGAGGTTGAATTTTTTTAAAGCATGCACGTCACCGTGCAGGATTAGAACGGGTGTGTTTAGGCCTCTTAGTTTGCGGCGGGTGTTCTCGTGCAGCTCGGGTGTGTAGAGCTTTTTGGCGTCGGCGTTCATGACATCCCAGCGGCGATCGCCGGTCGGGCGACCGTTGTCGTCGAAATCAATGTGCTGCTTCGTGAACATGCCCATATAGATAACGGTCGCCGGTTCGCCTGCAACGACGGCGGCCAGATCATTGCTAACGCTCGCAACTTCGAGCGAAAGCGTCCCGCCACCGCTACCCCCGTAGAGAGCGACACTGTTTTGGTCGACATACGGGAGTTTTCGAACGGCTTCAACAAGACCAAGCACATCTGTAACAACGCCGCGGTCTTGCGGGTTGTCTTGGTGCGCTCGACGGGTTGCGTTGACGGCAACGTATCCCCAGGCCAAGAGCCGCGCCTGTGTGGGCTGGCGTATGGAGTTCTGGCGGAGGTTTTGCATCTTGCTCTGTCCCAGACCCCCGTGTAAGAAGATCACAGCCGGGAATGGTCCGTCACCGAGCGGCTTGCGGATAGCGGCGTAGGCGGTTTCGCTAATGTGCAATTCCTCGATTGAGATTGCGTTTTCAGAGATCAGGGGAAACGTGGTTTTCCCGAGTTCGTCGTGAGCGGCCACTTGAGCGTCTAGGCCGCCCAGGGTGGCGAATAGTAGTAACAGACATGGAAACACGGGTTGTGGAAGACGCATGGTTTACCTCGTTGGGGTGACGAATCTAGCAGCATTGTAGTTGCTTTTGGTGTCGACTCGGCGTGGAATCTTCGATCGTCCAAGTTTCCTCTCGGATAGGCTCCGTGATAGCGCCATCACAAGACTGATCACCGAGTGTGACTCTTGAACTTAGTCTGACGAGCAACACGTCAAACAGGTTGGCTCCGAGATATCATCGACGCGACTAGCGAGGATTTACATATGCAATCACACTCTTATGCCTTGGCCTTTGTTTGGCTGTTCGCGGCGGTGGCCGCCGGCCAAGAGATCCCGTCGCTGTTTCTGGAGGAGTTGACGTCTGTCGAGGTCCGCGACGCGATTCGAACAGGGATGACTACAGTGATCTTGCCGGCGGGTGGCACCGAACAAAACGGTCCTCACATGTCGCTGGGGAAGCACAACTTTATCGTCAAACACACATCTGAGGAAATCGCTCGGCGACTCGGCAACGCACTGGTGGCACCGGTGGTCAAGTACGTGCCCGAAGGAACGACTGACCCACCTTCAGGGCATATGCGATATGCGGGTACGATCACGCTTCCCAACGAGTACTTCATGAAGTTGATTGAGTTCGCGGCCCGAAGTTTCAGGGTTCACGGCTTCAAAGATATCGTACTGCTGCCCGATAGCGGCGGGAATGTTAGCGGGATGAAGGCGGTGGCGGAGCTGCTTAACAGGGAGTGGGAGGAGGACACCGCTCGGGTGCATTTGGCCGATGATTATTACTCAAACAACGGCTTTGCGGAGTGGCTAATCGAACGCGGCGAAACAGACGAAACGATCGGCAGTCACGCTGGGTTGGATACGACTTCAGAGCTTCTGGCTGTGGCTCCTGGGCAGGTTCGAAGAGACAAGCTGTCGAAGGCAGACCCGGCAGGAAACGAAGGCTACTCCGGGAATCCAACTCGGGCGTCGGAAGAATATGGGAGGGCTGGCATCGAGCTAAAAATTGCGGCGGCGGTGAGACAAGTCCGGCGCCAGATGATGGAAGAACCTCCGTAGGCGAGTGCTGGGTCGGAAAGAACGTCGACCTAGGGGTCAACGCTGCCCGCCGGAGGCGCGCGCCACGAATCTCGGTCTACTTGAATCGTGAACATGCTCTAGCAAGGCGAATAGAGCAATACGTCGCAAGATGGTTGACTGGTGGACTCTCGGCTCAGGTCAGGCGATCGAAATCGACTAGGCTCGGCTTTGGGATGTCGCTAAGCGATGGACCTCGAATGGTAAGCTACGACCGGAATGGGTTCTCTTTCGAGACGGTCTTTCGTTTTCGCTGTGGGCTTGTTTCTCGTATTCGCCCTTCGATCGGCGCAGGCGGATTCGGCCGAGAATTCCCGCATAGAATCTCGGACCGCCGCCTGGGTGTTGTCAAAAGGCGGCAGCGTGATTCTTCACGGAGAATCGCGCCCGCTAAGATCGACCGCCGATATTCCCCCGGCGGGGTTCACCATCCGCACGGTCGACCTACAGGGCAGCTTGATCGAACCCTCCGAGCTGTCGAGATTGAAGGGCCTTGCGGATCTTCGGGAATTACACCTGCCCGGCACGATGTGGAATCCGGTCTGCTGCGGCCCGCAGGGCAAAATCGATGAGAGTGACGAGTTGGCCAACCTGGCGGGGCTAACTTCGCTCGAAACGCTACACCTCAGCCACACATTTCACAGTATCTACAGCGGTATTCGCGTTTTTGACCACGGAATCGAAAAACTCGCAGCACTCGTGAATCTCGTCGATCTGCGGCTCAAGTATTGCCGTATCAAGGGCAGCAGTTTAGGGCCGTTTAAGAAGCTGCGGCGACTTGATCTCTCCTACTCCGATATCGATGACGAGAGCGCATCGGTGCTTGCGGAGCTGCCGGAGCTTGAGCGGCTGTACCTGCGCGGCAGTTACGTCACAGACCAGGCTCTCGAACACGTGGGCAGGCTTGGGAAACTGGTCGAACTCGACCTCGACTCCACGGACATTTCGGACAGAGGCTTGATGCACCTCGCCGGATTGGTCAACCTCCGCAAGCTCAACTTGCTCGGCGCTCGCGTAAGCGATGCCGGTCTGACGCATCTGGCGGCGATGAAGCAGCTCGAGGAACTCAATCTCTATGGCACGCGCGTCACGAACGCGGGCTTGGCGAAGCTGGAAGCTTTGCCGAAACTCTCTTCCCTCGACCTTCGCTACAGCCGGGTATCGGGAGCAGGCGTCGAAGGCCTGCGCGTGGCGAAGCCGGATTGCTCGATTGCGTTTCTTGATCCCGCTCCGGTGGCGGTTTCCGCGATACGAGCTCCGCAAAAGGGAGCCGACAAGGAGATTGCTGAATGGGTCCGCAGTCTCGGCGGAAAAGCGACGCTTCAGGGCGGCCGCATCAGTGAAATCTCGCTGGCCGCCACTGCCATTAGCGATCCAAATCTGGGCGCATTGGCCGACCTAAGCGGACTAACGAAGCTGAACCTTCAGGCTACGGAGATCAGTGACCTCGGCTTGGCGCTGATTGGCGACATGACGAGCATCGAGGAACTCGACCTGAGTCACACCCGCATCACTGACACGGGGCTCGCCGCTCTCGCGAATCTTCGTTCTCTACGCTCGTTGAACATCAGCCACACGTTGGTAGAGGGGCCGGGACTCAAGGCGCTAAGCGAACTCCCCGGTCTCGAGTCGCTCGACCTGGCCTCAACGCCGGTCAGTGACGACGGCCTCGCGGCCTTAGGGCATGCCCCAAAACTCCGCAGACTTTCGGTCGCGTACGCTCCCCTCACGGATGCGGGCCTGAAATACATCGCCCGCTTCACGTCGCTTCGTGAACTGTTGTTAACTGGGACAGCGATTGCCGACGACGGTCTTGCTCACCTCGCCTCGCTGGCGCAGCTAGAAAGACTTTCATTGAGCTACACGCAGATTAGCGACGAAGGGGTGGGCGCGATAGCGGAGCTTGCGAATCTCAAGCGCCTCGACTTCGTCAAGACGCGCCTCGGCGACGAAGGGCTGGCGAAGCTTGCCGGTCTCACTCGGCTCGAACAGCTTAACCTCGACTACACTGCGGTCTCCGACAAAGGACTCTCGGCTCTAAGTGGGCTTGTCGACTTGCGCGCGCTTTCACTCGACAGCGCCGAGGTCGGCGACAGGGCGATCGAGTCGCTTGGTGCGCTCGGCGCACTTGAAACGCTCAATCTCTATCACACGCTGGTGAGTGCTGAAGGGCTCGCGAAACTCAAGGCCAAGCTTCCAAGCTGCGACATTACGTGGGACCGCGATTCGACGCTGCCGAATCGGCGAACTGGATGAGGGCCGCGAAAGCAGCCACGTTCGCCTTCTTCGTAGTCGCCGGCTTGTTCGCCGCGCGGCTCGAACTCGACGTTGAAACGCTGGTAGGGGAATTGGGCGGCTCGGTTTCGCGAGATGCTCTGGGCCGGATCAGCTCCGTCGACCTGCGGGCCTCGTGGGTGACGGACATCGATCTCGAAAAGCTCACGACCGCCGTTCACATCGAATCACTCGACCTGTCGAGCACGCACATCACCGACATCGGTCTGGCGTCGGTCGCCAAATTGTCTAATCTAAGGCGACTTAACCTTTTCGCCTGTGAGCACGTGACCGAGGCCGGCGTCGCGCACCTTAAGAACCTTGAGAAGCTTGAGTGGCTCGACCTACGTGGGGCCCGTGTGTCGGACTCCGGTATGGCGTCGTTGGCTCAGATCCCCACGCTCACGTCGCTCGACATCGGCATCACGCAGATCACCGGCCCCGCGCTCGAAAACCTCGAGTTGCTGGAGAACCTAGAGGAGATCGCAATCGGCGGCAACCGTGTGAGCGACCTCGGCCTCAGTTACCTACAAATGCTGCCAAATCTAAAGAAACTCGACTTGAGCGGATCGCAAATCACAGACAGCGGAGTTTGGGGCGTCACGGCCACCGACGTGAATATCGAATCGATTGCTTCGCTTGAGGGCCTCGAAGTACTGAACCTAGCGGCGTCGAACGCTGAGTACATCGCCGCCATCGGCGACGGCGTGCCGCGGCTGCGCAACCGCATCCTGATTACCGACCTTGGAGCATCGAAGCTCGCGCGACTGACCGGCCTTCGCGAACTGAACCTGGCTCGCTCGAAGATCACCGCCAAGGGACTGACGGCCTTGGCGGAGTTGCGGAACCTCGAAGTACTAACGCTCGCTCATGCCTCCGGCCTGGCCGACTCCGCTACCGCGGCGCTTCTCGATATGCCGAGTTTGACGGTTCTTGATTTGACCGGAGTCGCGATAACCGATGCCGGCCTTGCGGAGCTGGCAAAGCATCCTAGGTTAGAGAAACTGATCGTGCCGGAGTCGGCTGTGACGGAACGGGGCGTCGAGGATTTCGAAGAGAGCAACCCCAATTGCCAGTTGATCTGGTAGGGAGCTTGCCTGGAGTTCCGCGGTTTTCTCTTGCTTGGTAAACAGCTCGAACGAAAGCGTGGACTTCCGTCCACGCCTCGGATTCTTGAGCCCGGGGGTGTTGTCGACGTATCAGGGGTTAGCGGCGTCCCCAGCGGCACCGGATCGATCAGGTTAGAAACTGGGTGTGTCACTAAGTTGGTATTGAGGTGGCGGGTAGTGCAGAGGTCACAATCTTACGATTGCGGCACTGTTGTTTTCGTTCGATCGGTCCTTCTCATCTCGGCGAAGTTAAAGTTTCAGGCTAGGGGTCTGTGCTGCCGGGCTATGCTCAGGCGGTCAGTCTGGTCAGCGTCCGGTCAGAGGTCGGGAACGAATCTAATTCCGCGCCAAGCTCGCCCGCGACGGTTCTGTAGAGATCGCCCATTGTGCCGACCAGCTTCGAATGCCGGCCGTGCGCCAGGCGCCCGGTGTGACCCGCGATGATCGCCGCGTGGCCGCTGTTCTTGTGGTTGTTCGCCTCGGCGTGCTCGTGTACGAATAACAGCGCGGTGTTGTCCAACAAATTGCCGGCGCCCTCGGGTGTCGCCTTGAGCTTGGCGACCAAGTAGGCAAACTCTTCGACATGCCAGCGGCAGATGTCGCGCATGACCTCTTGCTGTCGATCGCGGTGAGCTCCGCCCATATGGCTGTACTCGTGATGACGGGCTTGGGATAAGCCCAACCATGGGAAGCGGGCCAGGCTCTGGCACTTCGACAGCATATAAGAAGCGACCCTCGTTTGACCCGACGAGAACGCGTGCGCGAGGAGGTCGGTCTGGAGCTTCGAGATGCGCGGGTAGTCCTTCGGATCGCCGCCGGCCTCGGGCTCGTCAACCACACTCGCGTATTCTTCCGGCAGGCCGGCGATCGCTCGTTCCATGTCTCTGATCGAGGCGAGGTAGCCGTCGACGCGGCGTGAGTCCTCAGCTCCAAGCGAGCCTTGCAGACGGTTGGCCTGCTCGTTTACGGCGTCTAGGACACTGGTCTTGCGCTCGATCCACCCGTAGTCGCGGGTCCCGAACAGGCGATCGAATAGGCGGTGCGGTACCAATTCGGGCGGCAGCGGACGGTTCTTGGCAGCCCAACTCATATTGCGCTGAATGCTAGTCCCGAAGGATTCCTGGCAGACGCCGATCTGTATAGAACGAAAGCGCGTCTCGCCGCCGATCTTGTTGGCGATCACTTGATCGATCGAAGCGGCTCCCGCGCCCCGCCCAGTGAATTTTTCTCCCGACACGAGAGCGCTCATCGAGCGTTGGTGCGCGTTGCCGACCCCCGATGTCCGGCCGTTCGGATTGTCCAAGCCCGAGACGATGTGAATGTCGTCACGGAATCGCGCCAGCGGCGACAGGCATGGCGTCATCGCATAATCGGATCCCGTCTCAAGCGGAATCCAGTAGCGCTCTGGAATGCCGTTGCCGTTGAACCAGAAGACGAAGCGCTTCGGAGCGGACTGTTCGGCCGTTCCCGTCGTTGTATCGGCCGCGTAGGCGGTGCCGTTCGACGTGAACATGCATACGAGGGGCGGCAGCGGGATTTGGATCGCCGCGCCAAAAGCCCCAAGTCCTCGCAAGAAGGAACGCCGGGGCAAAGTCGTCTTCTTCATCATTCTCCCTCGGACGTTCTGAGGAACGCCGGCGACGTCGCCAAAGTCATTATAAGCTCGCGAAATCGAAAGCCGGAGTCGCGGAACGCTTTGGAAACGCGGTCGATGGTCGGTTTGTCATCGACAGTCTCGTGCCGTCCGAAGGCGTAGCGGAAATACTGTTTGACCACGCACTCCTGGCAAACCCAGCTCTCGGCGAGGATTCGACCGGCCTCGGCAGGCGACGAAAACTCCGAGTCGGCCAAGCCCGCGATGACCCCACTTGAGTCGATCGGCAACTCGTGGATCTGGGGTTTCTTGCCATCTCGACGCTGCTGGGCGGTCGGCCGTAGCGCGACCGACAGGGTTTCGCGGAGGCGGCCCGTCGTGTCGAACTTCTCGAAACCAAACCCGATCGGGTCAACCAAGCGGTGACAACTCGCGCACGTCGGATCCTTCGTGTGCATCTGGACCAACACCTGGCGAGTCGTCAGCGGTGTGGCGTCAATCGACAACGGCGGCAGCGAAGCGTCGACGCCGGGCGGCGGCGGCGGTACTTCCTGACACAGGAAATGCTCACGGACGAACAGTCCTCGCTCGGTGGGCGACGTCTCGTCCGGCTTTCCGGTTTGCGCCAGGAAAGTCCCGTGACCTAGAACCCCGGCGCGCTCGTAGCCGGCCGGGTACACAACCTTCGCGAAGGGCTCGGTCGGTTCCGGCAAGCTGTAGAGCGCGGTCAGAAAACTGTTCGCGAACGTGTACCGCGCGGTGAAGAAGTCGCGGAAGTCCAAGTCGTTCCATACGAGGTGAGCGAAGAGCCGGCGGGTTTCCTCGGTCATCGCCTCGGCGACTTGCGGGGTAAATTCCTTGTACTTGACGGCGTCCTTTACTGATCCCAGCGCACGGTCGAATCGCAGCCACTGCGCGAGGAACTCCGTTGTCGCTTCTCGGGCGGCCGGCGCTTGGAGCATGCGCCGGACCTGCATTTCCACCCCCGCCGGGGACGAAAGCTCACCCGCGTCAGCGGCTCGAAACAGCTCGTCGTCAGGCAGTGAATTCCAAAGCAAATAAGACAGCCGCGCCGCCGTCGCGTAGGCGTCATGGACAGGGTCATCGTCCCGCTCGATCAGAAATAAGAAGTCCGGTGCCTGTAATAACGTTTCGACGACCAGCTGCGCGCCGGCGAAGAAGTTCTGTTGCTTGTTCGATTCGCTCAAAAGCAACGATTGGAACGCGGAAGTTTCCACGTCGCTTAGCGGGCGCCGGAACGCTCGAAGCCCGAATTCACGGACGAATTTCTGGGCGCAAGTCTCATCCTCGGGCGAGACCCGCTCACACGGGACCAGATCGCCCCGACCGAAACGAAAGGCCCCCCGTGCTAGGCGTTCAGCGGCGTTGCTATAAGCTTCCGCCAGTAGCGGCGTGATGCTCTGCGCCTCGGCCTGGTTGGTGTAGCCGTTGACGTAGTCCTCGCCGGGGAAGCGATTGGCGGGACGGGTCTTGTCCCCGAGCAGGTCGCGAACGCTGTTGTTATATTGCTGATGAGTCAGCCGCCGCAAGGGCTCGCGGGTTGCAGCCGCGGCGGCGGGAGAAGCCGCCCGTCTTGCCGCCTCGGGGTTGTCCGCCAGGTAACGAATCCATTGGATCCAGACTTTCTCCTCGCCGCTTTCGCGAGCGATCAGAGCGCCGCCCGTGTGAGGAATGCGGTTGGTTGGTTTGAGTAAAAGTGTCGATTCGAGCGGCTTGTCCAGATTTACCAGCTTGATCAACGAATAACCGAACGTCCCGATCGCGCTCTCGGACGAAGAATCGCCCGGCAAGTGCAAGCGGGTACCCGAGGCAACCCCGGAAGCGTTGTGGCACGCCCGGCAGTTGTGCCGCTCGAAGACCGGAAAGACATCTGTTCTGAAGTCGACCGTCTGGGCGGACAGCGACGACACGACTAGCAACGCGGTCGCGACCGCTAGAGTTTGGAGCACCACGTTTCCGGCTACACTGAGGCCCGTGTTACGCGCCAATCTCGCCATTCCTCATCGACCCGCCCGGAGTCTATTGATTGCCGTCACTGGCATCATGATCGCATCCTCCCGCGGACGGCAGCCCATCTAGAGCATATTCAGGAATGGCATAGACTGCTTGCCCCAGCACCAAGCCCGTGAAAATCGGAGGCGCGACTGTAAAGGAGTGCGGTGGCGAAGGGTGAACTGGGAAAGTTGAGTCGCGTCCTGTTGAGGAAGAATCAGCAGGACCCAACTCAGCGTATTCCAGAAAGCGGCTTCGCCACCGCACTCCTTTACAGTCGCGCCTCCGATTTCGGACGGCGGGATCTAGTCTCAAGAAATTGCCGGCTTCAGCGCTTTTCATTCAAGAACGGTCTACGCCGTTACTGAAAATGCTCTAGCCCGCACTTTTCACCACCTGACGGCGAAAGCAGGCGATAGGTGCTTGCACACGGACATAGTCGCACCATGGGAGCGGTACAATTTCATCAGAGCTTGATAGCCGCGGGCACTCGATGGTTGAGCACCAAGGCTTGATGAGCGCTCAGATATGATGCGGATCGTGCCTCGACTGGTTGCGATTGGCTGCCGCCGGGTCTGCTTGGCGGCGGCCATTTGCGTATTGCCGAACCTTGCGGCGGCCGAGGGCGATTCCCTGACTAAGATTCTGCAGCCGACGTTCCGGCAAAGCTGCGTGAAATGTCACGGTGAGCACGGCAAGCGGAACGGAAACGTCAACCTGTTTGAAGTACGAACCACCAGCGATCTCACGAAGAATCCCGAACTCATAAGAAAATTAGTCAAGGTTCTCGAGTCCGGAATCATGCCGCCTGCGGTCGAGCCGCCATTGGGAGGGGAGAAGCGTCAACAACTCGTTAGCGAGCTACGGGGATTGCTGAAAGTTGCCGTCAGCTCCCAAAAAACGTTTCCGCAAGCGCCGATTCGGCGCATGAATCGTTTTCAGTACAACAACGCCGTCCAAGACTTGTTCGATCTTCAGGTGGACGTCTTCGCGTTGCCGGAACGCATGCTGCGGGAGTATGGCTACTTCCGCCCCGAGACCGGCAAAATGCCCGAGAACCTCAAAGCCGGCAGCCGCCCGCTGGGCAAGTCGCAACTGATCGACAAACGGCTGGCCGGGGTCGCTCCATTTCCACAGGATCTTCGCGCCGAGCACGGCTACGACAACCGCGGCGATCATCTCACGCTGTCGCCGCTCTTGCTGGAGTCGTTTTTGAAACTCAGCAGGTCGATTGTCGAAAGTGACGATTTCAACGAAACGACCAGTGGCGCTTGGGAGCAGCTCTTTGCGCCGCGATTGGAGAGTGAAGATACCGAAGCCGCGGTCCGGAAGTCATTGCGCGGATTGCTCACGAGGGCGTTTCGCCGCCCTGTTGACGACGACCTGCTGGATCGCTATGCCGGCTACGTGATGAAGCGAATCGAGTCGGGCAAGTCGTTCACCGAGGGCATGAAAGCCGCCGCCTCGGCCGCGCTGGCATCGCCGCGTTTTCTCTATCTCTATGACCAAGCCGGTGCCGGCAATGCAGCCGAGCGGCTTGACGATTTCGATTTGGCGTCGCGTCTCTCGTTCTTCCTGTGGGGTAGCATTCCAGATCAGGAGCTGCTCGATTTGGCCGCCGAAGAGAGGCTTCGGGACCCAGCGGTGTTGGCGCGGCAAGCGGACCGAATGTTGAAAGACGCTCGCTTGAAGCGGTTCTGCGACAGCTTCCCGACACAATGGTTGCAGCTCGAGCGCATCGTTTCGTCAGTGCCCGACCCGCAGCGCTTTCCAGATTTCTACTTCGCCAAATTCCGCACGAGCATGCACATGATGCTCGAGCCGTTGCTGCTCTTTGAAGCAATACTGATCGAAAACCGCTCGATTCTTGAGCTGGTGGATTCCGATTTTAGCTATCGCAGCGCAGTGCTGGAGTCTTGGTATCGCGACGGGACGCGTCCGGCGAAGGTCCCACCGGTTGCCATCCCATTCCGCCGCGTCGCTGTGACCGACCGGCGTCAGGGTGGCGTAATCACCAACGCGGCTGTCATGACCATGACGTCGAACCCGGTGCGCACACAACCGATCACACGGGGCGCCTGGATCGCCGGCGTCGTATTTAACGACCCGCCTGATCCGCCGCCCGCGAACGTCCCACCGTTACCAGATGCCGAACACGGTGTCGACGCCAAAGACCTTACCTTGCGAGAACGCTTTGCGGCGCATCGGACACAAGCGGAATGCGCGGGTTGCCATACCAAGATCGATCCTTTGGGTTTTGCCCTCGAAAACTACGGTCCGACCGGAGTGTGGCGCGACACGTATGAGAACGGCCGCAAGGTGGATGCGGAAGGCGTTTTATTTGGACGACACAAGTTCGCCGATATCGTCGAGTTCAAAGACGCCATTCTGGCCGAGAAGGATCAGTTTGCGCGCGCCTTCGCGGAACATCTACTTGCATTCGCCTTAGGGAGAGAAGTTGCCGCCTCGGATGAGCCGGCGCTCGATCGCATTGTGCATGAAACCGCAAACGCCGATTACCGAATCCAAGAGATGATCAAACAGATTGTGCTGAGCGAGCCGTTTCTAACGAAGTACAATCCAATTGAGCCTGTGAAACAGCAGCCGTAACGAGACACTTTGCATGCGAATCACGTCTAGGCGATCGTTTCTTCGAGGCGCGAGCGGCGCGGCTCTGGCTCTGCCTTGGCTTGAAAGCTTGGCTTCGGCCGCGACGACGCCTGAGCGAAAGCCGCCGTTGCGTCTGGGCTTCTACTATTCGCCGATTGGCGTCGTACGGCGCGGTTTCTTCCCGGGTGAAGGCCATGCCGGTTTGCCGGCGTTCAACGGAGACTTGAGCCAGGTCACCGAGAGCACCATCCCGGCCGGCGCCCATGCGATCGAGCTGACGCCAACACTAGCACCGCTGGCGAGAGTCAAGAATAACGTGGCTCTGATCACAGGGCTGGACCGAACATTCCAAAACGGTACCGATGTCCACGCGCAGTGCGCCTCGTGCTTCCTCAGCAGCGCCGCGCCGTTCTCCGTCGCGACATCCGCCTGGCCGCTTGAACGGACGTTGGACCACATCATTGCGGACGAAATCGGCGATGCGACTCCATTCCGCACACTGGAATTCAGTTGCAACAGTCACCGCGACAATGTGGAGTCGATTTACTTTGACAACATCTCTTGGTATGGAACAGGGCATGTGGCGCCTTCAATTCGCGATCCACGCAAGGCCTACCGAAGATTGTTTGGGACGCAGGAGGTTCAGGAGTTTCAAAACATAACGGACCTCGTGCTCGAAGACGCCCGCTCGCTGAGACGGGAACTTGGTTACGCCGATCGCAACAAGTTCGAGGAATACTTTGATTCCATTCGCACGATCGAAGAGCAGATGGCCAAGCTCGAGAAAATGAAGGGCGAGCTAACAAAGGTTTCGATGGCGGAACCTGCTGACGCGTATCTGCCGCGCGGAGCGTACATTCGGCTCATGGGCGATCTGATGGTCGTTGCGTTTCAGACTGGTCTAACGCGCGTCGCGACGTTGATGGTCGGCCCCGAACGTTGGAATACACCCTTCATGTTCGAGGGTCTTTTCGACAAGCCGGTGAGCCATCATTTGATCTCGCATAGCCCGCGAGAGTATACAGACGAGCTACTGAAGATCGATCGATTTCACGTGGAGCTATTCGTCTATCTGGTGGAGAAAATGGCCGGCATCTACGAAGCAGACGGGTCAACGTTGCTAGACAATACGATTCTCACTTACGGTTGCGGCCTGGGCGACGGGGCAACGCATCAGTACAACGATCTTCCGATTATCTTGGCCGGCGGTGGTGGCGGAAAACTCAAACTCGACCGGCATCTCAAGTGCTCGGACGGCACTCCCCTGTCGAATCTCTGGCTCACTCAGGCTCACGTCATGGGCGTCAAGCTTGACCGCTTCGCGGACAGCACTGGCCTTGTCCCCGAGTTGTTTTCTTGATTCGTCGACAGGCGCCTTAGTCTAGGACAGGCGTTGTGGAGGGCTGGTATAGCCCGCATTTCTCAGCACCTGACGGCTCACGTAGGCGATTGATGCGCGACTACTTCGTTGGGAAAGAACGTTGACCTGGAGGTCGACGCCGCCCGCCGGAGGCGCGCGCCACGACTTCAGGCCCTAAAGATTGGCGGCGGGCAGTCTTGCGGCGGTGCCTATCCAACCGCCACAACGTGCTACATTTCTGCAGGCACGTACACTCATGTGGGAACAAAATTATCTACCCGTCGCGAACAACCTCGGCTACTCCACAATGGTGGCCGCTATACCTCTGCTCATTCTGTTTTTCATGCTTGGCGTCAAGCGCAAGCCTAGCTGGATCGCCGGCCTCAGCGCTCTCGGCGTCGCTTTGGTGTTGGCCGTCGGTGTTTTCGGAATGCCGGTACCGCAAGCTGCAGCCTCGATGGTCTACGGCGCTGCATTTGGCCTGTTTCCTATTGGCTGGATCGTCATCGCCTCGCTCATCCTCTATCGCGTAACGGTTGAGACGGGCAAGTTTGAAATCATCAAAGACTCCATCGGTTCCCTCAGCGACGATCGCCGCCTGCAAGCCGTCCTCATTGGTTTCGCGTTCGGTGCCTTCATCGAAGGCGCGGCCGGGTTTGGCACACCCGTCGCCGTCGCCGCCGCGATGCTGACCGGCCTCGGATTCTCGCCGTTCTACGCAGCCTTTATTTGTCTGGTCGCGAACACAGCGCCTGTCGCTTTCGGTTCCCTCGGTATTCCCGTCGTCACGCTGGCCGGCATCACGGGCTTGCCAATGGACGCGCTCAGTTCAATGACCGGACGCCTTTGCGCGCTGATCGCCATCATAATCCCGACCTACATGGTCGTGATCATGTCGGGCATGCGGGGAGCCCTCGAAGTGCTGCCCCCGCTCGTGGCCTGCTCGGTCACTTTCGCCGGAGTGCTCTTTGGAGTGACGAACTATATCGGACCCGAAGTCGCGGTCATCCTTGCTTCGATCGCCGCCCTGTTGGCGATGGTCATCGTGATGAAGGTCTGGAAGCCCGCGACGGTTTTTCGCCTCGAAGGTGACACCGAAGTGTCCACCGCGGCGCTTAAGCACACCACGGGCGAAATCGTCATGGCCTGGAGCCCTTACATCCTGCTGGTGGTCTTCGTGCTGGCTTGGCGGTTCCCGCCGGTCCAAGCCTTCCTCGGCTCGTTCAGCGTGGCGTTCCCTGTTCCAGGGCTTCACGAGATGATCACCCGCGTACCGCCGCTGACGCCCGAGCCGTCGCCGTACGCGGCAGTCTACAATTTCCAATGGTTGTCGGCCGCGGGAACATCGTGCTTCCTTTCGGCGTTTGCCGCTTCTTTGGTACTTGGCCTCTCGCCCGCCAAGTTCGCGGGCGTTTGCGGATCGGTGTTCAAGCAATTGTCAATGCCCTTGCTGACTATTGCGTCCGTGCTGGCGCTGGCTTTTTTGATGAACTACGCCGGGATGACTTCGACTTTGGGACTGGCTTTCGCGGCGACCGGGTCGCTCTTTCCGGCCTTTAGCGCGATGCTTGGCTGGACGGGCGTCTTCCTCACAGGCAGCGACACGTCGTCGAACGCGCTCTTCGGCAACCTGCAGGTCGTGACGGCGAATGCGTTAGGGCTGAACCCGATTTTGACAGCTTCAACCAACGCCGCCACCGGCGTCATGGGCAAGATGATCTCGCTACAGAGCATCGCTGTCGCGGTCGCCGCGACGGGCATGGCTTCGTCGGAAGAAGGCCGCCTCTTCCGCGTGACGCTAAAGCACAGCATCATGCTGGCACTGTTCTTGGCCGCTGTGACCATGGTGTTCGCCTACGTCTTGCCGCAATTCGTCCCGCAAATAACCCCTTAGCGGGTGGAGCCAAAAGGAAGTGTTGTGAAAACTTCGGTCTATCGCTGGCCGTTTGCCGCACTTGCCGTGCTTGCGGCGGCGTTTTTCAATCCCGCGCCCTGGGACAACGATCGGCTTCTCGCGGGGATTCCTCTCAATTTGGTCTACCAAGTCGGGCTGTGCGTGGCTACGGCCGGAGTCATGTGGGCAATCACGCGGACTGCCTGGCCCTCTTACTTGGACGGCGAGGAGTAATGGTTGCGGTTGAACACAGCGTTGAGAAGGGCGGAAAGCGCACGCGATTGATCGAGTCGCGGGGACCGCTTGCCGGCGGGCACCGCTCAAGAGCCGTCGGCATTTAGTCAGGCACGAATCGGATGGTCCTTACTGTTGTCATCGTCTACCTGGCATTGGTCAGTTTCGTCGGCTTGATGGGTCATCGCCTGTTTAAGGGGACGGGCGAGGACTACTTCGTCGCTAGCCGCTCGATTGGGCCGGTGGTCTTGTTGCTGACACTGGTCGGCACGAACATGACGGCTTTCACGATGTTGGGCGTGTCGGGCGAGGCATTCAACAGCGGAATCGTGGTGTTTTCTTTTATCGGCTCAAGCTCCGCGATTCTGATTCCGTTCATCTTCTATTACCTCGGCACGCGCTGTTGGTGGTTAGGCAAGCGCTTCGGTTACGTGACTCAGATCCAGCTCATGCGCGATCGCTATCAGTCGGGCGCTCTGGGGACGTTGCTGTTCGTGGTGATCGTGTTTCTGATGCTTCCTTACATGTTGATCGGCGTGAAGGGTGGCGGCGATGCTTTGACCGCAATTACCGGAGGCGCGGACGGCGGCGTACCGCCATGGGTCGGAAGTTTGGCCGTTTGCGCGGTGACGTTCGCCTACGTCACCTACGGCGGAATGCGGAGCACGTCGTGGGTAAACGCATTCCAAACGGCCGTGTTTATGACGGTCTCGGCGGTGGCGTTCTTTGTGATCCTCGACAAATTTGGCGGCGTTCAGGCGGCCATGGAATCCCTGCGCGAGCAGCACCGCGAAATGGTGGTCGTAGGTTCTGACTCGGCTACTCGGCTGCGACTCGTTTCATACTTTCTGATTCCACTTTGCACCGGTGCGTTTCCGCATCTGTACGCGCATTGGCTGTCCGCAAAGGCGGCTCGCACGTTCCGATCGACACTGGTGTACTATCCGCTTTGCTTTGCGGTCGTGAATTTTCCGATCGTGATTCTCGGGGCCGTCGGGCGGTTGGGATTTGAGGGTCCTCTCGACGGACCGATCTTGGTGAAGTTGATTGTCGGGTACACGGGCGGACTGTTGGCCGGCTGCCTCGCGGCGGGAGTGTTCGCCGCGATTATGTCGTCGCTTGATTCGCAGAGCTTGGCGTTGGGGGCTATGTTTACCCACGATATTGTGCGCCACTACGGATTTGACGACCAACTTTCGGAACGGCAGACGGTCTTGTTCGGTAGACTGTTTGTCGCGGGTTTTTTGGCGCTAGCGTTTGTGTGCTCGCTAGTTGCGGATCAGTCAATATTTGCGCTGGGCACTTGGTCGCTGACCGGATTTGCGGGCTTACTGCCGATATTTGCGGCTTCGCTTTACTGTTGGCGCAGCACCAAGCTGGGCGCGATCGCCGCGGTTTGCACCGTTGCCGCACTGTGGGTCTACTTCTTCGCGGACTCGCTCAGCGTCGACGGGCCCTATAGCATCGGCGGGTCGGGCTTAATGCCGATCGCAGTGGTGGTGCCGATGTCCGCGCTGGTGATGGCCGTGGTTTCGTTGGTCTCAAGACCACCGGCGGAGATCGAACGGTTTTTCCCAGAAAACTGAGAGGCTTACAGACTCTCGACGATGTCGACAGACTCGGTGAGACGAAAGACTAGCGGTGTCTCTGACGCGATGACTACGGCGTCGCCACGAGTGGCCGCCACCGTTCCACCGCCTGCTCCTGCTCCCACACCGGCGCCAATCGCTGCCCCTTTTCCACCGCCGGCTATGGCGCCGACGGCCGCTCCGATGCCGGTCATGATGCTGACTCTTTTGGCGTCGCTCTTGGCCGTTGATTGGGCTTGGCGGGCATGGGTTGAAGTCGAGATTTCGATTTGCTGGCCGTCTTCAGTGTGAAGGCGAACTAGTTCAAGCGATATCGCAGCTCGGCCTTTGACCCGTCCGCCCTTTTGCGAGTCGATGACGCGGCCTTCGACGCGGGCGTTCGTTTCCGCTATCACCAGGTCATCGATGACCAGTGGCTCGTCGAGGCTGGCGCTAAAGGAGTCGCCTGGCTGATGGCGGTTCGTCGAAATCGTGCTAATGAGGCGGACTTTAAGTTCGTGTCCGGCGGGCACGGTGACTTTTCTTGGAGCCGGCGGTGGGGGCGCCGTTGTCGTGTCGGGTTTTAGGATTCTCGAAGGCGTCCGGGCCAACAGGCCGGCGTGGTCGGGTGCGATTTTCGGAGCCTCGGGTGCCGCGCTTGCGATAGGCGCCGACGCGGGTTTAGCCGGTGGTGCCGGTGCGGCAGCTCGCGCAGGCGCCGGCTTTCCGCGGGGCGGCGCTGGGGCGAGTGCGGGTTTCGGGGGCTCAGGTTCCGGAGCGGGTGGGGCGAGTGCCGCGAGGGGCTCTTCGATGGGAGTCAACTCGGGGATCGCGGCGTCAGCGGCGCTTTCACCCGAACGCTGGAAGACGACGGTCGCGAGAAGTCCGGCGATCACGAGCAGTAACGCTAGGATTCCGACTTGTACAGCTTTCATTTCAACCTCCTCGGGCGTCTTGCCCCTACGACGCGGAGGGTGTCGGGCACGTTACAAGTACTTCGACTGGAGGCGTATCGGCCGGCTAGCCGAATGTGCGGCCGCGGTGCTGTCCGATCAGGAGCTGGAACATGCGATGAGCCATGAGCTCGTGGAGCGTTAGCAACTCTTTGTTGGCCGCGACGATGTCGTCGACGTCCTCCGAGCCACCACCACCCGATCGAAGGGCCGCGGCGGCTTCGATCATGACCGGATCTTCCAACACTTCGCCGGCGATATTCCAGAGCGTAATGAACCGGTCGACAGAGGTGGGGAAACTGACTTTCCAGACGCCGTAGTTGGATGTCGTGCGCGGCGGCTTGAAGTCGAGGTTGAATGGTCCCTCGTAGCCGTGCGATCGAAGCAGCACGAGGACGTTGAGCCAGTCGAGCGGGTTGACGAGGCCGACGCCGAGATCGACGTCGTGTTTGAGCGGGTAGCCATCGTTGATATCGAAATGGAAGAGTTTCTTACACAGCAGAGCGCGGGCTAGTACGGCGCGCGTAGCGGCTCCCCACATCAGCTCGTGAAGGTATTCCGGGTTGAGGCCGACCATTTCAGGGTGATCGAGCAGACCACTGGAAATGAACGCCAGCATGGCGTCGCTCGAGGGCAGGATGATCTGCGCCTGGGGCTCGAAGGGTTTGGCTTCGAGGCAGTGCTTGAGGGTGGGACGCCCTTTATCCTGCGCTACCTCAATGTCGCGTTCACAGGCGGCGTTCATGCCGTCAGCGAACCAGCGCAGCATCTCGGTTTCTTCCACCGCGCCTTGGGTCATGTAGCCCAACGTTCCTGGCCAATAGACTGCGTACTGGGCTCCGAGCTCGTGTCCGATTTCAACGGTATTTTGAAGACGGCGAGCACCGTATTGGCGAACTTCGGGGGCTTCGGCGGCGGCACTTGCGGCGAACACCGGGTGGAAGAACGTCTCGCAGGTGACCATCGAGCAACGAACACCGTTGTCATCGAGCGACTTGTTGATGCGCGCGACTATTTCCCATTGGCGATCGGTCAAGAGATCGTCGGTGCTGATGACGTCGCTGTCATGCGTCGCCCAACACGGGATGCCCAGTTCGCCTAGATTTCGAATGACTTCTTCAAAGCTGACCGGCTCGCGCGTGGGTGCGTGAAAAAGCGCCTGACCTTCGTAGGCGCCGGCCCACTGGGGTCCACTAATGAAGTATTTGCGTCGCTCTTCAGGGGCGTAGCTACCGCCGGAAACATCAACTAGGCGGTCGACTAGTGAGCGTTGTTGATCTCGCGCAATGGGAGCCATAATCATCAAGTAAACCGCCCCAGCGTATTGAAAATCAAGCGTCGACCAGTTAGAAAGAAAAGGCCGGACGCCATAGCGTCCGGCCCTGTCGCATTGCGATTGAAGTCTATCGCCTGAGGTTCGGACTATCGGCGGTATTGATCACTTTCATCGCGGTCGCGATTGTACCGGCGATATCGGTGAGGTTGCCCGGCAGGATCATCGTGTTGTTGACCTTTGCTAGGTTGCCAAATTCTCTGACGTACTGTTCAGCGACTCGCATTTGCACGGATTCTAGGCCGTGCGGCTGGCCGATCGCATCGGCGACGTCGCGAATGCCCTGCGCCGTCGCGCGCGCAACCGTTTCGATCGCTTGGGCTTGCCCTTCCGCCTCGTTGATCCGCTTCAGGCGGGTTGCTTCAGACTCCTTGATGACCTTCTGCTTTTCGCCTTCCGCTTGGTTAATCGCGGAATCGCGGAAACCCTCGGACTCGAGAATCGTCGCGCGCTTTTCGCGCTCGGCGCGCATCTGCTTCTCCATCGCGTCGAGCACATCGCGCGGGGGCGTGATGTTCTTAATTTCGTAGCGAAGCACCTTGACGCCCCAAGGGTCGGTTGCTTCGTCTAGCTCGCCGACAATCTTCGCGTTGATCGTGCCGCGCTCTTCGAATGTACGGTCGAGATCAATCTTGCCGACCTCGCTTCTTAGCGTCGTTTGGGCAAGTTGAGTGATAGCGAATATGTAGTTCCCGATTCCGTACGAGGCGCGCTCCGGGTCCATCACTTTGATGTATAGAACGCCATCGACGCCAACTTGTACGTTGTCACGCGTGATGCAAATTTGTTCAGGAATATCAACCGCCGATTCCTTGAGCGAATGACGGTAGCGAACCACGTCGACAAACGGCATCAAGATGTGGAATCCGGCCACCAGTGTTCCGCTAAACCGGCCTAATCGCTCGACCACGAACGCGCTCTGTTGAGGCACCACGATCGCCGTTTTGGCCAAGATAATAAGCAACAAAATAACAATGAAAACCGCAACGAAAATTCCGCCAAATGGCATAGTCAATCAACCTCCTCTAGTAACAATCCTTATTCCGCTCGAACCAACAACGTTAAACCGTCGACTTTCTCGATGACGCACTTTCCATCGGCTGCGATTGCTTGATCGCCGACGTTGCGCGCGTTCCAGGGGACGCCACGCAAAATGGCCTTGCCCCTTGTGCTCGGTTCGATCACATTCACCGCTCTCGCTGTCTCAGATTTGATGTCGTCTATTCCCTCGTGAGCGTCGCCACCCCGAACGCGATCAAACAGCGGCCGCCTAAAAAAGACCACCGTGGCAATTGATATCGAACCGAACAGCACGAGCTGTAGCCAGAGCGGATCGGCCAGGCCGGCCACACGCAGTAATCCGACGATTACCGCCCCGACGGCGAAAAACATGACGTAAAATGTGCCGGTCGCGACCTCCAGCCCGACCAGCCCCAACGCCGCGACGATCCAAATCCACCAATCCATAGTCATTCCCCCTAGAGAAAACCCCTGGGTTGTCCCAAGTATACGTTGTCGTTTCTATTTCTATATGTAGATACGTGCGAAAACGGATTTCCTTGCGACTGATTTGGGCTACTGGCCAAGGTCGTGGCAGAGAAAGCATTCGTTGGAGACAAGGCGGTCGGCGTGGCAGTTCATGCAACTGACCATGTTCGTCGAAAGTTGCTGCGCTAGGACCTCACTCGATTCGACGGCGCCGTGGCATTGGGCACATGTGATTTCGGCGGCGGTGTGACTGCGATGGCTGAAGAACACGAAGTCAGGGACGCTGTAGACTCGCCGCCAGGAGATAGGTTGATCGACGGGGAGCGCTGATAGTTTGCGGATGATTGCACTTTCTTTCGCGATCGTTTGGTGGCAGAGCATGCATTGCTCGCGCCCTGGTAGCCCGGCGCGCGCTTTCGTCGCCGCTCCGGTATGGCAATCGGTGCATTTGATCGCCGCCGCGGCATGCATTTTGTGATTGAACGGGATCGGCTGCGGAGCGATTTCACGCGGGAGTTCTTCGGGCGGTGATTTATATTTGGCCGCCGTTTGAGCCGCGAGATGTCCCGCGATCAGGGCCGCGGTGAGCATGCCGAAAGCCTGAACTCGAGATTGGGTCATCGGCGCGAGACTACTTCTTCAGGTTTCTTAGCTGATATTGCGTAAAGGGTGAACCGGCGCCGGCAATATTGACGTTCAGACAGAACGGAACCTCGGTACGGAACGCGCGGTCGATCGCTTCGGGTAGCTGGTCGGGTGAGGTAACGTGCGCTCCGTCTCCGCCAAACCCTTTCATGACGAGGTCGTAGCGGGTGCGGCGAAGTTCGCACGCGACGGTCGGCGCTTCCGGATAGAATCCCTGCTGCAACTCGCGCTCGATGCCCCATCCGCCGTCGTTGCCGACGATGACGATGATCGGCAGACCGAATCGCACGGCGGTGTCGAACTCGCCAATATAAAAACCGACGGAGCCGTCGCCGGTGATGACGACGGACGGAGAGTTGGGCCGCAGGATCTTGGCGGCTAGCCCTATGGGTAGAGCGACACCGAGTCCCGCGAGCGAACCCAACCGTAGCCAGTGACCTGGGCGGCGGGCTTTCAGGGTGTAGCGGCCCCAATGGACAAAATCGCCGCCATCCCAGCAGATCGTTGTGTCGTCGGGCACTTTGTCTTTCAATGCCTGATAGAAGTGCAGCGAGTGCATTGGGTCGCTTGCTGTGGCTGCCAACGCCGCTACTTCAGAGGCGTAAGCGTCGCAGCCACTTTGGATGGCCGCGAGCCAATCGGATCGATCTGGGGCCGGGTCGCCCGCTAGGGCTTCGGTTAGCGCCAGTAGCGTTACCTTGGTGTCGGCGGCGATGCCGACTTCGAGTTCGCGGTTTAGCCCGAGTTCTTCACTACAGGTATCGACCTGCACAAATTTTGCCTCATCGCTGAAGAGCTGCGCGCTTCCTAGACGTAGGCGGTAGTCGATGCGCTTTCCAATCACGATGACGAGATCGGCTTGGCGCAGGGCGGTTTCAGCACCGCGGTTGAGGGTGGCATCGGCGTAGCCGAAGCACAGCGGGTGGTCGTCTGATACGAGGCCGCGGGCGAGGCTGATTGTGAACAGCGGAACGTTGGCCGCCTCAATGAAAGCTTTCAGTTCGTGACCGGCTCCTGACCAATGAGCGCCGGCGCCGGCGATCACCGCGGGCCGCTTTGCGGAGCTTAGGAGGTCAACAACGCGGTCGATGTCGCTGCTGCCGGGCCCAGGGCGGTTGGCCAAGATCGGCCCTTCGGGGATGGGGTAGTGTGTGTCCACCGATTGCTTCAACAAGTCCACCGGGAGGCTGAGGTGAGCGACGCCGGGACGGCCGTTTTTCATCTCCAGATAGGCGCGCTTTACGTGGAACGGAATCTGGCCGGTTTGCGCGGGAACGGCGGCGTACTTCGTGATGCCTTGGACTAGCTTGAGCTGGTCTTGATCTTGGAATGCGTTGCGATCGCGGGCCTGCGACGTGCTCATGCCGCTGACTGTCAATAGCGGCACGCCGGTCGCGTCGGCGGTGGCAATGCCGGTGATAGAGTTCGTGTGGCCGGGCGCGCCCGTGACGATCGAGACGCCGGGATTGCCAGTCATGCGGCTCCAGCCGTCGGCCATGTGAACGGCGGCGGATTCGTGGCGGGTGTCAAAGATTCGCATTCCTTCGCGCGCGGCGACCTGCAGGACATCGTTGAGGTGGTCGCCTACGAGCGTAAAAAGGGTGTCGACTCCCTGACTCTTGAGACTGCGAACGAATAGCTCCGATCCGGTTGGCATAGACTCAGCAGGATACTACGGCGGTTGCTACGTTGGCTGAGAGCGGTTAGACTGCTCACAGTGAGACGCCGAGAGTTTCTGTTGTTGGCGGCGGTCTGCGTCGCATTTCTCCACTGTGGAGGAGCAGCGAGCGAACCCGCCGAGTCGTTTGCGCTGAGTGCGCGAAGCCGCGACGCGCAGGGCTCAGTATCAAAGAAAGTTTTGCAATGGTTGCCCTCGGAAACGGCGATCGTCGTTTGCGATATGTGGGACCGGCATTGGTGCGACTCGGCAACGATGCGTGTGGGTGAGATGGCTCCGAGAATGAATGAAGTGCTGGCAGCCGCGCGAGCGCTGGGCGTTCATATAGTGCACGCCCCGAGTTCAGTGGTCGGCCACTACGAGGCGACGCCGTTTCGACAACGCATACTGGCGGCGCCCGTGGTGGAGCCGCCGGTTCCGATTCAAAGCTGGTGCAATCTCGAACCTGAAAAAGAGATTAAGCTTCCGATTGATGATTCCGACGGCGGCTGCGACGACAAGAGTCCCGTCGAGTCTTACACCGCGTGGTCGAAGCAGCACGCCGCGATCGAAATGAAGGGCAACGATGTGATCAGCGACGATGGGCGCGAAGTTTTCAACTACTTTCGGCAGCAGGATGTGCGGAACGTGGCGGTTATGGGCGTTCACGCGAACATGTGCGTGCTGGGGCGTTCGTTCGCCATTCGACAGATGACGAAGCTGGGATTTAACGTTGTGGTGGTTCGTGATTTGATCGATGCGATGTACGACCCGCGTGACGCTCCGTTCGTGAGCCATGCGCGCGGGACCGAGCTGGTTGTCGAGCATATTGAACGGTACTGGTGCCCGTCGATTTTGGGACGTGATCTGACCGCGCTTGTGGCGGCTGGGAGCTGAGGGCGGTGTGTGGGCTAGATTGCTCGGGTCTTCCACTTGCCGCGACGGAATAGCAAGTAACCCACGAGCGCCCAGGTCGCTCCAGAGATGATTACCGCATAGTAAACGCCGTCGACGCCAAGGCCTAGCGGGCCGGCGAGATAGTAGGCGAGTGGTAGCTGCCAACACCAATAACAGAGGAAATTGATGAGTGTGGGGGTATCAGTGTCCCCAGCGCCATTGAAGGCCTGCGCAAATACCATCGAGAAACCGAAGAATACATAGCCGCCGCTAATGATCTTTAGGCTTCTGATTCCTATGTTGAGAACTTCTGGCTCGCTTGTGAAGACAGCAGTCATTGGCGCGGCGAATACCCAGAACAGTACGGCGACAACAGCGAGCATCCCGAAGTTGACGAAGCCCGTAATGTAAACAGCTTTTTCAGCTCGATCGGGTTTTTTTGCGCCCAAGTTTTGGCCGACGAGAGTCGCTGCCGCGTTGCCCACTCCCCACGACGGCAAGATCGCGAAGTGGATGAGGCGAATCGTGATGGTGTAGCCGGCTAGCGTCGTGTCACCGAAGAGCGCGACGAGGCGCGTCACGCCGAGCCAGGCGGCGGTGCCAACGAGAAATTGCATCATGCCGGTTGTGGAGACGCGGAGCAGGCGTTTGGTGACATCGGGCGCCCAGCGTCGCGACTCGCGAGTGATTGCGACGCGCTCGCGTCCGCGAAAAAGAATGGATAGTTGGTAGGCGACGCCGAGTCCACGCCCAATGGTGGTGGCGACGGCAGCTCCGGCGAGGCCAAGTTCCGGGAAGGGTCCGACGCCGAAGATCAGCAATGGATCTAAGATCATGTTGATGATATTGGCGAACCACAATACGCGCATCGCTACGGCTGCGTCGCCGGCGCCTCGGAAAATCGCATTGTTGAGGAAGAGCAGGAAAATCGTGACCGAGCCGGCAAATAGCACCGCGGTGTAGGCGTGGCCCGCGACGACGGCGTCGGACCCTCCCATCCAGCGAAGCAATTGAGGCGCGTAGACGAAGCCGATGATGCTAGTCGGTATCGAGGCGATGATTCCAAGTACGATGGCCTGCCAAGCGGCCACGCCGGCGGCTATGGGGTCACCTTCTCCGATACGGCGCGCAACCATCGCGGTGGTCCCCATACATAGGCCCATTGCGACGGCGAAGACCAAGATGATGACGGAGCCGGTAAGCCCCACGGTCGCGACTGCCTCGGAACCGAGTTTGCCAACGAAGTAAATGTCGACGAGTCCAAACGTCGATTCCATGACGAGCTCTAGCATCATGGGGACGGCTAACAACACGATCGAGCGGTGCAGTGAGACTTTGGTGTAGTCCTCGCGGGCTCCGCGAAGGGACGCGCCTACGGCGCGCCACTGGAGTTTGGCCTTTCACTAGATGGGACGCGCGGTAAGCACGTTCTTGAGTTGTGAGGGATCTGAGAATGCTTGTGTCTCAAAACATTTTGAGGTATTCTTGTATCTAGTTGTTTAGCTTGTTGTGTAACTAGATTCATTTCCAAGGAGACCTCATGTCCTTCCCCACCAAACTGCAGTTGATCAAGCGCAAGGCTTCCCAACAGTTCTACGTCAACTTCCCCTCCGCCAGCGCTCAGATGCTCGACTTCCAGCCCGGCGAACAGCTCGAATGGATCCTGCTCGACCGCTCCCAACTCGTGCTCAATCGTTTGCAACCTCCGCCCGTCGAGTTGAAAAAAAAACTCCCGATCGAGTCGTCGACACCTTCTCCCGACTCTTCGCCAAAGGCCTCAACCCCCACGCCCGACAAAGCGTGAACGACCACCTCACCCGCCTCGCTCTCGGTGCCGCCGTCTGCCTCGGCCGCTCCACCATCACCGGCCTGCTACATGCCTCCGGCGAGAGCTTTCAGGACTGGAGCGCCGGCTACCGCCTGTTCTCGCAACAACGCGTCGAGCCGCAACGCCTGCTCGATGCCTCGCGCCGCGAGGTGCTCGCTCGCTTGCCGCCCGAGGCTCCCTTGGTCGTCGCCATCGACGATACACTGCTCGCCAAGTCGAGTCTCAAAACGCCCGGCGTGAGTTGGCGGCGCGATCCGCTTGGACCCAAGTTTCAGGCCAACTTGATTCTCGCGCAGCGCTTCTTGCAATTCTCGGCAGCGCTGCCTCCCAGCGAGCGGCAGCAGCCGGCGCGACTCATTCCGATCGGCTTGGAACACGCGCCGACTCCGCGCCGACCGTCGAAGAAGGCCACGGACGAGGTTTGGAAACAGTACCGGCGCGAGGCTCGCAAGTGCAGCTTGACGGCCCTCGCCGCCAGGCACATCGCGCGCTTGCGCGAGGCCATGAACGCCGATCCCGGAGGCGCTGACAGAGCCTTGCACCTCGTCGTTGATGGCGCTTACACCAACCGCACGGTGTTCGGATCGTTGCCCGCCGAGGTGACGTTGATCGGCCGCATTCGTTCCGACGCCAAGCCATATCATCTGCCCCTCGAGCAGCCCGGCAAAGGCCGCAGGCGTTGTTACGGCGAACGCGCGCCGACGCCCGAGCAACTCCGCCAGGACGACAACGTGCCGTGGCAAACGGTCGAGGTTTTTGCCGCCGGCAGCCTGCACCAGTTCAAAGTGAAGACGCTCGCGCCGCTGCGTTGGCGGCCGGCGGGAGGCAAGCGGGACTTGCGTTTGGTGGTGATCGCACCGTTGGGTTATCGGCCGCGGGCGGGCTCGAAGGTGCTGTATCGCAAGCTGGCGTATTTGATTGTCAGCGATCCGAGTTTGGGGCTGGAGCAGATCGTGCGGCAGTACGTTTGGCGCTGGGAGATCGAGGTCAACTTCCGTGAGCAGAAGACGCTGTTGGGAGTCGGACAGGCGCAGGTGCGGCAGCCGGACGCGGTCGAGCGGGTCCCTCAATTTATGACGGCGGTGTATGCGCTACTGCTGTTGGCGGGCGCGAGTTGGAGCCGCCAACAGGGCGTGGACGACGCCTTGCCGCGACCGCACTGGCGACGCCGCTCGCAGCCGCAACGGCTCACCACGCAACGGCTGATCAGCCACCTGCGGGCCGAGCTTTGGGCGGACGGCGTGCAGCGGCAACATTTCTGCGGCTTGCGGAACACTTCGCAATCCAACACGAAGCTGCAGAAACTCCCAAGAGGCGCTCCGCCTGCAGCAATCTACGCTTCCGGCTAACGCCAATCCCCTATTTCCGCACCCTACCCCAAACTTCAACCCTCTTTGAACAGCCAAACTCCAGGGACGCGCCTACGGCGCGCCACAGCGGGGCTTCGGCAGCCGCCTCGATCGGGGGCGGCTGTTCGGACTGGGTGTCCGGTGGCATGCGGGATTTCGGATGGTCCGGGAGGGTGGCGCTGGACTTCGTTCATTTTGGCACGAGCAGGGTTGGTGGCTCGTCGAGTTTGCAAAGTCGACGAGAATTTCCGAGAATCGGAGGCTTGGTGGTCTCGAACTACTTGCGACGGTGGCCGTTGCGAACTCTGCTGGTAGTCTGGCTGGCCGCGTCCGCCTACAGCGCGCTTACGATGTACGGCTTTCACCAGGAAGACGAAGTCGGGCAGATTACGGCGTTTTATCTGCACAAGGCGGGCGAATTGTCGGCTGACGAGCTTCCGTGGGAACACAAGCACGCGGTGCGACCCTGGATTCAACCGGCAGTGTATTTCGCGTTGTTTGGCGGCGAGATTTCGCGTAGTGGCTACAATCATTTGTTTTTCGAGCGGGTCTCGTATGTCCTTTCTTTCTTCTTAATTGTTGCGGCGGTGCTCGCTTTCGGGTCGCTGCTGATGAAGGGGCGCGATGGACCACTACGGCGTGGATCCGTTCTAGCGGTTGCCGTGGTCGCTTCAGTTTGGTTCTTGCCTAGCTTCGCGTTGCGACACTCGTCCGAGGCGCTGGCGGCGGTGTTGCTGGTTGGGTTTCTGTGGCTTTGGGAGCGGGGTGAGACGCGCTCGGGCATCTATCCAGCGGTGGCAGGCGCGCTTGCCGGATTGACGTTTTGGGTTCGCTTTCACACTGGGATATTCTTTGTCGGTTGGTTTGTGGCAGGCCTAGCGTTTCGACGGCGCGAGCGCTATTGGCTTTCGATTGGACGAATGGCAATCGCGTTCGTCGCGGTCTGCGCGGCTATGGTGGTCGTCGACAGTTGGGGGTATGGCCGGTTCGAGTTGACGCCCTGGAATTACTTCGAGGATCAAGTCGTCAAGGACGTGGCAAGTTATTTCGGGGTTTTCGGTGTCGAGTGGTACTTCGTCGAGGGCAGCTTGGCGTTACTCAATCCGCTGTTCTTTGTTTGGTTCGCGATTGTGATGCGGCGCGGCTGGGGAGATCGTTTTTCGCGCTCAGTGGCGTGTGGAATAGCTGTGTTTTTCGTCGTTCATTCGTTGACACCGCACAAGGAGCTTCGGTTCTTGGTACCGGTGTTGCCGATTGCGATGCTGCTGGTTGCCCGCGATTTTCTGTGGCGTGACTGGACGGCCGCCTGGGAACGACGCGTTGCTCACCCAGTCTATCTGCGAGTGGTCATTGGATTGAACATCGCCGCGTTTGTCTTGTTCGCTGCGAGCGGAACGAAGAGTCCACGCAATCAGGTGGAGTTCTCCGTTTGGAAGATTGAGACTCCGGCTACGGTTTTTTCTGCGACGAACTTGTTTCAGTATTTCGACGGTGCGCTTGAGGAGCCCCCATTCTTTGTAGGGTTGCCCGATGTGGGGCTGCTTAACGCGCGGTTTCGGAAGCCGCCCGGGGTTGAGTATGTCTACGCGCCGCCGGAACGGTTTTACGAGGCATGCTCGACGGATCCGCACGCCTACGTGTTAGTGACGAGCGGCCAGAGTGATCGCGGCGGACAGCTAATTGACGATGAAAAAGTTGTCTCGCAGGAGGAGTTCCCCCCGTCTTGGCTGGCCGGGCTGCTATCGAGTACTCGCACGTGGCGGTTTAAGCTTGTTCGTTGCGTGGATCTTCCCGGCTGATTCCCAGCGCTCAATGAAGAACCGTGCGCCGCGGCACGCATGTACTCATGGTTTGTTCGCCAAGGTCGGGGCGCGAGGTTCTACTAGCTCTGTCTTGTCTTTGGCGATGAGGTTGTAGACGTACCCGCGCCATTCGATTTGGCGTGTGAGACTGGAGCGGATGAACAGGTAGAGCCAGATCCAAGTAGCGATTGGAGTCATCCAAAAATAGGCCCAGCCATTGGCTGCTAGCCAGTCTTCGCGATCGGGGAACATTAACGTCGCGGCGTAGCCTCGCATACCGCCTTTGGCCATTCCGGGGACTAGTATTAGTATGAGCGCGCCCAAGCCGAGCAGGTTGCCGGTGGCTAGCTGGATAAGAGAAAGGAGCATCGCCCCGCAGTAGATGACGTGGCTGATAAAGCCGGCTAGCCAAAGTTTGAAACGGTACGCCTTAGTGATGATGAGTTGGCGAGTGGCCCAGTCGAGAAACTCGTTTGCCGTGCATTGACCCGTCGTGGCGACCATGGCCTCGGGGACAAAACGAATGCCGCGGCCGGCAGCGTTGAGTGCCGCCGAGAGACGGTAGTCGTCGCTCACGGTTCCGCGCCAAAAGTCTATTACCTTGGCGGACTCAAAGACTTCACGATGAATCGCCATCCCCCCGCCCCAGGCAAAATTATTGTCCTTAGCGGTCATATTGCCGGCAATCGTGGAGTCCCAGGCGCTGCGCAGTAGCGGCCAGAATCCGCCTTCTTCAGGGAAGTACCAGCGGAAGGACGTCGTTGCTCCAAGTGCCACCTGTTCGAGCGGCGCAACTAGGTTGCGCAGCCAGTTTGGGCGAACTTGTCCGTCGGAGTCGGCAAAGACGAAGACCTCTGACTCAGGACGAGAGGCGTTTACGGCGGCGATGAGATTGTGAACTTTTTCGCCCGTGTCCGACGGAGGCTCGCCAGATATAACTAGGCGGAATTTCTCGCTCAGGGTCATGCGGACTAGTGGGATCGCGACGTCGGATTCTTGTCGGCAGGTGACGATGAGTTCGTAGTCGGGATAGTTGAGATTTGCTAGTGAACGCAGGTTGGCGGCTAAGTCGTGATCAACTCCCTTCACGGGGAGGATCAACGTGACCTTCGGGGTGTACGGGTCGGGGTTGGGTTCGTCAAGATCGACCATGCGCTCTTGGACGTACTCCAGATAAACACGACCAGTCTTGACGGAGACGATTGCGGCTAGGATCGCCGGAGGCGCAAAGATCCAGAACAGAGCTTCGATCAAGGCGGAGTCTCCGCGCTACCTTGTTGCCTGGATGGTTTCCGCGTAGAGTAGGTCGCCGGTCAGACCGTCGTAGTACTGGAAGATTACTTGTGGCCGCGCGTAGGCGGCCCAAAATTCAGTGCCGCGGTGGTTCGGTATGCGGAAGACGTTGTTGATGTTAACTACAGTGTAAACGGGGCGCCTGTTGCCTTTGCCCGCATCGTTGGGAATGAACGACGACCAGCGGATGTCGACCTTTTTTCCGCGTGACTCGAAGGGGCCGTTTGTGGGCCGATCGTTCTCCTCCTCAAGGATGTGGTTGCCCGAGTTATGGGGGCCGGAGGCGAATTCCCAGACGCGGTCGGTGATCTTTATGGCGAAGCTGTTGTGGAGATCGCCGGTGAGGACGAAGACGGGTTTGCCGACGGAATCCCAGAAGTCGATGAGCTCGTTGCGCTCGGAGGCGACGGAGGTCCAAGCTTCGTCTTTGTTACGTTTGTTCGGGCCGGCGTAGATGTGGGGCACCATCAGATTTACTGAAGACACGATAAATAAGAAGTCGGCGTCGCTGTCTTTCATGCCGTCCTTGAGCCACTGCTTTTGGCGTTTGCCCAGGATGGAGATGTTGGTATCGAAGGGATCGTTGATGTCATGCAACTGCCGGTGGTTGCGTGTGTCGACGTAGAAGAACTCGGCGTTAGCGATCTTTTGGCGGAAATGGGAAAACCGCCCGATGGAGTAGGAAACTTCGCTGTCGGCCTTGGGCGGAGGCGAGACGCGCAGGCGATTGCGGTCGAGGATTTCCTTGATTTCGTAAACGCCGGCGTTGGGGTCACCGCCGACGCGATCGAGCGCCAATTGGTTGACGCCGGCGTCAGCGGTTCCCCAGTGGACTGTTAGCGTGCCCGCTTCGTCTAATTTGAGTTCGCGGAAATCGGCATCGCTGTCAACGAGAACATCGTCGCCCTGTTTGAGGGCGGTGCGGCCGAAGTGAATGCCTTGCTTCCAGCCGACGGGGTTCGACCAGCCCAGATAGTCGTACCACGCCTGGGTGCCGATGTCGCGAAATGCCGGTCGGCGGTGGCGGAGGCCAGGGGTGCCGGTGCCGTTCATGTCGTTGAGCATCTCATGGTCATCGAACATGAAAAATGACGGCACCTCGCGATGCCAGTCAGCAAGGTTTCGACCGCGACTGAGGTAGAGCTTGTAGTTTTCCCACACACCTACGATCGTGGGGGCGAGGTCGACGATGCGGGGTGGCTGCGGAGCGCCCGCTTGGACTTGCCACTCCGCCGGGGGATAGTCACGCATTTCCTCGTAGAGCCAATCGCCGTCAAGGATCGCGAAGTCGATCTTCTGCTCAATCTCCCGTAGCATCGTCCCGAAGGTGGGTAGCGAGGGCTGCCCGGTCTGATTGTTGCCGCAGGCGTATTCGAAGCTGAAATTGAAAAGGCCGTCTGGGTTGTGTTCGGGGTGTAGATGAGTTGTTCGGTCGGGCAGGGTGCGAAAGTCGCCACGTAGGCTGGCGCGCGGGCGCGCGCCGGGGTTGCCGACAACTTCGTAGTAGTACTTGGTATTGGGCTTGAGGCCGGTGATGTGAACGAACGATGTGTTGTCGTGATCGTGGGTAGTGCGCGTCGACGCCGAGCGACGGTTGATAGACGCGATGTCGGTGCCGTATCGCACGCTGAACTCACTGGGACGTTTGGTGCGCGCCCAGACGCCAATTTCCGTTGAGCTAAGACGCCCGAGAATCGGGCCGTGCGTGATCTCTTGAGCCTGAGCGATGAAGGCTCCGAGCAAGAGCCCGCTGAATACGAATCGAAGCATACTACCTCCGCGCTGCGTACCGATTCTAGCGCCAATTCGGGTGATAGCCTAAAGCTGACTTTGGCCGCACCATGCAAACAATTGAATTTTGGAAGGCAGTCGTCGATTACACCGTGGATTTCCTCGATGATCTGATCGCTCTGCTGGACGGGCTTGGTGTACGCTACTGCGTCATTGGCGGTCAGGGCGTCAACGCCTATGTCGATCCGCTGGTGAGCCTGGACCTAGCCCTCGTTGTCGCAGCAGATCAGATAGAGGCGGTGGTGGCTGCAACGTCTGACCGCTTTCGAGTCGAGCGATTAGACGATAGCTTCAACATTTCTTCTCCCGGCTCGAACTTGCGCGTTCAAGTTCAACTTGACCCCCGCTACTGGGGGTTTCCGAGCGGAGCCACGCGCCGCGAGGTTCTCGGTATCTTGCTACCGGTCGCCAGTATCGACGACGTCCTTCAGGGCAAGGTATGGGCAGCGCTTGACGCGAGCCGGCGGCCAAGCAAACGCCGCAAGGATCTGCTCGATATTGAGCGACTTGTCGAGGCCTATCCGGAGCTACGATCCGGGCTTCCAAAAGAAATCAGAGCCAAGCTCGAATACTGAGGGCGTCGTGATACCTTTGGTGTCTTATGACGCTCGACGAGAAGCGCGCTGAACTCGAACGACGCAACGCGGCGGCGCTGGCAGGCGGGGGTCCGGAGCGCACCGAACGTCAGCATCAGGCCGGAAAACTATCTGCCCGTGAGCGCTTGGACTTGCTGCTCGACGAAGGTACATTTCAGGAGTTAGACCGGCTCGTGGTCCACGATTGTGTCGATTTTGGCATGGAGGGACAGAAGGTTCCGGGCGACGGTATTGTAACCGGACACGGACGGATCGCCGGGCGGTTGGTTTACGTTTTCTCGCACGACTTCACGGTTTTCGGAGGGTCGCTTTCGCTTGAGAACGCCAGAAAAATTTGCAAGGTGATGGACCTTGCCTTGAAGAACGGCGCACCCGTGATTGGGTTGAACGATTCCGGGGGGGCGCGGATCCAAGAAGGCGTGGCATCGCTTGCCGGGTACGCCGATATTTTTCTGCGGAACACGCTTGCGAGCGGCGTGGTGCCGCAGATCTCGGCGATTATGGGGCCTTGCGCTGGTGGCGCGGTCTATTCGCCCGCAATTACCGACTTTGTGTTCATGGTCGACAAGACAAGCTATATGTTTGTCACCGGTCCGGACGTGATTAAGACCGTGACACACGAGGAGGTCACCAAGGAAGAGCTAGGCGGGGCGCATACTCACAACGAAACTAGCGGTGTGGCACACTTTTTGGCGGCCGATGACACGCATTGCTTACAGATGATTCGGGAGTTGTATTCGTTCCTGCCGTCGAATAATTTGGATGACACACCGTCCCGCGTGACCGACGACCCCGTTGACCGCATCGACGAGAACTTGGATCAGGTGGTGCCGGCGGAACCGAATGTCCCTTATGACATTAAGGAGATCGTCGCGCCGGTCGTGGATGACCACTATTTCTTCGAGGTGCAGGAGCACTTTGCCAAGAACATCGTTGTCGGGTTTGCTCGGCTCGGCGGTCAATCGGTCGGGATAGTGGCCAACCAGCCCGCGTTCTTGGCCGGCTGTTTGGATATTGATGCTTCTCTCAAAGGGGCAAGATTTGTAAGGTTTTGCGACGCATTCAACATTCCCATCATTACGTTCGAAGATGTGCCGGGTTTCTTGCCCGGGACGAAGCAAGAGTACGGCGGAATCATCAAACACGGTGCGAAGCTGCTATACGCATTTTGCGAAGCGACCGTGCCGAAGATCACGGTGATTACACGCAAGGCCTACGGGGGCGCGTACTGCGTGATGGGTTCGAAGCATATCCGAACCGACGTGAATTTTGCTTATCCGACGGCTGAGATTGCGGTGATGGGCCCCGAGGGCGCGGTGAATATTCTCTACCGTCGGGAGTTGGCGGCAGCGGAAGACCCGGAGGCTTTTCGCGCGGAGAAGATAGAGGAGTTCAAGGCGCGGTTCGCGAACCCCTACAAAGCCGCCGAGAAGGGCTGGGTCGATGAGGTGATCGAGCCGCGAGATACGCGCCAGAAGTTAATCTCGGCGCTGAAGATGTTGGAGAACAAGACGGATTCGATGCCTCGGAAGAAGCACGGGAATATCCCGCTCTAGCTTGCCTCGAAACTAACCAGCATTTCTCACAACGCGGTGAGAACTCCGGGCTACCCCAAATCCGTCCGTAAGGAAGTTATGTACGCAAGTTCCGGGCAAATCCGGCGTGAGTTGCGTTTGAGCCGCGCGCGCCACCAAGCGGTTTCCTCGAATGGATCAATGCCTTCGAGGAAACCGCTTGCTGGGGGGCTGTGAAAAAACCTCGAATAGCTCTGCGGTCGTCTGAGGGTGCGACATGTCGCACCCCTACAGCGCTGATAACAAGCAAGTTATTTGTAGAAGCGTAGCTTGCTACGCCCGATTCTCGAGTTAGGGGAGGTTTTTTCACAGCCCCTGGCGCGCGGCTCAAACGCGCGATCTTCCGCGGCAACGGAGCGCACCCGCTGGGTGTCGCGAATGTATCTCGTAAGAAAACATGAATGGCCTACTGTTACAGGCGACCAAGCATTGCTGACACTCGCGAAGGATGCTTGCCGACGGATCAGGGGACTTATGCTCTCTCAGCGCGTCTCAGTGGTCGGGTAGAATACCGGCATGTCAATCGCACAATCTTTTCTCGCTGAATTTGATCAGGAAATGGCCAACACTCGGAAAATGCTGGAGTTGGTTCCCGAAGATAAGTTTGAGTTCGCTCCCCATGAAAAGTCGATGAAACTTGGGCGGCTGGCCGGTCACGTCGCGGAAATGCCCAACTGGGGCGTGCCTACCGTGACGGCCACGGAGCTCGATATTCATCCTGTTGACGGGCCGGCGTATGAAGCGTTCATTCCGTCGAGCCGCGACGAAGTTCTTGCGGCGTTCGACAAGAACATTGCCTTCGCGAAAGAGGCGATTGCGGGCGCTAGCGATGAGGATCTGATGGTGCCTTGGTCGCTGTTGGCGGGGGGTAATGTGCTGTTCACGATGCCGCGTATCGCGGTTTTGAAGAGCATGGTACTGAACCACGTTATTCATCACCGGGCGCAGTTGGGTGTCTATCTGCGGATGAACGACGTGGCAATTCCGGGGATGTACGGGCCATCGGCGGATGATGCCGCCGCGATGTAGTTGGGGCTTACAGCACAGCTCGCCGTAGCGTGGTCGGGGCTTCGACCCTCAGAGTTATCGATACGTCTTGTCGTCAACGCGGCTGAGATCAACTGTATCGTCGAACACGCCCAGCGTGACGATGGCGAACGTGAAGACGTTCGTTTCTGGTTCGATGTGGCCTCCAAACGCTTTACTTTCATCCGACAACGTCATGTGGGCGTGGACGCGGCCTTCGATGACGTAGCCGTTAATGCTGATGATATCGGCGGGAGTGTCGGCGTCTTTTATGAATACGTTTTGGGACGGGAAATCGCGGTTGCTAACGGCGTGGACGTGCGAATTGCGGACTGAGCCGATCCCGGACAAGATTACCGCATTGTGGATCTTCTCCTTCGCGACTAGGTCTTCGATTCCTTTAAGCAAGTCTGTCTGATACTTGAAACGGAAGACCACGACACGCGCAAACTGTCCTGATGTGGCATAGCCCTCGGGCACTTCAGGGCTATTTGGCTTAGAGTCCTGGAGTTCAGTGGTCGGTTTAGTGATGAAGTTTCGGGTTTGTTGCGCGCCGGCCAAAGTCGTGGCCAGAGCAGTGAGAGCAACGATCTTAGGGAATTTCATGACTTCCAAATTCTACCCGTATCGTGCTTGGATAAGTTGCGCGGGGCGACTCCGCACCCCTAGAATGAGTAGAAGTGTTCTCGTAGGGGGGGGTGTCTCTGGCTTCCCGTACGATGTTGAAACAGAGGCGACTCAACCCGAAGGGCTGGAAATCTAGCGGGCGTCGTGCGGCTCGGGCCGGACGACGATATTCCGATGTTCGACAACTTATCTGAAAAGCTGCAGCGCGCGTTCAAGAACCTGCGCGGCCAGGGCAAACTTACCGACGAGCACGTCCAAGACGCGCTCAAGGAGATCCGTCTCGCCCTGCTGGAAGCCGACGTCAATTTCAAAGTCGTCAAGCAGCTGATAACGAACATTCGCGAGAAGGCGCTGGGCACCGAGGTCCTAACAGCTCTTTCGCCGACCGAACAAGTCATCAAGATCGTCAAGGACGAGTTGGTGGCGATTCTCGGCTCAAGCGAGTCGAAGGTCCGATATGCCTCGACCCCACCGACGGTCTACATGATTGTTGGCCTGCAGGGCTCGGGAAAGACGACTTCCAGCGGCAAGCTTGCACTTTGGCTGTCGAAGAACGGCCACAAGCCTCTTCTTGTTTCGGTCGATGTGTATCGACCCGCCGCGCGCGAACAGCTCAAGATTGTCGCCGATCAGATCAAGCAGCCGATTTACGAGGGAGTGGAGGGAGAAAATACTCCAATAGAACTCGCTACCGGCGCCTTTCGCGAAGCGAAGCAGGTCGGGCGCGACGTGGTCCTTATCGATACCGCCGGTCGACTGCACATCGATGACGCCTTGATGGTTGAGCTTGAGCAGCTCAAGGCCAAATTTGGACCGACGGAAATCTTGCTTGTCGCGGACGCGATGACGGGTCAAGACGCGGTGAAGTCGGCTGCGGAGTTCAACGATCGGCTCGGTATTAGCGGCGTCATTCTGACGAAGATGGACGGCGACGCCCGAGGTGGCGCGTCGCTGTCGATTCGCGAAGTTACCGGCAAGCCACTCAAGTTCTTGGGAACCGGCGAAAAGCCGGCGGCGTTCGAGGTTTTTCACCCCGACCGCATTGTTTCGAGACTATTCGGTATGGGCGATATGCTTTCGCTCATCGAGAAGGTCGAGGACACAATCGACGAAAAAGAAGCACTCGAGATGCAGGAAAAACTGCTCTCGGCGGACTTTTCGCTTGGTGACTTTCGCGATCAACTCCGGCAGGTGAAGAAGCTTGGCTCGCTGCAGTCAATCATGGAGATGTTGCCGAGCGTGGGTCCGTTTAAGGAACTGCAGAACGCCGAACTCGATCCGAAGGAACTTGTCCGAACAGAGGCGATCATCAATTCGATGACGGCTAAAGAACGGGCCAAATCGGAACTGCTAAACGGTAGCCGGAGACGCCGAATTGCTAAAGGTAGTGGCACGACGGTTCAGCAGGTCAATCAGCTTTTGAAGCAGTACCGTCAAGCACGCGCGATGATGCGCGGCATCACCCTTGGTGGCTCCGGATCAAAGAAGAGAAAAAAGCGTAAGGGATCGAAGCGAGGGCATGTGCCGAGGGGCACGGGTCCCGGCGGCATGATGCCCGGGGGCATAGACATCAAGGGTCTATTGGGCCGCTAGCGCTTTAGGGAATAGAGGGGAAAAAGATAATGGTTGCGATTCGTTTGACTCGTACGGGGGCTAAGAAGAAGCCCAGCTATCGCGTGATTGTGACGGACAGCCGTCGCCCGCGCGACAGTAGAAGCCTAGAGATAGTCGGGCACTATAATCCACGGCCCGATCCGATTGAGCTCGTGCTCAAGCGCGATCGGATCGCCTACTGGTTGGGTGTTGGGGCGCAGCCTTCGAACACCGTGCAGCGCTTGATCAAGAATTTTGATGCGACTGGAGCCACCGGTCCCGAAGCGAAGGCGGCTTATGAGCCGTCGCCGGTGACGAAGACCGCCAGTGAGATTCGGGCTGAGCTTATGCCTGTTCCGGTTGAAGAGCCCGTAGCTGAGGCCGAGGCGATTGCCGAGGGTGCCGAAGCTACACCCCCGGTGGAAAGCTCCGCAGTTGAGGCCGCGGACGAAGCGAGCGCCGAAACCGCGGCTCCAGAAGCAACCGCCGCGGAAACAACGGAAGCGCCCGCCGCTGTAGAGCCGGCTTCTGAAGCAGTGGCTGAAGAGCCCTCCGCCGAGGTAGCGACGGAAGAAGCAGTTGCTGAAGCCGTAGCTGAGGAGCCCGCTGCCGAGGCCGCGACGGAAGAACCAGCTGCGGAAGCTGCCGCTGAAGAGCCTGCCGCTGAAGCAGAAGTTAAACCTGAAGAATCAGCGGAGTAGCGTTGCCAGGGTCGTCGAAGGAGTACCGGAATGGATCAGGACACCGAGGCTGTCGTCGAACTAGTCGAAGTAATTGCCAAAGCTCTGGTGGACAAGCCAGACGAGGTTGCGGTCGAAGCGGTTGAGGGCAATCGCGCGCGCGTGGTTGAGTTGTCGGTAGATCCATCCGACCTTGGAAAAGTCATCGGCAAGAAGGGTCGCACGGCAAAGTCGATACGGACACTGCTTGGCGCTGTGAGTATGAAGTTCGATCGTCGCTATACGCTTGAAATCTTGGAAGACGACTAGCGAGGCGATCTGTTGACCTAGGTGGCCGGATTGGTCCCGGCCCAATGATATGAAGGAGGACGAAAAGTACGTAACCATCGCAAACATCATCCGCTCGCGGGGCAATAAGGGCGAGGTAGCCGCTAAGAACCAGGCTGAAAGCTTGCTGCGGTTCGAAGTGGGTAAAACCGTCGAAGTTGTTCTTCCAGATCGCACTCAACAGAAGCTTACGATCGAAAATGCTTGGGAGCATAACGGTCGCCTAATCCTGAAGTTTGCCGGTGTGGATTCGATTTCCGAAGCCGAGCTGCTAAGGCGCGCTGAGGTCCGAGTGTTGCGGGAAGAGTTAGGCGAATCGCCAAAAGGCGAGTACTTTTACGATGATTTAATCGGATGCCGCATGATCGAACACGGCTCGGGACGCGAGCTGGGCGAGATCCGCGACATCTACGAACCTGGCGGAACGCTGCTGTTTTCGGTGATTGATACCGACGGCAAAGAGTTGCTCGTGCCATTCGCGAACGACATTTGCTTGGAAGTTGACACAGAATCCAAACGCATTCAGGTTCAGTTGCCGGAAGGGTTGGAGGAGTTGAAAACCTGACGTGAAGGTTCACCTCGTCACAATTTTCCCGGAGTTTTTTGAGGGTCCGTTTTCGTGCGGTATTGTTTCTCGCGCCCAAGACGCGGGGTTGCTAAACGTACGGATCCACGATTTGAGGACTTGGACCTCGGATCGCCATCGGACGGTCGATGATCGGCCGTTTGGCGGCGACGAGGGCATGGTGCTCAAAGTTGAGCCGATTTTCGCGGCGCTACGCGATCTGAAGCTCGCGGGTGCGAGAAAAGTTTTGATGTCAGCCCAGGGGCCTCTATTTGATCAAGCGACGGCTCGGCGGCTGGCGGCGTACGACGAAATTGTGCTGGTCTGTGGCCGCTACGAAGGTGTTGATGAGCGGGTGGCCGAACATCTAATGGACGAAGAGCTTTCAGTTGGAAATTTCGTTCTCACGGGCGGCGAATGGGCCGCTGGTGTTGTAGTTGACAGTGTCGTCAGGCTGCTGCCGCGGGCCGTGGGTAACGAGGCTTCGACCGAGCGGGAATCGTTTACGCCGGATGGCGCCGGGCGAGTCGGGATTCTCGACTTTCCGCACTACACCCGTCCGGCGAGCTTTAAAGTTGATGGGGACGAGTGGACGGTCCCGGAAGTATTGCTGAGTGGGCACCACGGGCAGATTGCCGAGTGGCGCCGCCAAGCAGCGTTAGAAAAGACAAGGCGGAATCGGCCGGACCTGCTTGAAGGTCGCCGAACCGCCAGCGAATCGTAGGAAGGAAAGACCGATGCAGAACGCTATTCTCGAAAAAGTTGAACAGTTGCACCGCAAGCCCGAGATCGAGCATCTCGAGCCGGGTGACCAAATTAAGGTTCACGTCAAGATCAGGGAAGGCGAAAAAGAGCGCATCCAGGTCTTCGAGGGAATCTTGATCGCCCGCAACAACACAGGGATCAAGGAAACGATCACGGTGCGAAAGATTAGCTTCAGCCAGGGCGTCGAGCGCATCTTCCCGCGCCACTCGCCGGCGATCGAAAAGATCGAGGTGGTCAAGCGTAATCAGGTTCGCCGCGCGAAGCTGTACTACCTACGGAATCTCAAGGGTAAGGCGGCGCGACTCAAAGAGCGCGATCGGCACTAGTGTCCTGTATCTAAAGTTCGCGTAACATTAAACAGGTTGTTGTCGCCATGTCTATATGGGGAAGACGACGACAACTGGTCCTCAATTGAAACCGCTCAAGCTCAACCCGGCCGAGCGCGAGAGCCTGCAAAGTTGGGCGCGACGGCGCAAGTCCGCGCAGGCTCTTGCCCAACGCGCCAGGGCCATTCTGCTCGCCGCCGACGGACTCAACAATACCGTCGTCGCCGCCCAACTCGGCTGGGCCCGCCGTACCGTTGGCAAATGGCGCCAGCGCTTCCTCGACAAAGGCCTCGACGGGCTGCTCGACGAACCGCGTCCCGGCACGCCGCGGCGCGTCAGCGATGACGAGGTCGAACGCGTCATCACGCTCACTCTGGAATCGACGCCCCCCGACGCCACGCATTGGTCAACACGCTCGATGGCCAAGACCTGTGGCTTGAGTCACTCCAGCGTGCAGCGCATCTGGAAGGCCTTCGCGCTGCAACCCCATCGCAGCGAAACTTTCAAGCTCTCGCAAGATCCGTTGTTCGTCGAGAAGGTGCGCGACATCGTCGGTCTGTATCTCAACCCGCCCCAGCGGGCGTTGGTGCTGTCGGTTGACGAGAAGTCTCAGATCCAAGCCCTGGACCGCACGCAGCCGCTGCTGCCGCTGCGTCCCGGACAAATCGAGCGCCGCACGCACGACTACAAGCGCCACGGGACGACCTCGCTGTTTGCCGCGTTGGATGTCAAGACCGGCCATGTGATCGGCGAGTGTCATCGCCGTCATCGCGCGGTCGAGTTTCGCAAGTTTCTCGACACCATCGACCAGGCGGTCCCCGACTCGCTCGAGATCCACTTGATCCTCGACAACTACGGAACCCACAAGACCCAGATTATTCAGCGTTGGCTGGCCAAACGGCCGCGCTACCATCTGCACTTCACGCCGACCAGCGCGTCTTGGATCAACCTTGTCGAGCGTTGGTTCGCCACTCTGACCCAGAAGCAGATTCGCCGCGGCGTACATCGCAGCACAGCGGAGTTGGAACGCGCCATCGAGGATTACATCCAACTCAGCTACGCCGACTCCAAGCCGTTCGTCTGGTCCAAAACCGCCGACCAAATCTTCGCTTCCCTCGCCCGCTTTTGTAATCGAACTTTAGAGACAGGACACTAGCCCGCATTTCTCACCAGCTAGCGGCGAAAGCTCACAATCGGCCCGCCAGGTCGTGAGGAGTGCGAGCTAACGATTGGCTTGGACCCACCGCTTGAGGCTTGGTGGCGCCGCGGGCGTCGGACTGGGCTCGGCGACGCGCTCGATCGTTCCTGCTTGCTCCCAAGCGGTCAGTTGCTTTCGGACCGCCGCGGCTGCTGCTGCTGCCGGGGCCCGATCGAGGAACATTCTGAAATATCGCGCACTGAGTTCTATGTGGCCCAGATTGGCGTATGAGACTCCTAGGATCTGGTAGACCTGTGGGAACCTCGCCGCCGACCCCCGATTCACCACTTCCGTTGCGCTGGTAGCCGCCTCTTTGTAGCGTCCCAATTGCATCAACGAAACGCCTTGAAAAAAGCGCACGTCGTCTGCGTGGGGGTTGAGATCAAGCGCAACCGCGGCCGCCTGGATCGCCGCCTCGAAATCTCCGGTCTCGGCAAAGATCTTGATGAGCGGCGGATACGGGCGGACGAAGTCAGGATCGGCGGCAATCGACTTGCCGAAAGCCTCCCTCGCGCCGAGGATGTCACCCTCGGTAAGCTTTGTGCGGCCCATGAGTTCCCATGCCGCCGCATGGCTTGGGTATTCCTTCACGGCCTCGTTTAGACTCGCGAGCATTTTCTTAAGGTCGGGCTTCGTCTTTAGCGACTCCTCGTAGGCATTTTCGTAGCTCTGTTTAGCCTTGCGAGGGGCTTCTAAAGACGTCACGCTGACGGTATTGCCGCGAACACCTGCCAGTGGGGTTAGAACGATGCGTCCGATATCAGGACTGTCGAGAGATCGACGTCGGCCCAGCCGAAGGCTTGTTGATTGGTAGCCGGAAAGCACGGCCGTGACACTACAGTCGGTCAAATCGAGCGCGCCAAACGCATCGAGCTTGGTACCGCGATTCGTGAGCTCGGTGCTTGAAGTTCCAATTCCGGCGTCAAAATCGGTGACTGATGCGGAGCCGCCAATCTGGGTAATACTGAAGTTGCCGTTCGGCTTGGTGTGTACGTCATGCCTCAGCACGCCGCTACAGTGCTGCTCGACTTTGACTAGTTCCGGCGGCGAGTCTCCGCTAGGGATGACGACCTTACCGCTGACGTAGATCGGCTGTTCAAGACGGCCGCCGGCGAATGCGTCGCTCGACTGGCGAGTACCTGGAGGAGTTGTCCGAATCGTGTTAGCGATCGAGCCTCCTCGCTGGTTTCCTCCTGGCTGTCTGCCGGTGTCTTGTTGCGCATTGAGGGCAGCAAGCAGGCAGAACGAGGCGGCGATGGCAAGCCCGCATTTCTCACCACCTGACGGCGAAAGCAGGCGATAGGTGCGCCAGTACTTCGTTGCGCTCGATCGTCGTGCTCTACGGACTTTCAAGTACGCCTCCGCGCGCCAACCTTCGCGCGCCTCGTATTGACGCACCTCTCACGCACTTTCACTCGCCATCTGGTGAGAAACGCGGGCTAGTTGACTTCGCATCTTCATGCAAGAGATTATCACGAGATTCGCCATGAGCGTGCCGTAAGGCGGTCGCGTGGAACTCAAACTTGTCGCTTTACCAGCGCGGCAGAATACGTTTCCATGACGGGTCGACGTGTATTCGCATCTCAGCCTCGTCATCGCGTTTGCGATACGGGATCTTTTCGTAACGTTCTTTTAGGCGCGCCAGTTGATCGTAATCAAGATCAACGCCCAGGCCGCCTCTATTAGGAATCCGAACTTTGCCGTCGACAATCGGGACTCTTCCGCCGGCGACGATTTCATCAGACGACTGCCAGGGGTAGTGCGTGTCGCAAGCATAGGTGAGATTCTTGGTCGCCGTCGCGACATGCGTCATCGCCATCAGAGAGATACCGAGGTGGGAATTAGAGTGCATCGACAGAGCGATTCCGAACGTCTGGCAGAGCTTTCCGAGGTGTCGTACCTGGCGCATGCCACCCCAGAAATGGTGGTCGCACAGCACCACCTGGACCGCGTCGGTCGCGATTGCCGGCGGCATATGTGCAAACGCGGTGACAGCAACGTTACTGGCTAACGGTGTCTCGATTCCTTTTGCCAGTAGGCCCTTGCGTACGGCGGCCATGCCATCGATGCCCGCCGCTGGGTCTTCGAGGTAGCCACCATCGGCAAGTTCTTCTTTCAGACTTTCGCCAACTCGAATCGACGTCTCGACGGTCCACGCTGAGTTCGGGTCGATGCGACATGGTACGGAGGGTCCGAACTCCCGGCGCAGTTGCCTGATCGTTTCGATTTCGACGTCTGGGTCAAGCACTCCGCCTTTGAATTTGATATCAGCAAAGCCATACTCTTCTTTCATCGCGCGGACTTGGGCGACGATGGATTGCGGTGTTAGGCACTCGCCGTACTTGTCGTCCCGCGCGTCGTCCCCTTCGCCTCCGCCGCCCGCGTGTTTGTAAAACGGGTAAGCCGAGAACGGGACTGCGTCGCGCACACGGCCACCTAGGAGATCGCAAACCGGTGCGTCTACAGCGCGACCGATCAAATCGAGGCAGGCGGTTTCGATTGCAGAGAATGTGCGCGGCCCGGCGTCGAGGGGGTTCTCTCCAGGCGTATGCATGGTGTGCGATCGGTCGAGCCCGTCGCCTTCTCCCTCGACCATATAGAGCAAGTCGCCGGTAAGTCGAAATGCGTCCGCCCCGACGACCCGCTCGCTAACAGCTCGCAGCGCTTCAGCCGGAGCTTCGCCGCCGTAGGTCTCCGCGATGCCGATGAGGCCGTCTTCGCTTTCGAGTTCGACGATGTTGCGCAGCGCGTATGGCGCGTGGAGGCCATACGAACTGCGTAACGGGGGATCTGCGATCGCGACGGAATGGACGCGAAGCTCTTTTATTTTCATTGCTTGAATGTCTATTGTACGGATCTTAGGTACACAGACATTTGACCGGCAGATCCCAAATCCGTCCGTAAGTAAGCGATGACCTCGAAGCGGATCAACCGAGAACCCGAAGAAAGCGTGGACTTCCGTCCACGCCTCGTTTTCTTGACATCAATCGACTCTGCACCCGCACGGTGTAGTCAAAGTCTCACTGGAAAAATAGTGCGGGGTTCGTATTTCGCGAATATACCCCGCTCCGTCGGCCGGCGCCGAATGCTTACAGACGAATCGGGGGCATATTGATCGCAGAACTCCTCGGTCCACGCTTATAATGAGTAAGGGAAGAGATTCTGTGTGTGCGGTGGTCTGTTCATCATTATTGGGGAGCTGGAGCATAAGCCCTTCCAATTTGATGCAGAGTTCGTTCCAGGGCTGATCAACCTACCTGACAACTGGACGCAGGCGAGCGACTTAAAGACCTCGGGGCAGGCTGAACTGCTCGACAAGCGGGGTGCACGAACCATCCGCGTCCATGGGTCCATCACGGTAGATGTTCAGAACGGTTGCGCGCGCTGCCTTGAGGGTCTGGAAGAGAATTTTGACGCCGAATTCGAGTTGTTTTTTCAGCCGATGGAGACGATCGCACGTAACGAGGAAAAGCAGATTAGCCAGGACGACAATGACATTGGGTTCTACGAGGAGAACGGCATCGAGCTGATCGATGTGGTTCGAGAGCAGCTGCAATTGTGGCTGCCGATGCGAATCTTATGCCGTGAAGACTGCAAAGGAATTTGTGCGCTGTGTGGAGCAAATTTGAATCAGACTGACTGCGACTGCCGCGAAGAGTTTGTCGATCCACGCTGGGACTCGCTGCGGCACATGAGTTTTGAGAATTAGAAATCGAGGATTGATAGACGAGCTATGCCGAATCCGAAACGTAGACACTCCAGAGCGCGCACCAGCAAGCGGCGCGCGAACGATTACCTGACGCCGAAGTCGACGTCGGTTTGTACGCAGTGTGGTGCGGCCGTAATGCCGCACCGTGTTTGCAAAGACTGTGGCTATTACAAGGGCCGCGAAGTAATCGAAGCCGAAGCCGAGTAGTCTCAGCGATTAGCCGCGATAATATCCCGTGCCTAAAGCCATTACCATTGCCGTCGACGCGATGGGCGGTGATGACGCTCCGTCGGCGGAGGTCGAAGGTTCGCTGCAGGCAATCCGCGAGTATGGCGCGCGAGTCCTGTTAGTCGGGCGGGAGGACGAATTGTCCAGCGAATTGGGCAAGCATGGTCCGGCACCGTCAGATATCGATATCGTTCACGCAACCGAAGTCGTGACGATGCGCGACAACCCTGCGAAGGCGCTACGGGCTAAGCGAAACAGTTCGATTCGCGTGGCGGCGGAACAGGTTCGCCAAGGCCGAGCACAGGGCTTGATTTCCGCCGGCAACACCGGGGCCGTGATGGCTACGGCTCTAACCGTGATCGGACGTATTCCGGGCGTATACCGGCCGGCGGTCGCGCAGATATTTCCTACTCTGAAGCGCAGTTGGACACTGCTACTCGATGTTGGAGCCAACGTCGATTGCTCGGCGGAAATGTTAGTTCAATTCGCAGTGATGGGCGATGTCTATTCGCGGGTTCTCTTCGGATGCGAGAACCCTCGAGTGGGCATCCTTTCGATCGGCGAAGAGGAGCACAAGGGCAACGAGCTGACGGGCCAGGCGACTCCACTACTCAAACAGCAGCCGCTCAACTTCATCGGCAACGTCGAAGGGCAAGATCTATACTCGGGTGATGCTGACGTCATTGTCTGCGACGGATTCACCGGAAACGTCGCGCTTAAGGTTAGCGAGGGGCTCGTCGCGACCATTAAGTCGATGCTGCGCGAGTCGCTCGAAGCAACGGTAGTTCGACAGATTGGCTACGGTCTAGCGAAGGGCGCGTTCGACGATTTTCGCAAGCGCGTCGACTATACCGAGTACGGCGGAGCGCCGATGCTTGGAGTCAAGGGTGGCACTATCATTTGCCATGGCCGGTCAAACGCCAACGCCATTAAGAACGCAATCCGAGTCGCGATCGAACTCGAAAAGGGCGGGATCAATCAGAAGATCGAAGAAAATCTGGAACGCAGCCTTGTGAAAGTTTAGGACGGGCGGATGTTGCGGTGTATCGCGTAGAGAGCCAACTCAAGGCGGTCGGAAACCCCAAGCTTGTCGAAAATATTATGCAGGTGGTTCTTTACCGTCTGCTCGCTGATAAACATGCGCTCAGCAATTTCTTTGTTCTTGAAGCCCTGAGCCACAAACGCCACGATTTCTGTCTCGCGATTGCTTAAACGCGGCTTGTCGCGATCTCGCGAGGCGGGCTCGTTGGGGGAGGCGAACTGCCTCATAACGGCCGCGGTCGTTCGCGCGTCGAGCCAAATTTCGCCGTCAGCCACTTTTCGGATACTCTTGATCAGTAGATCTGTCGCCGTTTGCTTGAGTACGATGCCCGACGTTCCAAATTTCATTGCCTGGACATATTCGCCCTCATCCTCGGAAGCTGTCAGCACAATGACTTTGGTGTGGATTTTCGCCGCTTGAAGGCGCTGCAGCGTCTGCAAACCATCGAGGCCGGGCATTTTTAGGTCTAGAAGTAATACGTCAGGCTTCTGATCTCGGATGATATCGGCCACCTCGCTGCCATCTTCAGCCTCTGCGACGATCTCGAAATCCTCTTCCAGCGCAAGCAAGCGACGCAGACCATCGCGAAAGATAGTATGATCATCGGCTAGCGCGATTGTGATTACCTTCTTGTCAACTTGTTTCTTTTCTATATCTTCCACGGACTCTTGCGAGTCTGAAACACTTGCTTTTGACATGCTACTCTCCCCCGAACTACGATTTGAACGGCCCTGGCGTCCATTGTATAGTTCTATACGTACCATGTCAATAGTTCTAACACCAAAGTCCCAGAGAGTTTATGGTGCTTGCGGGTGTTAGAGTGTTAGCTTTGTTTCAATGTTGGAGTTAGACACACTACATTGAGTTTCGCGGTGATTTCGTTCCCGAGTGTCGCCATCATGGAATCGTCGAAAACTTCTTGCATCGTTTGAAACAGAAATCTCTCTTCCGTCCGAATATGCCGGTCGAGCTGAACGCCCAGTTCTTTGAGCGCGGCGATGAGTTCGGAGTCGGCGTGATTGTTTAGGTTCTTGAATAGCTGTCTTAGAGATTGGTGGTCGTCCAACAATCCATCGATTAGCCCTGGATCGGGCAGATGAGCCCTGGCAGCCGGAAACACGACCGACTCTTCGACCTCGAAGTGTCCGCGGAGCAACAGTTCAAAGGTGTCGGTGGCTTGAGAGCGGAGCGCGCGGGCCTTCGCGATCGTCGGCTCGTCTCTCAAACCGCGATCAATGAAAACGGAAAGCGCCAATGCATCGTGATGCTGATGCGAAAGCGGGATTAGCGCTGCATGGCGCTTCATGCCTGTAGTCTAGCTGGCTGTGCGGGATAGGGGACAGGCAACACTAGGATTCGTCAAGGTGGCGAGATTACGAGATCGCATGTGCCAGTCCCGGCCCGAAAGTCGTTCCTCTTCCGTTTGGCTTGGCGCACAGTCTGTGTGCTCACGTAGTTTCCAGCTCGACGGCTTTGTATCCGCCTTTCGAGCGGAAGTACAGGAATAGGCCGGCGAAAAGCGCAATCAGCACCGTGGGCATGATTGCGACATTCTTAAACGTCGTGGCAGCGCCACCGGCGTCATACCAGCCGCCCATGATCGGGACAACGAATGCGATGGCTAGATTGCCAGTCCCGCCCATTACCGCTAGAGCGACGGGGCCTCCTTTGGGAAATAGCTCAGAGGTGATTCCGAGCATCGTCGGCCAGAAGTAGGTCTTGCCGATGCCGAAGATGGTCGCCGCAACGAATACTCCCGTCATGGTGCTGATGGAGCCGAGGCCGTACAAACCCACAGCGGCCAGCACGGCTGAAATCGTCAGCAACCCGAACGGCGAGAACTTATGGGCCAGTGGACCGCCGAAGAATCGCATGACAAACATGATGCCGGCGGTATAGACCAAAACGAGTACACCCTGCATTCCCGTTAAGTTCGTAACGAGCGAACTAACCCATTGGTCCGTGCCGAGTTCGGTCGCGGCAGTCAGCCACATACACAGCCACAAGATTAGGAACATCGGCTGAGCGAGGTCGCGAAACATTTCGCTATTCGACACCCCGGCGGTTACACGCTCAGTTGCCGGAAACTGTTGGCCGCGAATCATCCACATATATACGACCGCCGCGAGCAAAATCGTTGCCAGCTTGATACGCCAGCCGAGGGTGGCCGCCGCGGCGTCCACGCCCTGGTCAAGTCCCATGGCTTTGGTTATGAAGTACGCGATTAGGCCGCCAACGATCAACCCACCGGGCCACCATGCGTGGAGCACGTTCATGCGATGCGTCTTGTCGTCGGGGTAAAGGGTCGAGCACAGCGGATTGATGACACCCTCGACTAGGCCCTGCGATAAACCTAGGGTCAACATGGCAGCGTAAAGCAGCAAGCAACTTCCGTTTGTGAACACCGACTCGACCGGTCCACTCGGGAACGGAGCGAAAATGACAGCTAGGATCGCGGCAACGTAGCCGAAACCGGATAACATCAGCAGCCGACGCATTCCGAAAAGGTCGACGAGCGATCCGCCAATGATGATCGAGAGAGTGAATCCCCAAAATGCGGGACTCAGAATCTGCCCTAACTGTTCGTTGTTGAGATGGAAGTCGGCGCCGAGCGCGTCTAGGATGTCGCCACGGATCGAGAAAACCATCGACGTGGTGACCAGCGCTACGCAACTTGCGAGAAACAGACGGTTACGATTCATTGCTACTCCCAACCCCGGTTGATTTTGCGAGTGGCTAGCGTAGCACAGTTGGGTTAGGCGGAAGCCCATTCGTCTTGTCCAATACAAGATGAGCCTGGAGGAATTTCGGCAAGGTCGATTAGGAACAGGCAAGCGGCCGTTCCAGGCGCTCTTCGACAACGACTGACCGAGTTCTAAAAACCGAGGCCCGGTGGAACCGACACCAGCAAGAATGCTAGCGCCATTTCGTCGTTCGACCCATTACCCCAACCAACCGCCACCAGCGGGTCATTTGGGTTTCGCGGATTAGAGGCGGAGTTGTCGTAAAAGGCTCGGAGCACCGCGCGAGTGCCCGGGAGCAGATCTAGGGGCTCCCTCATCCAGTACGTATCCTGCCATTCGAAGTCCCAATCATCGATGCGAATGATCTCTCGCATGGGTTCACCAGGACGCGTAATCTCGACGCCGATCCGCCGCCCCAGTAAATGCATGTGCGGCAGCACAGCGTACAACGTTACGCCGGGAAATGGGTTCGTAAACCCAGCGGTCACTTCGAAGTTAGTCTCGCCTGGCGGGATCGAGAAAGATCGGTTGACCAGGGGGAAGTACGCAAGATTTCGGGTCGACTCTTCTTCGGTGAAGTAGATTCCGACACGCGTTTCATCGCTCTGCAGCGTGCCGTCCGGGTGATAGTGGACCTGAATCGAGATGCGCGAAGCGGCCGGAATTGTCTGGGAAGTGCCGGCCGGCAAGACTTGTGGACGATTGCCGGGAGCCCAGCCACCGTATACTTGTGCCAGATCGATGCCCGCATCACCGAAGCAACTATAACCAGAACCCTCGTCGGCATTGTCGAGCGCCAAAGACGCGCCGGTTGGGTCGCCGTAGAGAATGACGTGGTGCGCGATGCGGCTATTCCCCGGCCTGATCTCCACCGCGCGAATCTTTTTTTCAGCGAGTAAATTGGTCGGGACGCTAAAGCAGCGGTAGTCGTCTTCGTCTTCTGGGTTAGGTGTGTACGCAGGGTGGGTGAGCACTAGGTCCGGTTGACCAAGAGTCCAGTCGAGGTTGAACTGGAGCGGCGGCGGCAGATCGTCGGGATTGCCTTCTGACGCCCCAGTTGCGATCCACTCAAGCAAAGTTTCTTTCTGCCCCGGCTCTAAGCGCCTGTCATTTTCAAAGTCGCCAACTACGGGCCTCCAGGGCGGCATTTCGCCCGTTTCGATGACATGCTCAATATCGCGGACATGCGGCGACGTATCTTGGTACGTCAGTAGCGAGAACGGCGCGACCTCTCCGGGACGGTGGCAGGTATGGCATTTTTGCTGCATGATCCGGACAACCTCTTTGCTATACGTCGGAGCAAGCTGCGGCTCGGCCGGCCGACGAGCACGGAGGGGACGGCTGCGGCCCTGAGACCAGGCGGCCGGCACGGTGAGAAAAATGATGCACGCAACGAGGACGCAACGGGCCATGCGCCCATTGTAATGGTGCACCTGGCGCTGTTACGGTTCGTCGTGTTCTTGATCACCTCCGCTGGTGTATGTATCGAGCTCGGTATTAGCCGCGGCTTCGAGACTGCGGCGAAACGAATCCGACTGTTTTTTGGGATCTCGATCGCTGAGCATAGGCTTATCTTTGCGCTCGACGCGCGCACCTATGCTCGATACCACTCGGTCGAGCAACGAAATTGAGAACATCGCTAAGACCTCCGTTAGTTCGACCGAATCATCGGCGGAAATGCTCGATCGCGGCATATTCGGCCTCGAATCCGAGGTATAGAATGCAACCTTCCTTGTTACCCGGAAGTTCGGGGTGAGATCATAAATGATCGACGTCGGTGCGCGATCGATCGCGCGGCGGCCGGGAGCCACTCGCTCTCCGTCGGAACAATCGGAAAGGGCTTGTATGAACTCGTTCGACACCAAAGACACGCTTACGGTCGGCGGCCGCGGCGCCACCATCTATAGGCTGCCGGCGCTGGCCGGCGACGCCGCCGCGCGACTACCGTTTTCCCTCAAGATCTTGCTTGAAAACCTTCTGCGGAATGAAGACGGTATCACGGTGCCGAAGTCAGACATCCAGGCGCTTCTTGATTGGGACCCGAATGCTACTCCGAGCGTCGAAATCGCCTACCGACCGGCACGTGTCTTGATGCAAGACTTTACGGGCGTCCCCGCCGTCGTCGACCTGGCGGCCATGCGCGAGGCAATGAAGCGGATGGGTGGCAATCCGGGAAAGATCAACCCGCTGCAGCCGGCGGAATTGGTGATCGACCACTCGGTGCAGGTTGACAACTATGGTTCGGCGAACGCCCTCGGGCTCAACAGTGAAATCGAGTACTTGCGGAACCGCGAGCGCTACCAGTTCCTCAAGTGGGGGCAAAGCGCGTTTGACAACTTTAAGGTCGTGCCGCCCGAGACGGGAATCGTCCACCAGGTTAATCTCGAGTTCTTAGGGCGTGTTGCGTTTTTGGGCGAGAAAAACGGCGAAGCGTACATCTGCCCCGACACGCTGGTTGGCACCGATTCCCACACCACGATGATCAACGGGCTCGGAGTGCTCGGTTGGGGTGTCGGTGGAATCGAAGCCGAAGCCGCCATGTTGGGCCAGCCCATTTCGATGCTGATTCCGCAGGTAGTGGGCTTCAAATTTACCGGCAAGCTAGCCGAGGGTACAACGGCGACCGACCTGGTGTTAACGGTAGTGGAGATGCTGCGGGCCAAGGGAGTGGTCGGGAAATTTGTCGAGTTCTTCGGCGACGGCCTCGACGAATTGCCGTTGGCCGACCGCGCAACCATCGCAAATATGGCGCCCGAGTACGGTGCAACTTGCGGGTTATTCCCCATCGACCAAGAAACGCTCGCCTATTTGCGCCTTTCAGGCCGCTCTGAGCAGCAAGTCGAATTGGTCGAGGCCTACGCCAGAGCGCAAGGTTTCTTCCGGCTCGCGGGCGCCGCCCCCACCCAGTACTCCGACACTCTTGAACTCGACATGAGCGAAGTCGTGCCGTCGATTGCGGGCCCCAAGCGCCCGCAAGATCGGGTCGCTTTGAGCCAGGCGGCAAGTTCCTTTGAAACCGTGGTAAATGAATCGCTCGCGAGGCGCTCTGCCGGCGGTGGCGGTGGAGTTGCCGTTGATGCGCGAGCTACCGCGGTAAAAGCTGTCATCAAAGGTTCTGAGTGCGAAATTCGACACGGCGCCGTGGTGATCGCCGCGATCACAAGCTGCACGAACACCTCGAATCCCGCCGTGATGCTCGGTGCCGGCTTGGTCGCGAAGAAGGCCGTCGAGAGGGGTTTACAGGTCAAACCGTGGGTGAAGACCAGCCTGGCGCCCGGGTCAAAAGTCGTTACTGAGTACTTGGAAAATTCGGGGCTGAGCCAGTACCTTGACATGATTGGCTTCAGCGTCGTCGGCTACGGCTGCACAACGTGTATCGGCAACTCGGGGCCGCTGCCGGAGGAAGTTTCTAGAGCTATCCGCGAGGGCGACCTCATTGTGGCTTCGGTTCTCTCGGGCAACCGCAACTTTGAAGGCCGCGTTCACGCCGAGGTTCAAACGAACTACCTGGCGTCACCTCCACTTGTCGTTGCCTACGCAATTGCGGGACAAATGGACTTCGACATCGCAACTGAGTCGCTTGGTGACGACCTCGAAGGGAAGCCTGTTTACCTCAGAGATATCTGGCCTTCACAAAAGGAAATTCACGACACCATTGCCGCCTCGGTCGACTCCGAGATGTTTAAGGAGTCGTACGCAAGCGTTTATCAAGGAACCGAGCGCTGGGCGGCTCTAGAGGCCCCGGAGTCGGAGCTTTTCGATTGGGACGATAACTCGCGCTACGTTCGGCACCCACCGTACTTCACGGATATGGGAGCTGAGCCTGGAGAAGTGAGCGACATCAGCGGCGCGCGCGCCCTGGCCCTACTGGGAGATAGCGTTACGACCGATCACATCTCGCCGGCTGGTGCGATCAAGGCCGATAGCCCGGCGGGAAAGTACCTACAGGATCACGGAATCGCACCTGTAGATTTCAATTCGTATGGCTCAAGGCGTGGCAATCATGAAGTCATGATGCGCGGCACCTTTGCGAACGTCCGACTCCGTAATCAGCTAGCGCCGGGCACCGAAGGAAGCTGGACGCAGCACCTTCCGGATGGCGAGCAAATGGCGATTTACGACGCCTCGGTGAAATACCGCGAAGCGGGAACGTCGCTGATCGTGCTAGCCGGGAAAGAATACGGCACCGGTTCATCGCGAGATTGGGCCGCGAAGGGGCCGTCATTATTGGGTATCCGTGCCGCGATCGCCGTCAGCTATGAGCGAATTCATCGCTCGAACCTCGTCGGCATGGGCGTGCTCCCGCTGCAGTTCAAACAAGGCGACGATGTTGCATCGCTCGGATTGACGGGGCGCGAGACCTTTGACATCACCGGCCTTGGGGATGGCTCCGCAAAAACCGTGACGGTCACCGCGACGCCCGACGGCGGCGGCGCGGCAGTCACGTTTGAGGCCGTCGTGCGCATCGATACGCCGCAAGAAGTGGAATATTATCGCAACGGCGGAATCCTACAGTACGTGTTGCGGCAGATGATTCGCGGATAGGGGCTCGGCGGACCGACCGAAAGAGATGGCTGTTTGGCAAGATAACCTGCGCGTTGTCTTGGTGTCGTCGCGTAACTCCCTCAACATCGGGGCGGCCGCGCGCGCGATGTTCAACTTTGGTTTTCACGACCTGTGGCTGGTCCGCCCATATGTCGAGGCGTTTCAAAACGCGCGATCCGCCGCGGGGGCCGCCGAGGTATTACAACGAGCCACGGTAACCGACGACATGGCGGCGGCCCTTGGAGACGCGGATCTGGTGGTCGCCAGCTCAGGCCTTGAGCAGCGCAAACAAAAGCACGTCCGACGGCTATTGCCGAGCGGGGCAAGCGCATTGCGGACGCATCTCGAAGAGCGCAAAGCGGCGCTCGTGTTTGGCTCGGAAAAATTTGGTCTGAGTAGAGAAGACCTGACGTTTTGTGATTGGGTGATCACGATCCCGACAAGCGACGACTGCCCATCGATGAATTTGGGCCAAGCAGTGGCGATCTGCTGTTACGAAATTGCTAGAAACGCTCAGCCCGCGCCCCAGTTGAAAACGCCCGCTAGCGTAAGCGCGGCTGGGCGCGAGCGAATTCTACAGATGCTGTTACCCGTACTCGGTGAATCTGGATTCTTGCATGAGGACGGAGTTGAGACCCAAACATTGACGCTACGGCGGTTCGTCAATCGTCTACGACTGGCCCCGGAGGACGCTCGGATGTTGCAAGGAATCTTGCGCCAAATTGAATGGAAGCTGAAGCAGTAGCAGCAGATTTTGGGCCGCAAGGCCGAAGGCCCAACGCTCCCGCTACAATTAGAAGAGTTGGTCGACGCGGGGCGTGGCGCAGCCTGGTAGCGCGCCTGCTTTGGGAGCAGGAAGTCGGGGGTTCAAATCCCTCCGCCCCGACCATTATTTTCAACAACTTACGGCCGTTTTCGGCATCCTCCGGAAACCCACTGTAGATAATTTTGTAGCTGTTAGGATCCTCAAAGATCAACAACCTGAATTCCGGTCTGGTCGATCGATTGAAAAATCCCCAAAGGAATTGAGCTGCGTTGACCGCTTGTGGGCTGTCACGCGACGTTAGGCGACCCACCCGGGAATAGTGGCGCAAGAAGCCCCGACCAATAGTCGGGGCGGGAAAGAGGCACCACGCTCCGCGCTCGGCGCTGTAGCGCTTAATGACTGGGCTGAAGGGACCTGGCTCGAAGTAGAGGTCCCGGTCGATCGCCAGGCCGAGTGGACCGCGGGCGGATTCGATCCGAGAGGACAAAGTAGCCACACGGTACTGTCAAGTTAACGGATTACAGCCTAAGATTACCCCACGATGTTGGTGATCAAGGTCGTTTTGAATACTGCATATGGTAGCCTGTCCCCCCGGTTATCGCTTAACTTGACAGTACCGCCTCGGTATTTGATACGTATATAGGGAGCATGCACGCGCGACGCCAATGCCTAGCTGTTCTGCTCGTTTCGCTCGTCCTGGGGGCGGTCGCAGTGCTCCCCGCCCAGAGCCTGCTCGCGAACGGCGGCTTTGAAACCGGAGTCGTTGGCGAGCCTCCGCCGTCCTGGGTCGCGATCGAGCGCGAAGGCTTTCGGTTCGCGGTCACCGACGAGGGATGCATCGAGGGCTCCCAATGCGCGGTCATCACCGCCGACCCAAGCATCAGCCCGGGCGCCATCGGCGTTCTTCGATCGTCCATTGTCGGCCCTGACCTCGCAGCGCGCAGGGTCCGTTTTCGGGCGGCCGCGCGAGTAGAGGCTGGGGCCACGGCTCAAATGTGGATGCGCGTCGATCGTCCCGACGGCGGCTTCAGCTTCTTCGACAATATGGCGAACCGACCCATCCGAGGGACAAGCTGGACCTACTACACAATCGACGCTACTGTCGACATCGAGGCTACGAACGTCCTGTTTGGGATCTTCCTCCGCACGCCAGGCACGGCCTGGTTCGACGACGCGACGCTGGAAGTCACCGATGAGCTGCTGACAGAGCCGGCGGAGGGGCCGCGGCCTTTCTCTGATGAGGGGCTCGAGAATGTTGTCGCATTCGGCAAGCTCGCCGGATACGTACGCTACTTCCACCCAAGCGATCAGGCTACGGAGGCGGATTGGGACACTTTCCTGATCCAAGGTGTCCGCCAGGTGGAGGGTGCCGCGACGCCGCAAGATCTGGCCTCTCGACTGCAAGCGATATTTGACCCGGTGGCACCGACAGTGCGTGTATACGTTAGCGGCGCCGACAAGTCGGAGCCCTCCGAGTTGCGTCTATCGGCTGTGCAGGCCGACAGCGTGACGCGTTGGTTCCACAGGGGTCTCGGTATCGGCACAATTACGCCGAGCTACAACAGCTCGCGACAATCGGCCAGGATTTCGAACGGCGAGATCCCCGCAAGCCACGGGAATCCTTTCGACGTCTACGAGGCGCCGTTGGCCCGCGGCATCTCAGCACGCGTTCCGACCTCACTGTTTAGTGCAGAGGGCCGCACTCTGCCCAGACGTGACTTGCGCGCGGCGAGCGAACCATGGGCGAGGACTCTACGTGACCGCGCCACACGCCTGGTCAACGTCATCATCACGTGGAACGTCCTTCAACATTTCTACCCCTACTTCCACATCACCGAGGTCGACATGCCGTCCGAGTTGCGTCGCGCCCTCAGCGCTGCGGCAGAGCAGAACTCGCGGCGCGATTTTCTGGCGACGATGGATAGGCTTGTCGCTGCGGTGAAGGACGGTCATGGAGACGTTACCGATCGCGGTGAGCCGATTTACACCGTTCCTCTCGTGTGGCGGAGAGTTGACGGTCAAGTAATCGTGGTGCGGGTGAAGGACGCACAAGGGCAAGAGGTCAAGCCGGGCGACCGCGTCCTGTCCGTCGACGGCGTCGCCGTTGAACCCGCCTTGGCTGAGATCGAAGCCCACAGCTCAGCAGCCACTCCACAGTTCCTTCGATACCGGGCATTGCGCAGGCTTGCTCGCTGCGACGCTAGCGAGCAGCGGATGAGCCTCGAACTCGAGCCCTACGACAACCCAGGGGGCCGGCACAACGTCTCTTTTGATTGTCGACGGTTTGCCTCAGACTGGTCCGAGCCGCGTCCCGACACAGTGGCGGAGCTTGAACCTGGGATTCTCTACGTCAACATCGATCGGCTCACGGCAGAAGAGTTTTCGGCCTCATTGTCCCGCATGCAAGAGGCTCAGGGAATCGTCTTCGACATGCGCGGCTACCCTGAGTTTTATCCGCCGACTTGGGTTCAGCACCTTGTGGACGTTCCCGCTGACAGCGAGCTCTTCAACTACCCTACCCCTCGTCTTCCCGATCAGACCGATCTCACGTTTGAGCAGAGCTTCTTCACTCTTTCGCCGCGTCAGCCTCGTTTGACGGCGAAGACCGTATTCCTCACGGACGCATCCGTCCTAAGCCAACCAGAGACCGATTTGGACTGGATTGAGCATTACCGACTCGGAGAGTTTTTGGGGGGGGCGACTGCCGGCACGACAGGCAACATCAACAGATTCGACTTGCCCGGCGGCTTCCGCGTGATTTGGACCGGAATGCGGGTTCTCAAGCAGGACGGCTCGCGCTTCCATGGAGTCGGGATTCGGCCTACGATTCCCGTCATGCGCTCAAGAAGGGGCGTCGCTCAGGGCCGCGATGAGCTTTTGCTTGCCGGCATTGAGATTGCGAAAGGCCCGAAACCGGGTCCGGCACCGCTCATTGCGTCTGGCGCGATCGTCAACGCTGCGACGTTCGCCTCAGGGCCCGTCGCCCCGGGCGAGATGGTCACCATCTTCGGATCGGGACTCGGGCCGGCGGAGCTGGCGTCGAGCAAGTTCGATTTCTCCGGCTACCTCGAGAACTACACCGGCGAGACCCGCGTGTTTATCGACAGAATACAGGCTCCGATGGTGCACGCGTCTGCCAACCAAGTGACAGCGCTGGTGCCCTACGGAGTTTCGGAAATCACAACGGTCCAGGTCGAGTACCAAGGGCGGCTTTCGAACGACGTCGTGCTAGCGGTTGCGGATGTCGCTCCCGGGCTGTTCGCGTTCGGGGCCGACCAGGCCGCTGCGGTCAACCAGGACAATACTTTCAACTCGGCAGCGAACCCCGCTCTACGCGGCGAGATCCTCACGTTGTTCGGGACCGGAGAGGGCAGAACTAACCCGGCCGCCATCGACGGGAAGCTACCTCCGGTCGGCCGATGGCCCATACCGGTCATGGCGGTCGAGGTTAGCTTCGGCGGATTCCCGGGTGAGATCGTGTTTCAAGGTGTCCGGACCGGCGTTCTTCAGATCAACGTTCGTATCCCACAGGCAGCCCCTTCTGGTCCTGCGGTCCCCGTCCTCTTGACAGTGGGCGGCGATCGCGCCGATGGAACCCGTACGGTTGCGCTTAGGTAGGCCCGACCACCTCATTGGCCCCTCGGACTCCACCCAATGGCGAGACTCGGACTTCTCGGACATGTCGGAAGTGTCCGGCAGGCCCTCCTGAGATTCGTCTTGACCGCGAGCCGTTGCGGCCCGCATCTCACGTAGCATGAATGCATGCCAAAGGTGACTCTCTACGGAGCCGCTCTTCTGATTGCGGGGACGTGCAGCGCTGAGTCACGGATCGGCGGAATCGAGTTCTTCGGGTATCGCGGCCTTGACGTGGAGGCGATCCGTAGCGCTCTGCCTCTGAACGAAGGCACTCCTTGGGTCGAGGAGAACCGGCGCGTCCTTCGGGAGTTCGTAAAGGCCTCCGTAGGGACCGACGCCACGGACATCGAGGTTGTCTGCTGTGATGAAGGCGGCGATCGCAGGGTATATATCGGGCTCCAGGGCAACACCAGCAAGACTATCCGCTTCCTCGACGAGCCTGCGGGGGCCCTGCGCCTCCCTGAAGAGCTACTTCAGATCAACGCGAGGCTCGAAAGCGCGCTACGCGCAGCGGTCGAGCGTGGCGGCGATGCGGTCCAGGAAGACAGGTCTCGCGGTTATGCGCTCTTGAATGATCCAAGCGCGCGATCTGTAGAGCTGGAATTGAGGGCGTAGTGTCCCAAAACTCAATCGAATCCTAAGTCCCTCTCTTGCATGGAGTTGCGGTCCAGGCCGGAACGGTGTGGAAGGCCATCAAGTGGGACGCTTCGTTCGACACGTAACATGTTACGCCACCAAGTTTCCGTAATCGCTAAGGTCAAGTGTCCTTGGGCGCAAGCCCTTCAATTTAAACGGCTACGTAGTTTTGGCGAGGGACAGGCGCCATATCGAATGCCAGCGCGGAACCCGCCGCCCGCCACAATCGCGCTAAACCCGTGATTATTATGGTCGCGTCCGGCCTGTAGTTTTGTCACGCCCGCGACCTCAACCGTCGGCGTCCGACCGAACTCTCCCGAGATCAGCACCACGGTCTCATCGAGCAGGCCGCTCGCGCGCAGGTCCTGAATTAGGGCCGCCATCGCTTTGTCCGACGTTGCCGCCAGACCGCGCATGCGCTGCACATCGTCGTGCGTGTCCCAAGGCTGTAGGTTGCCGTAGTAGACCTGCACCACGCGAACTCCGCGTTCAACGAGCCGTCGTGCGATCAGGCAGCCGCGCGCAAAGTCGCCGTCGCCATAGCGCTCGCGGGTCCGTTCGGTCTCTAAGCGAACGTCGAATGCATCGGTCGCCTCGGACTGCATTCGAAACGCGACCTCCATCGAATGAATCGCGGCGTCTAACTGAGGCGCAGCGCCTTCTCGCTCGCGATGCAGTTCATTCAGTTCACCAAGTAGTTCCAATTGATCTTTCTGTTCCTCAACCTTAAGCCGAGGATTCTTGAGAAACGGAACAAGTCTCTCCGGTTCGACCTCGGTGTTGCGAATGTAGGCGCCCTGATAGGCGCCGGGCAGGTAGGCTGAGGTCCACAATTGCGGACCGACTACGGGAAAGCCCGGACACATCACGACGAAGCCGGGTAGATCTTGATTCTCCGTACCTAGCCCATACGTCAACCATGAACCATAAGACGGATGGCCGGCGACACGTTGCCCGCAATTGAACATGAACAGCGACGGCTCATGAAACGGCATGTCGGTGTGCATCGAATTGATCACCAGACATTCATCGATCACTGAGCCTAGGCTCGGAAAGATTTCGCTGATCGGGATGCCACTCTTGCCTTGAGGCGTAAACTCAAAGGGCGACTTCATCAGCGTGCCGGTCTTGCGTTCGGTGCGAAGATTGCCGCCCGGGTACGGTTTGCCGTGATACTTCTCAAGAACCGGCTTGCAGTCAAAGCTGTCGACGTGTGAAGGCGCCCCGTTGAGAAAGAGATGAATGACTTGTTTCGCTTTCGCGGGAAAGTGTGGCTTCTTCGGTGCCAGGGGAGCGATGGAGCTCTGTTCCGCCAAAAGCGTCTTCAATCCAACCGCACCAAATCCGGCGCCGGTGACGCGAAGAAGATCCCTGCGGTTGTACTTAGTTGACATAGCGAAACTCGTTGGAACTCAGCCACACCTGCGCCAGTTCCGGCCAGGCCTTGTTCGATTTCTCCAGAAATTGCTTCGCTAGAACCGCTTCCCGGTCGCTTGGAGCCCGCCCGTACAGAAGGCGGTAAGCTCGATGGATTCGTCTGTCGGAATCGCCGCCGACATCCTCCGATAGCCGTTCGATCAAGGCAGTTGCCGCTGTCATCACGAGATCGCTGTTCAGGAAAAACAGCCCCTGCAAGGGAGTATTCGTCTCCACGCGCCGCGGGCTGGTTTTGTTCGGGTTTGGGAAGTCGAACAAACCCAGCCGAGCATCTAGTCGACGGCGGCTGACGAAGTTGTAGACGGTCCGGCTCGTGTTCTGTTCGTCCTCCCAATTGCGCGGTGGGCCTCCGACTCTGTCGTCGAGCCGGCCGGAAACGTAGAGCAGCGAATCGCGCAGACTCTCGACGTCAAGGCGACTGCGGCTTATACGCCACAGAAACTTGTTCTCCGGGTCGATCTCGTAATCCGCCGCGTTGTGTTGGGAAGCGCGCTGGTAGACGTCGGTAAGCAAGATCTCTCGATGTAGGGCCTTGACCGACCACGTGTTCTCCACGAATCGTGACGCCAAATAGTCCAAGAGCTCAGGGTGGGAAGGCCGCTCGCCCATCACTCCAAAATTGCTCGGAGTCCCTACAATGCCGCGCCCAAAGTGTCCGAGCCAAACACGGTTTACCATCACTCGCGCGGTCAGAGGATTCGCAGGCGAAGCGATTGCGCGCGCCAACTCCAGCCTGCCGCTACCCTTTTCAAACGCCGATGGCTCGCCCTCGCACAGCACTTGCAGGAACCTTCGCGGCACTTCATCGCCCAAGTTGTCCTCACTGCCGCGAATGTGGACCCGCTCGTTTCGTGGCGCCTCAACGTCAGAAACAGCGTGATGGAAAGCATATTTTTCCGGTACTTGTTCTTCTAATTCCTTTAAACGCCGGCGGCTTTCCCGAACATGGTCGGTCCACACACCAGACAAGAATCTTTCGAGTGCCTGACCCTTGTAATACAGCACTCCGGTTTCGGCGGTTTCGGGAATCGTCCTCCGGTTAGCGGATGCTAGGTCGTTCCAAAAGTAAAATTCGTCGCGAGGCAGGGCCACCTGCTCGGTTCGCCGGAGGTTTTTGCCCGAGTTGTCGCCACCGAGCAGGATTATGTTCTCAAGCTCGATCCGTTTCTTGTCTGCAATCACCACGATCAACTTTTGTTGGATTTCGCTCGCGAAGAGCTTCACCTGTGACTCAGACGCCGGACCGTCGAGGAGCGTTTGCCATTCATCGAGCAGTTTGTGTTCCTTAGGGACTCCGTTCAAATATGCAACCCAGCGCTTGAGAGTTTCCTTGTCCAGACCACCTTTCTTCGCCAACCGATTGAGCGAAGACTTTTCCGGACCCGAAACTCGCCAGCTCGCCAGGACATATTCCTCTGTCCGAGCGGCCAGGGCATCAACAAGCTGCCGCGATTGCATTGCCAAGAACTCATCAAGCTTCGCCTCCGCGTCATCCGCTAACTGTTTCTTTGCTCGGTATTCCTCTACGACCTCACTCCGGACCAGCGGGTGTTCGGAAACCTGAGTGCTATTGAACACCCCGAGCATTGCGTAATAGTCCTCGGTAGGAATCGGGTCGAACTTATGGTCGTGGCACTGGGCGCAAGCGATCGTCAGCGCCATGAAACCGCGGCCGACGACATCGATGCGGTCGTCTTGGAACTTTGGGCTCAAGCCGAACATCCCCAGCCCGCCCATGACGTCCTCTCGCGTTCGGCCTTCGAACTCGACTTCGCTGAGTTGATCCGCCGCCAATTGCGCTTTTACGAATAAGTCATACGGCATGTCGTCGTTGAACGCCTGAATTACCCAGTCTCGATAGCGAAAGGCGTTCGGAAAAGGCTCGTCCTGCGTTGAGTTCAAGCGATCGTCGGAGTAGCGAGCGACGTCCAACCAAAGTCGACCCCAGCGCTCCCCGTATCGTTCTGACGCAAGCAGCTTGTCCACTTCCCGCTCGAAGGCCCGCGGACTGTCGTCCGCCAAAAATGCGTCCACTTCTCCAGGGGTCGGAGGCAGGCCGATTAAATCGTAGTAAACGCGTCTAAGGAGCGTTCGCTTGTCGGCCGGCGGAGCCACTACGAGGCCCTCCGTCGCCAATTTCGCGTTCACGAAGCGGTCAATGGGCGCTCCCTTGTCGGGCGGTGGCGTTGGATCTTTTACGGGTTGAAAGGCCCAAAACGCGCGATGGTCATCGGTAATTTTGAATTTTTCCGCGCGGGGCGACTCTTGGCTCGGGGTGTCCGGCCAGACCGCGCCGTCGTCCACCCACTTGGTCAGTACGAGCAGTTCCTCATCGGACAAGCGTTCGGTAGGGGGCATCTTGAGCCGCTCATCCCCGTACCTCACTGCTTGTATGAGCAGGCTGCGCTCCGGAGATCGAGGAACGATGGCCGGTCCGGACTTCCCGCCGTCGAGCAAAGCCTGTCGCGACACCATTTCGAGACCACCCATCTTGGTCTGGGTATGGCACGCGAAACACTTTTCGGCGAGTAGCGGGCGAACGGCACTCTCGAAAAATTCAAGCGGATCCGCCGCCTCGGCGGCAGCCGTTGCCGACAGCGCGACCAACAGACAACCCAAGACCCGCCTCGCCACGAATCGACGGGCGCTGAACGAAACGGCGGTTTCGTGGAACTTCTCGCAAGCTTTGTTGGCGCGGCCGGTCATAGCGCATTCGCGGCGAATGAACTCGATTTGATTGTAACCGCGCGGGCGCTATTCCGATAGCGCAACAGCGAACGCAGTCATGGAGATCCAGTGGGCTACGGCATCGCCAGAATCGAGGCGAAGACGTCGATGCCATACCAGAGGTTGGCGAGACGCAGATTCTCGTTGGCGGCGTGCTGATTGTTGTCGTGATTCGCAATCGGCAGGATGATCACACTCTGACCCAGACCCTCGGTGAACAAATACACCGGCAGCGTTCCTCCCATCGTTGGCACTTTCAACAACGGTCCGTCGATACTTCGCTCGACAGCAGCGACGATCTCACCGGCGATTCGAACATTCATCGCTGTTCGGGCCGCGGGGGTGCCACGTCCCCGAACGACCTTCGCAATCTTGGGGTACCGCAACCTGGTGGCCGTGTCGGGGTCTTCGCTTACGATGTGAAATCCCATCTTTCGAATATGCTGTTCGATCAACTCAAGCATCTGAGCCGGATCGTTTCCCTTCACGAGCCGAATTCCTAGGTTTGCCGTCGCCGTCGGAGGAATAATATTGCGCGCCTTCGCTCCAATGTCGCCACTAGAAAGCCCCCGGATCGTCAGCGATGGCAGTGTAAGCCGCTCCGCAAGCAGGGTGTTATTCGCTTCAGTGCCGGCAAGGCCTAGTTCACGGCGGAGTTCATTGTCGACGACGGGAAGAGCAGCCAGCGCCTCCAACTCAGCCTCACCAATCGGCTCCGCGGAGTCATAGAAGCCCTCGACGAGAACCCGACCGGTGTCGTCCTTCATGCTTGACAGCAGTCGCGCCAAGTGCGTGCCCGGCACCGGCGCCCAGTTTCCGTAATGTCCGCTGTGTAGGGGACGGTTAGCCCCGTAAACAGTAATTTCCATCGACGCGATTCCACGAACTCCGAATACGAGTTGAGGTTGTCGACTGGCGTGCACGGGGCCGTCGCAAAACAACCACAGGTCAATGTCTTCGAATAACGCGCGATCGTGATCGAGGTAACGATGAAGATTCGGCGACCCTCGTTCCTCTTCTCCGTCGAACAAGAACTTGAAGTTTGAAGTGACCGCAATTTCGGCATCACGCAGAGCGTCAATCGCCGTAAGCCAAGCTATCAGCGGAGCTTTGTCATCGCCCGAGGCCCGACCATAAAGTCGCCACTCCGGATTGACCGCATCGCCCACGCCCGGAAACGGAATTTGGCGACCTCCATCATCGTGCCGTGCATCGTATAGGGCCGGCTTCCAAGGCCCCTCCGTAACCCAGCGAGCGGGATCGGTCGGTTGCGCATCGTAGTGGACGTAGACGCCGATGGTCCGCGTCGCGCCCGGAGTCAGAATTTCCCCATATACAACCGGCGCGGCATCCGTCTGTTCAAGAAGCCGCGTTCGAATGCCGCGCCCGGCAAATTGTTCGACCAAGTGTTTCGCGTTGCGGCGAAGATTCGGAAGATCGCCGGTCGTATTCTCCAGTGACAGCAGATCCACGAAGCTCGAGATCAGTTGCGCCTCTCGAGACTGTCGATAGCTGCGAACGGTTTCGACTGGGTCCGCCGCGGGCAGCGATAAAGCTACGGCACAGAAACACGCGACACATCGAACGGAAATCGGCAGTACGCGCCGGTCTATGATCGACGAGCCAAATTTCATCAGGGTGGGGCTTATTGGTGCTCTTCGCATCAAGTCATTTCCACGATTCTCTCCGAGACGATCCACGAGTTAGTTCACCCAGATCGGGGAAGCCCAGGCGAGTTCGCCATCCCGTTGTTCCACGCGAACGTAGTAGTAACTGCCGCTAATACCGGGCGTGTTGTCGCGGTACTCGAAGTCGACTTCGACCGCTCCGCGAGCTTCGTGCGTGTGGACGTAGCGATTGTCCTTGATGACCTCAACTTTCTCGATCGGTCCGGTGCCAACGACCTTAACGCTGATGGTTGGTTGGCCGCTGGTTGAGTACGACTCCCCCATCGGGTGCCCGTCGACTCGAAAATCGACGAGGATGTTGTCCGTAGCAGCATAGGCGCGCCGGGCACGAATGCCTTCGAGAATCGACTCGGTGCTGACCTCATCGACGTAAATCATGCCGTATGAGCCGTGCGTCGAAACATGGTCGGAGCTTGATTGGACGCCGAGCTTCAAGCCCTTGGCCCAAGCATTCCAGATGAACCCCATCGCCTGCTCGTCCCGCTCAGGCGTGCGTGAGCGCGGCGCGCCATCGTGCTCGTAGTTCGTTCGGTAGCCCTGATAAATCTCGACAAGCGGCTCAACGTCCTCGGCCACATCGGTCCAATCCGAGCCCGCACCGGTCGCCGACGTGTGCACCATAACGATTCCTCGCTCGTCGCGGAGATGCTCGTAGAGATGCTCTACGCCGGTGTTGCGGTTGTCGGTCACTTCCGCCTGAGTGAACCCGAACACAGGCACGCCTCTTTGGGCGAACATCACATTGCGGTGTCCACTGGGGAACCCCCGGCTACGCTCATATCCGTATAGCGGTGTGAACGTGCCAGGCAGTCGAAATAGGTCTGCCGCCTTTTGGATCATCCACCACGAGTAGGGCACGTCGGCGCCCGCGTTGTGGTCGGCGACACCGAGATAGTCCATCGCGGCGGCGTCGAGCGCATAGCGATAGGATTCCCAGAGCGAGCCGTCTCGATTGCCGTCCCACGACAGGTCGGTGTGGCGATGCATGTCACCGCGCACGATCCGCAGCGAACGCTCCCCGATGCGCGCCCGGTATTCGCGCAAGCGGGCGACATCGGTCGCTTCATTGGGATGAACGGGCGTCGACCTATCCCGGGGAACCCGGAAGCGCTGCAAACGTGGCGGGGCATCCTGCCGTGCAGCCGATTCCAGCGTTACCGCATAGAGCTCGGGCTCTTCGGGGTCGCCCGGCATCGCTCGTGGAAAGGTTCGCCCGTCCCCGGCCCAGTAGGCGTGAATCTGGCCGTCATGATCGGTGAACACGGCGGCAGGTGCGTCGATGCGTCCGTAGCCGGCCGGAAACTCGATCCCCTGTAGCCACTGTCCGCGCTGAAAACTGGTTGCCGCCTGGCGCCACATAGCCCGAAACGCCGGTTTGCCGCGGGTTGGACTCTGCGTTCTATAGCGGAAAAACAACCAGAGGTTTTCGTTGCCGTCAGAGGCGAGTTTCGGGGCCAAGAACACTTGGCGCTCCTCCTCGGGCAGAATCGATGCGAGATCGCCGGGCAATTCGCGCAGATCGCCTGCTTGCCATGCAGCGACGCGGACTTGCCGTCGCATCAGCAACCCCATGCCTGCGTTCTCGACCTCGTTGACGTAGTCCTTGCCCCAATCGGCGTCGCCCTCCTCCCAGGCGAGCCAGAGGCGGCCGGATGGGTCGTAATGAACATCGGCGTGCGCTTCGAACGCTTCAGAGGTCGTTACATTGGCGAGCGGCTGAAGGCGGCCGTTGCTCCATTGACGAAGGCGCACATTGTAATTGCCCGCCTCGTAACTATCCCAGACGATCGTTGCTTCGCCACCTGAAGCGGCGACGGCCGGCTGCCAATCGTTCGACGCTGAGGTTGATTCGAGCAGTTCTTCTTGCCAGCTACCACCGCTGTGGACGCGAAGGAATACGTCGAACTGACCGTCCCGGCCTCCTTGCCAAGTGAGAAAGATCCTGCCGTCTCGATCGGTTGCGGCGGCCGGGAGGATGTCCGCGCCAGGCGAATTGCTCAGTCGTTGTGCATCGCTCCAGCGATCGTCTTCGATGCTTCGCGCCCAGAGGTCCCAGTTTCCGTCCCGCTGCTCGGACCAAAAAACCCATACACGCCCGGCACCGTCCTCGGCCATGGCTGTCCCTGCAAGATCGAGGCCGTCGGGAGTCAGAGCACTTGCTCCGCCGTCAGTCGAGGTCCAAAGGCGATCGCCCACGCCGTGTGTGTAAGTGATGTAGGCCAGTCGCTCGCGCCCTTGGGAATCAGTGAGCCCCGACGGAAAGTCCTCCGCGGCGGGACCCTCGGAGACTTGCCTGGGCTCGGGCGTACGCAGGACCTCGGCGGCGCCGTCGAGGAACTCCCGCCGGTCGGCCCAGCCGATCCCGGCCGGCTCGAACGAGAACTCGCCTTGTTCGGTGTCGAGGGTAACGCGACCGGGGCCGTGCATCTCCAAACGCAGCAGTAATCCGCGCGAGCTGGGTTTGGTGTGTCGCCTGGTGCCCTGTAGGCTGCGCTCCCACGGCGCATACCAGTACTCTTCTACGGCGCTGGTGGCTCGCCACTCGGAGTCCGAAATAATCGAGTCGTCTGCGTCGAACTGCCAACCTTGGAGCGAGCCAACCGCCCCATTCTCGACATGGATCGTACCGTTCCAGACTGTTGCCTGTTTGTCGTCCACCCCCAGACGCACGAGGAACGATTGTGCGGCCACGGGCAGCGCCACGACAAATATCAATGTAAGACCGCGGGTCATTCGGTGTTGCCTACAGCAGGCACTGTCAACTCACCGTAACCCACCTTGACCCGGATTTCCGATTTGAGGATCGCTGCTAACCGCAAGCCACCAGATCCCGTGGTGGTCGCCAACTGCACCGAGATGATCTACGCCAGGGCAAGTAAGTTTGTCCTATGAAAAGAACGACTTGATGAGGGCTATGTGCACGACTACTCTCCGAGGCCGACGTCCGGATGGCAACGGTCGGCATGACGCAGGTCGCCGATTGCAGAGACGCAACGACATCTTGTGTTCTTGCCAGAGCCTCTCAGTCAACGAAATCTTCCCCATTAAGACTGTTTAGTAATCAACCCACATCGGGCTGCCCCAGGCCACCTGCCCGTCGGTCTGCTCGACGCGGACATAGTAGTAATGGGCGCTTCCGGCTCCGCCGTAGTCCGTGTCGGTGAATTGGAAATCCGCCTCCTGCCCGCCAGGGCGGTGTGTGTAGCGGACGCCCCCGTCGCGGATGATGTGGACCTTGTCGACCTCAGCCGTGCCACGCACCTGGACTCGGATGGGGAGCGCTTTGGCTGCCCGAAAGCGGTCGCCCATGAAGTGATCGCCCATGCGCACGTCGAGGATGATGTTGTCGGTGGCACCGTAGGTGTGGCGTCGCCGGATGGCGTCGAGAATACCCTCGCGAGTGAAAGAGCTGGTGTAGACCATGGCGTAGGAGTAGTGGGTGGAATAGTGGTCGGAGCTGGCGATCGTTCCGAGCATGTAGCCCTTGGCCAGCGCGTTGTCGACGAAGCCTTCTCGGCGGTAGCCGCCGGGCGCATCCTCGGGTGCCGGGCTGTCGGCCGACAGCGGCGCGCCTTCTTGCTCGTAGCTGGTGCGGTCGCCCTGAAAGATCTCGACCACTGGCGCGGCCTCCGGGTCGTGGAAGCGCCAGTCGGTACCCATGTTAGTGCCCGACGTGTGGGCGATGGCCACGCCGCCCATGCGTCGAACCTGCTCGAACAGCATCAGCGTGTCGTTCGCCGCCACTCGGGCGTCGACGACATTGCCCTGCTCATCTCGTTCCTGAGGCGGCACAACCCCAGGAAGGTCGCCACGCTCTTCTTGATCGTCGAGCAGATAGCCGGGTACCCAGCGCTTCAAGAAGAAAGGAATGACCTCCCCGGAGCGATCGGCGTAAAACACGTTGTGGTGTCCCATCGGATAGTTGACGCTGCGCTCGAAACCATAGAGGCTGACATAGTTCCCGGGGAGGTGGTACATGTCGGTCATTTTCTGCGAGTACCACCACCAGTAGTCGTAGGCCCCTCCCTGGTGGTCGGTCGAGGCGCCGAAGTCCATGGCGGCGGCATCGATCATGTAGCGGTAAAAGTCGGGCAGTGAGCCGTCGATGGTCCCGCCGGCGTCCCAACTCAGCTCGGTGTGGCGGTGCAGGTCACCGCGGACGATTTGCATCTCGCGGCCGTGGAGCGCCACACGGTAGCCGCGAATCGCCGCCAGGTCTTCGGGCTCGTTGGCGTGGCCCGCCTGCACCTCGACAGCGGGGACCAATGGGTCGGCCAGCGCAACACGGCCCGACCGCGGGGCACTGTCGGTCCGGGCGACGTAGATCTGGTTCAGGAGCGGCCGCGTCAACAGGTTTTCCCGGCGGTTGTCGGTTGACCAGGTGAACCAAAGACTATCGTCGGCAGCGGTTGTGGCGTTGATCCAGGTGCTAGTGTAGTGCGTCAATCAGATTGAACCTTAAGAAGAGCGGCTTTGCCGCGCTTGACCTTCTCAAGGGTGTCGGAAGCGGTAGCAGTCCAGATGAAGGGCTTGGGCTGCTGATTGTGTCGAGCGATGTAGTCTTCGATGGCGGTGGTGAGTTCGCCGACGCTACGAAAGACACCGTGGCGGATGCGCTTATCGGTGAGGTCTCGGAAGAACCTCTCCACCATGTTCAGCCACGACGCTGAGGTGGGCGTGAAATGGACGTGGAAGCGTTTATTGCGCTGCAGCCAGCGTTTCACCGTGGCGTGTTTGTGAGTGGCATAGTTGTCCACGATCAAATGGATCTGCTTGTCCTTGGGGGTCTGGTTTTCAAGCAAGCGCAAGAAGCGCAGCCATTCTTGGTGGCGGTGCTTGGGCATGCAGGTTCCGATCACCGAGCCGTCGAGCGTGTTGAGCGCGGCGAACAAGGTGGTTGTGCCGTTGCGTTTGTAGTCGTGGGTCATGGTCCGGCCGCGTCCCTTTTTCAGGGGCAGGCCGGGCTGGGTGCGGTCGAGGGCTTGAATCTGTGACTTCTCGTCGAGGCAAAGAACGAGGGCATGCTCGGGCGGGTTGAGATAAAGTCCGATGATGTCGTCGAGTTTTTCGGCGAAGCGCGGGTCGTTGCTGAGTTTGAAGGTCTTGACGCGATGCGGCTTGAGGCCGTGGGCGCGCCAAATGCGACCCACGGTGGAGGCGCTGACGCCGACCGCGGCGGCCATCGTGCGGCGGCTCCAATGGGTGGCGTTGGCTGGCGTTTCGCGGGTCGTCTTGTGGATGATCTGTTGCACTGTTGGGGAGCAGATGGCGGGCTTACGGCCGGGCCGCGGGGCGTCCTTTTCGATGCCGGCGACGCCGGATTCAAGAAAACGGCTTCGCCAGCGCGCCACCAACTGACGCGAGACCGACAGCTGCGCGGCAATCCGTTTGTTCTCAAGACCGTCGGCGGCGAGCACGATGATCCTGGCTCGCAACGCCAGACGAACAGCGACCCGACGACCGTTCGCGTAGCGCTCCAACTGCCTACGCTGCTCCTGCGTCAATGGGACTGGCTCTGCTCTTCGCATCCGTGTGCCTTCTACTAGTAAAGGCGACACGAAGATACTATAAGTTACATTATTTATGGCGCACTACACTAGAGCGCCCCCTGCTGCTCGGGATGGTTTGCGCGGGTGTCCAAGACTGGCCGTCATATCGCGTCAGGCGGTACTCCCATCCTCTTCGCCGTCTCTCTCCCAGCCCGAGAATGCACTTGGCGGCCACCCAGGGATTGCCGTTGGCGTCGAGGAAGATCTGTGGCTGGTAGGTGAAGCTGCCCGATTCGGCTTGAAAGGCGGATTGCAGCGGCTGGACGGGCGCTTGCAGCCGGCCGCCGGCGAACGCGCGCAGGTGCACCTCGCGCTCGGCGCCCAACATTACACCCGGGCCGAAGCACGTGCCGCACGCTAGCTCGGTCTTTGGCTCGGGCAGGCGGTCGCGATAGTTATACCCGTTGTCCTTGCCCCAGTTGGCGCTACCGCTTTCCCATGCTACCCAGACGCGGTCGTCTGGATCGACGGCCACCGAGGCGCGGGCCTCAAACAAGGGCGTTTCGGCGACGGCCATCTCCGGCACGGTCACCTCACCGTTTCGCAACGCGACCAGGTAGACGTCATAGTTGCCATTGCGGTAGCTGTCATACGCCACCCAGGCGGTCCCGAGCGAGTCGAGCGCCACGGCCGGGTTCCAATCATTTCCCGGACGTCCGCTGACCGCGACCTGCTCAGACCACACCCCGTCCGAGAAGGTGCGGAGGAAGATATCGGATTCACGGCCGCGAAAGCCCTGCCAGACGACGGCGAACTGGCCGTCGCGGGAGGTCAGGCTGGGATTGATGTCGGGCAAGGGGTGGTCCGTCAGACGAATGAGGTCGCCCCAGGACTCAGCGCCGGGATCGTAGCTTCGGGCATAGAGGTCCCAGTTACCATTTCGCCGCGCGGACCAGATCACCCACGGATGGTTCTCCGCATCCAGCGCAATCTGCGGCATCCACACGTCACCGCTTCCGCCCGGCACTAGAAGTAGGTTGCTCCACTCTCCTTCGCGGTATTGGCGCAGGCCGATCTCATCCCGCCGATCGGCATGGGACATCCAAACGAGCCATAGGGTCCCATCCGTCGCCGCTGCGATATCTGGCAGATCGTCAGCGCGCATTTCCGTGCCGACGGACTGGATGGAACTGAGCTGGCCAAGTGCGGGCGTGCCGAAGATGAGTGAGAGCAGCAGAAGCGTTCGAGTCATGGCGAGTCCAGTATAGAGGAGCTGTGGCTCGCCAAACCCACAAAACCGACAGAAGTCTTAGGCGAGAGAAACTTGAGACGTACGGCATGGTGCAACTGGGTATCTTCAGCCCGCCAGACCTCTCCCATCCCGCGGCGTTGTTGCACGATTCAACCTTGGGGCGAGTTGAACCGCTTTCCAGCCCCTGGTTCACGACGCCACGGCGTACGACTTCGGCCTGGCGAACTCGGACATCCGGTTAAGGATGCGACACCCGATCAGGGCTTCCCTCTTTTGCGCCTCGCTGTTCCTCGCCTTCAGGTCGCCCCCGAACACTGACTTGTATCGGAAGAATCCGTTCTCTACCCGCGACTCCTGGCGGTAACCCGACTCCTTCTGCCACTGCCGTCGTCCCACAACACGAATCCTCTCGACCGCCGCTTCTCGTTGTGCCCAGGGGCCCTCCGTCGGACCCGCCGACACCGCACAGCGACGCGGTGGGACCGCGATAACAACGTCTTCTGTGCCCGCTGCGCCGACCCGCTCGTAGATTGATCTGTGGTCGTAGGCCCCGTCCGCAGTGAAGCGCCGGATGGGAACGTCGATCTGGTCGAGCAGAGCAGGGACGGTGGAGGCGTCGTCCCCGCTGCTCGCCGTAAGCTCGGCTGCCACAATGAACCCCTCGTCATCTACTCCGATATGCAGCTTCCGCCAATCCCGGCGTTTCTTCGATGCCTTGTACTTGTGTGCCCTCCATTCGCCCGAACCGAGGATCTTGAGTCCTGTGGAATCGACGATCAGGTGGATTGGTCCGTCGTGGGCTCGGGTCAGTGGAGGCAGCTTAACGATTCGATTCCGGCGCGACAGCGTGGTGTGGTCCGGAGCGTTGAGATCTAGGCCCATCAAGCTGAGCAGCGAATCCAGGAACCCTTCGGTCTGACGAAGTGGCAGGCCGAAGACGACCCGCAGTGTCAACGCGGTCAAGATCGCGAGGTTCGAGTAGCGCCGCTGGCCTCCGCGCAGACCGTTCTTCTCCGGCGTCCAGGCGGCGATCACTTCCTTGATCAGCCAGATCGTGACGTCGCCGCGGCTCCTGAGGCCACGCTCGTACTCCCTCCAGTTCTGGACTCTGTACTACGTCTTGTACTTGCGGTTAACTCGACTCGACTTCGATGCGGCCATGACGTCGTCCCTTGATCTCCATGATCGATTGGGACGGCGAGCCGGGGCTACGTGGAGCCAAAGCCGATTCATGCACCAACGCCTGTCCGCGCTGTCGAATGCGACGCCAAACGGCTCCACAAACCGAATCTCATGTGCGCCGACGCCTGGGTCGCCCGTCCCACCCCCGGCCACTTGCTCGACGGTTGCGGCCGCCAACGAAGTGGTGAACAACGCGACAACTAGAGCGATTCTACGAACCGACATCGGCCTCATCTTACACAAATCCGGAAGGGCCGGAGGCGCAAGCCTTTCAAGACCGCGTGCAGGTAGCTCGGGACGGCTACACATTCCTGTGCCGCTCCCTCTGTTGCGCCAAACGTACCCGCAACTTTCCGACAAATCCGGATCTCTCGATGCCATGACGAATGCGTCGAAACGCTTTGGGCGAGCGCATTTCCAGTGGCAGATGAGACCTAGATGGCGACTCACTCGTCGAGGCGTCTGAGGGGAGCTTCGGTCTCCGGTCTGGGAGTGACATCTCGGGGCTCCGTAGGCGAAGCTCGGTTAAAGCCGGCACCGAAGTCGAATGACACATTCACGTTGTCATTGCGGACTGCGCGCTCCAGGCGACGAACAAGATACGCTTTCAAGAGTTGCCGCCCGGCAGGGATCAGACAGAAGAAACCGAAGGCGTCAGTGAGCACGCCGGGAGTCATTAGAACCGCACCCGCGACCAGAATCAGAAGGCCCTCGACGATCTGACCCGCAGGAAGCTGTCCAGCAGCCATCTCGGATTGGGCCTTTCGGAGAACGCCCAAGCCTTGCCGCCGGGCTAGGAACGCCCCCAGGGCGCCGGTCCCCACGATTAGGGCGAGAGTCGGCAGAGTTCCCATCCACTCGCCGATCTGAAGTAGCAAAGCTAGTTCAATGAGCGGAACGATGATAAACAAGAGCAGCAGACGGCCCATCACCGGAATCATCTCACCTCTGGCGGATTGACGAGTCTGGCCCTTCGATCAACAGAAACCGCGCGACCCTGCGACAAAGCCTAGTGGGTAGATGCAGGAGGCAAGTCGGCGTGCCGCAGGTTCAAGAGCGGGAATCGTAGGGCGTCGCCGTGGTCAAAGTGCCACCACTCTCTGTCATTAACCGAGAAGCGTTGCTCTTCCATCGCTGATCGCAGCTGGTCGCGCAGCCAACGTTGGCGCGACGTTCCCCCGACGTAGTCAGGATAGGCGCGCTCGGAGAACTCGTCGTAGCCGCTCGGCATTTCGACGGCTTCACCTGTCGAGTGGTCGTAGAGTGTCAGGTCAACCGCAGCGCCCCGGTTATGGATTGAGCCATTCGCCGGGTTCGCCACGAAGTCCTTCATCGACCCCGGCGTGGCGTCCCAGAACATCTTGGTCACATACCACGGGCGATAGGCATCGTGGATGAGCAAGCCGTAGCCACTCTTGCCTAGTTCTTGGTGGGCTCGAACAAGAGCCTGGGCGGCGGGACGCTGCAGCATAGCGCGCGGCTCAGGATAGAACTGAGCGCCCATGAAATTGTTCGTCGAGGCGTAGCGAATGTCGAGTCGGATTGTTGGGTCAAGTTGAGTGAGGTCGACTAGATCGGGCTCGATCATGCCCTCCGGCTGTTCGGGAGGTTCCGCGTCGAGGGCGGCTGCACTCAGCTCCTCAACCGGCTGCAACGGTTCGATTCTGAACGTCGCGCCGGCTTCGGCTTTCGCTCGTCTAGGGAACAGAATGCTCGCTGCGCGGACGCCGCCCACTTGGCCGGAGGCATCCCGCTCGACGCGGATCTCTTCGCCGTGGTAGAGCCCGTAGTCGGGGAAGGCAAAGCGGTCGGTTGAGACTTCCGTTAACGGATAGAGAAAGACCCACTCGATTAGGGCGCAGAGTTGACCGTAGCGTTCGAAGATGAAAAGCGTGTTGTGCTGCCAGCCGTACTCGCCTATCAGGTCGGCCCAATCTTGGGGCAGGACCGGCGGTAGTTCGGATTCGATTCGTTCGTAGCGCTTGCCGGCAATCGTAACGGCGTTCTGCGAGAAGTCGATAGACTCACCCGAAGTCAGGCGCCCATCGGTGATGTATCCGTGGTGGCTACCTCGGATCGGCACCCGGTGATACGGGACCCCTTCACTCCAGAGTTGGCCGGCGCGGCGGACGAGGCGAATCGTCAGATCATCGGAGCGATAGGTTCCGCTGACTTGCTCTTGGAACGCGGGATCGAGCGGCTCGGTGAGTTCCCAGTCCGGCAGCGAGCTGCCTTCGCGCGCCGCCAACAGCAGACGCAATGCGTAGTCGTTGATCCGCCGCACGGTGTCGTTGGTTACGTCGACGGACGCTACCGAGACAACGCCGATCTCCTCGTCCGGCAAAACGCGCAGATCGGACGAGAAGCCGTAGACCGCGCCTGAGTGCCCGACGGCCCGGCGGCCCTCGAACTCCGAAAGCCCGAATCCAAGTCCGAATCGACCTTCGAACTGCGGCTCGAACATCCGCTCGAGGGTCGCTGTCTCGACAATCGGATCGCCGCCGCGGTTGAGAGCCTTGACTAGCTCGGCTTGTTCGAGAACGCTTGAGTAAAGGTTCCCCGCAGGCACAAGCACATCAAATGTCGGCGCCAGAAACTCGCGGCCGTCGTAGCTCCACATGAGACCTTTGGCGGCGTGCTGTTCGATCTGCTGCGTTCGATAGAACGAAGAGGTTGACATGCCTAGCGGGCCGAGAACGGATTCACGAATGTGGTCGGAGAACGGTTTCCCAGCCATGGCTTCGACCACCGCTCCAACGACGACAATGGCGGCGTTCGAATAGCGCTCGCGCGATCCGACGGGATAGACCAGCGCTGTATCGGCCAGGCTTTCAACTATGGTCAAAATGGCGGGTTCGGAGTCGTCGAAGTAATTACCGACGGGAGGTTCACGCACGAGGCCGGAGCGGTGCGCCATTAGGTGACGAAGGGTGATGGTCTCGACACCTTCACCTTTAGGTCGGAACTCGGGCAAGTACTCAACGACCGGAGTGTCGAGGTCGAGTTTGCCGTCTTCGACGAATTGCATGACGGCGATATCGGTGTAGAGTTTTGAGATTGAGCCAACGCGGTAAATGGTCTCGGGCGAAGCTGGAACCTCGTTCCGCTCGCGTCCAAAACCGCTGGCGTAGACGATGTCTTGGCCGTCGACGAGAGCGATCGACAAACCCGGAATCTTCTTGTCGGCGACTTGGCGTTCGATATAAGCGGTGAGCCGCTCGGTCAGTTCGCTCGCCGACTGTGAACAGCTCAATGAGAGCGCCCAGCTGAACCCGATGGCGAGTCGTAGGCACATCCGGACCCATTTCGAGTCTGGCTTGTGGGCGCGACGCTGCATGCGCCTATTCTCTACCTACGGCGCACTCCAGCGCAGAACAAGGCAGCAAGATGAACGGCGCTTGGCTCCGATCCTACAGTCGCTCGTCGTCACCCGGTATTCCCCGCCAAATGCCTTCGGATTCCGTGCTCGCGGAGTACGAGCGATCCCTGACGATAGCGGGCGCCAGCTACGGAGCAAGCAGCTCCGCGAGTAAAAAGTCTTGCGCGCTTGCGTACTTTTTGGATTGCGAAACTCCTTCGATCAGGAGGTGAGTTTCGTGTCCGACGCTATCCGCCTTCTCCTTCATCTTCACGCCATAGACCGGGTGGTGAATTCCGTGGCCGGCGTCCTCGGACGGGAGCGTCATGTTGCTTCCGTAAGTCATCAACAACGGCGGGTCGTCTGCGGTCAGGTGGTTGTAGGGGGAGAACTCCTCATAGAGCTCACGGTGTTGGTCGTAGTTCGCTAGGGCGGCTTCGATCGTTTTCTCGCCGACGGCCATATTTATCATGCGATGCTTCAGCACGTTGGGTCCCAGCCAGGGTTCGATTATTTTGGGATCGATTGATGTTTGCCCCGCACGGACTGCCGCCGCTGTAACTCGCGTCGATTCCCGGAGTATGGGATCCGGCGAATTCAGATCAGCCAGGTCGTCGTGCAGCAGAATCCACATCGAGGTACACGCTCCCGCGCTGCCGCCGGTTAGAGCGATTCTTGTCTTGTCAATGTTCCATTCGGCGGCTTTCGATTTGATGAATTGAATGGCCCGCGCCGCGTCATGGACCGGCGCCGGGAGTGGAACCTCGCCGGTCAAACGATAGTTGGCCGCCACGTACGAGATGCCTCTATCCAGATAAGGGCGGAATGCTTCTGCGGGCTGCTTTTTGTCGCCGCTCACCCAACCCCCGCCGTGGATGTAGACGAGCAAGGGCGTTGGTGCATGAATCGGATTTGGCTCCACGTAGCCCCGGCTCGCCGTCCCAATCGATCATGGAGATCAAGGGACGACGTCATGGCCGCATCGAAGTCGAGTCGAGTTAACCGCAAGTACAAGACGAAGTACAGAGTCCAGAACTGGAGGGAGTACGAGCGTGGCCTCAGGAGCCGCGGCGACGTCACGATCTGGCTGAGCAAGGACATGATCGCCGCCTGGACGCCGGAGAAGAACGGTCTGCGCGGAGGCCAGCGGCGCTACTCGAACCTAGCGATCTTGACCGCGTTGACACTGCGGGTCGTCTTCGGCCTGCCACTTCGTCAGACCGAAGGGTTCCTGGATTCGCTGCTCAGCTTGATGGGCCTAGATCTCAACGCCCCCGACCACACCACGCTGTCGCGCCGGAATCGAATCGTTAAGCTGCCTCCACTGACCCGAGCCCACGACGGACCAATCCACCTGATCGTCGATTCCACAGGACTCAAGATCCTCGGTTCGGGCGAATGGAGGGCACACAAGTACAAGGCATCGAAGAAACGCCGGGATTGGCGGAAGCTGCATATCGGAGTAGATGACGAGGGGTTCATTGTGGCAGCCGAGCTTACGGCGAGCAGCGGGGACGACGCCTCCACCGTCCCCGCTCTGCTCGACCAGATCGACGTTCCCATCCGGCGATTCACTGCGGACGGGGCCTACGACCACAGATCAATCTACGAGCGGGTCGGCGCAGCGGGCACAGAAGACGTTGTTATCGCGGTCCCACCGCGTCGCTGTGCGGTGTCGGCGGGTCCGACGGAGGGCCCGTGGGCACAACGAGAAGCGGCGGTCGAGAGGATTCGTGTTGTGGGACGACGGCAGTGGCAGAAGGAGTCGGGTTACCGCCAGGAGTCGCGGGTAGAGAACGGATTCTTCCGATACAAGTCAGTGTTCGGGGGCGACCTGAAGGCGAGGAACAGCGAGGCGCAAAAGAGGGAAGCCCTGATCGGGTGTCGCATCCTTAACCGGATGTCCGAGTTCGCCAGGCCGAAGTCGTACGCCGTGGCGTCGTGAACCAGGGGCTGGAAAGCGGTTCAACTTTCCCCAAGGTTGAATCGTGCAGCAACGCCTGTCTCTACGGCCAAGTGATCAAGACACGGCGCAAAGATCATGTTGTGAGAGTGGAACGAAGAGAGCTGCTCGGCGCCGCCTGGCGCTGGGAACAGACATTGCGTGACTCCGAGGACTCGGCCAAATTGAACACGTCGTTCATCGAACGGCTCAATCTGACAATCCGACAGGGCTCAGCGTATCTTTGCCGCCGCACGCTCTGCTACGCGCGACGCAGGGAGCGTCTGGAAGCTCAGCTTGAGCTGTTGCGCTGCCACTACAACTTCATCCGGCCGCACCGGGCGCTGAAATTCAGACGGGAAATCAGGACGCCGGCCATGCAGGCTGGCCTGACCATACGGCGGCTGACGTTCCGGGAGATCTTCTCGTCAACGATAGTCCTTTTGGCATGGAAGAAGATCACGTACGTGTTCGTCCGCTCTGTCAGATCGGTCATTTACGACGAAACGCGAATGCCTTTGGCGGCTTAGCAACACTCGATGGCGGAAGCACCGCGTCAAGAGCGTCGAGGGTTTCATGACGATAGCAGAACGGAACAACCGGCGAGGACGCATGAGGAGCGCACACAAACCATCGATCATGCGATCGGAAGGGCGAAGGTTGGGTGAACGTCTCCGGGAGCGATTGAGGATCAGAAGTTGCTGCTTGACGAGCACGGATTCGGCCAGCACGGAACGGGCGCCGCCACGACCGGCGAGGCGGGCCACCGTCGCCAACAGATGCAGAAACAGGAAGGCCAGATCGCGCATGGCACGATCCTAACAAGCTCGCGAAATGGAAGAAATGTTCACGGAATTAGCAATTCGCCATGCACAGGACGCTGGATCGAACGACAACCGGCATTGAACGCTCGTGCCATCTGCTGACCTCAGCTAGACTGGACAAGGACCTCGGGCCCCTATGCAAGCGCAAGTAATTCTCATGCTCGCGGCAAGCGCTTTCCAGCCTCAGATTCCGAGAATTTGGACGGCCGATGCGGTGTCGGAACTGGAACTTCCGCTGGCCTCCGGGGACATTTCGACTCGACATATCTCTGAGGCGCACTACTATCGCATTGCGGAAAGGCTCATCTATCGCAGCTACCCGGTCTACCATCCTGACCGCGAGCCTGAAGGCTACTGGAAATGGTTGCACGAGCGTGAGCCGGAGCTGGCCTTTAATGCCGCAAAACTTGAAACGCGTCAAGACTGGATTGCGGCTGGCGAGCTCGTCTTCAACGCGCCGACATCGCTCGGACCAGTCTTTTTCGGCACCGACAACCTCCGTGATGCAGGCTTCTACAGGGACACAGGGATGCCGGTGTCCAGCGCCGGTACGATTCCGTTCGCGACCTGGGTCGTCCGCGAAAAAGGCAAGGTCGAACTCGGCTCGATGGGCTGCAACACCTGCCACGCGCGCGTGCTCGCGGACGGCAAGGTTGTGCCGGGCGCGCAAGGCAATAACCCTGGAGATCGCCAGGGCGCGCGAATGCTAAAACGAGCGTCGCAGTTTGCTGGTACGGAGAAAATCCTGCAGCGCACCCGCAAGTTCGCATTGCAATTCGAGCTACCGTGGCTGAAACGCGACCTGAACCGACAAGCGCGAACTATGTCGCTTGACGATCTAATTGCGGCAGGGAGAGCGATCCCGCCCGGTGTGACGGCACGCAGCTTTACCAGCATGTTCGTTCCGCCGCAGATTCCCGACTTGATCGGGGTCGAAGAGCGACGCTTCCTCGATCACACCGGCCTGGTGAAACATCGAGGGCCCGCCGACTTGATGCGCTACTCATCACTGGTTCAAGACTTGATGGGATATGTCAGCTACGGCGGTCTTGAGCCGATGCGTCTCCCGGCTCCCGGACGCGGCGCACGCTACAGTGACGAACAGCTATACGCGCTGACGCTTTATCTATACTCGCTCGACCAGCCGCCGAATCCGAACCCATTCGACGAGACGGCGGCGCTGGGCAAGAAGCATTTCAATCGAGAGGGCTGCGGACGGTGTCACACCCCGCCACTCTACACCAACAATCGATTGGTCGCCGTCGACGGCTGGGAGCCTTCGGTCGGGGATCGAAAGCGCTTCGACGTTATGTCACAGCGCGTGGGAACCGATCCGCGGTACGCTCTCCAGACTAAGAAAGGGACTGGCTACTACAAGGTTCCGTCGCTTAAGGGAGTCTGGTACCGCGGCCCGTTCGAGCACAACGGTTCCGTGGAGACTCTCGAGGACTGGTTCGATTCCGCACGCCTACGGGAGGACTACATCCCGACTGGCTTCAAGGGGCACGATGTTGAGACGCGGCCGGTCAAGGGCCACAAGTACGGGCTAGATCTGCCACCAGAGGAAAAAGCGGCTCTGATCGCATTCCTGCGAACCCTGTGACTCGAATCCCAAACGCGCCAATTCCGCCGTCTCTGGGTCTTGCGTAGTACCAATGGGCTCACGCAAGTGGTCGCCAGTATAGATTCGAGCCCCTCCGGCATTCTCCGAGAACCTGAAGATTCTCGCCACGGACACGGGATGCGCACACGACAGGTTGAGTCTCCAACGACGGGACTGGTAAGTAGCCCAGTGCCTAACTTCGTCAATCCAAATGGCTACGTAATCTTGGCGAACGACAGGTATGCGGAACACTGCGGGATGGGATCAGTACCGTGTATACTCGGGCCGTCTCCCGACCAAGAATAGAAATCCTGACTCAGCGGATTGGGGTTGGATCGAGGGGTCGAGAATATGGACGCGCTGCAGTACACGAAAGGGCTGGTAAGGTTCCCGACCGTCAGCAATGTCTCCAATGCCGACATTTGCGACTATCTGGAGGGCGCCCTGATAGGGCTCGGTTTCACCACCGAACGGGTCGAATACACGGACTCCGCGGGCGTCATCAAAGTCAACATCATTGGCAAGAAGGGCAACGGAAGCGGGGGAATGGCATATTTCGCCCACACCGACGTCGTTCCTGCCGATCCCTGGTTTAGCAGCGAACATGGCCCCTTCGAGCCCACCGTCAGCGGTGGCAAACTGTACGCCCGCGGGAGTTGTGACATGAAGGGCTCGATCGGCTCGATGCTGGCAGCCACCGAGCAGGCCGCGGGCTCCGAGCTGAGAGAACCACTCTATATCGCACTCACAGCGGATGAGGAGATCGGCTACTGCGGTGCGGAACAGGTAGCCCGACGATCGAAGTTCTTCCGAGAGATGGTCCAAGGCGATTCGAACGGGATCGTCGGAGAGCCAACCATGCTCAACGTCGTTCACTCTCACAAGGGCACCTATGGATTCAGGGCGACCGCACACGGCAGAGCTGCACATTCCAGCACCAACGAAGGAATCAACGCCAACCTCGCCATGATCCCCTTTCTCAGCGAGATGAAAACGATTCACGACGAGACCCTAGAGGATCCTGACTGGCAGCATCCGGCCTTCGACCCACCGGGGATCAGCTGGAATATCGGGATCAACGACCACACCAAGGTCTTGAACATGACGGCCGCCCAGAGCATCTGCACGGTATACTTTCGTCCTGCGCCCGGTCACGATGCGGAAGCCTTGATCGAGCGGTCGAGGAAGGCCGCCACCCAGTGTGGCGTTGATTTCGAAGTGCTCTGGGCGGGCAAACCCTTATATGTGGACCCGGAATCGAATTTCGTTCGTGAGGTCATGGCGTTGTCTCGAAGGGAAAAGGTTCAAACCGTCTGCTACGGAACTGACGGGGCCGTGCTGACGGACATGAAAAAGTTGCTGGTATTGGGCCCCGGCGACATCGCTCAGGCGCACACGGAAGACGAGTGGATTCTCTTGGATCAGCTCGAGAAAGGGACACAACTCTATGCCAGCTTGATTCGTCACTGGTGCGTTTGAAGGATCTCCTGGATGTACCTTCGGTTGGGCAGAGCCGCAACTCAGAAGAATAGCGATCTCAGGTAGTCCGCCAATTCTAGTTCTAGGGCGTCGGCTCCATCGCCGACCCCAGCGAGGCTTTTTGTGATGCAGGCAACGAAACCCACACTCCTATCGCGCGATCTCAAGCACCTGATCCACCCCTTGCATAGCCCTGTGGCTCATCGGGAGGGCCACGTTTGGGTAAGTGGTGAAGGCGCTCTCTTGGTTGATGCTGATGGCCGTCAGTACCTCGATGGTCTTTCTGGGTTGTGGAACGTAGTGCTGGGCCACGGCCGCCAAGAACTAGCTGAGGCCTCCAAGCAGCAGATGGAGGATCTAGCCTACTGCTCGGGATACGCGGGCAGTTCGAACCCTCGAGCCATCGAACTGGCCGAGAAGCTTTCCTCTTTGACCTATCCCACGATCACGCGTTTTTTCTTCACGTCCGGCGGCGGGGAGGCGAGCGAGACCAGCTTCAAATTGGCGCGTTCCTACTGGAAGTTGAGCGGGTACCCCAACAAAACTAAAATCATCTCTCGCCAGTGGGGCTACCACGGGGTCACCCTCGCGGCGATGAGCGCGACAGGCATTTCCAGCTATTGGCCGCAGTTCGAGCCTCGCGTGCCCGGCTTCCTGCAGATACCTTCTCCCTATCCTTATCGCTACGAACCGCCCGCCGGAGTAAGCCCAGGGGTCGCCGCAGCCAACGAATTGGAACAGGCAATTTTGAGGGAAGGCGCAGAAACGGTCGCTATGTTTCTGGCAGAGCCGATCCAGGGTGCAGGCGGCGTCATCGTTCCTCAGGACGACTATTTCCCCCGTATCAGAGAGATCTGCAACCAGTACGACGTCCTGTTGGTGGCGGACGAGGTGATCACCGGATTCGGTCGGACGGGAAAGTGGTTTGCCCTCGAGCATTGGGGAGTGGAACCCGATATGGTGCAGTTTGCCAAAGCGATCACATCCGGCTACTTTCCACTTGGCGGAGTCGGAGTGACCGAGCGGATTGCCGAGGCGCTCGATCACAGCGAGTCGCCCTGGATGCACGCGTACACCTATAGCGCCCACCCGGTCGGCTGCGCCGTGGCCCTGAGCAATCTGCGCATTCTCGAAGAAGAGGGCCTGCCAGCCCAAGCGGCCGAAAAGGGAGCCCACCTGCTAGCCGGATTGAAGGCGGCACTGGGCGGCCATCCGCATGTCGGGGACATTCGGGGTAAGGGCCTGATGTGTGCTGTGGAGTTTGTGAAAGACAGGTCAACCAAGGCCGAATTCGAGCCTGGAGAGAACGTAGGCGCGAAGCTCAACAGCGAGGCCCAGAAGCGGGGCCTGTTCAGCCGCATGAGAGGAGACGTCTTCTGTCTCGCCCCACCATTTGTCACCAGCCGCGAGCAACTCGACAGTATCGTCGAGATCCTGTCGGACTCGACGGAAGCGGTACTGGGCTAAGCGTTAATCAAAATGCCTCGCGCCAATTCAAGTGCGCAAGAACCGCCGGCACTAACAGCCCAGCCGATTAGCTCGGGCTGGCCTGCTACCTGGATGGCATGACGATGAACCGTCCTGACAAAGACGGCAGCGCCTCGCAGCGGTACAATCTCGGCGGACAGTGCGGCGATGTGGCGAGAGGGCCCAACGCCCCTTGGGTCTTATGGGATGACGGCAATATCCGAAGAACCAATCGAGCTGTGATCTGGACATGAGATCTCGCTTGAACTTGCCGAAGCAGGGCCACACGCGCAGAGAATTACTCCAAGCCGCCGGGTGGGCGGTCCCCGCCTTGAGTCTAGGCTGCGGAGGAACCCCTTTCCAGTCGTCAGTTGATGCCACGTCAGCTCCAGATCTGGTCCTGCACAGCGCCCGCGTCTTCACTGTCAACGAGATGCAGCCGAAGGCCGAGGCGTTCGCGGTCAAGGACTCTCGCTTCGTGGCTGTCGGCAGCAACGACGGCATCCGCCCGCTTGCTGGCCCCACCACAAAGGTCATCGATGCCGAAGGTATGACGGTGACTCCGGGCTTCATCGATGCCCACTCGCACCCGTCAGGGGCGGGGGTGAACGAGCTTTTACACGTAAACGTCGATCTTCGTAGCGTGCGGGCTATTCAAGAGGCGCTGCACCAGCGAGTGGAGCAAACGCCACCAGGCGAGTGGGTGATCGGCTTCAAATACGACGACACCAAACTTGATGAAGGCCGGCCAATCTACCGTCGCGACCTCGACGAAGTCGCTCCTGACCATCCGATTGAGGTGGGCCACCGCGGCGGACATACGGCCGTCTACAACAGCAAGGCGTTCCGGCTTGCTGGCGTCGCCGCGCGCACTCCTGATCCACCCGGCGGAAAGTTTTATCGAGAAGATGGCGAGCTGACCGGGCTGGTTGCCGAGCACGCCCGACGCCCTCTCCGCAGGCTGATTCCCTCCGGCAGCACCCGAGCGCAACGTCAGGCCGGGGTCAAACTAATTTCCGAGCTGATGACGGCGGCGGGGCTGACTTCAGTGCATCAGACGGGTGGCGGTACGGATGCCTTGATTGCCTATCAGGACGCCTACGCGGCGGACGAACTCCGTTTCCGCATGTATCTTTTCCCTTCCGGCGGCAGCACACTGTTCGACGGACTCAAGAAGGCCGGGATTCGCACCGGATTCGGGGACGATCGCCTGAGCATAGGCGCCGTCAAGTACGTGGCCGATGGTTCAGCTTCTGAGCGCACGATGCGTATGAGCACCCCGTTCGAGGGTCGCCCTGACGACTACGGGATATCGACCATGACCCAGGACGAGATCCATGAAGCCGTCGAAGACGCTCACCGCCACGGGTTCCAGATCGGCATTCACGCCAATGGGGACGTGACGATTGATATGGTTCTCAATGCATACGAGCGCGTTCAGCAACGCTTCTCTCGTCCCGATCCGCGCCATCGCATCGAGCATTGCTCGTTGGTCAACCCGCGGCTACTTCAACGCATCAAGGATCTTGGGGTCATCCCGACACCTTTTTACACGTATGTCCATTACCACGGCAACAAGTGGGTGCACTACGGCGAGGAAAAGATGCGGTCGATGTTCGCACACCGTTCGTTCCTGGACTATGGCATCCCAGTAGCTGGCGCATCGGATTATACGCCGGGTCCATACGAGCCTATGATGGCGATCCAAAGCATGGTGACAAGGAAAGACTTCCAAGGCCGTGTGTGGGGTCAGAACCAACGGATAGGCGTGGATGAGGCGTTTGAGAACGGCGCTGACAAACTAGACCACAGAACGGCGTTTTAAAGCCGTTCAAGGGCGGCGGAAAATTAGACCGCCCGGGTGGTCCGCTGGCATCCATTCGGTGTTTTGTGGAACACGGGAAGGATGTATCGCGTGGAGCTATATGCTCAAGTACGGCGCAGTGTCTACGTCGAAGGGCTGAGTGAACGCGAAGCCGCCAAGCGGTTTGGCTTAGCGCGGGAGACGGTGCGCAAAATGCTGCGCTACGCTGCTCCGCCGGGCTATCGGCGGAGCAAACCGGTGAGACGGCCGAAGCTCGAAGCGTTCACCGGAATCATCGATCAGATCCTGCTCGACGATCAGCAACAACCAAAGAAACAACGTCACACCGCGAAACGCATCTTCGATCGCCTACGCGAGGAGTACGATTTCAGCGGTGGCTACACGATCGTCAAGGACTACGTCCGCGAGAAGAAGCTCGGTGGACAAGAGATGTTCGTGCCACTGGCGCATCCGCCCGGCGACGCGCAGGCCGACTTCGGCGAAGCGGTTGTCGTTATCAATGGAGTCCAGCGCAAGGCGCACTTCTTGGTTGTCGATCTGCCGCACAGCGACGACGCCTTCGTTAAGGCCTTTCCCGCCGAGACGACGGAAGCCTTTTGCGAAGGACACAACGCCGCGTTTCGTTATTTCGACGGCGTGCCACGCAACATCGTCTACGACAACACGACGCTGGCGGTGGCAAGGATTCTCGGCGACGGCACGCGCAAACGTACGCGGGTGTTCAGCGAACTGCAGTCGCACTACCTGTTCGCCGATCGTTTCGGGCGTCCGGGCAAGGGCAACGACAAGGGAAAAGTCGAAGGGCTAGTGGGCTTCGCACGGCGCAATTTCATGGTGCCGATCCCGAGATTCGAGAGTTGGGAAGCCTTCAACGAACACCTCGAAGAGAAGTGCCGAGCCAACCGTGAACGGCGTTTGCGACGGCACACCGAAACCGTCGGCGAACGCTTCGAGCGCGATCGGGAAGCGCTCTTGCCCTTGGCACCGACAGCCTACGATGCCTGCGACAAACGCTCGACAAGGGTGACTTCGTTGTCGCTGGTGCGCTACGCGACAAACGATTATTCGGTGCCAACGCGTTACGGCCACCGCCAGGTCCTGATCAAAGCCTACGTGGATGAGGTAGTGATCTGTTGCGGCAGCGAAGAGATCGCCCGCCATCAGCGCAGCTATGAACGTGAAGAGTTGGTTTTCGATCCGCTGCACTACTTGGCGTTGTTGGAACGCAAGACCAACGCGCTCGATCAAGCCGCGCCGTTGGTCGGCTGGGAGTTGCCGCCGGAGTTTGCGAAGCTGCGACGACTGCTCGAATCGCGGTTGGACAAAGCGGGCAAGCGCGAGTACGTACAGGTCCTGCGACTGTTGGAGGACTTCCCCCTTGAGCACGTCGCAACGGCGGTGCGCCAAGTCTGTCTACTGGGAACGATTGGCTTTGACGCCGTCAAGCATCTACTGCTGTGCGCGATCGAGCAACGTCCGCCGAAGCTCGACTTAACGAAGTATCCCCACCTGCCGACGGCTCAGGTCGAGCAGACGTCGCCGGCATCCTATCTGGCGCTGCTAGCAGGAGCAAGCTGATGGCGAAGTCGAGAATGCTGCTGGAAACCCACCTGAAAGCGCTGCGGCTGCCGACCTTCCTGCGCGAGTACGACAAACTGGCTCGGCGCTGCGCCGCCGAAGGCTTGGACTTTCGGGACTTCCTACAGCAACTCTGCGAGCTGGAACTGGTCGATCGCGAGCAGCGGGCGACCGAGCGTCGCATCAAGGCCGCCAAGTTCCCGGTGACGAAGAGTCTCGACACGTTCGACTTCTTGGCCATACCCTCGGTGAACAAGAAGCTCGTTCTGGAGCTGGCGCGCTGTGAGTTCATCGACCGCCGTGAGAACGTCTTGGCGCTGGGGAACTCCGGCACCGGCAAAACGCATATCGCCTTGGCGCTGGGACTGGCAGCTTGTCAGAGCGGCTATCGCACACGTTTCACCACCGCCGCGGGATTGGTCCATGAACTGCTCGAAGCCCGTGACGAACGGCAACTACTACGGGTCCAGAAACAACTTGCCAAGCAGGATCTACTGATCGTCGATGAACTGGGCTATGTGCCGCTGTCGAAGACCGGGGCAGAGCTGCTGTTCGAGATCTTTTCGCAGCGCTACGAACAGGGCTCGACGTTGCTGACCTCGAACCTGCCGTTCACCGAGTGGACCGAGGTGCTGGGTTCCGAACGCATGACCGGCGCTCTGCTTGACCGGCTCACGCATCACGTCCATATCCTCGAGATGAACGGCGACAGCTACCGCCTCAAGCAAAGCAAAAAGAAGCGCCCGCGCTCTTCAAACTGACCCGCCGGCCGCTCGCGCCGGTTTGCGTGGGCCGTCTTCCACTACGCCTGGGCCGCCCTAAAGGGCGTCCTCAGGCTCCGTTCCAGCCGTCCCACGCAAACCGCTGGATCCCCGCCAACTGGTCTATTTTTGCTCCGCCGAAGCGGTCTACATTTACTCCGCCCTTGACAGCCCACCAGGGATCGTGCGGACGGGGCGGCGGTCGAGCTGATTACGTCGACAAAGTGGGACCAAGAGCCGCAATACTCTCCCGACGGCAAAAGCATATCGTTCATCTCGCATCGCTCTGGAATGCCTGAAGTCTGGAAGTGCGACAGTGACGGCTCGAACGCTGTGCAGTTGACTTCACTTGAAGCCAACACGACGGATCCACCACGCTGGTCTCCCGACGGGCACGGCATCGTGTTCAGGTCTAATCCATTGGGGCAGTTCGAGATCTACGTCGTCGACGCCAACGGCGGCGCGCCCCGGCGCTTGACGAACGACCCTTCGGATGATGCGATCCCAAGTTGGTCGAGAAACGGAGAGTGGATCTACTTCTCGTCGAACCGCTCAGGGCAGTATCAACTCTTCAAGATGCCGGCAAGCGAGGATGGTCCCGTCCAGGCTGTTGCACCTGAGGCGGGCGTCACGATGGAGTCGCCCGACGGCAAACTGTTGTACTTTCCGCGCCGCCTCGACAATGGCTACGGCAACGCCTCTCTCTGGAGGGCGCCGGTTGAAGGGGGCGAGGCTAGCCAGGTTCTTGAATCGCTGTTTATCGGATTGTACGAGGTCGTCGAGGGCGGGATCTATTTCGTTCCGTCATCGACTCCGGAAGCCGGCTATTCGCTTCAGTTTCTTCGTTTCTCGACAGGCTCAATCGAGCACGTCTTTTTCCTCGAACGGCCGCCGGGGTTTGGCCTTAGCGTTTCCCCCGATGGCCAAACTATTCTGTTCTCACAGCCGGGCGAAGTGCAAGGCGACATCATGCTGGTCGAGAATTTCCGCTAGCCTGCCTCTCGTAGCGTACGGGTTCGTGCGCCCGCCAACCCGGGCGGGCTAATGATCTAACACACCACCGTCGTTGCTAGAACGTTCAGGAAACAGAGAAAGCCTCCTAGACGAGTCGAAGCTGATGACGGCTTCCCGATCGGTAGCAGGGCAAGGCTTATTCAAGTCAAGCAGGCAGTGCTCATCGACTGTTAGCGGTCAGAAAATCTGAGTGTTGTAACGCTGGCGACCCATCAGGATGAGCTGGGCTGGACGAGGGAATTCGTCGCAAGCGTTACAACGATTTGAAGTCAGGTAGTACAATCCGGCTGTGCCCACGTCGTCGAAACTCGTCCCGGGTGCCGCCTGGCGCGGCCGCGAGTTGTTCGACCGAGACTGCTGGATACAGGAACTGGCCCGTGCCGAGTTGAGCGCGCTTCAAGAGCTTGCCGAACCAACGCCGAATTACAACTCTGGGGCGATCGCTCTCCCCAACTCGACGGTGCCCGTGCTTGAGAGTCTGTCGTCTCGAGTGTCTACCGAACTCGAAGAGGGGACGGGTGTCGTCCTGCTACGTCGGTTGCCGCTCGGGGACTGGGACCAGTCTGCCACAGAACGCGCATTTTGGGCGCTGGCGCTCCAGCTCGGGACGCCAGTGTCGCAGAGTGCGGAGGGACAGCGGCTATTTCACGTCCGCGATGCGGGCTACGAGCCGACGGACCCACGGTACCGCGGACCGATGTCGCGAAAGCGCCTGAGTTTCCATACCGACCGCTGCGACGTCATCGCCTTTCTGTGTATTCAACCAGCTGCAGAGGGCGGGGAAACATTCGTCGTTAGCTCCGTCACCCTCCGGGACGAGATGCTCCGCCGCGACCCGGTAGCGCTGGAGACGCTTAGCAGGCCATTCCCCTATCTTCGGCACACTGTGGACCGTGGCAACGCGACGCCCTACTGCGAACTGCCGGTCTTCTCCGAATACGATGGGCATTTCGCCGGGCACTTCCTCCGGGTTTTGATTGACCGCGCGGATCGCTCAGAGAATGCGCCGAGCCTCACTGAAGCCCAGCGGTCGGCCCTCGATCGGCTGGAGTCGCTCGCTGAAGACCCGAACTTGCACGTATCGTTCCGACTTGAGCCGGGCGACGTGCTGTTACTCAACAACTGGACGACGCTTCATCGTCGCAGCGAGTTCGTCGATGCGGACGACCCCGAGCAGAGACGACACCTGCTTCGTATCTGGCTCTCCGCAGCTGGCAGCCGGCCGATAGATCCGTGTTTCTCCGAGCATTTCGGGGCGACGGCGGCTGGTGCCCTGCGGGGCGGCATGCGCCCACTCCCCTCTTGACACAGAACTGTATCGTGAACGGTAACGATGATCTCGGATCGTTCTGTGGACCTCCGTCAGTTCACCTCATCGAAAATTGCTACGAAGAGTTCCACGACCGTAAATAGCTTAACGCCCTTCACAGCAATGGCTTACCGGCGATCGGATGGAAGATGTCGGTAAATCTCGATGTCATGCGAAGACAGCAGGTTTGATTCGCTCGCGCCGCCTGGCGCTACAATCTCCACGTTGTTTTCGGTCAGACCACCGTCTCGCCCAAGATCGTAGTGAGTTTCGCCGAACGAGGCACAGGGCTCACGGTCCGAGCGATGGCCGAGGGGGACGGGCCGAGGGGGACGGCCGAGGGGGACGGAGCCCTTAACAAACGTAACGCAAAGCTCGCGCGCTTTGAAACACGTAAATATCCCCGTAACCCATTTATGAATCAGCAGCTTCCAGCCATCTCAATATTCAAATGAAAGGCCGATCGCGCCCTCCAACAGCAAAAACTGAACCCGCCCAAACGGCCGTCCTGCGCTTTTGGAATTTCTTTTCCCTTTGAAATCAACAACCTAGCGATAAAGTCAGCCGAAAACCGGATACACGGGCCTTACACTATACCTGGAGGATGCGGAAAGCCCTGCGAGCGGGCTCAAAATTTCACAGAAACCCTGCCAAATTCGGCCATCGTGCGGTACTCACGATGCGGCCAGGGGATCGAATAGGATGAGCACGCGAGAAGTTCTACGTACTGCTTCGTTGTGTTTGACGAAGTACAACTGATAAGCACGGGGGATCACCTCCGACGACCATTTTTTAGAGAAAACCGGACAAATCCGGACATTTCCGGACATTCTTGCAGGAGAGCTGCCCCTATGTGTGATCAACGCGGATCGCTCGGATCGGAACCAAGCCAAGGAACCCCAAACCGTTCGATTCCCAAAATTTCACCAATATCCGGCCAAATCCGGCCAAATCCGGGCACGACACGAGATCCAAGAGATCGAGCGTCACCTCCGAGACTTGACAAAACAAATGCTTCATAGTGTAAAGTACTTGATAGTGGCGACGCCCGAACCAGTCTTGCGCGAGCCCATTTCGATCGATTCGCGGGCCGACGAGAATCTGCGAATCATCCGGATGGCGATGGAGCGCTCGTCCGTGTTCACCGCGCTGCCGGGTCGAGGAGCCATATTCATGGGTCTGAGCGCTATGGTCGCCGCATGGTTCGCGGCCTCGGCTTCGAGCGTCAACGCGTGGTTCGGCATTTGGCTTGCTGAAGCGCTGGTTGGATTTTTGATCGCGCTTGCCGCGGTCGCCTGGAAAATTCGTACGGTGGAAACTCCTGCCTCATTACGTCCGGCGCGCAACTTTGCTGTCGGTCTGGCGCCACCACTGTTCGCGGGCGCGGTCCTAACTTGGGCGCTGTACCAGGCTGGTACGATGGCGCTCATTCCGGGGGTCTGGCTGCTGCTTTACGGTTGTGGCATCGCGACCGCCGGGACCTTTTCAATCCGAATCGTTCCGGCGATGGGCGCTTGCTTTGTGATCGTCGGAGTGGTCACGTTGTTCGCGCCCGAGGCGTGGCACAATGGCCTTCTTGCGGCCGGATTTGGCGGGCTGCACATAATATTCGGCGGCATTGTCTGGAGGAACTACGGTGGCTAAATCATCAGCGGCTCGTGTGCTTAAATCAGTCCCGTCGTCGCCGGCCAAGGTCGAGGGCAGGGGAGCGCTCGATCTCGACCGCGTCATTCACGAACGTACGCGCTTGGCGATTGTCAGCGCGCTTGCGGTCAACAAGCATCTCACGTTTAGTGAGCTAAAACGCCTGTTAGACGTGACCGACGGAAACCTTAGCATCCATGCTCGCAAGATCGAAGACGCCGGTTACGTGAAGTGCGTTAAAACGTTCGTCGGTCGAGTGCCAAAGACGACCTTCAGCTTAACGGCGGCCGGACGCCAAGCCCTCGAGGGCTACCTGGGGCATATGGAAGCGATTATCAAAGTCGCCCGCAACGAGTAAATTTTTTTGGAGATATACTTTACAATGACAAGAACTTTACATATTTCGATCATCATGGACGGCAATGGCCGCTGGGCCCGTCAACGTGGCGGTCCGCGGCTCGTCGGCCACCGAGAGGGTGCGAAGGCGGTTCGGCGCACGGTTGAAGCAGCGGTCGAGCAAGGAGTGAACGTGCTGACGCTGCACGCATTCTCGGCTGACAACTGGAAGCGTCCAAGCGACGAGGTCGATTCGCTGATGCAACTGTTTGCCGCGCACCTCGACTCGGAAACTTCCGGCTGCCTGAAAAACGGCATTCGGCTCAGCGTGATCGGTCGCCGAGATAGGCTCGACGGCGATTTGCTCGAACAGATCGAGTGGACCGAAGCGACGACGGCCGGCGGCACGAAGATGCACCTGCGCCTGGCTGTCGACTATTCGGCACGCGAGTCTCTCGTGCATGCGGCGCGGCGGCTACAGAGCAGCGTTTTGATTTCACCGAAGGCGATGGAGCTCGCCGTCGCCCAGGCGACCCACGCCGATCCAGCGACGCCTGCCGTCGACCTATTGATTCGAACTGGTGGCGAGCAGCGCCTGAGCGATCTCTTCGGTTGGGACTATGCGTACGCCGAATTGTGGTTCACTCAGAAGCTTTGGCCTGATTTCGGTGGGGAAGATTTGGCAGCCGCAATCGCGGACTTTCACAGGCGTGATCGCCGCTTCGGCGCCGTGTCCGAGAAGGTCGCATGACGAGGAGGTTATGCTGCCCCGCGTTACCATGGGCTGATGCGAATTACGAAAAATACGTTTGGGGTAGGCGACCGTTTTGCCCACCAGGCGAAGCCTCAATTGCGCGCTTGTATGCTGGCGGCGGAGCAGGGTGTTGAAGTCAATCCGACTTGGAATAAATCTCATCGTGAGCACCTAACGGTAGGCTCGCAGCCGCCCAGTGTTCGCGAAGCCGCCGACGCCGCGGTCAGCGAATTGGGATGGGACAGGCCGTACTACGTCGACGCTGACCACATCAATCTCGATACGGTTGATGGCTACGTCGATACGGCTGATTTTTTCACGCTAGACGTTGCCTATGCCATCGGTAAACCGGCCGATCAGTCCGCCATCGATGCCTTGATCGACCGGCACCCGGAGTTGATCGGCCGGATTGAAATAGAAGGCATCGAGGAGCCGTTCGCAACCACGCGCGAGAGCGTTGCCGCGGTGGCCGCGCAATTTCTGTTCGCGGTACAAGAAGCGGGGCGCATTCATCGCCACATAGAATCCGCGAAGGGCGCAGGGAACTTCATCACCGAAGTTTCGATGGACGAGACGGAAAATCCCCAAACGCCGCCGGAACTGCTTATCATCCTAGCGGCGATTGCGGACGAGGGTATTCCGATTCAAACCATCGCGCCGAAATTTACCGGGCGCTTCAACAAGGGCGTCGACTACGTCGGAGACATTGAGCAATTCAGCAAGGAGTTTCCAAACGATCTCGCTGTAATCGACTACGCTGTAAAACGTTACGGCTTGCCGGACACATTGAAACTCAGCGTTCACTCAGGGTCAGACAAGTTTTCGATCTACGCTCCGATTCGCGAGTCAATCAAGAAGTTTGGAGCGGGGGTCCATGTCAAAACCGCGGGCACCAACTGGCTCGAAGAGTTAATCGGTCTGGCCGAGGCCGGCGGCGACGGCCTGCTGCTCGCCAAGGATGTATATGCGGAAGCCCACGCGGCCAGCGACGCGCTGTGCGCGCCGTACGCCGCCGTGATTGATATCGACGTCGACAAGCTGCCTTCGCCCGCCGAGGTTCGGACGTGGACCTCGGAGCAATACACCTCCGCGCTACGTCACGATCAATCGAACCCCGATTTCAATTTGAATCTGCGCCAGCTATTGCACGTCGGGTACAAGATCGCGGCTAAGATGGGTGATCGCTACTTGAATATGCTTGGCGAATGCGAAGAGTCGATCTCTAAGAACGTGACCGAAAACCTCTACGACCGCCACATTAAGCCGTTGTTCCTGGAGGCTTGAGCCGTGATGCATCGTACTCGAAAAACGTTGCTTGCACTCTGGGTGCCTGCATTGTTCCTAACAGCGTGCTCCCAGGAGCCGCCGCCGGAACCGCGGTTTGTTACGGAACGGGCGACGAGCATCGACGCGTCGACAACTGAGTTGATCGTTCTTCGCGATGAGCAGGCCGGCATAGAAGCAGCCGTTGCACCTTCGAAGGGCGGGGAATTGGCGGGCCTCGCCGTTCGCCGGGACGGAACATGGATTGAGACGTTGTATCGAGGTCGAGACTACTCGCCCGTTGAAGGTTTCAAGGGCAAGGGCCCGTTTTTGTGGCCCGCCACCGGTCGCAATTTTCCAGCCGACCTCGAGAAGCGTCGACAGGCCGGCGAGAACTTCAACGATGGCGCCTACGAACACAATGGTGTGCGCCGCCCGATACCGATTCATGGTTTTGCTCAGGCCGCTGATTGGGTCGTTGAAGACGAGGGTGCGGATGAAGTTGGAACGCGGGCGCTTCTGAGTTTTGAAGACAGTGAGCAGACTCGCGAGTGGTACCCATTCGGGTTCCGGGCGACGGTCGAGTATGTTCTGTCCGGCGGCAAACTCGAAATGCGCTACGTCATCAACGCGGACGAGTCGAACAGCGAGCCGATGTTTTTTTCGATTGGCAACCATATCGCTTTCGTGGCGCCACTGATCGCGGGAAGCGATCCTGCAAAGATGGAATTGGTCACACCGTCGAGCGTGGAACTGCTCAAGACCGACTACGGTACTCCGACCGGAGAGACCCGGGCGCGCTCTCATGCCGAGGGTGTCGAACTCGGTGAGTTTCCACCGCTGATACCAATTTCACTGGCCGGATATCCGCAAGGCGAAGACCCCTGGATCGAGTACAAGGACCCCGCCGGGTTGACGATCCGCATGTCGCATCACGCATCTGAAGTGCCGGCCGATCCGGTCGTTCTGTTCAATCTTTGGGGAGATGTGCGAGCTGGGTTTTACAGTCCGGAGCCGTGGGTCGGTCTACAGAATTCGTTCGTGTTGCGGGAGGGGTTGATCTATTTGGATCCAGGTAAACAATTCGATTGGACGATCACGATCTCGATTTCAGACCAGTAGTGATGTTTGCGGCTCGATGAATGTAATTCTCGGGCGGGTTCTGCCGATAGCCTAGTTGGATCCCTTTCTTTGCTTGATGGTCCGCTAAAATGCGGATCAGAGGAATGCGCTAGCTATGGCCGACTCGACCAACTCTCCCCGCACTTTAGCTATTGATATCGGAGGTTCGGGCCTCAAAATGATGACGCTCGGGCCCCAAGGCGAGCCCTTGAATGAGCGAGATAGGCAACTCACCCCTGAGGTTCCGACTCCAGGCGCGGTGCTTGCAGTCTTGGAGACGATGATCGCTACGCAGCCCGAGTTCGACCGCGTATCGGTTGGATTCCCGGGTGTGGTTCACAACGGCGTCGCCGAAACCGCCGTGAATCTGCACCCCGATTAGGTGGGTTTTGACCTGTCGGCATCGCTCGAAAAGCTCACAGGCAAAGCTACCCAGGCCGCCAACGATGCGGACGTCCAGGGCTTGGCCGTGATTCAGAGTGTTGACGTCGAACTCGTCATCACGCTCGGGACAGGGCTTGGTTCCGCGCTCTACGTCGATGGCAAGTCAGTGAGCAACCTCGAGTTGGCCCATCACCCGTTTCGAAATGACAAGACTTACGAGCAATGCCTGGGCAACGCCGCATTGCAGTCTCAGGGCAAGACGAAGTGGAATCGGCGTTTGGAGCAGGCGATTGCTCTTCTTGATCGCACCTTCAACTACCGCATGCTCTATCTGGGTGGCGGAAATACCAAAAGATTCAGATCGAGTTGCCGACGAACGTGCAGATCGTCCCAAATGTTGCCGGGTTGCTTGGCGGTATTCGCCTTTGGAAGACTTAGCCCCTGATCCGTTTTATGGCGTAGTGGATCTACGCGATTAGTAGGCCGTTCACCGTCTGGTTGCGGGTACGGCGTCGTTCGGTTTCTCCGGATTGAGGTCACTGTTTGCTTGCCGAAGGATATGGGGCCAGCTGAAAGCTTTCACTTTACCTAGCTGAATGTTCGATACTATTCTGACAGGCGCAAAAACGCCGGGGGTAGTATGATCGCAAAGAATCAATCGACAAGGCGCAAGTTTCTCGCCGGCGCGGCTTCGACCACGCTTGGGCTTACTTATATTCCGAGTTCAGTCTTTGCAAGGCCGGCTCCGAGCGACCGCTTGAATCTCGGTCACATCGGCATCGGGGGGCGTGGTCGCCGTTTTCTGAGGCCGTTGGCGCAACTCGACCAGAAGGTCGTCCCGTGGGAAAACCTCGGCGGACAGGCCGACCGGTTTCTACGGCCGGCGCTCTCAACCGCGCTGTGCGACGTCGATTCCAGCCGACTCGACTTGGCGGCTACGGCGGTTGGCGGAAAGCCGCGCCTCTATAAAGATTTTCGGCGCCTGCTGGAGCAAAAAGACCTCGACGCCGTCGTCATCGCGTCTCCTGATCATTGGCACGCGCTCATGATGATCATGGCCTGCCAGGCGGGTAAGGATGTGTATTGCGAAAAGCCCGCGGCGAAAACTGTTGAAGAAGGCCGCGCGATGGTCACGGCGGCTGAGCGCTACGGCCGAGTCGTGCAGATTGGCTCGCAAGGCCGTTCGCAGGACCCCGCCCATCACGCCAAACGATACATCAACAACGGTCAGATAGGGACGGTGAGCAAAGTTCTCTGCTGGCACTACGAAAATCCGCGTGGTGATTGGACAGAAGATGCGCAGCCCCCGTCAGGCCTCGATCACGAAAGTTGGATCGGCCCCGCGCGTAGAGTTCCCTACAACGAGACTCGCACGCACGGCCGTTTCCGCTGGATGATGGACTTCGGCGGTGGGCAGATTCGCGACCGCGGTGCGCACGTGATGAGCGTGGCGCAGTGGATCATGGACGCTGACTACACCGGACCCGTGAGCGTCGAATCGACGGGTGAGTCGCATCACGGCGGCATCTATGACACGCCGCAAACCATGACGGTTACGTATGAGTTCAAGGACCCCGATTGGACGCTGGTTTGGGCGCAGCCGGGCGTGGAGTCCGAGGAGATAGAGGCGCAATACGGCGCTGTGTATTGGGGCGACAAGGGCCACCTGACCGTCACTTATGGCGATCGCCACACGACCGACACCGAGCAGAAGGCGAAGGACTTCAAAACGCCATATGGCGGCGTCGAGGTTTTTCGCAGCCCCGGCCATTTCGAGAATTTTGAAGATTGCATCAAATCCCGCGAAAAGCCCATCATGCACATCGAGTCGGCCCATCGCGTGTCGATTCTGTGCATTCTTGGCAATATCTCCTATCAATTGCGCCGCAAATTGGAATGGGACCCGATTAACGAACGAGTGAAGAACGACGAAGAGGCCAACCGGCTATTGAGCAGACCGGGACGCGGCCCCTGGCATCTGTAAGCAGTCGGCAAGGAAAACAACACCATGGCAAAATCACCAAACGACTCGACGAATACGGCAGTCCGGACGGCAGCGCTGGCAACTGCGGTCGCGGCGGTGGCGACGAAAGCGCCGGCCGCCGAGCAGGAAGATAAATTCATTGCCGATATAAAAAGCGACGACGAGGATGTCGCATACGCGGCCTGGTCGACTGCGGAGAAGATGTCTCCAGACGTGATTCCGGCGCTCAGTAAGCTGCTGGCGGCGGATAAGCCGTTGACACGTAAGGCGGCGGAGCAGGCGTTGAACAACCTCGTCCACTCAGTGGGCAAAGAGATCGACCCAACCGGTCTTGCCGCGAACGCGGGACGTCCGGACGATCCGGGAAAGCGAAACGTTCGCCAGCAAATCGTGGCTCAACTATTGGGCCTGCTCGACGGCAAGCGCCAGCATGTGGAGAAGGTAACGGCGCTCCGGCACCTGTCGCTTTTGGCGACTGTGGATGACGTCGCTACGGTTGCCAAGAACATCAACGATGCGAAACTTCGCGAGGAGGTCGTGTTTTGCCTGGAGCGGATTCCCGGCAAGACCGCCGAAGAGGCACTGCTTGCCGCTCTGCCAGGCGCCGCGGATGAGTTTAAGCCACGTATTCTCGCGGCGCTGGGCCATAGGCGCGCTGAGGAAGCCATTGGCGCTTGTGTTGAGGCGATGGGGTCTACGGATCTAACGATCGCAATGGCGGCGATGAAAGCGGCGGGGCGCATCGGCGCTCGAACCGGCGCGGATGTTCAATTGCCTGACTTCAACGCTCTATCTGATTGGCAGAAGACTGAATATAGAGACAGCCTGCTACGCTACGCCGATGCCCAGGTCGCGAGTGGAAACCCGACCGAAGCTTGGCCAGTTTACGAGGATGCGTTGGGCCGGGAAGAAGAACACTGGCAATGCGCCGCGATCATCGGCCTCACGAATATTGGAACCGCCAGAGCAGCGGCCGCGATATTCCCGAAGCTCAAGAGCAGCAACAACACCGTTCGGATTACCGCCCGCGACAATTGGGAGGCGATGGCAGCGGACGACGCGGCCTGAGTGAGGTCTGGTCGGCCGTGGGCCTGCACGCGCAACTCAGGCCCGCCGCATTTTCGGTTCCTCGCAGGTTGTGCAGCCGGTTACTAACTGCCGCTACGATTGAGGCGCCGGCGGTAGCGGAATTTCTTCGCTGTCTTCTTCGCGCGCGCGCGTGAACGATCGGGCTGGCTGATCGGTGCGTACCTGCTCCAGCCAATAGACGCCGTCCCACGGGAAACTGTTTCCGCGTGTGCCGACGAAATCGGCATCTCCATCGCCGTCTAGGTCGCGGGTGACGAACTTGTCGAACATCCCGCGCTTGCGGCGCGAGACATCGTGACGGATCCACGGCTGCGTTGCGTCGCCGGGATGCTCGAACCAAGCAAGCCTACCTAGCGGGTCGTCAATGCCGACCTCCGCCCCATCGACATCGCGGGGCCCCCGGCTGTAACTGCCGGCAAATATATCGGGATTGCCGTCGCCGTTGATGTCAGCGAGTTCAAAGCCTGTGGCGGTCTCTGGGGCCATCGAACCGAGGCGATGGACGCTCCATTTGTCCGCCGGATCGGCCGGCTGTTCGAGCCAGATGATCTCAGTGCGAGATTCCGAAAGCAGGACATCGGGCCGTCCGTCGCCACTAAAATCGTGAATCACGAAGTTGAACCCGGTCATGCCCTCGACGTCAGTCGCGTCGAGATTGATCTCGTGCTCAATGAATTCGATATCATCCTTGCCAGTATTTTCAAACCAGAAGATGCGGGCTTCGCCGCGAGAGCCGGCCAAGACATCGAGATCGCCGTCCTTATCAATATCCACCGGCCGCGAGTTAATCGGCACCTCAACTTTAGCGAGGACGTGCTCGGTCCAATTGCCGTCAAGCGGATCTCCGTCGATTGAATACCAACTGATGTTATTGAGGATGGTCTCATCGCGATCACCCCTTTGAGAACCTTTGTTGGGGGCGACCACCTCTGGCTTGCCGTCGCCGTTGAAGTCCGCGAAGAACACCCGAATGTACGAGCCGCGGTTTTTTGAGATCTCGGGTATCACCCTTTTCCATTTGGCCGTACTGGCGTCTGCGCCGGGGTTCTGGAAGTAGATCAAGTGCGACAGCTCACATGCCGCGACAATGTCGAGATAGCCATCGCCGTTGACGTCGGCTACCGAGACATCTTCCGCCGCACCGGCTTCCGGTCCTTCGGCTAGTGTCGCTAGAGTCCACTTCTCGGGGTCATCGCTGCCGAAGGCGAGGCGGATGTGACCGTCGGCAACACCGTCATAGGTCGTATCGGACTCGTGGACGGACACGATGTCGTCATGGCCGTCGAGATCGAGGTCAGCCATGACGAGGCCGTCACTGCCGGCAATTGCGACGCCGCCAACTTCGAGGTCATCGATGATGTGCTCGCGCCATGAAATGAATTTTCCATCGCTGGCTTTTGCGCTGCTGGGAGCATCAGCGACACTTCCGCCGGATGTGACCGCGGAAGCGTCGGAATCACCGCCGCATCCCATTGCGATGAGAGCAAGTCCACCGAATGCGATGAGAATGACTGGTCGTTGAGTTCGTCGCACAATATTCACCTCTGCCATTGAACCACAACGCGGCGGTAGTTGACTGAAGGCTCGCCTCTGATCTGCCGATAAGTGACGAAGTTTCATGATCGGATCGAAGGGCAGAACGATCCTCGTGGTTGACGACGAGTCATCGATGCGCGATTACGTGGGTGAAGTTCTCTCCGACGCGGGCTATGAGTGTATATCGGTCGAGAGTGGCATGCGGGCGCTATCGTGTCTGGCCGATACGGATGATATCGACTTAGTGCTAAGTGACATCAGTATGCCCGGTATTTCCGGCATGGAGTTGCTGAAGACTGTCAAGACGGTGACCCCCGAAATGCCGTTCGTGCTCGTTTCGGGGCTCTATGAGCTTGCAATTGCAATTGACGCTCTTAAGGCCGGCGCCACCGACTATCTGTATAAGCCGGTCCGGCCAGACTCGCTCGTATCGATGGTCGCGCGGCACCTGCAACCAGGCTCGCAGAATGAACGCCAAGCGATGCAAGACGCATTGGCTCGGTACTTGGAGCAGAACGCGGGTGCACACCTCTCTACGCAGCAAATACTCGAAATTTTCAACGTCTTGGGATTCAACCGCGTGGAAACCATGGAGCATTCACGCCGAGTTTCGGCGTATTCGTTGGCCCTTGGAACCACGCAAGGGCTTGATCAGGGCGCGATGAACGATCTGCGGCTGGGTGCGTTGCTGCACGATATTGGCAAGATTGCCGTACCCCACAATGTTTTGAACAAACCGGGCAAGCTCAGCACTGAAGAATACGAAGTCATCAAACTGCACCCTACGATTTGGGAGCTATTGCTACCCTTTCCCGAATTACGGGTTCCGGCGGAAATCGTTCATGCCCATCACGAGCGTATTGACGGCGGGGGCTACCCCAGGGGTCTTCAAGGTGACGAGATTCCGTTTGGGGCAAGAATTTTCACAGTCATCGATACCTACGATGCGATCGTTTCGAACAGGCCATACCGCCTTGCCGATACCTCGACGAACGCCAAGGCTGAAATTCTCGCTCACGCCGGCACCCAGTTTGATCGTCATTTGAGCGAGGCGTTTCTGAGCATTCCCGACCAACAGTTGGATGAGATTAGGCGTCGGTATGTCGACCCTGTGAGCGGACAGAGTTTGGGAGAAGGGTCCAGCGCCGACTAACCGAGGACCTATGAAACTGTTACGCGGACGCCCGATCGTAGAAAAGCTTCGAATATTGCTGAGCCTGGATGTGGCGGCTACGGCATTGATCGTGGGTAGCGCACTGCTCATTCTGGAATCGAGTGAGACTAAGCGTACCGCCGCGCAACGCTTCGAGACCTCCGCAAGGGTTATGGGCGATGCTGCTTCGGGAGCCCTGGTACTGCGGGATTCGAGAAGCGCGGCCGAAACAATGCAGGCTCTTGCGGCGGATCCATTGATCTTGCTGGCCTCGCTGACCGACGTGTCGGGAAAGCAGATCGCGAGATATGTGCGGCCGAGTGCAGAGGGGCAAGTAGCGTCATATTTGGTCGACACGAATGGCGCCGGCGCCGGCCGTCTGGTGGTACGAATGCCCGTTACGCGAGGGGGTGAGACAGTCGGTGGTATTCGTCTTCTCGCCGACATGACTGGAGCTTCGAGGTCTTTCCTGATGGATCTCGCCCTTAGCTTCTTTCTCGCTTTGCTATCGGGGTTGATGGCCTTTTGGATTGCGCCACGTATTTTGAATCCGGTCGCTGCGCCGGTCGCTGAATTGGCAGCGGTCGCGAGCGAGATTTTTCGAACTAAAAACTATACTTCGCGCGCGACTAAGCGAGACGACGACGAAGTTGGCGAATTGACCGATGCGTTCAACGCTTTGCTCTACCAGGTTGAGTACGGCGAAAAGCTACTCGCCTCATCTGTTGTTGCCCGCACCGCGGATCTCAATAGCAAACAGAATCGCGCTGAGAACGCGCTTCGGCGCAAGAGCGAATTCCTCGCCAACATGAGCCACGAGATCCGCACGCCGATGAACGTAATCATCGGCATGACCGAGCTGACGCTCGACTCCGATCTTTCTCAACGTCAGCGGCGTCACCTCGAGATGGTGAGCAGCTCGGCGACCTCGCTGCTTCAAATCATCAACGACGTTCTGGACTTCTCGAAAGTCGAAGCAGGCAAGATGGAGCTCTCGCCCGTCGAATTCACGTTGTCTGAAGTTTTGCATGATGCAGTACGAAGTCTCAATGTTTCGGCGAAGGATAAGGGCTTGGAACTCGCAGCCAATGTTGAGCCTGGTGCGCCGGTTCGCGTTATTGCTGACCCTCTGCGCATTCAGCAGGTATTGGTAAATTTGGTCGGAAACGCCATAAAATTCACCTCGACTGGATCGGTTCGCGTGGAGGTCTCCGCGTCTGCAGTGCGCCAGCAGCGTGCGAAATTAACCTTTCGCGTGATCGACACTGGAATTGGCATTCCACTCGAAAAACAGGACTCGATCTTCGATTCGTTCGAGCAAGCCGAAGACTCCACCACGCGCCGATTCGGCGGCACTGGACTGGGCTTGGCAATCAGCAGTCAGCTAGTCCAACTCATGGGCGGAGAACTGTCGGTCGACAGCGTGCCCGGTCGCGGAAGCACGTTCTGGTTCGAGATTTCAGTTGAAGTGGTCGAGGATGAGCAAGGTACTAGTCAGTCCGGCGATTTCGCTGACATGCGATTGCTCGTAGTCGACCCCAACGTCAAGACCCGGGCGGCAATGACTTCGCTGATTCAGCCGTGTCAAGCGCATACGGCGGTCGCGGAGTCTGTGGAATCGGCGTTAGAGATCTACCAATGGTCCGCGAAAAAGTCGAGGAAGTTTACGGCGGTAATCGCTGACCGTGCGGCGTTAACCGCCGCGAGTACCGAGGTGATTCACAGGCTCGAGGGCGACCGTGAGCATGCGGGCCTTCAACTCGTAGTTGTCGAAGAATTAGGTGAGTGCGACGATCAACAGATTTCGCTGAGCGAGGCCCATACTTTAACGAAGCCTGTGTCGTCGTCGGACCTGCTTGATTTGCTGACCGGGTTGTCGGAAGCCGGCCGGGTCGACGTTCGCCCGCGAGAGCCAAGCCGGATTGCCGGCGAAGGGCGACGGTTGTTACTCGCCGAGGATGTCGTAGAAAATCAGATCCTGGCGGTCGCCATTCTTGAATCCCAAGGCTACGAAGTCACGGTGGCGTCGAACGGCCAAGAAGCTGTGGACAAGGCGACCGCCGACAATTTCGACGCGATACTCATGGATATCCAGATGCCCGTGTTAAGCGGCGTCGAGGCGACGGCGGAGATTCACGCACGGGAAAAAGTGACGGACCGGCAGACACCGATCATCGCCCTGACAGCGCACGCAATGGCCGGCGACCGCGAGCGTTATCTTGCGGCGGGAATGCAGGGCTTTGTCACGAAGCCGATTCGGCGCCGTGATTTGTTTGCCGCGATCGAGCATGTGTGCGCCGCCGAGTCGGTGGCGAGCTAGCCAAAAATATCCCGGGGGTGAAGAACCTAGAGCGATAAGGCGTGTGAGTCAGGGACTGAGAAAGATCGTGGAGAGGTCTCACCTGTAGCGGACCCGCGGCTCGGAATTCTGGGATCGAACATTTGCTCACCGACCGCTTGCGGAAGGTGTAAATCAGTTGGCGAGACCCGAGCCACGCTGCCTCGGGTCCCGGGAACAGAAGATCACGCGCTCCTCTGGAAAGGCCGAGTCGAAATGCCCAAACGCCGGGGGTCGACTCGGTGGTCGACATGCGTGGCCTGGATACTTGCTCCACGATATCGCGCCGAAAACGGATACTTCAAGGCCCGTCGACAACCGGTGGCCTCGAACTGATTGATCTGTTCGGCAGAGCCGGTTCGTGTGTGGTTCTGAATCACATATTTGTTATCACGTTCTAGGGCCGGTAACGACCAATCTACGGGTTCTCTACCGGTATCGCGATTCCGTCTTGGCTTCGAATCCCGGCTCTCTCAATCACGAGCGCGTGGTTGCCGTTCGGAAGCTGCGGCACGACGACATTGAACTGGTGCAATCCCGTCAAGTTCGGCGCGAGCCCCGCGAACGCAACCGCGGCCGGAAGCCCGCCTATCGTGATCATCAATTCCTCGCTCGGGATCTGCGAAAGTTCCGTCACAATTTGTCCCGCGGGAATCGGTGGTTCTGTCGCTCCGAATCCGCTACCAAAAAGCAAAACGGTCTCTCCGCTCCTCGCCGGCCGGGTGTCGAGGCCTTGGAAGAAGCCTACTGGCGCGATGAAAGTGCTATCGGCCGCCACGGCCGCCGGCAAAGTCCCGCCGGCGAAGACGCCAAACGCGAATAGACCCGGCGACACCGTCCCGCGATTGAGCATGGACGCTGCCACCATTTGATCGCCCTGAAAAACTTCGACCGTCACAGGCCCGAGCGCGTCGTCATCGGGAGCGACAAAATTGATCTGATCTAGATTGGTTCCAAGGTCTTCAGCCCGACCGATAAATGAGACGAAAGAATCCCTGCCGTTGATCACTACCCGGACGCCACTAAGAGCGGTCGGCGCGACGCCATCCACGAAATCGTCGGCCCAGTCATTGACTGGTACATCCGGTAGCAACCTGCCCGCTTCTTGAGCGACCGCGGAACCGCCCGTTTCTCCGAATACGGTTCCGAACGTATTTGACGCCAAGGCCGAAGCGCCTTCGAACGCGGTAAACGACGCGGCGTGAACGACAGAGATTTGCACTGGTCCGCCGGTGTTGGCCGCGGGCTGCGAGACTGCTTGGATGTGGTAGATGTTATCTCCACTATCAGTGCCGTTGCCATTGGCGCCATTTCCGGCAACGCCGAATGTAACGGGACCCGCGCCTTCAGCGGGGGCCGTCCAGCTCGTTGTGTAGGTTGCGTCGGAACCAACTTTCGGAAATATGTGCGTGGCCCATTGGACCCGATTCGAACCGCAGGACCCTGAGAACACTTGAACCTGTCCTTCGCCAGGAACCATCGAGCCACCGGGCTCGCAGCCGTCTCCAGTGCGGGCCGTCAACTGAAAGCCGATTCTGAATGCGGCCGAATCTACTAGCCGCACAGCTACGGGTACCGTCTCGCCGGGAGTGTACGTGTACTCCGAGGCCGGTGTTCCGTTAATCGTGATCGAAAGGCTACCACTGCCGCTGTTGGCCGACCCATCGTCGTGGCACGAGCTTTGCGTGCAACTGAGCTCGCCGGGAAAGTTAGCCCCCGTACTGCCGTTCGGCGCGCCGTCTGATCGCGACATCAAGTAAAGCGGAAAGGCAAAAAACGTAGTGACGAGCAGCGTGCTCGCGAGATGCTTTGGATTCATGAATTCCCCTGAACTGAACTGCTTCGGCGGCTGACCTGCACACCGGATACAGACACCTGTGGCCGACGTACGGAACAGGTCTTCAACTTGTAACCCCAATTTATGAATAGCAAAGTTTCGGGTGTTCGCATGTTCGATCTACCACTTCGATAACAAAATTTACGGAACAACGGCACCGCTGGTGGCCTCACTAGCCCACATTTCTCACGAGGCCGCGAGGGAAAGTGTGTGGAAGATGCGTTACTTCGAGACGCGTGACACTTGGGGCGCGCAGGCGTACTCTTGCAGTACATCGAGCACGGCAAGCGAGCGCAACGAAGAATTGGCGCGCCTAACACGTACTTTCGCCGTTGGCTAGTGAGAACTGCGGGCTAGAACGGTAACCGTGGCCTTCGGCGCGGTGCGGGATTCACTTCCGTTTCGTTGCGGCGAGCACTTCTACCCTACCCAGCGCATCGGTCGCCGGCTTGTAACCGGGCCGAATCCGCAGCGTCTCGCGGAAATGAGCTTTAGCCGCGGCAAACGCACCGCTGGCCGCGAGCGCATTCGCCAGATTGAAGTGCGCAGCGGCGTAGTCAGGGTCGATCTGCAACGCTAGCCGAAAATGCTGAACGGCTTTTTCGGTCTGTTGCTTCGAGACATAAGCGATGCCAAGGTTGCTGTGAGCCTCAGCGTAGTTCGGGCGTAGCCTAGTTGCCTCGATGAAGCTCCTTATTGCGTCGTCGGGACGGCCGAGCGAGAGCAGCACGCCGCCCAATTGGAAGTGGGACTCTGCGTCTTTGGGTCGTAGTTCTAACGCTCTGCGGAGGCTCGCTTCTGCCGCTTGGGGCCGGCGAAGCGCAGCAAGTGCTATTCCCATTGCGCGGTGAGCTTCGGGATAGCTGGGTTTGAGCCTAATCGCCGCATCGAATCTTTCGATCGCTTCATCGACTTCGCCTTCGGACAGCAGTAGAAATCCAAGGTTGAAGAGAACTTCCGGGAACTCCGGCCGAATCGCGAGCGCCCGGCGGTAACGCTCTTGCGCCTCGGCGACTTCTCCCCGACCCGCGGCGGCTCTGCCCAACACGGCGTACGACTCAGCGTCGTCGCCGACAAGCTCAGCAGCGCGAATCGCGAGTTCCTCTGATTCCCGTTGCTTGCCGGCCCAAGCAAAGACTTTGGCAAGGTTTCTTAGGGCGATACCTTGTGCCTCTTCATCAATTCTTGATCTAACGAGATTCGAAATCTCTGAAATTCGCTCCTCACCCCAGTCGTTCCCTGGAGCGACAATGCCCAGACGTTGCAGCTCGTCGAATAGGTCGAGCGCAAGAAATCGGTAGCCTTCAAGAGTAAGATGAACGTGGTCGAGGAAATAGTCCGCTCCCGTAATCCCATTGCGTGAGCGCTGCTCCATCAGCGCCGCGAAATCGACCAGCGGCACGTTTCGGTCCGCCGAGATCTCAGCGACGATGTCGACGATTTTGGAGGGTGCGCGCAACGGACAAACGTCTTGGTCCCGCGCCGCTTCGAATGCCTGCTTGGCCTCGGCGTATTTCCCCGACTGTGAGAGCAGTCTGCCTTTCTCAAACAGCGCGGCGGCGGATCGCGAGTCGACCGCCAGCACGCTCTCGACTGCGTCTAGGTTGCCACCGCCTGTCAGTGGCGGCACGCTCTTAAAGGGAGAGCAGTCGCGCAGGTTGGAGGCAGGCGTCACCAGCACGACCTCGGCGCCTACCGACCGTGCGATGTCGATCATTCGGCTCATGTTGAAGCGATAGTGGGAATAAACTTGTGCGGCCCATTCGTCGTCGCGGACGTAGTCCTCGGGGCCGACCGAATGATCAAGGATGGCGTCGACCTCCGTCGCCAGGACGGGTCGGTTACGGGCCGCCGGAGCCGGCTCCGGCGGATCGAGAAAGTGTCGGCCAACGGCGTAGACGCGCGTGCGGCTGAGCAGCCCGCCCGCTTCAATCACAAATTTCGGAGCCTCGATCACGGTTGAGTACGTGCGCCGCTCGAGGAACTCATTGTGACCCGAGTAGATCACAAACAGATCGGGCTCGTACTCGGCAAGTTCCTCCATTACTTTGGCCACGCGGTAGCTCGCGTAGCTGATGCCACCCGCATTAATCGCTTCCCAGTTCTTCGAGGAGTCAGCGGCGTTGAGAACTTCACGTAGCCAACCGTTGAATGAGCCGTGATCATCGTAGGGTCGCCCGTAGGTGGTCGAGCCGCCGACGCTGAAGATGCGGTAGGTTCCGGGGGGCTTCTTTTTCAGGAAGCGCTGTTAGCCCGCATTTCTCACCACGTGGCGAGCGAAAGTGCGTGAGAGGTGTGTCAATACGAGGCGGGCGACGGTCGTCGCGCGGAGGCGTACTTGACTGTCCGTCGAGCACGACGATCGAGCGCAACGAAGTAGTGGCGCACCTATCGCGTGCTTTCGCCGTCAGGTGGTGAGAAATGCGGGCTAGTGTCCTGTCTCTAAAGTTCGATTACAAAAGCGGGCGAGGGAAGCGAAGATTTGGTCGGCGGTTTTGGACCAGACGAACGGCTTGGAGTCGGCGTTGCTGAGTTGGATGTAATCCTCGATGGCGCGTTCCAACTCCGCTGTGCTGCGATGTACGCCGCGGCGAATCTGCTTCTGGGTCAGAGTGGCGAACCAACGCTCGACAAGGTTGATCCAAGACGCGCTGGTCGGCGTGAAGTGCAGATGGTAGCGCGGCCGTTTGGCCAGCCAACGCTGAATAATCTGGGTCTTGTGGGTTCCGTAGTTGTCGAGGATCAAGTGGATCTCGAGCGAGTCGGGGACCGCCTGGTCGATGGTGTCGAGAAACTTGCGAAACTCGACCGCGCGATGACGGCGATGACACTCGCCGATCACATGGCCGGTCTTGACATCCAACGCGGCAAACAGCGAGGTCGTCCCGTGGCGCTTGTAGTCGTGCGTGCGGCGCTCGATTTGTCCGGGACGCAGCGGCAGCAGCGGCTGCGTGCGGTCCAGGGCTTGGATCTGAGACTTCTCGTCAACCGACAGCACCAACGCCCGCTGGGGCGGGTTGAGATACAGACCGACGATGTCGCGCACCTTCTCGACGAACAACGGATCTTGCGAGAGCTTGAAAGTTTCGCTGCGATGGGGTTGCAGCGCGAAGGCCTTCCAGATGCGCTGCACGCTGGAGTGACTCAAGCCACAGGTCTTGGCCATCGAGCGTGTTGACCAATGCGTGGCGTCGGGGGGCGTCGATTCCAGAGTGAGCGTGATGACGCGTTCGACCTCGTCATCGCTGACGCGCCGCGGCGTGCCGGGACGCGGTTCGTCGAGCAGCCCGTCGAGGCCTTTGTCGAGGAAGCGCTGGCGCCATTTGCCAACGGTACGGCGGGCCCAGCCGAGTTGGGCGGCGACGACGGTATTGTTGAGTCCGTCGGCGGCGAGCAGAATGGCCCTGGCGCGTTGGGCAAGAGCCTGCGCGGACTTGCGCCGTCGCGCCCAACTTTGCAGGCTCTCGCGCTCGGCCGGGTTGAGCTTGAGCGGTTTCAATTGAGGACCAGTTGTCGTCGTCTTCCCCATATAGACATGGCGACAACAACCTGTTTAATATTACGCGAACTTTAGATACAGGACACTAGTTGAAGGCTTGCAGTTTGTTAGGCGCGGTCGTCATCCAACCGTCGTCGTTCTCCACGAAAAGCGGAACGCTCGACGAAAACCCGACGTAGGGATCTTGTTGGTAAAAGACAGCGTGGAAACCGGCAAGAGCGAGCACGCCTTCTAGAATCAGAAAGAAGCCGCAGACTGCCACCGCAGCGAAAATCGCCTTTTTCCAGGCAGGCAGTGTTGGAGCCCGCGTCGAAAGGTTGAGCGGTACGCTGGGAGCCTCGGCGACTGGTTTTGCGCGTTTACGCTTTCTAATTTTTCTGCTGCTCATTCACTGGAAATCGGGGCGTAGCCTAGTACGCCCTTACAGCGTAGCTCGCGTTGCCGCAGGCTAAGGGGCTGTGAAAAAACCTCGCCTAGCTCGAGAATCGGGCGTAGCGAGCTACGCCCCTACAAATAACTCTCTTGTTATCAGCGTTGTAGGGGCGCGACATGTCGCGCCCTCGCACGATCGCGATGCCAAACGAGGTTTTTTCACAGCCCCTAAGAGAAAGGGCCGCGCCCGGAGGCGCGGCCCTTGTTGGTTAGAGGTTTACCGGTAGCGGACTACCAGCCGATGCGGATACCGAGGCGGAACAACCGCTCGTCGATGCCCTCGCGGCCGGTGTTGCGGATGCGGTCCATGATCATGAAGTTGCCGCTGTTGAGGTTTGTGCTGCGAGGAGTACTGAAGTGCGGCGTATTCGTGACGTTGAACATTTCAGCACGGAACTGAATGTCCATCTTCTCGGTGACTTGGAACTTGCGGAACAGGCCGAAGTCCACGTTGAACAAGCCGGGGCCTCGAACGTTGTTCAGACCGCAGGTGCCGAAGCGCGCGCCGGTAGGCTGCGCCCAGGCGGACGGATCGTAGAACTGACCTTCGTCGCCATGGTGCCCGAGTTTTCGCGGAGTAGCAATGCAATCAGCCACCTGATTCGATGGCGGAGCGTCCAAGTCGCCATCATCAGCCGTAACCGTGAACACGCTTCCGGAATAGATGCTCATTAGGTTGTTGAACTGCCAGCCGCCGAGAATTGCGGCGGCGGCGCCCGTGGTTGCCATCTTCTTGCCCTTGCCGAACGGCAATTCGTAGATGCCGGTGAACTGGAAGTTGTGCCTGAGGTCCTGGTTGAGGTTGCCGTACGCCCGGCCGTAGTATTCCGGCAGGTCGAACCGGTTCGTGCCCGTGCCCGAGTCTTCGCCCGTGTAGCCAAGCGCGTGGCTCCAGGTGTAGGCAAAGTTCATCTGCACACCGTTGCTGAAGCGGCGCTCCAACTTGGTCTGCAGTGAGTCATACTTCGCCGTGCCCAGGCTGCCGTGCAAGCGAGTGTCTGCCGTGCGGCCGAACTTCTGGTTCAAGACTTTGCCGGCGTTGGCTGTGCCGATCGGCGCCCAGTTCTGCTCTAGGCGAGTAAGCTGGTTGACCGAACGTGTGGCAACGTAGCCGGCCGTAGCGATCCAGTCTCCTATGCGGTGCTCGACCGTGAGGTTCCACGACTGAATGTAGCCGCGAACCGCGTTGTTGGTATCAAATGAGTTGGCGGCCGTCGACAGGGGAATGTCCAATATCCCGTCGCCCAGATCAGGCTCGGTAATCACATCGAGGCCCTGCCTAAGGGTCGTCGCGAAGTACCGGCTGGTCGGCGATTGAGGACCGTCCTTGGCCATGATCGGGTAATTGGTGCGCAACGGACGCGCCCAGTTGAACGGGTCGGCGGTGATGCCGTAGCCGACACGAACAACCGTGTTGTCAGTCGCGCGGTAGGCAAAGCCGATACGCGGAACCGTCTTCTGCTTGCCGTTGTCAATCCCGCAATCGGTGGGGATAGCGCCGACACCGCACGCCCACATCTTGTTGTTGTCAAAGTCGAAGCGTTCGAGGCCTCGCACCTCCCGAGTTGGGAAGGGATAGATCTCGTGGCGAACGCCATACGACATGGTCAACTTGGGCGTGATCTGCCAGCGGTCGCGGATATAGAAGCTGAACAGCTTGGTACGCGTGAAATAGCCGTTCTCGTTGAACTGCCAGATCTTACCCGCGTTCCTCGGAAGACCGAGCATGAAGGCGCCCCAATCGTTGTAGTCATCGCCGCCAAGGCCGCGGTCCTCGGTGGTCGGACCGCGGAAGCGAAACTCACCCGAACCGGCCCCGGTACCGCCCGAGAACTCGGGTTGGTTGTGGTCCAAGTCCTGGAAGTAGAGATCCGTGCCGAAGCGGATGTTGTGGTTGCCCTTCGTCCAATTCCCGTTGAACACGATCTGGTTTTGCGGGTCGGAACGGTAGTACGGCTGGAAGCTGTTCGACACGCCCAGACGTTCAAAACCGTCGACGCGTAGCCGCGGCCAGCCACCATCAATCTTACGATCCGACTGCAGGCCGGGGATATCGAGAACGGTAAAGCCGAGATTCTCATCCAACCGCTGCTGTTCGACGTTGGTATCGACCAGCGTGTAGCCGTAGTAGCCGTCGACGACGAAGTTCGGCGTGAATACGTGGGTTAGCGAGATCGTACCCGAATACGTGTTGCCGAAACCTGTACCGGGATTCGAGTTGGTCGGGTGCAGGCGGTTGCCGCCGAATTTACCCAGCGTCTGCGCATTGCTCATGCGATAGTCGAGTACGCTGAAGCGGATAAAACCGGTGGTCTTATCTGAAAGGTTGAAGTTCGTCTTCGCATCCACGGTATCGCGGAAAAACGTCGTCGAGCCGCCCGCCACATAGTTGCGGCTGAGGCCGAGGCTGCCGCTCCCCGCGCGGTTGGGCGTCGGGAACGCCGAGTCTCCAACCATACGGAGAACGCCGGGATCGAGGCGCGTCATCGGAAGGATGTTGTTCGCGAACTGTGTCCGTCCCCTACCGTTGGTCTGCTCGGTACTTATGGGGTCGAAGATCCCCCGATTGGGGTTCGTGCCGGATAGGTCGCCCAGACGCATTGCCTGCGTCGGGATATCGATCGAGCGCTGCGCAAATAGCGATTCGTAGGTTCCCTCGTAGCTGACGAAGTAGAACCACTTGTTCTTCTTGATCGGACCGCCGACGGTACCGCCGAACTGGTTGTTGACCAATTTCGGTTTGGGGCTCCTGCGCAGGTCATCCCAGGGATAGGCCTTCAAGTGCTGATCCGTGTGGTACTCGAACGCGGAACCGTGAACGTCATTCGTCCCACCCTTGATCTGAATGTTGATGGCTGCGCCACCAGCCAGACCCTGTTCGGCGTCAAACGAGTTGGTCACAACGTTGACGGTCTCGATCGACTCGAGAGCCGGGTTGTAACCGGTCATGTGAGGCACCCAGATGTTGGTGGTCGAGGCACCGTCAATACGAGTGTTGTTGTTCGAACGGCTGGTGCCGTTGACCGAAAAACGCACCGCGCGTGACGGATTTGTAGGAACCGAGTGCGCGTTCTGCGGCGGCGAGAAGCCGGGCAGGGTGACGAAAAGCATTTGGTAGTTGCGGCCCAGGGGAACGGGAACATTCCGCAGAGTCTTTTCCGTAACTTCCTGGCGGACTTCCGCCCGGTCGGTCTGCAGCGTGGCGGTAGTCGCGGAGACTTCGACGGTCTCAGTGATCTGACCGATTTCGAGGGCCACGTTGACGCGTGCAAGGTTGTTTGCCGTAACCACTACACCGGTGGTGGTCGAAGCTTGGAATCCATCCGAACGAACCGAGACAACGTAGGTGCCGGTCGGCACAGTTGGAAAGCTAAAGTTGCCGGCAGCGCCGGTAGAAGTTGTACGGGTCGAGCCCGTGGCATCATCGGAGATCGTGACTTCAGCACCGGGAATGACTGCTCCGGTCGAATCCGTCACGGTTCCATCGATCGCGCCCTGGATTAGCTGCGCGTTGGCAGCTGGCGCCAGTGTAAAAACAAGAACAGCGAGCAGGGCGGCGGCAATCGTGCCGAGCCTGACTCTAGAACCCCAGAAACTCATAACGAGCCCCCTCCTTCTTGGATTGTTATTTCTAACTCGTTTAGCGGCCCCATTTGGGCGGCCGCTGTAACTAACGGGCTACCAACAGTATGGTTCCCCCACCTGCGTGTAGCGTACCAGCCTAGCTTCGAGCCAGTCAATGGCGATTGGCGCTGATTTTTCACGGGCTTATGGTCGAGCTATCTTGCTGATTTCATTGTCTATCTCATCGACGAGTCCGGTCTGGCCATAGTGCTCAGCCATGCGTCGAGCCAAGTCGAACGTTCTCGATGCCTCAGCGTCGTCTCCGAGGGTCTGGAAAACAGCCGCAAGAGTGACGAGGTAGGTCGGCGTTTGCGGCGATTCTTCACGTAGCGCCAACTGCAATTCGCGAACGGCGTCGGCCGGTCGGCGCTTGAGCATCATCATCCGCCCGAGGTGATAGTGGGCCAGGCCGTAGTCGGGTCGATTGGCAACGGCGCGGCGGTAGTAGCGAATCGCGTCGTCGATCCGGCCACTCTGCTCGTGCATTTGGCCCATGTTGTTGTTGGCGGCGGCGTAGTCGGGATTGATCTGGAGTGCTTGCTCGAACGCCGCGGCGGCTTCGCCGTATTGCTCTTGGTCGTAGGCGAGGACACCGTAGTTATAGTGCAGCTCGGCGCTGTTAGGGTTGAGCGCCAAAGCTCGTTGATAGTGGTACTCCGCGGACTCCGGTTCGTCGCTGCCACCGTAGAGAACGATGAGGTTGATGTGGGCTTGCTGCAACTCGGGGTCGGTCTGGATAGCTCGCAGATGCAGTCCAATCGCTTCGGGAAACTTGCCTGCGTCGCGCGCCTCGACGCCGGCCTTGAGATATTCGGCGGCGCTGATGTTGAGGTTGCTGACGGCGGTCATGAGCGGGTCGGTTCCGCTGGGGGCGCCGTACTTGTCGTTTTCGTATTGTTCTAGGTGGTGTTGGGACTGCTTTTCTTCGCCCAGATCGCGGTACGCCAGCGCCAGAGCATAGTGAGCTTCGCCGAAGTTCGGCGCTGCTTGGACTGCCCGCGCAAGGTGGATCACCGCGTCTTCGGAATTGCCGAGGGCGGCGTGGACCTTGCCTAGGCCGTTACGGATCTCGGCGTCATCGGGCGATTCCGCGACCAGTTCGTCATAAATGGCGCGGCTGTCGTCCAACCGCTCGAGCTCGAGTAGCGCCCTCGCTTTGCGTTTGCGGGCGGGAAGAAAAGTCGGATCGATTTCGAGAGCGACGTCGCATAACGTGACGGCTTCGTTGTGGCGGCCACCCCTGGCGGCGATGACTCCTAGGTAATAAGGCCAACGAAGGCTCGACGGTTCCAGGGTTTGAGCGCGCTTGTAGAAGGTTTCAGCTAGGTCGATTTGCTGGTAGGCGTGCAGCATCATGGCGGCCTCGCCGTTGAACGAAGGTTCTTCGGGCCGGGAGCGCAAGATCGCGAGCGCGGAGTTCAAGCGGTCAGCAAGATCAGGATCGAGGGAGGAGAAATCGACTTCGGGGAGGGGGCCGACCGTTGCGGGTTGCCGATCGTCACTGGAACATCGCGCCAGGCTCATTAAGCCGACGCAGACGAGGGTCGCGATGAACAGATGTTTTCGACGCACTTTGTCCATTGTAGAGTCGCCGCGAAGTTTCCTTGGGCGTCGATCAGCAGCGTGCGAGAATCGAGCTAGGCCGATGATCACCCGCCGCAAATTTGCGTCATCGCTGGCATCCGGGGCGGCCGCACTGCCGTTTTCGTGCGCCAGTGAGCAACGCGACCCCGTCACAGGCAAGCGCGTGATCGTGCTCGGGCTCGATGGCCTCGACCCCAAAATCATCCAGGCTCTGATGGACACGGGGCGCGCTCCGAATTTCAAGAAACTATCGGAAATTGGGGCGTTTCGTCCGCTCGGGACGACTATGCCGGCGCTGAGTCCGGTCGCCTGGAGCACGTTTATTACGGGCGTCGACCCGGGCAGCCATGGCATCGCCGACTTCTTGATGCGTGATCCGGCTACGTACGCGCCCTACTTTTCGATCTGGAAAACGAACCCGGTAGGCAAGACGATTCGCGTCGGCGGCTACGAGATCGCGCTTAGCGGCGGCGAAATCGAAAACAAGCGGATCGGGGTGCCGTTCTGGGCCTATTTGACTGAAGTTGGAATTCCGGCGACGGTGATCAAGATCCCCACAAATTTTCCGGCGGATGACACCGCGACCCGCGCTGTTAGCGGTATGGGGACTCCGGATCTGGTGGATTCCTTCGGCATGTTTGGGTACTACACGACCGACCGCGAGGAAGATTTTCCTGATATCTCGGGCGGCAGGGTTCACTATATTCGCAGCCGGCGCGGGCACGTGGATGCCCAGCTTTTTGGCCCCCAGAACTCGATCAATACGGCAGAGGGGGCGACCACGGTTCCTTTCACGGTTGACGTCGATCCCGAAAATGATGTCGTGCGAATCGAGGTGCAGGGCCGGCAAATCGTTATTCAGCAGGGCGAGTACAGCGATTGGGTGAAGGTTCGTTTCGATCTAGTGAAATGGCTTGCCGGCGTGTCGGGAATTTGCCGCTTTTATCTCAAGGAAGCCCATCCGCATTTGAAGCTTTATGTGACGCCTATTAATATTGATCCGGCTGAGCAGGCCATGCCGGTGACGCACCCGCCGGAGGTTGGCGGAGAAATCGCGGACCAGATTGGACCGTTCTGGACGAAGGGTCTGCCGTGCGATACGAAGGCTCTTGACTACCGCATTCTCGACGACGAGGGCTACGTCAAGCAGGCGGAGCTGGTTCTCGAGGAGCGCTTGAAATTGTTTGACTACGAGTGGTCGAAGTTCCGCGAGGGCTTGTTTTATTTCTACGTTTCGAGCACCGACCAAGACGCGCACATGCTGTGGCGCAACATGGATGAGAGCCACCCGATGCATGGCGCGAGTGATGTTCGCTACTCGGGTTACATCCATCAGATGTATGAGCAGATGGATGAGCTGGTCGGCAAGGTGCTGCCGGCAATCGACGACGACACGTTGCTGGTGGTTTGTTCCGACCACGGCTTCGCGCCTTTTGGGCGGCAATTTCATCTCAATACCTGGCTTCGCCAGCAGGGCTATTTGAAGATTAAAGACGAGGCGGCAAACAAAGAAAAGACGAGTCTCGAGGACGTCGATTGGTCGCGGACGGCTGCTTACAATTTGGGGTTCAACGGGCTCTACATTAACCGTCAAGGCCGCGAGGGCCAGGGGGTTGTTAGCGGCGACGATGCCGGAGCTTTGGCTGGCCGTATTGCTCGCGAGTTGCAAGCCCTGACAGATGGCGAGACCGGGCAGCGGCCTATTCATCGGGTTTATTCGCGGGATGAAGTTTATAGCGGCGAATTTACTCCGGATTTACCAGAATTGCTTGTTGGTTATACGCCGGGATATCGAGGTTCATCGGACTCAGTGCAGGGCAATACCGGGAAAGAGATTTTGAATTTGAACCCCTGGGCCTGGGCGGGAGATCACTCAATGTCCTGCGATTTGGTTCCGGGATGCTTGTTTATTAGCCGGTCGTTGGCGATGGAAGATCCCAACATTATTGATTTGCCTACCACGATCTTGGAGTTTTTTGGGGTTGAGAAGCCTTACCAGATGAAAGGGCGGGCTTTGGTTTGATGGTTCTTGGGCTTAATTGGGTCTAATTGGGTTCGTTCTGACATTTTTGTATTGGCTGGTCGGTGCTTGATTTGGCGGTTGTTGGTTGGCTGTTTGAAGGTTAACATGGCTGTCAAGGGGGTTGGAGTAGTTGGGGAGATATCAGCAGGACGAAGTTCTGTCGCACGGGTGAAAATCCTTCGTCTACGCACTTGCTAACGCGCGTGCCACCGAAAGCGTGCCACCGAAACGCGGTTGGGAACTGGGGTGGGGCATCGCATGGCAATTTGAAGCCTTTCGCGGTACCGAGCCGCGCCGCCGTGCGGTGCGGTCCTCCCTACGCCGTGCGGACCGCACCGCACGGCGGCGCGGCTCGGTACCGCGAAGCGCAACGTCGCCGCTCTGGAATCTCAAGTTTGACCTTGGAATGATTCGCCCAACCAAGGAAGGCGGCGGCGCTAACTAGTATCGATATCTAAATCGCAATGCGGGCGGGCAATTGCTCCGTTCCCACCCACCGCGACAAAAAAATGACAGAATACCTTAAACCCAGTCATGACTGCTAAAGCCGGCTACAAAGAAGCCCAAAAACGAATCGAAAAGGCTAGAAAGGAGCAAGCGCCTCAGCTTAACCTAAGCCGCCTAGGTCTCAAGGAAGTGCCGCCCGAAATCGGCCAACTCTCCAGCCTCCAGTATCTAGGCCTCGAAAACAATCAGCTGGCCAGCGTGCCCGACGCGCTCGCCCAACTCTCCAGTCTCCAGACTCTAGACCTCGCCAACAATCAGTTGGCCAGCGTCCCCGACACGCTCGGCCAACTCTCCAGCCTTGACACTCTATACCTCAACAGCAATCAGTTGGCTACAGTGCCGGAGTCCTTAGGCCAACTCCCCAGGCTCCGCCGCCTTTCGTTCGACCGGAATCGGTTGACCACCGTGCCCGACTGGATCGGCCAGCTTTCCACCCTCCAGAATCTATACATTTCAAACAATCAGCTGACCTCACTGCCCGAGTCGCTACAAAGACTGACCGACCTGAAAGTTCTCTTACTTCACAACAACCCAGCGCTCAATCTGCCCGAATCCGTTCTAGGTGAATTCACAGACGATCCCGATCGGGCCGCCAACCCCGCCAGCATCCTCGCCTACTACTTCGCAACCCGCGAAGCCGCCCGCCCCCTGCTCGAAGCGAAACTCATCCTCGTCGGCCGTGGCGGCGTCGGGAAATCCTCCCTCGTCGACCGCCTCGTTAACAATACCTTCGACCCCAAGAAGAAGCAGACCGACGGCATCGCCATCACCGAGTGGCAAGTCAAACTCAACCGAAAAGAAACCGCCCGCCTCAATATCTGGGACTTCGGCGGCCAGGAAATCATGCACTCCACGCATCAGTTCTTCCTGACCGAACGCAGCCTCTACCTCGTCGTCCTCAACGGCCGCGAGGGCTTCGAAGACGAAGACGCCGAATACTGGCTTAAACTCGTCGCCAGCTTCGGCAAAGGCTCGCCCGCAATCGTCGTGCTCAACAAGATCAAGACGACCCCGTTCGACGTCAACGAGACTGAATTGAAAAGACGCTATCCGTTTATTCACACATTCATCCGCACCGACTGCTCCGGGAAGCGTCCACCGGGAATCGCGACGCTACGCAAAGCAATCCGTGCCCAAACCGATGCGCTCGAAGGCATCCGGGCATCGTTTCCCGAAAGCTGGTTTGGCATCAAAGATCGCCTGGCCGATATGACGGACAAAGGCGAAAACTTTCTTAGCCCCGACCAGTACCGTAAGATCTGCAGTGATCACAAAGAGCCCGATCCTATAAAACAGAAACAACTCGCTGGTTTTCTCCACGACCTCGGCGTCGCGCTTAACTACGCGGACGATCAGCGCCTGCGACACACCCACGTCCTCAACCCCCATTGGGTGACCAACGGCATTTACAAAATTCTGACGTCCAAAAAGCTACAAGAGAAACACGGGGACCTGGAATCCGACGATCTTGCCGGCATCCTCCCGGCGAAGGACTACCCCGTTGAGATGCGGCAGTATCTCTGCGACTTGATGCGCCGCTTCGAGTTGGCATTCAACTACCCCGACCATCAGGACCGCTATCTAGTTCCGCAACTCCTGCCTAAAAACACGCCTGACGAGGCAGAGAAGTTCGATCGCTCCGCGACGCTAGAGTTCGAATACACGTATCCGAAGATGATGCCCGAGGGCTTGCTGCCTCGGTTCATCGTTCGTACCCACAGCCTGAGCCAAAATCTGGCTCGCTGGCGGTCGGGCGTGATCATCGAAATGGGAGCGGCCCGCGCGTTGGTGCATGGTCAGACCACGGAGAAACGGGTGCGCATCTCTGTTGCCGGACCCGAGCACGACCGCCAGCGTTTCTTGGCGACCATACGCTACGACTTCGACCACATTCACAAAGAGATCGGGCTAGAAGTTGACGAGAGGCTGGTGCCGCGAGCCGTCGATATGCCAATTTCACTTGAGGAGTTGGAGGCATTTGAGGCTGCCGGTAAGAAGGACGTTGATCGCTACTTCAAAGGCAAAATTCGAACGTTCAACGTCAAGGAACTGCTCGATCGTTTCGACCCCAAGGGTCAGCGCCACGAAAAGAGTGGCGTTCGGGAAGCAAAGAAACTTCCTGAAGTCTTCTACAGCTACGCCCACGAGGATGAACGCCATCTCAACCTCTTGCAGATGCATCTGAAGGCGCTAGAAGCCGACCGTTTGATCTCGACTTGGTACGACCGCAATATTCCGCCTGGTGATGAGTGGGACCGAGCCATTCACGACCGTATTCATTCCGCCGAGATCATACTTTTGCTGGTCAGCCCCGCCTTCATGGCGTCCGAATACATTCGCGAAAAGGAGATGAAGGCCGCGATGAAGCGCCACGAGGCAGGCGACGCCGTCGTCATTCCGATCATTCTCGAACAATGCTTTTGGAAGCGAAGAGCTGTCTTTAGGAAACTCCAGGCCGTGCCCAAAGACGCCGAGCCCATCCTCGATTGGAAACCTCAGCGCAAAGGCTGGTTCCAAGTTGCCGAACACATCGAAAAACGGGCCGAGACACTCGCCAAGAAGGCAGCGAAGGCCTAGAAATCGCCCGTCACGCCAAAACAAAACTTTTTTTCACTCATAACAAACAACTTAGCTACAGGCCCCGCCCGAAAACGGTACCCCCGACCCTTATACTCGAACCGAGGAACAACAACCGAAATGACGGTCCAAGAGCCGAGCGACAGGGTAGCAGCAAACCGGACACCGAAGGCGTTTTCCCGCGTACGCCGCCGGAAACCTAGCGAAAACCGTGCCAAACCCTGCCACATCCGGGCAAAACCGGGCATTCCCGAGATGAAAAAAGTGCCCGCAATATGGAGGAATAACGATAATTCATTGATATCAAACATCTTATCGTTCTCAACCGCTCCACGCTCTTTCGGTGGCACGCGCGTAAGCAAGTGCGTAGGCGAAGGGCCGGCTGAGCCGATTTGGCCTTCGTCCTGCTACGGAGCTAACAGCAAGACCAAATACCGTGGCACGGGTGAACATGCTTCGCCAACGCACTTGCTTACGCGCGTGCCACCGAAACTGGGATCGCATGTTCAGTTTGGTTGCGGACTCGCTTCGAGTGCATTGCTATTGATTCACCCTGTGTTTTGCTAAACTTCTCGCTCATGCCAATCAACCGAAAAATCGTTCTTGCGGCGCGCCCCGTGGGCTTTCCTACCGAGTCGGATTTCCGCCTGGAAGAGTCTCCGATCCCATCCGCCAGCGACGGTGAATGCGTTGTGCAGGTGTCATACCTGTCGGTCGATCCTTACATGCGAGGGCGCATCAGCGAGCGCAAATCCTACGCGGCGTCGGTCGAAATCGGCGGCGTGATCGTGGGCGGTACGGTTGGCAAAGTGATCGAATCGAAGTCAGATAAATTCGCCGTTGGCGAGTACGCGGTCGGCAACTTGGGATGGCAGGAATATGCGGCGCTGCCGGCGACGGAACTCCGCAAGGCGGACCCGTCGATAGCGCCGTTATCCACCTGGGTCGGCGTCGTAGGGATGCCGGGGCTGACGGCCTACTTCGGCCTGCTACACGTCGCGACGATCAAACCGGGCGAGACGGTCTGCGTGGCGGCAGCCGGCGGCGCCGTCGGATCGGCCGTTGGCCAGATCGCGAAAATCAAGGGCTGCCGCGCCGTCGGCATCGCCGGTAGTGACAAAAAGTGTGCTTGGCTGCGCGACGTGGCCGGCTTCGACGCCACGATTAACTACAAGAGCGAGAACGTCCACGAAGCGCTAAAAACGGCTTGTCCCGACGGCATCGACGCGTATTTCGAAAATGTTGGCGGACCGATTACCGACGCTGTCTTCCCGCATCTAAACGTCAAATCGCGAGTCGCCATCTGTGGGCAAATCTCACAGTACAACGCCGTCGACGCGCCCGAGGGTCCGCGCCTGTTTTGGCACTTTATCGTCAAGCGCATCCGGGCGGAGGGCTTTTTGGTTTTCGACTTTGCGGACCAACACAGCAAAGCGCTGGCCGAGCTTGCGGGCTGGGTGGGCTCGGGTCAGATTAAGTACCAAGAGACCGTCGCCTCGGGTATCGAAAATGCCCCAGCGGCGTTTATTAGCATGTTGAACGGCGGTAATATTGGAAAGCAGCTCGTCAAGCTGTCAGACGCCTAAACGCAAATCAACAAACAAGGAAACACTTATGAAAAAAATCACATTGGCCCTGTTGTCCGTCATGCTGCTGCTGAGCGTAGCTCCGATGATGAGCGCCGAACACGAGGGTCACGACGAAGATGGGCGCGTATTCGAGCTACGCACTTACACAACACCCGAGGGGAAGCTGCCCGAATTGCTGGCGCGTTTCCGCGACCACACCAACTATATTTTTGTGAAACACGGCATGAAGTTGGTTGGCTATTGGACCCCGACTGACGAGGGTAAAGACAATACGCTGGTCTACATCCTGGCGCACAACAGCCGCGAAGCCGCGGAGAAATCTTGGGCTGGATTCCGTGAGGATGCTGACTGGAAGAAAGCTGCCGCGGCCTCTCGAACGAACGGCCGGTTGGTGACAAAAGTCGTCAGCCAATTTCTATCGGCGACCGAGTTTTCTCCTATTCAGTAGGAGTGGGGGGCTTGCATTCCCTGGGGTTCAGCTTCGGCCCGAAGCCTTAGAATTTTGTGACGGTTCCAGAAGAATTCCTCCGCGTATCGCGCTACGAACTCGAGCAGGGCCGCGTCAAGATCGAAGCTTGCCTTGCCAAGTTGAGCGACGAGCAGATCTGGAGCCGTTCGAACGAAATCGAGAATTCCGTCGGCAACCTGGTGATTCATTTGGCCGGCAATGCACGGCAGTGGATTATCGCCGGGATTGGCGGCGAGCCCGACGACCGCGACCGCGACTCTGAATTTAGTCGCCGCGAAGCGATTTCGGCCGAAGAATTGCGTTCGACGCTTGCCGCCACGATGCACGGTGTCGATCGAGTGCTCGCTGAGCTTAATCCGTCAACTCTGATGGAAACTCGGAAAATACAGATTTACGAGCTTACGATTTTGCAATCGATTTACCATGTGACGCAGCATTTCGCAGGTCATGTGGGCCAGATTATCTGGGCGACGACGCGTATGACGGCGGAAGACTTGGGGTTTTATCGGTATCTCACACCCGAGGGTGGGTCGCCGCCGGAGAACGCGCAGCCGTAAACTACCGAACCAGCGCCAGCGTCAACCATGGAACGTAGGTGATGAGCAAAACGCCGATAACCAAAATCAGCAGGAACGGGAGCGCCGAGCGGTAAACGCGGGTCAGCGGCTGATCGAAACGGTAGGAGGAGAGAAACAGGTTCATCCCAATCGGCGGCGTGAGATAGCCCAGTTCGAGGTTCGCCAGAAAAATGATGCCGAGATGGACCGGGTCAATTCCGAACGCCGCCCCCATCGGCGTGATGAGTGGGACCACCACCAGAATCGCCGAGAAAATGTCCATCATGCAGCCGACCACGAGCAGCAGGACGTTGAGCGCCAGTAGGAACACGTACTTCGATTCGATGTGCGACTGAACCCAGTCCACGGCAAGGTCGGGCACTTGCGCGTCGATTAGAAAATTTGTGAAGCCTAGCGCGACGCCGAGGATGATCAGAACGCCGCCGACGAGCGTTGAGCACTCGACCACTGTCGACGGTAATTGAGTGCGAAGCGAGAGGTCGCGGTAGACGAAGCACTCGACGATAAAGGCGTAGAGAACGGTGACGGCGGCGGCTTCGACTAGCGTCACGAAGCCGCCAAAAATTCCGGCGATTACGAGCAGCGGTAACGCAACTTCCCACTTGGCTTCGTTCAATGCTGCGAGAGCCTCGCGCAATCGAAACGGCGGTCGATTTCGTTCCGCGATGCGTCCCTGTCGAACGCCCCATAGCGCGACTAGTCCGACGAGTAAAATCCCTGGAATGAGGCCGCCCAGAAACATCTCATTGATGGGCGTGCGGGAATAAACCGCGTAGAGAATCACCGGCAGGCTAGGGGGGAAGAGCAGTCCGATTGAACCTGAGGCGGTCATCAGGCCGATCGAAAATTGCTCGGGGTACTTCGATTTCACGAGCACCGGAAGCAGTAGTCCGCCTAGCGTCAGGATGGTTACGCCGGAAGCCCCGGTGAACGACGTGAAAAACGCGAACACCAACGTGGTCGCTATCGCTAAGCCGCCCGGCATCCAGCCGACAAGTGCGGTGAACACGCGCACTAGCCTGCGGCTTGCGCCACCCTCGGACAAAATGTATCCGCCCAAAGTGAAGAGCGGGATAGCCGGTAAAAGAGGTTGCGCCGAGAGCTGGTAGGCCGCCAACGGCACGGCGGTGACGGGCGTGAAGTCGTACCAAAACAGCAGCGATGCGAGACCGCCGATCACCGCGAATATCGGTAGTCCCAGCAGCGCGCCGATAAGGAGCACGCCAATCGCCGGCCAGAGAATTGGCAAGTCTCCGAGCGACTCCCAATAGCCGAACGCGACAGCGATCGACGAGCCACCTAACGCGATTACTCGGCCGGTCCACGATGCGCTTGAGGCCCAGGCCATGCGGACTCCAACCGCCGCAAATCCCGGCACCATCGCGGCTACGGCAAACCAGACCGGAATTCCAAGTGCGATTACGTCGGCGGCTTCGCGTTCGACTTGGGCGAAGGTCCATGAGGCGTACACCAGGCAGGTGCAAACGGCCACACCGAGTGTCGCGGTCGCGACCTGGACGGGCGTCTTCAACCGATCAGGCAGGAATGTTGCGGTCGAAAGGGCAAGTAGCCGGCCGTGGCGGGCAGCGAGTGTTCCGCCCACGATCGCGATGAGCAGCGTCAGATGTTGAACAAGAACGATTGACCCGGGAACGACGTTGCCAAATCCCAGCCGTCGGCCAACAATTTCGACGAGCGGTAGAAGCGTCATCAGCGCGAGCGCGGTGATTGCGATTGAGTTTTCAATTACGTGCCAGGGCTTTGGAAAATAGCTGGAGCGGGCTGCTTCCATCTCGAAGCCCGTATCGTACCGCGCGGCCTTTGACGGCTTGCCTCGCTTGAGCACAAGCCTAGCCCGCGCCTCTCAGTGCGCCCCGAGGGCGCGGATCAGCAGTGGGGGAGGGAGGCACGCAGGTAAGAGGTGGTAAGCATGGTAGCTGACGAGCGGTCTAGGCGGGCGAGCGGGTGGGCTGAAGCCTCGTGACAAAGCCGGCATAGGGCCGGTGAGCGAGTGGGCAGGCGGTAACGCGAGTGAAGCTTGAGCAGGCCTCGCAAGTGAAGTTGTGGACGCCGACCTCTCTGCGATTGAGGGCAGGCCGCGCCAATCGGGAAGCGAGCAACGCGAGCACCGCTTGGGTCCGCCGGGGTAGGGAGCATCGCATGGCAAGAAGGTGATACGGGGAATCGGGGGAGGTCCCGAGCGGAGGAGGTCGCGCCTCCAAGGTCGTCTTTCAGGGCGGCGGCCGCGGCGGGGAATCGGACAGGGTGATAGCAGCGGAGAAGCTGGGTAAGGCCGGCGGAGCAAAGCGCCCTGACTTCCGGCGTGCTTGTTCAACAACGAGAGGACGAGGTGATTGGCGATGAGTCTGACAACACCAGAAAAGATCCGGAAATTGCAACGCGAGCTGTATCGAAAGGCGCAGCAGGAGCCCAGTTTCCGCTTCGATCAGCTCTACGACAAGATATGGCGCGAAGACATTCTCGCTGACGCCTACGCGGTGGCAAGAGCCAATGGCGGGGCGGCGGGCGTGGAGAGGGAAACGTTCGAGCAAATCGAGACGGCGGGCCGAGAGGAGTGGTTGCAAGGCCTGCAAGAAGAACAACGCACGAAGACCTATCGGCCCCAGCCGGTGCGGCGGGTAACCATCCCAAAGCCCGCTGGTGGTGAGCGGCCACTCGGTATCCCGACCGTTCGGGACCGGGTGGCCTGCGCTAGCTCTAAACGGGGCCGCCACCAAGCTGGTATTGGAGCCGATCTTTGAGGCGGACCGCGACCCGGAAACCGATGGTTACCGACCGAAGCGGAGCGCGTTGGACGCGCTCCAGAGAGTGCACAAGTTGTTGTTTGAAGGCTACACCGCAGTAGTCGAGGGTGCTTTGTCCAAGTACTTGGATACGATTCCTACGCCCGAGTTGATGCGATGCGTCACGAGGCGGGTGTGCGACCGCTGGGTTTTGAAGCTGATCAAAATGTGGCTGCGAGTCCCGGTGGAAGAGCGGAATGGAAACGGGAAACGACGCATGACGGGCGGCCAGGGGACGAAGCGCGGTACGCCGCAAGGCGGAGTGGTGACTCCTCGAACGCAAAAGGTAACTTTGTGTTTGATCGGGAGTTGCGGTATCGATAATGCGCTTGAGATGTGTCATGTACAGTTGTATTCTTATGACATATGGGTCGTGCCAGCGACACCCAAAAAGCCGAGCGCCTCAATCGCGCTCGCCGCTTGCTGCAACAGTTCGACCATCTGCCCGACGCCGTCGAAGAGATGGTCCGAGACTGCCGCATCTCTCCCCGCCAGGCGTATCGTTACCTCGAACAAGCGCAGCGTCTGAAGCAGCCCCTTCCTGTCGGCGATGCCAAGGTCGCCTTTACGGTGAGGGTGTCGCGGAGTTTGGTCGAACGCGTGCGTTCCCACGCCGCCGCTACCGGGACGTCTCTCAGTGAGGTCGTCTCGCGAGCTTTGCTTGCGCTGCTCGATCGGAGACGGGGGCGTGGCTGAGCAGCAGGCCGGCCAGGAACTCGCGCTTCGATTCGAATATCGGTTTGATCGTTTACTGCCCGCTAAGCTGGCCCAGGTTTACCAGTTGCTGGCGCCCGAGCAGCGATGGCCAATCGGCCAATCGCATCCCCAGGAGAAGATCCATGAACAAAGCTGCCGCCATCTACGCTCGCGTCTCTTCGAATCGTCAGAAGGACAATCACACGATCGGCTCTCAGACAGCCGCGCTGAGGCAGTATGCCCAGACGAACGGGTACGCAGTGCCGGCTGAGTGGGTGTTCGAGGACGAAGGCTACAGTGGAGCCAACTTGGCGCGACCCGGCTTGGAAGCCCTGCGCGATCTGGCGGCGGAAGGGCAGATTGAAGCGGCGCTGGCTTACTCGCCGGACCGGCTTAGTCGCAAATATGCGTATCAAGTCCTGTTAACCGAAGAACTCTCGCGCTGTGGGGTGGAGTTGATTTTCTTGAAGTCGGCGGCGGGGAGCACGCCTGAAGATCAGTTGCTGGTGCAGTTTCAAGGCATGATCGCCGAGTACGAGCGGGCGCAGATCGCGGAGCGCTCTCGGCGGGGCAAACGGCACAAGGCCCAGCAGGGAGTGGCGAACGTACTCTCGGGTGCGCCTTACGGGTATCGCTATGTGAAGAGGAGCGACCGTTCAGAGGCTTACTATGAGGTGCTCGACGCGGAAGCGCGGGTGGTGCGAGAAGTGTTTGAGCTGTACAGCGAGCAACGCTTGAGCATCAACGCCATCGCTCGTCTACTGAACGAGCGGCAGATTCCCACGCGAACCGGGAAGACACGCTGGGAGCGCTCGACGGTTTGGGGGATGCTGCGGAATCCGGCTTATCACGGCGTGGCTTGCTACGGCAAGACCCGGCTGCGGCCTCGTCAACGCATCACTCGGCCGCTGCGTCAGCGCCAGGGAGCGCCGAGTCGAGACAGCGCCACTCAGGAGCGGCCGCGGCAAGAATGGATCGAGATTCCCGTACCGGCGCTGGTCGCCGAAGAGACCTTTGCGCTCGCTCAGGAGCAGTTAGAGAGCAACAAAAAGCACTCGCCACGGCGCACCGTCGAGCCGACGCTGCTGCAGGGGATGTTGGTGTGCCGGCAGTGTGGTTATGCTCGGTACCGAGTTTCGACACGGACATCGAAACGAAGGCTGTCCTATTACCGTTGCCTCGGCTCGGACGCCTATCGGCGCCTGCAGGGAGCGTTGTGCACCAACCGACCCATCCGGCAAGATTCGTTGGATGAGGTTGTCTGGAGGGCGATCATCGAGTTACTCGACGATCCGTCGCTGATCCGTTCGGAGATCGAGCGTCGCATGGAGGTCGCCCAGAACGCCGATCCACGGCGCAGACGAGAGGCCGACTTGCGACGGGAGCGGGTGCGCTTGGAGAACGGCGCCGAGCGGTTGGTGATCGCTTACCAAGAAGGACTGCTGACGCTGGCCGAGCTGCGCCAACGAATGCCTCCTCTGCGCAAGCAGCAGCAGGCGATCGAGTCTGAGTTACACTCCCTCGAGATGGCGGCGGAGGATCAGTCTAAATACCTAAGGCTGACGGAAACGCTGGGGGAGTTTCGCGCCAACTTGCAAGCTCGGGCTGACTCCCTCGATGTCGGAGAACGCCAGAAGATTCTCCGGTTGCTCGTAAAGGAAGTCCTTGTCGACCGCGAGACGGTCACGATCCGGCATTCGATTCCGATCCCTCCATCCGCTCCGCTTTCCGGCCGTTCACCATCCCCAAACTCCAGCCCGGGGGGCTCGATCGTCCCAAGTTACCTTTTGCGTTCGAGGAGTCGTGAGTCCCTTGTTGGCCAATATGTACATGAACCGTTTTCTGAAGCATTGGAGAATGCAGGGAAAGGAAGAAGAGTTCCGAGCCGTGGTGGATACTTATGCCGACGACTTTGTGATCCTTAGCCGCGGAAAAGCGGCGCAGGCATTGCCGTGGACGGAGCAAGTGCTGACGCGGATTGGGCTGACCCTGAACCCGGCGAAGACGCGATGGGTAAGAGCCCAGAGCGAGAGCTTTGATTTTCTCGCGATATCCGTTTGGAGTGCACCGTTATCGCAAGGATGGCCATTGGTATTTAGGTGCAAGTCCGTCAAGAAAGAGTGTCGGGCGGCTCAAGCAGAAAGTGCGCGAGCAGCTGAGGCCGAGCAATGTGGGGACCTGGAACGAAGTACGCGACCGGCTGAACCGCAGTTAGCGGGGTTGGACAAACTACTTTAGCCCGCATTTCTCACCACGTGGCGAGCGAAAGTGCGTGAGAGGTGCGTCAATACGAGGCGGGCGACAGTGGGCGCGCGGAGGCGTACTTGACAGTCCGTCGAGCACTCGCGACCGAGCGCAACGAAGTAGTGGCGCGGCCATCGCGTGCTTTCGCCGTCAGGTGGTGAGAAATGCAGGTTAGCTAGGGGACGCGCACGCAGGCCTACCGCGCGGTGGACAACTATGTCGACGAGCGGGTGCGAGGATTTTTGCGGCGGCGGCACAAGGTGCAATCGCGAGGCAGGCGTCGATATTCCGACGAGGTTGTGTTTGGCAAGAGGGGCGTAGTGCGCCTGCGCTGGGTGCAACTGGGGCGGCCGCCCGCGACAGCTGACAGCTGAAGCCGGTCGGAAAGCCGGATGCGGGAAAACCGCACGTCCGGTTTGACGAGCGGGGACGGGAAACGGAGCCAAGGCGGGAACTGAGGCACCGCCGCAAGCGAAAGTAGCCGGAAACAGCAACTCCTCGCAACCTAAAGTCAGCGCGCTCGTCCTCGACTCTACCCACCTGACGAGAAATGCGGGCTAGCGATTTACGGCACGTGCGAGTCCGAAATGTTCAGGTTATTCCCAGCGGGGACGTTTGGCCGACTGCGACTTCCGCCACTGCTGCTCGAGAATCTTTGCGCCGTGCCGCGGCATCGTCTCAAGAGCCGCTTGGAGATTAGCGCGGACCGCGGCGGTTGCGGAATGGGATTTAGCGAGCGGGCTCCGCTCGTGCGGGTCGGCCTGCATATCAAAGAATTCGCCATTGCCGTAAAGCTTGTAGCGCTTGTCGCGGACGTATCGAATTTCGGGATTCGCGTAGGGTGTGTTGAACTCGTCGGCTAACGGCCGTGGAAAGTAATAGGTGTAGTGCCACTCGCGCGGGTTGCCTGTTTCGCCCTTGAGTTGTGGCCAGAAACTGCGGCCATCCGTTTGTAAAAGCTTCGGTAGTTGCAGGCCGGCGGCATCCGCCAGGGTCGGCAGAATGTCGGCAAAGTCAATCAGGTCGTCAACGATTCGTCCACCGGGAACGATGCCGGGCGCGCGGATGAACATCGGCACGTGAGTGCCTGCCTCGGTTGGCGCCCCTTTGTCTCCGCGGATCGTACGCCCATCAAGGTCGGAGTAGAGATTGTGGTGCGTGCCGTTGTCGGCTGTGAATACGAAGAGCGTGTTTCTAAGCAGACCGAGGCTTTCTAGTTTGTCCTCAAACCGCCCAACGATTTTATCGGTGTAGGTGACCATGTCTTCGAAGTTTTGTTGGATGTCTTTCGAGTTGCGGTCGGCGGAATCGGGGGTCGGCAGGAACGGCGCATGGACAAGCGCCATCGGATAGTAGGCGAAGAACGGTCGCTCCTTGTTTTCTTCAATGAAGTCGAGCAGGAAGTTGGCGAAGATATCCGGGCCGTAGTCGTCTTCGTCGACCTTCATGATTTGGCCGTTCACGTCGAGCGAAGGGTTCCAAAACCGGCGGCGCTCGGTGATCGGAGTGTTCCAAAGACAGTAGCTGTCGAAGCCTTGGCCGGGCGGAATTCCCTTGGTGCGAGAATTGCCTTGTAGCTGCCACTTGCCGGCAACTGCTGTTGCGTAACCGGCCTCTCGGAATAGGTCGGCGAAGGTGTACTCACCGGGGATCAGCGCCCCGAAGTCCGCGTAGTTGCGGACGTTGCTCCTGCCCGTCATCAGGGCATTGCGGCTCGGCGTGCAAAGCGGCGTCGAGAAGCAGTTTGTGAATTTGACGCCGCTGTCGGCGATTCTATTTAGGCGGGGCGTATTGTACTGCTTGCTGCCATAGGGGCCAAAGCATTCATAGCCAACGTCGTCGGCCATGATGAGCACGACGTTGAGTGGCTTGTCAGCCGCGAAGGCGGAAACGAGACCGATCGTGAACAGTGCGAAGAGGAAACGAAACGTCACAGGGGCAGTATATCTTGCGGTCCGCTTAGCACGGCAAGTAGGTGAAGCAGAGCACGCCTAATACGAACCACAGAACGACGTAGATCATGTTGTAGCCGATATACGTCCGGAAGTCGATGCGCGCGATACCGGCCGCGATGACCGCCCAGAACGGCGAGACGAGGTTGCCGACGTGGTCACCGACGCTCAGCGCCAGCAGTCCGCGCTGTGCGGTCACTCCCACGGCCGCCGCGGCTTTTGTCGTGATGAATCCTTGAATGACCCATTGGCCGCCGCTTGACGGTACGAAGATCGAAACTAGCCCGGCGGACATCGCTGTCAAAAGCGGGAATGTGTGTGCGTTCGCGATCGACGCGAAGAATGTCGCGAAATCGGCCCCGACCGAGGTGTACTGGATGAGCCCGGCAACACCTGCGTACAAGTGGTAGAGAACGATGACGGGCCAGGCGGTGACGACGGCTCCCGGCAGCGCTTTTGAGAAACCTCTGACGCTGCCGTGCAGCACCAGGCAAAGCAAAAGCAGAGTTGTATTGAGCGAGTTGAGTTGCAAGCCGCCGCCCTTGACCGTGACGTGATAAACCAACCAGCCCACCAAGGCCAGTGCCAACACCGTCGTTGGCAGACGATTTGACTCGAGTCGTTGCGCGACCGTCTGGCCGGCGCCACTCGGTTCGGGAGTGTCCTGATCGAGCCCCGCGTCGGCGAGCTTGCAAGCTTCAGGGAACTGCGAAATCGCGCGCGGATTCTTGGGCAGCAACAGTCGCGCCGTCGTGTACACGCACGCCAAGAAAAGTGGGATGAAGACAAGTGTCGCCGGGGCGAAGATCGTTGTCGATAGCGGCATCAACCCTGTCATGTCTTCAAGGAAGTGCCCTGGCGTGTTCATCAGCAATGGCGCGCTTGCCGAGAAGCCAAACTGCCAAACCGATCCGCAGGCCGCACCTGCCGCAAGCAGAAATGGGAAGTCGATCGGAAAACCCTTCTTTTCGGACTGGCGCGCGAAGTTGACGGCGACGAGCGGTCCCATAGCGAGCCCGAGCCCCCAATAACAGTACGAGAGCGCCCCGTGCGTGGCCATCGACATTGCCAGCGTCTGGCTGGTGTTTCGTGGAACTCGCGAGAGGACCACAATCAGGCGTCGAAAAAACGGCGTCGCGGCAAGGGTCGAGCTAAGCACCAGGATCAGCGTCATCTGCATCGTGAACGGCAACAGCATCCAGAGCCCTTGGTAGTAGGCGTCGGCGGTTTCAATAACGGTGTTACCGATGAAGAGCGCGATGCCGACGACGGCGACCATCAAAGCGATGGCGGTGGTCATCGCGTCAGGGATCATTCCGCCGATGAAAGTTGCGATCTCGGTGAGGCGATCGACGCCGGAACCTTGCGAGGTTCGGTTCGGATCTAGCTGAGCAGTCATAGTCGAGCCGAGAGTATACACGCTTCGCAGGGGCGGGCGGGCTTTACGAGTACACTGGTGCGGGAAATGATGTGGTTTGAAATTCGATTGACGTTTGCTCTCGGTCTTTTTGTCGTACTCACGGTGGGCTGCTCATCGCCAACGACTGAACCCGCTCGGCAGCCCCCGAACTTCGTGATCATCATGGCCGACGATCTCGGCTACGGCGATCTCGGCGTTTATGGAAGCACGCAGAATCTCACCCCGAATATTGACCGGCTTGCCGCTGAGGGGCTGCGCTTCACCGACTTCCACTCCAACGGACCGATGTGTTCCCCTACTCGCGCCGCGCTGCTGACTGGTCGCTATCAACATCGTTACGGACGAGAGTTTGAAGGCGCGCTCTCAGCCCGCACGCAGCCCGATCTCGGCCTGCCACTCGAAGCCGTCACCATCGCCGAAGCGTTGCGGGACGTTGGCTACGCAACCGGCATGTATGGCAAGTGGCACCTAGGCTTCCACCCTCCACTAATGCCTAGCAACCAGGGCTTCGACGACTTTCGCGGCCTCAACACTGGAGGCGGCGATCACCACAGCCACATCGATCGCTCCGGCCGCAAAGACTGGTGGCACAACGGTGAGATCGACATGGAAGAGGGTTACAGCGTCGATTTGATCACCAAGCACAGCGTTGATTTCATTGAGCAGCACACAGAGCGGCCGTTCTTTCTATACGTGGCGCATCTTGCGATCCATTTTCCCTGGCAGGGTCCGAACGAAAAGGGCTATCGCGTGGAAGGTGTCGACTACTGGGACCTCACGAAACTTGGCATCCACGAAAGCAAAGACGTATCGGCCAAGGTGAAACAGATGGTCGAGGCGGTTGACGGCAGCGTTGGTGAAATCATGCGGGCTCTTCGCGCTAACGGACTCGACGACAACACGCTCGTAGTTTTTACGTCCGACAACGGAGGGTATCTCACCTACGAGGGTGGCTATCACAATATTTCCAGCAACGGCCCGCTACGGGGGCAGAAGACAGACGTCTATGAGGGTGGGCACCGCGTACCCGCGATTGCTAGGTGGCCGGGTCGCATCGCGCCAGGTGTGAGCGACGAGACAGTCGCGACGTTTGACTTGTTTCCGACCTTAATGGAGCTGGCGGGGGCTGCCAGTGTCGATCTTTCGTTCGACGGGGTCAGTCTTTCTCGGCTGCTCTTAGACGGCGATCAAATTGGCGAGCGAAACCTCTTCTGGCGGATGCGCGGCGAAAAGGCGATGCGTCAGGGAAACTGGAAGCTTGTCCAGATTGGCGATAGCGCTCCTGAACTCTACGAACTAGGAGCGGACATCGGGGAGCAGCACGACGTCGCGCCGGATCAGCCTGAGCGCTTGGCGGGGATGCTGGAAGAGCTTGCCGCTTGGGAAGCAGACGTCGACGGGCGATGAGTCCTCCGCCGCGCGCCTCGACAGGTCGGATTCGCTCGGGTAGTTGTTAACATACGGTCGGAAGTTCTGATGAACGCCGGACGGCCAGTAGCGTTGATTTTTGCGGGTTTGATGCCGGTTTCGGCGTTAATCGCCGCGGACCCATTGGCGGAGCGATTCTTTGAAGAAAGCGTCCGGCCCGTTCTCGCGAAAAACTGCTACGCCTGCCATAGCCAACAGAGTCCTAAGGCGCAAGGCGGACTTCGCCTCGATTCGCCGGCGTCAATTCTCGCGGGTGGGAACGCGGGCCCGTTGATTACTGCCGGCAAGCCGGAGCGTAGCCTGTTGATGCGGGTCCTCAGCCACGAGGGCGCGGTGAAGATGCCGCCGCCTGGCAAGCTTGCGGCGGGCGACGTTGCCGCGGTCGAGCGCTGGATTCGGATGGGAGCGCCGATGCCCGCCGCGGTTGATCCGGGGAATATAACCAAGCGTGAGGTGGAACGGCATTGGGCGTTCAAGCGGCCCGGTCGTCCTGAGCCGCCCACCAAGATCAGCGATTGGGCGCTGACTTCAATCGACCGTTTTGTCGAAGCCCGGCTGCAGGCCCAGGGACTCACGCCATCAGACGAGGCGGATCGCCGCACGCTGATTCGCCGGGCATATTTCGATTTGATTGGGATACCACCGCCGCCCGACGAAGTTCGAGCGTTCGTGAATGACTCATCTACCGACGCCTACGCGGCGCTTGTCGATAGGTTGCTGGCGTCCAAACATTTCGGCGAGCGTTGGGCGCGGCATTGGCTCGACGTGGCGCGCTATTCCGACGAAGGATTTCAGGCGCGGCCGTTCCAGATTTCATGGACGTACCGCGACTGGGTGATCGACGCGCTCAACAGCGATATGCCGTATGACCGCTTCATCACAAGGCAGATTGCGGCCGATCTGACCGGCGACGAGCCTGAGCACTTGGCTGCGCTGGGGTTGCTGACGGTAGGGATCAATCTGCCGCGCCCGACCGACGTTCCCGAAAATCTCGATGACCGCATCGACGTGGTGACACGTGGTTTTTTGGGGCTTTCGGTCAGTTGCGCGCGCTGCCACGATCACAAGTTTGATCCGATCCCGCAGAAGGATTATTATTCGATCTACAGCATTTTCTTGAATTCACCAGACGTGCTCGAACCGGTCGCGATCGATGTCGTTCCCGATGAGAAAGACGCCAGATTTTTCAAAGAGAAGCTGCGGATGAGGCGCGAGTGGCTGAATACGTTCCAACGTGAGCGCTTGGACTGGCACATCGGCGAGTTCCGCAAGCCCGAATCGCTAGAGCGCTACATCACGACGGCCTGGCAGGCGCGCAATTCTTCGAACCGTGAACTGGAGGCTCTTGGAAAAGAGCACAATCTCAACCAGTATTTGTTGGCGCGCTGGCAACGTCTACTAATCAGCTTGGCGGACAAAAGCGACCCAATTGTCAGCGGTCTCGATGGCAAGAACGGCGCTAAGCAGCTCGCCTTGCAACTCGCGGCGGCCGATCGCGAAACAGGATGGCCCGATGCCCAACGAGAGTCGCTGCGCCAGGTCCTTCGCGCACCCGACGCACCAACCAACATCCCGTTCGAAGATTTTTGGTGGATCCAAAACGAAGGTGACTCCAATGTCATGAAGGCGTTGAAGTGGCAGTACAACGCTGTGATGACGGACTGGAGCTACCGTGGCGGCCCGCGCCATGCGATGACGGTGACCGACGCCGCCGAGAGCCAGCCGGCGTACGTATTCGTTAGAGGAAATCAACATGACAAGGGCGCGCGCGTTGATCCGCATTTCGTATCAGTTATATCGAGCGAGCCGTTTCAGACGGGCAGCGGACGACTGGAATTGGCGCGGGCTATTGCCAGCACCGACAACCCGTTGACAGCACGGGTAATGGTCAACCGCGTTTGGCAGCACCTTTTTGGCGAAGGGTTGGTGCGGACGCCGAGCGATTTCGGTACCCGCGGTGGAGAACCATCGCATCCCGCGCTTCTTGATCATTTGGCGACCGCGTTCGTCGACGACGGCTGGTCGATAAAAAAGCTGATTCGCCGCGTGATGCTGTCGCGGGTTTACCGCCAGAAGAGCGGTGATTCGCCCGACTGCGAGTTGATTGATCCGACAAACCGCTTGCTCTGGCGCCAGAACCGACGCAGGATGGAGTTCGAGGTGTTGCGCGATTCAATGCTGGCGGCGGCGGGGCGGCTAGACACGAATGTCGGTGGCCCGCCGTTTGCGCTTGAGGCCCGGCCTCCGTCGCCGAGGCGTTCGATTTACGCTTACATTTCTCGAGAAGAGCCCTCCGGGCTGATGCGCTCTTTCGATTTTTCAAATCCGGAGCAACATACTGAGCAACGCTCGTTGACAACCGTTCCCCAGCAGGCGTTGTTCCTGATGAACAGTGCGTTCGTGGGTGAGCAGGCTCGGGCGATCGCGGCGACTTTAGAGGGCTCCGATACAGCCCAAAAGGCTCGCGCGCTTTACCAGCGGCTGTTTGGCCGCGACCCGGGCGCCAGCGAATTGCGGGCGGCTGAGAAATTCGTCCGAGAACACCCCGGTGTGCCGGAAATTGAGCCGGAACCACGGGGGCCGTGGCTCTATGGAACAGTTGCGCTCGATCCGGCCGAGGGCGTGTTACGCGATTTCCAGGAATTCGAATATCGTCAAGGCGAGCGTCTGCAACGCGGAACAATGCTGCCGACACCTGCGGGTGGGCGTGCATCTCTGACGGCTCGCGGCGGTGCCCCTGGTGATGATCTTTCATCCGCCGTGACGCGCCGCTGGGTGTCGCCGATTGATGGGCGAGTTTCAATCAGCGGGACCCTGAACCACCCGCTCAGCAATCAGGGTCAGCGATTTAGCTACTCGAATGGGATTCGCGGCTGGGTGGTTTCAAGTCGAAGCGGCGCCATTGCAAGTTGGACGATCACCGGCATACAGGTGGCGACAGATATCGAGCGGCTCAATGTTGAACGCGGTGAGACGATTGATTTCGTAGTGGATTCGCGTGGTGACTACGAGTCGGATAACTTTACTTGGGCACCGGTTGTTGAGCAGATGTTGATTGGGGATCAGAGAATGTCTGGAATGAAAGCGAAACTCTGGAGCGCGGTAGAGGACTTTCGGTTTCCGGCCGAGAAGCCGCTTGGTGCTTGGGAACAGTACGCACAGGTATTGCTGATGACGAATGAGTTTGCATTTGTGGACTAGCGACGGTGAATCGATGACCATTCTCCAGCCCCCGAACGATTTCGTTAGTCGACGCCGATTTTTGCGCGAGTCGACAATGGGAATGGGCGCCGTCGCACTGGCGGCGTTGCAGGCCGATGCGGCGCCTGCATTTGATGCCGGTGATCCGCTTGCTCCAAAACTGCCGCCGCTGCCGGCGAAAGCTAAGCGCGTCATTCACATATTCATGAACGGCGGCCCGTCGCAAGTTGATACTTGGGACCCGAAACCGGCGTTGCTGAAGTACGCGGGGCAGGCGCTGCCAATTCATCTTCGGACCGAGCGCCCCACCGGGGCTGCATTCCCGTCGCCGTTTGAGTTTAAGCGCCATGGCAAGAGTGGGACGCAGGTTAGCGAACTTTTCTCGAAGGTTGGCGAGCACGTCGACGATCTCTGCGTGATTCGCTCGATGCATACAGACGTGCCGAACCACGGCCCGTCGCTAATGATGATGAATAGCGGTACGACCCAGCAGTCACGGCCAAGCTTCGGGTCGTGGCTGACGTATGGTCTCGGTACGGAGAACCGCAATCTGCCGGGCTTCATTGTTTTGTGCCCTGGCGGCTATCCGGTTTGGGGCGCGAAGAATTGGCGGTCGGCGTTTTTGCCAGGGGCTTTTCAAGCAACGCATGTCGACACGAAATATGCTGAGCCCGACAAATTGATCGCCAATGTTCAAAGCCGCTACAGCGAACAAGCCGCCCAGCGGCGCCAATTGGACTTGCTGGCCAAACTGAACCAGGTGCACGGCGAAGAACTTGGGGCGGACCCGCTGCTCGAAGCGCGCGTGCAATCGTTCGAACTCGCCTACCGCATGCAGGCCGAGGCGACCGACGCTTTCGATGTGAATTCCGAACCCAAAAACATCCGCGAAATGTACGGCGAAACCTTGCACGGACGGCAGATGTTGATCGCTCGGCGCTTGCTCGAAAAGGGCGTACGGTTCGTGCAGGTTTGGCACGGCGCCGGGCAGCCCTGGGACAGTCATAGCGAAATCGAAGCAAATCATCGCCGGCTCGCGGGCGAGTGCGATCAGCCAATCGCGGCTCTACTTACCGACCTCAAGCAGCGTGGCATGCTCGATGACACCCTGGTGATTTGGGGCGGCGAGTTTGGGCGAACGCCCGTGGTCGAGCTATCGACTTTCGGCGCGAATGACGGCAAGAATGGCCGCGACCACAACTCGTACGGCTTTTCGATGTGGCTCGCCGGGGCGGGTGTGCGAGCCGGGCATGTCCACGGCGCGACAGACGACTTCGGGTTCCGCGCGGAGCAAGACAAAGTTCACGTGCACGACTTGCACGCGACGCTATTGCACCTGTTGGGTTTCGACCATGAGAAATTCACGTATCGCTACGCCGGCCGCGATTTTCGGCTTACGGATGTCCATGGCCGTGTTGTTCGTGAACTTCTTGCGTAGGCGTAGTGCTCGCTGCGAGAACTAGGAAAATCCACAAGACGTTTGCGACCAATAAATGGCCGATCTGTAGCCATGCTGGGGCCGATAGCCCGATGTTCAGAAATCCAAGCGCGACTTGCGCGCCGACCGTATGCATCGCTGACTTGGCCCAGCGGTTAGTCGGAGCTTGCGGCGCCAACAGCCAGAATAAGTAGCCGGCAGTGAGCACGGCGACGACGGGGTGGATGATTCGCAGGCGAACAAGGAAGTGAGCCTCGTCAATAGTTCCGGCCGACGACTGCGCGCCAAACTCAAAGAGGGTGTCGCCAAGCGCCGTAACCGCTCCGCTGGCTGCGGTGCAGACGATTAGCGCCAAGCCAATCGCGAATGCGAACTTGCGATTGCCGAAGATGATACCGGCGGAGTCGATCGATTGAGACCACTGTGCTGTTAGAGCCGCCGCGGCGGTCAACAGCAACGTGTTCGTCAGATGAAGTGCAATCACTACCGCGCGTGCGGCGGAGTCGTCGTCTTCAACGAGTTCACCAATCACGAGACCCGCGCCGATTGCGCCTTCAAAGACGATAAAAAGCAGCGTCAGCGCGGCGGCGGTTGTTATCGGACTTTTACCATACAGACGCCAGGCCCAAGCGAGTAATACGATTCCTATGACGCCGCAGAGGCCGCTGGTAAGGCGGTGGGTGTATTCGATAAGGGTGCCGAGAGACGGTGCCACCGGGACGAGTTCACCGTGGCAAGTCGGCCAATGGCTGCCGCATCCCGCGCCCGAGTGGCTGATGCGCACCCACGCCCCAAAAAGGATCACGACAATGAGATATGCGAGAAAACCCCAGGCACATTTACTGAAACGGGAGGAGTTGACGGCCACTTGATTCAGAGTATCAGTGAGCTTTGATTGCGATCACTAGCCCGCATTTCTCACCCGCCAGCGAGGGAAAGTGCGTGAGAGGTGTGTCAATACGAGGCGCGCGACGGTCGGCACGCGGAGGCGTACTTTGACAGTCCGTCGAGCACGACGATTGAGCGCAACGAAGTAGTGGCGCACCGATCGCGTGCTTTCGCCGTCAGGTAGTGAGAAATGCGGGCTAGTGTCCTGTCTCTAAAGTTCGATTACAAAAGCGGGCGAGGGAAGCGAAGATTTGGTCGGCGGTTTTGGACCAGACGAACGGCTTGGAGTCGGCGTTGCTGAGTTGGATGTAATCCTCGATGGCGCGTTCCAACTCCGCTGTGCTGCGATGTACGCCGCGGCGAATCTGCTTCTGGGTCAGAGTGGCGAACCAACGCTCGACAAGGTTGATCCAAGACGCGCTGGTCGGCGTGAAGTGCAGATGGTAGCGCGGCCGTTTGGCCAGCCAACGCTGAATAATCTGGGTCTTGTGGGTTCCGTAGTTGTCGAGGATCAAGTGGATCTCGAGCGAGTCGGGGACCGCCTGGTCGATGGTGTCGAGAAACTTGCGAAACTCGACCGCGCGATGACGGCGATGACACTCGCCGATCACATGGCCGGTCTTGACATCCAACGCGGCAAACAGCGAGGTCGTCCCGTGGCGCTTGTAGTCGTGCGTGCGGCGCTCGATTTGTCCGGGACGCAGCGGCAGCAGCGGCTGCGTGCGGTCCAGGGCTTGGATCTGAGACTTCTCGTCAACCGACAGCACCAACGCCCGCTGGGGCGGGTTGAGATACAGACCGACGATGTCGCGCACCTTCTCGACGAACAACGGATCTTGCGAGAGCTTGAAAGTTTCGCTGCGATGGGGTTGCAGCGCGAAGGCCTTCCAGATGCGCTGCACGCTGGAGTGACTCAAGCCACAGGTCTTGGCCATCGAGCGTGTTGACCAATGCGTGGCGTCGGGGGGCGTCGATTCCAGAGTGAGCGTGATGACGCGTTCGACCTCGTCATCGCTGACGCGCCGCGGCGTGCCGGGACGCGGTTCGTCGAGCAGCCCGTCGAGGCCTTTGTCGAGGAAGCGCTGGCGCCATTTGCCAACGGTACGGCGGGCCCAGCCGAGTTGGGCGGCGACGACGGTATTGTTGAGTCCGTCGGCGGCGAGCAGAATGGCCCTGGCGCGTTGGGCAAGAGCCTGCGCGGACTTGCGCCGTCGCGCCCAACTTTGCAGGCTCTCGCGCTCGGCCGGGTTGAGCTTGAGCGGTTTCAATTGAGGACCAGTTGTCGTCGTCTTCCCCATATAGACATGGCGACAACAACCTGTTTAATATTACGCGAACTTTAGATACAGGACACTAGTCACTAGCGGCGCTTTGTGAGCCGAACGTCGAGCGGTAAGCTTTGGCCGAGGTGATCTCACACGTCGAACATTCGACGGAGAGCGATTCGATCTCTCCGGCCCACGTCCACGTCGGCAGACTACCTACGTGAAGGCTGTGCGAAACCTCGGCGCCCGCCGTCACATTGAAAGATATCCATGCGCCTGTGATTCCCAACGACGTTGTCCAAGTCAAGCTGGCAACAGCCTCGCTGGGACTAGAGGTTACTAGTTCCAAAAGGCTAAATTGTGAGGCTGAAATCGGAGCGGAGTCCGCCCGGTTCGCCGTTACCAGATAGCGGCCTCGATCAGGTGAAACGTGAAGATCAAGGGGCGTGCCGCGCAATAGCGGAGCGTATATCTGGGGGCCGTATTTGGGAATCCAGCCCAGGTCCACTGGACGGAGAAGAACCTCTTGCGCCGGCTCGGGGATGCTGTTGAATGGCCCCGGGAGCAGCATCGCGAGATCGGGCTCGGAGGTAGAGTGATCTGGGTAAAAGCTGTGAAGAATATAATCCGAGACGTGATAGAGCCGGACGGGCGTGGGGATTCCATCGGCGCCATCTGGGCTGTACATCGCAAGTTCGAGGTCAGCGCTCTCCAAATCGGCCACCATCTCGGCCTGCGTTTCAAACGGCACCGCCATGCTAAAGCCCTGGTAATATTTCGTCGGATTGTGCCGATCCAATAAAAAATAGAGCAGTCCGTAGTTTCCGAGAATATACATGTCGCCACGCGAACGCCCGTGTGATTCGGCGTAAGTGGACACCGTTTGTAAAAACTCAGTCTGCTCAATATCTGGCAGGTCGATGTTGCCCAATCGCTGTGTGTACGGAGAGCCGTCGACGGCAACGAATGCGCGATGACGGCCAAGCACCGCTCTCAACAGCCCGGCCTGTCCGGATTGGAACTGGAATAGCATGACCGCGCACTGAATCGAGAGCGTCAGCCCGATAGCGGGCGTCAACCATCTTTGCGTTTCGCCGGCGCGTTCGCCAAGAAAGCCGTCAAAGACTCGAGTTCCGGCTACGATCAGGCCGGGCCACGCGAATAGAGTGGCGTAAATTTGGTGGGAAAGGTCGAGACGATCGAGCCCGCGCGGCATAAAGAATAAAAGCCCCAAGACCACGAGGCACAGTAGCTTTAAGTCTTCTTTCGACAGAGAGCGTCTTTGGGCTCGGGTCAGCAGCCACAAAAATACGCCCGATCCGCAGATCACTAACACCGCCGAAGGGGCGTAGCGGACCACCGAGAATGTATATTGAGTCGGCCAGATCGGCAAACCGTCGAAATGATTGAGGAGCCGTCCCGTAGTTGCCAGACTTGCCACGAACTGCTCAGCTTGGTCGCGCGTTGCCAACCAAATTAGCAGCACCGACGGTACGACGGAGCCGGCCGCGGCGAAAACAGCGCATGCCCCAACTGCCTTTCGAAATCCGCTGATCGACCATCCCACGACTAGAGCGACCGCGCAACCGAGCGGAAATGCCGAGGAGAAATTGTCGTACTGAAACAGAAATCCGGCGCCGGCGATGAAACCTGAAAGCGCTAAGACGACGATCTTCTGATTGTCGATCCAGCGCAAAAGGATTGCGGCGCTAAGAGAAACGATTAAGACACGAAATGTGTAGCTGGGAACCGTTGATAGCGAAAGATCACCGGTGGAGGAGACTGCGTGCGTCGCGGCGATACAAAACACGCTGGCGAGAAAGATATAACAGCCTCGAAGCCCGGGAGCGATGGCGATGCAAAGTAGAAAATATGCAATGGGGCCAATCGGGAAAAGCGCCCCGCTAAATCCTCGAAATGCTTCAACGCTGGGTCCTCCGCCAGCCTGAAACGCCAACAGCGTGTGGCCAATGTCGTAGTACCATCCGTGCGGATACCAAACGTCGACAAATGACGATTTGCCGTGGATTACGTCACTAACGGGTCCGAGCGATTCTCCCTCGTGGAAAAAATCGAGTGGCACATGAATGTTTGCAGTCCAAAAGCAGGCGTAGATTGTAGCTGAGCCAAGGAGTACAACTATAAACGGTTTTCGGGAAAGGTAGGCGACGACGCGGTCGATTCTCGTCGCAATTCGAAGCCTGGCGCTGCTTGCTGTTCGACGAGGGTTTCCGAGGATCCTGTTCGCTACGTGTGAGGTGGCGATCGATAGTAGCGGGACCGCCAGCATCGAGAGCGCAAAGAACAGCGTCTCCGGCTGTTTTCCAAGGCCGGTAAAGCCTAAATAGCCAATGATTCCCGCCGCGGGCTCGTAGGCGGAGGGCGTCATCAGTGAGACACCGGCGGCGGCCGCAAGCCAGAACAAGAACGAGCAACCTAGCCGCAAACCGTTGTGTTCAGTGGCGTTATCGGGTACTTGACCCATTGCCACCTATTATCGGCGATAACCGCGGCAGCGCTTAGCAGCCGACCGGATGGCGAATTGGCAGGCGGCATTGAGGCTCGAGAAGACTGGAGCCTTACCCTAGAGGTTTGCGGCTACCACTGGACACCGACTGAGTCATAGGGCCATTCGATAACCGCAAACTCGATCTACCGATGTCCCTACAAAAATTGCCCAGCAACGGTATTGCCATATATACGACGGCGGTCGAACGCGACTGGCTCGACTACAACGAGCACATGAATGTCGCCTACTATGTGATGGCGTTTGACCTCGCGGTTGATGCCTTCAAAGCGGTGATCGGTATTTCCCGCGAATACATTGAACGGGAACGGCGCTCGACCGTTGCACTTGAATCGCACATTTCCTATCACCGCGAGGCATCGCTGGGCGACGAATTGCGCATCGGCACGCGAATCGTCGACTTTGACGGCAAGCGCGCGCACCTCTACCAAGAGATGCACCGCGGGGATGAGCTGCTGGCGAGCCAGGAAACCCTATCGATCAGTTTCGATACGGTGGCGCGCAGGTCGTGCAAGTTCGAACTGCCGATCGCCCGCCGCTACGAACAGATGGTCGCCTTGCAAGCTGAGCTGCCTAGACCCAAGTGGCTAGGCCGCTCGGTAGGAATCCGCCGAAAGTGATTGAACTGTGAGACGGTGCTTTCCGGGTCTGCGCCACGAGTCATATTCCGAGCCACGCCGCTCTAATTCAGACGCTTTAGCAAGATGTTTTTGAAATCGACGACCATTCCTTTGTCATGAAGTTGCAACGCGATGAGTCCACTTTCGAGGCGTCCATCCTTAATACCGTCGGTAAACTCTGACGCCGGCTTGCCATTGATGAGGAACCGGAAACGATTTCCTTTGGCGATGATGTGAGCTTCGTTCCAGTCGCGCTTCTTGATTTCGTCGAGCTGAACGGGGTTCGCTATGCTCTCGTGATGCGCGATGCCCTCTTCGTCGATGGCAAGCCGCGTACCGCGTTCGCAGGGATACTCCTTCCGCGTCGCAAAGTGGAAATCCCATGCCCCCAAAACTTGTGGCCCGATTCCTACGTGGCCAAGATCGGCGTGGTAGCCCTCGAATGGGCGCTTCCCGGTGGTGTCGACGCGACCCCTAATTTCGACACCTGTGTTTCCATCCGTCAGCATTCGGTAGCTAAATTTCAGCTCAAAGTCGGTCAGATCTTCGTCGCCGGAATAGACGAGATAAGCGAGGCGATCCTCAAGACCCTCGGCGCGAATGGCTCCGTCTTCTACCGACCACGAGGCGCCAACGCTCATGGGCTCGGCACGCCAGTTTGTGAGCGACTTGCCGTCGAAAATTGGGACGAAGGCGATATCGGCCTGGGCGCCCGCGCCGAAAGATGCGAGCAGCAGAATCGAGCCGTACACAAATGGAGAATGTCGCAAGTGCCGGCTGGCTACGTCCATGATTCCTCTAGTTCACCACGATCAGTCCTTGAGGAACCCAGGAGTTCTTCCGGATGCCGACTTGGCACCGTCTGCTGAGCGTTCCTCAATCGCCCTGTTACTATGGCGCCAGCGATCGTTTGCTGATAGCGACCGCCCACCACCGTGTTGCCAGGGAACGCTGAAGGGATCAGATGGATCGACGAAATTTTTTGACTGCGGCTGCGCTCGCACTAGCCGCCGCCGATACGAAAGCAGCCGAACGGCCCGTACGGATTGGCATGATCGGCGTCGGTAATCGTGGCTCGTCGTTGCTACGTCCGTTGGTGGATCTGCCGGGCGTGGACGTTCCGGCCGTGTGCGACGTCGATGACAACGCAGCGGAGAGAGCGCGTGAAATCTGCGAGCAAGCCGGCAAGGCGAAGCCAACCGTCTACGCCCGTGGTCCGGAAGATTATCTCCGCATGCTCGAGCGAGACGACCTCGGCGGCGTTATCGTCACGACTCCATGGCAGCTGCACGCGCGGATGGCAGTGGCTGCGCTACGAGCGGGGAAGGCGGCGGCGGTCGAGGTGCCGGTGGCGATCACGATCGACGAGTGTTGGGAACTCGTGGAGACGGCCGAACAAACTGGAGTCTCGGCGACGATGCTCGAAAACTGGGTCTATCGGCGAGAGCCGCTCGCGGTCTTGAATATCGCCAGAGCGGGCCTGCTCGGCGAGATCGTACATTGCGAGTCTGGTTACGGTCACGACGTGCGGGGTACGAAATTTGATCGCCGACGAGGTGCAAATAAAGGCGAACTCAAATGGCGAGGCGAGCACTCGGTGACTCGCAATGGAAATCTTTATCCGACACATCAATTCGCGCCGGTTGCAATGCTGATGGACATCAACCATGGCGCCCGAATCGAGTCTTTGACGGCCATGGCGAGCACCTCCCGAGGGATGAATCGCTACGCCGCCGACATGTGGGGCACTGATCACCCGAACGCCAAGCGCAGCTATGCCAACGCCGATCGCACGACAGTTTTGCTGCAACTGGAGGACGGGCGAACGGCTCTAAATTTCCACGACACTCAGAGCTGGCACCCGCGCGACGACGGACATAAGTACCAGGGCACAAAGGGTATGGTGCGCTGGCCGTTTCCGGGCGAGGGCACCATTTGGGTGCAGGATAGACATTGGGACGGGGAGGCCGTTGACGCCCGGAAGTGGCATTCGTTGCATCCGTTTCTCGATGAGTTCGATCATCCTCTCTGGGCGACCTACGGTGAGCGAGCGCTCAGCTTTGGTCACAATGGCGCCGACTGGATGGAGCTTCGCGGCTGGACCGAGAGCTTGCGTCACGGCAGCGAACCGCCCGTGTCAATTGTTGACGCTGTGACGTGGAGCGCGATCGCCCCGCTCAGCGAACAGTCGATCGCCGCCAACGCAAAGCTTGTTGAAATGCCGGACTTTTCTAAGGGCAAGTGGAAGTCGAACCCTAAGTTTGAGCTTCGTTGGAATTGGGGTTGATAGCTCGTCGGAGAGTTCGCGCCGGCAGCGCGCTGGAGAGTCCTACCTACGACCGTTGAGTAATGCCTAGCTTCTTTTCAAGCCCGGCGCGAATCTGGTCGGCGAACTCGTTCACCTGATCGTCGGTGAAGCTTTCTTCGAGCTTTTGCCACGACACACGCAGTAGCAGGCTGTACTTTTCGTCGGGAACGTTTTTTCCGCGGAATATTTCAACCGGCTCGAGTTGCGTAAGATGCGGCATCGGTCCGATAGCCCCGGTGATCTCGCTAAACAGTATGCCTTCGGGAACTAGTAGCGAGAAGTCTCTTGAAACCGCGGGAACCTTCGGCAGTGCGGAGTGCCGCGGCAGGCGGAGCCCGGCGCCGTACAGCAAGTCGAGAAAGATTTCGGCGATGAACACTCGCTGTTTGATCTTTCGGGCTGCCGCAACTTCGGGATCCAGTGCACCTAGGTAGGCAAGAGCGACGCCGTCTCCCACCGCGACCGCTGCGTGTCCCTCGGCGTAGTACGCAGGCAGGCCCTTGGTTTCAAAGTGGAGCTGCACGATGTCGAACGGCTTCAGCAGGGATTCCACGTCGGACTTCAGGTCGAGAAACCGGAATCCGCGGCCGGCCTCGTCTAGCGAATCGGGTCTGGCAACTCCGGCGGCGCCCAAGGTCAGAATTCGCGGCTCGTGGTAGGTGTCGCCGACTTTTTCGTATAGGCGTCCGATTTCCGCGAGACTCACGGATGGCTCGTTGCGGTTGAGGTTCCATTCGAGGGCGCGCAACATTGTGGGCACCGCGCTGCTGCGCATCACATCCCACAATTCCGACAACGGGTTGCGAAGCGGTACACCCCGCGAGCCACCGAACTGCTCGGCTTCCGTTGAGGAAATGAACGAATAACCAATGGTTTCGTCATAGCCGAGCGACTGGATCGTCGACCTCACTCGCGCCTCTTCCTTTTCGAACGGCGGCGGAGCGGCGGCCACGCCAATAGGCGGCAGTGTCGACGGGAAGCGCTCAAAGCCGTAGATCCGCGCGACCTCTTCAATGAGGTCGATCTCACGTTCGACGTCGAGGCGATGGCTTGCAGTTTCAGTCGTCCACTCAGATTCGCCGAGCTCGACGCTGAAGCCCAGTGACGCGAGGATCGCGGTGACCTTTGAGTCGGGGATCTCGATACCAAGGTGTCGCTTGATGCTGCCGCGCTGTAACTCGATCGCCTGACGACTTGGCGGGGCGGGAAAGCAGTCGATGCGGCCGCGCAGCACTTTGCCGGAGCCAACTTGCGCCAATAGACCCGCGATACGGTCCGCGGCCCAAGGGGCGGCATTCCAGTCCGCGCCGCGCTCAAAACGATGCGACGCCTCGGTGTGCATTTTGAACTTGCGCGACGTGTTGCGGATAAGTGACGGCTGGAACCAGGCCGCCTCGATAAGAACGTTGCTGGTTGATCCGCTGATTTCCGACTCCGCGCCGCCCATGACCCCAGCCAGCGCGACCGGCCCCGAGGCGTCGCAGATTGCAAGGTGGTCGGGCGATAGATCGCGCTCGTCGCCGTCGAGCGTAACGAGTTTCTCTCCGGGCTTGGCGCGCCGAACGATGATCTTGGTTTCAGCCAGTCTGTCGAGGTCGAAAGCGTGCGTAGGCTGGCCGATCTCGAGCAGAACGTAGTTCGTCAAATCCGCGATATTGTTGATTGAGCGGACATCGCAAAGCTCCAGTCGACGGCGCATCCAGTCAGGCGCGGGCTTGATCTCGACGCCGGTTAGGACGCGCCCGACGTAGCGCGCGCAGAGGTCGCTATCGACGATCTCGACAGATGCCGCCGAGTCTGCCGGAGTTTCGCTCTCGGTCAGTTCGATCTCCGGGATGCGCAGCGAACGCCCGTAGATTGCGGCGATCTCACGTGCGATGCCGACATGGTTCATCGCATCCGGACGATTACTCGTGATGTCGAGTTCAAAAACCGTGTCGCCGTCTTGTTCGACAACGGCATCGACGGCCATTCCGGCCATCGTAAGGGCGTGCGCAAGATCCTTAGGAGATTCCTTGATCTCCACGTAGTCTCGTAGCCAGCTAAGAACGACCTTCATCTATCGAAACTGCCTTAAGAAACGCACATCGCCCTGAAACATCAGTGGGATGTCGTTGATGTCGTATTTGAGCATCGCGAAACGATCGAGGCCGAAACCGGCAGCGAATCCCTGATACTTTTCCGGGTCAAGATTGGCGGCGCGCAGCACATTCGGGTCGATCATGCCGCAGCCCAAAACTTCGATAAAGCCCGTGTGTTTGCAGATGCGGCAACCCAGGCCGGTGCAGAACGGGCAGGTAATGTCGACTTCCGCGCTAGGCTCCGTGAATGGAAAATAGCTCGGCCTGAAGCGCGTCTTCGTGTGTTCGCCGAAAAAGCGCTTTACAAAGTAGTCGAGCGTGCCCTTGAGATCGCCGAACGTGATGTTGGTATCGACGGCGAACACTTCGAGCTGGTGAAACATCGGACTGTGAGTCGCGTCAGGAGAGTCATTGCGATAGACCTTGCCGTGAACCGCGTAGCGTAGCGGCGGGGTCTGTGACTCCATAATTCGAATTTGGTTCGGAGACGTGTGGGTACGCAGTAAGACGCCGTCATCGATGAATAGGGTGTCCATCTCGTCGACGGCCGGGTGATCGGCTGGGAAGTTGAGGGCTTCGAAATTGTAGAAGAATGATTCGATCTCGGGGCCTTCCGCGCCCGAGTAGCCGAGTCCCTTGAAAATGTCGAGAATTTCGTCAAGCGCCAAGCGCACGGGATGGCGCGCGCCGATCGGCCGAGCGGGGCCGGGCAGAGTAACATCGACGATGTCTTGCTTCTTGACTCCCGCCTGCGCGCCGTCGGACGCCGATTGAACTGCCGCTTCGATGGCGTTCTTGGTCTGATTTTGGAGCTTGCCGACGGCGGGTTTGTTTTCGCGAGGGGCAGCCTTGAGCCAATTGTCGTTGAGCGCGGTTAGCAACCCATTCTTGCGCCCTAGCCAACGATCGCGCAGGACTCGTACCTGCTCGGATGAAATAGCGGAGGCGCGCTCGGCCTCGAAGGCTGTAATCACTTCCGCGTAAAGTTGCTCGACAGACTCGCCGGCCTCAAGAAGGTCGCCAAGCGGACGGGCGGCCTTTTCGTCGATCGCCATGACAGCCGTTGCTGGTGGGACCTACGCTGCCGCGGCCGGTTCTTGGTCGACTAGTGAGGCTTTCGCGGTTATGACGAGCTGTTCGAAACCCCTGGGGTCGCGAATCGCCATTTCCGAAAGCATTTTCCGATTCAAATCGATTCCGGCGCGCTTGAGACCGTTGATGAAACGGCTGTAACTGATGTCGTGGGCACGGCAACCCGCACTAATGCGAGTGATCCAAAGGGCGCGGAAATCGCGCTTCTTCAGCTTACGGCCGATATAGGCGAACTTCTCCGCACGGTCGACCGCTTCCCTGGCATAGCGGTATAGCTTGCTCTTGGCCTGGTAGAAGCCTTTAGCTTTTTGAAGTACGCGTTTCCTCTTCTTGCGGCGATGGCTGCCACGCTTTACTCTAGGCACGGTTTCCTCCTTGGTGGGTCATGGATAGTTGAGTTGCAACGGCGAATCCGGCACGTGCCACCGGCGCGGATCGCGCGTCTGTTGGTATCGAGCGATTCAGACCGCGATCATTCCGCGGATCTTCTTAGTCATAGAATCGCTGACCAACACACTCTTGCGGAGACGGCGCTTGCGCTTCGTCGTCTTCTTGGTCAGGATGTGGTTCCTCAGCGAGTTACCTCGCTTGACCTTTCCCGTCCCGGTTAGTTTAAAGCGCTTGGCCGCGCCTCGATGTGATTTCAGTTTCGGCACAATCTTTCCCTCGGCCACGCACTGCGGCCATCTGCGAAAAAGCTTCGGGATGGAGGGTTCGTGCGACTTGCGCGAACAACCCTATTAGTATCTTACACGACCCGGGAAACGATAGTTGGCCGCTATTCCCCGATCCGTCTGTAAGCATTCGACGCCGGCTGACGGCGCGGCGTAAATTCTCGAACTACGAACCCCGCACTATTTTTCCACTGATACTTTGACAACACCGTGCGGGTGCAGAGTCGATCGATGTCTAGAAAACGAGGCGTGGACGGAAGTCCACGTTTTCACTCGCAGTATCTACCGAACCTGAAGAAAGCGTGGACTTCCGTCCTCGCCCCTGTTGATCCCGGTCGAGGTCATCGCTTCCTTACGGACGGATCAGGGGCTATTCCTCTTCTTTTAGCCGGCCGCGGGCCTCAGTGATAGCGTACGAAAACTCGATTGGAGGCATTGAGCCCGCCCGCAAAGCCTTCCCGTGGAATGACGAGGGGCTGAAATCTTGTGTCGTTTCCTGATAGTGCTCGCGGATCCGCTGCCAGTTCCGCCAGCCGATGAATACGATTGACGCGGAGGTCGGGTTGATCTGGATCGAACGGACGAGAGCACGAGCCGCACTGGCTTCCATGTAGGCCTCGCGCACGAGATACTGAATCGCGTCCGCCGCCGAAAGGTCACCTGTGTGCATCTGGATGTCGATAATCGCGGCCGCAATCGTCTGGACCCGATACTTCCGCCACATGAAGTTGACGTCGCCCTCATACGCCGCGCCAACTGTCGACTCAGTAATGTAGATCGGCCAGCCGTGAATGTACGCCGGCAGGGGATTTACATAGTGGACAAGCTTCTTCTCGTCGGACTCCATTTCCGTCGCCAAGGCGCCGAGCAAGGCGTATCCTGGGATGCCGTAACGGAGCGCCAGGAGCTTGAGCTGGAACTCGTTGTTCGTAGTCAGGCGGTCACGAAGCTCCGCATTCGAGGCGTCCGCCGGAGCAGGCGTCAGCCAAACAATGGCGTTGTTGTCGGCCGACGACGCCGAGGGGCCGAATGCGCCGGCCAGCGGTACCGAAGCGCGCATAAACTCGGGAGTCTCGACGACATTGAGATTCAGACTTGCCGGGACCGGCGCGAGTTCTTGGTCATTGCAGATCTTGCGCGCCTCATCAGCGTCTTTTTTCATTTGATCCATCATGCCCTGGTTGCTACGAGCCCTGTTTTCGGCCTCGAGCACCTCAAGCACATCATTCATTAGGCGGAAGTCGTCACGGGGCCGGCTACCCCCGTAGATTCGCCGATTGATTGGCTCCGCTGCCCGAATCAAATCGTCATGTGCCACGGCGTAGGTCTCCTCCGCTTGCGCCAGCAACTTCGCTGAGTCAATAGAACGTTGCCCGGAGTCAAGCTGTAGCTTCCTGTCGTAGAGCATCGAGCCTGCTCGCCAGTCCTCACTCTTTGACAACCCGTCAACGGACGAAATGTAGGCTTCGAGCGCTGAAATCGCGGTGGATGAAGCCGAATCATAGTCGCCCTTCAAGCTCTCGGGCAGGCTTGCGGGAATGACCCTCGAGACGAGCTGGATCACTCCTCGAGCGGACTCTTTCGCGGCGGCTGCGCGGACTTCCGAAGTCCCCGTCAGATTCGACTGCGCGGTCGCAATGAAGTCCGGTGCCGCCTTAAGGCGTTCGATAATGGCGGCGAAACGGTCGTTGGCGGGCGCATACTCGAGGACCAGCGGAGCGTACAGGCCCTTGCCAAGCTCCTCCATATACATCAGAGGATTGTTTTCGTGAGGCTTCTCGGTTTCGATTCGGAAAATGCCGCGTTCGGCGCGATTAAGCACCGTACCAAACTCAGTCCATTCGGCTGGGCGAAGTTTCTCGTGCTCAAACCCTTCTTCAGATTCGGGTGGGGCCGTAAATGGTTTGATGACCTTCTGGTAACTCGTCGCTTTGCGTGCAATTCCGCTTGACGAAAAGTCAGGTAGAGCACCGGTAACTGACTTCGGCGAACCGCCCTCTAGGCGCTGATCGCCGATATTGAACGTCTGCCCGGTGCTGACATCGGTAGCGCCTGCAAGTACAGCGTCAACCGGCGATTCCGCCGCGTCGTCATGGACGAACGGCTTCGCAGTAATATTGAGCGCGTCGGCCGGTGGTGTTCCGATTGTGCACTTGCTCGCAGTGAGAATCATGGTGGCGGCAGCGACCGCCAAGACGGACGTATTCATTCGAAGAGATTTCATGTCAGGTTTCCAAAGGGTATAGACACCGCACGACCGATTTTCGGCTGCGCCGATAGGTCCAGTCGATTCAACAACTCTCACTATCTTAGTCGCGTGCCTGCGAATCGGCAACCATCCGCACAGCCGATGGAAAAATTGCCGTCGGCTGCCAAGATCTTTACCTCACTTCATCGACCAAGGCCCAGATGTCGCTGTGCGTCAAAGTTCTTGTTTCCGCGGTCTGTTTTCTCATTTCTCCGTCGTACGGGACGTTGTAGACCTCCTTGAAGAGTTCGTTGTACTTGAAGTCCTCCATCGCCGCAAAAGTTTGAAACTCCGTCACGGTCACGTACTGGTAATCAGCGCTCCCACCTGGAATGTGGTGACCGTAGAGTCCCCATGAGTTGATCATGCCGCGCTCAACGCGCAGTTCGTGGATTGGCTTCCAAGTGTTGAGTTCTAAGTCGTGATACTTCAATGTTTGGCCTGGCGGGATCTGCATATAGTCAATCTTCAGGTATCGCCCCCGTTGAGTTTGGCTCGACGCACTTGGCGCCAAAGTGCCGGCGAGAAATGCCGCGACCAAGGCGGCGGAAACTACTAATGAGCGAAATACCATTCGTCACCTCCGATTCGAGTGTATCTCATGCGCCAGTTCACTACGACAAGAATGGTGGGTATGGCGTGGGACCGAGAGGTGTTAGCCCGCATGTCTCAGTGCGCCCCGAGGGCGCGGATCACCAGTGGGGGAGGGACGCACGCAGGTAAGAGTTGGTAAGCATAGGAGATCGGGAGATCGGGACACTCACGTAACCTCGCAATGGCATGCACCCCTAAGCTGAGACAGCTTAAAAATGGGACAGTTGCCGTTCGCTGAAAAAGTATAGCCTTTTCGGCGAACGTGCCGCACACTTGAAAACGGCCGGGAAAGCGGAGGCGGGCAATGCTGGAGAGCAACCCGCCAAGCAATACCCGGCTGGAAACTCAGCGAGACGATGAGCGCTCGGGGCGGGACATTCTCCCGTCCCGAGTGCGACCACTGTCTCGATAGATTTCCTCATGCCTCAGAAAACTCAAACTGCGGATTTCTGAGCTCTTCGCTCGACGGCAACAACTGCTCGAACTCCTGCGGAGGCCGCTATCCCAGCGCCGAATGCAGCCGCTTTTGGTTGTACACCGCGTCGATAAATTCCTCGATCGAAGCGCGCGCTTCGTCTATCGATTGATACGTCTGTAGGTTCACCTCCTCGCTTTTGAGCGTCTTCATAAAACTTTCCATGCGCGCATTGTCGTACGGGTTTCCCCGCCGGCTCATCGAAATCAGTGCGCCATGTTCTTCCAATAAGTTCACGTATGCCCGTAAGGCATACTGCGCGCCTTGATCGGAATGATGTATCAGTCCCGGCTTCGGTCGCCGTAACTCGATCGCTTTGCGCAACGCATTCACCGCCAATACAGCTTCTAACGACGATCCCAATTCCCAACCAATCACGCGCCGCGAATCCGAGTCCATCACGACCGCCAGGTAGACGAACGAGCGGCGCATGCGCACGTAGCTGATGTCGGACTGCCAGAGCTGATTGAGTCCGTCGATTTGCAGTGAGTTAGCCCAGTTTGGGTATACCGCGCGATGCTGATCCGAGTCTGTCGTCAGCACGTAACGGCGCTTGCGAATCGCCAACAGATTGTCGTTGCGCATCAAGCGCAAGACCTTTTTGTGGTTTACGGTGAAGCCTTGGCGGCGCAGTTCGGCTGTCACCCGACGGTAGCCGTAGCGGCGATTGGTGAGCGTAATGCGCTGCATACGGTCCCGCACTTCCAGGTTGGATTCGACAGGCTTGTCTCGCTCTAATTGCCGGTAATATCCGGCTCGGCTGACTTCTCCGAGTGCACAGGCGCGCTCGACGCTGAGTCGGCCTTCAACGCGAATTTCGTCGATGACGCTGTAGAGCCGCTCGCGTTGCGAGCGACTTGGTTCGGCATCGCCGGTTTTAAGGCGTTGAAGGCTCGTTCGAAAAAATCCAATTCCGCCGCTTGTTGACCGACTAGGCGTTCGAGTTCGGCAATGCGATCGGCGCTCGGATCGCTATCCAATTGCACAACCTCTTGTCCGGGACGCGGCCGCCCTTGACGCCGCTCAAGACCGCTGCGTCCCTCGGCGCGGTAGGTGTCGCGCCAGCGATACAACACGCTGCGCCGCACGTCCAACTCACCGCTCAATTTGACGACGTTCTCACCGCGAAGCATGCGGCTTACCGCCAATTCCTTGAACTCAACTTCATACGAGCGCTGCTTCCTCGCAACCCTATCTTTTCTCTCTCTCATCGGGGACTCCTTTTCCATTCACTGAAAATTGTCCCACTTTCATCTGTCTCGCTTTTGGGGTTCACTCCACAATGCCTTTAGGAATCAGCAGCTTCCAGCGATCTCAATGTTCATAAAACAGGGCAATTGAGTCTCGCAACGGTCAAGGCGGAACACACCCAACCGGTCGTCCCGTGATTTTGAAATTTCTTTTGTCTTTGAAATCAGTAACTTAGCGATACGGTCGGCCGAAAACTGGACACACCGGCCTTACACTATATCTGGAGGATACCGAAAGCTCTACAAGGAGGCTCGAAATTTAGAGAAAACTCTGCCAAATCCAGCCAAATCCGGACATTTCCGGACATTTTGATATGACGGCCAGGCTGCGCCCGGGCGGCTCAGCCCAAAAATCCCGTTAAACGGGTCTTATTCTGGAACGGCGGACCGCGAAGTGAGGGTTGTGCATGCACGGCGACGAGCCCGCGCCTCTCAGTGCGCCCCGAGGGCGCGGATCAGCAGTGGGGGAGGGAGGCACGCAGGTAAGAGGTGGTAAGCATGGTAGCTGACGAGCGGTCTAGGCGGGCGAGCGGGTGGGCTGAAGCCTCGTGACAAAGCCGGCATAGGGCCGGTGAGCGAGTGGGCAGGCGGTAACGCGAGTGAAGCTTGAGCAGGCCTCGCAAGTGAAGTTGTGGACGCCGACCTCTCTGCGATTGAGGGCAGGCCGCGCCAATCGGGAAGCGAGCAACGCGAGCACCGCTTGGGTCCGCCGGGGTAGGGAGCATCGCATGGCAAGAAGGTGATACGGGGAATCGGGGGAGGTCCCGAGCGGAGGAGGTCGCGCCTCCAAGGTCGTCTTTCAGGGCGGCGGCCGCGGCGGGGAATCGGACAGGGTGATAGCAGCGGAGAAGCTGGGTAAGGCCGGCGGAGCAAAGCGCCCTGACTTCCGGCGTGCTTGTTCAACAACGAGAGGACGAGGTGATTGGCGATGAGTCTGACAACACCAGAAAAGATCCGGAAATTGCAACGCGAGCTGTATCGAAAGGCGCAGCAGGAGCCCAGTTTCCGCTTCGATCAGCTCTACGACAAGATATGGCGCGAAGACATTCTCACTGACGCCTACGCGGTGGCAAGAGCCAACGGCGGGGCGGCGGGCGTGGAGAGGGAAACGTTCGAGCAAATCGAGACGGCGGGCCGAGAGGAGTGGTTGCAAGGCCTGCAAGAAGAAATACGCACGAAGACCTATCGGCCCCAGCCGGTGCGGCGGGTAACCATCCCAAAGCCCGCTGGTGGTGAGCGGCCACTCGGTATCCCGACCGTTCGGGACCGGGTGGCCTGCGCTAGCTCTAAACGGGGCCGCCGCCAAGCTGGTATTGGAGCCGATCTTTGAGGCGGACCGCGACCCGGAAACCGATGGTTACCGACCGAAGCGGAGCGCGTTGGACGCGCTCCAGAGAGTGCACAAGTTGTTGTTTGAAGGCTACACCGCAGTAGTCGAGGGTGCTTTGTCCAAGTACTTGGATACGATTCCTACGCCCGAGTTGATGCGATGCGTCACGAGGCGGGTGTGCGACCGCTGGGTTTTGAAGCTGATCAAAATGTGGCTGCGAGTCCCGGTGGAAGAGCGGAATGGAAACGGGAAACGACGCATGACGGGCGGCCAGGGGACGAAGCGCGGTACGCCGCAAGGCGGAGTGGTGACTCCCTTGTTGGCCAATATGTACATGAACCGTTTTCTGAAGCATTGGAGAATGCAGGGAAAGGAAGAAGAGTTCCGAGCCGTGGTGGATACTTATGCCGACGACTTTGTGATCCTTAGCCGCGCAAAAGCGGCGCAGGCATTGCCGTGGACGGAGCAAGTGCTGACGCGGATTGGGCTGACCCTGAACCCGGCGAAGACGCGATGGGTAAGAGCCAAGAGCGAGAGCTTTGATTTTCTGGCGATATCCGTTTGGAGTGCACCGTTATCGCAAGGATGGCCATTGGTATTTAGGTGCAAGTCCGTCAAGAAAGAGTGTCGGGCGGCTCAAGCAGAAAGTGCGCGAGCAGCTGAGGCCGAGCAATGTGGGGACCTGGAACGAAGTACGCGACCGGCTGAACCGCAGTTTGCGGGGTTGGACAAACTACTTTAGCTAGGGGACGCGCACGCAGGCCTACCGCGCGGTGGACAACTATGTCGACGAGCGGGTGCGAGGATTTTTGCGGCGGCGGCACAAGGTGCAATCGCGAGGCAGGCGTCGATATTCCGACGAGGTTGTGTTTGGCAAGAGGGGCGTAGTGCGCCTGCGCTGGGTGCAACTGGGGCGGCCGCCCGCGACAGCTGACAGCTGAAGCCGGTCGGAAAGCCGGATGCGGGAAAACCGCACGTCCGGTTTGACGAGCGGGGACGGGAAACGGAGCCAAGGCGGGAACTGAGGCACCGCCGCAAGCGAAAGTAGCCGGAAACAGCAACTCCTCGCAACCTAAAGTCAGCGCGCTCGTCCTCGACTCTACCCACCTGGCGGGCGAAAGTGCGTGAGAGGTGGGTCAATACTTCGTTGCGCTCGATCGCGAGTGCTCGACGTACTGTCAAGTACGCCTCCGCGCGCCAACTGTCGCCCGCCTCGTATTGACGCACCTCTCACGCACTTTCGCCGTCAGGTGGTGAGAAATGCGGGCTGGGAGCGTTTGCGGGATGGCAAACGGGATTCGCGGCTGATATCGTTTACTAGTGGGCCGCCCCGGTGGTAGATGAAAGAGGCCGTTAAGCGCCTGAAACGAGATAAATCATGAAGCCAATGACTCGACGTGGGCTACTCGCTGGAGCCGCAATCGGAGTGCTTGGAAACCGTGCGGCGCACGCTGAAACCGGCGCTGACAGACTACAGATCTGCGCCTTTTCAAAGCACTTTCAATGGACCAATCGTACCGAGGCCGTCGAGACGATCGCGTCGCTCGGGTACGACGGCGTAGATCTCACGGTGAGGCGTCGCGGGCACGTGCTACCCGAGCGCGTAGCTGATGATCTGCCACGTTTTGTCGAATCGATCCGCGCGGCAGGACTCGAAGTCCCCATGATTACGAGCGGCATCCGCGACGTGGATTCCGAGCACGCCGAATCTGTGATCAAGACGATCGCTTCGTTGGGAATTCGCAGATATCGCTGGGGCGGTTTCCGCTACGTTGAAGACCGCAGCATCCCCGATCAGCTCGCCGAAATTAAACCTCGAGTTAAAGAACTAGCCGCCTTGAACAAGCAGCACGGTGTCTGCGCCATGTATCACACGCACTCGGGTTTCGGCCAGGTTGGTGCCTCGTTCTGGGATCTCTACCTGCTGCTGAAAGATTTCGACCCGGACTCGGTTTCCGTCAACTACGACATAGGGCACGCCACCATCGAGGGCGGTTTTGGTGGATGGGTCAACAGCACCCGGCTGCTACTGCCGTTCACCCGTGGCGTGGCGGTTAAGGACTTTACTTGGGGCAAGAACGAAAAGGGCCAATGGCGCCCGCGATGGTGTCCCTTGGGTGAAGGGATGGTCGATTTCAAGCAGTATTTTTCGATGCTGAAGACAGCCGGGTTCTCCGGGCCTCTGCAACTCCACATGGAATACCAAGAGCTGGGCGGTGCAAACCAGGGCCGAAGCGAGCTGGCACTGCCGAAGGCTCAGGTGCTCAAGCTTATGCGTCAGGACATCCAGACCTTGAAGCAGATGCTCGCCGACGTGGGCTAAGTCCTGGCGCTCAGAATCAAGTTGGCGGAGACACGTTAGGCCGGCAAGGGGAAAACGCTACAGTTGCGTTCCAGCATGGATCTTGAACTTCGAGATAAAGTCGCTGTGATCACGGGGGGTAGTCGCGGGATTGGTCGCTCGATCGCTCGTAGTCTCGCGCTGGAAGGCTGTGATTGCCTCATCGCTTCGCGTACCGAAGCCGATCTGCGAGCCAGCGCGGAGTCGATCGCTGCCGAGAGCGGACGGCGTGTTGAAATCTGTGCCGCCGATCTTCGCAGTATCGACGGCTGCCGGCGCGTTCGAGCGGCGACCGAAGAAGCGTTCGGCAAAGTCGACATCCTGATCAACAACGCCGGCGCAACGCGGCGCGGCGCCTTTCTGGATCTCGATGACGAAGCTTGGGAAGACGGCTTCGCTCTCAAGTTCTACGCTTGTGTGCGGCTGTCGAGGCTGTTCTGGCCCACGTTGAAAGAACGCCGAGGCGTGGTCGTCAACGTGATTGGCGGCGCGGCGCGCACTCCCACCCGGGAGTTCACGATTGGCGGTGCGGTAAATTCGGCGATGGCAAATTTCACCAAAGCTCTCGCCGACTTGGGCCTCCAAGATGACGTGAACGTCAACGCCGTCTATCCGGGGCTGACGCAAACTGATCGTGCGAACGCGCGCTTCAAGGCGGCGGCGGAAGCCGACGGAGTGTCGATCGACGAGATCCGCGCGAGGACATGCCGCAACGAAGGGGTGCGTCGGATCGGCGAGCCTGAAGACGTTGCCGATTTGGTTGCTTATCTTTGTTCGCCAAAGGCCCGGCATATTCAAGGGACGGCGGTGGCGGTGGACGGCGGTTCTACTGCGGGGCTGCACTAGTCGGCATTGTTCGTTTCCTGACGGAGAATAAACGCGATTGTTGCGCCACTACCGTCACGGTTTGCTTTGGCGAAGGGTGAACTGTGTCGTGCTGATCAGTCCTCAGCAGGTCCACGCTCATCTCACCCAGATAACCCTTCGCCACCGCACTTCCTCACGGTCGTGCCTCCGAATTTCACTGGCGTGCGGTCTATGCGTTCGGTAAAAACTTCTAGCGATAGGGTAGATCTGAGCGCTGGCGCCAGTTGTCGCCGGTTTGGTTGAACCAATCCATGGTCATGGCGTCAAGCTTGGCTTCGAGTTCGGCTTGTTCTGGCCTGCCAGCTAGGTTTTGCTGTTGGAACGGGTCGGCTTCGTTGTCGTACAGCAGCCAGGCACGGTCTTCGTGGCGAGCGTAGGTGTAGCGCTCGGTCCGAACGCCGCGCCAAGGCGGAAATTCCGACTGTTCCGTCGGGGTATAGCTCTGCAAGTAGACGGACTCTGGGTGAGCTGCTTCCTCCAAGACGCCGCCCTGCTCTTCGATGAACAGGTGTCCAGAAAGATCCTTGCCAGACACTCCTTCTGGAATCGGAAGCCGCGCTAGCCCGAGCAACGTCGGCACAACATCGACGTGCGAAAACGGCATGTCCGACTCGACCCCTTCGCGGACTGCCGCTGCGTAGTGCACAATGCCGGGCACGTTAATCGACTCGTGCCACGGCTTTCGTTTTAGATACGTGCCTTGGGAACCAAGCATGTCGCCGTGATCGGAGGTAATGAATATGAGCGTGTTTTCGAACTGCCCAGTTTCCTTTAGGGTTTCGACTATGCGGCCGACCTCGTCGTCGATAAACGTAATCGCCGCGTAATAGCCCGCGATATCGTTCCTGCCGCCGATGAAACGGTTGCGAGCCCGTTCGACACTTCCGTCCCAATTCTCACGCATAGTCAGGGCGTCAGGGTCGTACATATTCATGTGCTCAGGTGGAGCGACGTAGGGGTTATGCGGCGGACCCCACTCGACGTAGGCCAGGAACGGAGTTTCTTGGTCCGCCTTGATGAACTCAATGGCCTCGTCGGTGAAATAGCGCGCGGAGTATCCATCCATCACGATCGGCTCGGGCGAATCGCGGAAGTAGTGCATGTTCCAGTAGTCATGCGAGCAGATATTGGCGGCCCAAAACTCGAAGCCCTGCCGCCGCTCGGGTCGCACGAACCCCGGTAACCGCTTGCCTCCCTCGACGTGCCATTTGCCGACGAAGCCGGTTCGGTAGCCGTGCTCTTTCGCGATCTCGGCAATCGTGATTTCTGAATCCGGCAGCGGCGCGTCGTTGACATCGACACCGTGTTCGTGGGCATAACGGCCCGTTAGCAAAGTGCCGCGCGCGGGGCAGCAGACCGGGCAGTTCGCTGACGTGTTCGTCAACAATACCCCGTCGCTGGCCAGCCGGTCCATGTTCGGCGTGTGGACGTCCGGATGGCCCACGATCCCAAGATCCGTGCCGCGCCACTGGTCGGGCATGAGCACGAGGATGTTGGGACGAGGAAGCTCCGGATGCCGCCCGCACCCGCCGACCAAGGCTCCCGCGGCGGCCCCCGCTAGGAAGTCTCGGCGACTGATCATATGCGGGCTAGGATGTCATTGGTTGGGGAAGACTGTCAAGCCCGCCGAGGGGAAGGGAACAAATGTGTCCCTCGTTCCGTATTCATCACTGGAGGCGTAAGAGGGTGTTTACATTTCTGCTCTGGCTGCTGCTTTTCGTGCTGTGCTGGCCGCTGGCGCTGTTCGCCTTGATCGCATATCCCATCGTTTGGCTGCTGCTGTTGCCGTTTCGGCTGGTTGGAATCGTGGTTGGCGGCGTATTCGACTTGCTGTGGTCGATCATTACATTGCCGGCCCGATTGCTGAGTGGAAGACCTGGTCGAGTAGCTCACGAAGCGTAGCCCGAATATTTCCCCAGCCGCCGGTGAAACGCGCGCTAGCCGCATCACTACTTCGTTGCGCTCGATCGTCGTGCTCGACGGACAGTCAAGTACGCCTGTGCGCGCCAAGTGTCGCGCGCCTCGTATTGATGCGGCTCCCACGCGCTTTCTCTCGCCGCCTGGGGAAATATCCGGGCTAGGCCCGCCACGGTGCGCTTCTTATAATGAAGCGACATGCGAACTTGGCTGATTGCCGTTGTCGGGCTAGCTCTGGCAGTTCCCGCTCGCCCCGCGGTTGATTTTTCCCGCGACATCGAGCCGATTTTTCATACTCGCTGCTACGCGTGTCACGGCTCCGCGCAGCAGATGAACGGCCTTCGCCTCGATCGCAAAGCGGCGGCGCTGAAAGGCGGGCTCATGGGACCGGTGATCGTAGCGGGCGAGCCCTTGGCCTCGAAGCTGATCGCCCGCGTTTCCGGCGGCAGCGCGGGAACAAGAATGCCCCCAGTGGGCGCTCCGCTAACAGCGGCCGAGATTGACGCGCTCCGTGAGTGGATCGCCTCAGGCGCCGAGTGGCCCGACTCCCCGTCGCAATCGGCGATTACCGAGGCGGGCCAGTCGCACTGGGCATTCAAGCGCCCCCGGCGCCCGCAGCTCCCTAGGCTGGCGGCCCGACAGATGCCCGGCAATCCGATCGATCGCTTTATACTTTCGAAGCTGGAATCCGAGAGCACTAGCCCCTCGGCGGAAGCGGACAAGAACACTCTCGTTCGCCGCATCTACCTCGATCTCACAGGTCTTCCACCAACGCCAGCGCAAGTCGATGCTTTCGTCGACAGCAACGACCCCAAGGCCTACGAGAACACTGTTGACCGACTACTCGCGTCGCCGCATTTCGGTGAGCGCTGGGCGCTACCTTGGCTCGATCTTGCTCGCTACGCCGACAGCGACGGCTACGAACGCGATCCGCTGCGGCCGCACGCTTGGCGCTGGCGCCAGTGGGTCATCGAGGCCATCAATCGCGACATGCCGTATGACCAGTTTACGGTCGAACAAATCGCCGGTGATCTGCTGCCTGGGTCTACAACCGAACAGCGAGTCGCCACCGGCTTCTTGCGCAACGGCATCAAGAATCGAGAGGCCGGAGTCCCCAGTAGCGAAAAGCGTTTCGAGGAAACGATCGATCGAATCAGCACGGTTTCAAATACCTGGCTTGGGCTCACGGTCGGTTGTGCCCAGTGCCACGACCACAAGTACGACCCGATTTCTCAGAAGGAGTTCTACGAGCTATTCGCTTTTTTTCATAACTCTGTCGAGAGGGATATCGAGGCGCCACTTCCCGGAGAACTCGGTGCCTATCTACGCGCCTATCCGGCCTACCGCGCCGAACGTGACCGGCTCGTTGAAGACAACGACATCCCCGCGCTTCAGGCGGAGTGGCAGAGTCAAATCATCAACGCCATGGACAACCCCGGCGTGCGGACCGACTGGGATCACTCGGTTACCGAATGGCGAGCGGCGAACGATCGCTCCGACTGGCTGATGCGCGCGAGTCGGGCAGATCTCACGGAAATTGAGCGCGACAAGATCACGGACTGGTTTTTGCGCGGCGGAGGGCCGGACTTCCAAAAGGACGACGCCGTCAAAGACCGCATTAAAAGCACCGGCGATGCGGTTAACCAGTTGCTCGAATCTCTGCCGGATCGTACCCGCGGCTACACCATGATCGAGCGGAGTCAGCCCGTCGCCACGCACATCGCACTGCGAGGTGACTATCGCGCTCCGGGTCTTGAGGTCAGTCCGAGGACCCCGGCGGTCTTGCCGTCCATTAGCGAGGCAGAGAAGCCAGCCCGCCTGCGCCTAGCCGAATGGATCGCCTCCGACCGCAACCCGCTAACGGCCCGGGTGGAAGTCAACCGCATCTGGCAAGAACTCTTCGGGCGGGGCTTGGTCGTCACCGCCGAAAATTTCGGCACCCAGGGCGAAGCGCCGTCGCATCCAGCACTTCTGGATTGGCTGGCAACCGAGTTTATTCGCCAACGTTGGAGCCGTAAAAGTTTGATCCGGCTGATTGTTACGTCGTCGACGTATCGCCAGTCGTCGCAAGCTCGCCCCGAGCTAGGCGAAAGTGACCCAGACAATCGTTGGCTCGCGCGACAGGATAGGCTGCGCCTATCAGCTGAGCTATTGCGCGACAACGCGCTCGTTGTTAGCGGTCTGCTCTACCCAAAGATCGGCGGCAAAAGCGTTTTTCCGCCGCAGCCCGCGGGCATTTCCGAGCTCAGCTATTCGAAGAAAACTTGGACGGCCGATACGGGTCCGGATCGCTACCGCCGCGGAATGTACGTATTTTTCCGGCGAACATCGCCCTACCCGATGCTGGTCAATTTTGATTCGCCGTCAACGTTGGTAAGCGTCTCTCGGCGCGAGCGCTCGAACACGCCGCTTCAGGCGCTCAATTTGCTGAACGATGAAGTTTTCACAGAAGCCGCCGGCGCTCTGGCCCATCGCGTGATGACGGAGGCGGGAGAATCGTTCGGCGAACGCTACACCCGCTTGATTCGCCTTGCACTCAGCCGCGAGCCATCAGCGACAGAACGCGATCGAGCGCAAACATTTTGGAATGGGCAGCGGGGGAAGAGCGGCGATGACCGCGAAGCCTGGACCCACCTGAGCCGCGCGGTTCTCAATCTGGACGAGTTCATCACACGGGAGTAGGGAGCTTGGCGTCGCTACGGTCGCGTGGCGCGCTCTTAGCCATCTTGGTGAGTCAGAACTTGTCGGTCTCAACCAGGTCCGGTGACTCCCAACTGCTTGCAGATCTCCCGGGCTAGGATCTTCTCAGTCTCCTTGTGGCGCGGGACAGCAGTCAATTGGCCTGTTTTTGGATTGTGGTAGATGGAATGGCGCGATCCCTCGCGGAGTAGTTCGCATCCGTGTCGGCGCAAGTGGCGCACGAGTTCATTGGTTTTCAAGTCTCTACGCCAACGGTAATCGATAGTGGGACAACTTCAACCAAGTCAGCCTCGGGGTCGGAGGCATCGGGATCGGGTTGCGGCAGCGGTTTGCCGAGTTCGACCCAGGTCTGGGCCAGATCCTCAAGCGCGCCGCGGATCATACTACGAGCATCGGCAAGGTCGAAGCCTTGGCTCACCCCGCCGGGAAAGTCCAGCACCTTGGCGACGACCATCTTCTCGGTCTTCGGCGGCAGGTAAAACGCTACATGGTAGCGGAGCACGGTTTCAGTGTACACGCGGTCGTCGGGGCCGCGATCAGCGAAGAAGCTCAGACTCCGCGCTAGCATCGATGGGGCCACCGCTATCATGGTCCTAACCATGCGGCGCAGTCTCCTCATTCCGCTCGCGTTGGCGCTTTCGTGCGAATCTCCAGACGAAATGGCAACCACACCTGACGATTCCCGAATCGATCATCACTCCTACGCGAATTTCGAGGACGTTACAGTCAAACACGTCAAGCTCGATCTCCATGTCGATTTTGAGTCCAAGCAGCTTCGGGGCAGCGCCACGTTGGCACTTGCGGGCAAGTCTGACAGCCTGGTCTTGGACACGAGGAAGCTGACGATCAGCAAGGTAGAAACATCGACCGACGGCGAGTCGTTCAGCTCAGCCGACTACGAACTCGGTGAAGCGGATCCTGTGCTCGGCGCTCCACTCACAATCGCCACCAACGGTGCATCTCAGGCACGCGTTCACTACGCTAGCGACCCCGAGGCAACGGGTCTGCAGTGGCTGGACCCCAACCAAACGGACGGCAAGAAATCGCCATTCCTATTTACGCAATCGCAAGCCATCCACGCCCGCACCTGGATTCCGCTGCAAGACACGCCAGCCGTCAGAGCCACGTACTCAGCGACGATTCGAACGCCAAAAGACGTGGTCGCCGTGATGAGCGCCGAGATGAAATCTGGGACCGAGCGAAGCGGCGAGTATCAGTTCGAGATGCCGCAGGCGATTCCGTCATACCTGATTGCGTTGGCCGTCGGCGACTTGGTCTTCGAGCCGATGAGCGAGCGCACCGGCATCTATGCCGAACCCGCGATCGCCAAAGCAGCCGCAGCCGAATTCGAGGACACCGAAGACATGATGCTGGCGGTGGAAAGCCTGTACGGCCCCTATCGTTGGGGGCGCTACGACATCCTCGTACTTCCGCCAAGTTTCCCGTTCGGCGGCATGGAAAACCCGCGCCTCACTTTCGCTACGCCAACCGTTATCGCAGGGGACAAGAGCCTGGTCAATTTAGTCGCCCACGAGTTAGCGCACTCTTGGTCGGGCAACCTGGTGACCAATGCGACTTGGCGTGATTTCTGGCTCAACGAGGGCTTTACGGTTTATCTGGAAGAAAGAATCCAAGAACTCGTCTATAGCCCCGAACGCGCTGCCATGGAGACCGCCCTTGAGGTCGAAGGACTCAAAGAAGAGATGGCTTCACTCGACGAGCGTGACGAGATCTTGCACGTCGAACTTGCAGGGCGCGATCCCGACGAAGGATTCACGGGAGTGCCGTACAACAAGGGCGCAATGTTTCTGCGCACGATGGAGAAAATCGTGGGCCGCGAAGTCTTCGATCCGTTCCTGCGGGAATACTTCGACAGCTTCGCCTTCCAGAGCATCCGCACCGCCGACTTTGTTCGTTACCTTGAAACTAACCTGCTAGCCGACCACCCGGAAATAGCCGAGCAAGTCAACATCGAACAGTGGATCGAGCAACCAGGAATACCCGACTACCACCACGAACCGGTCTCCGACGCGCTAGATCAGGTCGCGGTCGAGGCCCAAGCTTGGCTAGCGAAAACCACCGCGGCCGAGGCTCTCCCCAGCGCTGGCTGGACGACACAGCACTGGCTGCATTTTCTGCGCACCCTCCCCGACGAGCTACCAGCAGATCGCATGGCCGAGCTAGACAAAGCATTCCAGTTGACAGGCACTGGCAACTCGGAAATCCTTTGCGAGTGGCTGATCATGTCGGTGCGCAATAACTACTCCGCCGCGGATCGAGCGCTTGAACAATTCCTAACCTCGGTAGGCCGTCGCAAGTTCCTAAAACCGCTCTACGAAGAGCTGGCCAAAACCGAACAGGGCAAGCAGCGCGGAATCGAAATTTACCGCAAGGCCCGCCCCGGCTACCACCCAATTTCGAGCAACACGGTCGACGGGATTCTTGGCTGGACGGATTGACCAGCACCGCTATTGGGGCGCGTACGATAATAATCCGAGATGATTCGCCACGACTGGACCCTTGACGAAATCCAAGGGATTCACGCCCAACCGCTGCCGGACCTGATGTATCAGGCCCAAACCGCCCATCGCGCACACCACAAGCCCGATGAAGTGCAGGGCTGCGTCCTGCTTAGCATTAAGACCGGCAACTGCCCCGAAGACTGCGCGTACTGCCCACAATCGGCTCACTATAAGACGGAGGTTGAGGGCGAAACGCTCTTGAGCCTCAACGAAACTCTAGAGCGCGCGCGACGCGCCAGGGAATCAGGAGCAACGCGCTTTTGCATGGGCGCCGCTTGGCGAGACGCCCCCGAGGGAGCTGAGTTTGACCGAGTCGTTGACATGGTCAAAGGTGTCCGCGAAATGGGCCTCGAAGCCTGTTGCACCCTTGGCATGCTCACACAACAGCAGGCTGACCGTCTCGGCGAAGCAGGCCTAACCGCCTACAACCACAACCTTGACACCAGCCCGGAATTCTACGGCAACATTATTACGACGCGAACCTACCAGGAACGCCTCGACACCCTGAAGCGGGTCCGCAATGCCGGTGTCACTATCTGCAGCGGCGGCATCATTGGCATGGGCGAGTCGGTCGACGACCGCCTGAGTCTGTTGCAGCAGCTCGCTACGCAAAACCCCCATCCGGAAAGCGTCCCTATCAACAGCCTTGTCGCGGTCGAAGGCACGCCGCTAGCCGAACAGCAGTCCGTCGGCGCCATCGAGTTTGTGCGGATGATAGCGACCGCTCGAATCCTGATGCCGCAGTCGATGGTTCGCCTGTCCGCGGGGCGCCTTTCGTTGTCAGAAGAAGGCCAGGCCATGTGCTTTATCGCCGGCGCCAACTCGATTTTTATGGGTGAGAAGCTGCTGACAACTCCCAACCCAGGCGTCAGCGACGATGAAAAGCTTCTGAACCGGATGGGCATGCGGCTCTGCGCCGAGACCGTTACCGAGTCGGCCGTCCCAGCAACGGTCTGACTCGCAGCGCATCGCAAACCGATGCCGCCAAAGCGATGGACAACCCACTAGAGCGCCGCATTCAAGCCCGCCTGTCGGAGCTCGAGCACGACGGCCTGGCACGTTCGCTGGCGCCTCCTATGGGAATCGATCTTTCATCGAACGACTACCTTGGCCTATCAGCGCATCCACGTCTAATAGATCGATTTGCCCGGGCCGTAGAGAGGCTCGGTGTTGGCTCTACCGGCTCGCGTCTGCTACGCGGACACCGCGACGCCTTCGAGGCTGTCGAGCGGCGCTTCGCCAAGTTCAAAGGGGCCCAATCCGCGCTCTACTTCAGTACTGGATGGGCAGCCAACTTGGCCGTCCTTTCGGCCTTTTTTGACGGCGGAGACGTAGTTTTCTCTGACGCGCTGAACCACGCCAGCATCATCGACGGAATCCGACTTTCGAAAGCTCGTTGTGTTGTGTTCCCTCACGTTGACGCCGGCGCGCTCGAACAGTTGCTCAGCCAAGAACCATGCGCGGGGCGGCGATTCGTTGTAACGGAGTCATTGTTTAGCATGGACGGCGATCGCGCACCCCTCGCAGAGTACTCACGACTTCAATTGAATTACGACTTTTCACTGATCGTCGATGAAGCCCACGCTGTCGGCATCTACGGCGAAAACGGCAGCGGCTTAGTCGAGGAGACAAATTGCGCTGAGTCCGTATTCGCCTCCGTCAACACCGCCGGCAAGGCGCTCGGAGTCGCCGGCGCCTTTGTTTGCGGACCCGCATGGGCGACGAACTACCTCATCCAGGCGGCGCGACCGTTCGTCTTCTCTACCGCTCCACCTCCCGCCGTGGCCGAAGCAATCGATGAGGCGCTCTCGCTGGTTTGCGATGAGCCTCAACGCCGCGGGCGCGTCCGCCAGCTAGCCCTCGATCTACGAAAACGACTTGATCTGCCGGCCGACGACTCGCCCATACTGCCGATCGTTCTCGGCTCCAACAGTGTCGCGGTCGAGGTCGCGACTCATCTCCAAAGCGAAGGCTTTGACGTCCGCGCAATTCGACCCCCAACGGTCCCGAAGGGTACGGCTCGGCTGAGAGTCTCGCTGAACGCAAATTTATCCAACGACAACATCATCCGATTTGCCACGATCCTCAACAAGAAGCTGAGCCAAGTAGCCTCATGCGCGGCGTCTTCGTAACCGGCACTGATACCGGCATCGGGAAGACCGTTGTCGCAGCGACGCTGGTCAGCGCATTTCGCCGCGACCGCGCCGTCGGCTATTGGAAACCGATCCAAACAGGAATCGAAAGCGATGACGACACCGCCGAAGTCGCCAAGCTCGCGAACTGCGCCGCGGAAGAAATTTGTGAGGAAGGAATCCGTCTAGAGCGGCCTCTGTCGCCTCACCTCTCAGCGCGCTTGGCCGGCAGACAGATTCGCGTAGCGGACCTTGTCGAGATGAAAACGCGCCTGGCGCTCGATCGGTTCTGGGTGATCGAAGGCGCGGGCGGCCTACTCGTTCCGCTGAACGACCAAGAAATGATGGCAGACCTTATCAGGGTGATCGGGTTGCCAGTCGTCGTCGCGGCACGCTCTGGTCTGGGAACAATCAACCACACCCTGTTGACGGTCGAGGCGTTACGCCGGCGAGACATTGATGTCGCCGGTGTGGTCGCGGTAGGCGAACCAAACCCCGAAAACCGCCAGGCGATCGAAACCTATGGACAAGTCAGAGTGCTTGCCGAGGCACCAAAGTTGTCTTCAATCGATCCCGACACCATCGAGCTATTAGCGGCCGCTTGGCCAACCGACTGGGTATAGTCCACACTGCCCGCCAGCCAACGGTGAAACTACGCGTTAGGCGCGCCATTACTTTGTTGCGCTCGCTTGCCGTGCTCAACGGACTGCAAGAGTACGCCTGCGCGCGCCAAGTGTCGCGCGCCTCGTATTAACGCACCTTCCACCCACTTTCCCTCGCTGCCTGGTAAGCAATGCGGGCCAGGCCCACATTACTCGCCACGGGGTGAAAAGTGCGGGCTATCGAACCGGTCATTCGCGAGAATACTCGACAGGTCGTTGACAACCAAATTGAAGCTCCGGTATATTGAGCCAACCCCCTCGTCTTTTCAAAGGTGTGGGCCGTAGGCATCGAATATTCGATGTCTTTGGTTTCTCGGGGGTTTGGTTGATTTCACGCGACGCTGGGCTGGTCGCGTCGGGACGAAGCAATTAGCGCCGGTTCGATAGGAAACCGGCCACATGGACATTTCGTTCTCTTCGCGAGCCATCTGTCGTTGCACGGAGGGTTGGAGTGCAAGGCGAATCGGATGAGACTCGTGGGGATGTTCAGAACCAATCAGAAGATCAAACGGAGCAGGCATCGGTCGCTGAGGAGCAGCCAGACATTCCAGCGGACGCTGCTGAAGTAGCAGCGGAACCGGCACCTCAAGCGCAAGAACCGGTGTCCGCCGAACCCGTCGTCGTCGAACCGGCCGCGCCCGCAACCTCAACCGAGATCAAGCCGCCGGATCCGCCTCCAGCCGTTCCGGTAGCGCCTCCTCTCTTGGCACCGGAGCTTCCCAAACCCGCCGCTCCCGCAGCAGAAGACAAGCCACAACCGGTTGAGGCCGCTCCAGACCCAGTGGTGGCTACCGAGCCGGCGGTCGAAATTATTGAAACTAGTGTTGTCGCGGGTCCGATCCGGCCAGTGATTGCGGAGACCCATGGTATTCCCGGCGCTCCGATGCCTGGCTTGCCGGATGCGTCCGGAGCCGCCGAAGACGAAGCTGATGACGAATCCATCGGATTCGAGGAGTTGACGGAAAACGTTTCTCCGGAAGTTCCGGAGATCCGACCGGGAACGCGCCGCGCGGCACGAATTATCAGTATCGAACCGAACGGCATCTTGGTTGCCTTCGGCGCAAAGACCGAAGGCCTCATATCACTCGATGATTTCCGCGACGCCGAGGGCAATCTCACAGCGCAGCCCGGCCAAGAGATTGAGGTCGTTTTCGAACGATTCGGTGAGCCCGGGGAATTTGCGGTCCTCTCATACCATGATGCAGCCGAGGACGAAGCGTGGCGCAAGATCGAGGCCGCGCATGAGGCGCACCAGCCAGTCAAGGCGAAGGTTGAAGAGCGAGTCAAAGGCGGGTTACGCGTGGACATCGGAATGCCAGCATTCTTGCCGGGCTCGCAGGTGGACGTTCGTCCAATTCACGACCTGGAGTCTCTGATTGGACAGACGATTGAAGTGTTGGTGGTCAAAGTTAACCGCCGGCGGGCCAACGTCGTGGTCTCTCGCCGCGAACTGCTTGAGGCCGAGGTCAAAGCGCTGAAGGCGGAGACCATGGCGAAGCTGAAGGAAGGTGAACCGGTTACCGGCCGCGTAAAGAACATCACATCCTATGGGGTATTCGTCGACCTCGGGGGAATCGATGGTCTGATTCACTTGACCGATATTTCTTACGGCCGTGTGAAGGATCCCGCGGCAATTCTCAAGCCGGGGACCGAGGTAACGGCCCGCGTCTTACGGTTCGATGCTGAGAAGGGAAGAGTCTCGCTGAGCATCAAGCACATGGAACCCGACCCGTGGGATGCCATCGAGAAGCGCTTTGCAATCGGGGACCGGGTCAAGGGCCGAGTCGCCAGCGTCACCGACTACGGCGCGTTTCTCGAGCTGGAAGCCGGCGTAGAAGGACTGATCCACATCACCGAGATGACCTGGTCAAGGCGGCTGAGGCATCCGTCGAAAGTAGTGGGCGTCGGCCAAGAAGTCGAAAGCGTTGTCCTCAAGGTAAGTCCCGAGGACCGCCGAATTTCGCTGAGCCTCAAACAGCTCAATCCCGATCCGTGGAAGTCGCTGGGCGAGGAATTCCAGGTCGGGAAAATCGTAGAAGGCCGAGTTCGCAATGTGACGACGTACGGTGCGTTCGTGGAGATTCGCGAAGGTATTGACGGCTTGGTTCACGTATCGGATTTAACGTGGGATACGCGCATCAAGAACCCGAAGGACGCCGTACGCAAGGGTCAGGACGTAAGAACTGTCATCTTGCACGTGGACCAGAAGAATCGTCGGCTTTCGTTAGGCGTGAAGCAGCTAGAGCCAGATGCGTGGGACACGTTCTTGAGCGAGAACGCGACTGGGGATATCGTTACTGGGCAAGTAACAAGGATTGCGAAGTTCGGGGCGTTCGTCGAGGTCGCGCTCGGAGTGGAAGGTTTGTGCCACAACTCGCAGATCCCACGCAGCGGAAAGAAGGGTGTGCCCGGGCTGCAAGTAGGCAAGCGGTACAAATTTGAGATTCTGCGGGTCAACGAGATCGACCGCAAGATCGGATTGCGCTGCGAAAGCTCCAAAGCTTTGGTTGAACCTAAGGTCGAATCAGCAAAGCCGCCGCCGGCTGTCGAGCCCGAAGATCCTAAGCCTGACGATACGAAGCCCGAAGCGGAGCAACCGCCGGTAGAAGAGCCGGCAAGCGTCGAGACCGCCGAGGCTGCGGCCGACGCTCCGCAGTCTGAGCCAGAAGCGGTTGACTCGGAACCAGTTGAGGAGCCGAAAACAGAGGTAGTCGCGGACGAATCCGCTAAAGAACCAGCTGACGAGCCAGTTGACGAGCCAAGCGAATCGGAGACGACCGCGAACGTGGTCCCTGAAGAAGCGCCGGTTGACTCGCAGCACGCGCAGCCCGAGAACAACGAGCCCGATGCGTCAACGTCGGAGGAAGCGAACGAAAACGAGGCCTCGAATGGCGGATAATATTTCGTCAGATCGGAGAGTTCCGACTTCCGAAGCCGGATCGTGTAAAATACTGACAAAGGGGGGGTTGGAATCATTCGCTGATGACAAAAGCTGATTTAATCGAAGAAGTGGCCCGAGTAGTGGAGGTCACACGCAAGGATGCCGAGGTCATCGTCGACACGGTTTTCAAGAGTGTTGTGGACTCGCTGAAAGAGGGCGACAAGGTTGAGATCCGGGGTTTTGGCAGTTTCCGCACACGGCAACGCCGAGGCCGTATCGGGCGCAACCCAAAATCGGGCGACAAAGTCGACGTGCCGCCGAAAACGATTCCGTTTTTCAAGCCGAGCAAAGAGTTGCGCGATGTCGTCAACGGTGGTCCCCCTCCGCCGGCAACCTCTGTGAACCGCGTCCCCTAGTCGCGTTCGCCCAACATGGATCATCTTTGGACGCCGTGGCGCTACCGCTACATCAGCAGCGATGCGGACGCGGCAGCCGCGCGTAACGAATGCGTGTTTTGCGGGATTCTCGGTTCCAATACGAGTGATCGCGAAAACCTGATCGTCCACCGCGCGGAGCACAACTTCGTGATTCTCAATCGCTTCCCCTATGCGAGTGGGCATTCTATGGTGATCCCCTACGAGCACCTCGCGACGCTGGCTGAGGCGCCGCTTGCGACTGTACACGAGATGATGGCGTTGACCCAAAAACTCGAAGGTACATTGCGTTCGCTCTATTCTCCGGATGGCGTGAATATCGGAATGAACATCGGTCGCGCGGCGGGCGCGGGAGTGGCTGGTCATATCCATATGCACTCCGTGCCGCGTTGGATCGCTGATACGAACTTCGCTACTGTGGTCGCCGAAACGCGCCTGCTTCCGGAAGAACTAGTGATCACTTGGGAACGACTTTCCGCCGCTTTTCAGTAGCCTGCTAATCCCTGGTTCGCCCTAGAAAACAAGGTCTTACCCGAGGAGACCGATATAATGCCGGATATGGAAGGGCAGAGCGTTGTGTTGCTGCGAATCGCGCTGGTGCTCTATTCGCTAGGGCTAGGCCATTCGTTTTACAGCGTCGTCAAACAGCGCCAGAAAATCTTTCGGCCGGCGCTTTACGCGTTCGGCGCCGGGGCCGCGGTGCACTTCGCGTCGATGGTGGTGCTTGGAGTCGCTCAATCCCGCTTCCCGGTGCAGACCCTGCATCAAATGTCGTCGATGGTCGCATTTTCGATCACGCTCGTGTTCTTAGCCGCGTACTGGCGTTTCAAATACGAAAGCCTCGCGGTGTTCGTATTCCCGATCGTGTTTGTTCTCGCGCTGGTTGGATCGCTGGGTGAGTCAGCCGTCTCTGTCGACCGCTCGCTCAACCGCTGGTGGTTGTCGATCCATGTGGCGTTGTTCCTCTTTGGCTACGCCGCGCTATTTCTCACGTTCGTCGCGGGCGTCATGTACATCATTCAAGAACGCGAGCTGAAATCGAAACGTCCACGAGCTTTCTACTACCGCTTGCCACCGTTAGGCAAGCTCGACGAGATTGGCTATCAGGCGTTGGCGGTGGGATTTGTGCTGGTCACGCTGGGGCTGATTGCCGCGTCGGTGTGGGCATTTGCCGAGTGGGGAGCCAACTGGATTGTCGATCCCACAATCGCGCTCGCCTTTTTGACCTGGGCAATTTATTTGGCGATGGTGTTTAGCCGATTGACGATCGGCTGGCGCGGGCGAAAAGGCGCCTATTTCTCAATCGCGGGCTTTGGATGCGCCGCACTGACCTGGATGGTCAACAGCGGCATGCATTCATTTATGAACTAATGAGCGTTCTTGTTTTCGGTCTGAGCCACAAGACCGCGCCCATCGAGGTGCGCGAGCGGTTTGCTTTCCCAAATGAGCAAGCCTGCGCCGTCGCGCAAGAACTTACCAGTCAGTCAGCGCTGAACGAAGCAATGGTGCTCTCGACCTGCAACCGCGTCGAGTTTTTCGTGCGTGGCGATGAGTGCGACCCGAGAGATGAATTGCTGACCTATTTGCAGCGGTCGTTACACACGTCAATGACGCAGGCGGAAGAATCGTTTTATAGCTACGCCGATAGGGGCGCGGTCCGTCATTTGTTCCGAGTCGCCTCAAGCCTCGACTCGATGGTCGTCGGCGAGCCCCAAATTCTAGGACAGGTCAAGGACGCCTATCAACGCGCTAAAGACGCGGGCACGATTTCCGGCCCGCTCGCCCAACTGGTATCGAGCGCATTTCGGGTTGCGAGGCGAGTGCGCAACGAGACCGGTATCGGCGAAATGGCGGTATCGATCAGCTACGTCGCGGTTGAACTAGCCAAGAAAATTTTTGGCGACCTCGACGGGCTGTCAGTACTGCTGATTGGTGCGGGCGAGATGGCCGAGGCCGCCGCGTTGCATTTACAAACCGCCGGCGCTGAAAAATTCTTCGTTACGAATCGGACGTTCGAAAAAGCAGCGTCTCTGGCTGATCGATTTGGCGGCACGGCCGTGGAGTTCGACCGCTTGCTCGAATTATTACAGCGGGTCGACATCGTGATTTCGTCAACCGGGGCCGAGGGCTACATCCTGTCGAAAGAGACAGCGCGAGGCGTCATCGCGGCGCGCAAGAACAAGCCGATTTTTCTCGTAGACATTGCGGTGCCGAGAGACATTGACCCCGAGATCAACGCGGTCGACAACATGTTCGTCTACGATATCGACGACCTGCAGCAAGTTGCCGAGGCGAATATCAAGCAACGCCGCGGCGAAGCCGAACTCGCCGAAGCCATTATCGACGAGGAAGTTGAAAAGATGCTTCGGCGGTTTCTCACGCACAAAGTTTCGCCGACGATCGTGACGCTAAATCAAAAATTGGAAGATATTAGGCAGGGCGAGTTGGAGCGCTTTCGGAGTAAGTTTGGCGGTCTCACCGCCGAGCAAGAAGAAGGTCTTGAGGCGCTAACGCGCGGCATGATGAACAAGGTGGCGCATCGGCCGATCGCCGAGATTAAACGAAGTGCCGCCGATTCGGAAGAGTCCGATTCGATCGACCACATCAGACGCGCCTTCGGCCTCGATGACTAGATGCTCTCTCGAAAACTTACGATAGGTACGCGTGGCTCTAAGCTAGCGCTATGGCAGGCGCATTGGATTGAGGCCCGGTTGCGCGAACTGGGATTCGAGACCGCCATCGAGGTCATCAAGACCACTGGCGACAAGATCACCGACGTCTCACTCGCTAGAGTCGGCAGTGACAGTGGCCTCAAAGGAGTGTTCACCAAAGAAATCGAAGAAGCGCTACTCAACGGTTTCATTGATTTGGCTGTCCACAGCCTAAAAGACCTCCCGACTGAGCTGGACCCGCGACTAACGATCGGATGCATCCCCAAGCGCGCCGACCCGCGCGACGCGCTTGCCGGAAAAACGCTCGCGCAACTCGCGCCGGGCAACCGCGTCGGAACAAGCTCTCTGCGCCGCGCCTCGCAGTTGAAATATTTGAAGCCCGAGGTCGTTGTCGAAGACATCAGAGGAAACGTCGACACGCGGCTTCGAAAACTCTCCGAGGGCCAGTACGACGCGATCCTTCTAGCCTCGGCCGGTTTGCATCGATTGGGACTCGAGGCCCAGATCAGCGAGGTCCTGGAACCCGAGGCGATGGCCCCGGCAATTGGACAGGGTGCGCTCGCGGTCGAGATCCGCTCGAGCGATGAGCGCGTGCGGCAGGCGCTCGAACCGTTTCACCATCCAGACACCGCGGCCGCGGTAACGGCCGAGCGCGCTCTACTGCATGCTCTTGGCGGCGGGTGCCAGGTCCCACTGGGCGGCTATGGGCGGGTGGCAGGTGATCGGCTAAGCCTGGACGCGGTGGTCGTTAGCGATGCCGGGGGGATTGCTCGGGTGTCAACACAGGGCAGTGTTGATGAGGCTCAATCGATTGGCGAGCAAGCGGCGACGAACCTACGCGAGCAGGGCGTTGAAATTTAAACTCCTGACGCGGTCGGTGGGGGCTATGCCGCGGTTTCAAGCTGCGCTTCGAAAAACTCATCCACCGCGGCGCAAACTGCTTCCTGCGATTGAACTTGATAGATTGCCTTCCGCAGCTTCGCTCCGTTTCGAACGCCGCGAGTAAAGTAAGTCGCGAATTGCTTCATCTTGCCGAGCGGATCGCCCGAAATATTGTCGCCGTCATGGACCAGCCGTTGGTAGTAGTCGCCGATCATTCGGTAGCGGTCGAGTTCCGTCGGCTCGTCGTAGGAGCCGGTCTCAACGTACTGCTGGATCTGGCGAAAAATCCACGGATTCGAAGACGCCGCGCGCCCAATCATGACGCCGTCGCAACCGGTGTGTTTGAACATTCGTAGGCAATCTTCTGGCGAAAACACGTCGCCGTTGCCCACAACCGGAATGTTGACTGCCTGCTTTAGCTCAGCGATTCGGTCCCAGTTGGCCCCGCCGGCATAACCCTGCATGCGCGTTCGCCCGTGGACCGCGATGCCTGCGAGGCCGCAGTCCTCGGCGAGCCGCCCCATTTCCGTGATGACGATGTTGTCTTCGTCCCAGCCAGTACGGATCTTGCAGGTAAATGGAATGTTGACTGCCGAGCGCACCGCTTTGAGGATGTTTTCGACGATTGGCAAATCGCGCAGTAGCCCGGACCCACCGTTGCACTTGACCACCTTTTTTACAGGGCAGCCGAAATTCATATCGACGCCGTCAAAACCGGCGTCTTGAACGACGCGCGCGGCGTCCGCCAAGACGTTGGGATCGGAGCCGAATAGTTGCGCCACGATCGGGTGCTCGTCCGGCTCGTAGTAGAGGTAGTTGAACGGCCGTCGCTTGTTCTTCGGCGGAGAGTCGCCGTAGTTCGCGACGATGCCGTGCGAGCTGGTGAACTCGGTCATGATCAGCCCACAGCCGCCCAAGTTGCGAATGAAACGGCGAAATACCGTATCCGTCACGCCGGCCATTGGGGCGAGGATCACCGCGGGCTCGATTTTTAGCGAGCCGAAGCTTAGCTGACTAGGAATCACCACTCTACTGCGATTTTAGCTTGAGGGGTTCGCCGACGGGTCGAATACTTAGGGCCGGGGTCAGTTATGGCGAGCGCCGGATTGATTGTCGACAACGGCGAAGGAATCTGCGAGCTCCGATATAAGCGCGACTCGATCGAGCAAACAAGAGATCAACCGGTCGACCTTGCAGATAGTAGGCATCCAATCGCTCGAGGTGCTCGCGGCTAGAGCTGCTTGACAGATAATCGAGCTCGGTCGAGCATCCAATCTCGAAGTGCTCGCCAACGAACTGACGCAGTGGGTCAGTTGAAACGCCGTATGGGTAGCAAAACTGTTCGACCGGCTCGCGCAGGCGATCCTCGATGGCGAATTTTGAGTCCAGGATTTCCTGTCCGGCGCGCTGCTGGGTCACTTGCGCCAGGTTTGGGTGCGTCGCGGTATGCGCGCCAAACGTGATGCCCTCACGGTGCAGCTCCCCTACGTTCGACCAGTTCACACAGGGGCGGCCGTTGTGACTGCCACCGTCCAGGGCCGAGGTGATCAAGAAGACCGTCGCGGGCAGGTTGCGGTCCCGCAGAATCGGCCAGGCTTGTTGGTAGAAATCGAGATAGCCATCGTCGAAAGTGAGAGCGACGGCGGGCTCGGCTGACGTCAATAGCTCGGCCAAGGGAACAATGCGGATATTGGAACTTGCTAGGGCCTCGATCTGGCGCCGGAATTCGCCGGTAGAGATCGGGAGTGGCGACGAAGCTTCGCTGATCGAGTGATACGTGAGGATGGCTCGATCACTCATCAAGGGGTGCTAAGCGCTGTCTCGTTACGCGGATGCGTTCTCGGGCTTCCGATCCGCGGGCGAAATGACGGCAGTCTCCAAGTCTCGCAAATCGCCGCTGCGCGGCCGAGTATTGCCATCGCAACCCAAATCCGTCCGTAATTGAGCGATAACCTCGACCGGGATCAACAGAGGCGAGGACGGAAGTCCTCGCTTTCTTCAGGTTCGGTAGATACTTCGAGTGAAAGCGTGGACTTCCGTCCACGCCCTGGAGTTTGGCTATTCAAAGAGGGTTGAAGTTTGGGGTAGGGTGCGGAAATAGGGGATTGGCGTTAGCCGGAAGCGTAGATTGCTGCAGGCGGAGCGCCTCTTGGGAGTTTCTGCAGCTTCGTGTTGGATTGCGAAGTGTTCCGCAAGCCGCAGAAATGTTGCCGCTGCACGCCGTCCGCCCAAAGCTCGGCCCGCAGGTGGCTGATCAGCCGTTGCGTGGTGAGCCGTTGCGGCTGCGAGCGGCGTCGCCAGTGCGGTCGCGGCAAGGCGTCGTCCACGCCCTGTTGGCGGCTCCAACTCGCGCCCGCCAACAGCAGTAGCGCATACACCGCCGTCATAAATTGAGGGACCCGCTCGACCGCGTCCGGCTGCCGCACCTGCGCCTGTCCGACTCCCAACAGCGTCTTCTGCTCACGGAAGTTGACCTCGATCTCCCAGCGCCAAACGTACTGCCGCACGATCTGCTCCAGCCCCAAACTCGGATCGCTGACAATCAAATACGCCGGCTTGCGATACAGCACCTTCGAGCCCGCCCGCGGCCGATAACCCAACGGTGCGATCACCACCAAACGCAAGTCCCGCTTGCCTCCCGCCGGCCGCCAACGCAGCGGCGCGAGCGTCTTCACTTTGAACTGGTGCAGGCTGCCGGCGGCAAAAACCTCGACCGTTTGCCACGGCACGTTGTCGTCCTGGCGGAGTTGCTCGGGCGTCGGCGCGCGTTCGCCGTAACAACGCCTGCGGCCTTTGCCGGGCTGCTCGAGGGGCAGATGATACAGCTTGGCGTCGGAACGAATGCGGCCGATCAACGTCACCTCGGCGGGCAACGATCCGAACACCGTGCGGTTGGTGTAAGCGCCATCAACGACGAGGTGCAAGGCTCTGTCAGCGCCTCCGGGATCGGCGTTCATGGCCTCGCGCAAGCGCGCGATGTGCCTGGCGGCGAGGGCCGTCAAGCTGCACTTGCGAGCCTCGCGCCGGTACTGTTTCCAAACCTCGTCCGTGGCCTTCTTCGACGGTCGGCGCGGAGTCGGCGCGTGTTCCAAGCCGATCGGAATGAGTCGCGCCGGCTGCTGCCGCTCGCTGGGAGGCAGCGCTGCCGAGAATTGCAAGAAGCGCTGCGCGAGAATCAAGTTGGCCTGAAACTTGGGTCCAAGCGGATCGCGCCGCCAACTCACGCCGGGCGTTTTGAGACTCGACTTGGCGAGCAGTGTATCGTCGATGGCGACGACCAAGGGAGCCTCGGGCGGCAAGCGAGCGAGCACCTCGCGGCGCGAGGCATCGAGCAGGCGTTGCGGCTCGACGCGTTGTTGCGAGAACAGGCGGTAGCCGGCGCTCCAGTCCTGAAAGCTCTCGCCGGAGGCATGTAGCAGGCCGGTGATGGTGGAGCGGCCGAGGCAGACGGCGGCACCGAGAGCGAGGCGGGTGAGGTGGTCGTTCACGCTTTGTCGGGCGTGAGGGTTGAGGCCTTTGGCGAAGAGTCGGGAGAAGGTGTCGACGACTCGATCGGGAGTTTTTTTTCAACTCGACGGGCGGAGGTTGCAAACGATTGAGCACGAGTTGGGAGCGGTCGAGCAGGATCCATTCGAGCTGTTCGCCGGGCTGGAAGTCGAGCATCTGAGCGCTGGCGGAGGGGAAGTTGACATAGAACTGTTGGGAAGCCTTGCGCTTGATCAACTGCAGTTTGGTGGGGAAGGACATGAGGTCTCCTTGGAAATGAATCTAGTTATACAACAAGCTAAACAACTAGATACAAGAATACCTCAAAATGTTTTGAGACACAAGCATTCTCAGATCCCAGACAACTCAAGAACGTGCTTACCGCGCGTCCCATCTAGTGAAAGGCCAAACTCCAGGGCGTGGACGGAAGTCCACGCCTCGTTTTCTAGACATCGATCGACTCCGCACCCGCACGGTGTAGTCGAACTATCAGTAAAAAAAAGTGCGGGTTCGTAGTCCGCAAATATACGCCGCTCCGTCAGCCGGCGCCGAATGCTTACAGACGAATCGGGGCCGCAACATGGCTCTCAAGTTAACCCAAAAACCGTATAATTGGGGAAGATCTCACCTGGAGTCCGCCTCGCGCGGAGGCCCGGGCTTTTTCGAAAGCCGGTCTCGCCTGTAAAACGCGGGCGAAGAAGAGTCAAACGTGGCGCTAAAAATTATCGAGAAGCTCGAAGCCGAGATCCGTGCGTTGGACTACGAACTCCACAACGAGTTGCCCAGAGAGATCCAAAAGGCCCGCGAGCTAGGCGATCTCAGTGAAAACGCCGAATACTCGGCGGCAAAAGAGCGTCAGAGCTTGGTGGGTGCCCGCATGGCGCAACTTACTGAGCGGCTCGGGAAACTCAAGATGATCGACACGTCGAAAATCCCAACCGACTCGGCCGGCCTGGGCTCAAAGGTTGTCGTGTATGATGTGGCCGATGCCAAAGAGATCACCTACGATTTGGTGACGTCGGAGGAGACGGATGTACCGGCCGGCAAGATCTCGACCAGTTCGCCGATCGGACGCTCGTTCATGGGAAAGACAGAGGGCGATGTGGTTGAGGCCCGAACACCCGGTGGGATCAAGGAATTCGAGATCGTGAGTCTGCTGACGATTCACGATCAGAAGTAGTGAGCAAGTCGAAACTTAGGTTTCGAGCACCGATGCGATGTCGTTTACCAAAGCCATAGGAAAAGGCGCCGGATACGTACTGACGCGGCTCGTCAGAATGCTCACCCTTAGCGGTGTACATCCTAACGTGCTCACGCTGATCGGTCTAGTCGTAAACGGCGTGGCCGCGTGGATTTTATCGCGAGGCGAATTCATGTACGCCGGCTTTGTGATCCTGGGGGCGGCGGTTTTCGATCTAACCGACGGCGCGGTAGCACGCAACGCCAACAAGGTGACGCGATTCGGCGGATTCCTGGACTCAGTCATGGACCGTTACTCCGACCTCATCTTGCTCACCGGCCTGCTGGTCTACTACGCGGGCATTAACCGCTTCGGCTACATCGTGCTCACGGCTGTAGCCATGATCGGCTCGGTGCTCGTCAGCTATACCCGTTCGCGCGCCGAAAATGTAATTGGCTCTTGCAAAGTTGGCTTTCTCGAGCGGCCCGAGCGAATCGTGTTGATGATCATCGGCACGCTGTTTAACCGCATGGCCCCGGTGTTATGGATCATAGCCGTACTTTCGAACCTAACGGTGATCCACCGCATCGTTTATACCTGGAACGAAACAAGAAAGTTGGACGAGCTGCCGAGCACTGCTGCCAAGAATACGGGTCATAGCGACGAAAGTGCGGCTAGCGCTGAGTTGCAAGAAGGCTATCGGCAGATTTAGGCGTTCACCCATAAACCTCGCGCGAGTTTCCGACGATTAAGTTGGAGTGGCAAACTCCGCGATCGCCGCGCTTGGAGCGGCGTATCTCAGCGTGAGCGACGCGCTGCGATGCCCGGCCTGCCGGCACCCTCTAGTCCGAGTCAATGCCGCGCTTATCTGTGGCTCAATTGGCTGTAAAAAAACCTTCCCGGTAGTTGATGGAATTCCGATCCTCATCAACGAGGCCAACAGCATCTTCCGTATTCGCGACATCACAGCGATGGGAATTCGCGACGCGGCCCGACGATCGTTCTGGGACCGCGCCCTGCCGCGGCTGACGGCAAACCCCGTTTCTGAGAGCAATTACCGGCGACTTGCCCAGATGCTTGGTCCCGGCGTCACAAGCCCACGAGTTCTAGTTATCGGTGGAGCCCGACACGGAGCCGGCATGGATCCGTAGTACACGTCGCCCCACCTTGAGCTCACCGAGTCGGACGTCGTTCCGTCGACGAATACCCAGTATGTTTGCGACGGGCATGATCTGCCTTTCGAGAGCGAGACGTTCGACGCTGTAGTCCTGCAAGCCGTCCTCGAACACGTCATCGACCCCGTTCGCGTAGTTGCGGAAACCCGTCGCGTGCTCAAACCAAGCGGCCTGGTGTATGCCGAAACCCCGTTCATGCAGCAGGTCCACGCTGCCGCTCTTGACTTCACGCGGTTCACAGATCTGGGTCACCGGCGCCTGTTTCGCTATTTCGACGAAATCGAACGTGGCGCCGCCTCGGGAGCCGCCGCGGCACTGGCTTGGGCGATTCAGCACTTCATGCTGGCGTTCTCGGCCGGCCCACGAAGCCGCAAGCTGCTGACGGCGTTCGCACGGCTCGGCCTCTTTTGGCTCAAGTATTTCGACCATTGGCTGGTCCATCGCAAAGCCGGCTGCGACGGCGCGAGCTCACTCTTTTTCCTGGGAAGGAAAGATTCGACGGCAATCGACGACCGCCATCTGCTTGAGCTCTATCGCGGAGCGCAGAAATCGTGAAGCTCTCGGTAGTGCTCGAACAGCGTTTCGTTCGATGCCCTGACAACACGGTATGGACTCCCGGACCGTTCTCACAATCGTTCTTTGAGCGCTACCTAAATGTCTTCGACGATGTCGAAGTTGTGGCAAGAGTTCAGACCGTTGCGCGGCACCCTGTCGGCTGGCAGCGTGCAAATGGGCCGTCGACAACGTTTCGAGCGATTTCGCACTACCAAGGGCCAACTGAGTACCTGCAGAGACGGCGCCAAGTCCGCCGGGAGCTACAAGCCGCATTTACAGATGCTGAGGCAGTGATCCTGCGCGTACCCTCACAAATCGCGAATATCGCCGAGCCCGGGCTGCTACGCCAAGGCACGCCGTATGCCCTCGAAATCGTTGGTGATCCCGCCGATGGGTTTTCAGCTAGCGCCTGTCGTCATCCACTGCGCCTGCTTTTTAAGTATCAGCACTCGAAGAGACTCCGGGAGCAGTGCGAGCGAGCTCAGTTGGTGGCGTATGTGACCAGAGAAGCGCTGCAACGGCGCTATCCACCTAACGGCCAGGCGCTCCACAGTCACTACTCAAGCGTCGAACTTCCCGCCGAGGCATTCGTCCGAACTCCGTGGCCGCTCGGTCGCGACGAACGCAGAGGACGGCTGATCATGGTCGGTTCGCTAGAGCATCGCTACAAGGGAGCAGACGTCTTGATCCGGGCGCTGGCCGCTCTCTCCAGCGAATTCGAGTTGACGATCGTCGGTGATGGGAGGGAACTCCCGAACCTGCGGCGGCTCGCAACCGTGCTAGGGAAGCCAGTCCATTTTAAGGGCAGGCTGCCGGCAGGTCCGGCGATCCGGCGTGAACTCGACCGCGCGGATTTGTTCGTCTTACCGTCGCGCCAAGAGGGTCTGCCGCGGGTGCTACTTGAGGCGATGGCAAGAGGTTTACCGTGTCTGGCGAGCGATGTCGGGGGCTGTGGGGAGCTTCTCCCGGCTGAGTGCCTCGTCCCCCCAAACGACGTTGCCGCGCTTGCCGCCGCTATTCGTGAACTTTCCGACGATCGGGCGCGCGCCAGCAGTCAGGGCCGACGGAACCACCGACTCGCCTTTCAATTCGCGGACGCGGCGCTTCAGCTTCGTCGCGACGGATTCTACTCCAAATTGCGTCGGGCGGTCTCGACGGTCGCTCCGCCGGCACAGCATGCTCCCCTGCTCGCCACTTGGTGAGAAGTGCGGGCTAGCCGCTCTAACGATGTTTCGCGACCTACCGATTGATATATGGGGCCGATCAATCAAAGCATGAACTTACGAAGGCTTCTGAAACCAAAACCGTTGGTGTTGGTTACCGGCGGCGCCGGCTACCTCGGCTCCATCGTTGTGCGTCGGCTCCTGCAGGCAGGCTGTCGCGTCAGAGTGCTCGACAACTTCCAGTTTGGGGACCGCTCGATACTAGAATTGACCCGCAACAGCGGATTTGAAGTTCAACGAGGAGATGTTCGCGACGCTGACACCGTGCGCCGAGCGCTAAATCGAGTCGGTTCGGTCGTTCATCTCGCGGCGATCGTCGGCGACGGCGCGTGTGAGAAAGACCCGCAGCTCACTCTCGATACTAACTACAGAGCTGCACTGCAGCTGACAAAGCTCAGTCGAGAGGAGGGGGTTTCAAGATTCGTATTCGCCTCTACCTGTAGTGTTTATGGGCAAGCTGAGATCGCTGACGAATCGACCACTCCAAGGCCGCTGTCGTTGTATGCAACGACGAAGCTCGACGCCGAAACACAGGTGCTGGCAGCGTCCAACAAGGCGTTCCACGCTACAGCGCTTCGGCTCGGGACGTTGTTCGGATTGTCGCCGCGCCCGCGCTTCGACCTTGTCGCAAATCTTCTCGCTGCCCAGGCGACAGCGGAAGGGCGCATTCGAATCGACGGTAGAACGCGGATGCGTCCGTTTCTTCACGTGGATGACGCTGCTCGAGCAGTAGTGAGCGCTCTCGATGCACCAATCACAAGCGTGAGTGGCGAGCTATTTTGCGTCGGTGGGAGCGACCTCAACTGTCAGATCGGTGAACTGGCCGACCGCATTCTGGAGTTCTTGCCGGAAGTTACTGTAGATCACCGCACCGTCGACGACGATCGCAGCTACGACATCAATTTCGCAAAAATCAGTCGCGTGCTCGGTTTTAGGCCGCGCCGCTCAATGCGAAGTGGAATTGCTGAAATCATCGCCGCGATCAGTAGCGGAGAGGTTCGTGATTATCGCGATCCTGACTACCACAACAGCGCCTCGAGCGCCTCGCGAGACGCTTCAAATATCGTCGCCCAGCCGTACCCCTTCGCCGACAGCGCGATTGGTGCGGCACCGAACACTCCATAAAGCGCGGAAATTGTCATAATTAGGTGGTTCGATCGGGATTTCCGCCGTCCGGCCGACTTATCACTCGCTGACTCAATTGTCCCAGCCGCCCCGGAGGTTGCCTTGCCCCTTCACGTGAGAGTTGTCGTTGTAGTTCTTCTCGCCTGTTTTGCGCTGCCGCTGCTCGGCGCATCGGGAGAACTCGTACTCGTATTTTCGGCCGAAGCGCGTCAAGTCGAAGTATTCTCGGCAGATGATTTGACGCTTCGGGCAGGTTTGAATCTGGCTGACCCGCCACTCGCCGGATTTTCGGACTTCAGTAGCGGTCCGACTTACTACTTCATCGTGACAACAAAACAGGTGGTTGTTGTCGATCAAGATTGGACAGTCGACCGTACGCTGGACCTACCAGCGGCCGTGAGTAGCGGGTCGACACCCGCGGCATTGGCTTCGGGTCGACTCGCCGTGGTCGCCGGCTCCCAACTCGTTGTGGTCGACACATCGTCGCGGCAAATCGAAGTGATTGTCGAGCTGCCGCAAGCCGCTACCGACGTGGTCGCCGATAGGGCTGGAAACTTTCTGCTGTCAGCGAGAAACTCCGCCGCGATCCAAACTGTCGACTCGGTCTCGCTCAAGCTAAAACCGAATGTTGGAATTCTTCCGGCCGCGCCGACCGCGCTTAGCTTTGATCCCTTGAATGGTCGCCTGTACGCTGCTTCGCGTGGCGCGCTGCATGCGATCGACGAGTTGCCGGATTTTCCGATCGATAGAATGAGCCAACTTAGCCAGCCGGCAAAGCCGCCGGCAGGGCGGCCAATCGACGGGTACGTCATCACTCCGGCCGGACGGTACTACATGCTCTCGGGCAATCGCGTCTTCTTCGGCTTAATGGAGAAGTTCGGTGAGCAGCGCGAGCTGATGGACCCCCGCAACGGGCTTCGATTCAGCGACACACTCACGGCGATCGCCCCGAATACTTACGGTGACAAGGTATTCGTCGCGATTGAGGGATCGGACAGTCTGGTCGTCGCCAGCCCGAACAGTCCCGGAGAGTTTCAAAGCGCCGCGCTTAGCGCCGCGCCATCCGGCGTCGCGGTCGTCTCGCCACGCGCGCAGACGGCGGGTTCACTGAGCCTAATCACGCTAAACAACGAGACTGTCGCAGGGGGACAAGAGCTAGAGATCGTTGTCGAGGCGCTGAATGATTCGGGACTTCCGGTTTCGGAACTCGGCGTATTCGCGAGCAATATTTTTCCGCTTGACGTCGTCGAGTCGTGCTTGTCGGGAGTTAGCGGTCCCGACGGCCGCGCGACAATCCGATGCCAAACGTTGGAGGGCGCCCAGACGCGCTCGGCGCAAATCACCCTGACGTCGGCTGACGGGAATTCAGCGCCCATCTTCCAAGCCACGATTGTTCCGCCAACAGAGGGTGACGGCATTTTCATCGTCGACGGCGACGGTCGGCGTGTTGCGATCGAGGCAGAATTTTCGATTACCGTGCTCGTTAGTCAAGATCGCTTGCGGAAGGCCGGCGTGATTCTATTGGTCACCGTCGAAGAAGGGGACCCGGCTACTTGCCCCCCAGTTGCTCAGACCGGAGATGACGGTCAGGCCGTAATTACTTGCACGTCCGGACTCGTAGCCGGCCCAAGATTCGCTGACATTACCGTGACTGTCGAGGAGACAGGTGACGCCGTTGAATTTCGTGTGAGCGTCGACCCCACCACGCCCGTGGCCAATGGCTTGACGAAAGTTTCCGGCGACAACCAGACGACCTTACAGGGCAATGACTTTCCACTTCCACTCGTCGTTAGCAGCTTTCTTGACGGCGAGCCTCGGCGCAACGTTCGCATGAACGCGCTGACGCTACAGTTACAGCCGATCGAATGCCCGGTCTTCATTTTTACCGACGACGAAGGCATTTCATCGTTCATGTGCAGAGCGGAAAACCTTATGCCAAGTCCCGGCGGCTTGCCTCCGCGGACGGCGGTCGAGGTACGCGTCGCTGATATCGGGCGCCGCCTGCGCGATCCGTTCATTTTGTTTGTGTCCACCCAGGGTGCGAGCGTTGCCAACGATATCGAGGTTCTCACGTCGACCAGTCTCGACGATTTACTGCTGAACACAGTGCACACTGACGCCATCAAAGTGCGAGCAAATGCGTCAGGTCAACCATCGCCGAATACGCCGGTCTATTTTTGGTCCGACGAAACGGACGTGACCATCGACCCGGTGACGGCCACCACAAACGCATTCGGAGAGGCATCAACGTCGATTTCCGTTGGCTGTACTTTCCAGGGAAGAGCGAAGTTCTTTATCGGACTCGATCCCGACGATTCGCTCGCCAGCGTGTCATTCAACGGCGACTTCGGTCCGCTGGCAGAACTTGAAATCATCCGAGGCAACGACCAAAAGGGAGTCCCCCGGCAAAGATTAGATCGCGACGCTCTGGTGGTCCGCACCGTCGATGCGTGTGGCACCAACATTGAGCTACAGCCCGTGAAGTGGAAGGTGAACCCCGAGCATATGGCGACTCTTGAGCTGGTGGTCTCGGTGTCCGACGGATCGGCTCGCGCTTCTGCCATCGCTCGTCTGCGCGACCACGGTGGGCCGTTTACAGTGACCGCAAGCTCCGGAGAACTCGTCGCGACCTTCAATCTAGAGACTCTGCTAGAGCCAACCCAGTTTAGGAAGCGGGCAGGCGACGGACAGACGGTAGGCGCGAATCAGTTTACGCCAACTCCACTCATCACCGAAGTTTTTGGCAACAACGGATTTGGCGTCGGGGGCGTCCCGGTGATTTTCGCTGTCACCCAAGGGCTGGCAACGCTGACAACGCCCAACACCGTAACCGACGCGGTCGGGCTTGCGTTTACTCGCATACGAATCGGTGGTTCGGGCGGACCGGTGGTCGTTGAAGCGCGCTCGATAGACAAGGTTGAACGCTTTTTCATTAATGGCGGCGGAGGACCCTCAGTCACAATGGAAGGTTTCGTTGATGGCGCCAGCTTCCAGCCCGGACTGATACCCGGAAGCTTGGCTTCGATCTTTGGAGTGAACATCGTCGAGTCAGAGGGGATTTTCTCGGCGAATGCCGTCCCGTTCCCGACGCTTCTCGAGGGAGTGAGTGTCACCATCAACGGGACAGCGGTCCCTATTGTTTCAATCGCTAACGTCAACGGTCTGGAGCAGATCAATCTGCAAGTTCCGTTCGGCACCGCTATAGGAATCGCCCAGGTTGCGATCAACAATAACGGCGCGTCCGCATCGTTTGAAGGGGTTCCGATTGTTCGCAAGAAGCCGGCGATCTTCGAGTTCAACGTCGGAGCTCAGCGCGTCGCCGCGGCTCTGCACGCCGATTTCAGACCGGCAACGCCCAGCGACCCCGCGCTGCCAGGGGAGGTCATCTTGCTATTCCTCACTGGCCTCGGGGCAACTACACCGAGCGTTGCGACTAATGCGCCGGGGCCATCATCGCCACTCGCTGTTGTGAACGGCAGCATCGCCGTCGGCATCGACAACGCCGGAATGGAACACTTTGGCGCGTTCTACGCTCCGGGTCTAATTACCGCTTATCAGATCAATTTCCGCGTGGGTCAGAATGTCGCCGCCGGTCTTCGCGATCTCAATGTGGTCTGCGACGGGGTAGGAAGCCTAGCGGTGAAGATTCCAATTGGCGCGAACTAGGCCTTGCGAGAACCAAATTGCAAAGTGAATCTTCGTCGCCGAGCGTAGTCGTAGCCATTCCAAATAACGCGACAATCCTGTCGCTGATTCCATTGGTCTACGTGGCCTGGGCTGACGGTGAACTGACGCCGGAAGAGATTACGGACATTCGCTCAAGGCTCAGTGGTCGGCCTTGGGTAACGCCGGAAACCGAAGATTTTCTGCAAACTTGGCTGCAACCGAGTGCCCCACCAACCGCTCTGCAACTGCAAGCACTTCTGCTGACGATTCGCGAGGGCGCCGGCGGCCTTGACGCGCGGCAGCGATCTTCGCTAGTTGAAATCGGAGCTGAACTCGCCCGTCGCCATGATGCCGAGATCAGTGCCGAGGTCAGGCAAGCGATCGCGGACGTAGAGCAGGCGCTCGGAATCGACCCGGGAGAAGCCGCCGACGAATTGTTGGTCGAGCGGTCGCCGACCGTCGATCCTGCCGAGCGCACATCAAGCATCGATGTAGAGGCTCTAACGTTGTGGCTCGATGGCGACTGGCGCGAGTTCCGCCAGCGGGTCAGGCTACTGATGAGCGAGCCGGAGTTTGCGTACCGCTACGGCTTAGACAAAGAAGCCTACCGCGAGCAAGTTCTAACTTGGTGCCGCCGCCTCGCGGACGAGGGTCTTGGGGCGCTCAGCTTCCCGCCGGAGAGCGGTGGTGAAGCCGACACTGGCAAGTTCGCTGTCGCCTTTGAAATGCTGGCGTTTCACGATTTAAGTCTGTTGATCAAGTACGGTGTGCAGTTCGGACTCTTCGGCGGCAGCATCAACATGCTTGGGACCGACCGTCATCGCCGCGCCTACCTGCGCGATGTTGGGTCGCTGGCGCTAGCGGGTTGCTACGCGATGACAGAGCGTGGCCACGGCTCAAACGTTGCGGGTGTCGAGACGACCGCGACCTACGACGCCGCAACTGACGAATTTATCGTCGATACGCCGGTGGACCAAGCGCACAAAGAATTCATCGGCAATGCCGCCTGTCACGCTCGAATGGCAACGGCTTTCGCCCAGTTGATCGTGCGTGGTGAGTCTCACGGGGTGCATGCTCTGCTCGTCCCCATCCGCAATGACGCAGGAGAGACGCTACCTGGCATCCGTATCGAAGATTCTGGAGAAAAGCTTGGACTCAACGGAGTAGACAACGGCCGTCTGTGGTTCGAGCAAGTCCGTATTCCACGCGAAAACCTGCTCAACCGCTACGCTGACGTTGACCAGCATGGCAACTACACGAGCGATATCGCCAGCCCGTCGAAGCGCTTTTTCACAACGCTTGGTGCGCTGGTTGCCGGACGCGTTAGCATTGCATTGGCCTCGGCGAGCGCGGCGAAGTCGGGTCTGACAATTGCGATCCGATACGGTGACACGCGGCGACAGTTTGGTCCGCCCGGCAAGTTGGAAACTTGCTTGCTCGACTACCGTTCGCACCAGCGCCGACTGCTGCCCGCGCTGGCGACGGCTTACGCCCTGCATTTTGCGCTCGACTACCTGCGAAGACGCTTCGTCAATCGCAACGACAACGATCAGCGCGAAGTAGAATCACTTGCCGCGGGCCTAAAAGCCTACTCAAGCTGGAATGCGGTCGCCACCCTGCAAGCCTGTCGAGAGTGCTGTGGCGGCCAAGGCTATCTCGCCGTCAATCGTTTTGCGAACCTCAAAGCCGACATCGAAATTTTCACAACATTCGAGGGCGACAACACAGTTCTAATGCAGCTCCTCGCAAAGAGCTTGCTGACTGACTATCGGCGTCAGTTTGAAGACCTGCGGGCCTACACGATCATCAAATATCTCGCCGAGCGCGCGGCCACTGTGGTTTCGGAACTCAACCCGGTCGTTACGCATAACTCCGACGAAGATCACCTACGCGACAGCGAATTCCAACTAGCTGCATTCGAGTACCGCGAGTCGCGGCTCATCGCGACGGCTGCACAACGGCTTCGCGCTCGAATCTCTGATGGAATGTCGTCGTACGAGGCATTCAACGATTGCCAAGATCATCTGCTGACGATGGCTAACGCCCACGTCGAGCATGTGATTCTGAAAACGTTCTCCGAGGCGGTGGACGAAGTTGAGGAAGGCTTGCGGCCCACGCTAACGCTACTCCGCGACCTCTTTGCGCTGAGTCGCGTTGAAGCCGACCGCGCCTGGTTTCTCGAAGCCGGCTACATATCAAGCGGCAAGTCGAAAGCCATCCGCGGCCTCGTCAACCGACTTTGCGGGAATGTCCGCCCGCTCGCCTGCCAGCTCGTGGATGCATTCGCCATCCCCGACACACTGCTAGCCGCACCAATTGCGATGAGAGACTCGGACTAGCCAGCATTTCTCACCACGTGGTGAGAAATGCGGGCTGGTCGCTCAATCGTCAGACGCCACAATCTCGAATCCAACCGAGGCCCCAAAAGTTCGGCTACCGGCCGTCGTAAGCCAGCCCGCGGCGGAGTACTGACCGGGCTTCAAAGCACCGCCGCTAACGCCAACCTCTGGAATCTCCATCACGAAGAACCGCTCCCCGGAGTCGAGTTGGATTTCGCCAGCGATCTGAATAAACAGCTTATTCGCTGACCAAAGATAGACTCGCGTTCCAGTGTCGTCGTCGATCGAGAAATCGAACTGTTGCCCGGAAGAAAAGTGCAGCGTCAGCGGATCGCCGGTTGAATTGGAAACAGATAGCCGTGCAATGATCGGCTCGCCTTCAGAATAAACTCGCTTGTCGAGACTCAACGACGCTGTCAGCCCACGCCGATCCACGCGCCCACCGCCTATGAAGGCCTCACGCAGATCATGCCGCCGTTCGCCTCCGATCGTAATTTCGCGGCGGGACACGAGTCCAATGCCGGCTTCAAGAGTCTCTCGTGTGACGCCCGCATCCGCGCAGACGCCGCCGAGATATTCCACAACCAGGCGCTGCTCATCACGTTCGGAAATTCGCGCGGCGCCGTTGCAGAAAGCCGGGCCTTCGGGGATCCAGCCCGAGCCTACCGTGCCACCAAAATCGTAGATGAGCGATTCCACAGCCGTCTCGGTGTTAAGTTGCAGCAGGCGACCTTCGTCAGTAAGACGAACCCAGCCAAGACGGTTCGCTTGGCCAACGAGTCGGTGGTAAGTTTCGCCGCTGAACTGTCGAGTCTCTTCTACTTGAGATTTTGCGGGCCGACCCCCCGCAAAGCCTGTAACGTCGTAGACCCAGGAATTACCGACGGCCAGTGGAAAGAAACTCGCGGCATTCGTAACCCGAGTCAGCTCGATTGCCCGGCGAGCACGTAGAGGGCTACTTCTCTTTGACAGGGTGTCCTGTCCGAATGACGAAGAGACCAAACCAACGCCAATCAGCAAGACGAAGTAATGTAGTCGCATCAAACCGACCTCCCAATGAACTTGCACCTGACGCGACTGGGGTGCGGCCCCCCCCTCAATGTAGAATACGTGTCCCGCCGCCTTGAGGATTCCTCGCGACCCGAAATTTTATAGTTCGAAATTGTGCGGACTGATGTATGATCGCTTCGAGGAGAATGTGACTATGGATACAGATGCGATCAAGAAAGACTATTTTTCGTTCGATGGCCGGATCAATCGGCAGCCGTTTTGGATGCGCACCCTGGTGCTTTGGGCGTTCATATTCGTGCTGGCGATGATTGGCGCGCTGCTTGTGACAATTGGCGGTGATAGCTCGGTAGTTGCGGGGATCGTTGGACTGATAGCGATTGTCGCCTACATTCCGTTGCTTATTGCAGCCCTGTCATTAAACCTCCGCCGTTGCCACGACCGCGGACGTTCGGGGTGGTTCTTGATTTTGTCGATGCTGCCAATCGTCAGCATCTGGTACTTGATCGAGATTGGCTTTTTACCCGGTACTCCGGGTTCCAACCAGTACGGCGAAGACCCACTCGGTTCAGTGGCAGCGAGCGCCATGTCGGCAGCTGCGGGTCCCGCGGCGTAGTCGCATCAAAAGGCGCCGCTCTCAACCGCTCGATCTTTCGGAGTCTTACTCCCGCAATTCTTGGATCCTGAACGCTAGCCCGTTGCAATTCCGTGACGCGGGGGCTAAGATCGTGACAACTGCGAACTTTGGCCAGGAGGGAATGCCATGTCCGGTTCAAGAAAACTAATTCTGTTGCTCCTATTGACCGTCGTTACGCTATCGGCTGCTGTGCCGCGCATGACGGCTGTCGAACCCGATGCTCTTTCGCCTGGCGCTGTCGCCGTCGCAACGGGTGTGAATCTAGACAAGAGTTCGGTTGAAAAGTTATTCCTTACCGCCGGCGGGTCCGATATCGAACTCGAGATCACCGAACAAACGGCCGAGAAGATCACCTTTAAAGTGCCAGAGAACACGGCCCACAAACGCTACCGCATGATGTTTCTGACGGTCGGCGCCGGCGCTGCTTATATGGAGCAGCCGGTTTCGGTAGAGGTGATGGACGAGGCCGCCGCGAAGGCACAAGCGGAAGAGAGCGAGGCGGAACTCGAGATCGTGGATACTCCCGAAACGCCGGTACCGTAGCTTCCGGCGAGTGACGCTGCCGGGCGGAGATGATCAATCCACATCGTCAGGGGCGCCGGTGCGTAGTCGCTCCAAGGCCCAGTGCGCATGTGACTTTACGACATCGTCGGGCCAGCTCGCCAGGCGACTAAGAATGGGAATGAAGCGCTTGCTCCCACTGTTGCCCATGACCACGGCGATGTTGCGCAGAAACCCCTGGTAGCGGCTTCGTTTGATAGGTGAGTTTGCGAACCGCTCGTTAAACTCCTGCTCAGTGAGCGCGGCCAATTCGTCTAAGTCAGGCTCGCCATGCCGTGGCTGATAGGCGGGGTCGCTAGTCGTTGCGGCGCGCTGCGGTCGATTCCAGGGGCAGACGTCTTGGCAGATGTCGCAGCCAAACAGATGCTGACCGATAGACTCGCGATCGGACTCCGGAATCTCGCCGCGCAGTTCGATTGTCCAGTAAGAAATGCAACGCGTAGCGTCAAGCGCATGCGAGGGTCCGGAATTGTCGCCTAGTTCGACGAATGCGTCGGTAGGACAGACTTCGATGCAACGAGTACACGTCCCACAGCGAAATGGCGCCGGGTCGTCGGGAGCGAGGTCGAGAGAGGTCAGGATCTCGCCGAGGAATACCCACGATCCGACCTGTTCGTTGATAAGGCAGGTATTCTTGCCAATCCACCCAAGGCCCGCCTGATGCGCGTAGGCGCGCTCAAGGATCGGAGACGTGTCGACGCAAACTTTGAAATCGGCCTCGCCGACCGCGTCGGATATTTTTTCGACGAGGTGATGCAGCCGACGCTTGAGGACGTCGTGGTAGTCCTCGCCCCAGGCGTATCTCGAGACCCAGCCCGCCGAGTCGGAGTCAAACTCCGTTGTATAGGGATGGGGGGTGTTATAGATCTGTGCAACCGAGATTACAGAGCGGGCCGACGGCAGGAGGGTTCGCGGGTCGGCGCGCATTTCGCCGCGCCGGCCTTCTAGATATCCCATCTTGCCGTGATAGCCCTGGGCGATCCATTGTGGATAGAAGAGGGATTCGAGCGTTGGCTCCGCAGGTGCGATTCCAGCGAGTTCGAACCCGACCTCGCGGGCAAGCTGTTTTATGGCGTCAACTGAGCTTGTGATCGGCTCAGGCAATCGTGTTTCGCGTGGCAAAGCCTATGCTTTCAATAAGTTACAGGCATATTTCGGTGACTGTTGAGATTGGCGTTGATTACGCGGCACAAGCCATTTGTTTTCAATAAGTTACAGGCGTCACAAAAAAATCGACATATGGCGCTGAAAACCGCTGCCGTTAACATGCCGAAAATCGCACTCCAACCCCTAAATCTCCCCGTTCGCAGATTTTTGCTGGCTATGCGCGAATCCAATGCCTACACTACCAGGCGTAGGCACAGGAGTCGACGTTTGCCAACCCCACGCTTTCGGTGAACGCGACTTAATTGGCGGCTAGGGCTGAACATGCCGCCTGGATACACACTAAAATCAGAATTCCGCGGGAGAGAGATCAAAACCCATGCATCGACCAGTTAAGTATCTAGAACAAGGACTCACAAGCATAGCCAAAGCGGGCTGGAACGTCGCCCGCAAGATGGACGCGTCGAAAGACCCTAACCCGGCATTCACTCCGGCATGGTCGGAAAAGCCCATGCTGAAGTCCTGGGAGAAGTCGAAACCTCCTCTGGGATGGCCGCGGCAGACCGATTCGCTCTGCCCCAAGTGCGTGCGCGAGGCACGCGAAGTGATTCTCAGTGGCGAAGTTGACTTCTCGATCCTTAAGACCGAGAAGGTCGGCGAAGTCAAAGCCACCATTATTGAGCGCGACAACGAAATTTGGATGCTCAAGGAATGTCCCAAACACGGCAAGACCGAGGACTTGATGGCCATGGATGCCAAATTCCTCGAGCACATCGAATCGCAGTTTCCGGGCCGCGACATCCGTGCGCATAACGACGAAAAGCTCCACGACCATGGCACCTCGACCGTAAAGTTTGGCCGCGGCGCAGTGTTGACCGTCGATCTGACAAACCGCTGCAACATGATGTGCGACCCCTGCTTTATGGACGCCAACCAAGTCGGCTTCGTGCACGAGCTTGAGTGGGACGAGATCAAGACCATCCTCGACAATGCCATCTCGATCAAGCCCCGTCGCCAGATGTCGGTGCAGTTCTCGGGTGGCGAGCCGACGATGTCGCCTTACTTCCTGAAGGCTGTTAACTACTGCCGTCAGATCGGCTACAACTCAGTGCAAGCCGCGACCAACGGAATTGAGTTCGCCAAATCGCCCGAGTTCGCCGAAGCGGCCGCTGACGCCGGTATGCGCTATGCGTACCTACAGTTCGACGGTATTGGCAACGAGCCCAACCAACACCGCAAGATCGGCAACCTGTTCGACGTCAAGATCAAGGCGATTGAGAATATGCACGACGCCGGTATTGAGATCGTTCTCGTTACGACGCTGGTCAACAACGTCAATAACGAAGAGGTCGGTCCGATCATTCAGTTCGCGCGTGACAACCCAGGCCGGATCGCCTTCATTGCCTTCCAGCCAGTTTCATTCACGGGCCGCGACGAAGAGATTACCGACGAACGTCGCCTGAAGCAGCGCTATACGCTTTCTCACCTGGCACATGACGTTAAGAAGCAGGTCGGCATCACCGAGCCAACGCGTGATTGGTTCCCGATCTCGGTTATGGGCAGCTTCGTTGACGCCGCAGACTTGGCGCATGGCCCGCAGGCGCAGTGGGGACAGGTTAGCTGCGGCTGCCACCCGAACTGCGGCGTCGGCACAGCGCTGATGATCAACAAGGAAACGAAGGACATGGCCCCGGTGGCGCAGTTCATCAACGTCCCGCAGTTTGTGCAAGACATTCGGCGCATTACGGATTCAGGCCGTGGCAAGGTGGCCACGAACGTCCAGATGGGCTTGGCGATCCTGAAGAACTACAACCCGATGAAGGCCCCCAAGGACTTCTCGATGTTCGACCTGTTGAAGAAATTCGACAAGTCGTTCGCGCTGTCGGGCAAGAACTACGGCAAGGGTACGGCTCGCCGTAATGACCCTTGGAACTTCCTGTTCGTCGCGGGCATGTGGTTCCAAGACCTCTTCAACTATGACTTCCGCCGCACCGAGATGTGCGTCATTCCTTACGGCACGCAAGAAGGCGAAATTTCCTTCTGCGCCTATAACACCGGCATTGGCTGGCGGAACATCATCGAGAAGATGCACATGACGTCGACGCTATCGAATTGGTACGACGAACACGGTCGCCACAAGATCTACGCCGGCGGCAACAAAGTCCCCGAGATCCAGGGACTGCCCGATTCGCTAAACATCAACGCTGAGCACGCGGCACGCGGCGCCCAGCAGATGGAAGGTCCGGCGAACGCCCGCGAAGAGAAGATCGCCGCGCGTGACCGTAAGGCTGCCGAAGCGCAGGCCAAGGGTGAGACGTTAGAGTCCGGTGCCCGCAAGAAGATCATGACGGCAGAAGAAGAGGCCCGCATGATGAAGATGTACCGTGAGCAAGTACTGAAGGAGGCCCCGGCCGCTTCGCTAGTACAGATCGCGGGCGGTATGGCCATCGATCCGGCGGCGGCGAAGAAAAAAGAAGCCGCCGGGGTTAGCGGCGACTAGGCGAGAGTCGTTCGCAAGTTAGTCACGTTTCGGGAATGAGCCCGCCAGCCCGAAAGGGTCGGCGGGTTTTGCATTGACTCGACGAGTGAGTTTCGCCAACCGCATTTGAACACCAAGAAATGCCGCGTGTCAAAAGTGCTGCGACTGCGACTATCTTTGGCTAGCCCGACCAGCATTATGCCTAGTGATCTCGTACACCGAATTACCTTGTCGACATTCCAATTGCAAACGATCGCCGGGGTGATCAAGGTGGAATTCAGCTAGAGTAACCGGCGCTGGAGGTACTCCCTTTACAATTACTTCTCTTTCAGGATAGGCCTGAATTAACTCGAACCTTACTCCAGCTGCGCATTGGAATCGCTCGACGGTATCCTTTGTCACTCCGTCTTCGGTGTCGACAGCGTAACAACCGCTTTCAAACACGCCCAGCTGACCGTCTTTGATGGTCACCTCCGCGGGCGAAGAGCAGTCTACCTTTGGCGCCATTGCCCAGCCACCCCAAATCACAAGGAGACCCAGTACGGAAATGACGTTTTGGACTACCTTACTGGGCACTGGACGCTGTCGGTAAACGATTGCGCGAGGAATCAGTACCGCGAAACTTCCAAGAAGGGCGAGAGTGAGTTTCAGATCTAGGACACGTGCATACAGGACTATGCCCACGGCAAGGGCAACAGCCAGAGGAATTACCTGTTCTCAATACCGCCCGCCACTGTCACGCACCAATTTGAGAATCGCGTCGATCTTCACCATGCGGTTTTCAAATTCCGGATGTCATCTAGCGAGACCCCCAAGTTCGCATGCTGGTTTGTTCAACCAACTCTTGAACATGCCAACTCCATTGATCCGCAGTTGCTTGGAACTATGGAACTAAAGGGGACGGAGCCCGGATTCATGGCTGCGTTGATTTCAACGGGGTTCGTGGATCCAAAATTGCGGCATGATGTGGTGTGTCAGGCCTATCTCTTTGCAAATAAGAGTGTTAGTCGAACCGAATTGGGCTCCGTTCCCTTTAGTTCTAACACACCCGAACTACGCGACTAGCTCTGCTTCGATCGCTCCTCCGCGTCTTTCGGCAAAGCAGCGATCACGGAGCGAAGCAGCGAGTTAACCGACTCGGACGTTTGGAATATCGAAGCTACGTCTGGATCAAGCACCACCGTAACCGTAGATTTGTCCATCTCAGCCGCGAATCGATTCGGACCAGCTTTCGCGTAATCAAAGCGGTACTCTGCTCTGGTATCTTCCGCCCCGGACCGTTCACTCCTTGGTGTATTCTTCATAGTCTCGGCGTTCTCTGCTCGTCGATCTGCGCGCGCTGATGATCCGCACACTCTCTTGTCTCTCACAAAAACAAACGATAAGCAAGCGCTGCTTTTTCGAACGACGTACGATGATCTCTCGATGCTCCGTCTCGAAATGGTCATCGTCGTCGAAGATGCGTGCCGTCGGGTCCTGAAACACCGTCAGCGCTTCATGAAACGCGACGTCATGCTTCGCTAGGTTGACGTCTGCCTTGACCGGATCCCAGACGAAATGCAGAGCGATTCCTCGATAGTACGCTATCACACGGTAGACGGGCTTGGCCGCGGCCGCTCGGTGGCGGCGTTTCAGCCGCTGGGGACGAAGCCCGAATTCACTACCTTCCGCACGGCAACTCCACGACAACCGCCCTGCCAGCCATCAATCCGCCGGCAGATACGGCAGCGGCGCGATCCGATTCTTCCACTCCTCAGCCGCAGTCAGCGACCAAATGTGAATCAATTCTTCAATCGCCCACCGAATCCCCGCTCTTTGAGACACGAGATTAACTCCACTACTGCCCGAATTTGCCACGAATTCAGCAAACTCGTAACGCATCGTTCGAAAGTCGTGGCTGACAAGTACACGACCACCCTCGGCGGCGAGCGTAAGGACCTCTTGATCACTTAGACCTTCGAGCCCGGATTCTGTCGCCGTCTGGAAGTCTATTTCGGTGACCCGGCGCTTTACGCCCGCAACGATTGCCTGATTGAGATCCGCATCAGCAAGGAAGTTCAGCCTCAACGGTGGTCCGGCTGACTTCGCCTACTCCACAACAACTTCCGATACAGGGCCACGTTCTCTGACGCCATCTCGCGCTGAAACTCGCGAAACTCCGCATCCCCCTGACTCAGGTAGGCGTCAACGTCTCCGCGATGGTCGAGGTAAAAACTGATCGCGCCGTAGACCTGGGCAAGAGAAAGCACAGGGAACTGCTCGGCGATCGCCTCGGCCGAATGGCCACTGAGGTACGCGATAACGATCGAATCCAATGAGACCCGACTGTTCGCAACTCGGTACGCGTCGCCGACCTTTTCGACGTGCCGCAGCTGTGTATCTGTAACGGGCATGACCATCCTCAGATTACCACTCGAAGCGCGCAGACTGGGACGCCTCTGATTCTCTCCGGCCGCCGCTGCGCGAGGCCACCGCCTACCCTACCGAGATCTTGAATCGGGCTCAGGTGAAACGATTTATCCGGTGTTTAGTTGGCAAGCGCGGACTTCCGGCCACGCCTCTGTTTCTGTTTGGTGGTGATTGTTACTGGGCTTTCCGTATTGTCGAGAATTCATTGATTGAGTAGTTTCGGGCAGTGCGCTGAAGAGCGAAACGTCTACAGCTTTGCGGTTAGCGGCGGTCTTCGCCGCCTACCCAAATTGGCGATGACCATGCGCGGGCGCCGTTGAGTTGGTCGACTCGCACATAGTAGTAATCACCCGGTTGCATCGGGCCCTAGTCGACGTACTCGAGCTCGTAATCCATGGGCTGGTCGTCGCCGACTAACTGAAAGCTAATCGAGTCGCGATCGGTTCCGATTGAGGCGTCGATCGCGGCGTACCCGTCGGCTAGGCTGCTCAACGCGATCTCGCGAGTTTGGCCCGAAAGCGTTCGCAGCGGCCTGACGGGCACCGGTGACTTGCCCCACTCCTGGAAAGGTTCGAGGTCAATCCTAATTTTGGTCGAGGGCGTGGCTCCCTCAAGTTCAATCAGCATATTGTCGGAGCGACCACGTGTGCCCGTCGAGAACTGCAACTTGTTGGAATCGCTCGGGTCGATTTTTGCCCACTCTTTGTGGCGGTTGTCGAACATTTGGCGGAACCCGGTGAGCTTGGCGCCGCTGACGGTTAGAGTTCCGGTCCAGGTGCGGTAGCCTCGCGGGTTATCGCGAAAATACGGTTGCGAATCGGACTCGAAGCCGACAAGGAGTTGCGTCTTTCCGCCGAGATCAGATCGGGCGGCGCGCTTGGTGTAGACCGCCTCGCCGTTTTTGATGACCCACAGAGCGGTAATCGGGCTGGTCCCAAACGCACGCGCGCTGATCCGCCGGTCGCGCGTGAACGGTAGGCGGTTTCCCATGCCGACGCCGTTCATCTCAAGGTCGAGAATGATGCGCTGCGCGGACGTGACCGCGTAGCCGCGACGCTGTTTCAAGGCGTCAAAAATTGCGTCAGAGGTTTTCTCCGCGGCAAGCACCCCAGCCAGTCCACCGAACTGGCTAAGCGGCGAACCTGGCTGGCGGCTCGACGTTGAACTGTAACCGGGACGCGAACGGTGGTCGTCGGATGCCGCCAAAAAGCCGACCTTGTAGCCCTGGCGAAGGTAGTAGTTGCCAAACCACTCGAAGGTGCCGTGCATCGACATAATTTCGATCATGGATTCCATGTCGGGGTCGTTCTGGCGCCAATCGCCGGCCTGGTGCGCGTGCGGAATGATGACGACATCGTTGGTGTCGTAGCGATCGCGCAGTCCTTGATAGAGCTGGCTCAGCGTAGGAGCGATCTGTGCGCCGACCCGCTCGCGGCGTCGCGGACTGCGAAAGAAAACATTGTGATGGCCGCCCCACTGGCGCCGGACAGTCCACTCATATCCCAGAAATGCGATGAACTTGCCGGCTTCGGTGTAGCGAATCGCGGCGCGGCGCATCGCTTCCCACTCGGCGTCGGTGAGCCAAATGTCGTGCTCCGAGAGGCCTGAGAAATCGAGGCGAGCGTCGTCACGGGCGAAGGTGTACGAGCGGTCAAGCGAACCCTGCCCTTCGGCCATGCCGGTATGCGTGTGGGTTTCGCCCCAATAGAGGCGGTAGTCTGGATTCTCGCGAACCCAGACCGGATTGCTGAGCGCTGAGATCTTGCCGTCGGCCGTTTCGATCTTGAAGCGGTGGATCCCTTCTTGTTCTAACTTGATCCCTTCGATGAGCTGGATGGCGGGACCTCCGGCGGTCAGTGAGCGAATTTCGTTGCCATTGAGAGTGACCTTTGCGGCGGGCATCCGGCCGACCGCGCGGTTGTACACGAAGTCTTCCCAACGGACGGCAAGGTCGAACGATTCGCCCGGCGTAACGATCGATGGCGCGACCATGTTCACGCCCTCGGCTTCGCCGCCAACGACGCTGTAGGCCGGCCAGTGCGGCGTTAAGAAATGCCCGGAACCGTCATCGTCGATGTAAATCGGCAGGAGTGCTTGGTCGGTGGTAAACGTTTGCTGACGCCAACCTTCGCCGCCGCCCGAGCGGTCGCCGTAGACGATCGTTACGGTGTCGTCGGTGTTTAGTGTTCCCTGCTCGACGAGGAATGTCGGCATGGGAACCGCACCCCGAAATCCGCCATGCATTCCAGCAAGAGGCACGGTGGTGTTGCCTAGCTTGACTCTCGGATTGGAGGTGGTTGCCGATAGGTAGTTCTCGCCCGCGGGGTCGTCAGACTGCAGGGCCCCTCCGTCGGCTTGGAGCTGGCGGGCGACCATGATTCTCGCGCCGGGTTTTAGTGGCCGTTCGCCTACGGTGTACGTTTGCTCGATCGTATGATAGGAGCCGACGCGGACGGTATCGGCGACTTCTAGAGTGACCTTGCCCAGCGCCTGTGGTTGTTCGTCTTTGACACTGAACTCGTAGATGTAATTGTCGATCGACCGCATACTGCTAGCCGGTGGAGGGTCGCCGCCACGCTTCCAGTCGTCGATGTCGCGATATGTCGCCGAAATTGAGAGCGTGGTGTTTACCGGTACTGGGCCGCCCGTGAGTGAGTATGCGTTGACCCACTTCCACAGGGTGTCGAGGCGGGGCTTGATATTCGCCTCGGAGGTTGGAGTTGCGCGTGCGTCCCTCTTCAGTTCGTCGACGGTTTCGCGCAGATCGGCTGACAAATAGTCTTCGCCGCTGCCTCTTTGGGCGGTGCCATCCGATACCCAAAATAGGAAGCTGGCAACGACCGCGACAATCGCAAGTATCAGGCGTTTCATCGCCCTGTATTGTATCGAGCTACTAGTAAGACTCTGTGCCTACTTGCGCAGGACGAATTTCTGGAGGCGCTGGTTGACAGTCTCGGCGGCGTAAATCGCGCCGGTCGAGTCGACGGCGATACTGTGGACCTGATGGAGCTGCCCGGCGGCTTGGCCGTCGCTGCCGAATCGGCCTAGGAGCTTACCGTCAAGCGAGAGTTTTTGGACTCGTCCTAAATCGCCGTCGCATATCCAGATGACCTTCTCGCGTGCGTCGAAGGCGACGTTCCACGGGGTGCCGGTTCCATCGGACCAAGCATTCAAGAATTTGCCGTCGGAGTCGAATACTTGGATCCGCTTGTTGCCGCGGTCGGCTACGTAAACTCGATCCTGGTCGTCTAACGTCACGCCATGCACCAGATTGAATTGACCTGGGGCGTCGCCTGAGCCGCCCCAGTGTTTGATGTAGTCGCCGGTCGGGCCGTACTTTGCTACACGGGTATTTTTGTAGCCGTCGGCGACGTAGGCGTTCCCCCGGCTATCGAAGGCAATCCCCGCCGGGCGAAAGAATGCGTACGGGCTGTCGTTTGTCCCTTGCTGGGCGGCGAAGCTTCCGATCGTCAGAAGTGCACGTCCGCCGGGAGAAAACTTATAGATCGTGTGAACCTCGCGGTCGACGAGCCAGACGCCCGCGTCGGGTCCTATCGCCATACCGTGCGCCGCGCCTTGGTGATTCGAAAACTTCGGATCTTCGCTCCAGGCCCGAAGCAGGCGGCCGTTGGGCGTGAACTGCATTACGGGATGAGAACTGCGGCTGTAGAGCCACACGTTGTCGTCCGTGTCAACCGCAACCGCCATCGCGGCACCCTGTACGTGGTCGGCTGGAAAGGCGCCCCAGTTCTTGACCGGGTCGTAGGGCAGCTCGGGCTGGGCGCCGGCGATGCGGACCGCCAGGGCAGCGATGGTAATGATTTGTGCGAATCGGTAGTTGCTCACGTGACAAATCGTAGCACTGGTATCGCTATACTCGCCATATCGATGAGCTTACTGACTTTCATCTTGATTACCCTGATCGCGGTGCCATGCGCGGCGCAGACGCCGGACGACAAGGAATGGATTCAGTTATTCAACGGGAAGAACCTCGACGGCTGGACGCCAAAAATCGCGGGCTACGAAGTAGGAGAAAACTTCGGCAATACGTTCCGCGTGAGGGACGGTGTGATGCAGACCGGCTACGAGGCGTACGGTCCGTTCAACCAGCGCTTTGGACACATTTTTTACGCGAAACCCTTTTCGCACTACATCATTGCGGTCGAATACAGATTCGTCGGTGAGCAGGCTCAGGATGGCCCGGGCTGGGCTTTACGCAACAGTGGCATCATGCTGCATTCCCCGCCGCCCGAAAGTATGCCGAAGGACCAAGACTTTCCGATTTCGATTGAAGTTCAGTTGCTGGGCGGCACGGGGGAAGGTGAGCGAACGACGTCGAATCTCTGCACACCGGGCACGAACACGGTCTTTAACGGCAAGCTCGAGACCCGCCACTGCATTCAATCCAGCTCAAAGACATATCACGGCGAACAATGGGTACGGGCCGAGGTGATGGTGTTGGGGAGTTCGGTGATCCGGCACATATTGGAAGGTGAAGTGGTTCTCGAATATGAGATGCCTCAGATGGGCGGCCGGAACGTATCGGGCCACGATCCGACGTACAAGAAAGACGGCGAGCTGCTGGATGGCGGATACATCTCGCTGCAGAGCGAATCTCACCCGGTCGAGTTCCGTAAAGTCGAGCTGCTGAATCTCTCCGGCTGCATGGATTCCGAAGCCGTGAACTACAAGAGCTACCACGTAAAGTCGGAGCCCGCGGCCTGCCGGTTCTAGCCTGCATTTCGAGTTGTTTGCGACGCTGGAGGTTGGGTCTTGTAGCGATCTGAACGGCGAGTTTGCTCGGGGCAGTATATCCACGCATGGAATCGCTACGCAGGAATCGCCGTCCACTTCTTGAGGTTTGCGCGAGCAGCGTTGACGACTGCTTGAGATCCGCCGAGATTGGGGCCGATCGAATTGAACTCAACGCCGCCTTAGAGCTCGGCGGAATCACACCATCTATCGGGCTAGTTCGGTGTGCCGTCGAGGTCGTGGCAGTTCTGCTAATTGTGATGATCCGCCCGCGGGCCGCAGACTTCGTTTACTCCAATCATGAGTTCGATTGCATGCTGCGCGATGCAACCTGCGCGCTTGAGGCTGGGGCGTCGGGTGTAGCGTTTGGAGTTCTTACGACTCAAGGTGATATTGACGTCGAGCGGTGCTCGCGGTTTTCTCGTGCGCTATCGAATGCCGCGGTCGTCTTTCATCGGGCCTTCGATTCCGTCACTGATCGATCGCGGTTGTTGGAGTTGTTAGTGGAAGTCGGCATCGATCGGCTCTTGACGTCGGGGGGGCGAGCGACGGCGCTTGAAGGTGTTGACGAGATTGCTTCGCTGCAACTTCAGGCGGGCGAAAGGATCGAGGTTCTGCCGGGTGGCGGGGTACGTGCCGCGAATGTCCGCGCGATTTTGGCGCAAACAGGGTGCTCGCAGGTCCACTCCGGAGTCACGCGGGCGCTCGCGCCCTTAGAATCAGACAGTGTAATCGGATCAAGCGGACGGCGACTCGCGCTTGACGAAGCCGCCTTGGCCGAGCTTCGCCGCGAGCTTGAATCGATTTCGCAGGTCAGCGATTCCTAATGGTCGAGGCGGGTGGCCCGAGTTCATGAAGACCAAACTGGCGCTGTTGAAGTACGCAGGTGTGTTGGCGGCCGTGTTCGTCGTGGCGCTCCTGTTGGCCTGGGGACCGCCGGGAGCGCAACTCGATCGATGGGCGTATGACGCTATTTTGGTGGCGCTCCCGCCGACCCCAGGGCCTTCGGCATCAGTAATCGTCGCGATCGACGAAGAGAGCCTCGATGAGCTAGGCGGTCTCGGCAATCTCCGTGGACCCCTAGCGCGGGCGCTTGCAGTGATTGAGCGCAACGAACCGTCGGCAATTGCGCTCGACATCGTTTTAGCAGAGCCCCGGACGAGCGAAGAGAATGAGCCGCTGACACAAGTTTTCGAGGCCATTGGCAACGAGGTGTTGGCGGCGAATCTACGGGCCGCGAATCAAGCGGGCGCGACGTCTTGGGAGATGCCACTCGCTGCGTTTAGTGAACACGCCGCCGCGCTTGGTCACGTTCACGCCGAACCAGATTCTGATGGCGTCTGCAGACGGATAGTTCTGGCGAAGGCAGCCGGACGAACACGGCTTTGGGCGATGGCGCTCGAGGCGTATCGGTTGTCAATTGGTGCGCCTGAGATCGTTGAAACCGCGGACGGGCTGGAGTTTGGTGGCCATAAGACTCCCGCGGCGACGCGCTATGGCCGCGAGCTATTGATTCGCTATCGCGGTCCTGATGCGCCGATCGAGCGCATTTCGCTGAAGGCCATCTTGGATGACCCTAGCGTCGCCGAGACTGTGCGAAATCGCGCAGTGTTTGTCGGTGTGGACGTGCTCGGCGGAATCGACCGATATTTGATGACACCGTATTCGTTCGGCACGCCGATGTCGGGCGTGACCATCAACGCCAACGTTTTTGAAACGCTTCACAGCGGCCGGTTCTTGACACGAGTCAGTGATAGCTGGGCCTTGTTGCTGTCACTCGTAGTCGCTGCTGGGCTCGGCGCCACATTCTGGATTCTTGCCGGAAGGGCGATGATGGTCACAGCCTCGGGACTGTTGCTTGCCGCGATCTTAGCGCCGGCCGCGGTATTCGCAGCCGATCAGGTGCTTTCGTTTGCGACCATAGCGGTCCCCTCTTGGTCGGTTTTCGCCGTCGGCGCGGGTTACCACCACTTAGTGATTCGCCGAAAGCTGACGCACGCGGAGGCCGAGCGAAGCCGCTATCAGCGAGCCGTGCATTACGTCACGCACGAAATGCGGACGCCGTTGACGACGATTCAGGGTTCGAGCGAGCTAATCACTAAGTATCAGTTGACCGACGAAAAACGGCAGGAGCTCGGCGGTCTGATCCACACCGAGTCGCAACGCTTGGCCCGGATGGTCGAGATGTTCTTAGGGGTAGAACGGCTCAATAGTGGCGACCTCAAACTTCAGAGGCAGCAAGTGCTCCCGAGTAAAATTCTGCGTGAGGCGGTCGAGCGCGTGAAACCGGTCGCGAAGCGCAAGCCGATCGATCTGAAGATCGGCGAATGCGATACTCCCGCGATCGCTGCCGATGCTGAATTTCTCGAATATGCTTGCTATAATCTGATCACGAATGCTGTAAAGTATTCGCCCGCTCATACTCAGGTTTCCGTCCGCGCCCGTGACGACCGCGATCATGTTTTGATCGAAGTCAACGACCAAGGCTATGGAATGGACGAGAACGACCTTCAGCGGATTTTCCACCGCTTTTATCGGACAAAAAGCGCCGAGCGCTCGGGCGAGAATGGCTCGGGGCTTGGGCTTGCGCTCGTCGAAGAAATCGTCTTGCAACATGGCGGCTCGATCGAAGTCGAGAGCCAGGTCGATCACGGGTCTTGTTTTCGAATGCGACTACCCAAAACCGCGTCCGCGGGTCTTAAAGAAGAACCAACGGCGGAAGGATCGACGTAAATGAACCCCAAACCACGTATCCTTTTCGTGGAAGACGACCCGGCAATCGTCACTACATTTGGCACGGCCCTGGAGCTTGAAGGCTATCCCGTCAAGGCCGTCCTATCGAGCCACGAGGCGCTAGTGCTGCTGGCGAGCGAGTCGTACCCGATAGTCATAACTGACATTTACATTGACGAGCGAACCGGGCTGGACGTACTTCGCGCCGCCAAGGATAACGATCCGAGTTGTACTGTTTTGGTGATTACCGGCCAAGGCACGATGGAAACAGTGATGCAAGCAACCGAGGGAGGCGCCTTCGACTACATTGCGAAGCCCTTCGATGTGACCCGCTTGCTGGACGCCGTAAAGCGAGCTGAAGCGCATCGGGCCGAGAACCGGCGGGCGTCTGTGCCCATGCCCGACATGCCTCCGAGCGAGATGGTCGGGTTCTCACCGCGGATGATTGAGGTCTACAAGACAATTTCGCGAGCCGCGCCCACCGACGCGCCCGTGCTGATCCAGGGTGAATCCGGAACCGGCAAAGAGTTAGTCGCGGGGTTGATCCACCGCAACAGCAAGCGCAGCCACGGCCCGTTTGTGCCGGTCGATTGCGGGTCGATCGCGCCTGGGTTGATCGAAAGCGAATTGTTCGGGAGCGTACGCGGCGCATTCACTGGGGCTGACCGCGACCGAGCCGGCCTTTTCGAAGCAGCAAACGGCGGGACTGTATTTCTCGATGAAATCGGAGAAGTTGATATTCCTTTCCAGTTGAAGCTACTACGTTTTATGCAGGAAAGGGAAATCAGACAACTTGGCTCGTCAAAAACAAAGCGGCTCGATGTGAGAGTGATTGCCGCGACGAACCGAAACCTACAACACATGGTCGAAGAGGGGACTTTCCGACAGGACCTGTGGTTTCGGCTCAACGTAGTACAAGTGAATCTGCCGGCGTTGAGAGAACGGCGAAGTGACATCATCCCCCTCGCGCAGCATTTCGTACAAGAATTTAGCGGGGAGTACGATCGCAATATTCGACTTGCGCCGAGTTCGGTGAAAGCACTCGAGGAAGAGACGTGGCCGGGTAATGTCAGGCAACTGCGGCACGTGCTTGAGCGGCTCGTGATTCTCAGTCCGATGGACCTGATCGAAGGCGAGCAGGTGCGCGAAGCGTTGCGCGGTTTCGAACCGTCAGAGAGGCGCGTGGAATCGCTAGCGGATGCTGGAGACGAACAGATTCGCAAAGTCTTGGCTGCAACTGGGGGCAACAAAAGCCGCGCTGCAAAGATTCTCAACATTGAGCGCAAGACCCTGTATCGCAAGCTAGAACGCATGAACTTGTAGGGATCGCGGCACGGTTTGCTCGATTCCGCTGCATGGGTGCCGCGTTAAACGCCATAGCGTGTATTTCTCACCACGTGGCGAGTGACAGTGCGTTAGTGAACAACCAGCGTTGGCCCCGACATCCACCGATGGCTAGATTCGCGAGTGTAGAATCGGTGGCACGAGCGTGAGCGAGTGCGGTGGCGACGGGTTGACTTGGTGAGTTGAGGCGGGACCTATTGAGAAGTGATCAGCAGGACCCAATTCAACGTATTCCAGAAATCTTCTGCGCCACCGCACTTCCTAACGGTCGTGCCTCCGAATTTCACTGGCTTGAAGATGGGGCAAGCGGGCTATGCGTTCGGTGAAAATGCTCTACACATGCTTTGGGCGGATTAGGACTTGGGAATGCCACGTTCCGTGAAATGCGGCTTCGAGGACGATGGCCGTCGTTGGCGTGGACTTGCCGATCGCCTCGGAGTATGTCGCGGCCTCAACTGCCGGCTGCGGTCCTTCGAGTACGAGTAGCTCCCAGCCCGTCGGCGCCAGCTCGACGGCTTGAGATTGCAAGCGAGCTTCGATGTTGGGGTGTAGGTGGAAACAGCTTGCGGCGGCGTGGACTCCCGCCGAGGTCGTGGGTTCGAGCGAGTCGTCGATTTGCCAGCCGCCGGAACTGAGCGTAGTTATTCTTCGGCGGTGAATGAGGCCCAAGTCGTGATAGCCGTCGTGGATCGCTTCGACGGTTGTGCTGCTGTGCTTGAGTTTGCGCAACCATGCTCGCTTGCCGACTCGAAACGTTTTCCAGACATCAAATTGGTCGCCGTGACCAACCGTCAGCGTGTTGTGGGCGGCAGTTCCACGGATCCGGTCGCGATCCGCACCTGGGTCGTAAGTGGGAGTACCGGTGTCGACGATTACTCGCTGATCGCCGATCGAGAGCTCAAAGGAGAAGATGCCGGCGTGCTGGTGGCCCGGGTTCTCGGACGAGCCGGGGGCACCGAAGTCTGCGATCAGTCGCGCGTCTTGGCTGCTGAACACGAAGTAGCCGGACGCCGGGAACGCTGCAGACGTCTCGACGCCAGACGCGGATCCAAGTCGGCGATAGCGATCCAGCCGGCGGTTGGTGATCAACTCGGAGTCGTGAAACAACGGGATGTTGCCGTCGGGATGGAGCAGGCTCGTAAAAAAGATTTCCATGCGGCGGTCTATGTCGCGCAAGATGTCAGGCACGGGCCGGCGATTTTCTTCGAGCAGTCGTATCGCTTCTCGGCAGCGCAGGTTCATCTCAAAGTGATACGACGGCGAGCGCTCGTTGTGGCCGCCGTCCGGGAGAACCTGTAGTGTAAGTTCACGTTCGAATTCGGCTACCCCTTGGTGAAGCCAGCGTTCCGCCACGGGGCCCCGAAAAAATAGCCCGGCGACGATCAGGGCGAAGTAGTTTTCGATAAGATGATTGCCGCCTAGATGTTCCTCTAAGTTGCTTTCAATATGGGCGGCCTGGTGGGCGATTGAGCGTAGCAGGATTTGATTGGCGTCGGCCTTGCCGAGCTGTTCGAAAGCGCGAATCCAATTGACCAGGCGTAGGGAGGTTGGGTAGGTGTGCCATCCCGGACTGCCGCCCACCGGATTACCTGCTATCCAATCATCCGCCAGCGCGATGAATTTCTTGGGGTCCAGTGGAGCCCAACTGAAGTAATGCAGGTGAAATCGCCACAACAGCGATCGGCCTGGTGGGTTCCAGTCCACCGGCACGCACAGGTCGCACTGCTCATTTAGGAAGCTGACGGGCTCGATCTGGCCGTTGGGTTCGGTCGCCCAGGGGCATTGGAAGTTCGGGTTTCGAGTCAGGCTGCCGACTTGGATTTCGAGAAAGCTTTTGTAGATGCAAGTCAACCGCAGCTTCGATAATGCGCTCGCAATCGCGGTGAGGAACGTGTAACGGAGCCGACCGCCAAGTTTACGATCGCTCAAGTAGCGAATCGTTTCAAAATAACGGCGGGCGCTCAGCAGCACCCTTCTAGGATCTCCAAATATTTCTCGGCGCGCGACTGGTATGTGGCGTTCGCCGATACCCAATTGCGACCACCGGCTCCGAGTGCTTCAGCTCGATGGCGATCGCGGTGCAGTTCTAGTACAGCCGAGGCGAGACCCTGCGCGGACTCGGGCTCGAACGCCAGCCCCGCCTGAGTTTCGTCAACGAGCCGCTTCGCTTCACCGCGCACTCCGAGTACAATCGGTTTCCCAGCGGCCATAATTTCGAAGAGTTTCGATGGCAGTACGCGCTCGAAAAGGGGCTTGCGCGCCAGATGGACTACGCAGGCGTCGGACGCAGTTAGGTAAGCCGGAGACATCTCCCAAGGCCGTGGACCTAAGAACGTGACGTTCGCCAGAGCTTGTCGCTCCGCCTGGTGCTCGAGTGCTTCGCGAGCGGCGCCTCCACCGACGAAAAGAAAATGGATCGCTGATTCGTCTCGTAGGAGGTCTGCGGCTTCGAGCAAGGTGTCGAGTGCGTGGGCAAGGCCGTGGGTTCCGATGTACGACACGACGAATTTACCGGTAAGCTGCGAGACATCCGACGGAATCTCGTGATTGCCTACAAACGGTGCCAGGTCGACGCCGTTCGGTACGAAGTGAATTTTCTCGTCATTGATGCCTCGGGTGACTAGCTCTTCACGAAACGACTTGGCGACGATGACGACGCGATCGGCGCGATCGTATAGCCATCCGGCAACATCGTCTAGCAGTTGGTAAAACGGTGAATTCTTCGCATCGACGCCAACTGCTGCCAGCGACTCGGGCCACAGATCACGGACCTCGAATATGAACTTCGCGTCATAGCGGTCAGCGATTCGTGCGGCGGCCGCGGCGCAGAGCGGCTGGGGCGACGTGCCGATTACGATGTCGGGGCGAAAGTCCAGCAGCGAGCCGCGAATCGCCGCTGAAATTCCGAAGCTCAAATAATTAGCGCTACGCCGCCAGCGTCCACGATTGGCGGCTGGGTAAATCCAGGTTCGATTGACGGGTATTCCCTCGTAGTCTTCGGTCATCACGAGCTGCCGAAGCGGCGCTCGATACTCCGGAGGGACCACTCCTTCTGGGTGGCAGGGAAATCCGGTTAGCACTTGCACGTCGACGCCCGCTCGGCGCCAGTGCTTGCTCAATTGGGAAACACGAATCGCCGGCGCACCTACCTCGGGCGGGAAATAATGGCTGACGTAGAGGACACGCATTCAGCCGACGCTGTGCTCAGCCGTTTAGAAAACGGTGTAGATGAACGGCGAAAGCGCGGAACCCTCGACGACGACTAGTAACGTTCCCACCAGGCCGAGAACCAAGAAAATCGGCAATAGCCAAAGCTTCTTGTTCTCGCGCAGGAACATCGCGAACTCGGAAATTAGTGATAGCCTACTCACAAAAATTTCTACCTTGCCGCTTCATCATACCAGCGGCCAATTGATTAACAGAGCCGGGTTATGGTCCCCAAAAACGCTCGATTCGACCGATTTCCCTTAGGTGTTCGAGGTGAGCTATGATCTGCCGCGCCGCGATCGGACGAGCCTCGGGCGCCAGCTCTTCGTAGACGACGTCAACAATCGACTCGGGGTCGGTAGTGCCTGACTGCCAAACCTCGAGAATGCGAGCCTCGCGCATTAGGCGGTGTTGACGGGTCTTGTCGAGTAGCCGAGAGGGCTCGTTGATCATGGTGCCGTGACTGGGAAGCAGCACGTCGATGTCGAGCGACGCGAGTCGTTCTAGCGAAGCTAGAAAATCTCCCATGTTGCCCTCGGGCGGATCGATGACGATTGTGCTCGAGCCCGCGACCATGTCACCAGCGATGAGTACCCGCTGGTTTTCTTCGTAGAAGCAGAGGTGGCCCTTGGCGTGGCCAGGTGAGTGGATCGCGCGAAAGCGCAGGCCCCGTGGCCCGGCAAGCTCGAGGATCTGCCCGTCAGCGAGTAGCCGATCGACTGAGATTCCGCGCTCGGAGAGCTTCGACAGCGACTCGGAATGAGCGGCGACGGGAACGTTGTAGTAATTTCGCACCCACTCGACGCCGCCGATGTGATCCCCATGGTGGTGGGTTAGCCAGATCTCGATTAGTTTGCCGCGAGTGTCGTGGATGACGATATCGATGATGTCTCGTAGGCTTTCGAGTTGGTCGTCCCACGGTGAGCCGGGGTCGATGAGGACGAGATCTTTGTCGCCTACGAGAAGGGCGTTGGTGTGCGTCGCCGGGGGTAGGGTCGGCGTCGCTAACGGGATTACGCGAATTGCGGGCCGAAACTCGAGGCACTTTGGCGCATTGGGCTCGCGGCCGTGGAACTGCTCGAAATGGCGGAGCCCGTCTTCAATACCGTGTTCGGCGAGGATGCGGATGGTTTTCAACGTTGGCTGGGCTAGCTTCGCATCGCCCGATTCCCACTGAGCCAGAGCCGCCGCGGGTTTCAGCCAGCCGCCGGAGGTTAGCTCGCCGGGAATGATGTTGGGCTGTAGGGACTCGCGCGCGGGCCACTCCATTAAGAAAAAAGTCGCGTCGAAACGGATTTTGGATAGCGGTGGAGTCACCCAGCGGCCGGCAAAATGAAGACGCGACTGATCGAGGCGCAGGAAATTTTGCTCGAGCCAATCGCCAAAATCCATCTTGTCGGCGAGCAATTTGTCGCGAGCATCGGCCAGCTGCGCGCATGCCGGCAGTTCGCCCAGGGTCACAAGCAGGCCTGTTTCCTCGAACAGCTCGCGAAGTCCGCAAGCTGCGTGCGCTGCCGGCGGACCTGAATTGAGGTAGAGGTCTGAGAGCGGCAGCTCGCCGGTTAGCGGCGCGGCCGCGTCTGAGTCCGCCAGACGTCCGCCGGGAAAGGCGTGCCAGCCGCCCATGAAGCGTAGCTTCTTAGCCCGTTTGACCCAGTAGATTTCGAGCTCACCGGCAGAGTCGAAACGATACGGGATGATGCCGGCCGAGAGCGTCGGCTTGGCTGGTTCGATGCGCCCATCGGCGGCGCTTATTGACTTTTCGTAGAGATTTTCCGATCCCGACACAGGCACCTGTAACACGGGATGATAGCAGTGGCCTGACGGATCGCAGCCGACCCCGCCTAAGCGAAAGCTTCTTTGATCAGCTTGCCGCCGTTGACTGTCGCACGTTCGGAGCGACCGTTGTGCAAGTACGTCAGGTCAAGGTGATTGAGCCCCAACTGGTGCAAGATGGTGGCGTGAATGTCGTGCACGTGGTAGGGCTTTTCGACAGCCCGCAGGCCGATCTCGTCGGTGGTTCCGATGGTCTGCCCGCCTTTGATGCCGCCGCCAGCCATCCAAATCGTGAAGCCCCAGGGGTTGTGGTCGCGTCCATCGCCCTTTTCGTTGAATGGCGTGCGGCCGAACTCGCCGCCCCAGATGACCAGCGTTTCGTCGAGCAGGCCGCGGGACTTGAGGTCGGCTAGCAAGCCTGCGATTGGTTTGTCCGAAACGCCGCACCACTTGGTGTGATTTTCTTCAATCTTGCGGTGAGCGTCCCACCCGCCGCAGTAGGCTTCGACGAACCTAACACCACGCTCGACCATGCGGCGAGCGAGTAATAAGTTTTGCCCGTAGCGGTCGGTCGGCTCTTCGCCAATGCCGTAGAGCTTCTTGGTAGCGTCGCTCTCGCTAGTGAGATCGACAGCCTCTGGCGCGTGAGCCTGCATGCGGTAGGCGAGTTCGTAGGACTCGAGCCTGGCATCCAGCTCGCTTTCGTGAGGATGCTTTTCGGCGTGGTGGCGATTGAGCGCCCCGAGCAGGTCGAGCTTGCCGCGCTGTTGTGCTTCGCCAACGGTCTCAGGCGGAACGAGATTTAAAATTGGCGCGCCTTCCTGCTGGAAGAGCGTTCCCTGATAGGTGGCCGGCAGGAAGCCCGAACTCCAGTTCTTCGAGCCGCCGTTGATGCGAACCTCGTCGTTGAGGATGACGAACGTGGGTAGGTTGCGGTTGGCAGAACCGAGGCCGTAGGTCACCCAAGCGCCCATCGACGGGCGGCCGGCTAAAATCGAGCCGGTGTTCATCTGGCAGACCGATCCGACATGGTTGAGGCCGTCGGCTTGGCAAGACCGTATCACCGCGAGATCATCAACGTGCTTGGCGACGTGCGGGTACCAATCGGAAACCCAAAGTCCGCTCTCGCCGTGCTGCGCCCATTTGCGCTGCGATGGCATGAGCGTGTTGTTCGAAGTGCCCGGCATGGCGGTCGCGGGGCGGCCGTAGGACTCGGGCATTGGTTGTCCGGCGTATTTTTCGAGCGCCGGCTTGGGATCGAAGGTGTCCATGTGGCTCGGGCCACCTTCCATGAAGCACCAAATAACGGACTTCGCTTTCGGAGCGTGGTGGGGCTCTTTGGCGAGCAGCACGTCACTGGCCGTCGAGGCGGCTAGGCCGCTTTCTCCCAGCAACGACGTAAGAGCCAGCGCACCGAGACCGCTACCGGCGTGGGTCAGAAACTCACGGCGCGAGCGACGAGAAAATCCTTGACGGGCCATGTGAGTCTCCTTAGTTGCGGTAGACGAATTCGTTTGAGTTGAAGAGCGAGTGACAGAAGTCGACTAAAGCGGCTCCGTCCTCGCGGCTCATACCCGCGGGTAGTTGATCGGGCGTGGCGATGGGTTCGCCGGCCTTATCGCGCTCGGAGATGACTTCGCGTTGTTTTTCGAAGAACGTAAGCGCGGTGTCTTTTTCCCAAGAATCAGGCTGGCGAGAGTAGGCGAGGCGATAGGCCTCGTCGACCTGAGATGCTCTGTCGGCGCCAGCCTCATCGACGACTCGGCCGGCGAAACTCTTGGCCCACTCAACCGTGTGTTGACTGTTGAGTAAAGCGAGGGCCTGTGGCGCGGTCGTCGTCATTTCGCGGCGGGCGCACGCCTCGTGAGTGTCAGGCATGTCGAACGATTCGAGCATCGGGTAGCGAGCGTTGCGACGGACAAAAATGTAGACACTGCGGCGGTTTTGGTTGGCCTCGGGTTCCTCTGTGTTCCAGCCGCCTCGGGGTGGTGCGGCGCCGGCGGGGAGCGCTGGATACACGCTGGGTCCGCCCATCTTTGTGTTGAGTTTGCCTGCGACGGCAAGCATCGAGTCGCGGATGACCTCGCCTTCGAGGCGCTGCGGCGGGAAGCGCCACAAGAGTTTGTTGAAGGGGTCGGCAGCCGCGGCGGTCTCGACGTGTTCGGAAGCCTGCTGATAGGCCTCAGACGTCATGATCAGCCGGTGCATGCTCTTGATGCTCCAGCCGTTGTTGATGAATTCGGAGGTTAGGTAGTCGAGCAACTCAGGATGTGTGGGGCGCTCGCCCATCAAGCCGAAATCGCTGGGGCTGCGCACGATGCCTTGCCCGAAGTGGTAGTGCCAGATGCGGTTGGCCATCACGCGGCCGGTCAAAGGGTTGGCCGGGTCGGTGAGCCATTTCGCCAGCGCCGTTCGGCGGCCCGAAGTCTTGCCGTCGGCGGATGGTTGGTAGTTGGCGGGGGCGGCGTCGAGGATCGAAAGGAAGCCGGGTTGCACCTCCTGCTGTGGCGCGGCGAAGTTCGCCAGCGAGAGCACGTGGGTCGGGGGCGCGTCGGATCCAAGCTCCTTCACACCGCTGCCGACAGGAAGTTCGCCGGGATGTTGTGACTCGAATTTCGCTAGCTCCGGTTCCAAATCCTTGTAGCGCGCCTTCTTCTCGTCTTTGAGCGATGCCGCCAGTTTCTCATCGGTAAAGTAGCTCATGGCCCATTCGTGCTTGCGCACCATCAATCGTTCGTACATCGTCCGCTCGGAGGCCGGCTTGGCAAAGGCCGCCTTCGTTTCCGCGGCGCGTTTGCCAAGTTGTTCCACTTGCGTCTCCGCGCGCTTCTCGGCCAGTAGTTCCTGCATTTCGCCACGGATTTCTTGGGTCGCCTTTTCCCACGCCGCCAGTTTGCGCTTGTAGTCGGCGTGCTCATTCTTGCCAAGCAGGACGACCTCGTCGTCCTCGGTCACATTCGCGAAAAACGCTTGCAAGCGATAGTAGTCGGCTTGCAGGATGGGGTCGAATTTGTGGTCGTGACACTTGGCGCAGCCGAACGTCATGCCCATGAAGGTCGCGCCGACAGTGTCGGTGATATCGAGCAGGATCTCAGAGCGCCGTTGCATCATGACGGCGGCGTTCGTTTCGTCAGGATAGTGACGGTTAAAAGCGGTGGCGATGCGGGCTTCAGGGCTCTCGGGCCACAATTCGTCGCCTGCAATTTGCTCCTGCACGAAGCGGTCATACGGCTTGTCTGCATTGAACGCGTTAATGACGTAGTCGCGATAGCGCCAAGCATTGGGACGCGTTTCGTCAGACTTGAAACCTTCGCTCTCGGCATAGCGGGCCAGGTCGAGCCAGTGCCGTGCCCAACGCTCGCCATAATGCGGCGAGTCGAGTAAACGATCGACAACTTTGGCGAATGCGTCAGGCGATTTATCGTTGACGAATGCTTCGACCTCTGTGGGTGTAGGAGGGAGGCCGACGAGATCAAATGATGCGCGGCGTACGAGCGTGACCTTGTCGGCGCGGGGCGAGAGTTCGAGTTGTTTTTCCGCTAGTCTGGCACGCACGAAGGCGTCGATTGGATTGGTATCCGCCGTGGCGGGGACTTCGGGCGCGGCGACGGGTTGGAAAGCCCAGTATGCTCGCTGCTGTTCATTGAACTGCGGGGCCTCGCGTGGGTTGGCGAAAGAACCCCAAGCGGCCACCAACAAAAGAAGAATACTGACGAACCCAGCTCGTAGCTTCATGTGCACCTTCCCCTACGCATATCACTATGGTTATAAGGAGTACGTTCTGTCAAGTGTCGGAACCGCTTGTTTGAGGATCAGTCCCTTGCGTGGACGGCGATTGGCTAACTACCCTAGAGTCCAACATGCCATCGCTAGATCGCCGTGATTTTTTGACCCTCGCTGCCGGAGCCGCCGGTTATGCGGGCTGCGGGGGGCCCGCCCCGCAGCCGTCGGCGCAACAGCGGCCCAACATTGTCGTGATCATGGCGGACGATATGGGATTTTCTGATATTGGCTGCTATGGCGGTGAAGTCGAAACTCCCAACATCAATGCACTCGCCGACAACGGTCTGAGCTTTCGGCAGTTCTACAACACGGCGCGCTGCTGCCCAACGCGTGCCGCGCTGTTGACAGGGCTCTACCAGCACCAGGCTGGTATAGGCCACATGATGGCCGCCTACGAAAAGGATGGCGAGGTGGTCCCAAGCTACCAGGGCAAGCTGAACCGCAACTGCGTCACCTTTGGAGAAGCGTTGCGGCCGGCTGGATATACGACGTTGATGAGCGGCAAGTGGCATGTCACTCCCGGAGTGGTCCGCTCAACTGTCACCGAGATCGATAAAAGCAACTGGCCGAAGCAGCGCGGTTTCGACCGCTTTTACGGAACGATCCAAGGCGCGGGGAGCTTCTACGATCCGTACTCGTTAACCGACGAGAATGAGCCCATCAAGCCGGAAAACTCCGAGTTTTATTACACCACCGAGATTGGGCGCAAGGCCGAGCAGTTTATTGGTGAGGCGGTGGGCGAAAAGCCGTTCTTCCTCTACATGCCGTTCACCTCGCCGCATTGGCCTTTGCACGCCCTCGATGAAGACATAGCCCGCTACAAAGGCCGCTACGACATTGGTTGGGACGCGCTTCGCGCGGAGCGCTACAAACGCATGATCGAGCAGGGCGTAATTAGCGCCGATTGGGATCTCTCGCCGCGCGATCCCGTGGTGGCGGCCTGGGAAGACGCCGACCACAAGGAATGGCAGGCCAGTCGGATGGAGGCTTACGCCGCCCAGATCACTGCAATGGACCGTGCCATCGGCGGGGTAGTCGACAAGCTCAGGGAACTCGGCGTATTTGACAACACGATGATCTTGTTCATGGCTGACAACGGGGGCTGTGCGGAGGAGCTATATCCTACGAGCAGCGGCCTGATTTACCCGACCGAAACGCTCGACGGCAAGCCGGTAAGACATGGCAATGTCCCCAGCGAGATTCCGGGTCAAGCGGATGACTACCAAAGTTATGGCGTGCCCTGGGCGAATGCCTCAAACACCCCATTCAGGATGTTCAAACATTGGGTGCATGAAGGCGGAATTTCCTCTCCGCTAGTGGTGCATTGGCCCGACGGGATTAGCGTGCCCGGCACCTGGACCGATCAGCCCGGCCACCTGATTGACATCATGGCCACCTGCATCGACGTTGCCAAGGCCGACTACCCGACTAGTTTCGACAGCAATCCGATCACGCCACTTGAGGGTGAAAGTTTACGTCCGATCTTTAGCGGCGAAGACCGTCACGGCCACGAAGATGGAATCTTTTGGGAGCACGAGGGCAACAAAGCCGTGCGCCTCGGCAAATGGAAACTTGTCTCGCGATGGGGTCCCGCTAGCGACGGCGGCCGGCCGTACGATAAGCCGGATAGTCGCGCCTGGGAGCTCTACGACATCGACGCCGATCGCACCGAGATGCACGACTTGGCCGCGGAGATGCCCGACAGAGTCAAAGAAATGGCCATGAAGTGGGATGCCTGGGCGGCAAAAGTCGGAGTCATCGAGTGGCGTAGTTGGGACGGCGGCACTGTTCGATCGTCATAGAGGTTGTGGGCAGCTAGCCGGCATCTCTTGGCATCTGACGGTGAATGCGGGCGATAGGTGCGCCGTTACTTCGTTGCGCTCGATCGCGGGTGCTCGCCGGACCGCAAAAGTACGCCTCGGCGCGCATCGGCGGTATGATAATTCGGAGTTTTGATGACACGCTTGCTAATAATTGCCGCTGTAGCGGTCGGGACGATTTTCGGCGCTGACGAGGCGTTTAACGGACGCTGGGTGATCGAGCCCGCCGGGGAAGATCGTGGCCGTGTGCTGTGGCTTGAAGTCAACGGCGCCGGCACCCAAACGATTACCGGGAGCATGGTCGGAGGCGGCCCCGGTGGGCAACTCGACCGCATCCACGACGCTCGAGTCGAACGAGGCCATCTACACTTTCACCTCGAGCGCCGATCGAATCGAACCAAGCGCGTCACGAAGACTCCGGTTTCCGCGGCACTCCACGACGGAAAATTGGTTGGCGTCGCGAGTCAGGCAAACGGCTCGTTGCTATGGGTCGGCCACCGCGCCCCGGTGATCAGCGACAAAGACGACGGTTCGTGGAAAGAAGGCGAACCGGTCACGCTACTCGACGGTACGAACCTCGATCATTGGAAGACCTTACGCCCAGGACGCGAAAAGGAATGGTACGTCGAAGATGGCGTGATGAAAAATCATGAGCGCGCCGACGTTCTTGTCACCAAAGATAATTTCTGGAATTTTCGTCTGCAGATCGAATATCGCGTGCGTCCGAAAATGAATGGCGGAATCGGATTACGCGGCCGCTACGAAGTGCAGATTCTCGACGACCACGGACAGGCGGCGAGCGACCATGGTAACGGCGCGCTGTACGGTCGAATCAAACCTTCTGTAAATGCCAGCCTCAAAGCCGACGAATGGCAATCCTTCGACATCCGACTCGTTGGACGCGAATTGAGCGTGACCCTCAACGGTCAGCAAACGATCGATCGCCAAATTGTCGAGGGCTTCACCGCGATGGCAAGCGACTGGCATGAGGATCAGCCAGGGCCGATCACACTGCAAGGTGACCATGGCGCCGTCGAGTTTCGCCGTATCGTGATCACGCCTCTGACGCAGTGAAGCGTTTCGAAGCTATCGTTTGCCTTGCCGCGCTACTTGGAATTGGCATTCTCTACCTCGCCCCGATCGCTTCTCGCGGGCTTGTTGCTCCAGACGAGCCGCGCTACGCCTCGGTGGCGCGTCAAATGGCCGACTCAGGCGATTGGGTCACTCCTGTGTTGTGGGGCGAGCCTTGGTTTGAAAAACCGGTGTTGCTCTACTGGCTTGGCGGAGTCGCTCGAGTAGTTGGTTTTGAGGATTTCACACGTGTCCCGGTGGCCTTGCTGAGCATTTGCTTTCTGGCTTACTTTTACTTCGTCGTTCGCAGCAAGTTCGGAGCCGCCGAGGGCCAGGCGGCAACACTGATTCTCGCCAGCTCGGCGGGCTGGGTCGCGTTCAGCGATATTGGCGGCTTCGATCTGCCGGTCTCCGCGCTAACGGCGGCAGCCCTGCTGTCCCTCCTTCCATGGGTTGATGACCCTCGGGAAAAACGTTTTGCGTTGCCCACATTTGGCGCGCTGCTTGGTCTCGCTGTCCTGTCGAAGGGCTTAGTCGGACCCGCCGTGGCGTTCTTTGCTGTTCTTCCGCTGCTGTGGGAAAGCCCGCGGCGGATTCTGGATCTTTGTGGCGCGAAAGCCCTGCTTCCCTTCGCCGCCGTCGCGCTCCCTTGGTACGTAGCGTGCTATGTGCGGAACGGTCAACCGTTTTTAGACGAATTCATTTGGAAGCACCACGTCGAACGATTCACAAGCGCGTCGCTCGAGCACGTTCAGCCTGGTTGGTTCTACCTGCCGGTGCTGTTGTTGTTTCTGCTTCCCTGGGCGCCGCTGCTGGTGACGCTGCGCCCTGGCGAGATCTGGACTGACCGCCGCACCCGATTCCTCGGCGGATGGGTTGCCGGTTCCACACTATTTTTCACCGTGTCGGTCAACAAGCTTCCGGGCTACATCTTGCCTGTCTTACCGCCATTGGCGATTTTGCTAGGAATTGCCTGGGCGCGGCGGCCGTCGCGATTCGCGGCGTTGTTTTCAGCGGGATCGCTACTGCTAGTTCCGTTGGCGACCGTAATCCTGCCGGCAGCACTTTCCGACGGGTTCACCAAAGCGTGGGGGACGGCCGAGTGGGGCGCCGCGGCCACCACCGCAGTCTTAAACGTCGCAGTGGTGGTGGTGACGGCGATAGTCGCCTTTCGGCTCGCCGACAATCGATCGTTAGCAACGGTTGCTTTGGCAGCCACAGTACTTCTGACTCTTATGAAATTCGAGACCTACCCCGCAATCAGCCGCATTGCGGGAGGTCGCGAAGTCTACATCGACCATCAGGATCTTGCGGGCGAACTTTGCGTCGACAATGTAAGGCGGCATACCGAATATGGGCTGCGATTTTATTCCGAGGGCCGTATAATGCGATGCGACGATCGAACAACGGAGTTCCTAATCACCGGAGATCCACCAAGAATCGAACGCCATCCGTAACTTTTGTCTCGTCGATGCCGAACTAGCTAGTGTCCTGTATCTAAAGTTCGCGCAACATTAAACAGGTTGTTGTCGCCATGTCTATATGGGGAAGACGACGACAACTGGTCCTCAATTGAAACCGCTCAAGCTCAACCCGGCCGAGCGTGAGAGCCTGCAAAGTTGGGCGCGACGGCGCAAGTCCGCGCAGGCTCTTGCCCAACGCGCCAGGGCCATTCTGCTCGCCGCCGACGGACTCAACAATACCGTCGTCGCCGCCCAACTCGGCTGGGCCCGCCGTACCGTTGGCAAATGGCGCCAGCGCTTCCTCGACAAAGGCCTCGACGGGCTGCTCGACGAACCGCGTCCCGGCACGCCGCGGCGCGTCAGCGATGACGAGGTCGAACGCGTCATCACGCTCACTCTGGAATCGACGCCCCCCGACGCCACGCATTGGTCAACACGCTCGATGGCCAAGACCTGTGGCTTGAGTCACTCCAGCGTGCAGCGCATCTGGAAGGCCTTCGCGCTGCAACCCCATCGCAGCGAAACTTTCAAGCTCTCGCAAGATCCGTTGTTCGTCGAGAAGGTGCGCGACATCGTCGGTCTGTATCTCAACCCGCCCCAGCGGGCGTTGGTGCTGTCGGTTGACGAGAAGTCTCAGATCCAAGCCCTGGACCGCACGCAGCCGCTGCTGCCGCTGCGTCCCGGACAAATCGAGCGCCGCACGCACGACTACAAGCGCCACGGGACGACCTCGCTGTTTGCCGCGTTGGATGTCAAGACCGGCCATGTGATCGGCGAGTGTCATCGCCGTCATCGCGCGGTCGAGTTTCGCAAGTTTCTCGACACCATCGACCAGGCGGTCCCCGACTCGCTCGAGATCCACTTGATCCTCGACAACTACGGAACCCACAAGACCCAGATTATTCAGCGTTGGCTGGCCAAACGGCCGCGCTACCATCTGCACTTCACGCCGACCAGCGCGTCTTGGATCAACCTTGTCGAGCGTTGGTTCGCCACTCTGACCCAGAAGCAGATTCGCCGCGGCGTACATCGCAGCACAGCGGAGTTGGAACGCGCCATCGAGGATTACATCCAACTCAGCAACGCCGACTCCAAGCCGTTCGTCTGGTCCAAAACCGCCGACCAAATCTTCGCTTCCCTCGCCCGCTTTTGTAATCGAACTTTAGAGACAGGACACTAGCGAAAAGGGGCGGTTTGCCACGCCCCGAGGGGGGTCAGATGCCAGGAACGGAGACTTTGGAGCGAGACGGGGAGCAGCTAACGCGCAAGGAACAAGAGTTGCTCGAACTCTTGGAACAGAATCCAGGCCGCTGTTTTTCTCGTTCATTCTTGCTAGAGCGGATTTGGGGCTACAGTAACAACGCGCGTACGCGCACAGTCGATGTGCACGTCAGCCAGCTTCGAAAGAAGCTGAACCATCGCGAGGACATTGCGATCCATACGGTCGTGAGCCAGGGTTATGTGCTAGAGCGTCTGGGCGAAGCTAACGTGGCCACGTTTAGTGCGAACAGTAAGTCCTCCGCCCGAGCTATGGGCGCCGTGTAGCTCGACACTCGGGTCAGCGGATATCGCGCGCAGGCGGGTCTGGAGGCGACGTGTTATGCGTGGCTCAACACGCTGCCAAGGCGGCGCACGAACTCGTCCCAGGTCCGCAGCGAGGCATCGAGTTTAGTCTTCCCGTTGGCCGTAATGCTGTAGTATTTCCGATTCGGACCGCGGCTGTCGGAGTTCCGCCAGTACCCCTCGATCAGTTCCGAGCGTTCGAGCCTGCGCAGCGTCGGATACAAGAATCCCTGTTTGAAATCGAAGTAACCGTCAGTTAGATCGGCGACCTCTTTTGAAATCTCATAACCGTAGCGGTCGCCTCGCGCGAGCATTGAAAGAACCACGATCTCAGTGGTTCCCATTTTGAGCTGTTTTATTAGCCGGCGCTGGTCGGCGGGCGCTGCCTGCCCCGATTTGTCCGTTTCCGGCGGAATTCGGTGTATCCCGGGCAGATCTCGCGCCGAGGCGGGCTCGGTGGCGATGTCGGATCCGTTGGCTTTGCGCAGAGTCTCCAAAGGATCGCCTAGTGAGCCTTCCGGATTTGATGGGGATGGACGTAGCACGAAGCCCTCTAGTGTCTGCCGCTAAGCAGACCCCAGCCCATGGTGAACAAGCCGCCGACAACCATCCCAACCGTGACATTGTCAGGAATCAGTTCGCCGTAGTAGAAGAATCCGAATACCCAAGCGATGATGATAACGGCTCCAAGTGTGAACATACGACTACCTGCCTACAAGCCCTATGTTGTGGGTCGGCGGCGATAGTCGCGATCGTTGATTCACCCCAAACGACTTAGGAATCCTCCCTAGTCGAGGGCGTCTGGAGGTGGGCGCGTCTAAGGTCTAGCCGGCGAAATTCGGCGGCGCGAGTGTAAGGGGGAGCGGTAGAGAAGGGTGAACTGGGTGAGTTGTGTCGGGTGCTGTTGAGGACTGATCAGCAGGACCCGACTCAACGTATTTCAGAAATCTCCTTCGCCACCGCACTCCCTGACGGTCGTGCCACCGAGTTTTGACTGGGAGATTTAAGCCAATCGAGTTGTTGATAGTTACTGAAGCTCTTCCATGACCTCGTCAAGCGCGGCGGCTACCGGGCGTAGCCTAGATTGCGGCAGTTGAGCGATTGGTGTTTCGTCTAGATTCAACAGGTCGATGAAGTTGGGCTTTTCGGTGTTGACGTAGAACACCCCTGTAAGAATTTGTCCCTTTTCGCTGGCAGATTCAACCCGCTGCATCGCTCGCAGACGGTCGCTGGGGTCGTAGTCTTCTTCGAGCTTCTCGAGTCGAAGCGTAGAGCCATCGTGCATTTCGATCTCACGAACACTGCCGTGCGGGAATTCGTCTTCGATGTGAATTTCTTCGAAGTGCGGAACGAATCCGATGGTTTGCAGGTCGGTGCGATTGTCGCGCACGAACTGGTAGCTCTTGGTCGAGCCTTGGTGATCGTTGAACGTTACGCACGGTGAGATGACATCGATGACAGAAGTGCCGCGATGTCCCATCGCCGCCTTGAACACAGACTGGAGCTGTTTCTTGTCACCAGAGAATGAACGCGCCACGAACGTCGCGCCGAGCTGAATCGCTAATGCGCAAGTATCAATCGGTGAGAGGTCGTTTGCGACTCCAGTTTTCAGCGTCGAACCGAGGTCGGCGGTTGCCGAGAACTGGCCCTTGGTGAGCCCGTAGCAGCCGTTGTCTTCAATGATGTATACGATCGGCAGGTTACGCCGCATCAGATGAACGTACTGCCCAATTCCGATCGAGGCCGTGTCGCCGTCGCCAGTTACGCCGAGCGCCATGAGGTCTTTGTTGGCAAGCGTGGCCCCGGTGGCCACTGACGGCATGCGGCCGTGTACCGAGTTGAAACCGTGCGACATGCTCAAGAAGTAGGCAGGTGATTTCGAAGAGCATCCAATGCCGGAAAGTTTAATCACTTGGGTGGGATCGATGCCCATCTCGAAAAAGCACTCGACGACGCGTTCGGAGATCGAGTTGTGGCCGCAACCGGCGCAGAGCGTAGTTTTCAGTCCGCGATACGGATCAAGCCCCAGCCCGAGGCGATTGATTTTAGGTGCTTTCGGCGGAACGGCGGTGGTGCTCATAGACCTTCCTTCTCAATCAAGGCGTCAGTGACTGTGCGGGCATCGAGAGGCATTCCGCCGTAATAGCGGATGCCGATGAGGCGATCGTGCATTGCGGGAAATTGTCTGCGCAACAGCATTTGCAATTGGCCGTCGCGGTTTTGATCGACAACGTAGACGCGGTCATAGCGCGCCATGAACTCGCCGGTGAGGTCATTGAACGGGTAGCCACGGACGCGACAGTAGGCTGTCTCGATCTTACGTTCCCGCACGAGCTGGTCTTGGCTTTCGATCACCGCGTAGTCGCTAGTGCCGGTTGCGATGAAGGCGATCTTGGCGTTCTCGTTGTCGTTGATGATCGGTGTGGGCAGCAACTTTCTCGCTTCTAGCATTTTCCGCTTAAGCCGATCGAGGTTGGCGGCCCAGTCGTCCTCGCGTTCGCTATAGCCCGCTTCAGGGTTATGGCCCGTGCCGCGGGTAAAGTATGCGGCTTGCGGGTGCCTGGTGCCGGGCAGGGTGCGGTAGGGGATGCCGTCACCGTCGACGTCGCGATAGCGGCCCCAGTCACCTTTGAGCGACTCGATATCTTCCGCGCTCAGAACTTTTCCGCGGTCCATTTCCCAGTCGGGATATTCGAACTTGTCCGACATCCAGTAGTTCATGCCGAGATCGAGGTCGAGCATGACGAAGACCGGAGCCTGAATTTGCTCGGCGATGTCGAAGGAGCGTGCGGCGAATTCGAAACACTCTTCAGGGTTGGCTGGAATCAGCATGGGGTGAATCGTGTCGCCATGCGAAAGTGTCGCCGCGGAGAGGAAGTCGCCCTGCGAGGTGCGCGTAGGGAGCCCGGTGGAGGGACCCATGCGCTGCACGTCGATCAGTACGACGGGTACTTCGGCGAAGTGGGCTAGGCCGACGAACTCCGACATCAGTGAAATGCCGGGTCCGGCGGTGGTCGTCATTGCGCGCGCACCGGCCCACCCGGCGCCGATCGCCATTCCAATCGAAGCGAGTTCATCTTCGGCTTGAACCACCGCAAACGTTGCCTTGCCAGATTCTTCGTCGATGCGAAAACGCTTCAAATACCCCTGAGCCGACTCAGCTAGCGAAGATGAGGGCGTGATCGGGTACCAACTAATGACGCCAACTCCGCCAAATACTGAACCTAGAGCGGCGGCCGCATTGCCTTCAATGATGATCTTGTCTTGGTTCTCATCCATCCGTTCGGCACGAAAGGGGTCAGACTTTTCGAGGTTTTCGGCGGCCCACCCAAAGCCTGCCTCGGCGGCCGCCCAGTTCATCTCAGCAGCCTTGAGCTTGCTTGCGAACTGCTTAAATAGGGCCTTCTTGATCTCTTCCATCTCGATTTCGAGAATGTAGGCCAAGACTCCGTCGTAAATGATGTTGCGGACGAGCTTGCGGAACTTCGGCGGCGCTAGAGGCGCGACAAGTTTGTCAAAGGGCACGGCGTAAAAGTGGACATCCGAGCGCAGCGCTTTGAGGTTTAGTGGCTCGTCGTAAATAACCGCCATCCCAGACTCGAGACTCATAACGTCTTCTCGAGCTGTCTCGGGGTTCATCGCAATTACGAAGTCGATCTCTTTCTTGCGCCCAACAAATCCGTACTTGCTCGCGCGGATTGTGTACCACGTTGGCAGTCCGGCGATATTGGACGGGAACAGGTTCTTGGCCGAGACAGGAATACCCATCTGGAACAGAGCTCGCAGCAAGATGAGGTTTGCCGATTGGCTGCCCGATCCGTTAATCGTCGCAACCTGGATACTAAAGTCGTTTATGACTTCGTGATTCGCTGGGGGTAGAGCTTCGCCTACCGGTAATACATCAACTGTGGCCATTAATCGACCTCGTGTGGCGTGGGAGAAAGTGCGGGCGTCTTGGAGCCTCGCTTACGTGGGGGCAGACGTCATCATTATATCCGGCGCTCGGCGTGGTTGTACAGTTTTGCGGCTCGAAAAGTGAGGTCGCCGCTCAAGGTCAGTCGACAGGTCCCCGCCAGTCCGTATTCTCTTGAGGATCAATCTCTTAGCACCCTCAATAATACCAATCGTAGATTTGGCCGTGTGGCTGCACTGCCGTGCGGTCAAACTGGCTTCGATAGGTCGTGTTTTCGATGGTTTTGCCTTGAGTTTGGAATCTCCGACGGACTTCCTAGCCCAATATGCGGGCCTAATCGGCCCTTACTGAACGGCTACGGATTGGCTCTGCACCGCCCGCAGCCGCGCGAAATAGTGCTCTGCTTGACGGATATCTTTCAAGATTTGAGCTTTCAGTTGCTCGGCGGACTCAAAACGGCGCTCGGCCCGAATGTGTCGAAGGAAATCCAGTTCAATTTCTTCTGGCGATGGCTGTGCGAGATCACTGATCAAGAACGTTTCGATTGTGCGCCGCGTACCGTCGAATGTAGGACGCATGCCGACGTTCGTGATCGACTCCCAGCGTCGATCGGTTGACGGGTCCCTGGTCACCGAGACATAGACGCCGTCGGCCGGCAGCACTTGCGACCTTGGCGCCAAGTTTAGCGTTGGGACTGTTTTCTTGGTTCCGATCCCTTCACCCGATACGATTTTTCCAGAAAGCGAGAACGGACGGCGGAGTAATCGCCGGGCAAGTGTCATATCACCCCGCGAGGCGACATCACGTATGCGCGAACTACTCACCACTGCGCCGCGGAGTTCGATAGCTTGGAATGACTCTGTTTCAAAACCATACTCCGTGCCAAGCCGCCGGAGTTTAATCACCTCGCCCAGGTGACGATGCCCGAATCGGAAGTTTTCTCCGACGATGACGTGCCTGGGTGCGAGCCTGGCAACGAGAACTTCGCGGACGAACTGCTCGGGAGTTAAGCGCGAGAGCTGTAGAGTGAACGGCAAGACAACGACCCGGTCGACACCGATCTCCCGAATCCACTTGGTTCGTTCGGAAACGGTCGTTAGGATTTGCGGGGCGCGCTCGGGCGCCACGATAGCTAGCGGGTGCGGTTCGAACGTCAGTGCTACCGATTCGACCTGCAGCCGCTGCGCTTGCTCAACGACTCGCTTTAAGATTGCTTGATGGCCGCGATGAACGCCGTCGAAGTTTCCGATGGTTAGCACGCAAGGACCGAACCCCGCCGGAAGATCATCGATTCTAGAGAAACCTCGCGCCATCAACAATTAGCCTTCCACCACAATCTTTAGGCCGTCGTAGGCAAGACACACGCCGGCGGGGAGATTGGCATCGGTCTCTTCGTGGGCCAGATCGTGGCAAATGTGAGTAAAGAAGGCTCGACGCGGGCGTAGGCGCTCGACCCACCCCAGTGCTTGCTCGATGGTCGAGTGCATTGGGTGGGGAATGTGGCGCAGTGCGTCTAAAAACAGCACGTCGAGATCTTCAAGCAACGGTAACGACTCGTCGGGGAATCCAGTTTGATCGGTGATATAGGCGGCATTGCCGAATCGGAACCCAACTATTTTCTTCGGTCCGTGATGCACCTTGACGGGTTTGAACCGCAGACCGTGTAAATCGATACCGTCGCCGCTGAACATCGCGCTGTCAATCTCGTTTGGCTCCAGACGTGGGACGCTGCCGGCATGGGTATTCGCATCGGCAAATGCGTACGGGAACACCCGCTGCAGCGATTTCAGCGTCTCGTTCGCGGCGTATATGGGCAAGCGCTCTTCGCGGTGGTAGTTAAATGGACGGATGTCGTCGAGACCCATTACATGATCGGCGTGATCGTGCGTGTAGAGGATAGCGTCGAGGCTCTTCAGCCCCGCCGCCAGAGCTTGCTGGCGCAGATCGGGCGTCGTGTCGATTAGAACGTTTCTCGCCGTTCCTTCCGACTCGTAGCCAACAACCACCGATGGCCGCAAGCGTTTGTCGCGGGGGTCGTCGGAATGGCAGACCGCGCAGGGGCATCCGATGGTTGGGACTCCCACGCTGGTACCCGAGCCGAGAACCGTTATCGTCACGTTTTTTGGCATCTCGGCGGTGTAGGTCGCTGGGCGCGGTCTCGTTCGCGAATCAGTCAGCGAGCGATACCCTGTGCCGACCTCGACACAGAATCGTTAGTTTACTGGACGGCAGTCGTCTCGCGGCTTCGTGAACATCGCTGAGCCGGCATTGCAGGGCGCGGGGCCATGAAGAAAACACCGTGTCGCGTCGATATGCCGATGGAATGAAGCGTGCGCTCGACCTGACGCTGGCGACTGTCGGCCTGTTCGTTTGCTCGCCGCTACTACTCACAATCACAGCGGCGATCCGCGTGACTATGGGGCACTCTGTACTCTTTCGGCAGCTTCGCGGTGGGCACCACGGCAAACCATTCGAGCTGTTGAAATTTCGAACCATGCGACTGGGCGCCGGCAGTGATCGATCGCGGCTGACATGGCTGGGCCGATGGCTGCGAGTTAGCAGTCTAGATGAGCTTCCAGAAATCTGGAACGTTCTTCGCGGCGAAATGAGCTTGGTCGGGCCGCGTCCGCTTCTGGCGGAATATTTGGATCTGTACTCCGAACGGCAACGCCGCCGACACAACTTGCGGCCAGGCATCACCGGGCTTGCCCAGATTGAGGGCAGGAATTCGCTGACTTGGGAGGCGCGGTTTGAAAAAGACTTGTTCTACGTGGATAACCACACCGTCGTTCTTGACCTCAAAATTTTGTGCCGCACCGTGCTGGCGGTCTTGACCGCCCGCGGCTCACTCGCTGTGCAAGATATGGCAATCGGACCTGCTTGGCCTATCGGCATAGTCAACGCTCAGCCGATGGATGGGCATGGCGAAGATACCTATGGTTCGTCCGGAGTTGCCGGAGCGTGCGGAACTCGAGACCCTCGTTCAGCTCACTCGGGGCTTGTTGGCATCCGGAAAACTTACTAACGGCGATTGTGTTCAGCAGCTCGAGCGCGTGGTCGAACGCCGACTGAATGTCGAGCACTGCGTGGCGTTGTCGAGTTGCACGTCAGGGCTGATGCTGACGATGCGGGCGCTTGCGCTTTCGGGGGAAGTCATTCTCCCTAGCTTTACGTTTTCCGCCAGCGGTCAGGCACTCTTGTGGAACGGTCTGCAGCCGGTCTTTGTAGATTGTGATCGCGAGAAGTTGACGATCGACCCCGTGGCGGTGCGGCGAGCGATCACTCCGCGGACATCGGCGATTCTAGCCGTTCATGTATTTGGGAATCCGGCGCCGGTGGCGGACTTGAGCGCGATTGCCCGCGAGTACGGGTTGCGGCTGATCTATGATGCCGCACACGGATTTGGTGCGTCGGCAAACGGTAGGCACATCGGTGGGTTCGGCGACGCGGAAGTTTTCAGTCTCTCTCCAACGAAGTTGTTGGTGGGTGCCGAAGGCGGACTTGTGACGACCAATAATGGCCGGCTGGCTGAGCAGTTGCGCTGCGGTCGCAATTACGGCAATCGCGACGGCTACGACCCCACGATGCTCGGCCTGAGTGCACGATTGGCGGAATGGAACGCGGCCCTTGCGCTTCGAGGGTTAAGAGGTATGGAATCTAGAATCGCCGCGCGCTCTCGGATCGCTGCGATATACCGCCAGGCTTTCGACGGCGTGCCCGGCTTGTGCGTCCAACGGATTCCCGACGGCAGCCACACGACATGGAAGGATTTTTCTTTGCTGATCGACGCCGAAGTTTTTGGGGCGTCTCGCGACGAGGTTCGTTCCAAGATTGCGAATCAAGTGGACACGCGAACCTACTTCGATCCGCCACTGCACCGCCAACGGATCTTTTCGCCTTTTTCTGAATACTGCAATCTGCCGAACACCGACTGGGTCAGCAGAAATATTCTGAGCCTACCGATTTATTCGCGCGTGGCCGAAGCCGAGGCTCGGCTAGTGGCAAATGCGATTCTCGAAGCTGGCGGTCATCGCGGGATTCGTTCGGCTCGCGTTGGTGTCGGTTTGTAGTCGCGCGTTGGGCGGCCGGCATTCCAGCAGTGCGGCTACAATAGGCCCTACCTGGGACTTGTATGCGGACGCCTTTCATCGTTGGTTGTTGGGTTATAGGATTGCTCATGACACAGTCGGTTCAAGCTGAAAAGTATTGGGTCTTCTTCGGTACGAGCGATGAACACATCTACGTCTCGTCGTTCGATACCGATAGTGGCGAGCTGTCGGCGCCGCGCCAGGCTGCCGCAGTGAGTCGGCCCGGATTCCTGGCGATCCACCCGGGTGAGGGCTATCTATATGCCGTCGGACGGGAGAACAGCGCCGAAGGACCGCCCGTGGGTTTCGCCCAGGCCTACACGATCGACCGCCGCAACGGTTCGCTCAGCGAACTCAACCGGATCGAAACCGGCGGAGCAGGCGCGGCCCACGTAGCCGTCGACAGCCGAGGGCGAACGCTGGTTGCCGCGAACTACGGCGACGGTAGCGTGGTCTCGGCGACGCTTCTCGACAACGGCCGACTTGGCGAGTTAGTTTCGAACGTCCAACACCGAGGCTCAAGCGTCAATCCGGACCGCCAACAAGCGCCACATCCGCATTCGGCAAACTTTACGCCTGACGACCGCTTCGTTGTCGTTCCCGACCTCGGTACCGACGAACTCGCCGTCTACGCGATCGATCCGCTGAGCGCTGAGTTGCAGCGCAACCGTAGGGTCAAAGTGATGATGGCGCCCGGCTCCGGGCCGCGGCACTTCACGTTTCATCCCAACGGGCGGTGGGCCTACGTCATCAACGAAATGGGCTCAACCGTGACGGCGCTCAGCTACGACGGCTCGCTTGGGGATTTCAAGACGCTGCAATCTGTGTCGACGCTGCCGCGGGACTATGCAGGCCCCGAGAATTCCACAGCGGAAGTGCTCGTCCACCCCAACGGCCGGTTGCTCTACGGTTCAAATCGCGGTGATAACAGCTTGGCCGTGTTTTCGATTAACCCGTCCAATGGGCGGCTGAACGAGATTGAGCGGGTGAAAACCGGCGGCGACTGGCCGCGCAATTTCAGGATCGGACCGAGCGGCAAATTCCTGCTTGCGGCGAATCAGAGATCGAACGATGTTTTCGTGTTTCGAATCGACGCGACCAGCGGCAAATTGACACCCAGCGGAAGCAAGATCGAGATGCCCGCGCCGATTTGCGTGCGCTTCGTCAGCGCCCAGTGATACCTTGGGGGCCCGAGATGCGCCGATATAATGGCGGTCTCTGGCCCTCATGGATCTATCGGGTCGCACTCTCGCACACTACGAAGTCGTTGAACGGCTGGGTGAAGGCTCGGTCGGTGCCGTCTACAAGGCTCGCGATACAAAGCTCGACCGGCTCGTCGCGCTAAAAATTCTTCCGTCCTCCCGTGCTGGAGATGAAGAAACTGCCGAGCGTTTCGAACGCGAAGCGCGAGCGATCTCGACGCTCAATCACACCAACATCGCCACCATATACTCGATCGAACGAGCCTCGGGGCTACTGTTTTTGGTGCTCGAGTACCTCTCAGGTGGCACCTTGCAAACGAAGCTCGCCGAGTTGCGATCACGCAATGCGCGAATGAGCGTTCAAGAAGTTATTGATCATGGGCTGCAAATATCGTCGGGGCTCGCCCACGCACATCAGCGCGGAGTTTTACACCGCGATGTAAAGAGCGAAAACATCCTGTTTGCGGAAGACGGGTCGCTAAAAGTCACCGACTTCGGCCTGGCGAAGATGCAGCTAGACCAGTCGCTGACTGAAGAGGGTAGTGTGTTGGGGACTCCCGCGTATATGGCTCCCGAGCAGTTTCAGGGACATCAGACCGACCACCTGGCTGACGTCTATTCGTTTGGCGTCCTGTTATACGAACTCGCCGCCGCACGGCTACCCTTCGATACTTACCACGAGGCGGCGTTGCAGTATGACGTGGTCAATACGCGGCCGCCGGCGTTGAGGGATGTCCGCCAAGACCTGCCCGCCGCGCTTGAGCATCTGGTCGATCGAATGCTTGAAAAAGATCCGGCGCGCCGTCCGGCATCGATGTCGGAGGTCGTTGCCGAACTGCACGGGCTCGGCGAACGTTTCCGATCGTCGAGCTCCGACGCAGCCGAGGATTCCGGTCGGCGAACCGGTAGGTCAGTGAGTGTCGGAGACATGCTCGGGCACTACCGTCTGGAGTCGCTGGTTGGTGAGGGCGGAATGGGCTCCGTCTACAAAGCGGTCGACACCAATCTAGACCGTAGTGTCGCGATCAAAGTCCTGCACCCCCATGCCGTCGCCAATCCGCAAAGAAAACGCCGCTTCATGCAGGAAGCAAAGACGGCCTCGGCCCTCAACCATCCAAACATTGTCACGATCCACAACATTGGCGAGGATTCGGGCACGCTCTATATCGCGATGGAGTTTGTTGCCGGCCGCACACTGGCCCAACTCCTTGCTCAAGGCCCTGTTCCGCTCCGCTCCGCGATGAATCTGGCGATAGAAATCGCTGACGCATTGGCGGCGGCACACGCGGCGGGAATTGTTCACCGCGATCTCAAACCGGCGAATGTCATTGTCGACGGCGACGCCAACGTCAAGCTGGTCGACTTTGGGTTGGCCAAGCTGATCGAGTTTGACGACATCGCGGTCGACGGCGAAGCGCCCAAAACCGAGGAAGGGGTGATTCTCGGGACGGTGGCCTATATGTCGCCCGAGCAGGCGGAGGGAAAGCCGATCGATTCGCGCGCCGACATCTTTTCGTTCGGATCGATGTTTTACGAAATGGTCACCGGGCGCAGGCCGTTTACCGGCGACTCAAAGATGTCGATCTTGGCAGGTATATTGCATCGCGAACCGGCACCGCCCGAGCAGTTGGTTGAGGGCCTGGCGCCGGGCGTGGCGCGAGTGATCGGCCGCTGCCTGCGCAAGGCTCCCGAGCGGCGTTTCCAGCACATGGATGACCTCAGGGTTTCGCTTGCCGAGCTTCGAGAGGAAGTTGAGAGTGGCGAAGAACTCGAGGTTTCCGGCAGCGGGGCCTTTTCGCGAATTCGGCGCCGCTTGAAAGCCCTCGATAGCCGCAGCGTGACCGCGGGGTTGGTCGCCGGTGTCGTTTTCGCGAGCGCATTATGGTGGCTCGGAGTGGGCTCATCCGAAGACCAATCGGAGGCCACAGCGGCTTCGACAGAGAAGCTGATGCTCGGCCAGCTCACGCCTTCATCTGGGCTTTTGATGGGCCCGAGTTGGTCGCCCGACGGTCAGTGGATTGTCTATGCCTCGGATGACGACGGCAATTTGGATCTGTGGAAAGCTCCACCTTCTGGCGGCGAGCCCGTGCGCTTAACCCAGGAGCCGACTGACGAGACCGACCCGGCTTGGTCGCCCGATGGCCGGACGATTGCATTCGCTAGACGGGGCAACGCCCGTGGAATTTATCTAATTCCCGAAGGCGGCGGAGAGACTCTCAAGGTCAGCGATATCGGCCGCCACCCGGCTTGGTCACCTGACGGCCTTACGCTCGCCTTCGACTGGAGCGGCGCGATCTACACAGTGCCCTACGGCGGCGGCAGGCCGAAATAAATCATCAGCGTTAGCGACGATCCGCAAGTACGTTGGTTGCCCGACGGTGAACATCTGATCTTTTGGAATCGGACGCAGGGCGATATCTCGATCGTCAGGCTCGACGATATGTCGGTGCGTCATCTGGGGCTGATCCCCACTGGACAAGAAACGGCCGGGATCTCGATTTCAGTGCAGCGAGACTTGATGGCATACTCGCTCGGTGCCTTTGGCGGGAACAAAAATATCTGGCTCGCGCCGTTCGACGCCGCGGCTGGCGAGCTGATCGGAAAACCACGCCAGCTTACGGTTACGACCACCGACGACGTCGAGGTTCGATTTTCTCGCGACGGCAGTCAAATCGCCTACGCCGTAAAGCATATCGAAAGACACCTATGGGGGCTGACGCTAGATTCTGAAACCGGACTCTCAACAGGAGAAGCGCACGCGCTGACGTTTGCGAATAAATTGAACTACTACCCGGCGGCCAGCGCCGACGGCAACTTTCTCGTTTGGACCGCTCAGAATGCTGGCCAAGGAGTGCTCTATTACAAGGAAAACGGCGAGCACGCCGAGCACAAATTGACCCAAGAATGGGACCGAAACGTCAGAGAGATCGGACCGGCGCTTTCTCCCGACGGAATGCAGATCTCATTTTCTTCGACGATCGGCGGAAGCTATCAGATTTGGAAAAAGCCGCAGTTAAACGCCGTAGCGCTGCAATTGACGCAGACTCAGTCGCCCGTGCGCGACGGTCAGACCGCCTGGTCTCCCAACGGCGAGCTGATCGCGTTTTATTCGACGCGCGCCGGCAATTGGGACATCTGGACTGTGAATGCAAGCGGCGGCACGCCGCCTAGCCAACTGACGAATTGGGAAGGAAACGAGCAGTACCCAGCCTGGTCTCCGAACGGCGAGGAGCTAGCGTTCTTGGCGGATAGAGATGGCGGCCCAGATATTTGGAAACTGAATACGGTCCGCGGGTCGATCGATCCGTTTATCGTTCACCCTGCTGAAGAGGGACCGATGGCCTGGTCGCCGGACGGGCGATTTTTCTACTTCGCTTCGAACCGAAACGGCTACTTCGACATCTGGATGGTGCCGTCCGAGGGAGGCGATCCCCAACTGGTAAGCAACCTAGAAGGCCGGCTTCCCGAAGTTGGGTTGTACACGCGATTTACCGTGACCAATCGCGAACTGATCGTCCCGATAGAAAACCAGCGGGGCGAGATTTACTTGCTCGAAGGGTTCTAGCAGCGGTTTCATGATTCCTGTAGACCGAATTTCTGGGGCGACCCGTGGCTCGCGCCTCCAGGCGGGCAGTGTCGACCTCCAGGTCGACATTCTTTCGCCCTATTCCACGACCCCCACGGTTCACCTATGTGGCCCAACAAGCTAAAATCGACTCAACGTGGAAGGCCGCCACCTTAGCCACTACGAAATCGCCGAGAAAATTGGCGAAGGCGGGATGGGTGTCGTCTATCGCGCCGTGGACACCAAGCTCGACCGCCCCGTTGCGCTCAAATTCCTACCCGACCACCTGCTCAACGACCAGGAGATCCGCAAGCGCTTCGAGCGCGAAGCCAAAGCCGCCGCCGCGCTCGATCACCCCAACATCTGCACGGTCTACGAGATCGACGAGGCCGAGGGTCAAACCTTTATCGCCATGGCTCTGATCGAGGGCGAATCCCTCGACAAACAGATCGAGCAAGGCCCTCTGCCGATCGAAGAAATCCTCGCCATAGCCAAACAAGTCGCCGACGGCCTCGAAGCGGCCCACGAGAAGGGCATCTACCACCGTGACATCAAGCCGGAAAACATCATGGTCGACGCCAAGGGCCGCGTCACCATCATGGACTTCGGCCTGGCACAACTCACCGAAGCCAGCCGCCTCACCAAGACTGACCAGACGATGGGCACGGTTTTCTACATGTCACCCGAGCAAACCGAGGGCTCGGGAACCGACCATCGCACCGACATCTGGGCCCTCGGCGTAGTGATCTACGAGATGGTCACCGCCCAACGCCCGTTCAAGGGCGACTATGACAAGGCGGTCATGTACTCGATCCTCAACGAAGAGCCCGAGCCGATGACCGGGCTACGGAGCGGTGTGCCGATGGAGTTAGAGGTCTTCGCGGGCAAGTGTCTGGCCAAGGATCCGGTCGAACGTTATCGCAAAGCTGCTGACGTTGCCGTGGACCTGACCGCGCTCCGAAAGAAGCTCGGATCTAGCGACGCGCGACCGCATAGCCTCGTCGCAGCGACGCCTGTGCCTTCGCAAGCCGCGGCTGCCCGTGGGCGATGGGCTTGGCTGCCTTGGGCCTTGTTCGCCATCACGGCTTTATCGCTGGCCGCGATGATGCTGTCTCGCCCCGGCGCCGAAGAGCGTCGAATGGTAGAGGTCAACGTAGCGCCACCCGAGGGACAGACGTTCCCTGACACGGGATTCCAGGGACCGCCCGTTATTTCCCCCGACGGAAGCAAGCTCGCATTCGTGTCGGATGACTCGCTGTGGGTGCGGCCCCTTGACTCCGACGAGCCGCGTCGTCTGCCCTCAACCGAGGACGCCACATATCCGTTCTGGTCCCCCCGCAGCGACGCGATTGCGTTTTTTGCCGGCGCGAAACTGCGCATCGCGCCCGCGGGCGGGGGGCCAGTTCGCGAAGTTTGTGATGCCCCCGAGGGCCGCGGCGGAGCCTGGCGCGACGACGACGTGATCATCTTCTCACCGGAAGTATTTTCAGCCCTCTATCGCGTGCCGGAGAACGGGGGTGACGCGGTACAGGTGACTGCGCGAGACGCAGCCCGTAGTGAAGAAACTCACCGCATGCCACGCTTCCTGCCGGACGGGCGATTCCTGTATGTAACGCAGTACGTTCAACCGGGTCGAGACCAACTTTGCGTCGGCGCCGTTCCTGACGGAGAGGAGCCAACGAAGTCTACAGCCGAGGATTGTTTTCTTCGCACTGATTCGCGGGCATGGTATGTTCCAGCGCTGGAGTCAGGTGGGCCCGGTCATCTGCTCTACGTGAATTCGGGGTCGTTGCTGGCCCATGCATTTGACCCTGAGTCCCGCCGCGTGCTCGGCGACGCGACTCTGCTGGCATTGAATGTGGACAACGGCGGTCTTCGGCGAGCCGGCGACTTTTCCGTTTCCGCAAACGGCATCTTGACATTTGGCTCGGCGAAAGGATCGTCCCAACTACACAGGTTGGTTTGGTTCGACCGAGATACGCGTGAGGTGACCCAGGCGTGGCCTTCCGGACGCTACGTAGGCCAGCTCGATCTATTGTCGGGAGGCGACGCCGCTGTCGTCACTTCAATCACCCAGCAGTCCACCGGCCGACTCACGCGAATCGACTTGGACAGCGGCGCATCTCGAGATTTCGTGCCGGACGCGAATTCCTACTTCGACGGGTTCGCTGTCGCCGCGCCCGACGGGGAGGAAATCTTGTTCAATCGCGATGGCCAGGGCTCCAACCGTCTCGTCCGGAGACCCGCTCGCGGAGTGGGCTCGGAACAAATACTGATCGAGAGCGGACAGAAACTTTATCCCACCGAATGGGTGGGCGGCCCGAGTCCTTTTCTCCTTTACCAGCGAGGCGCCCGCAACTCGGGCAGTGACGTTTGGCTCTTGCCCCTCGAAGGCGGAGACCCCCGACCTCTAATAGCAACCGATGCGTCGGAGCTCGGCGCAGTCGTTTCACCGGACGGCCGTTGGGTGGCCTATGTATCCGACCGAAGCGGTCGAGAAGAAGTCTTTGTCCAGGGTATGGAAGGGCCGAGCGGGTCGTCGCAGATCTCAACTGACGGAGGCTACGCCCCACGGTGGAGATCGGATGGCCGAGAACTTTTCTATTTGTCACTTGACGCCGTCTTGTACGCGACTTCGGTTCGAGCCACTAGCGGGTTCGAGGCGTCTCCGCCACGACCGCTCTCCGACGAACCTATATTCGTTTCGCGTGACGACGGAACCCCTTACCACGGAACCCCCTACGATGTAGCGCCCGACGGCGAGCGCTTCCTAGGCCTTGCCCCGGCCGATCACCAAAGTCGAGGCCCACAGCTTCTAACGGTCGTGCTGAATTGGCAGGCAATGCTCGATTAGGACGGGCCGTGACCGGCTGGACGATCTCGCACTATTCTTGGATTCATTCCACTGAGCCACCGACAGGGAAACATTTGGTATTGAACTGCGATCCAGTCCGTCTCGCCATTTCAAAATTTATTACCACCAAGAAATCAACAACTTACGATTTCTTCCATCCCAAAACTGAACGTCCATACCTTACACTGTTAATGCAGGCTCGGGCATCTCTAACCGCTCGGCAGGAAATTTCGCTAAAACCATGCCAAATCCGGCCACCCATGAGCGCAGGCGTAGCAAGCTACTGCCCTACAGACCTGACAACAAAAGGGTTATCGAAATTTCACCCTTACCACTCGACTTTTCGCCCGCCGGCAGCGTCTACATAAACAGCGACTCCGCAAAAATCCCGTCGTTAACAAAACATGCCGTGTGATAATGTTTTAGTAGTGCGAACGACGGCAGTTCTAGGACTGCTACTCGTCGTGGGCATTGGGAGATCCGAGCCTGTTGTTTCGACAACTCCGGATTCCTCCCGCTCGTATATCGCACGGCGTATGGAAGTCCGCGAGGACGCCGCGACCGGTAGATTGGTCCGCAAGGTCCGCTACCGCCGAGGCGCTTCGCCAAAGCAGGCGGCTAGCGGCCGTCACGGATCGGGCAACAAGGTTGTCCAAGGTCTTGATTTAGACCGCCTGATTCGCGACATAGGCAGTCGCCACGATGTGGATCCTGAACTGATCCGCGCTGTGATTCGGCAGGAGAGCAATTACGACCCGTTTGCGGTTTCGTCGAAAGGCGCGCTCGGGTTAATGCAATTGCTGCCGTCCACGGCGGAAAGGTTTGGGGTCAAGGATGTTTTCGTTCCCGCCGAAAACATTCAAGGTGGAGTGAAATACCTCCGCTACTTGATGGACCGCTACCCGCGGCAGGCCGCTCTCGTATTAGCGGCTTACAACGCGGGCGAAGGCGCGGTGGATCGGTATGGCGGAATCCCGCCGTACCAGGAAACTCAAGTCTACGTCTCGCGCATTAGCGAACGGTACAACCCGTCAAGTGAAAGCGCCCCGTCGGAAGACGGCGAGACGGGCCGCCCGAGGATCGTGGCTTCAATCACATCCGACGGCATGATCGTCCTCGGCACGCGCTAGATAAGAAGTCTGAAAGGACTTCGACATCGCTCCAGGCGGTGGAGAGAGTGGGAATTTGACGAAAACTAGGTTTCGTCCGTGGTTGACGGCGTTGCTCGCAGCGCTCGTTCTGATGACGTCCGCCTACGCGGCGTCAAAAAAGGAGCTTGCCGCCGAACGCTACCGCTACGCGACCCTCCTACTCGAAGACCTCGAAAGCGTTCCCAAGCTCGAGCTCGACGTTGAACAGTATCAGCTCGTTATCGATGCTTTCCGTCGAGTGCACCGCACGACGCCCTCTAGCGGCTACTGCGACGATGCGCTCTACAGCGTCGCTGAGATCTATAGCTCGATGATTGATCGCTTCGAAGACGATCGCTACCAAGAAAAAGCCATCGAAGCGTATCGCTTCATGGCAAGACAATACCCGCACAGTAAGTGGCGCAAACACGCACTCGCGACGGCCACAGAGCTCGAGAACAGAGGTCCAACCAAATCGCGGCCGGGGCCTCGGCTTGCTGATCCCCCTTCGGCAGCGGTCGATCAGCCGGCGGTAATTCTCACGAAGACCGTTCCGACGGCGGCGCCGAGGTATAAGCGCCGCACGGTAATCGACCCTCCACAGCGCTCGGCGAATAACAGCGGACCTGCCTCGATAACCGACATCAGGCACAACAGCGAGGACGGTGTAACGCGCATCGTATTGACGCTCGACAAACAGATTCAACTGAAATACGATCGCCTCGAAAGACCCGAGCGGTTGTATTTCGACCTGCTCAACTCGCGGGTCGCGAACGACTTCATCGGCGGAGTCACCGTCGACGTCAATGATGGGCTCGTCAAGTCCGCTCGGCTCGCGCAGAACCGCAGCAACAAGGCGCGGTTGGTGCTTGATCTCAAACGCTCGGTCTCGATGGATCTGATTTGGCTCGACAACCCGGCGAGGCTTGCGATCGACATCCGCGACGCGAACGCACCGCCCGTTCAGCGGGCAGCGAACCCAGCTCCCGCGCCCGCACCGCCGACACCCGTCGCAGGCGAACCCGCGCCGGAAATTGCAACAGCGTCTTATGTGCAGCCTGAGCTGGCAACGCCAAAGCCCGCTGAGACGACTGCCAGCGGCAGGCACAATTTGATCCGCGCTCTAGGACTCAAGATGAGCCGCGTTGTCATCGACGCTGGGCATGGCGGGCACGACACCGGCTCGATCGGACGCGGCGGCCTGCGCGAGAAAGATGTGGCCCTCGCCATCGCGCATCGGCTCGGCGACTTACTCGAACAGCGCCTGGGTACCGAAGTCATGTACACCCGAACGACCGACGAGTTCGTCTCGCTGGGCGAGCGCCCGCGGATCGCGAACGCCGAGGAAGCTGACCTGTTCATCTCAATTCACTGCAATTCAGCGCGCAGCCGCTCCGCTCGCGGTGTAGAAACCTACTACCTCAACTTCACGACCGACTCCTGGGCGCTCAATGTGGCGTCGCGCGAAAATGCGGCCGCCGATCGCACGATTCACGAACTCCAAGACCTCGTGTCGAAGATCGCCCTGAAAGAGAAAATTGAAGAATCGAAGGAATTCGCCGGCAAGATTCAAAGCGAACTCCACAGTGGCCTTTCGCAACGGTCAAAGGGCGTGCGAGATCGTGGCATCCGCAAGGCTCCGTTTATGGTGTTGATCGGCGCAAAGATGCCGGCCGTGCTCGCCGAAATCGGCTTCATTAGCAATCAGGCGGATGAAAACCTAATGAAGACCGAAGAGTATCGTGCCGAAGTCGCCGAGTACCTTTTCGATGGAATCGCGTCATACGCCGGCAGCCTCGGAACGCTCTCGATGAAATCTACCGAGAAGGGCACGCCGACGGCCGCTCGTCTCGACTGACGAGAGTCCCCAAAATGCTCAGGCTGGCTACTACGCAGCGGCCGGAGTTTGCCGCCGCATTGTGAAATACAAGATCACCGCAAGCGGATACACGGTCATAACGATCGTGGTCGGCCAGGCGTGCAGGTTCGATAGCCAAACCGAGTGAAGAATGGTCGCCGCCGCGGTAGCAAGCGTCAGCGAACGGGTGTGCTCGTGGTGGCGTATGATCATCACCGCCGACACGATCCAGAGTGCGCTCAGCAACAGGCCTAGGCCGGCCTGGGCCTGCAGCAGCGCGTCGGGGCGGCCATGGTGCAACTGCACGATGGCTCCTGGGCTGTGAATAATTGCGAACAAGATGTTCAATACTGCGATCGTCATCGTGGTCCTCCTGGAGGGTTTGGCGTTTGCGGAATAGAGCAAGGCGTTCCAGCCGGTGAAGAGCAACGCTTTACCCGTGAAGACAATGAGTTCGAACCGACGCATGGAACCGCTGTTTAGTTGCTCGATGAATCCGCCAAGATCTTCTTCGGCGATGCGCTCGGGCAGGAAGGAGGCCCAGCGTTCGAGCAGGGCGAGAGTCCGCATGCTCATCGCGATGCCTCGGGTTCGAGGCGGAATAATCGAGAGACGGTCTCACGATGAGCCGCCGCGGACGATGCGCCCTCGCCGGTCAACTCGTAGTAGCGCCGCGGCCGACCGCCGGTTTCGCTAACAGGCTCACCCCTATAGCTGCGAACGAGCCCGTCGCGTTCAAGCGACCGCAGCGCCGGATACACGCTCCCGTGTAAAAGATTGAGCTGCCCTTGGGTGGCCTGCTCGACACGGTCGATCAGCTCCAGGCCGTAGCTTGGACCTTCGAGCAGTGCTTGTAACAGGGCGGCGGCGGCGTTGACTGGGGCGTCCACGCAGACATAATATCAAATTTTGATATTATGTCAAGCCCTAGCGACGCATGTCGGCTTCGATGCGCAGTAGCCGGTTGTATTTCGACAGCCGCTCCGAGCGCGTGATCGAGCCAATTTTGATTTGCCCCGCCCCTGACGCCACTGCTAGGTCAGCTAGGAACGAGTCTTCCGTTTCACCGGAACGCGCTGACACCACCGCCTTGAAGCCGGCCTCGCGTGCGCGGTCGATCACCTGAAATGTCTCGCTCAGGGTGCCGATTTGGTTCATCTTCACCAGTACGGCGTTGGCGGCTCGCTCTTCGATCGCGCGCTCGAGTCGTGCTGGATTCGTCACCAGAAAATCGTCGCCAATGAGCGAGCACTGCGCACCCATGAGTTCCGTAACCCGTCTCCAGCCATCCCAGTCATCTTCAGCGAGACCGTCCTCGATGGAGACAATCGGGAACTTTTCGATCCAGCGGCCGTAGATCTGAATTAATTGGTCGGCGGTCACAACTCGTCGCTCGCTTTCGAGGTGATACTTGCCGCCGCGATAGAAGTGCGACGCGGCGACATCGATCGCAATCGAAATCTGCGCTCCCGGGACGTACCCCGCGCCTTCAATTGCGCGGATCATGTATTCAAGCGCTGCTTCGTTCGATTTGAGATGCGGCCCCCAGCCTCCCTCGTCAGCCACGCCGGTCAATGTGTATCCGTCGCGGTCGAGAATCTCAGCCATCGTGTGGTGGATGCGAACTGTCGCCTCGAGCGCTTCGCTGAGACTCGCGAAGCCGTGCGGGATTGCTAGAAAATCTTGGAATTCAATTTGTTTCCCGGCGTGCAGTCCGCCCGAAAGAATATTGATCATGGGGATCGGCAGCTTGGCATCGCGCGTCCCCTTGAGGTGAATCCAGAGGTCAACGCCGCGAGCCCGAGCGACGGCGCGAGCGACCGCGCACGAGACCCCAAGAATTGCGTTTGCGCCGAGGTTCGACTTGTTCGCGGTGCCGTCGAGTTCGATCATGCGCTCATCTAGTCGGTCTTGATACTCGATGCCGGTTCCGCGTAGAGCTTCGAATAGCGGGCCGTTGACGTTGGCAACAGCCCTTGCGACGGCTCTGCCTTGATGGCCACCGCCCGGTCCGTCGCGCAATTCGAGGGCTTCGTGGCGTCCCGTCGAAGCGCCGGAGGGCACTTGCGCCGCGGCGGTCGTTCCGTCTGAGAGCCGCGCTTCGACCTCGAGTGTCGGGTTGCCACGCGAGTCGAGGATCTGTAGCGCCGAGAGGCCTGCGAGCTTGAGTGCCATTGAGTCCAGGCTAGCAACGACTTATCGGACACCCCGCCGTCTTACTGCAGGCCATAGAATATGAACATGTCAACGAATTCGGGAGTGACTCGACGATCTTTCGTGGCCAGCGCAACCGCGGCAACAGCGGGAGTCCGCGCGCTGACCGCCAAAAGCGCCGCGCGCGTGATCGGAGCGAACGACCGCTTGCACGTTGGAGTGATCGGCGCCGGCGGCAACGCCAATGGCCACATGCGCGCCCTGAAGACGCTGGCGGAAGGCGACAATGTCGAGATCAACGCTGTATGTGACCTCTACGACAAACGCCGCGACGCGGCGGCTGAATTCACTGGCGGTAGGCCCTACAAGGAATACCGGCGGCTGCTCGAAAATCCGGATCTCGACTACGTGACGATCTCGGTGCCGGAGCACTGGCACGCGCAGATCACTCTCGATGCGGCCGACCAGGGTCTGCACATTTACTGCGAGAAACCGCTGACCTACTCCATTGAAGAAGGCGTCGAGGTCGTCAAGAAGATCAAGCAGACCGGCGTAGTCTTGCAGTGCGGCATCCAGGGAATGTCAGACGACTCCTATGAGGCCGCCGGACGCTACATCAAAGACGGCAAGATCGGCCAGGTCGTGATGGCTCAGATCGACTACTCTCGCAACCACGCCGACGACATGTGGGCAAAAGAGCACGAGCCCGATTGCCAACCGGGCGTGAATCTTGACTGGAAGACGTTCCTAGGCAAAGCCAAAAAGCGCCCCTGGGAGCCGGACCGCTTCTTCGCGTGGCGACGCTACTGGGACTACTCAGGCGGCATCGCAACCGATCTATTCGTCCACCGGCTTGCGCGCATCGTCAGGGCGTGCGGGCTTACGACCCCGAGCCGCGTAGTCGCAACCGGTGGCCAGTACGTCTTCAACAAAACCGGCGCGGAAGTGCCTGACACGTTCAACGTGATGCTTGAGTACCCCGAGGGGGTCAACGTCATTCTGGTGTCATCGATGGCCAGTCAGGCGAAGATTCGCCACATCATTCGCGGACGCAAGGGAACGATCGAGTTTACGAAGGAAGGGTTCTTTGTCGAGCCGGAAGGCCTGTATGAAGAAGAAGTAAAATCTTTCGTGCACGAGAAATCTGGCGGCGAAGACATCGTGCTGCACCACCACAACCTGCACAATGCGATCCGAACCGGCGAGGCGTTAAAGTGCGACGTCGAGATGGGATTCAACGTCTCGATGGCGTGCCAGATGGCGGTCGAGTCGTTTCGAATGAAGAAGTCGCTGGGCTGGGATCGCCGGCGTAAGCGGGTTGTGAAAACCTAGTACTCCTAGACGTCGAAGTTTTCATCAGAAGAGCCGGCGCGATCGGCTTGGCTGGTTTCGCGCAGCTGACGAAACATTTCCTCAACCTCGCGCTCATCTTCTTCCCTCAGCAAGCGTGGCCGTTGAGCTGGTTGCAACTGCGTGGCTGCTCGGATCGGAGCCGTTTCGCCCCAGAACTCGCCATACGGTTCGCCATCGATCGTGGCATCGCGCGACTTCCGCCTGATTTTCTGCAATAAGCGTTCAGACGAACGAACATCGCCGGGGTGGATCAAGCGGATCTTCCGGCCGTCGTGGAGCCTGAGTCGAACGATCAATGGGGAGTGCCAACCGGTGGTTTCGATAGCGCCAATTTCGTACCAGCGGATGGTCTTACCGCCAACGGTGAGGCCGGCCGCCTCGACCTCGATGACGGGGCGCGTCCACAGGTAGTACAGCAACGCAGCGCTGAGAGAGAACAGCAACGCGGTAAGCAGTGAGGCGGGCACGAAAACGCCGTAGACGGAGCAAACCACGGCCAATGCCGACGCGATAACGCTGCCTAAGCGGTACTGCTGGAGTGGTACGAAGCGTTCCATGGGTTACGGCTCATGCCACAGACTAGCTGGCGGAGCCGCCGGGGTCAACCGGGTCTTGGCCCTACAACGTACCATCGTCGTACTAGCCCAAACGGTCCATTGGTTCGTAGCGTAGGGCCGGGCGACCTTGTCGTTGAGTCTTAGGCCGAGGCCGGGGACATCGGAAAGCCCCAGTCGACCGTTGTGAATTGGCGCCGACGGGGTCGAACATGCCATGGCTACAGCGACGGGGGACCGCTAGTCGGTTCTTGATGATTTCACGGCGTCGCGTTCGAGGCCTATCGTAGGCAATCGCGCCCCCACGAAGCGGTGCTCTACCCGGATTCAAGCCTTCCGCCGATTCAAGTATGAGGGCGAAGCGTGTCAATCGAAGTTTCAAACGGAACCAATGGCCGAAGTGTAACCGAGTATGACCTGGTAGTAATCGGGAGTGGTCCGGCGGGTCAGAAGGCGGCGATCGCGGCGGCGACGCTGAACAAAAAGGTCGCCGTGGTGGAGCGGAATTTCAAGCTCGGCGGCTCGTGTCTGCACCAGGGCACGATTCCGAGCAAGACGCTTCGTGAAGCTGTTTCGTATCTGAGTGGCGTCGAGCAGCGTGACCTCTATGGCTCGGCGCATCGCGTGAAAGAGCAGATTACGATCGAAGATTTGAGCTTTAGAACGCAGCGAGTAGTCGAGCGCGAAGTCAATACGATTCGTGACCAGCTCATTCGCAACTATGTCGACGTGATCGCCGGATCAGGCTGTTTCGTAGACGACCACAAGCTGCTGGTCACCAATCCGGAAGGGAATCGGATATTACGGGCGGACAAGTTCATCGTGGCGGTCGGCTCTCGACCGGTACGCCCCGAAGGTGTCGAATTCGACGACAGGCGGATCGTTGATAGCGACGGGCTGCTTCGCCTAGACCGCGTACCGCGTTCGATAATTTTCGTTGGGGCCGGCATCGTGGGCTGCGAGTACGCCACGATCTTTCGCACGATGGGTGTGCGCGTAACACTGGTCGACGGACGCAATCGGCCGTTGGAATTTGTCGATGACGAGATTGAAGACGCGCTCTACTACCACATGCGCGACGAAGGGATTGGTCTGCGATTTGGCGAGACGGTTTCGTCGGTAAAAATGACCGACGACGACAAAGTCTTAGTCACCACCGAAAGCGGCAAGCACTTGAGCAGCGAAGCGCTGATGTTTGCCGCCGGCCGCGAAGGCTATTCGAAGTCATTGAATCTCGAAGCGGTTGGCATCGAGACGGACGCGCGCGACCGTATCAGCGTTAACAGTCATTACCAAACGTCGGTCGACAACATCTACGCCGTCGGCGATGTCATTGGTTTCCCCAGCTTGGCATCAACCTCGATGGAACAGGGCCGGCTAGCGGCCGAACACGCCTTCGGTCGCGGAAACGGAGTTCTCTCGTCTCAATTGCCCTACGGCGTTTACACGATCCCCGAGATCGCGATGATTGGCCCAAGCGAAGAAGATTTGACACGAGATTCAGTTCCGTACGAATCGGGGACGGCGCGCTTTCGCGAGCTAGCGCGGGCGCACATTAACGGCGGGCAGAACGGCATCTTGAAGATCATGTTTGAGAGTGATTCGCGCAAACTCTTGGCAGTGCACATTCTCGGGCACGGAGCCACGGAGCTGATTCACATCGGCCAGGCAGTGATCGACCACGGCGGCAGCGTTGACTACTTACGGGATGCGGTGTTTAACTACCCGACGCTCGCCGAAGCCTACAAAATCGCGGCGCTCGACGGCTTGAACAAACTGTAGCGGCTATTCTTCGAGCGCCGAGCGCAGTTTATCCGCGAACTCTCCGTCGGTCGTCTGCGATGCGGATTCGAAGTCCAGAGTCGGGGCTTGCGCCGGCAGCGCTAGAGGCTTCTCGACGAGAGGTGCCTGTACCTCGGCTGACGTCTCCGCCAAGTAAGACTCCTTGCGGAGCACCATCCGCTCAAGCGCTGGGTTGAACCGGCTCCAAGTCGCTTCGGGGATCATTTCCGAGAGTCCCGCGCGCATGCTTTCGAGCTTCGAATCGAGATCGTCGATGTACGAAAGCGCCAGAGCCTCGGGAAACATCGGCAGCTTCGGTGAGCCAAACTCGTACCTGCCGTGATGACTCAACAGCATGTGCTGCACCAGAACCTTCAGCTTCGGCGGGAAGTTCTCAAGCTGCTCGCATTTGCGATCAACCATCGAGACCACCATCGTGATGTGACCGAGTAGCTGGCCTTCGTCCGTGTAGTAAAACGACCGCTCGTACCCGAGTTCGAAAATCTTTCCAAGATCGTGCAACAGCACTCCCGTTTGCAGCAGGTCGCGGTCGAGGTAGGAATAGTTTGAAGCGACCAGCCGAGCCAGATTCAACAGACTCATGACGTGCTCGAGAAGCCCGCCGATAAATCCGTGATGCATCGATTTCGCGGCCGGTGCCTTGCGAAAGCGAGCCGCGGTCTCGGGGTCGTCAAAGAAGGCGCGCATCAAGCGTTTGAGGTCTTCGTTTTCGAAGGCGTCGATTGTCGCCAGAAGCTCGGCGAACATCTCGTCGATGTTACGGTCCGTATGCGGAATGAAATCTGCTAGTTCGACTTCACTCTCGGCGGCGACGCGCAGTTTGTGGATGATGATCTGTGGTTGGTCGCGGAAGACTTGCACCGCGCCCCTGATCTTTATGAAATCGTCTTGCTCAAACGTGTCCGCAACTTCGTCGACGCCATCCCACATCTTCGCTTCGATTTGACCAGTGCAATCGGCCAGCCGAAGCGACAGAAACGGTTCGCCGTTTTGCTTTTTGAAGCGAACCTCTTTTGACTGGACAAGAAAGAAGCTGGTGACCCGGTCGTTGGGTTCAAATCCGGAGACGAAGGATTCCTTCACTAGGCACGCTCGTGCGCTACTGGCCGCTAGCCGAGTCGGCGCCGTCTGTGTCTGCTGTCTCGTCTGACTCGCCGCCGGATTTGTCCCCACCTCCACCGGGCAAGGGGATCACCCACAACAGGCGCCGCTTCTTTTTCCTATTAACGACCTCGTCACGGGTGGTGGTGACCGGAGCAAGTTTAGCTGGATCACTCCAGGACGTGTCGATACCCTCGACGGCGCCTGAGTCGGAGTACCCGGGCCGGATCTCGATGTAGGCGCGCTCGCGAAGCTCGGAGAGGTATTCGCGGATGGCGGGAGAATATTTTGGAGCGCCGATAACGTTGCGAATTTCCTCTTCGACTTCTTCAAGTTCAGCAAGCCCTTCACGGAAGACCTGGTCGACCCGCAAGATGAGCAGCCCGTTTGGCACCTCGATCAAATCGGTGATCGATCCGCGGCTTTTGTCGAAGACGGCATCCTCAATTTCTTTGCGCAGCATCCCGCGGCGGTAGATGCCGATGTCGCCGCCCTGCTCTTTAGTGGCTAGATCTTCTGAGAAGCGGGTTGCCATTTCGTAGAAAGGTTCGCCGCGCTGCACGCGCTCTAAGACTTCCCCAGCCTGTTTGCGGCTGGCTTCCTGTGCTGTTGGATCTTTACCCGCTAGCTCGAAGAAAATCTGGCTGATCCGGACACCTTCCGAGCGGACGTACTCTTCCTTGTGTTCGTTGTAGTATTCCTGGATTTCCTCGCGCGAGATGATAATTCGGCCAGCTACCTCTTGGCCGAGCACGGATTGCGAGAGGAAATTATCGCGCATCCGGTCGAGCAAATCTTCGGCGGGCTCACCAGTACGCTCAAGGATCCAATCTTCGAACTCGTCGACGGTGTCGATCTCGTTTTGCCTCATGATCTCGTCGCGCTGATTCAACACTTGCGCCTCAACGCTGACGCCAAGATCGTTACCCTTTTGGATCAGCAGGCGCTGGTCGATCATGTCGCGCAAGATGTTCGTCTCACGCTCGGCAATCGCACTTTCTTTAGCGTTCTCGGCGACCTCTTCGTTCCTGATCACCTCGGAGCGGATGTCGCTCGCGAAGCGGTCGTACTCCGAACGCAAAACGATATCGCCATTGACCTTGACGATGATTTCCTCAATAATCACGACGTCGCCGATCAGCGGCGTCGCGACGGTCAGCATGAGGACAACAAAAAACCAACCCATCCGTCTCATAAGCTCTCTTAAGATTATCTTCGCACCAACACGGTGAAACGTGCCCGCCGAATTGTACTTTCCCACCGAGGGGTCGTGTACGCTGGTGCGGGATGATTGCCCCACACCTAACTATTGCCGCCCTCTTGATTTTGACCGCTGGGACGCTCGTCGCGCAACCGTATGACCTTCTGCTGCGTGGGGGGTATTTGATCGATCCCAAAAATGAGATCGCCGGGCATCGCGATATAGCAGTTCAAGATGGCAGGGTTGCGGCAGTCGAATATTCGATCGCCGCGGAAAAGGCCGCTCAAGTTGTCGACGTCAGCGGTCTATTTGTCAGTCCCGGGCTAATCGATATTCACACGCACTTATTCACGACTACGAATATCCCGGGTGCGTGGGCGGGCGATTCGAGTGTTCGGCCCGACAGCTATAGCTTCCGCACGGGCGTGACTACGATGGTCGACGCAGGCAGCTCTGGATGGCGAAATTTTGAGACTTTTCGGCATACGGTCATCGATCGCGCGACGACGCGAGTGTTCGCGCTAATAAATATCGCGGGCTTCGGAATGATTACCGACATCACGGAGCAGGGTGACTTCAACCCCGCCGAAGTCGTTCGTCTGGCGAAGAAGCATCGCGACGTAGTCGTTGGGGTGAAGTCCGCTCATTACCGCGGCCCCGAATGGGGCTCGGTTGATAGCGCCGTCGCCGCGGGCCGTGACGCCGGTCTTCCCGTGATGGTGGACTTTGGATATTTCCTACCGCAAAGACCGTTCTGGGAACTAGTGGGCGAGCACCTGCGAGCGGGCGACATGCCAACCCATTGTTTTCGCGGTCCTGTCCCGTGGGTCGATGCGGAGGGCAAGCTGTATGACTATCTGTGGCAAGCTCGGGAGCGAGGCGTTAGGTTTGACGTGGGCCATGGCGGAGGTAGTTTTGTATTTCGCAACGCCGCTCCAGCGATCGCGCAGGGTTTCTTCCCCGACTCTATTTCAACCGACCTGCACACCGGCAGTATGAACAAGGCCATGATGGATATGCCTACACTGATGTCGAAGTTCTTGGCGCTCGGTATGCCGTTAGCGAAGGTTATTGAGGCTTCTAGTTGGAATCCCGCGCAGCAAATCGGCCATGACGAGCTTGGCCATCTGAGCGTCGGAGCAATCGCGGACGTCGCCGTCTTCCGTTTGGATACCGGAAATTTCCGCTATCGTGACGCCCAGGGCGGGTCAGTGAATGCCAGTCAGCGACTTTCAGCCGAGCTAACGCTGAAAGATGGCGCAGTCGTTTGGGACTGGAATTCGCGTAGCGGGGTTGACTACGAGTCCCTCGGTACACGCTACGGCATTCGCGATGTGGAGAGCCTGTTGACGCCGCCGTAGTAACCAGGTCGAGGCACTCGTAGCAGATACAATGCGCGGAATGAACGATTCCATGATCGAGCGTCGAAGGTTTTTGCAGATCGGTGGCGCGGTCGGTGCTTGGATGTCCGCCGGCTGCGGCTCGCAACAACCCGAACCCCAGCTCAAGCGGCCCAACATCATCATGATCATGTCCGACGACATGGGCTACTCGGACCTGGGCAGCTATGGCGGGGAGATCGAAACGCCTAACCTTGATCGTCTCGCCGCCGGCGGACTGCGATTCACGCGCTACTACACCAACAACATGTGTGTTCCCACGCGTGCCTCGCTGATGAGCGGCTGCTACACGACCAAGGCGCTGCACCCGCAAGGAACGATTTCGACGCAGGTTGTTACCGTGGCCGAGGCACTTGGCACCGCCGGGTACTCAACGTATATCAGTGGAAAGTGGCACCTCTCGAAAGAGGGTGACGCCGGCAACCTGCCGTGCCAACGAGGCTTCGATGAATTTTTCGGCACGGTTATTGGCGCGGGAAGCTTCTACTCCCCAGCGACGCTGATGCGCGACAACGACTCTGCCGAGCATCTCTTCGAAGCCGACGATTTTTACTACACAGACGAAATTACCAACTACGCGCTTGACTTCATGGCCGACGGACTATCGAAGGAATCACCGTTCTTCCTCTACGTCTCGTACACTGCAGCACACTGGCCCTTGCACGCCGACGAAGAAGACATCGAGCCCTACAAGGGTAAGTACGCGCTCGGGTGGGACGAGCTGCGCCTCAAGCGCCACGCGCGCATGAAAGAGCTGGGCGTGATCAATCCGGACTGGGAGTTATCACCGCGAAATCCTGAAGTGCCTGCATGGGAGGACGAGGCTCACAAGGATTGGCAGCAGCGCCGCATGGAAGTTTATGCCGGCCAGATCACGCGTATGGACCGCGGCATTGGACGCTTACTGAATGCCCTGGAGGCCGCCGGCGAAGCCGATAATACTTTGGTCATGTTCCAAGTCGACAATGGCGGCTGCCATGTGGAATACACCACCGATCGCACAGGAGTGTTTCTGAAAGAAACCGCCCGCGATGGAACGCCAATGATTCCCGGCAACGTTCCCGGCCCCGAACATACGTTCCAAAGCTACGGCTACGGCTGGGCCAATGTTTCTAACACCCCGTTTCGCCTCTTCAAACAGCATGATCACGAGGGTGGAATTGTCGTTCCGCTCATTGCGAAATGGCCGGGCGTTATTCAACAGACCGGGGAGCTGACCGACCAGTTGGCGCACGTGATTGACTTGATGCCCACGTTTCTCGACGCAGCTAAGGTTGAGCACCCGACTGAGTTTGAAGGCCGGGCTATCGTCGCGGCTGACGGCGAGACTCTGATGCCAGTATTTCTTGGTGAGCAGCGCGCCGCTCACAAGACGCTCTTTTGGGACTGGAGCCACGGCCGTGCGGTGCGCCAAGATCGCTGGAAGCTTGTCGGCGTGGACGACAAGCCATGGGAGCTCTACGATATCGAGACCGATGGCACGGAATTGCATGATTTGGCAGCCGTGCACCCAGACCGTGTCAATGCCATGGAAGACTTATGGAATACGTGGGCGGCGGACAAGGGTTCTATATCCGCGGTTTACCTACAGAAAAGCACTGATAACAACGGTATAATCAACGCAAACCCGCCAAGAGCATTCGCTGCCTCGAAGTCGGGTCCAACTGATTGATGACCAGCATCGTTTACCTAGGAGTTCTCGCATTTGTAGTTTGCTTCGTGACAACCCCTCTGGTTAGAAATCTTACGCGCAAGCTAGGGTTTCTCGATCATCCAGACCGCCAGCGCAAGTTCCATCCGACGCCCGTTCCGCGGCTCGGCGGCGTTGCGATCGCGTTTTCATGGGTCACGGCGCTTGGAGTGTTCGCATACTTCGTCCCTGCGCAATCGACTGTTCTACTATCCGCATTCGACAAGATCTCGATGATCTTGCCGGCTGCCGCTCTGATATTTGCGATCGGAGTATTCGACGACCTCTTCGAGCTCCGACCCTGGCAGAAGCTCGCCGGACAACTGGTCGCGGCGACCTGGATCTACGTGCTCGGCCTACGCATCGAGGTGATCGCATTCACCGAAATTCCAGGGTCCCACTGGGTTACGTTTCCGCTTACGGTGCTCTGGCTGCTGGCCTGCACGAATGCATTTAATCTGATCGATGGCGTTGACGGGCTCGCGTCTGGAGTAGGGTTCTTCGCGACCGTGACGATGTTTCTCGCGGCGCTGTTGGCTGAGAGTGCCGAGCTCCAGCTGCTGACGTTACCGCTGGCGGCGGCGCTGTTAGCGTTCCTACGCTACAACTTCAATCCGGCCTCGATCTTTCTGGGGGATAGCGGTAGTCTACTCATCGGCTTCCTACTGGGAAGCTTTGCAATTATTTGGACCCAGAAATCCGCCACTATCTTGGGCATGACCGCGCCGGTGTTGGCGCTGGGATTTCCGATCGCGGAGACGGTAATCTCGATTGGGCGGCGATTCCTACGAGGCGCTCCGATTTTCGGAGCCGACCAGGGCCATATCCATCACCGTCTCTTGGAGAAGGGGCTGCGACCCCGGCAGGTAGCAGTCGTGCTCTACGCGACGGCCGGGCTGTTTGCATCGGTCTCGCTGATTATGGCGCAGCCGGAAATTCGCGACCGAGCAATTATTCTTGTAGCGTTCTGCGTCATCTCATGGATTGGCTTTCAGAATCTCGGCTACACCGAGTTCATCTCGGCTCGCCGCATCCTGTTGGGTGGAACAGTGCGCCGACTCGTTGCTTCCGATATTCGGACTCGCCAATTCACGGGGCCCCTAGAGTCGACTGAAAGTTTAGAAGAGGCCTGGAAACTCGCGGTAAAGGCCCTGGCGGAATTGGGGTTCTCCCGCGCCTCGCTCGATGTCAATGGAAGTCCCATGAGTCCGGCCATCTCGTGGAGTGAACGGCTCGGCGACGCCTCCGGGTCCGAGGCGACAAGCTGGAGCTTGCGGATCCCAATTCCTGATCCACCAAGCGAGTTCGTCATTGAACGTGGCGTCGGTAGTGCCGGCATGGATCAAGGCCTAGACCAGATTGTCACGTCTCTCCGCGCAGCATTACCGGCGCTGATTGAGAATTACCAAGATAGTCTGGTCCTCGGCCAGCCGCGGCCGAAAGCTCGTGCAGCCGGCGTCGGCGGACGCTAGCGGCTCATCGCCCGGCGAGTCGCGGTCGTTGACCGAGTGTTTCGACCAGAATTGTCATAGCGGAGGTCGTCCGGATTTACAGACCCCAGGCGCTGGGGTAAGATGAGGTGTAACGTGGGCCGCCTGGCCCACTGCCTCCCACTTAATTACTCCTGCTCGAGATCGCTAGCGATTTCAGCGTTTCTATCGGGGAACTCACGGACTTCTTATGTCTAATCTTGCGGTTTTAGGTCTGCAATGGGGCGACGAGGGCAAAGGCAAGATTGTCGATTTGCTCGCCGATCGCTTTGACGTCATCGTTCGCAGTCAAGGTGGGCACAACGCCGGCCATACGGTGAAGGTCGGCGATCAGACCTTCGTACTGTCGTTAATCCCGAGCGGGATCCTCAGAGAAGGCAAGCAGGCGGTAATCGGAAACGGGCTTGTCATCGACCCGGCAGCGTTAATCAGAGAGATTGAAACTCTGCGAGGTTTGGGCATCGCCATTGAAGGGAATCTCTTCGTCAGCAACCGCGCTCACGTCATCTTTCCCTACCACCCGATGATGGAGCGAATCTCGGAAGCGACGCCGGGCAATCGCAAGATCGGTACGACTTCGCGAGGCATCGGCCCCTGCTACGAAGACAAGATGAATCGGCGCGGCATCCGAGTGGCCGAATGGGTCGAACGCGACATTTTTCCAGATCGTTTCCGCGCGATTGCGGCAGAGAAGAACGCTGTGGCGAAGGCCCTGGGAATCTATGAGCCCTGGGACGTGGAGGCCTGCCTGATCGAGTATCAAGGCTACGCGGATCGGCTGCGTCCACTGGTTTGCGATAGCACGTCGTTCCTAAATAAGGCCCTCAAGGCCGGTAGACGTCTGTTGTTCGAGGGCGCGCAGGCGACGATGCTCGACATTGACTTTGGCACCTACCCCTATTTGACTTCTTCGAATGCGACAGCGGGTGGGCTGAGCACGGGATCGGGTGTCTCACCGCGCCTCATCGACGACATCGTCGGGATCACGAAGGCCTACGCCACGAGGGTCGGCGAGGGTCCATTCGTTACAGAACTAAACGGCGACGCCGGCGACGTGCTCCGCAAGGCTGGCCACGAATTCGGGACGGTCACGGGCCGCCCCCGTCGATGTGGTTGGTTTGACATTCCAATGTTGCGGTACGCCCACGCAATCAACCATCTTTCAACGTTGGTCGTAACGAAGCTCGATGTGCTTGACTACCTCGAGCAGATCCCAGTCTGCACGGGATACCGCTACCGCGGCGAGACGATCGACGAAATGCCGGCATTGACGGAAGTCTACGCGCAGGTCGAACCCGTCTATGAACAGCGGCCGGGCTGGCATTGCTCAACGGTGGGCATCACCGAGTTCAGTGACCTACCGCAGGCGGCAAAAGACTACGTGAAGTTCTTGGAAGACCGCTTGGAAGTCGAAATTGGTGGGATCTCAACGGGTCCGGAACGCGACCAAACCATAGTCCGGCCCGGATCGGTATTCCAGAAAGTTGTTTCGGCCTAACGGCTAACGACCGGCATCGAGCGTCGTCGCCACCAGGCTCTGACCTTCCATCTCCGGCGGGACGCTGACGTCGAGCAGGTCGAGAATCGTTGGCGCTAAATCCTTGCCGTCCGGCTCGCCATCGGGCCACTCAATTTGTGGCGCATTCGGACCGGCGACCGCTAAAAACCCTTGGGAGGCATGACCGCCGGTTCGTAAATCGTTGTGGCCGCCAATGACGGTACCGTAGCCAGGTGAGTGTACCTCTTCAATCGGCGCCGCCGCGTCCCAGTGCGCCGTGATGTCTGGCAGTAGTTCAAGATAGCGGCCAGCGTAGTGGTCGCGTAGCCGTGTGACCTTCTTGATTGCGGGTTTCCCGGTCGCCGGATTAATCAATTCCGTGAGCCGAGCAACGATAAAATCGCACAGAGCTTCGTAATCTTCACCCGCGACCTTGCCAGACGGGTCCCGCCCCTGCAAGTTGACGCGAAATGCCGGGTTTAGATCGTTATTCGGGACGTACGAAGCCCTTACGCTCGGATCTAGTTTTTTCGTACCCATTACGCGACAGATGATTGCGTCTTCGATAGCCTTTGGGAGCAGGCGTTTGACGACGTACTGCAACTGAATCGGGATCGTCATTTTGATCCACTGCACGAGACTTCTGCGAACGAAAATACGCTTCTCTGGTGCGCTGCCGGGCTCGATGTTTTTCTCCGCGTTCATTCCCCACAGCTCTAGTAAAGCTGGGATGAGGTCGCGACCGTGGAATTGGGCCCCCATTCCGTGGCCTGAAAATACGATCACCGTCGCCTCGTCGCCCGCCAATTCGATTAGCCTGCCGAGCTCTTCATCGATTGCTTGAAAGACTGAGAGCATCGAGTCGCGCAGACCGCTCTTGTCGACAGGATCGTAATCTGGGAATCGCTCGTCTTGAAGATGCCAAAGCTGATGGCCGGAGCAATGGGACTCTGAGAAGGCACAGAAAAATAAGTCCCATTCACCACGGTTTAACAGGTCTCGGAAGAGCTCACCGCGTTTGCGAACAGCTTCGATCAACTGGTTGCGGAGCTTGTGGTATTCGCTGGCGGACCGGCCGTGGTTGTCGCAACTGTGTAGCGGGTACTCGCCGTGCCGAGCGACCAAGTCTTGAATCAATCCGGGCGGATGCGATGCTGAGTCACAACGTGTCGCGTGGGCGCCCCAGTTGACGATCTGTACACCGTTGAAGTCTGGACCCAAGGCAATTTTGGGGATGTCGACGATCGCACACCGGCGGCCATGCTCAGAGAGCGTAAGCCAAAATTGCTTTCCTTTTGGCGCGTCATCTACCAGCTCCAGATCGTAGCCGTTTTGCGCGGGCTGAATGTAATAGTACTTGCCGAGTTCCGCTGAGTTGTTACTGGTGTAGATCGACGGCCAGACTTCGTCGGGAAACTCAGCGGCCGGCGAGTGCAGATCGGTGCTCTTGCCTTCGCTGAGCAGACGCTGCAGATTCGGAAGCCGATTCTCCGCGCACCATTTGCGGATTAGCGATGGCTCCGCTGAGTCGAGGGCCACCAAGAGGATGCGAGTTTTCGACATACTGTCGCTGGCGCCCGGCGGTAGGGCGAGCTAGGGCTTCAGGATGACCTTCGTCAGGTTTCGTTCGCGGCCGTATAAGCGGTCGAACATCTCGGGTCCTTTTTCGAGAGGCACTGATGCGCTCAGGATCGGCGCGACGCGAATACTGCCGCGAGCCATCAGTTCCAAACACGATGGGTAGTCGTTCGATGACGCACAAGAGCCGAGCACGGTGATTTCGCGGGTAACCACGCTTTGCAGTCCGAAGCTCACTGTTGGCGCAATGTTGCCGATTAACGTCACGGTGCCGCCTTTGCGGACGCTCTCGATCGACATCGTGACTGTCGCGTCGGCACCGACCGCTTCCATGACGATGTCGGCTCCAAGCCCATTAGTCATATCGCAAATCAGAGCCGGGACGTCTGCATCGCCACCAGATTCGACTGTTTCATCGGCCCCCAGTTTTGCGGCAAGTTCAAGTCGGTCGGCGGCTAGGTCGACGGCAATAATCCGCCCGCATCCGGCTGTTCGCAGGGCCTGAATCGTCAGCAGTCCGATCATTCCAGCGCCGATGACGACCGCCGTGTCGCCAAGTGTGACGTTGGTGCGATTGACGGCGTGAACGGCGACCGAAGCGGGTTCAACCATGGCGGCCTCGTCGTAAGGCAGCGATTCCGGCAATGCAAAAACAATCGATTCGGGTACGGCTACGTATTCGGCGAACGCGCCGTGGCGCCGGTAGTCGTCGCACGAGACGCCCAGCACCATGCGATCTTCACAGAGATTTGGCCGGCCATGTCTGCAGAAAACGCAGCGCGCGCATGAAATCATCGAGTCGAACGTGACCCTCTGACCTGGCAGAAAACGATTGACGTCGTTGCCGATTTTGGCGACTTCGCCGGACGCTTCATGCCCCATGATCACCGGCGGAATGCGCCGGCCGGAGCTGCCGTCGAAGCCGTGAACATCGCTGCCGCAAATGCCGCAAGAGTGAACTTTGATCAGGATGTCGTTTTTGCCGATTTCCGGCTCCGCAACGTCGTTGATAACAAGCTTTTTATATTCTTCGAGAACGAGGGCTTTCATAGATATCGATTCCCTGTCACTATAGCGAGTTGGCTGGTAAGGACGAATTGGGCGAAAGCGCTTCCGTTCTAGGGCGTTGTGCAACCTGCGGGCATTGCGAAGCGCTCAGATCTGATCGCGGATCACACTTCTATCGCTGTGGGTTGGCGGCGATCGATAAGCGATTTGCAAAGTATCCCCAGTTGCCGGTTTTGGCGTGTTCCGGATGGCGGATGCGGTCACCCCGCAACGATCAATCACCGTAAGAAGGCCGGCCATGGAACCGCCCAGACGGGCTATGAAAGCGCCCAGCGAATCATCCGTAAGCTGTCACCTAGTCGAGCGTTTACGCCCAAAGCGGCCGAAGGTTCGTAGCCGCAGTGGACCATGCAGTTTTCGCAGCGCTCGTCATTGCCATGGCCGTAGTTTTGCCACGGGGTCTCGCTCATGAGGTCTTCGAAGCGGTTCCAGTGTGCGTCGGTGATGAGGTAGCAAGGGCCTTTCCACCCGCGTACGTTGTAGGTAGGGTTGCCCCAGGCGGTGCAGGGCAGGTCGCGATTACCCTTCAAAAAGTCGACGTACGTCGGAGTTGAGTTGAGCTTGAAGCGATCGAACAGCTTGTCGACATGGCGAAATTTTTCGCGGATCTCGTCGCGGGTCAGAAAGATATCCTCGTCTTGGACGGCGGAGTAGCCGTAAGCAGGCGAAAGCATGTGCCCGTCGACCTTGAATTGCTGCAAGTAGGCGAAGAGTTCCTCGATTTCGCGCATGTCCGTCTCGCGGTAGACGGTGGTGTTGGTGCAGACCATGTGGCCGGCAGCTTTGGCGGCGCGGATGCCTTCGATCGCTTCCTCGAAAACACCTTCGCGTTCCACAGCCATGTCGTGCGTATCTTTCATGCCGTCCAGGTGGACGTTGAAAAAGAAATGCGGACTGGGCCTGAACTTGTGAACCTGAGAGGGGATGAACATCCCGTTGGTACATAGATAGATATGGCGCTTGCGCGCGAGCGTCTGCTCGACTAGTTCGGCGATCTCGGGGTACATCATCGGTTCGCCGCCGCAAATCGAGACAACGGGCGCGCCACACTCGTCGACCGCTGCTAGGCATTTCTCGAGCGAGATGCGCTCGGTGATGGTGTCTTCATATTCGCGAATGCGCCCGCAACCCGTGCAGGTGAGATTACAAGCGTGCAGCGGCTCAAGCATCAGCACAAGCGGGAAGCGCTGTTTGAGCATCGGGTGTGGTGCCGTCTGTTGCTTAGATGGTCCGCCGTTCCATATTGGGAATGGAGTGCTGGTGGGCTTGGGGTCGCGCTGCCACTCTGCTTTTGGGAACAATTTGTTCTTCGCGATGTGGGCGCCCATGCGCACCGCACTGCCGAGCGGGAATCTCACTAGGAACTCCGGCGGCCGCGGCGATACTCGCCGAGCGCCATTAGAGGGAAGTACTGGCGGTAGAGGTGGTAGCGGAGATAGAAAACTTTTGGGAAACCCGTGCCGGTAAAAAAGGCTTCGTCCCACGAGCCGTTTTCGTTTTGGGTTTCGACCAGATAGCGGATCCCGCTTTCCACGGAGCCAGTTTTGTAGTCGTCGGTCGCGAATAGCCCCATGAGCGCCCAGGCGGTCTGCGAGGCGGTCGAGTCGCCGTAGATTTTCATCGCCGGGTCGTCGTAGCTGGCGACAGTTTCGCCCCAGCCGCCGTCTTGCTTTTGGACGGAACGGACCCACTCGCCGGCTCGGATCATGTGAGCTTCGCGCGGGTCTTCGCCAGCGGCGCGCAGGCCTCGTAGGGCGAAGCAGGTGCCGTAGAGGTAGTTCACGCCCCAGCGTCCGTACCAGCTGCCGTCTTCTTCTTGGTTGCGGCGGAGGTACTCGACACCTCGGGCGATCGAGCCACTGTATCGCTGTGACCCGCGGCGCGAAAGCGCCTCGACGACGCGCCCGGTGATGTCGGCGCAGGTCGGGTCGAGCATTGCGTTGTGGTCGGCAAAGGGGACGTGTGTAAGTATCTCGGCGTTGTTGTCGGCGTCAAAGGCAGCCCAGCCGCCATCGGCCGACTGCATCGCGGCCAGCCAGTCGAGGCCGCGGCGCTCGGCTGCCCGCTGGCGGTCGAGGTCGTTGCCCTCGATAACGTCGAGCGCGAGCAGGACTTTTGCAGTGTCATCGGTGTCGGGGTAGAACTCATTGGCATGCTCGAAGTACCAACCACCCGGCTCCGCGCTTGGCTTCTTGACCGACCAGTCGCCTTTTTGGCAAACTTCCTTGCTCACGAGCCAGTCAGCGCCGCGCGCTAGAGCCCACTTGGCGGGTTCTCCGGGGTCATCCTTTGCGGTACCGATGGCAAACAGCGTCATCGCCGTATCCCAAACCGGCGAGTGGCACGGTTGCACGCGGAAGCCGTCGTCATCGTGAACAATGAGAGCGTCGAAACGTTTGAGCTCGCGCTGCAAACGTGGATCGTCGGGAGCGCTGGCGATCTCGCTGAGAGCCATGATGGAATTCATCATGGCGGGGTAGATAGCGCCAAGACCGTCGGAGTTTTCGAGGTGGCGGAGCATCCAGTCGGCGGCCGCATCGATTGCTTTTCGACGGTCTGTTCGGATGCCCGACGCTTCCCAAAGTTTGAGGCCTTTGTCGACAAGCAGGAAGAATCGTTTCCAGCTCAGCCGTTCCGCCAGATCGGGCTCGTGACCGGAGAAGATCTCGCTGATACGAAAACCTCGCGGCACTTCCCGCTGCGCCTTCGTGGCGCTGAGCACTGACAGCGGCGCGAGTATTGCGCGACTCCACGACGACATGCCGTAGATGCTGAAGCGGTTGCTTTCGGGGAGAAGAAATATCTCCGGTGGAATCGAGGCAACCTTCGCATGCGGGTATACGCCGAAATAACTTAAGTAGATTTTTGTGTAGCTGTTGGTTGCTTCGACTCCACCTAGGTCGAGGATAGTTTGACGCGCTCGACGCATGCGGTCATCGTCCGCGTTGAGTCCAGCCACCTTAAGCGAGAAGTAGGCCTTGACGGATGCGCTGACGTTGGCCGGCCCTCTGGCATAGATGTTCCAACCGCCGTCGGGAAGTTGGTGCTCAAGAATGCGGCAGCAGGCGGCATCGACTCGTTCACGAGTCGGCGGGTTCCAAGTGCCGTCAGGGTCGGGCGGATAGAGCCACAACTGTAGGGCGACATAATCGGACTGGAGCGTGGTGTCCGCTTCGAGTTCGCCTACCCAATAGCCCTCCGCGGTTTGGCGGTTGAAGAGGTATTCGCAGGCACTGTCGATCGCCGACTCGATGTCGGTGGAGAGATCGGCTGCCCGGGCGCGGGCAACTGCGAGGCCCGTATTCCAGTGTGGCGCGGTGCTCATGAAACCGTCGATATTTGAGTCAACTGCTGATGAGCCACCAAATCAGGTGGGAGCGGGAATTTGACGTCCTCTTCGATGATCTCGACCTCGCGGACGCTCGAAAAATCGAAGTCTTTTAGATATTCGATGACGCGCTGAACAAGAAACTCTGGCGCCGACGCTCCGGCGGTGATGGCGACGTTGTGGATGCCGTCAAGCCAGGTAGTATCGATGTCGTGTTCGTCGTCGATCAAGTAGCCGGGGATGCCGCCATTTTCGACGACTTCCACCAGGCGTTTGGAGTTAGAACTGTTCTGGGAGCCGACGACAAGCAGCAGGTCGGCGCGTTCGGCGGTTCGCTTGACGGCTTGCTGACGGTTTTCCGTGGCGTAGCAAATATCCTGAGCGGGCGGCGCTTGGACTGCGGGAAAACGCTTGCGAAGGACGCCGATGATCGCTTCGGCCTCGTCGAGACTGAGGGTGGTTTGGGTCAAGTAGGCAACGCTCGATGAGTCGGGAACGCGTACCGCTTCGGCCTCTTCGGGGGACGAGACGACGATGGTGCGGTCGGGGGCCTCGCCCAGGGTGCCGATGACTTCGTCGTGGTCGCGATGACCGATCAGCAAGATGGTGTTGTGGGCCTTGGCAAATTTAATGGCTTCTAAATGAACTTTGGTGACCAGAGGACAGGTGGCGTCGATCACTTGCAGGCTCCGTGCCCTAGCGTCGTCACGGACCGATGGCGCCACACCGTGGGCGCTGTAGACTACTCGACCCTCGGCGGGGACTTCTTGCAGCTCGTCCACGAAGATGGCGCCTCGGCTGGCGAGGTCATTCACAACGTGGCGATTGTGGACTATTTCCTTACGGACGTAAACGGGCGGACCGTAGGCATCGAGGGCCAGATCAACGATATCGATGGCTCGAACGACACCGGCGCAAAATCCCCGGGGTTTGAGCAGCAAAATCGATTTCTGGCCACCGCCGGACATCAGCAAATTCCAAGTATAGCCAATCGACTCTGGGCGAAATATGAAGGTTGAAGAGTGTTGAGGGATAGGCGTGTCGGAACGAACACGGGCGTTGCTTAGCTCAGGATTTTACCCTTCGGGCCTAGGCGGTACTTCTTGCCGGCCCAGGTGACTTCGTTGCTGAAGAAGCTGGCTAGCCAGATCGAGAAGGCGAGAAGATCGAGTAGGGGGAAAAGAAGTAGATGCTGGAGGAACGACGTAGTGCTGGCAGTGGCAGGCATGAAGATTTGTGCCAGCACACGTGCGCAAATAATAGTTGCGGAGACGGTCAAAGCGTCGCTCGAAGCGAGGATTGCGGCGGCGACGGCCCATACCGTAGCGTTCGTGACAACGAGTCCGACATGGCCACCCGGGCGCTGGCTTCGGATCGTCCGCGACCAACGGAGCTGATGCCGCCAAAGCCGTCTAAAGCTGTAGTTGGGCAGATGAGTAGTAACCGGGATAGAGCACAGCGACACACGGTAGCCCGCGCGATCGATCTCTTCACCGAGGACGTAATCGTCACCGATGTAGTTGCGGAGTGTGCGGAAGCCTCCAATTTTGTCGAGCGTGTCTCGATGAAAAGCAACCGTCGCCCCTATCGCGAACTTCATACTTTGTACGGCGCGGGCCAGTAGGATTTGGCCCATGAACTCGCTGTTTATCCACAGGGCTTCGAGGAGGGACGGAAGGCCTCGGCTCGGTCTTGCGTGGAATAGGCAGGTGACGAGTCCAACGCCTGGCTTGGCGAGCGAATCTTGTAGACCGTCAAGATAGCCCGCCGGTACTTCGATGTCAGCGTCGCTGACGACCCAAACTGCCTGACTAGCGTGTTCGGCGAGCCGCTCTAACACCGCGACCTTGGGATTCGATCCTGGGGACGCTTCGTCGCACGTGATCGCCTCGATTCTCAATTTCGGGAATTCAGAGCGAACCTGTTCAATTGCACGGCTCGCTACCTGATCGGACCCATGGATGCCCACCAGGATTTCAAACTCGGGGTATTGCTGAGCGGCGTGGCTGCGAAGGTTTTCGGCGAAGTTTTCTTGAGCGGATTGGGCTGGTTTTAGGATCGAGATTGCTGGTCGGTTGCTCGTCCCGCGATCCTTCGGTGTCTTAAGCAACCGGTGTCGGCATGCCACGAACGAGACCGCGATCCAGTACAACGCGGGAACGTAGAGAAGTGCGTTTAAAGCCGTCACTGTTGAGCGAACTTCGAGAGGAATTGCATCGGGAATGGGCAGTCAGCCCTGGGGTTGGATGTCAGGCGGATGGGCGCCGCGCGGGCGAGTCAATCGACCGGAACTACTGTCCGCGAGCACCGCCCGCCTACTCCACCTTGACCGCGTCCCGCTGGGCGATAAGACACAGCTCGGCGGCCTTGAACGTGTGGTCTTGGGTCATCGCGGTCTCGGTTCCGTTGAGGCAATCGAGGACGAGCTGACCGAAGTACGGGAAGCCAACCGTGTTGTGAGTGCGGATGTGCTGCTCGCCTTTTTGATTGACAAGGTAGAGTTGGTCGGATTCGCCTTCGCGGCCGACGTCCAAGTACTTACGCAATTCGATGTAGCCGTCGGTGCCTAGGATAAACGCACGTCCGTCTCCCCAGGCGCCCAAGCCGTCGGGCGTGAACCAGTCGACCCGAAAATAATTTGTCGCGCCGTTGTCCGCTACCAGCGAGGCGTCGCCAAAGTCTTCGAGTTCGGGGTACTGCTTGTTGTTGTAGTTGGCGACGCGGCTGGCACTGACCGTCGCGTCTTTCGCACCGGTGTAGAACAAGAATTGCTCGATCTGGTGGCTACCGATATCGCACAGAATGCCGCCATACTGTTCGAAGTTGAAAAACCAGTCAGGGCGTGACGGCGCGCTCAGGCGGTGCGGACCCATGCCGATGACTTGAATGACGCGTCCGATGGCGCCCTCGGCGATCAGGTTGCCGGCGTAAATCGAGCACTCGGTGTGCAGGCGCTCGCTATAGTAGACGGCGTATTTCTGGCCGGTCGCCGCGACCTTCGCCTTCGCGTCGTCGACCTGCGCGAGCGTTGTCATTGGCGCCTTGTCAGTGAAGTAGTGCTTGCCATGCTCCATCACCTCGCAGCCCAACGGGCAGCGCAAGTTAGGGATCGCGGCAGAGGCGACTAGCTGAACTTCTGGGTCGTCGAAAATTTCCTGGTTGCTTCGGGCGACGCTTGCTTGTGGGTACGCTGCAACGAACTTCTCTACTTGAGCCGGGTCAGGGTCGAAGACCCACTTTAGGTCGGCGCCGGCTTCGATGAGGCCGTTCGACATGCCGTAGATGTGCCCGTGATCGAGAGCCATGGCCGCGAACGCGAACTCGCCAGGTTTGACGACAGGTTCCGACTTGCCCGTCGGGGCGTAGTTCATTCCATCGGCCTTTTGCATCAACATAATTGTTGCAAACTGGGCTCGTATACTAGTTTGAACGCTTACGCTTTGCGCGCCGTGGCGTCGAACTGGGTATGCAAGAAACTGCTCAACAAGATGCCGCTTGGAAGTCGTGGGTCGGCTGGGGAGCGGCGGTGATCATGGCGTTCCTGTGGTTCACCGCCGGGCTTTGGAAGCTAAGCGACATTTCGGGCTGGCAGCTTAAACTGACCCAATTGCTTGTCCCGGTCAAGTGGAGCTTGGCTGGAACGATGGTCGTCGCGATGTCGGAGGTTGGCGCCGGCGTGTTGCTGCTGCGCCCCGCCTGGCGTCGCTGGGGCGGTTATCTGTCGGCCCTGCTGCTATTGGTTTTCATGGCCTATGTGGGGATCAACTACCAGACTCTCCAGGGCGAAGACTGTTCCTGCTTTCCGTGGCTAGAGCGTGCTGTTGGCCCGGCATTTTTCTGGAGCGACGCCGGGATGTTAGCGATCGCCGCCCTGGCCGCGTATTTCGCACCGAAGCCGGCGGCGATGAAGGGCGCAGCGTTTGCGCTGGCCGGTGTTGTCGCGCTGTCGGCCGTAATGCTTGCAGTCGATAGGCTTGGGCCGGCTCCAGGTGGAGATGTGCCGTCGACGATCACAGCGGACGGAGCCGAGTACGGACTGCTCGAGGGCAAGATATTTCTCTATTTTTTTAATCCAAGCTGCATGCATTGTCTCGATGCGGGTCAGACGATGTCGAAGTACGACTGGAACTCCGAGTTCGTTGGGATCCCCACCCAAGACTTCGACTGGGGGCCGGGGTTCGTGGAAGATGCCGGACTCAGCAACGTAAAGCTCTCGCCGGACCTCAAACTTCTAAAGGAAACATTTCCGTTTGAAGACGTGCCTTACGGGGCTGTGATCGAAGACGGTCGCATTCTCGAACGAATCATGTTCTGGGAAGAACCGGAGCTGGGTGAGAAGCTCCGCGAGCACGGTTTTATTAACTGATCGCTCCGCCGTTTCAGTTCGCTAGAATTTCGTGGTGGCTCTTCCCGCTTTCATCCCCTGCAAGGTCAGTGATGAGTCCGCCGGCTACGTCAACATGGTCGCGGTGAACCGAGTCGACCTTCCGACGGAAGCGTTGGTTGGCAAGATTCTCGCCGTTACCGGCAAGGACGTCGCGCGGATCGCAAAAATACTTGCGCGTGGTTCGTTAGTAAGCGATGACTCGAGATTTCGCTGGGTTGGCCTGGAGGCCACGGGCGGCGAGATCGCGGATTTTCTAAACACATTTCCGGATGACGATCCCAGCCAGGCGTTCGACCCTTCGAAGTGTCTTCGAATCGAGTTCCAGAGCCCTCGCGGAATGATCGAGATCACCCGCGAGGTCGGACGTGAGAGGCGCGCCCTTAAGCGAAAAAACTTCTGGGATGAGGCGATACCGTTCCTGGCCGCAGCGTCTGCGCGTTATGATCGCTACTCGTATTCGGATGCCTGTGACGTGTTCGTGGCCGATCTTTCTAGAGAGACGATCGAGGCGCTTCGGGATCGCGCGAACTTGATACGCTTCTCGATCATCGAGGCTCAAATCCACAATATGAGTAGTCACAAAGTCGTGTTCTATCAGGCCCGATAAACCACCGTGCCCGCCGACGCCCGCGCATTGAACTTCGACGACCTCTTGGGGAAGACTGTCGTCATCACCGGTGGAGCCGGGGTTCTTTGTCGCTCGTTCGCTGACGCCTTCGGCGGGGCTGGGTCGCAGATCGCGCTGCTCGACATCAACGGCGATGCCGCTCGCACGCGCGCCGCCGAGCTAATTGAATTGTGGCGCGTGAAAGTGCTCGGTTTTGACTGCGACGTTTTATCCGAAGACTCACTCAACTCCGCGCTCGAAGAAATCCACGCAGGTCTTGGGCCAGTCGACGTCCTTATCAACGGGGCGGGCGGAAACGTCGCCGCCGCGACGACCGCAGTCGACCAATTAATGTCGAGCGACGCCGGAAACGCTGGTGATTCGTTCTACGGTTTGGATGCTTCAGCTTTTGGCAAGGCCTTCGACCTCAACCTGATGGGGACGGTATTGTCACGCCAAAAGCTCACTCCAGACATGCACGGCCGGGGCGCTGGCTCGATCATCAACATCTCGTCGATGAACGCGTTCAAGCCGCTCACGCGCATCCCCGCCTATTCCGCGGCGAAGGTGGCTGTCAGCAACTTTACCGAATGGTTGGCGGTTCATCTGGCGCCAGTCGGGATACGCGTTAACGCCATTGCGCCAGGGTTCTTTCTGACGGAGCAGCTCAAGTACCTAGCGTTCGACGCGGCGGGCGATCTTACGCCGCGATACCAGAAAGTGCTAGCGAAAACGCCGATGGCTCGGTTAGGTGAACCACACGAGCTGCAGGGCACGGCGCTGTTCCTGGCGTCAGAGCTGTCTAGTTTCATTACAGGCACTGTCATTCCGGTCGACGGCGGTTTTAACGCAAGCTCCGGCGTATAGCTCAAGACCGCCCAACTATCGGCGTTTTGTGGCTCGGTTTCGGCTAAGATAAACAGCGGAGGACCTGTATCGATGGAACGAAGAACCTTTGTGAAGACCACAGCCGCAGCCGCCGCTGCTCCGGCCGCCTCGTTTGCCGCTGCCGGTCGCGTGCTCGGCGCCAACGACCGCATCCGCGTCGCGGTGCTGGGCGTGAATGGCCGAGGCCAAAGCCACATGAACGGCCTGCAGCCGCTCGAGAACGTCGAGGTCACAACGTTCGTCGACCCCGATCTGGAGATCGCCGCGAAACGCGCGGGTGAGTTTGAAACGAAACATGGCCACAAGCCAAAGATCGTCCAAGATCTTCGCAGGGTTCTAGACGATAAGGATATTGACGTCGTTACCGTCGCGACTCCGAACCATTGGCACACGCTGGCAGCCATTTGGGCTTGTCAAGCCGGCAAAGACGTCTACGTCGAAAAGCCCGCGACGCACGTTTACAACGAGGGCCTGAGCTTGGTCGCCGCCGCTCGCAAATACGACCGCATCGTGCAGCACGGCGTGCAGCTTCGCAGCTCAGAAGCAATTCGTGAGGCGGTCCAAAAACTTCGCGACGGCGCAATCGGCGACGTCTACATGGGCCGCGTAAATATCTTCAAGTGGCGCGATGCTCTTGAAGCTGCGCCTGATGAAAATCCCCCGAAGGATCTCGACTACAATCTGTGGGTCGGACCCGGAAAGTGGCGTCCGTATTCAAAACGCCACGTCCATTACAACTGGCACTGGACCTGGGATTTCGGCAATGGCGAAATCGGAAACCAGGGCATCCACGAGACCGACATGCTGCAGTGGGGCCTGGGTGTCACGCTACCGACGCGCATTTCCTCGATGGGCGGAAAGTATCTCTGGCAGGACCACCGCGAAACGCCCGAGGCGCTGAGCACGACAATGGAGTTCGGCAACGAGAATAAGCTTGCGGAAGTTTCGGTGCGTTTCTGGCACTCGAATCACGAGACTGGCTCGGCCAACGGCAATCTGTTCTACGGTTCCGACGGCTACATGGCGATCTCCGGTTACACAAAGTGGGAGATTTTCCGCGGCCGCAAGCCCGAGCTCGTCGATAGCGGCGAGGCTCCGACGCGGCACTTCGAAAACTTCATCAAGGCGGTCCGCAGCCGCAAGACTGAAGATCAGAACGGCCCCGTGGAAACCGCGCACTATGCAGCCGGGCTGGCGCATCTGGGCAACATCGCCTTCCAGCGCGGCAAGGTGCTTGATTTCGACCCACGTGCTCAGGAATTCACCAACGACAAGCGCGCAAACGAGATGCTGACTAAGACTTACCGCAAGGGCTTTGAGGTGCCGTCGCCCGATAACGTCTAGCGGCCGCCCTGAACGACTAACACACAAGGGCGGAGCCCTGTTGTGTGGATCTAATTTAGCTCACGGCTGAAACCGTGAGCTAAATTTGTTTTCGTCTGACCTCAAACACCTTACTCGTAGATTGATGTAGCCCTTCACATCGATTTCAGCACGAACAACCACGAGCCGCTGATCGATTCAATTCCTCGTGGGATAACCTTGGCCCGCATTTCTCACTAGAGCAATTTCGCTGATGCCATAGACCGGTCTTAAAAAAAAGCGGTGAAGCCAGCAATTTCTGGAGACTAGATTCCGCTGTCCAAATTCGGAGGCGCGACTGTAAGGGAGTGCGGTGGCGAAGGGGCTTTCTGGAATACGCTGAGTCGGGACCTGCTGATCATTCCTCAAATGGGCCCGACTCATCTTTCCCAGTTAACCCTTCGCCACCGCACTCCCTTACAGTCGTGCCTCCGATTTTCACGGGCTTGGTGCTGCGGCAAGCAGTCTATAGCTGTTCCTGAAAATGCTCTAGCTGACGGCGAAAGCAGGCGATAGGTGCGCCACTACTTCCCGGCGCTCGATCGTCGTGCTCAAGGGACCGCAAAAATACGCCTCCGTGCGCTGACCGCCTGGTATTGATGCAGCTCTCCCCACTTTCGCTCCCCACGTGGTGAGAACTGCCGACTAGATTTTCTACGACGCCTTGCGTGTACGAACCGGCGCCGCAGTCTTCGTTTCGCGGGTGACCGGCTTGCGGAGCCCCGTCCGTGCGTTGAGCCGAGCAACCTGGTCAGAGACGCAGACCGAGATGATCGGCTGGTTGGACTGCTTCAAAATATTGACGATGCCTCGATCGGAATCCTCGAGGAACACGCTTTCGCCGTCGGTGAGTAAGTGCAGCTCAGAACCATTTTTCCGCGGAGCGAAGAACGCATCTCCGTGCTCTTTTTGCACGTGCGCTAGAACCTTGCGAATTTTCTGTAGCGAGATTCCCTTGCGGCGTAGCTCGGTGATCAATGCGATCTCGACAACCTCACTCATTCGGTAGAGGCGTCGGTGTCCTTTTTGCATCGGTGTGACGACGCCTTGTTCGTCCCACCACTGAAGCTGGCGCAAACTCACTCCGGTAATGGTTGCGACTTCAAGGCTGCTGAATGCTGGCGGAGTTGCGGGGGTCTTCGCTGCGCTGTTTTTTGTCACTGGCTTAATTCTTGTTGACACTACGAATGAACGATCTATGAAACCGAGGCCTATGCCGACCCTGGTAATTCTACGACATCTTGGACGATCGCGGAAGAAAAAAATTAATTCTCTTTAGCCGCCGCCGACAAAATGAACTATTTCGATTGTATCGCCTTCCGCGAGCACGGTCGCGCGCCAGTCATATCGCCTCACGATGTCGCGGTTGCGCTCGATCGCCACAGCATCGAGATCGAGATCGAGGTCGAGAATCAACGCTTCGATCGTCGTGCCACCGGCGACAGAGCGCGAGGCACCGTTCACGGCGATGATGAAGCTGGTAGTATCCGGCGGAGCCGCAGTTTCGAGAGGCACAAACGCATTATAGAGAACGGCGGGGAGGCTTCGCTTTGACTGGATTTCCAGAACACTGGTCGAGGCAGTTCGACTTCTCCGACAATGGCCGATCATGTCGTAAAGCGCTACAATGAGAGTCACGGCAGGTGGACTGAATTTTACACGCATTGTCTCGCAGAGCCGCCCGCCGCCCCCAATCGTTTACGAGTCTTTACCGCGTCGCATCGCTGACTGATCTTTGTCTCTGAGCTACAGCTTGTATCGCTGTAGACGATAAGAACCGTAGGGAGATTGACAGCCGTTAGTGGTGACAGGTGAGGCTCGACCAGGACGCTTTCGCTAGGACGCGGACGTTTTTTGACGTTTTTTAAGGAGTCGCTCGAAACACGGACGAAGCCCTCGGGAAGACTTGACGAATCGTTACAACGAGGCGATATCAGGCCGACCTTCTGGAATCAACCGCAGCCCGAGAAATAGTCGGATTCATGGGGCTTCACAAAATCAGCAAGGGACTAGACCTGCCGATCACGGGCGCGCCCCAGCAAACGATCGACTCAACGGCCGCGCCCAGCCACGTCGCGCTTTTGGCGGAAGACTACGTCGGCATGAAGCCAACAATGCGGGTCTCCGTCGGCGATGACGTGCGACGCGGTCAGGTGCTATTCGAAGACAAGAAATCGCCGGGCGTCGTCTATACAGCGCCAGCTGGTGGCCAGATCTCGGCAATCAACCGTGGCGCTCGTCGCGCGCTGCAATCGGTGGTTATTCAACTCGACCAAAGCGAGCTTGCCGGCGGACGCGACAGCGTCTCGTTCGACTCCTATAGCGGCAGACATCCTTCAGAGTTACCGGTCGACGATGTTCGGAAGTTACTGGTCGAGTCTGGACTTTGGACTGCCCTGCGCGTACGGCCCTTCGGAAAAGTGCCGGCAATCGACGCCAGGGCGCATTCAATATTTGTCACCGCAACTGACACAAACCCGCTGGCCCCTTCTGTTGATACCGTTTTAAGCGGCCGCGAAGATCACTTCGCGCGTGGATTGGCAGCGATCGGCAAGGTTGCGGACGGTGCGACCGTGTACGTTTGCAAAGCTGCCGGCAGCGCCGTTAGCGTTCCTCCGAGCGGTGGCTTCAGCGAACAGATATTTAGCGGGCCACACCCCAGCGGCACTGCCGGCCTACACATTCATTTGCTTGATCCGGTCGACCTTCACAAACAGGTCTGGCATCTCGATTATCAAGACGTCATCGCGATCGGCAAGTTGTTTGGCAACGGCGTGCTCGATGTTGAGCGCATTATTTCGCTTGCCGGCCCGGCTGTCGAGCGGTCGCGCCTGCTACGGACGAGGCTAGGCGCCTCGACGGCTTCGCTCACCGAGCGCGAACTCAAGACCGGAGAAACACGCCTCATATCTGGCTCGGTGCTTTCCGGCCGAGCCGCCTCGGGAAGTGTATTTGGCTATCTTGGCCGCTACCACTCTCAAATATCCGTGCTGGCCGAGGCGCGCAACCGAGACTTTCTCGGCTGGTTGGCGCTCGGCAGCAATACCTACTCAATGGTCAACGTTTTTCTCTCGAAATTGATGCCGGGCAAGAAGTTCAGCTTCACAACGACGTCGAACGGTTCTGACCGCGCAATGGTCCCTATCGGCATGTACGAGAAGGTGATGCCGATCGATATCCTGCCGACATTCTTGCTGCGGGCGTTACTCGTTGGAGATGCGGAACGAGCGCAGGAACTCGGCGTGCTTGAACTGTGCGAAGAAGATGTCGCTCTGTGCTCGTTCGTCTCGCCCGGCAAGGCGGACTACGGGCGGCTGCTGCGGAATGTTTTGGCCCAGATCGAGAAGGAAGGCTGAGTTGAAATTTAGCCGGATTTGTTTTACGAACTCGCAATCATATGCGTAAATTTCTTGATTCAGTAGGCAAGAAGTTCGAGGAAGGCGGACCGCTAGAAAAGCTGTATCCGCTGTACGAAGCTGCGGACACGTTTCTATATACGCCCGGCTCGACGACCCGCGGCGCATCGCACGTTCGCGACGGGCTCGACCTCAAGCGCATGATGATGACTGTTGTTGTTGCGCTGCTGCCATGCGTTTTCATGGCGATGTACAACACCGGATTCCAGGCGCACCTGGCGATCTCGAACGGTGCCTTGCCACTCGACACATGGCAGACGGGCGCGATAAAGGCGCTTGGTTTTGGGGCTTTTGACGCTGGCGATCTGATTTCGTGCGTGATCCACGGCGCGCTCTATTACTTGCCCGTGTTGCTTGTGACATTTATGGTCGGCGGCAATTGCGAGGCGCTATTCTCGATCGTCCGCCGGCATGAAATCAACGAAGGCTTTCTGGTCACGGGGATGCTCTTCCCGCTCGTGCTGCCGCCGACGATCCCGCTTTGGCAGGTAGCGCTCGGCATAGCCTTCGGCGTGATCATCGGCAAGGAAATCTTTGGCGGCACGGGAATGAATATTCTCAATCCCGCGCTGACATCGCGAGCGTTTTTGTTCTTTGCCTATCCGGCGCAGATCTCCGGCGACGCGGTTTGGATCGCCGCCGATACCTCGATCGACGGCGCGACCTGGCTGGCCAATGCCGCCGTGAGCGGCTCCTAGGCGCTGGTCTCTACCGCCGTCACTTGGTGGGACGCGTTCCTCGGATTCGTCCCAGGCTCGATGGGAGAAACTTCCACACTTGCTTGCTTGATCGGGGCGGCGATCCTGATCGCCTCAGGCATTGGATCTTGGCGCATCATGCTGGGCGTTGTTGCCGGATCGTTCTTGATGGTTCAAGCGTTAAACGCCGCCGGCTCGACGACCAACCCGCTGATGAACGTTCCTTTCGAGTGGCATATCGTTCTGGGCGGTTGGGCGTTTGGATTGGTCTTCATGGCGACCGACCCGGTCTCGGCCGCCCACACCAATACGGGCCGCTATATCTATGGATTTATGATTGGGGTGCTCGCGATCCTGATCCGCGTGATCAACCCAGCGTTCCCCGAAGGCATGATGCTTGCAATTCTATTCATGAACCTTTTCGCGGCGTTCATCGATCATTTCGTGGTGCAAGCCAACATCAAGCGCAGGAAGGCACGGTATGCAGCATAACGCCGTCTACACTGTCCTTTTCGCGGCTGCCGTGTGCGTTGTTTGTGCGGTTTTAGTTTCAACTTCCGCTGTTTCTTTAAACGAGCGTCAAGAACTCAATGCGCTGCTCGATAAACAGAAGAACGTTCTTTACGCGGCGGGCTTAGCCCAGCAGGGTGAAACTCTCACTCCCGAGGATATTCTGGAGCGCTTTGAGAACGTCAAGGCGGTAGTCGTCGATCTCGAAAAAGGCGAGGAAACCGACATTGATCCAACGACGTTCGATCAGTCCGACGCAGCCTCCGACCCGGCGACCAGTCGCGAGGCTCCCTCGAACCGTTCGGCGATCAAACGCGTTCCCAATCATGCTCTGGTCTATCACGTGATCGAGAACGGCGAGACGACCATGTGCGTCATACCCATCGAAGGCTACGGCTTATGGTCGACGCTGTATGGTTTCTTGGCAATCGGCCGCGATGGCACGACGATCGAGGGTTTGACGTACTACGAACATGGCGAGACGCCGGGTTTGGGCGGCGAAGTGGACAACCCCAAGTGGAAATCGTTGTGGCCCGGCCGAATGGCGTACGACGACGCGGGCAAACCGGCGATTCGAGTAATAAAAGGCAATGCGGGGAGCCCCGAGGCTGCTCCCCACCAGGTTGACGGCTTGACCGGCGCAACGATCACCAGTAACGGCGTGAGCATGATGCTGGAATTTTGGCTCGGCGAGGCCGGATTTCTAAAATACCTTCAGAAATTTCGAGAGGGGCAGGCCTGATGGCATCCGCGGCGAAAACTACGCTCATCGATCCGCTGTTTGAGAGCAACCCGATTGCGCTTCAGGTATTGGGCATTTGCTCGGCATTGGCGGTGACTACGAAGCTTGAGACTGCTTTTGTGATGTGTCTCGCCGTGACCAGCGTTTTAGCGCTATCGAATCTATCGATTAGTGTGCTGCGGAACTTCATTCCGGGCAGCATCCGCATCATCGTGCAGTTGACGATCATCGCCTCACTCGTGATTGTCACCGACCAGATATTGAAGGCTTACCTTTTCGAGATCAGCAAACAGCTCTCGGTGTTTGTGGGGCTGATCATTACGAACTGCATCATCATGGGACGCGCCGAAGCGTTCGCGATGCAGAACGGACCGATCATGAGTTTGATCGACGGCATCGGCAACGGGTTGGGCTACAGCGTTGTGCTGATGGCGGTAGCATTCCTACGCGAACTCCTCGCTCAGGGCAAGCTCTTCGGAACGACTGTTTTAGTGACCGCCAACGACGGCGGTTGGTACGTACCCAACGGTCTGCTCGGTGTTTCGGCCGGCGCATTCTTCTTGATTGGACTCTTTATTTGGGCACTGCGGACTTGGAAGCCCGATCAAGTCGAGGAGCAGGGCTAGAGCGATGGAACAGTACCTCAACCTCGCGATAAAGTCGATCTTCATCGACAACATGGCGCTGACGTTTTTCCTGGGCATGTGCTCGTTCTTGGCCTGCTCGAAAAAGGTCACTACGGCAATCGGGCTCGGCGCGGCGGTCGTTTTCGTTCAGACCGTGACCGTGCCGATGAACAACCTGATGTTCAGGTATCTGTTGAGCGACGGGGCTCTTGCCTGGATCAGTCCTGAACTGGCCGAGTACGATCTGTCGTTCCTAGGATTTCTTTGTTACATCGGCACGATAGCGGCGATGGTGCAAATTGTCGAGATGACGCTTGACCGCTACGCGCCTGCTCTTTATGCTGCGTTGGGCGTATTCCTCCCGCTGATCGCGGTGAATTGCGCCATATTGGGAGGTTCGCTGCTGATGGTTGAGCGCGACTACACCTTGGCCGAGAGCGTTGTATTCGGATTCGGCTCGGGGGCGGGCTGGGCGCTGGCGATCATCGCTCTGGCCTCGATTCGCGAGCGCATGCGCTACAGCAACGTTCCCCATGGCCTGCGCGGACTAGGCATGACATTCATTCTCACCGGACTGATGGCGATTGGTTTCATGGCGTTCGGCGGAATTCAGCTATAGACGGAGACCCCAGGCGCAAAAATTATGAACACCATTCTCCTCGGCGTATTCATGTTCACGGTCGTCATTTTGACGCTCGTGGCCGTCTTGATGATGGCGAAGAATAAGCTGGTCGCCAGCGGTAACGTCAATATTTGGATTAACGGCGACCCAGCAAATGCGCTCATGGTGCCTTCGGGCGGAACCCTGCTTGGCACCCTCGCAAACAACAAGATTTTTATCCCCTCAGCCTGCGGCGGCAAGGGCAGCTGTGGTGTCTGCAAGGTCGGCGTCGTTTCCGGAGGCGGGGCGATGCTGCCCACCGAAACGGGACACATCACGCGGGGCGAGGCGCGCGAAGGCTGTCGGCTTTCGTGCCAGGTAAAAGTCAAAGGGGACATGGAAATCAAAGTCCCCAGCGAGGTGTTCTCGGTCAAGCGCTGGATGTGTACGGTGCGCTCGAACGACAACGTGGCAACGTTCATCAAAGAACTTGTGCTCGAACTCCCCGAGGGTGAGGCCGTTCCGTTCCGTGCGGGCGGCTACATCCAAATTACTTGCGCGCCGCACGTTGTCGAATACAAAGACATGGTGATCGGCGACGAGTACCGCGAAGACTGGGACAAATTCAACCTTTGGCAGTACGTCTCGAAAGTCGAAGAGCCGGTGGAGCGCGCCTATTCGATGGCAAACTACCCCGACGAACGCGGCATCATCATGCTTAACGTGCGTGTGGCTTCACCGCCACCGCGTTCGCCGAAGGGAACGCCCCCGGGAATCATGTCGTCGTTCATATTCAACTTGAAGCCAGGAGACAAAGTTGAAATTGCCGGCCCGTTTGGCGAGTTTTTCGCCCGCGATACTGAGGCTGAAATGGTGTTCATCGGTGGCGGCGCGGGCATGGCGCCGATGCGCTCTCACATCTTTGACCAGTTCAGGCGTTTGAGTACAGAGCGAAAAGTGACGTTTTGGTACGGTGCTCGGAGTCTGCGCGAGGCTTTCTACGTCGATCACTTCGATGCGATTGCCGCCGAAAACCCGAATTTCAAGTGGTACCTGGCTCTGTCGGACCCGCTGCCCGAAGATAACTGGGAAGGCGACACCGGTTTCATTCACCAGGTGTTGCTCGACAATTATTTGAAGGACCACCCAGCGCCTGAAGATTGTGAATACTACATGTGCGGACCGCCGCCGATGATGACGGCCTGTTTCAATATGCTTGACGGCCTCGGTGTCGAGCCAGAGAACATCCTGTTCGACGACTTTGGCGGCTAGCAAATGCGCGCGACAGCGCCAGATTCGATCCTAGGCGTTCCGTCACGTGGCAGTCCGTTGCGTTCGAGCCGCGCGCGTCAGCAAGCGGTTTCCACGGATGGATCAATCTCTGTGGACCAATCGGGTAACGACACGCGCCGCTCCAACCCGAGATTCGTAAGACTGTTCGCGTTCGCAATCTCAGTCGCTGTATTAGCGGCCTGCGAGAAACTACCAGTTCCACCCACACAAACTTTCCGAGGTGAAACGATGGGGACGACCTACAACGTCTCGATCGTCTCCGCCAAGCCGCTAGACGACGCGCACCTTCGTTCTGTAATCGACGCCGAGCTCAATAGCGTCGATCGGGCGATGTCGACTTATCGCGACGACTCGGAACTCTCGCTATTCAACCGGCATTCATCTGGCGAACCGTTCGCACTCAGCCCCGAGACATTCGCCGTTTTCGCTGCCGCGCGAGCGGTGAGCGAGGCGTCTGGAGGCGCCTTCGATATCACCGTCGGGCCGTTGGTCGAAGCATGGGGGTTTGGCCGCACAAAGCCTACTGTGATGCCCACATCCGACACGCTCGATTCGCTCAAGGAGCGAACCGGGTGGAAAAAAATTCTCTTAGACTCGGGCTCGCAATCGGTTCGCAAGGCGGTATCCCAGATCGAATGCGACCTCTCGGCGATCGCCAAGGGCTACGCGGTCGACCGGGTCTCTGAAGCCCTCTCGCAGCTTGGGCAATACAGCCACATGGTCGAGGTTGGCGGGGAAGTCCGAGTGCGTGGGCTCAACGCCGAAGGAAAGCGATGGCGAATTGGGATTGAGGCTCCCGACCACGCGGGGGGTGTGGCGCATCGAATATTGCCGCTCAGCAATATCGCGCTGGCGACATCCGGTGATTACCGCAACTTTCGTGAAATCGACGGCAGGCGCTACTCACACACGATCGATCCGCGGACCGGGCGCCCGGTCGAACATCGCACGGCCTCGGTCACCGTGCTCGCCGGCAGTGCGATGCGCGCGGACGCCTACGCTACCGCAATACTCGTGCTCGGCGAAACTTCTGGACTTGAACTCGCTGAACGCGAGGGTTTAGCGGTGTTGATGCTTGTCCGGGGAGACGACGAAGGCTTCGACGAGCTTGCTTCCACAGCCTTCGATGAGACAATGAGATCAGGACAGCCGTGATTCTCCTAGCCCTCACTATCGGCATCGTCGCCATTGCGATGGCCATCATGGCGGTGGGCGTGATCCTCAATAACCGCTGTCTGCGTGGTTCGTGCGGCGGAGCTGACGTTTTCGATGACGATGGCGAGCCCTTAACTTGTAGTGCTTGTCCCAAACGCAAAGAGCGCGACGCCGAGATCGCGGCGACCTGAGGCGAAACCCATTTGGCGCTTCGCCCGTGTTCGCTGAAGTCGAGACCGGCGCGCATTTCTTCCTCGCTGACTCGGATGCCGACCGTGGCCCCGGTTGAAATCAGTGAGCGGCTGCGCACGGGTGACCCAAGCGATCTAGATCCCTAAGCCCTGGGCGAGGCGGTCAAGATGCCAGTTGGTGTCGCCGAAGATGTATTCGCAAGACTTTGCTCGCCTGAGGTAGAGGTGCAAGTCCTGTTCCCAGGTGAAGCCGATTCCGCCGTGGAGCTGAATCGCTTTCTTGCTTCCTTCGATGTAGGCCTGGTTGGCCGCCGCTTTTGCCATTGAGGCTGCTTTGGCGAGCTTCTCAGGTTCCTCGTCGGCAACTGCCGCAGCGTAATAGACTGCTGTGCGGGCCTGCTCGAGGTCAATTAGGACGTCCGCGGCTTTGTGCTGAACCGCCTGAAAAGTCGCTACCGAGCGACCGAACTGCTTGCGCTGCTTGATGTAGCTCACGGTTTTGTCGAGTATGTCAGCGACTCCGCCAACCATTTCAGCCGCGAGCGCGATCGTGGCTTTGTCGATGATTGTTTGCAGGTCGCCTACCGTGCCTGCGCCGATTTTTTCGGCTGCGGCTGTCTGATAACTGACCTCGAAGGTCGGTCGTGTGACGTCCATTGAGCCCAAGTTGGTGACGGTGGACTCTTTCGCGATCACCAGCTCAACCGAATTACCTCCGGTGCGATTGACGCAGAGGATGAGATCCGCGCGGGCAGCATCGGGGACATGACGCTTCGTGACGCTGTCGCCCGTTGGAGGCTGCAACATCATCAGAGTCCACCCCGAGCCCTGCTCGTAAACCCCCAGAGTCGCGCGAATTTCGCCCTCCGCGATTTTCGGGAGGTAGCCGGCCTTAGCTAAGTCGCTACCTAGATGTTCCAACGCAAGCGCGGCCAACACTCCGCTAGAGAGCAAACTGCCCGGCATGAGCCGCCGCCCAGCCTCTTCCATCAAAACCGCCAAATCGAAACTACCGAGGCCGAGGCCTTCGTGTTCTTCGGCCACGAGCAAGCCCGGCCAACCAAGCTCAACAATCTTTGACCAGAAGGCGTCGGACGCCGCGTCGGCAGCTGCCGGATCGAGCATGCGGCGCAACTCTGCTGTCGGCCATTCTTGAGTCAGAAAATCGCGCACGGAATTGCGGAGCAATAGTTGTTCGTCAGTGAGACTGAAGTTCATCGTCGATGCTCCCTATTTGCGTGGCAGTCCCAAGATGCGCTCGGCTACGATGCCGCGCAGAATCTCCGAAGTGCCGCCCTCGATCGTGTTACCGCGTGAGCGCATGAAACCGAATTGCCAGGTTTTTTCGAAATCGCCGCTGGGGATTAGGGGAGCATCAGGCCCCAGCGTGCTCATCCCAAGCTCTTGTAGGCGCTGGTTGATTTCCGAGCCGACCACCTTGACCAGCGACGACTCGAATCCGAAAAGCTGTTCCGAGAGCCGCTCGCAAGTGAGATTGAGGCACTCGGCGTCGAGGTATGCCTGAGCTACATTGCGGCGTAGCTGCGGATCGACCGGCGTATCGCGACCCTTGACGGCGGAAACGAGGTTGTCGCACTGCTGCTGTAGCCGGACGCTGGTCGAGACAGAAATATTAGCTCGTTCGCGCGTGAAGGTCTTCATCGCAACAATCCATCCGTTGTTTTCATCGCCGATGCGGTTCGACTTCGGGACGCGCACCTCGTCGAAGAAAACCTCGCCGAATTCGGCGTCGCCGGTGATCTGCCGCAGCGGTTTTACGCTGACGCCTGGAGTCTTCATGTCGACGATCACCGCCGTGATTCCCTTGTGGCGCGGTGCATCGGGGTCGGTCCGAACAAGTAAAAAAATTAAGTCCGCGATGCGCGAGTTCGACGTCCAGATTTTCTGGCCCGTGATCACGTAGTCATCGCCGTCCGAGATGGCTTTCGTTTGCAGCCCCGCGAGGTCTGAACCCGCGTTGGGCTCGGAAAACCCTTGGCACCAGATCTCGCCCGCCGAAAGGATCGGTGCGAGATAGCGTTTCTTTTGTTCTTCGTTGCCGACGGCAATCAGCGTCGGGCCGACGATCATTAGGCCAATACCGTTGATTGGCGTAGGCGTCTTGGCGCGAATGACTTCTTCGTTGTAGACGACTTGCTCGCGAAACGAAGCACCCTGGCCGCCGTAATTCTTGGGCCAGTTCAGTCCAAGCCAGCCGGCGTCGAACAGCTTTTTCTGCCAGGCTTTGAGTGCGTCAACGTCGCGGCCCTCGATATTGGGTACGTTTTCAGAGAGCCAACCGCGCAGCTTTTGGCGGAACGCGGCCTCTTCCGGTGAGTCTCGTAGTCGCGGCATGATGACTCGCCATTGTACACGCTGTGCGGCCCTCGGCTCGACGAAAACTAACTACGGCTCAGCTTCGACGATCATCGTCTTCGACATGTTGTCGTGGAACGTTAGCGCCTCCTCGTCGACTAGTGCCCAGGCGAAGCCGATGCCGAACGAGGCAGTGCTGACGATCGTTCCCAACGCGCGCATCAGTCGCTGCGAACTCTCAGGATCGGAGCCATCGAGGCTGACGATTTCGAGCTGCATCCAGAACATGCCTTGGGTGCGCCCAATGTAGTAGATGAATACCAGCCAGTAGAAAGACAGCAGAGCAAAAAATATCGTGGCAACGGTCTTAATCTCGGGGTTTGCGACGGCGTCGGGACGCCAGTACGTCTTCAAAGCAGCGAAGACGCCAACAAAGAGTCCCGCGGCGACCGCGATCAAGGTCACGTCCAAGAGACCGGCGAGGGCGCGTTGCTTGATCGGAGCTGAGCGGCCGGTTCTTTCCGGCTCGACATCCACCCGAGGGGGTACCGGCGGGTCGGGCTGCGAAGGAGCAGGTGTGGGCCGCTCGGGCGTTCGCTGGAGCGGCCTCGCTTGTGGAAGCGGCTTAGGCGCTGACAACGGGCGATTGAGCGGCGGACGCTCGCTGGCGCCGCCGCCTACCAATTCAGGGCCGTCGCTTGGCGGTTCATCGGGCTCATCGGCGCTGCCCTCTCGCTGCCGTTCGCGGTAGCCCTCGATTTTCTTCGTCAGCTCGGCACGCCACTCGGGCTCTGGCTTCGGCGCGGGTGATGGCGGCAGCGGATTCGGCTCCTCGGTAGTTTTTTGTACACGACTGACGGGGGCTAAGTCGCTGCCAGAGGGATCGAATCGGCGCCCGCAATGCGCGCAACGATGGTCGTCTTCGGAATTCCAATAGCCGCAGTGCGGGCAGCGCATTTTGGGGAGGGTCGAAGTCCTATTCTGGACCAATGGATCGGTGAAAGCAACGGTTTTTGGGTGCGGGCAACACTTTGGTTGACCCCCGCGTGTAGCTATGCTAGCTTGGTGGTTTCAGGGCACATCGGCGGTTTGATCGACCCCGAACGACCTGTCTTTCACCCGCGGATCACGAGTCTTTGAGATGAGTGTATTGAAGCGGGCCCCCTCAGCGCAAAACCCATGGCTCTTGCAATAGCTAATCGCTACGCCTCGGCGCTTGCCGATGTCGTTAGTCAGCCGGATTCCGCGCTGGCCCCCGAGCAGGCTTTGGCCCAGCTCAAAGCATTTGAAGCGACTTTGAATGACCCCGCGGAACTGCGCAGCGTGCTGTTGGCTCCGTCTGTCCGACCGGACGATAAGCGCGCGGTAATTGCGCAAATTTGCACCCGGCTAGGCTGCGCGGAAGAGATTCGCAACTTCATCTACGTGGTTGCCGATCACCGGCGTACAGCGATGTTTGGGGAGTTTGTCGAAGCGTTTCGCTCGTGGCTTGACAGCAAACAAGGCTTGGCGCGAATCGAAGTTCGCACAGCGCTCGCTATGGACCCCGACCAGCAGGCGTCCCTCGAGCGGCGTTTCGCTGCAATTACGGGGAACTCCATTGAGGCCAGTTACGTTGTTGACGAGAGAGTCCTCGGTGGTAGCGTTGTTCGCGTCGATTCCACGATATATGACGGCTCCCTGCGCGCGAAGCTGCAACAGCTTGACCGCGCTATGCGCGATGCCGGCTAGCGCATCGACGAGATATAGAGGATAGGTTCCATGGCACAAATCAGCGCCGATGAGATCTCGAAACTGATTCGAGACCAAATTCAGAACTACGATGGTGCCGTCGAGGTAGCCGAGGTTGGTTCAATAATTTCGCTTGGTGACGGTATCGCCCGTTTGCACGGCCTCGAAAAGGTCATGGCCGGCGAGTTGCTCGACTTTCCGGGCGACATTGCCGGCATCGCAATGAACCTCGAAGAAGATCAGGTCGGCGCGGTATTGCTGGGCGATTCGACAGAGCTCAAAGAGGGCGACGAGGTCAAACGCACCGGACGCATTATCTCGGTCCCCGTTGGCGAAGCAATGATCGGCCGCGTGGTCGACGCCTTGGGGCGGCCGCTAGACGGCAAGGGTCCGATCGAGACGACGCAATTCAACCCGGTCGAGCGCATCGCCCCCGGCGTCATCGATCGCCAGCCCGTAACCGAGCCGATGCAGACCGGCTTGAAGGCGATTGACTCGATGATTCCCATCGGCCGCGGCCAGCGCGAGCTGATTATCGGCGACCGTCAGACCGGTAAGACGGCGGTGGCCATCGACGCAATCATCAATCAAAAGGGCGGCGACATGATTTGCATCTACGTCGCCATCGGACAGAAACGATCGACCGTCGCGCAGGTCGTCAAGACGCTCGAAGAGCACGGCGCGATGGACTACACGATTGTCGTCGTGGCGTCGGCGTCAGACCCGGCCCCGATGCAGTTTCTGGCGCCGTTTTCGGGTTCGGCCATTGGCGAATATTTCCGTGATTCCAGCCGCCACGCACTCTGCATTTTCGACGATCTGTCGAAGCATGCGGCCTCGTATCGCGAGATCTCGCTGTTGCTGCGTCGTCCTCCGGGCCGCGAAGCGTTCCCAGGAGACGTTTTCTATCTCCACTCGCGGTTGCTCGAACGCGCCTCGAAGCTGAGTGACGAACGCGGTGGAGGGTCGCTTACAGCATTGCCCTTCATCGAGACACAGGCCGGTGACGTTTCGGCGTACATCCCGACCAACGTCATCTCGATCACTGACGGACAGATCTATTTACAGGCCGACTTGTTCAATGCGAACGTCCGGCCCGCAGTCGATGTCGGCATCTCGGTTAGCCGCGTCGGCGGTAACGCGCAGATCAAGGCGATGAAATCGATCGCCGGTACGCTGCGATTGGAATTGGCGCAGTACCGCGCTTTGGCGGCGTTTGCGCAGTTTGGTTCCGATCTCGATAAGGCCTCACAGCAACAGCTTCACCGCGGTGACCGCTTGGTTGAGTTGCTCAAGCAAAAGCAGTATGCACCGCTGCCGGTCGAAAAGCAGGTCGCCGTCATCTATGCCGGAACGAACGGTTATCTCGACGATCTCGAGGTTTCGCAGATCGCGGCCTTCGAGGCGGGACTCTACGACTATCTCGACCGCCAGGGCGACGGCGGCGTGCTCGAGCAGATCCGCACGAAGAAAAAGCTCGACGACGACACGACCGCGGCGCTGAAGAGCGCCCTCAGCGAATACAAAGAACGCTTCGTCGCGACGAGTTCTCCCGTGGAGGCGGCGGCTGGCTAACGGCCCGCGTTTCGAATGCCTTCTTTAATCGACCTGCGCCGGCGGATTCGCTCGGTCAACAACACCCAGCAGATCACCAAGGCCATGAAAATGGTCTCGGCCGCGAAGCTGCGTCGTGCGCAACAAGCCGTCGTCAACGCTCGTCCATACGCGACGTTGTTGGGCGACATGCTGGGAAGCATTTTGAGCCAGGCCGGAGACGACTCGGCAGCCGGCAACCATCCGTTGCTTGCCAAGCGCGAAGTCAAGCGTGTCCTGCTGCTGTTCCTCGCAGGCGACAAAGGCCTCTGTTCAGCGTTTAACACCAATGTGATCAAGGCGTCGAAGAAGTTCATCGCCGATCAAGACGGAAAAGAAGTAGAGCTCGAGTTATTGGGACGAAAGGCTGTCGACTACTACTCGCGACGCTCATATCCAATCACCGGAGAATGGGATCTCGTCTTCAAAAACGTCGAGTATGCGACCGCGCAAGAGATCGCGGACAAGGCGATGAAGCGCTTCAGCGATGGCGACGTCGATGAGGTTTACGTTCTCTACAACCGCTTCAAGAACATCCTCACCCAGGAAATTACGCTGACCCCGCTGCTGCCTATCCTTCCAACGGAAGGAAAAGACGACGGCGCGTCAGTCGACTACGAATACGAGCAGCCGCCCAAGGAGTTGTTTGCCACGTTGTTGCCCAAGCACGTCACCACGCAGGTCTACCAGGCGATGCTTGACTCCGCCGCCGCCGAACACGCCGCCCGCATGACGGCGATGGATTCGGCCACGCGTAACGCAGGCGAAGTGCTCGAAAAACTTACCTTGCATCTCAATCGCGTACGCCAAGCGAGTATCACGACCGAAATCATCGAGATCGTCTCGGGCGCCGCGGCTTTGGAATAGGGATCAATAGAAATGTCAGCTATCGGAAAAGTTATTCGGATATCCGGCCCGGCGGTCGACGTCCAGTTCGAAGACGGCCATCTACCGAAGATCTACAACGCACTTCGCATTACGAGTGAAGGCTTCGATGTTCCCACTCCCGTCGACATCGTTTGCGAAGTGCAGCAGCACTTGGGCGAGGGCCGTGTCCGCACGGTCGCGATGCAAGCGACCGACGGTATGGTGCGTGGAATGAAGGCCGAGGACAAGGGCGAGCCGATTACGGTTCCCGTAGGGCCGCAGGTCTTGGGCCGCGTGCTCAACGTTCTCGGCGAGCCTGTCGACGAGCGGGGTCCGGTAAATACGGAGAAGCGATTCCCGATTCACCGTCAGGCACCGAGTCTAGAAGAGCAGTCGACCGCGTCGGAAATGCTCGAGACCGGCATCAAGGTCATCGACCTGATCGAGCCCTACCTCAAGGGCGGCAAGATCGGCCTATTCGGCGGCGCTGGTGTCGGCAAGACCGTCATCATCATGGAGCTGATCAACAACATCGCGCTGCAGCACGGTGGTGTTTCGGTCTTCGCGGGCGTCGGTGAACGTACCCGTGAGGGTAACGACCTTTGGCTCGAAATGCAGGAGTCGGGAGTTGTCAACCCGGATGACTATACGAAATCAAAGGCCGCGCTGATCTACGGACAGATGACCGAGCCGCCCGGCGCGCGTCTGCGCGTCGGCCTGACCGGGCTGACCGTCGCCGAATACTTCCGCGATGTCGAGGGCCAGGACACACTGCTCTTCATCGACAACATTTTCCGCTTTACGCAGGCCGGTTCAGAAGTGTCCGCGCTACTCGGCCGTATGCCCTCGGCTGTCGGTTACCAGCCGAACCTAGCGTCGGAGATGGGCGCGCTCGAAGAGCGCATCACCTCGACCAAGAGCGGTTCGATCACGTCCGTACAGGCGATCTACGTCCCGGCCGATGACTACACCGATCCGGCCCCGGCGACGACCTTTACCCATCTCGACGCGACAACCAACCTTTCCCGCGAAATTGCTTCGTTGGGCATCTACCCGGCGGTTGACCCACTGGCGTCGACTTCGCGCATTCTCGATCCGAACGTGGTCGGCGACGAGCATTACGACGTCGCGCAGTCCGTCAAGGGTGTGTTGCAACGCAACAAAGAGTTGCAAGACATCATCGCCATTCTCGGCGTCGACGAGCTGTCGGAAGAAGACAAACTGACCGTCGCCCGCGCGCGCAAGATCCAGCGTTTCCTCTCGCAGCCGTTCTTTGTCGCCGAACAGTTCACCGGCATGAAGGGGCGCTACGTGAAGCTGGCCGACACGATCCGCGGCTTCAAAGAGATCGTCGAAGGCAAGCACGACGACTTACCGGAACAGGCATTCTACCTGGTTGGCACGATCGAAGAGGCCCGAGAGAAGGCCGCCAAGCTTGAGAAGGAAGCGGCCTAACGGCGGCGAGCGATGGATCAGCAGATCACATTGGAGGTTGCGGTCCCTGACCGCCAAGTTGTCAAAGAGACGACGACCGAGGTGCAGTTGCCATTGTCGACTGGATATAAGGGCGTGCTACCCGGCCATGCGCCGATGATGGCCGAGATTGGCACGGGCGTGCTGACGTTCAAGTCAGGTGAAGGCGACAAGTATTTTGCGCTTGACGGCGGCGTCGTGGAAATCCTACCCGACTACGTTCTAGTACTCGCAACTACGGCAGAGTTCGCGCCTGAGATCGACGCCAAGCGAGCAATGCAAGCCCTCGAACGGGCCGACGAGCGCTTGCAGCTCGCGGACCTCGAAGTCGATGTCGAGCGCGCCCGCCGAGCCATCGATCGAGCCAAGGCGCGCCTGGCTGCCACCGAGGCGCACACCGAGTAGTTGCCAACGAGGCGCCCAGGTCGACCGGCATCTCCGAATCGCCGCCCTCAGCTATTGCAGTCAGGTTGATGCGAACCAGGGTGCTTTACAAATATTTAACAAATTAGCCCGCCGTTGGTCGATCAGGCGCTGCTGCAAGGTTTGCAGACGATCCGCGTGGCTTCTCTTCAATTCGAGCAGTTTCTATAACTTAGCGCGCTTGTCCGCCAAAACTGTGAACGATAACGGAATTACCGTCGACGAACAGGCTGCAGCAGGATCGCAGATGACTGCTCCAGTCTAACCGCCGGACAACCTGTTGACATCTCTGCCGCAAACTCCATACACTGCTGCGTAATGTCGGCGAATGTTGTCGCACAAGGTCATTTGGTTACCGGACTGGCGAAGTTTTTTCCTGTCCGGAAAATGTCTGGGGTCTGACAGAACAATCGGATTCCATGGATAGGTCAACAGTCTTATCGAGGTGAGGTAAGTCAAGGAAATTTAGTAGTCATGCGCTCGGCAAGGTTTTCTTAGCCTTAGCGCTTGTTTTAGTGTTGCCCTCGCTCATGTTCGGGCAAGGGTCCAACGGCACAATTAACGGGACGGTCACCGACGCCACGGGCGCCGTCATCCCGGGTGCCCAAGTCACGATCACAAACGCCGAGACCGGCGTTGCTAGTACGATCGAGAGCGGTGTCAACGGCACGTTTGCGCTGCCTGTGGCCGCGGGCCTGTATAACGTCAGCGTCGAGTCCGACGGCTTCAAGCAGGCGACTGTCAACGGGTTGCGTGTAAACGTAGCTTCGCAAGTCGCACAGACTTTCGCTCCGGAGATCGGAGCGTTGACCGAAGTTGTCGAAGTGACGGCCGCGCAATTGCAGATACAGACCACCTCCGGGTCGGTCGGCGCGACGGTTCAGGTCGAACAGATCCAGGAGCTTCCCCTCCCGAACTGCGACATCTTCAACCTAGTGAACTTGGTTCCCGGCGCGTTCCGGTCCGAATCGAACGGCAACATGTCGATCGGCGGCGGACGCACGCGTTCAACGGGTTCGTTTATCGACGGCATCAACAACACACGCGGCGGCCTAGGCGTGCAGAACGTGGAAATGTCGCCTCCGGTGGACCCGATGCAGGAGTTCAAAGTCGAGGTCAACTCGATGGGCGCTAAGTATGGCCGCAGTTCTTCCGGTGTCGTGACAGCGGTCACCCGCAGCGGATCGAACAATATGCATGGTAGCCTCTATCACTTCATCCGCAACGACGCGTTTGACGCGGCCGGCTGGCAGAATGACTCGAAGCCGAAACTGCGCCGCAACAACGGCGGCGGATCGATCGGCCTACCGATCGTCAAGAACAAGACGTTTCTCTTCTACAATCTCGACGTTTTCCGGGAAACGGAGGGCCAGATTCGCACGCGTAGCGTCGGCCTGCCCGAGTGGCGCAACGGCGACTTTTCGACCGCCACCCAGAACAGGGGCGGCAAGGCGGTGCTGGTTCCGATCCACCACCCCCAGACACGCGTGTCCGGGCCCGTGAACAACGGTCGCGATGCGACGCAGTTCCCGAACAACATGATTCCTTCGTCGCGCTTCGATTCGGTCGCCGTCCAGGCGTTGGGTTTCTTGCCGAATCCGAACCGCACGCCCAACAACCTCAATAACAATTCAGGCAACTGGCGCGAGCAGACGAGCAGAAATCGGGACCGCAATTACCACACCTTCAAGCTGGATCACAACTTCAGCGACAAATACCGCAGCTTCGTGCGGATGATCCTGACCAGCCCCGACAACACCATCACCGGCTATTCCCAAGGCTACGGCGTCGCCGATCAGAATGGCCTCGATATCCTTAATGTGCGGCAGAACTGGGGCTGGAGCCAGACCTACACCTTCTCGCCGACCTTCTTCGTTACGGGACTCATCGGGTTGAACCGCGTGTCGGTTGACCGTAAGTCAGGCGACTGCTGCGACACGAACTATGCCCAGCAGTTCGGCATACCTGGTTTGGAACAGGACGGTGAGGTGTTCCCGCGGTTCAACATTCAGGGTGGGCGAGTACCGGTGAACCAGTTCGGCGCGGTCGGCAATGCCAATCGTTTCGCGGTCTTCACAAACTTTGATTTTGAAGCGAACTTCACGAAGGTCAAGGGCGATCACACGATTACATTTGGAGGCAAGTACATCGCCTACCAAGGCAACGAAGTCAGCCGTCAGCAGCCGAGCGGCGTCTGGCGCATTCAAGGCAACTTCACGCGCTTCCGCCCGACAGGCGGCGGGCGCAACAACAACACGGGCGTCAACCTAGCCGACTTCTTGCTGGGACACATCTGGAATCTGGATACCCGCGTAGCGCCGGGTATAGGCAAACGCATCAAGTACTACTCCGGATATGTGCAGGATGACTGGAAGGTTAACCCGCGTCTGACGTTGAATCTAGGCTTCCGCTACGAGATCGAGACGCCGATTACCGAGGTTGGCGATCGCATGAACGGCTTCTGTCAGTTTTGCCCGCATCCGCTGGCCGGTCAGAACGGCAATCGTGAAAACGCGATCGGGAAGGTGCTGTTCCCGAACCGCGATGGTACGGGCAAGTACCTGTGGAACACGGACAAGAACAATTGGGCGCCTCGCTTCGGTTTTGCGCTGCGCTTGAAGGAAGACGATTCGCTGGTACTTCGCGGCGGCTTCGGAGTCTTCTTCGGCAATCCGTACGACCGCAATTCGATTCAGCCTGGACGTGCCGGATTCGACAACATCTTCCGCATCCGCGGCGGCGCTAGGTTCTTCCTCCGCGACGGCGTGCCCGCCGGCGCCTTGGATGACATTCCGGAATCAGAACTCAATGGCGGATTCGGTTCCGTCGGAACCCGCTTCCCGACCTCGACTATTCAGTTCTGGGACCAGGCCCGTAAGATGCCGTATTCACAGAACTTTAACCTAACGTTGCAGACACGCTGGAAGGGCGTACTGTGGGACTTCGGCTTTCTCGGCGCTCTGGCGCGTCAACAGTCGGTTGCCGCCCTCAACCTCAACCAAATTCGTCCCGAGGACTTAGCGGCGGCGAATGCGCCCGGCGCCAACATTGAGGACTTCCGCCCGTGGTCCGCTTTCTCGGGGTCACAAGACCTGATCCAGTTGGAGTCGCCGAACTGGGGCGTTTCGAACTACTACGCCTTGACCTTCAAGTCGGAGAAGCGCTACCAGAACGGCCTCGGGTGGACGATCGCCTACACCCACACGCAGTGGATCGACAACATCCGCTTCATCGGCGATGCGGATACGTTTGGAGACAACGACCAGCCGCAGAACGTCTTCGACTTTAAGAACGAACGCTCGAAATCGGTCAATGGTCTGCCTCACCGCATTGTGATGGCGCCGATCCTCGATCTGCCGTTCGGCCGAGGCCGCAAGTGGGGCCAGAACTGGGGCAAGGTTCTGAACGCCGTTGCGGGCGGCTGGCAGTTGGCTACGGTTGGTACGCTGCGCACTGGCGGCTACATGGGCGTCACTGTCGACGGTGGCCCCAACCTCCGCGGCGACGAGTCGACCAACGTCACGCTCCGGCCGAACCTGACCCTTCAGGGCTTCGATGCATCCAATCAGGGCCAAGCGGCCGACGGCATTATCGGCCTCAACTGGTTGAATGCGGGCGCGTTCGAGAATCCGGATCCGTTTACGTTAGGCAATGCGGCGCGCACTCTTCCGGGTCTCCGCGGACCGTGGCGCGGCGGCTTCGACCTGATGTTGGCGAAGAACTTCCGCTGGGGCGAGAACTGGCGCGCTCAGTTCCGCTGGGAAGCGTTCGACTTCACCAACACGCCGGCGTTTCAGATCCCCAACACCTCGTTCGGCAGCGGCAACTTTGGTGTCGTCACCTCGACGCTACCCAACAGCCGTCGCATCATGCAGTTGGGTCTGAGAATTACCTTCTAAGTTCAACCGCTACATTCAACCTTCAACCAGCGGGCCCCGAGAAATCGGGGCCCGCTTTTGTCTGCGCGCGCGGAGCGATTGGCCGCCGGAATGACCTGGATGTTTGTTGATCAGTGAGCCGGATGATCGTATCAGAAGCGGCCGATCGGGTGACTCGAACGCTACTATCGATGTACAGTTAAACCCATTGGTATCATTGATATTGGGGAGAATGGCAAACGCGGTAACCCCTGCCGTCGGTACCGCGCTCAATAGCAACCAATCCCCTCCAGCGACCCTTTTTCTCGTCCAAAAGGGTCGCCGTTGTACCAACGCTGCACACGGTCGATACGTAGAACAGCGCGGACAACTAGTGTAGTGCGTCAATCAGATTGAACCTTAAGAAGAGCGGCTTTGCCGCGCTTGACCTTCTCAAGGGTGTCGGAAGCGGTAGCAGTCCAGATGAAGGGCTTGGGCTGCTGATTGTGTCGAGCGATGTAGTCTTCGATGGCGGTGGTGAGTTCGCCGACGCTACGAAAGACACCGTGGCGGATGCGCTTATCGGTGAGGTCTCGGAAGAACCTCTCCACCATGTTCAGCCACGACGCTGAGGTGGGCGTGAAATGGACGTGGAAGCGTTTATTGCGCTGCAGCCAGCGTTTCACCGTGGCGTGTTTGTGAGTGGCATAGTTGTCCACGATCAAATGGATCTGCTTGTCCTTGGGGGTCTGGTTTTCAAGCAAGCGCAAGAAGCGCAGCCATTCTTGGTGGCGGTGCTTGGGCATGCAGGTTCCGATCACCGAGCCGTCGAGCGTGTTGAGCGCGGCGAACAAGGTGGTTGTGCCGTTGCGTTTGTAGTCGTGGGTCATGGTCCGGCCGCGTCCCTTTTTCAGGGGCAGGCCGGGCTGGGTGCGGTCGAGGGCTTGAATCTGTGACTTCTCGTCGAGGCAAAGAACGAGGGCATGCTCGGGCGGGTTGAGATAAAGTCCGATGATGTCGTCGAGTTTTTCGGCGAAGCGCGGGTCGTTGCTGAGTTTGAAGGTCTTGACGCGATGCGGCTTGAGGCCGTGGGCGCGCCAAATGCGACCCACGGTGGAGGCGCTGACGCCGACCGCGGCGGCCATCGTGCGGCGGCTCCAATGGGTGGCGTTGGCTGGCGTTTCGCGGGTCGTCTTGTGGATGATCTGTTGCACTGTTGGGGAGCAGATGGCGGGCTTACGGCCGGGCCGCGGGGCGTCCTTTTCGATGCCGGCGACGCCGGATTCAAGAAAACGGCTTCGCCAGCGCGCCACCAACTGACGCGAGACCGACAGCTGCGCGGCAATCCGTTTGTTCTCAAGACCGTCGGCGGCGAGCACGATGATCCTGGCTCGCAACGCCAGACGAACAGCGACCCGACGACCGTTCGCGTAGCGCTCCAACTGCCTACGCTGCTCCTGCGTCAATGGGACTGGCTCTGCTCTTCGCATCCGTGTGCCTTCTACTAGTAAAGGCGACACGAAGATACTATAAGTTACATTATTTATGGCGCACTACACTAGGGTCTTCGCCGAATCAACGCTTTTAGCCGACTCGGCATATGCTTTCTATGACCCCGGAGTATTTCTATATGAGTACGCCGAAGGGCAGCGGCGACGTGCATTTCGCGGCAAGAATCGATGGCGTTTTCTCTCGCGAAAGTTTTTGGAAGTTGGTGGAGTCCCCTTCGCCGGCCCCGCCTGCCCGAATTGGTCTTAGCCGCTGCCGCACTACTAGCGTTGATCGCTCCTATCTGGTGGAGCGGCTACCCCGACGACGAGCAGCGTCGCGCGGAAGTTGCCCTCGTTCTGCGGACGGCAGTCGATGAAAGTCGTCGGGTGGTTCGCGAGTGGTCCGAAGGGATTCGTCTACGCGCCAGTCTAGCCGTTGAATCTCCGGCACTGCGGAACGAAGCACTCGCGCGGATTCGGAAATTTAATCGCGGTCACGATCTTTCGGCGGAGTCGCTTGAGGCGCTACAAGCGACGGTCAAGACCACCGCCCCGATCTCCGATGGATCCGAAGTTCCGATCGGATTTCGGGTGCTCGAGTCCCGCGGCATTGTAGTGGCTTCTGATTCTAATTTCGTAGCGCAAGCCTTCGATGAGATTCCGGCCGAAAAGTTGGTGGCCGCGCTGCGCGGACAGACGATTGTCAGCGCCGCCAAAGAGACGCCAGACGGCGAGGAGTCAGGCCGTTGGCCGATCTGGATACTCGCCCCACTACGGAGCCAAGCAGAAGGGCACCCGATCGCCGGAGTGATCGCACTTGAATATGACGCGGCGGCCGCCGTCAGGCTGGCTGTCGAAAGTGCTGACGGCGCGCATTGGAAAACGATCGCGATAGCTAGGAGCGGCTCGACGATCGGCCCAGTTCGTGATAACGCATCTCAAACTTCGGTCGAGTGCGACGGCGAAACTCTGCTGTTTCAAGCCGATCAAAGCCAAGTCACCGGTGCGGCACGTTCCGCCGGGGCTATCTGGGCTGACGAGCAGATCCGCCTATATCTGGACGGCGTGGAAGACTGCCATGGAGTTAAATCGGTCGCCGCGTGGGGCCCGGTTAGCGACATCGGGTTGGGCATGCTAACGACCCTATCTTATGACGAGGCGTTCAACCAATCAATACAGTTCAGCCGCGTGCTCCCAATTCTACTGTTGCTCCTGGGCCTGTCGATGATCTTCGAGGCCTCCAGAATCGGTACTGCTGAGCGGCTGTCGAATGGTGAAAGCCGCGAGACTGTCCGAGCTTCAACTCGTAGTGGCTTGGCTTGGGGAATCCTCGCGGCTTCTTTGGTAGTGACCGGCGTCCTCTACCTAACGATCAAAGATCGCGTGGAAGAGTCGAATCGGCAGCAGCTGGAGCACGAAGCCAGTCATATTCAATCTCGACTAGTTGAACGGGCTCGCTTGTACACCTACGCTTTCGAAATTCTTGGGTCCACTTTGTCCACCCGGCGTAACTTGAACGAGTCCGAATTTAATCAACTGGCAGAACCAATGCTCACGTCTCGTATCACGCCTGGGGTCGAAAGAGTGGACTACATACGGGCCAAGCATAGTTCCCTCGGCCGCGTGAGCCAAGGATCTGGCGAAGCATTCTTGACCTACGCGCCCTCCGGCTGGCCACTTGTTCCTGAAGTCATCGACGCTGCAAACGCCGCGCGTGCTGGCCGCGCGACGGTATTTGGCGAACCACTTTCGTTGAACATAGGTGGCGCCCGCCGACAACAGCTACTTGTCGTGAGTCCCGCGTACGATCGCTCGACCGTCTCACCCCACATCAATGACGCGTCGGCGCTACACGGCTGGTTCGTCGCGGTCGTGGCCCCAGATGCATTTTTCAAAGGCTTAGGACCGGCGGACTTCAACCTGGAATTCGCCCTATTCGAAGAAACGACCGATCTCTCCCCGGCATTGATTTACGACAGTGACGGCGGATTGACTGGCACTTCCGGAACTGTCGGCGACACGGAAAATTTCAAGGCGACAGTGAGCGTACCCGGGCGCGACTGGCTTATGTCAGTCGACGGACAATCGGGAATATTGACGCCGTTGACGAAGGACTATCCGGACCAGGTACTGCTCGCCGGTTTGGCGATAAGCGTTTTGCTGTTCGACATTGTGCTGGTTCTCTCGTCAACCCGCGCGAGGGCCCTCGGCCTGGCGGAGCTAATGAGCTTGCGCTTTCGCGAGAACGACGTTCGCATGCGGGCCGTCGTTGATAACGCCCCGGACGCAATCATCACATTCGATGGTGACGGCAAGATTCATAGCTGTAACCCGGCGGCCGAGGCTACGTTTCATAGCAGCGAATCTGAGTTGATCGGGAGTTCGATTCAGGACTATCTTGACGGGTTATCAGCCGACGGGGAATCGGCAATTATGGTGGACGCCATCAATTCTCCGGTTCGTGAGACACGGGGGCGTCGATCCGAAGGAGAAACCTTTCCGGCTGAACTGACGCTCAGCCAGATGGATCTAAGTGCGGGCAGAATGTTCAGCGCCATCGTGCGCGACATTTCCGAGCGCAAGCAGGCTCAGGAGGCGCTCTACGAGAGCGAAGAACGTTACGCGCTCGCGGCCAGGGGGGCTAACGACGGCCTTTGGGACTGGAATCTAAAGACGAATGAGGTTTACTACTCCGACCGTTGGCAAGAGATGCTCGGCATCGCAGACAACGCCGGAAACAGTCCCGAAGAGTGGCTGAGTCGAGTACACGCCGACGACCTTCCTAGGCTACTGGGAAGCCTCGATGAGCACCTCCACGCGAAGAGTGACCACTTTGAATTCGAGCACCGTATCCGACACGCCGCCGGCACCTACCGCTGGGTGCTGAGCCGCGCAAACGCCGTTCGAGACGAATCTGGCGCCGCGACGCGGATCGCTGGGTCCCAAACGGACATCACCGACCGCAAAGAGGCAGAAAAGCAGCTACGTTGGGATGCGCTCCATGATCCTTTAACCGGGCTGCCCAATCGCTCGTACTTCATGCAGCGGCTGAGAAGGGCGACCGACGCCCACCACCGTGGGGCCGGAATGTTTGCTGTTCTATTCCTAGACCTCGACCGCTTTAAGGTCGTCAATGACAGTCTGGGGCACGTTGTCGGTGACAAGTTGTTGTATTCGATAGCAAATCTCCTTCAGGGTTGTCTGCGGCCTGGGGACACTATCTGCCGCTTGGGCGGAGATGAGTTTGCAATCTTGTTAGAGCGTCTCGACGATCAAGACGAGGCCACGACGGTCGCTGAGCGTTTACAGAAGGCTTTGGATCGTCCCCTGGAAGTCTCTGGTCAACAAGTATTCACCGCCGTCAGCATCGGAATCGCGCTGAGTTCCGAAGGTTTGCACAGCGCCGAAGATTTGCTTCGCGACGCGGATACGGCTATGTATCGAGCCAAGGCGCAGGGCCGGTCGCGCTATCAACTTTTCGATACCAATATGCACATCAAGGCCGTCGAGCGACTCGATTTGGAGTCATCTCTCCGGCCTGCGCTCGATCGCAACGAATTCATTGCACACTACCAGCCAATTGTTTCTCTCGCGAGCGGACAGATTACATCCTGCGAAGCCCTCATCCGGTGGATGCACCCGGAGCGGGGATTGATCGGACCGTCGGATTTCATTCCAATCGCGGAAGACACGGGAGCGATAATCGCGATCGGCGAGTGGATGCTCGATGAAAGTTGTAAGCAACTAAGCAAATGGAGGCGAGGCGGACTTCGTGACCTCCGGATGTCGATAAATATTTCGCCACGCCAACTCGAACAGCCGGACTTCGGACGCACGGTAGAGGCAGCCGTACAAAGATACGATATTCCGCCCGAGTTTCTCCAGCTTGAACTAACCGAAACGACGTTAATGGAGAGCGAAACTATTGAACCGTTGCAGGATCTATTCTCGAGCGGCTTTCGTATCGCTCTAGACGATTTTGGTACGGGGTACTCTTCGTTACGGTACCTGCGGCGATTTCCGATCAATACGCTGAAGCTCGATCGCTCATTCGCCCGGGAGATCGCTACCGACTCGCTCGCGGCTTCGATCGCGACAGGGCTCATTTCAATGGCGCACAATCTTAACCTTTCGGTTGTGGTGGAAGGCGTCGAAGAACCCTCACAACTTGCGTTCCTGAGGCAAAACCGATGCGACGAGGTTCAGGGCTACTTGATCGGAAAGCCCGTTGCGCCCGAATTATTCGTACAGATGCTGCGGTTGGTTGAGCCGGTGCTCGCGGGCATTCCACTGCTTCCGACCGCCTAGTTTCCCCGGCATTTCGCACGACTAGACGTTCGCCTACCCCCGTCTCCTATCGGATACTATCGTGAATCCCGAGCGGCGTAGATCGTCACGGCTGCTGTCCATTTACAGCATTGACAAGCCCACTTAAAAGCTGATTCCCGACGAATCGCGATCGAGCTTCGGAAGTTAATAAGCTTGTGTTTTATCAATGATTTAAGAGCAACGAACTGGGCTGGATCCGCGCTCCACCAGCCCCGCCCCAGCAATCCGCCTCGTTGAAATCTGAAGCCCTTTACAACACGGAGGTAGGGTGTTATGATTACGACTGCTGGAACCAGAGTAGTACGACTATGTTCTAAGGTACTCGCCTTAGACAAGGGTTGGTCGATCGCTCCTATCCGGCACATAGGAGAACGAAATGAAGCGTGCGTTACTTGTCATTGCTGCTTTGCTGGTGAACACGGCGATGTTTGCTGGAACTAGTGTTCAACCCGGTACCGATGACATCGAAACGGGTACATACTGGCCGTTTCCAGACGATCTTGACTGTTAGCGTGTTAGCGACCCGCCCCATCTGAAATCGAGATCAGGCCGCGCACAAAGTCGTCGCTCAAGATTTCAGTACGACAGAAGATGTTATTCGTGCCCAGGAGGCGCCCGCTGGCGTGCCGTGGCTGCTGTAGCGAATTGACAGTCCTCCGGAGGCCCGATAAGCTCAGTAAGTACCAGTACTTTTATCAGCTTGGGAAGTTGTCCTCTGTCGATCTTGGACTCATTGATGTGGATCGTACCCACTGCTGCACACGCAGTGTGGGTGCTGAAGATATGGCGCGGCCGCTTTCGGCGCGATTATGCGGCGCTGCTCATTTTTAACATCGCCTCGCTCGTAAACGGAGTCGCGGCCGTCGCGCTACGTTCACTCGACGTCAAGATTGGCGCCTGGTCGCTATACAGCTGGGTGTGGGTCAGCATGCACCCAATCATCTGGATCTCGTTCTTTGCCGTGACGGCGCAACTGTTTGGGAGAATGCTGGACGGATACCCGATTCTGCAAAGGACGGGGCGTTTTTTCTTATTCGGAGCGTTCGGACTGATCTTCATCTTTGGAGCTCTTGTGCCAACTCTGGCGCCGATGGGTGCGGAGGCTTCTGGAAATCTGACCCGTCGGCTGATGCAGGCCGACAAAAGCGTCTACCTAGCGACATCTTTGCTCGCGTTCGCTCTGTTCTTGTTTAGGCGATTTTTCTACCTTAAGGTGGTTCGCAATGTAGATGTCGCGTTCCTGTCCTTTGGCCTGTACTTTTCCGGTATCGCGACGCTTCTGGTGCTGCGCGGCCATGTTGGTCCCGATTTCGTAGCGTCTCTGTCGATATGGAGTTGGGTGTGGTCGAGCGTTTGTCTTGGACTAGGAGCGTACTTGTTCAAGCCCTCCAATGAGCGGATTCCTCAGTTTGCATTTACGCCAACCGTCCGCAGAGAAATGCTTCAGGCCGCAAGCAACCGACTTGAAGCAATCAATAACCAAGTGGCGCGCGCGCTAGCCTCCTAGGCTAGCCCTGTGGCATCACTTTCAGGGCAATCCCCAGTTCGGCCAAATTCCGTGGTGGAACGACGTTTGGCGCCTCGCACATGAGGTCAGTGCCCTTCGCTGTCTTCGGGAATGCGATGACATCGCGAATGGTGGCCTCTCCCACGAGCATCATGATCAGACGGTCGAGTCCGAGCGCGATGCCGCCGTGCGGCGGCGTACCGTATTCGAGGGCGTCAAGGAAGAAGCCGAAGCGGTGGCGAGCCTCTTCTTCGCTGAAGCCTAGGGCCTCGAAAATCTTAGCCTGAATGTCACGGCGGTGAATACGAATGGAGCCGCTACCGAGCTCGATGCCGTTGAGTACCAAATCGTACGCTTTCGATCGGCAGGCCGAGGGATCGGTCGTCAACTTTTCCAAATCATCGTCGTGGGGTGAGGTGAATGGGTGATGCGAGGAATTCCAGCGACGCTCGTCTTCGCTCCATTCGAACATCGGGAAATCGGTCACCCACAAGAATCGAAAGTCGGTCTTGTCGAGCAGCCCATGCCGCTCGGCAAAGGCATGGCCAATTCGAAGACGCAGGTTTCCTGCAGCCGTAAGCACGACGTGTTCAGGTCGCGGATTAGTGATCTTCTCTTGAGCGGTGCAGAGCAGCAGGAAGTCGTCTTCAGTGACGCCGAGCCTTTCCCTGATCGCGGCCATCTGGTCCGGCATTTTCTTTGCGAGCCCATTCGCGTCGTCGAAGACCCGCAAATTCTGCTCGCCGGCGAACTCGCGGAATTGCTCGCGTTCGCGCCTCGTGAGTTGGCCGACCGACGGCGTCCGGATGGCGACGAGCGGCCCTTCGAGCGGAAGATCTTCGGCGCCAATAATGTCATCGACGCGGGCCATTGCGGGTAAGCGCAGGTCTGGCTTGTCGCTACCGTACTTCTCGATGGCCTCGGAATAGGGCAGACGCGGCAGGGGCAACTCGGGGACCCGAGCACCCGCCGCCTCGCAAACTGACGCCATCAGCCGTTCGATTACACCCAACACGCCTTCTTCTTGGACGAACGACATCTCCACGTCGATTTGGGTAAATTCGGGCTGACGATCGGCACGCAGGTCCTCATCGCGGAAGCAGCGTACGATCTGGAAATAGCGGTCGTAGCCACCAACCATCAGCAACTGCTTAAATAGTTGCGGCGACTGCGGGAGCGCATAAAAATTTCCCGGATGGAGACGGCTGGGAACGAGAAAGTCGCGGGCACCCTCGGGGGTCGAGCGCGTCATAAAGGGCGTTTCGATCTCCAAAAACCCTTGCGAATTGAACGACTCGCGAACCGCCAAATTGACGTCGTGCCGCAGTCGAATGTTCTTCTGCATCTGAGGTCGACGCAAATCGATGTAACGGTACTTAAGACGGTTGTCTTCGCCGACCGAAGCCTGAGTTTCCTCGTCCAATTGAAACGGCGGCGTCTGCGATTCGTTGAGAATATAGAGATTCTCAGCGGCTAACTCTACGGTCCCAGTTTCGAGATTGGGGTTGATCGTGTCGGCGTCGCGCTTAATAATCGGACCTTCGACAGCCACTACGAATTCGCTGCGCAGCGTTTCTGCTCTGGCGTGAACTTCCGGCCTGAGCTCCACATTGAAGACCACCTGAGCGATGCCGGTACGGTCGCGAAGGTGTATGAAGTAGAGTCCGCCGAGGTCGCGACGGCGATGCACCCATCCCATCAGAAGGGCGCGGCTTCCGACATCGCTCTCGCGAATTTCGCCGCAGTAGTGGGTCCGCTCCATGCTTCCCATGAAGTCAAGGGAAACGGGTTTGTGGGCTTGTTCTGACATTTAACTAGGCTTCTTTGAGGTACTGTCGGCTGAGTTCGACGTAGTGTTCGGCGTTGAGGCGGGTGCGCTCGACCTCTTCTTCGCTAACTGTTCTTTTGACTTTGGCGGGGACGCCGGCGACGAGGCTGCGTGGCGGAATTTCTTCTCCGCCGAGCACGACGGCGCCGGCGGCGACGATGGAGCCTGCTCCGATCCGCGCTTTGCTTAGAATCGTCGAGCCCATCCCGATTAAACAGTCATCCTCGACGACGCAGCCGTGAACGGTGCAGGAATGGCCGACCACCACCCGATCACCGATTTCGAGCGGCGCGTCCTCGTCCTCGTGCAGACAGCTATTGTCTTGCACGCTAGTGTCTTCGCCGACCCGAATGTGTGCTGTGTCGGCTCGCATGGTGACGTTGCACCAAATACTGGAGCGCGCGCCGACCCGCACCTGGCCGATAAGTTCGGAGCTCGGATTGATGTACGCGTCAGACGCGATGAGCGGATCGTGGCCGCCAAAACTTCGGAGCATGGGGTTTCCCGGAACTCCCTCGTCGGCAAATGACAAATCGAGGGAAGTGCTTTGTTTTGAGGATGAAAGGGCGGCGCGGAGTACTGCCGCACCATCTCCTCAAAGATAGCATAGGCGGGTCTCGATCGAATGGTTGATATTCTGGGAATTCATGCCTCAACAGATCGTGAAACAGCGCTCCCGTGGATTCATCTGCGTCAACGCGCATCCCGCCGGTTGTGCAAAGAATATCGAAGATCAGATCGCCACCATCACCGCCAACCTGCCCGCCTCAATAGACGGGCCGAAGAACGTATTAGTCGTAGGTAGCTCAACTGGCTACGGTCTTGCTTCTCGTGTCGCGGCTGCGTGGGGCTTCGGCGCGAAGACCCTGGGAGTCTTCTTTGAAAAAGAACCAGAGGGTAAGCGAACGGCGACTGCGGGCTACTACAACAGTGTCGCCTTTCACCGTGCCGCCGAACGCGACGGACTTTGGGCGAAGAGCCTCAATTGCGACGCTTTCTCCGATGATCGGAAGGACCAAGCCGCGAACATCATTCGCGCGGAGATGGGTCCGATCGACTTGGTTATCTACAGCGTAGCTTCGGCTAAACGCACGGACCCGCGCAGCGGCGAAACGTTTAGCTCCGCGCTCAAGTCGATCGGCGAAATCTATACGGGCAAGACGATTGACCTCGGCAGCGGGGCCGTAGCTGAGGCGACGGTTGAACCCGCCTCGCAAGACGAAATCGCCCAAACGGTAGCGGTTATGGGTGGCGAGGACTGGCAGTGGTGGATCGAGAAGCTTCTCGTCGAGGGACTGCTCGCACCAGCGGCAAAGACGGTTGCCTATTCCTACATCGGCCCTAAGCACACCTGGCCGATTTACCGTGACGGCACAATCGGAGCAGCAAAGGACCATCTGATGAAGACCTCTCTCTCGCTCAACGAATCGATGCGCGAGGCGATTGGCGGGTCGGCGTACGTGTCGGTCAACAAGGCAGTAGTGACCCAGGCTTCGGCCGCGATTCCCGTAGTACCGCTCTATATCAGCCTGCTGTTTCGAGTCATGAAGCAGAAGGGCATTCACGAGGGGACAATCGAGCAGATGAGGCGTCTGTATTTCGATCATCTGGCGGCGGGTCTCGATCCAACCGTCGATGCGTCGGGACTGATCCGCGTCGATGACTGGGAAATGCGCGACGATGTCCAGCAAGAGGTCGCCGAATTGTGGCCGAGAGTAACCACTGAAAATCTCAGCGAGCTGGCTGACTTCGCGGGCCTCAAGCGAGACTTCAGCAAGCTATTCGGCTTTGAGGTCGACGGCGTCGACTACGACCAACCTGTCGAGACGGCATTGCTGCTCTAAAATCTGAATCAATCTGGGACTAACAAGCCCCCCAACTAGTCACGAGAAACCCATCTGCAAATTAGAAAAATATGGCTACGACCCCAAGCAGCTCTGATCACAAGCGCAAGGCTGTCGAGCGTGGCCCGGTTACCTTAGCGGTCGTCACGGTTAGCGACACGCGAAACACGAAAACCGACGCCAACGCCGCGTTTCTATCGGAGGCAATCGAGCAGTCGGGAAATCGCCTCCACTCGGTCCGAATCGTTCCAGACGAGCCCGACCAGGTCGAGTCCGCGCTAACGTCCTTGGCCGCGGTCGACGAAATCCAAATCATCCTGTTCAACGGTGGCACTGGCATTTCCAAACGCGACCGTACCTACGACGTGTTAAGCGGCAATATCGAGAAAGAGCTCTCTGGATTCGGCGAGCTCTTTCGCATGTTGAGCTACGAGCAGGTCGGGTCAGCCGCCATGATGTCGCGCGCGACTGCCGGCGTGTTTCGAGGAAAAGTTGTGATATCGACTCCAGGCGCCCCTGCTGCCGTGAGGCTCGCCTGGGAACGACTAATCGCGCCCGAGCTGGCGCACCTGGCCTGGGAAGTCGGGCGCTAGCTCCCGCTATACTTGGGCTCTGATGGTTCGTTCGATTGCGGCTATTTTGCTCGTTGTTCTCTTGGCTTGCGGCGGTGCCACGGCAGATCCCAAGGCTGAAGTCCAGACCGCGGTCGAAGACTACCTGTCTAGCCGCACCGACCTTGCCCTCGGCAACATGGGAGTATCCGTCGACTCCGTCGAGATAGACGGCGACCAGGCGCAGGCGGATGTCACGATCGCCGCCACAAACGATCCCGCAGCCAAAATGCAAATGGTGTACCAGCTTGAAAGACGCTCCGGGCGCTGGCGCGTAGTGGCTCCGGATTCAAGCGGTGACCCTCACGGCGCGGCGCCACCCGCGACCGGCGGAGGCGCCCTTCCACCTGGACACCCGCCGACCAATTCGCCCAGCGGCGATCTACCGCCCGGCCATCCGCCGCTCGAAAGCGGCGAATCAGCACCAAATCCGCACGACAACGTGCCGATGTAGCTCCGCTCGCCCCTTTTCCCTTCTTTGCGATGGAACATTCCAAGTCACGTCAACTGTTTAGCCAAGCGCAGCAGCGTATCCCCGGCGGCGTAAATTCGCCGGCCCGGGCTTTCAAATCCGTCGGTGGCGACCCGCTGTTCATTGCCCGCGCCCAAGGTGCTCGCCTGTGGGATGTCGATGACAATGAGTACCTCGACTACGTGGGGTCGTGGGGGCCGATGTTGATCGGTCATCGGCACCCGATGGTGCTCGAGGCGCTGGAGCACGCTCTAGAAAGTGGAACAAGTTTTGGGGCACCGACTGAAGCCGAAGTCGAAATGGCTGAGTTGATCGCCGAACTCGTGCCCTCAATCGAAATGGTGCGCTTGGTGAACTCGGGCACCGAGGCAACGATGAGTGCGCTTCGCGTCGCGCGTGGGTTTACAGGCCGTGATCTTGCGATCAAGTTCGAGGGCAACTATCACGGACACGTCGATTCTCTGCTGGTCAAAGCGGGGTCGGGGCTAGCGACGTTGGGAATCTCCGACTCCGGTGGAGTGCCCCCGGGGTTCGCTGGAACGACGATCCCTCTTCCTCACAATTCGATTGAAGCCGTTGAGCACGCATTTACCGAACAGGGCGATCAAATAGCCGCGGTCATCGTCGAGCCGGTTGTCGGAAATATGGGCTGTGTCCCGCCCAAGGCTGGGTTTCTCGAGACCCTGCGTGAGCTTTGTACGAAGCACGGCGCGGTGCTGATTTTTGACGAGGTTATGACCGGGTTCCGCGTTGCACTAGGCGGCGCGCAAGAACGTTTCGGCATCAAGCCCGACATGACGACCTTGGGCAAGGTGATCGGCGGAGGACTACCCGTTGGCGCGTTCGGAGGGCGGCGCGAAATCATGGAAGTCGTCGCCCCGCTGGGCGCCGTCTATCAGGCGGGTACGTTGTCGGGGAATCCGCTGGCGGTTGCGGCTGGGTTGGCAACCTTGCGAGTGCTTCGCGACGAGCCGGAAATTTACAGCAGAGTTGAACCACTCGGAGCGCGGCTCGAAGCAGGTGTCGCCGCGGCGGCGACGAAAGCTGGTGTTGCCCTAACGATCAATCGTGTCGGGTCGATGATTACGTTCTTCTTCACGGACCAAGAAGTGTTCGACTGGACTGGGTCGTCTTCGAGCGATACCGCGAACTTCGCGAAGTTTTTCCGCGAGATGCTTGAAGCCGGAATTTACCTGCCGTGCTCGCAGTTTGAGGCTGCGTTTGTCTCGAGCGCGATGACCGAAGCCGATATCGACCGGACGGTCGAGTGTGCCACAACGTCGCTTGCTCTACTTTGATATTTGCCCAGCGATTCCCAAATCCGTCCGTAAGGAAGTTATGTATGCAAGTTCCGGGCAAATCCGGCGTGAGTTACGTTTGAGCCGCGCGCGCCAGCAAGCGGTTTCCTCGAATGGATCAATGCCTTCGAGGAAACCGCTTGCTGGCGCGCGCGGCTCAAACGCGAGATCTTCCGCGGCAACGGAGTGTACCCGTGGGGTGTCGCGAATGTATCTCCTAAGAAAAACATGAATGGCCTACTGTTACAGGCGACCAAGCATTGCAGACATTCGCGAAGGATGCTTGCCGACGGATCAGGGGCGATTGCATAGCGGACAGGACGTCAAGCCCGTCGGCTACGCTGGAAACTGGGACCTTTCATGCGAATTCGACTGCTGTTTTCGATGCTGATATTTTCCGCGCTAGCCGGCGCGCATCCAACGTTCTCGAGCAATTCCGTTGTCAACGCAGCGAGCTTCATGCCGACGGAAGTCGCCGCCGGCGCAATAGCCCGCGGATCAATATTCTCGATCTTTGGCAGCGAAATCGGTCCCGGCGAACCTGCGGTGCAAAGTGGCTTTCCGCTTAGCGAAACGCTGGGTGCTGTCTCGATCGAAATCGCCAGTCCAGGTGGTGAACGGGTTGCCGTAATACCGGTATTTGTCAGCAGCTCGCAGGTCAACGCCATCATGCCGTCTGATGCGCCCCTCGGCGCGGCGCTACTGACTATTCGCTTCGACGATGACGATGGCGTAGGCGTCTCGAGCCCGATCACGATCCAGGTGGTCGAGGCTAGTTTCGGCATCTTTACCGCCAATAGCAGCGGGCAAGGGCCGGCGATCGCAACTGCGTTTTTTTCGGAACAAGAGCAGCCGCTAAACTCAACTCGCGAAAGCTCGCGGCCGGGCGACGTGATTATCTTGTGGGGCACCGGGCTGGGCGCGACCGCCGGTTCCGACCGGGAGCGGCCAATCGACGTGGGCGGCGTGGTCGATCTTCAGGGTGTCGCTCGAGTCGAGGTATTGTTCGGTTCAGTCGCCGCGACCAACGTGCTCTATGCCGGGCGTAGCGCGGAATTCCCTGGGCTTGACCAGTTGATCGTAGAACTACCCGCGAACATCCCGATTGGATGTTACGTGCCTGTCCGAATTCGAGTTGGTGGCTTGATCGTCAGCAACTCGGTGAGCATCAGCGTTTCGCCGCGGCGGGGAGCTTGCGACGACTTGCTCAATCCGTATCTCGGTCAGACCGATAGCGTGGCTTCGGCCATCGTTTCTTTCAACAGAAACGTGATTGAGACCGATGGAGCCGAAGACGTTACCGATACCGCGCTCGGCCACCTGCAGCAGATAGTGGCGCGGCCTTGGTTTTTCAACGCCGCGTTCTCGACCCCTGCACTTGGCACGTGCGCAACATACGTTGAGCGCAATCGCGCCGGCCGGCTCTCTAGTCCGGCCCCGCTAGTAGGCCTCGACGGCGGCATCCAGCTTATAGTGAGGGGCCCATCAGGTACCAGGTCGATCCCGCGATTGACTACGGCGGGAGTTTATCAGGCGCAGTTCGGAACTAGCATGCGGCCTCCAACCTATCTTGACGCCGGCGAGTACAGTCTGGAAGGGAGTGGAGGACCTGACGTGGGTCCGTTTGACGCCACGTTTTCGTTCTCGGATCTTCCCGACTGGACAAATCGGGATGACTTTGAATCGGTCGATAGATCCGCCGGCGCTACGGTAACCTGGGCTGCCGGCGACGGCACAAAGCACTACGTGCGGATCGTCGGCATCTCGAATAGCACACCGAATGAGAACAATAACGTTAGCGCGACGTTTGTGTGTGCTGCCCCCGCCGAGGCTGGAGAAATGCTGATTTCGTCCGAAGTTTTGGCAAACGTGCCCGATAGCAGAGGCGAGGGCTCGACGACGGGATTGCTGCTGATTGGCCTCAGCCCAATTCCATCGACGACCGAGTTCGAGGCCAACGGGTTGGACCATGGATTCGTTCACTTCAACGTGATGCGAGGCCGCCCGGTTGAGTTTAACCCGCAACTCTCAGCACCTGCAAGCGAAAGCAGGCGATAGAAGCGCCACCGCTTTGTTGCGCTCGATCGTCGTGCTCGACGGACTGCAAAAGTACACCTCCGTCCGGCGGCCGTTCTAGAGCGTTTTCATAATTGGCGTAGACCAGTTTTAGGCAACACCGCAGACTTTCCCTCGACGACTTGTGGCGCGCGCCTCCAGGCGGGCCGCGTCGACCTCCAGGTCGACGTTCTTTCCGGCCCGCCACTCGCCGCCGGCGTGTCCATTTGTCGGTCTACGCTCTTGCTGAAAATGCTCTATCGCCGACCGCGACCCCGTCCATACGAGCCACCGCGTCCGCGTGAGACGACCCGCACTCGCGAGTAGCCTCCGTAGCCGAAACGGGAATAGCCACGTCCGTAGTAGGGATAGCCAAAGCCGTAGCCGAATCCTAAATAGCTTGGCAGCCAGTTACTCCGGCGAGACTGTGGCTTGAGAATATGATCGCGGCGAGCGACCCACTCGTCGAACCCATCTTTATGCGCAGCGCTCGCAATGCCATAGCGGCCTTCGTCACCACTCAACGTGAGGCGGTTGCCCTTTCCTACTTTTTCAGCGCCTCCGGGCACTAGGACCTCGGCTGCACCTTTGCGAACTGTCACGACAGTCAGCTCGCTGTCGGCCGTATCCATGCGGTAGACGCCGTCTTTAAGCGGTGAGAAGCTGAGGCTCGGCGAGTCGATAAAAATCTCGGCGCGGCCAATGTCCCACTGCGTCAGGTTGACGACGCCATGGATCAGCTCAAGCTGATAAGCTCGGTTGCCCAGCGAGCGTACGTGAAGCTCGCTTTCTTCGCCGATGCGAATGATGTTGTAGCGGTCGAGCGCGATCTCCGCACGCGATCCCGGGCCGGTTCGAATGGCGTCACCCTCGCGCAGCACTTCAGCGGCTTTGGCGGGGTGCCAGTCTTCGCCGGCGAACTGGATTTCGACGTCCCTCTCGGCGACTCCGACTTGCGCCGTGCCCCAATCGCGCTCGGTTCGATCAGGATCGCGCTGGCGGCGATCACGTGGATCGTCGCGCGCGGCGGCGGGAATCGCTGCGATCATCAGTGCGGTGGCTATCAGAGCTGTTTTTGCGGGGTCGGTCATTTGGTTTATTACTCCTGCGTGAAAAGTATCGTCCTGGGAGGAACTAGCAAGCGCCGGGCCAAACCGTAACTTACTGAAAGCATGAACCCAAACGATCCAAGAAAGTTTCCGCGGATGGCTGATTACCACCGGTCGGTGCGATTGGACCGTGTTTTCGAAATTGCCGTGGGTCCGATAAGATGAGGCTTCGCTGATGCCGCTGAGTGACTTCGATCCTTTGGTTGCGGAATGGTTCGAGAACCGCTTCGGCAACCCAACCGAGCCACAGGCAGCGGGTTGGCCTGAGATTCGGGCTGGGCGTGATGTGCTGCTCTCCGCGCCAACGGGGTCAGGCAAGACGCTCGCCGCTTTTTTGATCTGTCTCGATCAGCTCGTTCGTCTCGCACGGACCGAGAATCTAGCGGATCAAACAAGTGTCGTCTACGTCTCGCCGCTGAAAGCGCTGAGCAACGATATTCAGAAGAACCTCGAGGCACCCTTGGCCGAAATTACCGAACTGGCCGAGTGTCGCGGTGTTCCTCTACACGAAATTCGGACGGCGGTTCGGACCGGCGACACGAAGGCTTGGGAACGGCGCCGGATGATCGAGCATCCGCCGCACATCTTGGTGACGACGCCCGAGTCGCTGTTCATCCTGCTGACAGCCAAGCGTAGCCGCGAGGTCCTCCAAACCACCCGCACCGTGATCGTCGATGAAATCCATGCGGTCGCCGACGACAAGCGGGGTTCGCACTTAGCGCTATCGCTCGAACGGCTGGAGTCGATTGTGGAACCTGGCGCGTTACAGCGCATTGGGCTCTCGGCGACGGTGAAACCGATTGATCAGGTGGCTGCGTTTTTGAGCCGGCGGTTTGAAAGCGGGGGCGGCCGCATTCTGCAGTTCGGGCACCAGCGCGAGCTGGACTTAGCGGTAGAAGTTCCCAAAGACGAGCTCGGGCCCATAGCGTCGCACGAAGTCTGGGCGGAAGTGCACGACCGCATTGCCGAGCTCATTCGTGAGCATCACACGACACTGATATTCGTGAATACGCGGCGTCTTGCCGAGCGAGTGACTCATTCGCTTGAAGAACGCCTCGGCGAGGGCGTTGTGTTGGCTCATCACGGGAGTCTGGCCCGTAAACTGCGCCTCGACGCCGAGCAACGTCTGAAGCAGGGCGACGTCAAAGCTGTTGTCGCAACAGCATCTCTTGAGTTGGGAATCGATCTGGGCTCAGTGGACCTTGTATGCCAGGTCGGCTCCCCACGAGCGATCGCCGTCGCGTTGCAGCGCGTCGGCCGCTCGGGTCATTGGGTTGGCGCCACGCCGAAAGGCCGATTCTTCGCAACGACCCGCGATGAACTGATCGAGCTTGCGGCGATGATCTACTCGATCCGCCACGGCTTGCTCGATCGACTTGAGATTCCCGAAGCTCCGCTCGACATTTTGGCGCAGCAACTGGTCGCCGAGCTGGCATCGAACGACCTCGAGGAAGGCTGCGACGAGACTGAACTGTTCAACTGGGTCAGACGCGCCTACCCCTATCGCGGACTCTCTCGAAAAAGGTTTGACGCCATCGTGGAGATGCTAGCCGAGGGAACCACGACGACTCGCGGGCGCAATGGCGCACAGCTTCATCGCGACCGCGTGAACCATCGTGTCCGCCCTCGCCGAGGTGCGCGCCTCGCGGCGATTACCTCGGGTGGAGCGATTCCCGACAACGCGCAATTCCAAGTCGTGGTCGAACCCGAAGGCAAGGTTGTGGGCTCACTAGACGAAGACTTCGCAATCGAGTCGATGCGCGGAGATGTCTTTTTGCTGGGCGCGACGTCGTGGCGGATACAGCGCGTGGAACGAGGCCAAGTCCGCGTGGAAGACGCCAATGGGGCGGCGCCGACGATTCCGTTCTGGCGTGGCGAGGCCCCGGGCCGCACCTTCGAGCTTTCCCAGGCGGTGTCTGATCTTCGCGAGGGAATCTCGAATCGCGACGCGGACCATGCAAGAGAGTTCCTTATCGGCGAATGCACCCTTGACCGATTAGGAGCCGAACAAGCGATTGACTATATTCGTGCCGGCGAAGGCTTCTTAGGCGCATTACCCACAACGAAGCGAATCGTAGCCGAGCGATTTTTCGACGAAGCGGGCGGGATGCAATTGGTGATTCACGCCCCGTTTGGCGCCCGCATCAACCGCGCTTGGGGGCTCGCGTTGCGCAAGCGATTTTGCCGCTCGTTCAACCTCGAGCTTCAGGCGTCAGCAACCGACGACGGTTTGAATATCGCGCTGACCGAACAGCATTCGTTCCCATTAGAAACGGTGTTCTCGTTCCTCGCTCCACAGACTCTCAACCATGTATTGACCCAAGCGCTACTCGACGCGCCGATGTTCGGTGTTCGCTGGCGCTGGAATGCGCAGCGTGCTCTCGCCGTTACTCGATTTTCAGGTGGAAAGAAAGTGCCTCCGCCCATTCTGCGCATGCGAACGGATGATCTGCTCGCGGCGGTATTCCCCGACCAGGCTGCCTGCGCTGAGAATCTAAGCGGTGAGATCCGCATTCCCGACCACCCGCTTGTCGACGAAACGATCGACAACTGCCTGCACGAAGCGATGGATCTCGATGGGCTCGCGAAGGTCATTCGCGGAATCGAGAACGGCGAAATCGAAACAGTCGCAATTGAGACCCCTGAGTCGTCACCGTTTTCGCACGAGATTCTCAACGCCAACCCGTATGCGTTTCTTGACCCCGCGCCGCTTGAGGAGCGCCGAGCGCGGGCGGTGCAGATGCGCCGCGGCTTGGCGCCGGAGTGGCTCGATGGTTCCGGTGCGCTTGATCAAGCGGCGATCGACGAATCCGAGTTCGCTGTTTTTCCGGTCGTGCGCGATGCCGAGGAGCTACACGATGCGCTGCTCTCGCTAGTCGCTATCCCGCCGAAGGAGGAGTGGGCGCCCTTATTCGAGCAGCTCGGTGCCGCACAGCGTGCGACTACGGTCGTTACCGGCGAAGGTAGTTTGTGGGTTGCCGCCGAGCGGATGGACCTCGTTCGAGAGGCCTACGCTAGCGCCGTAGCGGTTGACGCCTTGCCGGCGATTGAACCGACGCGTCCGTCGCCTGAATCCGTGGTGTCGGCTACCGCCGAGATACTACGCGGCTGGCTCGACTGTTTGGGGCCTCGTACGGTATCGGAACTAGAGCAAATGCTACTGATCCCGATAGCTGTAGTTGGACCCGCGCTTGCTCAGCTTGAGGCGGAAGGTCAAATCCTGCGTGGACGCTTTCGGCCTAATTTGCCGGCGGGCGAAACCGAGTGGTGCAACCGCCGCGTTCTAGCCCGCATTCATCGCTTAACACTGGGCAGACTGCGGCGCGAGATTGAGCCGGTCTCGACTAGCGACTACATGCGATTCCTATTTCGCTGGCAGCATGTGGGCCTCGGAGCGAGGCTGCATGGAGTCAACGGGCTGTTCCAGGTGATCGGCCAATTGCAGGGCACTGAGGCTCCGGCGGCGGCTTGGGAGGCTCATATTTTTCCCGCTCGCGTCGCGCACTATAAACCCGAGATGCTCGACCGGCTCTGTCTTTCTGGAGAAGTCGCGTGGGGCCGGTTCTCGCCGCATCCCGCTTTCGCAAAGAATGACGATGAAGGCAACCATAGGGTTCGCCCGACACGAGCCGCGCCAGTTTCGCTACTGCCGCGCGATAGCCTTCAGCTCTGGCACATTGAGGTGCCTCATGGCGATATTGCCAGTCGACTGTCGCACCCCGCTCGCGAGCTGCTTGACGTACTCAATCGCAGCGGCGCCTCGTTCTTCGATGATCTAAGCCGCCAGACAGGGCGGCTTGCGAGCGAGGTCGAGAACGGGCTTTGGGAATTGGTGACCGCCGGACTAGTGACCGCCGACGCATTTGAAAATTTGCGGTCTCTGATCGATCCCAAACGCCGCCGCGGCGAAGGACGCGGCCGCAACGCTCGCCCTCGACACGCGGCCGGACGCTGGTCGCTGTTGCGAGGCTCTACGTCCGAAGCGCAACCGCCGATTGAAGACGTGGCGACACGGCTGCTCGAGCGCTGGGGAGTGCTGTTCCGTGACGTGCTTAAGCGCGAGCCGTTAGCGCCGGCCTGGCGCGATCTATTAGTCGTGTTGCGACGGATGGAAGCTCGCGGTGACATCCGCGGAGGGCGATTTGTTTCGGCCTTCGTCGGCGAGCAGTTCGCCCTCCCGGACGCGGTTGATCTGCTGCGGTCCGTCCGCCGAAAAGAAGACGACCCCGAGCCGCTAACGGTTCACGCGGCTGATCCACTAAATTTGGTCGGCGTGCTCTTGCCGGGGGAACGCACGAGTTCCGCTTCAGACGAGAAGATCCGTTTCGAGCGCGGAGTAGTAGTCTAGTCCGCGTTTTCCGCCGCGTAGTGAGAGACGCGGGTTAAGGCCTACCCAAGCGACCAGAGACTTTCCGGCCACGAGCCGCGTCTAGAGCATATTCAGGAATGGCATAGACTGCTTGCCCCAGCACCAAGCCCGTGAAAATCGGAGGCACGACTGTAAGGGAGTGCGGTGGCGAAGCAGTTTTCTGGAATACGCTGAGCTGGGACCTGCTGATTGTTCCTCAACAGGACACGACTCAACTCTCCCAGTTCACCCTTCGCCACCGCACTCCCTTACAGTCGTGCCTCCGATTTCGGACAGCGGAATCTAGTCTCAAGAAGTTGCCGGCTTCACCGCTTTTCATTCAAGAGCGGTCTACGCCGTTACTGAAAATGCTCTAAACCCCTGGCATTGCCTTTTTCAACGGTTTCAGCAGAAGCCCTAACACCACCGCCATGCCAATGCACATCAGCCCGAGCACCGCAAAGAACGTTGAGTGCGACCATTCGGTCCAATAGACGCCGATTGCGGTGAGCTTATTGCCAATCGCGGTGGCGACAAACCAGCCGCCCATCATCATGCCGCGCAGCCTATACGGTGCGACCTTCGATACCAGCGAGAGGCCCATCGGTGAAAGCAGCAGTTCTCCAAGCGTCACAACCCCGTAAGAAGAAATCAGCCATGCCGGTGAAACTTTGAAGGCATAGATGTCATCACCAGTGACGCTCGCCTCACCGACTTTGGCGGCCGAATACAGGACGAAGAATGAAAGCCCCGTTAGGACCATGCCAATACACATTTTGGTTGGCGTCGACGGCTCGATGCCGCGGGCGCCCATCCAGCGCCAGGCCGCCACGAGCGGAAATGTGAGTACCAGGATCCAGAACGGATTGATGGAACTCGAGATCGTGCCGGACACATTCCAGTTCGTGTTGTCGTCGGCCCAATAGGTCAGTGTCGAGCCGTTCTGGTGGAACGCCATCCAGAAAACGATCACGATCAAGAAAATGACAATTAGCGCCATAATTCGGCGGGACTCGGGTACGGCATCGAGGGCGCTGTTGGACGAAACAGCGTCGGCTCCGGCGGACAGGCTGCGGTCCACGCCCTCGACGTGTTGCCGGAAAAACCAAAGCGTGCCAACAGAAATGAGCATCCCAAAGCCCGCAACGGCGAAAGCAACGTGGTAACCGTAGATCTGTTTAAAGAACTCCATAGCTAGACCGGCGGCAAACGCCCCAACATTAATTCCGAAGTAGAAAATGTTGTAGGCCTGGTCTTTGAGCTTGCTGTTGTCTTGATAAAGGTTGCCGACCATGGTCGACACATTCGGCTTGAAAAACCCATTGCCAACAACGAGGCAGCATAGAGCTACGTAAACGATGCTGAGCGAGTGAAATGAAAGCAGGAAATGTCCGGCGACGAAAAAAACGCCGCCGATCATCACCGAACGCCGATAGCCCAAATAGCGGTCGGCGAGGAATCCGCCGATGAGGGGGCTGGCGTAGACCGCGGCCAGGTACCAAGAGTAAAGGTTGATCGCCTCGGATTCCGTCCAACCGAATCCCTCAACGCTGTCGCGCATATAGAGAATGAATAGCGCCAGCATCGAATAGAAGCTGAAGCGCTCCCACATCTCGGTAGCAAAAAGTACATAAAGTCCGCGCGGGTGTTTTTCAGCGGAACTAGAAGCAAGCGAGTCGGCAGCCATTGAGCACCGATTATAGCGGTGACTCGTAGAGACCCCCGAAACAATCGTGTGCGGCTCCCAAAGTTGGGGCACTCTAATCTAAAGGCTGTGGCAATTGCCAAGACCATCGGAATCGTCGGCGCGGGCCGCGTCGGTCAGGCGCTGGGCTCGTTGTTGGCTCGCAATCACATTGTGAAAATTTCGTCGCGTGGCGGTGCCGCTAGCGCCGCCGCGTTCATCGGGAACCAAGCGCAGGCCGTTTCGATCAGCGAACTCGCGGCAAATTGCACGCACGTCATTCTTGCGGTTCCGGACTCAGCCGTAAGTGAAGCCGGCGCGGAGCTAGTCGGCTCCCGAGCCCAAGTGGTACTCCACACATGCGGTTCGCTCGGTCCGGCGGCACTCGCGGCACTCACCGCGAGCGGTGTCTCCTGCGCGACGTTTCATCCTCTACAGACGTTCGCATCGCGCGAGCAAGGGGTGGAGTGTCTCACTGGTTCCACGTTCGGAATCTGTGGCAGCGGCGCCGCGTACGATTGGGCCACGGAGCTTTGCGCCGAATTCGGTGGCACCCCGATCGCGATTCCAGAGGAGCAATTGCCGCTCTACCACGCGGCCGCCGTCATCGCCGGAAACTACACCATCGGGCTCGTCGATGTCGCTGTTAAGCTGATGGAGAGAGCCGGAGTGGAGCACAATTTGGCATTGACGGCCATCGCGCCGCTTGTTCGCACGAGCGTCGAGAACGCCCTCGTTATGGGCCCCAAGGCTGCCTTAACCGGGCCGATCGAAAGAGGGGATACTCCGACGATTGAGCGTCATCTCGAAGCGTTGCGCAGCGGTCCAGCCGGGTCCGACGCCGTTTACAAAGCGCTTGGCAGGCAACTCGTCAGTATTGCTCGAAGACGTGGATTGTCGCTAGAAAAGGCCGCTGCACTCGAAGAAATACTATTTCCGCGGGCGAGCTGATGAATACAACCATTCAACCTGTAAGAGCGCCCGATCTACGCAGGATGAAACAGCGTGGCGAGAAAATCGCCATGCTCACCGCCTATGACGTGACGATGGCACGCTTGTTGGATCGAGCCGGCATCGACGTGCTGCTGGTGGGCGATTCGCTTGGCATGGTCATACTCGGACACGAGACGACCGTGCCCGTGACGCTAGAGGCAATGGTTCACCACTCGGCGGCCGTTGCGAGAGGGGCGCAGCGAGCGCTGGTCGTGGCGGACATGCCATTTATGACGTACCAGACGAGCGTCAGCGATGCTATGGCCAATGCCGGCCGGCTGATACAAGACGGCGGAGCAGCGGCGGTCAAGATCGAGGGCGGCCACGCGGTGCTCGAAGTCGCCCAACGCCTCGTCGACGCCGGCATTCCTGTGATGGCTCATCTTGGGCTGACTCCACAGTCGGTGCATCAGCTTGGCGGCTTTCGCAAACAGGCCAAACGTCCCCGCGAGGCGGCGCGGCTAGTGGCCGACGCGCGTGCGCTTGAAGCGGCTGGAGCGTTCGCGATCGTCCTGGAATCGATCCCGGAAGAGCTAGCCGCGGAAGTGAGCGCTGAACTTGAGATTCCGACAATCGGTATCGGCGCTGGACCACACTGCGACGGCCAGGTGCTGGTTAGCCACGACGCCTTCGGTCTCTACGACGAGTTTGTGCCGAGCTTCGTGAAGCAATACGCTCAGCTTGGCAAGCAAATGACCGAAGCCGCCGAATCATACGCACGCGAAGTGCGCGACGGCGTCTACCCAGCCGCGAAGCAGCAGCGCAAGCGGGATTCGATTTCACAGTAGTCTTCGATGAGTACCCTCGAAGTTGACTCAATAAACGGCGTGCGGGCGCAGGTTCGAGATGCCCGCTCAGAGAGCAAATCGATAGCTTGCGTTCCGACCATGGGCGCATTGCACGGCGGGCACGAGGCGCTTTTCGATCGAGCCAGGGAGGACTGCGACTTCGTTGTTGCGACCTCGTTCGTGAACCCAACTCAGTTCACTGAACAAGCGGATCTCAAGCGCTATCCGCGGTCACCCGAGGACGACCTCGCGATCTGCCGCCGACATGGGGTCGACGTTCTATTCACACCGACCGACATCGAAATTTATCCACGGCCCTCGACAACTTTTGTCAGCGTCGAGGGCCTAACAGACGGCTTGTGCGGGGCGTTTCGGCCGGGCCATTTCCGAGGCGTGACGAGCGTTGTGATGAAGTTGCTTAACATCGTCACGCCCGACCGCGCGTACTTTGGCGAAAAGGACTATCAGCAGCTCACAGTAATTCGCCGCATGGTCGACGACCTGAACATGCCGGTCGAAATCGTACCCGTCGAAACCGTGCGCGAGCCCGATGGCCTGGCCATGAGTTCGCGGAACGAAAAATTGACAGCGAAACAGCGGGCGGCCGCGCTCACTCTTTCGCGGGCGCTGCAAGCGGCTCGCCGCTCGATCGCCTCGGGAGAGCAAGACCCCACTTCGTTGAAAGCCGCCGCCGCACTGAAATTCGATGTCGAGCCGCTTTTGAGACTTGAGTATTTCGAAATCGTCGAACCCGATTCGTTAAACCCAGTGAAAGAAATTGAGGGCCCGGTTCGAATCGCCGTGGCCGCCTGGGCGGGCAAGACACGCTTGATCGACAATGTAGCGGCCTAAGCGCACCTGCATGCCAGCTCAGCAGGCTAGCGATTCGCGATCGATCGTTAGGCCATCTAAGTTTCCGAGTACGGCCAGCGCAAGCCGCTCCCGGTGAAACCATTCATTTGCCAGATCTTGAATTTCGGCTTTGGTAACCGCTTCGATCTCATCGTTGATTTCGTCGAGTGAGCGGATGCGCCCATGGTACGTCTCTTGGCGCGCGAGGTTCGTCATGCGGCTGCCGGTCGACTCTAAGCTGAGCATCATGCTGCCCTTGAGTTGATCTTTCACCCGCCGGATTTCTTGGTCGGGCACCAAGTTATCTTTGAGGTCGCGAAACTCGCGAAGTGTGTAATCGATCACGCGGTTCAGCGAATCGAGCGAGGTTCCGGCGTAAACGGAAAGACAGCCGGTATCGGAGTAGAGTCCGAGATCGGCGTAAACCGTATAGGCGAGCCCGGCCTGCTCGCGAATTTTTTGAAACAACCGCGAGCTAAATCCGCCGCCCAGCAACGTGCTCAACACGAATCCCGCATAGCGTCTGGAATCGCGAATCGAAAACGTCTCGACTCCAAGATTCATATGAACCTGCTCAAGCGATGGCTTGTCGCGCAATATGATTTCCGCTACCGGGCGTGGCACTTGCTCGTGTTTGACTGCCGGTTCGGCAGCGGGGCCTTTGAAGCGCTCTCGCACCTGCTCGACCACAGTGTCGTGCTCGGCGTTGCCCGCGACCGTAATCAAAAGGTTGGTTGGCCGGAACGTTCGCTCGAAAAAGCCTCGCAGTTGCGGCTGGGAATACGCCTTGATCGATCGCGCGTTACCGATGATCGGGCGGCCCAAACCGTGGCCGCTCCAAAAACTACCGGCAAAGACTTCGCCGATGAGATAGTCCGGATTGTCCTCGTCCATCTTGAGCTCTTCGAGCACAACACCCTTTTCCCGCTCGATGTCGTCTTCGACGAACATTGGGCGCTGCACCATGTCCGCGAGTATGTCGAGAGCTTGCGGCAGGTGCTCGTCTAGGACCTTGGCGGTAAACGCGGTCGTTTCTTTCGAGGTAAAGGCGTCGAGGTGGCCACCCAGCGAATCGATCGAGATAGCGATCTCTTGGGCGGAGAAATTTTCGGTTCCCTTGAACACCATGTGTTCCGTGAAGTGGGTGATACCGGTTTCGGGCTCGGCTTCGTGACGAGAGCCGGAATTTACCCACACGCCCACCGCGATCGAGCGCACGGTTGGCATGTTTTCCGTCACAACTCTGAGGCCGTTGGGAAGGGTGGTTTTTTGAACGTTGCGAACGAGGCTTGGCACTATGGGCCATCGTATCAAGGGCTGCGCGGTTCGTCTGTCGCCCTCATTACGGCCTGGCACTAGCCCGCATTTTTTACGACCTTACAGCGAAAGCAGGCGATCGGTACGCTACTAATTCGTTTCGCTCGATCGCGGCTGCTCGACGGGCAGCAATAGTACGCCTTCGCGCGCCGAGAGTCGCCCTCCTCTCGCGCACTTTCGCTCGTCACGCGGCAAGATATGCGGGCTAAGGGTTTTCGCGGGCACGGACTTTCGATTCCCAGCCGTATCAATTGCTACAATTGCCGCGGCATGACATGGATCACCTCGGCTCTTCTTGTACTCGGCTTGGCATCCGCCTCATGGGCGCAGAAGCCTCTGACAGACGACGGCGTGGCCTCGTACCGCGTACGCTTTGGCCTCACTGATATCGCCTCGACCAGTTGGGACGGGTCGGTCGAGGTTTCGAATGGAAAACTGATCCAGTTGCGCGACTGGCACCCCCGGCCGGAGAATTCGATCGAGTCGCCAAACAAATGGAAACTCTGGACCCACAAAGGCGTGAACTACCGGTATCCCGCCAACCTCCGGATACCCAACAGCGGAGCTGTCGAATACTACTGGTCGCCGGGCGTCATACTCGATATCGACGCAAAGGCCGGCACCAAGGTCAATATTTCTACTGCTCAGGGGAAGTTCTCGTTCAACACGCGCGACGTTCCGTTGTCACGGCCCAAGCAGATGCTCGGCGGCCGGGTTATCGTCGAGCGCGTCGCGTCGTCGTCGCCGCTCGCCAGCAATGATTCCGAGAACGATTTCGTCTCGGTGCTTGGTAGCGACAACGGTGAAGTTTGGGTCGCCTGGATTGCGTACAAGTCGGGCGCGAATCACGTCATGGCGCGGCGCTTCGACGGACAGTCGTGGGGCTCGGCGCGGGAGATCACCGAGGGGCCGAGCGATGCCTATTTGGTCAAGATGGGCCGTGACAAAGCGGGTGATCCGTGGTTTGTTTGGGCTAACCAGAAAGCCGGAAATTTCGAGCTCTATGGGCGTGCTCTGAGGGGTGGCTCGCTGAGCCCGGTGATCCAATTGAGCAACAGTCCGCAACCGGACACGTTTCACAATCTTGCAACCGATTCGAATGGCAATCTCTGGCTGGTTTGGCAGGGTTTTCGAAACGGCACGGCTGACATCTTCGCACGCCGCTATGACGGCGCCGACTGGGGTGACGAGCAAAAGGTATCCAGCTCCCCGGCGAATGATTGGGAACCGGTCATCGCAGCCGGCCGCAAGGGCGAGATCCACGTCGCCTGGGATAGCTACGACAAAGGCGACTACGACGTGCTGATGCGCACCTGGGACGGCTCGAAATGGGGCGACGTCAAGCCCGTCGCCGACACCCGCCTCTATGAAGCGCACGTCACGCTTACCGTCGACAACGAGAACCGCCTGTGGGCCGCCTGGAACGAGAGCGGCATGAACTGGGGCAAGGACACGGGGGCGCTGCTCTCCTTCGAGGGAACCCTACTCTACGAATACCGACGCATGCGCGTCGCCATCCAAGACGGCACCGGTTGGCGCGTCCCCGCCGCTGATATTAACGAATCGCTCGCCGCCCACATGGACGATCGCCACAACGATTTTCCCCAACTGACACTCGATGCGGATGGCCGCGTTTGGCTGTTCGGTCGGCACCGCACCATTCGCCAGCGCGATATGCCTTACGAGACGCCACTGCATCGCGCTTGCTGGGAAATATGGGGTTCGACGCTCGACGGCAATCGCTGGATCACGCCGCTCGAAGTTCCGTTCTCGCAGAGCCGCCAGGATATTCGCTGGGGGCTTGCTTCCGACGGCAAGGGAAGTCTGTTCGCGGCCTGGTCGATGGACAACCGTGACTTCGAAGATTTTCTCTACACTCGCGAGGACGTCTACGCTTCAAAGCTCCCGGCCCTCGACCGCAAGACCGCCCCGCCAGTGCTGGCCGCCCGAACCGAGCCCGACCTCTACTACCATGACCAAGCCTCAACCGAAGTCGACGATTTGAAACGCCTTCGCTCGTACAAGATCGAATCCGGCGGCAAGACTTACAAGATCTACCGCGGCGACACCCACCGCCACACCGAATTCTCGATGGACGGCAACAACGACGGCACGCTGATACAAACCTACCGTTATGCGATCGACGCGGCTTCGCTCGACTACCTGCTCGCCAGCGAACACAACCACCTTGGCGGACCAGACAACGAATACGTCAACTGGCTGCTGCAACAGACCGTCGACGTCTTTTCGGTGTCTGGGGCGTTCCAGCCCTACTACGGCTACGAGCGCTCGATCCGTTACCCCGACGGACACCGCAATATCTTGTTCACTAAGCGCGGCAACCCTACCCTGCCGATGTTGCCGGAGGAATCAGATCACACCAAAGGCGCCGGGCGGCTCTACGACTACCTGAAGAAATACGACGGCATCGCGATCTCGCACACCCCGGCGACGCGCATGGGGACCGACTGGCGCGACAACGACCCCGAGGTCGAACCCCTGGTTGAGATCTTTCAGGGAGACCGCGTTTCGGCGGAGTACGAGGGCGCGCCGCTGGCCGCGAATAGCGAAAACACGAAGTCGCAAGTCGGCGGTTTCGAACCCGCCGGATACGTTTGGAATGCCTGGGCGAAAGGCTATAAACTCGGCGTTCAAGCGGCGTCCGATCACCTATCGACGCACTATTCCTACGCCTGCACAATAGCGGAGGAATTCACCCGTGGCGGCATGCTTGATGCGATGAAGAAACGGCATAGCTATGGCGCTACGGACAACATCATCCTCGACTATCGGCTGGAGACGACCGACGGAAAAGAGTACTTGCAGGGCGACATCGTAACGACTGGGGCCGGGTTCAAGTTGGTGGTCAACGTCATCGGAACGACGCACCTGCGCCAGATCGACATCATCAAGAACCAAGAGTTCTTGCACAACCGCCAGAACTTGCCCCAGAAGACGAACTTCACTTTTGTCGACAACACCAAGACACCCGGCGAAGATTTCTATTACGTCCGCGTCGTGCAGGACGACGACAACGTCGCCTGGTCGTCGCCGATTTGGGTGACGACTCGGTAGCCTTTCAACGCTACGAAGCCTAGGAGTATGTCCCCAGAAAAAGAGACGAGGGCCGCTGCTGGCGGGGCGGATCGGTTTTTTGGGTTTTTTTCTCTGCGCGTTTGTCCGGCGGCTGAAAGGCTTAGTTCGGTGTCCGCTTGGGTGGTTGCCGCCGCGTCAGGTGCCTTGTGGCAGCGGTGTCATTCGCGCCATGCGCCGCCCATCGCCTTAGGAGCGCGTGTGGAAGCTGCTCAGGTCGAGTGAGTCGAGCGTATCGGCGATGAAATACGCCAGATGTTCTTCCGGCAGCCAGTCGCTCGGCGACGGCGGCAACAAGAACGTCTGTTCCGGATTGTAGTCGCGATAACTAGTCCCCATCGCTCTAGTTTCTCGCCTTCCACCTCAAACATTCCACCCTTTTTATGATTTTTCTGTGGGACAGACTCCTAACCGAACTCTCGGCGGGCGTCAACAATCGCTTCATCGATCGAGACCCCCTCGTGGAACCAGAGCCAGCCCTGAACTCTTACCGTCTGCCCCGGCGGGTAGTCTGCAAGAACGGGGTCCGAATGAATACACGGGTAGTTCTTGTTGCCCCAGACTCGGCCGGCGCGTTGCCAAGCGGTCAATATCCAGCGGTTGCCCGCGACGGACCTAATCGCCGCGACGGGTTGACTGAACACCTTATTGTTCGTTTCCTGTGAATTGAAATCCGGCGCGCCCTTCAACATCATGCAGATCTGCGTGTGCAGCCCGGTCAACGTTTCGGCGAGGCCGTTGCGGAGCCACAGTTGCATTTCAACGCGGGCCTCGCTTTGGGCAGAGACCGTGGCGCCAAACGCCACGCCGTGCGGCAGCGCCCACTCCAGTTCAGGCGAGCCGTCAGCGCGGCGCGACCAGTCGACGTTGTCGATCCAGACGTTAGGGTCGTTCCAGATCGCCGACGCCGCAGTCTTCAGAAACGGCCGGCTACTCGAAACGCCGCTCCCAGGCGAGGGGCCGATGTTGTTCGATCGGGAAGCAGAAAGCGAGCCGTGCGCGGACATTGTGCCTAGGTAGACCTTACCTCCGTCTTTGCACGCATCCCAGACGAGACTCCATGGCCGTCTTCGGACATGGACCTGGGCCGGCAACTCCTTCTCAGGTGCGACTCTTGTCTATAGCGCTCCCCAGCGGATCGCGAGGTCTTTGCGGACGCTCTATGGTTATTCTGCTGAGCATCAAGCTGTTCGGCGAACTGCTTATCCGAGGACGGTAGGAGGGTGTCCTCGCCCTTCGCTAGAATGTAATATTCCCTCAAGTCCCCACACAAAAAGGAGCGAGCCCACCATGGCCTATTCGGTACCTGATCTTCCCTACGCATTTGACGCGCTGGAACCCCACATTGACGCGCGCACGATGGAAATCCATCACGACAAACACCACGCTGCCTACGTTGCGAAAGTGAACGCGGCGATCGAAGGCACGGAATTTGATGGCGTCGACATCGACGCCCTGATGCGCAACCCCGCTGCCGTCGCTAACGGTGCGATTCGCAATAACGGCGGCGGGCACTCCAACCATTCGCTGTTCTGGACCGTTATGAGCCCCAGCGGCGGCGGTGCGCCGTCGGGCGATCTAGGCGACGCGATCAACGCCGCCTGCGGCAGCTTCGACGGATTCAAAGAACAGTTCTCGAACGCCGCCGCGACGCGTTTCGGTAGTGGCTGGGCCTGGCTCAGCGTCGATGGCGGCAACGTTGTCGTCGAGTCGACTCCGAACCAAGACACACCACTGATGGAAGGACGTACGCCGATCCTCGGCCTCGACGTGTGGGAACACGCCTACTACCTCAACTATCAGAACCGCCGCCCGGACTATATCAGCGCGTTCTACAACGTCGTTGACTGGAACGCCGTAGCCGCGCGCTTCGCCGCAGCCAAGTAGCCTAAATTCGACGAATCGTCAAAGGCGGGCGACAGCGCCCGCCTTTTTTGCGTTTTAACGAGCCATAGATTCAGGCACGGCGTGTGCCCCGACTGATCGCACGAAATCTTTCCGGTCGAAAAGCGGCGGCACCAGAATCCAACTTCCCGCTAACAATCTCTTCCGCCAACAGCTCTCCCGTTACGGGCCCAAGCTGAATCCCACGGCGAAAATGCCCGGCGGCAACATACACGCGGTCGTGTCCGGGCACGGCGCCAATGACCGGGTTCTCATCCTCGCAGCGAGGCCGAAACCCTGACCAACTGCACTCGACTGCAAGCGTAGCCAAACCTGGGAACAGCGACTGGAACTCGGCGTGAATCGCCTTAACAACCGCATCGTCCACGCCACGTTCAAACCCGATGTCGTGTTCCGACCCGCCCCCGGCGATCGGCCCGCACGCCAACTGCCAGTAGTAAAAATGTCGCCCAATAACCACCGAGCGCAGCGTCCGTGGCGCTTGGGCGGGGTATGAAATCAAAGTCCCGCGAATCGGGCGAATTGGCGGTTCCCACCCAAGCAAGCGAGTAATCAGGGGCGTCCACGCGCCGGCGGTAACGACGATCGTCCGCGCGGAAATCGCGCCCGCGCTAGTCTCCAGGCGGCCAGTCTCGATCGAAGACACTTCGCGATCGAGGCACACGCGCACACCGCAATCGCGCAGGTATCGCACAAGCGAAGCTGCCAGCTTAGCGGGGTGAATGGACCCGTCACTAGGGAAGAAATACGCTCCGCCGTGGTAGTCAAGATTCGGCTCAACTTCTCGAATCTCAGATCCCGAAATCCATTCCGCCTCAAAACCCGCCGTGCGCGTATCTTCGATTTGCTTTCGGACCTCGACCCCGCTGATCGAGTCGTCAGGCTCCAGCAACCCGCCCTTTACGAAATCAAGGTCAAACTGTTCGTCTAGTTGCGCGAACAGATCACGGCTACGAGCTGCGTGCATCGCGCTGATGCGCCCGCCAAAGCATTCATGGGCAAGCCAAATGCCGCCCGCGCTCGCGCCCGTCGACTCGCCACAAATCCCCCCACGTTCGACGATGACGATGTTATTGACACCTCGGCGGACCAAAGAAAGAGCACTACAAAGCCCAATGATGCCTGCGCCAACGATGACAACATCCGCCGTTCGAGGCACTTCCGACGACTCTTGCAACGCGTCGCGAGCTTCACGCGACAGCGTCCGAAACCAGATCGAATCAGGCAATCGCCCATCGTAACAAGCGCTGCATTGTCGATAGCGGCCCTACCGGCGTATGTCTACGGTCCTACACGAGCTACCTCGATGGTTTAGCTATTAGTACTGGGGGATTCCCTAAGTCTGGGCGCAACATACTAGTCAAAACCAGTACTCCAATACCCTTTCAGATTGAACCTCTAGGGCTATTGGCAATCGCCCCACTTAGTGGCATCATTGATCTCGTACCAGGGACGACGCACTGGAGTCGCAGGGGGACAGGATTTCAGTGTTGTCGAAGGCCGGTCCGGAAACGGGCCGGCCTTCTTTTTTGTAGCCACCAATAAATCGTTGAACTTCTGGTTCACTGCTTCCGTATTCCCTAGTCGAAAGGAGGCAGCGACACATGATCACTGCTACGCCCCGTTCCACGAAGATTCTCTTTGTATCCATTTGCCTTGCCCTCGCGGCAGCGCCATTGGCGGCGCAAACGCCCTGGATCCACATCGACATCGTCGAAAGTGACGAAGACGGCGCGCACGTTAAAGTCAACCTGCCGCTCTCATTGGCTCAGGTCGCGATTTCGATGATGCCCGAAAAGATTGAGGCCAAATTCAACAAGGCCGAACATGGCATCAGTTTGGCTGATCTCCGCAACCTCTGGCAGGCACTTAAAGAAACGGGCGACGCCGAATTCGTAACCGTCGAGTCAGAGAAAGAGAACGTACGCGTTGCCCGCGTTGGCGATCTGATTCAAATCCGCGTGACCGAGGCAACTGATTCTGAGAACGCCGAGAATAAGGTTGAAGTCGATGTACCAACCAGCGTGGTCGAGGCACTACTCGGTAGCGACAGCGAAATGCTTGACGTCTCGGCAGCGATAAAGCAGCTTGAGACAAGACGGGGCGACATCGTGCGGATCAACGACGGCAAGAGCAAGGTCCGCGTCTGGATCGACGAGCAGAGCTAGACCGCGATGAAAACCGTCCTATCGATTGTCGGAGTCCTATTCCTCGTAGTCGTTATCACGATCTTTTCGATGGATTGGCTCATAGTGAGCGTCCACGAGTCGGATGCGGACGGCGCGCGGGTTTGGATTCCGATACCGATGGGGGCAATCCGGTTGGCGGTCTGGGCTGTCCCAGACAAAATTTTCGACGGGCCCCAGACCGACGTACCTGAGTTCGCCGAGTACCAGGACGTATTTCGCGCGATGATTGGCGAGCTTGAGAAGATGCCCGACGCCGTGCTCGTCGAAGTTACCGAGCGCACGGAGCATGTCGTCATCAGTAAACAAGCTGACGTGTTCGTGATCGACGTGAAAGACGACGAGGAGGAAGTCAGCGTGCGCGTGCCGGTGGCGTCGCTGCGCTACATTGCCGACGCCTACGACGGTCGGCGATTCGACCCACTGAAAATTATGGAAATCGTCGACGAACTCCCAGATGGCGATTTCGTTCACGTCCGCGAACCCGGCATCGCGGTGCGCCTTTCAGTTTGGTAGCCAAGTCAGCGCGCAACTCAGCGACAGCGCATGCCGTCGATCGTCGCCCCGCTAACCCGCATATGAAAATGCTCCCGCCCCCCAATTAAGGACGCATCTCGTAAGGCACGTCGGGGTTATCGATGCTCTGCGGCGTGTAGACGAACATCTCTACGAAGTAGTCGTGCAGGCCCTCAAATATCATGCGCTGCAGCGTCCACGCGAACTGCGGATGTTCCAAGTCACGGGGGTGAATTTCGAGGTAGTAGGTGTGAATATTCGCTGGCTTCTGCTTAAGATCGATGACAAGTTCGAGACGGCCCCCTTCGGTCTCTTGCGCGCGGAAATCGAGCAGCGGGTGAACGTACTTCTTGAGTTCTTGTTCGATCCTGGCGAGAGCATCCGCGTTTTCGCTCATTGACCGCCAGAATAGCAGCGCAAGGTCCAAGCGGTTGGCGCCAGCGGTGCAATATGCGTCGCTTCCCACGTCCCAGCGCATCGGCGAGTAAACTAAAATAACCGGGCACGCGCCGATGGAACAAGCCAAAAACATTCTTCCCGACCTTTATCGTCGGGGCGCCGATCGGGACCTCGAGGAATGGGAGTTAGTTCGCGCCTACTGGACCGAGGCCGTGGGACGGCGTATCGCTATGCACACCCGGCTCGTGCGCCTCAAGGGGCGCACCTTGGTCGTTGAGGTCGACGATGAAACTTGGCGAGCGCAAATCGACGCAATCCGGGGGCGCATTGTCGAAAGCCTCAAAACTGAGCTTAATCATTCAGTGGTGCAAAAGATCGAGCTGCGACCGATGTTGCCCGCACGGCGAGAGCCTGGCCAGGCCGCGTCGGCATTACCACAAAGCTATTCTCAAGTCCGGCGTCGCGCTGACGGCGAATAGTTCGTGGCGTCGGCCGGGGCTCGAATCCTAACGCGGATACTGTCATGAAAATCACCGAGAAAGAAATACGCTACATCGCCGGACTCGCCAATCTAAACCTCAGCGATGACGACATCAAAAGATATTCCGATGACATGGAGCAGATTCTCGGCTACGTCGACAAGCTGAGCGAACTCGATACATCTGAAGTGGAGCCGATGACGCAGGTCTTGTTTGACGCCGACCCGACGGGCACTCTTCGGGCCGACACCCTTGGCGCTAGCTATAGCCAAGACAAGGCGCTACAGTCGGCGCCAGTGGCGGGATCGGGGCACTTCAAGGTGCCGCTAGTGATTTCGCGCTAGTTCGGATGCCCCCAATGGACAACTACCGCGAACTTACGATTGACTCGATCAGCGACGGGCTGGCTAACAAACAGTTCAGCGCGCGCGAGCTGGCGCAAGCGGCGCTCGAGGCCGCGCATGCTGAGAACGACTCGTCGGGTGTGTTTCTGAGCTTTTGCGAAGAAAAGGCTCTCGCGGATGCCGATGCGACGGATCGAAAGCTCGCAGCCGGGGAACCGGTCGGCGCACTCGCGGGTGTTCCAATCGCCGTCAAAGACGTGATCATGAGCGAGGGGCTCAAGACCACCTGCGGTTCAAAAATCCTTGAAGACTATGTCGCGTCTTACAGCGCGACGGCGGCGAAGGCGATTGAAAATGCCGGAGCCGTGATCATCGGAAAGGCCAATTGCGATGAGTTCGCGATGGGCTCGTCGAACGAAAACTCGGCGTTCTTTCCGGTGCGCAATCCAGCCGCCCCCGATCGCGTGCCAGGCGGGTCGAGCGGCGGCTCAGCCGCTGCCGTCGCGGCCGGCTACACGCCAATTTCGCTGGGTTCCGACACGGGCGGCTCGATTCGCCAGCCCGCGTCGTTTTGCGGAACTGTCGGAGTGATGCCAACCTACGGCCGAGTTTCGCGCTTCGGATTGGTAGCGTTCGCGAGTTCGCTCGACCATATTGGGCCGTTCTCGCGAACGGTCAAAGATTCAGCTACCGTTCTCGGCACGATTGCCGGTCGCGATCCGAACGATTCGACATCCGCTGATATTCCGGTGCCGGACTACGCGGGCGAGTTGACTCCAGATGTGGCCGGGCTAAAAATCGGTGTTCCCAAAGAATACTTCGCCGCCGGCTTGCAGGCCGAAGTCGGCGCGAGGATCGAAGCCGGCATCGAAAAGCTTAAAGGCCTAGGATGCGAATTCGTTGATATCAGCCTGCCGCATACCGAGTATGCGATCGCCAGCTATTATCTGATCTGCACCGCCGAGGCCAGTTCCAATCTGGCCCGTTACGATGGCGTGCGCTACTCCAAACGCTCGCGGCAGTCGGAAAACCTTTCTGACATGTACCGCAACTCGCGGGCGGAAAACTTCGGCGCAGAAGTCACGCGCCGGATCATTCTCGGCACCTACGTGCTGAGCGCCGGCTACTACGACGCCTACTACCGCAAAGCCCAGCAGGTGCGCACTCTAATCGCCAGGGACTTCGCGGAAGCGTTCGACAAAGTCGACGCGATCGTTGGGCCAGTTTCACCCTTTCCAGCGTTTAAGCTCGGCGAAAAGAGCGACGATCCGCTGCAAATGTATCTTTCCGACATCTATACGATTAACGCCAGTCTGGCCGGAATCGCCGGTATAAGCGTCCCGTGTGGCGCCAGTTCCGAGGGATTGCCGATCGGCATGCAGATCCTAACGAATCACTTCCAAGAGCAGACGATGTTCAACCTCGGCCATGCGTTCGAAAAAGCGGGCGGGTTCTCGGGCTAAGCAGTGCGTTAGCCAACAGGTAAATGCGTTCAGCTTGATAGACTGGGTAGCTTGGGGTGCCGTGTCTACCTTTTCGCAGCTTAGCGGCGCGAATTTACGACGTGCGTGAAGTCAAGTCTTGTTCAGGCCAAGCCGAGTTATCGGGGTGATGGCCGCGGCGTTTCTGACGCTCGCGGCGCCGCTCTCGTATGCCCAGCAAGACAGTTGGGAGTCGACGATCTCATCGGGACGGCGCTCGCTCGCCAGTCATGACTTAGAACAGGCCGAGACACAGCTTCAACAAGCTCTGGCCCAGGCACGCGGCTTTTCAGAAAACGATCCGCGCCGGGTGCAGTCGCTGATGGAACTCGCCAAACTGCACCGCGCCCGCGGCGACTATGCGCGTCCCGAAACGCTTTACCGCGAGGCCGACCCCATCGCCCAGCAGGCATGGGGTACCGAGAGCGCCGAGTACGCGAGCATGCTCAATGAGATCGGCCGTTATTATCACGTCCGCCGCAAGTACGATCTAGCCGAGCGTTTCTACAAACAGGGCTTCGGCATCCGCACGCGCCTGCTAGGCAAAGAACACGCGGACGTTGCCACCAGCATTAACAATCTCGCGATCCTCTACGAGAACCAGGCGCTGTATCCAAAGGCGGAAGTGTACTATCAAACGGCGCTTGGCATTCGCGAAAAGACGCTAGGGCCCGATCACGCCGACACCGTTCTTTCGTTGGAGCACTATTCACGGATGCTCCACAAGCTATCGCGGCCTGATGAAGCTGAAGCATTCACCGCACGTGCCCGTGCGTATCGCGATTCCATCCTTGCCCGGCGCGAAACCAGCGACCTTGGCGAATTCCCAAGCGATGTTCGAGCCGCCGAACTTGTTGATCGTACCGAGCCCGACTACACAGATGAAGCGCGCATAGCCCGCCAAGAAGGCACTGTGCTGCTCGACGTTGAAATCGACTCCGAGGGTCGCGCCAGAAACTTCCGCGTTGTGCGCCAGCTAGGGCTAGGGCTCGACGAGATGGCCATCGCGGCCGTCAAACAGTGGAAATTCCGCCCGGCCCGTTCTCGTGGCCGCAGAGTCTCCTCTAGAGCTCGGCTGGAAATTTCCTTTCGTCTGATGTAACAGCGCGAGAGCGGCTTGAGTCCGGTGATGGCGGGGCAATTGGCGGAGTGTGAGAGACTGCAAGCGAAATGCCGAATCGTCGAGAGTTCCTCAGCGCCGCCGTCGCATACGCTGCCGCCCAATCTTCCACCGCCCATGGCGCGCAGGCCTATCGCATGGGCGTCGGTACCGCGTCATACATGCAGCGGGCCTACGCGGACCGAGAAAGCCGCAGCGACCCGCCCTTCAGTGAAACCCTTCAATTTCTCGATCACTGCCACAAGTTAGGCGCCGCCGGCATTCAAGCCGGACTTTCGTCAATAGAAGGGGGTTACCCGGGCAAGGTCCGCTCGCAAGCCGCCAAGAATGGCATGTACGTCGAGGTCACCGCTCGTCTACCAAAGGACGATAGCGACCTGCCGCTGTTTCAAAAAACCGTGCGAGCCGCCGCCAATGCCGGTACGACGGTTATTCGCACCGTCAACTTGCTAGGGCGACGCTACGAGTCTTTCCGGACCGCCGAGGAATGGGAGCGTTTTCGCCAACAAAGCTGGAAGTCGCTCGCACACGCGGAGCCAATCCTGCGCAAGCGCAAGATCAAATTGGCGCTTGAAAATCACAAGGATTGGCGCATCGACGACATGCTCGATATACTCAAGCGCATTTCAAGAGAATACATTGGCGTCACGCTCGATACAGGGAACAACATCTCGCTGATGGAAGATCCCGTCGAGGTCGCACGAGCGCTTGCCCCGTACGCCAATTCCGTACACCTCAAAGATATGGGCGTTGAGCCGTATGACGATGGCTTTATGCTTTCGGAAGTGCCCTTCGGCGAAGGTTTCTTGGACCTGAAAGCGATTGTCGACGTGATTCGAGCCGCGAAGCCGAACATCAACTTCACGCTAGAGATGATCACGCGCGACCCGTTGAAAATTCCCTACTTCACGGATCAGTACTGGGTAGCGCTCGAAGACCTACCGGGCCGCGACCTAGCGCGGATGATCGACACCGTACGCAAACACGCGTCATCCAAACTTCCACGCGTCGAACATCTGTCTTGGGAAGAGCGCTTCCGCATCGAAGAAGAAAACAATCAGAAGTGCCTCGAGTACGGCAAGACTCATCTCGGGCTCTAGTACGCGTATCCTCCCGACCCCCTTTGTAGCCAGACGTAGCGCCCCTACCGTGCGTTCGCGATGGCGCTGCGGCCGACTCTTAGCCGACCGGTAAAACAATTTCTACAGGAATGTTTTTTTATAGAACAATTACGAAATGTAGTACTTAAGTCGTACTACCATGGTAGTGAATCGATCGATTGAACTCCACTTAATTGACCACAGAAGGAAAATTTACCATGAAAAAAATGCTTTTGCTTGCCACCGCCGCCCTGTCCCTTTTCATCGCTCGCGCCGACCTTGGGATGGACGATATCGATACGTTTTCGAAGTGTTACCCCGACTCGAACTGTTGGGATATTTCGTAACGCGTCACACGTCGAAATGCATATGGACACTTAAGACAGCACTCGCTAGCAGTTGTTCCGTTCGGAACACCGCCGCGCGCGAGCTTCCTCAATTGTCGAATCAACGTCTCCCAAGTGGTTCCGCGCGCGTTGCCGCGCGACGACTCGCAATCTGTTCCTCGGGCATTGCACGGTGCCGGGGAAACAGTTTGCGAAGCCACGGGAGCGTTGAATATTGGCAACTCGATTTCACTAGTGTCCGGCTATAAGTCGAACAGATTCAACTGGTTAGAAATTCCGTACGATTTATCTTGGGACTTGGCATCGTCAAAGGCCCGTGGAATGGGCACTTTCTCGAAGAGCGTCACGCTGAGTACCTGTAGGATTTGATAGAGGCTCGGCTCAAGGCGCAGTCGCTTTTTAAGGATCGCAATTAAAACATAAATGGAGACCGCTATCCAGATTTGGGTCTTCACTGCATTGGCGCTGGTGCCGAAGAATGCTTTGATGCGGAGGTGCTGCTTGATCCACTTGAAGAACAATTCCACTTTCCAGCGCGATTTGTAGAGCAGCGCGATCGTGAGCGCCGGCAGTTCGAAATTGTTGGTCAGAAACACGAGCCTGCGATCCTGAATGGTGTCGTAGTAGCGAACGCGGCGAAGCGGGTCAGGATAGCGTTTGGCCGATGTGGCGGCAATCGGAACAACGGTCTGATCCGAAAGCACACCGGTTTCCGGTGGCGCCGCATGAGAGTAACGGCGACGTAGGCGCAGGCTTTTCTTCGCGCGTACGACGAAGAAGGCGGCCGACAACTGCAACACGTACAGACGCTCGAAGTCGACATAGGCACGATCCATGACATAGAAGGAACCGGCCTCGGGCATGATCCGGTCGAGGATGTTGACATCGTGTGTTTTGCCGTCGGAAACCTCAATAAACGTGGGGATCGAGCCCCGAACGTCCAGCAGAGTATGCAACTTCACGGCGCCCTTGCGAGAGCGAAAGCGAGCCCATGGGAACACGGAAAGACAGAGGTCGATGGTGGTGGAGTCCAAGGCGTAGACGCTGGAATTCAAGTCGAAGCCCAAGGGTTGTTCGGCGTAGAGTGGGCGGGCGATGTCAATGAGGACCTGAGCAAAGTCAGCGTAAATGCGCCAGTCGTGAGTCTCGTTGGCGTCGGCCAGCGTGGAGCGCGAAACCCTGCCGCGGAACCCCATGTGGTAGAGCTTGGGCTGCACCGAGCGCAGGCATGCTTCGATATCGCGCAGGCTTTCGCGATAGGTCAACTGCGCGAACGCCAGACAAAGAAACTGATCCCAGCAAGAAAAGCCGCGCAATTTATGGTCACCGTCATAACGAGCCACACATTTTCGGAATTCGTAGATTGGAAGCTCATCCATCAACTGTGCGAAGACGGTCCGGCCAAGGTTCATGCCTCATTGTCAAAAACTCGAGGCCGGCCCCTGGACCATCAAAACCACCATTCAAAATTCAAATCGATAAATCTTCAAATCGCACTCAACCCGCTCATTCCAAATGACTTGTCGGATATTACCCAGACCGTAGCCGGACACTAGTGACTCGATTTACTAATACGAGAATTTATAGAACAATTATTTAGGGTCAATGTCGACTCTAATTTCTCGCCAGGGCGGCAAGCTTTGGAGTGATCCCATTGATTCTAGCCCCGTGTCGATCTCGAGCGAGCCATTTCCGTCGAGAGGCTCGGGCAGGATGATGTCGAAGCTGGCCAGCGGCGGTGCGCTCTCGGTGGCTTGCTGGACTCTCAGGTGGACCCGCAGCGCTACGGAGCCCGCCTGATCGGAATGATTGACAACGAAAGCCTTCACTTTCGTCTGGTAGTCGTCCGTATAGTAGGTCCGAATGCCGGCGACCTCAAACGGGCCTTCGACGCCTCGTCCGAATGTCTCAACCATCCCTTCGTCGGGTTCCTCAACCGATTCGAATCTGAGCAGGTCCGGCTGCGACACCCATACGGCGCCGCCAATGGCCAAAATCATGACACCAACGAATATCAGCAGATGGGCCGGCCGTACCTCCATCGAACTTCGAGGCGCCGTGGGTGGTGCCTGTGCGTTGTCCGCCGCGGCCGGCTGGCTTGACGCCGATGGCGGCGCTAGGTTCGGCGCACTTTCAGCTGGCGTTTCGGGCGCGGCACAGTGCGGACAACTCTTTTGAGCGACATCGACCTCTTTGCCGCATTTCGAACAGATCCAAGTGAACATCTTCCTATTGTCTCGTAGCGGCACGCTCGTTGCCCTCGAGCTCGAATCGTCGATGTGACTCCGAGCAAGCCGCTGATATAATTCGAGTTCCGAGCCCGGCTGGGCCATTGAATCCATATGTCCACAATCGATGCCGGTCTTGCCGACGCGGCAACTATTGCAAACTACGAGTCGGTGATTGGGCTAGAAGTTCATATTCAGCTCAAAACGAACACCAAAATCTTTTCCGCTAGCTCGCACCAGGCTGGCAACGCTCCGAATTCGCAGACCGATCCGGTGGTACTGGGGCTTCCAGGCGCGCTGCCCGTACTCAATCGCGAGGCTGTGTCGTTAGCTGTGCGCGCGGCGATGGCGATCAACTGCGAGATCAATGGCTATTCGCAGTTTGCCAGGAAAAACTATTTCTATCCCGATCTGCCGAAGGGCTATCAGATCTCGCAGTTCGACAAGCCTATCGCGGAACAAGGCTGGTTAGATATCGAGGTAGACGGCAACACCAAACGTATCGGCATCACCCGCCTGCACATGGAAGAGGACGCGGGCAAGACGGTTCACGACGGCTATAGCGATTCGGATCGCTACAGCTACGTCGATCTCAACCGGGCCGGTTCACCGCTATGCGAGATCGTCAGCGAACCCGATCTTAGAAGCTCTGATGAGGCGGTTGCCTACTTGAACGAGCTAAAGCTGATCGTTCAATTTACCGGCGCCTCAGACTGTGACATGGAAAAGGGTCAGCTCCGCTGCGACGCCAACGTGTCTGTGCGGCCCCACGGGCAGGAAGAACTCGGGACCCGTTGCGAGATCAAGAATGTCAATTCGTTCCGATTCGTCAAGCACGCGATTGACTACGAAATCGCCCGGCAGGTCGCACTAGTTGAAGCGGGCGGGACCGTGTCACAAGAAACCCGGCTCTTTAATACGGTGACGGGCATGACCGCGAGCATGCGCGGCAAAGAAGAGGCGCACGACTACCGCTATTTCCCTGAGCCTGACTTACCGCCGCTGATTGTTTCCGAAGCTTGGCAGACCGAGATTCGCGATACCATGCCTGAGTTGCCCCCAGCCAAACGGCAGAGGTTCATCGGCGAATACGGCTTGTCGGAATACGACGCGCGCATCTTGTCGGCAACCAAGGCGACCGCGGACTACTTTGAGACGGCGCTCGAAGAGTCGGAAAATCCGAAGACCACCGCGAACTGGGTGCAGGGCGAATTGATGGGTGCGCTCAATGCCGCGGGCAAAGAAATCGAAGACTCGCCGATTGCCGCTGTAGAACTTGGTGCGATGGTCAAGCTCATCGACGATGGCACGCTCTCGGGCAAGCTCGCTAAGGAAGTTTTCGCAAAGATGTTCGAGAGCGGTAAGCCGGCGGCGGAGATCATCGAGGCCGAGGGCTTAAAGCAAATCAGCGACAGTGGCGAGTTGGAGTCGATCATTGCCGACCTGCTCGCAAAGTCACAGCCACAGGTCGAGCAATATCGCGGCGGCAAGACCGGTGTGATCGGATTCTTCGTGGGTGGCGTGATGAAGGCTACCCGTGGGCAAGCGAATCCCAAAGTCGTCAACGAGCTTTTGAAAAAGGCGCTCGACGGGTAACCCGCATTTCTCACTACCTGGTGAGAAATGCCAATCAATTAGAGACCTTGCTTCGTGAGCTAGGCAATCCCGTTCGAGGATCGCGGTAAGCTAGCGTTCGTGCATGTTTCTGCCCGATCCGCCGGCGCTCTGGCGCTCGTTGTTCTGCCTGTTTTCGCCCAGCCGATCTCAGACTACAGCGAGCCTCAGCGGCCGCAATTTCATTTCACGCCGGCCACGAACTGGACGAACGACCCGAATGGGTTGGTGTTCTTCAAAGGCGAGTACCACCTCTTCTACCAATACAATCCATTTGGCGATTTGTGGGGCCACATGAGTTGGGGGCACGCGGTAAGCGAAGACATGCTGCACTGGAAGCACTTGCCGCTTGGTTTACCCGAAGCCGACGGCATCATGATGTTTTCCGGCAGCGCCGTCGTCGATTGGAACAACACCAGCGGTTTTGGCGCGGGCGGCGAGCCCCCGATGATCGCGATATATACGGGGCATACGGCGACGCATCAGCACCAAAGCATCGCCTACTCAAACGACCGCGGACGTACCTGGACGAAGTACTCCGGCAACCCGGTGATTCCAAGCAAGCTGCGGCATTTTCGTGATCCGAAGGTTTTGTGGCACGAACAAACGGGGCAGTGGATCATGCTGACCGTGCTCGCCGATGAAAGGAAGATTCGATTCTTTGGCTCAAAGAATATGAAGGACTGGGTACACCTCAGCGACTTCGGCCCTTCGGGTGCTTTGCAAGTGAAGAACTGGGAGTGCCCGGATCTGTTCGAGCTGCCCGTAGAAAACGTGCCGGGCGAGACTAAGTGGGTACTGCAGGTTGACTCCGGCGACGGTCACCCAGCCGGCGGTTCGGGGTGCCAATACTTCGTCGGTGGTTTTGACGGCAAGCGCTTCGCGAACGACAATCCACCGGAGACAGCGCTCTGGGTGGATCACGGCAAAGACTTTTACGCCGGCCAGACTTGGTCGGATATCCCCAAGGCCGATGGTCGCCGGCTGATTCTTGGCTGGATGAACAACTGGCGCTACGCCCGGGAGATTCCAACCAAGCCCTGGCGTGGCGCGATGACGTTGGCTCGCGAGGTCTCGCTGCGGCGCTACCCCGAGGGCATCCGGCTACGGCAGACTCCGATTCGTGAGGTGCGTTCACTTCGCGGGGAACATCTGTCGCAGCGAGATGTGTCGGTCGAGGAGGCGACGAGAAAAATCCAACAGCAGAACTTTGACTCCGACACGCTTGAAATCGAACTCGAGTTGAAACTTAACGACGCGACGGAGGCCGGACTATTCGTGCGCGACAACGGTCAGGGCCAACGCACGCCGATCGGCTACTCTCCCTCCCTCCAACACCTCTTCGTCGATCGCACGGAATCCGGCGCGATATATTTCCATGACGATTTTTCTGGGCGTCATTCCGCACGGCTGGCGGCACCCGATGGCACCGTGAAGCTTCACGTATTCGTCGACCGTTCATCGGTTGAGGTTTTCGGGAGCGATGGCAAGGTCGCGATTACCGATCGCATCTTTCCAGACCCCGCGAGCAAGGGCTGGTCGCTTTACTCAGAGGGTGGCACGGCGCGAGTCGTGCGCCTTGATGCGTGGAAACTGAAGAGCGCCTGGTAGACCTTCGCGCACCGTCGCTGCCGCTCTCGACCGTCGCCTGCTCACGGCAAAGCAGTTGTGTTGGGTGCCTTTCCGGTATAAGCTCGTGGCATGAATTTCTTCGCTCGATGGCTGCTAGCCTCCTTATCTTTGGTGCTTGTTTCGTTCGGTGCGGAGAACGAGCCGGCTGCAGCGAAAGAACCTGACTGGAGCCGTTGGACACCTGAGCTTTCGTTGCGCTATCGCTCGATCGGGGAGACGGCGGTCAGCGCGGACGGCCGGCTTGTCGCGTACGTCGTTCGCGACCCGCGCGTCGAGGGCGAAAAATCGGAATTCATCAACCAAATCTATGTTGCAGCTACTGATGGGTCGAGGGATGTGCGCTACACGCGGCCTGATCTGTCAGCGTCAAACCCAAGGTTTTCACCAAACGGTAAGTACCTGGCATTTCGGGCGAAGACCGGCGACAAGGAATCAAAACAGCAGCTATGGGTGATGCCCGTGGGCGGCGGTGAGGCGGAGGCAATCACCGAGGCGAAAGCAGATATTGATAGCGTCCGGTGGTCGCCCGACAGCTCTCGTATCGGCTACCTGATGCCGGACCCACCGACGAAAGAAGAGGAAGCGGACAAGAAGGAGAAGCGCGACGTCATCCTTGTTCACCAGCAGTTTAAGTACGCGCACGTTTACAGCATCCCGGTCGAGTCGGACGCGAGCGGCACGCGAGAACCGCAACGCCTGACCGAAGGTGAATTTCACGTTACTGGGTTCGATTGGTCTCCCGACGGTGAGACGGTTGTCTTTGCATTTCAAGATGATCCGCTCGTCAACAGTGCTCGTACGTCCGGAGATATTTCGCTAGTACCTTCCGGCGGCGGAACGATTATTCCTCTTGTTACGAATCCGGGATCGGACAAGGACCCCGTCTTTTCGCTAGACGGAAGCTTGATCGCATTCCTCTCTAGCGGCGCCCGTCTGGAACCGGTTGGATTGAGCGATGTTTACGTCGTCGAACCCAGGGCCGGGGCGACACCTCGCAAGCTCGACGAGACCTACAATCGCTCCCCCTCGTTGATCGGCTGGAGCGAAGCCGGAAAAGACGTCATCGTCGGCGAAGCGATTCGCACCCTAAGCCGCATCCAGGCACTCCCGGCCGACGGCGCCGAAGCGAGAGACCTTATCGCGCCGAGCGGAACGGTCAGTCGTGCATCTGTTAGCCGCGATGGACGAACGTTGGCCTATGCCTATTCAACTCTCGATGACCCGGTCGAGGTTTTCGCGAGCCGGGTCGCGGCAGCAACCGCGGAGCGCCTGTCGTCAATTAACAAATCGGTGCCGAAGCCGCCAATGGGTGACACAAGGCTAGTGACTTGGGAGTCCAGCGATGGCACGGCAATCGAAGGGCTTCTGACAACGCCTGTGGGCCACCGCGTTGGGGACAAAGTCCCGTTGATCTTATTGATCCACGGCGGGCCTGCCGGAAAATTTGGACAGACGTTTACCGGCGAGCTTGGCATCTATCCCTTACAGGTGTTCGCTCAATTGGGCTATGCAATCTTACGGCCGAATCCGCGCGGCAGTACCGGGTATGGCAAAGACTTTCGTTACGCGAACGTGAAGGACTGGGGCCATGGTGACTACGAAGACATCATGGCGGGAGTCGATCGATTGCTGGCCGATGGCGTTGCTGATCCAGAGCGACTGTTCGTGATGGGCTGGAGCTACGGCGGCTATCTAACGTCGTACGTGGTTACTCGGACGGCACGGTTCAAGGCCGCAAGCATGGGCGCTGGACTACCGAATCTCGTCAGCATGGTTTATAGCACCGATATTCCCGAATATCTTGTGGCCCATATGGGCGGCAATGAACTTTGGAAGGACTATGAAACGTACCAGAAACATTCCGCGATGTATCGGCTGAACGAGATCACGACACCCACTCAGGTGATTCACGGTCAAAACGACCTGCACGTTCCGTTCGATCAGGGCCGCGAGTTCTTTATGGCATTAGATCGAAAAGGCGTGCCGACAGAGATGGTCGTCTATCCCCGCACGCCGCACGGGCCTACTGAGCCGAAATTCCTGATGGATGTCTCCGGCCGAATTATCGATTGGTTTGCGAAGTTCGGCGGTCCGTCGAGACCAAAAAACTAGACGCGAACGAGCACTAGCGCCCCAGCCGCGATCATCGCCGCGCCGGCCCAGCGACCGCCTTTGGCGCCTACAGGCAGGACTTTTTCTAGCAATACGAAAATGGTGATCCCGGCGATCCAGAGCAGGCTCATCACGCCTCCGACAAAAAGCAAGAGCATCAGCGCCCAGCAACACCCTAGGCAGAAGGCGCCGTGCTCAAGGCCCATGCGGAATGCTCCGGCGGTGCCGGCGTGCCAATGGTCGGCGATGAAGTGGACGGGCGAGCGGCAATGCTTAAGGCAGGCGTCTTTGTATGGCGTCATTTGGTAAATTCCTGCTGCGATGAGCAGTGCCGCGCCGAGAGCCGGGCTGCTCGCGACCATCATCGGCGAAAGCAATGCGGCCTGGTCGAGGCCCCATTGCGCCACTGTGGAGGCGGCGCTGAAGAGCGTCCAGATGACAAGATAGCCGCTGACGAATACGGCGGTTGGTGCGAGGACTGTGCCTTGACCGGCGGCCTTGCGGGCGACCTGGGCGTAGATCAAGGTCATCGGCATCATGCTAGGCACCATCATGCCGACCATCATGATGGCCCACATGAGGAACATCATGATCCACTGGCCTGGGCTCCAGGGCTTAATTTCGAGGAATTGGGAGGCGCTCATCGATGCGGGCGAGCCCATGTCCATCGCGAACGCCATCCAGACGAGGTACACCCACGACAGGGCCGTTAGCGCTACGAGCGCAGCGATAATCACACGGCGATCGCGCCGCGGCAGACTCGGCTCAGACATTGACGACAGAGAGGGTTAGCGAATCACGCCGTCTTGATTCATGTGCAGTTCGTTGAATTGGCCGTAGCTGTCGGAGAGGTCCAACTGGATGGCTCCTGTCGCCGTTGTCGTTCCCGATCCCATATGAGCAACCGTGTACTCGAAGCCGTTCGGCAGGCGGATTTCCGCGAGGTGCTCGTCGCCGGAATGCGGGTTGATGATTGGCACACCCGTGGACTGCACTACTCCCGCGACATTCAATGAAGCCTTGCGGGCGGCGAGGTCAATCTCGAGGTCGACAGGCGCGTAGAGCGTCTCGAGGACTTCGGACATCGTGCTGTTGTATACAAAGAAATGCGTTCCGCCCGGAGCCGTCGATCCGCCATGCAAAATCGTTTTCAGCGCCTCGCGCTGAGCAGGATCGGCGCTGTCATCGATAATGGCCTGCTGGCGGCCGTTGCCTTCAGCGATCTCGCCGGGCCAGGCGACAACCATCGCCCACTTCAAACCGTCAAGGCTGACGTCGTTGAAGTGGCCCTCGTCAATGCGTCCGCACACGATGGCCTCGCATGTTCCGTTTGTGGTCGGCGCGCCGAATTGACATGGGCAGCCGTAGTCGCAATTACAGTTTCCGTACTCGACACCTTTAAGCATCCATTGATCGGCCATTCGTCGTACTCCTCAGAGGGTTAGTCTAGCGTAGACAGGGATTGGTAGACTCTTGATCGCTATGCAATTGGAAAACAAGGTCGCGATCGTTACCGGCGGCAACAGGGGGATCGGCGTGGGCATCGTTCGCGCGCTGGCAGACGCCGGGGCGGACATCGTAATCGCGGCGCGCAACGCGGAGCAGTGCGAACAGGTTGCGGCGGAGGTCCGCGCGGGCGGACGCCAGGCCTTGGCGGTTGCCACCGATGTGACCCAGGCGGACCAGGTGCAGGCCCTGATCGACCGCACGGTGGCCGAGTTTGGCGGCTTTGACATCTTGGTGAACAACTCTGGGGTGCTGAGTATCTCGAATGTGGAAGAACTCAGCGAGGCGGATTTTGATCAAGTTCTGGCAGTCAACGTCAAGGGCGTCTTCCTGTGTAGCAAGGCCGCCATTCCGCACTTGAAACAACGTGGTGCCGGGCGCATCATCAACGTTTCGTCCGTCGCGGGCAAATGCGGTTTCCCCGGCACCGCGCACTACTGCGCTTCGAAGTACGCGGTTAATGGATTTACAAACGCGCTGGCGAAGGAGCTTGCTCTCGACAACATCACGGTGAACGCGATCTGTCCCGGGATCGTTTGGACCTACATGTGGGAACAGCTCGCCGATCATCATGCCGGTCCCGACGAGTCGCGGGAGGCGTCGTGGCTGCGGGCGCAGAAACGCATGATTCCGCAAGAGCGAGCGCAAACGATCGAAGACATGGGCGCGTTGGCGGTCTACTTCGCCACACAACCGAATGTGACGGGCCAATGTTGGAACGTCGACGGCGGACTGCTTCCGTAACAGGCCTTGGCCGGATCGGTCGGGCAAGATTGCTTGGTAGTGACAGGCGACACCAGGTTCGTCAATGCGGAGAAATCACGAGATCGCACCTGCCAGTCCTCGCCCGAAAGTCACTGCGTGTCCGGGCGCCGGCGGGCTACCTCGAATAGGGCGACACCGGCAGCGACGGAAACGTTGAGCGACGACACTTCTCCGACCAGCGCTATCCGTACTAATAAGTCGCAGCGCTCGACCGTCTTTTGGTGTAGGCCGGTACCCTCGCTCCCCAACACTAGGGCACATCGACGGTCGTACTCGATCTGGTGGTGCAGCTGCTCGCCTTTTTCGTCGAGCCCATATAGCCAGAATCCGGCGTCTTTGAGTTCATCCATCGCGCGGCCGACGTTCTTGACGCGCACAACCGGCAGGAACTCAAGCGCACCGGCGGCGGCTTTCGCGACCGTCTCAGTCAGGTTGGCGGAGCGGCGTTCAGGGATGACTACGGCCGCCGCGCCCGCGGCATTTGCTGTTCGAATGATGGCTCCGAGGTTGTGAGGATCTTCAACTCCGTCGAGCACAACAATCACCGCTCGATCACCCAACTCGGCGATGATATCGGTCAATGAGCGGTAATCGGCCTCGGCAACGATCGCAACGATTCCTTGATGGTTGCCTGCGCCTGCGAGCTTGGTGAGACCGGCAGCTGCCTCAAAGCGCAGCGGGACTTTCTGTTTGCGACACTCGTCGATGAGCGGCTGCAACCGACGGTTCTTCGCCCCGTGAGCGACGACGACGCGGTCGATTTCCGTGCCTGCTCGCAAAGCCGCTTCCACCGCGTGAATTCCGATCAAGCGCCTCATAACCCGTAATCCGCCTTGCTCCCGAGCTGAGTGCGAAAGCGCGCGCTAGGCGAACCACTCGATCGTTGCGCTCGCCTCGTAATTTCGCACCTCCCACTCACTTTCTTTCGTCACCCGTGGAGAAAAGCGGGCTATAGCTATGATAGAGAATCACGCTGATTTAGAAGGATTTGCATGCTCCGATTTGAAACTGCGGGGGAGTCTCACGGGGAGACTCTCGTCACGATCTTGACCGGGCTTCCTGCCGGTGTCCCGGTTGTGTTCGACCGCGTGAACCGCGAACTTTGGCGCCGCCAGCAAGGCTACGGCCGTGGCGGGCGCATGAAGATCGAGACCGATAAAGCGCACATTGTTTCTGGTGTTCGCCACGGCAAAACGATCGGCTCGCCGATTGCTGTACTGCTTCAGAACCGCGACTGGAAGAACTGGACGGAGGCGCTACCGGTCGAAGACGCGGACGGTGCCAGCGACAATGCGAAGCCTGTTACCCGCCCCCGTCCGGGGCACGCTGACCTCGCGGGCTGCATCAAATACAATTTCCCGGAGGCGCGCTACGTGCTTGAGCGCGCAAGCGCCCGCGAGACGACTTCGCGGGTGGCGGTTGGTGCGCTCGCGAAGCTGTTTTTGGGCGAGTTTGGGATTGAGATACTCAGTCACGTTGTGGCACTCGGCGACGTGAAGCTTGAGCGCAAGGCGTCTTGGGACGAGATCAAGGCGCTGGCGGCGAAAGACGAGGTGCTGCTGAACTGCGTCGACGAGGACACCGAGCAGCGCATGAAGGCGATCGTCGACGACGCCTACAAAACCGGCGACACACGAGGAGGCATCTTTGAAGTCGTGGTTCATGGCGCCCCGATCGGATTGGGTTCACACATCACCTGGGATACTCGGCTCGACGGGCGGTTGGCGCAAGCGATTGTTTCGATGCAGGCGGTCAAGGGCGTGGAAGTCGGCCTAGCGACCCTGGCGGCTGCATCGCCGGGCTCGGAAGTGCAGGACACGATTCACTACAACAAGCCCGAGCGCGAGTTTTATCGCGGCTCGAATAAGGCTGGCGGACTCGAAGGCGGCATGACGAACGGGCAAGATGTCGTTGTGCGCGGATTCCTCAAGCCCATCTCTACCTTGCGCCGTCCGCTAGAGTCCGTCGATCTTGAGACGCGCGAGCCTTCGGCGGCTGCTTACGAACGGTCGGACGTGGCGGTGGTTCCGGCCGCCGGAGTCATCGGCGAAGCGATGGTCGCGGTCGTTATCGCGTCAGCGTTTCTGGAGAAGTTTGGCGGCGACTCGCTGGGAGAGACGCGTCGGAATTACGAAGGCTACTTGGAGCAGGTGCGCCAGTTCTAGCCCGTTGTGGGCTAGCCCCCCTGATCCGTAGGCAAGCATCCTTCGCGAGTGTCTGCAATGGTTGCTCGCCTGTAACAGTAGGGCATTCATGTTTTCTTAAGCTATACATTCGCGACACCCCGCGGGTGCGCTCCATTGCCGTGGAAGATCTTGCGTTTGAGCCGCGCGCGCCAGGGGGTGTGAAAAAACCTCCACCGGCATTGCGACCGTCCGAGGGTGCGACATGTCGCACCCCTACAACACTGATAACAAGCAAGTTGCTCGTAGGGGCGTAGCTTGCTACGCCCGATTTTCGAGTTCGCGGGGGTTTTTCACAGCCCCTCAGCAAGCGGTTTCCTCGAAGGCATTGATCCATTCGAGGAAACCGCTTGCTGGCGCGCGCGGCTCAAACGCAACTGACGCCGGATTTGCCCGGAAGTTGCGTGCATAACTTCCTTACGGACGGATTTGGCTAGCCCGATGATGCAGATCGGCTTCGGGACCGATATGCTATCTCGCAGGGGTTCTCGCTCACTATGCCGCTAAATCTTTCTCCCGAACATCACGCTGAAGTCGACCAGTTCATGCACGGCCTCGTTCGCCGCAATCCAGGCGAGCCCGAGTTTCATCAGGCCGTGCGCGAAGTCGCTGAGTATCTAATTCCGTTTACGCACGAGCACACCAAGTACCGGGATGCGCAGATCCTCGAGCGACTTACCGAGCCGGACCGCAGTATCAGTTTCCGCGTCTGCTGGACAGACGACGAGGGCAATATTCGCACGAACCGTGGCTATCGCGTTCAGTTCAACAATGCTATTGGGCCGTACAAAGGCGGACTGCGATTCCACAAGTCGGTTAACGCCGGCATTCTAAAATTCCTTGGGTTCGAGCAGATTCTGAAGAACAGCTTGACCACACTGCCGATGGGGGGCGGAAAGGGTGGCGCCAACTTCAACCCAAAGGGCAAGTCCGACGGTGAAGTGATGCGGTTCTGCCAGTCGTTCATGACCGAGCTGCACCGATATATCGGTGAAACGATTGACGTGCCGGCGGGCGATATTGGAGTTGGCGGGCGCGAAATAGGCTACCTCTATGGGCAGTACGTGCGGCTCAGTGGGACATTCGAAGGGGTGTTGACCGGCAAGGGAGCTGAGTTCGGCGGCAGCCTGATACGCACCGAGGCCACCGGATATGGGTTGGTCTATTTCATGAAAGAGATGCTGCGCACACGCAGTGACACTCTGGATGGAAAGACTTGCCTAGTTTCCGGATCGGGAAACGTGGCACAGTACACGGTCGAAAAGCTCAACGAGTTGGGGGCGAAGGTCGTCTCGATGTCCGATTCCTCAGGATTCGTTTACGACAAAGACGGCATAGACGCCGAGAAGCTCGCCTGGATCATGGAGCTAAAGAACGAGCGACGTGGGCGGATTGGCGAGTACGCGGAGAAGTTCGACTGCGAGTTCCATGCCGGCAAGCGCCCTTGGGGCGTTCCGGCGGATCTCGCATTCCCTTGCGCGACGCAGAACGAAATCGATCGAGCGGACGCGGAAGGCCTGGTGGCGAACGGCCTGATCGGACTGGCGGAAGGCGCCAATATGCCGACGAAGCCGGACGCCATGGACGTGCTTCTCGAGGCAAAAATACTCTACGGGCCGGCCAAGGCTTCAAACGCCGGCGGGGTCGCGGTATCAGGTTTCGAGCGCACGCAGAACTCGATGTTCTTGAGCTGGTCGCGGGCGGAGGTCGATCGGCGGCTGCAGGAAGTGATGAAACAGATCCACCGCCAGTGCGCGCGGCACGGGCGCGACGGCGATTACGTGAACTATGTCGGCGGCGCGAATATAGCAGGGTTCGTCAAGGTTGCCGACGCGATGCTTGCGCTGGGAGTTGTCTAGAGCATTTTCAGGAATGGCATAGACCGCCTGCCGGAGCACCAAGCCCGTGAAAATCGGAGGCGCGACTGTAAAGGAGTGCGGTGGCGAAGCAGCTTTCTGGAATACGCTGAGTTGGGACCTGCTGATCATTCCTCAGCGGGTCCCAACTCATCTTTCCCAGTTAACCCTTCGCCACCGCACTCCTTTACAGTCGTGCCTCCGATTTTGGACAGCGGAATCTAGTCTCCAAAAATTGCCGGCTTCACCGCATTTTATTCAAGAACGGTCTATGGCATCAGCGAAAATGCTCTAGTTGGCGATGGTGATCGCCTCGCTGTCGTTGTAGCCTAGTACTTACTTGCGTAAGTTATAATAATTATGAGATAAATCGCGAGGGGTGACGGTGGTCTTGGTCCACTGGAAGGGCGTGGCGTCGCGGTTGTAGGCCTGGACAAATTTGTCGATCGCTTCGCGTACCTGGCGGGGCGATGTGAAGCTGGCGCCTTGCAGCGCCCGGCGACTGAGAATGCTGAACCATACCTCGATCTGATTGAGCCAAGAGCTATAAGTTGGCGTGTAGTGAAAATGCACGTTCTTATGGCGTTGCAGCCAGCGGTCATGGCGGGGTTTGTGGGTGTTGAGATTGTCCAAGATGACGTGGATTTCGAAGCCGTCGTAGAGATCCGTCAACTGATTCATGAAGTCGAGAAACTCGCGCCGGCGGCGGCGCTGGTAATGGTCGGCGGTAATCCAACCGGTGGCCACCTCCAGAGCGGCGAACAGCGTTGTTGTGCCATGGCGTTTATAGCCGTGAGAGAAACCGGTCAAGGCCTTGCCGTTGGGCAGCCGCAGCCAACCTTGTGCCCGCTCGAGTGCTTGAATACTGGGTTTCTCATCGACCGCCAACACGACGGCGTTCTCCGGCGGGTCGAGATATAGAGCGACGACATCGGCGGCCTTGCGCGCAAATTCCGGGTCGGTCGAGATACACCAACTGCGTCGTCGCCGCAGCGAGATGCCCTGCCGCTTGAGTACCCGCCAGACTTGATGATCGCTGACGTCGCCCAGCGCCGCGGCCAGCAGCGTGCCCGTCCAGGTGGCGTGACCTTCCGGCGGGGGCTGATCGAGCATCGTCAAAATGCGCTTGCGGGTGGCCTCGTCGTAACGCGCCGGCTTGCCCGAGCGGGGCCGGTCGACGAGGCCCGCCAGCCGCTGCTCGGCAAAGCGCAGGCGCCACTTCGACACCCGCGACGGCGGTGTGTTGAGTTGCTGGGCGATGGCGCTGGTGGCAGCGCCGGCGGCAGCCAACAGCACGATCCGAGCTCGCTCGACCATGCGCCGTTCCGTCTTGTGAGCCTGGACCCAGTGACGCAACGTCTGCTCTTCTTCCGAACTCAACGTGATCGCGGTCGCGGGCCTGGGCATGCCCCAGCTTGTCATACTACGTAGTACTTGTGCAAGTAAGTACTAGGCGGGCGGAGATGGCTTTTAGCTTTTGCCCTTTTTTTAGGGTTACGGCGCCGTTGTAGAGGAGCCAGTGATCACCCTCGGCGATCTGGTAAGCGAGCGAGGCTCCTTCGGTTTCGGAGCTTAGCGTGACACTCATCGCGCCGTCCGCACTCGGAGACCTCTTGGCCACCGGCTTGGCGGCGGTCTCTCGCTCACCAGTTGGGTACATCGCGCGGTTCAACTCAGGCTCGGGGATGAGGCCGTGGTCGTTGGTTCGCTTCATCCAGGCAATTAGTTCGTCCCGCAGCTCGGTGAGGTTTGCGGCGTAGCGGCGGTCGGCAGCCAGATTGTGCATTTGATGCGGGTCGGCCACGACGTCGTAGAGCTCCTCATGGGGTTTGCTGTCGGCCATGAACGGACCGGTGAGATGGTCAAGCTTGCCCTCGTCCTTAAGCCGGCCTAGCTCTTGATAGATCGGGCCCTGGCTGGGCGTGCGCATGAACTGAACCCATGGTTTGTGAGATTCAAAGTTCCGCAAGTAGAGGTAGCGGCTGTCGCGCACAGCGCGGATCATGTCGTATTTCTCGTCCATGCGGTCACGGGCATGGTAGAGATATTTGGGCTTCGGGCCTTGATTGTCGCCGACGATGATGCGGCCGTGCATGTGGTCCGGCGGAGTTCCACCGGCGATGTTGATCATGGTTGGAGCGAGGTCTAAAAATTGGACGAGGTCAGTGCGGATGGTGCCTGGCTTGACCTTTTCGGGCCAGCGAACGATCAGCGGAACCTTTACCCCCGAGTCGTAGGGCCAGCGCTTGGCTCGAGCGAGGCCGACGCCGTGGTCGCCCCAGAAAACGACTACGGTTTCGTCGGCAATGCCGGCATCTTCAAGTTCTTTGACCATCTTACCGATGGTTACGTCGGTCAGCGTGACGACGTCGTAGTACGCCGCCCAGGCTTCCCTGACTTTCGGCGTATCGGGGTAGTACGGCGGTAACAGTAGGAGCGAGGCATCGTGAATCTTGTTCGCGGCGTTGGCAGCGCGAGCGGCGAATTGGCGTCTGACCGAGCCCTCGTGAGAGCTGTTGTAGTTGAAGACCGCGAAGAACGGTTGGTCTTTATTGGGGCGATTTTTCCAGTGGGCCTGGCGGCCAGACTCGTCCCATGCGGTTATCGGTGTCTGGAAGTTGTAGTCGGTTTTTGCGTTGTTGGTGGTGTAGTAGCCCAGACGGCGAAGGTACTCCGGAAAGGCTTTGACGAAGGCCGGCGGCACCATGTCGGAGCGCATGTGTTGCGTCCCGATGGAGGTAGGGTACATGCCAGTGATGATTCCCGAGCGGGTCGGCGCACAGACCGGCGCGTGCGAATAAGCGTTTAGGAACGTAACGCCTTCGCGCGCTAGGCGGGCAATATTGGGCGTTTTCGCATAGGTGTCGTATGGCTGAACTTCTTGGCCAGTGTCTTCGATCGACAGCCATAAGATGTTAGGCGGCTTGGCCGAAACCGTAAGGACGAGACCTGCGAATAACAGGACGACGGATTTCATTGTTACTGACATTCGCGGTAGGGGCACGGCCTTTCACCGAGGGTCCAGAGGGCGTGGCGAGCGACTCGTTGAACGTCGTCGAATTCGTCATCGAGGACCTGCTTGAGTGCTTCAGTTGCTGCCGCGGCGTCGGGACCAAGCGCGTCTAGGGCGTGGATGGCTTGCAGGCGAGCAGCACGATTGGGGTGGGAGAGCAACTTCGCTAGGACAGGTATTGCCTCGTCGTCTCGGCCCAGCTTTGCCAGCGCGAAGGCGGCCCAGGCTTGGACTTCGGGGGTGTCGTCAGAGAGCGCCGCTTGCAAAGAGCGACTGGCGGGTTTTGCACGAGAGCCCATTTGCCCGGCGGCTACGACGGCCCAGTAGCGAACCGCGCTGTCTTCGTGGGAGAGGGCGGCGAAGATTGCCTTGGCGGCTCCAGGTTGGTTGGCGATCGCCATTTCGCCGATTGAGCGGGCTGCGATTAAGCGGTCGAGGCGGTCAGTCGAAGCGAGATCTGATTGCCACTGAGCTAGAGTCTTGCCGAGATGGGGCTCGTCTTTGGCGGCGAGGGTTGCCACGGCCAGCAGGACGCAAACTAAGAGAAGGAGTCGAGTGCGCATTGTAGATCCTCGATTGTAGCGCTTCCTCGAGTTGGTTGTTGGGCTCGAAGGTGGCCAAAAATTGGGTTTGTTTTGGCTTTGTTTTGGGTTTGTTTTTGGGCTTGGCGTATTTCGAAAATTGATCTTAAATAGTTTAGTTTGTGTAAGTTACGCTATGGACTCCAGTAAGGAAATTGGGTTTGTTTTGTATTTTTTTATTTATTTACGATTTGTAAGATGGCATACGGATAGACAATTTTTGGGGCAAGAGTTGACAGCGTTCCAGGGCTCCGTTTTTTGCTTGCAGTTTGCATTTGGACGATTCGCTTTTACGGTAGCAGGCCTGTCAAGGGGTAGAACGCTTGAGGGGGGGCGGGTCAATCTTGACAGGTATGTACAGTATTGCTAATCTGGCATTTGGAGCAATTTATACAATAGTGTATAGATTGACTACCACCCATTCGTGGGGCTAGGTTGGAACGGGCACTATGAGCACTGCAACAAACGAACTCGAAGTCATTGCTAGTCAAGAGTACAAGTACGGTTTTGTCACCGATGTCGAACAGGACACGCTAGCTCCTGGGCTGACGGAAGACACGGTGCGGTTTATCTCCGCTAAGAAGGACGAGCCGGAATGGTTGCTGGAGTGGCGGCTGAAGGCATTTGCGCTGTGGCAAAAGATGGACGAGCCGACTTGGCCGAATGTTCACTACCCGAAGATCGACTACACCGCAATTTCGTATTACTCGGCGCCGAAGAGCGACGCCGATAAGCCTAAGAGCTTGGACGAGGTCGACCCGGAGCTGCTGGCGACCTACGAGAAGCTTGGCATTCCGCTGGAAGAGCGGGCGGCGCTGGCCGGTGTTGCCGTAGACGCGGTATTTGACAGCGTTTCGGTGGCCACGACTTTTCGAGCGCAGTTGGCCGAGGCCGGGATTATCTTTATGCCGATCTCGGAGGCGGTGCAGGAGCACCCCGAGTTGGTCAAAAAGTACATGGGGTCGGTCGTGCCTCAGTCGGATAACTTCTATGCCGCGTTGAACTCGGCAGTGTTTTCCGACGGCAGCTTTGTGTACATCCCCAAAGGCACTCGCTGCCCAATGGAGCTGTCGACGTACTTCCGCATCAACGCGATGAATACGGGGCAGTTCGAGCGGACCCTGATCGTCGCGGAGGAGGGCAGCTACGTGAGCTACCTCGAGGGCTGCACGGCTCCGATGCGCGACGAGAATCAGTTGCACGCGGCGGTGGTCGAGTTGGTCGCGATGGACGACGCGCAGATCAAGTACTCGACGGTGCAGAACTGGTATCCGGGCGATAAAGACGGCAAGGGCGGAATTTACAACTTTGTGACGAAGCGCGGCGCTTGCCGCGGTAAGAACTCGAAGATTTCTTGGACACAGGTCGAAACGGGTTCGGCGATCACTTGGAAGTATCCGAGCTGCATCTTGATCGGCGACAACTCGGTCGGCGAGTTTTATTCGGTGGCGGTGACGAACAACCACCAGCAGGCCGATACCGGGACGAAGATGATCCACATCGGCAAAAACACGACGTCGACGATCATCTCGAAAGGTATTTCAGCCGGGGTTTCGGACAACTCTTACCGGGGGTTGGTGAAGATCATGCCTGGGGCGGAGAATGCTCGGAATTTCTCACAGTGCGATTCGATGCTGATGGGCGACCGTTGTGGGGCGCATACGTTCCCTTACTTGGAAGTGAAGAACAAGACGGCGCAGGTCGAGCACGAGGCGACGACTTCGAAGATCGGTGAGGATCAAATTTTCTACTTGAATCAGCGCGGGATCGAGACCGAGAATGCGGTTTCGATGATTGTGAATGGTTTTTGCAAGGACGTTTTTCGTGAGTTGCCGATGGAGTTCGCGGTTGAGGCGCAGAAGTTGCTGGGTGTGAGTTTGGAAGGGTCGGTTGGCTAGGAGGTCCGCGTGGAAATCACTCTCAAACCCCAAGACGAAAAACTAGTGCGCAAGCACTTGAGAGAGGGCGAGTATTCCGATCCGGCCGAACTAGTCGGCGATGCACTGCAGCTTTTTGAGAAGCAGCAAGAACTGCGCGCGGCGATCCAGGAAGGCGTCGAGAGTATCGAGCGCGGGGAGTACATCGACGTACCGGCCGGCGAAGGTAAAGCGTACGCGGAGAAAGTTCACGAACGGGGAATGGCCCGGTTGGCGAAAGAGAAGATCGCCGCTAAGTGATGCGAAGGTTTCGGCTCGCATCGGCGGCCGATCGTGATTTGGATGAGATATGGGACTACATTGCCGCAGAAGACGGATCGGATCGAGCGAACGTGGTCGTTCGTCGCATTCTGTCGCACGCGGACACGTTGGCGATGTCGCCCCAAATCGGTCGAATTCGGCCCGAGTTGGAGCCCAACTGCCGCAGTTTCCCGGTGCAGAGCTTGATCATTTTCTATCGGCTGGAGTCCGACGGCATCGAGGTCTTGAGGGTGCTTGATGGGCGTCGCGACATTGAGAGAGTTTGGAAGAAGAACGAATAAGAAATGCTTGAAGTTAAAGATTTACATGTAAGCGTTGAGGATAAGGAAATCCTCAAGGGCGTTAGCCTCTCGGTAGCCAAGGGCGAAGTACACGCCATTATGGGGCCGAACGGGTCCGGTAAGAGCACGTTAGCGTCATTGCTGGCGGGGCGTGACGGCTACGAAGTCACCTCCGGGTCGGCCAGCTACAAGGGCGAAGATCTGCTCGATATGGCCCCCGAGATTCGCGCCCGCGAGGGCGTTTTCCTGGCTTTCCAGTATCCGGTGGAAATTCCCGGCGTGACGAATATGTACTTCCTGCGCGAGGCGCTCAACTCGATGCGCAAACATCGCGACGAGGAAGAGCTTTCGGCGGGCGAGTTCCTGAAAGTCGTTCGCGAGAAGATTGAGCTGCTTGGCATGGATCAGTCGATGTTGAAGCGCGCCGTCAACGAAGGGTTTTCGGGCGGCGAGAAGAAGCGCAGCGAGATTTTCCAGATGTCCGTTTTGGAGCCGATATTGGGGATTCTCGATGAGACCGATTCGGGGCTCGATATCGACGCCCTGAAGGTGGTCTCGGACGGCGTCAACCGGCTGCGTTCCGACGAGCGTTCGTTCATCGTCGTGACGCACTATCAGCGCTTGCTCGACTACATCGTACCCGACTTCGTACACGTGTTAGCCGACGGCAAGATCGTCAAGTCGGGCGATAAGTCGTTGGCGCTTGAGCTTGAACAAAAGGGCTACGGCTGGATCGAAGAATTGGCCGCGAACGCAGAGTTGGTTGGAGCCTAGCCGATGGTTGCGGTTGCGGAAGATTTGAATACTTGCCTTCGAAGTTTCGAGGGCGTACTGGAGCGCACGGCGGGAGAACCGGCCTGGCTGCGGCGTAAGCGCGAGTCGGCGATGGAGCGCTTCTCCACGCTGGGCGCGCCGACCCCCAAGAACGAGGACTACAAGTACACGAACTTGGCGCCGCTTTCGCAGGTCGAATTTGGCGCGGCGATTCCCGCAGCGGATCTTGCGCTCGTGAACTATGGCGACCTCGGCGGGCTGACTCTGCGGTTTGAGGGTGGGCGATTGTTTGCTACGGACGGCGAACCGCCTAGCGGCGTCACCGTTCGATCGATCGCCGAGCAACTGAGCGAGCACCCGGACTCGCTGGAGCGTCACCTTGCGAGCTATGCCAAGTTCGAAGATCACGCGCTGGCAGCGCAAAACACCGCGTACTTCGAAGATGGCGCGGTGATCTTGGTCGATCCGAACGCGGTTATCGAAACGCCGATTCACTTGATTTTCGCCGCGAGCTCCGCAGGCTCTCTTGCGCGGGTTTTGATCGTCGCCGGACGCAACTCGCAGGTGCGCGTGATCGAAAGCTATGTTGGCGCGGGGCAGTATTGGACCAATGCCGTCACTGAGATCTACGCTGAAGAGAACGCTGTCGTTGATCACTATCGGGCGCAGTTGGAATCGCCGGAGGCGTTCCACACCGGCTACTTCCAGGCCGTACAAGAGCGTTCGAGCAACGTCTCGACGTTTTCGCTGAGCTTCGGCGCGGCAATTGCCCGCAACGACATCAATACCCGCCTCGACGGGGAGGGTTGCGAGTGCGCGCTCGACGGGCTCTACGCCGTGAAAGATAGCCAGCATGTGGACCATCACACGGCGATCGATCACGCTAGCCCCAACTGCAATTCGCATCAGTTGTACAAGGGCGTTTTGGACGACAGTGCAAAAGGCGTCTTCAACGGAAAGATCTTCGTTCGGCGCGACGCTCAGAAGACCGACGCAATACAAAACAACAAAAACCTGTTGCTCTCCGACAAGGCCGATATCAGTACCAAGCCGCAGTTGGAAATCGACGCCAACGACGTCAGGTGCACGCATGGCGCGACAATTGGGCAGCTCGACAAGACGGCGGCCTTTTACATGCAGTCGCGCGGCATTGGCGCCGATCGCGCGCGCAACTTGTTGACATATGCCTTCGCGGCGGATGTGCTCGACCGCATCAAGATCGAGCCGTTGAAGGCGCACTTCGAAGACCTTCTACTCAAAACGTTTGCGGGAGAGGAATAAGGAGGGACACGATGGCGACTGCGACTAACACGTTGGAAGCGCTTGATGTCGCCAGACTGCGCGAAGACTTCCCAGCCCTCAACCAGGAAGTTCACGGGCGGCGGCTGGTGTACCTCGATAACGCCGCGTCGGCACAGACCCCGCGGCAGGTGATCGACGCGATCGTCGGCTTCTACGAGAAGGATCGCTCGAACGTCCATCGCGGCGTTCATGAGCTGAGTCAACGCGCTACCGAAAAGTACGAAGCCGCCCGCGTCAAGGTCGCGCGGTTCATCGGCGCGACTGAGTCGGCCGAAGTCGTTTGGACGCGCGGAACGACCGAGGGTATCAACCTGGTCGCCGCGAGCTGGGGCCGCACGCATGTCAAGGCCGGTGACGAAGTGATCATTTCGGCTCTTGAGCACCATTCAAACATCGTCCCGTGGCAGATGCTTTGCGATGAGATGGATGCCAAGCTGCGGGTGATCCCGATGAATCAGCGCGGCGAGTTGCTGATGGATGAGTTCGACCGGATGTTGTCGGATCGTACGCGGATCGTGGCGGTCAACCACGTTTCAAACGCCCTTGGGACTACAAATCCAATCAAAGAGATCATTCACAAAGCGCGCGAGGCAGGGGCGGTCAGCGTGATCGATGGGGCGCAGGCCGTGCCTCACATGCCAGTGAACATGCAGGATCTGGGTTGCGATTTTTATGCGCTCTCGGGCCATAAAATGTGTGGTCCGACTGGCATTGGCGCGATGTACGGGCGCCGCGAGTTGCTCGAACAGATGCCGCCATACCAGGGCGGCGGGGACATGATTTCGTCGGTGTCGTTCGAGAAAACGATCTACAACGAGGTGCCTTACAAGTTTGAAGCCGGTACGCCCAACATTGCCGACACGATCGGGATTGGCGCGGCGGTCGACTACCTTGAAGCGGTCGGAATGGAGCGGATCGCGGCGTACGAGCACGAACTGTTGGCCTACGGTACCCAGAAACTCGGCGCGATCGACGGGCTTCGACCGATTGGCACGGCCGACGAAAAAGCTGGTGTGATTTCGTTTGTGATGGATGATATTCATCCAGCCGATTTGGGGACGATACTGGACCGGCAGGCCGTGGCTGTTCGCATCGGACATCATTGCGCCGAGCCGGTGATGCGTTTTTACAAGGTTGCGGCGACCACCCGCGCCTCGCTCGCGTTCTACAACACAAGCGAAGACATTGACGACTTAGTGGCGGCGATCGAGACCGCTAAGGAGATTTTTGCCTAATGGGACTGCTTAAACTCGGTCTGGAAAAGTTGATGCCGAAGTCCAAAGCGTCGGAGCCCGTGAAAGAAGAGCCTCCCAAAGAAGAGGCGGACTCAGGCGGGATGAACGTGGGCGCGCTGGCGAATGCGCCTAAGTACAGCGAGTACGTGCCGAGCATGCACTCGAACATGCCGCTGACGTCCCCGCTACCCCCGAAAGATCCGGAGTATGGACCCGACGCGACATTGGAGGAGAAGGTCGTTGCAGTGTTGAAGACGTGCTACGACCCGGAAATTCCGGTGGACATTTATCAGTTGGGGCTGATCTATCATGTCCACGCCCCGGTGACGGAAGAGGAACCGGACAAGGTCAAAGTCATCATGACGTTGACCGCGCCGAACTGCCCTGCCGCGCAAACGATGCCGGCGGAAATCAAGTACAAGATCGAGCGTCTTGAGGAAGTTGAGTCGGCCGAAATCGACATCACTTTCGAGCCCCCATGGACGCCTGAACAGATGAGCGACGAGGCCAAGTTGGCCCTGAATCTTTTTTGAGGTCCCCTTATGCAATTCAGTTCTCAAGAAGAGTATGGTTTACGCTGCCTTTTGCGGTTGGCGCAGCAGGGCGCGGGCGCGAGCGTCACGATCAATGAGATTTCTCAAGCCGAGGGGATATCCGTACCGCTCACCGCTAAGATGATGCGCATTCTGCGCGAAGGCGGATTGGTGACCAGTGAGCGCGGACAGGCGGGCGGGTATCGGCTTGCGAGGGCGCCGGAAGAAATTACGGCAAAACAGGCTCTAGCGACTTTAGGTGGCGATCTGTTTAGCGGCGAATTTTGCGGCAAGTTCGCCGGGCAAGAGGAGCTTTGCACGCACTCGATCAATTGCTCGATACGTTCGCTTTGGCGGGCTGTGCAGTCGGTGGTGGATCAGTTGCTCAGCCGTACAACGCTCAGCGATTTGATTTGTGGTGAGAATGAAATGGACAAGTTTGTCGACAATCTAGTGGTCTTGACGAATACGATGAACTCGTCGAGTTTGTCGACACTTGAAGCAAAACATGGCTAGTCAGAAAGAAATACAAGAAATCTTAGGAACGATCGTTCATCCCGACTATGGGAAGGACGTCGTTTCGCTTGGGTTAATCCGCGACCTCAGCGTTAGTGACGCTGCAGTCAATTTCAAGATTCAATCGACGGTGCCCGGTGGCGGGGCAACCGCGAGTGTTCTCGAGAGCGCCAAGGCGGCGGTCGAGGCGATCGAATCTGTCGCGGATGTGAACGCCGAGATCAGCGTCGAGGCGCGGGTCAACCCTACAGGCTCTGACGGTAAGGGCTCGATTGCCGGGGTGAAAAATATCATCCCAGTAGCGTCTGGCAAGGGCGGCGTTGGAAAATCGACGGTATCGGCGAACCTTGCCGTCGCGTTGGCACAGACAGGCGCGGCTGTCGGCATCCTCGACGCTGACGTGTATGGACCGAGTATTCCGCACATCATGGGAGCCTCGACCGGGCCTCAGCGCGGCGGGCGCGGGATCATGCCGTTAATTGCCCACGATATACCGATTATTTCAACGGGATTCTTTATTCGACAGGATCAGGCTGTGGTCTGGCGCGGTCCGATGCTCGCGAAGATGGTCGAGCAGTTGACCAATCAAGTCGAGTGGGGCGAGTTGGATTACCTCATCATCGATCTGCCCCCGGGAACTGGCGATGTACAGCTTAGCCTTTGCCAACGGCTGGCGCTAACGGGCGCCGTGATCGTAACGACGCCGCAGCCGATGGCGGTTAACGTGGCGGAGAAGGCAATCATCATGTTCAACCAGTTGAAGGCATCGGTGATTGGTGTCATCGAGAACATGAGCTATTACGAGTCGCGAGTGAGCGGCGAACGCGAGTATATTTTTGGGGCCGGCGGGGCGGAGACGCTTAGCGAACGCTGGAAGATTCCCGTATTGGGTAAGGTGCCCTTGGCGACTACCGTTCGTGAAACTTCGGACGGGGGGATGCCCATTGTCTTGCATGATCCCGATGCGCCGGCGTCGCTGGCGTTTCTCGAGGTCGCTAAGCAATTGGCCGTTGAAGTCGCCATGCACAACATGAAGGCCGAGGGCGAGGAGTTGGTCAAAATTAACTTCTAGGGCAATTTCACTGATGCCATAGACCGTTCTCGAATAAAAAGCGGTGAAGCCGGCAACTTCTTGAGACTAGATTCCGCTGTCCGAAATCGGAGGGGCGACTGTAAAGGAGTGCGGTGGCGAAGGGTGAACTGGGAGAGTTGAGTCGCGTCCTGTTGAGGAATAATCAGCAGGACCCAGTTCAACGTATTCCAGAAAGCTGTTTCGCCACCGCACTCCTTTACAGTCGCCCCTCCGATTCTCACGGGCTTGGTGCGGCGGCAAGCAGTCTATGCCATTCGTGAAAATGCTCTAGATCAGGTTGGCGCCAGTTTTGGCAACGATGTTCGAGGCCCGCAAGAGGGATTCGATGGTGCCGGCGTCGGTCCACCAGCCGTCTAATTCGCCCCACGTCATGGTGTCTTCTTCGATGAATTGGTTGTTGACGTCGGTGATTTCCAGCTCGCCTCGGTCTGATCGCACCAGGCGCTCGATCTTATCGAATACGGTTCCGTCAAACATGTAGATTCCGGTGACGGCGTAGTTTGACTTTGGCTCGCTTGGCTTTTCGGCGATCGACACGATACGATTGCCGTCGATCTCGGGGACGCCGAAGCGCTCGGGATCAGGAACTTCTTTAAGTAGAATTTTCGCGCCTCGAGCTTGGTTGCGGAAGTCTTCCGCCGCCTGGGCGATGTTTTTTTCGATCAGGTTATCGCCTAGAATGACGCAGAGTTTCTCACCGCGAGAGAAATGTCGCGCCAGCTCTAAGGCCTCGGCGATGCCGCCTTCGCCCTCCTGATAGGTGTAGTCGATGTGCTTGAGGCCGAAGTTTTTGCCGTTACCCAGTAGACGCAAAAAGTCGCCGGCATTCTGCCCACCCGTGACGATTAAAATGTCCTCAATTCCGGCATTGACTAGAGCCTGAATCGGGTAATAAATCATCGGTTTGTCGTAAACAGGCAGTAGGTGCTTGTTTACGATTCGGGTTAGGGGATCGAGTCTGGTGCCGAGGCCGCCGGCAAGAACTACTCCGCGCATAAGGCTTGATTGTACCTACGAAGGTTCGTTCGAGAAGAATTCCCTGATAAGTTTTCTCAATAGAGCAAGTGAGCCTAGAATCGCGACCAGGTTTGGAACCGCCATGAGGCCGTTGAGCGTGTCGGAGAGGCTCCAGATGACCTGCAGGCTGCCAACGGCGCCTAGATATACGAAGCCCACCCAGGCTAGGCGGTAGGGTAGCGCTGCTTTGGTCCCGAAAAGATAGGTGATCGCGGTCTCGCCGTAGTAGGCCCAGCCGACTACGGTCGAAAAGGCGAAAAGGATGATGGCAACGCTAATCATCGAGTCTCCCCACTCGCCGGGTAGCCCTGCTTGGAAGGCCCGTGCTGAAAGCGAGGCGCCGGTTTCGCCGGAACTCCATAAGCCGGTCGAGAGCACGACGAAGCCGGTGAGCATGCAGACAACCAGCGTGTCGACAAAGACGCCAAAGATGCCGTACATCGCCTGCCGGACGGGATGATCGGTGACCGCGGACGCATGCACGATCGGAGCGCTGCCAAGCCCGGCCTCGTTCGAGAATAGACCGCGGGCGATGCCGAGCTGTACCGCGTTGCGCACCGTCGCCCCAGCGAATCCACCGATTGCGGCCTGGCCGTTGAAGGCGGAGGAGAGGACGAGTTGGATCACCGCCGGCAGTTCGCCGAGGTGGGTCGCGAGGATGTAAAGGGCGGCGGCCAAGTACAGCGCGCACATCCCTGGCACGAGCACCTGGGTGACTTCAGCGATGCGCTTGATGCCACCGAGCACGACTAGCGCCGTAGCGGCCGCCAAGGCCATGCCTGAGATGAATGGCGGTACGCCGAAACTTGACTGGGCGACGTCCGCGACGGAATTGGCCTGCACCATGTTGCCGATGCCGAATCCGGCTAAGGCGGTCAGACCGGCGAATATGGCCCCGAGCCACGGTAGGCGCATGCCACGCGCTAAGACGTACATCGGGCCTCCGCGCATCGTGCCGGAGGTGTCTCTCTCTCGATAGTTGAGAGATATCGCGATCTCGGAAAATTTGGTGGCCATTCCGAAGACGCCCGATATGAACAGCCAAAATAGCGCTCCGGGGCCCCCGGCGGCGATGGCTGTCGAGACGCCCGCGATGTTCCCGACTCCGACGGTAGCGGCGAGTGAGGTCGACAACGCTTGAAACGGAGTTACGGTTCCCTCGCCCTGGGCTTTCGTGCCTAGCCCGCCCAGAACTTGGCGAATAGCGAAGGGGAAGCGGCGGAATTGAATGCCTCGAGTCGTGAACGTGAGCAAGATGCCGGTGCCAACCAGCGCCACGATCATCGGCGGGCCCCAGACGATCGAGTTCACGAAATCGTTAATAGCCGTGAGTGTGTCCATACAACCGTCGCGATAGCGGACACGCTAGCATAACCCAAGGAACCGGACGTTATGAACATTCATCTTGCATTCGACAAACAGGGCACCGACATCTCGCTTCCCGACGCTTTGAACGCTACGGTTTTGGAAGCTCGCTACGCGGCCGAAGTGCCAGACGCCGAGGCTGCTGTCGCAGCGGCGATCGCGGCGCCTATAGGCTGTCCGCCGCTTGCTGAGATCGCGCAGGGCAAAACGAGCGCGGCGATCTCAATCTGCGACATCACGCGGCCGGCGCCGAACAAGCTCGTGCTTCCGCATGTTATGCGGGCGTTGGAGGCCGGCGGAATTGCCCGCGAGAACATCACGATCTTGATCGCCACGGGTCTGCATCGAGCAGCTACCGCCGGTGAACTCGACGAGATTGTAGGGCCCGAGCTTCTGGCGCGGTACAAGGTCGATTCGCACCGAGCGAAAGAGATCGACGAGCAGACGTTTTTGGGCGAGACCGCGGGCGGTACGCAGGCGTTTATCGATAGCCGATTTATCGAAGCGGATTTACACATAACGCTCGGGTTCATCGAGCCACATCTGATGGCGGGATTTTCGGGCGGGCGGAAATTGATTTCGATCGGGCTTGCTGGTGAGAGAACGATCAAGCGGCTACACAGCCCGCTATACATGCGCGACGCGAAGGCCGGGGAAGGTTCGTTTCCGGATAACCCACTGCATCGGGAATTGATCGAGATCGCTGAGATGGCGCGCCACGACTTCATGATCGATGTGGCTTTGACGCAGACCCGCGGAATCGCCGCAGTGTTCGCCGGCGAGCCGGTCGCGGCTCACGCCCAAGGCGTGGAGTTTGTGCGTCAGTCGACGCTAGCGGAAATTACCGAGCCCGCCGACGCGGTGATCACGACCTCGGGTGGTTATCCGCTGGATTTGACGTTCTATCAGGCAGTGAAGGGAATTACGGCTGCCTCGCACATTGTCAAGGACGGCGGCGAGATTCTGGTGATCGCGGCTTGCCGCGAGGGGATGGGAAGCCCGGAGTTTAGCGAACTGATGCGCAACGCGGGGGCCTCTGTGCTGTTGCTCGATGAGTTGGCCGATCGGCCCGTGGAGGTCGACCAATGGCAAGCCGAAAAGCTGGCGATCGTCGCCCGTAAGGCACGGCTGTCGTTCGGCGTGCCAGGAGTCGCGGCGGAAGATCGGGCGCTGCTTTGGGGGCCGGCATTCGCAGATCCGCAAGAGGCCGTGAACGATCTATTGGGGAGGCTGCCGGCGGGCGGGCGCGTGATCGTAATCCCCGAAGGGCCTTACGTTTTCTCGCAAATGGAAGCGACGCCGGCGGCAGTCGCTTAGTGAGTTTTGGTGGACGGCATGGGACTCGAACCCACGGCCTCCGCGTTGCGAACGCGGCGCTCTCCCAACTGAGCTAGCCGCCCCTGATGGACTTTTTTGATTGTATCAACCCGCCTACTCGGGCATCACGATTCAACGACTGAGTTGTTCGATGCCCCGGTCGTGGAGTTCCAGGACGCGGGCGCGGTCCGCGGGCGTCTTGTAGCGGCCCTTTTGGGCGTATAGCCGCTTCGCCGCCTCGAATTGCCTGATCAGAAATTCGGCGTCGGGAGCCGACCAGATTGGTTCTGAAGCAACGAGCACGGGTACGGCCGCGGTGTGCGCTATCGCGTCTTGTTTGACCGCGTCAATCGCAATTCCGACGCCTCGGGCGGCTAGCCAAGTGCTGTCATCGAGACTGGTCGAGTGATCGAGAACGATACTGTACGTGTCACCCTCGCGGACTGCGTTTGACGCCGTGGCAATCACTTCGCCGCCTTGGATGATTTCAAGCCGGCGGAGAGGCCCGGTTGCACGCAATTCGGCGTGGATCGAAACATTTTCCGTCGACGGAAGTTTGACGGCGCCGGCGGGGTCCTGGCCATTGATCGTTAGACGAATGAGCGGGCCACTGCTGACAAAAACCTCACCACTACGGACGCTGCGGTTCCAGGCCTGCGGCCCTGTCTCGTCGCCGGTGCGCGTGTACATGCGCATTCCGCCGAGGAATGGTTGCCACGGGTCGCGGTAAGGGTTGTTCGGCAGGTCGGTGCCCGCAGTCGGAGGGAGCATGAAACCGCAGTTGAGCAGGCGATACCAGGTATCAAGATTGTAGAGGTGCGAGTTGCCGATCTCCCAGAAATCGACGGCTCCCAACACGGCGTCAAGCGCCGCGGTCACACCATCGCCATACGCTCCGCCGTGCGCGACGCCGGGCATTCCGCCAAGCTCGCGAGACCGCAGCAGCACATCATGAAGCGGGGGGAAGTTGAAGGGCGCATCGGGGCGACCGGCCATGATTGGCTGAATGATTTCGTTGAGCCCGAAGAGTAGCGTGTGGCCTTGGAGGCCATCGCGATATTCCTCGCCCGGGATGATTGTACGCACGCCGTCGGTTCCGACGCCGGCATTCCCGTAGGCGAACTGGCGGGCCCAGATGCCAGGCACCATTCCGCCCTTCAGCACCATGAACTGAGCATGGCTGAGTCCGTCGGCGTCAAGCATGTCGAACCAGTCGCGGTCGGCGGTGGGCTCGTTGCGGTCGTAGTGAAGATGAGCGTCAGCCGCGCGCCAGCCCTGCTCGTGGAATCGATTCCAGCGCTGAAGGCGGACCTCGACCGGAATAGGATCACCTGCGACATCGACGTCAACGCTGACTGGAACGTAGTCAAAGCCCTTGACGACGTGGATGCGCGCCGATTTCGCGTCGGGAGTGAGCGGTATCTCTAGCGGGCCGGTGCCCCGAGCGTAGACGACAACCTGGCTTTGACGCTTGGAAATGTGTACCGAGACGAATCGGAGCCCATGCGACCCCAGCCATCCTGGATTGTGCGACCGCCCGTCAACGTCGAGACTGACTCGCGCGGCCGTCGGCTCGCCGCTTTCGGCGTCGATGATTGACAGCAGCAGGCGCGGGCTCCAGGTCGAGTCTCTGCGAATCTGGGCGGGGGTCGTATCCAGCGCCAACCATAAAGCGGCGCAAGTTGCGGCGACAGCTAGTGGGCGTAGCCAACGCTCGGCGGTGCGCCCTGCAAACATGTCAAGCGCCGTACACTGCCTGGTACTGCGACTTTAGATATTTGTAATCCCGTTCGATTGCGGCCATTTCCTTCTCAATTCGTTGCGACTCTGTCGGGGCCTCGATCTTGTACTCGACGTGTAACGAGATTGGCCCGCTGAAGCCGCTGGCTTTGAGCATTTTGAAGAATTTCGGGTAGTTGACCATTCCTTGGCCTAGCGGACACATGGTGGCGTCCCACTTGCCGTTGACCTTCTCCCAGAAGAAGTCTTTGCAGGCGACCATTTTGAGTTTGGATTGCAAGCGGTGGAAGCCAATTTCCCAGCCCGCATCACCTCCCTCGATGGTGGCGTGACACGGGTCGTAGTAGAAACCGACGGCTGCGGGGTCAGTGTCGCGCAGGACCCACCAGTGGTCCCACAGCGAGCTGCCGACGTAGGCGCCCGAGTGATTGTGAAAACCTCCGGCGATGCCGGCGTGTTGGGCGATCGCGGCTAGGCTTTCAACGTCGGACTTGACCTGAGCGAGATAGCTGTCGAGCTTGGAGACGTCTTTAAATTTGTAGTAGCCGATCTTGAAGTAGGGGATGCCGAGCTTCGCGGCGGTATAGAGCAGCGGGCGGGCCGAAGGGTCGTTGCGGGAGAGCAGCGCGGTGGTGATCATCGGAATCGAGACGCCCTCTGCGGCTAATGCTTCGTGAACACGCGGCAGGTCGCGCTCGGCGTTCTCGGGCAGGACATGGCCCTTAGGGCGGGTGGTTAGGTCGACGCCGGGGAATCCCATTTGCTTCAGCGTCGTTGCCATCTCTTTGTAGCCAAGATGCGGCAGATGCTTTGAGAACAAGCACAGGGTCGGCTTCGAAGGCTCGTCCTGACGCGGTGCGGCGGATGCCGCCGAGACGCTCGCGGCGGCGGCAAGAACTTGGCGGCGGCTGTAGTTAGGCATGACTGCCCTATATCTTACTGCCGGCTGGCCTGGGCCATTGCCCACTAGAGCATATTCAGGAATGGCATAGACTGCTTGCCCCAGCACCAAGCCCGTGGAAATCGGAGGCGCGACTGTAAGGGAGTGCGGTGGCGGAGCAGCTTACTGGAATTAGCTGAGTTAGGACCTGCTCATCATTCCTCAACAGGACCCGACTCATCTTTCCCAGTTCACCCTTCGCCACCGCACTCCTTTACAGTCGCGCCTCCGATTTCGGACAGCGGAATCTAGTCTCCAGAAATTGCAGGCTTCACCGCTTTTCATTCAAGAACGGTCTACGCCGTTATTGAAAATGCTCTAGCCCGCAATTCTCACCACCTGACGGCGAAGGCAGGCGATGGGTGAGCCGCTACTTCGTTGCGCTCGGCGTGGCGCTGCGAGGCGCTGCCGGGTAGGGCACGGATCATGTCGATGTCGCAGACTTGTTCGCGCTGGGATCAGGCGCAAGGTGAGCGCGAGCTTCCGCGAGTTTGACGTTCCTACGACCTTCGGTTCGTTCGAGACGGCGGGTTAGCGCGCTCGGTATGCGTCGCGCAGGCGGCGGACTTCGTCTAGCAGGTCGCCCGGGGCGTAGCGGTCTCGCATTTCCGGGTAGGCGTCTTCCACGTGCCGAGCCCAGGCCGCGCTTTCCGCCGGATCTGCTTCAGTCACGATGAGGCCGTGCTCTTTCATTGTCTCGATCGCTTGTTCTCCCTGAGCGCGGACGGCGGATTGAATCGCGGCACCAGCACGATGCGCCGATTCAAGCATCGGCTGCTGTTGCTCGGCGGGAATGCTATCCCACACTTTCTTGTCGATCAAGGTGGCTCCGACGATCGGAACGTAGCGCTGGCTGTGCATGTATTTAGCGGAGCCGAACCATTGGTAGCCCGCCGCTATGAGAGGGGGTACGGCAAAAACCTCGACCAGCCCGGTCTCAAGAGCGGTTTGGAGCTCGGTGAGATCTAGCGGCACGGCGTTGAAACCGAAATCACTGTAGAGACGCAGCATCTCGGCATCGCCCTTGCCGGTGTAGAGTTTCATCTTGCGAAGTTCTTCGATCGTTCTGAATGGCCGCACCGAGAAGAAGTGGGCCCAGCCGGCTTCGCCCCAGTTGAGCACCTTGTAGCCTTTGTTTTCGATGCGTGCCTCAAGCATCGGAGCCATTTTTTCGCGGACATGATCGAACTCTTCGTGCGAGTCAAAAGTCATGGGTACTTGCAACGCGCTGACGCCAGTGTCGACATAGGCCATGCCCGCTCCGGACATCAGAGCGGCTTGTAGCTGCCCGGCGCGCATCTTGCGGAGCATGGTCTCTTCGTCTCCGGCGACCCCTCCGGGGTAGATGACGAGATCGATAGTGCCGTTTGAGATTTCGCGCCACTCCTGGGCCATTCGCATCAGCACATCGTGCCAGACGCTGTTTTTCGGGGCGACCGTCGCGAGTTTGACTTTAAAGCCGCGGCGGCGTTGAGCGGCGGCCGGGTTCGAGACGGCTAGACAACATAGGGCCGCGACTAATAGCGTTATCAAACGCACGCTTGTGGTCATGGTCGGCGCTCCTTACTAGAAAAACAGATCATCAATACGAGCGTTTAACCACTGGGCGCGGCGGTGCGCTAGAGAATTCACGAGACGGTAGTCTTCATACTGTTCAGCGTCGACGGCTAGCGCTTTTTTCAACATGTCCTCAAAGAGTAGGCGGTCTTGAGCAGGGACGGCGACGACCTCGGCATAGGTTAGGTACAGACCTGCTCTCTTGCCACCCGATAACGCTAGCGCGCGCTCGAAGCTCTTCTTCATAGACGCGGGATCACCTCCACCTGGTTTCGCCGTGGCGAGTTGCAGTTGGAATTCGTGAAGGGAGCCCTCGCCCCAATCTTCGTCTAGCGCCAGCGCGCGGTCGATCATGGCTTCGACTTGTGGCAGTCGAACCAACATCGTCGGCTCGGTCGGGTCGATACTTATCGCCAGGCCCAGCGCCGCGCTTGCCCAATACAGCAAGTCGATGTCTTTCGCTGCCACGCGCACCGCGGCGGCTGTCGGCTCCGCCGCGAGTTGCTCACTGAAACCTGGGTAGCGCCGATCGAGGGCCCGTAGACTGTAGCCAAGTGCACGTTGATAGAGGCGCCCGGCGCGTTCGCGGCCGGCTTTGCCTTGGTCGAAGTCTTCGTTGAGCGCCACCTCGGCCGGGAAATCGACATAAGCCAGCGAATAGAGCAGGAATCCGCGAGAGGCGGTCAGCAGCAACCCACGATGATTCGGAGTTTCAGCGAGCAGGCTTTCAACGAATTTTAGGCTGAACGGGAGGGCGCCTCCGATAAGCTCGACATCAGAGTCCGTCTCGTAAACGGAAGGGCCCGAGGACAGCGAATTGCCAACTTGGCGAATCGCAAACTTCTTGATGGAGCAACCCGACGACAACAGTAGAGAAGCGACGACCGGAAGCCAGAGGATTTTCGAGGCCATTGAACTGTCTATTTAGTAAAGCGCAATCCCGTGGCTTGTTAGTTCGCCGACGCACGCCGTGCGTTTAAGAGTGTAGATTCGTTACGGAAGTGCCGTTGGTCACGGCCCAAATCCGTCCGTACGGAAGTTATGTACGCAATTTCCGGGCAAATCCAGCGTGAGTTGCGTTTGAGCCGCGCGCGTCAGCAAGCGGTTTCCTCGAATGGATCAATGCCTTCGAGGAAACCGCTTGCTGACGCGCGCGGCTCAAACGCGAGATCTTCCGCGGCAACGGAGCGCACCCGCGGGGTGTCGCGAATGTATCTCTCAAGAAAACATGAATGGCCTACTGTTTCAGGCGACCAAGCATTGCAAACAGTCGCGAAGGATGCTTGCCGACGGATCAGGGTCACGGGTAGCGCTTTCTCAGAGGCGATCGCAGCTACAATAAGCGCTCGATGACACACGGAATTTCGCGACGAGATTGGATCAGGCATTGCGCCACCTCGGGGACCGGTGCGGCTCTTGCGGCAGCGCTTCCGGCGTCGGCCGGCCAGGCCGCCGCTGGACCGGGTTATAAGAACTTCTTCGGCGACTTGCACAACCACAACCAGGTTGGATATGCGCAGGGCACGCTCGAGCGGTCGTTCGAGGTGGCTCGGAATCACCTGGATTTCTATGCTTTCACGCCGCATTCCTACTGGCCCGATGTTGGTGAGTACGACGGCAAGATCGAGCATAAGTGGAAAAACGGATTCGCCGTTGCGAAGCATCGCTGGCCCGATGTCGTACGGCACGCTCGCGAATACGATGAGCCAGGCTCGTTCGTGACGATTTTGGGGTATGAGCGCCACGGGGCGTCGGAGGGCGACTATCACATCTTGTTTCCGGACTTGAAGGGCGACTACGAGTTGATTGAGGATTTGAAGGAGTTGCAGGCGTTCGCCAAGAGGCGCGGCTGCATCCTCGTGCCGCATCATCCGTCAAATCGGCTCGGTCACCGGGGCACGGCGGCGGCTAGTATCGATTCGGAGGTTTCGCCATTCCTTGAAATTCACTCGGAATGGGGTTGCGCGGAACACGACCAAGCGCCGCACCCCTACAAGCGCCATACAGAGGGCGGGCGTTGGACCAAGCACACACTGCAGCATTACCTCAACGAGGGGCACCGCCTGGGTGTGATTGCTTCGACTGACGACCATCTTGGCTATCCGGGGGGTTATCGCGAGGGCCTGGCAGTGATTAAGGCCACGGAACTGACGCGCGAGGCGCTGTTTGACGCTTTTAAGAACCGCCGCACATACGCGGTGACCGGCGATCGCATTGAGCTGGATTTTTTCGTCAACGGCGAAATGATGGGTCAAGAATTACCCTACGCTCGCAAGCGGGTCATCAGCGCGCGCGTGCGCGGCTGGGACCTGGTTGACCGCGTGGAAGTTGTTAAGAATGGCCGTGTGATTCACCGCGATTTTCCGGTTGATCGCGTGCCGACAGAGCGCAGTTGGTCGGAACCAGTGGTGCTGCGTTTCGAATACGGCTGGGGGCCTTGGCCGGCGCTTGGCTGGGGGGGCACGGCGGACTGGGATTTCACGATCGATGTCAAGGGCGGGCGGATCGAGGGCTTCCACCCTTGTTTTACGTCGGGACCGCTGGATGAATTTCGGCGCGACAAGATCGTGACGCACGACGAGAGGTCGATTCGAGTGCAATCGTATACGGCGTTGAAGCAGATGGTTGATGACTATTCGCAGAAGGCAATCGTAATGCGAATACAAGGGGACGCATCGACGCGGGTGACCGTGAGTTGTACCAAGCCGACCAAGTGCTCGTTGACCCAGACTTTTGCCGAGTTGAACGAGTCGAACGAGATGCTGTTTACGCGGCCGTTTCCTTGGGAGTCGGCGATGTTTCACCGGGTTGTATTCAACGAGAACTGGGAGACATCGTTCACAGTCAAGGACGAGGGGGATGGGTCGGCGACGGATTGGTATTACGTCCGCGTGTTCGAGGCGAATGGGGAGTTGGCTTGGTCAAGCCCAGTTTGGGTTGAGGGGGCGTGAGATGGCGCGGAAACGTTATTCGTTGGTGATTGAACGCACGAGTACAGGATATTCTGCCTATTCGCCCGACGTTGCCGGATGCATCGCAGTCGGGGATACAGTAGACGAAACTCGCCAGAGCTTCCGCGAAGCGTTAGCGGCTCATTTCGAAGCGATGCGTTCGATCGGCGAGCCGATTCCCGAGCCGAGTGCGTCGGTTGACTACGTCGAAGTGGCAGCGTAGCTCGTCGGGTGCGTGCGTTCACGACCGGCACTCATGAACACTGCGGTAGTAGGCTGAAAGCATGAAGCGCATGAGGTTGATGGTCGACGAGAAGTTGCTGGCTCAATGCGTGAGCGAGTTTGAAGCCGAGACGAACTCGGAAGCAGTCACCGCTGCGATTACTGAAGTTTTTCGCGTGCGAGAAATCCGCAAGATTCGCGATTACTTCGAGAATGTCGGTTGCGAAGGCGAACTTTCGAATATACGGAAAGATGATCCGCCCAGGCCTCGAGCGGCCAAGTCGAAAAAGAGCAATTAGGGGCCGGGTTCACAACCCCAGCATTCGGCGGACAAATTTGGCCGGCGGGGAGCCGTAGGAAAGCACGTTGTCGTGGTAGGCCTGCCAGTCACTGATTTCGCCGTGCTTGGCGACCCAGGCGTCGCGGATATCGTTGTGTTCGGCGGCTCCTACGAAGTACGTCGATAGTTGGGCCGAGGTGAGTCGCGCGCGTGTCCATTTGCCGGCGGCTTCGCCGTCTTCTTGAAAACCTTCGTCCATCATCATTGCCATTGCTTCGTCTTCGGTCATCGAGCCGGCATGAATTTTTTGGTCGATGATGGCGTTAATGATGCCGCGCACGGCCATCTTGAGCGACTGCATTTTGACTTCTGGTCCGCCGTAGCCGTGTTCGCTCATGAATTGCTCGGCGTAGACCGCCCAGCCTTCTACAAACGACCCGGAGTAGAAAATCCCGCGAATGAGCGTCGGCGCCTGGAATTTGTTCGAGTGCGCGAGCTGCAAATAGTGCCCAGGCATGGCCTCGTGCACCGTGAGATTTTTGAGCATGTAGGTGTTGTATTCGCGGTAGAGCGAGAGCGTGCGCTCCGCGCTCCAAGCTTCGGGAGCGGGGGCGATGGCGTAGAAGGTCTCGCCGCCTTCTTCGAGTGGTCCCGGCGAGTCGCAGTACGCAGTCGAAACGCCGCGCTGAAATTCGGGCATCAGGATGATCGAGACGGGCTCGTCTGGGACGCTGACCAATTTGCTCTCTCGAGTAAAGGCCGTGGTTTCGGCGAGGTCGCGCTTGGCGTCATCAAAGATACTTTCGCTGGTCGGATGCGTTTCGGCTAGCTCGTCAAGAACAACCTTGATCACCGCCTTGCGATCGGATACATCGCCGTCCGGGTGGGATTTCTTGTAGAGCGCCAGCGCGGTTTCGTACATCGCATCCGTGCTTTCTACAAGGGCTTTTTCGGCGCGAGTGAGGATCTCTTCCATCGAGAGATCGGAGTGCAGCACGAACGCCAGTTTTTTGCGGAACTTCTCTTCACCGATCCGAAATTCACCGTTCGAGCGAGGGAGTAGATCTTGCTTGAGCCACTCGCCATACTCCTCGAGGGCGTCGATCGCGGCGCCGCGAGGGGCTTCCATTTCATCCTTGAGCTCGGGCGCTTGCTCGAGAATTTCGTCGAGTTGGCCGGCGATTAACGCGATGGCTCCGGGGTTCTGGAGAATTGCGGTCTCGGTGTGAATTTTCGGCGGATTTTTCAGGTTGGCCTTGGCGGCATCGACCACTTCAGGGATTTGCTTGAGGCGATCATTGATGTCGTGTAGACGCTCTTCGATAGGGGCGAAGTCGCGCGCGATCAAACTGTAGATGGCGCCGCCGACGTTGTACTGCATCGGGTTCCATTCCCACTCGCGCAGTTCTTCGGAGCCCCAAATGTTGTAGCGAATCTGGTTTTCGAGAATCTCGTAGTCGATGGCGTTAGCAGGGGTGAGTCTGGCGAGATCGATCGCTTCGAGTTCGACGAGGAATTGCTTGTCGAGGGCGACTGATTTCGCTACCCCTTCGGCTGAGTAGTCGTTGAGGCGGTCGTCGAAGCGGTGGTCGCCGAGGTACGTCGCGTACTCGGGATTCATTTCGAGCAGCGACTCGATGTAGCGCTCGGCGAGTGCGACGAACTCGTCGTCCTGAGGGGGCGGGGCGGTGGTGCAGCCGATCGCCATCACGAGCGAAAGACAGAATGCGAAGCGCAACGTCATGCGGTCATTGTAGTTTCATTGCGTTAGAGTTGCGGCTCTCACATGTGGAGCCGGAATCTTGCTAGAGATACGTTTGCTCCAGCCAGGAGGTGATATTGTCAAAGGCTTCGTCGACGCTGTCAACGAAGTTGAAGAGCTCTCGGTCTTCGGAATCGATCGTCCCTAGAGCTTCTAGCGCGTCGAAGTTCACGACGCTTTTCCAAAATTCAGAGCCATAAACCACAGTGTGGATTGGCTTGCGAATCTTGGCTGTTTGCCGCAGCGTCAGTAGTTCCATCAGCTCGTCGAGCGTTCCGAATCCGCCTGGGAAAACAATGAATGCCTTTGCCAAATAAGCGAACCACAACTTCCGCATGAAGAAATAGTGAAACTGGAAGGCCAGCTCCGGCGGCACATAGTCGTTCTGCGCTTCCATCGGTAGGCTGATGCCGAGTCCAATCGACGGGCCGCCGGCCTCTTTGGCGCCGCGATTTGCGGCCTCCATGATTCCAGGACCGGCGCCGGTGCAAATCACGAAATTTCGACCACCGCCCTTAACCTCAGCGGCCCATTTCGTCAGCCTACCCGACAGCTCACGAGCGGCTTCGTAGTAGCGGCTGCCTTCAAGCGCTTGCTCGGCACGTTTGATTTCCTGGTCGGTCGTAGCCTTAGCTCGCATCCGCTCGCCGGTTTCGCGGTCTTTCAGCCGAGCCGAGCCGAAGAACACAATCGTGTCGCGAATGCGCTGACTCTGGAAGCGCGCTTCGGGTTCAAGATATTCCGATAGAATTCGCAGTTCGCGCGCGTCGCCGCCGCCGAGAAAATCTTCATTGCGATATGCCTTGGGCGGGGGCTTTGCCACTTGATAGGTCTCCGTAAATAATCAGAATGCGTCGGGCGAGAGGGCGAACGAACCTACAGATCCAGTGTCTCCACGTGCTCGGAGAGGCGCTCTGGGTCGAGTTGGATCTCTAGATCATCCGTTAGGTGCTCATGCTCATCGAACGCAGCAAACAGCGTCATCTTGATGAGGGCATACTTTTCGACGTCGTTGAGTTCTCGCTCGGTTTCTTGTTGCCACGCGATGAACGTTTGGTCGGCCGCGAAAACAGTCACGGAAAACCTCGCCTCGCGGTCTGACGTGCAATCGAAAACGTACTCGCAGCCGGATTGACGACCGCGCACGGCCTCGCGAAATCCCTCGTAAAAATACTGGTAGACATAGCCGCTGTCGGCTGAATATATCTTCTCGCGACGCACTTTCGGGCGGCCACGTAACGGCTCTGGGGCCGGCGCATCACTGGCCCCAAAAAGGCCGCGCAGTTTGGAAAACATGTCAGGAACCGCGAAAGCGCTCTTCGCGGAAGGGGTCCCCGTACATATGGTAGCCAAGCTCTTCCCAGTAGCCGGCGCGGTCGTCCGCAACGAGCTCGAAGCCGCGAATCCACTTTGAACTCTTCCAGGCATAGAGGTGTGGAACGATCATACGCAGGGGTCCGCCGTGCTCAGCCGTGAGTGGCTCGGGCTCGTGCGTGTCGGCGAGCAGCACGTCGTCGCGCAACAGATCTTCGAGGGGAGTATTGGTGGTGTAGCCGCCGTCGGCGTGCTGAATCACGAACTTCGCCTCGGGACTAGGTTGGGCGCGTTCGACCAGCGTACGAAAGCTCACGCCTGCCCACACGTTGTCGAACTTGCTCCAGGTCGTGACGCAGTGAAAGTCGGCTTCGACGCGAACTCGCGGGAGTTGCTTGAACTCATCCCATCCCAGCTTGAAGGGCTGCTCGACGAGCCCGCTGACACTCAAGTCCCAGGTGGACTGGTTGAACTCCGGGACCCTTCCAGCGTGCAGCACCGGCCATTTGACGGTGAGTGACTGCCCGGGCGGCAGGCGGCCGTCATCGCGCATTCGTTGTTCGAGATTCGTGCGATCGGTATTAAACACCACAACTCACTAAGCGGATTTTAGGGCGGAAACGTGCCGCCCGCTTGGCGGCGCAACGCCCAGTAGAGCATATTTCCGTCGCTATAATTCCACTTGGCCGGAGAGACGCCATTCGACGACCTCGTATCGGTCGTTATCCCCGCATTCAATCCGACTGCGCTGGTCGAGGAGACGCTTGCTAGTGCCCTCACGCAGACTCACGGGGATTGCGAGGTCATCCTCGTGAATGACGGCAGCGACGACGCGAGTTCGCTGGAAATCATACGTCGGATCGAAGAGCGCGGCGACCCGCGCGTGCGAGTTGTGCACCAACAAAACGCGGGATTGGCAGCGGCCCGCAACGCGGGATTTCGCAACGCCCAAGGCCAGTGGGTGGTGCCGCTCGACGCAGACGACTTGCTCGAGCCGAACATGATCGAGCGCTGTCTGGCCGAGGCTCGGGAGGACGAATTCGGATTTGCGTACTTCGACTACACGGTCTTCGGCGACTCAAGGTATGTCGAACAGCCCGGGCCTTACAGTCTCTATCGTCTGCTCAATGAAAATTTCATGGCCTGTTGCTGCTTCGTTCGGCGCGCGGTTTGGCAGCAGATAGGTGGCTACGACGAATGGCATCGCTGGGGCTACGAGGACTGGAGTTTTTTTCTCAACCTTGGCAAGAACGGGTACTTCGGGCACTACATTCCAGAGCCGCTCTTTCGCTATCGCACGCACGGACGCGGACTGCACTACATCGGTCTCGAGTGCCACGAGAGTAATTGGGCCCACATGCGGGGCGTCCACCCGGAGCTTCTTTCGCCCGAGGGACGTCTCCGGGTAAAGCGAGCCTGGGTGCCGTCGGTCTGTTTCATCACCCGCAACGGCACACCGGATCTGAGCGATCAAACGTTGGAGGATTTTCAGATCCTCGAGAATGTCAGCGAGGCGCAGGCGCTTGAGCGCTCAACCGCTGAAGCTTTTGTCTGGCTAGATGGCGATCGCCCGCCGCGGCCTTCTGTCGCCGAAGAGGCCGCCTGGGCGCTCACAGGCGCCGACTGGCTGACTTGGACCGACACCGGCGACGCACCCCCGCCTTCTCTGAGCAACTTCGCGGGGCCACTGGGCGTTTCGCGACGAGCAATGGAATGGCCGGACCCGAAAGAGGGCGGCGAGGTGCGGCGTTTGCCTTGGAGCTGTTTTGCCGCAGGCGAGAACGCTGTTTCCGAGAAAGGTCTGAATCCGATCGAAGTGGCTAGCGCTAATCCCGCGGCGGCCGCGGCCCAGTCCGCGTCCCAATGGATGCGCCACCTACGGAATGCCGAACTACTCTCGGCGGAAGCTTGGCTTCGACACCCGTTGCGATCCGCGAGTCGCCTGATCCCACTGAGGGCCAAGGAAGCGCTGAACCGTACGAGCGGGCGGGCCGTTTTCGACCTGAGTTTCTATCTGAAATTTCAACCGTGCTCGGTACTCATTGGCGGCGCTCTGATCGAGCGGCTCGATTATTTGGCGAGGCGGCCAGCGGAGGGGAAGCGCCGCATCGCGCTTTGGACTCCCCATTTGGGCGCGGGGGGAGCCGAATCGGTCCTGTTAGAACTGGCCGGCCAGATCGATCGCGACAAATGGGAGATTATCGTCGTAGCCACACAGTCGAACGACTCGCGTCTACTCAAACGCTGGACTGAGCTAGCCGATCAAGTGCTCGACGCCGCGGCGCTCGTGACTGAGGGGGATATCCAGCGATTTCTGTTTTCCGTCGCGGTAAACTGGGGCGTCAGCGCCGTTGTTTTGCAGAATAGCGCCGCTGCGTACGGAGTGCTGCCGGCGATCAAAGAGAAGTTGCCTGATCTAAAAGTCGTTGATGTGTTGCATGCGGTCGACGATGACTGGGATTTCTTTTCCGCGACGCTAGACGTGGCGGAGCACATCGATCGCCGCGTCGTAATTTCAGACGCCGGGAGACTGCGGCTGATCGAGATGTTGACGCCCGACGACAAGATTCGCTTAATTCGCAACGGCGTCGACCTCGCGAAATTTCGTGCGGATCACGGCCGTCGAGCCGAGGCCAGAAAACGTCTTGGGCTCAACGACCATGATCGAGCGGTGCTGTTCGTCGGGCGGCTCGACGACGTGAAGCGCCCGCTCTTGCTGCCGGAGATTGCCCGTCACCTGGACGACTCACGCTATAAGTTCATCATTGCGGGCGACGGCCCACTTGCCGAAAGCGTGCGGTCGCGAATCCAAAAGTTAAAGCTCGATGACCGCTTCTTGGTATTGGGGCACAGCGAGGAGATCCCTACGCTGATGAACGCGGCCGATGTACTCGTCATTCCGTCGGAAGGCGAGGGGGTACCTTTGGCGCTGCTTGAAGCGCTGGCGTCGGAACTACCAGTTGTCGCCTGCCGTGCCGGCGCGATTGGCGAGGCCTTGCCAGAGTCGTGCGGCACTCTTGTCGAAGGGGGCGAGTATGAGGAATCGCGTTTGGCGGACGCGCTCGAAGAAATTCTCCGCGACGACGATTTGCAACGGACTATGGGCGTTAACGGGCAAAAGCTCGTAGAGCAGAAACATGCGCTGGCGAAATCACGAGCCGCATACGCCCAAGTCGTGGGCGAGCTCTAGCCCGCATTTCTCACCACCTGACGGCGAAAGCACGCGATAGGTGCGCCACTACTTCGTTGCGCTCGGTCGCCATGCTCGACGGACCGTAAAGTACGCCTCCGCGCGCCGACCGTCGCCCGCCTCGTATTGACGCACCTCTCACGCACTTTCGCTCGCCACGTGGTGAGAATTGCGGGCTAGCCGCTGCTAATCCGTTCGGTGTGAAACTTTTTGCCGAAGCTGACGCCGAACCATATAGGAGCCTATCAGTGAGACCGTTTCGATATTTTACTCTGGCCGTTGCATTACTCATCCCGATCGCCGCGTTCGCGCAACCGAGGGGTGGTCGAGGCGCGGGCGGCCGCGGTCCCGGCGGCGAACTGCCACTCAAAGTGGGCGACTCGTTCCCGCTGGTCGAAGTCTTCGACGCCCACGGAAAGGCTTTCAGCACCAAGAGCCTCAAGGGCAAATATACGGTTGTTGTGAATGGCTGTCTAACTTGACCGCCGTTCCTCCGTAACGTCCCCAGTTTGGAGACGGTTCATCGAGATTATTCGCCCAAGGGCGTCGAGTTCTACTACCTATACAAAGCGCTGGCGCACCCAGAGTTGAACGGCTATATCAATCCGGTAACGCTTGAAGAGCGCCTGATGCACATCGCCGAGGCGAAACGCACTCTAGGCAGTGAAATCACTTGGCTCGCCGACCGTATGGACAACGAGCTGAAGCACGCGCTGGGCAACCGCCCGAATTCGGAGTTTTTGCTCGATCCAAATGGTAAGGTGCTTAAGGCTCGCGGCTGGAGCGACCCGGCTCAACTGCGACGTGACCTCGAGGAGTACGTCGGAACGGTAGAGAAACCAACGACGGTCGCCGCACTCAACATGGAGTTCGAGCCACCTCCAAACCTCGCTCCTACCGGCGTTGTGCCTCGTATCTCGAAGCCGGGATTCTACCGTACGTTGACGTCCGAGCCGCAGCTCGACAAAACTGAAGACCCGTTTTACGTGAAGCTGCGAGCCGAAGCCGACGAGGGGCTCAGCCGTGACGGCAATGGGAAGCTTTACCTGGCGTTTCTGCTCGATCCACTTTATGGCGTTCACTGGAACAGTTTGTCGCCGCCGGTTGACGTACAACTTGTCCCGGCTGAAGGGATGCAATTTTCAAAGACCAAACTGACCGGTCCGAAAGTCGAGCAAGAGGCGGACTCGGACCCTCGAGAATTTCTTATTGACGTGGACCTGGGCGAATCTCGCGCGGCCGTACCGATGAAGTTTCGCTACTACGCGTGTACCGAGAAATGGTGCCGCCCGGTGACTCAGGAGTACTTGATTACCTGGGATGTGAATCGCGACGCCGGCCGGGTGCAGCCACGACGCGGATTCGGACCTGACCAAGGTGGTGGCCGCGGACGTGGCGGACCTCGCGGGCCCGGCTTTTTGGAGCGTATCTGGGAAATGGATCTGGACGGCGACGACAAATTGAGCCGTAGTGAAGTCCCCGAGCAAATGAGTCGACGCTGGGACCAGATGGATTCCAACAGCGATGGACTTCTCGACCGTGAGGAGCTCAGCTCATTTCGTCCGGGCGGCCGAGGACAACAGAGAGCGCCTGGCGGCGGCGGCCGTGGCGGCTTTGGCAACTTGATCGAGCGCGACGCTAACGGTGACGGGAAGCTTAGTATTGAGGAACTTCCCGAGCCGATGCAGCAGCGTTTCGAGCGCATGGACGGCGATGCCGACGGATACCTCGATCAGGCCGAGATTGATGCGATGCGGCAGCGCGGCCGAGGGCCGGGCGGTCCGCGACAGCGGTAGGTTCAAGCAAGGCACCCGTCCGATCGCGATACTCAGCGTGCTTCACACTGGAAGCAACGATGAGCCACATCGATCCATTGCTTCCGGGGTTGCTGCTTGTGGCCGCCGTTGGGTTTCTACTGGTTCGTCGGCGTCCGCGGCAAGCGCGCGCGCTACTGCTTGCGGGATTGGGCGGTCTAGTTCTTGCAAGTTGGCCGCCGACGGTTTGGCTGGCGACGCGGGTGATGGAGTCGGGTTACGACCGCTCGGGACCGTTGCCTACGGCGAACGCTCAAGCGATCGTGATCGTTTCGTCGGGAGTTTACGCTCCGGTTCCGGCGCAACCTAAGTTCATCGCGGGTGCCGCGACATACTCCCGCACGGTGCATGGCGCCTGGCTTGCTCGTCAAGCGCTGGATTTGCCCATCGTCGTATCGGGCGGCCTTGAGCGACATGGGTCGGGCAGTGCGCACGCGGACGTGATGAAGCAGATCTTGGTTCAACTTGGCGTCGATGAGTCGCGGATTCTGTCGGAACGCGAGTCGAGCAACACGCACGAAAATGCGGCGTTCACTTGGGGCTTGCTCGAACCGCACGGGATTCGGCGTATCGTACTGATTACGGACGCGCTGCATATGATTCGCGCTGAGTTGTGCTTTCGAGCCGCAGGTTTTGAGGTTGAGCCGTCACCGATACACCTGGAACCCAAGCCAGCGCTCGGCCGGCTCGCGACCTGGCTTCCAAACGCCGATGCGCTGCGGAAGTCCGACACGATCGTTCACGAATTGGTTGGGCTCGTCTACTATCGCCTTCGCGGTTGGCTCTGGCCCGCATTTCTCACCACCTGACGGCGAAAGTGCGCGATAGGTGCGCCACTACTTCGTTGCGCTCGCTCGTCGTGCTCGACGGACTGTCAAGTACGCCTCCGCGCGTCGACCGTCGCCCGCCTCGTACTGACGCACCTCTCACGCACTTTCGCTCGCCACGTGGTGAGAAATGCGGGCTAGCCCACGTTTCCAGGGGCGCGATTCGGGAATGGCTGGAGTTGTATTCAAGAAGTGGTCGCTACTATGAAATCATTACCCAGCGATTTGATTTTCCAGGAAACATCTACTCGCTTACGGCGGCAAAGGGGTTAATTCGCGCTGCGGCCCTTCACTTGCATACCGTAGGCTGGAAATGAGTGGCGGATCAATGAAAGCTACTGGACGGATGCGCGCGTTGTTGGCGTTCGGTGCGCTGTCGGTGGTTGGTTTCGGGCTGGCTGCACTTATTTCGGCAGAGCGTGGGCTCGACGAATCGCGGGTTAGCGTACTCAACGGCTCGACGATCGAGTTCTCCGCCAAAGCCGTCGCTCAGCACACCGCGTTCGACTACCTCGACGTCGCGCCGAGCTTTCGCAGCGGCGTTATCGCTGAGGGCCTAGTTTGGCTGGTAGGGCCATCGGGTGTCTCAGCCGTTGAGCCTTCTGGCGAGATCAGGAAGAGTTTTCGAGTGGGGCTCGAGTTGCCGGCGTCAAAGCCTACGGCAATCGCGCTAGGCCTCGACCCGGCATCAGGGCGACGCTCGGTATTCGTCACGACGGAGTCAGAGGGTTTTTCGAGCATCGCGATTGACGGGCCGATCGACTCGGGCGTATGGAGGCAGATTCGGCCCGAGGAGAAAGAATTCCGAAACTTGACCGCCGTACTGCCGTTGCCGACTGGACAGGTGCTGCTGGGAACACGGCGAAACGGAGTGGTTCGATACGACGGGGAATCGCTCTCGAGCTTGAGCGATGAGCTCGATTCGACAGCGGTCACAGCACTAGCCGGAAATGAAGCTGAACTGTGGGTGGGAACCGCGAACAGCGGAATTTTCTATCGACGCGGCGGTGGGTTTGAACAGTTTTCAGAGGACCAGGGGTTGCCTGATCGCCGGGTACTTGCGATTGCGATCGAAGGAGATCAGACGTTCGTTGGCACTCCGCTGGGCGTCGCGATGTTTGAGGGAGGACGGTTTCAGCGAAGCTATGCCGAAGGGTCATTTGCACTGTCCCTCGAGGTATCCGGCGGATTTCTGCGGGTAGGCACTTTCGACGAGGGCCAATTGGTTGTACCGCTCGGTGATAGCAGTGGTCGAGCGACGCGGCGCGAGGTTGCAAACGAGTCAGCCACGAAAGGGCTCGTTCGCAGCGGTCGCGAGCTACTCGTGTTGACGGAGGGTGGTACGTATAGCGCCGCCCTGAATCTCAGCGGCTCACAGCCGTGGGGCGAGTTCTCTGATCACGGGCTGCTCACGGACGGCAACGTCTCGGCGCTGAACTTCGACTCGGCCGGCCGGCTCTGGGTCGGCTATTTCGATCGCGGGTTCGACATTGTCGATCTCGCTGAACGCAAGGCTCGTCACGTCGAGAATGACACCGTGTTTTGTGTCAACCGAATTGTCGGTGACCCGCACCGCAGCGGCATGGCCGTGGCGACCGCGAACGGTCTGGCGCTATTCGATGAGAGCGGTTCTCGGCTGCGTGTACTAACCAGCGACGACGGGCTGATCGCCGATCATGTCACCGACGTTCGAGTGACAGCGTCGGGAATGGCGGTTGCGACGCCTGCCGGCGTGACTTTGCTAGACGCTGGTGGGGCGCACAGTCTGTATGCATTCCACGGGCTCGTCAATAATCACGTTTACTCGCTGGCCGGCGTCGGAAGCAAGTTGTACGCCGGGACGTTGGGTGGTTTATCGGTCGTCGAACAAGGCGCCGTAAAGGCCGGATTTACGACGGCTAACTCATCGCTCCAACACAATTGGGTGTCGGCGATTGCCGCTGACGGTGCGGACTTGTTTGTGGGTACGTACGGCGAAGGCGTCGCCCGCGTGGATGCCGGCGGGGCCTGGCACTCGTTTACTGAAACTCGTGGCGCGATGGTGAACCCCAACGCCATGGCGCTGACGAATGACCGCTTGTACGTTGGAACTTTGGAGCATGGGCTGTTCGTCTATGATCGTGCGGCGAGGTCTTGGGACAGACTGACCGCGGGTCTGCCATCGCTTTGCGTTACGGCGCTCGTCATCAGCCAGAGCCACCTTTACATCGGGACCGACAACGGCCTCGTCCGCGTAGCCGAATTGGAGATTGGCCGATGAGGATTGGCACGATCTTGGGTCTTGGGTTGCTGCTGTGCGCTGAGCTAGTTGCCGACGCCGGGGTGTTGATCCCGAACGAGCAGGCTCAGCCCGACCCGCGTATTCTCTCGCTTGCCGAGATGAATATCGACGTTAAGATCGACAACGGCGTAGCGCGCGTTCGCATCCAGCAGATCTTCGCCAGTCACCGCTCGGCTATCAGCGAAGGGCTCTGGGTGTTCGCATTGCCCAGCGGCGCGACGGTATCTGACTTCGCCGTCTGGGACGACATCCAGCGCATTCCCGGCGTGATCCTCGAGCGCCGTCGAGCGCGCGAAATTTATAACGAGCTGCGAGCCCGTTCGGTCGACCCCGGCTTGCTCGAAGTCGGCGATCGCAGCGCGGACGTCGATGGGGATGAGGTTCGCCGGGCCTCGGTGTTTAGCGCGCGCGTTACGCCAATTCCGGGCTATGGCAATAAGCGCGTGGAGCTGGAATATCAACAGCGAATTGCTGTCGAGAACTTGCGCTCGCAATTCTCACTGCCGTTGAGACCAGACGCCTATCAACTGCAGCGGGCAGGGCGGCTTTCGATTCGATTCGAGATGATTTCGGCGCACCCGATTCGAGATTTCCGAGTGGCGTCGGGTGAGTATCTGGGGCGCGTCACGCGGGAAGACGGAGATGGCGTCAGCTTCGTGGCCGAAGGTACTGACGTTTCGTTGCGCGAGGACTTCGCGGTCGAGTGGAGCTACGCCCAGCGCGATTCGCCGACGCTACAGGTGTTGACGTACCGCGACCCGAGTGAGCCGCGGCCACACCTGACGGCGGGAAAGTTGGCTCTGCCCGAAACGCCGTACGGCTACTTCGAGGCTTCGACGCTACTGCATTCTCGCGGAGTCGAGCCGCCAGCCACGTCGGCGGCGGCGGGTCCGCCGATGCCAGTTGCGGCGCGACCGGCACGCTCGGTCGTTGTTCTTTTCGATAGCTCACTTTCGATGCAGTGGGAGAAGCTCGATCGGTCGTACCAGGCTCTAGAGCAACTCTTATTCGACCTTCATCCACAAGATCGCTTCGCGGTGCTCCTATTTAACGATGAGGTGACCGCGCTTGGTCAGGTGCCGCTCGCTGCAACTGCTTCAGACATCGACGCCACGCTCGCTTCGCTACGGGCATCGCCACTGCGGGGTGGTACGAATTTCGATTTGGCGTTTCTTGAAGCGACGAAGCAGTTTCCCGACGCCGCGGCGACCATCGTCGTGCTGAGCGACTTGGGGTCGACGCGAGGTTCGATCCGGAATGGACCGATGATCGAGTCCTATCGCCGCCACCTTGCCGAGCGCCCCGAGAGCTTGCGGCCCAAGACTTACGTTTTCGCCGTAGGAGACGATGCGAATACGTCGCTTCTTCGCATGCTTGAGGAAGAGGGTGCGGTCGTTGAGCACGTGCGCTCGACAGAGCCGATTGAATTCAAGTTGGCTGCGTTTCTCTCGAAGATCGGTCGCGAGCCGCTGAGGGAGATTTCGCTGTCCGTGGCGCCCGATGCGGCGGTCGACGCCGTGTACTCGCTGCAGCAGAACGCATTCGCCGGATCACGCGCGGCATGGGTGGGGAGATTCGCGGACGAGGCGACGGACATCAAATTCGAGGTCGAGACGCCGTTGGGGTCGCCCTCGGTGACGATCGATTTAGCGGCTGAAGCTACGGAACACGAGCGCCTGCCGCGAAGCTGGGCACAGGCGCGAGTCGATGCGCTGTTATCGAAAATCGAGCGAGAGGGCGAAGACGAAGATTCGATTGACGAAATCATTCACTGGTCGAAGAAGTTCAAATTCGTGACGCCATACACGTCGTTTCTCGCCGCACCGCGTTCCCTGTTGCGGCCGCGCGTCATTCGGCCCGGCGATCCGATATTGCGGGTCAAGACCGACCAATCGATCGAGTCAGTCGCAGCGGTGTTTCCGTTCGGATTGGTCAAGCGACTACGGTTTCTCGAAGACGAAGATATTTGGCAGACGCGATTTCTGGCCCCAGTCGATATGCCTGACGGAGAGCACGTAGTCCGGCTGGTGCTGCGCGACCGCGAAGGCCACGTCTTTCGCGAGAAGAAAACCTTCCTGATCGCAAGCAAGCCGCCGGTCGTTCGTGTGAAGCTCGATCGCAATCGCGTGAGGGCGGGCGAGACGATCTTATTGCGCGCCTCAGCCAACAGCTCAACGCGTACGCTCATCGCGCGCATGTACGGATCGCCGGCGGTCAATCTCCGCTGGGACGATCAACATAAGTACAACGTCGGACGGTTGACGATTCCGGCTCAGCTTCCGCCGGGTAAGTACGCCCTAAAATTCATCGCGGAGGATTTCGCGCACAATATCGGCGTGGAGGAGGTGTCGCTTGAAGTGGCGCCTTAGAACCGCTGGATTGCTGCTGCTTGTGGCGCTTGGCGCGGCCGCGCGGCTGCCGGAGTGGGTCCGTGATTTAGAAAGCGGCCACCCGCTGGGTGAAGTTTTCTTTGAAGCGGTGTCGCTGCCCGGAGGGCCGGTGTTGGCCTGGCGGCCGCCCGGCGAGACGCGCACCGCTCTCTCAGCACTCATTGCGGACGAGCCGACCCGGGCCGACCTGCATTCGCTCAGGGGGCGCGAGGCCGAACGGCAATTGGATTTCGTCGCGGCCGAAGTCGACTGGAAGCTCCACGCCGAACTCGCCGAGGACCGCGCAGCCGGCACGCTCGCTCTTGCGGACTTCTATCAACGCCGTGCGCGCCCGCGGGACGAGGCCGAAGCACTGCTAGCAGTTGCTGAGTTGCCTGCCGCCGACACGGAGACGCCGCACACCCGGCAAAAGTCCTGGCAAGCCTTCGAACGCATTCTCCAATTGGCGGAGGCGAATTTATTTGAGCCCGACATAGTCACCGATTACTTCAGGGCTTGGCTCGATCGCTATCCCTCGCGCCAAGAACTCTACAATCGTCTTGCTGATCACCTGCTCGACCAGAATGATTTCGCCGCGGTCGAGCGGCTCGTTGACGAGTACCAAGCAGCGTTCCCCACCGACACTTTTTCAACGGTTCGCTTCCAGGCGCGTCTGGCCGAGGCGCGGGGCGATGCCGAAGATGGGATTGCTGTATACGAGGTAAGCTTCGATCCGGTTTGGCCGGCCGGCCTGATTGGCGTTTACTTTGACGCCCTTGGTGAGGCCGGACTGCTGCGCGCAAAGCTCGACGAGCACCGCACTCGTCTTGCGGGCGACGCTCAAGATCTTGATTCCGCCGGTTGGGTGTTTCACTATCAGCAACGTCAGCGCAATGCCGCCGGCGCGCGGGAAGTCGTCGATGGCTACCGTCTCGCGAAAGAGCACGCCGGGGAGCGTTGGAGCGAGCGCGAGTTGCGGGTGCTCGCCGAACTTTCGCGCCGTAGGAACGATCCCGTCGAGGCGGCGAGGTATTTCTACGCTCTCCATACTTTGGACTCGGCCGGCGACGCTGCACAGGAAGATGCGCTCAGCGGAATCATCAATCTGTTGCTGACTTACCCCGATCAGCCGATTGCTCTTGGCTCGGGCGATCTTTCTCTCTATCGCGACATCGCAACGATTGACCCGCATCCCGGTTTCCTGAATGGAATCCTGTCTTTGTTGTTCAACGAGCAGGGCATCGAGTGGCGTTTTCGAAGTCAAGAGCAAACGGCGCAGGCGTATTTTCATCGAGCGGCCGCCGGAGACTTGTTAACACTGTTCGACTCGAAGTTTCCAGCGTCGGACAAGCGCGCCGGCATGCACGCTCGACTGCACGAAGTCTATGCGCTCTACGGCGACAACGAAGCCGTCTTGCTGACCGGCGATGCGTTCCTCAGTGAATTTCCGGATGCGTTTCAGCGCATGGACGTCACGCTCCGCATGGCCGATGCCCACGCGCGGTTGGGTCAGACGGATCAGGAATTCGCTCTCTACGAGCAATTGCTTGAGGAGCTTGCCGAGCGCACGGATCGGCGACCGTTGGGGCGCGACTCGATTCCCAATCAGGATTATCGGTTCGACCGCAGGCGAAGCTACCAACCGCCCAGAACGCGTTCGCCGCAGTACGCGCGAGTCCTGGAACTTTACACCGCCAGGCTAGTCGCGCTTGAACGCGTACCCGCGGCGTTGGACGTCTTTCGCCGCGAGATCGATCGCAACCCAGACGACCCTGGACTTTACGAAAAGTTCGCCGTCTTTCTGGGGTCCGTCAATTACGCGGATCCGGTTGAAAATGTTTACCGCCAAGCGATCGCCCGATTCAACGAACGGGGCTGGTACGAAAAGCTAGCGCGATGGTATTTGCGGCTACGGCGGAACTCGGATTTTTCTCGGCTTTCCAACGATGTTGTGGATGCGTTCGCCGGCGCGGAGCTTGAGGCTTACTTCGCTCAAGTCGTGGGTGGTTCGATCGACGCGAAGATTTACCTGCAACTCAATCTTTACGCGCATCGGCGATTTCCTCACAATCTGACTTTCGTCAGGAACTTGTTGGCCGCTTATCGCAACCGCTTGACGCGCGACATGTCCTCTTGGCAGGACCTTCTCAGGCGCTACTGGTTCCACGCGCCAGATCTTACGAACCAATACTTCGAGTTCCTCTCGCGCACGGAGCGCCTTCAGACGACACTACGCTCGCTCGAGGGTCAGCTTGGCAACGACGCTACGAACGGCCAATGGAACCGCGTTGCACGTGAGAATGGTCCGGCGGCGCGGTTGTTGGCCGAGGCTCGCCTTTGGCAGTGCCACTACGAGCAGGCCGCGCCGATTTTGCTTGCGTCGATTACAGAGGCGCCCGGAGAATTTGAGTTGGGTCAGCGGGCAGCGACGGTGCACCGCTCGATTGCGTACGAAGATCCGATTGCGCTCGACATCGCGGCGGCACTTGGGGAGAACCTGGCGAACGCGCAACCCGGCGATCGCGGGCGGCTAGCTTGGGTTGGCGACGCGCTTGCGGATAGGGCTCGCTATGACGCCTCGGGCCGATTGTGGGATCGCATGGCCGGGGTTGAGCCCGGTCTCGCCGGCAGCTATCTCGACGCGGCTACTGTGTATTGGGATTACTATCTGTTCGACGATGCGCTGCGACTACTCGAACTGGGCCGCGGCGCGCTCGGCGACCCGGCGTTGTTCGCCTACCAAGCCGGCGCAATTGAGGAGGGTCGGCGGCGCCCGAACAGCGCGATCAAAGAATATCTTCAAGGCGCGCTGGCGGCTCAGACCGACTATCAGGCTTACGGGCGTTTGGTCACGCTTGCCCGCCGCGAGGAATTCGCGGCTGCGATTGACCAAACCACAGCGCGGCTGACGGCGGGGGTTGCCCCGAAACTCTCCGCCGTAAAACTTCGAGTTGACGTCTTGAGGGCGCTCGATCGTGGCCCGGAGATCAGCGATTTTCTAGTCCAGCTCGCCGAAGATTCTGAGTCATTCGAGTTGCTCGACGAAATCGAAAACTTAGCTCGCGGCAACAATTCAACCGCGGCACTCACGGCGGTGATGTTACGCCGCATTGAGCAGACTCGCGACCCAGTCGACCGCACGCGCTTGCGGCTGGCGCTCATGCGGCACTACGAAGCTCGTGGACGCCTCGATGATGCCCAGTCGGTAATCGAATTCGTCTACGCGGAGCAGCCGAAGATCCTCGGGGTGGCCCGGGCGGCGGTCGATTATTACCTTAGGCGTGAGAACTTCTCGCGGGCGATTGCCCTTCTATTGGCTTCCGCCGACGCTTCGTATCCGCAACTTTCCGAGCGATTCCGAATCGAAGCAGCGGAACGTTCGCTTCGCGCCCAAGACTTCGCGGGTGCCCGTCGGATCGTCGATCCGTTGATTTCCGACAAGCCCTTCGATGGGCGGCTGATCCAAATTTACGCGGACTCTTTCGGTGGCGAGGCCGACTACGACGGGTTGCGCGATTTCTATCAAGAAAAGCTTGTTGCTATCGCCGACGCGGGATTGCCGGCGACGGAGAAGCGCGCGACCGTTGCGAGACTACGCCGTGGGATGATCCCGGCGCTGACTGCTCTCGAAAACACTACGGCCGCAATCGACCAATACATCGAGCTGGTAAACGCCTATCCCGAAGACGCGGCGCTGATAACCGAGGTGGCGACGTATGCGCTCGTCCATGAGCAGACCGAGCGGATCGCCGCGTTCTACGAAAAAACGACCGTTGATTCGCCTCGCGACGTGCGATTTCATGTTGTGCTGGCGCGGCTGCGGCGGAAGTTTGAACAGTTCGATCAGGCGATCACGGCCTACGAACGAGCGCTCCGGGTACGGCCGGACCGCGTCGATTTGTGGCGATCGAAGCTCGAAGTCGAGACACTTCTTATGCGCTTTGACGCGGCACTCGCCAGCGCCGGCAAGCTCTACGAGCTGACCTACGAGGACCCGGACTGGATGGATCGCCAGGCTGAGTTGCATGCCCGCAAAGGCGACCGCGCCGCCTCGATGGACGCGCTAGATCGCGCGTTCATCGCCGGGCGGCCGGAGAATCCTGAAAAGTATCTGGCAGCCGCTGAGCGCGCCGAAGAGTTTCTCTATCTCGATGCCGCCCGAGACTGGATTGAACATGGATTCGAGGCGGCGGGCTCGGGGATATTTGATAGCTACCGTCACCAGCGGTTGATTCGCTCATACGCGCGGATCATGTCGAGAGTTCGCCGGCATGAGGCGGCGTTTTTGAATCTGGAGAGTTCGTCCAGGGGGAAGACGAACGGGCCGGCGATGGAGCTTTTTCGCGCTGGGTTGGAGCAGATGGCCGCGGCGGTGAAGCTCTACTACACGCCGGAAGAGAAGGTTGAGTTCGCGCAATTTCTCGAACGCGAGCGGTCTCGGTTCGGAGCCGATGCGTTTGAGGAATACCTCATGCCCGTCGCGCGGAACGCCGGGCTGGTTGAGTTGGAAGCTCGTTGGCTGGTTGAGCGGATGGCGGCGCATCCGGCGGTGGGTCGGGCTGAGGAGTTTAAGTCGCGCCTGGTCGAGTTGCAGCGCTCACGCTTGCGGTTCGCCGAGCTTGGACGACAGTTGGCGGCTTACGGGGAATTGATTCAGCCAGGTTCCGGCCGCGACTATGTTTTACGCGACGCGCTGGCGGCATTTCGCGACGCCGGTGATGTGGATGCGGAATTGGAAATCTCGACCGGACTTTATAGCCTTGGTCGCATTAGCGCTGATGATCGCGAACGCTACTTCGAGATCCTACTTGATCGTGAGCCGGGGCGGTTGGTCGAGCTATCCGGAGCGTCTTACAATCCGATCAACTATCTTGTTGCGCGCGGCCGGTTCGATCTTGAGCAGCGCGCGATCGAACGCCGGAAGGGTCGCGAGTCAGCGCTCTGGGCCGATACCTATACAGGATTGGCCGGACATTTCCAAGGAGCGTCGGAAGCCGTACGAGCGTTCAGGGCAGCGCTCGGGCCCCGCACGGTGGGTGGACAGCTTGACGCCGCCGGTGATCGCACGGGCGCGATTGTCGGCGACCAATGGTTTCCACATGCGACGTCGTTCGGCGACTATTTTTCGTTGGCCGGTTCGCCGGAGAGCGCCGGCTTTCTGCCCGCGCTCATTGAGGCTCATCCGGCGCGGCCGGCAGGCTACGCACAACTCGGGGACTTACTTCGCGAAGCCAACCGCGAGGACGAGGCGGTTGATGAATATGCCCGCGCGTTGGAGCTCAACGAATCGGACGTCGGCGTGCTGCTCAGCCTCGCGGAGATAGAGTCCGGCCGGAGCAACGTCGAAGCCGCGCGTACGCACTGGGAGCGCGTATTTGAACTTCTGACATCGCGTGCCCGCGCCGGCTCAATGAGCGAGGAGCAGCGTCGAAAGATGCTCGAAATGCTTGCGACGTTAGGTGCCTCGGACCAGGTCGCACGATTTTCAGAGCCCGCCTTGAACTTGTTGCGGGCTTACTTCCGGGGGTTTGGAAGCTACCGAGCGGAGGAAACCGCGCTCGCGTTTCTGGACAACGGGTTGGCCACGTTCCAGCAGATCGCGGACGCGGCCGGCGAGGCGAATGCGCCGCAAAACATCCTCTGGAATCTGGCGGACGGACGCGAAGTCTCTACTGACAACAAGCTTATCGCTGAGCGAGCGGCGTTCGAGCTGGCACGCAGAAGACATGCGGATGCGGATGCCGAGAACTACCCCGCGCGTCAGGCGTATATAGACGGCGCAGTCCGACTGGTGCGACGGCTGCTGGATGAAGATCTCGTTGGAGAGGCGGCGGGAGTTTACGGTGGCCTCCCCGAACCACTTAGAGAAACGTTGAAAGCTCAGCAGCGCAGCACAGTGATTGAGCTGCTGACGTCGACGGCCGGTGCGGGTCAGGCGATTGAAAGTTCGATCAAGACCGAAGACGTTGAGGCCGCTGCTGATAGGCTCCGAGCGAGGGGCCGTGAAGGCGAAGCGGATGCGCTGTTGGAGGCTTTCTACGGTGGGCGAGTCGCGCGGCAGGTGGCCGGAGAGGCGGACTTCATCGGGCTTGCGGATCTACTTCTTAGGCGCAATGATGACGCCGAAGCTCTCGATTTGATTCAACGCTTGACTCGGCTTGAGTCGCTCGAAAGCTACTCCGGATTCCGAGCGGCCGGACGTTTACTGAGCCGGCACGGAAGGCACGACGAGGCGCGGGAATTCTGGACAGCATATGTCGACGCGACTCCCTGGGATCTCGTGGCTCGGCTCGAACTTGAGCGCAGCTCCATCGCGGCGGGCGGCACGATGCGTGTCGAGCTTGCCAATCTCGCGCACAACCCCGCTGCCGCTTACGACCTGCGGGTCAACGCTGTAGTCGCCGCCGGCGGCGTCTGGGGCGACGCTCGACAATTGCCCTCGCAAGAGCTGAGCGCGTTGGCGGGTGCGCCGCCCTCGGATCGCGTAGAGCTGCAAGGTGCTTACGCCGCGAATGTCCAGGCGGCGGAAACGGCCGAAGACGTTGCGACGAAGGTCCGCCTGCTACGCCAGGCCTTTGCCGCGCGCCCTGAAGCTGCCAACCTCGAACTTCGCGCCGACCTGTTCCACGCGGCGCGTGAGTCCGGCGATCATCGTTTGGCATTGCTTGTCGCCGGACCCTGGACAGACGATCACACCTCGACGATCCGGCTGCAGCGGCCGGACTCGGTATTCGCCGCTGACGCCGATGAGCGTGAATTAGATGACTGGACGGTCCAACGGTTCCTGAGTACTTTATCGCTCGACGACTCGGCCCGCGCTCAACTGGCGGTCGAGATTGCGGACTCAGCCGAGAGGACCGGCCATTTGCGGGCCGCGCAGCATTTGTTCGCGCTAGCTCGCGCCGTCGATTCCGGCACGGATGGATTCGCTCTCGCTGACGCCGCTTACAACCGCGTCCGAGCTGTGCGCCAGCGCAATGCCGAAAACGCAAATCGGCGACCGCGGGTGCATAAGGGGCTTGACCAAGCCTATCTGGTGAGGAGGGTAGTTCAGTGAGCGGCCGCGCTTGGAAGCTTTCGATACTCGTGCTGAGCGCGGCTGCCGTTGCCTTCGTGCAGGTGAGCGCCACCGCTGGACGTCCACTCGCCGAGCTACTGCCCGCTGGCGCGCTGCTCGTGCTCGAATCACCTGGCTTTGGCGACCTGGCAACCCGCTGGCACGGCTCGCCCGAAAAGGCTTTGTGGTTGGAAAGCGCGAACTACGAGGCATTCTCACGGTCGAAGCTGTTCTTCCGATTGAAAGAAGCGCAGGCGGAGTTCAGTGCGGTCGCGGGGCTACCGACTGACGTCGCGCTGCTCGATTCGATCGCGGGTGGCGAGTCCGCACTCGCGGTATACGACATCGGTGAGCTAGGCTTCGTCTACCTGACCCGACTGGAATCGGCGCGAACTTTCGAAACACTACTCTGGCGCCGCCGCGCGAACTTCGAATCTCGTTCGACCGCAGGCGTCACGTACTACGCGCGCGACGACGGCGAGAGCGGTCGTAGCGTGGCTTTCGCCGTGATTGACGACCTGCTTATTGTCGGGACCAACGCCGACCTCGTGGCTCGCTCAATTCGGTTGACGACAGGCGAAACTGTTGCGCGCCTAATCGACGAGCAATGGTACGCCGCCGCTGTGCCGACCCCGGACGGCCAGACCCCGGCGTTGCGGATGCGCTATAACTTGGCCGCTCTCATACGGACTCCGCACTTCCGCTCGTATTGGATTCACCAAAATGCAACCCAGCTCCGTTCGTATAGCGCGGGCGCTTCCGATCTGTATTTCACCAACGAAGGGCTTCGCGAAGAGCGGGCCCTCGTAAAGACTGCCCCAACTGATGCGCCCGAGATCGCGCCGGTTGATCTGGGGCGCATACTATCCGCGGTTCCTTCCGACTCCGACTTTTTCCGCCTACGCGCCGGCGTCGCTTCTCAAGAGATCGCGCAGCTACTTGGACGAAAGCTATTTCAGCCCAAGGTCGAGTCCGGCGTGCGCCAAGATGCCGCGCCCGCCGCTTACCTTGCCGGCAGTTCGGTGGGCAGCGAGTCACAGCTTGAAACTCGAATCGACATCGCCCCCGCTCGACGCTCAGACCAAGGCTTGGATTTATCGCGCCTGACCGCGATACTCGAGACGGCCGGAGTCGACGCTGTAGGGGAAATTGCGCAGGCGCGCCTATCGCCTGGTGGAGTTCTCGTCAGAGTTGAAAATGCTCTCGTTGTGACTGCTCAATCGGACTGGGACCCCTCGTCGATCAGGGCTGCCCTCAGCGAACTCGTGCTCGCGCGCTATGGGGCGGCCGCGCCAGCCGGTGACTGGACCCAACGTGGAAACACGTTCGCGCTCGACGGCTTGGCCCCGCTGTTTTTCGAGACGCGTGGCAAGCTGCTGGTGGTCTCGAACGCCGATGCGTTGCACACGGCGATCGTTCGGTCGCTCGAAACAGAGCCGCCGAATTTAGTCGCGACGGAAGTCCTGGGATTCCGGCACGGGATCGCCCGGGTTGGCTACGAGACGCTCATGAGTCATCTCGACTTCATCAACAACGGCTACGGCGACGACCCAGACCGGGCGCCGTATTTCTTTTCCGAAAACGTTCTAGGCCTCGGTCAGGCGTTGGCGCGGGTGGAAGAGGTGCGAGTGACTCGCCATCACGAGTCCGGCATCTTAAGAGAGACCGTCGAGTACGAATGATCAAGCAGCTTGGTTGTTTGCTCGCCGTCGTTTGCTGCGCTGCGTCGACCGTGGTTGCAAGCGACGCGTCGGTGTTTCGGCTCGATATTGCCACTTCGCGAATCGAAGCCGAAAATTGGGCGGAAATATCGACCCCGCTAGCTGTAGGTTCGCTGTTGAAGCCTTTCGCGGCACTGGCCTACGCGCGGTCGTTTTCGCATCGATTTCCAGAGTTCAACTGTTCGGGGGAGCGGTGCTGGCTGCCCAACGGCCACGGAGCGGTTTCGATTGTTCCGGCCCTGGCGTACTCGTGTAATTCGTACTTTCGCGAACTGAGCTACGCCATCGACCCCACGCAGTTGGCGGAAGTTAGCGCGGCGTACGGACTGCGGGCACCACCAGAAGGCGCTAAACCCGAATGGTATTTCGGGTTGGGACCGTGGTCACAGTCTCCGCAAGGCCTTCTTCGTGCCTACTACGAGCTTTGGATGCGGCGCGCCCTTCCGGGTGTGGGTGCGATCGTCGACGGCATGCTGGGGGCAGCCCGATACGGCACCGCGAACGCGCTCGGAGCGGGGGTGATGGCGAAGACCGGAACGGCGGAATGTAGCCATCAGCCACAGTCTCGGCGATCAGTACTCGATGGCTTTGTCATTCGCCTGAAGCCTGATCACGCGCCGACCGAGGTGACGCTGGTTCGGTTGCATAATGCTACCGGGCGACAGGCCGCCGAATGGTTGGCGGCACGACGATAAGGCGCGCTCAATCGCTACAATCGGGGGTTATGATTCGACTCGTACTGATCGCTTCGGCGTTGTTATTGGCAAATTGTGGGCCACAACAGGACCCGATTCTTGAAGGCCCTTTTCAGGTGCCTCGCGGGTTCGTCGTCGAGCAAGTCGCAAGTGATGACGAGGTCGGTTCGCTGATTCAAGTCACGTTCGACGCCGACGGCGAGATCGTCGTTTCGAAAGAGCGTAGCCACCCCACACGGTTGCTAGACAAAGATGGCGACGGCGTTTACGAAACACAGCAGACGATCAGCGATCAGGTTGAAAACTGTCAGGGGATTTGGTTCGATGGCCCGGCGCTGTATGCCGATTGCACGAATCCTGACGACGGCGAAGCCTATCTTTTCAAGCTGCCCGACAACGACGGCGATGGCGTCGCGGATGACCGCGAACTGGTTGTGCAATATCTTGGCAAGATCGGCGAACACGGTCCGCACGATATTCGCCGCGGTCCCGATGGCACTCCCACCGTTCTCCTAGGCAATCACACCTTCATTCCGGCGGACCGTATCGCTGAAAACTCGCCGCTGAATAATTATGACGAGTCGCAATTGCTTGAGCGCTATATGGACGCCCGCGGCCACGCCGTCGGCCGCATGGCGCCGGGCGGAACGCTGTTTCGAATCAACAACGGCGGCGAGAGCTTTTCGCTGATTTTTGGGGGATTTCGAAATCCCTACAACCACGCCTATAACTACGATGGCGAAGCCTTTACGTTCGACTCCGATATGGAGTGGGACATCAACTTGCCCTGGTACCGCGACGTGCGGTCGGTACACGGCGTGCCAGGAGCCGACTACGGTTGGCGTACCGGTTCGGGCAAGTTCCCGCCGTATTTCTTAGATTCGTTGCCCCCAGTCGACGACCTCGGGCGCGGCTCGCCGGTGGGTGTCGATTTTTACCACAGCTATGCGTATCCGGCGGAGTACTTTGACGGATTTCTGCAAGGCGACTGGTCACGTGGCCGGGTCGTACTGTCAAAATTCAGGCGCACGGGCGCGACTTACGAATTGGCTGAGCCCGCCACGGATTTCATTTACGGCGAGCCGCTCAATGTGACCGATCTCGAAATCGGCCCCGACGGGCTGGTCTACTTCAGCATGGGTGGGCGCAGAACGCAGGGTGGAATCTTCCGAGTGGCGTATACCGGCAATCGAGCGAATACCGCCCGTCGGCCGGAAACGGGCATCTTGTCGGTCGTGCGTCAACCGCAGCCGCTCTCGTCGTTTAGTCATGCCTATTTCCTAAAAACTCAAAGCGAAATGGCTGACGGCTGGGCCGCGGATTTGACGGCGTTGGTCAAAGACGAGCAGGCTGAAGCATCCGACCGCGTGCAGGCGATTCACCTTCTGCAGCGCTATGGTCCGAAGCCGAATGCCGAACTCATTCGAGCCGCCTACGCTTCGTCGGACGCCTCGCTACGCGCCGCCGCGATTTACGTGGTCGGCCAACACGGCAGTGACCGCGCCAAGGCGATCGCGGCCGGCGGTTTGAATGACGCTGATCCGTTTGTGCGACGGCGGTCGGCGGAGGCGCTAGTGCGCATGGGCGATCCGGGGTTCGTCGATACCGCGGACCTTTATGCGTTGCTGGCCGACGACGACCGCTTCGTTCGCTGGGCCGCCCGCGTCGCGATGGAAGCGACCCCTCGCGACGGCTGGAAAGATCTGGTTGTTGCGGAGACAGACGTGGCGGCAGCGGCGACGGGAATGCTCAGCCTGGTGCGGACTGCCGAGACGCCGATCGATGTCGAGGCGGTGTTCGAAAAATCGCTTTCGATGCTCAAGCAGAGCGATCTGTCGTTAGATGACGAACTTGCTTTGCTGCGCGTATTCCACCTGGCCTGCATCGAGGTCGAGAATGGCTGTCGTCAGAGCCTACGCGACCAGATCTACGAGACCATAGCGCCGCGTTTCCCGAGCGAAGAAGAGCCGCTGAACCGCGAGTACGCGAGGACCATGGCCTACGCCAATCGCCCTGAGGCCGTTGAGAAGATTTTGAGCCAGATTCCGAGCGGCGAAGACAATCAGCAGCTACAAATCCACTACATCTACTGCCTGCGTGAGATCAACCGAGGCTGGAGCGCGGATCAGAAAAAGACGCTGCTAGCGTGGTTTCAAAAAGCGCGAGCCTGGCGAGGCGGAGCCAGCTTCCCTGGGTTTATGAATCGCATGTTCGAGTCATCGCTAGCCTTCTTTTCCGACGACGAAAAGAAACTCGCCTACGCGGCGATCCCTGAATACGCACCGGTCGATGACGAGGAACTTTTGGCGAAACTGCGCCGCCGAGACGACCACGTCCAGCCGAACGTCTTCGCCCGCACCAAGGGATCGCAAGCTTTCAGTACGCAAGAGATTTTTGAATATTTGATGTACGACCCAATGACCACGATGGCCAAAGCCGAGAATGGCGTAAAGATTTACAACGAGGCTTGTGGCAAATGCCACAAGTTCGGCGAGCTCGGTAAAGACTACGGGCCCGACCTCACGACAATCGCCAATCGATTTAACCGTCGCGACATGCTTGAGGCGGTACTTTATCCATCGAAGACGATTTCAGACCAATACGGCTCGTGGCGCGTCGAAACGGCTGACGACGTCTACTCGGCAATGATCATGGAACAAGACGACGAGAAAATCACCGTTCTGATTCCGGATATAGACCGGCCGGTGGATATTCCGCGATCAAAGATTGTTGACTTGCGGGAGTCTGACGTCTCGATCATGCCAGACGGTTTAATCGACGAGTACGAAAGGGGCGACGTAGCCGGGCTGTTCCGGCTGCTTGAGCAGGGAATGTCCAAGTAGGACGGACTCTCGACAAGTTTCAGTGAACTGAGTGAGTTGTGTCGGGTCCTTTTGCGGACTGATCAGCAGGACCCGATTCAACGTATTCTAGATATCTCCTTCGCCACCGCACTCGCTGACGCTCGCGCCTCCGAAGGTGGGGCAGACGCTCTCGCGGCGCTGACAATCAGAAAACGTACTTCTCGGCTTCCAGCACCCGAGCCGCGATTCGATCGCGTGCCGCCGGGAGATTCGCAGGCGTAAACCGAGTCAACATGGCAACGGTTTTCGAATGTTCTTCGAGTTCCGCCGCGTCGGCGCACGCACCGACAATCAGCGTTGCGCGCTCGCCGACGGCCGTCATCATTGCTTGCGATAGCACCGTGACGATGTCACCAATCGTTTGGCCCCGCCCCGCGGCACAGAGCTTTTCCGCGCGAATCAGCGCCGACTCGGCCGCGTAAATCTCAATTACCATGTCGCCGAGCGCGGCCGTGACTTCTTGCTGTTGCTCAAGCTCGCCTTTGAATTTTTGATACGCCAAGCCGGCCATCGCAATCATCGCCTTTTTGGCGCGTCCAACCATATCGCGCTGTGCCGGGAATGGGCCTCCGGAAGAACCGCTAACGCTCCCGGCCGCGAGTTCAAGCATCAAGTTCTGCACGGCTCCGAGCAGGTTCAGCCGACCTTGGTTGGTCCGCTTGAGCAGCATTCCCGTCACGAGCAAGCGATTGATTTCGTTGGTGCCTTCGAAGATGCGGTTGATGCGTGCGTCGCGGTATGCGCGCTCGACCGCGTAGTCCTGGTGAAAGCCGTAGCCGCCGTGAATCTGAACCCCTTCGTCGGCCACATAGTCGAGCGCCTCGGAGAGATAGACCTTCGCGATCGAGCACTCGATAGCGTACTCTTCAACAGCTTTGAGCGCGGTTTGCGCGGCGTCATCCGCGTCCCATGAGAACCCTTCGAGGCGAGCGTCGATGATGCCGGAGGTGCGATAGATCAGCGATTCGCCAGCAAATGTCTTTGCCGTCATATCAGCCAGCTTCTGGCGGATAGCGCCGAATTTCGCGATCGGCTGCCCAAAGGCCTTGCGCTGATTCGCGTACCGCGCCGACTCGGCGATTACGCTCTTCGAGCCACCAGCGCAAGATGCCCCAAGCTTCAGCCGACCGAGGTTCAAGATATTGAACGCGATGATGTGACCGCGCCCGATCTCACCGAGAAGGTTTTCGACCGGCACCTTGACGTTGTCGAGAAAGAGCGCCGTTGTTGAGCTGCCGTGGATGCCCATCTTGTGTTCTTCAGCGCCTGGACGCACGCCCTCGTAGGTGCGCTCCACCAAAAAAGCGCTAAATTGCTCGCCATCAATCTTTGCGAACACCGTAAATAAATCTGCCCAGCCGCCGTTTGAAATCCACATTTTCTGGCCGTTGAGCACGTAATGCTTACCGTCGGGCGTAAGCTCGGCGCGTGTGAGCGAGTTGAGCGCGTCGCTGCCGGCTTGGGGTTCGCTTAGGCAGTACGCACCTAACATCTCGGCCGTCACGAGTTTTGGCAGGTACTTTTGCTTCTGCTCCTCGCTGCCGAAAAATACCAGTGGCAAGGTGCCGATTCCAGCGTGCGCGCCGTAGGTGGTCGAAAACGCTGCGTACCGTCCTACGCTCTCGTTGACCAGCATCTGGGTGGTGACGTCCATCTCAAGGCCGTCATATTTTTCGGGAACGAGCACCGACAGCAGGCCGAGTTCGCCTGCTTTTTCGACCAAGCCGCGCGCCAAGCCGGGCTGTTTTTGCTCGTAATCGGGAATCGTCGGAATGACCTCTTCGGTCATGAACCGCTCAGCGGTCGCACTGGTCTGGCGCTGCTCTTCGCTGAAATCTTCCGGAGTGAAGGTCTGCGCCGGAGTCGCGTGATCGATTAGAAAACTGCCGCCCGAAGGGGCGGCCGCGGAGGTTTCGAGGGGAGCAGCCGTGGTGGACATTTCAAAAATCCTTCCAATCGAATTTTAGCAATCGAGGTTTTTTCTGGTTGGGCTACGCTTCCTCAAGCGTGTGTAACCCGGCGTCTGCGCGCGCCAACTGTCAACCGCTTACCGACGCGCGCAGATCGAGCGCCAGCGCTTCTAGTGCCATTTGCTTTTGAATGTTGCGGCGCTGTAGCATTTCTATATTCGCGATCTTCGCCTGCGCGAGCTCGATCCACTCGAAAGTCGCTCGCTCGGCGAGTGGCGCGAGGTCGCCTTGAATGTCGCTGTGAACAAAGCCGTCGGTTGCGCCAAATTTCATCCGCAATAGGTCGCGGAGCAAGGAGTAGAGCATCTCCGCAATCCGGTCAAGGCTCTCGCTGGTCTTACGAGCGAACGACTCCATCTCGCCTACGAGCCGCGCGAACTCCGATTCGCGTAAGGCTGTTCGCAGCAGCGTCAGCATGGCCTCTCGGCGGCGCACGAACTCTTCGATGTCAAGCGATATGGCGCGCCCTGGGCTACCCGCCGACCAAGAAGCAAGTTGGCCCCTCTGGTCTTCAGGAATCTCATCGCGCGTCCTGAGAAACTCGGCGATCTCGTCCGTGCCGAGGGCGGAGAAATAGAACGGGATCGATCGCGAGCGGATGGTGGGGAGCAGCGCGTAAGGGTTCTCGGCCGTGAGGATGAGCGTTAGTGCTGGTGCGGGTTCTTCGAGTGTTTTCAAAAGCGCGTTGGCGGCTTCGGAATTTGCGCGGTCGGCATGATCGATAACGAAAATGCGGCGGCGACCCTCCGACGCGCTGAACTGGGCCGCCTGGCGCAAGCGCCGAGCCTGCTCGATCGAGATCATCCGCATGGGGCCATCCGGCGGAAAAATCAAGAAATCCGGGTGCGTCGAGACGATTAGGGGATTCTCCGAACGTTTGGCCGCTGGTAGCTTTACACGTTCTTCAAATTGCTTGCGGTGTTCGTCTAGCGACAGGTCGGCCGCCAAAATTCTCAAGCAGGCCGAGCAGTCCCCACAAGGCCAAGCCGGGCCCTTATCGCAATTGATACCGGCGGCGAGAAAGCGCGCCAGAGTCGCCTTGCCGACGCCCGCCGGACCCGCAAACAGCAATGTCTGCGGAAGACAGTCTTCGCCGGCCATTCGAAACAGCGAGTCCGCGATATTGCGGTTGCCGAAAAATCGCGGGGTCGCCATGGGGCCTATCCGCGCAGGACGCCACGGGCCGTGAGCGCCGGACTCACAACCTCGTTGATGCTGCGCGCAATCTCTTCGATCGTGCCGGCGGCATCGATGCGGCGAATGCGCCGCGGCTCGGCCTGATGAATCTCGATGTAGCCTTTTCGGACTTTTTTGTAAAACTCGAGATCTTCCTGTTCCATGCGGCCTTCGTCGGCGTCTTGAGTATCGTTACGCCGGCGGGCACGCTCGACCCCGACCTCGGGATCGATGTCGAGCCACAGCGTTAGGTCCGGCCTGACGCCTTGGCACGCGACTTCTTCGACCTGGCGAACGGTCTTAACGCCAAGGTCGCGGCCATAACCTTGGTAGGCGACAGTCGCGTCTGTAAAGCGATCGGACAGAACGACCCGACCTGCTTCGAGCGCGGGCTCGATGACCTCCGCAATATTCTGCGCGCGCGACGCAAAGTAAAGCAGTAGCTCTGGAATCGGTTTGAGCTCGGCATTTGCTGAGTCCAAGAGCAACTCGCGGATTTTCCCGCCGAGGCGCGTACCACCGGGCTCCTGCGCGATTACAGGCTCGATGCCGGCTTCACGTAGGCGCGCAGCCATGCCTTCAAGCTGCGTCGTTTTTCCGCAGCCGTCGATACCTTCAAAACTTAGAAACATCCCGGGCGCCGCCAAGTGCTGATTATAACTTTGAGTTCAGTTCGCAAGTATGGTTTGTTCGACGTGGACTGCTCCGTCGGGGTCGATTGCGAAGAGCGTAAGATCGGCGGCTTGACCGGGCTCTAGGTAACCTTCACGGCCAGTAATCCCCATGGCGTTGGCTGGGTTGACGGTTGCGAGCCGCGTTGCGTCGAAAATAGATACTCCGGCGAACTCGATCAGGTTGCCGACACCGCGATCCATACTCAGCGCGGAGCCAGCTAGGCGGCGCGAGTCAGTGAGTTCGACCCGTTGTTCGGGCAGCAGTTCGACTTCCAGGTGGCCGATGCGATAAATCCCCGGCGGGCAGTGCGCGGGGGCGACTGCATCGGTCACCAAGATCGATTTCTCGAGCCCCTTGGCGCGCAGGGCAACCTTGACCCAGGCCGGCGGCAGGTGAATGCCGTCGACAATCAGGCCGGCGTAAAGTTCGTCGGCCGCAAGCTGATGCGTAATGTAGTTGTCATGCCGCGGCACTTCGGCGTGGGCGCCGTTGCCGAGGTGCGTGCTCATCGTCGCGCCGGCGTTGATGGCGTCGGAAATATCGTTCGCCGTGGCGTTTGTGTGGCCGAGCGCCACGACGACACCGTCGTCAACCATATGCTCGATGACGGCCGCCGAGCCGTCGTGCTCGGGGCCTAACGTAACGAGCCGAACTCCGCCCTCGGCCGCCTCTTGAAAACGTTTGTATTCGTCAACGCTCGGAGCGCGAACATGCTGTTTTGGATGCGCTCCGCGCGGGCCGTCGAGCGCGGAAATCCAGGGGCCTTCGACGTGGAATCCCGGCATCGCATGCCCATCGTCGAGCCTCCGCTTGGCTCGCGCCAAATTTCGTAGCGAGCCGCAAATGTTTTCATGCGAACCGGTGATGACCGTGGGGTACAAGCGCGCGACGCCGGTCGTGCGTTGTACCTCGATCGATCGCGCGATTTCATCGAGCGGGGTGCTGGGATGATTGTAGTCAACACCCGCGAAGCCGTTGACCTGGATATCGATCCAGCCGGGTGAAATGTAACGATCGACAGGCGAATCCGAGTGTGCAACCCGTTCGATCAAGCCGTTGCTGACATGGATATCGATGGACTTGCCGGATGAGGGATGTTTGCCGCTGATCACCATCTGAATAGTTCCCATTATCGTCCGAATCAAAACGCACTCGGAGCTGTTGCGCATTCGTTACAATCGGTGATTCGGCCGCGAGCGCTTGCGGGCTGGAGATCGAATTTGGAATGAGTCGACTGCTCGCATATTTCAGTATTGTTGTGAACCTCTTGCTGGGGATTTTTTGCCTCGGACTCGGCTTGGTTGGCCTGCTCAGTGGGCACGACGAGATGGACATCACTCTGTTGCCGGTTGACGCGGGGATGGTAGCGCTCGTCTTGGTGTGCTCCGGAATGGTTGCGCTTGCCGGGGTGTTGATGGCGTTTGGCCGCAGAGGCGGCCCTCGTTCGCTGATGCTGCTGTGGTCAATCGTGGTGGTGGCGACGCTGGTTGCAGCGTTTTTCCGCGGTTCGCACAAATTCGCCGGTATGGAGGGATTCCAGATGTACGGAATCTTGCTGGCGATCTCGCTACTGTCGTTGGTAGGGAGCTGGTTGCACTTCCGCCGGGCGTGCCGTCGGAACGAATACTAGCGGCGTGTTCGAAAGAAAGCGCGGACTTCCGTCCGCGCCTCTGCTGCTTGACCTCGGGTGACTCCGTACCCGCGTGGTGAGAGTGCTTGTGGTGGTGTCTAGAATCGGACTACTTAACTCGTGAAACTGCTTTCGCAGCGCGTTCGTTGAGCCACTCTTCGACGTCATCGTATGTCACCAGTCCGTCTGTGTTGCCGACTGCTTGGATGGAGTGGGCCGCAACGGCATTTGCTAGCTGCGCACAGCTTGGGACGCCTAGTCCCCTCGAAAGTCCGGCTAGAAACCCGCCACAGAAGCAGTCCCCGGCGCCGGTCGTGTCGACGACGGGGACGTTGAAGGCAGGAGATGAGAAATCGCCGCCGTCGGTAAAGACTCGACAGCCCTCCGCTCCGGCTTTGACGATGACGCTGCCGGTACCGCGTTGGCGAAAATGCCGAGCGATTGCCTGGGGCTCGCTTGACCCGGTCAGGCGCTCACCCTCTAGCGTGTTGACGAACAGACAGTCGATCAGGCCGCACAGTGGGTCGAAGAGCTCAGCCCACTGGCCGTCTGTGTCCCAATCCGTATCGAGACTGGTGATGAGCCCGGCGGTTCGTGCGGATTGGAGCAAGGTCTCGGCATGATCTCGCAAAGCAGGCAGGCAAAAGACCGATCCGTAGTGAAAGAATTTGCAGCCCTCGATGGCCTCGGGCTCAAACGAGATGTCGGCAAGTGAAAATACCCCACTCGCGCCGGACACGTGAAAGAACAATCGCTCGCCGCCGGAGTGGATTAGGCCAACCGTTGCAGCCGTGGGTTGTCGCCGGTGAGTGAGAAGCCTCGCGGTGTCAACCCCGCATTCCGTGAGTCGAGCGCGGGCGTACGCTCCTGGCGCGTCGTCACCCAGCATTCCAGCGATTCGTGTCGGGACGCCCATCATCGCCGCGGCGCAGGCCGCACCGGACGCATTGCCGCCAAGGCGCATCACGATCGAGTCAACGTACGTCGTGCTGCCCCATTCGGGCAAGCTGTCGGCCGGGCGCACAAGCGTGTCGACCACTACGTTGCCGGTTACATAGACCCCAGGGAAACCCACCGTAGTATCGTAAGACGTACCGCGATGGAAGTGTTTGAGCAAGTTCAGGACGCCCTGAGAGAGGGCGATGCCGATAGGGGTTTTAACCTGCTCATCGAGCGGTTTCGAAACGAGAAAGCGTACCCGCTGATATTCGAGGCACGCTTGATGAAAAAGCGTAACGAGCTGGGGCTTCCGCTGATACAAACCGAGTCGTTTAACGGGCTCGATGAGGGCGTTCAGGCGTCATATGAGGAGGCTACGATTGCCGCGGCTCGGGAGGTAGGCGAGTTGTTCCTGGCGTCGGGTGACGTGCAGCGCGCATGGCCTTACTTTCGCGCGGTTGGCGACCACGGCGCGGTGCGCGAGGTGATCGATGGCTACGTGGCCGACGAAGAAAATGAAACGCTAGACGGCGTGGTCGAGGTGGCCTACCACGAGCAGGTTCATCCTCGAAAGGGTTTCGAACTGATTCTCAAGCACTACGGCATCTGCCGCGCGATTACAAATTTCGCGCAGTATCCGGCGGATGAAGGGCGCGCCGATTGTGCTCACCTGCTGGCGAAGACGCTGCACTCCGAACTGGTCACAAACCTCAAATATGCGATCAACCAAAAAGAAGGAGCGGAACCCGACACTGATGCCTTGGGTGAGCTCGTGCGCGATCGGGACTGGCTGTTTGAAGGCAACGCATACTACCTCGATACGTCGCATGTTTCTTCGCTGGTGCAGATGGCGAATTCCATTGATCGTGAGGAGACGCTTGAACTGTTGCTAGGTCTCACCGATTACGGCAAGTGTCTCAGCGAGATGTATCAGTTTCCGGGCAATGCGCCATTCGAAAACGTTTTTGAAGATTACGGGGTATATCTTCGTGCGGTTCTTGGACGCGAGGTTGAGGACGGCATTGCGCACTTCAAGCAAAAGATTGAGACTTGCGATCCGCAGATGGTAGGCACCGCCCCAGCTCAGGCTCTAGTGAATCTGCTGGTGAAAATCGGCCGGCCGGCCGAGGCTGTCGAGATCGCTGTTGAGCATTTGACTGACGCCGACCCACAGTTTCTGGCTTGTCCAAACGTATTGCAGTTGTGTCAAATCGCGGGTGACTACGGGCGTCTTGCCCAGTTGGCGCGAGAGCGGAATGACTTGCTAAGCTTTGCGGCGGCGACATTGCAATCGGCGTAACTCGTAGCGCGCGGGCTTGCTCGGCGAGTTAGGAATCGCGGAAGATGAAACGCTGATGGCAAATCATATTCTTTCTCTCGACGAGGGTACGACAAGTGCTCGCGCGATCGTTTTTGACCGCGAGGCGCGTGAGGTCGCGGTCGATCAGAGTCCCTTCGAAAGCCGTTTTCCTCGTGACGGCTGGGTTGAGCAAGACGCGGAGGAGATCTGGCGGACGCAGCTTGGCGCCGCAAAGAACGCGCTAGAAATATCGGGCGTAGGCTGGAGCGAAATCGCAGCGATCGGGATAACGAACCAGCGTGAGACCACCATCGTTTGGGATCGCGCAAGCGGTGAACCGGTAGCTCCGGCGATCGTTTGGCAGTGCCGACGCACCGCCGACACCTGCCGCGCGATGACCGATGCAGGGCACGCCGCAACAATCGCTGAGCGGACGGGGTTGGTGCTCGACGCCTATTTCTCCGGCAGCAAGATCGCTTGGATCCTTGAGCACGTTCCCAACGCTCGGGCGCGCGCCGAAGCCGGGGAGCTGGCGTTCGGTACGGTCGACAGTTGGCTGATCTACCGTCTTAGCGGCGGCCGCACCCACGTGATCGACCGGACGAATGCTTCTCGCACCCTGCTAATGGACTTGGCGAGGGGCGAGTGGGACGACGGCATGCTCTCGCTGTTTGGAGTTCCGCGAGCGATGTTGCCGGAGATTGTTCCCTCCAGCGGAATTGTGGCGACAACGGATGCCGAGATCTTAGGCGCCGAGATTCCCGTGGCGGGTATCGCCGGCGATCAGCAGGCGGCGTTGTTTGGTCAGGTTTGCTTCCGCCCCGGATTGGTGAAGAACACTTACGGCACCGGTTGCTTCGCCTTGATGCATACTGGCGCACAGGCTTCGGTATCAAACAATCGCTTGCTGTCCACGACGGCCGCCAGCGAATCGTCGACGCCGCAATTCGCGCTTGAGGGCGCGGTGTTCGTGGCCGGAGCGGTGGTGCAGTGGCTACGCGATGAGATGGGATTGATCGCGACCGCCGCCGAATCGCAACAAGTGGCCGAGTCGGTGAGCGATACCGCCGGGGTGTACTTGGTCCCGGCATTTGTCGGACTCGGGGCGCCGCACTGGAATGCTGATGCACGCGGAAACTTGAGTGGACTTACGCGTGCCGCCAACAAGGCGCATGTGGTTCGCGCGGCACTCGAATCGATCGCCTATCAGACGCGCGAATTGGTGGAGGCGATGGAGGCTGACTCCGGCGCCGCCCTGAAAGAACTTCGAGTCGACGGAGGCGCGGCGGCAAACGATTTCTTGATGCAATTCCAGGCGGATATCTTGGGCGTGTCGGTAGTGCGACCCGCTTATTTGGAGACCACCGCGCTGGGAGCCGCATATTTGGCGGGGCTGGCATCGGGCGTTTGGAGCGGCACTGATGAGCTCGAGAAATTCTGGAAAGTCGACCGTCGATTCGAGCCGAGCATGGACGAGTCGCGGCGAGCAAGTCTGTACGCGGGATGGAAGTCCGCCGTCGAGAGGGCGATTTGATGGAGGTTCTTCACCGCGACGAGTTGCCGCTCGGGGGCTTCGCGGGCCTACGCGAACACCGCTTGATCGTTGACCCGCGAGTTGGATGGAGTAACCCTGGCGCGTGGCCCGGTATTGGGAACTGCGTTTACCTCGCGGACGCTAGGTTTCAGCCGAACGCCGAAACCACGATGCACCCGCATCGCGAGATCGACATCATTTCGTTTATCGTCGGTGGCCGCATTGCTCACGACGGTACGCTCGGGGCCGGCACTATCCTCAACACGTTCGACGTACAGGTGCAACGTGGCGGAGCGAAGGGGTTCGTCCACAACGAGATCAATCCCGACGGGGAAGAAAACCGCATGTTGCAGATGTGGATCTTGCCGCCGAAAGCCGGCGAGGAAACCGGATATGCCACGTTTCATCCGGCGGAGGGCGCGACCACGCGGATTTACGGCGGTGACGGTACGGACGGCGAAGTCTACGCCAGCAACACCGAGGTCGAGGTGCTGAGGCCGACGGCCGGAGATACGGTTCGGGTCGAGGGGCCGCTGCTAGCGTACGTCGCCGTTGGCAGCGGGGCGGTTGGCAACGGGGCGGCTGTCGACGAGCAGTTGCGCGAAGGCGACTTGATTCGTTCAGACAGGTTGGAGTTTACAGCCGAGTCCGACTGTTTCGTAATTTCGGTGAAAGGCTGAAACAACGAATACGCCTCGATCAGGTCGCAACAAGGTAGTCGGCGAAACTTTCGGTATTGACGTCGACACCGAGTCCCGCTGCTTGCGGCAAATGCCAGCGGCCGCTTTCGAAGCGGATCGGCGCTTCAACGATCTTCGTCCGAAATGGATTTTCGGTGCGGTCGCATTCGATTAGTTTTTGTTCCGGGGTTAGCGTGAACGGTTGACGAGGCCGGGCCGCGTAAAAGTGCAGGGCCGCTGCCTGGCCGACCGCCGAACCCCAGGCGTGGGGAGTGACGTGGATGCCCGTCAAAGAGGCTAGCGTCGCGATCTTCATTGCTTCGGTAATTCCGCCGCAGGAGCATATGTCGGGTTGTGCGTAGTCGATCGCGCGCAGCCGAAACCACTGATCGAAACCAAAGCGGGTGTATTCGCATTCGCCGCCGGCGATTGGGATCGTGGTGGACCGTTTCACCTCAAGATAGGCCCGCGGGTCGAGCGGCGAGACGGGCTCCTCGAACCAATGGATATCGTACGGCTCGACCTTGCGAGCAAGCGAGATGGCCTCGACAGGCGTGTAGGCGTGGTTAGCGTCGATCGCGAGCTTGATATCGGGGCCGACGATGCCGCGCAGCGTGACGGTGAGTTTCGCGTCGCGTTCGACCCCCTGGCCGACCTTCATTTTCATTGCCCGAAAGCCATCGTCGAGATATCCGCGGGCCTCCTGTTCCCAGCGTTGTTCGAGCGGCTGGTCAGCGCCAAAGTAGAAGCCCGTCGCGTAGCATTCAATCGCCTCGGTTGTTTCAGCGCCGAGAAGCCGGTAGAGCGGGACGTTTGCCGCTCGAGCCTTGACGTCCCACAGAGCAATGTCGATCGCCGAGATCGCGGCAATCATGGTGCCCTTCTGCCCGTAGTCGATCGACCGCGCGTAGAGCAGGGCCCACAGCGCCTCGACATCGCGCGGGTCGCGGCCGATGAGTAGCGGCCCGAGAAACTCGTTGACGGTCGTCGAGGTGAGCTTTGCTGGGCCGTAAGCTTCGCCCCAGCCTTCAAGACCGCTGTCGGTCGTAATCCGCACCAGCATGGCCTCGCGTTGGCTGTAACTGAACTGCGAGAACCCAAACGGCTCGTCGAGTGCGGCGCGCAGATGAAAAGCGTCTATCGCGGAAATTTGCATGGTCTGATAGAATACCGCCTCGTTATGAAAGCTATTCGCATCCACGAACACGGCGGCCCCGAAGTCCTGCAATATACGGACATTCCAGAGCCCTTCCCGCAGCCGAATCAGGCGATCGTTAAGATCGACGCGGCGGGAGTCAACTTCATCGACATCTACTTTCGCAGCGGATTATACCCGACCGAGTTGCCTTTCACTAACGGTCAGGAGGCTGCCGGCGTGGTTACGTCCGTCGGCTCTGACGTGACGGAAGTCAGCGTGGGCGACCGCGTGGCCTACACAGGCGCCCAGGGCTCGTACGCCGAGTACGCCGCCGTGCCGGCCGACCGTTTGGTTCAAGTCCCCGAGGGACTCGATACGAAAATCGCCGCAGCCGTGATGCTGCAGGGTATGACGGTGCACTACCTGACGCATTCGACGTTCAAGTTAGGACCGGGGCACACCGTATTGCTGCATGCCGCCGCTGGGGGCGTGGGTCTTTTGCTGGTCCAAATCGCGAAGATGCGTGGCGCGCGGGTGATCGGCACCTGCTCAACCGAGGAGAAAGCGGCACGCGCTCGCGCCGCCGGTGCCGACGAAGTGATTCTTTATACCGAGCAGGATTTCGAAGCTGAAACGAAGCGACTGACTGACGGCAAGGGCGTCGACGTTGTCTATGACTCGGTGGGTCAGTCGACTTGGGAAGGCAGCCTCAATTCACTCAAGCCGCTCGGGATGATGGTTTTCTTCGGAAATGCCAGCGGACCGGTACCGCCGATTGCTCCGCTTGAGCTGACGAAACGTGGCTCGCTGTTCATGACGAGGCCTTCGCTATTCGCTTACATCTCGAAGCGTGAGGACCTCATGGCCAGGGCAAGCGACATCTTAGGTTGGGTCGCCTCGGGCGAGGTCAAGGTGCATGTCGGCGGGGAGTTTGCGCTTGCGGATGCAGCGACCGCGCAGACGAAACTCGCGGCGCGTGAAACTACCGGCAAGCTGATTTTGGTGCCTTAGGACCTCACCGTTACTTGCACCGGCGGCATGCCGTCGTCTTCGACCAATACTGCGTCTCCGAGAGATAGCGGATAGAGCGGGAGAGGCGAGCCGGTCAGAGCGATTTGTCCTTTTTGGAGCCGCAATCCCACGGCGGCAAGTCTTTTTACCAACTCCGGCAGCGTCTCGAGCGGGTCCGTGGCGGCCGAGCCTTGGGCTGTGCCGTTTATCGAAACAGTTATCTGACGGGCGGGTAACGGTTGGCACGGCGTTTCGTGAACGGGCACGACGATGCCGGCTTGCAAGGCGTTGTTTGCGACAAGCTCGACGGCGGTCGACTTCTGCCCGCGAAACGCCGCGTTGTGTAGCTCGATCACCGCAAAGATAGTTTCGATGTAGCGCGCCGGGTCGTTGGTGACCGACTGCGCGTCTGGGATGTCCTCGGCGATGCGGACGGCGAACTCGCCTTCGATCGCCAGTTTGTCGAACTGGTCCGCGTCGAGCTCGGAGCCAGTTGCGACGATCTCGCCTTCGAAGACATGGCCGATCACGGGGTGTGCGATTCCGAGTTGCTTGCGAATCACTTCGCTGACGCAGCCTATTTTGTATCCGGCCAACGTTTCTCCGCGGGCTACTCGGAGTTCGACGACGGCTAGTTGGACTTGATAGGCTTCGTCAAGATCCCAGCCGACGGGGCCGTCGGCGAATATCGATCCGGGGACGTGCCGATCGTAGTCGTCGAGTTGGCCACGGGCTGCAGCTTGGAGCTCGCTGGTGTTCAGCATTCGACGGCTTCCACGCCGTTATCCTATATGGAATACCACGCTGCGACATTGCGCTCGCCTATGGTGATTGCTATGAAAAAACTTTTTGGGACCCTTAGTTGTCCTGCGGCCGTTGCTGTATCTTTTTTGTTGTTCGTTACCAGCGTCTCCGTCGCGATTGCGGCGCCGCGGGTCGAGCCCGCTCAGGCTGTCCGTTGGCAGCCGGTGACGTTGACGTTCGACGGCCCCGAGGCGTCAGAGAGCGGGTCGCCCAATCCATTTTTGGACTTCCGTATGAGCGTCACGTTTACGAATCAGACGTCCGCCGAAGCAATCGACGCGGCGGGCTTCTTTGCCGCTGACGGCGACGCCGCGAATTCGTCCGCCGAGACCGGCGACAAGTGGCGCGTGCGGTTTACTCCGCCGGCGTCCGGCACGTGGACGTGGACGGCGTCGTTTCGAGCAGGAACTAACGTGGCGCTCAGCGACTCTCAGTCAGCAGGCGAGGCGACGGCTTTCAACGGCGAATCAGGTAGCTTCAGCGTTGGTGAATCGCCCCGAAGTGCCCGCGGCTTTCAGAGCCAAGGCTTTCTGCGGCCCGTTGGCAAGCACTATCTACAATTTCAGAGCGGCGACTACTTCCTGAAGGGCGGGGCGGATTCGCCCGAGAATTTTCTCGGCTACTTTGAGTTCGACGGCACGTTCGACACGGCCCGACACGAGGGTGTCGACAGCGACAAGGGAACGTTTATTCACAAGTACGAACCGCACGCCCGCGACTGGAATGCCGGCGACCCCGTGTGGAAGGGCGGCAAGGGCAAGAACATAATTGGCGCTGTAAACTATCTCGCGTCCAAGGGGATGAACAGTATTTATTTCCTGACGTACAACCTCGACGGTGGTGACGGCAAGGACGTCTGGATGTGGAACGATCCAGAAAACCGTGATCGCTTTGATGTCTCGAAGTTGGCGCAATGGGAAATCCTGTTTTCGCACATGGAGCGCCGCGGCGTGATGATGCACGTGATCACGCAAGAGACCGAGAACGACGAAGTGCTTGGCGACACGCCGGGACTCAACCGCGTCAGAAAACTGTATCTGCGCGAGCTCGTGGCGCGCTTCGGCCATCACCTCGCTATCGTCTGGAACCTTGGCGAGGAAAACGATACTCCGCTTGCCGACCGAGAGGCTATAGCGGCGTACATCCGTAAGATGGACCCGAACGATCACGCGGTCACGGTGCACACCCACAACACGCGGAGTTTGCGGTCGTATACGGGGATTATCGGCTCGGAGAATTTCAGCGCGACGTCGATCCAAGGCCGCATGGAGGATTCCAACCATGAAGCGATCATGCTGCGCGCCCGATCGGCGGCTAGTGGGCAGCCTTGGGCAGTTTTCCATGACGAACAAACGCCTTCTTCGGTCGGCGTGATGCCCGACGCTGAAGACCCGCTGCACGACAAGCCTCGCAAGCAGGCGCTGTGGGGCAATCTGATGGGCGGCGGCTCGGGCGCGGAATGGTATTTCGGCTACGCCTACGACCACATGGATCTCAACTTGGAGGACTGGCGTTCTCGCGATGTGATGTGGGATCAGACTCGCTACGCGCTTGAGTTTTTCCAAGAGCATCTGCCTTTCTGGGAGATGTGGCCGGCGAACGAACTGAGTAGCAATGAGAAGGCGTTCGTGTTCGCGAAGGAAGGCGAAATCTATGCGGTTTATTTGCCCGAGGGAAACCGCACGAATCTGAGGGTTGCGGCCGGAGAGTATAGCCTGCACTGGTACGACCCGCGTCATGGCGGCGAGCTTCAGACCGGGAAAGAATCTACGATCGAAGCCGGTGACGCCAGCATGCGCAACGAAGGCAGCATACAGATCACGCCGCCACATCACCCTGGTAAGGACTGGGTGGCCTTGCTTCGCCGCGTACCTGCGTCGCGCTAGCATGGCCTCAATGCCCGCAAAGGCCGTCAAGCCGAAAAACAGCGAAGAGCGCAAGCGACGCCTGAGCAAGATACTGCGGCGGCTCAATATCGACTACCCCGATGTCGAATGCGCTCTCAATCACAAGAGCGCTTGGGAACTGCTGGCAGCTACGATCCTCTCCGCGCAGTGCACTGACGTGCGAGTCAATATCGTTACGCCGGCGTTGTTCGAGCGCTTCCGGACGGTTGACGAAATGGCTGCCGCGCCGGTGAAGGAAATCGAAGAGCTTGTTAAGACTACCGGCTTCTTTCGCAATAAGGCCAAGTCGATTAAGGGCGCGGCGCAACGGATCGTGTCCGAATACGGCGGCGAAGTGCCCTCGAAGATCGACGAACTTCTGACCCTGCCGGGGGTGGCGCGCAAAACCGCGAACGTGGTGATGGGCTCGTGGTTCGGCAAGGCGACCGGAGTCGTCGTCGATACTCACGTTCAGCGAATTTCCATGCGGCTGGACCTGACCAAGCAGACTGACCCCAAAAAAATCGAGCAAGACCTGATCGCCGTATTGCCTAAAAAGCGTTGGATTCTCTACTCGCATCAGATCATTCACCACGGCCGCCAGGTTTGCATCGCGCGCCGGCCCAGATGCGCTGAGTGCCGGTTGTATGACCTTTGCTACTCCGAGGACAAGATCGGGTAGAGCTCAACGCAGCCGTGTTTTTGGGTAAGAATGTCCGGAAATGCCCGGATTTGGCAGGGTTTGGCAGGGTTTTGCCTAGATTCGAGACTCGCGGCGGTCTGGTACCTGGGCTGGTGAGTGGCGGTGATTCGCAGGTTAAGTGGGTGGGAGTGGGACAGGCAACACGACGGTTCGCCGTGATGTGAAGATTTCGTTGTCTCATGTGCCAGTCCCGCCCGTTGTTTTCTTTGTTTTTCGTCAAATTCCGTTAGTAAAAAATGGGAGCTCCCAAGGCGCTAAACCTCTGTGTACCGGCGACGTTGTGCGGGTCAGCTTTTTGACAGCAACGCCGGGTTGCTAGGTTGTTCTTTTCCCCGAGGACAGCCAGGACCGAAACCTCGTTTTTGTGATGTTGCTTTCACAACACCGGATGGATGGTCTCATCTTTCGCTTAAGCCAGGCAAACTCCATAGGCATCCGTGCTTGTACTTTGCACGCCCTTAGGAACCTGATTCAACACTACACCCCCGTGTCAAGTTTTTTGGGGGTTTGGGGGAGGCTGGAATTGGCTAAGTTGTTGAATTTGCTGGGTTGAAAATAGTTCAAAACCCCGGTACGAGGTGATTCTGGCCCTCGGAAATTCGGGCGATGTCCCCTTTTTGCCTGCCTTTTTGCCCGTCCGATGTCGCTATCTGATCCATCAACCTTGTATTGAGTTCTTTAAATGCCGCCAATCGTTCGTTGGCCCGCATAATTTTTTGAACTTGGATCTTTCGTCGTTCCTCTTCGAGCCTCAGTCGCTTCTCAGGCGCGAAGGGCACGGCGCGAAGGGCACCGTCCCCTTCAGCCCTTCAGCCCTCTTCGGCTTCCCGGCGCTCAAGTTCGTCCAAATGCTCGCGCGCCAACTTGAGATATTCCTCAATCTTGTCTTTTTGGTGAAAGCTTTTCTTGTTGACATCGGCGCGAATCTTGGTGCCGTCAACGGCCACTCGTTCGAGAGTAACTAAGCGCGTTTTCAGCATCAGGGCAAGCACGTCCTCAAAGAGTTCGCGCAGCGCCTGGCCGTGGCCGACGCGGAAATCCGACAGCGTGTGGTGGTTGATCGGATGCAGTCCGGTGAGCCAAGGCAAGGCGGGCTCGTAGTCCATTTGGCGCTCAACTTCGCGCGCCGAATGGAGGCCTTTGGTGAAGGCGTAGAGCCAGACCGAGATGAGTAGTTGGGGCGAGTGGGACGGGCGTCCGGCGACGCGTTCGACGGCCCGAATGTGGCGCTCGAAGCGGCTCAAATCGAGCGAGACAACGAAGCGCCAGATATGCCGCGCGACGTGGTTGTCATCGATCAGACGATCGACATCGAGCGGCAGCAGAACGTGTTGGGACCGGTTGATCGGGAGGTAGCGCGGAGAACCCTGCTCCGACATAACTTATTATATCAAATAAGTTGGTGAAGCAGAGTATCGGCGACGCCTATTTTTTCACACCTTCCCGTCCCCTGCGGGTCCCCTGCGCAGGCTCTGGCTCCCGACCCGGAAATACAATCGGTGCTGCTAAGCTGTGTCGTAGCCAGGGCCGATGGAGTCCTGCAACCCTTTAGATGCCCGACATGGAGGAATTTGAAATGAAACAATGTGTAGCTTATTCTCTGATGCTGCTACTGGTGCCGCTGTCCGCAGCCCGTGCCCAATCGAACGTTCCAACTGAAAACCAGACCGCCTTACTGTTCAACTTTGTTTCTAACCGAGCTGGGTTCGACACTGGCATCATCATCTCCAACACGACGGAGGATTCGCTAGTGTAGTGCGTCAATCAGATTGAACCTTAAGAAGAGCGGCTTTGCCGCGCTTGACCTTCTCAAGGGTGTCGGAAGCGGTAGCAGTCCAGATGAAGGGCTTGGGCTGCTGATTGTGTCGAGCGATGTAGTCTTCGATGGCGGTGGTGAGTTCGCCGACGCTACGAAAGACACCGTGGCGGATGCGCTTATCGGTGAGGTCTCGGAAGAACCTCTCCACCATGTTCAGCCACGACGCTGAGGTGGGCGTGAAATGGACGTGGAAGCGTTTATTGCGCTGCAGCCAGCGTTTCACCGTGGCGTGTTTGTGAGTGGCATAGTTGTCCACGATCAAATGGATCTGCTTGTCCTTGGGGGTCTGGTTTTCAAGCAAGCGCAAGAAGCGCAGCCATTCTTGGTGGCGGTGCTTGGGCATGCAGGTTCCGATCACCGAGCCGTCGAGCGTGTTGAGCGCGGCGAACAAGGTGGTTGTGCCGTTGCGTTTGTAGTCGTGGGTCATGGTCCGGCCGCGTCCCTTTTTCAGGGGCAGGCCGGGCTGGGTGCGGTCGAGGGCTTGAATCTGTGACTTCTCGTCGAGGCAAAGAACGAGGGCATGCTCGGGCGGGTTGAGATAAAGTCCGATGATGTCGTCGAGTTTTTCGGCGAAGCGCGGGTCGTTGCTGAGTTTGAAGGTCTTGACGCGATGCGGCTTGAGGCCGTGGGCGCGCCAAATGCGACCCACGGTGGAGGCGCTGACGCCGACCGCGGCGGCCATCGTGCGGCGGCTCCAATGGGTGGCGTTGGCTGGCGTTTCGCGGGTCGTCTTGTGGATGATCTGTTGCACTGTTGGGGAGCAGATGGCGGGCTTACGGCCGGGCCGCGGGGCGTCCTTTTCGATGCCGGCGACGCCGGATTCAAGAAAACGGCTTCGCCAGCGCGCCACCAACTGACGCGAGACCGACAGCTGCGCGGCAATCCGTTTGTTCTCAAGACCGTCGGCGGCGAGCACGATGATCCTGGCTCGCAACGCCAGACGAACAGCGACCCGACGACCGTTCGCGTAGCGCTCCAACTGCCTACGCTGCTCCTGCGTCAATGGGACTGGCTCTGCTCTTCGCATCCGTGTGCCTTCTACTAGTAAAGGCGACACGAAGATACTATAAGTTACATTATTTATGGCGCACTACACTAGGAACAACACCTGTCGACGGCAGTTGTGTCATCCAATATCACGGTACTACGCTGGGTGACGGAGCAACGCCCCCAGATGACACTTCCAGCATCATTCAAGCCGGTGAGCAGCTCATATTTTTGCTCGGTACGGGAAACCCCGCAGTCTTAATTGTTCCCGCTCCAGAGTTCCAAGGCGATATTATAGCCGTCTGTGACTTCCCGCTCGCTCGGGGTACGGCGTTTCTTAACGACGGGTTTGGATCGGTGCCAACGCTGATGTTCGGGACCAAGGCGGAGGTACTGCCGGCGGTGCGATTGCCCAAAAAGAACAAGGCGAAGTAAACGGTGTTCGCGCATCCCGTTTCCCGACATCCTTGCGTAGGCAACGACGGAAGCGATCGGTGCTGGGGTGCCGACCTTGGTCATCGACCCGGTAGGCTAAGACCCTCTCAGCCACTGCCGAACCCGCCCACACCGAACCCTGTGCAGCCCCTCGCCACCAACCGTGCTGACCTCGAGAATAGTCTCATCCGTAGAGATCGGTGACAGTCAGCTAAATCGTAGATATCGTGACCTGCCTACGGCGGAGTCGATTTTCGCTGACGCTTGAGTTTATCGGCTTGTTGAAAATAGACGACTTCTTCACATTCATCAATTGCCATTCCCATTGACTGTCTCAGATTCACCACAGTTAGCTGACTGTCACCGATCTTGGTCACCGATCTTGGGAACTGAACAAGATGTCGAGTGTTCGCCTTGATCGGAGCCTTAGAGGGGCCAGACCATCGCGACGGAGCCCTTAGCAAACGTAACCCATAAACTTTAGAAACATAACACCGCGCAACTGAGTCTGCCTTGGCTGAGCCCAAACCCGCTGAACCGGGCCGAGCGGGCAGGGGGATCGGGGGGACGGGATCGGAGGCGTCCGGGACAGAGGCAAATCGCTAGATGGCATGCACCCCTAAGCTGAGACAGCTTAAAAATGGGACAGTTGCCGTTCGCTGAAAAAGTATAGCCTTTTCGGCGAACGTGCCGCACACTTGAAAACGGCCGGGAAAGCGGAGGCGGGCAATGCTGGAGAGCAACCCGCCAAGCAATACCCGGCTGGAAACTCAGCGAGACGATGAGCGCTCGGGGCGGGACATTCTCCCGTCCCGAGTGCGACCACTGTCTCGATAGATTTCCTCATGCCTCAGAAAACTCAAACTGCGGATTTCTGAGCTCTTCGCTCGACGGCAACAACTGCTCGAACTCCTGCGGAGGCCGATATCCCAGCGCCGAATGCAGGCGCTTTTGGTTGTACACCGCGTCGATAAACTCCTCGATCGAAGCTCTCGCCTCGTCCATCGATTGATACGTCTGTAGGTTCACCTCCTCGCTTTTGAGCGTCTTCATAAAACTTTCCATGCGCGCATTGTCGTACGGGTTTCCTCGCCGGCTCATCGAGATCAACGCGCCGTTTTCTTCCAGCAGACTGACATAAGCCCGCGAGGTATATTGCGTGCCTTGATCGGAATGATGCACCAGCCCCGGCTTCGGACAGCGAAACTCGATCGCTTTGCGCAGCGCGTTCACTGCCAATATGGCCTCGAGGGAAGGCCCCAATTCCCAGCCCACCACGCGCCGGGAATACGAGTCCATCACGACCGCCAAGTAGACGAACGAACGGCGCATGCGCACGTAGCTGATGGCGGCCTGCCAGAGCTGATCGAGACCGTCGATCTGCAGGTTTTTGGCCCAGTTTGGGTAGATCGCGCGGTGCTGATCCGAGTCCGTCGTCAATACGTAGCGGCGCTTGCGTATCGCCAGCAGATTGTCGTTGCGCATCAGCCGCAAGACCTTCTTGTGGTTCACCGTAAAGCCCTGCCTACGCAGTTCGGCGGTCACTCGACGATAGCCGTAGCGGCGATTTGCGAGCGTAATGCGTTGCATACGGTCACGCACTTCCAGGTTGGATTCGACAGGCTTGTCTCGCTCTAATTGCCGGTAATATCCGGCTCGGCTGACTTCTCCGAGTGCACAGGCGCGCTCGACGCTGAGTCGGCCTTCAACGCGAATTTCGTCGATGACGCTGTAGAGCCGCTCGCGTTGCGAGCGACTTGGTTCGGCATCGCCGGTTTTAAGGCGTTGAAGGCTCGTTCGAAAAAATCCAATTCCGCCGCTTGTTGACCGACTAGGCGTTCGAGTTCGGCAATGCGATCGGCGCTCGGATCGCTATCCAATTGCACAACCTCTTGTCCGGGACGCGGCCGCCCTTGACGCCGCTCAAGACCGCTGCGTCCCTCGGCGCGGTAGGTGTCGCGCCAGCGATACAACACGCTGCGCCGCACGTCCAACTCACCGCTCAATTTGACGACGTTCTCACCGCGAAGCATGCGGCTTACCGCCAATTCCTTGAACTCAACTTCATACGAGCGCTGCTTCCTCGCAACCCTATCTTTTCTCTCTCTCATCGGGGACTCCTTTTCCATTCACTGAAAATTGTCCCACTTTCATCTGTCTCAGTTTTGGGGTGCACTCCAAGAACTGATTGTAGTATCAGTTACTTGCAGCGATCGTGATGTTCGGTAGTGGGTCGGTTTGACTAGGCTACTTACCGGGTTTGGCGACCAACTGTGGCCATAAGATGATTGGTGAAGTTGGGGCGCAGTCACCGCAGAGCGCAGCACCTGCGAATACCAATTGAGGAAGAGAATACGGGTTTCGCCGTTGGGATACTCAGTGAGGTGCTGAATCGCCGAAAGATACGTAAGGTGTGATTTTCTTTTCGCTTACGTCCAACGTGCTAAGATCATAAAGTCAAAGGCCGCCGGATTCTAGATAAACCGGCGGCCTGGGACAACAATGCGCCTCCTGGCGTCTTGTATTGGTCAGGGGGCGTTGCTTTTTTGTCTAACGGTTTAATATTACCACACGTGGTATTTAATCCCGCAAGCACACAGCCCGACCTCGTAGACATGCGTTACTCGGTAGACACGCGTTTCTCGGATTTCGGGAAGTGGGTCAGTGTGAATCCAAGTACGATTCAGTTTGGCTCGGCGCGTGAGACAATGAGTGTGTGCCAAAGCGCAGACCGGCAGATCTTAATCGCCTCGCTGCATCGATTGTAGAAGGTGCGATTGATAAGCGAACGGACGATCAGAAGGCCATTGATGAGGGCAAAAATCCAGCAGCGGTGCTCTTGGTAGGCGTGGGGGCATTAAGGGCGGTACCGCGCGATCAAAGAAACTTTCTCGTGAAGAGCGCGTCAAAATAGCCAAGAAGGCTGCTGCGGTCCGATGGGCGCCCCGGGACAGAGGCGAATCGCTAGGAGATCGGGGACAGGCACGTAATGCCGTAGTGGCATGCACCCCTAAGCTGAGACAGCTTAAAAATGGGACAGTTGCCGTTCGCTGAAAAAGTATAGCCTTTTCGGCGAACGTGCCGCACACTTGAAAACGGCCGGGAAAGCGGAGGCGGGCAATGCTGGAGAGCAACCCGCCAAGCAATACCCGGCTGGAAACTCAGCGAGACGATGAGCGCTCGGGGCGGGACATTCTCCCGTCCCGAGTGCGACCACTGTCTCGATAGATTTCCTCATGCCTCAGAAAACTCAAACTGCGGATTTCTGAGCTCTTCGCTCGACGGCAACAACTGCTCGAACTCCTGCGGAGGCCGATATCCCAGCGCCGAATGCAGCCGCTTTTGGTTGTACACCGCGTCGATAAACTCCTCGATCGAAGCGCGCGCTTCGTCCATCGATTGATACGTCTGTAGGTTCACCTCCTCGCTTTTGAGCGTCTTCATAAAACTTTCCATGCGCGCCTTGTCGTACGGGTTTCCTCGCCGGCTCATCGAAATCAGTGCGCCATGTTCTTCCAATAAGTTCACGTATGCCCGTGAGGCATACTGCGCGCCTTGATCGGAATGATGTATCAGTCCCGGCTTCGGTCGCCGTAACTCGATCGCTTTGCGCAACGCATTCACCGCCAATACAGCTTCTAACGACGATCCCAATTCCCAACCAATCACGCGCCGCGAATCCGAGTCCATCACGACCGCCAGGTAGACGAACGAGCGGCGCATGCGCACGTAGCTGATGTCGGACTGCCAGAGCTGATTGAGTCCGTCGATTTGCAGTGAGTTAGCCCAGTTTGGGTATACCGCGCGATGCTGATCCGAGTCTGTCGTCAGCACGTAACGGCGCTTGCGAATCGCCAACAGATTGTCGTTGCGCATCAAGCGCAAGACCTTTTTGTGGTTTACGGTGAAGCCTTGGCGGCGCAGTTCGGCTGTCACCCGACGGTAGCCGTAGCGGCGATTGGTGAGCGTAATGTGCTGCATACGGTCCCGCACTTCCAGGTTGGATTCGACAGGCTTGTCTCGCTCTAATTGCCGGTAATATCCGGCTCGGCTGACTTCTCCGAGTGCACAGGCGCGCTCGACGCTGAGTCGGCCTTCAACGCGAATTTCGTCGATGACGCTGTAGAGCCGCTCGCGTTGCGAGCGACTTGGTTCGGCATCGCCGGTTTTAAGGCGTTGAAGGCTCGTTCGAAAAAATCCAATTCCGCCGCTTGTTGACCGACTAGGCGTTCGAGTTCGGCAATGCGATCGGCGCTCGGATCGCTATCCAATTGCACAACCTCTTGTCCGGGACGCGGCCGCCCTTGACGCCGCTCAAGACCGCTGCGTCCCTCGGCGCGGTAGGTGTCGCGCCAGCGATACAACACGCTGCGCCGCACGTCCAACTCACCGCTCAATTTGACGACGTTCTCACCGCGAAGCATGCGGCTTACCGCCAATTCCTTGAACTCAACTTCATACGAGCGCTGCTTCCTCGCAACCCTATCTTTTCTCTCTCTCATCGGGGACTCCTTTTCCATTCACTGAAAATTGTCCCACTTTCATCTGTCTCAGTTTTGGGGTGCACTCCACAAAGCATTTATGAATCAGCAGCTTCCAGCGATCTCAATGTTCATAAACTCGCGAGGATGACCCTCGCCGCGGCCAAATCGGAACCCTCCCGGAGGCCCGTACCGGGGTTTTGAAATTTCTTTTGTATTTGGAATCAACAACCTAGCGATCCAGCGGGCCGAAATCCGTACACACGAGCCTTACACTATACGGGTAGGCTGCGGAAAACCCCACCTGGAGGCTCGAAATCTGATGGAAATCCTGCCAAATCCGGCCTGTGCGGTGCCGCAGATTTGTTTGTTCGACGATTTGCGGCAGGACGGCGTGAACAAAGTGGGATCTACGCGAGTTTAGACACGCCCCTAAATTTTGGCGTCTTTTACCATTTCTACTAGGATTTCGCGGGCTTGGTTGGCGTTGCGGGCTTCGCGCTTGAATGCTATGCGGGTGCCTCGCATGCCTTCGGCGGTCTTGAGGCGCATGTGGAATCCTAGGCGGTCTACGGCTGTCATTTGGGCTTCGGTGCCTTCGAGGCTGGAATGGGCGCGGGCTAGTAATGAAAGCGAGTCGGTGTGGTCGGCGTTCATGTGGCTCAGTATGCGATCGGCGGCGTCGGCTAGCGGGTCGGGTTCGGCGCTGGTGTAGTCCTCGGGGGTGACCCAGCCCATCACTCCGAAGCCGCCTACGAAGTAGACGTCTTTCACGTTGAGGCGGTAAAAACTGAAGTCCTCGTAGTCGACCCAGTACTTGGCGTCGGGGTAGGCGATTAGGTAGATTTCGCGGACTGCGGCTCGGTCGGCGTCCGGCAGTTTGGTGGCTTCACCGATTAGCGTCAGGCGGGCTGCTCCTAAGACGTCGGTCGCGCCGGGGTCACGCATGACTAGCAGCGAGGCGCGGGGGTCGGCTTGAAGATTTTGGGTGTGCATGGCCATGTTGCTGATCAACAACAGCGGACGGCCTTGGGAGTCGACTCCAAAGGGCATTACCGAGCCGAATGGGAAGCCGGGTTGCTTGCGCGATTGCGTCGATAGCGTGCCGGCTCGGCCTACCTGCATGAGGGTGCGAGCTTGCTCGGCGTGGGTGGGAGTGGGGACGGCTGGGGTTGAGGGGGCTCCGGCGCCGTGCTGGTTGGTTGATTTTTGCGACATTCGATTGAGTATGTCTCATGGTAGGGGGAGGGGATCGGTTAGTTTTTTTGGGCTGAGGGGTTGTTGCGGTTGCGGATTCGACTGGTAGCGCGTATTTCTTTCCAATTGATGAGCGAAAGCACGGGGTCGGTGCGACGGGCTATCTGGGTGAGTTGTGTTGGGTCTTTTTGAGGACTGATCAGTAGGACCCGATTCAATGTGCTCCAGAAATCTCCTGCGCCACCGCACTTCCTAACGGTCGCGCCTCCGAATTTAACCCGCATGGTGAGCGAGAGCGCGGGGAAGTCTGCGGATGCAGTCGTTTAGGGTCAGGCCGAATAAAAGTCGCCGCAAATGGGCACGCGAGTTTTGAAAGTTTGTTCTTGGAGAATGGTGCGGGTTGTGATAATATTCACGACGGAATGCGACGAACAGATGACGAGCCCGAGGACAAGGCAGCAGAAAGGATGCGCCAATATGACGATGCGCGTCGTCCACAAGTGCCCGATTTGGAAGATGACGAAGGATCGGACGCCGTAGATTCGGACGAATCGCCCCAAAACCCGGAAGGAGACGCCGGAAATGAAGACTGAGATTGACAGTGCAGAAGTGTCCGCGTCAGCGGCCGAGGGGGGCACGGCGAACACGGCTGGCAAGGAGAGTAAAGTATTTCGACGGCTGGAGCTCTTTGCGCTGCAGCGGGGGTATCGTGTCGATACCGAGCTAGCCGAGGCGCTTGGCACTGTCCCCGAGGCGGGATTGGCGTACGCAAAGCCCAAGGGTGGCAAAGCGAAAGGGAAGGGCGCAAAGAAGAGCGCCGCGCCTGAGGCTTCCGACGCGGCCGTTGCACAGATGTATGTCGACGCCTGCGCGGCGTTGCCCGGTCCGGGAGCGGACGCACCGAAGGGAGCCTCGCCGCCGATCGAGACGACACGTCGGACCGGCTCTGGGCCGCACTGGCAGCTCATCGGCCCACGACTGGTTCCTGATGGCCAGACCTACGGATCGGGACGGGCGGATGTTTCCGGACGGGTCTCTTCGATTGCAATCGATCCGAGCGACGCCGCACATATTCTTTGCGGTTCGGCGGGTGGAGGAATTTGGGAGAGCCGCAACACCGGCAGCACGTGGTCGCCTAGAAGCGATCACATGGCTACGCTGACGACGGGTGCGCTGGCGTTTGACCCGAGTTCGCCGAATATAGTCTACGCGGGGACGGGCGAGGGCGACGCGATGGCCGGACTCGGAGCCGGTTTAATGCGCTCGACGAACGGCGGTTCAACTTGGAGCATGCGCGCGACGGCGCCATTTGTCGGGGCAGGATTCTACTCGCTCGTTGTGAACCCGTCAAACGGACAGCACTTACTCTCTGGGACCCGAATCGGTCAGCATGTTTCAACCAATGGCGGGGCGACTTGGCAACGGCGGCGCACGGCGAGAACGTGGGTCGTGTCGATGGCCGGCGGCGGCACATCAGCGGAAATCCTGGCCGCCTGTTCGGATGGGCTGTTCCGGTCAACCAATGGAGGCACGTCGTGGAGCCGCGTCAACCTGCCGGGAGCTCCGGCGACTTGGAGCCGGTTGGCAATTGATCATGTCGGGTCGGATAGCCGCATCGCCTACGCTTTCGGCGCGGGTGGCGGGGCGGCGTTTCTCTATCGGCGTGGTGCATCGGGGACGTGGAGTCGTATTTCGACTCCGTCTGGACTAGGCACGAACCAAGCTTGGTACGACTGGTATGTTGCCGCGGCTCCGGACAGGACAAATCAGGTCTATGTCGGGGCGATCAATATATTTCGGGGAGATCGGTCGGGTTCGACGTGGACCTGGACGGCGCTTTCGGCGAAAACTTCGGGAGACAGCATCCACCCCGACCAGCACGCGATGGCGTTTCACCCGACCAACGCGAATATTATCTACGCCGGCAACGACGGCGGGCTCTACCGATCTACCAATCGTGGGATCAACTGGACATCGTTGAACACGGGCCTGGCAATCACAGAGTTCGAGTACATCGACCACGACCCCGGATCGAGCCGTTGGCTGATGGGTGGAACGCAAGATAACGGCACGAATCGGTACGGTGGGACCACGATTTGGGATCACATCGCGGACGGCGACGGCGGAGACTGCGCGGTCAACTATTCGAACCCAAACACGGTGTACCACTCGTTCTACCGGATGGGAATCGAGCGTTCGAACGACAAAGGGGACCTGGGGACATGGCAATGGATTCAGTGGGCTTCGCGTGACACCAACGTTTACCGGCAATTGTTCTACCCTCCGATGGAGTGCAACGGCAATACCGTCGCTCAGGCGGGCGAGACGGTCGTTGTCTCGAGAAATAGTGGCAATAGCCCGGTGCATGTGGACTTGCCTGGCCGGCCTTGGGCGAGTGCGATGCACATGCCGTCGCCGAATCGCATATACGTCGGCATCACTTCGGGCCGCATCTACCGCATTACATGGAATGGGTCGTCTTGGAGTTCCGCTGTTGCGCTGTCGACGCCACGATTGAACGCCTGGGTGAGCGACATTTACGTTAACCCCTCAAACACGAATCGGATGTGGGCGACCTACACCACGATCAACGGCGGGCGGGTGTTCCGATCAGACAACGGTGGCTCGTCATGGAGCGACCGCAGCGCCGGACTGCCCGCGTTGCCCATCAATTCGATCGCGGTGCACCCAACCAACCAAAATCGAGTCTGGGTTGCCGCTGATGTCGGCGTTTACGAGTCGCGCGACGGCGGCGCCAGTTGGAGGCCCTTTTCGAGTGGGCTGCCTAATGCGATTGTTAGCGATCTGCGCTATCACCAACATTCGAGACTGCTCCGCGCCGCCACGAAAAATCGCAGCATTTGGCAGATCCACGTAGACGGAAAACTTAGCCAGCCGATTTGCGGGCGACAGTTTACCGGCACTGTGCCGGCGAATAGCACCCGACGCTGGTTCACCCACAGTTGGCACGCACCCTGGCACGTGATCTGGACTGTGATGCCGACCACGATAGATTCCGGCGCTCGCCAATTGAAATGGAACGTTCAGGTTGAGCGCGCCAACGCCGAGTTCGCGACCTACTGGATCTCGGTCACCAATCGGACGGGACGCGCGGTCAGTTTCGAAGGCCGCTATTGCATCACAAGTTTCGCCTAGTTAGAGAAAGGTAATTGCGAGGAAACCGCCATGAGATCAGCAGTTCAGTTTACGGGAACCGTGCAAGCAAACCAGACGCGACGCTGGTTTACACACAGTTGGCCGCCGGCTTGGCACGTCGTTTGGTACTTGATGCCAACGTCACCACGCTCGGGCGCGGCGCAGCTTGACTGGGATATCGAGGTCGAGCGAGCCGCGTCAAACAAGGTGACCTACTGGATCACGGTGAAGAATCTGACGAACCGGGCTGTCCAGTTCGAAAGCCGCTACACGGTCATGAATTAGCGGATCGGCGCACAACTAGAAGGACGAAGAAGAAATGCGAATCATCATCGAAATTGACGAAGAAGCCCGCGGCGCGAAGGGCGGTACGGGGGTCGAGGTGCGTCACGAGCTTGCGGACACCGCAGTCGCTACCGCAGACGGCGGCGACGAGGACGTGGATGGCGGGCCGGCGCCGGGTTCGGAAGACGGTGACGAAGATATCGAACCGGCGGCGGGACCTGACGGCGTGGAAGCGGCGGGCGCCGCTCCGGAACTTGGCGACGGAGAGGAGTAGTCGGAGATGTACTCACTAGCGCGCAATTTACCCCTAAAGAGCCTGGCGGCCGAGCAGCTTCCGGCGCTGGTTGTTTCGATGTTCACGGCCGAGCTGTTCTTTAAGTGGCATAGCTTTACTTTGGAGTGCGTAGGGTTTTTGGCGACTTGGTATGCACTTGATCGAGCCCGGGTCGCTGTGCTTAAGTTGCGTCGGCGCTCGGCGGAGTAGGGTTCTGGGGTTGGCGTGGCCTGGGGCCTTGGTTACCGAAAGCGTAGACGGGCAATTTGATACTCCGGCCGCGAGTGCTGGGTCGGAAAGAACGTCGACCTAGAGGTCGACGCAGCCCGCCGGAGGCGCGCGCCACAAATCTCGGCGAGGGTGGGGGCAGCGGTGTCTGGAATCGGTCTACGTGATTCTTGAAAATGCTCTAGTTGTGAAACTTGAGAGTGGGGTATCCATTTGACTCAGGTAACCCCAAGATGTTGTGTTCCGCAAACGGCACGCCCAGAAACTTTCGCCGACAGGGCCAGTTTTTCGGGGTGTGGAAGGCTGTGAAGGTCCGCGACCCCAAATCGCACCAAGCCCAGCGACCGCTCGGGCGAATCGCATCAAGGCCGCCTGCGGGCCGCCAAGGGACTCCTGCCAGCGCCGGCGTTGCCATTTCTTGCAGCTTCCCAACCACAAGATATTGGGGTCACCTGAATGAAGTGGATACCCCACTACTTGAGATATCGGCCCTTGGTAGGGGACAGGCAACACTAGCCCGCATTTCTCACCAGTCAACGGTGAAAGTACGCGTTAGGCGCGCCAATACTTCGTTGCGCTCGCTTGCCGTGCTCAACGGACTGTCGAGTACGCCTGCGCGCGCCAAGTATCGTGCGCCTCGTATTGGCGCACCTTCCACGCACTTTCCCTCGCTGGCTGGTGAGAAATGCGGGCTAGGGTTCGTCAAGGTGGAGAGATTACGAGATCGCATGTGCCAGTCCCCGCCCGAAGGGCTAGCCCCAGAGTTCGTGGACTGGGGCGTAGACTGATTCTTCGCTTAGCGGGACGTAGTAGAAGCCACGCCCTAGGGGGTCGTCGGTGCGAACGGTGGTCCAGTCTATCCCGAGGGCTGAGTAGATTGTCGCCTCGATGTCTTCGGGGCGGATGTCGCGGAGTTGTGACCAGCCCGGATCGATCGTGAATGAGCCCGGCCCGCGGCCTCCCGTGTCGTTGGTTGATCCGATGACCGTGCCGCCCTTTACGCCGCCGCCCGCAAACGTATAGAACATTTGCAGATAGTGATCGCGGCCCTGGCGGCCACTCGAAAGCTGGCCCGGCGTGCGGCCAAATTCACCACAAACCACAACTAGTGTTTCGTCAAGCTTGCCGGCGGCATCGAGGTCTTCGATTAACGCGGCGAACGCCGGATCAAACTCGGCGCTTTGGTTATAGATGTTGCGCCCCGGTCCGTCGTCGTAGATCGTTCCGTGGTGGTCCCAGCCGTTTGAGGTGATCTGAATGAAGCGCGTCCCTTGATCGGCTTCAATTACCTTGCGCGCAGTGAGTACGGCGTTGCCGAATGTGGTGCCGCCGTAACGGTCGCTCTCTTCATCGGTATAGCTGAAGGCTGTGGTCACCGCCGGATTGAACATCAAGCGGCGAGCATTTTCGTACAACTCGCCCATGCCCGCGGCCTGCTTACCGAACACCGAATTGGCGCCCCGCAGATTCCCGTCCATCTGTTGCAGTAATTCCCAGCGGACGTCGAAAGTCTGCTGGCCTAAAGGGTGACTGGCATTAGCCAAACCGACCCCGGTGGGCGTTGTCTTGAACGGGCCATACTCGACAGGGAAATAACCCGCGCCGGGAGCCCCGGACGAGTTGAGCGCGATAAAAGCGGGGAAGGCCTGGTCTGGACGCCGGTCCTGCTCTTTTTCGATCGCAACAACGCTGCCGATATGGGGTGCGATACGCCCAGTCACCGACGTAGGGTTGCGGCCGATCTGTACCCATGTCTGCGCTAACGGATGGGCTCGCGCCCAGGCAAGGCCCGAACGGACGATCGCAATCTTGTCGATCACACGCGAGGTATTTCCGAGTAGCCCCATCGGAATCGTCACACCGTTGAAAGTCTCGGGCGCGAAGTCCGCTGGCGTCACACCTGGCAGATCCTTGAAATCGAACAGATCGACATGGGTCGGGGCGCCCCGTAGGAACAGAAATATGACGTTCTTGGCGGTCCCTTTTGGTTCGACCGAGCCCTGCGCGCGGGCCTCAGTGGGAGCAAACGTATTCGCTAGGCAATAGCCGCCGACGCCTGTGGCGAGGTTGCGGAAGAACTGACGTCGTGTGGCGTGCGGACGGGCAAAGAAGGAGTGGTGCTCGTGCGGAATCTTATTGATAATTTTCTCGAAACGATCGCGTTCGTTCATTGTGCGCCTACTTTGCTCTCTAGTAGTTGAAGTAAAAGTCGGTCTTGTTGAGCATGGCCCACATCAGGCTCGACGCCTGTGTGCCGCGATCACCGCTGTTCAGCGTCTGCACGCCAAGAGCGAGTTCTTCGGGCGTGGGCATGCGGCTCAGCACGCGCAGATAGAGGGTAGTCACGAGCGTGTCGTCCGGCAGAGTGAGGATGCTCGACAGCGTACCGCTGCCACTGGAAGGGTTGATTCGAGCCGAGACAAACGCGCTGTTCATTAGCTGCAATGCCTGTAACGGACTGCCCTCTCCACTGCGCGGAGTCTCTTCGCGGTCGCCGGGAAAAAATGCGCTTAGGAATGTACGCATGCCCTCAAAGCGTCGCGCGGGCGGCATGTTTACCACGTCGGGGAATTTCATCGCCGCATTCACGACGCCGATACCGCGCGAGACACCGTACGTCGCGCCGATGCCGCTGGCGGCGGTGACGGCATCGTGCATCTGCTCGGCGGTCAAGCGCTTCACGTTGTGCCGCACGAAATATTTTTCGTTCGTCGGGTTAAACGCTCCCTCGAAACGGGATGAGAGCTGATAAGTGCGAGAATTTGTGATCTCTCGCATCAGCCATTTCAAGTCGAAACCGCTTCCGATGAAACCGTCCGCGAGTAGTTCGAGCAACTCAGGGTGAGAGGGTTGGATTTCCCATGGGCCCGGCGGCGGATTCGTTGGGTCGAGGCGCGCTAGGTCAAACTGGTCAGCCGGCTCGACGATTCCGCGCGAGAAGAAGTCCTTCCAGATGTAGTTCACGGCCGCGCGAGCAAACTGTCTGTCGGAAGTTAGGTACGACGCCAATTGTTGGCGTAGCGGGAGGTTTTGCGAGACGGCTGTCTGTGCCGCGCTTTCGAGCGCGAAGGGATAAGTCGGCTGTACGAATTGCGAGCTGTGCACGCGGTCGGGCCTGTTGCCGCCCTCGGTTTGCGCGAGGTAGTCGCCAGCCAGGTCACCCTGCCGCGTTACCTGCTGACGGCCGGGCGCGAGGTCTTGGATTAGATAGTAGTTCGCTCTTACCCGTCGCCCATTCGCCGGATTGGTGGGTAGCAAGCGACGTGGCGTGCGCCATGTCTGGTAGCGCGGGATATCGGAAAAGAAGGCCGCCATGCTCCAGCCTTCGAGGCGTTTCGCCGCCGTCCCCCAAACACTCAGCGCGTCGAGGTGGCCGCGGCCGTCGTGGCAGAGCACGCAGTCCATCTGGCCGAGCCCTAGGAAATCGCGTGCGCTGAAGAAAGCTAGGGAATCGTAGGTGTCTTGGATCGGCCCGCCGGTGGTTCTGCCACCGACGATGTAGGCAACCGGCGAGGGGGTAACAGGATTGGCCGCGTAGTTCCCATTCACCTGCTGAAAGTGCTCAAAACTCGAGTAGGTCTCAGGGTACTGGCGGCCATCGCTATAGCCGGCCGCCGAGATCATCTCGCGAGCCATCTGGTCGTAGGGCTTGTTCTGCTGTAACGATTGGAGCAAAAACAGATGAAACGAATCCCGGCCATTCGGATAACGATTGACCTGGGCCGTGACCCTCGTGTTCCTAAACAGGTCGCCAAAGAACATCGCCCAGCGGTCAGCCCATTGCGGGGTGTTGAGTAGTTGTTGAACGACGTTTGCGCGCTTGTCTGGTGAATCGTCGCTAATGAATGCCAAGATTTCGTTCGGCGCAGGTATCCGGCCGGTCAGGTCGAGCGTGACTCGGCGTAAGAACTCGGTGTCGGTGGTGAGGTCCGCAATCGGGACGCCCGCCGCCGCCGCGGTGCGCTGAATGCAATCGTCGATGCCGGCGCAAGGCCCAGTAGGAGGAGGATTATTTCGAGCCCCAAATAGGTCGCCACGCGTGCGCGGTCCCGAGCTACGAGTCGAGCCCATCGAGCGCATGACGCTGCCCGTCAAGGCGGCGCGTTGCTGCATGCGCCGCAGGTCCGCGGCGAGGCCTATGCCCGCATATTTATCGCGGTCACGGCCGAGGTAGCTGCAATCGCCGTGCGCTGGGAACGATCCGTCGAGAGCTTCATCTTCGCCGCCATCAATCACGTCAAGATTGGCGGCCAGCGCGGCTGGCTGCGGCGCATATGCGAGTACGAGAATAAGTAATAACGCGAAGGCCGGTAGGGCGATCTTCGAACGTTCGATCACTGTGAGTCCTCCCAGCAAGGGGTCAGTAGTTTCATTTTAGTAGTGCTCACGAGATAAATGTGTTCCTCAAATCGGCAGCAGACTAACCCGTCCATTACAGTTTTCGAACCCGGGCTGTGCAGTAAAGTTGCGGAGGCGACGCTGATGAATCTGGCGGATCCGCCCCTCGCCTGCCACATTCGGCCCCAAACCCCATAGCTTACAATGACTTGGACAGTCCCTTGAGAGTATAGTCTGAACGCAACTTCGAGGGTAAATTAGGGTTGTATCTTAATACTATCCGGCGGCCTCGTGCAGAGGCCCTAGTGCTACTCGTCGATAAGCCCTTCCGATCACCACTGAAACTTCAAACGCTATGAAATATTTCCTTCACGTTTTGCTCACCTCGCTGCTCGTAGGGGTAGGGTTTGGTCAGCAGCTCGACAACTCGGCCCTAATGGGTGACTACGGTTTCGTCCAACTCGCCGGAGACGTCGACGGCATCGGGGCGCTGTCGAACGTGCAGACAATCGGCGGCACAATTTCATTCGACGGCAATGGCGGATTTACATTTGCCGCGGAGTCAGGAGTGGGCGGCGGCTCACTCCAAGCGGTAAACGGTAGCGGGACGTATGTGGTCGAGTCGTCTGGAATCCTGACGCTTACGAATCCGCTGGACACCAGCGCCACGCTCAACGCTCGCATTGGTGAGAGCGCGGAAGCGCTGACGGGTTCGAGCACGGAAATCGGCAGCACCACCGAGGATTTTTTCGCCGCGGTCAAATTGCCAAGCGGCGCGACCAACGCACTCCTAAGCGGCGACTACATCGCGTCATCTTTGTCGCTGCCGGCGGGATCTGTTCTGGACGCGGCGTCGGCGCTGATCGAGCTCTCTAGCGACGCGGCCGGCGCTCTGACCGCGATTGAGGTCAGCGGGCATAGCGCGGCCTCAGGTGATCAGCCTTTGTCGGAAACTGTTGCCGGGTCGACCTATGCCCTGACGGCGAACGGAAGCGGCACGGTCGAGTTTGGCACTGGCTCGACTCTGATCGGCGGTGCGTACAACGTCTTTGTTTCAGAGACCGGCAATTATGTGCTCGGCCACTCTAGCGCCGCCGGCGGCCGTTCGATCGTTGTCGCTGTACGCAGCCTTGGCAGCAGCTCGAGCGATGCCGACTTTGAGGGGAATTTCTGGTATTCAGAATTCAACCTCGAGCTTGACCGCGATAAATACGTGGCCGGGGTAAGTGGGTTGCGAGCTAACGGCGACGGACTGGCCACGGTCGCGCGTCGCACTCACGAGTCGACAGCTACAGGATTTGGAACGTTCGACGACGGGCTACTGTTGAGCTCCGCGGTCGACTCCGGCAGTACGGGCTGGTTCGGTTTTCTTGACGACCGCGCAGGCGACAACTTCGGCATCGGAGCCCCCTCCGGAGCGTCGACCGCGTTGGGCGTCGGTCAAGGTGTGGCCCCCAACGGCTTCGTCAGCGCTCAGGTAAACAGCGCCCGGCTGGCTAAGGTGCACGGAATTTTGTTTGGCATCCGGACGCCTACGGCCCAACCCATCGGCGACGTTGTTCTGTTTCCACAGGGCGTGCTCAACGCGGCGGCATTTGCGCCGACCACGTACCCGGTGTCGCCCGGGACGCTACTCTCGCTGTTCGGCGCCGGCTTGGCCCCAGGTACTTCGATTGCGGGTTCCACGCCCTTGCCGACATCTCTTTCGGGGGTGTCAGTGACCATCAACGGCGTGCCGGCTCCGTTATTTTTTGTATCGGCCGGGCAGATCAATCTTCAAACGCCGTTTTCGCTGAGTGGCGGACAGGCTTCGATTGTCGTCACGAACAACGGCACGCTGTCAAACGAGGTGTTGGCGCCGGTTTCCGAAACGAGCCCTGGAGTCTTTTCCGTGAATACCTCGGGCATCGGCGACGGCATCATTACGCATGCTGACTTTTCGCTAGTCAGCGAGAATAACCCGGCGGCGCCGGACGAGTTCGTCATTATTTTCCTAACCGGCCTTGGCGCGGTAAGCCCACCGTTTGCCGACGGCGCGCCCGCCCCTGGGGCCGAGCCATTCGCGCGCACGATCGACCAAGCGATATCGGTCGAATTCGGCGGCGAGGCCGGCAACGTGATCTTTTCCGGGGCCGCTCCTGACTTCATTGGTCTCTACCAGCTCAATGTCCAAATTCCGGGCACCATATTTATTGGGCCGGCGATTCCGGTTGCCATTATTACGGGCAACGCGTTTATCGACTACGTCGACATCGCGATCGGTTTGTAGCAGCAGAGGCCAGGTCTGTTAGGCGACATTTTCGCGATCGCCATCGTGATACATTGATTGCGGTGCGCCGCGGGGTAGCTTTGTGCTTGTCTGCACATTGAATAGCGAGGATCGGCAGACGGTTGGATCCCGACAGGCCGGCGACACGTCGTACGGGTAGATGGAAATTCAAATGCGCGAAAACCGATTTGTCGCTCGCCGCCTCGTCCGGACCGTGAGTGTTCCGGCTCTTGGCCTGGCCCTTGCAACGGCGGTCTTCGCGCAATCTAATCTCGTCGACCCGCGCAGCATTGCACCCAACGTTCCGGCGCCCTGGGAGGTTGTCGACCGAATGCTGGCGCTAGCCGATGTTTCCGCGGACGATGTCGTATACGACCTTGGTTCCGGTGACGGCCGCATCTTAGTTCGCGCCGCCAAGAAATTCGGAGCGCGTGCGGTCGGACTCGAGATTAATCATGCATTGGTCGTCGAAAGCGAATCCGCGATTCGGGCGGCCGGAGTTGAAAACCTGACCGAGATCCGTGAACAGAACATCTTCGACGCGGATCTGAGGCTGGCAACAGTCGTTACCGTATATGTCATGAGCTCGTCGTACGAGCAACTCAAGCCGAAGTTCGCTCTTGAACTGCGGCCGGGAACACGGCTTGTGTCCTACGGTTCGACTATTCCTGGCTGGAACGCGGCAAAGACGGAAACAGTGTCGGCGAGCGGTAAAGAGCGGAAGATTTACTTGTACGTGGTCGGGCAATAGTAGTGGGCGGTCCGTGATCGGCGGAATGAAAAAATAGGCCTGTGGGCGTCGAGCGTCGAGTGCGTCGTATTGACGCACGTCTCACGCCGGTTCACTTGCGACGTTTTTAGAAATGCGGGCTGGTGAAAGCGTAGACTCCCGTCTACGCCTCGGTTTCTTGACCCAGAATGTTCTTGGCCCCGAATGTTTATCGCGTCGAATGAGGTTGGCGCTTTCGTCGTTCGCAGTGTGGTAGATTCATGGCAACTCAAATGGTTGCTCACGCAGCCGACCAGGAAACGGCGCTTTACTGGTTGGCTCTGCACCTACTTCCGGGCCTTGGTGGCCGGAACGCTCTCAAACTTATTCAAGCATTCGGTACTCCCGCGGCGATCTTTCATGCCTCGGTATCGGAGCTTCGATCTGTGGGGATCCGAACAGCGGTCGCGCAGTCAGTCCATAGCGGCATCTCGTTCGGCGACGCGGCGGATGAGCTGCGAAAGGTCGAGGCGGCAGACGCGCAGTTGGTTTTCTACGGGCACGAGCGGTATCCGGCCAGGCTCAAAGAAATAGCCGATCCTCCGATACTGCTTTACGCAATCGGAAATGCCGACCTGCTCGAATCTCACCAGATAGGCGTGGTCGGCACTCGGCGTCCAACGCAGTACGGCCGGGCTGTTACCGAGCGAATATGCAAAGATCTCGCGCTCGAAGGGCTGACGATCACCAGTGGGATGGCGAGGGGCATCGATTCGAAAGCGCACCTTGGCGCACTCGAAGTGGGGGGATCGACCATCGCCGTGTTAGGCACGGGCGTCGACGTCGTGTACCCCAAGGAAAACGCAAAGCTCTGGGAGTCGATCTGCCGAGAGGGTTTGGCAATTTCCGAGTTCCCGATGGGAGCCACGGGCTTCCCGCAAAATTTCCCCATTCGAAACCGCATTATTAGCGGCCTCAGTTACGGCATTCTGGTCGTCGAGGGGGCTCAGTACAGCGGGTCATTGATCACCGCGAGACTGGCGATGGAGCAGAATCGTGAGGTGCTGGCCGTTCCCGGAAGTATATTGTCGAAGCCCAGTTGGGGCCCGAATCTGTTGATCAAAGACGGCGCAAAGTTGGTGCAAGAGGCGAGCGACGTGGTCGAGGAACTGCCGCATGATGTGCGCTGCGCTTTGAGTTCGATTAGGAACGAAGCGATGCTCGAAGCCGCGGGAGCCGCCGCTGACGAAGACGCGCAGAAACCGCTGTTTGGCTCGATTTCTACTCTCGCCCGCAAGATATTACCGCTGCTTCGCGTGGACGAAGCCACCCAAGCTGACGATCTTATCCGTAACCTCAACGGTGCCGGAGCCGCCGACGTACTTTCGGCGTTGAGCGAGTTGGAGCTTTTCGGAGCAATCCGGCAGTTGCCGGGCAAAACGTTCGTTCGGGTCTGGACGAACTAGGACCAGGCTTGTAACGGCGATTTGTGGAAGCTGTTATATAGAAGGGGTACATGGCTGAGGAATCAATTCTACGAACGTTGGTGATCGTTGAGTCGCCCACGAAGGCGCGCACCATCACTAAGTTCCTTGGGGACGGCTACGTCGTCAAGGCCTCGAACGGTCACATTCGCGACTTGCCGAAGAGCGCGTCGGAGATCCCGCTCAAGCTCAAGAAAGAGCCCTGGGCGCGCGTGGGGGTCAACGTCGACCACGAATTTGAACCGCTATATGTGATCCCCGCCGAGAAGAAGGCGCAGGTCAGGGAACTTCGCGCAGCCGTCAAAGATGCCGACCAGATCTACTTCGCGACTGATGAAGATCGCGAAGGCGAATCGATTAGCTGGCACTTGTTCGAGGCGCTAAAACCCAAGGTTCCGGTCAAGCGATTGGTGTTCCACGAGATCACGAGAGACGCTATTCAGCGCTCGCTAGATAGTCCTCGCGATATCGACGAAAACTTGGTTCGAGCACAAGAAACTCGGCGCGTCGTTGACCGCCTGTTCGGTTACGAAGTCAGCCCATTGCTCTGGAAAAAAATGGCGCCGAGACTTAGCGCCGGCCGAGTGCAAAGCGTAGCGGTCCGCTTGTTGGTTGAGCGCGAGAGAGCGCGCATCCGATTTACCGAAGCTTCGTACTGGGGCTTGAAGGCTGTATTTGCGAAAGAGGGTAAAGAGTTCGACGCCGAGCTAACGCATGTTGGTGAGAAGCGCGTTGTCATCGGAAAAGACTTCGATCCCGATACGGGGCAACTCAAGGACGCCACGGCCGGCGTTCGGCTCGAAGAAGCGGCGGCACTTGCGCTACAGAATCAAGTCCGGGACGGCGCGGCACGAGTCTCGTCCGTCGAGGAGAAGCCATACACGACGGCGCCACAGGCACCGTACGTTACCAGCACGCTACAGCAAGAGGCCAACCGCAAGCTACGTTTCTCGGCCCGGCACACAATGAGCGTCGCGCAGCAGCTCTATGAAAACGGCTTCATCACGTACATGCGTACCGATTCGACCACGTTGTCAGACGAGGCGAAGGTCGCGGCGCGCACACTAATCGAGCGCGAGTTTGGGTTGGAGTATCTCTCTGAAGAAGTTCGCTACTACCGCACCAAGGTAAAGAATGCGCAGGAAGCGCACGAAGCGATTCGTCCGGCGGGCGAAGAATTTCGAGCTGTCGCGGATGTTCGCCGCCAGCTCGGCCCCGAGGCCGCAAAGCTTTACGAGATGGTGTGGCAGCGCACCGCAGCGAGCCAGATGAAGGACGCGCGGGGTACCAACTCGGTGGTACTCATCGATTCGGGCGAGGCGCGCTTCAGAGCAACGGGAAAGACTATCGAATTTGCGGGATTCCTGAAAGCGTACACGGCAGCCGCGGCTGACCCGGAATCAGAGCTAGGGGACAAAGAGCGAATTCTGCCCACGATGGCGCAGGGTGACGCTCTGGAGGCGCGATCCGCTGACGCTACAGAACGCCACACGCAGTCACCGGCGCGATATACAGAAGGCAGTTTGATCCGCGAACTCGAACGGCTCGGCATTGGCCGCCCGAGCACGTGGGCGACGATTGTCGAACTGGTCCTGTCACGCTCATATGCTTTTAAAAAGGCCAGCGCGCTCGTGCCGACATTCACCGCAATGGCTGTGGTCGGTTTGCTCGAAAATCACTTCACGCATTTGACTGACTACGCTTTCACCGCACAGCTCGAAGATCAACTCGATGCGATTGCGCGCGGCGAGTTGGCGCGTCTCGACTATCTCAAAGGTTTTTATTTCGGAAACGGCCACGCCGGCCTACAGGCGTTGGTCCGTTCAGGCGAGACGGGGATCGACCCTCGCGTCGTCTGCGGACTGCCAATCGGCACGACACCAGACGGCACCGCAATCGAGGTGCGCATCGGGCGTTATGGGCCATTCTTGACCGACGGCGAAAATCGCGCCAGCGTGCCCGACATGGTGGCCCCTGACGAGCTGACGATTGAAAAGGCATTCGAGCTGGTTGAGATCGCTCGGCGGGGTCCGGAACCTTTGGGCGCCGATCCCGAGACGAATTTACCGGTCTACCTCAAGAGCGGCCGGTTCGGTCCGTATGTGCAGCTCGGCGAGGCCAGCGACGACGAGAAGCCGAAAATGGCGTCGTTGCTGGCGGGTAAGACTCCTGAAGAAGTCGACCTCGCCTACGCTCTCAAACTGCTTTCGCTGCCGCGTTCCTTGGGTAAGCACCCGGATGACCAGCAGGATGTCACGGCCGCAAATGGCCGCTTCGGGCCTTACGTCAAGTGGGGAGAGGAAATTCGCTCGATCCCAGCGGATGTCAGCGACCCACTCGAAATCGTGCTTGAGCAGGCAGTTGAACTTTTGCGGCAACCCAAGGGCTGGCGGCGGGCAGTAGCCAAGATCGAAACTCTCAAAGAAGTCGGCAAGCACCCCATAACCGAGCTAGATCTCAAAGTTCTTTCGGGCCGATTCGGACCGTACGTAACAGACGGTGAGATCAACGCTTCTCTGCCACGCGGCCTGCAGCCCGACGCGCTTACGATCGACGACGCCGTTGGCCTGCTTCAGGCGCGCGCCGAACGAATCGCAGCCGGCGTGGGTGTCAAGCGGACGCGCAAAAGGGCTGTCAAAAAGAAAGCCACCAAGCGCAAGAAGGCGGCCAAGAAGAAAGTCGCGTAGCCTGGGGCGGCCGGGCGCCGTCATCCGATTCAATCCCACATGAACGTTCTCGCATTCGACACGACTCGTCGCGAGGGTAGTCTCGCGCTTTGGCTCGGGGACGCGATCGCTGAAGCTCGCTTGGTTGAAGCCCCAGATGGATTCGGCAGCGTGCTCTATCAACAGCTAGACGAGCTGCTTGCGAGGCACGGGACTACGCTTGCCGAGATGGATGGCTTTGCGGCGGCTTCAGGCCCGGGCTCATTTACCGGGATTCGCGTCGGCCTGTCGGCTGTTAAAGCACTTGCCGAGATCCACGGCACCCCAGCCGTAGCCGTTTCGAATCTCAAGGCAATTGCCGCCGCGGGGAGCGCCGAGCTGCGAATCCCGTTGCTGGACGCCCGACGAGGCGAGGTGTTTGTAGCCTGCTACGACAGCGAACTGCGAGAAGTGTTCGACGAAACGGTTTGTCGCTGCACGGAGTTAGTTGAACGTTTTCGTGGCCAATCGCCAACATACATCGCGACTGACCCAGCGATATTTGAAAGTAGTGGGCCGGCGGAGCCTGCATCGGGCGAGAAGAAATCAATCGTGGACCGGGCGATCGCCCGAGGGGTCGCTGAAATCGCCGTGAAAGAGCTTGCCGCCAATCGTGGGCAAAAGCCGGAAGAGATCGACGCCAACTATATACGCAGGCCGGACGCCGAAGTGAACTGAAAAGGGTTCTAGAGCATTTTCAGTAACGGCGTAGACCGCTCTTGAATGAAAAGCGGTGAAGCCTCCGATTTTCACGGGCTTGGTGCTGGGGCAAGCAGTCGGGTCGGGCATTGCGGGCAAGTAACCGCCGGATCGTGGCCGACGCCTCTTAGCCGGAAGGTGAATACGCATGGCAAGCAGCATTAACTACACAAGAAGAGATTTCGGGAAGCTTTCGCTCGGCGCGCTATCGTCGGCTACACTGCTCGCGAAACCCGATTCGAATTTCGGCGGCGTCCATGTTGGAATCAACGCGCCGTACAGCTTTCGGCGGGTGGCAAACACGGCCGACGAAGTTCTCGACGCACTCGTGAAGCTTGGGCTAAGCACTGTTGAGTTGCGCTCACAACCTGTCGAGGTATTCCTCGGTGCGCCCGAGGATGGCCGCTCGCAGCTTGCTCGCCGCCGCGCTGCCGCTGCAGCCGCTTCTGGTCAACCGCGAGGATCGTCGCGCCGTCGGCGACAACTGACGCCCGAGGACCAGGCGGTGCTCGATGCGGCTACCGAGGATATTCGGCGCTGGCGTCTCGCGGCCTCTATGGACGGGTTCAAGACGTTCCGCAAGAAGTACGAAGATGCGGGCGTGACCATCGATATCGTCAAGTTCGATTCAGTCGACAAGATGGTAGACGATGAGCTGGATTACATGTTCCAGGTGGCGAAGGCCGTCGGCGCGCGGTTCATCACTTGCGAGCCGCCTTTGAGCACCACGAAGCGAATCGGGGCATTCGCCGACAAGCACAAACTCATTGTCGGTTACCACGGTCACGCGGCTATTGACCGGCCGGAGTCGTTCGCCGCGCCTCAGAGCTGGGAAACGGCCATGTCGTACTCGAAATACAACGGTGCGAATGTGGACATCGGCCACTTTACCGCTGGCAATGGGTACTCCCCGGCGGAGTTCATCAAGAAGCATCACAGCCGTATCAGCAACATTCACGTGAAAGATCGCAAGAAGGATCAAGGGCCGAACATGTCTTGGGGCGAGGGAGACACGCCTATCAAAGAGATCCTGCAGTTGATGAAGCGCGAGAAGTACGACTTTATGGCCACCCTGGAGATGGAGCACCCGATCCCCGAGGGTTCCGACGTAATGACGGAATTGGCCAAGTGTGTTCAGTACTGCAAGGATGCGCTGGCGTAGGTTTGCGCGTCGAAGAGGACCGGACCGCTGAAATTACCCTACTCGTTGAGCTGAAACAGGTAGGCCGTTACGGCTGCGTACTCGTCTGCGCTTAAGCTGTTTGGCGCGGCGGGTGGCATGGTTTGCCTGACGGTATTGAGGAGATTGGCCGTAGGGGGATCAGCCCAGCGGGATCGGAAGGCCTCGCCGATGACCGGCGGAGCGGCGCTGTGCCCAGTTGCCACCCCTGGCTTGTCAGAGTGACAGGCGATACAGGCGCGGACAAATACTCGGCGCCCGAGCGTCGCTTGCGACTGTGTTACGCTACCGCCGCCGCCCGCGCCTTCGGGCAGCGCGAACGCGATGAGTTCGGGGGGAGAGCCGCCGATGGTTAGGGCGATGTACTGCTTGCCGTCGAGCATGTAGGTCATCGGCGTGCCGATCGCGCCGCGTGGGAGATCCACCGAGGCCAGCTCCGCACCCGTCGCCTTGTCATAGGCAACCAGGCGCGCAGCGCCGCCGCTGCCGCCGGCCGAAAGCGCGGTAACCAGGAGAGTCTTCGTCAGCAACGGTCCCCCACGGCCGTCGCCGCCGAGGGGCGGCAAATCGAGATCGCGCAACATGGGATGATTGCGGATCCGATCGCCGTTCCCGAGTGGCGTCATCCAGGCATGCTCGCCCGTATTCATGTCGATGGCGGTCATGCGCGAGTACGGGGGTTTGAGCAGCGGCAGGCCGTGCGGCATGCTCGGCGTGGGTCGCCCGGCTCCGGAGAGCCGTTCGGCCTCCGGGGCGCCATGGGTATAGCTGAGAGTTCCGCCTTCAGGCGTATAGAACGCCATCACGCCCGGACTGTTGCGTGACGGCACGTAGAGCATGCCGGTCTCCGGGTCGACAGCGGCGCCCGTCCAACTGGCCGCGCCGCCACCCGTCGGCCGGAACAGAAGACCTTTCGTCGTATCATCCGGAAGCATCATCGGCGTGAACAGCGGGCCGAGCGTGAAGCCCTTGACGGCCTCGAGGGCCATCCGCCGGATTTCGGGGGTAAAGTCCGCCAGGTCATCTTCCACCACGCCCTGGTAGTCGAAGGGCGCGGGCCGCGTGGGGAACGGTTGAGTGGGCGCAGGCTTCTCGTCGGGGAAATTGGTGTCGGTCGGGACCGGCCGCTCCTCGATCGGCCAGATCGGTTCGCCCGTCACCCTGTCGAAAGCGTAGAGGAAGCCCTGCTTGCTCACCTGCGCCAGCGCTTTGATCTCTTTGCCGTCGACCGTGATATCCAGCAGATTCGGGGCTGTTGGAAAGTCGTAGTCCCACAGCCCGTGATGGACGGCCTGAAAATGCCAGACTTTCTTGCCGGTTTTAGCGTCAACGCAGACGATGCTTTCTGAGAACAGATTATCGCCAGGGCGGTGCCCGCCGTAGTAGTCGTTGGTCGCTGTGCCCGTCGGCAGGTAGACGTAACCGAGCTCCTCGTCGGCGCTCAAGTAGGTCCAGACGTTGTTGTTGCCGGAATTGCGCCAGGAGTCGTTCTCCCAGGTTTCCACGCCCTCGTCTCCGCCCTGAGGCACGGTGTGGAAATCCCACATGTGCTCGCCTGTTCTCACGTCCCAGGCCCTGACCCAGCCCGGCACGGCCTCTTTGTTGATGATCCGGTCAGCGACGGAGGAGCCGTGGATCACCACATCGCCGACGACAATGGGCGGCGATTGCACCGAGTAGAGCATGGCATTGAGATAGTCGCGCTTTGAGCGTTCGGCGCGGGGCAGTCGCTGGGTGAGGTCGATCCGGCCGTTCAAGCCAAAGTCCTCACACGGGTGACCAGTCTTGGCATCCACGCAGATCATATCGCCGCCGCCGGTGCCCCAGAGAATCCGTTCTTTGGGGCCATTGGAGCTATCAACGCCGTCGTCTCTCCAGTAGGCCACCCCGCGTTGGCGCCAGGCGGCCGTCATCGGCGTCGTGCCTTCCTCGTAACTCTTTGGGTTGAAGACCCACAGGGTCCTGCCCGTGCGAGCGTCCACCGCCACACCTTGCGAAAGCGGCGTATTGAAATAGAGGATCCCGCCGATCATCAGCGGCGTGGCCTGAAAACTCGACCAATTCGGCGTGAACTTCTCGCGATAAAGATTCGGGGTCTCCTGCTCCAGCTGCTCGACGACGGCGTCGCGGGATGCGTGCCACTCGCCGCCGTTGGCGGTGCTCTTGCTCAGAAAGCCGTCAACTGACTGCCAGCGCCAGGCAATTTTGAGATCGCTGAAGTTGTCGCGATCGATCTGATCGAGCGGCGAGTATTTGGTCCCGGCCTTGTCGCCGCCGTAGACTGGCCATTCGCCGTTGGCGGTCCCTTGGGCTCGGGCGGACGCGACCGAAATAAGGGTGATGGCTAAACAGGCGGCGATTGAAATGATGGGAGCCACGGCGCAATTGTAGCGCTAAAGGGTGAGTCGACTCATCGACGGCGGGGAGGTAGCCGATCTGGACTAAACCAGAACTCCATCGACAAGGCCCAGGTTCGCACTGGCCCGCCTGAAGTTCACGCAACGACTTGTAATCAGCATTCACTCGAATTCGGGCTCCGTCCCGGATCTCCGGATCTCCGGATCTCCCGTCCCATCTCCCGTCCCGGATCTCCCGTCCCGGGATCTCCCGTCCCGATCTCCCGTCCCGGGATCTCCCGTCCCGGATCTCCCGGATCTCCCGGGCTCCCTCCCGGATCTCGCTCTCCGGGATCTCGCTCTCCGATCTCGCTCTCCGGATCTCGTCCCGGATCTCCCCGTCCCGGATCTCCCTCGAATTCGGGCTCCGTCCCGGATCTCGCGGATCTCGCGAATTCGGGCTCCGTCCCGGATCTCCGTCCCGGATCTCCGTCCCGGATCTCCCGGATCTCCCGCATCCTCTGCGCCGCCGCGATCTTGAATTCCTTCGTAAAGTTCCTCCGAGACACTCCAGCCTCCTCTCCATTCGATGATATTGTGTCCCCTCTCTACTGGTCTCGTTTTCCGTAGGCACTCCACTCCCGTCCCGGATCTCTCAAATCGTTGGCCGCGGCGTTCCAAAGGTGTTCCAGATTGAGGCCGAAGTACTGATGAACAAGGATGTTTCGCATCCCGATGATTCTTGCCCACGGCGTCTCGGCGTGCCGCCGGCGAATCTCGTCAGAAAGTCCGCTCGACGCTTCGCCAATGATCTGAAGATGATAGGCAATCCAGACTTGGATCAGCTCGTCTGACTTGAAGCGCTCCTCGCCGTGGGTCGATTGGACACGGATCTTCTCGATCGCGTCGAGGATGTCTTGCAGACGTTCGAGATCGCCCCTCACAGCGGAACAACGTCGCGATAGACGTTATTGCGGACGCGAGGCTTGAGCCAGCCATCGCTCGCGATGTCAACTTTTCGCCCGAGGATCTCTTCTAGCTCAAGCATCAATCCCGCATGGTCGAGCAACCTAGTGTCCTGTCTCTAAAGTTCGATTACAAAAGCGGGCGAGGGAAGCGAAGATTTGGTCGGCGGTTTTGGACCAGACGAACGGCTTGGAGTCGGCGTTGCTGAGTTGGATGTAATCCTCGATGGCGCGTTCCAACTCCGCTGTGCTGCGATGTACGCCGCGGCGAATCTGCTTCTGGGTCAGAGTGGCGAACCAACGCTCGACAAGGTTGATCCAAGACGCGCTGGTCGGCGTGAAGTGCAGATGGTAGCGCGGCCGTTTGGCCAGCCAACGCTGAATAATCTGGGTCTTGTGGGTTCCGTAGTTGTCGAGGATCAAGTGGATCTCGAGCGAGTCGGGGACCGCCTGGTCGATGGTGTCGAGAAACTTGCGAAACTCGACCGCGCGATGACGGCGATGACACTCGCCGATCACATGGCCGGTCTTGACATCCAACGCGGCAAACAGCGAGGTCGTCCCGTGGCGCTTGTAGTCGTGCGTGCGGCGCTCGATTTGTCCGGGACGCAGCGGCAGCAGCGGCTGCGTGCGGTCCAGGGCTTGGATCTGAGACTTCTCGTCAACCGACAGCACCAACGCCCGCTGGGGCGGGTTGAGATACAGACCGACGATGTCGCGCACCTTCTCGACGAACAACGGATCTTGCGAGAGCTTGAAAGTTTCGCTGCGATGGGGTTGCAGCGCGAAGGCCTTCCAGATGCGCTGCACGCTGGAGTGACTCAAGCCACAGGTCTTGGCCATCGAGCGTGTTGACCAATGCGTGGCGTCGGGGGGCGTCGATTCCAGAGTGAGCGTGATGACGCGTTCGACCTCGTCATCGCTGACGCGCCGCGGCGTGCCGGGACGCGGTTCGTCGAGCAGCCCGTCGAGGCCTTTGTCGAGGAAGCGCTGGCGCCATTTGCCAACGGTACGGCGGGCCCAGCCGAGTTGGGCGGCGACGACGGTATTGTTGAGTCCGTCGGCGGCGAGCAGAATGGCCCTGGCGCGTTGGGCAAGAGCCTGCGCGGACTTGCGCCGTCGCGCCCAACTTTGCAGGCTCTCGCGCTCGGCCGGGTTGAGCTTGAGCGGTTTCAATTGAGGACCAGTTGTCGTCGTCTTCCCCATATAGACATGGCGACAACAACCTGTTTAATGTTACGCGAACTTTAGATACAGGACACTAGTCGTTGGTTCCCAGTTGACGAGCAAATCAATATCGCTATCGGGGCCGTCTTCACCCCGCGCGGCCGAACCAATGAGACGCAAGTTCGACGCCCCGTGGCGCTTGGCGGCCGCAGTGATACGCTCGCGATTTGCGACGATCAAGTCCCGTGCGGACATAGTAAGTTCATTCTCGCACGGACAATTTCATCTAAACGACTGCATCTGCGTGAATTCCGACAAACTCCGACGGCCCTGTGGTTTTGAGATTTATTACTCCCGCCGTTTCAACAACATAAGAGATCCGAGGCGGAGCCCAAGTTTGGACGTCGAGTCGGTTGATTGCGAAGATTTAGATGCGACTCCCGCTGTTCAATTCGAGGTTCGAATCCTGCTTACGAATCAACGATCTGTGACGATCGGGCTCCGTCCCCAATCGACTTCATAGAATCTCATAGCCGAGGACTCGTCACTGGCCGTCCGGGTCGCGCATGAGCATCAACATCTCGCCCACGGATTCCTTTTTCTCGTACGACGTCTTGAATATAACCACGTCCGACTCGGCGGTCGGGCGGGTTTGGATCAACTTGCGAGAAATGACCTTGCCCAGAGCCCGGCGCTCGCTTAGGAAGATGCGCTCCCATTCAGGCCGCGATATGAGCTTCTTGGCCTCTGAAGCTGTGCGCTCCCACGCTTGGGCGTATCTGCCGGCGTCCACGTCTTCGATCCACGCCTTGGCGGCTGCCGACGCCGCGGTTTGCTTGGGAGCTTGAGCCGCGGCGCCGGGCGCTAAGAAGATAGCAACACAGGCGATGGCCACATAGTTGATCGCGAGCAGACTCGTTTTCGCCCGGTTGCCGAGGGTCATACAACGATATTAGTGTGGTCTCGGAATGCCTTCGATGGGGCGTTCGCCTTAATGCCTTCATCAGCTCGTTGGAACGGCAAGCAGGCAGGATGATACTCCGCCGACAGAAGCCACGCAGCAAGCGGAAGCCTATTCATTGCCCAGTATGGCGGCAATCTCGCTACAATGCCGCCCATGATATCGGGATTGAACCGGCGTGAGTTTGTTGGAGCCCTTGGTGGAGCGGCGCTCGGCGCCTGCGCCGATTCTACGCAGACTGTTTCGAAGCGTCCGAACATCCTCTTTATCTTTGACGATCAGTTGCGAGCTGACGTGTGTGGCGTGTATGGCGGTCGCGATATCGAGACCCCGCATATCGATCGCTTAGCCGCCGAGGGCGTTCGCTTTACCAATGGCTGGTCGACTTATCCGTTGTGTACTCCGTACCGCGGCATGCTGCAGACCGGCCGTTACCCGACGCACTCTGGAATCTTTTGCAACTGGACGCAAACGAACACCGACTTAAACGAGCAGTGTCTGGCGCAAGTCTTCGCGGACCGCGGCTACCAAACGGGCTTTATCGGCAAGTGGCATCTCGCCTCGGGCGGCCGCAAATACGAAGATCTTTACGTCGACCCCTACAACGGTGATTACGCCAAGCGCGCCGCTGACGGCGATGCGTTTCCCGATCCGGAGTTCGTGCCACCCGGACCGGACCGGCTCGGCTACCAACACTGGGAGGCGTACAATTTCCACGTTTCGTTCAATAACTACTGGTTCTATCGCGATGAGCCCGGCAAGATTTTCTCGGAAAAATACGAATCCGATACCGAGACCGATCAGGCCATCGCCTACATGGAGAGTCGCAAGAACGACGAGCAACCTTTCTTCTTAATGGTCGCGCCGCACCCGCCGCATAACCCGTTTCGCGCGTCGCATAACCCGCCTGGATACCTGGAACAGATTCCCGAGCAACTGCACGATTCGCCGAACGTCCCTGAGGATCACCCGCGCAGAACCGATCCCTTCGAGAGGCGCTGTTATCTGGCGATGTGCAAGAACATGGACGATAATCTCGGCCGCATCCTCGACTTCCTCGACAGCTCTGGTTTGACGCAGGACACGATTGTCATATTCACCGCGGACCACGGCGAGCAGCACGGCTCGCACAACCTCATTAACAAGATGGCGCCGTATAACGAGTCGGTCAACGTTCCCTTGATTGTTCGCTGGCCGGGCCATACCGAGGTGGGGTCCGTTCGTGATGACATCTATACTGGCCTCGACCATATGCCAACACTGTGCTCGCTGGCCGGCCTCCGAGCCCCTGAGACCGCCGACGGGATTGATATGAGCGAAGCCGTTCTCGGGGCGCGTGGCGCCGATCGCGAGCCGGCGCTGATGATGAACTATTCGTCTCACTGGGATTACTTTCAAACACAAACGTTGTGGCCCGAATGGAGGGCGGCAAGGGACCCACAGTTCACCTACATTAAGTGGCTCAGCGGCAAGGAGGAACTGTTCGACAACCTTGAGGACCCTTATCAAATGCGAAATCTAGCCGAAGGCGGGCAGGATCTGCCGCGCATGAACAAGATGCGCGAGCAGATGGCTGGGCTTCTAGCCGAGGCGCACGACGAGTTTCTGCCAGGGACGGCCTATGCCGAGTGGTTCGACAAAGAGCGGAATCTCGTTCGCAATGCATTGGGTCCGGTAAGTCGATGACAAGCCGGCGAGAGTTCCTTAGTGCAAGCGCGGCGGCCGGATTGGTTCTGGCGGGAGAGTCCTGCTCGAAGGCTATTGTTGACGAGCGCCCCAACATTTTCTTGGCTATCTCGGACGATCAGTCCTTCGCGCACACGAGCCTCGCGGGCGATCCCGTTGTAGAGACGCCCGTCTTCGATCGTGTCGCCCAAAATGGCGTTTACTTCCCAAACGCCGATTGCTGCTGCCCGTCATGTACGCCGGCGCGGTCGGCGGCGCTGAGCGGACAGCATATGTGGCGGCTAGGCGCGGCGGGCAATCTTTGCAACTTCATGCCAAGGGATATGCGTCTCTACACGGACATCTTGGCCGACGCTGGGTACGAGATCGGGCGTATCCGCAAGGGCTGGGGACCGGGCAACTTTTGAAGTGGCGGGCCGGTCAGAAAACCCGGCCGGACCGGATTCGCAGAGTTTCGACCGATTCCTTGCCGACCTGCCGGAGGGCAAGCCGTTTTGCTTCTGGTTTGGGACGAGTGATCCGCATCGCCCGTTCGAAAAGGGCTCGGGGGCTGCAGCCGGTCTCAGCTCGGACGACGTTGAGGTTCCCGGCTTTCTCCCTGATATTCCAGAGGTGCGCAACGACATTCTCGACTACCTGCTTGAGATTCAGCGCTTCGACCGTGAAGTCGGCGAGGCGCTGGCGCTGTTGGAAAAAACCGGCAAACTTGAGAACACGTTGGTGGTTGTCACGAGCGACAACGGCATGGCGTTCCCCGGGGCGAAGACAAACCTTTACGACTACGGAGTTCGCGTGCCGTTGGTTGTGCAGTGGCCGGCACGAGTAGCGGCGGGCCGCGTGGTCGAGGATTTCGTCAGTCTTGCCGATTTCGCGCCGACGTTTCTGGAGGCATGTGGAATTGAGCCCGAGCCACAAATGAGCGGCCGTAGTCTGCTGCAAACTCTGACCTCCGAAGCGTCGGGGCGGGTCGATCCCGAGCGAGGCGCGACAGTAGTTGGCCGCGAGCGCCACATGCAAGCGCGGCCCGGCGACGTCGGCTACCCGATGCGGGCTATCCGGACCAGCGACCATCTATACATCCGCAACTACGAGCCTGACCGCTGGCCTGGCGGAGATCCGCCACACTACTCCGACGTTGACCTCTCACCAACGATGGAGTACATGATCGAACACCGCGGCGACCCGGCGATTGAGCCGAGCTACGAGCGATGCGTCGGGAAGCGTCCGGCGGAGGAACTGTACGCGGTGCGCGAAGACCGATATCAGCTTCGGAACCTCGCCGAGTTGCCCGAGTACGGGCAAATCAAGCAAGAATTGGCAGCGGAGCTTCACAGCCGTCTTGCCGAAACCGGCGACTCGAGGGCTCTCGGTCAGAAGCCTCCTTGGAATGAGTATCCCTATGCGTGCGGGCTCAAGATCCGCCACGGCCCGAACGGGCGCGGGACTGAGGGTAGGCCGCTTTGATCGGGCGGATCGTTCTAAAGCGGTGCCTGGTATGGTGATTCGCGGGCACCGTCAAAGCCGTCTCCATTCCCGATGCTCAAAATCGTACTCGTGCCACGCTACCTAGCCCGCATTTCTCACCACCTGACGGCGAAAGTACGCGATAGGTGCGCCACTACTTCGTTGCGCTCGATCGTCGTGCTCAACGGACTATCAAGTACGCCTCCGCGCGCCGATCGTCGCCCGCCTCGTATTGACGCACCTCTCACGCACCTTCGCTCGCCACGTGGTGAGAAATGCGGGCTAGCCCCGCGGGTCGCAGCATCAATTCTGTTGGTGCTATGTCTTGGCTGCGACGACGTGGTGTCAACCAGTCCGCTAATCGGCCCCGCCCAACGCGTGCGGGATGACCGTTTGGCGGGACGTTGGGTCGACGCTGATTCAGAAGACACATTTCAGTTTGAGTTGCTTTCAGACGGTCGCTACCGCTACTCAGGCACAGACTCGGATGACGAGGGGGTTTTCTCGATTGGACGGGTCGCTGGAACGCTGATTATGCAATGGGAACAGGAAAACTGCTCGTTGCATCTTTTCTTTGGCGATAACGACGAACGGCGGTGCTATTCCTTCGCGAAGCTCGAATTCGACGATCGCTCGTTTTCGCTCACGGAATTGGACATCGAACGAGCGTTCCGCGACAGTGTTGCGGGTCGACTTGAAATCGAACATGAGGTTCGACGAGAGGTGACCGCCGAACATCGCAAACCCCAAACATGCGTGATACTAACTGCCGCAACCGAGCAACTCCGTCCCTTTTTCGAGACCTATATCGACGACGAAGAAGTGTTCAAGAAAACCAAGCAAGTATTCTTTCGTGCCGGCCTTTAGCTTTCGTCGGGCGGGTCGTTCTAGGGCGAAACTTGAGATGTCAGGGTGGCGTTTCCGAGCCCGGGCGACCTGCGGTGGGGTGGAAACGTCGCAGGGTGGACCGCACCGCTAGGCGGCGCGGCTCGGTACTGCGAAGGGTTTCGTCCAACAAGCAGTTTATCTCTGGGTGGGGGACAGGCAACTCGAGGGTTCGTCAAGGTGGGTAGATTGCGAGATCGCATGTGCCAGACCCCGCCCGAAAGTCCTTCTTGTTCCGTTTGGCATAGTGCGCAGTCTGTGTCCTTGCCGCAACCATTTTTCGCTGTGCGAGAATCGCCATTGATGAAACCACGGACAGGCGCCGTTCTGCTCATGGCCATCACGCTCGTTACGGTTTTGCGAGTCGCTTCGACGTATGCGGTCTTTAATGACACGATCGACGAGAGCAACCACATTGAGGCCGGCTTAGAGTATTGGCAGTTCGGTCGCTACAGTCACGAGCCACAACATCCGCCGCTCGCGAGAATCGTCCTCGCGGCACTGCCTTACCACCTGGGGGAGTTGCGGCTTGGCTCCAAGAGGATTGATCCAGACGGCCGAATATACGAGCGCCCGGCGAGCGAGCCGCGGCAACCGCTTGAAGGGTTCTTGTGGGCCGGCCCGTGGCGCGGACGTTCTGAGCAGTATTATTGGCGCACACTCTCGCTCGCCCGCGCCGGCAACTTGATTTTTCTGGTTGCACTTTTAGCGGTTGTCTACTTTTGGGTCAAAGATCTGTTCGACCCGCTAACAGCGCTGATCGCGTCTGTTCTAGCCGCCTGTTCACCGACGGTGTTAGGGCACGCGGGCCTAGCGACACTCGACCTCGCCGTAGCGACAAACGTGCTTGCGTCGTCTTACTTCTGGTGGCGCTGGATCGGTTCTAGAGATCGCTTTAACGCAGTCGGCGCCGGAGTCGCGACCGCTCTGGCAATTGCCTCGAAGTTTTCGGCATTGGTATTTCTGCCCCCGATCGTCGCAATCTACCTGTGGCTCGAGCGACGCGCGATAGTCGATTTGCTGCGGAAGAAAGCTGGTCGTCGCGAGATGTCGACCCAGTCGGGATTTCTCATCGTGGCCCTTAGCTTCTCGCTGTGGGGACTCTATGGCTTCGATATTGGTCCAATATCCGCGCCGGGGACGACATACGTTAGCCCTGAGGAGCGTGGGCGCCCAAGCCTTATCGCGCGTTCGATTGCGGAAACTATCGGTTCTTTTCCCGTGCCGGCCCCCGCACTGTTGCAAGGGATTATTGACGTTGCGGCGCACAATGACCAAGGCCATGCTTCGTACTTGCTGGGCGAGTGGTCGCAGACCGGAAGGCGCGCGTATTTTCCGATCGCTATCGGACTCAAAACGACTCTGCCGCTTTTATTTCTGACATTCGCGGCGATTGCGGGGGGCGCCCGCGACCCTCGGCGACGGCGAGCGATGCTAACGCTGGGCTCACCAGCACTCGTGGTCGTCGCCGTCGCGATGGCGGCCGACATCAACATCGGAATCCGGCATATCTTACCTGTTTACCCCTCGCTGGCGATGGTCGCGGCATTTGGCTTCGCGCGTATGAGCGCGGCTTGGCGACCGATTCGCCTTGGTGCGGCCCTACTGGCTTGCCTGTTTGTCTGGCACGTCGGCGAGTCGGTTGCGGCTCACCCGGACTATTTACCCTATTTCAATGAAATAGCGCGTGGTCGCGAACATCACTACTTAGCTGACAGCAACGTTGATTGGGGCCAGGATCTGAAGCGCTTGAGCCAGTGGGCCGAAGAGCGCGACATTGCGGCGATGACCGTTCGCTACTTTGGCGACGCTTTCCCTGAGCGGTTTGGACTGCAGTCGGCGCTACTGCCCGCGGGACACTCGGACGCCGGCTGGTTTGCGATCAGCACCAATCTCTTATTCGGACTCGAGGGTAACTCTGACAAGCTTCGGCAGCTCGCCGCGACTGAGCCTGAATTCAAAGTGGGGAAGTCGATTTGGGTCTATCGAATCGATCGGCAAGATCTGGGGGAATTGGCGCCACCTCGGTATTTTGAGCAGCTCGCGAGAAAGCAGGAGGGCTTTTAGCGCTCATGCCTCGACGCTCGCGTTCCGACCGGAAACCCCGCGAAAACCGCATCGCCGGGCCGGCTCCTTCGCGGAGATCCACATCCGGCCACGGGCCGCTAGCCGCCATACTCCTCGCGTCACTCGCGATGCGGCTGATTAACCTGGTGGGCAACCTGCCGGTCGTTGGCGATGAGAGTATTTATCTGCGCTGGGCAGAGATCATCGAGCACCAGGGCGAGTGGTTTGTTTCGCTGCTCGACGGTAAGCCGCCTCTTAGTTACTGGCTCTATGCGGTGTGCCGGTTCATTTTGCCATCTGATCCACTGTTGGGCCCGCGTGTTGTGTCGGCCGTCGCCGGTACCCTCGCGACGTTTGGAATTTTTCGAATCGGCGTACACGTCGGGGGGCGCCGGGCTGGACTGGCGGCAGCCTCGCTGTATGCCGTATTGCCTTGGGCTATGGTCTATGACCGGCTGGCTTACGCCGAAAGTCTGGTCAACCTTGCGGGCGTCGCCATAGCCTGGGCGGCGATCGCCGCCTTCGACCGGGAACGCAGCGAGTGGCTCGCCGTGGCCTTGGCCGGGCTGATGCTGGGCTTGGGCCTATTCACGAAGACGACCGCGCTGCTATTCTTCCACGTGCCGCTTTTAGCCGCTCTGCTGTGGAAACGCGAGAGTTGGCGCTCGATCGCTCCAAAGCTCGGGCTGCTCTACGCAATAGCTTTGGTCTTCCCGTGTTTGTCGTGGCTTCTGACGCCTGATGCTCCGCAACTCGAGTCCTCTAATGTGTTGCTCCACAAGACCCATTTCTTTTATTCGCCTGCCGAATTTGCTGCTAGCCCGCTAGCCGGGTGGTTCGCCCACGCCGGCTTGTTTGGCGAGTCGATCATCGGCTATCTCACCTGGCCTGGTGTTGTGGCTGCTCTCGCCGCGGCTTTCTGGCTGGCTCGTCGCTCAACCCGCGGGTGCGTATTTCTGTTGGGCCTCAGCGTGCTGCCGCTGCTCGTGGAAATGACTGTTTTAACGAAGTATTTTTCGCGCTATCCGTTCCCACACATCTGGCCGTTGCTGGTGTTGATCGGCATGGCGTTCGCTACTCTCTCGGAATCTCATCGCCCCAAAACGTGGGCGGCAGTTTCGATGGGCTTAGTTTTTGTCGCGATGGCCGTGGGGTCCATTCGAATTGTCAGCGATCCGGCAAACGGCCTTGCGCCGCTTGACCGCGACTACTATTTTTCTGATAGTCCCAACGCGGGATGGGGGCTCGCCGAGGCATTCCGTCATCTCGATTCCGCTGCCGGGGAGGGACGGCTGCTACTGCTGACTGATCCGATCTGGGGTACCCCGGCGGACGCCGCGTTTGCGTACGTCAACGGGCACTCTGGAATTGAAGTCCGCGAGGCCTGGTGGATCGAACAATCTCGAACCGAACCGTTATTGCCGGCCGCTCAAATTGAAGTGTGGCGATCGCACTACCAGCGGGTACTCGACGGCAGTGTCGATATGCGCGACTTTGCTCGCGTTTACTATCTCACCGTGACGAACTATCACTCTCGCGAAGAGGTGCATGCCCGAAGTCCGCGGGCGACTCTCGAGTTTAGCCACCCGAAACCGGGTGGGCGGCATTCGCTTGATCTCTGGCGGTTACGTTAATAGCTAGCTCGCGACAGGTGCGCCACTGCTTCGTTGCGCTCGACGGACTGGAAGAGTACCCCTCCGCGCGATGCGTTGCACGGGTCGTAGAGAGGACCGCACCGCGAGGCGGCGCGGCTCGGTACCGCGAAAGGTTTCGTCCAATCGGTAGCTTGGTGGGCAGCTTGAAGAATTACGCTCGGTTCAGTCACGCCTCCGGCCTCGCGTGATCGATCGTGCGAGAAAATAGCTCTGTCACCTGGTTGTTATTGAGGCGATGGGTAGTGTTTCGGTCGCAGCCTCGCGGTTGCGGCACCGTTGTTTCGGGTCGTTGTTTCCTTTGTGTTCGCGAGAGTCTTGAAGATTCAGGCTGGCGTTATGGTCTCTTGCGCTCTCTGGGGTCCGCGCCGTCGTCCGGAGCACCTGTACCCGAAGAACCCATAAACAGCTGGCGGCCGTCGGGGAAGGTGATGTCGCGTCCGCTACCCTTGCAGTGCGGATCGCATCGGGCGTCTTTGCTTTGGTAGCCGCGAACCGTCACTTCGGTGCCGGGTAGCAGCAATTTCTTGGTGAGACCTCGGCGGATCAGGGTGTTCGGAGTGCCGGCCTCGAGTTCCCAGGTCACGTCCTTCGCCTGGACGTGAACCCAGGCGTGGGGGTTGATCCAGTCGACTTGCACTACTTTCCCCGTTAGCGCGATCGGCTTGTTGGCGTCGAACTCGGCAGAGAAGGCGTGGTGAGCGTCCGCGAACGGCACCGTCGAGACGAACGCAAGTAAGAATGTGAAAATCGCAAATCGACGCAGCATCGTTGATTCCCCTCTCAGCAGGGCCTTGCTGCCTACATCATAGAGAACGAGGGGGCTTGTCTCAAGAGTCTGAATTGGGCTTGGTGCTGGTTCTTACGCCGCGGCGTTTGCCGTGGAAGCGGACTTTCAGTGCTCGCCGCGGTGAGCGCACGGCCTGTTGCGCTCCGATTCCTAAGCCTTTGTCTGCTCTGAGGCTTGGCTCACGGGCACGCCGTCGGCGGAGTCTTCACTTCGCAGCAACTCCAGCCGAATGGAGTCGCATAGCGCGTTCCAGCTCGCCTCGAGAACGTCGTCGGATACTCCTACCGTTGTCCAGTTTGTTTTGTGATCGGTCCAATTGATGAGTACGCGCACTTTGGCCGCTGTCCCTTTGCCGGGTTCCAAAACGCGCACTTTGTAGTCGACCAGACGAATGTCCTCAATCGCGGGGTAGACCTGTCCCAGGCAGCGACGCAGCGCACCTGCCGTAGAATCAAACGGACCGGACGCCGTAACGTCCGCTTGCCGGGCCCCCGCCGGCGTATCAATCGTCATCGTCACCGTGCACTCAGAGCGGTCCTGGCCAACCTTTTTGGTAGCCATGTCCATGCGAACCAGCTTGAAGAAATATTTGTCGGGGGCCAGCGCCTGGCGGATCAGCAATTCGAAGGAACCGTCGGCGGACTCGAGTTCGTAGCCCTCGAATTCCATCTGTTTGATTTGGGCCAAGACCCGTTTGCGAGCTTCGGCGTCGAGCTTTTCGCCCCAGCCTTTTTCTTCCAATTTGAAGGTAATGTTGCTGCGGCCTGAGAGATCGCTCACCAGTACCCGTCGCTCGTTGCCGACAGTTTCGGGCTCGACGTGCTCGTAGGTCGAAGCATCGCGAAGCACCGCGCTGACGTGAATGCCGCCCTTGTGCGCAAACGCGCTTTTGCCCACGAATGCCGCGCCGTTGGCGAGCTGTAGATTCGCCATGTCGGCGATGTAGTTTGCGAAGCCGGTCAAGTTCGCAACGTTCTCACGGCCGATTGTCGTATGGCCCAGTTTGAGTTCGAGGTTGCAGAGGACCGGAAATAGATTGCAATTGCCACAGCGTTCGCCGTAGCCATTCATTGTGCCCTGCACATGAGTCGCGCCAAGTTCCACCGCGGTCACGGCGTTCGCGACCGCTAACTCTGAGTCGTTATGGGTGTGGATGCCCACCACGCCGCCGAAGTTCTTCCGAACGTCTGCAACAATTTCCGCTAAGCGGGCGGTAAGGGTACCGCCATTCGTGTCGCATAACACCAGGGCGTCGGCGCCCGCTTTCTGCGCGGCTTCAAGGGTGCGCATGGCGAAATCGCGATTTGACTCATAGCCGTCGAAAAAGTGCTCGGCGTCGTAGATTACCTCGCGTCCCATCGCCTTGAGGTAGCCGACGGTCGACGAGATCATTTCCTGATTTTGCTCTTCGGTGACACGTAGCGCGCGCTCGGTATGCAGGCTCCAGCTCTTGCCGAAAATCGTGACAACGGGCGTCTCCGATGCGACCAGCTTTTGGACGTTATCGTCGTCCTCAGGCTTGTTCGCTACGTGTCGTGTCGAGCCGAACGCCGCGAGCCGCGCGTGCTTGAGATGGAGTTCGGACTTTGCGCGCTCAAAAAAATCTTCATCGCGCGGATTCGATCCTGGCCAGCCGCCCTCAATGTAATCAATACCGAGATCGTCTAGCTTCCTGGCAATTGACAGCTTGTCGTTGACCGAGAACGAAACGTTCTCGCCCTGCGTGCCGTCGCGCAGTGTCGTGTCGTAAACGAATACTCGCATTGCTCTCGTCCTTTGCTTGTTGTTCAGCTGAAATTGCGGACGCGGTTTCCCGCGCCCACGAAAACGCCCGCTTACGAAGCCATGGGCGTCGATTCGGGTTTTTCTTTCTTGAGGAACGGCATCATGGCGCGCAATCCACCGCCGACTTCCTCGATGAGTTGCGATTCCTGAGCCTTGCGGGTGTCTAAGAAACCTTGGCGACCGGCGCGGTTCTCGGCCATCCATTCCTTGGCGAACTGCCCGGACTGAATCTCGGCGAGAATCTGCTTCATACTCTCACGCACCTTGTCGTCCACGACGCGCGGTCCGCGCGTGTAATCGCCGTATTCGGCTGTGTCGGAGACGGAGTAGCGCATATAGCTCAGCCCGCCCTCATACATCAGGTCGACGATGAGTTTCAGCTCGTGGAGGCACTCGAAGTACGCGATCTCCGGCTGATAGCCGGCGTCAACGAGTGTCTGGAATCCAGCGCGTACCAGCTCGGAGGTTCCACCGCAAAGCACGGCCTGCTCGCCGAAGAGGTCGCTCTCGGTTTCCTCTTTAAACGTGGTCCCGATCACGCCTGCCTTCAAGCAACCTAACCCGAGCGCATAGGCGAGCGCCTGCTCTTTCGCCTGGCCTGAAACGTCTTGCGCGACGGCAACGAGGCCGGGTACGCCGACTCCCTCGACAAACAACTCACGGACGCGATGACCGGGGGCCTTCGGCGCGATCATCGAAACGTCAACGTTGGCCGGAGGTGCGATCTCATTCCAGTGAATCGCAAAACCGTGCGCGAACATCAGCGTGTCGCCCGCATCTAAATTGGGCTCGATCTCAGTTTTGTAAAGATCGGGCTGGATGTGATCGGGCAGCAGAATCATCGAGACCTGGGCCGCTTTTACCGCATCGGCGACGGTCATCACTTCGAGACCCACTGCCTCGGCCTTGGGCCAAGATTTCGATCCTTCGTAAAGGCCGACAACGACGTCGAGGCCGCTTTCTTGCAGATTCAACGCATGGGCGTGGCCTTGGCTGCCATAGCCGATAATCGCAATTTTCTTGCCCTTCAGCAGGTCAAGGTTTCCGTCTTGTTCGTAGTAGATAGTTGCTGGCATTTTCTTTCGTTAAGTCCTTTCAGAAATCCGTTCGTGGGCCGCTAGCGGGCCGAGTTTAGGTCCTCACCGTCTCTTTGGCCGGCTCGGAGATATCGACATCACCGAACTTCGGGAGCGGCAGCTTATTCCGCTTTGCGCGCGCCATGGCCATTGCGCCCGAGCGAACCATTTCCACCTGTCCATAGTGGTGGAGTAGTGAAATCAGAGCATCGAGCTTATCGGGTGAGCCAGTAACCTCGAGCGTGTAAGAGCTAGGCGCGGCGTCCACAACGCGCGCCCTGAAAACCTCAGCTTCCTTAAGCAGTCCAGCTCGGTTTTCTTGTGAAACGTAAACCTTGATCAGCGCGAGTTCGCGGCGAACTGCGTGTGATTCGGACAGGTCGACGGCCTTGATTACATTCACCAAGCGCGTGATTTGCTTGATCAGCAACTCGCGGCCGGCGTCGTTAACGTTGGCGACGATCGTCATGCTCGAAAGCGTCGGATCAAGCGTCTTCGCTACAGTCAGGCTCTCGATGTTGTAGCCGCGGGAGGTCAACACACCGGTCACGCGCATCAGCGCGCCGGGTTGGTTGTCGACGAGAAGTGAGATTAGTTGTTGCATCGTTTGTTCTCCTTCACTCCCCGGTTAGTCGGCCGCAACCAGCTCTGTCGCTGGTTCTTTCGGCTGCAAGAACATTTCGTTTACCGCACCACCTGAGGGAACCATCGGATAAACGCACTCCTCCGGCGTCACGTTCACGTTCAGCAGGTACGGTCCAGGCTCCAAGAAAGCTTCGTTGAGCGCGTCACCCAACTCGGCGGGCTTGTCGACCGAACGGCCCGGAATTCCAAACGCGGCGGCGAGCAGCTTGGCGTCCGGGAACGAGGAAATCTCCACCTGGCTGTAGCGCTTGTTGAAGAACAACTGCTGCCACTGACGAACCATCCCCAGTGTGCCGTTGTTCATGATGATGATTTTCACCGGCAATCCATTTGAGGCGATTGTCCCCAACTCGGGCAGGGCCATCATGAAACCGCCGTCGCCGGCAATGCAAATCACGGTCTTGTCGGGGCACGCGACCGCCGCGCCTAGGGCGGCCGGCAAGCCAAAGCCCATCGAGCCCAACCCGCTGGATGACTGCCATAGCCGCGGGTGGTTGAAGCGAATATGCTGCGCCGCCCACATTTGGTGCTGGCCGACGTCTACGGTGACGATCGCCTCGCCCTTCGAGATCTCGTCAAGCTTTTCCATTAGGTACTGCGGCTTGATTTCATCGAGAGCCGGCGTATAGCTGAACGGGTGCTCGGCCTTCATTTCGTGGATATGGGTCATCCAAGCCTGACGAGCCGCGAGGTTCTCACCCGCCCTTGTGGACTTCGTGTCCGTGAGTCGCTGATTCAGCATGTGAAGCACGATTTTGGCGTCGCCAACGACACCGAGGTCGGCGCGCCTGTTCTTGTTGATCTCCGCTTCGTCCACATCGACGTGCAGCACGCGCGCATTGGGAGCAAACGCATCCAAACGCCCGGTGACACGGTCGTCAAAGCGAACCCCTAGGCCGACGAGCGCGTCACACTCAGTCACGCCCATGTTCGCCGCGTAGCCACCGTGCATGCCCAGCATCGATATGAAATTCGGATGCTCGGTCGGCATCGCGCCTAGCCCCATAACGGTATGAGCTACCGGAGCGCCCAATATTTCGGAGAACTTCCGCAGTTCTTCATGAGCCCCAGAAGCAATCACTCCGCCGCCGGCGTAAATATACGGGCGTTCCGCTTCCCACAGAAAGTTAACCGCGGCTTCAATCTGATCCGTCTCAGGCGTCAGACTCAACGAATATCCCCGCAGCGGACGCATTTGCTGCGCCTCTTCGTAGTGGGTTTTGGCGAGCAATACATCTTTGGTGACATCCACAAGGACCGGCCCCGGACGACCGGTGCCGGCGATATAAAACGCTTCGTGAATGACCTGCGCGAGATCGGCAATATCTTTGACGAGATAGTTGTGCTTCGTAGCCGACCGCGTGATGCCAAATGTATCCGCTTCCTGAAAAGCATCGCGCCCAATCAGCGACTGTGGCACCTGCCCGGTGATAGCGACAATCGGGATCGAATCCATCAAAGCGTCCACTAGTCCCGTAGTCAGGTTTGTGGCGCCGGGCCCCGAAGTAGCCATGCAGACGCCGACCTTGCCCGTAGCCCTCGCAAAACCCTGTGCCGCGAACGCCGCGTTCTCTTCGTGCCGCACTAAGACGTGTCGCAGCGGGTGGTCATAAAGAACGTCATAGATCGGGAGCGTCACGCCGCCCGGATAGCCAAAAATCACCTCGGCGCCTTCGCGCGCGAGGCTTTCAATCAAAATCTGTGCACCAGTCATTAAAGCCATTGTTTTTCCCCTACCGAACCCTTCGGCATAGTCTTGTCTATCGATTTTCCATTCACGTTAAAGCGGAGGGTCGGGACAAATAAAAAGCCACCGACCGGGTGTTCGTTTCCGCCCCGGCTGGTGGCCTCTAATCTCGTTTAGTGAGAGAGGCTCAACCGGGGCCCGGTACAGCGACGATAATAATCGAGCTACCGATCTGTACGACCGCTACAGGCGCCACATTGGGCTCAATGGAACTCGGGCTGGTTACTAGCTCGGGAACTGAAGGCTCGGCCACGGGAGCAACCGCATCCATCCGCGGACGCGCGCACGCCACGACACTACTCGGCCCACGAGCCGAACAGCGATAAGCCCGACCGACCTTCCAGCCGCTTGCCTGTCGCGATGTCATATACCGAAAACCCTGGCAGGAGGGGATGGACTCCCCTTACCTTCGAGTTTACCCGCCAACCCAAGCCGCGGTCAATAGGAATCGGACTTTGTTTGTTTCGTGGGTGTTTTTTGTGGTCCGGTCGACCGTACCCGGCTATGCCACGGCAGGTTCGGTCACGCTTAGCCCGCATTTCTCACCACCTGACGGCGAAAGCACGCGATAGGTGCGCCACTACTTCGTTGCGCTCGATCGCGAGTGCTCAACGGACTGTCAAGTACGCCTCCGCGCGCCAACCTTCGCTCGCCTCGTATTGACACACCTCTCACGCACTTTCGCTCGCCACGTGGTGAGAAATGAGGGTTAGGGGGTGTGAAAAAACATCCAGCGGCATTGCGAGCGTCGGAGGGTGCGACATGTCGCACCCCTACAACACTAATAACAAGCAAGTTGCTCGTAGGGGCGTAGCTTGCTACGCCCGTTTCTCGAGTTCGCGGAGGGTTCTTCACACCCCTAAGCCTGCGACGGATGCGGGTAGACGGATCTGGGAGAATCCACCCGCCGGCCCGAGACAGGGTAGAGTGAGGCGATGCGGTTTATCTATTTACTGGCGGTCGTTGTTGGTTCGCTCGGGGCGCAGCCGGTGGTGGTTGAGCTGTTTCCCGATGGCGTGCCTGGTGCGCCTGGAAAATTCTCTGAAGAGGTTTGGAATGAACGCGGCATCGGGTATGTCGACCGTAGCGTAAAGAATGTTCACCGCCCCACGATTGCGGTCTATCGGCCGGTCGCGGATATTGCTAGCGGCGCAGCGGTGATTGTCTGCCCTGGCGGCGGCTATAGCCACCTGGCGATCGACAAGGAAGGCCATGACGTTGCCAAGTGGATGCAGTCGCTTGGGGTGGCGGGGATTGTCTTGAAGTACCGGTTGCCCAAGACCGATGGGGCCGGGTATTCGCTCGAGACGCCGCTCGATGATGTTCGGCAGGCTATTCGGATCGTTCGTGGCCGCGCGGATGAATGGGGCATCGATCGCGACAAGGTTGGCGTGATGGGTTTCTCGGCCGGTGGTGATTTGGCTGCACGGGCCTCGATGCGGTTTGACGCGGAGGAGGCGGCCGAGATGGCGCCGAATTTTACGATTCTCGGCTACACGACTCTGCGCGAGGCGATTGACATTAAGAAGGCGACGCCGCCGGCGTTCATGGTGCACGCCGATGATGATCGGGTGGATTCGCGCCATAGCGTGAACTACTACCTGGCCCTCAAGGATGCGGGGATTGCGGCCGAGTTGCACGTCTATTCCGAGGGCGGCCATGGCTACGGGTTGCTGAATAACGGGCTGCCTATTTCGGGTTGGAGTTTGCGATTGAAGGATTGGATGGGGCGGCAAGGTCTGATCCGGCGATGAATGGCGCGGCCCTACGCTGCGATAAACTTAGGGGATTGTGAGCAAGCCCCGTACACTGTTCGAAAAAATCTGGGACGAGCACGTTGTCGTGCATGAAGCCGGTTCGCCGGCGGTCCTCTATATCGACCTTCACTTGGTGCACGAAGTGACGTCGCCGCAAGCCTTTCAGGGTCTGCGGGACCGCGGCATCACCGTGCGGCGCCCGGATCGTACGATGGCGACGGTGGACCACAGCATCCCGACCACGGATCGGACGTTGCCGATTCTGGATCCAATCGCGGCGAAGCAGGTTGAGCAGTTGCGGATTAATTGTCGAGAATTCGGCATACCCTTGGCCGACATGGGAATGCTCGATCAAGGGATTGTCCATGTGATCGGCCCCGAGTTGGGGCTGACTCAGCCGGGATTTACGGTGGTCTGCGGTGACAGCCATACTTCGACGCACGGCGCGTTTGGAGCATTGTCGTTTGGCATTGGGACTACAGAAGTGGAGCACGTGCTGGCTACCCAGTGCTTGCTTCAGAACAGGCCAAAGACCTGCGAGGTGCGCTTCGACGGGATCGTGCCGAAGGGTGTAGTGGCCAAGGACTTGATTCTGGCGCTGATCGCCAAGATTGGCATTGGGGGCGGCACTGGACATGTGCTTGAATATACCGGCGAGGCGATTCGCTCGCTGACGATGGAAGGGCGCATGACGCTCTGCAACATGTCGATCGAGGGTGGCGCGCGGGCCGGAATGGTCGCTCCCGACGATGTGACGTTTGAATTCTTGGCGGGTAGGCCGAAGGCGCCTCAGGGGGCGGATTGGGACGCGGCGGTTGAACGCTGGCGCGGACTGCCGTCGGACGAGGGTGCTGAGTTCGATCGGACAGAAGCCGTCAACGCGACGGACTTGGAGCCGATGATCACGTGGGGTACGAACCCTGGGATGGGGGTTGGCGTGACGCAGCCCGTTCCCGAGGCAAATGGCAATGCGGGAATTCGCAAGGCTCTCGACTATATGGAACTCGAGGGCGGCAAGCCCCTGCTTGGTCAACCGGTGGATGTAGTTTTTGTGGGCAGTTGCACGAATTCACGCATGTCGGATTTGCGAGAAGCGGCCGACTTGCTTAAGGGCCGTACTGTGAACCCACGCGTGCGGATGATGATTGTGCCAGGTTCGGAGAAGATCAAGGCGCAGGCCGAGGCGGAAGGGCTGTCCGAGATTTTCAAAGCCGCCGGGGCGGAGTGGCGCGAGGCCGGTTGCAGCATGTGCATTGCGATGAATGGCGATCAATTGACTCCAGGGCAATACTGCGTTTCGACTAGCAACCGCAACTTTGAAGGACGTCAGGGTAAGGGCGGACGGACGTTTTTGGCTAGTCCGATGACGGCTGCTGCTTCGGCGGTTGAAGGCGCGGTGGCCGACGCACGCCGCTATCTGTAGGCGCGGGAATCCTTAAGGACGGAGAGACATCATGGAATCGGTTACACAGTTCTCGGGCAAGGTTGTGCCGCTGGCGGCGACGGATGTTGATACGGACCAGATTATCCCGGCGCGGTTCTTGAAGACGATTGAGAAGTTGGGCCTGGCAAAGAATTTGTTCAACGACTGGCGGTACTTGGCGGACGGCAGCCCGAACCCGGAATTTATCATCAATCAGCCTCGGGCCCAGGGTGGATCGATTTTGCTGGCCGGTGATAACTTTGGCTGCGGAAGTTCGCGCGAGCACGCGCCCTGGGCATTGATGGGGCACGGGTTTCAAGCGGTGATCAGTACTTCATTCGCGGACATTTTTCGCAACAACTGTTTGAAGAACGGATTGCTGCCGATCATCGTTGACGCGGCGACGCACCAGGAGTTGTTTGCTTTGGCTGCAGCGAATGATGATTTGCAGTTGTCGGTCGATCTGGCGCGGCAGGTGTTGGTGTTGCCTGACGGGCGCGAGGTTGAGTTTCCGGTTGATGAGTTTTCTAAGAAGTGTATTGTTGAGGGCGGCGATCAGTTGAGCTATATCCAGCAGAAGTTAGATGCTGTTTTGGCTTATGAACAGGCCTCTGCGAACGCTTTGAATACGATTTAGTCGGCGGGTGTTCAGGTTGGATTGGGCGCAGCCTGAGGGGCTGTGAAAGAACCTCGAATAGGTCTGCGGTCGTCCGAGGGTGCGACATGTCGCACCCCTACAGCGCTGATAACACGCAAGTTATTTGTAGGGGCGTAGCTTGCTACGCCCGCTGGAGTTTGGCCTTTCACTAGATGGGACGCGCGGTAAGCACGTTCTTGAGTTGTGAGGGATCTGAGAATGCTTGTGTCTCAAAACATTTTGAGGTATTCTTGTATCTAGTTGTTTAGCTTGTTGTGTAACTAGATTCATTTCCAAGGAGACCTCATGTCCTTCCCCACCAAACTGCAGTTGATCAAGCGCAAGGCTTCCCAACAGTTCTACGTCAACTTCCCCTCCGCCAGCGCTCAGATGCTCGACTTCCAGCCCGGCGAACAGCTCGAATGGATCCTGCTCGACCGCTCCCAACTCGTGCTCAATCGTTTGCAACCTCCGCCCGTCGAGTTGAAAAAAAAACTCCCGATCGAGTCGTCGACACCTTCTCCCGACTCTTCGCCAAAGGCCTCAACCCCCACGCCCGACAAAGCGTGAACGACCACCTCACCCGCCTCGCTCTCGGTGCCGCCGTCTGCCTCGGCCGCTCCACCATCACCGGCCTGCTACATGCCTCCGGCGAGAGCTTTCAGGACTGGAGCGCCGGCTACCGCCTGTTCTCGCAACAACGCGTCGAGCCGCAACGCCTGCTCGATGCCTCGCGCCGCGAGGTGCTCGCTCGCTTGCCGCCCGAGGCTCCCTTGGTCGTCGCCATCGACGATACACTGCTCGCCAAGTCGAGTCTCAAAACGCCCGGCGTGAGTTGGCGGCGCGATCCGCTTGGACCCAAGTTTCAGGCCAACTTGATTCTCGCGCAGCGCTTCTTGCAATTCTCGGCAGCGCTGCCTCCCAGCGAGCGGCAGCAGCCGGCGCGACTCATTCCGATCGGCTTGGAACACGCGCCGACTCCGCGCCGACCGTCGAAGAAGGCCACGGACGAGGTTTGGAAACAGTACCGGCGCGAGGCTCGCAAGTGCAGCTTAACGGCCCTCGCCGCCAGGCACATCGCGCGCTTGCGCGAGGCCATGAACGCCGATCCCGGAGGCGCTGACAGAGCCTTGCACCTCGTCGTTGATGGCGCTTACACCAACCGCACGGTGTTCGGATCGTTGCCCGCCGAGGTGACGTTGATCGGCCGCATTCGTTCCGACGCCAAGCTGTATCATCTGCCCCTCGAGCAGCCCGGCAAAGGCCGCAGGCGTTGTTACGGCGAACGCGCGCCGACGCCCGAGCAACTCCGCCAGGACGACAACGTGCCGTGGCAAACGGTCGAGGTTTTTGCCGCCGGCAGCCTGCACCAGTTCAAAGTGAAAACGCTCGCGCCGCTGCGTTGGCGGCCGGCGGGAGGCAAGCGGGACTTGCGTTTGGTGGTGATCGCACCGTTGGGTTATCGGCCGCGGGCGGGCTCGAAGGTGCTGTATCGCAAGCCGGCGTATTTGATTGTCAGCGATCCGAGTTTGGGGCTGGAGCAGATCGTGCGGCAGTACGTTTGGCGCTGGGAGATCGAGGTCAACTTCCGTGAGCAGAAGACGCTGTTGGGAGTCGGACAGGCGCAGGTGCGGCAGCCGGACGCGGTCGAGCGGGTCCCTCAATTTATGACGGCGGTGTATGCGCTACTGCTGTTGGCGGGCGCGAGTTGGAGCCGCCAACAGGGCGTGGACGACGCCTTGCCGCGACCGCACTGGCGACGCCGCTCGCAGCCGCAACGGCTCACCACGCAACGGCTGATCAGCCACCTGCGGGCCGAGCTTTGGGCGGACGGCGTGCAGCGGCAACATTTCTGCGGCTTGCGGAACACTTCGCAATCCAACACGAAGCTGCAGAAACTCCCAAGAGGCGCTCCGCCTGCAGCAATCTACGCTTCCGGCTAACGCCAATCCCCTATTTCCGCACCCTACCCCAAACTTCAACCCTCTTTGAACAGCCAAACTCCAGGGGGCGTAGCTTGCTACGCCCGATTCTCGAGTTAGGGGAGGTTTTTTTCACAGCCCCTGACGGCCGCGGGTCTGTTGCTTTTCCCTTTGGTTTTCTTGAGGGTGTTCGTCACGCGCCGTGTTCGGGGTGGGTGCAGCCTTGGAATTCGGCTACGGCGGTGTTGCCTACGTAGCGTAAGTCCTCGTGGATTCCGATTTTCGAAGTATAGTAGCCGTCGATCGTCATTCTTTTTAGGGGCGCAAAGAAGCGCTGGATGGCGGTAGCGGGGTTGCCTTCGTTTTGTGCCATGGCGTTGAGCATTGCGCTTTGTTGATCGGGCGTTAGGCCGTTGAATGGATTCTCGAAGCGCTTATTACACTCGGCGTCTACCGCTTGAAGGCCTTGGCGCCATTCGGTCTGGGCTGACGGCGAGGTTTCTGACAGCATGACGTCGGTGTAGGCGCTTACTTTAGCCGCGGAGGCTCCGCCGGATTGCTCGTCGGTGGGAATGATCAGATCGCTGAGGCGATCGACAGCAGCGAATTCGGACGCCGTGAAAAACTGCGGTTGAGATGCCGCAGCTTGCAGCGGCGCGAGCGAGACGAACGAGCTGCCCGCGTCGAGGCCGGGCGCGGCAAAGCCGGCTGCGATGAGTTTGAGGACTAGGCGGCGTTCCATTCGCTACTGCACATATAAGAAGGCGTTGAGGTTGAACATCGCTAGGGCGAATTCGCTCAGCGGTTGTTCTTCGAGAAAGGCCTGGGCCGCGGTCTGCTCGCGATCGGTGGCGACGCGTCCCGCGCTCAAAAGGTAGGCGCGGTCGATTTGTTGACTATGGTCGTCGCCGACTTCGCGGCGCAGGCGATTGGCGAAAGGAATGGCTAGGCGATTTGAAATATCGCCGTTGAGTAGCTCGAGCGACTGCGGGGCGTGGGTGCTAGTTTCGCGGCGCGCGCAGGTTGTGAGTAGCGCGGGTTGGTCGAAGACTTCCATGAATGGTAGCCGCAGGTTGCGCTTGGCAATGAGGTAGATCGAGCGGCGGTTGTGCTCGGCAGGGTCGTCGGTGACGCGCCACTGCGTGGGGTCGTAGAGCAACTCTACTAGAGCGTTGTCGACCGGAATCATAACACTACGGCCGCCTTGGCTGCTGTTGAGCTCGCCAGAGACGGCTAGCATCGAGTCGCGGATCTCCTCGGCGGTCAGGCGGCGCGACAGGCCGTGCCAGAGGAAACGATTGTCGGAGTCTCTCTCCATTCCGAGCTTTTCTAGTTCGGGATTTTTTGATGCCTGGCGGTAGGCATTGCTCAACAGGATTTGGCGATGTAGCGGCTTGATTTTCCAGCCGCCGTCGACGAGTTGGTTCGCCAAGTAATCGAGCAGCTCCGGGTGCGTCGGACGTTCGCCCATGAAGCCAAAATCGTTAGGTGTGTTGACGATGCCCTTGCCGAAGTGACTTAGCCAAATGCGATTGGCCATCACGCGAGAGGGCAGGGGATTGGTGGGCTCGGTCATCCAGTCGGCTAGCTTCGAGCGCGGGTCTTGTACGTTGGCGGGGAGCGTCGGCGCGTCCTCGGGCAGCAGGATTCCAGGCGGACGCGGGTTGACGGCCTGCAGCGGCTTGGTGTGGTCGCCGCGCGCCAAGACGTGTATCGGCTCGGGGTATTCGGGGTCGTTGCGGAGGGTCGAAAGCGTGGGCGGCGGGTCTGGCAGTTGCGCTTCCAGCTCGTCATGCTCGGCCTGCAGCTTGGCGCGCTCGTCGCCAGCGGCCAGATTGATCTGGCCCCGCAATTTTTTCATTTTGCCGGAGATCTCTTTGGTGTTCTTCTGCCAGTCTTCGATGCTCAGGTCACCTTCAAAGACGACGTTGGTTTCGTAGGCGGGTCCGAGATAAGCTTGCAGGCGGTAGTAGTCGACCTGCCGGATCGGGTCGAACATATGGTCGTGGCAGCGCGCGCAGCCGACCGTCATCGCCAAGAAAGCGGAACCGATCATATCGGTGCGCTCGGTAAGAACTTCGTTGCGGCTGGAGGCGACTTCTTGGTTGCCGGCGTTGCGACGAACCGCGCCCAAGCGATGCAGCCCAGCCGCGATTTGGGGCTCGCGATTTTGTTCCGCCTTCGGGTCGCCGTCGATCAGTTCGTCGCCGGCGAGTTGTTCGCGGATGAATTGGTCGTAGGGTTTGTCTGCGTTGAACGACTCGATAACGTAGTCGCGGTAGCGCCAGAGGCCAGGCAGATAGCGGTCGTATTCGAAGCCTTCGGTTTCGGCGTAGCGCACGACGTCGAGCCAGCTCTGGGCCGACTGTTCGCCGTAGTGGGGGCTTGCCAACAGTCGATCGACGACCTTTTCCCAGGCTTCGGGAGAACGGTCGGTGACGAAATCGGCGAGTTCGGAAGGAGTTGGCGGAAGGCCGATGACGTCGAAGTAGGCGCGGCGAATGAGGTCGGCTCGGTTGGCGGCGGGGGCCGGGCTAAGGCCTTGCTGTTGAAGTTTTTCGAGGACGAAGGCGTCGATTGGGGTGGCGATCCAGTCAGAGTCGAGATTTGGCGGTTGGATCTGTTGTCGCGGTTGGAAAGCCCAGAATGCGCGTTCGCTGTCGCGGTATTCGGCGGCCGGGAGTGCGGCGATGAAGGCGCACAGGGTCAGGAGTATTTTGAATTGTCGAGAGCCGCGCATTTCCCTGATTGATTTTAGCGCACGCCGGGAATTCGATGGCCGCGAGAGTCGCTAAGTTTTCGGAGCGCCTAGTAGAATGCTCGCCCAGCGCGTTTCGGGGTTGCTCTCAAGGGCGATCTTGACGGTGATGGTTAGCGGGATCGACAGAAGCATGCCGACTGTTCCCAGTAGCCAGCCCCAGAAGACGAGTGATAAGAAGACGACTAGTGGCGAGAGTCCTAGGCCTTCGCCCATAAACTTAGGCTCGATGAAGTTGCCGATCACGACATTGACCAGGGCATAGCCGATGGCGGCCAGCAGCGCGGTTGCACTGCCGTGCTGAACGAATGCGAGCAAGACCGCGGGGATCGCCGCGATGATCGAACCGATGTTAGGAATGTAGTTGAACAAGAACGCGAATAGGCCCCAAAGAATGGGGAAGTCAACTCCGAGTAGCCAGAGCCAAACTGCAACAATCAGGCCGGTGAGAAATGAAACCGCGGTCTTGATGGCAAGGTAGTGCTTGACGCTTTCGGCGAATTCGGTGAATCCGGTGAATGTTGATTCGGCGCCTCCGAGGGCGGCGTTGAGCTTGGCACGAAAGCCGGAGGCTTCTAGCAGGATAAAGATGACTGTGAGAAGGATCAGCAACGTCTTTGTTACAAAGTTTCCGAGCTCTTTTAGGGTGTTTCCAGCGAGGTCCATTGCCGCGCCAGGGTCAACGACGTCCCGCAGCGCGTCGACCGAAACGTTGATTCCGTAGCGCTCGAGGCCGAGTTGGTTGACCCAGGCCATGGGCTCTTCAAGTTCCACTCGCAGGCGCTGCTGGTAGGCTGGGACGCGCTGAGTAAAATCATCGATCGACGTGCTGACGATTCCTCCGATCAGCACTCCGACACCAAGGACGGCGAAGATCACGAGAAGCACCGCGATCGCTGTTGGTACTTTCCGACTGGTTAGCCAAAAGACGGGCGGTCCGCAGAGAACGGCGATGAAGGTGGCGAGTAGACAGGGTACGACGATGTCGGCGGCAGCCTGGATGCCTGCGATGACGACGACTAGCGCCGCGGCGACTAAGATCCCGTTTGCGGTGGTCGAGCGGTCTTGGGGCATGGGGGCCATTCCAAGACTACCAATTGATTGCCGAGGGGGCGGTGCGGCTTAGAGCATTTTCACCGAAAGCGCAGACCGGCAATTGGATACGCCGGCCGCGAGTGCTGGGTTGGAAAGAACGTCGACCTAGAGGTCGACGCCGCCCGCCGGAGGCGCGCGCCACAAATTAAAAATCTCGGCGAGAGTGCGTGCGGCGGTGTCTAGAATCGGTCCACCTAAATCGTGAAATTGCTCTAGAACTCAACGCCTACTAGTTTCGCCAGTTCAGGTATTCGCGGATTTCCGTAGTAGGCGCCGTCGATCTCAAACGTCGGGACGCGGCGCTTGCCTTCGTTGTGTTCCATGACGAGGCGAACTGCCTCCTTGTCCTGTTCGATGTTGATTTCTTCGAATTCGACATCGCGCTCGGAGAGGAAACGCTTCGCCCGCCAACAATCTCCACACCAATTGGTTGTGTAGACTTTGATCTTCATCGGCTGGGGTTACGCCGCGGCGGCGGTCAGTTGATCCGCCTTGGCCCGCAGCGCTTCGATCGAAAGCGCGCCGACTGCTTGGTCGACCATTTCACCGTTTTCAAACCACAAGAGCGTTGGAATTGAGCGAATTTCTAGGCGCATGGCGGTTTGAGGATTTTCATCGACATTTAGCTTTGCAACCTTGAGTTTGCCGACGTATTCATCTGCAAGCTGCTCGATCGCCAGCGCGATTGCCCGACAGGGGCCGCACCAGGCTGCCCAGAAATCCACGAGCACCGGGATGTTGCTTTTTAGAACTTCGCTCTCAAAATTCTCATCGGTTGCGTTCACGTAGGAGTGAGTGTCCGTCATCTTGATCTCTCCTTTTCGTTCTGTCAATTGGATGCCGGGACGCACTGAAAGGATTCAGGGCGTCGGGATAGGCCCAGCGGCCTAGGACCGGCAGCCAGCCTTTTCGCGCCAAGAGCTCAACAAGATTCAAGAGAATCGCGAGCGCTAGGAGTAGGGGCCAGAGGTCCATCCAGCGCTCGACTGACTTGCCTTGTGCGTCGAAGATCTGTTCCGGGGCCGGGTTAAATCGCCCATCAGTTGCGGAGGCGATTGTGCGTAGTAGTTCAATATCGGAGCCGTACTCGGTGAGCTCGGAGTTTTCGCGGTAGTGCGCGACCTCGGGGAATATCGGGTCGTCCGCGACGGGTCTAATCCGGAACAGTCCGAACCTTCCTTCGATCGGAAAACGTGCAATGTAGCCGTCGGCGCCACGCTCGGGTGTGCGCGCTTCGCGGTAGCCGTCCGGCCCCAAGGCATATAGCTCAGGCGGCGTCTCGGCTAGCGCCGCCTCGGAGAGGTAACGGACTACGATTTCGTCAGCAGCGGCGTCGTATTCGGTGACCGCTTCGGCTGCCGACGCCCGCGGCAAAATGTCGCGAATCACATTCGCCCAAAAACGATCGAAACCGTTCCAGGCGACCCAGTTTGCGGCCCAGCGGTCTTTGGCGTCAGAGGCAAATACGACTGAGCGCCCTAGGCCGTACTGCCAGCGAATGAGCAGCGGGTCTTCATCGTCGACGCGCATGATTGTGTCGGCCTCGGGCTTGGCCTCGAATTTGACCCAACCGAGCAATGGCCCGGGTTCGGCTAAGTCAAGATCGGAAAGAATCTCGAAGTCGCGGTCGACGATGGGTCTGAATTCTTGCTCAGTAACGGACGATCCGGTGTGCTCCATAACGTCCTTGAGCACGATCTGCTCCAAGGCAGAGATGTCGATCAGGAAGTACGACCTGCCCGCGGCGCTTGTGGCCACGCGTTCGAGGTACGAGCGATTGACGTCTTGGCCCAAACCGATAGTCGAGATCGTCACCTCGTTCATAGCGGCCTCTTTGGCTAGAGCGATGCTATCGCCCTCTTCGGAGATGCCGTCGGTCAACAGCAGGATGTGTTTGTAAACCGCTGCTTGCGACCTAATCACGCGGTACGCTTCGTGTAAAGCAGGAGCGATCTGCGTGCCCCCGTCGGCGATAATGCCGCTGATCAGTTTCTTGGTGGCCGCTGGGAACTCATTGCGCCGAAGGGCGACGTTCCACTCAAAGGAATTGTCAAACGCCAGAACGCCGACGCTGTCGATCGATCGAAGGTTCTCCACGACGCCCAGCGCGGACTGCCGGGCCAACTGCATTTTCTTGCCTTCCATCGACGACGATTTGTCGACGACGAGCACAACCGAGGTTCCTTCGGGTGTGCGCGGCGGCGCTAGTTTGGCCGGTAGCATGGCCTGGAAGATGTCTCGCTCGGTTTCGTCCGGCTCTTGGTAGAGGTTGCGTTCACCGGCAATCAGCAAGAAGCCACCGCCATCGCGAACGAAGCGCTCGGCCGCTTCTTTGGATCTGTCAGGCCAGGCCTCGAAGTTCTCGTTGACGGCGATGATGACGTCGTAGCGGGAACGCGCATCCTTATCGAGTACCGAGACTCTAGTGGCGCGATCAAGTTCGAAACCGGCGGAATTAAGAACGTCCGTAAGGGGAGCGGTTTCCTCGGCGCCGTCGCGGGTGATCAGCAGGGCGCGCGGACTTCGTAACGAAACGGTCGCGGCGAATTGGACTTCGCCGTGTTCGGCGGACCGCAAAGAGCCTTCGATCAGTGTCGCGCCGGCAACATCCAGCCGGGCTCTGACGGTTACGACTCCTTCGCCGGCGGGCAGTCGGACGCTGGATTCGCCTATCGATTTTCCCTCGGCGCGCAGTTCGACCACGGCTGTGGAAGCCGAGGGGCTGCGAACGGTTAGCTCGATTGGGAAGCGCTCACCGACGAATGCCTGGGCGGGTATGGTTACCGCTGCCAAGCTTAGGTCCGGGGCCACTCGGCCGGTAAGTGCGACCGTATCGATTGGAACGCCTTGCCGTTTTGCTTCGAAAACGGCGCGTTCAACGGCGCCGGCATTGGCGAGTCCGTCGCTCAGTAGGACGACACGCGGAACTCGATCGGGCGGCAAGGCGCTGATCGAGTCGCGCAGTGCGGATTCGAGATTGGTGGAGCGCCGCTCGGCATCGGCCTCGAGTGAGCGCGCGGCTTTGGCACCGAACTCCATGGGCCGGAGGCTATGCCCGCCGGCGGCAGCGCGGGCGCGGCTCACGAACGCTGCTTGCTGGCCGCGTTGCTCCTCAGGGATGCTTGCCGAGACGTCGCTGAGGACGGCGACGGCGGAATAGGTCTCGGCGATACGGCGGCGTGGCTCGGCAAGAGCCAAGATGATCGCGATTAATGCTGCCGTTTTCAGTAGCAGTCCGAGACGTCGGTAGCTGCGGCTCCATTCCCAGGCGCACCATGCCATCGGAGCGATTGCTAAGACGAGCAGCCAGTCTCGGGCGAAAGTCACTGCAGGACCTCGTCGCGCTCGCGCGCCTCTTGCTTAACTTCAGCCTCGAACGGCTCGTAGCTGGTGTAGGCCGGGGTCGAGGAGTCGGTAACGAAACCCGAGCGGCAGCTGCGGCCGAACCATACCCAGTCGAGCAGCAAAAGGAGCGCCGCTATGAAAGCCAACCAAGGCCAGAGAACGATGCCGGCCACGGTTGCGGCGCTCGTCGGTGGAACGCCGCGAAGCACGTCTTCGCCGGGCTCCCAAGTTTTCACAGCGATTTCGGGCAGACTAAGATGCAAGGTGGCGCGCGAGTCGGGGGTGGCGACTCGATACTGTCCAGGGCGCCCGGCATAGAAACGTACCGAATCGTCGGATAAGACCCACGGAACTGGCTCGCCGTCGCTCGAACTTACCGCGACCTGTTCGCGGCGATATCCAGGCGCGTCGAAAGAGATTACGCCAGGCGAGCGCGCCTCAACGGTGCCACTCTGGAAAGCATCGGGTTCGAGCCAGGCGACAGCGTTGGCGAAAAGCAGCGGCGCGGCGAGATGATTGCGCACTCCTTGATCGGCTAGATCGAATCCAAACACGACAAAGCGCTGATCCGCGGTCGATCGCGCCACGACAACCGGGCCGGCGGCGGTGCGGGCGATCACCTCGTCGCCCGCGGCGGGTTCGAAAATCGAGACAGTCTCTGGGGTTACGTCGCGGTCACGGATTCCTCGTGCCAGCGGGTGTTCAGCGGCCCACTCGGTGATTGGTTGCGAACTCGAGACGCGACGCACTCGCACCGGTGACTGCCCGCTGTCGGGCGCAATATAGATCGCCCGGCGAGAAGAATTGCCGGCCGCGCCGCCAGCCCAAACGTGAACGGCAGCGGGAGACAATTCGGCTTGCGTCGAGACGTAACGAGGTTCGACCCGCGCGCCCGCTGCAAATAGCGCCTCGAAATCGATAGCGCTGCCGCCGATGACTTCCACTGCGCTGTGAGCGGCTACGGGAAGGTCGATGGACGCTTCGTTATTCGGCGCGAACTGATCGCCGTCGGTTAAACGAGCAACTAGACGTCCGGGACGCTCGCTACGAATGCGGAAGTTCAATTCTCCGCCGGTGTTTGCAGCGAGCGGGAGCTTGCGATAGCCCAGCCGCCCGTCGTTGAAAAAGAATTCCAAGTTGGCCTGGCGGTTCTCGTCGGAATAGTTGTCGACTCCGACGCTGACGTCCCAGCGGTCGGCCTCTAGCGGGTTTGGCTTCGCGCGCAGCGAGCGAAATCCGAATGTGTCGACGGGCGCATCGGTGTCGATGAATCGTAGGGCCGGGAGTAGGCCGACGCTTACAGACTCATCCGCTAGGCGTCCGGGGCCCACGTAGGCTACCTCGCCGACATCGTCGCGATTGGCAAGCTGGGCATCGGTGGCGTCGAGCGCGAGGCGTAGCGTGCCCGCTGCTAGGTCGTAGGCGCTCGATAAGTCGAGCGCCGTAAATGCCGGCTGGGCGTTGGAGATGCCGTCGCGAAGTTTATCGCGATCTTCAGTGAAAGCGACTTTAACCGAGGGAGCCCCATCGGCCTCGATGAGTAGGACCGGGTCGCCCGCCGGCAACGCCCCTAGGTAAGCAATGGCCCGCGACTTTGCTTGGTCCATCAGTGTTATGCCGCCGTCGGACGCGGCGGCCATCACCGCGGAGGTATCGAGGATAATTACGTGTTGCCGGGCGGGTCCGCCGAAAGCGTCGGGTCGTGGGTCGGCAATCGCTAGCAGTAGGAGCAGCATAGCGACCAACTGGAGCAGTAGCGAGAGTGGTTGCTGAATCGTCTTGTGCCGCCGCCGTATTGCGGGCGCCGGCCTGTGCGGCCAGAAACGCAAGGTCGACACGACTACGCGACGGCGCGAGCGGTCGTAGTAATAGAGCGCCACCAACAGACCCGCTAGGGGCAAATAGAGGCCTAACAGTTGGCCGAGTGCGAGGTTCAGCAGTCCCACAAATTACCTATTGCATCGAAATTGCGCCGGTGGCGGGCATTGAGCTGAATAGCACGTCTTCCAGAGGGGTTGCGGTCAAGAGGTGGAGGTAGCGCGAATCCGAGCGTTTGGCGAGACCTTCGAGAGCGGCGCAGAAATCGTCGTAACCTTGGCGGTACTCAGCAGCGGCGGCATCGTCGACGCTGACTCTCAGTAGCTGGTCGGACTCGGCGTCGTAAAGTTCGAGTTCGCCTCGCCACGGCGGCTCGCGGTCGGCGGGCCCCGCCACATGGATGAGCTGGACCTCGTGTCCGGCCATCGCCAGGTACTCGAGGGGCGGTTGATCTCCAGACTCGTCCATAAAATCGGAGATGACGAACGTCAAACCGGGGACGAGAAATTTCGTCAGATAATCCCTGATCGAACGGTTAATGTCAGACGATCCCGAAGTTTCAAGGTTGCTTAGGAATCGCGATGCCGTGGCGTATCGCTGCCTGCCGCCTTGCGCTCTGAAGTCCTCAGCGAGGCTGTTGGCGAAAGGCTGCAAAATTATCGTTTCCAAGCGCACGACGCCGATGTAGCACATGGCCGCGGCCAGCCTACAGGCGAAGGCGAACTTCGCTTCGCCGCTGCTCGTCTGGCCACACGCCATCGATTCGCTGGTGTCGATCAGAATGCGCACTGGCGTTCGCGGCTCGGTGCGGAACATTTTTAGGAACAGGCGCTCTAGGCGCATGTACGCGCGCCAGTTGATTGCTCGCAAGTCGTCACCGCGATGGAAATGGCGATGATCGAGAAACTCGTGACCCACGCCGGCGTAGCGCGAGACGTTGTTGCCGCCTAGCAGACCCTGAAACGACCGATTCCAACGAATCGTCAGTCGTTCCAGGCGTTCAAGCGACTTATTGTCTAGCAGCTCTGGCGGAGCGCGCATCGATTCAGGGTATCAATCAGGGGGCTCCGAGCGGACTCTTGTTGAGATTTGTTTGGGCGTGCGACTGGTAGGGGTGCAAGTGAAGAGGTTGGGGATTGTTGGATTGGCCGAGCAGGTGAAGTAGCGGTGTGCCGTGTCCACGGGCTTTTCGGGAGTGCGTGATAGCCTGAGAATTCTTTGCGATGAAGATCATCGACATACTGAGCCAGGGCAAGCCTACGGTCTCTTTCGAATTCTTTCCTCCCAAAGACGACCAAGGTTTTAGCGATCTGTTCGCTACGATCGCAGCGTTGCAGCCGCTACGGCCTAGCTACGTTTCGGTGACGTACGGGGCGGGCGGCAGTACTCGCCGCAAGACTGTCGATCTGGTCAAGCGCATTAAACACGAGATTGGCATCGAGACGATGGCCCATCTGACTTGCGTGGGCGCTACCAGTGATGAAATTGCCTCCGTTCTCGACGACCTCAAGGGAGGTGGTATCGACAACGTGCTGCCCTTGCGAGGCGATCCACCGAAGGGCAGCGCAGCCTTCGAAGCGGTTGAGGGTGGATTCCGATACGCGAATGAACTTGTTGAATTTACACGGGCACGATATGATTTTTGCCTCGCTGGAGCTTGCTACCCGGAGATGCATCCGGAAGCTTTGAGCGAAGTAGCTGATCTAGACCACCTTAAGCGGAAGGTCGATGCGGGCGTCGACTTCCTCATCACGCAGCTTTTCTTCGACAACGCCGACTACTATTGTTTTCGCGAAAGGGCGACTGCCGCCGGAATTAAGGTGCCGATATTGGCGGGTATCATGCCGCTTCGCAGCGTCAAGCAGACTAAGCGGTTCGCTCAAATGTGCGGCGCGACGATTCCTGCCACATTGCTCGCTAAGATCGAGCCGGTTGAGGACGACAGCGAGGCGGTGCGTTCGCTGGGGATGATGCACGCAGCGCAGCAGTGCGAGCAGTTGCTCAACGAAGACGTAGCGGGTCTGCATTTTTATACCCTCAACCGCTCGACCGCTACTCGCGCGATTTTTCAGCACATCAAGGGCCAATTGAACTGGTGACTACGTTGGCTGCTAGGGCGGCACGATAAACTAACGGGCTCCGGTTGCCGACATGGCTCGAAAAACTACTAGGGCGCGAGGCCGCCCATCAGAGCCCGCGGCAGCAGGAAAAGACAGGTCGATCGCGAGCTTAGCGGCAGTCACCTCGTCAGAACTCGGTATCAAACAGCAGATCGTCTGGACGCTGCCAATCGCGTCTATTTACGCGCTGATCGGCACGTGGGGCCATTTCGATTTCAGTCCGTTAATGGGTTACTACAACATGCTGGCGGACGCATTTCTGGCCGGAAACCTGCACATCGCGATCACGCCGGACGAGTACTATCTTCACGACATGATCCCTTACGAGGGGAAATATTATCTGCAGTGGGGGCCTGTTCCGGCGTTGTTCCACCTTGCATGCAAGCTGGTTGGATTCACTCTCACCGATCGGGTTGCTTGCATGCTGACGGGGTGGGTTTCTTCGCTTGTATTCTTGTCGATCTTGATGCGAGTACGTGGCCGGTTCTTCCCGGAAACGGATCTCGGAGCTTATCGCTGGCTGCTCTATGCTTTTGCTCTGGCCACGCCGACCGCGATGGTTTCGTTGCGGGGTTCCGTTTACCACGAGAGCATTGCTTTCGGCGGTCTATTCATTTTGCTGGCGTTCTGGGGCGTGCTCCGATATCTCGAGGAGCCTATTTGGAAATGGGCGCTGTTGGCCGGCGTCGCGATTGGCCTGGCCGCGGGTTGTCGCGTGTCGCTCGTGCTCTATGGCTTGGCTCCGGGGCTGTTGATCATCGCCTACTTTTGGATGAGGAAGGTCGAGATTCGCTCCGCGCTAGTGCACGTCGGGTTGCTCTCGCTGCCGGTGGTCGTCTCGGGACTTTTGCAGATGGGCTACAACGACGCCCGGTTTGGCTCACCGTTTGACTACGGCAACGGCTACTTGCCGGATGCGACGGGGCAGGCGGCGTTCAGTTTGACTTACGTTTGGGAAAACATCGCCCAGTACGTCTTAGCGCTCCCGGAGATCAGCGCCGATTTTCCGTGGATCGCCCACAACGGTTGGCAACCCATCGAGCACCTCACTCGAACGGAAGACATGTCGTCGACGCTGCTGATGTCGCCTTTCGTCTTGTTGAGCCTGGCGTGTTTGCGGCTGACACGCGGCGATAACGACCAACTGCGCCTGTTCGCAGCGTCGGCGGTTGGCTCGTCGGGACTGATGTTGCTTGTGATGCTGTGTTTCGCGGCTGCCAGCCGGCGCTACATGCAAGACTTCATGCCCGTCATGATGATTGCGTCGGGAGTGGGACTTGGCTACATTGCCCAGCGAGGTCCGCGGTTGTGGCGCAAATGGCGGGTTGTTGGGTGGGCCGTAGTGATCGTTACAGCTTCGCTACACGCTCAGCTTTCGTTTGCCCAAGGGTTCGTTTGGGAGCCTCCCGATCCCAATGTCGTTAAGACTTTCGTCGCTTGGACGCCGAGCGTTTTGCGGTTTTTGCCAGGGCCGAAACTAGCTGAACAAGCAGCTATGGCCGGAAATGACTTGGGAACGCTTTATCTGCGCCAGGGGCGCGTGAAAGATGCCTACGAAGAGTTTGAGCAAGCAGCGCAGTTGATGCCCGAGTCGCCGCTAATAAGAAGAAATTTGGAGATTGCTCGAAGGCGTTTGCCGCGGGGGCCATGACCCGTTGTAGACGGACGGATACGGCCGGCCGAGTTCGCTGCGCCCGCCGGCGTCATTTTAGCGAGAGCCCGCCGTCGACTGTTAGCGTCTGACCGGTTATAAAACTTGGTCCGGTGAAGAACTGAACGACCGCTTGTGCGATCTCTTGGCCGGTGCCGTGGCGTTGCATCGGCGTTGCTTGAACGAGACGTTTGATGTCGTCTGGCATGCTCGGTTCAAAATGAATGACGCCGGGTGCGATGCAGTTGACCGTGATGCTTGGCGCCAGCGCCTTCGCGAGGGAACGAGTGAGCATGATCACTCCGGCCTTGGACGCTCCATAGGGAATATGGCGGCTCCAGGGCCTGATGCCCCCGAGCGAGCTGATGTTGACGATCGTCCCGGTGCCGTTTTCCCGCATGATCTTGGCCGCGTGCTGGCAACAGAAAAACGTCGCTTTTAAATTGATTGAGTGAATCTCGTCCCAGTCTTTCTCTTTGACGGCGAACACATCCATCGCGCGGTAGCGCGCGGCGTTGTTGACGAGCCCGTCTAGCCGCCCGTACTCCGCGCGCACTTCGCTAAATAGGCGCGCGATGTCATTCACCTGAGCTAAATCAGCCTGAAATGCGCGGCCGCCGCATTCACTTGCCGTTTGCTCGGCCTCGTCCGTGGATGTACGGTAGTGCACGGCGACTCGGGCTCCACGGCCCGCCAGTTCCAGTGCGATCGAACGCCCGATGCGACGCGCGGCACCGGTCACGACCACGACTTTGCCATCGAGACTTCTCATTGCATCAACCACTTTATCGATAGCCCGCTATTCGCGCCCGGCGGCGATCGGGCTAGAGAGTGGCGAAAAGGGCGGTCTTCCAGCCGGAGTGAACTTCGAAGCCGTGGCGCTCGAAAAACTTGGGCTCACTTGACACCGCTAGTGTAGTGCGTCAATCAGATTGAACCTTAAGAAGAGCGGCTTTGCCGCGCTTGACCTTCTCAAGGGTGTCGGAAGCGGTAGCAGTCCAGATGAAGGGCTTGGGCTGCTGATTGTGTCGAGCGATGTAGTCTTCGATGGCGGTGGTGAGTTCGCCGACGCTACGAAAGACACCGTGGCGGATGCGCTTATCGGTGAGGTCTCGGAAGAACCTCTCCACCATGTTCAGCCACGACGCTGAGGTGGGCGTGAAATGGACGTGGAAGCGTTTATTGCGCTGCAGCCAGCGTTTCACGTGGCGTGTTTGTGAGTGGCATAGTTGTCCACGATCAAATGGATCTGCTTGTCCTTGGGGGTCTGGTTTTCAAGCAAGCGCAAGAAGCGCAGCCATTCTTGGTGGCGGTGCTTGGGCATGCAGGTTCCGATCACCGAGCCGTCGAGCGTGTTGAGCGCGGCGAACAAGGTGGTTGTGCCGTTGCGTTTGTAGTCGTGGGTCATGGTCCGGCCGCGTCCCTTTTTCAGGGGCAGGCCGGGCTGGGTGCGGTCGAGGGCTTGAATCTGTGACTTCTCGTCGAGGCAAAGAACGAGGGCATGCTCGGGCGGGTTGAGATAAAGTCCGATGATGTCGTCGAGTTTTTCGGCGAAGCGCGGGTCGTTGCTGAGTTTGAAGGTCTTGACGCGATGCGGCTTGAGGCCGTGGGCGCGCCAAATGCGACCCACGGTGGAGGCGCTGACGCCGACCGCGGCGGCCATCGTGCGGCGGCTCCAATGGGTGGCGTTGGCTGGCGTTTCGCGGGTCGTCTTGTGGATGATCTGTTGCACTGTTGGGGAGCAGATGGCGGGCTTACGGCCGGGCCGCGGGGCGTCCTTTTCGATGCCGGCGACGCCGGATTCAAGAAAACGGCTTCGCCAGCGCGCCACCAACTGACGCGAGACCGACAGCTGCGCGGCAATCCGTTTGTTCTCAAGACCGTCGGCGGCGAGCACGATGATCCTGGCTCGCAACGCCAGACGAACAGCGACCCGACGACCGTTCGCGTAGCGCTCCAACTGCCTACGCTGCTCCTGCGTCAATGGGACTGGCTCTGCTCTTCGCATCCGTGTGCCTTCTACTAGTAAAGGCGACACGAAGATACTATAAGTTACATTATTTATGGCGCACTACACTAGTCGCTGTTTCACTCCGCGCTTTCGGGCTCGCTCACGACATTTTTCAACGAGCCGCGCGGCAATTTTTTGACCGTGGTGGCGCGGGCTGACCGCAAGGCTGCGGACTTCGGCAAGTCTCTTGGAATATACCTGTAGAGCACAGCAGCCGACGATTTCTCGGGCCTGCACCGCGACGAAAAACGAGGGCAAGCGGGGTAGATCGTCCTGCACGAGTTCGTCGGGGAATGTTGCAATGAGGCCGCGGATCGCGGGCATTTCGCCCCGTTTGGCCGGTCGAATCGTCACCCGGCCGCTAACGCCGGCGGAACGGCTCTCTAACATTCACTCCATTATGTCGATAAGACAGATGAGATGTCAGGCCGTCTGGGCAGTTGGCTGAAAGCTGCGTTGGGCGGACTGAGATTTCGCCGTAAGTCCCGCGTTAGCCGACGGCGCTCTTGGGATGAGATGCGTAGCGGCGAGGTGCGCCGAGACGTTCAAAAAGACGCGATCATCGAATGGGTCGACTGGGAAAACCAGCTCGTTAGAACGCCAGTCGCGATCGAAGACGAATCAGTCTTTGGGTATCGGATACGGCTAGGCCAAAGCTTGCCCGCGGGTCGGACCGTCTGGATTAATAGCGACGAGATTGCAGGTACCAAAGCTGTCGTTAGGCACTGCCAGCTAGACGGTGATCGGTTCGTAGCAGGTCTGTACCAGATCAAATCCGAGCGTCGTCGCGATGACCGTGTGCCGATGCACGACGCTGCGGACCTTGCGTGGGAGCGCGGCGGAAGGCGTAGACGATCGACCGTGATCGTGCTCGATAGCTCCGCCGATGGAGTTCAGGTGGAGGTTGAGCAAGCTGTACCGGAGGAGACAATCGCGGAACTCTCTTTTGGTGCTTGGCAGAGATTTGGGGTCACTTGCTACTGTGTTCCGAAAGTAGAAAAGTTTCTTGTGGGGATACACTTTACGGGTCCGGCGCATCATAAGAACGCGTTGGAATTTCGGGGCTAGCCCGCGAAGAGCGCCTCGGGATCGGTGATGGGTTGTTGGCAAACGTAGTCGCGGCAGACATAGGCGGCCGGAGCGTCGTTGACAAGAGACTTGTCTCTTAATAGCGGGAGTCGGTCAAGCGCCGGTGCGATATTAGGCGCGGCCCTCGCGACTACCTTGTTGGGGCGGTAACCCTCCCAAACTTTCGCCAGTAGGCGTTTCGTTCGGGCATCGACGGGATCGCCGACGATCGCGATTTCGTCGTGGCCACGGTGCCAAGCGTCTAGTGCGCACAGCAGCCGCTCTTGCTGGAAAACAGTTCGCAGCGACGTATCCGTGAAGAGCTTCAGAATTTGTTCCGCACGTTGTTTGTAGTCGTCGCGGCCCAGAAGAATCGCGAGTTTTTGTAACTCGATCGCCATCGTCGAGTTAGCCGAGGGTGTGGCGCCATCTTGCACGGTTTTGGTGCGGACAAGGAGCTGTTCGTGGTCGGATGCGGTGAAGAAGAATCCGTCGTCTTTCGCGTCCCAGTAGAAGTCAATTAGCGTGTCGGTAAGGGCCTCGGCTTCATCAAGAAAGCCCGTATCAGCGCTCCACTCATAGAGCGCAATGAGACCCTGGATGAGCAAGGCGTAGTCGGTGCTGTAGGCGGTTAGGCGCGCTTGTCCCTTGCCGTAACTGGCAAGTAGTCGGCCGGCGATGCGAACCTCGCTGAGTAGAAAGTTTGCCGCTTTGGCGGCGGCTTCACCGTAGGCCGGCTCGCCCAGTACGGTGGCGGTCTTGGCGAGCGCGGTGATCATTAAGCCGTTCCAGCCTGTCAGAACTTTGTCGTCAAGCCCGGGTCGGACCCTGGTTTCCCGGTAACGCAGAAGCTTGACCCTCGATTCGGCCAGCGACGCCTCGATTTGGTCGGGCACGACAGCATCAAGCTTCGCGATGGCTTCGACTGAACGCACGATTTGGAGAACGTTCTTGGGGCCCGCCGGCACATGGGCGTCGCCGGGGTGCATCCAGTTGCCGTATTCAGATACGTCGTAGTGCGAGGCGAATATTTTTGCGGCCGGCTCGCCTAGGAGCTCTTGGAGTTCGGCGAGGGTCCAGATATAGAATTTGCCTTCGAGCCCCTCGCTGTCGGCGTCTTCGCTCGAGTAGAAGGCGCCTTGAGGGCTCGTCAGGTCGCGTAAGACGTAGTCGCAAATACCTTGAGCTCTTGCCGCAAACAGTTTCTTTCGCTGCGAATTATCCGAAGCCTGGTAGGCGTCGATGAAGATGGATGCGACTAGACCTTGGTCGTAGAGCATTTTTTCGAAATGCGGTACGAGCCAGTTTGGGTCGGTGGCGTAGCGGTGCAGCCCTTCTCCTAGGTGGTCGTAGATTCCACCGTTGGCGATGTGCGCGAGAGTGATTTCGACGGCGTTTCGATAGCGGGTGTTGCCGCTTGCATCGAAGGCGTGCAGCAGTAGCTCCATCGAAATGCTTTGCGGAAACTTGTTTGAGCCGCTGGTGATTCCGCCTAGGGTCAGGTCGAAGGCGCGATAGACCGAGTCGGCCGCTTTAATGACGTGATCTTGGCCCGGCAGGTCGCTCGCTTCGCCGCTTGAGTGGATGTTTTTGACGGCGTCAACTACGCGCGAAGCATCGGTCAACAGCGAGTCGCCATCTTGCTGCCACTTTTCGTGAATCAGGCGCAGCAGGCTTTTGAATCCCGGTCGACCGTAGGCGTTGTCTTTCGGGAAGTATGTGCCGGCGTAGACAGGCCTGAGGTCGGGCGCGAGAAATACGCTCATGGGCCAACCGCCGTGCCCGCCGGTGAATAGCATCGTGGCGGACATGTAGATCTCGTCGAGATCGGGGCGCTCTTCGCGGTCGACTTTGACGGCAACGAAATCGCGGTTGAGGGCGGCGGCGACCTCGTCGTCCTCAAACGACTCATGCTCCATCACGTGGCACCAGTGGCAGGCTGCGTAGCCGATGCTGAGGAAAATCAGCTTATTTTCTGAGCGGGCCTTGGCGAGGGCTTCTTCGCCCCAGGGGTACCAGTCGACTGGATTGTTCGCGTGCTGCAACAGGTAGGGGCTGGCTTCGGCAGCGAGGCGATTGGGCATAAGCTGCGATGGTACCAACCGCTTTTTGGAGTTTTCGGTGGGGGGCTTAGGCTGCCGTTGCCCATGAGACCGGTATTGAGCAGCAGCGTCTCCGGCGGGTCTCAGGACTTTGCGGCGGCTCAAGATTTTCTTCGTCTCGCGAGACCTGAGCCACTTGGCATCTACCTTGCCGATTGTTGTTCGGTGTTGATAATTACCGTAATTTCTGTTATAACAGAAATAGAAGAAAGAGGGCGTTATGGCGGAGATGGCCGTATGGATCAAGATTGCAGGACTCGTGCATTGGGCGATTGCGGCGGCCAACATCGCTTTGCCGAAGAAGCTGAAGTATCGTGACAACCTCAGCCGCGTCACGCCGATGTTCCGGCAGGTGTTTGTGGTTCACTCCGTCTACATCGTGGCGGTGGTGGTGGCGCTGGGTTATATTTGCGTGCGCTTTGCGCCGGAGCTTGCCGGGGACGAGCCGCTGGGCCGGTTTTTGGCGCTGGGCTTGGCGTTTTTCTGGGGGGCTCGCCTGGTCATTCACCTCTTCTACTACGACTCGGGTGTACGCCGCCGAAACCGGATTGGAGATCTCGCCTTCATTGCGGCGATCGGTTATCTGGTGACCGTTTTTGGCTCGGTCACATTCATGTAGGTTCGACATGAACACAAAGACGAGTATGGGAGTTTGGCTGGCGGTCGGAATCGCCGGGCTTGCGTTCGAAACCGCAATCGATTGGACTGTGTGGCTATTTTTATTGGCTCCGTTGGTGCTTCTTCCGATTGGGTTCGAAGTTGTCGAGGGGCCCGCGGTGCTTCGCCGGCCGCTGATGTTCGCGGGATGGTTCGTGTTGGCTTCATTCTTGGTGCCGGTAGGGATGACCGCCGGTCTAGTGGCCGCTGCCTGGCTGTTTGCGACCGTCGCCTTCTCTGTCTCGAATGCTTTGGTGTTTGTCGTTCGACCGTCGTTTGCGAGAAGCTGTTTCGCGATTGCAGGGATCGATCTTGTGTTCGCCGCTGGGTGGCTAGTGGCGTCGCGGCTAGGCCTGGAACCGATGGGATTCGAGGAACCGATTGTCTTGCTAACGGCTGTTCATTTTCACTTCGCCGGCTTTGTGACCGCCGTGATCGTAGGGGCTCTAGCCTCGATTGGCTTGAGAGGGCCGTTTGGGACCGTAGCGACGATCGGCGTGTTGATCTGCCCGTATCTGGTCGCGGTCGGGTTCGTTATTTCTACCGCTGTCAAGTTTGTGGCGATTGCCGCGTTTGCGATCTGTTTGTCCGTCGTAGCGGGTACCATGATCGGGCAGAGGCGCCTGTTTCCGATTGAAGCGCGGCCTTGGCTGGTCGCCTCGGGCACGTCGATCGTTGTCGGGATGGTTTTGGCTTGTGTCTACGGTTGGGGCGAGTACGTTGGAGCGGAGTTGATCGACATCCCCCAAATGGCTCGATTTCACGGTACGCTGAACGCGTTAGGATTCGGATTCTGCGGCTTACGCGCGGCTAGATTGATCGCCAGCCGTAGGCCGACATCCGAAGAACGCCGGCTTGTCGGCCTATGACTGAACCACTGCGAATTTCTCTGGCCCGAAGTGCGGGTGACATGATTGCGGTGCGGGAGTTGTTCGTTGAATACGCCGCGGCGATTCAGATCGACCTTGGTTTTCAGCAGTTCGATGAGGAATTGGTCACCCTGCCCGGCCGGTCCGCGCCGCCCGCCGGCGAGCTCCTTTTGGCGTTCTCCGGCGAGGACCCGGCCGGTTGCGTTGGCATGCGCGATCTAGGCGAGGGCATGGCTGAGATGAAACGCCTGTTCGTCAGGCCGGCTTACCGTAGTGCCCGGCTCGGTCGGCGATTGGGCGAGCGGATCATCGAACTGGCGAAAGAACGTGGCTACCAACGAATGAGACTCGACACGCTGGCCTCGATGGAATCCGCGATCGGACTATATCGGTCGTTGGGATTTGTTGAGATTGAGAGCTACTGCCACAACCCCATCGTGGGCGCGCGATATTTCGAGCTTTCGTTCTGAAAAATGGGGGCTATTCGATGTCGGCGATTACGGGCGCGTGGTCGGATGCGGTGAGGCCCTCTTTTTTCTTGCGGAACTCGCGGTCGATCTCGACGGACTTTAGGCGTTCGACAACACTATTCGTTCCGAGTAGAAAATCGATCCGCAGGCCCTGCTTGCGGTGAAAGGCACCAGCACGATAGTCCCACCAAGAGAATTGTTGCTCGCCGGGGTACTGCTGTCGGAAAAGATCGTGGAAGCCCCAGTCGAGAATGGCGCGATAGCGTTGCCTCTCGTCGTCGGTGTGGAAGATTAGCCCAGCGTGGCGGTCTTCGCTCCAGCTATCAATCGGCTCGGGGACGATGTTGAAGTCGCCGCACAGAACGGCCGCTTGGTCGGCGTTGTGCGCGGAGTCGAGGTGTTTGCGAAGTGATTCGACCCAGCGCAGTTTGAGTGGGTAGTCGGCGTGTTCGATGCTCTTGCCGTTAGGGAGATAGATGGTGGTGAACGAGATGCCACCGACGTCGGCGGTGATTAAGCGAGACCCAAAATCTTCCTCTCCCGGCAGGCCGCGCTGCGTGACCGTGGACGGCTCGCGGCTCAAGATCGCGACGCCATTCCAGCTTTTCTGTCCGTGAGTGAGTGCGTGGTAACCCTCGGCCTCAAAGAGGCCATGCGGGAACTGCTCGTCAGTCAGCTTGAGTTCTTGCAAACCGACAACATCGGGTTGGCGCTCACGCAGCCAGTGCAAGACGAAATCGATGCGGGCTCGCAGGCCGTTGACGTTCCAGGTAGCAACTCTCAAGCCGGTATTAGAGCATGGTTGGCGGGGGCAGGCACAGATATCAACCTAGCCGGCAATTCTCACGACTTGACGGCGAAAGCACGCGATAGGTGCGTCACTACTTCGTTGCGCTCGATCGCGAGTGCTCAACGGACTGCAAAAGTACGCCTCCGCGCGCCAACCGTCGCCCGCCTCGTATTTACACACCTCTCACGCCCTCTCGCTCGCCACGCGGTGAGAAATGTGGGCTAAGGGGTTTTACGTACTACCCAGGGTACGGAAAGTTCATCTGAAAAGGTACTCGAGATCAATTGCCGCTAGGCGAGAACCGAGAGCATAATTAACCCAACGGGAGCCAAGGTTTCATCGTGAGTTCCCCAACGCAGAACGACAGGAAGGGGCGTTCGAGATGAGTTATATTATCAGCGCGACATCGCGAGTCGTTTACGACTTTCGCGGTTTCGCAATTCGCACTTGGAAGGATGAGTGCGGCCAGGACATGACCGAGTACGCACTGGCCGCAACGATTGTCGCAATATCTACAATGTTTACGGCGCCGTTTATTTTTGAGCAAATCGAAACGATTATGGGTAGCGCCAAATCGTTGCTCAAGGAGATAGGTAAGTAGGGCCTTTACCGCTGGCGTAGGCTGGCGGTATCGACGCCGGCTTCGTTGTTTTAGGCTGTCTTTGAGTCGATTCGGGTTAGTGCCCCCGGCCCGAGTCAACTGCTTTCCCGATTGATGGCCGCTACCGTAATTGCGCAGGATCGATGATTGCTGAATGGGGTCTGCCTCGATGAATCTTCGCCCCGACTGCAGCGCCCACTGCCTCGACCCGAAAACGCTCTTCAATGGCCAGCACCCTCGTTTGCGCACCGATGGGGTCTCTGGATTCAACATCAATAGGTCGGAGCCCACGTTGCTTACTAGCTGAGGGCGAAAGCAGGCGATAGATGCGCCACTGCTTCGTTGCGCTCGATCGCGGGTACTCGACGGACTGCCAAAGTGCGCCTCCGCGCGCCGAGGGTTGCCAGCCTCTTATTGACGGTATATCCTCGGCTTAAGCTAGTAGTGAAAGGATTGGCACGATGGCGACGACTTTAGCAGCGGCTGGCGCGCGGCTGGCTGACGAGCTCAGTGACTACAGGTCTCAACTTGATGACTGCGTAACGCAGGTTGAGAGGTTGACGGGCGATTTGAGCGAAGCGGATCTTAACTGGCAGCCGGACCCAACACGGTGGAGCGTTGGGCAATGTCTTGACCACCTAAACAAGGCGACCGAAACTTACGTCAAGGCACTGCCCACCGTTATTCGCCGGGCACACGAAGGGGGGCTTACGGGTGAGGGCCCAGTTCGGTATGGGATATTTGGCTCTGTTTTTTTGAAGCTTACAGAACCGCCGGTAAAGCTGCGCGTGGCTGCACCCAAGCCGTTTGTTCCTAGCAGCCGGCTGGAACGCACCGCGCTTCTTGAAGAGTATCGGGAACGGCGGCAGAAGATGGCCGATCTCATGACCGATGCGAACGGCTTGAACCTTGGGCGCGTGAAGTTGAAGTTTCCCCCGGCACCGCGATTGCCCTTGCGGTTGGGGACTACGTTTGCGATTTTTCTGGCGCATGACCGCCGCCACATCTGGCAGGCGGAGAATGCGCTGAGGGAGTTGCGCGGGTAACGGGTCAAATGGTGGCCGGGAGCGGGCTTCTTAGTCCAACTTGCGTAGTTTCGTCACCCTACCGATTTCGACCCACTCGACTACGAAGATGTTGCCCTTGGTGTCGAAGCAGGCTCCGTGGGGGCAGACGAATTTTCCTGGTTCGAAGTGGTCGCGGGATTTTTCGCGACGGGCTCTCCAATCGGATTCGTCGGTGTGGCCTTCGCCTAGGTGGACAATGACTTCGTTGTTGCTGTCGAGTAACGTCACGCGCGCGGCCAGGTCGGGGATGACTAGCTCGCCGTCGCGCTCGTGAAAATGACAGGGCAGACCGACGCCATAGTCGAAGCCTAGATGCTCACCTTCGAGCGAAAAGCGCTGAATGCGGCGGTTCTTGCGGTCGGCCACTAGCAGGATCGGGGTCTCCGCGCGGGTGTCACACCAGATTCCATGAGGACACAGTAGGCGCCCTGGCTCGGCGCTCTCAGCTTCACTTGCGCCCGCTCCGCCGAACGTGCGGATGTAGTTGCCGGCGGCGCCGTACTGGATAATGTAGTTCGAGCCGTATCCATCAGCGATGTAGAGGTCGCCGTTGGGAGCAATCGCGACGTTTGTCGGGCGGTACTTGATCGGCTCGGCGGCGTAGGGCTCCGACTCGTTTGGGTATCCCCGCGTATAGATTTCTTCACCGTCTAGGGTTGTCTTCACGACGATGTTGCGGACGTGGTCGGCTAAATACAGGTACTCCGTGCCGCTTTCGACGTTAAGGTGGAGGCCATGCGCGCCGGCCTTGAACTCGGGTCCCCAGCTTTTGACGAACTTGCCGTCGGCGTCGAAGACAATCGTCGCGTCGTCGCTTTCACTCGTCGCGTGGACTGTGTGATGGATGTAGATTTGGCCAGTGGAATCGATGCAGACACCGTGGCAGTTGCCGTAGCGAAAACGGTCAGGAAGCTCGCCCCAGTCGTGGATTACTTCGTATCGATGGTCGCCGGCGCCGACGATTGGCAGTGAGGACATCGAGGCTATCGTAGCCGATCCACGGTCACTCTATTCAGCTTGGCTTTCAATGTGCCGGTCCGGGGCGCTATTTGCGTAGCGTTGTTGTTGTTTTCGTTGAGTTGGCTATGGGCGGGTGCAAAACTCTCGGTTGTCGGACTCCCTCGCTCCGCGCTCCCTCAGTGATTTGCTGTGCCGCTAAGGCGCCACCGCATCGATTGCGTCGGTCAGCTCCGCGGCGCTGAGGGCGCCTTCGAGTTCCGATGATGCGATGCGATGGACGGCTGTTCCAGTGCGATCAAACACGAGTAGTGCAGGCAGTCCCTCGACTCCGATTTCGGCCAAAGCCATGCTTATAGGCCGTTCCCATTTGTAACTATCTAGAGCGGTGGACTGGGGCAGGCCGGCCGCGGAGACGTCCTCGCCTGGTTCGACGATACATACCGTCGAGGTATTGACGGCGTCGCGGCGCTGCTCGGAGAGCCGCTCGAAGGCTGGTATGAGTGCGATGCACTCCTCGCACCACGGAGCCCAAAACAATAGCGCGGTCGCTTGCGTGGTCGAAACGAGCTGTTCGGGGGTCCAATCGGCGGGAGTTTCGATGAATCGGGCGGGGGGCGGGTCGGATGCGCAGCCGAGCGCTAGAAGGATAAGAACCCAACCGAATCTTGTTGGCAACGGAACTGCGGTTAAGTTACCGACTTGAGCTTGAAGTTGTATATCAACTCCGTGCGCTCGTCAAAAGTCGAAATCGTTCGGGTCTTTGATTCCTTCCCAGTGGAGATCGCCTTGAGCTCGTAGTCGACGTTCAGATCAAGCCCGTGGAAGTAGAACTCACCGGCATCATTGGTGTGAAAAGATTTAACAGCCAACGTCTTGGTGTTCTTGAGCTGGACGACGGCCCGCAGGCCATCTTCAGCCTCGTCAGTAATTGCGCCCTTCACCGAGCGCGTAGGCTTCTCTTTCTTCTTCTTGTTGCCAAAACCAGGGAATTGGGAGTAGGCGCTCGGTGCAAGAATGCTGGCGATCGGCAGGATCGCGAATAAATGGCGGCGAGACAGTTTCATTACTCCTCCTATTCTAGTTCGACGGCCAGACTACTTCTTGGGTTTCAGAATGAGGTTCGCCGTTGCTTGTTCCAGGTCGTAAAGCTTGACCGAGCGCTCGGCTTTTTCGAACTTGCGGGCCGAGCCGATGACGATGTAAGTCCCTTCGCCTGCCGGAACGTGAATGCGGTATTCGCCGCGATAGTTCGTGACGGCTTTGAATTTCTTTTTTGGAGACGCCTCGTTGTAGGCGGTAACAGTCGCGCCGGGGAGCGACAGACCGGATTCTCGAAAGACGGTTCCAAAGATAATCGCGTCGAGCTCTTGCTTCTGCTTCTGCTTATCTTTACCCAGCAGCGAAAGGGCTGGAATTAGAAGTAGGAACCGACGCGAGACGGTGCTGATACAGCTCATTCCTACTTAATTTCGCACAGTAGACGTTGCTGAGCTACCGACGGTCGCCCGTCCATACCGCCTGCACGCGATCGAAGCCGTTTGTGAAGGCGTCGCGAAAGTCTTCTGGGGCCGCGGCCGCCGCCACTTGCGCCCCATGGAGGACCCACGGAGCTAGCTTCGAATCGGCAACCGTCCGCGAAGTGCTTGCAAATGGCGAGAAGGGGATCACCACGAGTAACACCGCGCCCGCGACGAGCATTCCCCGGACCAGGCCGAAGGCTCCGCCGAGAAGGCGGTCGAACCAGCGTAAACCACTGATGCCCCAGAGTTTGATCAGCGTCCAAGCAAAGGCGGTACCGGCTACTAAAGAGCTGACAAGTATCAGCACGAACGCCGTGCCGGCTGCCAGGCGGGGCTCTTCGATGAAGGGCTGCAATTCTAGTGCCAAGCGGTCATACCACCACATGGCGAAGAAGATTCCGACCGCTAGTGAAGCGATCCTGAGGATCTCTTTTGTAACCCCATTGCGAACCGCGCCCAAGACAGACATAAGTAGAATCACACCAATAACGATGTCGAGCCAGTTGATATTCATACTGAAAGACCTACGACTTCCGATGGGCGGGATTACGGAAGTGCTGAGCTGGCCTGGTTGGCCACTGCTCGTGAGTATAGCGAAAGCGGGTTCGATGGCACGGCCTGGCTGTCTGCCAGATCACTAGAGCCGACGCACTCGAAAACGACGGCCGGAGGAATATTTCGCCACACTATCGTTGAATCGACGGTCTTGAAGTAGCGGTCTAGAAGTGCTCGAACGTTAAAATAGACTGGCTTGCCGTGTTCGAGTCGAACTCGGGAGCCGTACTGAAATTGCGTTATAGTGCTGCTTTCATCGAGGAATGGAACGAGCCCTCTAAAAATCGAGTCGATGATCTCTTCACCCATCAAGGTGATGCCTAGAGACGAGACGACGCCGTCGACATGGCCGATGGCGCGTTTCCGAAGCTCTTCGGGGGCAGTTTCCGCGCCGGCCTGGACGACTTGTAGGCGGTCGTCGACGATCGTTTCCCTCAGATACTCGACAAAGGTCGGGCTGATTTCAAACGCCAACAAGGTAGCGTCCGATGGCAGCACGTTTAGCAGTTCGCGAGTCACAACGCCGGTGCCAGGACCGAATTCGATTGCTACTTTGGCGTTCTTCCAGCGCAAGGGCTCGACCATGGCGCGCCCCAGGTAGCGGGAACTCGGGGTAATCGCGGCAGTTGTCTGGAGATTTGCTAGGGCTTGACTTGCAAATGTAGCGAGGCTCATGGGCGGATGTAACCGGGGTCGCTAACCGGACCGACCCCTGGCCGAGTCAATGATAACACCGGTCAGCCGGGTCCCTGATCCGTCGGCAAGCATCCTTCGCGAGTGCCTGCAATGCTTGGTCGCGTGTAACAGTAGGCTTTCTTAAGAGATACATTCGCGACAGCCCGCGGGTGCGCTCCGTTGCCGCGGAAGATCTCGCGTATGAGCCGCGCGCGTCAGGGGCTGTGAAAAAACCTCGAATAGCTCTGCGGTCGTCCGAGGGTGCGACATGTCGCACCCCTACAGCGCTGATAAAACGCAAGTTATTTGTAGGGGCGTAGCTTGCTACGCCCGCTGGAGTTTGGCTGTTCAAAGAGGGTTGAAGTTTGGGGTAGGGTGCGGAAATAGGGGATTGGCGTTAGCCGGAAGCGTAGATTGCTGCAGGCGGAGCGCCTCTTGGGAGTTTCTGCAGCTTCGTGTTGGATTGCGAAGTGTTCCGCAAGCCGCAGAAATGTTGCCGCTGCACGCCGTCCGCCCAAAGCTCGGCCCGCAGGTGGCTGATCAGCCGTTGCGTGGTGAGCCGTTGCGGCTGCGAGCGGCGTCGCCAGTGCGGTCGCGGCAAGGCGTCGTCCACGCCCTGTTGGCGGCTCCAACTCGCGCCCGCCAACAGCAGTAGCGCATACACCGCCGTCATAAATTGAGGGACCCGCTCGACCGCGTCCGGCTGCCGCACCTGCGCCTGTCCGACTCCCAACAGCGTCTTCTGCTCACGGAAGTTGACCTCGATCTCCCAGCGCCAAACGTACTGCCGCACGATCTGCTCCAGCCCCAAACTCGGATCGCTGACAATCAAATACGCCGGCTTGCGATACAGCACCTTCGAGCCCGCCCGCGGCCGATAACCCAACGGTGCGATCACCACCAAACGCAAGTCCCGCTTGCCTCCCGCCGGCCGCCAACGCAGCGGCGCGAGCGTCTTCACTTTGAACTGGTGCAGGCTGCCGGCGGCAAAAACCTCGACCGTTTGCCACGGCACGTTGTCGTCCTGGCGGAGTTGCTCGGGCGTCGGCGCGCGTTCGCCGTAACAACGCCTGCGGCCTTTGCCGGGCTGCTCGAGGGGCAGATGATACAGCTTGGCGTCGGAACGAATGCGGCCGATCAACGTCACCTCGGCGGGCAACGATCCGAACACCGTGCGGTTGGTGTAAGCGCCATCAACGACGAGGTGCAAGGCTCTGTCAGCGCCTCCGGGATCGGCGTTCATGGCCTCGCGCAAGCGCGCGATGTGCCTGGCGGCGAGGGCCGTCAAGCTGCACTTGCGAGCCTCGCGCCGGTACTGTTTCCAAACCTCGTCCGTGGCCTTCTTCGACGGTCGGCGCGGAGTCGGCGCGTGTTCCAAGCCGATCGGAATGAGTCGCGCCGGCTGCTGCCGCTCGCTGGGAGGCAGCGCTGCCGAGAATTGCAAGAAGCGCTGCGCGAGAATCAAGTTGGCCTGAAACTTGGGTCCAAGCGGATCGCGCCGCCAACTCACGCCGGGCGTTTTGAGACTCGACTTGGCGAGCAGTGTATCGTCGATGGCGACGACCAAGGGAGCCTCGGGCGGCAAGCGAGCGAGCACCTCGCGGCGCGAGGCATCGAGCAGGCGTTGCGGCTCGACGCGTTGTTGCGAGAACAGGCGGTAGCCGGCGCTCCAGTCCTGAAAGCTCTCGCCGGAGGCATGTAGCAGGCCGGTGATGGTGGAGCGGCCGAGGCAGACGGCGGCACCGAGAGCGAGGCGGGTGAGGTGGTCGTTCACGCTTTGTCGGGCGTGGGGGTTGAGGCCTTTGGCGAAGAGTCGGGAGAAGGTGTCGACGACTCGATCGGGAGTTTTTTTTTCAACTCGACGGGCGGAGGTTGCAAACGATTGAGCACGAGTTGGGAGCGGTCGAGCAGGATCCATTCGAGCTGTTCGCCGGGCTGGAAGTCGAGCATCTGAGCGCTGGCGGAGGGGAAGTTGACGTAGAACTGTTGGGAAGCCTTGCGCTTGATCAACTGCAGTTTGGTGGGGAAGGACATGAGGTCTCCTTGGAAATGAATCTAGTTACACAACAAGCTAAACAACTAGATACAAGAATACCTCAAAATGTTTTGAGACACAAGCATTCTCAGATCCCTCACAACTCAAGAACGTGCTTACCGCGCGTCCCATCTAGTGAAAGGCCAAACTCCAGGGGGCGTAGCTTGCTACGCCCGATTCTCGAGTTAGGGGAGGTTTTTTCACAGCCCCCAGCAAGCGGCTCAAACGCAACTCACGCCGGATTTGCCCGGAACTTGCGTACATAAGTTCCTTACGGACGGATTTGGGTGGGTCCGCTCGCTAACGAAATCCGTTCCTACGCTGGCGGTGACTTTCGAGGGATCGGTGGGGATAAGCCGGAAGTCGACGCTCTGGAGCTTGCCTTTGATCTCGCCACGTGGCGAGAATTGCGGGCCTAGCGGGGGTTCAAGACAGGCGCTCGCGCGTGGTGTCATCACAGTATCCGCTCAGAGACGCCAACTATACTGCCGTGTAGTGGGTTTTTTTCGATCGTTAACTCTAGTCGCGGGGCTGGGATCGGTGCTGCTTGCACAAGCGCCGCCAGGGCCTGGGAATGTTGCGCCCTACTACCCAACGCCCATGCAAGTGGCGGTGAAGATGCTTGAGGAAGCGGAGCTAGAGGCGGGGGAGTTGCACTACGATTTGGGGTCGGGTGACGGCCGGATAGTGTTTCTGGCGGCGCGTACCTTCGGCGCGAAATCAGTTGGATTTGAGATTGACGCTGAGCTGGTTCACTCCAGCCGCCAACAGCTTGAAAAATTGGAACTTGGGGACTTGGCCGAAATTCGGCAGCAGGACCTGTATACCGCTGATTTTTCCGACGTTGATGTGGTCACGGTCTACCTGCTGCCTCGGGCGCTGGCGCGGCTGAAGCCAATGCTAGAGGCGTCACTAAAACCGGGTGCGCGAATCATCTCGCACGACTTCCCGGTTGATGGTTGGGACCCCGAAAAGACGCTAACTGTCGACAACTATGACGACCCGGTCGACAACTGGCTACATACGGTTTACGTGTACCGCCGTCCGGCTCAGTGAATTGACGGATAGTCGTTGGCGCCCTTCAGCTGTTCTTCGAGAGCATCGAGGTGGGTAAGCAATTGTTCGATCTCTAGACCTCTGTAGGAATAGTCGAGGGCAATCCGGATGGCGCTGACGCGGGCGGTCGCCGGCGCTTTCTGATCTTGAATAATGTCGGTCAGCGTGGCGGCGGCGTCCACGGAGGCGTGCTGTAGACGACCTGTGGTCTGAGAAACGTAATCCACCCGGGCCTGCCTCAGGTAGGCTTGGAATGCCTCGTTGTCCAGCCAGCGGTGGACGGTTTGTTCGGAAACTCGCGCCGCCTTCGCCGCGGATTGGGCATCGCCGCTTGAGATGAGATAAAAGACGGCACGCTTCTGTCGAGTGGAGATTTGTTGCTGCATATCTGTCGCTTACAGAATACAGCCGGGTGGTTCGGTTTTAAGCGTTGCGTTTTCGTAAGTGGTTTAGAATCAGCAAATATTTTCTTTAGAATCGCGGGACGGCGTTTTCCGTGATACCCACTTTTGAAACGTCGCCGGTACCCAGGGCCTAGTTAGCCGTGCCCCAAGACGGCGATCGTTTCGACATGGAAGGTCTGGGGGAACAGATCAACTAGCGTTAATGATTCGAGCTGGAAGCCGCCTTCGACGAGGGCTCTGAGATCGCGACCTAGCGTCGCCGGGTCGCAGGAGACTAGATGGAGATGCTTGGGTTTCAACCGAATGAGCTGGCTTGTAACGGCTCCGCCGAGTCCGGCTCGGGGCGGGTCGGCTACTACCAGGTCTGGAGTCTCGTGGAGATCTTTGAGGGATTTGTCGACATCGAGATTCGAGATGTGGGCTTCTAGGCCGGCTCTGTCGAGATTGAAATGTAGGCTGCGGGTGGCGGGCGGGCTAGCGTCGACCGCGATCACCCGCTTATAGCGCCTTGCAAGTGGCAGGGTCATCAGGCCGACGCCGCAGTAGAGGTCGACAGCGAGTTCGCCCGAGGAGTCTCCCACTGCGAGACGTGACAGCTCGTGTGTCAAGAAACGGTTGACTTGGAAGAATGAGCGGCTGCCGACTCGAAACACATCGTCGGCTACTTTGTAGTCGATGAAGGCGCCTTGCGCGAAGCCGTCGATACGCTCGGCGCACCATTCAAAAAACTTCTTTGCAAGAGGCTGCTCGGTCTTAAGGACGTTGACCTGAACTTGCTCTTCGTTCGTAAAGAACTCGATTTCGCGTAGGAACCGAGGAAAGGGCTTCTCGGAGGCCATTCGGATCAAGGCCTGTTGCACCTCGTTGAGTTTGGGCGAGTTGATCGGACACTGGTCTGTGGCGATCAGCTTGTGGGAGCCCGCGGCATGGAAGCCTACCTGGGGCTGGCCGTCGCGACGTTGCACCCTGAGCTGCGTGCGATTGCGGTAGTTCCAAGGCTCGCCGGAGACGACATCGATGTCGTCTTTCCACTCGACGCCGCCGGTACGGAATATCGTCTCGCGCAGAATCTTTTGCTTGGCTGCGAGCTGTTGCGCGTAGCTGATGTGTTGGTAGTGGCAACCACCACACTGTGCAAATACCGGACATTTAGGCTCTTGGCGGTCGGGGGAAGTTTTCTTCCAAGAACTTGGCAACGCTCGCTGGATCTTCTTCGCTCCATCGGGTGGCGCCAGATCGACAACTTCACCCGGCATGACGAAGGGAACGAAGATCACGCGGCCATCGTGGCGCGCCAGGCCCTCGCCACCGTAGACGAGCTTTTCTATTTGTACCGTCACGGCTACTTCTGCCTATTGTCTCTCGGGTTGCTCCCGGTGACCGTGCGCGGCTACGGTTAAAAGTTCATGGTGAAGACGGCGTTTCTATTCCCCGGGCAGGGCTCGCAAGCCCCTGGGATGGGTAAGGATCTTGCTAGTGAGTTCCCGGCGGTGAAGGCGGTGTTCGACGCTGCCGATGAGGCGCTCGGATTTCACATTTCAAAGATGTGCTTTGAGGGCCCGGCTGAAGACCTTAAGTTGACGGAAAACACGCAGCCGGCGATCTTGACGACGTCGGTGGCGATGCTGGCGGCCGTTCGCGGGGCGGGCATCGAGGGGGACTATGTCGCAGGGCACAGCCTAGGTGAATATTCGGCGCTTGTTGCAGCGGGTGCGCTGGAATTTGGCGAAGCCGTACAGCTCGTTCGTAAGCGTGGGCGCTACATGCAGGAAGCCGTACCAGCCGGGGTCGGTGCGATGGCGGCGATCCTCGGACTGACTGGCCAGCAGGTCGACGAAGTTTGCTCGTTGGCGGCACAGGGCCAAGTTCTCTCGGCCGCAAACCGCAACTCCCCTGGTCAGGTGGTGATCGCCGGCCACACCGAGGCGGTCGAACGGGCCGTTGAACTCGCTAAGGAAGCTGGAGCAAAACGCGCGATTGTATTGGAGGTTTCGGCGCCGTTCCACTGTGCTCTGATGACTCCGGCGCAAGCAAGATTGGCTCCCGATCTGGACGCCATTTTGTTCAACGATCTGTCGATTCCGTTGTTGAACAACTGGCAGGCGCGAGAGGTATCGTTGGGTAACGAGGCGCGAGAGGGGCTGAAGCAGCAAGTTCCCAACCCAGTTTTGTGGGAAGACTCGGTAAGATATCTGGCAGCGCGGGGCGTTGAACGCTTTATCGAAATCGGACCCGGACGAGTGTTGAGCGGCCTGCTGCGCAGCATCGATCGTGAACTTTCAGCCGAGAGCGTCCGCGATCTCGACAGTTTTAGGAAACTTACGGTATGACAGCGCGAGTCGCTTTAGTAACAGGAGCTAGCCAAGGCATCGGACGCGAGTGCGCCAAAGCATTGGCTGCTGGCGGTACGAGGGTGCTGGTCGGCGCGCGTCAGCAGGACAAGCTGGCTTCACTGGTTGGCGAGATTCAGGCAGATGGAGGTCAAGCTGAAGCCGTGGCCCTCGATGTTTCGTGCGCGGACTCGATCGACGGCGTTTTCAAACAATACGGCGGCGAGGTCGACATCCTAGTCAACAACGCCGCGATCACGAGAGACGGCCTGGCGATGCGGATGAGCGACGACGCCTGGGACGCGGTGATTCAAACGAATTTGACCGGTAGTTTCCGCTGCATGAAAGCGGTGATGCGGCCGATGACGAAGAAGCGCTGGGGGCGCATTATCAACATCTCGTCGGTCGTCGGACAGGCGGGCAACGTCGGGCAGTCTAACTATGTGGCGTCAAAGGCGGGGCTGATTGGCTTAACGAAGTCACTGGCGCAAGAACTGGCTAGCCGCAACGTGACCGTGAACGCGGTTGCGCCGGGGTTTATCGCGACCGCTATGACCGAGGAACTTGACGAAGCCACAAACGAGAAGATACTCACTAAGATTCCGCTCGGTCGGATAGGCGAGGCGAAAGAAATTGCCTCGGCGGTATGCTTTCTGGCGAGTGAGGACGCGGGATACATCACCGGACATGTGCTCAATGTCAACGGCGGGATGTATATGTGATGGCGGAGCCGCGAGTTACCCAGCTTTCAATTCTCGACCAAATTATCGTTCGTAAGCGGGCCGAACTTGTAGCCGAGCGGACGCTGGTCAAGCAAGAAGAGCTTGAGAAAAAACGGAGCCCGTCGAGGCGCGGATTTCGGAAGGCACTTGCGGCAAAGCAGCCCGCGATTATCGCGGAGATCAAGAAGGCATCGCCATCAGCGGGTTTGATCGCGGAGAACTTCGATCCTGTCGCGATCGCAGGCCTCTACGAGCAGGCCGGTGCGGCCGCACTTTCAGTATTAACCGATAAGCAGTTCTTTCAAGGCTCGCTGGACTACCTGGTCGAGGCCCGCAGCGCTACAAGTCTGCCGGTCTTGCGCAAGGACTTTACGCTCGACCGCTATCACCTATTGCAGGCCTCGGTTAACGGAGCGGATTGCGTCTTGCTGATCGTTGCGGCGCTTACGAACTTCGAGTTGGAAGATTTGCTCAAAGCCGCGCGGGAATTCGAGCTTGACGCGTTGGTCGAGGTGCACGACGGCGAGGAGCTCGATCGAGCGATCGCTGTTGGCGCGGACATGATCGGCGTGAATAACCGCAACTTGAAGACGATGGAAGTTTCGATTGAGACTTCGCTGGAACTGGCGGGGCGAATCCCCGACGGTGTTTTGAAAATTAGCGAGAGCGGGATTCGCTCGCACGAGGATGTGAAACGGTTGACCGACGCCGGGTATGGAGCGTTCCTGGTTGGCGAAAGTTTGATGCGGCAGGACGACCCTGGTAGCGCCCTTGCGAAGTTGCTTGGAGGCTAGGCCGTGGCCGCTCACGCCGACGGTTCGACTGGCGTAGTCGCCAAAACCGCGACCGTGCTCGAGATGATCAAGTTCGAGCACTCGGTGTTCGCTCTGCCATTCGCCATGACCGGCGCGATGTTGGCGCTTCGCGGGCAGCTGATTTCTATTTCTGAAATTGCCTGGAAAATTGGTTGGATCGTCGTCGCGATGGTAGCGGCGAGGTCCGCCGCAATGGCGTTCAACCGCTTGGCCGATGCCGCGATCGACGCTCGTAATCCACGTACGAAGGCACGTGCGATACCGGCGGGATTAGTTTCGACTCGATTTACCTGGGGTTTTATCGCGGTCGCCTGCGCCTTGTTTTTTTGGGCCGCCGCGATGCTCAATCCGCTTTGTCTGCAGTTGAGTCCGTTGGCCCTGGCAGTGGTTCTGGGGTACTCCTATGCCAAGCGAATCACAGCATTAGCGCATTTGATTTTGGGACTAGCACTAGGCATCGCGCCGGCGGCAGCCTGGATCGCGATTCGGGGTTCGCTCAGCAGCGACATCTTGTTTCTGACAGCCGCGGTGATGCTCTGGACGGCCGGTTTCGACATCATTTACTCGTGTCAGGATGCCGATTTCGACAGGGCGCAGGGGTTGCACTCGATTCCCGGCCGACTCGGCATCGGCGCGGCATTGTGGGTGTCGCGGCTGCTGCATTGCGGCATGGTGGCGCTGCTGCTGGTGCTTTGGTCGAACATGGACCTGGGGATTTGGGGATTGATTGGAGTTGGCGCGGTCGCCGCGCTTTTGATCTACGAACACTCGCTGGTACGAGCGGATGATCTCTCGCGCGTTGACGCCGCTTTTTTCGCAGTGAATGGCTGGGCTAGTGTCTTGTTCTTCGCGTTTTGGAGCGCGGATGTGTTGTTCACTCGATCATGAACAATCGGGTGTCCGTGGTATCTTGAAACTCCCGAGTTTTTGCAATGGGTCCTCGATTTTCCGATACAAAACTGCAACCGGTTGCAGAAAAGGTTTTGGCTGGCGAGCGGCTGTCGTTTGACGACGGCGTGGCCCTTTATCAGTCAAACGATTTGCTAGGCGTGGGGTATCTGGCGAACCACGTTCGCGAGAAATTGAACGGCAACGAAACTTACTTCAACGTCAACCGACACATCAATCCGACCGATGTTTGCGTGGCCGCCTGCAAGTTGTGCGCTTTTGGCAAGCAGGCACGGGACCCCAGCGCCTACACGATGTCGCACGAACAGGTGTGGCATACGGCGGGCGTCGGCTATATGGAAGCCGTATCGGAATTTCATATCGTCGGCGGCCTGCACCCTGAACTAGGACTTGAGTGGTATTGCCAAATGTTCAGCGGGCTCAAGGAGCGCTTTCCGGCGGTCCACTTGAAGGCGTTGACGATGGTCGAGATCGGATATCTGGCTCGGCGCGAAAAGATTTCGATTCGCGAGACGCTCGAGCGCCTGAAGAATTCCGGGGTTGACTCGATGCCCGGCGGAGGAGCTGAAGTTTTTTCAGAGCGTGTGCGGCGCATTATTTGTGACCACAAGATCGACGGTAACGAGTGGATAGAAACGGCGCGAATCGCCCACCAGATCGGTCTGAAGTCAAACGCGACGATGCTATATGGGCATGTTGAAACTGCCGAGGACCGCGTCGACCACTTGATTCGGTTGCGCGAGTTGCAGGGCGATACAGGCGGCTTCCAGACTTTTATCCCGTTAGCCTTTCACCCCGAAAATACGCCAATGCGGCACTTGCCCATGACTTCGGGATTCCAGGATGTGAAGGCGATTGCGGTTTCGCGATTGATGCTCGACAACTTCCCGCACATCAAGGCTTACTGGATCATGATGACGCCGAAAATCGCACAGGTCGCTCAGCGTTTTGGCGCGGACGATCTCGACGGCACCGTGGTCGAGGAGAAAATCTATCACGACGCCGGCGCGACAACATCGCAGTCGCTGCGGCGCGACCAGCTACTACGGCTGATCGAGCATGCTGGACGCGAACCCGTGGAGCGCGACACGCTGTACCGCCGCGTCTCGCGCGACGAAACGACGTTTAGCGTGCTGGTTTAGACCCGCTCGTCACTTCTTCAACAGCGCGAGGATCTCGCGAAGTTCTTTCTTTATGTCGGCCAGCGCTTGCGCGTCCACTGCGGTCTCGGGCTCGAGCAGGCTTGCTTGACGAGGCTTGGGTGGCGTGCTTCGCTTTTTCTTGGCGCGCCCCTTGAGAGCCTTGCGTGCGCCGGGAATCGTATATTCCTCGTCCCACAGCAAGCGCTTGATTTCAAGCACGGCTTGAACGTCTTTGCGCCGGTACTGGCGCTGACCATTTGACGCTTTTTTTGGCGAAAGGGTCGGGAATTCCCCTTCCCAAAACCGGAGCACGTAAGTTTCTACGCCTGTAAGCTCACTGACATCGCCTATTCGAAAAAATAGACGGTCCGGGATCTCCGGGGTCTCCGGGGTTTTGGATTCTACCCTCTCTTCTTCCGCCATCGAGTGCAAGTTATCGTATCAGAGCGTCGAAGCCGAAACTGACAGTGTGTGATCCCTTAGGCAGCATCACGGCGAAGTGCGACTTTGCGGTCAGCACAATCGCCGAATACGGCCTGTCATCGATCAATACTTGCCCCGGTCGGGTGTCGAGCCGCGCGATTGCCCTTGATCGTGAATGATAACGCAATAGGATAGTTTCAGAATCGATTTCGGCGTCCAGCAGATCGCCAGTGAATGAGAGCACTCGCGGACTGGACTCCAGTTCGCTCGCCCGCACTTGATGATTGCCGGTAGGCAGCCAGACCGTTTCGCCATCGAGCACCGGCCACGGTTTGCCGTTGACCGTCGCCGATCCTTTGTGCCTCAAACCGACAGGATGTTTCGAATCTACGATTCCGGTCGAACGGTCGAAATTCCCGGTTGCGGCGGAGTGTGGCAACAACGGCCAGTCGGGCCGGCTGATGGAGTGCTCGAAGTACAGCAGCACACGATGGAACGCCTCGGACGCCGCGTGAACCAGTTGGAACAGCTCCACGCCAACTTGCTTTCGTGTCGGATAAACCTGCTGATAGCGCTCAACGATATTGATGTCAATCGCTAGGCGGCTTGCGTCGGTTGTGAGCTCGGCGTAGCGCCTACCAATTTCGCTGTAGCGCCGGGGGCCTAGATTCCAAATCGTTGCCGGGTCTTCAATCGCAATCGTGAAATCTAGTTGCTTTGCCAGCGGGATGAGCGCGGCCGTATCAGCTCCAAGATATTCACGCATGCGCGTATCGAAGCGGTCGTCGATCTGCGTAACGACAATGTCGGCCCCGGGCACGACGCCGGTAACGCGGCGGATTAGGCGTGCCTGCAGATCAAGCGCAAGCTTGGCGCGGTAGTCGGCGAATTTTCCCCACTGCTGCGGGGAGCGGCTCCAATGACGCTCGCGATTTTCGTCGAATAAATCGGTCGGGTTGAAGCCTAGTGTAGTGCGTCAATCAGATTGAACCTTAAGAAGAGCGGCTTTGCCGCGCTTGACCTTCTCAAGGGTGTCGGAAGCGGTAGCAGTCCAGATGAAGGGCTTGGGCTGCTGATTGTGTCGAGCGATGTAGTCTTCGATGGCGGTGGTGAGTTCGCCGACGCTACGAAAGACACCGTGGCGGATGCGCTTATCGGTGAGGTCTCGGAAGAACCTCTCCACCATGTTCAGCCACGACGCTGAGGTGGGCGTGAAATGGACGTGGAAGCGTTTATTGCGCTGCAGCCAGCGTTTCACCGTGGCGTGTTTGTGAGTGGCATAGTTGTCCACGATCAAATGGATCTGCTTGTCCTTGGGGGTCTGGTTTTCAAGCAAGCGCAAGAAGCGCAGCCATTCTTGGTGGCGGTGCTTGGGCATGCAGGTTCCGATCACCGAGCCGTCGAGCGTGTTGAGCGCGGCGAACAAGGTGGTTGTGCCGTTGCGTTTGTAGTCGTGGGTCATGGTCCGGCCGCGTCCCTTTTTCAGGGGCAGGCCGGGCTGGGTGCGGTCGAGGGCTTGAATCTGTGACTTCTCGTCGAGGCAAAGAACGAGGGCATGCTCGGGCGGGTTGAGATAAAGTCCGATGATGTCGTCGAGTTTTTCGGCGAAGCGCGGGTCGTTGCTGAGTTTGAAGGTCTTGACGCGATGCGGCTTGAGGCCGTGGGCGCGCCAAATGCGACCCACGGTGGAGGCGCTGACGCCGACCGCGGCGGCCATCGTGCGGCGGCTCCAATGGGTGGCGTTGGCTGGCGTTTCGCGGGTCGTCTTGTGGATGATCTGTTGCACTGTTGGGGAGCAGATGGCGGGCTTACGGCCGGGCCGCGGGGCGTCCTTTTCGATGCCGGCGACGCCGGATTCAAGAAAACGGCTTCGCCAGCGCGCCACCAACTGACGCGAGACCGACAGCTGCGCGGCAATCCGTTTGTTCTCAAGACCGTCGGCGGCGAGCACGATGATCCTGGCTCGCAACGCCAGACGAACAGCGACCCGACGACCGTTCGCGTAGCGCTCCAACTGCCTACGCTGCTCCTGCGTCAATGGGACTGGCTCTGCTCTTCGCATCCGTGTGCCTTCTACTAGTAAAGGCGACACGAAGATACTATAAGTTACATTATTTATGGCGCACTACACTAGTTTGCGCTCGGCATCGGCGCGGACCCAGCCGTTCATTGGAGTAAAGCGGGCCGGGTTCGACGGACCGTGGAGGGATTCGAAATAGAGTTCCGCAAGGTTGACTCCGTCCCAGTCGAATCTCGTCAGCAAGTGGTCGACCTCTTTTGCGGCAAGATCAAAGCAACGCGGGTCGGCTAGGTTGACGAGTTTGCGCCAATCGAGGCGGGCGTCGGCTCCGGAGGCGGTCTTCTCGCGACAGCCGGGGTAGCGCGACCAGAAGCCATCGCTAACGTGGGGGAGTTCCAGCCAAGCGTAGGCGAGAACTCCCTCGCGGTGGCAGGCTTCAATTAGGTTCGCGAGATAGGGGTCGCGGCTTGAATCGGGCTCGTGAAAATGCCAGGCCGCGACGTGCACGGCGGCCACACCACCGCGACGCCATCGACGTGCGAGGTAGGCGGGGTCGGCGCGATTGCGGTAGGAAGTATCTAGAAAAACCCACAAGCGATTTCCGAGCAGACGCGGCTCGGCGGTTTCTCCGTTCGCTCGGTCTCGGACGATGGCTTGCGCCAGGTAGGGATAGCGCTCGTAGCCTCGGTCACCCGGCTCGGTTGCGAGCCACAGCAGGTCGCCGACCGATGCAGCTAGCGGGGAGCCGCTGTGTTTCTCCCAGGTATGGAGTTGTGCGCCGGCAGGGAGTTCGTAGATCGGCAGCGCGAGCGGCTCTTGCCAGAGGATTTCGAGTTCGGGATCATGCTCGTCGATTAGTGAAGCGACCGTTACGGTTTCGGCAGTGGCTCGAATACCGACCGATTCCGCTCGCGGATGTTCGCCAATGATGATTATTCGCTCAGCCGGGCCTTTAGTGGCCTCGAGCGATAAACTTTCTAGAATTGGCTGCCAACGACGTGGCTCTTCAACCTGGATTCGCTGAGCGACCGCCGAAGCAGAGGCGATCAGCAACGCGAAACAGAATGCGACTACTTGGCGACTGAATACCACACGCCTACCCGTAGGTCGAAATAGTTCGGGCGGCGCGGGTTAAATTCGTTGCGAAGATGCACGCCGCGTAGCACGCTGACAGAGAAGTCCATCGCGGGTTTGACTCCGGGGACGCGCAGTTTAATCCCGGGACCGACCTCGACGAAATTGGCCCAGTACTGGCGCTTGATGTCCGCCGTTGCATTGAAATTCATGAACAGTTGGGCGCGTAACAAACCCTTGGTTGGCAAGCGATAGCCCGGCCGCAACTGCCAGTAGCCCATCACGTTGTCGTCAAAGCGGCTGATATAGACGCCATCGAAGTTAGTTTCGATGAATCGTCCTGACTCGTGGGAGTCCAGCGTTGGCCCGCGATTGCGCGCGAAGCTCAGCCCGCCACGATAGTCGGGCGCGGCGCGGGGCACGCCTGGGGGGCGCTCGCCGAGGTAGCTGATTGCCTGCCCCGCCTCGGCCCACAGCGTAACGCCTCGGCGTGTGGGTGTGCGTACTCCGGCGGCCGCGATGAGGGAGCTTTCGGAGAGAAACTGCGGCGCCGCGCCACCCGAGCGTCGGCGCGCATCGCCCGCCAAGCGCGTCGATAGATACGGCCTGAACGGCAAGCGATCGAGGCGAAATTCGGTTTTGAACTGAGCGTAGCCAAAGACCGAGCTCCAGCGGCTCGAGAAGAACGGGTAGGCCCAAAAGTTATGAGTGACGCGACGGAATTGAGGTGCAAGATTTTGATACGAGCGCATCGCCTGCGTGGAGATCTCGGGATCGGCGCTTGCGGATGCCACCCGAAACCAGTCCAGCGCTTCGCGGTCTTGCCGTAGCAAGTTGTTGACGATGCCGAGTTTCAGGGCAAGAGAGTGATCGTCCGGGCTTAGCCGATACGCTTCAGAAAAATAGCTGCGCGCGTCTTTCAAGTAACTGCTGCTAAGGCTCTTTTCTCCCATCGCGCGCGAGGATCCCGATCGCTGCTCGCGCAAGCCTTCGAGCGCTTCGCCGGCGCGCTTCGCTACACCTTCGTCTGGGCTACCCCGGGCGCGCTCGAGCAACTTGGCGGCCTCGTCGGCCCGATCTTGCTCAAGATAGAGAAACGCCAACTGCGCAGCCGTTAGCAAGTCATCCGGCTGGCGGGCAAAAACCTGTTCGAACTCGACGGTCGCCTGATCGATCCAGCCAACCTCGAGTAGCAGATATGCAAGATCTCGCCTGAGCCCGACTTGCGACGGATCGAGATCTAGCGCGGCGCGGTACTCGGAAGCGTAGGGATGGCGCGATGAGAGTTTCTCTTTGGCCTGCTCGGCGATTCGGGTCTCGGTGGAGCGCGATGCCAGCAGCCACGCTCCGGCGGCGCCGTCCGCGTTATTCGAACCGGCGCGCGTGCGAGCCAGCGAAAGGAGAATCTCCTCGTGACCCGCCCCGGGGGGTAAAGCCCAGGCTGCGAGATAGCGAAGCGCGGCTTGTTCGGGCTCAGAATGCTTTTCATACAGACGCGCAAGCTCAAGTTGTGCGGATCGATTTAGGGGATCGCGTTCAATCTCCTGTTTCCACCTTTCGATCTCGATGGAAAGCTCATCATCGAGCTTTTCGAGTGTTGCTGATGCGTTTACCGCAACGGCTGAGTCTTCCGAATCCGCTAGTGTCTCGAAGAGCTCAAATGCCCGGCCCTGCTGCCCGGTCTCGTGGGATAGGAACGCGATTTCGAGCGCGGTGTGATCATTTGCCCGGTCGGCCTCGAGTGATCCCTCGAAAGCCTGCAGCGCTTGCTCTGACTCGCCGGTCTTCAGGTACGCATAGGCTAGTTCCTTGCGGAGATCCGCTCGCTGCGGCTCGGCGGCGCTTCTCTCCTCGAGCTGCTCGATTGCTCGGTCTAGGTCGTCGATCTCTAAAGGAGTCGCGATCGTGTGGCCCGGTGATTTGGCCGGCGCTACAAGTATCAGCACCGCGAGCTCGGCGCGTGCCTGCTCGTCGTCGGGCGCCGCTTGCAGAACCTCTTGAAAGACCCGGACTGCATCGCCCTTCCAGCTCAGCCGAAGGTAAGCGTATGCGAGGTCTTTCGCGATGTCGAGCCGATCGGGCGATACCTCGTGGGCTTGCTCGAAGTAGGCTGCCGCCAGCGAGTCGTCCCCTGACTGGACGGCTTCATAGGCTTGGACTAATAGATCGTAGGCAGGATCTTTTCTCTGCTGGGCCGCCAGTGAGGTCAGTAGCAATGACCCCACCAACAGCGGCAGTTGAACGTTTCGCATGCCGGCAGTAAAAGCGAGTTCTATCTAATCACAATCTTGCCTGTTTTAATACAGGTATGGGCCTTAAGATTTCGCAAATTGATGCCTTCACGGACCGGCCGTTCGGCGGCAACCCAGCGGCCGTGTGCATTTTGCCTGCGTGGCGCGACGAGGGTTGGCTGCAGGCGGTCGCGGCGGAAATGAATCTTGCCGAAACGGCGTTTCTGGTGCGGCGTGGAGACGATTTCGAGTTGCGCTGGTTTACGCCCGAACTTGAAGTCGACTTGTGCGGTCACGCGACGTTGGCTAGCGCTCATTACCTGTGGGAGCGCGGCGAGCTGCAGACCGGCGAAGAGGCTCGTTTCCACACCAAAAGCGGCGTTCTGGTTGCGAATCAAGACGGCGGGGCGATCGAACTCGAGTTTCCGGCGACGCCGGCTTCGCCGGTCGATCCGCCGGACGGCCTCGCCGCGGCGCTAGGCGCTGAACCTGTCTCGGTTGGCCGCAACCGCTTTGATCTGTTGGTTGAAGTCTCGAATGAGCAGGAGCTACGGGCGATTGAGCCGGATTTTCGATCACTTAAGAAAGTTGACGCCCGCGGAACGATCGTCACGGCGGTCAGCGATGGAGAGTACGACTTTGTGTCTCGATGTTTTGCCCCAGCTTTTGGAATTGACGAAGACCCTGTGACCGGATCGGCTCACTGCACGCTGGGGCCGTTCTGGGCGAGTCGATTGAACAAAACGCAGATGCGCGGATATCAGGCTTCGAAGCGTGGCGGCGAAGTTCGGGTTCGCCTGGTTGGGGATCGAGTTGTGCTGATCGGTCGGGCCGTTACTGTTTTTGACGCTGAGCTTGCGGCTCGGGTCTGACCAAAGAGGGGACCCCCGTCAAGGCCTCTGCTTCTGAGTTTCCTCTTTCGATGGATTTAGGGCTCTGCTCCGTATAATGAAGACTTCCTACTGAACAGTCTATGGCTCTGCATCCAAAAATACGTTCAACGACTGTTCTCTGTGTACGCCACGACGGCAAGGTTACGATGGCGGGTGACGGCCAAGTCACCATGGGCTCGGAGGTTTTGAAAGGCTCAGCGCGTAAGATCAGGTGGCTCTACAACGAACAGATCTTGGCCGGGTTCGCCGGATCCACGGCCGACGCGTTTGCGCTGTTCACCCGGTTTGAAGAAAAGCTTCAAGAGCACAACGGCAATCTGAGCCGCTCCGCCGTCGAGCTTGCCAAGGACTGGCGGTTGGACAAGAGCTTGCGTCATTTGGAGGCGCTATTGCTTGTCGCCGACAAGGACACCACGTTGCTCCTAAGCGGCACTGGAGACGTGATCGATCCAGATAAGCGAGTGGCGGCCGTGGGCTCGGGCGGCTCGTATGCCGTGGCCGCCGCTACAGCGCTGCTCGACCATACGAAATTGACCGCGCGCCAAGTGGCGGAAGCGTCGATGAAGATCGCCGCCGAAATCTGTATCTACACCAACGAAAACATCGTTTACGAGGAGCTGGGTTAAAGCCCGATGGTCATCTATCTACCAGGGCAGTCCGGCTCGGACTTGCCGGCACTCGACGAGCTTACGCCACGTGAGATCGTCCAACAACTCGACAAACACGTCGTCGGCCAAGCGGACGCCAAACGCGCAGTTGCAATCGCGCTGCGCAACCGTGTCCGGCGCCAAAAGCTCGACCCGGAAATGGCCGAAGAGGTGATGCCCAAGAACATCTTGATGATTGGGCCGACGGGCGTTGGCAAGACTGAGATTGCTCGACGGCTAGCGCGCTTGTCGAATTCGCCGTTCGTCAAAATTGAAGCGACCAAGTTTACCGAAGTTGGCTACGTCGGCCGAGACGTCGATTCGATGATCCGTGACCTTGTCGAGATGGCGACCGAGATGGTGCGCGAAGAAAAGTTGGATCTTGTGGCCGACCGCGCCGAGCAAAACGCCGAAGAGCGTCTGCTCGAAATACTAATGCCGCCCCAGCCACCCGACGAGGGCGAGGGCGAGGACAACACCGCCAAAACACGAGAAAAGCTTCGCAAGCAGTTGCGCGAAGGCAAGCTCGACGACCGCATGGTCGATATCGAGGTGCGCGACCGCAACACGCCGATCGAAATCATCACGAATCAGGGTAGCGAAGAGATGGACATCAATCTCCGCGACATGCTGCCTGGACTGTTCGGGGGCCAGAATCGTCGACGGAAGATGCGCGTGATTGAAGCGCTCGACTATTTGGTTCAAGAAGAAGAGCAGAAGCTGATCGACATGGATCAGGTGGCGCGTCAGGCGGTTGATCGCGTCGAGCAGTCGGGAATCATTTTCCTTGACGAAATGGATAAGATCGCCGGGCGCGAGGGTGGCCGCGGCCCGGACGTAAGCCGCGAAGGCGTGCAGCGAGATATTTTGCCGATTGTGGAAGGCACTTCCGTCAACACCCGCTACGGCATGGTGCGGACGGACCACATCTTGTTCATCGCAGCCGGTGCGTTCCATGTATCGAAGCCCAGCGACATGATCCCCGAACTGCAGGGTCGTTTTCCGATCCGCGTCGAGTTAAAGTCGCTCACCACCGAGGACTTCATACGCATCCTCACTGAGCCTAAGAACGCGCTCACGAAGCAGTACATTGCGCTACTAGAAACCGAAGGTGTCAAGCTTAAGATCAGCGACGATGGGGTGGCTGAGATTGCTAGAACCGCGATGCATGTTAACGAGCAGACCGAAAACATCGGGGCGCGCCGCCTGCACACCATCATGGAAAAGATCTTGGACACGGTCTCTTTCGACGCGCCGGATCTGAAGAAGAAGTCCGTCAAGGTCGATGCCGCATACGTAGACAAGCAACTTGCCGACATCGTGAAAGATCAGGACTTGAGCCGCTACATCCTCTAACGGTCAATGTTTACGGCGAAATCGCGCGATCGGTGCGCCACTACTTTGTCGCGCACGATCCTCGTGCTCGACTCACTTTCAAGTGCGGCTCCGCGCGCCGACCGTCGCCAGCCTCGAAAGGACGCACTTCTCACACACTTCCGCTCGCCACGTGGTGAGAAATGCGGACTTGCGATCGTCGTCATATTGTTGGCCGGCTGCGGCTCGATCGGTGACCCCTTGCCTCCGATGGCTAATATCCCTCAAGTCGTGGACGATTTGGCGGCGCATCAGGTAGCTGACGAAGTCATTATCTCGTGGAGTTGGCCGCTGCTGACTACCGAGGGAGCCACGGCCCGGCGGGTTCGCGACTTCACATTGGTGGCCGTTGACGTCGATCTAAACGTAGTCGATCTGCCGCCCGAGGCGATCGCCGAGTACGGCCGGAATCTGAGCGTAATTGACGAAGCTCAGCTCGACGGCAAGGCCCCGGGAAATCGGTTTGAGCTGCGATTGCCGATTGCCGATTGGAAGCTAGATCAGCAAGTAATTTTGGCGGTTACTGCAGCCAATCGGTCGGGGCGGAGCGCGGGATACTCCAACCAAGTACGCCTGCAGCCCGTGACGCCGCCCGCAGCCGTAACAATCGCTGCCCCGATCGTGAAAGCTGACGGTACCGTGCTTAGCTGGAGCGCAGGTTTAACGGCTGATGTCTATGCCGTCGAGCGGCGATTTCTAGGCGAAGACGAGTTCACGCGGATCGCTCGCGTCGATCAACCGGTCTTTCTGGACCGAATGATCGAATGGGACCGGGGGCACGAATACCGCGTTCGATCGATCGCAACGACTGTAGCTGGCGAGGCGGAGGGCAAGCTGTCCGAGGTGGTCACGGTGACTCCCACGGACACGTTCCCGCCGCCGGCGCCTAGCGGGCTGCGCGCGGTATCGACCACGAGATCGGTCGAGCTTTCGTGGGATTCAAACCGAGAGCCCGACCTCGCGGGGTACCAAGTGTTTCGAGACAGCTTGCGCATTGCCGACGGAATTGAGCGCGCGAGCTTTAGTGATACAAGCGCTTCGCCGGGCCAGGAATATAGTTATGCGGTGACCGCGATCGATATGGCTGGAAACGGAAGCGGGCAGTCGGAATCGGTGACGGCTGGATCGGCAGCTCGTTAGTTGGCCCTTGCCTACTCGTGTTCTCCCACAAATCGTAGGATCTTCTTCGGTGTGAACGGAGAACTCCTGAGCCCCGATTCAATCTCATCAATCAACTGATCGATACAGCGGGCATTCGCCCGAACTGCGCCAGATGCAATCAGATCGTCGATTTTTGAGCCGTAGACGATTCGGGCGTCACCAAAGTGCACGACCGAATCATGCCTGATGAATGGATGATCACCTGGACGAAGAATGGTCGTTTGGTCCACCGAGTTACGCAGTGATGTGACGCTTACTACGATTGCCTCGGTGCTAGCCGGTCGCGGATGGGTGACGACAATCCAAAGATGCGGCCAAGCCTGAGGACCAACAGGCAGCAAGAACGTGTCGCCTCGCAGCATTGAGCGCGCGCTCTGCTAGACAAGCAGAAGGTCGACTTCGTTCGCTGCCCGCAGCTCGCTTTCAATCTGATCAATTTCGTCGTCGCTCTTGCCGACGGCTTTCAGTATCTCTCCATACGAAATAGCTCGGGCGCTGCCGTTAGGGTCTATCCATTCCGGCAAATTGTGAACTAACTCCACTAGCTCCCACGGACTCTTTGATCCGAATCGCTGATCGATATCGTCGATCACTCGTTCTTCAGCGTTCGACAATTCGCCATCCGGTGGATCTTCGTTTGACAAGAGCGATACCTGGTAACTGTGAGGTTCAGCGATTAGGTTGCACCAAGGTCCCTTGGCGTTTGGGCCGGCTCCATAGTTAATTAGGTCGAGCACACCGCCCAGCACTGGACCCTTGTCCATCGAGACGTAACAGTCGGTGGAGACTGGCCGGCCCCACTGTCTTAGCGTTTCCCTGTCAACTAGATACAGAAGCTTGATCAGCTTCATGTAATTCATCTTGCCGCCATGTGAGCGGAGTAGCCGAGCCGCGGCCTGAGCGGCTTTAGCCTCGTTGAATTGCAGGCGCACGTCTGTTGCATGCGGCATGCCCTCATGCTACACCAGCGGCAAGCGGGGTTCGCCTGCAATATCCTAGAGCGTAGTGCGCGCATTCCTTCTCGCCGTTATTTTCATTTCGTCGCTGGTCCCCGCAGTCGCGGCTGAAAAACCTAACTTCGTGATCGTCTTCGCCGACGACATGGGCTACGGCGACCCGCGTGTATACAATCCGCGCTCGCGGATTCCCACTCCCGCTATTGATGAACTGGCGTCAAAGGGGATGCGCTTCAGTGATGCCCATACAGCATCTTCGGTATGCACGCCGTCCCGCTACGGCCTGCTCACCGGCCGCTATCCGTGGCGTTCGCGGTTACCCGTGGGCATTACCCAAAGCTGGGGACTCCCGGTCATTGCAGAGGACCGGCTGACGCTAGGCAAACTGCTGCAGCAGCAGGGCTATCGGACGGCGGCTATCGGCAAATGGCACCTGGGTTGGGACTGGCCGCTTGAAAATGGCCGCTACGTCTCGGACGAGCTGGAGACCATCAACCCCGGCGCGGATGCGCGCGAGCCGCTCGGTGAGCGAGTTGATTTCTCACGGCCGATTCGAAGTGGTCCGACCGCTCGTGGTTTCGATTATTACTTTGGCGACGACGTGCCGAATTTCCCGCCCTATATGTTTATCGAGAACGATCGGGCGTTAGGCACCCCTAGCGAGCGCATGCCGCGACACAAGAGCCAGCGGGCCGGACCGATGCTGCTCAATTGGGATTTGTGGGCCGCCCAGCCCACGATCGCCGACCGGGCTGTCGAATGGCTGCGGGAGCAGACGCAGTCGGACCAGCCGTTTTTTCTCTATGTGCCACTACTTGGGCCGCACACGCCGATCGTTCCAGCGGCGGAGTTTCGCGGAATCAGCGATGCAGGCCCGTACGGCGATTGGGTTGCGCAGATGGACTCGAACCCACACGTCCTTGCGGACAACGGATTTTAAGTCCCGATGGCAATGAGTCACCCCAGATCACAGCAAGTCACTGAAGGCGATTTCGGGTTCTAGTGGCTCACAGAGCACCCCATTGGACCAGCGCAAATCGCACAACGCGCTTTCAAGCTCCGGACGACCGGGGGAACTTTGTTACTACGCAACCTCCCCCCGGCCGGTCAACTTATGGAGTAGACCGTTGTCTACACAGCGATCGTATCACGACCGTAAAGTTTTTGAGCCGACGCCCGGTGACGATTTCAACCCAAAAAAGTGGCTCTACACCGCAAGTCTCATGAAGTGCGTCGCCGAAGGAATTGACGGACGCCCGCTGAGCACAACAGCTCGTACGACGTTGATGCTTCTTCTGAACTACGTAAACCCTGAATCCGGCTTCGCGTGGCCTTCCCAGGAGACTCTCGCCTCCGAGCTGAGGCGAGATGTGCGAACAGTTAAACGGGTGATCAGAGAACTCATCCAAGCCGGCTACATCAGAACCCGGCAGCAGGTGAAGAATGGCAAAAAATTCGGGTATGCCAATATCAAGCGAAACAGTCCGATTCTAAAAGCCACGCGGTCGACCGCAGGGCAGAACATTGAAGTCACCGGCGCTGGACAGGAATGTCCCTCGGAACCGGGGGACATCGGTGTCACCCAAAACAGTGAAGGTGTTCCTAAAACCAGTGAATCCCCCTCTCGGTCGGTCGTAGAGAATGAAACATTCTCTCTTCCTAGGACGGCGCCAGGAAGCGAACGCGAAAAGAAGAGGACTTAATCCTTTCGTCCGACCGACGCAGGATCAGGTCGACCCGAAGGAATTCTCGGAGGCAGCACTGACAACAGTAGACGCGGTCCGACGGAAATTTACCCCGGCCGGAGCGTCACGGCAAACGAACCTACTAGTTGGGAGCCGGCGACCGAGGATGCCAAGACGCTACTGGTCCTGATGCAAGAACTTACCGGCGGTGGGGACCTCGGATACTCACAGTCCTGCCTCTCCGTTATCAAGCGAGGTGCCGGGAGCATTGAAGACGTTCTTTCAGTAGTTAGAGCTAAATGTGCCGGACGGAAGATAAGGAACAACGGTTACGTAAAGCAGGTGATCGAAGAGCAGTTCGGGGAAACGGTGGCAATGCGAGAAGATCGCGATGCGTTGGAGGCAGAGCGTGCTCGGGAGTTGTCAATTAGTAAGAAGGAGCGACAGGATGCGTTGGAACCACTCGCCCTACAAGCGAAGCGTGCGGCGTCGGACGGGGATCGAGAGGCTCTAAGAATCGTGATGGCAGAGATCGCTGCCGTGGAAAGACGGTTTGCGGCATGACGCTTGAGCCGGAATTCGCGCGGGCGAGGCTAGATGTTAGACGCCAGACGCGACAGGGGCTCAATCGAATCACGGACACGTTCGTATGAGGATCTGGGTCCTGTCCAACTGTATATGGCCCGCGGGTCGGCGGCCTGCGACGACGCTCTAGTCACGAGGTGTGAAAGTTTGTGTTTCCTGACCGATAGTTGCATGCTCTCCTTGGAGCGAAAGCTCGAGTTTGAGACCTTCGTGCATAGCCACCAATAATTTATTTCACGCCGACCTCACGACCGCCTGAAACGGCCCAGACCCCCTTGAATAGGGCGTTAGAGCCATTTGGCGGGGGTTCTGGTACCCTCTCGAATGGAATTTTGAGGCAGCGTTTGTTTTCACCACCAAACGATGAAGAAGACGGAATCCGCTCGATTTGGGAGCTGGATCAACGCTACGAGACAGGGGCGGCTTTGGCAGCTCTGGAGGTCGCTCAGTTGGCCTGCTTCGAAGGCGAGCTTGCCTTGGTGCAGCCACTCAGCCACCCCCGGTAAGGTTCGCTAGGACAGCTGCCCTGCCGGTCATCTCGCGAACCGCCAGTAGACTGCCGGAACAACGATCATGTTCAGCAGTGTCGAGCTGAAGAGTCCGCACAGGACCACGAGGGCCAGCGGAGCGTGTATCTCGCTTCCAGTCTCACCCAGCCTCAATCCGATCGGTATCAATGCCAACCCGGTCGATAGGGCCGTCATCAGGATCGGCGAGAGTCTTTCCGATGCCCCCTGGATCACGGCGGTCCGAAAATCCGTGACGCCTTCTTCCCTCATCAGGTGATTGATGTGAGAGATCAGCATGATGCCGTTGCGCGTCGCGATGCCGAACAGGGTAATGAACCCGATTAGCGAGGCCACCGATAGCACGCCGCCCGCGAGGAAGACGCCAACGCTGCCGCCAATTAGGGCCAACGGCAGATTGCTCATGATGATCAACGCGTCCCGCCAGGAGCGGAATGCCGTGGTCAAGATGACCAGAATGCCGCCGACCACGAGCGCGCCCAGCAGCAGGATTCGCCGAGAAGCTTCGGCCTCACTCTCGAACTGACCGCCGTACTCGATGCGGTAGCCGGCCGGGAGGTTCGTCTCAGCTTCGATGTGACCCTGGATGTCGTTGACGACGCTGCGCAGGTCGCGGCCCGCGACGTTGGCCGAGACGACGATCTTGCGTTGGACGTTCTCGCGTGTCACGAAGTTCGGACCGCGGTCCTCGTGAATGGCGGCGATCGCGCCCAGTGGAACGCGAGCGCCAGACGGAGTGTCGATCATCGTGTTCCGAATCATCTCAATCTGTTCAGGTTGCCCGCCTTCGTATCGCATTACGAGGGGAAAGGCTACTTGCCCTTCCAAAATCGAACCGACTTCTTTGCCATGGAACGCCGTTTGGAGTACTTCCGCCGCAGTTCCGGACGGCAATCCGTAGCGGGCGAGGGCGTCGCGATTGAAGCGGACGCTCACGGTCGGAATGTCCGTCTGTTGCTCAACGGAGAGGTCTACCACGCCGGCGACGTCACTCATCGCCGTGCGCACTTGCTCTCCTAGTGAACGAAGCGTCCGCAGGTCGTCGCCGAAGATCTTGACCGCAATGTTCGAGCGCGTACCCGACAGCATGTGATCGATTCGATGCGAGATCGGTTGGCCCACATTCACAGTTGTTCCAGGGATCAGCGTTGCCCTGCCGCGGATGTCTGCCAGAACCTCTTCCTTTGGGCGATCGCCCATCTCAAGGCGGACGTCGATCTCCGCCGCCTCGACCCCCTGGAGGTGCTCGTCTAGTTCGGCGCGGCCGGTGCGCCGGCCGGTCGAGACGACCTCGGGGACCGCCAGCAACACGCGTTCGAGGGCTTTGCCTAAGCGATCCGATTCCTCAAGACTGGTGCCGGGGAAGGTCACCGAGCTGACGGTCAGCGCTCCTTCGTTGAACTCAGGCAGGAACGAGCGCCCCATGCGCGAGAAGCTCCACGCTGTCACGCCCATCATCAACACAGAAGCCGTGATCACGACAAGGCTGTGTCTTAGGCACCAGTCGACCACAGGCTCGTACACGCCCTTAAGAGCGCGGATGAGCAGCGGATCGTCCTCTCGGAGCGCCCCTCTCGTGCGAGGGAACAGGTACGAACAGAGTACCGGTGTCACGGTGAGAGCTACGACGAGCGACGCAAACAGAGCCATCAGATAGGCGATCCCGAGCGGCCGTAGGAGTCGCCCCTCTACGCCGGTCAAGAAGAAGAGCGGCGCAAAAACCAGCATCACGATGATGGTCGCGAAGACCACTGAGGCGCGGATCTCTTTGCTTGCTTCGAACACGACGTCGAGCGTCGGGCGGCGATCGCTCTCCGGCGCTTGGTCGTTCTGCCTGAGTCTTCGAAAGACGTTCTCCACGTCGATGACCGCGTCGTCCACCAGTTCTCCGATCGCGATCGCCAATCCCCCCAAGGTCATGGTGTTGATCGTTAGGCCCAATGCGTCGAGTCCGATGAAGGCGGCGAGCAATGAAGACGGAATAGCGAACAGCGTGATAGCGCTGGCGCGTTTGTTCGCAAGAAAGGCGACGACCACGATGACGACGAGAACACTGCCGTAGGTCAGCGCCTCTTCTAGGTTGGCAATCGCAACTTCGATGAAGTCCGCCTGGCGGAAGATGTCTCGGTGGATCTTCATGCCCTCAGGCAATCCAGCTTCGATGTCGTCGAGCACTCGATCAATCTCGTCGGTCAGCTCCAGCGTATTCGTCTCGGGCTGCTTGCGAATGCCAATGATGACCGCGGGCTCGCCGTTGAGCGATCCCTCACCGCGCTTGAGGGCTTGGCCGATCTCGACGGACCCAAGATCGCGGATATAGACCGGAGTCGTTTGATGCTGAGTGACGACTGTGCGGCGGATCTCATCGAGATTCGAGTAGCGTCCGAAGCCCTGGATCAAATACTCTTGCCCGCCGGCAACGCGGAAACCGGCTGAGGTGTTCTTGTTGGAGGCCCTTACCGCATCCTCCACCTGGCTCACAGACACTCGATGGGCGCGAAGTTTCTGCGGCGATAGCCGCACCTGGTACTGCTTTTGCCCGCCCCCGATCGGCGTTACTTGTGCCACTCCCGCTACCGCGAGAATGCGTCTTCGCACCACCGTATCGGCCAAGGTTCGGAGATCGAGAGGTCCGTGCCGGTCGGAAGTCAAACCGATGAATAGGACCTCACCCATGATCGAGGAGATCGGCGCAAGGAAGGGCTGGCTCGTCTCGGCGGGCAAAGACTCAGCCGCAAGGTTGAGCCGCTCATTGACGGTCTGGCGAGCACGATAGACGTCCTCTCCCCAATCGAACTCCACCCAGATGATTGCCACGCCGACGGCCGTCGCCGAACGCACTCGACGCACGCCCGAAGCTCCGTTCATCGTCGCTTCGATCGGGAACGTTACTAGGGACTCCATCTCGGTCGGAGCCATGCCGGGGCTCTCGACGATGACCGTTACTGTTGGGGCCGTCAGGTCGGGTAGTACGTCGATTGGCAGCAAGGTCACGACGTACGCGCCCCATACGAGCAATCCGACCGTGAGAGCCAGAACCAGGGGGCGATTGTGAAGAGACCATCGAATCAGCGCATTCAGCATCCCTGTCTCCTCTAGTGGGCGTGCCCATGGGCGGGGGCCTGAGTGGACATCGAAGCCAACCGAATCAGGTAGCCGCCTCGAGTCACCAATCGCTCGCCTGGAGAGATTCCGCCGGTCACAAGGACTCTTCCGGCTCGACGTTCTCCCAGCGTGACGGCGCGTCGCTCAAATGATTCGCCGCCGGTTTGGATGTAGGCGACTGGTTGTCCCGAATCGTCGACGACCGCGGACTCGTCAACGATTGGGCCTTCCGTTTGGGCGCGTCCGAACAAGCGCAGCGAAACCGCCTGTCCCACAGCCAGTCGCCGCCCGCTATTACGCAGCTCATAGATCACTTTGACCGTCCGAGTGTCGGGATCAACGAAATTGGCCACGGAGATCAGCCGCCCTACCGAGATCGGATCTTCGATCCCAGGAGCAATCAGTTCGGCCCCTGCAGGCCGGCTTAGCGACGCAGCAAGAGATTCGGGAACTTCACCGACGACGTAAACGACGTCGACCGCGACCACTTCAATCAAGCCATCGCCCTCTTCGAGGTGCTCGCCATCTGTTGCGTGAACGTCAGTCACCACGCCTGCAAGCGGAGACCGAACCTGAAAGGTGACACGAGGGTTCGCTCGGTGCTCGTCCTGGCGCGACTGTTCGTACTGCTCGATTCGCGCCTCCGCCGCCTTGAGTTGAGCCAGCGCCAGCGCCTCTTGTGACTTGGCCTCGCTTACACGCCGCGAAGGGATCGCCCCGACGTCCAAAAGGCGTTCTACGCGGGCCAGCTCCTGGCGAGCTATTTCTAGCTTTACTCGCGCTTCTTCGACGGCAAGGTCCAAGGCTGCTAAGTCAGACGGCGCATTCGTCGGTGGCACCATGGCTGCCACGACTTCACCGCTCTGGACATTCGTCCCAATCACAGGCAACTTCGCTGAGGTGGACAGGCTCCCGCCTAGTGGAGCCGTAATCGCAACTCGCCCGCCACCGCGGGGCTGAATCGTCGCCGGTACCGTGAGACTCTCGCGCATAGTGGCTTTCTCGACGATCTGCGTAGCGAAATCAAACGTCCACTGCTGCTCTTTGAGAAACGAGATCCCCTCGCCTGCCGCAGGCTCTTCGGCTTCAGCGATTTCTTGCCGGCCCTGCTGCACGATCTTGACCTGGCCCAAACGATGCTCATCGCTCACCAGGGCCGAAGACACGCGAATTGTCATTGCAGCCGAACCCGAGTCTGTTGGGGTGACGTCGACGCCAAAGATTCCTGGACGAGAAGGGCCGTCCTCAGTAAACGCCTCGGTCTTTCCTCCGCCGTATACCAACTCGACGACCGCTTGTCCTTCGGTCAACGGCCGAAATGTCTTGAGATCGGTGAGATGGATGGCGAAGCGCGATGTGACGCCCGCTTGGAGACGGGGATACTCCACGAACAACTCTGTCTTGTCGGTCCATTGCGTGACCGTGACGGGCTCCGGCTCTTCGGCTTCGAGTACAGCGGAAGACTCCTCGATTGTGGTAGCACAGCCCAAGAGCAATATCAATGCGATCAAGGGAAATCTCTTCACGGCAACACCTCTTTACCCATCGCCCGATCTAATTCGATCTCGGCCAACTTCGCCACGGCTTGAAGCTCAATTTGCCGGAGCTTCGACTGTTGACTAACCCGCAAGGCATCGAGCAACTCGAGAATTCCCAGTTCGCCCTCCGCATACGCAACCTCGGCGATCTCTCGTAGTTCTTCCGCGCGGCGGCCGGAATCCTGCTGGTAGCGCTCCGCAATTTGACGGCGCAGCAGGAGCGATTCATACGCACCACGGACATCAGCCAAGATTTGGCTCTTCAGGACGTCGCGGCGTGCGCGCACGCGCGTCGCCTCGGCGACGGCGAGGGCCTTCTCCACCTGTCCTTTGCTGAACAACGGCAGATCGACCGAGACGGAAACGACTGCCCCGTTCGCGTAGCGCTCACCGATCTCAGATCGCTTCAGGCCGCCCGACAAAACAGGGTTTGGGATGCGCCTGCGATCCGCGGCTTGCTCCTCGATCCGCAGAGTTTCAAGCCTCGCTTCCTCACTGCGATAGTCGCCGCGCGCGACGAGCGCGCCCTGCAACGCTTCGCGCAACTCCGGCGGCGCTTCCCTGGGGGCAAGAGTTCCTTCTGCGACGATTGCATCTTGGGCGATGTTTTCGCCGATAAAACCGGCGAGTCGAGCGCGGGCTTCGGCAATGAGGGCCTCGATTCCGGCTCGATCGGATTCTCGCTCGACGATCTCCCGCTCGGCTCTCAACCTGTCAAACTTCGAGCCTTCGCCTGCTCCTTCGCGTTCCCGCAAGATGCGAACAAGCTCGCTAAGCTCTTCGATGTTCCGACTGATCGTTTCCCGCCGCTCTTGCACATAGATCAGTTGCTGAAACGTCCCTCGTACGTCTGCTTCGAGAAAGCGAAGCTCGTAATCGGCTTCAGCTCTTGTCGCCGCAACGGCGGACTCGCCGGCTTGGCGCAGCAGTCGCCGCCGGCCGTTGACCGCGAGCGGCTGCTCGATCAGGTAGAAATCCGTGCGCCCTGCTCCCTCGAAAGCAGCGGTCGCCGAAGGGTTGGGATAGAGTGTTCCACGCCGCCTTTCGGCGCGCGTCACCTCCACCCGGGCTTGTAGTTCCCGGTAGTACGGACTCTCCCGCAGAAGTTGGAGCGCCTGTCTTTCCGTCAGCGTCTGAGCGACGGCGCTAGCCGCCACACAGCCGACCAGAAAGCTCAGGCGCACGCAAACACGTGGCCTAGCAGTCATGGTTAAAACCTCGCAGACGGGTCCTTAGACCCAAAGAAGCGGAACGGTCTTAGGCGGGATTAGACAGGAGGGGCTCTGGGGATCGAGGGCGATCCGCCAGGTGGGTCGTGTGCACGCGGCCTCTCGGGTGCGGCGTCAAACGACGATGGCGCAGGAGCCAAGAAAGGTGCGAAAGCGTCAGCGGCAACAGCTGGGGTATGGGGCGTGGGCTCCTCGGCTGTCAACCACGAGAGTTCTACGGCACTGGCGTGCTCGTCAGAATCAATCGATGCGCTGTCTTCGTGGTTCGTCGTCTCGCGAGTCGCGGCCGTAGCGTGTATGTGGCTGGCAGCCGTTTGGTCGTGGTCTAGGTTGACGTGCTCTCGTGCATGCCCTTCGATGTGCACATGGAGCGCGGGGATCTGCTGCGATATGGAAAGCAGTGCCCAACACAGCGTCAATCCTAGAAAAGGACGCACCCCTATAGTCTAAGCCCAGTTCGCTACCCTGTTGCGGCATGCGTCTTGTCCAATACAAGATGAGCCTGAAGGGAGGGGTGATTCCAATACAAAATGAGCCTGGAGATAATTTGGGCAAGGTCGACTAGGAACAGGCAAGCTGCGGGTGATGGGAGTCGCCGTGCAGCAAGCCGAATCGCTGAATCTCGATGAGATCGAGAGTTTTCTTGACGGGTGTGGGTCCGTCGAGTTCCAGGCCGGAAGTCGAGCGGAGAAATACGCGCTCGTCGAAGGCGTCCTGAAGAGGCATCATTATGCCGACCAGAAGCGCTCCGTCAAGGGACTGCTGCGGCGCTTCCTCAGCAAGCTCAGCGGCTTAAGTCGCGCCCAATTGACCCGCCTCATCGGGCAGTTTTTGCGCGAAAAGTGCGTCCGGCCGACAGCCTATCGGCGGCGCCGCTTCCCCACCAAGTACAGCCGCGCCGACATCGTTCTCCTGGCGCATGTCGACCAAGTGCATCAACGCCTCTCCGGGCCGGCCACGCGGCGCATTCTCCAACGCGAGTTCCAAGTGTACGAGCGCAAGGAATTCAAACGCCTTGCCGAACTGTCGGTGGGACACCTCTACAACTTGCGCAAACGAGCCGTCTATCGGCAACACAGTTTGCATCTCGACAAGACTCGACCGACACCCGTGGCGATCGGCGAACGCCGCCAACCCGAGCCGCGCGGGCGTCCCGGATACCTGCGCATCGACACCGTGCACTCGCCCGAACAGGAAGGGGAAAAGGGAGCCTACACCATCAACGTGGTCGACGAAGTGACGCAATGGCAGGTCGTCGGTTGTGTCGAACACATCAATGAAAACTACTTGATTCCCTTGCTGGAAGGGCTTTTGGCGCAATTCCCATTTAGCGTGCGTGGCTTTCATTCCGACAATGGCAGCGAATACATCAACCATCGAACCGCCAAATTGCTCGAGAAGTTGCGAGTTGAATTCACGAAATCCCGCGCCCGCCGTTCGAACGACAATGCCTTGGTCGAAACCAAGAACGGCGCGGTGGTGCGCAAGTGGATGGGCTATCAGTTTTTGCCCTCGGACGCGACGCATGCGATCGATGAGTTCTACCGCGAGTGGCTGAACCCGTACTTGAACTTTCATCGCCCGTGCGCCTTCGCCACCCAGCGGCCCGATCGCCGCGGCAAGTTGCGCCAGGTCTACGCCGAGTGGAGCACGCCGTGGGAAAAGCTGCTCAGTCTGCCCGAGGAAGTGCGTGGCTTGCGCGACGACCAAACGATCGACGCACTGCAGGCGCAAGCCGACGCGCACTCGGATACGCAGATCGCCGAACAGCTTGATGCCCGGCGGAACGAATTACAACGCGTCTGCAAAGACCTGGCGATCCGCTGGCGCGCGCCATAGGCAAGAGCCGCATCCGAGCGGGAGTCGCCAGCCCAGGTCCCTGTCCGAAGACGGCCATGGAGTCTCGTCTGGGATGCGTGCAAAGGGGGATTGGGGCTGCCGCCCCTTCCCCCTTATGCAATCCCCCTTACCCCGCCCGGCGAAGAGTCAAGAAGCTGCCGCCGCCGACCTCAACTCACGCTATAATCCCCTCCACCCGCAGCTACTTCGCCTCTCTCCTTCAGGCTCATCTTTCAATTGGAAAAGAGGGCATGCCAACACCTTCCGCTCGCACCGGGCTGCTAAAGCCTGCCTAACGGCGCAGCGGGAATCCAGCCGCAATTCGGAGGTCGTTCTGAGACCCACTCTGCGCCCCACTGGCGTCGAGTGGGTTTTCACTCTAACTGACTGGAAACAAATGTGATTGGGGCGTTGTCGCTGAAACCTAGTGAAAAATCTCCATCGCACTCCGTTCCATCACGGACGTGAGTCCACCCGATAACGGCTTATCGCAGCCAGTCGGAGCATAGATACTGTAATTTGCTTCACGCTGATCTGGTGCACCGCTAGAATCGCTGGGAGGCCTATAAACAAGGCGTTAGAGCCATTTGGCGGGTGTTTTCGCACCCTCTCGAATGGAAGTTTGAGGCAGCGTTTGTTTCCGCCAGCTACCGTTGAGCGGTAGAATCGCCCCGTTGGTGGATCGGCCAATACCTCGCACTTGCGACCTCGGTGAGGGCCAATACGCGCTGGCCAACCTGGCGGGGCACGAGTACCTATGACGATGAGCAGTGGTTTCGATTTTGGATATGAGTGGTACTGGACCTCCGGGCATCTGGTTCCGGCGGCCGTCTTTGGGATTCTGCTGTTTCTGGCCTGGAGACTCGGATGGCAGCGGAAGATCGCCATCGGGCTAGCGGTCGGGCTACTGTGGGCGCTAACTGGCTTTTGGATCGTCGGAGCCAAGTTCAATCTCAACGGCCCAGACCGCATGCCGACCGAGAATTTCCTCCCAACCGAGACCGGGTTGGTCTTGGATCTGGGAGCGGGCTCCGGGCGGACGACGCTGATGGTGCTTCAGGCCCGCCCGGGCGTGAGGGTCGTGTCTCTGGATAAGTTCGCCTCCGGTTACGGAATCGAGGCGAATACGCCCGAGAGGCTTCGGTCCAATCTGGCGGCGGCGGGCGTAGGCGGACGGGTTGAAGTAGTCGTAGCCGACATGCGAGAGATCCCATTTGGCGAGGCGACATTCGATGCCGTCGTGAGCGGGTACGCAATGGATCACCTGGGCCGGGAAGATTTCCTGAAAGCTGCTGCGGAGTCGCGACGCGTGCTCAGGCCCGGCGGGCAGCTTCTCTTCATGACGATCAATCGGGACGTTTGGGTTCGGATCGCCTTTCCGTTCCTGCACGGACACGGCTACTTCGGGCGGGAGCCGGCGGCTGTTCGATGGCGCGGCCTATTGACTTCGTCTGGACTGGAAATCGTCGAAGAGGGGACCCAGTCGGCGACGATCTACATGCTCTGCCGTAGAAGGTGAGAATCAGTAAAATCCCGTAGTTGCTGCCTATCGAGTATGCAGAGATCGCGGAAGGGCCGCCAGAACGGAATCGTGCGAGATACGTCTCACTGGTAGGCCCGTACTCCAACCGCGACCGTCGGCGTTCATCCTGGGAAGGCGGTAACCGTGGCCCCGCGGATCGACCGAAATCGCCGCGACTGCACATAACTGTTCGTAAATCTCATTTCGCCGAGCTTTGAGCCATTGGAAGCCGGACTAGCGTGCTGGGCGGTACAATCTTAGCGTCTTGGCCGGCATGACGGGTTCCTGCGCCAACAGGCGGCAGAGCGGGGACGGTGGATTCTAGGAGTAGCGGCGGACCTGCAAGACCTCGAGTAGCAAGCATGGGGATTCTAAGAGCGTTCTTTCGGCCCGGACCCTTCTATGTCCCGGTCTTGTTGCTCTCCGGGGCAGCGCTCGCAGAGTCGCAGCCAGCCGTCACCGGTTTGGAAGGCGATGCTCTCGTACAGCCAGCGGTCGCTCACGTTCCCAATGGTTCCGTCGGGCAAGAATCGATCACCGTTGTTTCAGCAGCCAACTTTAGGACCGGCAGCCTGGCCGCAGAAATGATTGTGAGCGGATTCTCCAACGCCCTGCCGTTAGTCTTTGCCCCCGTCGTGGAACTGCCCCTGCCAACCGTGTTACAGGGCGCTAAGGTTGTAGTCACCGATAGCGCTGGGGCGGCGCGCGACGCTCTCCTTTTCGGAATCTTCAACGGACCGACGTTTACTGGCCAGGTCAACTTTCTCATTCCGGCTTTGACGGCTCTGGGGAAGGCAACAGTAAGCCTCGAAGTCGATGGTCAAGCAGTTGCATCAGGGATGATAGATATTGCCGTCGTCGCCCCCGGCGTATTCACAGCCAGATCCAGCGGGGTCGGAGTCGCGGCTGCGTTGTTTGTTAGGGTCTTCTCCTCCGGCGATCGGCAGCAAGATCTGATTTTTGACCCAGCAACGCGGCGGGCCGTCCCACTAGTGTAGTGCGTCAATCAGATTGAACCTTAAGAAGAGCGGCTTTGCCGCGCTTGACCTTCTCAAGGGTGTCGGAAGCGGTAGCAGTCCAGATGAAGGGCTTGGGCTGCTGATTGTGTCGAGCGATGTAGTCTTCGATGGCGGTGGTGAGTTCGCCGACGCTACGAAAGACACCGTGGCGGATGCGCTTATCGGTGAGGTCTCGGAAGAACCTCTCCACCATGTTCAGCCACGACGCTGAGGTGGGCGTGAAATGGACGTGGAAGCGTTTATTGCGCTGCAGCCAGCGTTTCACCGTGGCGTGTTTGTGAGTGGCATAGTTGTCCACGATCAAATGGATCTGCTTGTCCTTGGGGGTCTGGTTTTCAAGCAAGCGCAAGAAGCGCAGCCATTCTTGGTGGCGGTGCTTGGGCATGCAGGTTCCGATCACCGAGCCGTCGAGCGTGTTGAGCGCGGCGAACAAGGTGGTTGTGCCGTTGCGTTTGTAGTCGTGGGTCATGGTCCGGCCGCGTCCCTTTTTCAGGGGCAGGCCGGGCTGGGTGCGGTCGAGGGCTTGAATCTGTGACTTCTCGTCGAGGCAAAGAACGAGGGCATGCTCGGGCGGGTTGAGATAAAGTCCGATGATGTCGTCGAGTTTTTCGGCGAAGCGCGGGTCGTTGCTGAGTTTGAAGGTCTTGACGCGATGCGGCTTGAGGCCGTGGGCGCGCCAAATGCGACCCACGGTGGAGGCGCTGACGCCGACCGCGGCGGCCATCGTGCGGCGGCTCCAATGGGTGGCGTTGGCTGGCGTTTCGCGGGTCGTCTTGTGGATGATCTGTTGCACTGTTGGGGAGCAGATGGCGGGCTTACGGCCGGGCCGCGGGGCGTCCTTTTCGATGCCGGCGACGCCGGATTCAAGAAAACGGCTTCGCCAGCGCGCCACCAACTGACGCGAGACCGACAGCTGCGCGGCAATCCGTTTGTTCTCAAGACCGTCGGCGGCGAGCACGATGATCCTGGCTCGCAACGCCAGACGAACAGCGACCCGACGACCGTTCGCGTAGCGCTCCAACTGCCTACGCTGCTCCTGCGTCAATGGGACTGGCTCTGCTCTTCGCATCCGTGTGCCTTCTACTAGTAAAGGCGACACGAAGATACTATAAGTTACATTATTTATGGCGCACTACACTAGACTTGGGCGACGAAGACGATATGCTCTTCCTGTCGCTCTTCGGCACAGGCATGCGCGGAAGCGCTGTGGCGGGCACGCAGCAAGCGGCGGTTGACGTCGTCGCGGAGGTCCACGGCGTGCCCACCGACGTTCTGGCAGTTGCGGAGTCGCCGGAATTCGCCGGACTTGATCAGGTTGCGATCGGACCGGTCAATCGCGATCTGCTGTCGGGCAAGGGCGAGGTTGATGTCGAGCTGTGGTTCAACGGGCTGTCGACGGGATTGGTCACGGCGGCGTTTGGGGGTGAGGTGATCACGCCGTCGCCCGAAATCACAGATGTAAGACCGGCGGGTCTGATTGTAGGGCGGACGTCCTCCCTCACGCTGACGGGTAGCGGTCTGATGCCGATCAATCGCGTCGAATTGCTCCCAGACAGCGACTCCACGATCACCAATATCACGGGCGCAGGCACGATGGCGACACTTGACGTCGTGGTCGGCGCTGACGCCGCTACCGGCCCGCGTACTCTTGCGGTCGTGACGCCCGACGGGCGCTCGAACCGCTACGAAGTAGAGGTTTTCGAAGCGACGGGCGGGGCGGGCGTCCCGGTGATATCGAATCTCATCATCGTAGCGTGGAGTCAGATGAGTGAATTCTACTTCATGAGCGCTTTCCTTGAGTGGCAAGACCCCGACGGCGATCTGACGTGGCATGGGGACATCGAGACCAGCGCGAGGGTCGAAGTGCGTCTCACGGCAGCCAGCGGAGAGTGCTTGTTCATGATGGGCGGACCGAATGTTCTAAACTTTCCCGGTGTTACGATGTCACAGAGTCCCGTTGCGCCAGTGGGTATGGCTGGGCAGGCTCCGATCCAAGCCGGTTTGGGTATGGCGACCGTGACACTTGTTGACGCAGCTCAGAACCGCAGTGATCCGCTGACGGTCACAACCGCACAACAGCCCGTTCCTGGCGCCTGTGACCCAAACGACCCGATCGTTCTCACATCGGCTGCCGTTGACTTTCCGAACCCTTAGCCCGCTAGCAATTCCCGGAAGTCGGGGCAGAGACAAGTGGCGAAAACCATCGCTTTCTGACCTGTTTTGGTCGGAAGGGCTCGTCGGCCACAGTCTGCCGATGTACGACATCTCCTCGGGCGGCCGAAGGATCATCCTGCTCGACCCAGTCCCGACCCAAGAGCCTACACTGCGAGCTGGGCAGAACTGGTACGAAGAGTTACGCAAACCCGAGCAGCCTAACCGACACAGCAGACAGGACTTAGACGCAAATCGCCGGCTAGCTGTCTGGAAATCCCTTTTCTGCCCCGAATCCGCCTGTGGGACGAGGTACGGTCGAGAGCATGCATCCGAGCAGTCGGCACAGTAGCCATCGAAGAATAATTTCACAATACGGTCGAAGATCGCAGACTGCTTCATTCACGTTCAATTCGCCGTCTCCCCGGTTCACAAGGGCGGTTGTGAGTCGCAATGCGTCGCTGCGTCGCAAGATCCCGTACTCTTTCTAATTACTAGCGCCGGTGTAGCCCGGTTTTTCACCCGGTCGAGTGCACGCACTGCGATTGTCGACGTGACGCCCTTAGATCGCTTCCGTGCCGGCATTTTGACTCCTCGCGCTCCGCTTCCTCTTGAGTCGTCAGGACCACCGTCAAAACCCGGAGAGCGTGGCGAGCGTCAAATGAGGACACATCATCTGGGGTTTCCGGAGGGAACGAATTGTGCTGGAAACTTTCGTGGCTAGTCGATCCGCGCGCGGTGGGGGCCGCACTCCTTTTGCACTCCATTAACTGCGGCAATTCCCTATCTTGTTGAAACCAGGGCGTCGTAAGTTGTCAAGATTCAACGCCATAGACGTATATGTTCTTTATTTACAATCTACAGTGAGCTTCCCAAGCTGAATGTCGCGGGTTCGATCCCCGTCTCCCGCTCGATGTTTTCAACAACTTAGGGTCGTCGCGACCTGCTTCCTTACTCCGTTTACTCCGTTTTCTGCGGCGGTTCCGAGTTCGTCGAGGTCCACGGTTCACTGAGTACTGCGGATTCAAGTCTCGTTGCGGCTTCGATCTTCGGTTGAAGGTCGCTCACCGGGTACAGTTCCAATCTCACCCCCAAACCGTGCCCGCGCTGGTCGGCGGCGATCTTATCGTCGATGTTGGCCTTTCGTGAAATACTTGCGTTTGCTCTTCGCATGACCTGGAAGGTCGCCCACTCGAGCCCCGCCGGTTTCAGTCGGCGGAGCATATTGCGCCTCCAGACGTTTTCCTGTGTCAGCGGGCTGCCGCGCTCGGACGGGATCAGGAATGCCCTCGGGTCCAAGTCGCCGAAGCGCTCGACCCACAGGCGTATGCCCGCAACCGTGCTAGGCGATAGCGCAATGGTTCGAGCTGTGCGCTTGCCTTTGCTCCCCTTGGGCGTGGTGAGCTTGCCGGCGTAGACTCGTTGCTCAACGTGCACGATGTTCTCTAGAAAGCCAAGTTTTCTACGGCCCCTGGTCACGGTGGGTCTGGCGGACAACGCCGCCGCCGCCTGGCCCGCATTTCTCACCATTCGGCGAGGGAAAGTGCGTGAGAGGTGCGTCAATACGAGGCGGGCGACGGTTAGCGCGCGCACACGTACTCGACAGTACGTCGAGCACGGCAAGCGAGCGCAACAGAGTAATGGCGCGTCTAACGCGTACTTTCACCGTTGGCTGGGGCGAAATGCCTCCTAGAAGCAGCTTCCGACGGAGCATCCGCGAGAGAGTAGCCCATCGCGCGATAGCCTTTGATTCTTCGCTCGTACATCCGAGCGAGCATTGGGACTCGAGCGTCGACGTAGTCATACACTTCCACGACCTGTTTGCCGTCGTGCAGGCGATGCAGCCGGCCTACGTATTGCTGCAGCGTGCCGCGCCATGAGATCGGCGTGGCCAAGAAGAGAGTGTCCAGCCGGGCGTCGTCGAAGCCCTCTCCGATGTAGCTGCCGGTTGCGAGGATCACGCGGGGCTCGTCGGGTGAAACGGCTGTCAGCGCTTCATCGACGGCGCGACGTTGCTTCCGGCCCATGCCGCCCTTGAGAACGAAGATGTTCGGCACTTTTCCATCGATCAAGCATTTCAGCAAATCGAGGTGCTTTGTACGCGACGAGAGCAGCAGGGACGAGCGGCCGGCGCGAACCGCTGAAACCAGGTCTCGTGCGATTATTTCGTTCCGATCAGCATCCTCGATCAGCGCCGCGTAGATCTCGTGGATCTTCGCCTCCGCGCCATCGCTTCCGAGGTTGAAGCGCGTGACCTTCGGCAAGACTCGGTGCTCAAAGGGAGCGGCCGCGGCCATGGATCGGGTGCTCAAGTTGAAGCGGATCGGGCCGCACTGCATAGTGATGATTGGGTGATGGCCGTCCTTTCTCATTGGCGTGGCGGTCATTCCGAGAACGTAGCGGGCCTTCACCTGTCGCATCACTTGTTCGAAGCTGAAGGCCGAAACGTGGTGGCACTCATCAACTATGACTTGCCCATACTCTTCGACCAGATCGTTAACCTGTTTCTTCACGTATAGGCTCTGCACGACTGCAACATCTAGGTGCTTTGTCGGGGCCGACTTGCCGCCGCCTATTTGTCCGATCGACGACGGCTGCAAATTGAGGAACATTGCGAGCCGTTCGCGCCATTGATCGAGAAGCTGGCGCCTGTGAACGAGCACTAGTGTGTTCACCCTTCGCGCTGCGACGACGTACGCCGCGACGGCTGTCTTTCCGAACCCGGTCGGGGCGCTTAGAACTCCACAGTCGTCGGAAAGAATAGCCGACGCGGCCTCTTTCTGGGTGGGTCGCAATTCGCCCGCGAACTCGAGCTCGATCGGTGTTCCGTCTGATCGCTCGTCCTTCAGCCGCGGCGCAATCGAATGCGATTTCAACAGTGCCGCCAGCTCGTCCAAGCTGCCGCGTGGAAGTGCGATGTGACTGCTCAATTCCTCGCCGCACGAGATCACGCGTGGCTTTCCAAAGGTCGACAATCGCATCGCTTGCGCTTTGTAGAAATCAGGATTCTGGAATGCAGCAAGCCGCAGGATTCGATTTACGAGTGGCGAGGGAAGCCCGGCCTTCTCAACAAACAGTAGGTTCGCCCGAACGACGTTGACGCTAGTCGGCAAGGGCTCGGTGATTGGGCTCTCTGGCCGCCTGCCCGAAGGTGGTAGCGTCCAGGGATCCGGCTCGTCATCGTCCGAGCGACTCAGCCGGACTCCGACCACAGCACCAGACTGCGTCGCCTCGGCGACGATCGCCTCAACGGCGTGAATCTGCATACGTTTAGCTCGGGCGAGGAGCGCCCATTGGTCGGAGTAGGGAGTGAAGTCTTCGCCGATGAAAACAGGGTTCCCAGATTCTCGCGGCCCCTTTTGAAGGGGAAGAGCGATGAGGTTTCCGAAACCGCCTTTTGGCATCGTGTCCTGATTCGGAAACAGCCTGTCGTAGGAGTCCAGGCCGATCTCGTGGCGCTGCTCCATTGTGCGCGTCAAGCGCGCGCAGCCGAGCCTGCGGGCCATCGTCGCCGGGAGCGGGCGCTCGAAGAACACCCAGACATGCGCTCCGGCTCCAGACCGAGATCGCTCGATTGCGGCCGGGACGCCCTTTTCGCGGCACACGGCGGCGAATGCCGTTACGTCGTCTTGCCAACCAGCTTTGTCGAAGTCAACGGCCAGGAACCAGCACGTTTCGTCCGTCAGCAACGGGTAGATGCCTATCGTGATGCTGCCCTGTAGGTGCTGCCGAATCACGTGATCCGTGAGTGGAAGCAGGGTTCTGGTTTTGCGATCTACTTCCTTGCGGTCTGCAGCCGAGCTAGCCAAGTACGCTTTCCAGTCGCGCTGAGCCGTGGGCGAGTAGCCCGATCGCCCGTCCGACCTTTGCCATCGGACTGCGTAGACGTCCTCACGGCCCCTAAAGAGGCTACGGAAAAGGGCGATTTTCGCTTCCGCTGCGGAGGCTGCCGTGACCGCGGGAGCCCTGTCATCACCGTTGTGGTCGGGGGACGCCACAACAGCCTGGCCGTCGTTCGTGGCCAGCGCCTGTTTCAGGAGTGGGTTCTCGGCTCGCAGCTGTTCGCACTCTTTGCGTAGCTTGTCCAGCTCTTGTTCGTAGTCCGACGCCGCCATGATGTAGAGCATCAGCTTAGCGGGTGCACGCCAACAACACGATCGGCGCCGCGTTTGCCTGCGTGTTTCGGGTGACAGGCCCCTACGACAGAATCTGATCGAGGCCATAGGAGCAGGCCTCTCGATTGGTCTGGATGCGAACGCATACGTCAGCAGGGTGCGGGGAATTGTCGGCGCTCAGCGCGAGGCCCTTCAAAATATCGGGATCCAGCTTCTCCAGGTAGAGATGGATCGGCACGCCGCGCACAAATCCGAATCCGAGCAGGTCAGCCGCTGCGAACAGACCGAGGCGGCATCGAACCTTCGCTCTCGCGCTGGCTCTTTTCGCTGCTCTCGAACGCCCGGCGGCCGCCGCGCGATGGCGCACTGCTCACGCACTCTCGCTCCGTATTGAGAAATACGGGTTAGCGAAACGCGATCACATCGATCTCGACAAGCGAGTCCCCAGGGATTCCGGCTGCTGCCGCAATGGTGGTCCGCACTGGCGGGTCGTCTCCAAAACGGCCGCGAAACACATCGTTCATCGCCTGGTAGTCCGCAAGATCATTGAGATAGACGTTGCACTTGAGCACCTTGTCCATCGACGAACCGACACGTTCCAGCTCCTCTTGGAGTGTGGTTAGCACGTGCTTGGTATGCGCCTTGATGTCACCTTTGAAATGCGCTCCCTTGCCGGCAACGAATACTAGGTTGCCGTACGAGACCACCGGGCTGAAGAGCGGATTGTCCTGCCTCTTGCCGTCGTGCCAGTGCACGACTCGCTCAGGCGATGACTCCGCCGCTGGGGCAGCGACAGCGCCGGCGGCAGCGGCCACGGTGCCCTTGGCAAGGATGTTGCGGCGAGTGGTTTTTGACATGGTAGAGCCTCCAAACAAGGTCGAATTCAGATGCATTGTGGCACATTCGCGGCTCCTACCCTAGTGGCCGGTAGCACGATCTCAGGAGGCGCAACCTTGCGCCATCGTTTGCGTCTCAGGGCGCTGGCGCATGAGGTCGCTCTGGCGCGACGTAGCCGAGTTCGCGCTGCCATCGAGGCCAATGAGCAGGCTGTGATCAGCGCAGAGCTCCAGCAGGACCGGGCGACGCCCTCTTCGTCGCACTCGACGACCTGAACGATTACGTCAACGTGCGGGACGCGATCCGCGGACGCGAGTCGAGAGGCCGCTAGAATATAGCTGCCATGCGTCGTCGAGATTTTTTCCGGCTTGCCGCGGCGACAGCGCTTAGCCCGCTTCAAGCACTTGCGCAGGCGCGCGATGCGGCCCGAAGCCCGCTCGAGATCGCGCGCGTCGAGCCGTACGTGATTCGAATCGGCTCGCGCAAGAACATCGTAGTCTGCCGGGTTGAGACCGCCGACGGATTGCACGGCTGGGGCGAAGGCACTTCTCCCCCTAATATCGGGCCGGTCGTAGCACAGATTCGCTCGCTCGGCGAGCGCCTCAAAGGTCAGCGTGCCTGGGATACCGAGAAGATCTGGCGGCGCATGTACACGGTCGAAGAGAACAATCTCGGCGGGACGCTCTACGCTGCAATCTCAGCCATCGACATAGCACTATGGGACATCGTCGGCAAGTACCTCGACGTCCCGCTGTACGACCTGCTCGGCGGTCAGGTTTGGAACAAGCTCCGTCTCTACACGTCTTACCGCTGGGGAAACATCCCTAGAACGGCCGCCGCCTATCGCGCGCAAACCGGCGAACTGATCGCCCAAGGCGCCGTTGCCGGGAAATACGATCCGTTCGGACCCTACCCGGAGCCGTCGCGGCAGTTGCCAACGTCGATCCTCAACGAAGTGCGCGAGATGATTCGAGGGATTCGCGAGGCGAGCCCGGACTTCGATATTTGCGTGGAGTGCCATGGAAAGTTCAATGTGGCTTCGGCGGGCCGAATTATAAGTGCGGTCGAGCCTTTCGATCCCTTCTTTCTTGAAGAGCCCTTACCCCCGGAGAACGTCGACGCGCTGGCAGACTTGCAAAGGTCGACGAATATCCCGATCTCAACGGCCGAGGGTGTCCAGGGGCATTTCCTCTATCGTGAGTTGTTGGCAAAGCAGGCGGTAAGAATCTGGCAGCCGGATGTAGCACGAGCCGGCGGAATCACCGCAATGAAGAAGATTGCCGCGCTCGCGGACACGGGCTACATCACCATCGCCCCTCATAACCCTAACGGTCCAATCTGCGCCGCGGCGAGCATCCATTTTGCGGCATCGATCCCAAACTTCCTGATCATGGAAGAGGGGAATAAGGAAACGGAGCAGTACGAAGAAATCTTCGCGGACGGCTGGCGCCAGACGCTCGGCGAATGGCGCATCCCCGCGGGCTCCGGGCTTGGCGTTGATCTTAGCCCTGAGTTCCTGAGGGAATATCAGGTAAAGCTCTGACAGGTTGACGGCGAATTCCGTCGCTTACTGTAGGTTTCCAACAACAGATGAAACAACACGAGACTACCAGGTACAATTCGAGGTCCACGTGCCGGGCTTCGTTACTCCTCGTCGTCGCTTTGCTGTCGGCTGACGCCATTCCAGTAGAGCGAGGTGGGCGGTTGAGAGTCGAGGCCGAGAATTTCGATCGGCAGACCCGTAGCGACGTCCGTAGCTGGGTAACGATTTCGGCGGATGGCTCGGGCGCACGGCCGCGGCCGGACTCGGATGAGTCGCACGCCGAGAGCGCTAGCCGCCTATCGTACCTGGAAGCGCTTCCCGACACTCGCGCCACGCACGATGACGAGCTGATTCGCGGCGAAAATTTCACGAATGAGCCGGGCGCAATGGCCATCATCGAATATGACGTCGAGATCACAAACCCAGGCCGCTACTTCGTTTGGGTGCGCGCGTATTCAACCGGCCCCGAGGACAACGGCATTCACGTAGGCCTCGATGGCGTTTGGCCCGCGTCGGGCCGACGCATGCAATGGTGCGAGGGCAAGAACGCCTGGACTTGGGCGAGCAAACAACGCACCTAGTAGCAGCACTGCGGAGTGCCCGGCCTTATCTGGCTCGACATCACCGAGCCTGGCCGCCATACCGTCATGTTTTCCATGCGTGAGGACGGGTTCGAGATGGACGCATGGGAACTGGCGAGCGACCCGGACTACAAGCCGTAGCCCGCATGTCTCGCTGCCTATCGCATGCTTTCGCCGTCAGATGGTGAGAAATTCGGGCTAGTACTTACTTGCACAAGTACTACGTAGTATGACAAGCTGGGGCATGCCCAGGCCCGCGACCGCGATCACGTTGAGTTCGGAAGAAGAGCAGACGTTGCGTCACTGGGTCCAGGCTCACAAGACGGAACGGCGCATGGTCGAGCGAGCTCGGATCGTGCTGTTGGCTGCCGCCGGCGCTGCCACCAGCGCCATCGCCCAGCAACTCAACACACCGCCGTCGCGGGTGTCGAAGTGGCGCCTGCGCTTTGCCGAGCAGCGGCTGGCGGGCCTCGTCGACCGGCCCCGCTCGGGCAAGCCGGCGCGTTACGACGAGGCCACCCGCAAGCGCATTTTGACGATGCTCGATCAGCCCCCGCCGGAAGGTCACGCCACCTGGACGGGCACGCTGCTGGCCGCGGCGCTGGGCGACGTCAGCAATCATCAAGTCTGGCGGGTACTGAAGCGGCAGGGCATCTCGCTGCGGCGGCGACGCAGCTGGTGTATCTCGACCGACCCGGAATTTGCGCGCAAGGCCGCCGATGTCGTCGCTCTATATCTCGACCCGCCGGAGAACGCCGTCGTGTTGGCGGTCGATGAGAAACCCAGTATTCAAGCACTCGAGCGGGCACAAGGTTGGCTGCGGCTGCCCAACGGCAAGGCCTTGACCGGTTTCTCTCACGGCTATAAACGCCATGGCACAACAACGCTGTTCGCCGCTCTGGAGGTGGCCACCGGTTGGATTACCGCCGACCATTACCAGCGCCGCCGCCGGCGCGAGTTTCTCGACTTCATGAATCAGTTGACGGATCTCTACGACGGCTTCGAAATCCACGTCATCTTGGACAATCTCAACACCCACAAACCCCGCCATGACCGCTGGCTGCAACGCCATAAGAACGTGCATTTTCACTACACGCCGACTTATAGCTCTTGGCTCAATCAGATCGAGATATGGTTCAGCATTCTCAGTCGCCGGGCGCTGCAAGGCGCCAGCTTCACATCGCCCCGGCAGGTACGCGAAGCGATCGACAAATTTGTCCAGGCCTACAACCGCGACGCCACGCCCTTCCAGTGGACCAAGACCACCGTCACCCCTCGCGATTTATCTCATAATTATTATAACTTACGCAAGTAAGTACTAGCTCTTCAAAACGTCTAGATGCTCTTTGTAGGTCGAACGCGCCGCGATGAAGTCCGAGTGGTCAAGGCGAAGCTCGCTACAGATTCCTCGAATTTCGTTGTCTTCTTTCACGCTGATCGACTGGTCCGACGACGACACGGCAAACAAGCAATGCAGCAGAGCAAGCTTTTGGCTGCGTTCCGCAATCTGATTAAACTGCTGCGTCACTACGAAATTTTCGGTCGCGCCAAACAGCGTGTGTTGCGCCTTGGCGATCTGCACGACCAGCGCTGCCTGCTCTTCCGGCAAGCCGCCCATACGTTCAACGATCCGCTCCATTTCGGCGATTTCTTCCGGACTAATGTGCATATCGGCGTTGGCGACGCGACCGAGGATGTAGGCGAACGACGCGACGTACTTCGCCTGCTCGGGCGGCAGTGCGTCAATCGCCTCACTGATCTTGTGGATCGTCTCGGAAGCCACCGGGTCCGAGACCGGCTCAGTCGGCGCAAGCCCAAACAGTTCCATCAGTTTCATACTTCTAGCCTATCGCGAGCGGCGTTTTGACTTTCGACCTTTCGACGCCAATGCAGTGTCGATTGCCTGCCGAGCCAAAGGTGCCATCACTTTGTAACCTTCACCGTTGGGATGCAGCCCATCGTTGGCCAGCTCCTCTTGGAGATGTCCCGCGTCATCGACAAGCGCGCTGAAATAGTCAAGGTAGATCCAGCCGCGCGCTTTGCAGGTCTGAGAAATCGAGCGGTTGAGCGCGAGTATGCGTTCGGGCTCTCGCAGTGGCGTTCTCTTATTTCGCGGATTTACATCTTGGTGATAGTCGCTAACCGGGAGGATCGAAGCAAATACGGGCAGGATTCCAGCGCTTTCGGCGAGAGAGCCAATCATCTCAAGGTTGTTTTGTATCGCTTGGTTCGAGACCCCGCGCGCCAGATCATTAGTTCCCGCGAGGACCACCATGACACGCGGACTCAACGCCAGGACATCGGCCTTCATCCGACCGAGCATCTGTCCTGTAATCTGCCCACTTATGCCGCGATTGATGTATGGCCGGCCTGTAAAGTACTGATTGAGCTTCCAGCCATCGGTGATTGAGCCACCAAAAAATACCACCCGCTGCTCGCCGTCCGCCGGGGGGGCGACGGTCCGATTGGCCTCCGCATAGCGTAGAAGGTTGTCGCGGTCCGAGCCAAGTATCTGCTGCTCGCGATATTCCAGCGTCGCCCGAAAGTGGCGGTCTAGCGTCTCGACTTGGTCCCGCAGCCGATTGATCTGATCGCGAACATCAGTGGAAAATTCTTGTGGCTTTGGCATCGCATCCAGCAACTGCAAGTAGACACGGGCATTCGTCAGCATCTGGTACAACACCGCCGTGTGGTCTCGCTGTCGGCTGACCGCAAGAGTCTTCGCGCCCTGCCGAAAGTTCTCCGCCATGGGGGCGCCGGCCCGGGCCAGCTCGGGGATCACTATCCGGTTGGCCTCCATCAGATCCGCGATTCCGTCGTACAATTTCGCGGCGGCACTGCCGCGAAGACGAGCGTCTGTTTGCGCACCCGCCGACACAAAAAATGTAAGCGACAACAGTATCCGAAGCCAGAGCATAGGCTTCAGTCTACTCAAACAGTGTCGGGTCGCGGACCAACTACTGGAGGGCCCAATAGATTGAGCTCCACCGCGAGGCGCTAAACCGTTCGCGCGGCAAAACGAGACTTGGATAGAGTGTCTATTGATGCCGAAGCAATTCGACGTAGTCGGTGTCGGTCTTAACGCAACCGACTCTCTCCTGGTGGTGCCCCAGTTTCCGGCGTACGGAGGCAAGGCCCCATTCGTGAAAGAGATCCTTTCGCCCGGTGGCCAGGTCGCCAGTGCGATGGTCACTTGTAGCCGGCTCGGACTAGCCACTAAGTACATTGGAGCTGTCGGTGACGACGAGCGCGGACGCATACAGCTCGAAAGCCTACGGGGTTCGGGCATCGACACTTCGCACGTCCAACAGCGCGAAAACTGCCCGAATCAATCGGCCTACATCATCATTGATCAGACCACCGGCGAGCGCACTGTCCTGTGGCAGCGTCCCGACTGCCTACGAATTTCTCCCGACCAGATCGCACCCGAACAAATCACTTGCGCGGCACTACTCCATATCGACGGTCACGACACGCCGGCCGTCGAGCACGCCGCGCGCATCGCTCGTGAAAACGACATTCCCGTCACGGTCGATGTGGATACGATTTACCACGGATTCGACCGAGTCTTACCCTACGTTGACTACTTGATCGCCAGCACCAATTTTCCCGTTCAGTGGACCAGCTTGACCGATCCATTCCAAGCTCTCTGGCTGATTCAGAAGGAATACGGTATGAAAGTTGCCGGGATGACTCTCGGCGCCCACGGTGCGTTGGCTTTGACGGATGGCAAGTTCTACTACTCCTCGGCATTTGCCGTGAACTGTGAAGACACGACCGGAGCGGGCGATATTTTTCACGGGGCGTTTTGTTACGCCGTCGTCAAGAACTACGCCATCGACGATGCCCTGCTGTTCGCCAACGCCATGGCGGCGCTCAACTGCAAAGCGCTCGGGGCACAGGGCGGCATCGGGACCATGGAAGATGCTCGACAGCTCATTGAGACGGGCGAGCGGCGCTCAAAGCCAGACTTCGTTGCCCGCGCTAGCGGGGCCTGATCTACTGCTTGAGAGGGCGACCTAAGAATGTTTCCGCTCCGAGACGACGCCCCTCGCTGGGGAACCCCGGCCATTACGGTTGCACTGATCGTCGTCAACGTCGCAATTTTCTTGTTCCAGACCTCCCTCAACATCGAGTCGCCGCGAGCACAGCAGGCATTCATCGAGACGTTCGGCGCAATTCCGGGACGAGCGACCGAGGCCTTGGCAGGAGAGTATCCGCTGCTGGAGGGTTTATTCCCGCTTGTCACGTCGATCTTTTTGCATGGCGGCTGGATGCACTTGATCGGAAACATGTGGTTCCTGTGGATTTTCGGTGACAACATCGAAGATGAGCTCGGCCACGTCCCGTTCTTGATTTTCTACGTAGCCTGCGGGGTGCTTGCATCCATCGCGCACTATGTCTCCGACCCGAACTCCTACGTCCCTACCATCGGGGCCAGCGGCGCGATCGCGGGCGTGATGGGAGCGTATATCGTTCGCTTTCCACGCGCTCGAGTGACAACGCTCGTGCCGTTATTTGTGATTTTCACGACGATTCAGATCCCGGCGTTCGTCATGCTGGCCTACTGGTTTTTCATCCAATTCATCAGCGGCGCGGCGAGTCTCGGCTCGGCGGAGAGCGGAGGCGTCGCCTGGTGGGCACACATTGGTGGTTTTGTCGCCGGCGCTGCGTTGATATGGTCGCGACCGAAGCGCCGGCGAGTTCGAATGGCCCGTTACTCTCAGTGGCCGCCGGCTAGGCGATGAAGCCCAAGCCGTTGGTGGGGAAGTTCGCCAGATGCGGGAATACCGTGGCCAGATCCGCTTCGTCGACACCAAACCAGCTCGCGATCGTCGCCCCGAATTCATCGACCGCCGTGGTCGGGATCCAGCGGCCACGGGAATCAGTGCTGTCGGGTCCGTTCTTCTGTAGCGTGGGGAACTGGCCGTAAATTCCACCGGTAACTGGGCCGCCAAACGCGCAAAGTGGTTGTCCCCAGCCGTGGTCAGTTCCGGCGTTAGCATTGAACTGGAACGTTCGAGCGAAGTCAGACTCCGTAAAGGTAACTACATCGTTTACCGCTCCCATTGCGATCAGGGAGTTGTAGAAAGCTGCGATCGAGGCATCGACGTCCGCCAACAGGTTCGCGTGCGTTGTGAGCTGATTTGAGTGCGTGTCAAATCCACCCTTCTGAACGAAGAAGCATTGCCGACACATCCCAAGGTCACCCCTAACGTAAATGAGCTTTGCTACTTCTTCGAGTTGGCGACCGAGCGAAGTGTTAGGAAACTCCGCGAGGCTCGGAGGGTTCATCTCAAGCGCGTCATGAATCAATTGACCTACTTCGAGACCCTCAGTCAGGGTACGGTTTGCGCGCTGGACCATCGCGAATCCTGAATCAAAGTCCAATAGCTCTTGCAGCGCGAGATTGCGGGCGGCTCCGTTCGAGCTGGTGGACCCGAGCAGCGAGAGTTGGTATCCAGGGCGCAGCGAGGCAGGCACGGTGACATCTCCGGAAACTAACAAGCTTGAACCTGCGAACGAAACTCCCGCGGGAAACACTGACGAGTCGTTGAGATGCGCGACAAAGTCAGCCGCACGGCCCGCCCATCCGCTTGAAGAGTGGTGCGTCGGGTGCGCCGTTTGCATTTCGGCAACCTGGTCAGAATGCGAAAACAGTCGACTCGGCAACACCTCGGTCTTATTTTGATATTGCTCTTTCGTAACCGGCGTGACCAAGGTGCCGACATTTGGGGCTACGGCTAGACGCCCTTGCATCGAAAGTGAACCCAGATACGAAAGGCTTGGATGCAGGCCCCACTCCTGGTTGCCGTATACGGGATGCACCGAGCTGCCGATCGTGTGGGCGGTCAATGGGTCGATCGCCGCGGGGCCGCGTTCGGCGACGTAGTCAGCTTCCGCTAACCCTCCCTTAGGCAAGACAGTGTTGTTACCGTCATTGCCACCCTGCAGAAAGATGCATACGAGTGCTTTGTAGTCGCCCGATGACTCCGCTTTCGCGGTCATCATGCTCAGATTGGGCAGGCTAGCGGTCGCGCCAAGCGTTGCCAGCCGGAGGAATTGTCTACGAGTATTGATTCGCATGAAATATCGTGTTCCTTAATTGTTTATTGGTCGTTCGTCTATCCAGCGAATTAGTGCTGAACCTGAGCACGGGCGAGCGCAGTTAGGTAAATGGCGTATTCAACGCGTCTCGCGGGGTTGCCGGCGCTGACGTTGGTAACGGCGGTGATGATACTTTGTCGTTCCGTAGATGACAGCGGCGCTGGCAGCAACGTATCAATGACTGCGTTGGTGAGCGCGTCGGGACTATCCGCCAGAGCTAGATACGGGCCAAGATCCAGCGTCGCTCCCGTCCCCAAGATATTCCTGGCCACTCGGTACACGAAGTCCGCCCGGTCTATCGCCGTTGAGAATGTGTGAATTGCGAACTCAGGGCCGTCGTCTTCAGAGCCCTCGGCGCCGTGAAACGTTCCGTGAGCTAAATGGAAGTAGTTAAAAACGCTGGGTGGCCGGAATACCTCCTGCCCCATGGCGGTAACTCGCGAGCGCATCGGATTCGGTTCTAACAGCGTTGCGTCGAAAGCTCGCAGGAGCGCGTTTGCGAAAAGTACTGGCTCGCGCAGATGGGTGTGATGATGTTCCGACGAAAGAGCCTCTCGGTCGGTCAACACAGCCTTGATAACAGCCTTCAGGTCGCCACGTACCTTCCTGCTGGAGTTGAAGACCTTCGCGACGCGGTTGACGTACGCCGCACTGGGGTTACTCGTCACAAAATGATGGATCATCCGCAGCGCCAAGAACGGACCCATGTTTTGATGAGCATAAATATGGTCGAGGGCCAAGTCGAGGTCTTGCCGCGCCGTGCCGCCGGCCGGAATCACGTAGCCATTCATCAGCGTCTTGGCGCCTGTGTCGTGACGCTCTTCGCAGTTCGCCTCCATCGGGCCAAAGTCGTAGGAGCTGTTGGTACATTTTGGTTCCGCGCCGGGCTTGGTTGGATAGGTCCAACCGGTGAAAACTCTCGCCAGGTCGACAACGACAGCTTCGTCGTAACTCGGCACCGAATCGCCCGCGGCGTCCAGCACTTGGCTGCCGTCGTTGTTCAGTAAGATCGGACCGTCGGTGAACAACTGAAGCAGCTCACGAGGGTAGTTTTCGTTCGGCTTGACCCCGTTGCTCTCCTTTTTGTTGTTGACCATGTCGAGGTAGCGACCCATGGTCGGGCTCAACGTGACTTCCGTCAAAATGTCGCGGTAGTTCCCGAATGCGTTGTTGTGCAGAATTCGCAGGTACGGCACCATTTGCTGTGTCTTGCCAACCGTGTTCGAAGACACAACCCAGATCTGACTGAGAAAGAAGGCCATGCGCTGCCGTAATTGATCGTCGCCATGCACGGCGTTGTAGTAAAACCTGTCTTGCGCGGGCCGAAATGTCGTCACAGTGTAGGTCGAGTCAGGCTCGGGGTAATCGGACGGAATAGCGTTGAACTGTTCTTCAATGAATGCATCCCTGCCTATAGCCATGACATGGTCGATGCTCTCTTCCGTTGGACCCCAAGTGCCCTGGCTGAGAAATCGCATCGCATCTGATCGGCTGAGGCCCTTTCCACCGCCTTTTCCGCCGCCTCCCCCTCCGCCGCCGCCGGCTTCCGAAACTGGGATCGAGACCGCGCTGGATTGCGTGTCGTCCGAGTTCTTGACGTAAAGCGAAGCGCCTGTCGGGATCAAGTCGTCGCTGACTACAACGCTAGCTATGAGTTTTCGCGAGGAGTTAAACTCCGTTGTTACCGCCGCTTCAGCCCCTGCAAGACCGAAATAGACGACGGATCCTGCTTCGTAGCCCTTTCCGTTAACCGTGAGCGTGGCATCGCCAACCGTCACGCTTGACGGTCTTACCGAGCGAATAGTGGGAGCAGCCAGCAGTATTGAGGGCAAAACTGTGGCTAGAAGCGCCATCGTCGCCGCGCGGGCGGACCGCGCTCCGATGTACGCCTTAAGATTTGTGAAGCCTAAAACGAATTGGGAACCTATCCTAAGTAGTTCAAGACGAGTCAATTTTGTCTCCAGATCGGGTATGAATGTGCAAGCAGGTCTGACGAGGGGACAGGCTGCCGGCTTTATTCAGGTAAGAACAGCGATCTTAAGTGCGGAGCGCCCGTACAGTCTGCACTGAATTCGCTTGACTGAGTCGGCTAGGACCTCCTAATCCATCTAGGCTGAATCCCCTACGACTCTTGGTATCCGCGGGTCCATGACAGGCCGATGCCACCGAAATTCTGCTGCGAGAGACTAGAGGAATGCTTGCCACGGTCACAGTAGCGCTTGCCGCGGCGATCGCCGCCGGACTAACGCTCTACTCGGGCTTTGGGTTGGGCACCATTTTGATGCCGGTCTTCTCGTTGTTTTTTCCTCTGGAAGTCGCGGTCGCCTCGACCGCCGTGGTTCACGCGGCAAATAGCGTATTCAAGGTCGCGGTCGTCGGCAGGCTCGCCGACTTCGCGATCGTCCTGCGATTCGGTATTCCAGCGATCTGTGCCGCATTCGTTGGTGCCATGCTTTTGGGCTATCTATCGAACTTCGAGGAATTAGCCGGTTATTCGCTAGGGCCAATACCAGCATCCGTCACGCCGGTCAAGCTGTCGCTCGGAGTGTTGATGATAGCTTTTGCGGTCTTCGAACTGGCTCCCAGGCTCAAACAGCTCCAGTTCGACCGGAAGTATCTAGCGCTGGGCGGACTCTTGTCGGGATTTTTCGGAGGGCTTTCGGGTCATCAGGGAGCTCTGCGGTCGGCATTCTTGGTGAAGGTCGGCATAGGCACCGAAGCATTTGTTGGCACGAACGCTGTTGTCGGATTCTTGGTCGACTGCGCTCGAATCGCAACCTACCTGGGACTGTTCATATTCGTGCAACAAGACAGCCCAATTGGTCGACAGCAATGGCCACTGATTAGCGCCGGCATCATCGGTGCACTGGCTGGCGTTTTGTTAGGCAAGAAGTACCTTCAAAAAGTTACGATGGCGACCGTCCAATCGCTAACCGGAGCACTTTTGCTCATCATCGCTGTGCTGCTGGTGCTCGGGATTTTGTAAACCTCTTCCGGATCTGGCGTGAGATCATAGAGTGCTGCGTGGCCGAGATAATCCACGCATAACGCCGATGTTTCAATCGCGCACCGTAAGGCTTTCGGCAGTTATCGTCGTCGTACTTTGCGTTGCGGCCAGCGCTCAATCTCAGTCCGCGCTTCCAACTCCGACCGGCCTCGAAGCCTCGGACGGCAGCTACTCCACCAAGACTGGCCTGTCATGGGATCACGTTCGGGGCGCCGAGTCATACCGAATATTCCGCCACCCCACCAACGATCCGTCAGCCGCGACAGAGATCGGTTCGACGTCGTCGATCATCTTCTACGATCGCCGGGGCGAGGCGGGAAAAACTTTCTTCTATTGGGTGAAAGCCAGTGGACATACGGCCGAGAGCGACTTCAGCGCGCCCGACGAAGGGCTGCGTGCAATCGGAAAACTCAGCGCTTTCGGACCCATTGGACCGCTGCAGCCACCGCTAGTTCCCCGCGACAATCCAGTTACCGGCGCGAAGGTCTATCTGGGCAAGACGCTGTTCTGGGACGAACAGCTTTCCTCAACACGCACAGTCGCTTGCGGCACATGCCATATTTTTAGCCGAGGGAGCACCGACCCACGCGTGCGCGTCGGCGCGCCGCACTCCACCAACCCGGGTGTCGACGACGTATTCGGAACGGCCGATGATATTTTCGGCTCGCCGGGCGTCCCGCGCTCTGACTCTCAGGGGAATTACGAGTGGTCGACGAGCTTCGGCTTTAACCCACAGGTCACGAGGCGCAAGGCTCAGTCGGTTGTGGACGCGGCGTATTCAGATATCGGTCTATTTTGGGACGGCCGAGCGGAGCGCACTTTTCTTGACCCTGAGACGTCTGAAATCGTTTTCAAGAATGCCGCGCCGCTCGAAAGCCAAGCTCTCGAGAGCCAAGCGCTTGATCCTTTCCTGAGCACAACAGAAATGGCACACGAGGGCCGCACGCTTGCGGACGTGGTCGCGAGAATCATCGAATCACAGCCGCTCGCCCTCGCGCCTTCCATACCCCCGGCGCTTCAGGCATGGATCTCTGGCCGTACCTATCGCCAGCTTTTTGCAGAAGTATTCGGAAGCCCCGACGTCACTCCGGTACGGATAGCGATGGTAATTGCGTCATACGAACGCACACTCTATTCCGATCGCGCCGCAATCGACGCCACCGATTCCGGCATCGGCGAGCCCTCGCCCGAGGCACAGCGTGGGCGTCAGTTGTTCTTCGCAAATTTCTGCAACGAATGCCATCGAACTTCGGTGGTCGGTGACAACCGCTTTCGCTTTGTCGGCATTCGTCCCGATAGCGAAGACCTCGGTCGCGCCGAGGTCACCAAAAAAGGTACAGACCGAGGCCGTTTTCGAACACCCAGTCTGCGCAACGTTGATGCGCGAGCCCCATTCATGCACAGTGGCAGCTTGGCAACGCTCGAAGACGTTATCGAATTTTACGACCGTGGCGGCGACTTCGATTCGCCCAACAAAGATCGGAACTTCGTGCGTCCCATGCGTCTTGAAACACGCGAGAAGTCGGATTTGCTGGCATTTCTGCGAACCCTGAGCGACCCGCGCGTACTTGGCGAACAGGGACCGCTGTTTGACCGCCCAATGCTTTATTCAGAGTCAGCGCGCGTCCCTGTGGTCTTCGGAACGGGAACTTCGCCAGGTACCTTCGTGCCACGGATGCATGCGATCGAGCCGCCCGTTATCGGCAATCCGAATTTCACCGTCGCGATCTCTAACGCCCGCGGCGGTGCCGAGGCCATCCTTGTGATCGACGACAGCGACCCAGGCAGCGGCACGACGATTCCCGATACAGCGTCACTGGCCAGGGTGTCAACTCGACTCTCGGGTTCGCAGCCAGGGGAGGGCACGGGGTCCGTTTCAATCGCGATCCCCGACGATCCCGAACTCGCCGGTAAGCAATTCGTCGGGCGCTGGTATGTGCGCAGTGGTGTGCTCGTTTGGAGTAGCCCCGCGTTTCAGATCACAGTGTTCGGCCCGATCACTCCTGGCGCGTCGGTCGGCGTGTTCTCGAGCGTTTCGGCCGCCTCGTTAGCAACGGGCCTAGTCGCACCGGAATCGATTGTCAGTGGTTTCGGCGCGAACCTCGCGCTCGGCTCCGGCAGCGTGCGCTCTTTGCCGCTGCCGATAACCTTGGGGGGAATCGATGTCGCGGTGACCGATGCGTCAGGAGCCACTCGATCCGCGCCGCTTTTCTTTGTGTCGTCGGCCCAAGTCAATTACCTAGTACCCACCGGTACCAGCGTGGGCGAGGCTACCGTTGAGGCGCGGCTAGCATCACAAGTACTCTCGCGTGGAACCATCCAAGTCGCCGCCGTAGCCCCTGGAATCTTTAGCGCGAACTCAAACGGCTCGGGGGTTGCGGCAGCGCTCGCCTCACGAGTCCGGCCGGACGGCTCACAAGTTGTTGAACAGGTTGCGCAATTTGATTCCATCCAACGGCGATTCGTTGCGAATCCCATCGACGTTGGCCCCGACGGCGACCAAGTCATTCTGCTACTTTTTGGGACCGGAGTTCGATTTGCTGAGTCGCTGACCGCGACGGTTGGGGGTGAACCAGCCGAAGTTCTGTTTTCCGGCGCCCAGCCTGAATTAGCCGGTGTCGATCAAGTCAACCTGCGCTTGCCGAGCAGTCTCGCAGGCCGAGGTGAGGTGGAAATCGTATTGACATCCGACAAGCTAACTAGCAACCGAGTAACCATCAATGTCCGTTAGAATCGCATTCTGCCTGGTCCTGCTGACGGCCGGAGTCGGGCTGGCCGCCGACTTCCGAACCGAGAACATCGTGCTAGTCACAGCCGATGGACTGCGTTGGCAAGACCTATTCGCCGGCATGGACCCTCTGCTCGAAGCGCATCCAAAAGCAGGCATGGAGAAAGCTGGCGTCGTCCGCGATCGATTCGACGCTCCAAGCGCCGAGGAGCGACGCCGCAAGCTGACGCCCTTCTTTTGGACAACGCTCGCCGAGCAGGGCGTGCTACTCGGGAACCGTAATGTGGGTAGCCGGGTTAACACTCTCAATGCTCATCGCTTCTCGTACCCTGGTTACTCTGAAATCCTCACGGGCCGGCCTCAGGACGACATTATCGACAGCAACGACAATAGGCCCAATCCAGTCGCGACTGTTCTTGAGATCTTGAAACGCGAGCTGGAGTTGCCTCGTGAACGCGTTGCGCTGTTCGGATCGTGGGAAGTGTTTTCCGGCATCGGCGCCAGCCAGCCGAACTCCATCTTGATCAACGCCGGCTACACGGCGCTCGACGGCGCGGGACTCTCCGACCGACTACAACACTTGAGCCAAGATCAGTTCTCTTTGCTAACCCCATGGGACACGGTTCGTCACGACTACACTACTTTCGAGATGGCGCTCGAGTACATGAAAACCATCAAGCCCCGGGTGCTGTACATCGCGTTCGGCGAGTCCGACGATTGGGCCCACAGCCGACGCTACGACCGCACAATGCAGACTGCGAACTACTTCGACCGGTCTGTCGAGCGGCTATGGAATGCGATCGAATCGGATGCGTACTATCGAGGAAGCACCACCCTGATCCTAACCACCGATCACGGCCGCGGCTCGACTCCCGGCGACTGGCACGGACACGGTGACAAGGTCGAGGGAGCGGAAGCAATCTGGATCGCGGCGATCGGTCCCGATACCCCGCCGCTTGGTGAAATCGAGTCCAGCCTCGCTGTTACGCAGAGTGACGTAGCGCCGACGATGCTCAAGTTGATGGGTCTTTCGCCCGACCTCCTCGGCCCTGGGGCCGGAGAGCCAATTCAATTACTGGCGCCAGACGCTAGATAGTCGCCCAGCCAGTCGGCGAGCATACGCGCCGCCAAGCCGTGACCGGCCGCCGTCCAATGCTGGTCTCGCGGGAAATATAGCGACTCTCCCGCGGCAGCAGCCGCACGAAACTCTTCGATAGCAGGAATCAGCGCAATGCCCTGCCGTTTACAGATTTGTCCAAGAGTTTTCTCAACCAGCGTCGGGCCCCAGCTCGATCCATCGAGGTCGTACTTCAGCATCGTACGTTCCCAGACGTCGGCATCAACCGACGCCAGGTTCGGTATCGCGAACACGAGTAGGTCGGCCCCATCCGACATCGCTTCAGCGCGCAGAGCCATAAGTATCCGCTCCGTCATCTCCCATGCCTGCTCCACGGACTCAGGCGGCCGCTTGCGATAGACCTCGAAGTGCGCTGGAAGCGGCGCGGGAGTGATCCATCCACCGCCAATGCCGGCCCGCTGAACAGCCGCGATTGACTTCAATCTCCCGCTCATCAGCAAGTAGAGTCGAGAGTTTCCGTGCAGCCACTCGCGCAAGCTACGCGGCTCTAGATGAGCGTTTTGAACAACCGGGACCGCCTTCGGCACTGGCACGTTTGTAAGCTCGAGCCCCCGGGGCTTTTCGACAAACAGCGGTTTCTGTGGTCCGTCGCCATCCGCCCGCAGCGTATTGAATAAGACGTCGTTGTCATAGAACATCACGACGACGAGATCGGCGGAGTAGCGTCGGCCCTCTTCGCGGTAGTACACAAGCTGCTGGTCGGTGCTGTATCCACCGGTCCCCGCGTTGATCGTTGTGACTTGTGCCCGAGTGGCCAACTGAGTAGACACCAGCTCGTCGTTGCGAACCGGATACCCCTCTAGAAACGAGTCGCCTAGCATCAATACGCGAAATTCCGTCGCCGGCCGCTCGTAGGGAATCTCCGGCCCGCGCAGCCCGCGCGAGTTGCGTACCGAAAGGACGCGGAATTCCGCCGTATCTTCGGTGCGAACGGAATTTGGAATTTTTTCCCAACCCAGGGTCGGGTGGTAGCGCTTGGCAACGTCGCGCTCGTCGTGCTGACCAGCAGCAATCGAGAGCGCCAGCTCGACCCCTAATAAAGCGACTAGTGTAGCGATGAACGGCACCAGCACGCGGTAGAACGACCTTGACACCAAGGTAGTTTATGCCGCTGTGAACTCTCTTAACGCGAAGAATATCGTAAACGTTTGCCGGTACCGACGATGACGCGGGCCTAAGGCAATTCTTGTTCCGAGTCGGTCGCCGGCTTCATTCGACTAAGGTTTTCATTGTCGAACGTAAGTGGCGGATTGGACTGAGCGACCCTCATTAGCGAGCCATCGGGTATCCTAAGGGCAAACACAGGTTGCGAACTGATGCACATGAGCTCAATGATCTGATCGTCCATGTCTCTAGAGTCGGGCTCCAGACCTGAATCTTGCAATAGAGCGATCGGCCCAATCCAATGGGTACGACAGTACCTCCGGGTTTCTCCTAGGCCAGCCATTGGAGCTCGGTACTTTCCCTGGCGCTAGAGCATTTTCAGATCTGCTATAGACCACCGCCGCACACGTCTAGGCGAACGCGGGCTCTAAGTCGTGGCGCGCGCCTCCGGTGGGCCGCGTCGACCTCCGGGTCGACGTACTTCTTCGACAGTAACCATCCACTGCCGGCAGTCTACGGCTTCGGTGAAAGTGCTCTAGCCCGCATTTTTCGATGGGCGACGAGTATCAGGCGAATTGAGTGATGCCGGAACAGGTATGGGTGATCCATCGGTCTGCAAACCGTGATCCCCCCTCGTTCAACGCGCGATCGTCAACTTTGTTTTCGCCGCTTCAGCAACGTACGGAGTTGTCGCTTCATCTGACAAAATCGACTCAGCCTGAATTTCAACTTCATACTCTCCCGCCGGTACGCCTTCCGCCGCTGTACATTTCAACTCATACCTACTCGCTGCGTCAGCCAGCTCGGCTTCGTTGCATTTCACGTCGACCGGTAAGTTCTCGGCCCGCACTTTAACGGTTTGTCGAAACTCCGGATCTCGCCAGATAGAACCCGTCCACACGCCCGACTGCCCCGCAACGATCTCAAGTTGATTCTCAGGCGCTTTGAGCCCAAATCCATCGACCACCTCGATCTCCAATGGCGCCGAATAGACTGTGCGAGTCTGGCCTCCGGAGCGGATGTCAACAGCGAGGTTGTAGTCGACCGTGCCGAGGTCCGTACGCTCGTGAGGGAACATCACGAACTCGCCTGCCGTTGCCTTACTCTTCTCGCTGTTGACTCGAAACCGAACGCCGCCCGCGTTGCGAGGAATCTCAATTTTCTTTGCGATGCCGGCATCACCGCGGGTGTTAACGGCCCAGCGAGCGACATGTTGCTTACCGCCTCGAACCAGTCGAACAATTTGCGGCGTCAAAAACTCCACCGCCGCCGCCGGCTCGGGCACAATTCGAGTCGGCAAGTCATATCCCAACCAACCTGCCGAGAGAGAGTCTTGGCCCTTTCCCGCCACAGCAACTTTTAGTCCGGGCCCATCCGCGCGACGCTCGATCACGCTGCCATCTTCCCGCACACCTTTCGCCCGAACCACCAGATTTATCGCGCTGGTATCCGCTCCAGGCTTCGCCGTAAGGGTCAGAGTGCCTTGAGCGAAACGTGGCCGGATGTTACCGAGGATCGAAGTTGGTGGAATGTGCCCGCCGCCAACAAGGATGCCTTCGGGAGGATTCTCTATTGAGAGATCGACCGCTCCGTGGTAGCCGCGCCGCTCGATCTTCACGCTGACAATCGCGGAGCCGCGAGCGGGAATATTTACGAACGGCTCGCCGATCTCGGCCGAAAAATCCGTCCCCTGCCGGCGAGCTGCCAAGCGGTAGGTGTGCGCCGGCCCGCCGCGCTGCAGCAGATCTTCGACCGAAATGCTCAGCGCATCGATCCCCGGCGGGACTTCCAAATTGATAAACGGATAGCTCGAAGTCTGCCCCGTGGTGCTGATCACGTACGGGCTTGGATCACCGGCGTAGCGACCCGCCGTAGCGAGAATTTCGTCTCCGTTGGACACAGTGAGCACCCCATACAGATCCGATCCGGCCAGTTCGCCCGAACGCAGCTCGAGCGCCCAACTCTCGCCGGCACTGACCGCAAGCCGGTAGCGATCGACCTCGCCCGCCTCGAGGATGCGGCCATTGACCACCGTCGACTCGGGCAGTCCTCCATCGCTCAGCGCGTCTTCGAACACCTCGGGATCGTCGCCGACCAGAAACAACAGCCGCGCCGGCGAGTTGGGCATCGAGATCCACGTCTCGGAAGCATTGGCACCGGCAAGATTAACTTCGCTCACGGTCGGCTGCGCTAGGTTGCCGCCATACCATTCAGCTCGAACAGTTTCACCGCGCCTCCAGCCAAGCGGAAAGACCCCGTCGGCGTAGGTATAGTCCGCGATCGTCAAACGATAGAAGTCGCTCTTCTGTTCGCTGAATCTCTCGTCGTGAATAGCCACCAAGTAATCCCCGGCCGCGGAAAACTCGAACTCCAAGCGAGAATCCACACCTAAGCTGCGGGCATCCGCGTTGCGCGCGAGCGGGCGTCCTTCAGAATCGAGCAATTCCAAGTGAGGGTCGATCGCCGAACCGATCCTACGCGCCTCAACTTCGAGAACCAGCTTCTCACCTGCCGCCGCGCTGAATCGATAGAGGTCGCGTTCCGCACCGCGCAGTCGCCCGTTGATCGTTACCGGCGTCTCAACCGCTTGCGCCAATTCTGGAAAGTCATTGGCCGGCGCCTCGTCGTCTTCGCTTGCCTCCGATTCGGCCTCCCCCACCGCAGGAAATGCTCCGACCGAAAACAGCAGCAAATTCGAGATACCATCAGGCGTTTCGACTCGTACCGGATACGCGCCGAGCGACGCATCCGCCCCAATTTCGACCAAAAACGCGATGCTCTCTTTCTCCTCGCCGGCAATCGACGGCCGCGAGCTCAACGACGTCGCGTCACCCGGAATCTCGCTGATCAGTCGCGCTTGGCTTAGCTGCTCACCCGTCAACACCAAGCGCACGGCGCTACCGCGCTGAGCTCCGAGCGGACTGATGCTCTCGATAGTCGGCTGCGCATTGCCAACTGAAATAGACAGCGTTACCGCGAATACCAGTCGCATCGAAATCACTCTCATGTATGGGCGCCCCGTCAGGCACAGTTTACACCCAGGTGAGAGCCCAGCCGGTGGGGCTACAATTGTCCCGGAACCTAAAACACACGATGAGCGCCACCGCCTCTGTCGACCCTTCTATTTCTCGAAACCCCATTCCGCTAGATGCGCAAGACCTGGCAAACGTCTGCGTGCTCTGCAGCCACAACTGCGGCGTACGCGTCGACGTCACCGACGGCCGTATCAGCGACGTACGGGCAGACGAATCGAGCTTGACCGAGGGCTACATCTGCAACAAGGGCGCGAGCATTCCGCTAACAATCGAGCACGCGCAACGCCTGGAGTATCCGCTGCGTCGGCGCGACGACGGCAGCTTCGAGCGCGTGTCGTGGGAAACCGCGATCTCTGAAATAGCAGCGAAAATCAACGCCATTCGATCAGAGCACGGCGGCAACGCGATCGCTTTCATCGGGGGTGGCGGCCAAGGCAACCATCTCGGCGGCATCTACGGCCTTTCGCTAACCGCCGCACTGGGTTCCAGGCGTTGGTACAGTTCTTACGCGCAAGAAAAATCGCAGCACCACCTCATTGATCAATGGATGTTCGACGCGCCGCCGTCCACCAGCCTGCGTCCCGATGAAGAAGTAGCTCCGTTGCTCGTGACCATCGGCACCAACCCCAGAATTTCGAACCGCGGCCCGAAGCCGAGCATTACGTTTAACGCACTGCGGCGCGCCGAAGGCCGCAAGCTCATCGCGGTCGATCCTAGAATCACCGAGACCACTGCCGGCGCGGACATTCACCTGCGCCTCAAGCCTGCAACGGACGTTTTCTTGCTGCTGGCGATCGCCAAAACGCTGGTCGACGAAGACATCGTGGACCGAGCCTTTATCGCCGAAAAAACCAACGGCTTCGAGCAGGTCAAACAAGCCCTGACCGCGGTCGACGTCACCGAGATGGCCACCCGCTGCGGCTTGACCGAAGACGATATCCGCGCTGCCGCGCGCGATATCGCCAGCGCCGAAGCGGCGTCGATCATGTACGACCTGGCCGTTGAGCAGACCTGGTTCTCGACGCTCAACTCCTACTTAATCAAGCTGATACTTTCGCTGACGGGAAATATTTCCCGCCCCGGCGCAAACTATTTTAGTGAAGGCTTCAGCCCGCCGGTCCGCTCGCGCAATCGTTTCAAGGAACCCGAGCGCTCGGTCGTCGCCGGCGTTCCCGCCATTCGTGCGGTAGGCAACTTCGCGATGACCTCGCCAAGCGTCGTTCCAGAAGAAATTCTAACCGACGACCCCCGACGTCTGCGCGCAATAATCGTCGACAATTCGAATCCGTGGCTTGCGTACTCAGATACCCCGCGCTGGCGCGAAGCACGCCAGAAACTCGAGCTAATGGTCGTAGTCGAAGTCGCGATGACCGAATCAGCCGCCGCTGCCGACTACGTGCTCCCGGCTCCGGTCGGCTACGAGAAATGGGAATGGGCCGGCTTCGCAAAAGGCGGCTTCCCAAAGATTGGAACGCAACTTCGCCCGCCGGTCGTGCCCGCTCCTGGCGAGGCGTTACCCGAGCCGGAAATCTACGCTCGCATCGCAGAGGCGCTTGGCCTGTTCGGAGACCCACCCGAAGATCTATTCGATCTGACGAAGGTTGCGTTAGAGCCTGCCGGCATCGGCCCATACATAGAGCGCTTAGGCTCCGCCGCGACAGAAAAGGCCGGGCGTGTCGCCGGCCCATGCATGGTCTACTGGGCCTACCGCACGCTCGGGCCCCAACTGCCAGGCCCAGGCCCAGCGGCTCTACTCCTGCGCTGTGTCGACAACGGGCGCCGACGCCGCGAAGCCGTCGTTCGCGCACTCGGGGACGACTGGAAAGACGCCGATGCGGCAAACCTCGGGCTCGAGCTTTTCCGACGAATGCTCGATCACCCAGAGGGCGTCATCATCGCCATCGCCGACCGCGATAAAAACTTCGAGTTCAATGTCGGCTGGGACGACAAGCGAGTTCGCTTGCTACCCGGACCAATGATCGCGGAAATCACGCGAGCACTTGTATTTCAGCCGCCCTTAACGAAAAAATTCCCGCTGTTGTTAGCCGCGGGCCTGAGAACCCACTGGACAGCCAACGCCATCCACCGTCGCCCCGACTGGCGCAAAGGCAAAGGTCCTCACTGCTCGCTGCACCTTCATCCGAACGACGCCGAGTCCATTGGAGTCAGCAACGGCCAGCGGGTCTCAATCCACACGAATCGCGGTGCGCTAAAGCTTCCAGCCGAGATCGACAATAAAGTCCTCGAAGGTCACGTCTGGATACCCAACGGATTCGGCGTCGTTTACCCGGACCCCGTCAGCGGCGAGCCAACGATGCAGGGCGTCAACCTCAACGAAATCACCGACGCCAACGACCGCGATCCAATCAGCGGCTGCCCGCACCACAAAGCAATCCCCTGCCGTGTCGAGGCGTGCGCATAGCGATCGGCGTTTCTTTTCCGAATCGAACTGGGGCCGGTTTCTTATTCTGTGCCGCCGAACCGAGATTCAGTTGATCTACCAGGCGCGTGTTCCCGAGCCGCCTATTTCAACTGTAGATAGATGTAGCGTGCGACCGCGACATCTTCTATCGCGAGGCCTTGCGACTCGAACAGAGTCAATTGATTTGCTTCCGTGCGGCCAGGCAAGCTTGCGGCAACAACGGCCGACAACTCGGTCGCTTGCGCCCAGTCGAAGTTACGCTCGTCCACGGCCTGGAGTAGATCTCCCGCTTCCATGCGAGCCTGCTCGATCGAGTCGGCCGTGACGATATCGCAACGCTCTACGGTCGTAGAGTCTATCTCTCGACGCATGGCGTGATTGCTGCCCGCGGCGTTGATATGCGTACCCGCCGCCAAGAGCTCACCACGAAATACGGGCTCGCGCGCGCTAGTTACGGTGGTCACGATGTCGCAGCCCTCCAACGCTTCATCAGACGACGACACCGCTCGAATCTCTAGATTCAACTTCTCGCTCATCCGAGTAGCGAAGCCCTCGCGCTTTTCGGCGCTACGGCTGTAGACGGCGACGCTGTCCAGCGTGCGCACCGCCGCAACCGCTTCCAACTGCGTTTCGGCCTGAAAGCCACTGCCATAGAGAGCCAACTTTGATGCGTTCGGGTTGGCCAGGTGACGCGTCGCAACTCCGCTCGCGGCACCCGTTCGGAACTGTCCCAGCGCATTCGCGTCGATCACCGCGAGCAACTCGATCGCATTGGCGTCAAACAGCAAAACGATAAAGCGTGCCCCGACCTTGCGATTGGTGGCGTAAATCTTCGCTCCGACCACGCCGTCCTGATTGTCGCCACCGGCCATATAGTGCAGCAGCGTCCCATTCTGCATCACCACCCGGCGCCGGGGATGGTTCTCGGCGCGGTCATTGTCCAAACGCCGGAACGTTTCCTCCACCAGATCGATGGCGGTTGGCATAGTTAAGACTTCGCGGACCTGCTCTTCAGTAATGTGCAGCATATGTTTTTTAACTTTCGTGAACGCCGTATTGTACAATTGTTAATTGGGGTTGAGGTGACTTTCGAAGTCCCTGTGCACCCCGAGCGAAACCATCCCAGGAAGGGGGTGTCCCCCACAACATGGCAGAAGTTTACCTAAATGAAGGCGAACCCATTGACGGCGCGCTGCGGCGCTTTAAGCGCAAGGTGCAGCAAGAAGACATTATCAAAGAAGTCAAGCGTCACTCGTATTACATGAAGCCCGGCGAAAGAATGCGTCTCAAGCAAGCGTTGGCACGCAAGCGCAGTCGCAAGAAGTGTCGGCGCGATCACGACTAGTGCGGAATTTCAGCATTTAATCTGAAAGGCTCGGCTTCGGCCGGGCCTTTCGTACGTCTAAGCTGGTAGCTAGTGGCGAGAACGATCATCGCCTGGCTGTTTGTCGGCGCTCTTGCATGCGGCAACGTCGCGTTCTCACAGACTGAGGGGCCGCTGAAACCGCGTCGACGGCCCGGCAGAGTTCCGCGCGCTTCTTCACAGCCCCGTTCGCCGGCGGTTAGCGTACACAATTCGCCTCCGCCGCTAACGAGTGGTACTCAGTCTGAGTCCGATCCGCTTATCGATCGCGCTCGCGAAGTGAACTCGGAGTTTACCGAGTCACTACCAAACTTCATCGCCAACCAGCGCATCGAGCGATTCGTCAGCTTCGATAAAGGCCGCATATGGGCGATCGAAGACATCGTCGAGGCCGAGGTGCTCTACGTCGATCACGAAGAGAGCTACCGCAACATCAGGATAAACGGGTGGCGACCGGTTGACAGCATGGGAGACCTCGAGCGCACGTCTTCGACCGGGGAATATGGCACGATTTTGCGCAATCTTTTTGCGCCGCAGCTCGGTCTGGAATTCGCTCGAAACAGCTCGCGCGACAACGAAGTGAGCGGCGCGATCGCATACGCCACACAGGCGAGCGAGGAGCAATCGACGTGGAGCATCAACTTTAATAAGGCGAATGTTCGGCCCGCGTTTCGAGCTACCGTCTGGCTGGCTCCCGAGAGCGGCCGGGCGCTGCGCATCGAGATGGTTACGGACTCGGAATTGCCTGCCAAGTTTGGCCTGCAACTCGTCAGGACTAGTTTACATTTCGCCTCGCTGATGATCAGCGGCGCGGAGTACTTATTGCCTGCTTCGTCGACAAACCTGACCTGCGCGCGAAGATCGGCAAACTGCTTTCGGCATGACATCACTTTTAGTAACTACCGAAAATTTTCCGCCGAGTCGTCGATTTTTCAGACTGATTCGGATGTGTCGTTTGGGGGTGAGGTCGGTGCCGGCGCAGCGCCATGAATGGCTGATTGCGTCAGGCGCGACGCTCAGCGCCACCCTCGACTTCGACCCAGGGGACGCTGTGATCGCCGCTCACCGCAAGTGTTTCTTGAGGCGAATCGATGCGGAACAGCGACCAGGGTCCGGGAAGGAATGGGTATTTTTCCACAATCGACTCGTCGATTTCGACTCCGAGTCCCGGGCCGTCTGGCATGACTAGATGGCCGTGTTCGAGATGCAGTGGCTCGGTGAGAATTCCATCGGCTACTGCGAATGGGTACATGCCGGCTTTGCCATTGTTCGAATGCAGCGGGTACTCCAACCACTCGACGACGTTCTCGCCCCAGCAGACTCCGAGTTGTGCGGCGGCGATGACTTCGAGCAGCGTCCCCCAACTGTGGAAGGCGAAACGGATACCTTGTTTCTCGGTAGCCTCGAAGACGCGGCGGCCCATCTCGAATCCACCTTGGCAGCAGACGTCCATCTGAACGAAATCGACGCCACTGGATTGGACTAGATCGAGGAAGGACTCTTCGCTGGGCTCGTGCTCACCCGACGCAAGCGTGGCGACCTGTTTGTCGTGCATCGCCTTGTATGCGGCGTGGTCGTCGGGGTCGAGCGGCTCTTCGACCCAGTAAGGATTGTAGGGTCCCATATCGCGGCAGAGCTGTTCGATCGTTTCTGACGAGTAACTGCGATCACCCATGCGCCACCACGCGTGGCAGTCGAGCATGAGTCCGAAGTCTGGACCGGTCGCTTGGCGCATCAACTCAACGGTCTTGAGATCGGTCTCTGGACCGGCGGCGGGACGCAGTTTGTACGCCGGGAATCCCAAGCCTTGAACAGCGGCGGCTTCGTCCGCGTAGCCGTCTGGCGGCATGTACATTCCTGCCGACCCGTAGCACTTGATGCGCTCGCGCTTACGTCCGCCAAGCAGCTCCGACATCGTCGCGCCCTCGGCCTTGGCGGCGGCATCGATGACGGCGACCTCGACAGCGTGATAGGTTTTTTTGAGATCAAGTCCGGCTTCGAAGTTGTAGTCTTGCCAGTCGGCCGGGTCGCGCCCTTCGAGAAAGGGTCCGATGGTGTCGTCGATCTCGCGGACCGCGCGCTCGTGGGCCGGGCCGGGCGCGAACCCTTTCAGGCCGGAGTCGGTGGTCACCCGGATGAGCATTGCGTCGCGCTTGAGGATCGTCCGCAGGCCTCCATAGAAGGGCAACTGGATCGGCTGCTCGAACGGGCACGACATGAGCAGACCTTCGACTTTGGTGATTTTCATTTCTTCCGAGGCCTATGCCCTCCGGACGGAAACGACGCGGTCTAGTCCGGCTAAATCTTGGTGGAATTCGGCGGTTTGCCAGTGCGAAACGCTGAGCAGCTCTTCGATCGCGCAGCGGCTACTGTAGCCAAGTTCCATGATAAGCCAGCCACCGGGTTTGACGATTGCGGCCGCCTCGGGAATTAGCCGCGCGTAAATTTCGTGACCGTCCTCTCCGCCGAATAGCGCCATCGATGGCTCGTGGCGCAGCTCGCGCTGCAGACCGCCCATGTCTTTGCGCGGCACATACGGTGGGTTGCTGACCACTACATCGAAGGAGTTTGGCCGGACGGCCGAGGCAAGTTCCGCTACCAGAAACTCAACCGAAGCCTCTAGCCGTTTGGCATTTCCACGAGCTACTTGCAGAGCCTTTTCTGAAAGGTCTGACGCGACTACTCGCGTCTGGGGCGCAGTCTTGGCGATTGCTACGGCGATGGCGCCCGAGCCCGTGCCGATGTCGATCATACGATCACCCGGTTGCAAATGCGCGAGCGCCACCTCCACGGCATGTTCGGTCTCAGGGCGGGGAATTAGCACATCGGTTGTGACTTGAAACTCGAGACCGTAGAATTCCTGCACGCCGCGAACGTATTGCGTCGGCACTCCCCCGCAGCGGGAAAATATCAGGTCAAGATAAGCGTCCCAGTCGTCGGGTCTTAGCACATCGTCGGAGTGCGCAAACAGCCATGCCTTGTCTCGCTGGAGCACGTCGCCTAAGAGCAACCGGGCCGTCAGTTCCGGTGCCTCTACGCGGCTTTCTTTGAGCGACCGGACGCCGCTTACGAGGGCTGCCTGCACGCTCACTCGAAACGGGGCGCGGCGCGGCTTGGGTCTTAGGGGAGTAGCCATTCGCTTCGAGCGGCCGAGACCGACGCGCACGGCTGGAGTGTGAGGTCGAGCTTGAGGTGACTGGGGCCGCCGGTCGGCTCGCCTTTGGCATCGGCCACGGCAAGGCACAAAGCCGCGTCGCCGGCGGGGCTGACGTGGCCGTCGCTCCAGCCAAATTTTTGCAATGTGCTGTCGGAGCACTCCGTCATCCGAACTGCCGCACCGGCCTCGGTCTTGTCGGCTTGAACGCACAGCGAGTAGGCCGGCATTGAAAGTTGTCCGCTGTTGGGGTGATTTGTTTGGAAGATTTCATCGTCCGCGCCAGGCTTGCAGGTGTGCGCCATCAGCGGCGCTTTCAGATTGAGATTGCGCCCCCAGCCGGGTACGTCGAGGCAGTAGTATTCGGGCTCGTCTAGAGCAGCTTTCAGCTTGATGAGGCCACCGTCAGCCGCGGCTGCGGCGAACGGAATCAAGATTGCCATGGCTAGCGTCGCGAAGCGGAGATTGTGGGGATTCATAGGTTTCCAGGTCGCGTTTACGCGCTCTTTTCATCATTGTAGGCCGGGCTTTGCGCGATCTCCTGTATAATCGGGACGCTGGTGCCCGCTCGCGCGCCGGCTGTCGTGAACCCGGCGCGGTTCCATCCCCTTAGATTCATCTGGATGACGAGGTGCGCCCATTGGACTGGCGGCTGGCGGTTACGCTTTCTCTATTTGTGTTCTTAGTCTGGCTTTGGTCGCTGCTGGAGTTGCAGCAGGCTGACGACTCTCACGAAGTGCCGCCGGAACGGCGCCCCGGAACGAGCGACTAGACGATGGGACTGTTTACCACCCGCACGGCTGCGCTCTACGGCGTTGATGCGCTGCCAATCGACGTCGAGGTCGATGTCTATCGCGGCACGGCTAAGGACTTTTTCATGGTCGGCTTGCCCGATACCGCGGTGAAGGAGAGCCGCGAACGGCTAAAGTCGTCGCTCACGAATGCGGGCTTCGGCTACCCCAATCAGGCGGTGACAATCAACCTGGCGCCGGCGAACATTCGTAAAGAAGGCGCCGGATTTGACTTGCCGATGGCGATTGGGATCTTGGGCGCGACCGGAACCATTCCTGACGGCGCCGACGACGGTTTTTTGGTATCGGGGGAACTTTCGCTCGATGGGAGTATTCGCCCGGTGCGCGGCGCATTACCGATGGCGGTTTGCGCCCGGGAGCGGGGAATTGAGAATCTGATCGTGCCCGCCGAGAACGCGGCTGAGGCGGCGGTTGTCGACGGCATTAACGTCTACGGCGTCAGACATCTGCGCGAGATTCCAAAATTGCTGGGCAGCCCCGGCGAGTTTCCGACTACTTCGCGCAACGGCAGTGCGTCGATTGAGGCAGACGTGCTAAGCGTCGATTTTCGCGAAGTTCGCGGACAGGAAGCGACCAAGAAAGCGCTGGAGGTTTCGGCGGCTGGGGGGCACAACGTACTGATGGTTGGTCCTCCTGGCTCAGGCAAGACAATGCTTGCGAAGCGGCTTCCTGGGATCTTGCCGAAACTCACCATGGGCGAGGCAGTTGAAGCGACGAAGGTACACAGCGTCGCCGGCGCGCTCGGCGAGCACGGCGGATTGCTGCGCGAGCGCCCGTTTCGGTCCCCCCACCACGGCATTTCGAACGCTGGTTTAGTGGGCGGCGGCTCCGGGATGCCGCGCTGCGGCGAAGTGAGTTTAGCTCACAACGGCGTCCTATTCTTAGACGAGTTTCCTGAATTTCCACGCAACATTCTGGAGTTGCTGAGGCAGCCGCTTGAGGACGGCCAAATTGCGATCGCTCGCGGCGGCATCAGTCTTACGTTTCCGTCGGAGTTTATGCTCGTGGCGGCTATGAACCCTTGGAGTTTCGTTGCCTTGTTGCCACTTCTTTGATAGATGCCGAAGGCAGATAGCAAAGGTCAATGGTGACGTCCGCATCACCGATGACTACTTGTTCGGTGATGTTTTCAAGGATAGTTCGTTTGCCCTCGAACGAGAGGTTCGGCCAGCGAGTGTAGAGGTCTTGAGCTTCAGCTAAGATCTGGTCGCTGGAGATAAGTTGAATACTGGCGAAGTCGATTTCGGCTTGCAGTTTAGGGATTTCGGATTCGAGCTGCTTGAGTCGTTCTTCAAGGGGCCGGTACTGCCGTCCGAATCCGTCCATTGAGATCTGATCTCCAACGTAGGCTCGGTAAACCTTGTCCATCTGCTTCGATACGGTGTGTTGCTCCTTGTTAAGGGAATCGAGGAGTTCCTGCTTCTCCCTGATAACCAGGTTCGCCGTCGTCAAGTGGTCGGCAATATAAGCTGGAGAGAACACGAAAGTCTTGAGCTGCTCGTGGAAAACGGTCTCCAAGTCTTCGACCGGAATCTTGTTCCGGCACTTGTAGCAGACGTACTTCGGCGTGTTTGACGGCACATACATCTTTTGCCCACATGTGCAGTAGGTAATCCCGGCAAAGAGCTGGACCGGTTTGCGTCCTGGCTTCCGACCGTTCTTACGCTCGTCGAGAATTGTGTTGCACTGAGTCCAAAGCTCTTCGGACACGATCGGCTCGATTGGCGTCAATACCCACTCAGACTCGGGCTTGAACTCCCAGCGCTTTCCGTCGCCTTGGCTCTTGGTGTAGTTGGCTCGGCGAATTCCTTTGGCTGAAGGATCTCGAATGAGCCGGTCCACGGTTGTGTCGGTGAAGTTCGCACCCTTGCGTGTCCGGTGACCCGCTTCATTGAGGAGCCGCGCTACGGCCTTCTTGCGTCGGTGTTCTAAGAACAGTTCGAAGATGCGCTTCCGGATCGGGGCTTCAGCAGGATCAGGTACAAGCTCACGGTTCTCCCACATGTATCCGAATGGGGCGGCACCCCCCAAGGGCTTGCCGAGCTTGGCACGGATCGGCACGGATGCAGCGACTCGATCCGAGATCTCTTCGTGAGAACGGCGCTGACAAACTAGACCACAGAACGGCGTTTTAAAGCCGTTCAAGGGCGGCGGAAAATTAGACCGCCCGGGTGGTCCGCTGGCATCCATTCGGTGTTTTGTGGAACACGGGAAGGATGTATCGCGTGGAGCTATATGCTCAAGTACGGCGCAGTGTCTACGTCGAAGGGCTGAGTGAACGCGAAGCCGCCAAGCGGTTTGGCTTAGCGCGGGAGACGGTGCGCAAAATGCTGCGCTACGCTGCTCCGCCGGGCTATCGGCGGAGCAAACCGGTGAGACGGCCGAAGCTCGAAGCGTTCACCGGAATCATCGATCAGATCCTGCTCGACGATCAGCAACAACCAAAGAAACAACGTCACACCGCGAAACGCATCTTCGATCGCCTACGCGAGGAGTACGATTTCAGCGGTGGCTACACGATCGTCAAGGACTACGTCCGCGAGAAGAAGCTCGGTGGACAAGAGATGTTCGTGCCACTGGCGCATCCGCCCGGCGACGCGCAGGCCGACTTCGGCGAAGCGGTTGTCGTTATCAATGGAGTCCAGCGCAAGGCGCACTTCTTGGTTGTCGATCTGCCGCACAGCGACGACGCCTTCGTTAAGGCCTTTCCCGCCGAGACGACGGAAGCCTTTTGCGAAGGACACAACGCCGCGTTTCGTTATTTCGACGGCGTGCCACGCAACATCGTCTACGACAACACGACGCTGGCGGTGGCAAGGATTCTCGGCGACGGCACGCGCAAACGTACGCGGGTGTTCAGCGAACTGCAGTCGCACTACCTGTTCGCCGATCGTTTCGGGCGTCCGGGCAAGGGCAACGACAAGGGAAAAGTCGAAGGGCTAGTGGGCTTCGCACGGCGCAATTTCATGGTGCCGATCCCGAGATTCGAGAGTTGGGAAGCCTTCAACGAACACCTCGAAGAGAAGTGCCGAGCCAACCGTGAACGGCGTTTGCGACGGCACACCGAAACCGTCGGCGAACGCTTCGAGCGCGATCGGGAAGCGCTCTTGCCCTTGGCACCGACAGCCTACGATGCCTGCGACAAACGCTCGACAAGGGTGACTTCGTTGTCGCTGGTGCGCTACGCGACAAACGATTATTCGGTGCCAACGCGTTACGGCCACCGCCAGGTCCTGATCAAAGCCTACGTGGATGAGGTAGTGATCTGTTGCGGCAGCGAAGAGATCGCCCGCCATCAGCGCAGCTATGAACGTGAAGAGTTGGTTTTCGATCCGCTGCACTACTTGGCGTTGTTGGAACGCAAGACCAACGCGCTCGATCAAGCCGCGCCGTTGGTCGGCTGGGAGTTGCCGCCGGAGTTTGCGAAGCTGCGACGACTGCTCGAATCGCGGTTGGACAAAGCGGGCAAGCGCGAGTACGTACAGGTCCTGCGACTGTTGGAGGACTTCCCCCTTGAGCACGTCGCAACGGCGGTGCGCCAAGTCTGTCTACTGGGAACGATTGGCTTTGACGCCGTCAAGCATCTACTGCTGTGCGCGATCGAGCAACGTCCGCCGAAGCTCGACTTAACGAAGTATCCCCACCTGCCGACGGCTCAGGTCGAGCAGACGTCGCCGGCATCCTATCTGGCGCTGCTAGCAGGAGCAAGCTGATGGCGAAGTCGAGAATGCTGCTGGAAACCCACCTGAAAGCGCTGCGGCTGCCGACCTTCCTGCGCGAGTACGACAAACTGGCTCGGCGCTGCGCCGCCGAAGGCTTGGACTTTCGGGACTTCCTACAGCAACTCTGCGAGCTGGAACTGGTCGATCGCGAGCAGCGGGCGACCGAGCGTCGCATCAAGGCCGCCAAGTTCCCGGTGACGAAGAGTCTCGACACGTTCGACTTCTTGGCCATACCCTCGGTGAACAAGAAGCTCGTTCTGGAGCTGGCGCGCTGTGAGTTCATCGACCGCCGTGAGAACGTCTTGGCGCTGGGGAACTCCGGCACCGGCAAAACGCATATCGCCTTGGCGCTGGGACTGGCAGCTTGTCAGAGCGGCTATCGCACACGTTTCACCACCGCCGCGGGATTGGTCCATGAACTGCTCGAAGCCCGTGACGAACGGCAACTACTACGGGTCCAGAAACAACTTGCCAAGCAGGATCTACTGATCGTCGATGAACTGGGCTATGTGCCGCTGTCGAAGACCGGGGCAGAGCTGCTGTTCGAGATCTTTTCGCAGCGCTACGAACAGGGCTCGACGTTGCTGACCTCGAACCTGCCGTTCACCGAGTGGACCGAGGTGCTGGGTTCCGAACGCATGACCGGCGCTCTGCTTGACCGGCTCACGCATCACGTCCATATCCTCGAGATGAACGGCGACAGCTACCGCCTCAAGCAAAGCAAAAAGAAGCGCCCGCGCTCTTCAAACTGACCCGCCGGCCGCTCGCGCCGGTTTGCGTGGGCCGTCTTCCACTACGCCTGGGCCGCCCTAAAGGGCGTCCTCAGGCTCCGTTCCAGCCGTCCCACGCAAACCGCTGGATCCCCGCCAACTGGTCTATTTTTGCTCCGCCGAAGCGGTCTACATTTACTCCGCCCTTGACAGCAACGCAGGGGCCCTTGCGGATATTTTGGAGATCCCAATCGCGAGTGCCGTTGTACCCCGCCGATGATCCAACGGTACGTCGGTAAGATCAGCGGGCCGCTGCTCGATCGCATCGATATTCATGTCGAGGTCCCTCCGGTGAAGTATCGAGAGTTGCGCGACGATCAACCGGCGGAGGGTTCCGCATCGATACGAGAGCGCGTTGAGCGGGCGCGAGAAGTACAGATGCGGCGCGGCTATCCGAATGCTCGAATGCCGGCGAAGATGATTCGAGAGCATTGCAAGCTCGATGAAGCGGGTGAGCGGACGTTGGAAGTTGCCGTCCAGCGGATGGGACTTTCAGCTCGGGCTCATGACCGCATATTGAAAGTCGCGCGAACGATTAGCGATCTTGAGGGCGTTGAGGCGATTGCGGTTCGGCAGTTGGCCGAGGCTGTGCAGTATCGCAGTTTGGACCGCACTTACTGGGTTTGACGTCGGCGATGGGAGCGCCCACGGCCGCGAAACGCGGGTTAGATTTTTGTCACGGCAGCGGCTTTCGCTTTCGGATGCTTCGCTGCGGAGACGATCGCCGGCCAAACTTCGATCAGATTGCCTGTTTTTGCGATGAGTTCGCTTGTTAGGTCGCGAATCTGCTCGTCATCTCCGGCGACGGCAAGGTCGCGGGGGATCAGGTATCGCGGCGACACGACGGCTTTCGCCAAGGTTTCGCGAAAGTCTTGCCGTCGCCTCGTGTAGAAGTCGGGGCAGCCGTCGTCATTGGGGCGGGGGCGCTGGGAGCGGGCCTTCCAGAAATGCAATCGAAGCTGTTCGAAGAAGTCAGCGGTCGGGCAGCTCGCTAAGTCCTGAAAATACTTGCCTAGCCGTTGTAGGCGTTCACGCGCGGAGAGCCACGGCGCGGGCGGCGGTGCCATGGCGAGCACGAAACCCACGATGTCGGTGAAGCGCACTTGCTGGACGTCTTCGAGCCATTGCTCGACGGAGTGCGTGCGGTTTCCTAGCGGGTCGTGCAGACCGGCATACGGTAGATGGCCTGCATAGGCATCAGCGAAACAAGCGCGAAGGAGCATCGCGAATTTACCATCGGAGTTGCGTTGTATGGGAATAAACGGCGGGAGCAGTTGGCGGTTGTCGATTCCCAGGTTTCCGGCCATGCAGTGGGCGCCTTCGCTGATGGTCATGCGGCGTACGGCTCGCAAGACCTGACGGCTCTCGACGGCCGCTAGGTATGCGGCCTCGCTAGTCGTTAATCGATCGCGAGACTGCTCGTTCACCGTGACGTAGGCGGACGAGCCGATCCCGGAATCTCCCAAGATGCCCGCCATCGATGCACGGATCCGACCGCCGTGATTGCGAATCCGCGATTCGAAGGCGGGTTGCGCGCTGTCGAGATCGATTGGATCTGTCGCTGTCAGTGCCCCCACTTCGCGCCCGAGCATCGCCTCATGAATACCGAGAAAGTCGACTTTTTCGAATGTCGCTTGCGCAAGCGTTTGGTCGCGATTTGCGAAGAACCAGAACTCGGTTGGATCGCGGATCGACGAAAATGCCAGACCCGGCAACGGCTCCGGGACACTGGCCATACGGCAAACGCTGTCGTCGTCGACGAGTAGGTAGCTGCTTCCCACCGTCTCTAACAGCAGTGTGTTTCGCGCGGAGCCGGTTGTGATCGGGCAGCGTTCATCACCCAAAATGGCGAAGCGCACGGTTTCAGGATCGACGCCGGACGTGGCCGCCAGCGTCGCAACGAGGTCCTCTCTTTCGCGCTGACCGGAGACTCGGATCTCGACGTCGCACTCGGCTGAGAGCGCCGCCGCTAGGCCTCTCGTCGTCTGTTCGGTCAACGGGTCACGTGAATCATCGACTACGGCGAACACGCAGGTCCGGTCGTATTGCCGCGAGTTTTCGATATAACTTCTCAGCGCGCGCTCTAGCTCGACAGGGCGATTGGCGGTGGTCATTCCCACCGTTGCAATCGGCTCGGGCTGGCTTTCTGACGTGTGGCGTTTGCACGCGTTGCGGAATCCGGATTCAGAAATCAGCAAGCCGGCGGCAGCGAATTTTTCCAATTGGCTCTGAGCCGCGGCGAGTTTTTTAGGATCAACCTTGACGTCTTCGATATCTCGCTCGACGTAGTCGTGTGCTTTCTTTGCCAATCTTGAAAACAAAGAACCGCTTTTCGCCGCACCGAGTTGACGCAATGCCGAGAGGTCATTCGCACGGCACCACGAAGCTGCATGGCCGGCGAGCGTCGCGTATGCCTGGCACGACGCTAATAGTTGGGCAGCAGGCAGGGGCAGCCGCGTTGGGGATTCGCTTCCGCGCCGATAGACGATCACGGAGTCGCCGTCGTTGACGAACTCATTCTCAGCCAGGCGATAGCGCTGTTCCATGGGGTCGATCTGGTTGGGCTCTCTTGCGGGTGCTTCTTACAGACTGTTCCAGTCGGGCGGAGTGTAAGTGCGGTCGCGCACATCCTTTTGATCTGGATCGAAGTTAGGGTTCGTTTTCGGGCTGACGGCTCCTACGGATTTTCGCCAGGCGTCGAGCGCTTGCGCTAGTGCAGCGGCGAGGTCGGCGTGCTGTTCGATGACATTGTTGCCTTCGCCGATGTCACTGGAAAGATCGTAGAGCTCTCTGCTCACGTCGTCGTAGAACTCGATGAGCTTCCAGTCTCCGCGGCGGACGGCGCCCCCCGGTCGACCGAGTTGATTGGAGTAGTGCGGGTAGTGCCAAAAAAGATCGCGCTCGGGCAGTTGCTCGCCCCGCAGGGCAGGCAGCAAGCTGATGCCGTCGGTCGCGCCGTCGTACGTAGCGCCAGTGAGATCGATAATCGTCTGGAAATAGTCGTTGCTGATGATAGCGCCCTCGTAGACGCTGCCTGGTTTCGTGACGCCTGGGGCGCGGATGATTGTCGGCTCACGGATGCCACCCTCGTATAGATGCCCTTTGCCGTTTCGTAATGGCAAATTAGACGTGACCGGCTCGTTCTTCCACTCGGGGGACTGCAGCCCACCGTTGTCGGAACTGAAAATGACGACGGTGTTGTCCGCAATTCCGAGTTCGTCGAGTTTATCGAGCATGCGGCCGACATTTTGATCGAGATTCCAGACCATCGCCGCGTAGATCGGGTTGTGATGATCCCTGCCGGGGGTGAGTCCGCCGACGAGTTTCGCCTCGAAGCGTGCGACATCTTCCTCTTTGGCCTCGATCGGGATGTGCACCGTGTAGTAGGCCATGTAGAGGAAGAATGGCTCGGCCTTGTGGGAGTCGAGGAAGCGAAGCGCCTCATCGGTTAGATGATCGGGCAGGAATTCGCCGTCTTCGCCGTCGACGGGAACGTTTTCTTTCCATTTCGGGAAGAAGAAGCTGCGCGGCATCCCCGCCGATGTGCCCGCGTAATTGGAATCGTAGCCTTGGTCGGTGGGCAAGAATCCATCGCCGCCGAGGTGCCACTTGCCGATGGCGCCAGTGGCGTAACCGGCGGGCCCAAGTACCTCGGCAATTGTGGTTTCCACGTGCGGAAGTTGTTGATTGAAGGGAGGCGGAATCACCTCGGAATAGGGCAGACGGTGGCTGCCGGGAATGAAATTTGTGAGTTGCAGCCGGGCCGGATACTTTCCCGTTTGAATGCTGGCGCGAGTAGGCGAGCAGACCGGGCAAGCAGCGTAGGCGTTGCTGAATCGCATGCCGCTAGCGGCGAGGTGGTCGATGTTGGGAGTGTCGTAGAAACTCGAACGTTCGTTGATGTTTACATCCGACCAGCCGACGTCATCTACTAGGATGAAGAGTACGTTTTTCGGGCGTTCCGAGCCGCAGCTAGCGGCCAATCCGCCAACTCCAAGCGCGCACGTTTTGAGAAAATCTCTCCGATTGCTGGCTGACATTATGCTCACGTCGATGCTTGGGCGAAGCGGTATCTATTGTAGTCGGCACGTGGCTTGGGCGCTGAGTTTCGTGGCTCTCGCCTTGTCCTCAGGCGGCGTCGCGCATGCGGCTGACGAAGGATCGGGCATGCGGACCGGATACTTTCTCGGTCAGGAGGTTGAATACGAGACGATCGCGGGACTGGCGGTTATCGAGGGAGACATCGTGCTCGGGCCGGCGCCCCCTCGAGGCGCCAAGTTGGCGGTGTTTCGCGCGCCTGACAGCTTCCTTTGGCCTGACGGCGTTATCGCATTCGAGGTCGACAACGATGTTCCAGAGCGGCGCCGAATTGACGATACGATTCGGCACTGGGAAGAGAATACCGTGCTGCGATTCATCCCGCGAACGATCGAAGACAACTGGATTCGCTTTGTGCGCGATGACGGCTTGGGTGCCTGTTTTTCGTCAGTCGGCATGGTTGGCGGAATGCAGACCGTGCGAGTTGACGACGGTTGCGATAGCGGCACTTTGATTCACGAAATCGGGCACGTGGCGGGTCTCTGGCATGAGCAGTCTCGGCCGGATCGTGATAATTTTGTTGTCGTAAACGACCAGGCGATCGAACCTCGCTTCCTCGCGCAATTCGCCAAACTATCGTTGAATACTCGCGATTTCGGAGGCTACGACTACGCCTCGATCATGCACTATGCGTCGACCGCGTTTAGCCTAACCGGGTCTCCTACGATCACGACGTTCCCTTTGGGTATTCCGATCGGTCAGCGGGTCGGGCTCTCGGCGCTTGATATCGACGGTGTACAACGCGCTTATGGCTCGCGACCGACACGATTCTCGATAACGACGAACCCCGCTGGCCTGCAGGTTCTAGTTGATGGACAGGTGGTCGAGACGCCCCAGACGTTCGACTGGGACCTGGGTAGCAATCACCGGCTTGGAGCGCCGCGAGAGCAAGCAAGAGAGAACTCGAAGGTAGTTTTTGGCCGCTGGAGTGACGATGGGCCGCGCGAGCATCTCGTACAAGCCTCATCGAGAACAACCGTATTTACGGCTTCATATGCCGAGCACTTTCAGTTGGACACGAGTGCCATTCCGGAAAACGGTGGGGTCGTCTCGGTGATCCTCGAAGATCCCATCGCCGCTGGATTCTACCCGGAGGGGACCGCCTTGATTGTGAATGCGGTCCCGTCACAGGGGTTCTTCTTTGGGAATTGGACCCTCCTGCCGGGCGGTCGAGGGCAAGGTTTAGCGACTAACCCGGCGGTGATTCGTACGCAACGAACGGCGTTGACCGCTATTGCGGAATTCTGGACATCGGCTCCATTTACAGTTAACACTGCGCCAGTAGGTCTAGCGGTCGAGGTCGACGATGCGGACATTGTCGTTGCGCCTCACAGTTTTCGATGGCCGACCGGGAGCGGGCATCCAGTCGCAGTCGAGGAGCTGATCGACGACCCCCTACGAACGGGTGTCCGTCACCGCTTTCGCGAATGGAGCGACGCTGGCGACGCGAGACACATCGTCACGATCACAGTCGAGGCGGAACAGATCACGGCGATGTTCGATCCGGAATTCTTGATTCAGCCTCGAGCGGGCCCGCCTACTGGGGGCGAGGTCATTTTGACCCCAATCAAGAGCGGCTATAGCGATGATGGATATTATCGGGACGGTGAGCTGGTGTCCGCCGAGGCTGTGCCTGAGGTCGGCCACAGTTTCAGTGGATGGAGCGGATTGCTGCAAGGGTTGGAAAATCCCACGACGTTTGAGGTCTCGGAAGCGGGATTCGTGTTCGCCGGGTTTCAGCGCCAGCGCCAAATATCGCCCGGGGGCGTGGTCAACGGGGCTAGCTTTGGTGCTGGGCCGATCAGTCCGGGCGAAATTATCAACATATTTGGGAGTGGCATCGGGCCCAACGAGCTGACGACGCTGCGGCTTGACGAGCAAGGGCGCGTTTCGACCGAACTAGCGGATACCAAGGTTCGGATTGCGGGCGTTGAAGCAGCACTGATTTTCGTTTCGTCGACCCAAATTGGGGCGGTTGTGCCCTATGAGGTCGAGGGTGGTTTCGCCGCCGGTGTCGAGGTCGAGTTTGAGGGCTCGCCGACCGAGTCAGTAATTGTTCCCGTAGGGGGCGAATCGCCGGCACTGTTCACCGTGGCGGCGAGCGGATCGGGCCCCGTCGCAGCGCTCAACCAGGATGGCGGCGTGAATACGCCTGATTTTCCGGCGCCACGCGGATCGATCGTCACGCTGTTTGGCACCGGGGAAGGACAAACGGAGCCGCCCGGGGTCAACGGACAACTTGCCGGTCCGACGCTTGCGAAACCAGTTGCCGATGTCAAAGTGCTGATTGGCGGCGAAGACGTGGAGATTCTGTATGCGGGGGCGGCGCCGGGTTTGGTGGCCGGTGTAATTCAGGTTAACGCTCGAGTGCCACAGTCGGCGGTGCCGATGTCCAAGGTAGCTGTTCGGCTGCAGGTTGGGCAATCGATTTCGACTGCCGAGACGACGATTTTTGTGGACTGAACGGTCTCGGTTAGCAACTCTTTACCAGGCCTCTATTCCATCGTCGTAGAGCATCTCTATACAGTCGCGGACCGAGTTACAAGTGCTAGGCTCGGCGGCGATCTCGGGCGTCGAGCCGGTACCGTCGTACATTCCAAAGCCCCAGGCCGCGCCGCCTTGCCGAGGTGCGTCGAAAACTTGCCACAGAACTATGTACGGGCAGCCCCAATCTAGGGCGGCTGATAGGGCCGACTTTAGTCGTGGCTTAAGGCCGCCGGTCGGGAGATGCTCGAAGCGGTCTCGCGAGAAGCCTAGTTCTCCGATCATCACGAAACGGTCGCCAAACGCGGCTCGTCCGGCTTCGGTTAAGGAGGCTTGCGTCCGCTCGCGGATCTGGTTGAGGTCGCGCTGTAGGCGCCCTTTGGTTTCGGTCGGCGGGGTGTCGGGGTTTTGCGTTTCGTAGGGTGAATTCGTCGATTCGTAAGACGAGTACGAGACGAGATCGAACTTGATTTCTGGAAGAATGTGCGAAAGTGCATTGACGCCGTGGCGGGACGATTTGTGAAAAACACCGTCGCTCTCGCGCAGGGCGAGATTGACCAACGAGAGTTCGACGGCATGAAACAGTCTTAGGTTTGCGTCCGGGTGTCTCTGCCGTGCGGCGGTGATCGCTTGTTGGCGGGTTGTTAGCCAGGAGCGCAGATTCGTCACCGCCATGTCCATGGATCCGCTGTAGTCGGCGATATCATGGAGCTTTTCATCCGTCTCGTTGTTCGCCAGAATAATGGTCTTTCGCTGCTCGCCGTAGTGCTCGTAGAGCCAGTCGGCTAGGTCTCCAATTTGGTCCCCTACCATCAAGCTTTCTCGGTCAGACCATGGCCGTTGCAAGTTGATATCGTCGGGCCCGCCGCCATAGTTGGCGCAGGAATAGACGGTCAGGATGATCGTCTCGAGCGCCGGGTCATCGAGGACGGCGCGATAGTAGTCGACGGTAGATAGAATTGCCGTGGGCGACAACGTCGCGCTCTGGTCAAAGCGCCGCGGCGCCACTACGGGGTTGATGTAGTCGTAGCGACAACCAAGGTAGAACCGAAATACTCGTGAGCCGAGTGTGGTCGTGCGCTCGCGAGCTTGGGTTAGCAAGTCTCCTTGTTGATCAGAAACGCCCACCCATTGATAAAACCCTACTTTGTCTGCAAGTTTTGGTTGGGCGGAGAGAGTCAGCCCACTGGCAAGCAGGAGCGTGACGACCCAAGTTCTACAAATTCGCATCATTGCGCGCTGACCTCGAATGATCTCGGGAAGCTGCGAAGTCCCGCGGTTTCGACCACCAGTTCGTGATTTCCAACGGCGAGTTGCGAGGGCAGTTTAGCGTTGATTTGCGAAGGCCCACTCCACAGCACCTCGACCGGACCTTCTCCAACCCAGACTTGCGTTTCGTCTGCGAGAAACTCGCTGCCGAATATCGAAATGATGTCGCCGGGGTGAAACGGGGGCGGCGTCTGGTCCGTTCCGTGGATAAGGCCGTCGGGCTTGATTGCGGGGAATGTTTTGGTGTGAAGCACCGCGGGAGCGGGTAGCGTCAGCCGGAGGCGGGTGGGCGTCAGTTCGATTGAGGTCATGCCCAGCGTGCCAGCGGCTGGGACAAACACGGTATATCCGATCGGGTCGCGCGCTAGCCGGTCGTTCGCTGAACGCAGTGCCCAGCCAATATCGAACGGCGTGCGGATTAGGACGACGTCAGTCGATGACAAGTCGGCCTGAATAGAGAGCACTCCGTTGGCTTCGAGAACGTTCAGCGATTCGGGACGGGCGGCCCACCGAATGTAGCGTTCCAGCGCCTCTCGATCGTAGAGGCCGCGAATCGGCGGCAGGCTCTGCCATTGATGGCGCGAGACGAGTACGGCGTCGCCGGGTATCGGGCCGCCGAGGTCGAACGCCGCCCGTATGACGCAGTCTACAAGGTACTCAATAAATGTCTCCGCCCGGAACTGCTCACGCGCCCAAACCTCACGAGTTCCCATCGCGAGCGCCCAAAGCATCGCGTCGTCGACTCGTTCGTTCGAGGGGTCCCGAAATAGCTCGTTGCTTACCGTTGCGAGGACTGGGTTTAGTCGGGTGCCCACATTCTCGACCCCCGCGACTCGGCTTGGCGCAGCGCTCGACGGCGAAAGCGTTGTTGTCGAATCGCCGGCTGCAACTACGAGGATAAGCGTCCCCATGATCGGCAATGCGACCAGAGCCGGCCCCCTTTTTGGCCACAGAAAAACAACTCCGGCTAGAACGCAGAACTCGAGCAGGGAAACGGCATCCCACATGCTGAGGGTCCACGCACGCGCGCTCACCAGCGCTAGCGTGGCGCTAGCAAGTGACACCGAGCGAAACCGCGCCGATTTTTGGCGAGTGCTGTAAATCGCCAGGCCGCAGATGGGAACTAGTGACCAAAAGAGCAACTCGTTGAGCGCGGCGCCGACGTACAGCGAATAGAGTCTGGAGGGCGACGCGCAGTAGGCGAATGAGATCCACATCAATCCATTCGCGGTGGGAAACATGTCGCGGGTGAGCAGAAACGCCGCCAAGCAGCCAACAACATACGCGCTGATCCGGACGATCAGAGCGACCGCCGCCGGATCTTGGCCTACTAGCGTTCCAACGGCGCACAACGCGATCTGCAACAGCGGCGATGCAAATTCGAACGGTCCGAACACTCCATAGATGGCGAGGAAATCCGCTGACTGCAGCGCCAGGCGCGCCGGGTGCGCCAGCGGGATCATCGTGCCGAAACCTGGACTCCGAGCGGTCCGACCTGCCGCTTTCCAAGCGTCAGGTAGAGATTGTGAGCGCCAGGGGCAAGCTCGTCTGGCACGGCCAGATTAAGCTCAAAGCGACGCGGCAACGGGTCGATGCAAAATGCATCAATTCCTAAAATTGGACAATCGTCGATGGTCGCGGACAGCGACGCTAACAGCGACTTTGCCGTGTCGTATGGCGCCTCTTCCAACTGAACTTTTATCGATCGACTCTCAATGTTTAGCTTGGACAAGAGGTTGACGCCGTCGCTGAGTCCGACGACGCGCGGCACTACCGGCCCCTCGGGGATGACCCGCAGAGTCATAGTTGCACCTAGTGGCGAATTCTTATAAAGCAGCCTCACTGGCAGGACGCCGGTCCGTACGCCCGGGGGAAGGTAGACGTTGATCTGGTACGGGCCATTCGTCAACCTTCTGCCGGCATAGCTCGGTGCTGTTGCAACGCCGTCGATCTCAACCCGAAGGCCGTTGAGATCGGCGGTGGAGTTGAGTCCTATAACCCACAACGAGGCAGCCGCGAATCGACCGGAGCGAGGCACTACGCAGTCATCCGTATAGCAGTTGGTCAGCCGCGCAATACGGGCTGGGGCCGGAGATTCTTCATCGCCGCACGGCTTTCGCATGGTGACCCACAGGTACTGCGTATCGAACCCGTCCATCGACAGCAATTGCATTTGGGCGCTTTCCGCGAACGCGGCCACTTCTTCGCCGGAAAAACTAACACCGCTCCAGGTGTTGGGACTGTCGTCGAGGACAACTGAGTTTGAAGGCACCCCGGCCCTGGCCGACCATCCGGGGACAGCCGCCGGGCGCTGGGCGCCGGTCCTCGGCAGGCCGTTGATCTGAAAACGAAAAACGCCGCCCGGTTTCAGAACGCGGCAAGCCTCGCGCATGTACGAGAGGACGACATCGCGGTCGGGGATGTGCTGGAAGACGGCGTACGAGTAGCAAAGGTCGATCGAGTTGGATTCGAAATGGTGCAGATCGGATCCATTCGACTGCTCGACTCGTGCGTCGGCGACGCCCGCCAAATTTTCGCGGGCAAGCGCAACCATTGTGGGCGAGACATCGACTCCCGAAACAGAGCCGAATTGTTCGCTCAACGGCCGCATCAGCCGGCCCGGTCCGCAACCGATTTCAAGCGCGGCCATCCGCGATAAGCTGTCCGCCGGACTGAGACGATAGAATTCCGACCGAATCGCAGTCAGGGCTTCCCCGGCGGACTCAAAAAATTCGTCGGAATCTTGATTTCTGCGTCCGAAGGCGACGTAGTAGGAGGCGTCCTCGCGGGCACGACCTTCCCAGTCGTCTCGCATTTGTCGCTGGACGAGCGAAGTTGGCTTCAGAGTGTTTGGGAAAGACACTAGCGCTGGGAGTTGGAGCCCAAAAAGTATAGTAGGCTAATCCTAGACGTCAGTCCCGCAGGGTGAGCGCTCGGGGTTGCGGCTTTCCGGGATGAATCTCCCAAACACGCTTACGCTTTCGCGGATATTCTTTGTTCCGCTTCTTGTCGCCGTACTGCTGCGCAAAGGTAGTATCGAGGTCGACACCGGCTGGGTTACGTTCACTCGCGAATGGATCGCGCTGTTGATTTTTCTCACCGCCGCCCTCACCGACCTGCTTGACGGTTACCTCGCGCGGCGGCGCCGGCAAGTTACAACGATCGGAAAACTGCTCGACCCAATCGCTGATAAGGTGCTGATTTCCGCGGCGTTCATCTCGCTTGTCGAACTCGACCGCGTGCCGGCTTGGATGGTCGTCCTCATCGTGAGTCGCGAGTTTGCGGTGTCGGCGTTGCGCTATGTCGCGCTCACTGAGGGAATTACGATCGCGGCCAGCGATCTGGGCAAGACCAAAATGGTCGCGCAGGTGCTAGCGGTCTCCCTGTTGCTGATGGCGCCCTACTCGCCCGTGATTGATACCCTCGCTTACATCTCGCTTTGGCTGGTCGTTTTGGTGACGATTTGGTCGATGGTCGATTATTTCCGAAGTTTCTGGAAAAGGCCGGAATCTCCGGTCAAATCGGACGCCGACCAACTCATAGTCATAGAAAAGAACCTTAGGCAGACGGAGCAGCGTTAGCCGAACGAGCCGTCGAGGCGGTCGAAGTGCAGTATCCTTTCGCCGCCGATCGTCGTTTGAGTGGCGTTCACTCGGAAGACTTGGGTTAGCACTTCAGATGTCAGCGCTTCGCTTGGGATGCCGCTGTTCATGACGCGCCCCTTGCTCAAAACGTAGACGAGGTCGGCTACTCGCAAGACGCTGTTGAGGTCGTGCAAAGCTAATACGATTGCACGACCGTTGTGGGCTAGCTCTCGACAGAGGTCTAGTATCGAAAGCCCGTGGTCGATGTCTAAATTCGCTGTCGGCTCATCTAGCAGCAGGTACTCTGACTCGGTTGCCAGTCCGCGCGCCAGCATCACTCGTTGGGTTTCTCCGCCGGACAATTCGTTGAGCCAGCGGTCTGCTAAGCCCGAGGTGTCAGTCGTCGCTAACGCGGCGTCGACTGCTCTACCATCTTGTTGAGTCTCGCCTTCGAATCGTCCTCGGTGGCAATAGCGCCCCATCGCTACGCACTCGCGGACTGTGAATGCGACATCGGCCGAGATGTTTTGAGGAACATAGGTGACGCGCCATGCCAGCTCTCGGCGCGCCAGCGTTGCTAGGTCTGTTTCGGCAAGCACTGCTCGACCATCGCTGGGCAAAAGAAGACCGGATAGCAGCCTGAGGGCGGTCGACTTGCCCGCGCCGTTGGGCCCCACAATCGCCGTGACTCGGCCGGTCTCAATGCGGATGTCAAGGCCGTCGACGATTTGATTGCCGTCGATGGTGTACGAGGCTGCGGAGAGTTTGAGCACGCTTACGCAACCCCCAGCTCTCGGCGCCTTGCGTGGAGCAACCAAAGGAAGAACGGCGCCCCAATCGCGGCGGTGATGACTCCAAGTCGGATTTCCAGCGGCCCGTAGATCGTTCGCGCCGCGATATCGCAAGCGATCACGAACGTCGCGCCAGTCAGCATGGAGGCCGGGAATAGGATGCGGTGGGACGGCCCTAGGATCAGCCTGACGATGTGTGGAACAACTAGGCCCACAAAGGTCAGGATTCCGCTGACCGCCACGGATGATGCCGTCAGCAACGCCGCGGCGACTAAAATGCCTCGCTTTAGGGTTTGTACATCGACGCCCAATGAGGCGGAGGTTTCCTCACCCATCAGCATCAGGTCGAGGTCGCGGGCAAACCAGACGGCTAGCCCCGCGCCAAGCGCCGTGAACGGCATGGCGATCCAGACATGCACCCACGAGCGGCTGTCGAGTCCGCCCATCATCCAATAGAGGATTTCGGCGGCAACTTGCCAATCTATAAAATTCATCGAAATCAGCAGCGAAGTCATCGCCGTGAGAAACGAGCCCACAGCAATGCCTGCTAGCAGCAGCGTTGCGATCGGGGTTCGGCCCCCACGCGTCGACAGTGCGTATACCCCAAAAAGTGTGGCCAGAGCGACGACGAACGCGCATAGCGGCAGCCACAGGGCCGACTGCGACACAAGCCCGGTAACGAATGCGATGACTGCCCCGAGGCCGGCGCCGGCGCTGACTCCGACTACGCTGGGCTCGGCTAACGGGTTGCGAAAGAGCCCTTGCATCGATGCTCCGGCGGCCGCAAGGGATGCGCCAGAGAGCGCCGCGACGAAGACGCGGGGTAGACGGATCGTCCAAACGATCACGTCGTCGGCTTGGCTGATGCCTTCGCTTGAGAGCGAGAACAGGTGTAGCCCGAGCACTCGCACTACGGTTTCCCACGAGAGCGTCGTCGAGCCGACTAAGATTCCCACAACGGCCGCGAGGCAAAGTAAACACGCGCCCACCGCGAAATAGGCGGCGGGTTTGATACGGGCTTGGCTTCGCGGCCTAGCCGGGGTCATAAAGCGCCTCCGCAATGGCGTTCACGAGGTGGATGACGTGATGTGACATCGCTAGATAGTGCCGATCGTCGACGACCAAGACTTGCTTCTTGCTTCCCGCGGTCGTTACGGATATCGCGGGATCTGCAAGCAGCTTTTGCATCACGTCGGAAGGATCGGCGCCTCCGGTTCCGGAAACGATCCAGTCGGGATTCCAACCCGCGATCTGCTCGCTGCCCACCTTGCCCCATTCGCCTATGCCTTGCTCGCTGCCGACGTTGATCGCGCCTAGCGCTTGGACTATGTCTTCGAAGAGCGAGCCCTTGCCCGAGGTGTATGAGTAGCCGGAGAGTGCCAATACACGCGGGGGTGCATGTCGGGCGACGGCAGGGCGCTTGGATAAGGCGGCCTCGATCGCGGCCTCGAACTCGGCAATAGCCGCAGCCGCGGTTTCGGGCTCGCCAGTGAGCTCGCCAATCGTACGCAGGCCATCTGCGATCTCATCGAGCGAGCCAAAAACGGTCCGCATCGAATAGGTCGGGACCCCGCCATGTCTGACCAAATCGGTGAAATCCGCGCGCGAGATATTGGAGATCAGCAACAGATCCGGATCAAGGCGGATAGCGTACTCGGCATCGCGAATCGACGGGATGTTGTAGTGGCGAACGAGTTCGACGATGTTGCTGTACTGCGGCTCGGTCGCGTACATGCTGACTGCGACGACTCGCTCGGGCGGTACAGTGGCGAACAGGAAACTGTCGGTAGCTAGCGCTTGCGACGCGATGCGCGCTGGAGATTTGCTGAGGGTCAGCTCAAATCCGTGGTAGTCGGTGAACGTTTTGGGGAATCCGCGAGCGGAGGGCGAACCGTCGGTCCGACCGTTTGGGACGTTGTCCAGGCGAAAGGCGCCTCCGCCATCGCCAACCCACGAGATGATGGCCGCGGCGGTTGCGACTGTCGCCACCAGTGACCAGAGGAACGTACGTCTCGTCATCGCGGTCTTGCCGGTCGGCTAGGTCGACTAGCCGGAACCCGCTCCCTCTCGGGCCGGGGAAAAGCCATAGCGGCGCGGATTCCCGCAGGCCAACCACGCTGCCGCGCTACAACAAGGCCAGTGTTACAGGCGTCGTCGTGGAGCGACATGTCGCGCCTTCGAACGAGCGCGACGCCATTTGAAGTTATTGCACAGCTCCGCGCAATTCTCGTTTCTAGGCTGAGGATGTTGGGCGCGATTCGCATTCATTCTCTGCGGCTTAGAAGCTGAACTTTAGGCCGCCGACTGCCCATGCGCCCGGTGCTGCGAAGCCGTCTTCGAAGTAGCGCCGGTCGAAGAGATTCTCCACTTTGCCGAAGAATTTCAAACTGCGGTGCTCGCCGACCGCTAGAGTGTATCCGAGCACTAGGTCTGCTTTGACTGGGCCCGCGAACACTAGCCGATCGCTGGCCCCGAATATTTGCGCCGGGTATTCGCTGAGTGCGAAGAAGTCGAATGAAACATCAAAGCGGCGGCCGAAACTCTGAATTACAGTCATCGAAAACATCTGGTCAGACGTGCCCAGCGTTCCGAAAAAATTCGTGCCGGGAACGGTCGGCGTGTTGGACTCCGAGTTTGTGTACGTGTAGGCGGCCTTGAGTATCGTGGATGTCGAGGGAGATGCCGAGAGGCCGAATTCGAAACCTCGGGCCAAACCGCCGCCGCTGTTGCGATAGCCTCCGAAGCGCCCCCACGGGTCCGTGCCCGGATCGATGACGCCGAAGTCGAACAGAATGATCTCATTCAGGTCGGTATAAAAGTACGTCCCCGAAAGCTGGACTTTGCCGTCGGCAAACCACTGGTCGATGCCGGTGTCGAACGCGACGGAGCGCTCTGGCGCTAGGTTGGGGTCTCCCCAGAAACTCGGGAAGCCTTGAAAGAACGAGGCGCCGAAGCGCTCGAAAGATGACGCCGCGCGATAGGCCGTCCCACCATGCGCTCGCAGCTTCGTGTTGCTGTCTCGTAGGAAGTACGCTAACGAGACGTCACCTGTGTAGGCGCTCTTTGGCGAAACTGTGTCGGCGCTCATGTAGGGGTTCTGGTCACCGGTAAACGCCGGGCTCCGCAGGTCGAACGTCTGCACGCGGCCCGACAGCGCAACCTGAAAATCTCCGAGGCGAAGCTGGTCTTGCGCGAAGGCGGAGTGGCTGTCTTGTTCGATTGACGACGTCGACTCGAAGCGGGCGGGCCGGTTCGGGTTGCCGTCGGAATTTACGTCCAAATATTCTTCACGCTCATACTCGTAGCCAATCGTGATCAATTGGCGCCGGCCGCCTGAGAAATCGGTTCGAGCTTGGAAGGTATCGATCCGTCCGTCAAAACGCCCGTCGTTGTTGTACGTCGGCTCGAAGGAGCCCACACCGCCTGGTCCATCTCGAAACGAGCGTGTCGTATCGACCAGTTGATAGCTGAGGCGGTAAGAGCGATCGGGCGCGACCTGATGTTGAAAGACGGTCGCGAAAGAGACAAACGAACCCGCACGGCTTCCGTCTGGGTCGTTGAAGTCGGGGACGAACGTGGCCCTCCCAGCCGAAATCGGCTGACCCAATGAGAAGCGTTGGACCTGATCGGCCGCAAGGCCTATCGCCGTAATCGGTCCGCTTACGGGATGATTGGCAGAAACCGCGTCAACGAACGTAGGGCTCTCGTTGGTGGCGCCGAATGAATCCCCCCCGTAGAAGCGTCCGCTGAGCAAAACGTCGGGAGTAAAGCTGTATCGCACGTAGCCCTGGCCGCTCGTACTGCGGAAGGGGTCGTATCCGTCGACGCCCTGAGTCACGTTGAGATGCGCGATACCTCCGCTGTAGATCAGGCGATTGAGGGGCAACAGTCCGCCGCCAAATCGGACTAGCCCACGGGCTGCGCCGAGACCGCCGCCATCGATTGTGATTTCGCCGTGCGGCCGGCCACCGCCGGTCGCCGAGTGGATATTGAGGACGCCGCCCATGGCGTGAGAACCGTAGAGCGACGAGCCCGAGCCGCGTACGAATTCGAGGCGGTCAGCGTCAACAACGAAAAAGTCTTGGAGGATAGACGACGCGTCGCCCTGCGTTCCTGCCGCATCGCGCAATCGCAGTCCGTCAATAAGCAGCGCAGTGTCTTGATTGCGCAAGCCACGCGATTGAATTGTCGCAAAACTTCCTGGGCCTCGCAGTTGCTGCACGCGCACTCCGGGGACGTTGCGCACGCTTTCGGCGATCGAGAACTCGTGTCGCTTGGCAATCTCGTCGGAAGAGATTACACTCACCGCCTTGGCAGTGTCGTCGTTTGCCATGGGCGTTCCTGCCGCTGTCACAACGACGACGGTCTCTAAGGTTTTCACAGCGAGTGTGACGTCGTGATCGGAGACGTCGCCTTGGATTTCGAGTCTCTCTGACGCCGTGAGAGCGGATTTCTGATCCCCAAACTCAAGCAGGTAGGTGCCGTCGCCGAGGCCGGTTAGTTGGTACCTGCCGGCCCCGTCGCCGCGTGACGATACAAGTGCGCCACTGTCGATATCGTGCGCACGAATGACCGCGTTGGCGACGATCTCGCCGCCTGGATCTCGAACCGTACCGCTAATCGATGCGGCATCTAGAAACGCGGCAAAACTGAAACAAACTAGCGCGGTCGCCGCGCCGAAAAAACTAATCCTAAACATAACGCTCCCTTGGGCAATTAAGCCTCGAAAAGAACGCGTTGATAAGAGTTGGCTACACGCGAATTCTCATTCGCGCCGGTCAGGCCTCCGTATCTCCGCGGAAGAACTGCCATTCCAATCCGCAGGTAGGTCTCCTGGCTCGCAGCTACAGGTGGCTAGACCACCATCGCTCTGGAAAGTCTTCCCCCGGCGCTACGCGCCCGAGTGACATGGCATTCCAAGAACTCGCTGCTTACAGTGGCGGGACCGCGCCGGCATTTAACCGGACTTCCCTGTTATGCCCAAACGGGCACCTGCAAACAAGTTTGGTCGAACGCCGAAGCGCTCTCAGGTAACTGTAGCCAAGCCGGGCGCGGGAGTCAACTTTCTGCACTGAGGAACGCTACGAATCAATCGATTTTCATATCGAGATTCTTCACGAGAAACGCCCACAAGTCGGCCCATTGTTCGATCAGCTTGCTCGTTGGAGTTCCATCCCCGTGTCCCGCCGAGGTCTCGATTCGGATTAGCGCGGGCGCTGCCGCTTTCTGGCGGTGCTGGATTTCAGCGGCGAACTTAAAACTGTGGCCTGGGACCACACGGTCATCGGTGTCCGCGGTCGTCGCGAGCGTCGGTGGATACTTTGAGTGGTTCTTGAGATTGTGATACGGAGAGTACGCGAGAAGCGCGTTGAATTCCTCCGCGTTCTCGGCCGAGCCGTAATCATCCACCCAAAATCGTCCGGCCGTGAATTTGTGGAAGCGCAGCATGTCCATCACGCCGACTCCCGGCAGCGCCGCTCCGAACAGCTCTGGGCGTTGCGTAATCGCCGCGCCAACCAACAGGCCGCCATTGCTACGGCCATGAATAGCCAGCTTCTCGGTCCGTGTGTACTCGTTCTCGATCAGCCATTCGGCCGCCGCGATAAAGTCATCGAAGACGTTCTGCTTCTCGAGTTTGGTGCCGGCGCGATGCCACTCTTCTCCGTACTCACCGCCACCGCGAAGATTCGCCACTGCCCAAACACCACCGAGGTCGAGCCACGAAAAGACGCTCGTCGAGAAGGTCGGCGTAATGGGAATATTGAAACCGCCGTAGCCATAAAGCAGCGTTGGGTTCGAGCCATCGAGTTTGATGCCCTTTCGATGGGTAATAAACATCGGGATGCGGGTTCCATCCTTGGAGTTGTAGAAGACTTGGTTGGTTTCGTAGGCCGACACATCGGCCGGAAATTCCGGTTGGAATAGCTGACGGCTTTTTGCTGTGACTAAGTCGAGTTGGTAAACGGTCGCCGGGAGCGCGAAGCTAGAAAACGAATAGAAAGTTTCGCTGTCGCCGCGGTCGCCGATGAATCCGTCGGCTGTTCCGATGCCTGGGAATTCGACTTCACGAACGGACTCCCCATCCATCGAGTAGAGCTTGACTTGTGAACGAGCGTCTTTGAGATATTGCGCGACGAACATGTTGCCGATCAGGCCCGAACTCGTCAGCGTTTCCTTGACTGCCGGCACAACCTCGCGCCAGTTTTCACGCTCTGGGTGGCGCACGTCAATCGCGATGATGCGGCGCGTCGGCGCATCGAGGTCGGTCTGAAAGTAGAACGTCGAGCCGTCGGCGTCGATAAACGTGTACTCGTTGTCGAAGTTGGCGATGAGGTCGACCGGCATGGCGTAGGGCTCGATGAGATCCTTATACGCAACGCGATACTTTTCATCGGTACCCTTCCAGATGGTAATTACAAGCCAACGCCCGTCGCCGCTGACTTCAGCCTCAAAACCCCAGTCAGGGTGGTCCGGCCGCTGGTAGACGAGCACGTCGTCGGATTGAGAAGAGCCGACGCGGTGATAGAAAACCCGTTGATTAAGATTGGTGTTTTGGAACGCCGCGCCCTCCGCGGGCTCGTCATACCGACTATAGAAAAATCCACGGCCGTCCTTCGTCCAAGACGCGCCGGAAAACTTCACCCAGCGCAGTTCGTCTTCAAGCAGACGCCCCGAATCGATTTCGAGTACCCGCCAGGTCTGCCAATCTGAACCGGCATCGTTTACGGCATATGCGAGGTAGCGGGCGTCCGGGCTAACAGCCAGCGCGCCCATGGCTGAGGTGCCGTCTTCGGTCCACTGATTTGGATCAGCCAAGACGCGAGCCTCGGATTTGAGCGATTCCTGAATGTAGAGGACGTCTTGATTCTGTAAGCCGTCATTCTTGAAGAAGAAGTAGCGTCCGCCTTTCTTGAAGAACGTCGAGTACTTCTCGTAGTTCCACAGTTCAGTGAGGCGTTTCTCGATTTTCTCCCGCTCAGGGATGGACTTTAGATACGTAAACGAAATTTCATTCTGCCGTTCGACCCACTTAGCGACCTCTTCCGATTCGCGAACATCGTCCTCGAGCCAGCGGTAGGGATCGGGCACGTCAACGCCGTGGATAACGTCGATATGGTCGCTCCGACGCGATTCTGGATAGGAAATAGCTGAATCCTGGGGCCAAGCGCTACCGACTACGACAAGGGCCGCTAAGGGGATCGATCGGGTTAGTCGCATATACTTCGCTGTGCAGTCTTTTATAGCTTTGTGTGAAGAGTCAGCTTAACCTATGATCCGTCGGTCCGCAAGAATGACGCTTGCGCATGGCGATTGCACATAAAGCCCGCGAAGTTCCGACTAGACTCACAGCCCGAATTCTTGGGGCGATTTGCTTCGCGCGCAGCGGAGCCAGTTTACCTAGAGCGCCGTCAATCCCTAATCGACGGTTACGTAAAATGACTGCCATTTCTTGAGAGGGCTTTCAGAACCGCGTCGATATTCACCAGAGTAGGGAAGCCCGACCGGTAAAATTACGCATAGATCGCCGCTCAGGTTGGGATCGGTGCGCTTCAGCCAGCCGACGATGTCGCCCACGTTCTCGGCTGGATAGGGGTAGTTTTTCGGATAGTTGCCAGAGTAGCCGTTGGCCACGGGTACATTCGTGTGAATTCCGGCCCACATTGCCTTTAGCTCCACGACGCGCCGCGACATCGAGGGATGCGTCACGTACACGAAATCGCAGTCACTTTGAACTAGGCTCTGGATGTCATCGACATCAGCCAAAAATGGGCGTTTGTCAAAATAGGTGACCTTGGAGAGTACCTGTTCACCCATGCAGAACACCAGCAAGAAGGCGGCGGCGAGGCTCCAGCGGGTGGGCGGCCCCAAGCGAGATTTAATCAGTGCTTGAGAGCCAATTAGCCCTACGACCAAGGCATAGGGGTAGACGATTAGCCAAATTCTGGAGACGCCTCTTATGGCGCCTGCTCCAGGAACGTAATCAAATACGAGTGCCCAGGCCGTAAACCCACCGGGCCAACGGAGCGAGACAAGCACAATGGCCAAGGCGGTCAAACCTGATGCGCGGGCGAGACGCTTTTGGTCGTCGGAGAGCGGGTTGCGGGTGAGCGCCCAGGTGGCAAGCGCCAGCATGATCCAGATGCCAAAACCCGCGAAGATCCGATGTTCGTGAACCATGGGCACGTCCGCATCCGGCCGAAGTAGTGAGCCGTAAATCGAGCCAGGATGCGGCAGAAACCACGACGAAAATCGAGGCAGCATCGTATCGATTTCAGAAAAAGTACGTCGCCCGGCAACGGCCTGTGCCCGCAGATAAGGCAACAGCGAAACGACCGTCGCCGCTCCCCAGCCAACTAAGATCGCCCATGCTTGGGGCGCCGATCGCAATAGCCCCGCGATCTTCGCGAATGAGTCGCGGGATAGAAGGTAAAGGAAAGGGAGGAAGAACGCCAGGGAGAAAAGAAGGAACCATCCGAGGTAGATTCCGGCCAACAATTGGAGGTACGTGAAAAGGAGCGCGAGCGATAACGCCTTTAACGTAGGAGCCCGGAGAAGTTCCCAGAACCAAGCGAGCGCTAGCGGCGTGTAGAACTGCGGTAGTAGTTGTTGGTGGCCGAGCTGAGCTGCACGCGGCATGCCGAAAGCGAATACGAAGGCTGCCGCCGCGGTGACTAGCGGGTCCGCGCCGAGTTTGCGCCCTAGCCAACAAAAGCAGCCAAAGTCGAGCACGAACATGGCGATCATCCATAGCTGGTAGGCGACATCCGGTGAGGAGAAGGCGCGAAAAACCCAATAAAAGGGTCCGGCGGCGAAGAGATTGTCAGAGAATGCGAGCGCTTCCTGATAGGGGTACATGAAAGGCGGCGACCATAACTCGCCAATGTATTCGCGGTTCGTGACCCACTGAAACAGGTGCTCCAGAAAGTAGTGATTTAGTAGCGTGTCGCCCGTGTCGACCTGCATCGATCGGAACCCCGACGAGAGTGTCGGGTAAAAGACCATCACAACGCCGCAGATGCAGACGAGAGTGTAGAGCGCAAGTTGGCGGGCGATGGGGAGGGGGGCGGCCCGCATTGACCCATTGTGTGCGACCGGGGTGACGGGCACAGGGTTGTTGCGTACCTCGACAAGCTGCCGCGCTGGACGGACGTGGCAGATTTCGTGCGCAGGGCCCCTGACCGGTTTGCGCTCTAACCCCGGCTAGCGGGTTTCTGGACATCTTGCTGCCGGCCTCATCTTGAACGTTGAACTTGCCGAATTGCCGCGGGACCGCGGGGCCTGCGATGTACCGGTTTCGCTACACTAGTGCGCTCAGATCGGCGCTTGGCGGGTGTTTCTCGGTTCACTCGCCGATCGGATGAGCCCCGTTTGAAATGAGCAACGATTCTTTGTCCTCACGGTGGTTGCGCGAGCCGCTCGTTCACTTCCTGCTTCTTGGCGGCTGCTTCTTCGTTCTGTATTGGGCTGTCGGGGGCTCGCAATCGGCGGTGTCCGATCGAACGATCCGTCTGGCTGAGGGCGATGTGCAGAGGCTGGCGGCAGCTTGGCAGCTTCAATGGAGCCGTCCCCCTAGCGTTGAGGAGCTTACAAATCTCGTCAAGGAGCACGTTCGCGAGGAAATTTTCTATCGCGAGGCACTGGCATTGGGGCTCGACCAGAATGACTCGATCGTGCGCCGCCGGCTAGCGCAGAAAATGCAGTTTCTCTCAGAAGATGTGGCGGAGCAACAGGAACCGAGCGACGAAGAGTTGCAAGAATTTTTCGCGGAGAATTCCGAGCCTTTTGAGATTCCCGCGCGAGTCACGTTTTCGCACATCTATTTCAGCGTTGACAAACGCTCGGATCGAGCTGAAGCCGACGCGAAAGCATCTCTTGACGCGATTAGGGGCGGGGCTGATCCCGCGGGTATCGGAGATCGCTTTATGCTGCAGAATCACTACGGCGCGCGCACGCAGGACGACGTTGCGGGGACGTTTGGCGCCGCATTTGCCGCGGATCTTTTTGGCCGTCGGGGCGAGGGCTGGCAAGGGCCGGTCAAGTCAGGATATGGGCTTCACTTAGTTCGGGTGGAAGAGCGAATCGAAGCCCTCAAGCCGCCATGGGAGAAAGTGCGAGCGGACGTCGTCTCAGCATGGAGCGACGAAAATCGGCGGACGGCCAACGATAAGCTCTACAAAAAGCTGCGCGGCGAATACGAGATCGAGTTCGCGGCCGATTTGCCTGAACCGATGAAGGCGGCGATTCGCGAATGATTGAGCATCGAACGATCTGCACACTGCTTGCCTTGCTGTGCGTGGCGACCGGCGCTGCCCATGAAGTTCGGCCGGGCTACTTGGAAGTGATCGAGGAATCGCCGAACACGTTCGCCGTCGTTTGGAAGGTTCCCACGCAAGGATCCTACCGCTTGCCGCTTGACCCGCTCTTTCCGTCGTACTGCTCAGACATCGGCGAGGTCCAGCGTGTGCACGCGCCGGGCTATCTGCTCGAACGGCGAACTATTGCGTGCGAGCAGTCTCTGATCGGTGGAAGTATAACCATCTCCAACCTCGAAGTCACGCTAACGGACGTGCTGGTGCGCATCGAGTTCGCGGACGGCACTAGCCGGACGACGCGGCTCGGTCCGAGTAACCCGTCGTTTGACGTGCCGGCGGAACCTAGTTTGGGCGAAGTTGCGCGAAGCTACTTGGTGCTTGGCGTCGAACACATCTTGGCCGGCATCGACCATCTGATGTTCGTGCTTGCGTTGCTGATGATTGTCAGCGGAGTTCGCCGGTTACTATACACCGTGACGGCATTCACGCTGGCCCACAGCATCACTCTTGCCTTGGCGACTCTCGGATTTGTGCATGTCCCGTCGGCTCCGGTCGAGGCCGTGATCGCGCTGAGCATTCTGTTCTTGACTCGGGAGGCGATTGTCGCGCTGAAAGGCGGCGCAAGCATGACCGTAAGGCGCCCTTGGATTGTTGCATTTGCCTTTGGGCTACTTCACGGCTTCGGATTCGCCGGGGCGCTTGCCGAGGTGGGCTTACCGCAGTCCGCCATTCCAGTAGCTCTGTTGCTCTTCAACGTAGGCGTCGAACTTGGGCAGGCGCTGTTTATCGGAGCAGTGTTGCTGGTGTGGGCCGGTGTCTCTCGAGTTTCATGGGACCCACCGGCCTGGGTTCGCGCGGTTCCGGCTTATGGCATCGGTTCTGTCGCGGCTTACTGGACGATTGAACGCGTACTGTCTTTTTGGGCATAGGTAGGCTCGATTCGGCCTGACCATACGCAGCCGCCACCCGGCGTCGAATGCTTGCAGACGGATCGGGGTAAACGGGCTAAGTAAAACGCGGGTATATAATAGCGGCCAGATATAAGGAGACCGCTACGTGCTTACGATCCCGACTCGCTATACCTCTCGATTCTGCGACGGTTCTTCTCGCCGGGAGTTCATGAAGGTAGGTAGTCTCGGGCTGTTTGGCTTGAGCTTGCAGAACGTGTTGGAACTGCAGGATCAGGCGAAGGCAGCGCCGGTCCCGGCCCGATTACAGGGCGCTACAGGCTTTGGCTCGGCGAAGTCGGTCATCGTGCTGTTCTTACAGGGCGGTCCCTCACATATCGATATATGGGACCCGAAGCCGGACGCACCCTCGAACGTTCGTGGCGAGTTCAAATCGATCAAAACGAAGGTTCCGGGCATCCGACTCAGCGAGACGATGCCCTTGTTGGCGGATTCGATCGATAAATGTACGCTGATCCGCTCGATGAGCTACACGCCGGCGGGTTTGTTCAACCATACGGCCGCGATTTATCAGATGCTCACCGGCTACGAGCCGACCGAGGTTTCTCCCTCGGGCCAGCTTGAGCCGCCATCGCCGAATGATTATCCGACAGCGGGTTCGTGGGTGACGAAGTTCCGTCCCCCGACCGAACCAGTGCTGCCGTTTGTCGAATTGCCAAGGCCGCTACAGGAGTCCAGCGTTATTGGCAAGGGTGGCGCCGCCGGATTTATTGGCAAGGCTTACGACCCGTATCGCCTTTATCAGGACCCGAACAAGCCGATAACACTCGACGATCTCGAGCTGCGTAAAGAGACGCCCGTTGCTCGACTGGAGAATCGTTTTGAGTTGCTAAAAGGCATCAACGGTTCGATGCCCGAGCTTGAAAAAGTTGTCAAGAATAGCGCGCTCGATGAGTATTACCAAGATGCCTTTGACCTAGTGCTTTCGGGCAAGGCGCGAAACGCGTTTGATCTGTCGCAAGAGACTGCCGCGATGCGTGACAGCTATGGGCGGTTCACGTTTGGACAAGGCGCCCTGATGGCACGGCGCTTGGTCGAAGCGGGAACGCGGATGGTCCAGCTTAACTGGCCTTCGGTTGCGAACGGTAATCCCGAGACGACGGCGTTCGATACCCATGCCGCGAACTTCGGTCCCCTGCGCGACTTGCATTGCCCGAAGCTCGACCAAACATTGTCGACTCTGCTGAACGATATGGACGAGCGCGGAACGCTCTCCGAAACATTGGTTGTCGCGGTCGGTGAGTTTGGCCGTTCGCCGAGGCTTGGTGTTTCGACTTCCGGAAACTCCAACTCACCCGATGGACGCGATCATTGGCCGTACTGTTATACGGCGATGGTTGCCGGCGCCGGTATCCCGGGTGGCCGGCTGTATGGCGAGTCCGACGCGACGGCCTCGTCGCCGAAGGAAAAGCCGGTGCACCCGAATGATCTGCTGGCGACGATCTACTACGCGCTTGGCATCGACCCTAATCAAGAGATCCACAACCACTTGAACCAGCCGCGCGACCTGGTCAAGGGTAAGCCTTTGATGGATCTTTGGGTTGGCTAAGACGCTGATTACTTAATGTAGGTGGGGGCCCTCAGCCGATTTTTTCGGTGTGGGCGGGCGACGCACGATTGCTGACTGGCTATTGGCATCGCTAGCTCTCGGCATTCTAATACTGCTGCTGCTAGATGGCGGCGGGTTTGCTCACTCAGCAGCAATTTTCGCGTTTAGCTGCGGCGCGTCGGCTGCGGTAGTTTTCACTCGTGGTCGCCGAGGCATGTGGGCCTTCGTTCTGCCCGGCCTAGGGGTCTTGCAGCTACTTCCGTTGGGGCCCGCGGCTGTAGAGTTGCTGCGTCCGAGTGATGCCTGGCTTTGGGCGGCTTCAAGAGATGTCGGGATTTCGGTCCCTCCAACACTGAGTAGCTATCCGTTTGAAACAGTGCGATCGGTAGTTCAATTCGCGGGCTATGCGTCGTTGTTTGTCATCGCGGCCAATATCAACTGTGAAAAGGCCAAGCGCTGGCTGCTCGGTGGAATAGTGGCCGCGGCGCTGTGGCAGGCGCTCGATGGCACTGCTCAGTATTTCTCCGGCCGGGTGAGTGAAAGCGAAACCGCCGCGTTGGCGCATGGCTCGTTTGTGAGCCGCAACCATTTTGCGGCGTTCCTCGAGGGCGGCGTGGGTGCCGCACTAGCTCTTACGGGTGGAGCGGTCTTGCCCGCCATCGCCGCTATGGCCTTATTGGCGGGTATCGCGTTGTCGTACTCGCGTGCAGGCATTGTGGTGATCGCGCTGGCGCTAGTTTTTTGGGGACTGCGACGTAGAAAACCCTGGCTTGCCTGCACAACGGCGCTAGTGGTGTTGGGCGTCGGGGCCGGACTTTACGGGTACGGTGATCGATTCTCGGGGTTAGGCGACGACCTACGGCTGCCGCTCTGGCGCGACAGCGTCGCGATTGTCGCAGAAAGTCCTCTGACCGGCAGCGGTCTAGGAACATTTCCGCATGTGTTCGCCAGGACCGAGATGTATTTGCCACGCAAGACGATCGCACATGCGCACAACGACTATTTGGAGTTCGCCGTCGAATTAGGAGTGCCGCTAACGCTGTTGGGACTTGCGCTGATCGGAGCTGCAGCCCGTCGAGCGTACATCACGAATTTCGGATGCTTTGTAGGAGCGGCATCGATACTTGCTCACGGGGTTGTTGATTCGCCGCTACACGCGCCCGCTCTGGCCGCATTGGCGGCTGTCCTGCTGGGCCTCGGCTCCTCAGGCGGGGAAACGATGCCGTCGAGGGTAGGCGCGCTCGTGCCGGCAACCTTCGCCATCACCGCCGTGCTGTTCGCCCTAGGTTCATTCTCTGGCTGGGATGCGACGAAGCATCTCGCGGAGTACCAACAGGCGCTCGTGGCTGGCGATGACGGAGTCGCCGCGCTATCGCTGCTGCGGGCTCTAGAATCAAACCCTCGCTCGGCGGTGCTGTGGACTCAAGCGGCCTTGCAATCGGAATCCAGTGGCGACCGATTGAACGCAAGGCGGCAAATCGAAGTAGCGCGCCGACTGGAACCGCTAACGCTCCGAACCGAATGGGCGTGGGCCGAGTTTCATCGGCGCAACGACGATCCCGACGAGGCCGAGCAGACATACGCAAGGCTGGTCGCGAACATGCCTGAGATGGCTGCGGCGGCTAGCCACTCCACTGCAATTCTTCGCTCCGGACAAGCAAAGTAACCGGAATCGTTCGCCGCGTGGCGGGGGCTAGCGCGAGGTAAGTCGAGACGAGGCCGACGGGTTCGCCCCACTTTGGTTTTGATCGAGCGACGACCTTCTTGAGGCGCCTAAAGAGCCTTTCGCGTTGCTGCTGGAACGCTTTGCCCGCTATCTTTTCGTCTGGATGCTCATCGATCCACTTGCGGACGTCAACTATCTGTCCTGCCAGCCCCGACATCGCTTTTGCCCAATCGAGCAACGAGACTCCGTACGAGATCAACACTTGTTCCTGACCGTCGTTGAGGCTGACGCCGTGGTCACGGTAGACACGCCTGAAGCCGGGAAAACCGATGTCTTTCATTTCATTCCAAACACTCTTGTTCTCGGCGAACATGCGCAGATAGTCGAGCTTGTCACCCCGTTCGATTAGTTTGAGAACAGCGCTTCGACCGGCGTCTTCGAAGTGCGTGGCCGATCTAGCCTTGCCGTTCGTTAGAAACATGCTCATTGATACTGCGTTGCCGTATGAAATCGACGCAAAAAATGTGCTTTCACCGAAGTCCTTAGTCTCGGCGCGTAACAAGGCCGACTTCGTGGAGTGATGCAGCCTGCCGAGGGCCTGCGCAATGTCAAGGTTGTCTTTCATCACTTGCAACGGCGTCGCCGAGTGGAATTCAAAGTACTGGCTGTCGATTCCCAGTTTGGGTGGCGTAGGCGATAATCCACTTGCTTCGTACGCGGCGGTCATCATGAAGCTCTGCGTCATCGCATTGCGGAGCTTCTTCTCGTTCGCGCCGAAGTTAGTCATGGTGATGCCGGCACGCTGCGCCGTCGCCGTGTCAACGAAAGTGATATCACCGTTGGCGTTGAGGGTCATGCGGCTGTCGAGCCAGAGCTTACTGATCGAAATATGGTTGTAGATACCGAGCAAGTTGAAGCGGAACGTTCGTTCTTGCGTCTCAACCTCGCTCATTACCGTGCGAATGAGCTTCACGCCTCGTAGGTCGGCGGCGGTGATCGTCGTCAGGTCACCGTGTAGCGCGGCTGCAACGGCTTTCTTAGTTTTCACGGTGGCTAGGGTCGTATCGATTTCAAATAGAAACGCTTCGCCGTTGAAGTGTTCCGAGCTAAATACGACGTCCAGACTGACCTCGAGTTTTCGCTGGACACCTTTCTTGATCATGTCCTCAATGCGGTCAATTCGCGATTCGTTGAGGCCTCCCTCGCTGAGCGCTTTTCGGTCGGCTTTGGGATTCGAGCTGATCTGGCCGAGTACGAAACCAATCAGGTCGCGTTCGCCGATGCCGCCACTGATCCCAGCGGCCGCTTGAACTTCGAACGCGAGGCGACTACCCTTGCGCGTGTAGTAACCGAGCTCGACTCGAGATCCGTCGATGCGGCGGACTCGTAGCTGATAGCCGCCGAACAGGCTGCCGCTCACCTTCAGGCCGGCGCTGCCGCCCGCGGTGATGCCCACTGTTGCGCCACCGGCCGGCAACTCAGCGGAGAGAAGTGGGTTTGGCGCGAGCGAAAAGTTCGCCTCGATGGACGTCTTTAGGGCACCCTCGCCTTCAGCAGTGGCGACCACGTCGGGCTTGAGCTTGACGAGATCATCCCAGTCGGCGACTACCGAGAATGTCTCAACTGATTTTCGCAGCGCGTCGGTAAATCGGTCGTTCTCACTGGCTAGCCGGGAAGTAGATAGTCGAACGAATTTCGAGATATCGAAACCAAAGTTCGCGCTGCCGATCCCGCGAGAAATTCCTGACCGGACTTGGGCGTCTACCAATAAGCCGACATAGGCCTCGCCGTCGTTAATCTTGATTGGTTGACCCCACTCATCCGCGCCAAGCGTCTTGTCCCTCGCCGTCGAAATTTGAAGGCCCGCGCTTGCTCCGGCCTCGACTAGCAACTCGAGATTTCCGGCGCTGATCGGAATGTCGTCTGTGAATGAAGCGCCAGGGCTGGCTTTGTCAAGTGGGAAATCCTTCAAGCTAGGGTTCAAGAATTCGTCAGCGATCTGACCAAACGAGAGATCGCGAAAGTTCAGACCCCGCAGCGGCTGGAAATATTTCCCAAAGCTAAATGAACGATCGGGTTGACCTTCCAGTAGAATTCCGAATTTATCCGTAATATTTAGGGTCGGCACATTGGTGTTTATATCACGACCTAACACTCAAGGCAAGATATTCTTGTGGCGTTATCGATGGATCTAACACGCCTGCTACAATCCTCTACCGTCATGCTAGCCGAATCGTTCAATCGTCGCCAATTCTTGGGTGCCTCATCCGTCGCGGCCGCTGCGCCGGCGCTACTCAACGCTCAGACGGGTCGACCCTTTCGCAGCGTGATGTGTCTGATTGCGGACGACCAAGCGGCCATCGCCGGCTGTTACGGCAACGATGTTGTACGTACACCGAATATGGACAGGCTCGCTCGTGAGGGCACGCGGTTTACGCACGCCTACGCGACCACTCCCTCGTGCAGCGCAAGCCGTTCGGTGATTCTCTCGGGATTGCAGAATCACAAGAACGGGCAATACGGCCATGCCCACCTGCCGGCGAATTTTCATTCCCAGCCCCATGTGCAGTCGATCCCCCGCATTTTGAAGGCGCAGGGATTTCGCACAGGCGTCGTGGGGAAATTGCACGTCCAACCGGCGGATGTTTATCCCTGGGACTACGAGCAGACTGCCCAATTTGGGAACCGCGATGTCTGGGACATGGGGCAGAAGGTTCGCGAGTTTCTCGCTGAATCCGAGGGTCAGCCGTTCTACCTTCACGTTGGGTTTTCAGATCCGCACCGTGCCGGTGGGCCCGGTGGCTTTGCCAACCACCGCGATTACCAAAATGTGGACGAGCGCGAATATTCACCGGCGGACGTCACGGTGCCCGACTTTCTGCCCGATCAGCCCGAGGTGCGGGCCGAGCTGGCGCAGTACTATCAATCGATCGACCGCCTCGACCAAGGCTACGGATTTTGCCTCGACGCATTGAAAGAGGCCGGGCGCCTCGACGACACGCTCGTGCTGTGTTTTAGCGATCACGGCATGCCGTTCCCGGGGGCCAAGGCGTCTCCCTACGACACCGGGTTACACGTGCCGCTGCTTGCAATGGCTCCAGGCCGGAGCCGCAAAGGCGTAACCAACGACGCGATGATCAGTCTGACGGATATCGCGCCCACGGTAATCGACTGGTGCGGCGCGGAGGTCCCTGCCAACTACGATTTCCATGGCAGCTCGTTCGTCCCGATTATCGAGCAAGAATCCGGCGCCGGCCGCGACGAGCATTACTACTCTCATACATTTCATGAGATCGTGAATTTTTTCCCGTGGCGGGGCGTGCGGACTCGCAAATATAAGTACACGAAGTTTCTGTACCCGGAACTCGAAATGCCCCTGCCGAGCGATCTTTGGGGATCGCCGACGTGGCAAGGGGTTCGCTCACGGCAGTCGAAAACAGTTGGGCTTCGACGGACTCAGAATGTGCTGCGTCACGCGCCGGAAGAGCTATTCGACATCGTTGCCGACCCGATGGAGACCACGAATTTGGCCGGATCGGCTGCGCATCAAACGATACTGTCTGAACTGCGAGAGAAGGTCGCGAAGTTCCGCGAAGATACGGGAGACCCGTGGCTGCGCTATTTCAATCGCATCGAAGCGGCGGCCGAGCCGTTGTAACCAAATCAAGAATCCGAGCACTAAAAGCTGTAGGGCTTTATAATCCGGGCATGACACATCGGGTTCGGATCGCGACCTGCGCCTTGTTGCTACTCCTTGCTTGGGTTGCCATTCGCCCTGCCAGCGTGCCGCCGGCGTCGGCGGCTGACTCGGATTCGACGGCGTTCGGCGCAACTGAACCGACCTGGTCACCCGACGGCGCGCGCTTGGCGTTTTCGTTGTTCGGAAGCATTTGGACCTCCGACGTTTCCGGCGGCGACGCGACGCGCTTGACCACCTCGCCCGGCTTTCACGACCATCCTGCATGGTCACCTGATGGCGCATCAATCGTCTATGTGGTCGGCGAAAACCCGCGCGGGCGATTTGCCAAGATACGCGGTGAGCTTGCGACGGTTGACGTCGAATCAGGAATGGAACGCAAACTTCGACTTCCTTACCCGACCGGCGGTACACCGGATTGGTTCGCGGACGGCAAGGCGATTCTTTGTCCGCTCATGGTCGGCGGCGCCGGCGCGCTGCTTCATTCGATCGATCCGCGCTCGGGCGAGATTACGGCGATGCAGTCGCGTCCACAGCGCAACCCCGCCGGATCTTGGCTAGAAGTTTCGGGCGGTTTAGAAGAAATCGTTTTCGCGGCGCAGCGCATCGGCGCTCCGCAAATTTGGTCGTTGCCGGCGGCGAGAGATGGCTTGACTGTTCAACTGCCGCTGACCAGATACCTGCCCAAACATATCGTCAATCTCGACGGTGTCAGCGCCTTGCCAGGTGGTGGTTCGGTATTTTCCGCGGACGTTATCAACGGAGCGGGTAACTTTGAGCTTTACCGCGTGACAAGTGAAGGCGGCGAGCCCGAGGCGCTTACGAATACGCCGCGTCACGAGCTTGCGCCGGAGGTTTCGCCCGACGGCTCGCGGATCGCATTTGCTTCAAACAGATTCGGAAACATCGATCTCTTTACGATGCCCATTGGCGGCGGCAACCCGACTCACGTACGAATCGATTCGTTGAACTTTCGCAAGCCGTCGGGCAAGGTGCGAGTGAAGCTGGTCGACGAAATGGGCAAGCCGACCGCGGCGCGGCTGTATATCGAAGCCTCCGACGGCAAGGGCTACGCGCCTCGCGGTGAGCCGATTTTCTACTACCCGCTAGATCCCGGTGGCAAACGCGATGCGTTTTTCGTCGCGGTCGGCGACGCCGAGTTCGATGTCCCGGCGGGTGGTCTTAAACTAACAGCCGTACGCGGTTACGAATATCGCTTAAGCGCCAAGAGTATCGACATCAAGCCCGGCGAAACCACCGAGGTCAGCTTTCAACTCGAGCGCTGGACCAACTGGAATCAGCGCGGCTGGTATTCCGGCGAAAACCATTTTCACGCGAACTATCTTGGTAGCTACTACCAGCGGCCGGCGCAGTCGCTCGCCTGGCTCAAGGCGATGGATCTAAACGCCGCGAATATGATCGTCGCCAATGCACAGGGCGCGTTCGTTCACGACAAAGAGTTTTTCACCGGCGAGGTGAGCCCGCTTTCAACCGAGCGTCATTTTCTCTACTGGGGGCAGGAGTACCGCAACAGCGACCCGCTCGGGCACATGGGTTTTCTAAACATCAAAAAGCAGGTGCCGCCCTCGTACACGAGTGTCCCGGGTAGTGACTCGCCTTATGACTTCCCGTTGAACACGATGGCGGCGCTTGAGGCCCGCGCGCAAGGTGGCCTCGTGACGTACATGCACCCGATCGGCGGTACCATGCGCGATGTCTTCGACACCAACCTTGGCGCGAAAGAAAGTGTAGTGACGGCGGCGCTTGGCGGGTTAGATACGATCGACCTCATTCCGTATGGCGACGGCGCCTACCAGCTCTGGTACACCCTGCTGAATTGCGGTCTGCGCATCGCGGCCGGAGCCGGTACGGATTCGTTTACGAATTGGCGCGGCATTAATCGCATCCCCGGAGGCAGTCGCCAGTATGTCCACGTCGGTGGTGAAATGACGTGGGACCGCTGGATCGAGCGCTACCGCGAGGGTCGCTCATTCGCGACGAGCGGGCCGCTGATGACGTTTGACGTGAACGGTAGCGAGGTCGGCGAGGAGATTACGTTCAACGCCGGATCGCCCTATCGGGCCACGCTACGCGTCAACGTGATGTCACGTACGCCGATCGATCGAGTCGAGTTTATCCAGAATGGCCGTGTCATCGAAGCCGCGGATGCGCGTGGTGCAAAGACCTATCGCCTAGAGAAATCCGTCGAAGTCAGCGAATCCGCTTGGTTCGCCGCTCGCGTCTACGGCCCGGGTGCGCCGGGCCTGACGACGCGTGCGATGGCGCACTCGAGCGCGGTGTACGTCACCGGCGGAGATAGGCCAACGCTCGTGCGCGAAGATCTGGAAATAGCAATTCGCTGGGTTGACCGGCTGTGGGCTTACCTTGTGGAGCGGGATAACTTTGGCTCCACCGAGAACCGAAACCAAGCGCGGACGATGATCGAAAGCGCACGGCGCCACTATCAAGACAAGCTGCAAATGCTATAAGCACCGACGACAGTTGCTACGGAGTAATCCGGACTCCGCTGCGATTGTCGAAATCAAAAGTCTCGCCCGCGCCGCTCTTGCGGTTGAGATCGCTTGCGACGTTTGCGCTCAAGACGATACCGCTGAGATCGCCGAGTCCGCGTACTGCCGGCCCGATCATGCCAGAAAAGATGTTGCCAGTGAGAGTGACAGCCCGCGTGCGTTCAAGCAAAACTCCGCGCGCGTAGCCCTTTTGCGGCCATTCGACGTCGTACTCTTCTTCGCGTTTTGTGCCTTGGCCCAGGAAACTATTTGAAAAATTGTTGCCGGTAACGGCGATACGGCCGCTATCGGGTCCGATGCGGACGGACCACTCGGGGTTGATCGTGAACGTGTTGGCGCTGACCGTCGAGCCCCAGGCATCGCGAAGATCGACGCCTCCACCGTTGTTGTGTGCGATCACGTTGGCGCTGATCGTCACGCCGTAGACGTCACGGTCGAGGATGATCGCTGTGCCCGCGCACTCCTCGATCATGTTGCCGGAGAGAACCGAACCGTAGGTGTTCTCGATGACGACGCCGTGCCGCAGGTGGTCGTCGATGTTGTTCGCGTTCATGCATAGGTTGAAGCTGTCGGTGACGCGAACGGCATCGAGATTCTCTTCAAACTGGTTTGCATTGACTACGATGTCGTGGCTGCCCTCGACCAGCAGGCCGGAGGCCCCGTTGTAGGTCATGATCGAGTCGGCAATGCGCGGATCTTCATAGCATTCGAGTAAGTGAATGCCGTTCGCACCGTGGTGGTCGATTGACAATCCCTCGATATAGATTTCGTCGATGTAACGGGCAAGTACTCCGTCGCCACTCTTCGGGTTGCCACTGATTCGGAAGTTCGCAAGCTGTACGCGCCACACCGAGTTGCGGCGGTTGTCACGGCCTGAAGCTTCTGGGTCAAAGAGACTTGACTGCAGGATCACGGCCGGTTCCCCTAGCTCGTTCAAATTAACGATGTGGGTGGCCGCGCCCGCGCCCTCGAGGCGCACATCGCCGCGAGAAAGTACGAGCGGCTCGGAGATCTCAAACCGACCAGGGGGCAATCGAATTAGTCCGCCGCTGACGGGCACAGCGTCAAACGCTTTTTGCAGTGAGGCGTAGTCGCCCGCTTCGACGACCGCAGGATTGGTGTCCTGAGCGTCGACCGCGACAGGGTTAATGAGCAACCCGGCAAGTACGCAGGCGACAGCAATGACGAAAAGTTTTCTGAACCAAGCAAAGTTCGGCATGGCCTGAATCTATACTGTTCCCATGACTCGCCGCAACTTTGTTTCTCGCTCCGTCGCCGGTTCTGCCTTCACCGCCTTGAGTGCAGCGCGTGTGGTCGGAGCGAATGACCGCATCCGTGTCGGTATTCTCGGCTGCGGATCGCGCAACCTTCTCGGAGGCGTGCTCGACTTTCGCAAGGACACAAACGCCGAGGTCCGCGCGGTCTGCGACATATGGAAACAGCAACGCGAGAAGGCCGCTGCAACAGTAAAAGACGCCGCCGGTAATAGCCCCGAGCAGATCCACGCCTATCACGATCTACTCGCTCGCGACGACATCGACGCCGTAATCATCGGTACGCCAGACCACCAGCACTGCACGCAGTTGATCGACGCTGTACGCGCCGGGAAAGACGTTTATGTCGAAAAGCCGCTCGCGATGGACATCAAAGAACTCAACCGCGCCTACGACACGGTCAAGGCATCAGATCGCGTTGTGCAAATGGGAACGCAGGTGCGCAGCTTTCCCGCATCCGTCGCCGGCCGCGAGTTTGTTCGCCAGGGCGGGCTAGGAAAAATCTTCAAGATCGAGCAAGCGCGAAACTCCTACAAGCCGTACTGGTATCGCTATGCCGAGCGCAAGCTCGACCAGCAAGACACCGATTGGGACGCGTTCTTGATGCACCGCAAAGCGCGTCGCTGGGACCCTCAACAATACGCCGGGTGGTTCGGCTATCGCGACTTTTCGCATGGCCCACACAGCAACCTCGCGGTCCACTTTATGGACCTCGTGCACTACGTCACCGACTCTGGAGCGCCCAATAGCGCGACGACCGCGGCGGGATCATACCGCTGGGGTGACGACGGATTTACAGCCCCAGACTCGGTCGAAACGGTTCTCGAATACCCCGACAAAGGGTTCATGGTTCGGTACTGCTCGACGTTCGGAGTCAAAGGCAGCAGCCACCTAAAATTCTTTGGCACGCGCGGCGTGATGGACGCGACGCGCTGGAGCGATCCTTGGTTAATTAGCGGCGAATCGGTTGAAGACGATGACCGCATCGCCCAGCCGTCAAATGTAGCGGAGAAGGAAAGCGATCCACACATGCTGAATTTTTTGAACTGCACGCGCACGCGCGATAAGCCGAACGCGCCCATCGAAGCCGGTTACGAGCACTCGATCGCGGTTCTACTTTCGGACGAAAGTTTTGTGCGAGGCCGCCGCGTAGTTTTCGATGCGAAGAAGCGCCAGATTCGCAATGGTTAACCCGCATTTCTCACCACGTGGCGAGCGAAAGGGCGTGAGACGTGCGCCAATACGAGGTGGGCGACGGTCGGCGCGCGGAGGCGTACTTGACAGTACGTCGAGCACGATGATCGAGCGTAACGAAGTAGTGGCGCAGCTATCGCGTGCTTTCGCCCTCAGGCGGTGAGAAATGCGGGTTATTTGGTTGTGTTCCATTTGGAGGAGTCTAGTTTTGCCTGAACCCAGTTTTCGATTGAAGTTTTCCAGCCGACTCGGGGCGCTGCTATTGTCATCGCTACTTGCCAACTCGTTGGTTTTCGCCCAGCAACTCGCGGCACCTCAGAGCGGTGCGACCGCCGCGGCCACGTCGGAGTTTATGGACAGCTTCACCTGGCATCCGGGAGGCACCCGCGAGGCTGACATGTGGCAAGTGCTTATCCTGTTCGGCGTCGGCGACCCGGCCGGCGAATCGTGGGATGGCAGTCTGTCGATTCGCGGCGGAGAAATTCTAGCGATCGACCCCCATCGCCAAGAGCCGCCCGATCGCATCTTGCCCCAAGGCGGCTGGAAGCTGGCCACACAAGCGGTGCGCGTGATGCTCACATCGACGGTAGTACACAACCCGGCGCCGTCGTTTCGCGAGGAGGTTTTGTCGAAGGGTCTTTGGCTACGCGGCAGCGGTAGTAGCGGGACGGAAGTCTCAGTCAGCACAGCGGAGGGTGACTTCAAGTTCAAACCGATGTCGATGGGGTTCGGTCCGTGGGTGAGCGCTGTTGACGGCCGCGTTGCGATCCAGCGCACATTGCCGGCGACAGATCTTTCCGGTACCGAGCTGCGCCAACACGACTCTCCGGCGATTACCTCCAACTCCAGCGGCGACCTGTTCACGACCTGGTACAGCTACCACGACCGCCGCGAGGAGCTAAACTTCCGCCGCTATCACGAAGGCCGCTGGTCCCGCTTGGTACCTGTTGGGCGCGCCGCCGAAGACCTCTGGCGGCCACAGATCGCCACCGATTCCGACGACAAGCCCTGGCTAATTTATTCGCAACGCCCGTCAAGCGATGGCCCGGGTAACTGGGACATTTACGCGATGGCGTGGGAGGACGGCGAATGGGGGCGGCAGCATCGGCTCACCAACAACCCGCTGCCCGATATCGAGCCGCACGTCGCGCGCGCCGACGATGGCACGATTTATGTGGTCTGGCAATCGTTGGTCGGCCGCCATTCTCAAATTCGCCTCAAATACTTGCGCGATGGGAGTTGGTCGGAAACTGTTTCGGTCACCAATACCGCCGCGAACGATTGGGCCCCCGCGGTTGCGGCCGGTCCTAACGGCGTGGCTTGGATCGCATGGGACCGTTACGGCGTGGGCGCCGAAGGCAACTATGACGTGTTCGCCCGCAGCTATTCTTCGACGACCGGCCTGGGCGCTGAAATGCCGATCGCGACGACGACGCGTTTCGAGGCACATTCAAGCATCGAGGTCGACCAACAAGGTCGACCCTGGGTTGCGTGGGAGACGTCAGGCGTCAATTGGGGCAAGGACCTAGGTAAGGGCCTCGGGGACGTGCAGCCCGGAACTCCGATGGGCGGACCGCGCCGCATTGAAATCGTCTGCTACGACGGCGGCCAGTGGAAGACGCCTGCAGCCGTTGCGTTCGACGATCCCCAGGCCGCTGGTTCGACGGGCGAGAGCCGTCCGCAACTGATGTTCGACCCAGACGGCAATTTGTGGATGTCGTTCAAACGCCGCTACAGCCGCCGTTCGTATCGCCCAACAACGTATTGGGAATATTTCTTGACGCGCCTCGATGGCCGGCAGTGGACCGAGCCGATCACATTGCCGCAAAGCTGGGCGCGTAAAAGCACGCGAATGGGAATGACGGTTGCCGATGGCCGCCTGTGGGCGTTTTGGCCGAACGAGAGCCGCCGCTGGGCGTTCGCGAGTCGGCCTCGATTGAACCGCGTTGTGGCGGGTTCGTTGGAGCTACCCGGACCGGGCGCACCGCCGCGTCTGCGTCCCTACCAGCCGATGCCCGGTGAAGCGCGGCCAACCTCTCACCCCACCGAGATCGACGACGTTCGCTTCATTCGCAACCACCGCGCGGAGCACAATGGCGAGACGTTGCGCATCGTGCGCGGCGACTTGCACCGCCATACCGAGCTGTCCCAAGACGTTGGCGGCATGGACGACGGCTCGCTGCCGGAGTTCTACCGCTACATGATCGACGCCGGCGCAATGGACTTCGGCGCGTCAACTGACCACCAAGCCGGCGGCACCGATTTCTGGAACACGATGACACAGAAGATGGCCGACATGTACCATTTTCCCGATCGCTTCTCGACGCTCTATGCCTACGAGCGCAACCCGGGGAATCCATTCGGTCACCGCAATCTAATTTACGCGCATCGCAACTATCCGATCGTGCCGTTCTTCATCCCCACGCACCCCGCCTTTTTGTTGCCCGACAGCCCTGATGGCGAATTGTTGACGTTTAGCTCGATGGGGTTTGGAAGCGGTGTGCGCAACGAGACGAAGCTGATGTACGACGTAGCGAAGCAGACAGGCGGCATTTCGATTCCTCATACGTCCGGCACAAACTCGATGGGGACCGACTGGCGCGACAACGACCCCGAGGTCGATACGGTCGCCGAGATTTACCAGGGCGCTCGCCAGAACTACGAACACAAGAACGCCCCGCGCGGAATCAACGACGGCGAAGAGGCCGACGCCGCCGGGGGTTTCCAACAGCCCGGCATGATGTGGAACGCCTGGGCCAAGGGCTACAAGATCGGCGTGATTGCCAGCTCCGACCACTACTCGACGCACATTTCCTACGCGATGATCTACACGCCGGATAAGAGCCGCGAGTCGATTCACAACTCGATTCGCAAGCGTCACACCTACGGCGCGACGGACAACATCGTGTTGGACTTCCGCATGGGCGACGCGTTCATGGGTGAGGAGATCGCGGCCGACGGTCCTCAAAGAATCACCGTGCGCGCTCGCGGGACCAATGACATCGCCGCTATCCACGTTATCCGTGACGCCGAGTACATCTACAAGCACGAGCCCGGCAGCGCCGAAGCCGAGTTCGAGTATTTAGATACCGAAGCCGAAGCGGGCGACCACTGGTATTACCTGCGCGTAGAGCAAGCCGACGGCGAGTTAGCCTGGTCAAGCCCGATCTGGATATCGCAGCGCTAGGAGTCTGTCCCACAGAAACTTTAACCTACCACATGATGCGGTTGAATATGTTCCAAACCACTATATGTTGACAAAAAATCGACAATTTTCGTTCGGTGGGGCAGACTCCTAGCGCATTTTCACGATTTACGTAGACCGATTCTAGACACCGCTGCGCGCACTCTCGCGGGGATTTGTGGCGCGCGCCTCCGGCGGGCAGCGTCGACTTCTAGGTCGACGTTCATTCCGGCCTAGCACTCGCGGCCGGCGTGTCCAATTGCCGGTCTACGCTTTCGGCGAAAATGCTATAGCCGAACCAAGACGTGCCGGCGCGAGGGTCGTCCGCGCTAGAATCACGCCATGATGAAACCGAGCCGCCGCGTGTTTGCTGCTGCTGCCGTCACTTCAGCCGCCGCTGGCTACCAACGAATTCTCGGTGCCAACGACCGCATCCGGCTAGGCTTCATCGGCGTAGGCAATCGCGGCAACAATCTACTCAACGCTACGAAAGAATACGCAGACCAACAAATCGTTGCTGTCTGCGACTTGCGGTCCGACTATCTCGACAAAGCGATCGCGGACGCCGGTACCAACCCGGCCCGATTCACCGACTACCGTCGACTAGTCGAATCAGACCTAGACGCCGTCGTCGTCGCCACGCCCGATCACTGGCACGCCAAGATGCTGATCGACGCCTGCAGGGAGGGGAAGGACGTCTACGTTGAGAAACCTCTATCGCTAACTGTGCGGGAAGGGCGCCGTATGGTCGAAGTCGCCACCGAAACCAAGCGCGTCGTCCAGGTGGGCATCCATCGCCGCTCGTCGCCCTTCTGCCGCGAAGCCGCCGAGATTGTCCGTAGCGGCGAGATAGGCCACGTTACCGCCGTACGATGTGCCAATGTAGAAAACCAATGGCCGCGCGGTATCGGCAATCCACCCGACTCCGCCCCGCCCGCCGATCTCGATTGGGATATGTATCTCGGGCCCGCGCCTCTTAGCGCTTACAATCCCAATCGCCACGCATTCCGATACCGTTGGTTTTACGACTTCGGCGGCGGCCAACTCACCGACAACGGCGTCCACTTCCTCGATCTGATCCAGTGGGGCCTCGGCCACGATGCCGCCGAGTCGGTCACGGCCATTGGTGGCAAGTTTGCGCTCGAAGACAACCGCGAAACTCCTGACACGATGCAGACCCTGTGGCAGTTCCCTGGCCAAACGCTGGTCAGCTTCACGCAGTACAGCGCTAACGCCGCCCCAATCAGCAACACACGCCCATTCTTGGCGGAATTCCGAGGCACCAAGGCCACCATGTACGTCTTCTTCGACGGTTGGGAGATCATCCCCGAGAGCAATCCAACGTTCGATCGCCCGGCCGTGTCTCCGCTGGACCGTAATCGATCGCGCCAGTACCGCGAATCTTTCCGCCCGGCGATGGAAGCGCGCGGCGCTACCGGCTCGGCCGACCCACGTTTCCACATTCGCAACTTTCTCGACTGCAACAAGACCCGCGCCAAACCCAACTGCGATATCGAATCAGCGCATCGCTCGACCACGACCGCGAACATCGGAAATATCGCCCTCAAAACCAAACGCCACCTTCAATGGGACGGCACAACAGAAAAGTTCATCGACGATGCGCGAGCCGACGAGTACTTGGGCTACAAGTATCGTCAGCCCTGGACGCTCTAAGAAAGTGTGGCTATGAGACTTTCAAACTGTTCGCTCGTGTTGGTCGCGTTGTTCGCTTCCTCCGCGGCCCGCTCGCAGGAACCACCCTCATTCCAATGGCCCGAAGGCAAGCAAGCCGCCGTCAGCCTGACATTCGACGATGCCCGCGCCAGCCAACCCGATATTGGTGCCGCACTGTTTGCGCGATTCAAAACGAAGGCAACTTTCTACGTAGTGCCGGCTCGCATGGAACCCCATTTGGAAGGCTGGAAGCGTCTCGCCGCGGCCGGCCATGAGATCGCGAACCACACGTTGACGCACCCCTGCTCCGGGAACTTCGCTTTCTCACGGGAACGCGCTCTCGAAGACTACAGCCTCGACAAAATGCGCTTCGAGCTAACTGAAAGCAATCGGCTGATTGAAAAATTGCTCGGCGCCAAGGCGACCTCATTCGCTTATCCCTGTGGCCAGACTTTCGTCGGACGCGGCAGGGAATCGAAGAGCTACGTTCCTCTCGTTGCGGAGTTATTCCAAACCGGCCGCACCTGGCTCGACGAAGCAGCCAACGATCCGAGCTACGTCGACATGGCGCGTATTACCGGCATCGAGACGGACGGCAAGGGCTTTGACGACCTCAAAGCGCATCTAGACGACGCCCGCGAGGACGGTCTCTGGTTGGTTCTCGGCGGACACGAGATCAACGAATCGGGGCGCCAAACCACGCGCGTATCGATGCTCGAGCAGTTAATCCCCTACCTTGAGGACCCCGCCAATGGCTTTTGGGCGGCGCCGGTCGGTACGGTCGCGGATTACGTTCTGCGGGAGCGGGCTAAACAGCGCTAGAATCCCTGTGAGAAACGAGGAGTATCGATTGATGAAAAGAACACTAGTGCTGCTGTGTGGAGTTGTCGGTCTGGCCATCGCATGGACCTGCAGTTCACCTCCCGTCGCGGAACCTGTCGTGGCGTCTCCAGCCCTCGAGAAGATTGCTGATGGCGTCTGGTTCCGTATGGGCGAGCGCGATCAGGGCCATTGCAACAACGTTGTGATCGATCTCGGCGAAGGCTTGCTAATCGTCGATGCCAACTTCCCAAGCGGCGCGAAAGCATTGATGGAAGATCTCAAGACCATCTCCGACAAGCCGGTAAAGTACGTCTTCGATACCCACCATCACGGCGATCATGCCTATGCCAACGAACTTTGGACTCGCTCGGGCGCGACGACTCTTGCGTACATCGGCGTGGCCGAGGAGATGAAACGCTATGAGCCCGCTGGATGGCAAAGTGCCGCGGCGTCGCGGCCCGACGTGGCGGCTGTCGGCGCGGACACGGTTCAACCGCCGCAACAAACCTTTAGCGAGGTTCCGCACGTCATCGACGAAGGTGGCCGGCGAGTCGAACTCCATCACTTCGGCTGGGCGCACACCCGCGGCGATGGGTTTGCCTATCTGCCGGAAGAAAATATCCTCTGCACAGGTGATGCGATTGTTAACGGGCCGTTCAACTTCACTGGTCACGGCAACACAGGCAACTGGCCCAACGTCGCACGTCAGGTGCAAACTCTGAAACCCGCTACAGTGCTGCCCGGTCACGGCTCGGCCGGCGGACCCGAAATCATCGCAGGGCAACTTCAATTCTTCGAGGAGTTAAACGCCGCGGTTGAGGCGGCGTTCAGCGCAAAGACTCCATTAGAAGAATTAGTAACTGTCGAGAACGGTGCGGGCGTTTCGACAACAGTCGAACTGTCGGGTGCCGTCAGCAATTGGGTCGGGGATCGCTTCGCCGAACAGGTCCGTGTACGCTACGTGGAACTAGCCGAAGGAAAACCGCACGGCGAAATCCTGGCCGGACCGTAGTTCTTCGCGCCGCCAAGCGATAGCCCGACCACAAACTCACGCCGCAGTAGGATAGTATCTGAACGAAACCGCAATGCCAAAATCGCTACTCGCCTTTCTAATCCTCGCCCTCTGCATTGCTTGCGGCGGTCCTGAAACCGCCGGCGACCCCGCACCCCAATCAAAAGCGGCCGTCGCTGGTGACCAAGACCGCTGGGAAGAGGCGATGCAGACCTTCGAAAAGGCTGACAGCGCAAACCCACCTCCAAAAGGCGGCATTGTGTTTTTCGGCAGCTCTAGTTTCCGCCGCTGGGACTTAGAAAAATCTTTCCCCGGAATGGGTCTCATCAATCGCGGCTTCGGCGGCTCCCAAATGTCAGACGCCATCCGCTACCTCGACCGCGCCGTGCTGCCGCTCGAACCGCGAACGATCTTCGTGTATGAGGGCGACAACGACATCGGCGCCGGAAAGACGCCAGAGATCGTTGAGGCCGACTACCGCACGTTTGTCGAACAGGCCCGCGCCACCCTTCCGGAAGTAAAGATTGTCTTCGTGGCAATCAAACCAAGCATCCGCCGCTGGGAACTCATCGACAAAGCGCGCGCGGCCAATGCCAAGGTCAAAGCAATAGCCGAAACCGACGACCGCCTCGAATACATTGATGTCGACACGCCCCTTTTGGACGACAACGGACAGCCCCGCGCCGATCTCTTTGTAGAGGACGATCTCCATCTCAACGATGCCGGATACGAAATCTGGACGGAGTTGATCCGCCCCTATCTCAATTGATGGATCGACAACCTGGCGGTCAAGATCTGCCGCTCTACTGCGACGCCGCCATGCCGGTGCCGCTCGACAAGATATTCACCTACAGCCTGCCTGAAACGCTGCGACATCGCGTCCAGACCGGCTGTCGAATCATCGCGCCATTCGGACCACGTAAGCTGGCCGGCGTCGTCTTGTCGACGCATTCCATTAAGCCGGACTACAAAACTCGCGCTGTCTTGCGACTACTCGACGAAGACCCGGCGCTAACGCCCAAACTGATCGAACTTGGCCGCTGGATTTCCGACTACTACTGCACCCCAATCGGCGAGGTCTTCAAGTCGACGCTGCCGCTTGGCGGCGAGATACGCTCGACGAAATTCGTGTCGCTGACTCCCGCGGGAGCCGACGCCGCCGCGCAATTCATGCGTTCGACCGGCGCTGATGACCCCTACGTTTTGGTTCTACGCGCCCTCGAACGACGCCCACTATCGCTCACGTACCTACTGAAGAAGTTCGACAAGGCCGAGACCGCGGTACGCAGCCTCGAGAAGCGAGGCTTCGTCAAAGTCGAACTACAAATGAAAGACCGCGACCCGACTCGAGCCCGCGATGGGCGCTTGGTCGTGGGGCCCGATAATCTCGATGCGCTTCCGCCGAAAGCATCGAAGGGAGAGCGCTGGCTGGTCAACTTTCTCGTCAAGAACCCTGGCCGCCACGATCTCGAGCCACTCAGCATCGAACGCAAAGACACCGCAAAAGTAGCCCGCAAACTTGCCAAGGCCGGCGTCGTCACTCTGGAACTGATTCGCGACCCGCTCGGGCAAGTATCCGACGTCCAGCGACTCGATCTCAACGGCGACCAACAAGCCGCCGTCGATGCAATCACGGCCTCTCTCAGAGCGAAACAGTTCGCATCGTTTTTGCTCTACGGCGTGACCGGCTCAGGCAAAACCGAGGTTTATTCGCGAGCCATCGAAGAATGCCTATCCCAAGATCGCTCGGCGATGTTGTTGGTGCCCGAAATAGCGCTTACGCCCGCCGTCGCCTCGCAGTTTTTTGCCCGATTCGGAGACCGCGTAGCCATCCTTCACAGCGCCTTTACCGATATGCAGCGCTCCGAGCAATGGCGCCGAATCCGCTGCGGCGAAGCGCGCGTCGCGATTGGAACCCGCAGCGGAGTCTTCGCCCCGCTGGCCGACCTGGGTTTAGTGATTGTCGACGAGGAGCACGAATCAAGCTACAAGCAGGAAGAAGCTCCGCGCTACCACGGTCGCAACGTCGCGATCATTCGGGCGCGGGCCGCGGGGGCGACTGTCGTTCTGGGCTCCGCCACGCCGAGCCTAGAATCCCGCCACAACGTAGACGCCGGGAAGTACAAGATGCTGCGCATGCCCGAGCGCATCCAGCGCCGCCCGATGCCGACCGTGATCACCGTCGACATGCGCCAGGAGTTTCTTGAGACGCGTCAAAACAAGCTCTTCTCGCGACAGCTAGTGAATGCTGTCGACGAACGTCTCAAGGCCGGCGAACAGGCGATGATCTTGCTCAATCGCCGCGGCTTCTCGGTCTACGTGATGTGTCGGTCCTGCGGACATCGAGTCGAATGTGAAAACTGCTCGGTCACGTTGACCTACCACAAGCGTGAGCAGCGCCTGCTCTGCCACTATTGCGATTTCGCCGCACCTATCCCGAAAGAGTGTCCGGCATGCAAGGGCGAGTATATTCACTTTCAGGGCAGTGGCTCGGAGAAAGTTGAAGACCAGCTCCGCAACGAATTTCCCAAAGCGCGTATCGCCCGCCTAGACCGCGACACCGTCAAAGGCCGGGACTACTACGAAACGATCCTCAACGGATTCCGAGAGCGCAGTTACGACCTGCTCGTAGGCACCCAGATGATCGCCAAAGGGCACGACATCCCCAACGTCACCCTAGTCGGTGTCGTCAGCGCGGATGTTGGCCTCGGGGTGCCCGACTTCCGAGCCGCCGAACGTACCTTCCAACTCCTGACGCAGGTCGCCGGCAGAGCGGGACGAGGTGATAAACCGGGCCAAGTGATCCTGCAAACTATGAATCCCGAGCACTATGCTGTCGAGCTGGCGGCGCGGCAAGACTACGATGCATTCTACAAACGCGAACTAAATTTTCGGAAGAGTCTACGCTACCCGCCGTTTGCCGCGCTGGCCACCATGATCGTCAGAAGCCGCAAGCTTGAAGAAGCGCTCGAACTCAGCGGTAAACTAGCCCAGCACCTCATGCCGCCACTCGCCGGAGTACGCATGATGGGCCCCGCCGCCGCCCCGGTCGTCAAACTACGCACTGAATACCGCTATCAATTTCTGCTGAAATCCGTCAGCCGCAAGAACGTAGCAGCCACCCTTAAACGAGCCAGGGAATATTCACTCGCCCAAGGCTGGCCGCCAACGGCGTTGGTGATCGACGTAGACCCAATGAGCCTGCTCTAGTACGAGTCACGGAAGCCGAGGCTCCCCCTGGAGTTTGGCTTTATTGGAGGCTCTAAGGTCTGAGGAATGACTCCATAATCGAATTACTGAGGCTTCGTGCGGATACTGAACCCCGGTAGGGGTCGCGTTTGAATTAGCCTAGGGTGCAACCGTGGGATTCAAAGTCGACGACGCGCGAGGATATCCCCCTGCCCCGCCGAACGAACGGGAAAGGCCAAACCCCTTCGTGAGCCGAGGCTCCCCGTAGCGCCCATCGAGTAAGATTGGGCTTCAGTGTCAGTCAATTTTCGTTTACCGTTCGTTGTCGCCTTTTTTACGGTTGCGCTCGCTGCCCAACCAGTCGTCGAGTTGAGCGATCCGGTTTCTCCGCCGGAATGGGCGCGCGCCGAGCGGGCGCTGCTCGACGCGGCCTCCGACGCCGCCCAGGTCTTCTCTGACCGCTACGTCGACGAGCGGGGCTACTTCAAATGTGTAGAGCGCTGGGGCGGAAATGACGGCGCTGACGACGCCATGGAAAACTTCGCCGGTTGGACGCTGCTCTATGCTCTAGGCGGCGACGAGCGGGTCTTGGAACTATACGAGCGGGCCTGGGAGGGACATCTCAAACAGTTCACCGCCGCCAAGGCCGACGGCATCGAGATGGCCGAGGACGGCATGTACTGGCGCGAATTCGTCACCGCCTTCGATTGGGAGCATACGGGCGAGGCTCTGGCTGCATTCAACCTGTATGCCTTGGCGCGGCCAAACGACGCCAAGTACCACGAACGCACGACTCGCTTCGCGGACTTTTATACCGGCGCTGATCCCCAAGCCGACAACTACGATTCCGAACACCACTTGATCAAGAGCATCCACAACGGCAGCCGCGGCGCGAAGATCACGCCGGCGTCGGAGATGGATTGGGGCGGTCTGCAAGTCGAAGGAGCGCCAGAACGCCTTACGCGCTATGCAACTGCGTCGAATATCAAGGGCGACCACCCGCTGAATCTTTGCACCGCGGCCCTCGGGTTCAACGCCTACTTGCTGAGCCGCGAAAGCCGCTATCGCCAGTGGACTCTTGAGTACCTAGACGCTTGGCGCGAGCGCATTCTGGCGAACGGCGGAAACATTCCGACCAACATTGGCCTCGATGGAACGATCGGTGGCGAGTGGGACGGTAAGTGGTACGGCGGCGTTTTCGGGTGGGACTTCGATCCAAAATCTGGCTCTTGCAACTACTTCATCCGCGGCCCAAGGATCGGCTTCGGCGTAGGTCTGCTCCTTTCGGGCGACCGACGATACATGGAACCGCTGCGGCGTCAGATCGCCAATCTCTACGCGGTCAAGCGTGTCGAAAACGGCCGGGTCATGCTGCCACGAAAGCATGGTGACGACGGCTGGTATGGCTACTCGGCGAGCGAGCACCTAGACGTCCAGCGCGACATCTATCTCGCGACCTTTGACCGCACCGATCTCGAAGGTCTGGGCCGCGACCCCTGGATTCGGTTTCTCGATGGCGACAACGCCGCCTATCCGCTCACAGCGTTAGGGCGCGACCTAGATGAAGTCTATAAGCGGGTGAAAACTATCCGCGCCGATCAATCTGTCGACGACCAACGCACGTCCGACTATACGCACCGCTTCACCCCGGTCGCCGTGGGGTCGCTAGTGAATCTCGCCATGGGCGGCAATCACCCGGGGCGCTCGGGCAACGTTTTGCATTCTCGATTGTTCTATCTCGATCCGGCGCGCGATCGCATTGGGTTGCCTGATCAAGTGGCTGCGCTGGTCGATCGCATTACTTCCGAGGGCGTGCGCGTGCGCTTGGTCAACCTCGATTCCGAAAAACCAAGAGATGTTGTTGTGAGAGCCGGCGCCTACGGCGAGCACCAGTTCACAAAAATCGACGGAGCAGACGCGGACACAAGCGTCGTCCGGGTTCGTCTAGCCCCACGCTCGGGAGGGACGTTAGGACTAGGCATGCGATATTTTGTGAACCGACCGACGGTCCCATCGCTATAACGCGAGCGTCGGCTGGATAAAGGGCCGTGATGTACCCCCCGTCGATTGTTTGTCCGCACGCGACATACCGTTTAGAGCATTTTCACGATTTACGTAGACCGATTCTAGCCCGCATTTCTCACCACGTGGCGAGCGAAAGTGGGTGAGAGGCGCGTCAATACGAGGCGGGCGACGGTCGGCGCGGGGAGGCGTACTTGACAGTCCGTCGAGCACGACGATCGAGCGCAACGAAGTAGTGGCGCACCTGTCGCGTGCTTTCGCCGTCAGGTGGTGAGAAATGCGGGCTAGTGTCCTGTATCTAAAGTTCGCGTAACATTAAACAGGTTGTTGTCGCCATGTCTATATGGGGAAGACGACGACAACTGGTCCTCAATTGAAACCGCTCAAGCTCAACCCGGCCGAGCGCGAGAGCCTGCAAAGTTGGGCGCGACGGCGCAAGTCCGCGCAGGCTCTTGCCCAACGCGCCAGGGCCATTCTGCTCGCCGCCGACGGACTCAACAATACCGTCGTCGCCGCCCAACTCGGCTGGGCCCGCCGTACCGTTGGCAAATGGCGCCAGCGCTTCCTCGACAAAGGCCTCGACGGGCTGCTCGACGAACCGCGTCCCGGCACGCCGCGGCGCGTCAGCGATGACGAGGTCGAACGCGTCATCACGCTCACTCTGGAATCGACGCCCCCCGACGCCACGCATTGGTCAACACGCTCGATGGCCAAGACCTGTGGCTTGAGTCACTCCAGCGTGCAGCGCATCTGGAAGGCCTTCGCGCTGCAACCCCATCGCAGCGAAACTTTCAAGCTCTCGCAAGATCCGTTGTTCGTCGAGAAGGTGCGCGACATCGTCGGTCTGTATCTCAACCCGCCCCAGCGGGCGTTGGTGCTGTCGGTTGACGAGAAGTCTCAGATCCAAGCCCTGGACCGCACGCAGCCGCTGCTGCCGCTGCGTCCCGGACAAATCGAGCGCCGCACGCACGACTACAAGCGCCACGGGACGACCTCGCTGTTTGCCGCGTTGGATGTCAAGACCGGCCATGTGATCGGCGAGTGTCATCGCCGTCATCGCGCGGTCGAGTTTCGCAAGTTTCTCGACACCATCGACCAGGCGGTCCCCGACTCGCTCGAGATCCACTTGATCCTCGACAACTACGGAACCCACAAGACCCAGATTATTCAGCGTTGGCTGGCCAAACGGCCGCGCTACCATCTGCACTTCACGCCGACCAGCGCGTCTTGGATCAACCTTGTCGAGCGTTGGTTCGCCACTCTGACCCAGAAGCAGATTCGCCGCGGCGTACATCGCAGCACAGCGGAGTTGGAACGCGCCATCGAGGATTACATCCAACTCAGCAACGCCGACTCCAAGCCGTTCGTCTGGTCCAAAACCGCCGACTAAATCTTCGCTTCCCTCGCCCGCTTTTGTAATCGAACTTTAGAGACAGGACACTAGACGCGGCTGCAAGCACTCTCGCGGGGCCTCGTGGTGCCCACCTCCGGCGGGCAGCGTCGACCTCCAGGTCGACGTTCTTCCCGACCCGGCACTCGCGGCCAGCGTGTCCAATTGCCGGTCTACGCTTCCGTTGAAAATGCTGTAGCCAAACCCGGACCTCATCCTGCCTATGCACTTGCATCGGTTCGTTTCCGTTTCGTGTAGATAGTTAGGTTGTATATCCGAAGTTATTAAATTACCGACGGTTAATGAAATTTGGTGGGGCTGTGAAATTGGGCTAGTCTTGCATGATTTTCTTTGCGGCTGATAGTTCTGCTCGTAGACTTCAACGAGTGCATCGAGATTGTGGCTGTTTTTGCAGGGGAGGAACGTTTCCAGTCGCGGAGGGTGTGTGTGCGCATTCCTCACGAACCGGGCTTTTCCTGCGTGCATGCTGGCACCGGATCTATCGTTGGCCACAAATCCGTTTCAGTATTCGCTATGTAAGTGTATACTGATATGTAATCATCGCGAGTGTCAATATTCGTATCAGTGAGAAATCACGAGATGCGCTCAAGGTGATCTCCCGTAAAGACGGCTGCTCGATTCATCAGGCTGCGGACCTCGCGGTTGAGTCCTACCGCCGGCACCGGATACTCGAAGAAACAAACCTCGCCTATGCGGCGCTAAAGGCTGATCACGACGCTTGGGCCGACGAACTCAAGGAGCGAGACACCTGGGACGCAGCCGTAGCTGACGGGCTAGAGGACGTTTGACGCCTTCCGCGCCGGATCGAGGCGATGTTTGGCTGATCGACTTCAGCCCAACGGTCGGCCGCGTACAGTCAGGAATGCGACCGGGCCTGATTGTTTCAGTCGATACCTTTAATCACGGTCCGGCCGAGCTGATTGTCGTCATACCGCTTACTTCCAGAAGGAAAGGTATCCCACTTCATGTCAGAATCACCCCGCCGGAAGGCGGTTTGACGCTGGAGAGCTACGCGAAGTGTGAGGATATCCGCTCGGTTTCGAAGATTTGTCTGAGTCGCAAACTGGGCCGCGTGACTTGTGACACCGTGGTGGCGGTCGAGGATCGACTCCGGATTTTGATTGAACTGTAGGCGAAACCGGTCATCATATTGGAGCCACGCGCAACGTTGATCTTGGTGCTTGGCGCCTACCGCTTACGGTCGCCTGGGCGGGAGCCGGGACAGCCCCGGCAATACGGATCGATCGAATCGCAAATGCCGCGGAAATTACGTGTTTTCAGTCTAGTACGGGTCCTACTCACCGAGTCGACGGTGAAAAGGCGACAAAACCCAGTTTTGCCCAATTTTGGCATGAAACCCAAAACACCCGTACCGTGAAAGGAAAATATTCATAACCACCGCGAATTCAACACCTTGACCGTAATGCCAGCCCGCTAAAGCCTCCAGAAACTTGACACGCCGGTGTACTGTAGAAATGTGGGCTATGTTTTGCGCAACGCGGAGTTGCTGTAGCGCTAGCCGCGCCACTTCGCTGCTACACAGGGACGAGCGCGCGAGGAAGGAAACGGATCTACGAGCCCGAAACCGGTTATGTCCAAGGCAATAGCCGCAAGATGGCTTTTTGCCCGACGACTTCGCCGCTCTACCGCCACAGCGACGACCCACAAGAATGGGAGAACCTAGCAGGCGACAAACGGCACGCAGCTCAAATGAAAAAGCTAGCGGCGTGGGTTCCGAAGACTGAGGCTCCGCTCGTGCTATCGGGCAAAGCTCTGCATAGCGTAGCGGACGCAGACCAACCTAGCCTCGAAAACATCCAGGAGTTCTGGAATGAAATTAACGCTCAGATCGATCCAAAGCTAGAGTGATTGAGTTTTTTAATCCGGCAGATCTTCCGCGCTGGGTTCCGGCAGCCAGAAGCTTGCGATGAAGCCGATTACGTACACGCCGGTGCCTACGATGCCGGCGGCATAAGCGAGCTTCATCGCCGGCGAAGCACCAGGAGCATAGGTCGCGAGGGTCGTCGTTAGCAGCGCCGCGAACGTGCCTATCATGCGCCCGCCGATGTTTGCGGCGAAGCCTTCGCCCGTCCCGCGCAATCGAGTTGGATACACCCTCGGCAGGTAGTTCCCCCAAAAACTAAACTGTGCCACGGTCACAAATCCGGCCAGGAAAATTCCCCAGCGAAGGGCTTCAACATCTTTCATAGCAGCGTAGAAAAAGACTGCGGGGAAGATTAATAGTCCCGGAATCTGAAACACTTGCAGCAACTTTCTGCGGCTCACGATGACGACAACCAGCACTGCGAGAACGACTCGCCCGAGAACGCCGCCGACTTCTTGGAATAGTTGGACGCCGCTAACAGTTTGCTCTTGGGCAACCCGGCCCAGTTCGCTGACCAACGCGGGTACGATGCGCGGCACGTGTTGGATTGCGCCGAATGCAGCGCCGTAACTACAAGCAAAGATGATGGTCGTCACGATCGTAGTCCGCAAAAAGCGCGGCTGAAAAAGTTCTAGAACGCTCGGGCGTTGCAAAGTGCCGGCGGCTTTTTTCTCCGCCCACATCGGCGACTCCGGCAGGAAAGGTCGAATCACGATCAGAGGAATGGCCGGAATCAGCCCCGATATCAGCGTGTAGCGCCAGGCCTCATGGCCGCCCGCAATCGCCGGGAAAGAATCGCCATATGTAACAGCGAGGTAGTAAGCGCCGGTCACCATCACGCCGCCGATTGAGCTGAATGCCTGTGTCCATCCCAAAACGCCCTCGCGTAGCTTGGGGTCGGGGAACAGCTCCGCCAACCAGGCGACGGCCGCGACGAATTCGACGGAGACTCCAACAAACGTCGTGCAGCGGAACAGTAACAGCCATTCCGGACTGGTCGCGAATCCGGCGGCGCCAGCGGAAAATGCGTAGAGCAAGATGCTCCAAACCAATACGGCGCGGCGCCCAAAGCGGTCGGTCAGCCAACCGCCAAGTAAGCCAAATACGCCGCCGCACACTGCGGGCAGGTAGAAGAGTAGTCCCACCCATTGGTTGAACTCGGGGCTGCCGGGCGCGGCGTTGGCCAGTTCGAGAAGGGCAGGCCGCACGATGAGCGGCAGCATCAAAAGTTCATAGATGTCGAATGCGAACCCCAGCGCGGCGACGAAACAGACTAGCCATTGGGTACGCGAAATTTTTGGGAGGGTCATTTTGACAACCCGGCGAACCGGAGAAGCCATTATAGTGCGCCGGGTGGATTTAGCGCGGGGATCAATTGCGGGTCAGTAGACTCCAGAACGAGGTGCCCTCGGCGGCGCGCAACTCCAAACCGAGAATCTCCGCGAAAGTCGGACCGATGTCGAGCATCGAAATTCGCGGTATGGTGCCGTGCTTGATGCGCGGGCCGGTGACCAAGAACGAAGCGGCATAGTCGTCGCGAGTCGGCCAAAGACCATGCGTGCCGTGCATCTCGGCGTCGTCAACCACCGTTCCGGTGTCGGACGGATGGGGCAGGATTTGGAAGCCGGTTTCAAACGCCGCTAGCCAGTGAAAAAATGTGGAGCCATGGCGTGAACCTCGCCAATCGGTACCTCACGCGCCAGCGCTTTGTCGCTCGCGAGACGGCCGCGAAATAGCTTCGCTGCGTCTTCGCTAGTGACTCCGAATAAGCCCTCACTGACCTCGGCCCGAGCAGCCAAGCCAGCTTCTTTTAGAACGACATTTGGGCGATATACGTGACGCCGCGTTTCAAAGCCGTGATCGGAAACGATCGCAACGTAGCTTTCATCAGGAACCGACGACAGCAAGGCAGCGAGCAGTTGGTCTATATACTCGACCGTCGCGCGTGCGTTTAACGAAAACGCACCGGTCTCGTGGGCTTCATGGTCGAGCTCGCCCAAGTGCAGAAGCATCAAATCGGGTTGATGGTGCTCGAGGATGTGACGAGTCGCTTGCACTCTTTGCAGGTCGCCCATCGCTTGGCGCAGGAAGGTTGGATATTCGGCTGCGATTGCTTCGGGTAGCCCCGATGTCGACTGCTTCAAGACCGCTAGTAGCGATCGGTAGGGAAGATCGGGATCATCCCAGAATTCCGGCAGATTCCAGTTGATGTCAGCGCCTGCGGTGACGGGCCACCAGACCGCGCCACTTGTCATTCCCGCATTGTGAGTCAGGTGCCAGAGAGTTGGAACCTTCAAGAACGAGGACCACCACCAACGCATGCCGGGCTTGTCGGGCTGATTGTTGCTAGGGATATCGTGCGTAGCGGCGCTCACCCCCGTGATCATCGTCGTATGCGAAGGCCAGGTCACGGTCGGAACGATGCCGGTTACGCCATCGGCGCGGACGCCCTGGGCCATCATGTGGCGCAGCGTTGGAATCCGCAGGCCCAACTCGTCGGCGTCACGCAGCCAGCGGTGGTCAAGTCCGTCGATTGAGACCACGACCAATGGGGCCGCCGCGGCGGTTACGCCGATGAGTAGCGTTACGACAATTAGTCGATGCCACATAGATCGTTCAGACGGAAAGCTGTAGCGGCAACTGCCGCACTCGTTTGCCAGTTGCAGAGAAGACGGCGTTTGCGATTGCGGGTGCCACGGAAATAATCGGTGTCTCGCCGCCGCCTGCCGAGGGTAGATCTCTGCGATCTAGCAGGACAGTTTCAATCGGAGGGACGTCGCGGAATCGCGGCACGCGATAGCGCGAGAACAAGTTGTTTTCCAAGCGCCCGTTCGCGAAGCGCACGCCTTCCATCAGCGCACCACCAATGCCCTGAATGACTGAGCCTTCGACCTGCGCGCGGAGGTTTCGTGGATTTTGGATGGCCCCGCATTCAAATACCTCAACGAGGCGAGTGATCTGGATCTCACCAGACCCGATCTCCACTTCCGCGCAGGTGGCGACGTAAGAGCCCTTCTCGGTGCCGCACGCGATTCCTATTCCTGTAACGCTGTTTTGACGCCAGGCGAATTTATCGGCCGCGGCTTGCAGAACTGCGATCATGCGCTCATCGTTTAGGTTTCTCAGACGGAAGTCGAGCGGGTCAATGCCGGCCGACGCTGCTAGTTCGTCGATGAAACATTCGCGCGCGAAGTTATTTGTGGTGGCGGCGATGCCGCGGTATGAACCGTGCCGCACGGGTGAATCGCTGGGGTAATAGGCCGTGCGAACCGCCGGCGAAACGTACGGCGGCGTGATCGCCGAGGCACCCGCGTTGTACGTCGTAAAGTCCCAATTGACGATTTTTCCTTTGCCGTCGATTGAGGCTTGGATTTCGAAAAGACCGGCGGGGCGGAAGTAGGCCCAGGTGAACTCTTCCTCGCGGGTCCATCGCAGCCAAACAGGTTTTCCAACTGCCTTCGACAATCGCGCCGCTTCGATCGCGACCTCACCGGTATGCTTTCCGCCAAAGCCGCCGCCGCTGTCGGGGACGATCACCCGCACGCTTCCCTCGCTCTGACGAAATGTTTCCTCAAGCTGACCGCGCACGCCGTTCGGGCGTTGAGTTCCAGTCCAAACCGTTAGGCGCCCATCGGTCCACTCAGCGACCGCGGCTCGCGGCTCCATCGGCGCGTGCTGAATGTAGGCGGTGGTGTAGCGCGCTTCGAGCGTCTCCGTTGCGGTTCTGCCGTCGCTGTCTTCAGAAAGTTTCTCTGAGATGCGCGGCCCGCGGCGACCGGTCCCTTCGCGAACCGCGTGCTTCTTGAAGTGGTCGAACACTTCATCGCTCGACACATGGGGGGCGAACTCCCACTTGGCGGTTTCGGCCAGCCTGGCGACAGCCTCGCGCGCTTCAAATGACGTCGGCGCAACGCAGCCTACAAACTCACCGTCGCGAACAAGTTGCACATTCGGAAAATCAGCGAGCGCGCCCTCGTCTACTGATTTTAGAGTGGCCGCATAGGCGGGAGCACGCAGGATTTTCCCGTAGAGCATGCCTGGCCGCACGATATCCGATGGGTAGCGGTGCCGACCCGTAACGATCTCTTGGCGCTCGACCTTTGGGGCGTCTTTGCCAAGAGTTGTCCAGGCAGCCGTCGTTCGCACGAATACGCCCACCGGTATTGACTGATCACCGGTCGCGGCCGTGCTTGGGTTGGCTGCCAAATCGGCGTAGCTGAGTTGTCTTCCATCGTGGCGGACGGTGCCGTTTTCAACCTGAAGCGCTGTAGGGTCGACTGCCCAGGTCTTTGCGGCCGTAGCTTGCAGTAGCTCACGCGCGGCAGCGGCAGCTTTTCGAACACGAGGGACTGTTGAAGGCGTGGTGCGGCTGCCGGCCGTTGCGCCGTCGTCCGGTGTCTGATCTGTATCGGCCAGAACCATCCTTACGGAGTCGATGCCGATTCGCAACTCTTCTGCTACTGCTTGGCTTAGTTGCGTCCGCGAGCCCTGGCCGACTTCGACTTTACTGCTGAAAACGGTGACGACTCCGTCGGCGCCAATGTGCAGCCGCGTGCGCTCCTTTGGCGTTGCGCCGCTTGACGAGCAGCCGCTGACGACAAGCAACAGACCCGCGCCGGCCGCGGCCGCAAACTCACGGCGGTCGAGCTCAAAGCGGTACGGCAGGGCCTCGTGCAATTCGTGACGATCGGGCTCAAGTTCTTCCCAGCGATCAGGCATTGTTGGCCTTCCGGTGAGCAGCCAGTTTTACTGCCTCGACTAAGTTCTTGTATCCGCAGCAGCGGCAGAGATTCGCGTTCATACCCTCGACAACTTCGTCTTCACTCGGTGACGGGTTTCGCTCTAACAGCGCTTTCGTCGTCAATATCATTCCCGGCACGCAGTACCCGCATTGCATGGCTTCCGCATCTACGAATGCCCTCTGGAGGACGTCGAGATCGCCGCCGCCCGCGAGACCCTCGATCGTCTCGATTGTCCGGTCGCCAACGGTTTTCATTGGCGTTAGGCACGATGGTGTCGCTCGTCCATCTAGCAGAACGGTGCATGCCCGGCATTGCCCCTCGCCGCAGCCATACTTGGTGCCGGTGAGGCCGAGGTCCTCGCGTAATACGTCAAGCAGTGGCCGTTCGCCAAAGGTTTCAATGGAGCGCTGTGTGCCATTGACCGTGAGTGAAAAGTTTTGTCTCATTGAGGTTGGTTGGGTGCGGGCTCAGTATAACTAAGCTAGTACCCCTGATATGGAGTTCGCGACCGGAATCATTCTTATTGTTGCCATCGCTTGCATAGTTGCCATGGTCAAGCTCGGGCGGCCCTCTCGGGCAACCGCGACAACCGCGGAACTTCGCCGGCAATTCCCGGACTCCCCTTGGAAGTGGGATCCAAAGTGGGAAGGCGGCGTCGTGCGTGGGGCTCTCAAGACCAATATGTATTTCCATTGGTTGTTCACGGTTATCTGGACGCTTCTTTCGGCACCTCTCGCATATGTCTTGCCGGAGGAAGTCTTCGTCAAGAAAAACTACCCGGCCGCCCTCGGATTTCTGTTTCCGCTGATCTCACTATTTCTTGCCGGAAATGTCATAAGGCTGACTCTGCAATGGATCAAGTACGGAAGCTCGGAGCTTCAGCTCACGACTTTTCCCGGATCGGTCGGTGGTCGATTCGCCGCACGGCTTGACACGACCTTGCGCACGATCCCGGCCGACGGCGTTCACGTAATACTTTCATCCCATCGGATCATTACGCGTAACCAAGAGTCCGACCGCAAAGATTTGCTATGGCAGGGGCGCTCCGTCATACCGCCGATTTCGCTGGGTCAGGGACCGGGCGGCGTGACGATCCCGATAGAGTTCTATCTGCCAAGTAAAGTTGAGCCGACGTCGCCCCCCCGCGAACCATCGGAGTCGAAGCGCGAGGAGCCAGTTGTCTGGAATCTTGACGTCACTGCCGATGTTCCGGGCGTCGACTACAGCGCTCAATTCGAAGTTCCAGTATTCGTTACCGGTGATGTCGATGAGTCGCCGCGGAAAGCTCGCTTCGGCCGTGAACAGATGAGAGTCTTCGACCCCGCGGAGGCCACAATACGGGTAAGTACCACTCCGACCGGTGGCTCGCGGTTCGTTTTTCCAATGGCACGCAACCCCGGCGCCGCGCTTGCCATCACCGTGTTCACTGCTATTTGGTGGGGCGCGATCGCGTTCATGCACTACGTCGGATTCAATATTTTCTTTCTGGGGATGTTTGGCCTATTCGGGTTGCTACTGGCGTGGGTTTCACTCGACTTGTGGTTTGGCAGCACGGTGGCGACCATCGAGGGCGGGGAAATTCGAGTACGAAAGACGATCTTCGGTATCGGCTCTACCCACGTGTACTCGAAGGCGGCAATCGAGGATATCGAAGTCACGATTGGGATGAAGCAGCAAGAAACGATGACGCAGGCGGCAAAGGCTTGGTACGACCTTAAGATCAGGCCAAAAATAGGGAAACGCACGATGATCGGCGGCAGCATCAGAGAGAAGCGCGAAGCGGAGTGGCTCGCCGATCGAATGCGAAGTGCGTTGGGGGTTTCATTCGGCTAGCGTCTCAAGGAGTCGTGTGGGTGCGGATTTTTCATGCGCTGTTCGATAGGACTCCGCAAGGGGGTGGCGTTCAAGGTGTCAAAATAGATCGTTGCCTAGCTTCGATCGAATCCGCGTCGATCAACTTCTTGTCGCGCGAGGCCTTGCCGATTCTCGGCACAAGGCCCAGGGAATGATCCTGGCGGGCGAAGTGCTCATCGACGAGCAGAAGGTTGAAAAGCCCGGCAAGCAAGTCGGAGCCGGCGCTGATGTCCGGCTTGTTGGCCAGCGATCGCGGTTCGTAAGCCGCGGAGGCCAGAAGCTTGAGGCCGCGCTCGATCATTTTTCAGTGGACATAACTGGGGCTGTCTGCCTCGATATCGGCGCATCAACTGGTGGATTCACCGATTGCTTGTTGCAGCGCGGCGCGACGCGAGTGTATGCGATCGATGTGGGGACGGCGCAGCTCCACTGGAGAATTCGGCAGGACGAACGCGTGATCGTTCGCGAGAAAGTAAATGCTCGCCAACTTTCATCCGATCATGTTCCCGAGCCCGTAAGCTTCGTTTGTTGTGACGTCAGCTTTATTTCGTGCACGATGATACTTCCAGCGGTGCCGAAACTGCTTGCGCCTGGCGCCGCGATTGTGGTGCTTGCGAAACCGCAGTTTGAAGTCGGCAAGGGCGAGGTCGGCAAAGGCGGAATCGTGCGCGATGCCGAGTTGCACCAAGCGGTGGTTAAAAAAGTCCGTCGGGCTATTGAAGGCCTCGGGTTTCCGCGCGTTGACTCGATAGATAGTCCGATACTAGGGGCCGAGGGCAACAAGGAATTTCTGCTATACGCTAAGGGCTGGCCTTCGGTTCGTTCCGGGCGAATCGCGAAATGATTAAACGCGTCGGCATCGTTAGCAAACCAGGCCGTGGCGATATTCCATCCCTGGTGAACCAGTTATTGGAATGGTTCAACGCGCGAGATGTAGGCGTCCAGCTGGACGCGGTTACCGCTTCATATTTAGGGCGCGACGATGGGTTTGATCGAACTGAAACGCCCGAAGAGCTCGATCTTTTCGTAGTGCTTGGCGGTGATGGCACGCTTCTTTCGGCCGCGCGCAACATCGCGGGGGCCGAAACACCGATCCTTGCGGTTAATCTGGGGGGTCTCGGGTTCATGATGACGACCGGCCCCGACGAGCTGGCCGTCGCTCTTGAGGACGTCATAGAGGGGAACTACGAACTCGACTCGCGTATGGTGCTTGCGGCCGAGGTCGAACGTGCCGGAGATATCGTCAGCAGCTTCTTTGCCCTCAACGATGTTGTTGTCACCAAGGCCGCTGTCGCGCGGCTGCTCGATTTGGAGGCTTACGCGAATGGGGAGTATATCTGCGCGTACCGCTCTGACGGGCTGATCATCTCAACTCCTACGGGTTCAACGGCATACTCGCTGGCCGCCGGCGGTCCCGTGATGGTGCCTGCTGTTTCCGCGATCTGCCTGACGCCTATCTGCCCACACACCATCTCGAACCGAACGGTGGTTTTGCAGTCGACGGCCCATATTGAAGTGAAGGTTTCCGGTGGCGATAACAACAATTTTCTGAGCGTCGACGGCCAGTTGGGAGTGAAGCTGGAAGCCAACGACCGCGTGCGAGCGTGGAAGGCGGACCACTCGGTTAAAATCGTTCAGCCCCGAAACGTGCGGTTCTTCGATGTGCTTCGAACGAAGATGGGTTGGGGAGAACGGTAGGCGGAGCCGCCGGGGTTTTTCTCATCGCCGGCCCGCTGCAGTGTTATCCACGCACAAATCAGGCTAAGAGGATCGAGCGCTACTGAGGCACGGTTGGACTAGCCTTCAAATCCCAAGTAGCCAAAAAAGATGACGGCCGCGACGAGCACGGCATTGATCCACAACGGGTTTGTGAAAGATTTCCCAACCCAGGCAACGCGGTTGTTCATGACTAGCAACGTGAGCGCGAGTAACGGTAAGAACAACGCGCCGAAAACGCCGTACACCAGCTGAATTTGCTTGACCGGCGCGTTCATCAAAAACAACGGAACGATCGCAACCAGAAATAGCCAACTACGATACGCGGTGGTGTGGCGAAGTTCCTTGGCCGAGCGGTTCTTCAAATGGACGAAGTCCGCGAACAGATAGGGGATGCTCTGCCAAACGCCCAGTAGACTCGAGAAGACAGCGCCCCAAAAACCGGCCAGGAAGATCCAACGTCCAGCAGGGCCAACCACTTCGGCCAGGCGATCCGCCATCTGAACCGCCAACGTAGCTCCGCCTCCCTCGACGTCGATCTGCGAACCGATGATGACGACTGAGATTCCGAATAGCCCGGTGACGCCGTTTCCGACAGCAAGGTCGGTATGGCAAACGGGCAACATCGCTTCGCCGCGCCGGCCCTGCTCCTGAATCCAGTAGCCGTATGAGAGCAGCGTGACCGTGCCTCCGACGCCGCCGAGGACCGCGAGTACCCAGCGCGTCCCACTGTCGGGGATGGACGGGATGAAGCCCGCCAGCACTTCTCCGATTGGGGGCGAAACGACCACTGCTGTTCCGATGACGGTTACACACATCAGGCCGATCAGCCAGGCCATGGTCGACTCGAAGGCTTGGAAACTCCGCCCAAGGACAAGCGCGACGCCGACCAGGGAATGTATCACGCCCCAAATGAGCACCGACGTATCTGGGTCGCCCAGCGGGTAGATCGCGGTGCCCGCCGTGCCGCATGCGCTTGCTAAGGCGCGCCCAACAATAACGGTGAAGAGGAAGAGGTAAATCAGAAAGGCCCAGCGTACCCAGCCGCCGAGTTTGAAATGCCAACCATCGAGGAGCGTCGTGCCGGTTGCTAGCTGCCAACGCGCGATGCCCTCCGTGAGTACGTACTTGAGGGCGGTTCCTACTACGACTGCCCACAGCAGGCTGACGCCAACTTCGCTACCGGCCAACGTGCCCGTAAGTAAGTCGCCGGCACCGACGCCCGTCGCGGCTAACAAGATGCCGGGGGCGATAGTGCGAAACCAACTTAGCTTTGGAGCTGCGGTTTCCGTCAAGATAGATTTCCTAGAATAGCGGACCCAAGCCGATTGATAAGCTGAAGCTTCAGGACCGCCATGGCCAGAATCGCGCCTTCGATATTAGCTGCCGACTTCGCCCGCCTTGGCGAGCAAGTTGATTCCGTCAAGCAGGGCGGCGCAGCAATGTTGCACGTTGACGTGATGGACGGTCGTCTCGTCCCCAACATTTCGATTGGCGTGCCCGTGGTCGAATCGCTGCGCGCCGCGACCGACCTGCTGCTTGATTGCCACTTGATGATCGTAGAGCCTGAAAAGTACGTCGAGGCGTTTGCCAAAGCGGGAGCGCAAATGATTTCCGTTCACCAGGAAACTTGCGCGCACCTCGACCGCAATATCCACCAGATCAAAGACCTCGGCGTTAGGGCAGGTGTCGTGCTTAATCCGGCAACACCGCTTCAAACTCTAGACGAAGTGCTCTCGATAGTCGATTTCGTTCTGATCATGAGCGTCAATCCCGGCTTTGGTGGACAGAAACTCATTCCATCGGCGATCGACAAGATTCGAGCACTCGACCACAGCCGCCGTGAAAGGCAGCTCAGCTTTGAAATTGAGATCGACGGCGGCATTACTGCGTCGAACGCCGCGCAAGTCGCAGCGGCGGGTTGCGACATTCTGGTAGCTGGTTCGAGCATCTTTCGAACCGCTGATCCGGCCGAAGCGGTCCGTTCGATGACGAAACTGGTGAATCCACCGGCCGCGACCCGCGCGTAATAATCTATACGGCGTGGCGCGTTCACGGCACATCTGCTCGGCCAAATCGGTCAAAATAAGGAAAGTGATGCGTAAGGAAACAAAGTTCTTCTCAGCTGCTCTCGTGCTGGCCTTGGTTTTGTCTGTTGGCTGTGGGCGGAGCCCGTATGACAACCCAATCGCCAACAGCTCGCAGCAGCCGGACAAAATCCTGTTCGACAAGTCGATAGAGAATATCGAGAAACACCGGTACGAGCTTGCTCGCATCACGCTTCAAACGCTGATGAACACCTATCCCGATAGCGAGTACATGGCGAAGGCCAAGCTGGCTATTGCCGACAGTTGGTATCGAGAGGGAACTTCAAGCGCACTCGCACAGGCAGAAGCAGAGTACAAAGATTTCATCACGTTCTACCCAAACATGGAAGAGTCCGCGGAATCGCAGCTCAAGATATGCGAGATCCACTACAACCAATTGCAGAAGCCGGATCGAGACAATCGTCACGCCATTCGCGCCGATCAAGAGTGTAGGCAACTCCTGTTGCGGCATCCCAATAGCGTTTTCAAGCAAGATACCGAGCAGCTCCTGCGAGACGTGCAAGAGCTTATTGCCGAGGGCGAATATCGCGTCGGGGATTTTTATGTTCACAAGGGAAGCTACCGCGCCGGCGCCAATCGACTGCAGGCGATAACGGATCATTACCCGCTCTTCAGTAAGGCCGATGAAACGCTTTGGATGCTTGCGACGACCTACGAAGAACTGGGCGACAACTTTGAAGAGCAGCAGGTTGCGGCCTATGAGCAGATTATTAGTGACTACCCGCTGAGCCCATACGTCGAGCAAGCCAAGGAACGGCTAACGGCGATGAGTCGAGCTATCCCGGAGCCGGACCCCGCGCGCTACAAGCTGCATCAATACAACGTAGAGAACCGTATTTACCGCGGCCGTATGGGGAGTGCTTGGGGCATGTTCTCTGGGAAACCTGATCTAGGAATTGCGGCGAAAGCCGGCGATCCGATGATGACAACGCTTATGCCACGCACGCCTCCTGGTATCCAATCAAGGACCGGACCTATTGGTGGCGCCGCTCCTAGCGCCGAAGTTTCGGTCGAGACTATCTCGGGACCGAGTGCCCTTGATACCGAGCCCGATGCTCGCAAGGTTCAGCCGACAACCGAACCGCCAAAATAGGGTCGAGTGGCCGACATTCTCATCGCGGATGACAATCCGCACGCTCAGCGCATGGCAGAGGATATCCTCGGACCAGCCGGACACCGGGTGATTGGTGTGTCCGACGGACAAGCCGCCATACGACACATTAACGAGGCCAAACCCGAGTTGGTGCTGCTCGACACAAAGATGCCGCTCGCGGACGGCCTCACAGTGTGCCGCAGTATTCGTTCTTCAGCAGAGCTTGCGAGCGTGAGAATTGTGATGCTCGCCGGTCCACTGGAGCCGTTTGAAAGCAATGGGGCCGAGGCCGAGGGCTTTGACTCCATACTGCAAAAGCCGCTTGACGCCGAGAGCCTATTGAGCACCGTGAACGGACTACTCGGGGAGCCGTCCACGAGCGCCGCCGTCGCAAAGATTGGCGACCCTCTGGCTGATTTGGTTGAAGAAACACTTGGCGAAGGAACGGAACGGGTCCCGGAAGAGAAGATTCGCGCGGCCATTGAAGATGTTTTGCTAACCGCTATGCCGGCCATCGTTGACCGCATTACGGAGCGGGTTAGCCGAGAGCTGAAAGAAGACTGAGCATCGTGGCGCGGGGCAGCTGTAACTCTGATCGAGAAAGCGTAGTTCTTCTGCCGGAGCGGCGAACGGGAAGTTCGTGACCACTGAGTCAGGTCATTCGCACAGACTTCCCGTCTGTGGCTCGAAAGCACAGAGTTGGCTAGAGCATTTTAAGGAATGGCATAGACCGCTCGCCTCGCTGTCAAGCCTGCAATATTCGGAGGCGCGACCGTTAGGGAGTGCGGTGGCGGAGGAGATTTCTGGATCAAGTTGGGGCGGGTCCTGCTGATCAGTCCTCAGCAGGACCCGCCTCAACCGACCCAGTAAACCCCAGCCCCACCGCACTCCCTAATGGTTGCGCCTCCGAAGTTGACCTAGGGAGTCCAATCTTTAGGAGTTGCCGGAATCAGCGTTCTTTGATGAATAACGGTGTACCGGTTCACTGAGAATGCCCTAGGCGATTAGTTCGGGGATGATCTGCCCGCCTACTTGCGAGAGCTGCTTGAAGCGGCCGCCGTGGAAGTAGGTCAGCTTGTTGTCGTCGAGGCCTAGTAGGCGCAGCCAAGTTACGTGCAGGTCTTTGATGGGATGAACAACTTCGACGGCGCGGTTTCCTGTTTCGTCGGTTGCCCCTACCGTCGTGCCTGCAGGCGTGCCGCCGCCGGCCATGACCACGGCCATGGCGTCAGCGTTGTGCGCGCGGCCGTTGGGATTGACGCCTCCGCGGCGATTGTTGTCGGGCGTGCGGCCGAACTCCCCGGAGCAGACGACTAGCGTTTCGTCTAGTAAGCCGCGAGATCTAAGGTCGCGGATCAGTGCCGCGATTGGCTTGTCGACGCTCTTGATTCGAGCGGAATGATTGCGCTCGAGAAAGTCGTGGCTGTCCCAGCCGCCGGAGAATATTTGGATGAAGCGCACACCGTTTTCGACTAGACGGCGGGCAAGCAGGCATTGGCGTCCAAAGGCGCGGGTCTCTTCTTGGTCTAGGCCGTAGGCGGATTTAGTCTTTTCCGATTCGGCGGCGAGATCAACTAGATCGGGCACCTCGCTTTGCATACGAAACGCCAGCTCGTAGTTTTCCATTCGCGAGGCGAGTTCGTCGTGCGACGGGTGCTTGACGGCGTGGCCGCGGTTGAGCTGGGCCAGCACGTCGAGGCTTTGGCGCTGCTGATCGCGTGTTTTCCAGGCAGGTGGTTTGAGGTCGAGCAGTGGTGAGCCCGAGCTGCGCAGAGTGGTGCCTTGGTAATGGGCCGGCAGAAAGCCGTTAGACCAATTGCCGGCTCCGCCCTGGGGGTAGGCTAGCTCGGTCATGACGACGTAGCCGGGCAGGTCTTGGTTTTCGCTTCCCAGGCCGTAGGTGACCCAACTACCGACACCGGGATCGCCGCCGAGCGTACTGCCGGTGTTGAGGTGGTAAAGAGCGTCAGGGTGGTTGACGGATTGGGCTCGGCAGCCACGATAGATGCAGAGTTCGTCGGCGACCGCGTCTTGGCCCATGTGGACGAATTGGTCGCACATCTCGATGCCCGACTGGCCGACCTTTCGGAACCCGAATGGACTGCCAACGTAATAAGTCTTCTGAGTCATCTCGACTAGGACCTGGTTGGGGTCGCGGGTGGATTCCGACAGATGGAGATCGTTGAGCTTGGGCTTGGGGTCGAAGGTGTCCATGTGGCCGGGGCCGCCTTCGAGCACGATGAATATGCAGGCTTTCGCCTTGGGCTCAAGCATCGGCGCCTTGGGAGCCAGCGGTCCATTTGGGGCGGCGGCGCGTGCCTCGCGGGCGAGCATATCAGTGAAAGCTAGCGAGCCTAGCGACGCACCGAGCGAGTAGATGAGTTCGCGGCGAGTTTTCAATTTAGTAAACATACACAAACTCATTGCTGTTGAACAGCAGCAGGCAGAGGTCGGCAAGGGCGCGGGTCTCGGGCTCGACTTGCCAGGCTTTGACGTCGGGTTGATAGTTTTCAAAAACGGGCAGCCATTCTTCGTACTTGAAGGGTTTGCCGCTGAATTCTTCAACGAGCGAGCGGGTTACGCGGGTTGGGTACGCCGAGGGTTTCGGTGCGTGGGCTCGATGATGGGCTGTCATCGCGGCTAGATAGTCGCTCAGGATGCGCCGCTCGCCGGCAGTAGGGCCGCGCAAATAGGTCAGACGGAAGGCGCGGGTGATCTGTTCGGCAACGTTGGGCGCTTCTCGCTCAAGGCGTAGGGCGAAAGCGATGGAGCGATCGGTCGCCGCGTCGGAATTCATCATCGTTAACGCTTGCGGACTTACCGAGGCTGCGTCACGATGCTCACATGAGTCGTTGGGGTTTGGCTGGTTGAAGACTTCCAAGAATGGGTCGGCTTGACCGCGAACGCGGTAGGTGTAGATTGACCGTCGGTTGCGCTCGGCGGGTGTTGGTGATGGTTGATGCGCCGGCGCGATCGAGAATTGGATCATACGTGGTTGCAGGGCTACCTCGATGTTGATCTCCGGCATCGCGGGGACTCCGCCGACTTCGGGATTGAGTTCGCCTGAAATGGCGAGCATGCTGTCTCGGATCTCTTCGGCTGTGAGCCGCCGAGGCTCGTGATAGGCGAGTAAACGATTGTCGGGGTCTCTCTCGCGAAGTGTCTCGATAGCCGGGTGCTCACTCGACTGCTGGTATAGCTCGGAGGTCGTGATCAGGCGGTGCAGGCGCTTGATCGACCACCCGTTCGCGACGAAGTCAGACGCTAGCCAGTCGAGCAATTCGGGGTGGGTGGGCTTGGCGCCGGTCTTTCCAAAATTGTTGGGGTTTGCGGCTAGGCCACGGCCAAAATGGTACGACCAGACGCGGTTGACGATTGAGCGGGTTGTGAGCGGGTTGCGCGGATCGGTGATCCATCGAGCCAATTCTAGCCGGCGGCCGTCGATGGTTGTTGAGAGTTCGTACGGGTCGCTGGTTGGTTCGGCTGCCGCGGGTAGATGAATGGCGCTGAGGACGCCTGGCGTAACCGCTTCGGTCGGTGCGTGGACTGAGCCGCCGTCGAAGATCGCCGATTGCGGTTTCCATTCGGGGTCGATTTTTTCGGGGACGCGCAGTTTGCGGCCGTTGCCGGGAATATAGTCGGACCCGTTGAAGACGGACTGCGCCATGGGTTCGTAGCGCTCCAGGCGGCGAGTCCAGATCCACTCGTCTTGCATGCGAACTTTTTGGCGACCCTCGTCGACGTGTGTCATGCCGTAGTGGCGCGGCGGTTTTTCGTCATCAGGAAGCTTGTTGCGCGCGGGCTTGGCGACGTAGGGTTTGCCGTGCTCGTTGAACCAGCGGCGGGCGGCGGCTTCCTCCAGGTCGTCGAGCATCTGCTTGCGCTCGGACGCGAAGTTTTTCAGCGTATCGACGTGTTGGCGGCCGGAGTCGAAGCGGGCTAAGTTTTCGCGCTCGAGAAACGCGGCGGGGCGCTCGGCGATTTGGGTGCCGGCGAAGGCGGCGTAAAAGCGGTAGTAGTCGCGCGTTGGGATTGGGTCGAACTTGTGGTCATGGCATTTAGCGCAGCGAAGCGGCGTCGAGAGAAACGTCTGGCCCACGCTGTGTACCACGTCGTCTAGGTAGGCTTGGCGAGCGATCTTTTTGGGGAGCATGGCCGAGCCCCATGGACCCATGCGAAGGAACCCGGTCGCGACGAGCATCTCGGGATTGTCTGGCTCGAGTTCGTCACCGGCGAGTTGTTCTATGACGAATCGGTCGTAGGGCTTGTCATCGTTAAACGAACGGATGACGTAGTCGCGGTAGCGCCAGGCGTTCGAGCGTTCGTAGTCGTTGGAGTTTCCGGCGGTGTCCGCGTAGCGAGCGACGTCGAGCCAGTGGCGGCCCCATTGTTCGCCGTAGGCGGGCTTGGCTAATAGGCGATCGATGAGTGATTGCCAGGCGCTCGAGGAATTGTCTTCGAGGAACATTTCGGCTTCGTCGGGCCTCGGTGGGAGTCCGGTTAAGTCGTACGTTGCGCGACGAAGTAGCGTGAGCTTGTCGGCGCGGTTTGCGGGCTCGACTTCGGCAGCTTCAAGTTTTGTGCGATGGAACGCGTCGATGGGATGGAGGGCTTTCGAACCGGGAATTTTGGTGGCGATTACCGGTTGGAAGGCCCAAAGATCCTCGGGATCGTAACTGCGATTGGTCCAGTCATCGGCTAGGCCGCCGCTGGTCTCGACTTGTACGCTAATGGACGCGGAAGGCTCGGCTTGATAGCGCGCGATCGATGCGTCGTCTGGCCAGGGAGCGCCGGCGTTGATCCAATCGCGAAGGCTGTCGATTTGCTCGGTTGTTAGGCGGTCGTTCTCTTTAGGGGGCATTTGCAGTTTGGCATTTGCCCACGTTACGGCCTGATAAATCGGGCTTGCGGATGCGTTGCCTGGGGCGAGGCCGGCGCGGCCCGATATTCCTCCTCGCAGTAAGCCTTCACGATTTGTTAAGTCGAACTCGACTAGCAGCAGGGCGGGGTTTTGCCCGTGGCAGGCGAAACACTTGGCCACTAGGAGCGGTTTGATTTTGCGGGCGAAAAGGCGATCAGCGTCTGCCGCTGATACGAGCGCGGGCAGCGCCAGGGCTAAGAATATAATCTGAGTTACGGACACTTTGGGGTCGTCCGTTATTTTACAGGTAAGGTCTTTGATGCGGGCGATTGAGGCCACCCGCCGTACCGGATCGTCACTCGCCATGTGGTGAGAAATGCGCGCCTAGAGTTGCGTTCAACAAATAGTGTGCCAATCGGCGTAGGAGTTGAAGTTTCAGCGCTTGCGGAGCCAGTCTCGTAGCATGCGCGCTGGTGTGGCTATGAAGTGCGCCAGCCGCACAGACGGCGAGCGATTGATACGCGCAATGTAATCGAGCAGTTCCTGTTCGCGGTGGTAGAGGAAGCGAATCTGGCCGTCTCGGCGGGTCAGTAAAGTTTCGATGTCCGCGATGTCGGATTTGTCGAGAGTACGACCCTGCTCGATTCTCTTGGGAAGCGGGCGGGGTACGTAAATGGTGCTGTGCTCTGGGGCGGTCTCATCTGGTGGACGCTCCGACGAATAGAAGTAGACCGCTAGTGACTTGCGGGTTGTGGAGGGCGTATCCCCTGGAACCTCAATGCGGCGGAAGCCGTGCCACGATCGCGCGGTTGTTTCGAAAATCACACAGCGATTGGCGGCCGGAGTGACGGAGGAAATTTCGTCGCGATGCGCGTCCCACGGGTCGCGATGGAATTCGAGGACACCGCCCCAGCTGGGGCCCCACACTTCACTCAAGAACACGATCAAGTTGAGTCGGCGATGGAGGCGATTGGTGGGATGAAAGTTGAAATCGATATGGGGATCGAGTTCTTGGCCGGGGCGGTTTTCGTGGGTGCCGCCGCCGACGTAGTCGGGATCGTAGCGCAGGCCGTCAATGCCTGTGACGGCCCCTAGCCACTTCAAAAATTCTGCCGAAGAAATGAGGTCATCGAATTGCCGGTATGCGTCGCCGAGTGAGCGAACGTTTTCATGCACCGCCTTGCCGCCGGAGTCTCCGCTTTCGTTTTGCGCATTGCCGGCCTCAAAACTCGGGAACTGCTTGATGAGATTTTGGCAAAGCTCTTCGTCAAGAAAATTGTCGATCGCGATGTGGCGGAACGGCTGCGCGGAGTTGAACTGCTCCCTAAGCGCCGCGGTTTCGCCGCGGAGTTCGGCGCGAAGAAGTTCAGCGGGCACTTCTAGAGGATTCCACTATTCGCCGAAGCAGTAGAGGTGCTCAGTCGTGCGGACATAGAGTCGACCGTCTACGATCGCCGGGGTCGAGCTGGACTGCTCGTTAAGGGGCAAGGTATGAAGTGGTTCCCATTCGGCGCCGGCGCGCACGACGGAAAGGGTGCCGTCAAGGTCTAGAAGATAGATCTTGCCGTCGGCGACAACGGGCGAGGCATAGTACGTTCCAAGCGCGTCGGGGACGCGGCCCTGCTTGACGATCTTACCGGTTTTCGAGTCGATGCTCGAAAGGATACCGGCGTTGCGGATGGAATAGATCACGCCGTCGTGGAGCAATGGCGATGGTACGTTGCCCATGGGGCGGTCGACGACCCAGTCAATGTGGCTGTCGCTGATATCGCCCGTTCCGCCGAGCCGCACCGCGAAAACTCCTGGACGCGTCGCCATGCGGGATCGAAAAAATTCCCACTCGTCTTCCTCAAGTCGTTCGTTTTCGCTGAAGTCGTATTCAAAATAGACCCTTCGCTTCTTTTCGTAAAATTCTGCTTCAGAGATGCCACCGTCGCCATCTTTGTCCAACTGCTCAAGGGCGCCGGCGAAGTGCGGGTATTGGTCGGCGTTGGGGTCGGCGCTGGCGCCCTGGCAGTTAAAGTAGGCGTGAGTCTCGTCGAGCATCGGAACTGCTTTTGGCTGCCAGCAGAAACCACCGGCTCGCCAGATCTGCTCTCCGCCTTCGACGGAGTAAGAGACAAGCGAGAACGAGCCTGGCACGATAATTTGCGCGCGGCCGTCGGCTGGGCGGTACACGGCGGGAATGGAAAACGACTTTCGGTACCCACTGCGGTCGATGCGCCAAATTTCACTACCGGTTGCGGGGTCGAGGGCCAGTATTTTTGCGTGGTCGCTGTCGTCATCGAGGGTAATGATCAGTTTTCCATCAACTAGGATCGGCGACGAGGCCATTCCTCGGATGTTGATGAATGGCCCGAGAGGCACACGCCAACGCTCTCCGCCATCGGGGCCGTAAGAAATGAGACCGAAGTCGCCGAAAAATACGTAGACGTTCTGGCCGTCACTCGCCGGGGTGCCCGACGCGGCGTTGTTCTGCTCGTGGGTTTCTTCGCGGCGAGGGCGGGGCGCTTCGCGTCGCCATAGGATCTTGCCGGTTTCGCGGGCTAGCGCGACGGTGTAGATTTTCTCGTTCTCGACCGCCGTCAAGAACACTTTGTCGTCCGTAACGATTGGCGAGGAGTGGCCCGGCGGAAGCGCCGTCTTCCAAAGTAGGTTTTCGTCAAGCGACGGTCTTTCTACCGTTTTGTGCTCGGCGGTCCCCGCGCCGTTGGAGCCGCGGAAGCGTAGCCAGCTTTCCGCTTGAAGCGTCGAGGTGAGAATGAGCGCCGCTAGTGCGGCTGAGCGGATCAACACGTATTTAGTACCCGAGGGTATTCTAGCCTGGACGGGCGCGCCAACCCGCTGGCGGTCATTCGGATCTGGGCAGCGTTCGAGCCGAGCACCTGCTATTGTCAGGGGGCTATCGATTGAGATATGAGCAAATCGAGCAACGAATCCCGGGAAAACGACGAACGAAATGCCCGCATACACGGCCGCAGCGGCCGGCTGATCAGGGCGATCGAGGATTTCAACGAAGGCCTGCCCGCCGCGGCCCGGCACGAGAAGTACTGCAAGATGGCGGCCTCGGCCTACGCCCTCTTTCGCGGCACAAACCACCTGTTTTGGATGGACTTCGAATGGGACTGGCGGCTACACCGATTCGGCAGCTATCGAACCCGCACATGGCTCAACGGTGACTGCCACGCCTACAATTTCGGGGCCTATGACGTGCACCGAGTGGGCGTCGTCTATGGCCTAAACGATTTCGACGAGGCTGTGGTCGCCGACTATCAGTACGACCTGTGGCGCTTCGCCGTCAGCTTGGTTCTGATCGCGCGCTCGAACGGAGACCTCTCTCACTCGAGTCACGAGCAGGTGATTGATGACCTGGCGCAGACGTATCTGGAGACTCTGGCTGGGTTCGCCGGCAACCGCAAGGCGGACGAGACGTGCTACACGCGGAGGAACACCGACAAACCTCTAAAAAAGTTTCTCGCTAAAGTCGAGCGAAAGGAGAGCCGGAGCAGGCTGCTCGAAAAGTGGACTCGGGAGATCGACGGCGCGACTCGTTTCGATCTCGTGAGAACGGCGCTGACAAACTAGACCATAGAACGGCGTTTTAAAGCCGTTCAAGGGCGGCGGAAAATTAGACCGCCCGGGTGGTCCGCTGGCATCCATTCGGTGTTTTGTGGAACACGGGAAGGATGTATCGCGTGGAGCTATATGCTCAAGTACGGCGCAGTGTCTACGTCGAAGGGCTGAGTGAACGCGAAGCCGCCAAGCGGTTTGGCTTAGCGCGGGAGACGGTGCGCAAAATGCTGCGCTACGCTGCTCCGCCGGGCTATCGGCGGAGCAAACCGGTGAGACGGCCGAAGCTCGAAGCGTTCACCGGAATCATCGATCAGATCCTGCTCGACGATCAGCAACAACCAAAGAAACAACGTCACACCGCGAAACGCATCTTCGATCGCCTACGCGAGGAGTACGATTTCAGCGGTGGCTACACGATCGTCAAGGACTACGTCCGCGAGAAGAAGCTCGGTGGACAAGAGATGTTCGTGCCACTGGCGCATCCGCCCGGCGACGCGCAGGCCGACTTCGGCGAAGCGGTTGTCGTTATCAATGGAGTCCAGCGCAAGGCGCACTTCTTGGTTGTCGATCTGCCGCACAGCGACGACGCCTTCGTTAAGGCCTTTCCCGCCGAGACGACGGAAGCCTTTTGCGAAGGACACAACGCCGCGTTTCGTTATTTCGACGGCGTGCCACGCAACATCGTCTACGACAACACGACGCTGGCGGTGGCAAGGATTCTCGGCGACGGCACGCGCAAACGTACGCGGGTGTTCAGCGAACTGCAGTCGCACTACCTGTTCGCCGATCGTTTCGGGCGTCCGGGCAAGGGCAACGACAAGGGAAAAGTCGAAGGGCTAGTGGGCTTCGCACGGCGCAATTTCATGGTGCCGATCCCGAGATTCGAGAGTTGGGAAGCCTTCAACGAACACCTCGAAGAGAAGTGCCGAGCCAACCGTGAACGGCGTTTGCGACGGCACACCGAAACCGTCGGCGAACGCTTCGAGCGCGATCGGGAAGCGCTCTTGCCCTTGGCACCGACAGCCTACGATGCCTGCGACAAACGCTCGACAAGGGTGACTTCGTTGTCGCTGGTGCGCTACGCGACAAACGATTATTCGGTGCCAACGCGTTACGGCCACCGCCAGGTCCTGATCAAAGCCTACGTGGATGAGGTAGTGATCTGTTGCGGCAGCGAAGAGATCGCCCGCCATCAGCGCAGCTATGAACGTGAAGAGTTGGTTTTCGATCCGCTGCACTACTTGGCGTTGTTGGAACGCAAGACCAACGCGCTCGATCAAGCCGCGCCGTTGGTCGGCTGGGAGTTGCCGCCGGAGTTTGCGAAGCTGCGACGACTGCTCGAATCGCGGTTGGACAAAGCGGGCAAGCGCGAGTACGTACAGGTCCTGCGACTGTTGGAGGACTTCCCCCTTGAGCACGTCGCAACGGCGGTGCGCCAAGTCTGTCTACTGGGAACGATTGGCTTTGACGCCGTCAAGCATCTACTGCTGTGCGCGATCGAGCAACGTCCGCCGAAGCTCGACTTAACGAAGTATCCCCACCTGCCGACGGCTCAGGTCGAGCAGACGTCGCCGGCATCCTATCTGGCGCTGCTAGCAGGAGCAAGCTGATGGCGAAGTCGAGAATGCTGCTGGAAACCCACCTGAAAGCGCTGCGGCTGCCGACCTTCCTGCGCGAGTACGACAAACTGGCTCGGCGCTGCGCCGCCGAAGGCTTGGACTTTCGGGACTTCCTACAGCAACTCTGCGAGCTGGAACTGGTCGATCGCGAGCAGCGGGCGACCGAGCGTCGCATCAAGGCCGCCAAGTTCCCGGTGACGAAGAGTCTCGACACGTTCGACTTCTTGGCCATACCCTCGGTGAACAAGAAGCTCGTTCTGGAGCTGGCGCGCTGTGAGTTCATCGACCGCCGTGAGAACGTCTTGGCGCTGGGGAACTCCGGCACCGGCAAAACGCATATCGCCTTGGCGCTGGGACTGGCAGCTTGTCAGAGCGGCTATCGCACACGTTTCACCACCGCCGCGGGATTGGTCCATGAACTGCTCGAAGCCCGTGACGAACGGCAACTACTACGGGTCCAGAAACAACTTGCCAAGCAGGATCTACTGATCGTCGATGAACTGGGCTATGTGCCGCTGTCGAAGACCGGGGCAGAGCTGCTGTTCGAGATCTTTTCGCAGCGCTACGAACAGGGCTCGACGTTGCTGACCTCGAACCTGCCGTTCACCGAGTGGACCGAGGTGCTGGGTTCCGAACGCATGACCGGCGCTCTGCTTGACCGGCTCACGCATCACGTCCATATCCTCGAGATGAACGGCGACAGCTACCGCCTCAAGCAAAGCAAAAAGAAGCGCCCGCGCTCTTCAAACTGACCCGCCGGCCGCTCGCGCCGGTTTGCGTGGGCCGTCTTCCACTACGCCTGGGCCGCCCTAAAGGGCGTCCTCAGGCTCCGTTCCAGCCGTCCCACGCAAACCGCTGGATCCCCGCCAACTGGTCTATTTTTGCTCCGCCGAAGCGGTCTACATTTACTCCGCCCTTGACATCCACGGCGGGTACGGATGCCATTGGAGTCGATCCCTCGTCCGGCCCCATCCTCAAGGACCTCACTACCTTGAGCGACCTTAGAGCCGCCTGCAAACCGCCAGAGAAAGTATGGATTTATCCCGGCACATACCGTTCGCTATTTTCTCAGCTCTCTCCTGCTTCGGCTTCGAGCCGGGAAGGTGTGGAGTCCTCGAGTCTTTCCATTGACTCGGCGCGGCAGAGCACCGCACCGTTCTACTTGGTAAGCGGAACAGTCCGATCCGCATCCGGTTCGCTAGAGCCCGCCTTCCGCCTTGAATCCGCGAGTGCTGCTCCCAGCGGGTCTGCCGGCGGAACAATTTGCATCGATGTTGAATCCCAGGGCGCTCGACTTTCGGGGACCTGTTTCGGTCGCGAAACCAGCAGCCAAGATCAGCCTTTCGTCGTGCGTCTGCCGTTTGATGCGTCAGCCGACAGGATTGTGTTGAGAAGCGGTTCGAACGAGCTGGATTCGATTTCTTCGAGCCCCGCGGTCCCGACGGTCGCCATTACATCTCCGCGGACCGGGTCCGTCGTTGACGCGTCAAGTAATCTTTCGCTGAACTGGGCAGCGACAGACGGAGACGGGGACGCATTGGTCTACGTAGCGCAGTACAGTTCAGACGGGGGTGCGTCTTGGCTTCCGTTGGCGGTGGGCCTCAGCGAATCGTCCATGACCTTCGACCCATCGCAAATCCTTGGTGGCGACGATGTGTTCTTCCGTGTGCTCGCGTCCGATGGTTTTCACACGGCGAGCGATACCGTTGGCCCGGTAGCCGTTGACCAGACCCCGTCGATCGTTGTCGGCGCGGCCGTAGGTCTCGGCTCCGGTCCGGTGGGTCGACTCGCGGAAGGCAGGGTGCCGTTCGAGAGCACTGGTAGCGGTCCGCTCCTGATCCAATCCGCGAGCACGGATAACCCGAACTTTCGTGTCGCTTCGAGGCTGCCAATCCAAGTCGCGGCCGGGGATTCGTCAGCCCTTCGGGTGGAGTTTCAAGCGGTGACCGTCGGAAGCAATACATCCACGCTCGTACTTACGACGAACGACCCCAGCCTGCCCACGGTAGACGTATCCCTTAACGCCGTTGGTCTCGACCCCGAGCAGCCCATCCTCCTCGTGGGCGTCGATTCAGGCGCGGTCGGCTTCGGTGACTCACCTGTTGCGCAGAGTGCCGAAGTTCAAATACCACTGGTCAATCAAGGGGCTGGCGAGTTGCATGTCGAAGTGACCATCGATGGCGAAGCATTCAGTTTCGGTCCGCCATCGGCATCCCTGGTCGAGGGGATACAACAACAAGACGTGATCAGTATTGCGGGCGGTCAACAGTTCAATCTCCCGGTTATCTTCGAGCCGACCACGAAGCAAGAATTCGTGGGGAGACTTGTTCTGGCTAGCGATGACCAGAACCAGTCTCGTGTCGAGATCGCCTTGTCGGGCACTGGGGTCGAGCCTCAGGTCACACCCGCGATTTCATCGGGCGGTGTGGTCGATGCCGCTCAGTTCCAAGCGGCTATCGCGCCAGGTGGAATCGGAAGCATATTCGGCTCTGATCTTGCGGCTGATGTCGCGATCGCCGGCGAACTTCCGCTGCCCTTTGAGTTGGGCGAGACCCACGTGCGCGTCGACGGCTGGGAAGCGCCGCTGTTCTTCGAGTCGCCGAATCAGATCAACTTCCAGGTGCCGTTCGAAGTGACGTCGCCCGGCCAGGTGGATGTCGTGATATCTCGCGGTGGCCTGGACAGCCCGGTTGAGCCGGCGATGATCGCGGAGTTTGCCCCGGCGGTCTTTCTCAATCCCGCCACGGCGGAACCGATCATTCAGAGGCACCCTGATGGCGCACTGATCACGGCCACAAACCCGGCGAAGCCTGGCGATGTGCTGATCATCTTCGTGACGGGTATCGGCGGTGTCAGCAGTCCGCCGGTGACGGGTGCGGCTTCGGCGGCCTCACCGCTGGCCTCGGCGCGCGTCGCTCCGACGGTCACCGTCGCTGGAGAATCCAGCCAGGTCTTCTTCGCCGGGTTGGCGCCGTTCTTCGTGGGTCTGGGTCAGGTCAATATTCAGATCGCGAATACATTTGTTCCGAATGGCCCAACCGCGCAATTGGTTATCGACTTCGAGGGCAGCTCGAATCCTCCGGTCAGTTTGCCGGTACCATTCGAACAATGAGCTCCGACGTTTTGCCTCTCCGCGGACCAAAGGCTGCCCGAGCTGGCCGGTCTGAAGACAAGCGCGGGTCGGTAGAGGGAGAGCCCCACTTCAGCCAGCTAAGATCCTAAAACTGACACGAAGCATTCCGCAGCTACGAGCAGGCTAAGTCTCTCTAAACGAGCTACGTAGGCCCTTTCGGTGGAAAGGTGTCGGTAAATCCCGCTTCTCCGAGCAATCCGCAGCCACCGGTGCGCCGGACTCAGGAACCTTGCTGAGCGCGGCGCAGGTTGGTAGAGCAGTCTATAGCATTTTCACCGAAAGCGTAGAGCGGAAATTGGACATGCCGGCCGCGAGTGCTGGGTCGGAAAGAACGTCGACCTAGAGCTCGACGCGGCCCGCCGGAGGCGCGCGCCACAGATCCCAGCGGGAGTGCGTGCAGCGGGGTCTAGTATCGGTCTACGTAAATCGTGAAAATGCTCTAGCCGGCCGCGCTAGCGGCTGTGAATGCGTACATGCTGCTGGGTGATTGCGTCGATGTTGACGGTTCCGAGCATCGTCATGTCGCGCGCTAGTTCGGTTTGCAGTAGCTCGATAATGGTGCGGACACCGTCAGCTCCGTAGGCGGCTAAGCCCCATATCACGGGTCGGCTCACTAGTACGGAACTCGCTCCGAGCGCTAGCGCTTTCAAGACGTCGGAACCGCGCCGGAATCCGCCATCGATTAGGATCGGCAGCTCGCTGCCAATGGCGTCGGTGATTTTTGGAAGGGCTGTGATCGGGTCAGTGGAGGCGTCGCCCGCGCTCCCGCCGTGGTTCGAGACTACGATTCCGTTGGCACCCTTTTTGATAGCGTCACGGGCGATGTTCGGCTCCGTAACGCCTTTGAACAGTAACGGAACTGAAATGGCGGCGCGAATGCGCTCGAAGAACTTCCAGTTCGGCTTGGCTTCATCCGGAGGGGCGGTGACAACTACAGCCGCGCAGCCGGCGGCGACACACGAGTATTGTGGAGCACCGACGAGCAACATCGATTCGGGCGCTGGACAGTTTGGGCGCCTGACAGGGAAGCGCTCCTTGTCCTGAGGCAGGACCCCGAAGCCGGCGACGAAATGTGGAGGCTTTGGGCGGCGCCCGTCGACGGCTCGCTCCCCTACCCGACGGAGTTGGTCCACGAACCTGCCAACGCAGGATCGTCGCCGCTCGACATACACCCTGACGGAAAGCGAATTCTGTATGCGGAGGGCGGATACTTCTGGCAGGTGTGGGCGATGCGAGATCTTCCCTTCGAAGCGCGCGAGCAGGCGGCGGAGTAGTCCGAGGTGTGGAAGCGGATCCTGCTCGAAACGTCGATCGTCGCCGTGCAGACGGTGACCCTAATCGGCTTGTGCGCCACGATCGGAATATCGCGATCCGATCCGAAGGCGGAAGCGAACTCCGGGCGGCCGCTCGGGCTTGATCTCTACCGTCCGGAGCCTGCTGATAATCCCGCAACACCGGATAAGGTCCGACTCGGTAGGCGACTGTTTCGTGAGCGGTTGCTCTCACGCAACCACTCGATCGCTTGCGACGACTGCCATCAGCCGAAGCGCTCTTTTGCTGATGGACGCGTCAAGGCCGTCGGAGTGCACGGACGCCCTTGGCCTCGCAGCGTGCCCACGCTGATCAACGGCGCCTGGGGTAAATCCTTTGTCTGGGACGGCCGCATTACAACTCTCTAGAATCAAGTCGTGCAGCCCATCCTTGCGCAGACCGAGATGGACTTGACGCTCGAAGAAGCCGTCGGGCGGCTAGCCAACGAGCGCCGCTACCGCTACGACGTCCAGCTCGCCTTCGGCCGCGACCCCAACGCCGCCGACCTCGACCGGGCGCTCACCGCCTACGTCCACACCGTCCTCAGCGGAGACTCGCCCTTCGACCGCTATCTCTTCGGTGACCAGGCCGCCTTCTCTGAACAAGAGCTGGCTGGTCTGAAAATCTTTCGCGGCAAAGCCAATTGCACCTTCTGCCATTCCGGTCCCACCTTCTCCGACGAGGAGTTCCACAACACCGGCGTAGCCTGGCACGACCGGGGATGGCTCGATGACGGCCAATTCTCTGTCGCCCACGACGAGAGGGACAGCAGCGAGTTCAAGACCACCACACTGTGCGAGGTCGGGCACACCGTGCCTTACATGCACGACGGTTCATTCGCCTCGCTCGAAGACGTCGTCGACTTCTATTCGGACGGAACGCGAGCCAACCCGAACCTCGACCCAGAGCTTCGCCGCCTAAACCTCTCGAACACTGAGAAGGCCCAGCTTGTCGCCTTACTAACAGCTCTGAATGGTTCCGTCCAGGCCGGCAAGTCGCGACATTTGCGGAATGTCGTAATTTGCCGCTTGAACGACAGGCCGTTTCGGTTTACTCAAATGGGTGGCCCGCTTGACAGCACGGAGCGCAGAACACGGTACGCTTCGCAGGTTCTTCTCCATGACGTTGTCAAGGTTTTTTGTGAAAAGGAGTGGCCTCGTTTCGAGCATGATCTCCGCACTAAGAGTAAGGCCGTTGCGGCTTAACGATCGTCAAAACAGGGAGAAAACAACGTGAAAACTTCTAGGAGTCTGTCCATCGTCGCCTGGGGCATCGGAATGATTCTCGTCGCGGCGCTTCCAGCAGGGGTCGCACGGGCGCAGGCGCCTACGGTTCGGGCCTTGGTGCTCTCCGATCTTGGGGAGACAGCGGGAATCGAAGCCATCCTGGCGGCGGAGGGCTGGGAGGTCTCTAGTTCCAATGACCCTAGCATCGACATCAGCGATCTCACGTCGAACTACGATGTCGTTTGGATCCCGGCCGCAACCAGTTCAACTCCACCCCATGTACTAGTAACTGGCGAATTAGTCGTCTTCACGCTGTCGGGAGGCGTGGTCGTGGTCACCGGCGTGGATGGGGCTTCGCTGGATGTGGCGCCGGGTGGTACGGACGCCGAGGCGCTCTCCTCAGGGGCCGGACCTGTCTCGATCGTGGACACGGATCATCCCAGCATCAGTGGCGCTGGAATCGGCGGCACAGTGCTGACTGCGGCCGAGCTCGACCCTAGCGGTGTTGGTGGGCGCGGATCTCTTCAAAACACGCCGGACGGAGCGATAGTCATCGCACAAAACTCCGACGGCCCAGTTGCCGTCGAATACAGCCACGGCAACGGTCACGTACTCATCAGTTCGCTGCGCGACCCGGCATACGCATGCACGAGAAACGTCGTGCTGTACGCCGGATCGCTGGTTCCGTAGCATCCGCAATCTGTTCCAAATGAAGCGTCGGGAGACAAGCATGAGATCAAAGTATTCGTTGAGAACGTATCGTTTGTTTTCCATTGGAGCTTTGTTACTATGTTCTGCTGGCCAAGAGGCTCACGCCGAGACGATATACGCGCTGGGGAGTCCGGATCTAAACACTCGCACATTCTCCAACCTGTACTCCATCGATTCGACCACCGGCGTCGCGACGCTGATCGGCCCGACGGGCACGAATCTGCGCGGCCTGGCCATCGACCCCACGGGTGCTGCCTACGCATCTTGTGCGAGGTCCGACTCCCCCAGCGTCAAAGGACTGTGGGAAGTTGATCTCTCAACCGGCGCGGCGACCTTCATCGGTGGCACTCGTGGCATGTCCGACATGGCCTTCGACGCCAACGGCACGCTATACGGGATGGAAAACCGTATAGACGGTGGTGTTAACCCGCATTTCTCACCACCTGACGGCGAAAGTACGCGATAGGTGCGCCACTATTTCGTTGCGCTCGATCGTCGAGCTCGACGGACTATTAAGTACGCCTCCGCGCGCCGACCGTCGCCCACCTCGTATTGACGCACCTCTCACGCACTTTCTCTCGCCACGTGGTGAGAATTGCGGGTTAACCGCCGTTTCTACTCGATCGACACCACAACCGGTCTCGAGACCTTTCTCGCTCAGAGCACCATCGGCACTAATGGCGACCTTGGCGGCTTCACTTACTCCATCGTCGACGATACGTTCTACTGGTCGCCGAGATTCACCCTGCGCTCGGTCAACCCCCTGACGGGTATCGACACGTTTATCGCGAACATCTCCGGGGTGGATCAGTTATCAGGTCAATCTGACTGCTTCAACTTCGGGTCAGCTCTTCGTCGTGGACCGGAAAGTCCCACACGGTGACCTGTACACAGTCGACAAGGCCACCGGTACCCAGACACGCATTGGCTCTACTGGCATCGGCGTCTTTAGGGCCATTTGGCGGGGTTTTTCGCACCCTCTCGAATGGAAGTTTGTGGCAGCGTTTGTTATTGTCATCTATCTCTGGCGGCTACATCCCCTCCCGCACCGAACCACTCAAAGCCCCCAAAAACGCCACAAGCTGTACTTGCTCCTCCTCGGACAAATCCAACTTCCGCACATCCGGATCCAGGTTGGGATTCGGGCGGCCACCGTCGCTATAGAACTCCACCACATCCTTCAACGTCGCAAGCGAGCCGTCGTGCATATAGGGGGCAGTCCGACCGACTTCCCGAAGCGTCGGTGTCTTGAACTTCCCCCGATCCTCCGTAGCCTTCGTGACGATCGCCCGCCCGTCGTCCTGGAAGGATTCATCCCGCCACGCAACGCCCGTATTGTGGAATTCCTCGTCCGTGAACGTCGGCCCGGAATGGCAAAAGTTGCAGCCGGCCTTGCCGCGGAACAGCCGTAGGCCCGCCAGTTCTTCCGCCGACAGCCCCTCTCGATCCCCGAAGGCGTAACGGTCATAGGGTGAATCGCCCGCCAGAATCGTTCGGACATAGGCAGCCAAGGCACGCGCCAAACCGTCGGCATCGGGCTCGCGCCCGAGGGCCTTCTCGAACGCGATCCGGTAGCGACGCTTGCGGCGAAGCCGGTCAACGGCTTCTTCGAGTGTCAAATCCATCTCGGTTTCGGCGAGAATCGGCTGCACAACCTGCTTTTCGAGCGTCGGGATCCGCCCATCCCAGAAGAACGATTTACCCCAGGCACGATTGACCAACGTTGGCACGTTGCGGGGTCCCTGTCGGCCGTAGACGCCGACCGCCTTCGCTTGTCCGTCGGTGAAGGCGAGTTTGGGTTGATGGCAGTCAACGCAGGCGATCGACCGGTTGCGTGAAAGCAGACGCTCACGGAAGAGCCTCCGACCTAATTCGACTTTCTCCGGGGTGAGCGGATTCGCTTCAGGAACCGGCCGGTACAGGTCGAGTCCGAGCGGCCGCTTCTCGGCCCAAGCCGAACTACTCATCACCAGGGCCAGCACCGATCCAATCCCGAGTCGTCTCATCCGCTTCGTCCCCACCGTGCCATCGATCCCAGTTCGGTGCAAGCGGCAAGAGCGGGCGGTTACGGACATTGCCCCGGCGCCCGCTAATGCCTCTCAGTCCGAGTGGTAGACGAACCCAGGAGCCGCGCGATCCCCGCTCGTCCCGGATGCTTGGCTCGTCGTGGTCGTCGTCTCTTCCGCTGCGGCACGCGAGGTCTCAGGCCGACCCGGCAGGCCCACCGTCGCGGCCAAGGCCAGCAACAGGGTCGTCAGAGTCATAACGATTCCCGACTCTATCGCCAGTTGTCTCAGCATCATCACCTCCGGCTTAGTCGCTCATTCCCAACCGAGACAGAAAGTTTGAGAGCTTCCAGATCTCATGCTTAGGATCACCGGCCGAGAAAGCAATGCGGCTACCGTCGGGATGGAGGCTCAGGTAACCGCGGCCAGTAATGCGACTGAATGCCAAGCTTGTTTTGCGTGCCTCGCCACCGCCGGCAGGTATGGACCAGAGTTCCCGGCGGCTCTTGTCATCCTTTGACTGGCTGAATCGCCAGAACAGTATCGTCTTACCGTCCGGCGTCCACTGTGTGGGAAGTTCGCACCCATCAGGACGAGAGAGCCGAAGTAGCTCACGCTCACGCCCTGTTTCGATGTCAAGTGTCAGCAGCAGCGTCGTATCCTTCTCACGCCGGCGATCTACGCGCGAGAATTGCGTTCCGTCAGGTGACACCTGCAGCCAGGAGTCCCCAACGGGAGGCACGATCTGACGCCGCTCACCGGCGGATACGTCGTATAACCAGTGTGCTCCGCCGGGGCCGCCTTTCTCCCGATAGTGAATCGAGCTGCCGTCGGGCATCCAACCGAGATTGGTTGCTGATCCAGGAAGTTGGAACACAAATTCGGCATCACCACCATCCGCGGTCATTCGGTAAGCACCGGAACGTCCCTTGCCGTCCCGTGCTCGGAATAGGAGCGACTTTGAATCCGGCGACCAAGTCAAGTTCCGAACCGCGCGAACCGACGGAGCAAAATCGAGTTCCTCGCCTGTCTGGATGTTTCTGACCACGATGACTCGGTCTGCGTATCTGCGCAAGGAACGGTTTGAGAAGTAGGCGAGGGAGCGACCATCGGGCGAGAATACGGGTACGGTGTTTCCTCCAACGATGCCCGTGGATATCGGTTCAGGTGGCTTGATCAGAGCGCCTGTCGATACACTGACCTCCGCCTCATAGATATCGCGCGACCCGGTGCTCTTTAGGTAATAAAGGTCTCCTTCCGGCGTCACACCAATGCTGCTGAGAATGGAAGTATCCGAGTTCACCAATCGCGGGGCGCCCGCGTTGTGACCGTCATCCAACGAGACAGCCCAGAGTGCCTCATTTCCGCTGCGGCGGCTACGAAACAGCAGGTGCGAGCCATCGGGGGTCCAAGCGACCGGCGTGTCATCGGCCGGATGCTCGATAATCCTCGCTTGGCGTGAACCGTCGCTTGCGAGGAAATATACGTCATGCTGCGCCGCAATCGGATCCGGCCTAAGTCCGTAAGCAATCCAAGCACCGTCCGGAGAGATCGCCACTCCTTCCGGGTAGGACCAGTCGAGCGACTTCAGCGCGGTGGCTTTTCCCCGTTCGGCGTCACCAATGAGGAAGCTTGCGATGCTGTCCTCGGCTATGTAGAGGAAGAGAACGTCGGAATCCGACAGCCAGCCGAGTACTTCGATCCACCCTCCGGCCTCAGACGGAGACTCAAAGATAACCTCTCCTCGTGCGTTTCGTTCTCACGCGGAACTGCACCGGCGCGGAGTTGGAATCTCTTCCGGTCGTTGGCGAACCAGCCATAAGCGATTTGTCCCCCATCAGGTGAAAGTACGTGGGTTCCGGGATATGAAAGATTCTTCTCCCGTGACCCTTCTCCGAGGATGCGCCGCTTTGACCCAGACGCCACCTCGTGCAGCCACAGGTCGCCGGTGGACCGTTCAATGTAGGAAAGCCACTTCCCGTCGCGGGAAAGCCGACTGTAGTTATCAACATCATCGCCCGTCCAGACCTGCTCAGCCCGCATCGAGTCTTCGGCCGCTTCGGCGACCGGGTTGCGGGGGTTGAGAAACGGTCCATACGTGATCACGAATACTGCGGCCACGCCCACTCCGACCACCGCCCAAGCTTCCATACGGCGCAACAAGGGAACGGCCGAGGCCATATCAGCCTGAGGGCGCCGCGCGGCGCGCCAAGCGTCGATCTCGATCGGGTAGGCATAGACAGAAGCCCCCCGGCGGTGCTCGTGCCGATGCACCGGTAGGCCCTCGTTCTTCTCCCAGCGGGCAACCGTCCTTACGTCTCTTTGCAGATAGTTGGCGATCTCTTTCCAGGACTCAAGAGGCTGATTGTTTTCAGAATTCGGAGTTGGATTCATGTGATGCTCGACGCTCCTCGTCAAAGTCTTCGAGTGTGATCTTAGTCGAGTTTCGTCCTCTCGGCAAGCGACATTGTCGGACATCCAACATCTGGCCGTATTTGTCACGAGAAAAGCGCCAAACGCTCTCCCACAACAGAGCGTCAGTATGCCGTCTATAACTCTGTAAACAAATCACTTACCGTTCACCCTGCGAATACCTGGCGATATCTGAGTGTTGTAGCGCTAGCGACACGAAGGGATAGGTCGTTGCGAACGGAGAGGCTGGCGCTGGCGCTACAACGATATGAACGAAGCCCGACCAGCGAGCGTTGGGAGTCTATGCGTTTTGTATTAGGCGTGCTTGAGGGGGCAAGGTGGCGCAGAGAAGGCGTCGGCTGGTGGAGAACGTGGGCAAGGAGCGTTTTCGGGCGCTGATAGAGGGGCTGAACGCAAGGTTTGGCCGTCCGAGAGGCTTCTGAGGCGTACCAAATCGGCCGCAAAACCGAGCCCAGGCGCACGGGTAGGGCGCACGCCGAAGCGCGAGAGCGGCTCGCGGGAGGATGCGTCGTAGCATCATGCGGCGGCGAGAGCAGGCGGAGAGCGGGCGCGCAACTGAGCCGTGGTGAAGCGCTCGACGATGCGCAAGCGGCCGCCGCAACGCGGGCAGACCCAACCGGATCGGACAGGGTCTTGGTCGGGGAGCGTAATCCTGCGCGAAGGGTTGACGCGAGCGATCAGGCGGCGGCACAGCGGCAGATGCTTGCCTCGTTTGGAGTTGGTCAGGAAACCCCAATAGCGAATGCGCTGAAAGCCCGAGGGCAGCACATGCAATAGGAAGCGGCGCAGGAACTCGTCGAGATCGAGCGTCATCAACCGTTGCTGGTTGCCATGAGCCGAATCACGCCAGCGGAAGGTGAGCCGTCCTTGTTCGAACGAGACCAAGCGCTGATTCGAGATCGCGACCCGGTGGGTGTAGCGGCTCAAGTACTCGAGAGCCTTGCCGGCGCCGCCGCAGGGCGGGCGCACTTCGACCACCCACTTGGTGCTGTAGAGACCCCGCACAAAGGCCTTGAAGTCGCGCTCTCGCTGAAGCGGCGCAAAGCGCCCGTAGAAGTCCAGCTCGCCTTTGGCGCAGGCTTTCTTGAGAGCGTCAACGAATTTGCCGCGAAAGACTTCGGCCAGCACTGCCTTGGGGAGGAAGAAGCTCTTCGAGGGCGCGTCGATCCAACGGCTGTGGTCGAGCGCGAGCCCGCCGGCGGGAACGACATGATGGACGTGGGCGTGAGCTTGCAAGCGTTGATTCCAGGTATGCAGAATCGACAGGAAGCCGAGCTTGGCGCCAAGATGGCGCGGATCGCGAGCGACTGCGAGCAGCGTCGCCGCGCTGGTTCGCAGCAAGAGAGAGTACAGGACCTTTTTGTTCTGTAAGGCCAGCTGAGAGAGGATGCGCGGCAGCGTGAAGACCACGTGCAGGTAGCGCACCGGCAGCAGCTCTTTGCGGCGGGCTTCCAGCCAACGCGTACGAGTGCCGGCTTGACACTTGGGACAGTGCCGATCCAGGCCGGAGTTGTAGACGATGGGCGGGGAATGGTCGCAGCCGTCGCAGCGCAAGCGATGACCGCCCATCGCGGCCGTGCGGCAATGCTCGATCGCGGACAACACTTTCAGGTGCTGTCCGCGAAGCCACTTGCGAGAGCGGACAAAGAAGTCTTGCCCGGCGGCGCGAACCAGATCCGCCACTTCCAACGGCGGATCCTGCATCTATTTGCGCTTCTTGAGTGAAGCCAGCTCGAGAGAATCCAGCGGCGAGTCGACGCTGCCCAGATGCCGCGCTGAGACATGCAGATAGACAGCCGTCTGCTCCAAGTCGCGATGACCGAGCAGGATCTGGATCGTGCGCAAGTCCGTGCCGGCTTCAAGCAGATGCGTAGCGAAGCAGTGGCGCAACAAGTGGGGATGAACTCGTTTGTCGATGCCGGCCCGCTCGGCTGCGATGCGGCAAGCTTGATAGGGGACATTGAGGCTGATCGGCGAAGCGCCGGTGTGCCAAGACCCTCCCGGAAACAGCCACTGTTTGGGTTTGCGATACAAGCCCCGCAGATGTTTGCGCAAGACGAACAGCAACTGCGGGGAGAGCATCACGTCACGGTCTTTGCGGGCCTTGCCGCCGCGGATGTGAACGACCATGCGACGCGAGTTGATGTCACGGACCTCGAGCCGGATCAGCTCTTCGCGGCGCACCCCGGTTCCGTAAAGCGTCATCAGAATGGCGCGCTGGAACAGGCTGTCGGCGGCGTCGATCAGCCCTGCGACTTCTCCTTGGCTGAGAACCTTCGGCAGTCGGACGGGCCGCTTGGGATAGGGCGTCAGCTCGACGTCCCAGCCGCGCTTGAGCGTCTTGACGTAAAGGAAACGCAGGGCGGTGAGCCGTTGCGCTACCGTATTGGCCGCGAGCCTGCGCTTGCCAATCTCGCTCCTGATCCCGGCTGAGGCGCTGGTTCGGAGCCGCAGCCGGGTCCCGCCCGCCGAAACGGTCCAAGAAACGACGGCGTGCGGTAGTATCTTTGAAAAGGAGAGATCCGATGGCAGATTCCATAGAGCAGACCGCGCGCGCTTTTTTCGAGGCCTGCGAGGCCGGAGAAGGGTGGCAGGCATGCGCGCCCTACTGCAAGCCGGACGCGTCATTCTCGGCCCAGTCCGAGCCTCTGGCCGACGTCAAGACGCTCGAGGCCTACGCCGAGTGGATGAAAGGGTTGATGGGGTTGATGCCCGACGGGAGCTACGACCTCAAGTCATGGGCCGTCGACGCCGAGCGCAGCAACGTTTCGGCTTACGCAGTTTTCTCGGGAACGCACACCGGCGAGGGAGGACCGTGTCCGCCCACCGGTAAGAGCGTCAATTCCGACTATGTATACGTGATGTCCTTCGAGGGCGACAAGATCAGGCACCTGACCAAGATCTGGAACTCGGGGGTTGCGCTACAGCAGCTCGGCTGGGCGTAGCTTCCATCATCAGGCATCAGAGGATTACGCACGCTCGCTCACCTGACCGGGACGATGAAGCAGTAACGATGAGCCCAGCTACCCGTCGCGCGTGACTCCTAGCGACGGGGGTTGACTCTTGGTGACCTGGGCTCCAACGCGACAACCCATGCACGTTGAACGAGCTAGACTAGCTCCCCCGTTTCCTGTCGAAAATTCACATTTCGCCCCACGATGCTCGCCTCGACACTCTGCCGACAAGTCCAGCCGGCGGACGCTATCAGTGGAGAGAGGCCACGTCCTGGTCGATTTCTCTTTCGCAAGAGTCAGGAAAAATTCCAGAACATTTCTAACCGAGTGGGTGCCGGCGGTTCCATGATCGTGCACTCGGTTGGCGGGATGCACTCTAGGCCGGCAACTCGCCGGGATCAAAGTTGCCGTAGAAGCGAATACTTTCGATCTTGCCATCACGCCAGCGCTCGACCACCGCCTGGTCGACCGAGACAGTCTGCGGACGGTCGGACTGATCCCACGACATGGTGGCTTCGTATAGCACCGTGCAGCTGCCGTCGCCCTGATCGTCAATTGCTGTCGCATGGACCTTCGTGCCATGATAGGCGGTCACTTTCGAGAGGAACTTCCTCTCGTTGGCAGCGAGTGCTTCGCGCCCTATGGAAGGTTCGTTGGAATTCTCTTGGGCGACGACGCCCTGGTGGTAAAAGTCTTCAATCCCCTCGGCGAACTTGCCTTGGTTGAGATATTCGATGAGCTGGCTATGAAGCTCTGTTACCGATGCCATATCTTGTTGTTCTCCTAGTTGTCAATTAAACGAATGTCTTCGCAGCCCGCCGATTCGGGTCGCTCTGGCCGTGGCGTCGGATGCTGCGCGCTCAAGTCAAACACACATAACCTCTGCAGCAGTCATCTGCAATGCGCCTTTGGGGCCCGCGCGGTCGACCCCCGTTCGGGTAGACGCCTGCTACCGGTGCTGCTTGCACTCGTGCCTGTATAACGCCCGCCGACTGCCATCTATTCCGGCCACGTGCGCCCGAGTAGCTCCGGGCTTGCCGCGACCATCGCTTTTCGCTCGGATTTCATCATCGCCCTCAGGATTTTCGACACCCGCGGCAAGCTCTCGGTCAGGCGCATTGGTGAGTTCGATCAGATGCCATCTCCGCATCCGCCGTCCGTTCGAATGGGCGCTCGAATGGGCGAGTTCCCCTACTTCGCTGACTTCTTCTTGCAGCCTTGAATCTACCGAGTTTCTGCTACTAGCCCGCATTGCTCACCACGGGGCGAGAAATGCAGGCTAGACGCTGTAGATAAAGCCGACGTTCGAGCAGCCCAGGCCAGTAACGCCTCCGGCCGCGCCGGATCGGTAGAGAAAGAAACTCGCTGGGGCATCCACATGGTACTGAGGCGACGGGTAGTGCAGTGGTCGCAACCTTACGTTTGCAGCACCGTTGTTTCGGCTCGTTGTTCCCTTTGTATTCGCGAGAAATTTGAAGTTTTTGATAAGTTAAGTTGTTTGAAATCAATACCTTAATCTTGCCCAGCACAGTTTGACTACGACAGCGCTTTGTCGATAAACGATTTTTGGGATGCGCGTGACGAGCTGAGTCAATAAGGGGTATTCGCCGCCCCACTAGTCGATTAACCCCATTCCTCTCTTAAAAGGTCGCTGTTCAAATTGGTCTTAGCGCGATTAGCGCTCAAGAGAAAACAATGTCTACACGACCACGCCGCACCCCCCTGCTCGATGTAATTAGTTTGTCTGTTCTGGCTGTAGGCCTGCTACTAGCTGGATTTCGATTCATTCCAGCGGTTCGGCTGCCATTGCTCTACGCGTTTGGCGCGAGCGCAGTTTGCCCCTACGACCTAGCGGTCAGATCGCACACAATGATTAGCGACCACGTAAGCCGCATGGACGAGATTATGGAACAGATGGAACACATCGATCAAGACAGCAACGGACTAGTCCGCTACGCAACTCCGCGGGGCGAGTTTTGGATGCCGGAAGGGCAAAAACGAACGTTGGCGTCGGTGCTCGCGGAGCAAGACCATCACATCTACGGTGCCGGACGGACGGGTGTACAAGAAGGCGATATCGTCATTGATTGTGGAGGTCACGTAGGGGCATTTACCCGTTCAGCGCTCGACGCCGGCGCAAGTCTGGTTGTTTCTGTAGAGCCTTCCCCGATCAATCGTCTGGCGTTGGAGTTGAATCTCAGGGATGAGATCGAAACCGGCAGAGTGATCGTCTACCCCAAGGGCGTATGGCACGAAGAGGGTGTGTTGCCGTTTTATGTGGACCCGGGCAATTCCGCCGGCAGCAGCGTCTTGGCAAGCGGAGGCGACGCCCACAGCCATGGTCATGGCTCGGACGGCATCGATCACGGCGGTGACGAACAAGTCGCGGTTCCGGGGGTTAGTACAGCCGCGAGCGACCCAGAAAGCAACGTAGTGAGAGAGGGTCTCATCAACGTAGCATTGACGACGATTGATGAGCTAATGGTCGACCTCAACCTCGATCGCGTGGACTTCATTAAGATGGACATCGAAGGCGCCGAGCAGAATGCACTCAAAGGCGCGACCCACACTCTTGCGAAGCATTCCCCTCGGCTGGCCGTAGCGTCGTACCATCTTGAGTCCGATCAACTGAACATCCCGACGATCGTGACCGCTGCCAACGACGCTTACCAGATGGAATGTGGGCCGTGCGGCGAGATGGACATGAAGATCATTCCGCACACCCTGTTGTTTCAGTAGCTGTGCGTGGGCGTCGACTTATTGGGTTTCTGCCGCAGACTCGTGTCCGATAACAGCCGGGCCGGGAACGGATGATTGACAGCGTTTGGGTTGCGTTCCAGGTGACAGTCCGCGATTCAACGCGATTGGTTTACGATCGGGGCTTGATACGAAACGCCGCGGTCTTATTCGCCGCGAGAGCACGGCCGCCGCGGCTCTTACGATTTGATCTGGATGCTTCGGCCGGTCTTGTTCGATTCGCTCGCCGCGTCGGCCAGCATGAGCGCTCGGCGACCGTCTTCGAATGTGGGCGAGGGCTGCCGGCCTTGTTCCACGGCATCGATAAAGGCAGCCACTTCGGCATAGTACGAGTCGCTGTAACGCTCGATGAAAAAGTGGTGTAATGGCGGCCGTGCCGCAGTCGCGGTCTTACCCCAGCGCTCGACATTGGTGGGCGTCGGGTTGGCCGAAATCAGCATGCCCTTCGAGCCGAAAGCTTCGACTCTCTGGTCGTAGCCATAGCAGCAGCGCCGCGAGCAATTGATGTTGCACAGGGCACCCGAGGCCGTGCGCATCGTCACCATAGCCGTATCGATGTCGCCGGCCTCTCCGATTTGCTGATCGACCAAGACGCTGCCCATGGCTGAAACCTCAACCGGTTCCTCACCAAAAATAAACCGCGAAAGGTCGAAATCATGGATCATCATGTCGCGGAATAGCCCGCCCGATCCGCGGATGTAGTCGAGCCCGGGCGGCGCCGGATCGCGACTTGTAATCACAAGCTTTTCGAGTACGCCGATTTCGCCCGCCCGAACCGCCTGTTGCAGCGCACAGTGGCCTGGGTCGAAACGGCGGTTGAAACCGATTTGGACAGCGACGGCGCTGCCCGCGATTGCGTCGCGGCAGGCGTTTACCCGATTGATGTCGAGATGAATCGGCTTTTCGCAAAGTACCGCCTTGCCTGCTCGCACCGATTGTTCAATAAGATCGCAATGGGTGTCCGTCGCCGAGGCGATGAACACGGCGTCAATCGACGGATCGTCGAGAATCGCCTCGACAGAGTCAACAGCGCTGGCTGCGGTTTCCGCGGCGACTTCACTTGCCACCTGTCCGATCACGTCGTAAATAGATACCAGCTCGGCACGCGGGTCGCCGGCGAGATTTCTGGCGTGCATGCGGCCGATACGGCCGGCGCCGAAGAGTCCAAATCTCAGCATGCGTATTTCCTAGCAGCCCGTGGTAAAAGTCACGCGGGCCGCGTTAGGCGCCTGTGGATTGGATTGAGCATTTGTGCCTAGCATCATTGTGTCTATCATGTCTATTTACCTAAAGGCCGTTGGGCCGCCTAACCCGTTGGGCGGCAGGCACTTGCGACCGTCGGCTTTGTCATTCGTCGGAGACGATCACCCGGATCGCCGTCCTCCTCACTCCGCGCTGAGCGGCCCCAATTGCCTGCCGCGCGACCCACGGGACACTTACCACGGGCTGCTAGCGCACTCGCAAGAACTGCTCTTGCTCATGCTCGGCCGCGGCTCGAAAATGCCTCTGGTGGTGTTCGTAGCTTGCGCCCACAAACGCCCTAAACAGGGGATGTGGCTCAAGAGGCTTCGACTTGAACTCGGGGTGGAATTGGCAGCCGAGATACCAAGGGTGATCCGGTAGTTCGCAAATTTCAACGTAGGCTCCGTCGGGCGTGTCGCCGGCGATTCGCATCCCGTTCGATGTCAAGGTTTTTTCGTATTCCGGACGGTTGAACTCATAACGGTGGCGGTGCCGTTCGCTGATCTCTTGCTTGTTGTAGGCGCGATGGGCGAAACTGCCGGCTTCGAGCCTGCAAGGCCACGCCCCGAGGCGCATGGTTCCGCCAAGATCTTCAACGCCCTTGAGTTCGCGCAGCTTGAAGAACACGCGGTGCTTCGCGGCGGGATCGAACTCGGTCGAGTGCGCCTCTTCGATTCCGCAGACATTGCGGATATATTCGATCACCATGGTCTGCATGCCGAGGCAAATGCCGAAGTACGGAACCGAGTTTTCACGGGCATAACGGATGGCCTCGATCATGCCGTCGATGCCGCGGTTGCCAAACCCTCCGGGGACGAGAATGCCGTCGAGTTCGCCAACCTGACGCTCAGCGGTTTCCCGCGTAATGCTCTCGGCTTCGACCCATTCAACTTTGACTTTGAGGCCGTGCGGAAGCCCACCGTGCAGCAGAGATTCCTTCAAGCTCTTGTAAGAATCTTCGTAGTCGACGTATTTGCCGACGATTCCGATCGTGACCTTGTCTTTGGGATTGCGCAGTACCTCGACCATTGCCTTCCACGGTTCGAGATCGCGCGGTTTTGCTTCAACTTGAAGAAGTTCGAGCACGATGTCGTCGACGCCTTGCTCGGCAAAGCTGACCGGCACCTGGTACACCGTATCGACATCGCGGGCCGCGATGACCGCGCGTTTGTCGACATCGCAAAAGAGTGCAATTTTTTCACGGAGCTCACGCGACAGGTCGGTTTCGGTGCGACACAGCAAAATATCCGGCTGAATGCCGAGAGCACGCAATTCCTTGACGCTGTGCTGCGTCGGCTTCGTCTTTAGTTCTCCAGCCGCCGCAATGTAGGGCACCAAGGTGACATGGACGAAAACGCATCCGGCACGGCCCACATCGTGGCGCACCTGGCGGATCGCTTCGATAAACGGCAGCGACTCGATATCTCCCACGGTTCCGCCAATTTCGACGAGCACTACATCGACGTCTTCGGTTGACACTTTGTCGATCTGCGCCCGAATCTCATTCGTGACGTGCGGGATCACTTGCACTGTCTTGCCGAGATAGTCGCCGCGACGCTCTTTCGCCAAAATCCGCTCGTAAATGCGGCCGCTTGTGGCGTTGTTTGCCTTCGTCAGCGAGGCGTGTGTGAAGCGTTCATAGTGGCCCAAGTCAAGATCAGTCTCGGCGCCATCGTCGGTGACGAAGACCTCGCCGTGCTGGAACGGGCTCATCGTTCCCGGATCAACGTTGAGGTACGGGTCGAGTTTCTGCAGCGTGACCCGCAGGCCGCGACTTTCCAACAGGTTTGCGATTGAGGCCGCCGCGATTCCCTTGCCAAGGGAAGACACTACTCCGCCAGTGACAAAAATATACTTCGGCTTCGGCATTAACAAGGTACTCCGAGGGGAATCGCGAAGCCGCGATTGCGGCTTCCGAGAAAAGGGGCTAGCGCAGTCCGAGCGATCGATCGCGCCGGCGGTGACTGTACGAAGATTTTTTGGGGACAGTTGGGATGGCGAATTGACAAAAGGTACCGAAATGTACGCGAAATCAATGCCATCCGTACACCGCGGGCAAGCCTTGAAAGCACTGCGTTCACTGGGCCGCCGCTAGTTTTTGGATGTACCGAAAAGGACTTTCATCCTACGGCACAACTAAGGTTATCACAGCACGAAACTTGCACCCTGGTGCTATGCTGTAGGCACACTCGACTCGACGAGCGAATTCTTCAGCCTCGCACTATGCGGGCGGAAAGGGGTATCCAGTGAAGGCTTGTAGACGCCGTATAACTTGGATGCCCTGGATGCTACTTACGGCGCTGCTCGTGATCGGGGTTCCTCTGTCGGTTGCACCGACGACATTCGCGGCTGACGCCGAGGTTAGCCTCAAGACACGTCCGATGGAGACTTCGTCCGAACCGGGCATGAGCCGCCGCGAAATCATTAAGGTTGACGTTGATCTGGCTCTGGTAAATGTCACGGTGACCGATCCGATGGGCCGCATGGTGACGGGCCTCGACAAAGACCACTTCGAAGTCATGGAGGACAAGAAGCAGCAAGAGGTCGTTCACTTCGGCGCCGAAGATACTGCTCTCTCGTTGGCGGTGGTTTTCGACGCGTCGGGCAGTATGGGCTACAAGATGAGTAAAGCCCGCGAAGCCGTTGCGCAGTTCTTCAAGACCGCCAATCCCGAAGACGAGTTCTTCCTGGTGCAGTTTAATAGCCGCCCAGAAATGGTCACCGGGTTCACCAAGAGCCTCGAAGAGATTCAGAATCGCCTGACCTTCGTACAGTCGAAGGGTAGGACGGCGCTTCTCGACGCGATCTACCTGGCGCTGAACCAAATGAAAGATGCCAAGAATACCCAAAAGGCGGTACTGGTGATCTCCGATGGCGGCGACAACTCAAGCCGCTATACTCCCCGCGAAATCAAGCGGCTCGTTAGGGAGTCGGACGTTCAGATTTACGCGATCGGAATCTATGAGCCATTTTCGAGCCGCGGACGGACGCCGGAGGAAGCTTCGGGGCCGGGCCTTTTGACGGAAATCGCCGAGTCAACTGGCGGTCGACAGTTCGCCGTTCAAAACGTAAACGAGTTGCCGGATATCGCCGAGAAGATCGGGATCGAACTTAGGAACCAGTATGTTTTGGGTTACGTCCCAACCAACAATGCAAAGGACGGCAAATGGCGGCGGCTAAAGGTCGAAGTGAAGAAGATTCGAGGCATGCCCGAGTTGCGACCCTACTACCGAAACGGCTATTACGCCCCGGCACGTTAGCTCGCGCGTTTAGCGACGCTCACGTCTTCCAACAGCAGCTCACCAATGGTTATATCGATGAATAGGGGTGCGCGAATCGTCCAGCTTGTCGCTGTGTGCCTGATCGCATGCGCGGTGGTCTGGGGTCAAGCGACGGGTAAACCGAGCAGCACGGGCTCCGAGACCGTCGCTCAAAAACCACCCGGCTGCGAGCCGGGTGTAACATTCTGCGTCGAAACTCAAAGGGTCATACTCCATACGACGGTTGTCGACCGCGAAGACCGCTTCATTACAGACCTGACTCAAGACGTATTTCGCGTTACGGAAGACGCCGCTGAGGTGCCACTGACATATTTCGCGCAAGAGGACGTGCCGGTTTCGATCGGCATTCTGATTGACAATTCCGGCAGCATGCGCGACAAGCGCCGCCAGGTGAATACGGCTGCACTTGAGTTCGTGAAAGCCTCAAACCCAGACGACGAGGTTTTCATCGTCAATTTCAACGACGAGGCATATCTCGATCAAGATTTCACCAGCGATGTCTTACGGTTGCAGGACGCGTTACAGCGTATCGATTCCCGCGGTGGAACGGCGCTCTACGACGCCGTGAGCATGTCACTCGACCACCTCGCCGAAAAGGGCAAGACCGATATCAACAAGCGGGCGCTGTTGATCATTTCCGATGGCGAAGACAACGCCAGCAATACCGACCTCGAATCACTCGTTCGGAAGCTGCAAGAATCCGATGCGATCATCTACGGAATTGGGTTGCTTACAGACGAAGAACGCCGCTCCGCCAAGCGCGCCGAGCGGCACATTCGAACGATCACAAGGGCCACCGGCGGGCCGTCATACTTTCCACAAAGCGTTGACGAGGTCGATGCGCTAGTCAAACGCATCGCGGCGGATATTCGAAACCAGTACATCGTTGAGTACAACCGACCGCAAGGCAAGCCGCCTGGTTACCGCCGCATCAAAATCGAGCTCAAGGGCAAGGCCAAGCGCTACAAGGTGCGCCACCGGCCTGGATATTACGCCAACTGATGTCCGGGAGATTGATTGCGGCCAGAGTACTTTTCGAAATTTTCAGGTTTATGTGGCAAGCCGGGCGCGGTCATCGCCTGCGGCCGTGGCGCAGCCCCTACTTGCGTTGGCGGATTGAAACCTACTCCGGCATCAAGGCCGAGACGATCACCCCTCACAGTTTTTGGCGGTTTTTGTGGGCCGAGCGCCGACGACTCGTTCGCTACCTGCGCTGGACCGGCGAAATGCGGGTTCGCCCTATGTCTTAAAAGTGCACAGTGAAAGCCCTAGTGGCAGTACCCGGACTTTCGGTCTATAAGAAATAGTCAGAGCGTAACAGCCCGTAGTATGCCCGGAAGCGGCGACCGTCACGAATGTTGGACACGGTAATTTTTGGCTCGAACGACGCAGTCCTCGACAGCTTCTACCAGGAGTGCGTCGCGATCGAGGATTTGATTATCCAGCGATCGAGTCCGCTTCCACCGACGCTGCACGAAATCGTCAAGGTGCTCAGCGCCTATCGGCCACACATCGTCTTTCTCGAAATAGACGCGGCCGGCGACACGCTCTCGATTGTTCCGGAACTTCGTGGCGTTTCAAGTAAAACTTGCGTAATCGGCTTTGCCGACGCCATCAGCCCGCGTTTGCGCCAGACTGCGAGCGATGCCGGTATCGACGAGGTACTCACCGCCCCCTTTACCGAACAGGCGGTCGTGGTAGCGTCTCGGCGCGCGCTGCAAGCCGATCAGACTCGCGACAGCCAATTGCTCTGCTTTCAACCGGCGAGCGGCGGCGCCGGCGCAACGTTCACAGCGCTCAACACTGCGTGGTCCCTGGTACACGACTACGGGAAGCGCGTCTTGTTCATCGAAGCCGATCTACACTCGGGCCCCGTGCGCTGGCTTGCGGATGTCGAGCCCGTCTCGACGCTAGCGGAGAACCTCGAGAGGTCGCACGCCATGGGTTCGTCGTCGTGGCAGCCGGAGGTGACATCGGCCCACAGCTTAGATTGGCTGCTAAGCCCGACGCTGCCTGAACGCAGCATATTTTCGGCCTGGGATTTTCAACGCCTGCTATCGTTCTCGCTGCGGACATACGACCGTGTCGTTGTCGACCTGCCGGTAGTCGTCCCCGACGACTTTATGGACGTTGCGAAACACGCCGACCGTATCTGCGTCGTGGCGCGCCCGGACGCGATATCGCTAGCCATGGCTCGGCGACGGATCAGTGAGTGGGAAGGGCGTGCCACGGGCGACGAAGCGCTCACTATGGTGGTGGCCGACGGCGAAAAATCCGACCTCGGCCAGAGCGAAATGGAAGCGCTCTTGCACCGGCGAATCGAAATGCTGCTTCCGGCAATGCCAAGGCTAAAGTACGGCGGGAACCTCTCTGGCGTCATTACTGGTAGAGGTTCTTTGGCGCGTGCGTACCGCGACTTAGCAGCCGGCCTTGGCGGCGGTTCGATTCCGGCTGATCGAGAGCAACCGGCAGCCTGGAAGACCGCGCTGACCGAGCAACTCGAGGATCTTGCGACACGGCACTTCGGACGCAGCCGCGCATAGTTTCGGCTTGCCCGCACTACTGACTAGCTGACGGCGAAAGCTCGCGATCGGCGCGGGCTGTCCTTAGACTTGGTTTTTCAAGCGTCCCGCCAAGCTCCTTGTTGGACGAAACCGTTCGCGGTACCGAGCCGCGCCGCCTCGCGGTGCGGTCCTTTCCGCGACGTGTGCAACGCACCGCACGGCGGCGCGGCTCGGTACCGCGAAGCGCAACGTCGCCTCGCTGGTATCTCAAGTCTCTCCCTTGAATGATCTGCCTAATCAAGGCGCGCGGTGGCCGGGCTAAGCTGACTACAAGCGAGCCAGCTTGCCGCCAACTAGCACTGCGTGGATCTCGCGCAAATTTCTGATATCTTCAACTGGACTGGCATTCAATATGACCAGATCGGCACGCCTTCCGGCGACAACGCTACCGCGGTCGGTCTCGATACCTAAAGCGATCGCGGCGTTGCTCGAGAAAGCTGTGACCACTTGCAGCGGCTTGAGGCCGGCCTCGGACATCAGCTGCGCCTCGCGGTGCTCGAAGTAGCCTTCGAAACGGCCCGCCAAGCCCGACCCGCTGCCAAGTCCGATGCGAACTCCGGCATCGGCAAGTGTCTTGAGATTCCGCTTCGCTTGAGCGAACGCGTAGATTCGTCGCGAGCGATCAGGGTCAAGAGCTTGACGCATCAGCACCTCACCATTGAGCACCGGAGCGATGCCGCTCGGAATCGATCGTCTGAAGAAGTTGTCATCGATCCATTCAGCCCGATCAGCGTATTCGAACGTCACCTGCTCGGCGACAAGCGCTGGGACATAGCTGACGTCTTTCGTTCGCAGCAGTTCTACAAACTCGCGGTCGACCGTGCTGTCTGTGATGCTCTGCGCCAAGATGTCCGCGCCAGCGCGGACGAGCTGTTTCGCATCAGCCAGGTATGGTGCTTGAGCGCTGACAATCAGCCGATGCTTCTTCGCACGGCGAATCATCTTCCGATACACTTTCGGGGCGGGGCCCTGCACGCTCTCATCACGATGATCCATCCACAGATGGACAATATTCGCTCCGGCCTGCGCCGTTCGGTCGACGTGCCGTTTCGCCTCGCTTGTCGAGTCGACTTGGTGAACAAAGGCCGCGAACCCGCCGACTTGGCTTGGAAATCCGCCCCGCGACGTGAAGCCTCGAAGTGCAGTCAGAACTCGAGAGGCATGGCGGATGTTTCCGCGGTCAATCTCATCTCGAACCTTGATGATGACATCGGAGTCGGCACCGAGGCTGGTTGTTGTCGTCACACCGAATGATGCGTAGAGACCGAGTTGGCGAAGAACGTTTTCCTCTGTGTAGTTCTCGCCCGCTTGAGTAAGTCCCGACGTTATTCCGACGTGTCCGCGGAGGTTGATCATCCCTGGAATGACGGTCTTGCCGGATGCGTCGATCGTGTCGGCACCCGATGGGGGCCGAATCGAGTCTGCCTTTCCCACGGCAGCGATCCGCCCGTCTTCGATCAGAATCGAGACGTCATGGCGTGGCGGAGAGCCCGTCCCGTCGATCAAGAGAGCATGCTCGATGAGCAGCGAATCTTGGCCGAGGAGTAGAAGCGGCGCGAAAACGGTGAGCAGAAGTCGAACCACGGTGGCGCTAGTCCGGCTGAACTTCGGCCCAGACGCTGAGCTGGACGGCGGCTCCCAGAGGCATTTCGGAGATCCCGAGCGCGCTGCGAGTATGGCGTCCGCGCTGCTCGAACACTTCCATCATCAGATCGGACGCACCGTTTAGCACTTGTGGCTGGCCCTTGTAGTTTGTCGCGCTAAACACATTCCCCTCTAGGCGCACGAGTTGAACGATGCGCTCAAGGTCACCGACGGCATCCTTGAGTTGAGCGATGGCGTTGATGGCGCACAGACGCGCCGCGGCGTATCCTTGCTCGTCGCTCAACTCGGCGCCGCAGCGGCCGGCGAATCGCATCTTGTCGCCGCTCCACGGAAGCTGACCAGACGTAACGACGATGTTTCCCGTGCGCACCCAGGCGACGTAGTTCGCCACGGCCGCGGGCGCGCTCGGTAGCGAGATTTCTAGGCGCGCTAGGTTTTCCTCGGCTGTCATCGTCAGGCGTACGTGATTATATCGATTGGCTCCCTACACCATCCACCATCCGGTCAGTAACTTTTATCGGCGCAGGCCTGTATTATTCAATGAATGGTCGGCACTACAGTCTCGCACTACCGTATCGTCGAAAAGCTCGGCGAAGGCGGCATGGGAGTCGTCTATAAAGCCGAGGACGAAAAGCTTCAACGCACCGTCGCGCTAAAATTTCTGCCACTCGGGCAGGAAGTCGGGGACACGGACAAGCAGCGCTTCTTGATTGAGGCACGTGCCGCGGCCGCGCTAGACCATCCGAACATTTGTACGGTATATGAGATCGACCAGGTCGGTGATCGCATGTTTATCGCGATGGCCTATCTCGAAGGCGAGGATCTTTCGCGGAAGCTTTCGTCAGGGCCGCTAATAGCGGAAGCGGCCGTCGACATCGCTTTACAAGTCGCCGGCGGTCTTAGTGGGGCACACTCGCGTGGAACGGTCCATCGCGACATCAAACCTGCAAATATCAGAATGACAACCGGCGGGCGCGCGGTGATTATGGATTTTGGCGTGGCTCGTCTACCAGGATCGACGGCGCTAACCGATTTTGGGACCTCCGTGGGTACCCCGGCCTATATGGCTCCCGAGCAGCTTACGGGCGATGCAGTCGACCAGCGCGCAGACATTTGGTCGTTAGGCGCGGTGCTCTACGAGATGCTGGCGGGAACTCCGCCATTCGAAGGCGACTACGTTGCGGCGATTCTCTACTCAGTCCTAAACCAAGAGCCGGACCCGCTTTCCCTAAACTCGCCGCACGCAAAGCCTCTCAACAAAATAGTTCTGAAGGCGATGGCTAAAGATCGCTCTGATCGCTATCAGTCGGTCGAAGAGTTCATGTCTGACTTGAGAAGTCTTTCTGAGGCCTCGGCAGCGAAAACCCAGCAGGCCGACCAATTTGATCCGCGCGGCGCGACGATTGCGCTAACGACCACCGTAGTGCCAGTGGGCCTCTCCCTGGCCGTGCTTCCGTTCGAGAATCGCAGCTCCGATCCCGAAAACGAGTACTTCAGCGACGGCATCACCGAAGACATCATCGGTGCCTTAACAAAGATTGATGGCCTGCGGGTTGCGTCTAGAAATTCCGCGTTTCAATTCAAAGGTCAGTCGACCGACATAGAGGCCGTCGGCCAAAAGCTCAGGGTCGGCGCTGTTCTCACCGGCAGCGCCCGATTTTCGGGTAAGCGGCTGAGAATTAATGCTTCACTTAGCAACGTCGCCGACGGGTTCGAGATCTGGTCGGAACGCTACGACCGAGTTATCGAAGATGTGTTCGACGTGCAGGACGAAATATCGCAAGCGATTGCCCAGGCAATGCAAGTCGAGCTGGGCGTCGGGTCTGACACACCGAGCGATCGCGCCGCGCCGGAAAACCTCGAAGCCTACAACCTCTACTTAAAGGGCCGCTATTACGCCGCGAAGCTGACGCTCGACGGCTTGCAAGAGGCGATTGGGCACTATAGCTCGGCGATCGCACTCGACCCCGGCTACGCGTTGCCTCGAGCCGGAACGGCAGTCTGCTATGCCTACCTTGCGCTTCACGGCTGGGCGCCACCGCGCGAGATGATGCCCCGCTCAATGAAACACGCCTCGGAAGCTCTGAGACTAGACCCCGCTCTGGGACAGGCCCATATGGCGCTGGGCATGGTGAAGCACTGGTATGACTGGGATCTCGACGGAGCTGAAAGCGACTACCAAGAAGCCATAGAGATCAACCCCAACGATGTTGATTCCATGAGCATGTATGCGACGTTACTGGCGGTGCAGGGCCGCGCCGACGAGGCCAATCAGCAGGTCGATCAAGCGCTGGCGCTGGACCCCGTCTCGCTTGATGCGCGCAGGTTGAAAGGGTACGTACTCTATCTGACTCGCAACTTCCCGAAGGCGGTCGCCCGCGCTGAACGAACCCTGGCGATGGACCCGACGTATTTTCCGGCCAATTGGACGGTCGGAATGGCGGCGGTAGCGTCGGGCGACAACCAGAAAGCGCTCAAAGCTTGGCGAAGGTCAATCGAGTTATCGCCAAACGATCCGATATCGCAAGCCGGAAACGGCTGGATCGCCGGCTTAATGAACGACAAAGAAACCGCCAAGGGTGTTGCCGATTCATTTGAGAAAGAGCGTCGAGAGAGTTACTTCTCGGCATATTTTCTGGCCTGGGTTTGGCTAGGCATGGGCGATCACGACCGCGTCATGGAATACCTGGAACAGGCTTACGAAGATCGCGAAGGCCTACTCGTCCAAATTCAAGCCGAGGCGCTGTGGGATCCCATGCGAGACGATCCGCGGTTTATGGCTTTGTTGGCTCGAATCGATCCCGCCGGGATGTTGGCCCGCCGTGCGGGTTTGTAGAGCCTTCGCCCCGCGGGCCGCGCCAAATTCAGCTCAGCGCCGCCGCCCGGCTTGGTTGGGCGGATCGTTCAAGGGAGAAACTTGAGCTACCAGCTTGGCGACGTTGCGCTTCGCAGTACCGAGCCGCGCCGCCGCGCGGCGCGGCTCGGTACTGCGAAAGGTTTTGTCCAACAAGCAGCTTGGTTGGCAGCTTGAAAAATCAAGTTTCAAGCCTGCACCCTCAGTTGTGTTCGACTCTCTTGATGCCTTTACGGTTCAGGACGAGCGTTGTAGATTTGAGGTCGTCGTACGATTCAGACCCCGAATAGCGTTGGGCCGACACCAGTTCGACGACATAGTTCTTTTGACAACGCACCCGCTGCAAACGATTGTCCGCCCAGCATAAACGGGTTTCGATTGGATCGTCCATTCGATGCAAGTAGGGCCGCACGTCGTATCGGAGAATGTCGGTTATCCCTCCAATCTCCGCACCCAAACCTTCAAGCTCCTCTAACCCCTGGGAGCTGAGAACTACTTGCTTGGTATAGCGAAGAACCGACTCTTCGAGACCAGCGGGAGCGCTATGGCGCGACGCCTTGATCTCGGGCGGGACCTTGGAAGCCGGCAGATGGCGAACGGTTTCACGAATAAATCCGAGCGTTGAACCTCCATCGGCGGCACGAACTTCGGTCTTGCGATCGCTGAGCCGATCCCGCAAGAATTGCCCTAGGTGGGCTCGCCCAATCTCTTTGATGCGGTCCTTAAACATGTAGGAAAGTACCAGTGCGCAAAACACGGGCAGGGTGAAGGCGCCGAAGGCTCGCTGCGAATAAAACGTAGCCGCCGTTGCAAAGATCATCGCGATGCCGGCCGCTACCGCGTAGATAACGTGCTCGAGCGTCGCTCCTTCAGTGCCGCGCTCAGATTTGAGATAGAGCACACTAGAAACACATTTCTTCAAATACGAGTCGCGGCTCAGGAACGCTTCGTTGGCCCCGTTCGGAGATAACGTTAATGCTGGATTCAGCTCCTCTCGGTGAACTTTCTCCCGTTCAATCGCCTGGGCCAGATCGTCAACAATCGCGTGCTCCGGCAAACGGCGGCAGACGATGTCGTAGGACTTCAACAAGGCGTCTTCGGCGAGCAGACTCATGCGTTCGGCGGTCATCTGGTAGGCCTCGCGAGGCTGCTCGCCGCGACTCTCAATTTCGGGGCGGAGCGCTCGGTGCCTGTCAAGAATAGTCTCAATTTCGGTTAACAGCTCTCTGGTCGCGATGACGTTGGATTTTTTTGATTCGTTACGGGTCGGCAGATGCAGACCAAGCGCCTTTTGGAATGCAACACAGAGTAGCTTTAAACTTCTGACGGCATCCGCGTCCGACGTCTGGTCGCTCTTAAGCGTCCGCTCAACAACGTCCAGCGTAGAGTTCGTGCCATGGGCCAGCTCGCGCAGGCTGCGGGACCCGACGCTCAACCGTGTGTAGTTCTGGGTGCGACGGTAGAATTCGTCAATCGGGTACGAACTTTCGTCGATTCCCAGACCGGACGGAATAAATATGTACGTTGAGACCTCGTAGCTGAGGTGCCGGCCGGCAGTCAACGGGTAGTGCTGCTTGATCTCGACTTGATAGCGGTCATGCTCTCGAACCTGCTCTATAACCTGCGCCTGGGGCGGTTCCGCCGGCGGCGTAGTACGCACTCCGAGCGGCTCAAATGTCAATGTGTCCCTCATCTGACCTCGGAACGCCGAATCGTTCTTTATTAAGGATACATTAAGAACGCGTTAACATTCAATGAACAAGCAGTGCGTGCTTTCAGCAATGCACGAAAAAATGCGCGGCGGGCGGGTCCGTCGCGCATTGTAGTTTAATGTGTTTTGAAGCAATGGCCGGCGCTTAAGGTAGCGTCGGGGCCTCAATTGTATAGTCCACGTCGAGGGCATTCAAGAAGGCGATCAGGTCAGCCTTCTCTTCGTCGCTCAAGTTTGCGTTTTTGGCGTCGGCCAAATTCTCTTCGTCGAGATGCTCATTGGCTATGCCGCCGCTGGTCATCAGGTCGACCGATTCTTCAAGTGTCGCCACGCTGCCGTCGTGGAAGTACGGAGCGGATTTCGAGATGTCGTAAAGACTCGGAGTCTTGAATGCTCCGGTGTCCTTTTCATCTTCAGAAATCTTTGCGCGGCCGACATCGGGGGTCGCCGCGTCCATGCCGATACCGACGTTGTGAAATTGCTGATCAGCAAGCAGGATCCCGTCGTGGCAGTTGGTGCATTTGGCTTTCTCTGAGAAGATGGTCCAGCCCCTCTTTTCCTGCTCGTTGAGGGCGCTATCGTCGCCATCACGGAACGCGACGAATCGCGAGTTCTCTGTGGTGGTGACAATCGTGCGCATGAACGCCGCAACCGCGTAAGCAACGTGGTCGGGCGTTGCTGGGCCACCAAAAACTGCCTGGAACTGCTCGGCGTATCCGGGGATCCCGTTGAGCGTGGCGCAAATATCGTCCATCGAAGGTGCGTCGTCGTTGCCGGAGGCGCCCATGTTGCCGCCGCCCCAAGCGCCTTGGACCTGCTTTTCGAGCGCGCCCGAACGACCGTCCCAGTAGAGCGACTCGTAGTAGCCGACGTTCCACATGGTGGGGGCAGCGCGGGTCAACTGCTTGTCGAATGCGCCGAGAGCCATCGCGCGTCCATCCGTGAGACCGTTCTCTTTTAGATGGCAGCCGTAGCATGAGCGATTGCCGTCGCCACTCAGGCGCTCGTCGTAATAAAGCTGTTTGCCGAGCGCAACCTTCGCCTCGGTCATTTCGTTGTCGGCCGGGATCGCCATGAAGTCGTATCCGGCCACTTCGGGCCAGGCAGCCGCGACGGGCTCAGGCTCCGGCGCTTCCTCCATACCGCCACCGCAAGCGGACATCAAGAGCGCAATTGCGGACATTGTCAGAAAAGTCAATCGGAACATGGGGTCTCCTCCTCGAGACGGGGGAATTCTTTTAATCAAGGGCCGCGGTGGGGTCACGGCTTCCCAGTTACTCATTATAGCCACGGGAGGAATCATCCGGCGACGCTGGACCGGAATGATGTCAAACCGGATTGACAGAGGCGGGACGGAAGTCCACGCTTTCGTTCCTGGTAGTAGCCGAATCCGAAGAAAGCGTGGACTTCCGTCCACGCCTCTGTCTCTTGGCCCCGAAGGGCGTCTTCAACTTAACGACGGCAAGGCTAGTAGATCGTTTCTTCCCGCTTGGCACGCCGATACGGACTTTCGAGGTACTTACGCGCTTCGTTCTGTGCGCCCTTCGTATCGTCGCGTGTGCGAATTGCGAGCTGGTACTCGTTCACCGCTCGTTCGCGTTGGCCTGTGATGTCGAATATCTTGCCTAAATTGATGTGCGCCCAAACCTCGGTCCAGCTAGGCTCCGCATCGCCGTTGAGCGCCTCGCGAAACTCGTTCGCCGCGGATTGGTAGTTGTTCTGAAGGAAGAAAACTTCACCGATGCGATAGTGCGCCAACGAACTGTATCGGTTAATGTCTAGGGCGCGCTGATATTCGAGTAGCGCATCTTGGTAGTAACCCAGTTCGACGATTTGTTCGCCCTTGCGGATTGCCACCAACACGCGAATCTCATCGTTAAATCGGAGTATGCGGTTGCGAGGGTCGAGAACAACCTGGCGCGGCTTGCCGAACGTTTCGAGCGAATAGTCTGACGAGGTGCCGACGACATTGATGGTTTGAAACTCCGGCTCGCCCTCGGTTTCAATCTTGAGTTCGACCGGCATGCTGAACGTATCCATGTCTTGGCGAACCTTGCCGATGATGCGGAATCCCTGGCCACCGCCAAGGCGATAGATCGTATATTCTTGCTTGAACTCGGGCGTGGCGGTCGACTCCGTCCACTGTAAGAAAAATGGGTCGAGGTCCTTGCCGCTGATCGTCTCCGCTAGCTCTCGGAAGCTGTCGGTTGTGATGGATTTCCAGGTAAACTCGCTCACCAATTTCTTGAGGGTTTCAAAAAAATTGTCATCTCCAAGTGCCCAGCGAAGCATGTGTAAAACCATGACGCCGCGCGCGCCTGCCAGGGCATTCATCTCGGGCGAGAAATCCGCTAGCCGGCCCGACTGGGTAATTGGGACATCGGTATGTGTCAGTGATTCGATGCGCGCCTCCCTGACGTGATTCTCAAACGCTTCCTCACCCTCCCGCTCTTCGATCTCGAGCAGAGCTGAGTAATACGCCAGACCATCGACGAGCCAGAGGTGATTGCGATTGCCTGGACCGACGAGCGTGCCCCACCACTGGTTGGCGACGAGAGTGCCAAGCAGCCGCTGGTTGACGCTTTCGCGGATGGCGTAAGGGCTCAAGAAGATCATTCCGGGAGCCCAATAGCCGTTCGGAGCGTACTCGTCGATTTCAATGATTGCGAGCGATTTCGAATAGGGCGCGCCGAATGTGTCGGAGTAATAGTTGACGATTTCGCCTGTGGCCTCTCCATACTCGCGTGCTAAATCTTCTGAAGCGGAATCGAAATAGACCGCCGTGGTGACGCCGTCGGTCTCGGCCTTAATCGCGTTGTCCGGCAAGATCGCGATCGTGCCGGGGAATGACGGATAGCTAAATTCAAAGTCGTGCTCGACGCCTTCCATGCCCTCGTTGCGCGTGCCGATGCCACTGCCGATAACTTTCATGCCATCGCCGGTAATGACTTTGATCTTTGACGTGAAGCGGTCGGCGCCGTAAGCATTCACGGGAAACCAGCGGGATGCATAAAGCAGAAACGCGCGGTCAGCGTCGATCTGCGCCAAGCTGTATCCCTCGACGGGAGATTCCTCATAGCCCTTCAAGCGACCGCCGTATCGCATGGTTATGACTTGCGGCTCACCGGGGGGGAGCGTTTCTGGAAAGCTCAGATGGATCGTAAAGTCCTGGCGATAGCGCAGCGGGTTGAGACTCGAGCCATTAGCCATTTCCGCGGAGTCTACGTTGAGGCCGTTGTGCAGCTCAAAAACCGCGGTGTTCGTAGCCTCTCGGGGAATAAACCGAATCTGAGCGGTCGCTTCCAACGACTGAGCCAGCAGATCGACGCGGGCCGTGATGTCGTAGTCCTCGACGTCGATTAGCGGGACGTCTTGCGCCGCCAGCGGCGTCGCCGCGGCGAGTAGGACCACTAGCCCTGCGATGAATACTAAGCGGTCTGTAATGAGTACTGTTCGCATATCACTTCGGCTGCTCGCTCCGCCGCCGGCACGCCGGCACGCAGCTTCTCCTTGATTTCCGCCAGTGCCTCGACCATACGACATCGCTCTGTCTCCTGTTGAAGGAGACGGGTGGCCTCGGCTGCAAGTTTCTTCCCATTGCAATCGTGTTGAATAAGTTCCGGTATGACGGCGCGACCGGCAAGCAGATTTACCATGCTGTAGAAGGGCACATCGACCAGCATTTTGGCCAGCCAGTAGCTCGCCCAGCTCAGCCGGTAAAACGTCACCATTGGAGTGCCGAGTAGCGCCGTTTCAATGGTTGCGGTACCACTTGCGACGAGGGCGAGGTCGGCGTGTCCAACCGCATCTCGCGTTTCGCCGGCGACAATGGTGACCCGTTGACCAGTCCAGTTTTCATCGAAAAACGCCTTGCCCGTAGTGACCGACGCGGGCAGGATGAACTGCAGGTCAGCTTGCGTGGATAGCTCGGACACAGCATCTTCAAGTGCCGGGAGATGGCGCAACGACTCGCCGCGGCGACTACCTGGAAGCAGCGCTACGAGTCGTTTGTTCGTATCGAGACCGTGCCGAGCAAAAAACGAATCGCGCTCCGTCGAGACCTTGACGTGATCGGCCAGCGGATGTCCGACGAACGTTGCGCTCACTCGATGGCTCGAAAAAAATTCCTCTTCGAATGGGAAAATCACCAACAGATGGTCAATCAGCCGGCGCATCGTTTTCAGCCGCCCCTTACGCCACGCCCATACCTGCGGGGCAACGTAGTACATGACTGGAATCTTGAGCGCGTGCAGCTTCTTCGCCAAGCGCAAATGAAAATCGGGTGCATCGGTCAAAATTGCTAACTGCGGCCGCTCCGCGCGAACCGCCGACACAAGCCGGCGAAAGCGGCGATAAATTCTGGGGATGTGCGATACGACCTCGAATAGCCCAACGACCGCCAAGTCTTCAGTCCGGATGACCGTTCGCAGGCCTTCCTTTCGGAGATGCTGCCCACCACATCCGAAGAAGTCGGCGTCCGGCAGACGTTTTCGAAGAGCGGCGACCAGTTCCGCGGCGTAGCGATCTCCGGACGCTTCGCCCGCCGAAACGAGGATCTTCATCGGTTGAACGCAGTGCCCAATCTTTCAGTGTAGACCGGGGTTCTGACTGTACAATCGAGGGCGGCACTGTGTAAACTACGCAGTCGCGGCCGGAATTCGTCGAACTCGTTATGCAACAACGCTTTGTGGGCAAAAACATCCTTGTGACCGGCGCCTCCACCGGTATTGGTGAAGCGATCGCTGTTCGCCTCGCCGAAGAGGGTGGCAACATCGCGATCAACTACAGCCGCAATGATGTCGAAGCCGGAAAGACCGCCGAACGGGTCCGCGCCGCGCATCATGCCGGCGGCTATTCAAATGCGAAGCACAGCATCCACAAGGCCGACATTTCGCAAGAGCACGCCGTCAACGACATGATCGGCGAACTTCTGGCTAACTGGGGCCGGCTGGACATTCTGATCAACAACGCCGGCATTCAGAAGCCCGCGCCCAGCCATGAAAGCCTCAGCGAAGACTTCGACCGTGTTCTCGGCGTGAATCTCAAGGGCTGCTACCTTTGCTCGCGCGCAGCGATCAATCACTTTCTATCTCGCGAGGGTGGTGGGGTGATCGTCAACAACTCCAGCGTTCACGAGATCATTCCGAAGCCGAAATACCTTTCCTACTCGATCTCGAAGGGCGGGATGGAAAATCTCACGAAATCACTGGCGCTCGAGTACGCCGATCGCGGCATCCGAGTCAACGCCGTAGGTCCAGGAGCGATCGTGACTCCGATTAACCTGGCGTGGATCAACGATCCAGTCGCGAAGCGCGAGGTTGAGAGCCACATTCCAATGGGCCGCGCTGGGGAAGCAGAAGAAATTGCCGCCGTTTTTGCGTTTTTGGCGTCCGAGGAAGCCTCCTACATCACGGGCCAAACGTTATTTGCCTGTGGGGGGCTGACGCTTTACCCCGAGTTCCGCGTTGCCTGGTCGTCTGGCGAGTAGCGATTTATTGTTGCCCAGCCGATGAATATTGCGGCCACCGGCCAGGGCCCGAGATAAATAGATTTGACGACACGCCTCATCGAAACGTCGGCCGAAGCGCCAGACGAGGAAGCTCTGCGGAGGGCCGCGGAGGCCATCGCATGCGGAGAAGTTGTCGCGATCCCGAGTGACACTCTCTACGTACTGGTGGCGGACCCTTTCAGCCTAAAGGCCGTGACATCGGTCTTTCGGGCGAAAGGTCGCGAGCCCAATCGTTCTCTGCCGGTGTTTGTAACTGGAATCGAGATGGCAGAGGACTATTCGGCGAACCTATCGTCGAATTTCTATCTGCTTGCCAGGCGTTTCTGGCCCGGCCCGCTGACGATAATCGTACCGTCGTCGACTAAGATGCCGCTGAAAGTTACCGGAAACACTGGCCGTCTGGCGGTAAGACAGCCAAACGCAGCCTTTCCGACCGCACTGCTAAATGCGGTCGGAAGCCCTCTCATCGCTACCAGTGCCAATGTATCGGGCAGCCCGTCGTGCAGCAGCGGATTCGAAGTCCTCGGCACGATGGACGGCCGTATCGATCTGATCGTCGAGGGCGGCACGATTTCAGGCGCCGGTTCCACGACGATCGACATCACCGACCCCGACTGGCGCATCATTCGCGCCGGTGCCGTATCAGATGGCGATCTGGCCGACTGCCTTCGTTAGTGATTTGAGCCCAGCGCCGCTGGCGGCGAGTTTCAAGCATCCGTCGCCCAGCAAGTCCTACCGACACAACGGCCGGTACACTGTTACGAAATGAAGATTCAGATATTTTCTGACATTCACGGCGACATGAAAGGATTAGAGCGGGCCATCGCGGTTGAGGCGGACGTCTACATCGCCGCCGGCGACCTCGTCACATGGCCGGCGCCGCTCGACGACTGCGGGAAAATTTTGGCTCCGCTCGGCGAAAAGTTGTGGGTGATGCCGGGCAACAATGAGACCGACGAACAGATCGCGGACTTCTGCGAGCAACTTGGGTTTCGCAATTTTCACGACGTCGCGATCGAGCTCGACGGCACTCACTTTGGCGGACTCGGTTACTCGAACAAAACGCCGTTCAATACGCCGGGCGAATACAGTGAGCAAGAGCTGACCGACAGGTTGGTGAAGTTCACGGACTTGAGCCCGCTGGTATTGGTTTGTCACGCTCCCCCGCTCAATACGGACTTGGACGAGGCAGGCGCCGGAAATCACTTTGGAAGCAGCGCCGTCCGGGAGTACCTCGACGCAAATCCTCCGGCGTATTTTTTCTGCGGCCACATACATGAAGCCGCCGGCCGGGTCGTCCAACTGGGGCCGACCGTAGCATCCAATGTTGGCAAGAAGGGCTATTTGCTCGAGCTGTAATATTCGAAGACCTGACAGCTTCGAGCGCGGGATCTCGTTCGAGTTGACTAGAATGAAGGTTCAGCCCGCCGAGGGCCACCCGCCAAATATTCGATGTCCTCAGCACCCCAAAGCGTAAGCGCCGTTGCGCCTGCTGGGTCGGTGGCGCTTCAGCCCCGACCGAGCCTTTGGCTAAGTGTCTTCACGCTGTGGCACCGCGAGGTACGCGGATTCTACCGTCAGCGCAGCCGGGTGATTGGCAGTCTCGCGACGCCGCTGCTGTTCTGGTTCGTGCTTGGCTCTGGATTCGGTTCGTCGCTACAGACCTCGAACGACTCATACGCGCAGTTCTTTTTTCCCGGCTCGGTAACCCTCGTTGTACTGTTCACCGCGATTTTCGCGAACATTTCGATCATCGAAGACCGCCGCGAAGGGTTTTTGCTGTCGGTGCTGGTGGCGCCGGTATCGCGCTTAGCGCTTGTATTGGGCAAGGTCCTGGGAGCGACAACGATTGGCGCGTTTCAAGGATTACTGCTGCTCCCGCTGGCGCCGCTTGCAGGCATCTCAATCTCTGCGAGTCAGGTGCCGGCAGTATTCGCAATTATTTTGCTGATGGCGTTTGGTCTGACCGCGCTCGGATTCTACTTTGCCTGGTGGCTCAACTCTGTCCAAGGTTTCCACTCGATCATGAACGTCGTGCTGATGCCGATGTGGCTAATGTCGGGCGGAGTGTTTCCGGTTGACGGTTCGTCCGGTTGGATTCGCTGGGTGACGGCCGTCAACCCGCTGACGTACGGTGTGAGCGGTCTGCGAAGACTGCTTGGTTCCGGCGTCTCTGAGTCGGACCCCTCGATGGCGGTTTGTTGGGCGGTAGCTATTGGTTTCTGCGTCGTTGCGCTGAGCTTCTCGTGGTACCAAGCTTCGCGGCCGGCGGCCAATAATATTAGCTAACCGGCTGATTTGAGTTTGTGGAAGTCACCGATCTACCGACGGTAAACGCGAGCTTAAACTCGGTTTCAACCCTGCTGCTCGGCGCGGGATATTACTTCATTCGCCACGGCGACAAGCAGCGCCACCGTGCGTGCATGATCGCGGCGTTTTGCACATCGGCGGTTTTTCTTGCCTGCTATCTCGTTTATCACTACCAGGTGGGCTCCGTCGGGTTTGAAGGGCAGGGCTGGATTCGGCCGGTATATTTCACGATTCTGATTTCTCATATTATTTTGGCGACGGCGATTGTCCCGTTAGTGCTGCTGACCCTTTATCGGGCCTGGCAGGAACAGTTTGACCGCCACCGCCGCATCGCCAAGTGGACCTGGCCGATTTGGATGTACGTATCCGTGACCGGAGTAATCGTCTACTTGATGCTCTATCACTTGTAGGTCCGCTTTGCTGTCAACCCTCGGAAATTTGGCTCCGTACCTGGTGCGCTACCGCTGGCGCTACGCCGCCGGCTTCTTTATGCTGAGCTGCCGCGGCGGCCTGTCGGCGGCGCTGCCGTACCTCATCGGCCAGGCTGTCGACTATCTCTCGACTGACTTCACCCTCGAGGGCCTGGGCTGGTACGCCGCGGCGATGATGGCAGTCGCCGCACTCAAGGCGGTTGCCCAATACTACATGCGCTGGATCTTGATCACGATCTCGCGCGATATCGAATTCGACCTGCGCAATGACCTGAGCGCGCACCTTGTCACGTTATCCAAGCGCTTCTACGACAGATATCGAACGGGAGACCTGATGGCGCGTGCGACAAACGACCTCGCTCAGGTGCGCTCGATGCTCGGTCCCGGCATTATGTACAGCGGCGAAATCGTCGTGACCTTTGTCGCGGTACTGATCGTGATGGCGGCGACGGACTGGCTACTAACGCTGCTGATTTTCGCTCCCATGCCTCTGGTGTCACTCGCCGTCACGTACTTTGGAAAACGCACTCACGCCCAGTTTCAAAAGGTGCAGGAGCGATTCTCGGAAATAAGCGCAAGAGTGCAGGAGCACCTTGCGAACGTGCGCATGCTCCGCGCGTACGGCCAAGGCCCGCAAGAACAAGAACGCTTCCGTACTCTCAACGACCACTACCTCAACGAGACTGTCGGGCTGATAAAAATCTGGCGAGTTTTCTATCCGTTACTTGAGGTACTCGTCGGACTCACGTATATCGCGGTGCTTGGTTTCGGTGGCTGGAGAGTGCTTCGCGGGGAGATCACGCTTGGCACATTCCTGATGTTCATCTCGTTCTTGCCAGTCTTAAACTGGCCGATGATCGGCCTCGGTGTCGTGGTCAACATCACCCAGCGCGGCACGGCTTCTTTGGAGCGCCTGTCGGAACTGATGAAGCGGCAGCCGCTCATTGCCGACAATCAGTCGACCGCTTACGAGATCGACGGCGTTCGCGGCGACATTGAGCTTGACGGCGTGACGGTGCAATATCCCGGAACCGACGAGCCGGCCCTCAAGGACGTCAGTCTGTACGTTCCCGCCGGCCATAGCCTGGCGATTGTCGGCTCCGTCGGCAGTGGCAAATCGACTCTTGTGAATCTGATCCCAAGACTTTTTGATCCAACCAGGGGCCGGGTCCTGATTGATGGCTTCGACGCAAAAACGGTTCCGCTGGAGGTCCTTCGACGGGCAGTCGGGTACGTCCCGCAAGAGACATTTCTCTTTAGCCGGTCGATTGACGAGAACATTCGTCTGGGCGCGCCCGACGCCGAGGAGTGGGAAGTCGAAGAAGCCGTAGTGTCGGCGAATTTCGAGGCCGACGTCGCGGATTTTCCAAACGGGCTCCAAACCCTCGTCGGCGAGCGTGGCATCACCCTGTCGGGAGGGCAGAAGCAACGCACGTCGATGGCCCGAGCACTGATCCGCGATCCACGAATTCTCATCCTCGACGATGCTACCGCGAGCGTTGACACCGAAACAGAGCGCGAGATTCTGACGCGGCTACAGTCGAAATTGCGAAATCGTACGACGCTGATGGTGTCTCACCGTGTTTCGGCGGCCCAATATGCGGACCAAATCGTCGTGCTCGACGAGGGCAGAATCATTGAGACCGGCACGCACCAAGAACTGCTCGATTTTGGAGGCCTCTACAAGCGGCTCCATAGCCGCCAACTGATCGAAGAGGAGCTCGCCAAAGAATGAGCCCCAAACGAACAATCGGCGGAGAGACGGCGCGCTCCGAAGCGCCGTTAGGCCGCGTCTACGACTCAAAGTTGATGGGCCGCTTGGTGAACTATCTACGCCCACACAAATCCGCGGTCGTCCTATCATTCGCTCTCTTGGTCACCCACTCGATTCTAGGAGTCACCGGCCCCTACTTGACGAAAGTAGCTGTCGACCGTTACCTCGAGCCGAGACCCGGGGAAGCGTCGTTCTTGGATTTCTTACTCCCCCAGGACCCAGTCGACGGAATAATCTACATCGCGCTGCTGTACCTCGTCACACTACTCGCCGGCTTCGCCGCCCGCTTTTTCCAGGTCCATGTCATGAACTTGACCGGCCAACGCGTGATGCATGAGTTGCGGCGTGAGATCTTTGCAAAGCTACAGGGCCTCAGCGTTCCTTACTTCGACCGCCAACCGATCGGGCGTGTGGTCACTCGCGTTACGACCGACGTCGATGTGCTCAACGAACTTTTCACATCTGGGGTGGTCGCGATAGCGGGGGATGTCCTCACGCTGGTTTTCGCATTTGGCGTGATGCTCTATCTCAGCCCCGGTTTGACGTTTGCGCTACTGTCGATCGCGCCACTCACGGCTCTGGTCAGTTTTCTTTTCAGGAAACATGCTCGAGCCGGATTCCGCGATATGCGTGTCGCTATCGCCAAGATCAATTCTTTTTTGCAAGAAACCTTTACTGGGATCTCTGAGATTCAGTTGTTTAACCACGAGCAGGACGCACTCGAAGATTTCGCCACGATTAACGAAGAACATCGCCAGGCCAACTACCGCGCGATTCGCGCCCACGCGCTCTTCTATCCGACGATCGAGCTGATTGGCGTCGCCGGTCTCGCCATGCTGATTTTCTTCGGCGGAATGTGGGTGGTTGAAGGCACTTTGACGCTCGGTGTCGTGATCGCTTTCATGCAATACGGCACTCGAGTTTTTCGCCCAATTCAAGACCTCGCCGAGAAGTACAACATTCTGCAGTCGGCGATGGCCGGGGCGGAGAGAATTTTTCAGCTGCTCGATATGGATGACTCGGTCGCGGAAACGGCGACAGGTGCGCCGGTTAGCAACGGCGAATTGCGCGTCGAGTTTCGAAACGTCTGGTTCGCCTACTCCGGCGAAGACTGGGTTCTAAAAGACGTGAGCTTCAGCGCGAAGCCGAACGAAATGTTGGCCGTCGTGGGCCACACCGGCGCGGGGAAGACGACCCTGGTGAGCCTGCTGCAGCGCTTCTACGAGATCCAGAAAGGGTCGATCTTAGTCGGTGGCCGCGACATTCGGGATTGGCCCGTCCAACAGTTACGCAAGCAGTTCAGCATCGTCCTTCAGGACCCCTACCTGTTTGCTGGCACGATCGGCGACAACATCGGCATGAACTCGGCCGAAGTTGACCTCGACGCTATCCGCCAAGCAGCAGAGAACGCCCATCTGGCTAAATACATTGACTCGCTGCCTCAGGGCTACAACGAATTGATGTTAGAGCGTGGCTCCTCGCTCTCATCGGGCCGCAAGCAGCTCGTTGGATTTGCCCGCGCCCTGGCGCACGCTAGGCCATTCTTGATCCTTGACGAAGCCACGTCAAGCGTCGACTCCGAGACCGAGCACGATATTCGCGAAACCGTCTCGACGCTACTTACAGGCAGGACGTCGATCGTCATCGCGCACAGACTCTCGACGATCAAGCGAGCCGACCGCATCTTAGTGATGCACAAAGGCCACGTTGCCGAGTTCGGGCCGCACCAAGAGCTGCTTGCTAAGGGCGGCATTTATTCGCGTCTCTACCAGTTGCAGTATCTGAGCGAGTCGCCCAAGTCCGCCTAGCCGCGCTAGGCAATTGCATCGACTTCGATTTCGATCAGCATCCGCGGATCAATTAGCCGCGAGACCTCGAGCATCGACGCAGCCGGCCGAATGTCTCCGGAGAATTCGCCGTGCGCACGGCCGTATTCCTTCCAGCGGGCAATGTCGGTTACGAACATTCGCGTCCGGACGACATGATCGAGTCGGGCATCGAGTGCGGTAAGCGTACGCTCGATGTTCCTAATAACTTGGACCGTCTGCCCATAAGCATCGCCGGGGCAGGCGATGCTACCGTCCTTGAGTGTGGCCGTTGCTCCGGAAACCACGATCCTGTTGTCGACTCGCACCGCACGCGAATAACCTACAAAGGGTTCCCACTCGGTCCCAGAGCTTACATTTTGTCGAGCATTCATCGGCCCAGCATAACCGCTCCGCCAATTTATCGGAAGTTCGTTGAGCGGAATCAACATTGCGCAAGGATAATGATGAAAGGGCGCTAGCCCGCACGCGATGAACGCGGCACTCATCATTCCCGCGCTCAACGAAGAAGGCGCGATTGGGCAGGTGCTCGATGAAGTGCCACACCGCTTGTTCTCCACGGTGATCGTTGCCGACAACGGTTCCGACGACGAAACTGCTTCGGTGGCCGCGGCACATGGCGCTCGAGTCGTTCTCGAACCGAGCCGTGGGTATGGCAATGCTTGCCTCCGCGCGCTCAGAGAATTGCCCGAAGACATCGACATCGTGGTCTTTATGGACGCCGATGGGAGCGATTCTCCCCACGACGCGGAAGAACTGCTGCGCCCGATCCACGAGGGCCGGGCTGACCTTGTCTTGGGTTCGCGCGAGATGGGAACAAGCGAGCCGGGATCGCTGAGCGCCCATCAGCGCCTCGGAAATTTCGCGACGACGTTATTGGTTCAGGTGTTCTGTGGTCATCGCTACAGCGATCTCGGACCGTTCCGCGCCATTCGGGCCGATCGGCTGCGTGAGCTTGAGATGAGCGATCCGAACTATGGCTGGACGATCGAGATGCAGATCAAAGCCCTGCGCCGGGGCCTGCGCGTGATCGAGGTACCAGTGTCGTACCGGCGTCGGAGAGCCGGCGAAAGCAAAATCAGCGGAACCCTACGGGGGAGCTTGGCCGCTGGGGTAAAGATTCTATGGACGGTGGCGCGGTTTTCGTTTTCGTCGTCTGTTTCAAACGGGAGTTAAGCGGGGAAGCCGCGGTGGGGGTTAATCGTCGCCGTCACGCCGCGACGCGACGATCTCTTCTTCGGCCACACCGTCCTTTGTCCGATGCTGGTTCACCAGCTGCTCAATGCCCACCAGGTCTGTGGGGTAGTGGCCCGTGTAACACGAGTAGCAAAACTCCCCGCCAGAATCCGCGACTGACTGCCGCAAACCGGCCATCGACAGATACGCCAATGAATCGGCGCCCGTGTACTCGCGAATCTCCTCTACCGTCATCCTGTTTGCAATGAGCTCGTCGCGGTCGGGCGTGTCGACTCCGTAGTAACACGGCGAAATCGTCGGCGGACATGAAATCCGCAAGTGAACTTCCGTCGCTCCGGCTTCGCGCATAATGCCGACGATCTTACGGCTCGTAGTCCCACGCACTAACGAATCGTCCACTAAGATGACGCGTTTGCCCGCGACGAGGTGCCGCACTGGATTGAGCTTCAGCTTGACGCCAAAGTTGCGGATCGACTGCTTCGGTTCGATGAACGTGCGGCCGACGTAGTGGTTTCGAATCAGACCGGGGCTAAACGGAATGCCTGATTCGGCTGAGTACCCAATTGCGGCGGCGGTTCCCGAGTCCGGCACCGGAACGACGCAGTCAGCAGCGACGGGATTCTCGCGAGAGAGTATGCGGCCCAACTGTTCGCGTGACTCCTGCACCGGGCGCCCGAATACCGTGGAATCGGGGCGTGAAAAATAGACGTGCTCGAACACGCACTGGGACTGCTCGAGAGGCGGCGCGAATTGCTGGCGGATCACACCTTCATCGCTAACCGTGACCATCTCGCCCGGCTGAACTTGGTCGACATATTTTGCGCCGATCAGATCGAACGCGCATGTCTCTGAGGCGAATACGTGAACTTCGCGGCCCTCGAACGTCATGCGGCCGTATGACAGCGGCCTGAAGCCGCGCTGATCGCGCGCAACGATAATCCGATCTTTCGCAAGAAGCGCCAATGAAAACGCACCTTCGAGTCGCAGCAGAGATTCCCGCAGCGCGTGTCGCAAATTTGGTTCGCGAGAGCGCGCCATCAGGTGCGGAATCACTTCGGTGTCGCTGGTCGCCTGGAATATCGAGCCGGAGAGCTCCAGCTCGCGCCGCAGCGCGTAGCCGTTCGTCAGGTTGCCGTTGTGGGCAACCGCCAAAGCGCCCTTATTGCATTCGACGTAAAACGGCTGGACGTTCAATCGCCCGCTGTCACCAGCCGTGGAGTAACGAGTGTGGCCGATCGCCATGTGTCCGGAGAGTTCCTTAAGCTGTGACTCGCCAAAAATTTCGTTGACAAGGCCCATCGCCTTTCGCGTGAATACTTTTTCGCCGTTACTCGAGCAGATGCCGGCGCTTTCTTGCCCGCGGTGCTGCAGCGCATACAGCCCCAAGTAAGTGAGGTTGGCGGCTTCGGGATGACCGAATATTGCGAATACGCCGCATTCGTCATGGAAGCGGTCTTGTGGGTCGTCGGTGGTTTCGCCTTCAAGGCTCATGGTGACTCCAACATGCGTTCAAGCGCGGTGTCCCACACCGCGTACAACTCGGCGACCGGAGCGCGAAACGCCTCGGTCCCGTTCAGTTCTACGACGAACTCATCGGCAATCGTTTCGCCAACTATGGGCGATTCGACTGCGTGACGGCTCGCAATTTGAAGCACAGTGTCTACCTGATCGGCGGACACGGACACCAACACTCGCGAGGGAGCCTCATGAAAGAGCGCGACGTGCGACGGCTGATCGCTTGCAATCGACAGCCGCGCGCCCACTCGTTCAGGCCCAAAACAACATTCAGCTAAAGCAACGGCCAGCCCGCCGTCGCTGAGATCGTGCGCGGATGCGACGAGGCCGGCCCGGACCGCCTCGCGAACCGCGGCATGTACCGCCGACTCATAGTTAAGATCGAGCGCCGGCGGAAGGCCCCATGTTTGGCCGACGACGGTCTTGGCATATTCGCTCGAGCCGAAACGGCGATCGGTGTCGGCATCAAGCGCCGGAAGCAAACCACCAAGCAATATCAGCTTGCACCCTGGCCTCACAAATCGAGTGCCCACTGGAGTATCGACGTGCTCGACGATACCGACGATGCCCATCACCGGCGTCGGGTCGATGCCCTCGCTTAGCGTTTCGTTATAGAGGCTGACGTTGCCGCCGGTGATCGGAGTCCCGAAGTGGGCGCAAGCTTCGCCCATGCCCTCAATCGACTCGACCAGTTGCGCCATGATATTGGGCTTCTCTGGATTGCCGAAATTCAAATTGTTCGTCGCGCCAATGGGCTGCGCACCGACTACCGCCAGATTGCGGCAGCATTCGGCAACGAGCAATTTGGTTCCCAATCGAGGGTCCAGAGAGCAGTATCGGGCGTTGCCGTCAAGCGACATCGCCAACGAAACGCCCGCTTCCTTGATGCGAATTACCGCTGCATCGCCGCCAGGGCCGGCGGTTGTGTTCGTCCGAACCTGGTAGTCGTATTGCTCCCAAATCCAACGCTTGGAACACAAGTCGGGCGAGCCAAGCAGCTTTTTCAGGGCGTCTAAGAGCGCGCTTCCGCTGGGCTCTGATATTTCCGGACCGTCAAGCGGCGCGACGCGGCGCGGTTCGGTGTGCGCACGGTCATAAAGCGGCGCATCATCGCTCAGGAACGAGTTTTCGAGCAGCGCAACAACTTCGCCGTGGTTTCTTACCGTCAGCCGGCCATCGGCTGTAACAGTTCCTACCGTCGCGGCGTCGAGCCCCCACTTCTTGAAAACGTCGAATACTTCGTGCTCGCGCCCGCGCTCGGCGACGAGCAGCATGCGCTCCTGCGACTCCGAGAGCATGATCTCGTATGGAGTCATGCCGGCCTCGCGTTGTGGTACATGCTTGAGGTCAATCTCAATACCAACGCCACCGCGATCGCCCATCTCCGCCGTCGAGCACGTCAGTCCAGCGGCCCCCATATCTTGAATTCCGAGGATTGCCCCCGTCTGCATGGCCTCAAGGCAGGCCTCTAGCAACAATTTTTCAAGGAAAGGGTCACCCACCTGAACGTTCGGCCGCTTGGCTTCTGAATCTTTGTCGAATTCCGCCGACGCCATCGATGCGCCCTGAATGCCATCGCGGCCTGTCTTAGCGCCGACGTAGATGACCGGGTTGCCTACACCCGTCGCCGATCCTAGGAAAATCGAATCTTTGCGAAAAATGCCGAGGGCGTACGCATTGACCAGTGGGTTGCCGCTATAGCCGTCCGCAAATACGCATTCGCCGCCGACAGTCGGGACTCCAAAGCAGTTGCCGTAGTGCGCGATTCCGCCCACAACGCCCTTGAGAATGTGGCGGTTGCGAACGCCGGTTTCCGGGTCGTCGAGCGGTCCAAAGCGTAGCGCATCCATCACCGCGACGGGCCGCGCGCCCATCGTGAAAATGTCGCGCAGAATTCCGCCGACGCCGGTCGCCGCCCCCTGGAACGGTTCGATATAACTCGGGTGGTTATGGGATTCGATCTTGAACGCCGCCGCCCAACCGCCACCGATGTCCACGATGCCGGCATTCTCCCCGGGGCCGACCAAGATTCGTTCGCCGGTAGTCGGCAGTTTTTTCAGATGGATGCGAGAGCTCTTGTACGAACAGTGCTCGCTCCACATCACGCCGATGATGCCTAGCTCAGTTGTCGTCGGTGCACGGCCGAGCCGCTCGGTTACGCGGCCGTACTCCTCGCTCGTAAGCCCGTGTTCGAGCGCGACGGATTCGGAGACTTCTGCAACCATTGCGACTAAAGCACAGGGACGGCGGCGGCCACCAAAGATTGGAAGACGGCCAAACCGTCGGTCGAGCCCATCGCGGGATCGCAGGCTCGCTCGGGGTGCGGCATCATCCCTAAAACGTTGCGCCCTTCATTGAGGATGCCGGCAACACTCCTCACAGATCCGTTCGGGTTTTCGCCGCTATACCGAAACGCGACACGATCGTCGGCTTCGAGCCGATCGAGCGTGGGTTCATCGGCGAAGTAGCAACCCTCGCCATGAGCAATCGGCACCGCCAGCGTGCTGTCGGTGCCGCACTGATTCGTAAAAGGCGAGTCGAGGGTACCCACGGAAAGTTGAACGGTCTTGCAAATAAACAACAGGTCGCGGTTGCGCACCAAAGCACCCGGCAATAATCCCGATTCGAGCAAGATCTGAAAGCCGTTGCAAACGCCCATAACGAGGCCGCCCGAGTCGGCGAAACGTTTCACTGACCGAATCACGGGCGAAAATCGAGCGATTGCTCCGCAGCGCAGATGGTCCCCGTATGAAAACCCGCCGGGTAGGAATACAGCGTCCGCGCCGCACAAGTCTTCAGACTCATGCCAGATCTCTACAACTTCTTGAGAAAGATTGCGCGACAGGGCGTAAACCGCGTCATGGTCGCAGTTCGAGCCGGGGAAAATAACGACGCCGAACTTCATTCAGTGCGCTGGGGGGAACGTCTGACGACCACTGTATTGTAACACTGCGTCAACATCAGCCCTGGAGCCGAGCGATGGCGTTTGAGCGGCCATTCGGGACCCCCGCGCAAACGAACTCATGTAGTTCCGATCAGTGTGCGGGGCGTCCAACTTGCAGCCCGAAGCGCGTTTGAATTCGGCGCTGCGATCACTCTGTTTTCTGCGACTGCGAGCCAGTCCGAATTTCTCATCCCCCATTCACGCAGAGCTCGGTAGCCCCGACTGCCCCGGTCTGCTAGAACTGGTAATTGCTATCGCCCGCGCTCGAAATTCTTAATCCTGATGCCAACGCTTCAAACGCGCGCGTTGCCGTCTTCGACTTCGACGGAACCATTTCGCTCGTCCGCGCCGGCTGGTTTGAAGTCATGGTCCCGATGATGGTTGAGGAACTGATTCCGCTGGGCAGTGGTGAATCAGAGGAGGCCTTAACGGCCGTCGTCGAGGAACTCGTAGGGCGGCTGACGGGACGGCAGACAATCTATCAGATGATTGAATTCGCCGAAAACGTCGAGAAGCGGGGTGGCACTCCCAAAGACCCTCTTGATTACAAACACATCTACCTCGATCTACTGATGGATAAAATCAAGCATCGCCGCGAAGACCTGCGCGCGGGGCGCGTAGTTCCTGATGAGATGATGGTGCCCGGCGCCAGGCGACTGCTCGACGAGTTCAGCTCCCGAGGTCTCACAATGTTTTTGGCTAGCGGAACCGACCAGCCCTTTATGCGTGAAGAAGCCAAGCTGCTCAACGTGGATCACTATTTCACCGGCGGAATGTTTGGCGCGCTTGATGACTACGAAAGTTTTTCTAAGAAAATTCTCGTCGAGCAGCTCATCCGCGAAAGCGATTTCAAGGGCGAAGAGTTCATCGGGTTCGGCGACGGCTTTGTGGAAATCGAGGTCGTTAAGGATGTGGGCGGTGTCGCGGTCGGCGTAGCCAGTGACGAGCCTGACTGCGTTGAAGTCGACGCGGTCAAGCGAGAGCGGCTCGTCGGGGTCGGTGCCGACTGGATTGTCCCCAATTTCAATGGGCACAATGAATTGATGAGCGCGTTATTTCCGCACTAGACGCGGCCCGCATCGCCACTACGTTCAGCCAAACAAGAAAGCCGAATGCCCTCAAAATACTCGATCTTCGACCGTTCCAAACTCAACGTTCGTCCGCTGGTCGAACGCGCGCACGACATGGACTTGGGTTATCTGCTCCAACTCGACGACAACCCCGGCGAAATCGATGAGGCCTACCTGGCCGACCTCGACACGGTCGCCTCCAGGTTGGCGGCGAACAACGACTCAGCTCGCATCCTGATGATGGGTGCGCACGTGATCAAATGCGGCGTTTCGCGTCATCTGATCGACTTACTAACGCGCGGCGCCTTCACACACGTGGCGATGAACGGCGCGGGTGCGATCCACGACTTTGAGCTGGCGCGAATTGGCGCCACTACCGAAAGCGTAGCTCGCTATATCCGCACCGGCGAATTCGGCCTCTGGGACCAAACGGGCATCCTCAACGATTGGGCGGTCGACGCCGCGGAGCGTGATCTCGGACTTGGCGAAAACTTCGGGCGCCGCATCCTAGAAGAAAAGCTTGCGCATCGCGACGTCAGCATTCTCGCGAACGCATACGAACTTGGTATCCCGGTGACGGTCCACGTCGGTCTCGGTTACGACATAACTCACGAACATCCCAATTGCGACGGCGGTGCTTATGGGAAGGCAAGCTACCGCGACTTCCTGATCTTTACTCGAACCGTCGAAAGCCTCGAAGGCGGCATCATGGTTAGCTTCGGTTCGGCCATCATGGCGCCCGAGGTGTACCTCAAGGCGCTGGCGATGGCTCGCAATGTTGCGGCACAAGAAAGCCGCCAGATCGCTGACTTTACGACCGCTGTTTTCGACTTGGTTCCGATACAGGGCAATATTCATAGCGAATTGCCGAAGAGCGATCCCGGCTATTACTTCCGGCCCCATAAGACTATCTTGGTTCGTACGGTTGCTGATGGCGGGCAAAGCATCTATATTCGAGGAGACCACCGAATTGCATTTCCCGCGCTACGGCGCGCGGTGGTTGGGTGCGGGTCTCAAAATGGTTAACGCATGAATTGGTCTGCCTTGATCGACAGTTTCAAGGCGGCTCGGGTTCTGGTCGTCGGGGATATTTGTCTCGATCGCTGGTGCCGCTACGACCCGACCTTGGCGGAACCATCACGCGAAACGGGTATCCCTCGCTCGGGCATTATCCAGACCGAAGTTACGCCCGGTGCGGGCGGCACGGTTGCGAACAATCTGGCGTCGCTGGGCGCCGGTCGCGTCGCGGTCATCGGCGCGATTGGCCGCGACGGCTTCGGTTTCGAGTTAGAACGAGCCCTCAGTGCCCGCAACATCGACTACACCTTGCTCGTCGGTTCCGACCACATGCAGCCGTTCACCTACACCAAGTTGATCAATTCCGAAACCGGCGTGGAAGACCAACCCCGCGTGGATTTCGTCAACACCGCTCAATTGCCGAGCGAGATCGAAGATCAAATGATCGTCAATCTGTCGTCAGCGTATGGCGACTTCGATGTGATTGTGGTTGCGGATCAGGCTGAGACGGAGCAGGGCGGGGTAATCACACCTGCAATTCGTGAGGTGATCAGCGACATAGCCGACCGCGATCCTGACAAGGTCGTTGTGGTTGACTCTCGAAATCGCGTTGCCGAGTTCCGTAATGTCATCGTCAAGCCAAACGAAGCCGAGGCCGAGCAGGCCTGCCTACAGCTATTCGGCGAAGTGGATTATTCGCGCCTGCGCCAGCTTGTCGGCGAAATGCCCTTCGTGGTGACGCTCGGCGAAAAGGGTACGGTTCTCGTCGATGATCGCGGCGAGCGCTTTATCCCAGCGCTGATGATCGGCGAACCCGTCGACACCTGTGGCGCCGGGGATAGCTTCGGCGCCGGGCTCGCACTTGCGCTGTTCGCCCGAGCCGAAATGGAAGATGCCGTGAGATTCGGGACCTTGGTTTCAAGCGTCACGGTCATGAAGCCCGGTACCGGCACGGCCGCGCCGGAAGAGGTGCTCGCCGTCGCCGACTCGGTCGCTGCGGCAGAATAAGGGTATGGCATCTCCGGCACACTACAAAGCCAACCTGCTCGATGCGCTCAACACCGTCGACCTTTCGTCCGTCGACGCCCTAATCGGGGTTTTTGCGAAAGCGCGCGATGAGGGGCGTCAAATATTCGTATTCGGGAACGGCGGCAGTGCCGCGAGCGCTAATCATTTCGCCTGCGACATCGTTAAAGGCGCGAGCTACGGTCGCGAAAAGCGTTTCAAGATCCTCGCGCTCAGCGAGCAGATCCCCACCATGACCGCTTATTCAAACGACGTTGGCTACGAGGTTGTGTTTGAAGAGCCGCTAAAAAACTTCGCCAATCCCGGTGACGTTGTAATGGCCATAAGCGGCAGTGGCAATTCTGAAAACGTGGTTCGCGCGATCGAGTATGCCAACTCAATTGACTGTTACACAGTGGGCCTTAGCGGCAAGAATGGCGGCCGACTCCGGCCGGCCGTCGACCTGAGCATTCACGTCGACAACGACCACATGGGCCGCATCGAAGACGCGCACATGATTGTCTGCCACATGGTGTGCTATCACTTCATGGATCACGAGCCCTCGGCGTAACTTGCGACGGACATTTGAAACCGCGGACGTTCGTGATTCAGAAGCGTTGACGTCAGCAACTCCAGGAGGTTAGATCTCCCAGTCTAAATTCGGAGGCGCGACCGTCAGGGAGGGCGGTGGCGATGGGTTGACTGGCTGAGTTGGATCGGGTCCTGCTGAGGACTGGTCAGCAGGACCCGATTCAACGTATTCCAGAAATCTCCTACGCCACCGCCCTCCCTGACGGTCGCGCCTCCGAATTTCGCGGGCTTGATCGTGGAGTAAGCAGTCTATGCCATTTTCAAAATCGCTGAGGCTAGATCTCAGCACTCCAGTCGATCAGGAAGTGCTCGTGGAGTATTCAGAGACGTCCTCATCGTTGCCGAACCGACCACCGGATTCCGCGCCAGCCGTCCGCGCGGATTGCGCAACTTTGCGGCCATCCTGCTCAGGTCCAGGGGCCGTCTCCATTGCGAACGCCGCTTCGAGAGCCAAAATGAGTTGTTGCTGTGAGATGGGCTTAGCTAGGTAAGCATCCATCCCGACGGCAAAACAGCTTTGGCGGTCACTCTCCATTGCGTGTGCTGTCAATCCGATGATCGGCGTATGGCCGCCGGATTCGCTTTCACTACGTCGAATCGCCTTGGTGGCGTCGAGTCCCCCCATTTCCGGCATCTGCAAATCCATCAGCACAGCATCGAACGATTGTTTGCTCATCCGTTCAATAGCTTCTTTCCCACCACCAACCGCAGTTACCTCGATTGGTTGATGCTCGAGCATGCTGGTTGTCAGCACCTGAATGTCGACGTTGTCCTCGACCAACAAAACTCGTTTGAGGGTGTCGCCATTGCTTGCAGAGTCACGTCCAACCGGCCGTGGGTCTGGCTGAAGCCGTGACACGCCAGAAGAAAGTATGTTCCAAAGTTCAGATTGGTCGACCGTCCGTGGCAGCATCGTCCAGCTATCTGGGGGCGACCACGAATCATCGGATTCATTTGCGATCTCACCGATCACAAATACCGGCGATTGCTGCATATCGGAATGCCAATCGCTCGACAGATTCTCCGCTCCTGGAACCTGGCTATCGACGACAAAGAAGTCGAAGGGTCGCTTGTTTGTGTTCGCCCACTTTGCTATCCGGTGAGCTGTGATCGTGTCTCCGGCGAGCGCGCATTTAACGCCCCAATTACCAAGCCGGTCGGCAAAGGCACGGCGCGATTGCGAACTCGGATCAATGATCATCGCCCGCACCGGCGAGGCTTCGGACTCAGTCGAGGTTGCTGGGCGATTCGGATCGGAGAGACGAAGACGAACGGTCACGTGGAACGTGCTGCCGTTGCCTTCAGAGCTCTCTACCCACATCCGGCCCCCCATCAGCTCAGCGATGTCTTTCGAGATTCGCAGTCCTAGCCCTGTTCCTCCGTGTGTCCGAGTGATTGATCCATCGGCTTGCCGGAACGGGTTAAAGATCAATTCTTGTTTGTCAGGCGCAATCCCTGGTCCGCTGTCCGCCACGCTAATGTGCAGCTCGGTTTCCGCCCGGGTAGTCCAGACAGGATCGGCCGAAAGCTTGATCTGCCCGCCTTGTTCGGTGAACTTGATGGCATTCCCGACCACGTTGTTTACGACTTGACGCAACCGATCGAAGTCGCCGTTGAGCTTCGCCGGAATCCGCGCATCGATCTCGTAGCTCAACGAAATTTCTTTTTTCTGAGCCTGTATCTCCAGCGACCTAAGTGTTTCGCCTAGGCTTACTCTGAGGTTGAACTCGCTTTCGTTCAGTTCCATTCTGCCGGCCTCGATTTTTGAAAAATCGAGAAGCTGATTTATCAGTGTCAAGAGAGAATCTGACGATTTGGCGACCATCTCGATGTTGCGACGCTGCCGTTGAGTCAATTCGGTCTGTAGGGTCAGGTCTGTCATTCCGCAGATGACGTTCATTGGCGTGCGGATCTCGTGACTGATGTTCGCGAGAAATTCGCTCTTCAGACGGTCGGCTTCTTCCGCGCGCTCCTTAGACTCGATGAGCTGTTCGTTAGCACTGACTAGCTCCGAGGTGCGGGCCTCAACTTGGCGCTCCAAGAACTCGTCGCGATCCTCGATCTGAGTGAGCATCGCGTTGAAGGCATCGTAAAGTTGGCCAACCTCATCGTTGGTCTCCTTGACGACCCGAGCTGAGTACGTCTTGTTTTCCGATACCTCGCGCGCGGTTCCAGCCAGCCGAAGGATCGGGTCGGATATGACCCGCTGAAGTTTCGAGGAGATCACGATGCTGATCAACAGGCAAATGAACATCACTAAGCCCACGATCATCGACAAGTCGTTGATCTGGCTCGACAGCCGCTGGCCGTCAGAGCGCAAGTAGACTGTTCCCAGTAGCTCTCCGTCCAGCTCGACCGGCCGAAACAGCTCGGGATCCGACCCAGCGGAAGAGTAGCCGCTCCCAGGGTCGGAAGGGATCAGCGAGGCGCCGCTGGAGTCTCGCTCAAAAGTCGCAAACAATTGACCGCTGGCATCGTATAGGCCCGCTGCGAGAATCCGGTCGTCCCGTTCGAATCCCGCAAGCGTTTCAGTGGCGGTGTCCTTGTCACCAAATAACAGCGGTGCGGTGCTGTACGCCGCAACCATGCCGGCTACCCGTCCAAGCTCTGTCTGGGACTGCGTTCGGTGTTGCCACGTCGTAAGCGCGACCAGTGCTACCAGCGCGACAAGCAGCCCGCCAAATGGTCCCTATTCCGGCAGGTGGCTCAACGCGCGGAGGATCCGAACTTCGCCTACGACGTGACGCTATTGCACCTAAAGGTACATCTCCGCTTCGGTTTGCTACCAGCGTGGCTGGCGGTCGGACTCAACGCGACTCGGCCGCCATTCATCAGAAATTTGACCGTTGCTCTAAGGAACATCAAGAGACAGACCCTCCTGAAGCTCATTCTGATGGAGCCGGGAACCTTGATGTTGGTAGCCAACCGGTCCGGCCAGAGCGCCCGACCCGAAAGTTGATTTTTCAAGCTGCCCGCCAAGCTACTTGTTGGACGAATCCGTTCGCGATACCGAGCCGCGCCGCCTCGTGGTGCGGTCCTCTTTGCGACGTGTGCACCGCACCGCACGGCGGCGCGGCTCGGTACAGCGAAGCGCAACGTCGCCTCGCTGGTATCTCAAGTTTCTCCCTTGAATGTTCCGCCCAACCAAGGCGGGCGGTGGCCGGGCTAACCCGAAACTTGAGCTTTCACCCGAACCCAAAGGAAACAGCGAGCCGAAACAACGGTGCCGCAACCGCAAGGTTGTGACCACTACACTACCCGTCGCCTCGATACCATGCTGATGCCACAGCGCGATTCCTTCTCAACTGATCCGGCGCGGGCGGAGGCGTTACTGACCCGAAACTCCGAGTCCGCTTCCGCCCGGCGCCGCGCCGCGGGCATACCAACGACGCAATCGCTGATCTCAAGCTCTAAGTTTCGAACGAGATCGATCCCCGGAGTTCGGTCGCGCCACTAGCCCGCGAATTTATATCCCTTGCCGTAAACCGAAATTATCAGGCTCGGCTCGCCTGGGTCCTGTTCGAGCTTCTGGCGGAGTTTTAGGATATAGTTGTCGACCGTTCGAGTTGTTTGGTTATTTGACCCCGGCCAAACTTCCTGCCGAATCGTTTCTCGCGATACGGCTTCCCCTCGGCGCTTGATCAATAGCCCAAGAATCTCAAAGAGAGTCGGAGAAAGGTCTACCCGTACCCCCTTGTGGGTTACGCTGCGTCGCCGATGGTCCACAATCAAGTTACCGAAGCTAGACTCAGTAGTGAGTTCCGACTCCGCTTCGCGACGAATCGCCGATTCCTGACGCCTCCACGAGCGCATCCGAGCACGCGCCCGCGCCAGCAGTTCCGGTAGTCGAATCGGCCCAACAAAATCGTCTGCTCCAACTTCAAGTGCGACGACTACGTCGGCTTCAGCCGGGTTGGGGCTCACCGCGATGATGGGGACATTACTTCCGGACCAGCGGATCCCTCGACAGATTTCGAGCCCGTCGCCGCTGGGCAACTGCATGTCGACGACAACGAGACTGGGAGCTTCGGTTTTCGCCACGCTTAGCGCGGCGTCGACGCTATCCGCCTCAACTACCCGATTACCGCTCTCTTCAAGTGCCAGTCTTAATTCGGCGAGAAGTTGCGGATCGTCCTCAACTACTAGAACGGTTGGGCTGTCTGGTCGCTTGGACATACGCTTCGTAGGGCTTATTCACTGCTTCGTCAAAATTGTATTCTTTAATAATCGGAATGTCAACAGTTGCGGCCACGGTGAGCATATTTAAGCACGGGTAGGGGTTATTTTATACAAATTATGCGCAAAGCCTAGGGTCGCAGCTCAAACCTGGAAACTTTTGGAAGTTCAGTGCAGGTGAAACAGTAGTTCACCTAACACATGTCGGGCCGAGGTAGACACGTCGAGGTCTGACCGGCCAACCCACGTCGCTCCAGCACTCATTGGTCCGTGCGCTCGTTGGCGTTAGTTGAGCACCTGCTTAACCGCGGCGCGACTACAACGCGCTACGATGGCTTCGAGATTCAGATCATCTTTATTCATTCCGGCCGATCGGGTCTCCCCAACTAGCGATGAAGATTAGCGCATTTGAATCTAGAGCAATCGACCTAACTACGGCCCCGGAGCCGATCAAGAGCAGTCCCGGCGAAGTCGTCGCGAACTTCGTCACTCTGAGGCTGCAGACCGACGCGGGCGTCGAGGGCATTGGCTATGCGGGGTTCGTTCCCGCGGTCATGTTGCCGGCTCTCAAAGCCGCGCTCGACGGCTTAGCGGGGCTGGCTATTGGCAGCGATCCCCTTGATCACGAGGCCATCGGGCAGCGGCTATTGCGGCAGGGTGGCTCCGGGTCACCGGCCGGGCTCGTGACGCGAGCGACCGCAGCCGTAGATATTGCTCTCTGGGATATCAAAGGAAAGGTCCACTCGCAGCCGATTTGGAAATTGCTGGGTGGCCTACGCAAGCGCGTACCGTGTTATGCCAGCGGCTACCTCTGGCGCAATCACGACCTCAACATGCTCGCCACGACCGCGCCCCGGCTAGTCGAACAAGGCTTCCGAGCGATGAAGTTTCGCATCGGCGCGCAAAAGTCAGCCGCCGCCGAGGTCGAACGGCTGCGAGTGCTTCGCGAAGCCGTCGGACCCGAGGTCGATCTCATGGTCGACATCAACCTCGGCTGGGATGTCAACCGCGCCATTCGCATTGGTCGCATGATGGAAGCATACGACCTCTACTGGCTTGAGGACCCGGTTCATTTCGAAGACTACGATGGCATGGCGCGCATCGCTGCCGCGCTAGATACACCGATCGCTTCAGGCGAATACCACTACGGCGTGCTGCCGTTTGGCCACATGCTCAAGCGCGGCTCGATCGATATCGCGATGATCGACCTGCTACGCGCAGGCGGCATCACGCCCTGGATGAAGATTGCCCACATGGCTGAGGGTATGAACGTTCCAGTGGTGAGTCATCTCGCGCCGGAAATTCTCGCGCACACGGTAGCGGCTGCGCCTAATGGGCTGACGGCCGAACACATGCCCTGGGCTCTTCCGATGTTTGAGCAAGATATTGTCGTCGAAGACGGCGAAATTGTGTTGTCCGACGAGCCCGGTCTGGGGCTGTCATTCGATTCAAAAGCGCTCGACCACTACGCTGCGTAGCCGAGCCCGCCGTAGGCACGCGCCATAAATTCAGGCCCAAGACATCCTCTCGGCGCTGCCCCACTAATGATCTATGAAAATATTAAAAACGGGCTAGAGCATTTTCAGGTCTGCTATAGCCCACCGCCGCCCGCGTCTAGGCGCACGCGGGCTCTAAGTCGTGGCGCGCGCCTCTGGCGGGCCGCGTCGACCTCCGGGCCGACGTTCTTCTTCGACAGTAACCATCCACTGCCGGCAGTCTACGGCTTCGGTGAAAGTGCTCTAGTTCAGCCGAATCGAATCGACAATACGCTCGAACTGCGGCTTGAGAAAGGCGCCGTCCGATTCGGCGGAAACCATCACCGCGTAGAACAACCCGTCGGGCTGATCCACGGTTATGAGCCAGACTAATTCGCGTTCGTTGGGTAATGGCGATGGACCATCAAAATGAACACTCTCGCCGCTCTTGCGATCGATACGAACCGACGTTCGCTGACCGCTGATCGCGTTCAACTCGCCGTTGGACGCTCTCAGGTCGTTGATCAGCTCATTGGTCTTCGCTCTGACGCTTGACCGTTCCGACTGAAAAAAGCCGGCTAGCAGACCGCGAGCAAGAGCTGGCGGGCGTCCTGCTTGAATCTCAACAAGGCCGTCCGCAGGTACGGCGGTCAGCGATTCCTTATTCGGGGCTGCGTAGGCCTTCCAGTTGTTGGGATGAACGATGCGAAAATTTGCTCCCCGGAAAGTCTTATAGCGAATACGGCGGGCGTCCGCGGCACCACGGCTCGGCCGGCCGCGTGATGGCGTCGCGGATGTCTCGCCCGCTGAAGACTCGGGTTCTTTAGTTTTCGGTGGCTTGATCGCAGCCGCGCGTCGCTTCATCGTCTCGAATTCCGGCGTTGTCTTTACACCCCGGCCGCCGTAGCCTACGACCTCTTCGCTGACGTACTCTACGCGATTGCCGGGGCTCGGATGATCGGAGAACATCTTCTCCAAGAATCCAGGCTTCTTGGCGCGCTCGCCTTCGAGCTTCTCAAAGAAGCGCGCCATTTCCACCGCATCGTAACCGGCATCGGCCATCATGCGGGCGCCAACGATATCGGCTTGTTTCTCCGCTCCCCGAGAGTTTTTCAGCATGAGCGAATTGACGCCGAATCCCAGCCCTAGCGGCGCCAACGCGCCCACGATGCCGCCCTTCTTTTGGAGAGCGCCGCCGGCAATCATCAGCGGAATCTGGAATGCGTACGCTTTGGTGACGCGGGCAGTACCGTGTCGCAAGGCCACGTGGCCAACTTCGTGGGCCATGACGCCGGCGACCTGGGCTTCGTTGTCGGCCACTGAGATCAGCCCACTATGGATGTAGATAGGCCCGCCGGGCAGTGCGAACGCGTTGATCGAGTCCTCCGCGACAACCTTGAAGCTGTACGGGTAGTCAGGGGCCTGCGAGCGGCTGGCCAGCTTTTGTCCGATGCCCTCGACGTACGCCGCTAACTGCTTGTCGTCTACAATTGCGACCTCTTTTTCGACCTGGGCGGACGCCTCCTTACCCATTTCGATATCTTGCGCCGGCGAGAACAAATTCCATCCCGGCTTTATGGGTTTTCGCTTCTCCACAGCGACGATCGGGATTGAAAGGGCCAGCGTCGCGATGATGGCGACCGCGATTCGAGTTTTGCGGGGTGAAATGCTCATGAGGGCTCCACTTGTGTTCGTTAGTAAATCACTATTTTAGAATCGGGGCTATGGTATACGTTACTACTACCCGAGTGATGATTTTGCTGACATAACCAGGGTACGACTTGCACTGATGAAACACCATAATAATCGCTGGAGCCGGCGCGCGTTTCTCGCTTCAAGCGCGGTCGCCGTTGCCGCCTCACAGGCTATCTCGATTGCGGCGGAGCCAGGCTTTGTAGCGCTTTTTAATGGTAAAGATCTGACGGGCTGGGAGGGCGATCCGTTTCTCTGGAAGGTCGACGATGGCGCAATTGTCGGCAAGACGCCGGGGATTTCGTATAACGATTTTCTCGCCACTGAAAAAGAGTACTCGGACTTCATCATGCGCTTCGAGATCTTGCTGGTGGATAACGCCGGCAATAGTGGCGTGCAGTTCCGCAGTCATCGCAAAAGCGGCTCGATGGCCGTGATTGGCTACCAAGCGGACGTGAGCGAGACGTTTTGGGGCTCGCTTTATGACGAGAAGCGCCGGGATGTGGCGCTGGTGCAGCCTAGCGAGGCCTTGATCAAACGCGCGGTCAAACTCAACGACTGGAACGACTACGAGATCGATGCCCAGGGCAAACACATCATGTTGAAGCTCAATGGCGTGACGACGGCCGACTATACCGAGGAAGATGAGCGCATCCCACAAAAAGGGATCATTGCGACCCAGGTACATTCCGGACCGCCGCTAGAGGTTCGCTTTCGCAACCTGCGGATCAAGGAACTCTAAGAGCATTTCAGAGAGGTCATAAACCGCAATGATCTCTCTGAACCGTTTCCAAGTTCACGCCGCCGCCAAATGCCAGACTCCTAGCCCCTGATACGTTGAAAACGCCGCCCTGGCCAAAGAACGGACTCAAGAGCGGACTCAAGAATCCGAGGCGTGGACGGAAGTCCACGCTTCCGTTCAAACTGCTTGCCAAGCCAAAGGAAAGCGTGGACTTCCGTCCACGTCTCGGTCGATTCGGCTTGAAATCATCGCCTGTATACAGACGGAATTGGAACCGCGGCGACGGGCACGTCTTTCTACCCAGTAGTCCGCATATCTCGCCACGTAGTGAGGTATGCCCGCTACGGCCCGATCTGCGAAACCAGCGGCCAGAACTCCGATTCGCTGCGTGCTCCGTCGAGGTACTCCTCGATGCTTTCAACGACATCAGGATGGTCCGCGGCGACGTCGTTCGCCTCGCCAATATCCGCCGATAGATCGTAGAGTTCCAATGGACCATTCGGGTCCAGACGAACAGCCTTCCACTTCCCGCGGCGCACAGCTTGCTTCGAGGCATCTCGCAGGTGAAACTCCCAATAAAGTTGCTCGTGCCGCGGTTGCTCACCGATCCCGAGCAGCGTTGGAGCCATCGAAAGCCCGTCCAGCCCGGCGGGCGTCTGTGCTCCAGCCAGCTCAGCCAAAGTCGGTGCGAAATCCCAGAACGCTGAAACGTGGTCGGTCGTCAGGCCGGCTCCGATCCGCCCTGGCCAGCGAGCGATTAGCGGCACCCGAATTCCGCCTTCGTAAAGGTCGCGCTTGATCCCCCGGAGGGGCCCGTTGCTGTCGTTGAAGTCCGGGTCATTGCCGCCTTCGCGGTGCGGGCCGTTATCGCTGGTAAAGAAGATGACCGTCCGCTCATCGAGGCCCAGCTCGCGGACCTTCGTGAAAAGCCGGCCCAAGTCCGCATCCATTCGGCTGATCATCGCGGCATGACCCTTTTGAGGCTCGGGCCAATCCTTGTCGGCGTAGGCGCCAAGCTCGGGAACCTCCATGCCTTCTTCTTTGGCCTCGTTATTCGCATGCGGAATCGTCAAGGTAAGACAAAGCAAGAACGGCTTATCCTTCTGGCGCTCGACAAACGACAGCGCTTCTGCCGCTATCAGATCGTGCGAGTACTCGTTCTTTTCAACCGCCATGCCGGCGCCGTCCTCGCGAACCGGTTCCGGCAAAGTGTTGTTCAACGGCACCCGATCCTCGTTACGAAACAGAAACTCCGGGTAGTAGTTGTGCGCATGCCGCTGGCCGAGATAGCCGAAGAAATAATCAAACCCCTGCCGGTTCGGAATGCCGCTCGTAGCGGGTCCACCGAGCCCCCACTTGCCGATCAAGGCGGTCGTATACCCGGCTGATTTGAGCATCTCGGCGACTGTCACGACCTCGTCAGCGATGGGATGCTGGCCCATCGGCCGCATCTCTTTGTTTCCACGAATCGGCGTATGCCCAGTGTGAAAGCCGGTCATCAACGAGCTGCGGGATGGCGCGCAAACCGTGCTCCCGGCGTAGTGATCGGTGAATCGTAGCCCCTCCGCGGCCATGCGATCTAGGTTCGGAGTTTGAATTTCCTTCTGACCGTAGACCCCTAGATCGCCGTAGCCGAGATCGTCCGCGACGATCAAAATGATATTTGGCTTCGTTGCCTCGGGCGCCGACTTTGGCGCCGGATCCCCAGCGCAGCCGACAAGTAAGAGAGACACCCACAGAACGTTTCGCATCCCGAACACCATAGCACCGCTCACGCGCTTTCGATCGCCACGTCGTGAGAGATGCCTGCTAGCTGCTCGCGGCAAATTCGCTGCCGCCGGGGGTGGGGCTGCGAACAGACCGGACCTCCCACAAGACTGCCAAGAATAGGAAAATCACAACGATTTGTATTGCGACGGCTGGTGCAGTCCAGGTAAGCGGGAACAGTGACGCCAAGCTGGCGGCTTTCACCGCCAGGCTCTCCATTCGTGCCAAAAATATCAGCGCGGCCGGAATTAGGATCGCGCCGTCATAGCCGTACGAATGGTAGCTGATCAGGAACCCGGCGACGATCGCCAGCGCCACGGATATCTCAAATGTCGCTCGCCGAAACACCCACCAACACGCGCCCAATACCGCAAGCGCGAGGCCTGCTTCAAGCAAAATCGCGCCGGGCAGATTGCCCACCAGCCCATGAATATTTGGCATGATCTGCAAGCTCGGGTTGATTCGCGACTGGGTCAAAGTTTCGATGTACGCGATCGGCCACGTCGGGCCGGCGGCTACGAAAGAGAGCCCCGCTAGCGCCACGCCGGCCCCGAAAAACCCTGCCACGAGATCTCGCCGTTGCCGAGCAATAATCAGCAACGGCAGCGGGAAAAAAAGATGAAACTTGATCGCACAAAGACTCAGCACAGCGCCGGCCGGCAAACCCGTATGAGCCTTCTCCATTCGAAGCGCGAGCGCCACGACAACGAGCAACACCGCAATATCTTGAATATCTTGGCCATTCATGAGGGACGAAGCCAGCGGCGCCGAGACACAAACGGCCAGAACGCCATCAATCCTGGTTGGAAACGGGAACAGCCATAGAAACGCCGCGACCGCAAGTAATCTTAGGCCGATCCAGCAAAAGTGTGCCGTCTGGTAGTCCAGAGCTGCGAGCGGTTTGAACAACAGCGCATAGAACGGAGGGCGAATGTAGACCAGCGCCTCGCTGTGCGCGGAAAACTCTTCTTCGGTGAACCTGTAGTATCTAGACGAGTCGTAGACGTCGCCGCTAGCCGCTTCTTGCCCGCCTACGTAGAACCCGACGAAATCGTTTTGCCCAGCGGTGATCAGACCGATAATCCGCGTTGACCCGGCGAGTGATGCCAGCAAGCCGAATACAGCGGCAATCAGTTTTAGACGGTCACGGCGAGCCACGACTCCTAGTCGCTAGAACGCCTGCGAAAGAACGCCGGCCGACTCAGGCTCTCCGCTCCAACCGGCTCCGTTACCGGCATCTCGACCGGTGTTGGTTCCTGTTCTACGGCGAACTGTTCGGCTTCATCGGCCGCTCTCGTCGATGGCGGCAAGCCGGCGGTCGCCGGCTCGGATTCCGGCTGGACGATTTGCTCCGGAGGCGCTGGGTCGACTGTTTCTGGCATCGGAGTCGGTGCCGGTCTGGCAGCCGCCGTCCCCGCCCTAAATACCCCAGCCGCCTGTCTGGAGGCATTGCGAATGTCCTGCCCCACGACTACCGAATTGTCGGCGCTCAGCTCTCTCGCCCCGGCGCGTTGGTTTCGAAAGCCCGTTGCGATCACCGTAATTTTCACATCCTCGCCCATAGAGTCGTTCAACACGGCGCCGAAGATGATGTTCGCGTGCGGATCGGCAGCCTTTTGGATGATCGTCGAAGCCTCGTGGACTTCGTGAAGTCCGAGCCGCGACGAGCCGGTGATGTTGATCAAGATGCCACGCGCGCCGTCAATACTGGCGTCCTCGAGCAGGGGGCTAGAGACGGCTGCGCGCGCAGCCTCGACGGCCGCGCTGCTGCCGCCACGGGTAGCGGTGCCCATAACCGCGTAGCCCATGCCCTCCATGATTGTGCGAATATCCGCGAAGTCGCGGTTAATAATTCCCGGGATCGTGATGATGTCGCTGATCCCCTGAACCGCTTGCAGCAAGATGTCATCCGCAATTCGAAATGATTCGAAGAAGCTTGTGCCTCGATCGACATACTCAAGCAATCTTTCGTTCGGAATCGTAACGACGGTGTCGACAGTCTCGACGAGTTCGGAAAGGCCCTGTTGCGCCACTTCCATGCGCCGCGCACCCTCAAACGAGAACGGTTTGGTGGCGATAGCGACAGTTAGGGCGCCCATTTCTTTCGCCAGTGAGGCCACGATTGGTGCCGCGCCCGTGCCCGTGCCGCCACCGAGTCCGGTGGTGACGAAGACCATGTCAGCGTCGCCGAGCAATTCGATTAGAAGCTCGGTATCTTCAAGCGCCGCGTTGCGGCCAATTTCCGGTTCGGAACCCGCGCCGCGCCCCTCGGTTATCTTTGAGCCGAGTTGCAATTTCACCTGCGCGCGGGAAACGCGTAGCGCTTGCTCGTCGGTATTTACCGCCGCGAACTGGACGCCCTCGACGCCCTCTTCGATCATGCGGTTGACGGCGTTACAGCCGCCACCCCCAACGCCGACAACCTTGATGCGGGCGCTCGGCTTGAGATCTTCGTCGAAGGTAAATTTTACGGAATCGCCCTTGGCGTCGTTCGAGTCAATAGTAGGGGAGGGGACTTCTTCAATCATGACAATCTTTCCTTAATCCATTAGGGATTTGAGCCAATCGGAAACGCGGTCACGGCGCCGCAATTGATGCAATCTGAGGCGCTGGGCATAGAGTACCAAGCCCGCCGCGCAGACCCAGCCCGGATGATCTAACTCATCGGGAAGGTCCTCGAGCCTGGGGGGTAAACCGATGCGGGTCTCAACGCCGAGTACGCGCTCGCCCACATCACAAAGACCAGCCAAAGCCGACACACCGCCGGTAACTACCAATCCGCCGACGATGCTGTTATCGAGCCCGGCCCGAATCAACTCCGCGCCAACCATTTCGAACAGCTCTTCGGCCCGCGCTTCGATGATTTCGTTAAGCAAACGCCGCGGTCGGCGAACCGAGGCCTCGCCACTAAGATTCGGCACCTCAACATGAACGTTGTCGGGCGTGCCCTCTGAAACCGCGCAGCCATACTGTTCGATCAACAACTGCGCGGCTTCCAAGTTTGTTTCGAGCACATCGGCTACGTCGGCGGCGAATACATTGCCCCCGATTCCGATTCCACCCGCGGCTCGCAGCTCGTCGTCAACGTAAGCGATGAGCTCCGTCGAGTCGGCACCGACGTCGATGAGCGCCACGCCGGCGTCTCGCTCTTGCTCTTCGAGCGACGCGTGGGCGGCGGCGAAACCTTCAAACACAGTTTCTTCAACGACGACGCCGGCGCGATTCACGACAGCGTGGATTTGGCCGTGCGCTTGGGCCGACGCCGACACGACCTGGACGTGCGCGTCAACACGCTCCGCGGCCAGGCCCAGGGGGGTCTTGAGGCCGGTTTCCGTACCCACGGCGAATTCCAGCGGAACAACTTGTAAGATGGCCCGGTCGTCGCTCAACGGAACCTGAGCCGCCTTCTTCACGGCGTTGTCGATATCGCTTTGCTGCACTTCGACGTGGCCTTCTTCGAGTGCCACGTAGCTGTGCGTAACGTTGCTGCGAACATGCCCTCCGCCGACGCCGACAACCGCTGCTTCAACTGACATGCCGCCGTTTCGCTCAGCCTCCGCGATCGCGGCCTGCACCGATTCTAAAACGTGCTCCGCGTCACCGATGACGCCACGAGAGATACCTTTCGACGGCGCGACGCCGCAACTGATAAAGCGAAGCCGAGATTCCTCTTCGAGCGCAACCAAGCAGCGCGTTTCGTGACTGCCGATATCGAGACCGGCGAGATACGGATGTTTCTTCGGCATGCTTGTTCTCTAGCGGCGCTTCACCGGCGTGACGGCGACTTGGTCTTCGAAACGCAGATCAGCCGATTTCACTGGGCCAAACTCAGCCTTCCAGGTATCGATGTACTTTAAGAAAACTTCAAAGCGGTGGCGCAAGTGTTCGTCACCCATTTGCAGATCAACAACCTCGTCTTTGTAGATTGCACTGACGACGGCGTTCTTGGGATCGGAGACGTCTACCTCTGAGAGAAATTCGCTAAATTTAGGCTGCTGAGAATCAAGCGATTCCATCAGCCTGCCAAAGAGGTTCATGCGAATTTTACGCGCTCCGTCTTCCATGGACGCATCGATTCCCTTGATGACGGGCAGATCGAATTGCTTGCCTGCTATTGGAGTCAAAACCACGCCGTCGGAATCGATCAATCGAGTACCCCGCTTTTTGGGGAGTCTCAGAAAAGCAACTGGCGAGCGCTCTTTGATGTAGATGGCGATTCTATTCGGCCAGATGCGGCCGACCGAAGCCCGCCGCACCCACGCTAATGCCTCAACTTGCTGCCGTCTGTCTTCGAGATCGACGGCGCTCATAGCAAGTCCTAGATCGTCCGTGAAAATCCGCCGGATTTCATCGCCATCCAACAGGTTTAGCCCGGCGACGTGAGGATTGCCAACCCCGGCGTCCACTCGAAAGCGCGGACTCGACCCGACGTAGAAGTTGAATGCGTACACGCTTGAGACCGCCATCAACAGCCCGACCAGCATGAACGAGATCCGACGATAGGGCCAATCCGGAAGCTCCATTCCGCGCGTTGCACGCAGCGGTTTCTTGCTTCGAAGATATGAAGCCGAGTCGTCAACATCTGGTGTCCGCTTTTTCCTTACCATCGGATTCCCCCAATTTCACACGCCGAGCGACGTTTGCCGCTCGACCTCACTATTCCTTGTCCTCAGACCTTGCAGGAGTCTCTCGCCGGAACGCCAGATGCTGCCAGCGCCAAGCGTGATCACGGCATCGCCGTCCTGAGACCGCGCCACGGCTCGACCTACCGCTTCGTCGACTGACCCGCAGTACTCGACCGCCGGATGACCCGATGCTGCGATTCTCTCCACGAGCCGAGCGCTGTCCACACCTGGCAAAGGCTCTTCGCCGGCGGCATAGACGTCGACCACCCAGAGCCGATCGCAGTCTTCGAAACTCTCCGCGAATTCGTCCATCATGAGATGCGTGCGGCTGTAGCGGTGCGGCTGGAAAATAACGTTGACGCCCTTGAACGAGCACGATTTGGCCGCCTTCAAGGTCGCCCGAATTTCCGTCGGATGGTGACCGTAATCGTCGATAACCGTCACACCTGAAGCTTCTCCGCGCTTCTGAAAGCGGCGGTCAACTCCACTGAACGCGGCGAGCCCCGCGCGAATATTAGCAACTGGAATCTCAAGTTCGAGGCCGACGAGCACCGACGCCATCGCGTTGCGAACAGTATGCAGGCCGACGCCGTTGATCTCGAAACTTCCAAGGTCATCGCCGCGATAGTTGAGCCGGAAGGCGCTCTTGAAATGTCCGAGCTTGATTTCGTCGGCAACCAAGTCGGCATCCGGCGACGTCTCCTTCGTTCCATAAGTGCGATAGCCGCGCTTAATCATCGGCGTGATCAGCTTCACGTGTGGATCGTCGATACAGACGATCGTCGTGCCATAGAACGGCACCTTGTTGGCGAACTCGACAAACGCCCGCATGAGGCCCTCGACCGTGTGATAGTGGTCGAGGTGTTCGCGATCGATGTTCGTGATTACGGCAATAATCGGAGCGAGGCGCAGAAACGAGCCGTCCGATTCGTCTGCTTCCACCAGCAGGTAGTCGCTGTTGCCCAGGCGAGCGTTCGAGCCGATCGCGTCGACTCGTCCACCAACCACAATCGTCGGATCTTTCCCGCCCGAACTGAGCACGGAAGCGGTGATCGATGAGGTCGTGGTCTTGCCGTGACTGCCGCCGATAGCAATTCCATACTTCAGCCGCATCAGTTCAGCGAGCAGCTCGCCGCGCAGGATCACCGGAATCCGGCGGCGCCGCGCGTCCATCAATTCGACGTTGTATTCATTGATCGCCGAGCTGACGACGATAGCGTCCGCGGCGCCGACGTTGTCCGCGTTGTGTCCGATCGATATGGTTGCGCCCAGTCCGCTCAAGCGTTCTGTCACCGCCGATCCACGTAAGTCCGACCCCGAGATCGTGTAGCCCAGGTTGAGCAGGATTTCGGCGATTCCGCTCATGCCGATGCCGCCGACCCCGACGAAATGGATTTGGCGCTCGCGGATGCCGATTTCTTTGAAAAGCATGGCTAGCGGCGCTCTCCCTGAGTCCGAGCGACATTCTTTAGAGCATCGGCGGCAAGCTCGGCCGCGCGTGGCATCGCCAAGCTGGCGGCGGCCGATGCCATCGCCGCGAGTTCGATCGGCCTCGAGCGTAAGTCCTCGACGGTCTCGACCATTGCCGCCGCCGTCCAGTCATCGTCTTCGACCACGAGCGCGCCGCCGGCATGCGACAACGCGCGCGCATTGACCATCTGGTGGTTGTCAGCCGCGTGAGGGAACGGAATCAGCACTGACGCCTTGCCCGCCGCGCAAAGCTCAGCGATGGCCGAAGCCCCGGCGCGACAAATTATCAAGTCCGCCCGGGTGTAGAGGGCGGGCATGTCGTCATAAAAGGCCGAGACGTCTACATCGAAGCCAAGTTCGCGGTACGAGTCACGAACCTGTTCAAACTCACGGGGCCCAGTTTGATGAATGACGAACGGCGTGTTGTCAGTATCGGTCGCCATCCATCCGCGAGCAGCGCCGACCGCGGCCTCATTAAGTCGCCGCGAACCCTGGCTGCCGCCCGTAATGAGTACCGCAAAGCGCTGATTCACGCCTCGCGGTCCACGCTCGAAAAACTCCGCCCGCACTGGTATGCCGACGGCTTCGCTCATGCCGTTCCGGAAATACTTTGCCGCTTCCTCAAATCCGATCAACGCCCGCGAAGCGAACATTCCCGCCAGGCGGTTCGCCAAACCTGGTCTAGCGTTCGGCTCCATCACGACTACGGCCGTGTCGCGAAGCGCACACGCCAGCACGAGCGGCCCTGACGCATAGCCGCCCAAACTCAATACGGCAGCCGGTTCAAACTCATCGAGAATCCGCCAAGCGGCATACAGTGCGCGAGGCGCCTCTAACAGCGTTCTCAGCCGACGACTCCAAGAAACCTGATTTAGTGGTCCGATCGGTACGTGGCGAAGCTCGAACCCCGCCGCGGAAACGAGCCTATTCTCCAGCCCACGAGCTGTACCGACGAAGACGCATTCATGACCCTGCTCGCGCAGAACAGCCGCGACCTGCAACGCCGGGATCACATGCCCGCCCGTACCACCGGCGGCGATCAAATAGCGCTCGCCCAACGCTACCGATTCCGTTACCGAGATCGTTTTATCCATCATCGACAACACCGTTTCGGTGCCCCGCGCCAACCCCGCGTCAATCGGCATAGCGGCTAACATTTAGCAGCACCCCCGCGGACGCAAGCATCGTAATCAGCGCCGATCCGCCATAACTGATGAACGGCAGCGGCATTCCTTTCGTCGGCAACAGTGCCAGCACGACGCCCATGTTGAACATCGCCTGAAAAATGATCATGGCCGTCACGCCGAGCGCCAGATAGCACCCGAATGTGTCGGGAGCTTTGACCGCCGTGCGCAAGCCACGCCACAGCAGCACGCCAAACGCGAACAAAACAATGACTGCCCCGATCAAGCCGAGCTCCTCGCCAATCAGAGCAAAAATAAAATCGGTATGTGCTTCGGGCAAAAAGTGCATCTTCTGCTTGCCCGCCATCCAGCCCTGGCCGAACCAGCCACCCGAGCCCACGGCGATTTCCGACTGCAAGATCTGAAATCCGCTGCCGAGGGGGTCAGATTCCGGATTGAGGAACGCGAGCAACCGCCCCTTGCGGTACGGCACCATCCACACGAAGAAAAATGTCAACGCGGCAGTTGCGGCGCTCGCCATTGCAACGAATCGCACCGGCAGGCCGGCCACGAATAGCATCACACCGGCGAGAGCCATCAGCGAGGCCATTGTGCCGAAATCTCTTCCCGCGTAAATCAACAACGAGAGCGTTGCAATGATGAACCCGGCGCCGGCCACCGTCCGCCAGTCGTTCAAGCGCTCACGGCGGAGCTCTAGGTAGTAAGCCAAGAACAAGATCATCGCCGGCTTTGCTAGCTCCGATGGCTGCAATGAGAATTGCCACAGCCTGAGGAAGCGGCGCGTATTCGCCCCCGTACCAAGCAACGCCGCCAAGACCAACAGCACCACTGAAACGCCAAGCACGCCGAAAACGATCTTCTGTTGGCGCAGCCGGCGGTAGTCAAAAAACATCAGATAGCGCATCGCCACGAGGCCGAGCGCGGCAGAGATCGACTGCTTGATGATGTAGATCCAAGTTGTCTCCGACGCCGCCGTCGTGGCACTAAATACCATCACCAGCCCGAAGAACATCAGTGCGAGGATGGTCCCGCACATGAGCCGGTCGTATCTCAATGGGCTGGGCATACTACGCCTCCAGCTCCTTCACGAGACGTTTGAACTCAAGGCCCCGCTCGGCATAGCCTGCAAACTGATCAAAGCTGGCGCAGGCGGGTGCGAGAAGCACGGAATCTCCAGGCCGGGCGTTGCTTCGCGCAAACTCCACGGCGCGCGCCATCGTCGCTACCTCTTCGATCGGCGTCGAGCCGTTGAGATGCCCGCGAATGATCGGGGCGGCCTCGCCGATCAGCAATACGCCCCGCGCGCGGCCCTTTAGAGCTTGGCTCAACGGGTGGTAGTCAGAACCTTTATCGCGCCCCCCCAAAATGATCCAGAGTCCATGCTCGAACGCTTGGCAGGCCTTCAATGCCGCGTCGACATTGGTTGCCTTCGAGTCGTTGTAATAAGCCACCCCGCCGACGTCGCGAACAAACTCCAGCCGATGCTCAACCGGCCGAAACGTCTTCAGCGATTGGCCTATAACACCCAGCTCGACTCCTGCCAGCGCGCAAGCCGCGACGGCGGCAAGTGCATTCTCTAAGTTATGTGGACCCTTGATCGATAGATCAGAATCGCAAACATGCTGCCCGTTCCAAGCAATTCCCTCGGAATCGACCGATGCACCCTTGTTTGACGGACGCTCTCGGCCAAACCAGACAACGCTCGATTTGACGCCCTCAACGAGATCGCGAGAGCCTGCATCATGCGCATTCAATACAGCGAAGTCTGACCGCTCCTGATTGTCGAAAATTCGCGTCTTGGCTGCAACGTATTTCTCAAAACTGTGATGTCGGTCGAGGTGGTCGGGCGTGATGTTTAAGACCACCGCAATGTCGCATCGAAACGTATTCGCGGCTTCTAGCTGAAAGCTCGAAAGCTCCAAGACATGCCACTGGTCTTCGAGCGATTCCCCGACTGTCGTGAGCAGCGGTGTCCCGATATTGCCCGCAACGCTAACCGCCATTCCGGCCAGATTCATGACATGACCGATTAGCGACACGGTCGTCGTCTTGCCGTTCGTTCCCGTGACGCCAATCACGCGACCCTTGAGAAACTCAGCGGCGATGTCCAATTCACCAACTGTTTGAACGCCGTGCTCTCGAGCCGCCGCCAGGTGGGGATGATCCCAAGCCACGCCTGGCGAGGGTACGATCACGTCTTGTGCCAGAAAAGTGTCTCTCGAATGTCCGCCAAGGTGGAGTTTCACCGGCAAATCGTCAAGCGACTTGATCGCGTCACCCAGCTCGTCGGCCGTACGCTCATCCGCCGCCGACACGACTGCTCCGCACCGAACCAAAAAGCGCACCGCCGCCAGCCCGGACTTACCCAGTCCGACGATCAGTACGCGTTTTCCTTCCCATCTCATCGCAGTTTTAACGTACTCAGCGCCAGCAGCGCCCACACAAACCCAGCGATCCAAAATCGTGCAATCACTTTCGATTCCGCCCAGCCCAACTTCTCAAAGTGATGGTGCAGAGGCGCCATCAGAAAAATGCGCTTTCCGGTCATCTTGAAACTTGCCACTTGCAGGATCACCGACAACGTTTCCGCGGCGAAAACCCCGCCGATGAACAGCAGCACGATCTCCTGCTTTACCAGCACCGCTACGGTTCCAATCGCCCCACCCAGACCGAGCGAGCCCACATCGCCCATGAAAATTTCGGCCGGGTGGGAGTTGTACCAGAGAAACGCCAAACTCGCGCCGACAACGGCGCCGCAAAAAATCGTCAACTCACCCGCCATCGGCACACTCGGCACGTCGAGGTATTGCGAAATTCTGCTATGCCCGGCGATGTAAACGAGCACTGTTAGTGCGCCAACGCAGATGATCGCCAGCCCAATCGCCAGACCATCGAGACCGTCAGTCAAATTCACGGCATTACTGGCGCCGGCTAATACGAAAAACAAGAACCCAAAAAACAGCACAAAGGCGAACGGGAAACTAAGACTGCCCCCCCTCAACGACTCAATCACCGGGTCTGGCCTGATGTCTTTGAAGAACGGCAGCGTGATCGACATGTCATAGTTGCCGTGAGCGTTCATCCAAATCAAAATGCTGCCGATTGCAAAGGTCATCGCCACTTGCATCCCGAGCTTGGCGCGCGACGAAAGGCCCAAATTCTGTTGCTTGTTGACCTTCGCGTAGTCGTCAATCAGTCCGATCAGCGCGAATCCCGTTAGCGCCAGCAAAGCGATCCAGACGTACGAGTTGCTCAAATCCGCCCACAGCAACGTCGGCACGATGATGGACACGTGTATCAACAGCCCGCCCATAGTCGGCGTGCCGGCCTTCTTGTGATGCGAATCGGGTCCGTCAGACCGAATGTATTGGCCTATCTGAGCTTCCTGCAATCGCCTGATAAGCCACGGCCCCATCGCCAGTCCCAGGCCGAGTGCGGTGAAACTCGCCAACGCGGCGCGCACCGTGATGTAGCTAAACACGCGCAGCGGGCTGAAATATTCGAACAGCTGCTCGTAAAGGAGGTGGTACAGCATCGGCTAGCTGACCTCCTCTACAAGTACGTCGGCGGTTTCCAAACTTCGATAGGCCATATCGCGCGCGCGCTCCAGCGCGACGCCACGAGAGCCTTTCACTAAGACAGCGTCGCCCGGCGATAGATACTCGGCCAACCTGAGCCCGGCCGCCTCCGGCGTCTCATAAAACTCAGCGGATCCGCCCGCGGCCGACGCCATTTGCACTGCGTCGCCGCCAACCGCGATCAGATGATCGATTCCAGCGGCGCTCACTGCGGCGCCGATCTCTTGGTGCAGCGCGACAGACCGTGCGCCCAACTCGCGCATTTCGCCCAATACGGCGACCCGCCGACGCGCCGGAGTATTTTCAAGCACGTCGAGCATCGCCTTCATCGCGGCCGGATTCGCGTTGTAGCAATCATCGATCACTGTTACGCCACCAACCCTTCGCACCTCGCCGCGCATGCCAACGTGCGTCAAGCGGCGAACCGCCTCGACCAGCGAAGACAGTTCGATCCCAAATGTACGCGCGACCGCCAATGCCGCAACGACGTTGTAGACGTTGTGGCGACCGGCTAATGACGTCTCGAACTCATCGCCTTCCACCGAGAAACGAACACCATCAGTACCCAGGTCGACGACGTGTTCCGCGCGTAGATCCGCGGCGTTGTCGATCCCAAAGGTGATGGTCCGGCCGGCGTGTGCCGTCCCAAAAGCGGCAACTCTTTCGTCGTCCGCGTTCAGCACCGCGGTACCGTCGGAATCAAGCGACTCAATAAGCTCGCGCTTTGCCGCGGCGATTCCGCCAATCGAATCGAAGTGGCCAACGTGCGCGACACTGACGTTTGTCACGACCCCAATGTTTGGCGCGGCGATCTCGGCCAATCGGCGAATCTCGCCGGCATGATTCATGCCCATCTCAAGCACGGCTACGCGGTCACCGTCGCCGATTCGAAGGATCGAAAGCGGCAAACCCAGCTCATTGTTGAGATTGCCCGCCGTCTTCGAAACCGCCAGCGCCTCGCCCAAGATTGCGGCGGTAATTTCTTTTGAGGTCGTTTTTCCGTTGCTTCCGGTGATCGCAACGACCGAGCCGTCCCAGGCGCGTCGTGCCGCATGAGCGAGCTGCGCCAGCGCCACAGCCGGATCGACAACGCGCATCAACCCTGTCTCTTCACCCGGCCGATAGCCAACCGCAACGACCGCCGCGACTGCGCCGGCTCTGAGGGCATCGTCAACGAACTCGTGGCCATCGAAGTTCGGGCCCTTGATCGCGAAGAATAGGTCACCGGGTGATACCGTTCGAGAATCAATCGAGTAGCCAGTCGCCGCTGGCGCTGCGTCGCCCGTGGCGTCAACGCCAATCCACGCTCGAATCTGAGTCAGGTTCAAATTCACTTTCCGCCGTACCCCAACTCATTCAGCACTTGGCGTGCCGTTTCCCGATCATCGAACGGCAGCTTGGCTTCCCCCACAACCTGGTACGTTTCATGACCCTTGCCGGCGATCAGAACAATGTCGCCCGATCGCGCCTGTTTTAAGGCGATTTCAATCGCGGCGGCGCGGTCCGGCTCCAATGCAAACTGCGCCGAACCTTCCGCCAGCCCAGCCTGCGCGTCGCGAATGATCGCCAACGGGTCTTCCGTCCGCGGATTGTCGGATGTAAGAATTACCCAGTCGCTCAGCATTCCGGCAACGCGCCCCATCGTTGGCCGCTTGCTGCGATCGCGATCACCGCCGCAACCAAACAGCGTGAGGATCCTGCCTGGCTCGCCGCGGTTTGAAAGCAAATCCCGCGCCGATTCGATCAGCCGTTTCAACGCATCGTCAGTGTGCGCGTAGTCTACGACCACCAAAAAAGGCTGACCCTCGTCTACGGTCTCGAAGCGCCCGGGAACAGCCGGCGTTTCGCGCAGCCCCTGCTCGATTTGCCCTGCTGGAATGCCGTGCGCCAGCGCGGTCGCGATCGCCGCCAGAATATTTGCGACATTGAATTCGCCATTCATCGGCGAGTTCACGGCTATCTTGCCCGCCGGAGTTGCCGCGCTGAAGCGAATGCCGTCGAAATTCGTCTCGACAGCGCTTGCCGAGATGTCCGCCTTCGGCGTGCGTCCGTATGAGAGCTTTTCAGATCGACTACTACTCAGCAGCTCTCGGCCCACCTCGTCGTCCAAGTTGATCACCGCGAATTTTGGAACCGCCCCGCCGGCGCCCTCGAATAGCCGCCTTTTTGCGGCCACGTAGTTCCCCATGTCTCCGTGGAAATCAAGATGGTCTTGCGACAAGTTCGTAAAGACCGCCGCGTAAAAATCCATGCCGTAAACTCGCTCAATCTTGAGACCATGCGAGGAAACTTCCATCGTTGCGTGCGAGCCACCGAGCTCCCGCAGCTCGGCCAAGTGGCGGATCACGTCGAGCGATTCGGGCGTCGTATTAATCGCCGGAACTGCTCGATCTCCCACCCGATGTTCGATCGTTCCGAACCGCGCCGTGACCTTCCCGGCCGTGCGCAACAGTGAATCGATCAGGTACACCGTCGTCGTCTTCCCGTTCGTGCCGGTCACGCCGGTAAGTTGCAGGTGTCGATCGGGACGTTCGTAGAACCTCAGCGCTGAAAGCGCCAATGCCCGGTGGCCATCTGACACTCTTGCCCACTGATCTTCGAGACCCTGGGGCGCAATCTGTTCACTGACAATCGCCGCCGCGCCCGCGTCGAAGGCCTTGGGAACGAACCGGTGGCCGTCAAAGTGCTCACCCGCGAAGGCGAAGAAGGCGTTGCCGCGCTGCACTCTGCGTGAGTCATACTCCAATCCATTCACGATCAAGGGCGGGACCACGCCGACTGATACGCTAGCGAGCATTTCGTCGAGTCTCATCCCCCGCCGCTCGTTTGCAGCTCGGGCACGGCCTCAGCCGCCGGTAAAGCCCGCGCCAAGCGCACCTTAATGACCGATCCGCGTGTCAGCGGAGTGTTCGGGGCCGGTGATTGCTGCAACACCAGCCCGTTCCCGTCCGCCTCAACGGTGACTCCCAGCCTCGTCGCCATCGCGAAAACTTCGCGCATCGACAGTCCTAGAAAATTGGGTGTCACCTGACCGGTCACGCGAACCGCGACGTTCGAGCGCTCGCCGGGCCTAGCGGCATCTGCTTCGGAACTGAACGCGCCGCTCGACACGCTGCCCATCGATGCCACCAAAATCTGTCCCGCCGAGTCGATTGCCAGCCCTCCGACGGGCTCTTCCGCGATGAAGTCAGCCAAAAGGTGCGCCGGAACTTCGGGCAGTTGCTCGAAGGCGCGTTCCAATGGGCGCCCTGGCACAACATCGAGATATCGCAGCGCCTGATGAACGACTTTCGGGAATACGGGTGCGGCAATCTGGCCGCCGTAGTATTTGCCCTGCGGCGCATCTAACACAACCACGGCGACCAACGCGGGGTCGTTCACCGGCGCCAAGCCGCAGAAGCTTGCGACGTAGGTGCCATCTTTGTAGGAGTGCGTTTCGGGATTGATCATCTGCGCCGTCCCGGTCTTGCCCGCCACGCGATAACCCGGGATTTGTGCAAGCCGGCCAGTCCCGCCGGACACGACCCGCTCCAAAATTGCCTTCATGGTGACGGCGGTGTCCGCGCTAATCACCCGCACTTTCGGCGCATGCTCTACGGGCGCCAACTTTCCACGGTGATCGCGAACGGCCTCGACAATCCGCGGTTCAACCAGGTAGCCATCGTTAGCAATCACCGCAAACATGCGCGCCATCTGTAGTGCGCTAACCCCAATCTCTTGCCCCATCGAAATTGACGCTAAGGAATCGGAATGCCAACGTTTGAAAGGGCGAACGAGCCCCGCCGTCTCTCCAGGCAGCGTGATATTCGTTTGCTGGCCGAAGCCAAAGCGCATCAGATAGCGGTGCATTCCCTCGTTCCCGAGGCGCATGCCAACTTTGATAATTCCCACGTTGCTCGAGTTCGCGAGCACGTCCGCCAGGGTAAGCAGCCCAAACGGTTTGTGATCGCGGATGCGCCGGTTGCCGATGTTGATGCCGCCCATCTCGCAATCGAATAACTCGTTAGGGTCTGTCAATCGCTCTTCGATCGCCGCCGATGCAGTGACGACCTTGAAAGTCGACCCCGGCTCGATCATGTGGCTGAGCGCGAAATTCTTTCGGTTCTCAAGATCCTGTTGCGTGCGAACCCGCTCGTTCGGGTCGAACGGCGGCCAGTTCGCCATCGCCAGAATCTCGCCTGAATCCGGCCGCATCAGTACGATCGTGCCCGCCCTCGACCCGGTCTCGCTGACGGCCCTAGTTAGTTCAAGTTCCGCAAGACTCTGTAGCCTCAGATCGAGAGTCAGCAATAGATCGCTGCCCGGAATCGGCGCCTGCAGTTCTTGCCGCTGGTAGTACTGCCGATTCGCGTCATACTGCAAAAGACCAAGGCCGTCCGTGCCGCGCAGGTGTTTGTCGAAATAGAGCTCAAGGCCTGCCTGCCCGTTGTGGTCCAATCCAACCGCGCCAAGCACCTGGGCGGCGACCGATCGTTTCGGGTAGTAGCGCTTGCTCTCTTCTTCAAAGTGCAGAGCCTTAAGGCCCAATTGACTGACGCGCTCGACCTCGGCGGGGTCAGCCAGCCGCTTCACCCATTGAAACCGCTCGCTACCTAGCTTCCTTCTGAGGTCCGCCTCGTCAATCTGCAGAATCTCAGCCAGAACTCCGGCTGCGACGTCTGGATTTGCGATCTTCTTTGGAAATATTCCGATCGAGTTGACCGGTGTACTTAAGGCCAGTTCAGAGCCGCTACGATCGAATATCGCTCCGCGCTCGGCCCGAATGTCGACCTCGCCTTCGTGCTGGTTAGTTGCCTTTTCCGTCAGCCGATCGGTCTGGCGTACCTGGAAATCCCAAAGCCGTAGCGTCAGCACGCCAAACCAAAATGACGCGGCGAGGCCAAACAGATAAATTCGAATGAGACGGCGGCGGTTCGCCATCATGAACGCTAAGGGGGCAGAGGACGGCTGTGATTTACCCAATCCGGGTGCGCCGCCCGTTCTCTGCCTGAACCTTAACATTGACTCGCTTCAAGGGCATAAGCCCGACACTCTCCCACAGATGGGCCTGATCGCAGGCACACCCAATCAATCGCCTTCCGCCAACAGTAAAGCCAAAGCATTGTCTGGATTGGCAGGCGGAACCGTGCGGTCCTGCCAAGCGTAATCCCCAGGCCTGGGCTCAATAAACCCATCCTTCGATGCCAAATCCGCGACGCGCCGTAGGTCGCCCATCTGACCTTGACGCACCTTGAGCTGATCTTGCACCACCTGCAGCTCTTCGATCTGCCGGCTTAGCTCAGCCGCCCGATACCCTGAATGCCGAACCCACGCACGGGGACCAAACAACATTAAAAGCGTCAGCGCCACCACCAAACCGCAGCCCAGCAGTCCTCGCAGTGAACGCTCATCCGACGGATCGTAGCGATGCTCAACACCGTTGTTCTCAATGACTTTGATGAAAAACGCTACATCTTCGAGTGGCAACGGACGAGTAGACGCAGCCCTTCGCGAGAGTCCTGCCCGCAGTTTTCGTCCGGCCCGGACGCCGTCGTAGGTGAACCCACGTACCTGTATATTCGACGGCGCCTCGGGCGCGGACTTTCTCGGCTGCACTAGCTGCTCCACTGCGTCACCAAGCTCTCTTTCTCGCCTCGCCCAATCTCTCGGTCCGTTCGTCGAACCGCTCGCAGCTTGGCGCTGCGGCTGGGCGGATTATCATAAGTTTCACGATCTGAAGGGCGCACCACGCTCTTCGTCAAAATCTCGTAGACGCCGGTCTTGCCGTCGTCGCGAAAGGCTTGTTTCACCAAACGGTCTTCGCCGCTGTGAAAGCTAACCGCCACGAACCGTCCTTCTGGAGCGAGCAGCGAAGGCGCGGCGGCTAGTAGCTTCTTTAGCTCGTCAGCCTCATCGTTCACCGCTATTCGCAATGCCTGAAACGTCTTCGTCGCCGGATGGATCTTTTGAGATTTCGGCCGAGAGACGGCCCGCGCGACGATTTCTGCCAGGTGTCGCGTGTTCTTCACGGGCCGCTCTCGAACGATAGCTCTAGCGATTCTTCTGCTTTTGCGCTCACCTCCCAGTTGATAAATTAGATCAGCGATCTGGTTCTCGTCGTAATAGTTGACGATCTGCTCCGCCCGCAGGTCCCGGCTGCGATCCATGCGCATGTCCAAGGGCCCTTCGGCACGAAAACTAAAGCCCCGCTCGGGGTTGTCGAGTTGCAGGCTCGATAGGCCAAGATCGGCGACAATCCCAGCAAGCGGCGCGGATTCCTTGACCGCTTCGCCGATCTCGCCGTAACTGCCGTGGTAAAACGTCACACGCTCCCCATACTTGCCAAATCTCTCCCGGCAAGCGTCGAGCGCCTCCCGGTCTCGGTCAATCAGCACCAGCCGCCCCTTGTCGAGACAGCGCAAAATCATCTCGGCGTAGCCACCGGCCCCCGCCGTACAGTCGCAGTACATTCCGCCGGAAGTGACGTGGAGGTACTCCTCCACTTCCTGCAACATGACGGGGTAGTGGCCCAAACCGCTACCCCGCTAAATCCCATAATCCGCCGCACGACCCAATTCGTCCGTGGAAAGCTCGTTGTCGATCGCCGCCCTCTCGAAGTTCTCCGCGTTTAGGACAACTAGGCGGTTTGACTGCCACTGGATCTTAACTTCGCCCCTCATGCCTGCCGTGTCCCGCAACAAGGCAGGCACGAGGAAGCGTCCTTGGTTGTCCAAGGTACTTTCCGCCCCAAAGCGATTTGCCTGGAACAGAATCTTGTTTTTTAGTGCGCCGTCCATTTCTTGCTTGCCTTCGGTCGGCTTATTCGCTAACCTGGCCTCGACGGCCTCCCATTCCTTGATCGGATAAATGCTGACGGTTACTCCGTCCTTGCTCGTGATGAAAACATCGCCGCTCTCGTATTCTTCTTTCAGATCTCGCTGCGCGAGCGCCGACGGCTTCAATCGCCCTTTGGCGTCTACGTTGCCCGTCTGTGTTCCTCGAAACATATCCGCAAGTAGATATAGTCAGCATTTGTCAGAACATCCAACGTGCATTGGCTTGACCACTTTTGTCCACGAATGTCTATTTCTGCCCGCGATTGGCTACTTCTGACCACCTTAGTGTGATTACCTCGCGGGTCGCTGTCAAGGCCTAAGTTGTTCTTTCTTTAAGTTTTTTGGCTGATTCCTGTATATTGTGGTGACTCGATTTTGAACCGCAATATCTTGCCCCTCCCTGCCGCCTTGTTGTGAGCACGACAAATCCCCGGGGCCCATCGTCCGGGAATTTACGCGTTAACAGGTAGGCCGGATCTGTTTGCCGGCGCTAGGGCTAGCAGCCCCCGACAGGAGTACCAATGAATAATCGAATAGCCGCGGCCATCGCTGCGCTGACCCTTGCCGCGTCACTTGCAAGCGGCTCACCAGCCTACGGCGATCTGCCGTTGGTCTTTGAAGCAAACGAGGGCCAAGCGGCCTCGCCTATTGACTACGTCGCGCGCGGGATGGGCTATCGTCTATCGCTGAGTGCGGGCGACGCCTATCTATCGTTGAGCAACGGAGACGACACGGTCGCGGTAAGCCTGCAGCTTGTCGACGCGGCCGTAGCACCAGCAACCAGTAGCGCCGAGCCGCTCGCCACCCGGGTCAACTATCTGATCGGCAACAATCCCGGCGCTTGGAAAACCAACGTCGAGACCTTCGGCAAGGTGCTCTACGAGTCGGTCTACCCTGGCGTCGACCTCGTCTACTACGGCAACGACGGCCAACTCGAGTACGACTTTGTAGTCGCCCCCGACGCCGACCCGGGCCAGATCCGCTTTCGCTTCGACGGCGCCGAAGCCGTTCGGCTGACCGCTGCTGGTGGTCTACGAATCACCGCCGGCGGATCATCGCTCGAACTCAAACCGCCAACCATCTATCAGGAATCGGCCGCTCAACGACAACTAGTCGCGGGCAATTACACGCTCAGCGACAACGACGACATCCGCTTTAGCCTCGGCGACTACGACCGTACGCTCCCCCTTGTGATCGATCCGATCCTAATCTACTCCACCTTCATCGGGGGTACCGGGTTCATCGATCGAGCCAGGGGAATTGCCGTCGACAGCACCGGCCACGCCTACATTACCGGCTATACCGAATCAGTCGACTACCCGACGGTGAACCCGTTCCAAGGCACACTCGCAGGCCCAACTGAAGACATCATCGTGTCGAAACTCAACCCCGAAGGCTCGGGCCTGATCTACTCCACATACGTCGGAGGCGCCGAATCATTCCGAGAACGGGGAGCCAACATCGCGGTCGATGCCGCCGGCCACGCCTACGTGACGTGCAGCACAAGCGCACCCGACTTCCCGACCACGCCAGGCGCATTCCAGACAGCGAAAGCTGCCGGCGATGATGGTTGCATCGTCAAGCTCAGCCCAGACGGGGCGAGCCTCGTTTACTCCACATACCTCGGCGCCAATGGCAACGATACGTGCGACGGCATCGCGCTCGACGCATCAGGCAACGTCTATGTCTCAGGTTTCACCGGCTCAACGACTTTGCCCACTACTGTTGGTGCCTTCCAAAGCATCCGGAACGGATCAAGCGATGCCTACTTGGCAAAGCTCGATCCAACCGGTTCGGCCCTGATCTATCTCACCTACCTTGGGGGCACGGGCGGAGAGGGCGCGGCTGCTGTTCACGTCGATGGAGCTGGCGATCTAATCGTCGCGGGAACGACGTCATCGCCCGACTTTCCCGTCTTGAGCCCGAATCCGGCCGGCCCTTTTCAGTCGATCCACGATGGAATGTTCAACGAAGCCTTCGTCGCCAAGCTCAACAGCGACGGCTCCGATCTAATTTTCTCTACCTTCGTTGGCGGATCAGGTAACGATGTTTCCCTGGGACTCGCCGTCGACGCCGCAGGCAATCCATTCGTGACGGGCTTTACCAACTCCGGCGACTTTCCAACCGCCAGTCCAAGCATGTCCGGGCCGTTTGACAGCACCTATGGCGGCGCCGAAGACGGCTTTGTGATCAAGCTCAGTGCCGACGGCTCAGAGCTTATCTATGGAACTTACATCGGAGACACCGCGCGCGATATTCCGGCCGGCATTGCGATCGATTTGGCGGGCCACGCCTATATCGCGGGTGATACGGCCTCGTCGACATTTCCAACTGCCAACGCAACGCAGCCGGTCTACGGAGGCGGCAGCAGAGATGCCTTCGTCGCACAGTTGTCCCCCGACGGCGCAAGCCTGTTGTTCTCCACATTTCTAGGCGGGAATGACTTTGACACAGCGGAGGGAATCGCGGTGGATGCCGCCCGCAATCTCTTCATCACTGGGCACGGCCGCTCCGGGGACTTCCCACAGCTCAGCCCCGACCCCGGAGGTCCCTTTCAAATGGGGCCGGCAGGCGGGACTCTCAATACATTTATCACTAAGATCCAAACTGTCAGCGACGCCGAGCCACCGCTAGTCACAAGCCTCTCGGCAAACCCGAATCCAGTGGAAGTCAACGGATCGGCGGTGCTTCTATCCGCCACAGCCGATGACACTGCCACCGGGGGTTCACCGATCGCCACGGTCGAATATTCGATCGATGCGACCGCTGCCGTAGGCATGACTCCCGCTGACGGCACTTTCGATACACCAACGGAAGACGCCACGGCTCTGCTCGGTCCGTTCTCGGAAACGGGCGTGCGTGAGATTTGTGTGAAGGCAACCGATGGCGCCGGCAACATCGCAGACGATGACTGCATTCTGCTGCCGGTCTACGACCCCAACGGCGCATTCGTCACTGGCGGTGGCTCGGTCGACTCGCCCGCATCAGCCGACCTAGACAACGGCATCTCAGGCATCGCTCGGTTCGGATTCGTCTCGAAATACCTGCCAGGTCAAAACACGCCCGACGGAAATCTCCAATTCCGATTCAAAGACGGCGACATCAACTTCAAAAGCACGTCGATGGATTGGCTCGTAGTGACCGGCGAGCCACGCGCAAAATTCCGAGGCGACGGCGAACTCAATGGCTCGACAACCTGCAAGTTCGAGGTCGACGCCTGGGACGCCTCATACAACGGAGGCAATCAAGACGCGTTCGGGCTAAAGATCTTCGCCTGCGGACCAGGAGTCGATCGCTACACCCTTGACGCAACGCCACTCACAGGAGGCAATATCAAGATCCACGATTAGCGAACACCCCGGCTGCCGGACCGGGTCAGCCCGCATTTCTCACCGCGCGGTGAGAAATGCGGGTTAGCACTCTCCGAGCGAGTAGTCCTCGTCTTCCTCCGACTCGTCTTCAGCGACATTTAGAATCAGCTTGTCTCGAATACGATCTAAAACCGGCCGTGGGATACGGCGCATGATGAGTTCCAGATCGTCGATGATCAGTCGAGGCCGTATCCGCTTGCGCGCGGGCAGCACTTTGATAAATTTTCCGACCGAGGGCACTCTTCCCTGATTGATGACAAACAGCAGGTATTGCCCAGGGATCAGGATTGTCGAGTCGCCAGGCGTAATTGCGATCACCTCTTGGGGATCTTCGCCCTGCGCGCGGCACTCGATCTCTACGAGACGCTGATCGGGGTTGAAGTTGTGAGTGCACGTCCCTGTCCTGACAAGTACGACGCGGGAGATTTTTGAGGCGTCCGGCGTGCGAATTGTGAGAGACGAGCCGGCTCGGACGGAGTCCGGGCAAACTAGAATTTTCGGACGCGGGTAACAGAAATACCAAGGCTTATATATTTCGATCCACAGGTTGCGATTGCTGAGTCCGGAGCTCGAGTTGAAGTTCGAACCAGCGACCCATACGGCGCCGTTTGGCATTAGTCGGGCGACCGAATGATAGTTTCTAACTTCTTGTGCCTCTGGCAGCACCCGCCACGTCCCAACCGCCGAGCCGGAGCTGTCTTCCGGATCGAACATCTCAGCCTTTTTCACGCCAGTCGCGTCGTTCCTAATATTCTTAGCGCCGCCCTCAATGAAGATTTCGCCAGTCGGAAGAATGACGCCATCGAGGTTTGAGCGAATCGGATTGGTGTCGCCCGCGGCGGGGTGGTTTGTCATTACCCGGGCGGTCGCCGTATATTTGTTTGAGCTTGCTTCGGGGTCGAGGACCCAGGCGGTGGAATGGCCGGCAATTAGGATCTTCGCCTCGAATTTGTTCTGATATCGAAGCGGCAGGAGTACGGCGGTGTGACTGAGCGGGTTACCCCCGTACCCAGGCTTCGGCGACTCAACGTTGGTCCAATTGTTCGGATTGTCGCTAGTATGCCAGCGCGATAGCGTGCCATCGGCAAGCTCGCTTGTCGAAATCACATCTCCGCCGGGCAGCACAAACAAGCGTGGGTATTCCAACGTGCGGCCTGCGAAGCGGGGAATTAAAGCGCAGTCGTCATTGCCGACGTAACTCCACTGGCCGCTCGAAGCGGAATAGCGTTCAAGCGTGTTGTTGTTATGGCGGGTATCAAACTCTCGGGGATGCCCCGTTACCGCGAGCACCCGCGAATCAGCTAGCGTCAGCAAGCTGGGGTACCACTTTCCACCGGTAGCTTCGATATCGAGGGTTGTATCTCGATCAGGGTCATTCGGGCGCTGCGTTACTAGGTCCCCTGTTTTGTGCCATTGGTGGTCGGCCGGGTCAAAGATATAGGCCAGCCGTGCGCCGAGAAAATGATTGAAGCCGCCATGACCATGCGGGTCGTTGGGAATGTTGCCCGGCCAGCGGTGAGTTCCACCACCGGTTATGATGCGTCCGTCCGCGAGTTGAGCGTGTCCGGCGCAAAACAGGTCGTCGCTCCCTGGTAGCCCAGTCACAGTGTCGATCTGGAAAGTGTCACAGTCGAATAGGCGGGTGTGGTCGACATCGCTGTTCGCATTCAACGATCCGTCATGTTGGTCGCCGCCGAAATAGACGATTTTGTTCGTCCGCAGAAGCGCGGCATGGACGGCGAGAATTCCGGCCAAAGTACTACCTTCTCTACCCCCAAGTTGAATCCACTCGCCATCGTAGAAGGCCACCCGAACGCCCTCGCCAAACTTCGTTGTACGACCACACATATGTTGTCGCGCCTGCACCAGCGATCCAACCGATAGCGTTCCGATGATCGGCACGTCCACCTCGTCCGTGCCTGCAACCGCCGCTCCGCGAAAGATGCCGTCGACGTAGACCTCGACTAGCGCGCCGGGTACGACGCCGGTTACGACCACGCTCTTGTGGCAGTGGTAGACGGGGCCTTTTACGTTCGGTGGTTTCAGGTCGGGCAGTGGCTTCACTCTGACCACGTTTGAGCGCGGACTCTCTGCCCCGCAACCCTTTTGAACTGCAAAAATCTCATCACCCTCCATCAACAGGGGCGCAACGATGAATGTCGCTTCGGTCCCAATAACGACAGCAGAAGCGATCGGCGCCGCCAACATACTTGAGAACACGCGCACGTAGGCACCGGAATGAATGCCGCTGACATGAACCGCGGCGGAGCAGTCAAACAGTGGTTCACTGACCTTCGGAGGCGGCAATTCTTTCAGCCCCTTCATTACAGGCTCACCCGCTGAATGCGCGCTATAGATTCCGCAAAGCTCTTGCTGCGCCGTTACCTCGGTGCCGTGGTGATTGGGGGCGGGCAACGGCGGGTCGATGAAAAAATCATAGGTTCCGGCCACCGGCGACTCGGCGGTCCCAATTTCATTGCCGTCCACAAAGATTTTTACCATCGAGCCATACTCCAGATCCGTCAGCCGGATCGAAGTTGCCCCCTCACAAAGCGGCCCCACGACCTTTGGTGGAGGCACTGGCTTGGCGGGTCCGACGACGACCGGGGCGGAGTTTGGACTAGTAATCGTGCAGCTCGGAAAAGCTTGATTTGCTCGAACGGTCTCTCCCTCAACGAGTACCGGGTTCACCCGAAATGTTAGAGAGTCGACATCGAAGCAAGCACCAATCGAACCCGACGCTCGCAACAGAGTGACATCAGCGCCGTCGTAAACGTCGCTGACCGTAACGCCCTTTTGGCATGCTCGTAGCGGCGAGTTCACGCTCGGCGCGGGCAACCGCTGTCGACTCTCCTTGCCCTCGACTGGTCGGTCCGGCGTAGGGCCGTCGATCTTGGGACCGACCTGCCCACAGGCTTCTTGCACCGCTTGTAGAGTTTCCCCGGCGCCGATTGGTTGCGATAGACCAAAGCGGGCATTGCCGTCATACGAATTGCCCGAGCCGTTCGAGCCGGCGCTTCCAGAAACGGTAACCGTCGCTCCGGGGACAGCTCCATGCATCCAGATACATCGGCCACATTCGAATAAATGGCTGCGGAAGGCGACCAGGCCTACTTGAGGGGGTTTCGCCTGAACCACCATGGATTCTGGCGATTCGGCGCTCAATTGGGCCCCGATTTCTTGCCTGGCCACAACGGATTCGCCGGCGCTCAAATTTGTCGTGAGGTTAAATACCTGTGATCCGCTTGTCGCGACGCCCGTGGCCACCTGGGCGCCATTCGCGAACACATAAACCGTCGCCCCGGTTATCTGTGCCTCGACCTTTACCCGCGAACTGCATTCCGAGAGAGGTCCAATCACTTTCGGCGGTAACAGGGTCATCGAAGCATCCTCCAATACGTCAAGGGGCGCGGAAAACACCACCGCGGCGGCGCGCCCCCGCAAAGTATGGAACAGCCGAATCGAGTTTGCAAGCAGAAATCGATCGAATTAAAGTGCAGGCAGTTAACAGAATGCTTGCCTAGACTGAACCCTGAAGCAATATCGTTGACTGGAAAATGATGATTGCAAATGGTCGTAGTCCACTCTTCCTACCTGAGAATTCCAATCGCCGGAATCGGAGGCGTGGACGGCAGTCCACGCTTTGCAGTTTCTTGGCGTTATTAGAGGCTATAGCGTTTGAAGAATGAGTCTACAATCGAATGGACCGCGCGGCTCTTGAAGCTCTGAAAGAGCGTGTCTACTGCGAGTGGATACGACATTGAGCTTGTCCCACATCTCCGCCTTGACGAAACGGCACACGCCATATATGAATACTCTATGGGATAGTTGAACACCCGCTAAAAAAGGAGACACACAATGCCCAAAGTAATCGCCACAGCAGAGATCGAAGACCCAACTCAGTTTGAAAACGGCTTTCGAACACACGCCGACCTGTTCAGAAGTCAGACAATCTCGAAGCCCATAAACTACGCAATCGACGGCAACCGAATCGTGATCTGCTTTGAGCCCGACGACCTCGACACCTACCTCAAGATCCTGGAATCACCGGCGACCGCCGAAGCGATGGCCACCGATGGCGTCAAGCAAGACTCAGTAAAAATCACCGTCCTCGAAAACGAGTTCGAGATCTAACTGGCCGTCGAGACCCGACGGAAAGAACTTCGCCGAAAATCAGAGGCGCGCGCGTCAGCAAGCGATGCGGCCCCGGAGATAAGCAAAAGCGAAGGTCTGGCGCATAGCCAGATCAATCGAGATATGCGGAGCCCAAACCCTGCATTCCTCCGCCATATCGCCACTGTGCAAGCGGCCGAAACTCGGGCTCCGTCCCGGGTTTCTCGACCGCAATCGTCAACGCGATCCGACGGCTCGGGAAGGCAATCGGCGAGCCCTGATAATTGGCGTATGACTGACAGGCACCGAATTCGGTATACACTCAAAGAATGAGGTTGCGTTCCGGTCGCTTTCGAGAGCTGGCCATTTGTCCGAATTGCGGTGCAGAAAATGGCGTCTGTGGGCCCGCAAATAAGACGGCTTGTTGCCCAACATGTCTCGAATTGTTCCCGCCGATCGCGAAAAAACTTACGAGGCGCTCCTTTGGTTGGGGTGTCGCGGGTGCCGCCGCGAGCGTGGTCTCATTGGGAGTAGAGGTTTACGGGCTCCGTTCTCGGGGCAGTGAATACCCTGAGCAAATAGATAGCTCTTCGAATCCGCCTAAGCACGTAGTTGTTGCAGTTGGTGCGCTGACCCTGAGTCTTTCCGCACCACCAGTCACCGTCGTCACTAGTTAGAGGAGATCGGGAGGAGATCGGAGGAGATCGGGGACACTCACGTGGGAGATCGGGGGAGATCGGGGACACTCACGTAACCTCACAATGGCATGCACCCCTAAGCTGAGACAGCTTAAAAATGGGACAGTTGCCGTTCGCTGAAAAAGTATAGCCTTTTCGGCGAACGTGCCGCACACTTGAAAACGGCCGGGAAAGCGGAGGCGGGCAATGCTGGAGAGCAACCCGCCAAGCAATACCCGGCTGGAAACTCAGCGAGACGATGAGCGCTCGGGGCGGGACATTCTCCCGCTCCGAGCACGACCACTGTCTCGATAGATTTCCTCATGCCTCAGAAAACTCAAACTGCGGGTTTCTGAGCTCTTCGCTCGCTGGCAACAACTGCTCGAACTCCTGCGGAGGCCGATATCCCAACGCCGAATGCAGCCGCTTTTGGTTGTACACCGCGTCGATAAATTCCTCGATCGAAGCTCTCGCCTCGTCCATCGATTGATACGTCTGTAGGTTCACCTCCTCGCTTTTGAGCGTCTTCATAAAACTTTCCATGCGCGCATTGTCGTACGGGTTTCCTCGCCGGCTCATCGAGATCAACGCGCCGTTTTCTTCCAGCAGACTGACATAAGCCCGCGAGGTATATTGCGTGCCTTGATCGGAATGATGCACCAGTCCCGGCTTCGGACAGCGAAACTCGATCGCTTTGCGCAGCGCGTTCACTGCCAATATGGCCTCGAGGGAAGGCCCCAATTCCCAGCCCACCACGCGCCGGGAATACGAGTCCATCACGACCGCCAAGTAGACGAACGAACGGCGCATGCGCACGTAGCTGATGGCGGCCTGCCAGAGCTGATCGAGACCGTCGATCTGCAGGTTTTTGGCCCAGTTTGGGTAGATCGCGCGGTGCTGATCCGAGTCCGTCGTCAATACGTAGCGGCGCTTGCGTATCGCCAGCAGATTGTCGTTGCGCATCAGCCGCAAGACCTTCTTGTGGTTCACCGTAAAGCCCTGCCTACGCAGTTCGGCGGTCACTCGACGATAGCCGTAGCGGCGATTTGCGAGCGTAATGCGTTGCATACGGTCACGCACTTCCAGGTTGGATTCGACAGGCTTGTCTCGCTCTAATTGCCGGTAATATCCGGCTCGGCTGACTTCTCCGAGTGCACAGGCGCGCTCGACGCTGAGTCGGCCTTCAACGCGAATTTCGTCGATGACGCTGTAGAGCCGCTCGCGTTGCGAGCGACTTGGTTCGGCATCGCCGGTTTTAAGGCGTTGAAGGCTCGTTCGAAAAAATCCAATTCCGCCGCTTGTTGACCGACTAGGCGTTCGAGTTCGGCAATGCGATCGGCGCTCGGATCGCTATCCAATTGCACAACCTCTTGTCCGGGACGCGGCCGCCCTTGACGCCGCTCAAGACCGCTGCGTCCCTCGGCGCGGTAGGTGTCGCGCCAGCGATACAACACGCTGCGCCGCACGTCCAACTCACCGCTCAATTTGACGACGTTCTCACCGCGAAGCATGCGGCTTACCGCCAATTCCTTGAACTCAACTTCATACGAGCGCTGCTTCCTCGCAACCCTATCTTTTCTCTCTCTCATCGGGGACTCCTTTTCCATTCACTGAAAATTGTCCCACTTTCATCTGTCTCAGTTTTGGGGTGCACTCCAACAAACCCTTATACATCAACGTTTTCCAGCGATCTCAATGTTCATAAAACAGAGCGAATGAGTCTCGCAACGACCCAGACGGAACGCGTCCCGAGGGCCGTCCTGCGATTTTGAAACTTCTTTCACGGGAGATCCACGGATCGCGGAGATCCAGACGGAACGCGTCCCGGGGAGATCGGGAGATCGGGAGCCCGTCCTATAGCCAGGATTCGGCAACAGCCTACACGCGAGGAACGGGCTAGGTGCCTCGACTGCCTTAGCGCGGTCAATCGCTGTTGTTGGGAACGAGTGTGCCGCTATTCCGAATCGGATGGCTCGCCGTGGCGCTCGAGCCGATCAAGTGACTCCTGGATCTTGGAGAGGCGCCCGTCAAGTTTCGTGGCAGCCCTGTTGTTGCCATACGCCATCATAATCAGCTTGACCGAGACGAGAAATACTCCGGCTTCGAGCAGCAGATCGTGGCCGAGACCCTTCGTGAACAGCGCTGCGACAAACAATACGAGTGTGATAGCTATCACAACAAGTGACCACCTATCGAGGCTCTGTTGTACTCTCATTCCGGCGTCCCTTACTTTCTTTTGGTTTCAGCCTGGTTGCGTGAAACCCACGATCAGTCAGTCCTCCAGAAAGAGTACGAGCATCTTCCCATCAGTTATCAGTTCGTCGCCGCTGCCATTCGTACCCTTTCGAGGCACACTGGGCCGGTCGACTAGAGAATACGAGGGCGCTGTCCTCGTAAACAAGATGTCGTTTCCGATTTTTTCGCGTTCTCGATCGATCCGAGAATCGATCACGTGGTACCACTTGGTGCCCCTTCTCTCTACTCCGATTCCTATGTCATGAGTTGCGGCGGCGACCCATACGTTTCGGCCTTCGAAAGTTTCCGGCCGCTCGTATATTCGTAAGTGGTGGCGCTTGGCAAATGTGTTCAACTGCTTCTGATACTCGTACCGGGGCGTCTCTCCTTCCAGAACCAAGGCTGCGAACGGGGCCCGGTCGTAGCCCTTGTTGCGCACAATTGACTGAAACGTTTTGAAGCCAGTCCGCAAGTTGAGTGACGCCGCAGCGACCCAACCGGCCTTGTGGAAAGCATTTTCCACTTGGTCCGCGGAACCCAACAACATCAGATTCGTAATCTCAGACTCAACTCCCGCTGGTGTGTACACCCGGGTTGGCATTGATTGGACCATGTTCACCAGAGCCGGCGTCGGCTCAGTTTTCGGCCAAAACGAATAGATCGCCTCTGACTCAACCCGCTCCGGCACTGTCACCTGAAGCCACATCTCCGTTCCCGGTGCATATGATATTTCTCGATTTAGGGTCTTTCCGTAGCCCCAGGTGGCCGTCCGAAGTGCTTGAGCGACGATTGGATTCGAGAACTTCAACACTCGCAGACCCCAATTCCACTTGGACACATTGCCGTGGGGAAAAGCCATACCGAGAATTCGACCGCGGTCCACGGTCTCGCGGGCATTGTCGACCGATACGAGTCGTGTCACGAGTCGAGTTGTCGCTCCATCCGTGTGGTGAAGGTTGGTGAAATCCAAGATCAACTCAGCCCGCTGGTGCTGATCGGAGGCAGGGCTGGCCACCATGACGGCCCCGTCCAATCGCAGACCTGCTCCAACAGAAACTTCTCCCGCAGTCCCTACTGGCGCGATGACGACGGCCTCGACAGCATCACCGCCACTGGATCGAGCGCTACTGATTACGCTAGTCAGACGAATAGGAAGCATCGTGCCCGCGGGGATATCTGGATCCAGTTCGCGACGGAGCTCGTCGATCCCATTTTCTTCTGCGAGCATTGATAGCCGGTTCACGTAACTGATCAGTCGGTTCGTCTCATGCTGACTGGCTCTAAGTCGAGCACCGGCTTCGAGGAGGAGGAACTGAAAATCCTCGTCCGTCTCGACTTCCTCCCAGTCGAGAGCCGTAAGGCCATATGAGTCTTCTGCGTTGACGTCTATCCCTGCATCGATGAGCGTTTCCATGAGCTTGAGATATGCTTCTCGGTGTCCCTTCCGCCGAGCGTTATTCGAACCGATGACGGCCCAGTCAAGGACCGTGCGGCCCTGTTCGTCGAGAGCTTGAAGGTTTCCGTCATTCCCGATCGCACGCATCCCGTCTGAAATCCGTCCTGATGAGCGACCGGGGTTTCGCTCGCGGGCGGCCATGCGGATCAAGTGAACCGGCTGAGACGCCGCGTTTGACAGCGATTCGACGCTTGCCTGGGCGAACGCGGAATGGTGCAATACCATGGTCCATTGGCCCAAGGTCGCGACTGCAAGAAGGACCGTGGCTGTATGAGAGTTGCAGCGGTTGTCATTCATGGCTCAGGTATGTTGCTGGAAACTGTGACTCTCGCTGAAAGTTTCAGCCCAGCCGCGAGTCTGAACTCGGTATCCGCGAACCTTTAGGAAACGCATCTGCCGCCGTCGCCGAGCTTGTCGAGGATCTTGCGATGGCTGATGGTGGTCCCAGCTAAGATGAGTCGATTTTAGCGCTTGGGACTGTGATCCTGTTTCGTGGTGAAAACAAACGTTGCCTTAACCTTCCATCTGATGGGGTGCCAAAAACCCGCAAGACGGCTCTAACACCCTATTTATAGGGCTCTGCACGATTCTGGCCGGCGGCCAGGTGGGCCGGAAATTATTTTTCAGTGGCTATGGCTCGAACCTTCAAAAAGTCGGTTTCGGGACGATTCCGATGGATAGCGGGCTCGGGCCTCAAAACTCAAGCAAGTAGATCACGTTAGAGGTTAGAGAATGTACGGTCACTGAATCGTGATGACCGGACAGCTAGACCCACGAATTGGAGAGGTTGCAGTTAAAGGGGACGCAATTAAAGGGGACGGACGTTAAAGGGGACGGAGCCCAATTGGATTCGTCTAACACCCTTGTTTGCAGTATGATAGGTCTGATAGTGCGGCGTCTTGCCATAATTTGGGATCCACCAAGCTCTTTGAAATCAACACGGCTGCGAATTCGGGCTCCGTCCCCTTTTGGCCGAGCCCCCGACGGCGACAGGCGAACTGGCTAGCGGAATTCACCACACGACGAGTTCGGCGATCGTGACGATCAACGGCGTGTTGACGAAGATGCTGTTCTCGGGCCTGACGCCGAGGCTGAAGGGGACAGACCCCTTCAGAAAGAGTCAAAATCACCATAGCTCCCATCGTAACAACAACTTAACCTACGCCAGCGGCGGTTGACTTTCCCTTGGGCTGGCCACCGCGCTTCCGCAGTTCCAGGTTCCGTTCGAATTGCCTTCCCAGCTCTGCCACGAATTGTGTCGACCCGAACGGCGCGCCGGTCCGGGTCGACATCCGCAGCCGCTCGACCGTCTCGACCGCCGGCGGAGTCGCCAGTTGCTCCCGCCAGTTCCCCCACCCGCGCAGCTTACGAAGCTCGTTCCAGTCCAACAATCCATCGTCGTCCGACCCGCTCAAGTGAGCCGCCGCGCTCGACCAGGGATAAGCCTCCGCCTTACCCACCATACCGGCGCGCATCGGATTGCAGTCCACGTAGGCTAGTGCTGTGACCGCATGCTCCGCACCCAAAGCACATGAAAAGAAACGACTTTGCCACAGATGGCCACTTCGCGCGTAACGTCTGTTGAACTCCTGCGCGTACGCCCCATGGACCTTCCGGATCAGCCGTGCGAACGAATCCGGCCGCTTTGGAATCGCGATCAGATGGACATGATTCGTCATCCAACACCAACCGAGCAGGGCCACGCCGCAAGGCTGAAGTTGTAGGCGAATCCAATTCTGGTAGCGGCGCCGGTCTTCGTCGGACAGGAAGACGTGTTGGCGATTGTTGCCGCGATGGGTGATGTGATGCGGTACACCGACCGCCACCACCCGCGCTTGCCGGGGCATCGATGCGTTCGAAACTCAGTATGTCACGTTCGCTTGACTTCCGTGAAGGGGTCTGTCCCCTTCAGCCATCGATTGGCTGGTGGGTATTGTGCGGAGAAAGCGGATACGCTCTGGGCCGTTCGGGCTGCCGTAAGCTCCTGGGGAAGCCGGTATCGAAGGGCTCCGGAAGGTGTAACGAAATCGATTTCGGTGATCTGCCGATGTTGACTCAAAAGGACTTAGGTGCACAAAAACGCGTCGATTTCGAACTAATTCACACCTTCCCGTCCCCTTCACTCTCCTGCCGCCGTATCCGAAACTTCGCCAGTCAGGACGCTACTTGAGGCCGTCAAACTCCAGCCACGATCCAGAGTCTGGCGTGAAGATCAATTCGTGCACCTCGTTCAACCGGTAGGCTGCCGACGGAGCAAGTGGATATCGGACCCCCTCTGTATCGACAGCAAATATCGACTCGATCCGATAGACGTCGCCTGGCACTTTGACTTCCCTGCGAAACTGCATTAAAGCTTGATCTGTCCGAGTGTCGAACGCGAAAAACTTCGTCCCCGGAAACACTTCGTAGTCGCCTTTCCCCTCGCTTCCCCCAGTCAATGTAGATATTCGGCGTAAGTCCACATCAGACCGCCGGGTCGAAAACACGACGCCCTGGAGCTCTAGATTACCGAGCGTCGTACAAACGACCAGCAAAACTTCATCGCCCAGAAGTTCGCCTCCACATTCAGCGAGAGACGTCTCTTCGTCTTTTGCCCAGGTAATCACTTTTTCCGCTGCGGTCAATAGGCCCACGAGAAGGCCCACGACTGTGGCGACGATCTTCAATCGACGTCGCCCCTTAGGAGTCAAACGACTTAATGGCACCGACATCAGAAAAGAAAAGCAGATGGTACCATATCGCCGTAAATAGTGGTACCTATACTTAATCAAGAGGTTAGATATAGGTATCACTATTCGGCAAAGCCGATCGAAATTTTGTATTCACGATCTAGCGTGACACCATTATTTTTTGTTGGTACCATAAGGGCGGGAAACGATTACGGTGCAAACCACTTTTCGCCTTGATGCGGACCTGATAGGTCAATTTCGCTCTGAGTTGCGACGCAGCGGGTCGTCGATGAATAGAGTAATCAACGAGCTCGTTAGGGACTGGCTTCAGCGACGGGATCGGGTCGATTTATCAGTCGATAGAACGACTCACCAACAGCCCGATGGCGGTCTACACCTGGACTCCAAAGTTGCGATCATCGAGATGCTTGGTCGATTTCCAAAGGGCTCTCGAAACCAAGTTCCTGACGCTTCGAATGTCCGGAACATGCTGGACGTTCTACCAGCTCCTTTCGCAGTATTTGATGAATCGCAGAGGATAGTGTGGGTAAATCAGTACGTATCAGAGATGCTGGGGAGGACAAAAGTCGAGTTACTGGGGTACACGCCGATCAACCTCTGGCCTAAGGGAGTTGCCGACCGTGCAACAAGGCTAACGGCCCTTGCGGCAAGAACAGATTTCCCCAATATTGCAGTCGAAAGAATTCCGGTGAACGGCAAAGTCGTCGAAACACATTCGATCAGATTCAGGCTCGCGAGCCAGACGGCGACCTGGGTCTGCTGGATGCCGGCGGCAACCGAGGAAACGGTACTTCTGGTCGAGACGCTTGGAGAACGAAAAGCTCTTGCGCTACCTGGTATTCCCGAGGACCCACTACACTACGCACCGGGCGGCGGAGACCATCTAGCGGAAGTCGATGAACCCGACTTCAGCACACCTGCCGCAGATCAAGACGATATGCTCTGGTCTGCCGAAGACGTCAAATTCCTGGAGCAGTTTCATATCGAGCGACAGTAGCCTGCGAAACGAAAAAAGGAGCATTCGAGCGTTCGGGACACGCACGCAATGCGCTATGGCATGCACCCCTAAGCTGAGACAGCTTAAAAATGGGACAGTTGCCGTTCGCTGAAAAAGTATAGCCTTTTCGGCGAACGTGCCGCACACTTGAAAACGGCCGGGAAAGCGGAGGCGGGCAATGCTGGAGAGCAACCCGCCAAGCAATACCCGGCTGGAAACTCAGCGAGACGATGAGCGCTCGGGGCGGGACATTCTCCCGTCCCGAGTGCGACCACTGTCTCGATAGATTTCCTCATGCCTCAGAAAACTCAAACTGCGGATTTCTGAGCTCTTCGCTCGACGGCAACAACTGCTCGAACTCCTCCGGAGGCCGCTAGCCCAGCGCCGAATGCAGCCGCTTTTGGTTGTACACCGCGTCGATAAATTCCTCGATCGAAGCGCGCGCTTCGTCCATCGATTGATACGTCTGTAGGTTCACCTCCTCGCTTTTGAGCGTCTTCATAAAGCTCTCCACGCGCGCCTTGTCGTATGGATTTCCCCGCCGGCTCATCGAAATCAGTGCGCCATGTTCTTCCAATAAGTTCACGTATGCCCGTGAGGCATACTGCGCGCCTTGATCGGAATGATGTATCAGTCCCGGCTTCGGTCGCCGTAACTCGATCGCTTTGCGCAACGCATTCACCGCCAATACAGCTTCTAACGACGATCCCAATTCCCAACCAATCACGCGCCGCGAATCCGAGTCCATCACGACCGCCAGGTAGACGAACGAGCGGCGCATGCGCACGTAGCTGATGTCGGACTGCCAGAGCTGATTGAGTCCGTCGATTTGCAGTGAGTTAGCCCAGTTTGGGTATACCGCGCGATGCTGATCCGAGTCTGTCGTCAGCACGTAACGGCGCTTGCGAATCGCCAACAGATTGTCGTTGCGCATCAAGCGCAAGACCTTTTTGTGGTTTACGGTGAAGCCTTGGCGGCGCAGTTCGGCTGTCACCCGACGGTAGCCGTAGCGGCGATTGGTGAGCGTAATGCGTTGCATACGGTCCCGCACTTCCAGGTTGGATTCGACAGGCTTGTCTCGCTCTAATTGCCGGTAATATCCGGCTCGGCTGACTTCTCCGAGTGCACAGGCGCGCTCGACGCTGAGTCGGCCTTCAACGCGAATTTCGTCGATGACGCTGTAGAGCCGCTCGCGTTGCGAGCGACTTGGTTCGGCATCGCCGGTTTTAAGGCGTTGAAGGCTCGTTCGAAAAAATCCAATTCCGCCGCTTGTTGACCGACTAGGCGTTCGAGTTCGGCAATGCGATCGGCGCTCGGATCGCTATCCAATTGCACAACCTCTTGTCCGGGACGCGGCCGCCCTTGACGCCGCTCAAGACCGCTGCGTCCCTCGGCGCGGTAGGTGTCGCGCCAGCGATACAACACGCTGCGCCGCACGTCCAACTCACCGCTCAATTTGACGACGTTCTCACCGCGAAGCATGCGGCTTACCGCCAATTCCTTGAACTCAACTTCATACGAGCGCTGCTTCCTCGCAACCCTATCTTTTCTCTCTCTCATCGGGAACTCCTTTTCCATTCACTGAAAATTGTCCCACTTTCATCTGTCTCGCTTTTGGGGTTCACTCCACTAAACCTTCATAACGTCAATAGCTTACAGCGATCTCAGTGTTAATAAGACTGGGAGGATGACTTGCGCCGCTGCCACCCCGGAACCCTCCGAAAATCCCGTACCGGGGTTTTGAAATTTCTTTTGCCTTTGGAATCAACCACCTAGCGATCCGGCCGCCCGAAAACCGTACACACGGGCCTTACACTATACGGGGAGGATGCGGAAAACCCTGCAGGGAGTCTGAAAATTTGACAAAAACCCTGCCAAATCCGGCCACACGGAGGGATTCATGATGCGGCCTGAGGATTGAGATCGTCGAGCACACGAGGAATGCTTCCTCCTAGTGCTCGAATCTGAGCGAAATCCGGCCAAACCATGCCAAATCCGGGCATTTCCGGACATTTCTTCGTCCAAGCGGTACCTGCAAGCGAGAAGGGAGTGACCGCACCGCGAGGCCGCGCGGTTTGGGTGCAGCGAGACCAACTACGGTCCTTTTGGAGCCAAAACGGTGTAGGGCTTGAAATCTTCGAATAGACGGCCGGCGCCGTCGATCCCAATGAGCCGCACCGACAGCGTGGCGGGATAAGACTTGGCGATGTCCGCGGGGATTTCGAACGACCCGAACTGCTCCGCGGCGAGGATACGTTGGCCCCGCCCGGAGCCGGCGACCTCGACCATCCACAGCCAAAGCATACGCTTGGCCGCGATCGTCGATTTTTTCAGGGTCGCGCTGAACTCGTGTTTCTCGCCCGCTCTCAGCTCGCCTTCGGCCGGAAATTGGATCTCGAACGGCAGTTCGCCAACTGAGGTCTCGACGTCGCGCAGCTTCGCGCGCTTCGATTCCAATTTGAAGGAGTTATTGTAATTTTGCTTTTTACCTTCGCGACGAACATAGAGCACCCAGTCGTGCTCGTTGTCGGGAGTCTTCGTGGTAAATCGCTCGCCCTTAAATCGCTTCTTTTGGTCAAGCCACGAGCCGTCGATCGGGTTGTACCAACTGACCTTGTAGCCGTGCTTGGGCATCGAGAGTTCGATGCTCCCCGGATTTTCGGCGTAGACGATGTACTCGACGCCGATCGGGTCTTCAGCCCGAAACGGCACAAGCTGCAGGGCCAAACCGACGCCGCCGACCACACGGTAGTGAGGCAGCAAATCGAAGTAGCGAGTCTGCGCGAAAAAATCGTGCAGCAGCGTCATCTGCCGGGCACCCTCGGAGTCCGCAAACTTGGCGTCAACATTCGCGCCGTCGATGCCCGCCGTGCCCGCGTTCGCGTACGTCACATACTGCCCTCGCACGGCCGAGTTCCAGGCCCGTTTGCGAACCTCGTCCGCCGACATGCCGGGGCCTTCGACTCCAACTCGCGTGTTCACGAAGGGAACAGGTTGCGTCTCGTACTCGATCGAAGCAAGCCCAGGTTCGAACGTGTTCTGCGTCATGAAGTCTTGCCAGCCGTCGTAGGTGAGCGCCGCCGAACTCACCGCCGCCGCGGTTGTCTTGGGATGTTTGTAGGGGTCGTACTTATCGAGCAACGCTGCAACTTGTTTCAACAACTCGCGCCCGTCGTCATACGATTCCCACTCCATCACCTCTTGCCAAGTCACGTTGAACGCAGAGTAACGCGCGGCAACGTACTGGATATAGCGGTCGAGCTGGCGTCGTCGCGGAAACGTGTTGGTGAGTTCGTTATCTCCACCGGCGAGGATCAGGTCGGCAACCAGCCCCTTCATCGTCATGTAATCGACACGGGCGTCGAGCGCCTGGAAATAAGCGTGATTGGGCTCGTCGGGCGAATGAAATGCATTCGCCGCGTTGCCTGCCGGACCAAGAACCAACCCGCGCATGTGAGTGAATTTCTGCTCGACCCGTGCGTCGACGACGGCCCGAAACGTGTCGATCGGAACCAGCCCAAAGTTGAGCATCGTGTCGCCCAGCCAGTAGTGCGGATCGAGGCTGTCGACGTGCTTGAAATAACGTGTATTGAATACCTCGATGAACCCAGGCGTGCGCCGCGGAGCGGCATCGAAACTGCCGGTCTTCTTTGCGACGCTCTCAAGGTTAGAGATGATGCGGAAGTCCCAATGGCCCTCGAAGTCGGGCGAAAAGCGCAGCCGGAAGGTGCGCCCGCCATCCCAAAAGCCTTGCATCACTTTGGTGCGGCCACCCTTCGGCGAGCGAAACTCGGCGCGCAGGGTCACGCTGGTGTACGGGTTCGGGTGAAGCTCAGCCTCGCTCGCGGTCATCTCAAACGAGATCTCGCAGGGCTCGTAAACCGGCACCGGTGGACAGACCTTAATCTGCTGAGCGCCCGCCACAGCGACAAAGATAAGCGCCAACATCAACTGCGAACCCATATCCGTGAGCATAGAACGCATGGGCACGCCAGGCAAATTTCGTTAGTGTGTCATCGCATACAGGATGTAGTTGATCCCAAAGCGATAGGCCAGGGCAGTCATCTCTTCGGGGTACTGCGGCATGTCGGCGTGCTCCCAGGCATCGCCGACGTCCATGTTGTGATTAATGGCCACGAGCAGCCGATCGTCTTCGTCGAAAATGCCGCGCCAATACGGGGTGCCTTGCGGTTCGCCGAAATAACCGCCACGAAAATCCGGTCGCAGATGCCGCAGTCCAGGGATCTGCGTGCGGTAGTCAAGCGTGTAGAGCACGTTCATAACCGCATGCTGTTCGGGAAGATCGACGATCGGGCGGTCGGGGAAAACTCTCTGCATCGATTCGCGAAATACTTCCCAAGCGTCGGGACCATAGAAGTCGTCGACGACCAAAAATCCGCCGCGCTCCAGATACTCGCGCAGCCGGTTGACTTCGTCTTCACTGAGGTCCCAGTAGCCGACCTGCGTGGCGTAGGCCCACGGGAAGTCGAAGATGCGGTCGTCGGTGAGCGGCAAGTGGACGCCCTCGCCGAGAGCGATGTGCGTCAGTCGCTTAATTCCCATCGCGAAGTGGGTTTCCGCGGCCGGCCAATCCTGCATCCACCAGGGTCGTCCGCGGCCACCGCGAGCATACGGAATGTTTCGATACTCGAGCCGCACGAAGTGGAACTCGGCGTTGGGGCCGTCGGTTTGCAGTGATGGGTCCCATTGCGCCAAGGCCGCGATGAAGCCGACGAGGGCCAACGCGACGAGACCGATCCAGCGCGCCACCGGAAGCATTAGCGCCGAACTTCCTCGCGGAGTCCCGGCCACGGACCCGTCTGCCGGATTTGTGGGAACGTGTCGACCACGCCGTCGGCCTGGATGATCCGTAGACATTCGCGCGCGGCCTGCTCGATCTCGCCCGTCACAACGCCATCCCATTCAGGTAGGTAGCCTTGAATTTTCTTGACGCCCTTCCCTAGTTGTCTCACGGCGCCGACCTTATTTCGCCGCTGATGGTGATAGAAGCCGACCGCGAAATGAATCAGCGACTGCAGAAACCAGCGATCCGGTTGCCGCGTGGGCGTCCAAACTTCCTCGAGATATTCGTGGCAGTCATAAAATTCCTGACGGTTGAACAGGTCGATTCCCTCTTGAAATACCTGTAGCGGGTCACCGCCGGGTGTGTGAGTCAAATTGCGACGTCCTCTTTCTCTCTTACTAAGACTAGCGGGGTTCTTCGCCGCCGACCCAAATTGGTGATGACCAGGCGCGAGCGCCGTTGAGTTGCTCGACTCGCACGTAGTAGTAGTCGCCGTGGCGTGGCTCGTCGATGTCGACGAACTCGAAATCGTAGTCCATCGGCTGATCGTCGTTCAGCACCTGGATAGACACCGTATCAATGTCTCGGCCGACGGGAACTTGCTTGACCAGAAGACCCTTGTCGAGCTGGGAGAATGGCAAGCGTACGATTTGCGCCGGGATCGTCTCATATCCCCGGATTCTGGGTGGAGCTTTGCCGTACTCGACGGTTTCTTCAAGGTCAACGACGATTTCGGCGGAGGGAGTAGCTCCTTCGAGTTCGAGCAAAAACGACTCGGCGCGACCGCGAGTTTCGGTGTAGAAGGTGACTCGATTGGGGTTGGCTGGGTCAATCTTCGCGAACTCGATGTAGCGATTGTCGAGATTGAGGGGCTCGAGACTTTCTAGTTTGGCCCCACGCACTTCCACGGTGCCCTTCCAGCGCCGGTAGGGGCGGGGGTTGTCGCGGAACAGCGGCTCGGAAGTTGACTCGAATGCGACGCGGACTTTCGCATTGCGGCTCAAGTCGGCCTGTAAAGGGCGTTTCGTGAATATGACGTCGCCGTTCTTGACGATGACGGCCTCGCTGATCGGCGCCGTGCCCATGACGCGCGCTCGCAGCCGGCGCCGGTCGGAGTACGGAATGCGTTCGCCCATCCCCGAGCCGTTGAGTTCAAGGTCCATGATGATGCGGTCAGCCGAGGTCACCGCATACGTTTTGCGAGCGCGCAGATTGTCGAAAATGTCGTCGGCATTCTTCGCCGGAGCCATGACGGCGGCCAGCCCGCCGAACTGAGCGAGCGCCGCGCTGCGCAACGTGCCGCTGTAGCCGGGACGGCTGCGATGGTCGTCGGACGCGGCAATGAATCCGATTTGGTGACCGCGCTTGAGGTAGTAGTTGCCGAACCATTCGAACGTTCCATGCATCGACATGATTTCGACGAGGCGTTCCATATCGGGATCATTGCGCCGCCAGTCGCCCGCGTTGTGGGCGTGTGGAATGATCAGCACGTCTTTGGTGTCGAAAAGACTTCGAAGCCCCTGATAGAGGCGCGATAGCGTGGTCGCCTCTTGGATTGGCATGCGATCGCGATCGGGCGTCCGATAGAACACGTTGTGGTGGCCGCCTAGGGGACGCCTCACCGTCCACTCGTAGGCGAGGAAGGCCACGAATTCGCCTGCCTTGCTGTATTTACGGACAGCATTTTGCATGTCGCGCCATTCACTGTCGTCCATGTACTTGTCGTGCTCGGAAAGGCCCAAGAAGTCGAGCCGAGCGTCCTCTCGAGCGTAACGGTAGGAGCCCTCTACGGTGCCCTGTCCCTCAGCCATGCCGGTGTGAGTGTGCGTCTCTCCCCAATAGATGCGGTGAGTTGGGTCGCGCTTGACCCAGATGGGATTCGACGAGCCAGTAATCGCGCCGTCAGGCGAGCGAAAGGTGTAGCGGTAGACTCCTTCGGCATCGATCGACAGTCCTTCGAGTACGTTGACCGCGGAACTACCAGCGGCGAGTGTTCTGAACGAACTTCCGTTCAATGTGACTTCGTAGGCGGGGATGGCGCCAGTCGCGCGGTTGTACAGACGATCTTCGCTGCGAACGGCCAGCGAATATTTCTCACCGGGCTCGACGATTGACGGCGCAAACCCTTTCACGGCGTGAACTTGCGAACCGACTACTCGAAACGCCGGCCAGGTGAGTGCCATCGGCCGGCGGCTGCCGTCGATGTCGACGAAGATTGGCAATAGAACGTCGTCGTTCCCCATCGACTGCAATTGCCAACCGCGTCCGCCGCCCAATCGATCGCCGTAGGTAAACGTGACGGTGTCACCCTTGCGCAGCGTGCCACTGACAACACGGAACGACGGCATCGGCTGCGTGCCGTCGCGTCCGCCCTGCAAGCCTCCCATGTCGACGTGCATGTTTTCGAAACGGACGTTAGGGTTCGATGAGCGAATCGAGACGTAATTGTCGGCGGCGGGGTCGTTGATCTGCAGCACGCCGCCGTCCCAGGCGAGCTGTTTTCCGACAACTAGTGTCGCTCCGTTTTCGAAAGGCGCGTCGCCGACCGTGTAGGCTTGCTCGATGGTCTGCCACGAGCCCACCGAAAATGGGCCGGTCGTGTTTAGGGACAGTTGTCCAAATCCGGTCGGCTGCTCATCTTTGAATGCAAGCTCGTAAATCAAGTCGTCGAGCTGGCGAGCGAGGCTATCGTCAGGGAATAGCGCGGAGCGGTGGGTCGCCTTCTCGGCTTCGAGCAGATTCTCGAAATCTTGTTGGCTGCCGCCGGCGCGCTCATTCTCGAACGACGTTTGGAAGACCCAAGAGGCAACGGAGGGACCATTCGGTGGTACCGGCCCGCCGGTAAGCGAGTAAGCGTTAAGCCACTTCCAAAACACCTCGTTGCGGGCGGTAATCGTCCTCGCCGTTGTCGGCTCGCGGCGCACATCGGCTTTGAGCGCATCGACATTCTTCCGCAATTCCGCGGATAGGTAATCGCCCGACCCGGCTCGCGGCGCATTCGCGAAAACGACCAGAGCGATTGCTCCCAAGATGACGAAATATGCGCGGAAGTGCTTGGTACGCGGCATTGGGGCCTCCGCGCCTAGTGTAGTGGACGAGACGGCGCACGTATCGCCCGCTTTCGCCGTCAGCTAGTGAATAATGCGGGCCTAGTGCCGGAAATGCCTTACGCCGGTAAATACCATTGCCAATCCCAATCTGTTTGCCGCGTCGATGACCTCTTGGTCTCGCTTAGAGCCGCCCGGCTGGATCACCGCCGTGGCGCCGTGCTGTGCGAGTTCTTCGACTCCGTCGGCGAACGGGAAGAAGGCGTCGGAGGCGACTACTGTTCCCTTCAAGGGTAGGATGGCCTTCAACGCGCCGATTCTTGCCGCGTCAACGCGGCTCATCTGACCGGCGCCGACTCCGACCGTCTGGCCGTCGAGCGAGTAGAGTATAGCGTTTGTTTTGATGTGTTTGACGACCTTCCACGCGAACTCCAGCGCGCTGCGCTCGGATTCGGTCGGTTGGCGTTCGGTCACCACGCGCAAGTCCTCGGGACTTGTCTCGTGGTGGTCTTCGCTTTGGACGAGGTAGCCGCCGGAGATACTTTTGGTAACGAACCCCGGGGGCAGGGAGTCGATTTCGAGCAGGCGGATGTTCTTCTTTTTCGACAGGGTTGCTTTCGCTTCAGTGCTATAACCCGGCGCGACAATGGCTTCGACAAACAGCTTCGACATTTCGTCCGCGGTCTCGGCATCGACCTCGCGATTGACGGCGATCACGGAACCGAACGCCGACACCGGATCGCACGCAAGCGCCTTGCGGTAGGCTTCGGCGAGTGACTCGTGCTGTGCGCAACCACAGGGGTTGGTGTGTTTGATGATGGCGACGGCGGGCTGGTCGAACTCCTCGATTAGCCGCGAGCAGGCGTCGACATCGACCAGGTTGTTGTAGGAAAGCTCTTTGCCATGAAGCTGCCGCGCACCGGCGACGCCGGTTTTTCCGTCGCCGTAAAGCGCCGCTTTTTGATGTGGATTTTCGCCGTATCGAAGGGACTGCTGAAGAGGGAGGCGGACGTCGAGAATCGCCGGCAACTGCGACTCGTCCGCGGCTAGAGTTTCGCTCTCGGGCGAAAGCCGCGAAATGGTGCCGGCGATAGCTCGATCGTAGGCGGCGGTAACTGCAAAGGCTTTCTGCGCCAAGAGCCAGTGCGTTTCGCCGCCGAACCGCAGCTCGTTCTCGTCGAGTTCGTCGGCGAGACGGTCGTAGTCAGCGGGGTCGGTCACTGCGGCGACATCGCGAAAATTCTTAGCGGCGGCGCGGATCAAACTCGGCCCTCCGATGTCGATGTTCTCGATCAGCTCGTCGAACGTCGCGCCCTCGCGTGCAGCAGTTTTTTCGAAAGCGTAAAGATTGACGACGACCATATCGATCGTGCCGATATCGTGTTCGGCCAGCGCGGCCATGTGATCGGGGTTCGAGCGGATAGCGAGGACGCCCGCGGCGATTCGCGGGTGGAGAGTTTTCACGCGCCCGTCGAGCATCTCGGGGAAGCCCGTCACGTCAGCGACAACGCGGACCTCGAGGCCCTCTTCGCGAAGCAGGCGAGCGGTGCCCCCGGTGGAGATCAGTTCGATATGGTGACGCGCAAGTCGCCTGGCGAAATCGGCGAGCCCGGTCTTATCGGTGACGCTCAATAGCGCCCGTTGGATCTTGGACATAAACGGCTATTGTACGTCTGGCGGAGCGCGCTAAATTAAGGGGATGGTGGCAGCAACGCAAAAGCTTCCAGACTCGCTCGGACGGTTCGGTGAATACGGGGGTCGCTACGTCCCCGAAATCCTCGTAGCACCGCTCGACCAACTCGAGTCGACATACCGTGAGGCGAAAGACGACCCAGTCTTTCAGGCGGAACTACAGGAGCTGCTCGAGCAGTTCGCCGGACGAGCCACGCCGCTTTATCACGCCAAGCGGCTGAGCGAACATCTGGGTGGCGCCGACATATATCTCAAACGCGAAGACCTGCTGCACACGGGCGCCCACAAGATCAACAACTGCCTGGGACAGGTGATTCTAGCGCGGCGCATGGGCAAGAAACGCATCATCGCTGAAACCGGCGCGGGCCAACACGGGGTGGCGGCGGCAACGGCTTGTGCGCTATTCGGGTTCGAGTGCATCGTCTACATGGGTGCGGAAGACATGCGCCGGCAAGCGCTCAACGTCTTTCGTATGCGCATGCTGGGAGCAAAGGTTGTCGGTGTCGATACGGGTAGCCGGACCCTTAAAGACGCAATTTCAGAGGCGATGCGAGACTGGGTTGCGACTTTCGAATCGACTCATTATCTGCTCGGCTCCGCCCTGGGGCCGCACCCGTACCCTATGATGGTGCGCGACTTTCAATCAATCATCGGCATCGAGGCAAGAGCACAGTATCACGCTGTTTCGAACGGCGAACCGCCCGACCTGCTGATCGCCTGCGTCGGGGGAGGAAGCAATGCGATCGGGCTGTTTTACCCCTTTCTCGGCGACAAGACGGTGCGCATGGTTGGGGTCGAGGCAGGCGGGCGTGGAGAGACGCTCGGCGACCATGCCGCCCGATTCGAAGGCGGTCTGCCCGGAGTACTGCAGGGCACCCGAAGCTACGTCCTGCAAGATGATGACGGACAAATCGCGTTAACGCACTCGGTCTCAGCCGGGCTAGACTACGCCTCGGTAGGTCCCGAGCACGCCTGGCTGCGCGATGAAGGCCGAGTCGAATATACGTCGTGCCCAGATGGCGATGCGATCGAAGCAGTGAAAACTCTTTCACAACTTGAGGGCATCATTCCCGCCTTGGAATCCGCGCACGCGGTGGCGGAAGCGGTCAAGCGCGCCCCCAGCGCGAAGGGTCAAACGTTCATCGTTAATCTGTCGGGGCGCGGCGACAAGGACATCGGCATTTTCCGTGAGAATATGCCCGAACTTGAAGCGTCCGATTGATGCCTAGCCGAAATACGGGCTGGCTCGATCACTTCGTCAGTGATTTTCGGCATTATCGCCGAGAGGTTCGCAACGGTCAAACAGGCTTCGCTCGAGCAAGACCGGCAATCGCTCTTGGCAGTCGAAACTGAGCAGTCTGCTAGGCACCTTTTCTAGTTGAGAACGAAGCCGTGCGCGAGACTGCTCTAAGCTGGCTGGCGGATCGAGAATTTCGCCTTGACTCAGCACCGGCTTGAGCAGGTTTTCGTACGGCAAGTCGGACGCTATCGTTCGATTTGTGTTGATTCCGTGCGGATCCACCCCGATACAGGTGTCCGCGGGAGGGTCTAGCTCGTCGTAGATCAGATCGAATGAGATCAGTTCGCGATCGGCGTAACGTCTAACCTGGAGCATCCCTGGTGTCGACGCTTTCGCACTCGTCTCCGAGCGTTTCGCCTTGCCCTGCCAATGGCCCGCTGAGTCACGAAGCGCCGAGAGCTTGTATACCCCTGAGAGGGCGGAATCGGGCCAGCCACTCACAAGGCGCGTGCCCACGCCCCAAACGTTGATCCGCGCGCCGGCTGCCTTTAGACTGGCGATTTGCTGTTCGTCAAGATCGTTCGACGCGGCGATAGAAACATCGCCTAATCCGGCTTCCGTCAACAGCCGAGCCGCTTCTTGTGAAAGGGCCGAGAGATCGCCTGAGTCGAGTCGAATTCCGACCAGTTGATGGCCATGCTCTCGAAGTTTCTTGCCAACCGCTATGGCCCGCTTCACGCCATCGATGCTGTTGTAGGTGTCGACTAGAAAGACGCAGTTGTTCGGCATCGCACGACCGTATGATTCAAAAGCTTCTTGCTCGCTGTCGAATGACAGCACCCAACTGTGGGCATGTGTCCCTCGAACGGGAATCCCGTAGAGCTTCCCCGCCAACACGTTCGAAGTCGCCGCGCAGCCGCCGATATAGGCCGCTCGACTAGCACTCAATCCGCCATCAAACCCCTGGGCCCGGCGCAGGCCGAATTCCAGCACCGGATCATCTCCCGCCGCCAAACAAACTCGCCCTGCCTTGGTTGCCACCAGCGTTTGAAAGTTGACGATGTTGAGCAGCGCCGTCTCGACCAATTGAGCCTGTAGTAGCGGCCCGCGAACGCGCACCAGTGGCTCTTGAGGAAATACGATCGTGCCCTCGGCAATAGCATCAACATTGCAGCGGAACTCGATCTGGGAGAGGTAGCCGAGGAATTCTCTGTCGAATAGCGGCTTGCCGTCCGTACCCGTGAGCGTGGCCAGATAGGCACAATCGTCGGCGTCAAATCGAAGTTCTCGTAACCATTCAATTGCCGTAGCTAGCCCGGCGGCAACAGCGAATGAGCCACCAAACGGCGCCTGGCGGAAGAATTGATGAAAGACGGCTTCGCGCTCGGCGATGCCCTCCTTCCAGTAGCCATAGGCCATCGTCAACTGGTAGAGATCAGTGACTAGCGCGAGAGATTGGCCGTACGGAGCGGGCATTGGCGCCTGACTTTAGGGCTGATTGCGGTCCCAAATCAGCCGCAGTCCGTCGAGCGTCAGGTAGTTGTCGACGGTTTGGATGTGCCGCGATTCCGGCGCCAAAGCGTCCGCCTGACCTCCGGTCGCAACTACTTTCGTTGACGGCCCTAGCTGCTCGATCATCTTCTCGAGAATGCCGTCGATCATCCCGAGCATGCCGTAATACAAGCCCGACTGCAAACTGGCGACGGTATTCGAGCCGATAACGTGCTCTGGCTTTCGTAGATCGATTTGCGGTAACCGCGCCGTGCGACGAAACAGCGCCTCTGACGAAATTCCGATGCCCGGGCAGATGACGCCGCCGAGGTACTCAGAGTTGGCGGAGATCGCGTCAAGAGTGATCGCCGTGCCAAAGTCAACCGCGACGCATGGACAGCCGTACTTATCCGCGGCGGCGACTGAGTTGACGATGCGATCGGCGCCGACTTCTTCAGGACGGTCGACGCGTATTGTTATCCCGGTCGGAATGATCGAATCCACATGAAGGGGTTTCAGGCCGAGGTAGCGCTCCGCCATGCCGTCGATTGAGGCCCCAAGTTGTGGGACCACCGACGCCACGATCATGCCGTCGACGTTCTCAATATCAAGCGAGCCGAGAGAGAACAGGTTGCGAAACAGGACTCCCCAGCCATCGATGGTCTCCGCGCTATCGGTCTTCAGGCGCCAGTCAGCCTCGAGCTTCGAACCGTCAAACAGTCCAACCGTTAGATTGGTGTTTCCGATGTCAACCGCGAGCAGCATCCGCCTAGTATTCGGTGTCGTCGGGACGGACGCTGCCGGCTAAGACCGGTTCGACGACACCTGCGTCGTCCCTCAACAAGAGCATACCGTTTGCGTCGAGACCGGCGGTGGTGCCGCGCCGGTCGAGCGCTCGGTCATTGTCATTTCCAACTACGACCACGCGCCGCCCCGACACATAGCTTGATGCCTTGCTGAATGCGTCTAGGATGGGCTCTTTCCCATGATCGAGATAGATTTCATAGTTGTCGCGGATCGCGTCGAGCATCGGCTGCAAAACAGAATCAGCCTCAAAGTTGCGCCCCGTCTCCAGAAATAGCGAGGTTGCCAGATTTTCTAGCTCCGGGCCGAAGTCCTTGTAATTAAGATTGAGCCCGATGCCGACAATGACGTACGCCACTCGCTCTTGGTCGCTTTCCATGTCGACCAAGATGCCCGCGCACTTTCGCTCGCGAATTAAGATGTCGTTCGGCCAGCGGATGTCGCAGCTCATACCGCTTTGGGCTTGTACGGCCTCGGCGACACCCAGCCCAGCCACAAGAGTGAGCATAGGAGCCGCGCCCGCAGCGATATCTGGCCTTAGAACGAGAGAAACATAGAGGCCGCCGCCGGGTTCTGAAAGCCATGATCGGCCCAGCCGCCCACGACCAGCGGTTTGTTGCTCAGCAGTTACGATCGTGCCCTCGGCACATCCGTCGCGAGCAAGTTCCGCCGCCTCGCGCATCGTGGTATCCGTTTGCTTGAAATGGTAGGCGGGCGTCCCAAACTGACGGCTCATACAGGTTTCCCTCGGGGCGTCGAGGTTAAGAAGCTCGGCGTCGCGCGGCTCTGCCTGGCGAGCGTGAAGCCAAGGCGTGCAGCCCGGAAGAATGGTCCGACTTTAAGCAACCCCGTGGAGCGCCGGCTCAAATTGAGCCAGAGCTTTACAAGCCAAACGGTGGCTAACAGCCTTTGCCACAGCGGGCGGGATTGCAAAAACACGAGAACGTGATTGGTGGTCAGTGCTTGCCAAAAGATCGGATTATTTCGGTTTCGCAACCCGCCTTTGCTGTCGACCCGATGAAAGACACGCGCCGTCGGCGCGGAGTAGATCGTGAATCCGGCGCGCTTAACACGGGCCGCCAACTCAATCTCATCGCCATAGGTTGCGGGCGGTTGCAGATTCGTATCAAAGCCGCCCACCTGCTCTAAGACATCGCGCCTAAACGTCATGTTGCAGCCGATCGCCGCGCGTACGGGCCCTTCGGGAGGATGCCAGATGAACTCAGGAATGTCGGCGTCGATCCACCCTCCTACGCCGCCAATCTGGTCGTTTGTGAAACTGGAAACATACGATCGGATAAGATCCGGGGCGCAGCGAATGTCGTCGTCAACGAAGATTACGATGTCCCCGCGTGTCTCGCGGATGCCGACGTTGCGCGCGACACACATATGCGGAGGATCTAGTCTGAGAACTTGAAGTCGCCCATCGCTACTCTTCGACTTTGCCGCCAGCCGCTCGTTGACGGTGGGGTTCTGATCGACGACGGTGACGTCGAAGTGCTCGTAGTCTTGGGCCAGCAGGTCATCGACGGCGTCGAGAAGAGTGTCGGTCCGCCCATACGAAACGACCACAACGCTGATCGACGGATCGTTCCTAGCGAACATATTCACGATTGAAGCGATTGCCCTTGTAAACCGCGATCGGCCGCAGCCAGATGAACAGCGCTTCGGCGGCGGTCCGAATCTGAAAGCGCGCTAGAGCCAAGACCAGTTTTGCATACGAAGTCGGTGCCAATAGATCGAGCAGCATGGCGCTGAACGGATACTCCACATCGACGAACTGCCAGCCGAATCCTTCGTTTTCACAACGTCTAAAGAGGCTCCTAACCGTAAATTTATGGCCATGATATCCGCTGGCTGCCGCTACGTATTCGACGCGGCGATATCCGTTCTCGAAACACTCTCTTTGGAAATACTTGTCCTCCCCCATCAGGACATCGTCGCCAAACCCCGTCGCCTCCCATACATCGCGACGGGTCGCCAAACACATGCATGAGAAACCGTGGCCGCCATGATCGTCGATGAATTTCCGGCTTTCGCGCGTGAACGCAAATCGCCGGGTTTCCCAGAAAAATGGTCGGCGATCCGGATGCGGAATCCCCCGGCCGAGAGCGACATCGGCGCCATTGCGGATCGGCGCGATTAGCCGATCGAGCCAGCCATTGTCGCCGGGAATGTAGTCCTGAGAGATCGTCGCGATGTAGTCACCGTGCGCCATGCCGAACGCCAAGTTGCGGGCGTACCCGAATCTGAACTCGGCTGCGGCGATCGATTCGAGGCGAACCGGAAACTCCTCGCAAAGCGACTCACTGCCGTCTGTCGATCCCGAATCGAGTAGCAATATCTCTAGCTGTTCCGCGCTCTTCTGAGACAGTAAACTGGCAACACTGCGCCGCAATATTGGGCCCCCGTTTAGCACCAGAATCACGACCGAAACCTTCATGAATGCGCGGACCGCTGCTGTCACGCTGTTCGTCTATTGTAGAAGTCCATCGGCCGACATCGTTGCTCGATACAGCTATGAGCCTGGAATTCATCGATCAATCGACAAACAACGGGTCCCATGTTCGAGGAACGCTCCATTTCCCTGACAACTGCGGAGACGACGTTCTGGTGTTCGCACATGGCGCGGGAGGGAACCAGGACTCGGCGCTGTTGCTCGCGATTGCCGAGGAATTCTCGGCGGCGGGAACGAGCGTTTTCCGCATCGACCTGCCATATCGCCAGCGACGTCCGAACGGCCCGCCGTCGCCGGCACGCTCTGCCCTTGATCGCGCCGGGCTACAGGCAGCCGCGAGCCTCATGCGTGAACGTTTCAGCGGCCAAGTATTCCTTGGAGGCCAATCGTATGGCGGGCGCCAGTCGATGATCTTGGCGTCGGAGGATCACGGCGCCGCTGACGCACTCTTCCTCACGTCGTACCCGCTTCATCCGCCCGGAAAGCCTGAAAATCTCAGAACTGAGCATCTGCCCGGACTACGAACGCCGTCGTTCTTTGTTCACGGAACGCGCGACAACTTCGGAACCGTTGACGAAATGGAATCCGCTCTAGCGCTGATGCCGGTCGCGGGTGAATTGCATGTGATCGAGGGTGGCGGCCACGGGCTTGTCTCGAAGCGCGAGGGCCTCGAACGTCTGTACGAAGTCGTGCATGAGCTGCCGGCGAAGTTTTTGAAGTTCGCGAGACAGATCTGATAGTGGGCGCAACCGATAGCTGGAAACGGAGCCCTGCGCGGTCTGCTCTCTCGTTTGAGCCAACGTAGCGGACTTGAAGTCACACGTCAGCGCTCAAACTCTCGCGAAATCATCTCGACGACTTCGTGTTGTCCGTATGCCGCAGCCTTCTCCATGCATTGTGCGGCGTAGCTGCTCGCGCGCTCGCTGTCCCCGAGCGCCCGATGGACAAGTGCCAGTAAGTAGAGTGCACGCGGCGTCAGAGCCGACTCGGTCTTTAAAGAGCGCTCGAGGTGTATGAGGGCTTGTCGGTACGAGCCACCCTCGGCCAGTCGGCGACCACGATGAAAATTGGCTAGCGACGCCGATGGATCATCGTCAAGAGCAAGTTCGTATTGCTCATCGGCCTCGCTAGTACGGCCAACCTGTTCTAGGGCAAAGCCCAAATTTCCGTGCGAATCGGCGGATTGCGGATTAATCTCGAGCGCCCTCGTAAACATCGGGATTGCTGAGTCGAAGTCGTCATCGAATGCGAGTAGCAGACCGTAGTTGTAATGTGCCTCTTCCAACTCGTCGTTCAGCGCAACCGCTTCGTTGTAGTGAGCTGTTGCTCTCGCCGTGTCATCGAGTTGTCCGTAAACCGAAATTAGATTGACGTGAGCCTGGGCGTGTTGCGGATCGAGCTCCAGCGCCGCCTCCAAAGCATCGCGGGCCGCGGGCAGGCTGCCGGCACTCATCAACTCTGATCCCTCTTGAAATAGCGTCTGAGCTGTGGCGGCGGCCAGCTTCGCGAGTTCGTCAATGAGCGGGTCAGGATAGTGCCGCCGTGGAGCCGCGTCGCTTGCCTCGTAGTTGGCGAGCGCCAGCGCCGCATCCGCGTCGCGGCCGACCTCCCGATAGGCGTTCGCCAGAGCGTAGTGAGCCTCGCGATATTCCGGATCGAGGGCAACCGCCCGTTCTAAGTACCCGAGAGCTTCGGTTGCACCCAGCGAAAGGTAGCCGCGGCCGAGGCGATAGTGCAGTGCGGGGCTGTTTGGCGCTTCCTCAAGAGCGGCCGTCAACACGCGAATAGCTTCGTCGTTTGACCCGGTCGCCGCTAGGCTATCCGCGAGCCGGATCGCCGGCGCCAACTCGGCCGGTTTCAACTTGCGCGCCGCCTCGAACGTCTTTCGAGCGGACTCCGTCTGGCCCAACTCGCCCTGAACAGCGCCCCAGTAGTAAAGCCAATCGAATGACTCGGGCTCGAGGCCGCTGGCTCGCTCGAAACATTGTGCCGCCTCTGCAATGCGCCCGTACGCATAGAGCACGCGGCATAGCCTTCCGACGGAGGGTGCATCGTCGGGCGCCGCCTGAGCATTGGCAAGAGCCTCGCGAAACTGCTCTTGAACCGCCGCCGCGTAGCCCTCAACTGTAGGGTTCGGCAGTGGTGGAAGGTCGCCCCTAGTGCCACACGAAATTGTGGCGAGCGTGACGGCTCCGGTGATCGCGATGGTGGTCCGCACCCAAGTGGATGAGCAACAACGTGAAAGGGTCGTATAGCCCACACCCACATTCTTGCCCACTCGCGGAATCTAGCGCGTTTCCCGGTCGTGTGCAGCTTCACTTCAAGGTGGGAAACTGCACTTACGAGACGTTTTTAGAGCTTCCAGCGGGCGATCACGCCTGGGTGTCGCCTCGTCCACCCCTTTGGCTACCGTCAATTTGACGCTTCTTCTCGCGATGTGGTATAAATGGCCGACTGGACAGGTTTGAAGGGGTTTCATGCTGTCGGGGAGCTCGTTACGAGAGCTAAAAAAATTCTAAGAGGAGTATTTACAGCATGAACTTGCGTCGCTGTATTTTAGCAGCATTCGTCCTAGTGCTCGGGGTGGCCTCAGTAGGCTTCGCTCAGCAAGCAGACACCGCGCTGATCGTTGGTACCGTTTCCGATACCACCGGCGCTGTGATCCCAGGGGTGGCCGTGACGTTTAACCACGTCGAAACCGGCTCCACATATACATCGGAAACCAACGAAAGCGGCAACTTCCGTTCCAACCCGCTTCGTATTGGGACCTATCTTGTTATCGTCGAGGCCGACGGTTTCAAGACCTACTCAGGTTCGGGCGTCAATCTATCGATTGGTGATGTCCGTGAGCTGAACGTTTCACTCGAAGTCGGCGCGGTGACGGAAGTCATCGAGGTCGAGGCGACCGCTCCGTTGCTACAGACTACTGAGGCTTCCGCGGGTACCGTGATCGGAAACCGCCAGATCGTCGATTTGCCGCTCAACGGTCGCGACTACCTGCAGCTTGCCGTCATTTCGTCTGGCACCGTGCGTTCGCGCGGCCAGGGCGTTTCGATCGGCGGCCAGCGCGGCACCGAGACGAGCTTCATGCTCGATGGCATGGACAACAACAACCAAGCCATCGCATCGCAGGGACGTCAGAAAGAGGTTGTTAAACCCAACGTCGACGCCCTCTCGGAATTCAAAGTCATCACAAATGGATTCGCGGCTGAGTACGGGCGCTCGTCGGCCGGCGTCGTTTCGCTCGCGATCAAGTCGGGCACGAACGGCCTGCACGGCACAGCGTTCACGTTCTTCCGCGACGAAACCCTCGACGCCCGTAACTACTTTGCGAACCCGAACCTGGAAAAACCGCAGTTTGGTCGCAAACAGTATGGCTTCGCGGTTGGCGGACCGATCAAAAAGAACAAATCTTTCCTGTTCGGTGACGTCGAGTGGACGGATATCCGTGAGACCGCCACGATCGTCAGCAACGTTCCGACTCCCGCGCTGCGGAACGGCGATTTCAGCGAGCTGGGGAACATTTACGATCCGATGACGCTCGCCGACGGCACGCGCGACCAGTTCGCGAACAATCAGATTCCTACAAGCCGTTTCGACCCCGTGACAAACATCATGCGTAACTGGTGGCCTGATCCGCAGGGCGCCGGTTTCAGCCGAAACTACACACACCAACCACCTCGGAACCAGGATCACCACAAGTGGGACATCCGTTGGGATCACAACATCAGTGGTACTGACAACCTATTCCTCCGCTGGAGCAACCAGCAGCAGCTTGTGGGTGTCGTGCCGGAGTTGCCGCCAACCGAGTTTGGTTCCTTGACCCGGCACAACGAGCAAGACGTGACCAGTAACAACGCAGTGATCGGCTACAACAGGGTCTGGTCGCCTTCGCTCGTGTCGAGCATCCGTGTAGGCTGGAATTACATCGACACCGACGTCGAGATCGATTCGAACGTTGCAGGCAACATCAACTCGCAGATTGGCCTCAAGGGATTCAATCAAAATCTACGCGGTGTGTCAGAGATGAACATGAATCCCTGGCGCCGAATTGGCAACAACACGTTCCGTCCGAACCTGATTCAATCGCAGACACGTCAAATCTCGGCCGACAACACCTTTACCACGGGCAACCACGCGATCAAGTTCGGTACGCAGATTTTCCTGCTGCAGAGCTTCATCGACAACCCCCAACGCACGATGGGAACCATCACCTGGGACGGCCGTTTCACCGAGCAGTCGCCCACGGGGCGCGGCGGCGGTGACGCCTTGGCCGACTTCCTGCTCGGTTTTCCGCGCGAGATGCAAGGCTCGAACACGGTCTACATGAACCTACGGGCGCCGTTCATCCACGGGTACGTTCAGGACGACTGGAAGATCACTGAAAAGCTGACTCTGAACTTGGGCATGCGCTACGAAAACAACGCTCCTTGGATCGAGACCCGTGACGGTATCGGCCTTTTCGCCCGTGGCGGTCATCGCGGCTCGCAAGGCTCCATCTTGTTTGCCGGGCAAGACGGCGACACACGGCCGGACCGCGCTCTGATCAAGCGTGACAACAACAACTTTGCTCCGCGCTTCGGCGCTGCCTACAAAGTGAACGAAAAGACGGTGATTCGGGCTGCCTATGGAGTCTTCTATGGGAACATCAGCAACACAGGTGGCGGCGAGTTCATGGAAACCATGCCTCCGTTCCACTTCAAGGCATCATTAGCGACGGGCCGCGGCAACCCCTTCCTTTCGACGGCTGAGGGCTTGCCCGCCGGCACCATCACCGCCGAGAATGCCGCTGGCGTGGAAATGTCGGCTTGGGACCAAGAGCCTCCGTGGCCGATGGCGCAGAACTGGAACGTAAACATCCAGTACTCGCTCCCCGGCGACACCCTGTGGGAAATCGGTTACTTTGGCAACAAGATGAACCACATCATGGGCCGTTGGGATGAAAGCGCTCCTCGGCCGGGTGAGTCGGTTCTCGACCCGGTCACGGGCAATGTTGTTGGACCGAACGGTCCGGTTAACCCGCGTCGGCCTTGGCGAAGCGTCTTTGTACCGACTTCCAACCGTGGCGATGTCCAGTTCCCAGGTTCGCTGCCAAGCGGTTCGATCACGCTGGGTCGTCAGAACACCCACTCGAATCGCTTCAATACGCTTTATCACGGATTTCAGACGAAGTTGGAGAAGCGTTATTCGAAAGGGATGACCTACATCGCCTCCTACAGTTGGTCGCACGCAATAAGCGATATTCGTGCGATTCCAGGCAGCGGCGGGTCTCCAGGTGAGAGTGCCCGCTTTGTGCTCGATGTCCTCGACATGACCCGTGAGCGCGGGCCGGCTCCACAGGACATTCGTCACCGTTTCATCGGTAGTGTCGTTTACGAACTCCCGTTCTTCAAGAACGCTTCCGGCGCGAAGCGTACGCTGATGGGCGGCTGGTCGGTAGGCAGCATTCTGACCTTACAGGGTGGTACACCGGCAACACCGACCGTTCGAGGCAATCCCTCCAATATCGGTGGCGGTGACCGGCCGAACGTAGTCGGGGGGAATCCGCAGGCGGCCAATCCGACTGCGGATCAGTGGTTCAATCCCAGCGCATTTGCGCCCAACGACATCTTCACGTTCGGCAACGCCGGCAAGGGCATCCTTCGCCTTCCGGGGACGAACACCTGGGACTTCTCGGCTTACAAGAGCTTCCGCTTCGGCGAGAAGTATGCCGCGCAGTTCCGTCTTGAGGCGTTCAACTTCACGAACACGCCGAACTTTGGCAACCCGAACGTTCAAGTCGGGAACCGCAATTTCGGTGTTGTCTCGGGCACTCAGCGTTTCGTTGGGCCTCGCAACTTGCAGATCGGTCTGAAGTTCATCTTCTAGGCTGACCGCAACGAATAACCTCTAACCCGCCCGCCCCCGAAACGTCGGGGGCGGGCGTTTCTTATTGGCCCTTCGGGCGTAGCCGAGTGAGCGCCTCGCTCGCCAGATGGGCCGCGGTCTCGTAGTCGCCCGCGGCTGCCGCCGAGTAGTGCCGAACGGCCTCCTCGATCTGGTCCGCGCTCTCAAGAAGTACAGCGAGGTTGAAGTGGACGATGCCCATGTTGGGGTCAGCTTCCAAAGCCCGATAGTAAGTGGCAATTGCCTGATGGGGCTGATCCGCCGAAAGCAGGAGCCGTCCCAAATTGCCTAGCGCTTCGGCGTACCCGGCGCGGACTTCAGTCGCTCGGCGAAGCGCCTCTAGGCCCTCCGCGACCCGACCCTCGCGAGCCAGCAGCAACCCGAGGTTGTTGTGCGCCGGGGCGTTGGATGTGTCGAGGGTAACGGCTCGCCGATAGGTGCCGAGCGCCACCTTGATATTGCCCGAGCGTTCCTCGAGTAGGCCCATATTGAAAAGCGCATGGCTCGAGCGTGGGTCAATTCTCAGCGCCTCGTCAAGCTGACCGCGTGCGTCATCAAGTCGATCGAACTTGATGTAGAACGCCGCCAGCGCCGTGCGCGTGTCAATGTCGCGAGGGTGCGTTTCGATTTGCGTCTCGAGCCCGTGCATCTGCTCAAGATTTTCCTTGCTTGCGAAGTCGTCGACGAGTGCCTTGCGGTCGGATTTCGCTGTCAGGACCTGAAACCAAAGATCACCCATTTCTTCCGATGTCTGCCAGCCGTAGTTTACCGGCCGTGGAGGCTGGCTCGGATTACGAGGATTCCCCGCTGAGTTGTCGTAGACAAAGCGCGCGTGAATCACCGTTCCCTTGGGCAGTCGAACCGGTTCGGTGTATTGGTATTCATCCTGCCAATCGAAATTCCACTGGCTGATTCGAAGCAGCTCGATCCGGCTGCCGTCCGGCAATATCGCATACCCTTCCACCGACTTGCCGAGATAGTGGCAATGCGGATAGACGTTGAGAATCTGCACGTCGACCGGCAGAACGTACGAGTCTTCCATCGCATGCGCCGACGCTCCGGCGGGTATCTTTATCGATTGCTTGCCCAAACGCAAGATCGTCGGCTGCAACGTTGGGGGACTATCACTTAAATAGAGTCCTAATGCCGCCTGAATTGTCTCCGGCTTTCCGCTAGGAAGCATGTGGAGTTCCAGCACCAAGTCGACGCCGGGCTTTAGTTCCCAGGCCATTTCCGGTTCTCGAAAAATCGGACTCTTACCTGGAGTCCAGCCGATCCAATGTCCGTTCGGGTCGAATACAGTGTTCAGCTCGATCGAGCCTGATAGGCCGTTCTCGCCCGAGGCGCGTTCTCTTCGCATCGATTGACCGGTGCGGTCGAACATCATCCGGGCGTGATGGACAATTCGCGGATTGCCAGGGAAAAACTGAAAGCCTCGGACGTACTTGACTCTCTCGATGGGGATGTTGATCGCGAAGTGACGGAAGACATCGGGCCCGTCGGCTGCGATCTCGTAGGCTTCGGACATGCGGAGGATCAGGTCGGGCTCACCCGGACCCGGCGTCGCTGGGGGGGGCTGCCAACTTTCAGGGCTCCCTTCGGGCATCCCGGCGCCCACCCAGTCACTGATCGCTTTCAAGTCGCGATCTGTCAGTCGCCGCTCATGCTCGAAATCGCCGTAGCCGCGTTCGGGCATCCAGGGAGGCATGTAGCGCGTCCGCGTCACCTTGGCGATGAACTCGCCGCGCTTAGCGACGTCATCATAGGTCACCAGCGCGAAGGGTGCGGATTGACCAGGCTGATGGCAGCCGACGCAGCGTCGGTGGACGATAGCGGCGACGTCCGGGTAAAACGTCGTTTCCGCGTGGAGCTGAGCCGCCGTCAGGCCGATGGCGCCGATACTACAAATCCTCAGCGAGAATGATCCCATCACACTTTCTATTCAACAACAAACTAGACTGATCGCATGACGTTTCGCCCCGTTGTTTTCGTCGCGGCCTTGTTCCCGGCCCTGGCATTCGCTCAAGCCCCTTACGAGCGCATGCTCGCTGAGCAAGATATGGTCCGAGTCTATCTCGAAAACGAGGCCGTCAAGATCACAGACCGCGCGAAAGCAGAAGTAGCTACAAAAGCGACCTGGGAACCGCTCCAAGATCAGCGCCGCGCCGAGATGCTAGACATGCTCGGCCTCAACCCGTTACCGCCTCGAACGCCGCTCAACGTCCAAATCACCGGCAAGATCGACCGTGGTGACTACCTGATCGAGAAGGTCGCGTATGAGAGCATGCCGCGCGTCTACGCAACCGCGAATCTCTATCTGCCAAAGAACCGCGAAGGGCCGCTCCCGACCGTGATTTACGTCTGCGGACACGCCATGGGCCCACACGGCAACAAGGCCGAATACCAGCGCCACGGCATCACGCTCGCTAAGCATGGCTACGCGGCATTCATCATCGACTCGATCCAAATCGCCGAGACCTTCGCGCTGCACCACGGCATCCTCAACAACGAAATGGAGTGGTGGTACGCGCGCGGCTACACGCCCGCGGGACTCGAAGTCTGGAACGTCATCCGGGCTCTCGACTATCTCGAAACGCGCCCCGAAATCGACGCCAATCGCTTCGGCATCACCGGCCGTTCCGGAGGCGCGGCGATGAGTTGGTTTTCCGGTTCCGTCGACACCCGCCTGAAGGTGGTCGTCCCGGTCATGGGCAACAGTACCTACGCCGCCAATGTCGCGGCCAACACCCAGCGGCGTCATTGCGACTGCATGTTCACGGTCAACGCCAAGTTGCACGGCATGATCCACCAAGGCGCACTCATCGCGCCGCGGCCGCTCTACATGATGCACGGGCGCGAAGATCTGCTGTTCCCCGTGCCAGGCTACGAGGCGTTCGAAGCCGCCATGGCGGGCCTTTATGACAGCTACGGTGAGCCGGAGAAATTCCGTAATACCGTCGTCGAGGGTGGACACAAAGATTCCGACTTCCTGCGCGCCGAGGCCGTCCAGTGGTTTGACCGCTGGCTGAAAAAGGTTCCGGCGCGAGAGATCGACACCACTGTCGATGAACTTCCATCGCGCGAACTGGCGGTATTCGGCGACAACCCGCCCGCCGACGCGCGTAATTATCGAGTACACGAATTCTTTGGACCCAATGCCGAGCTTCCGCCGATCACCACGGCTCAGGCCCTGCGCAAGCGATTGGCAACAGTCGCCGACCACCTTCGCGATGACGTTTTCAAGGCGCTTCCAACCCAAACGGTTCCCGCTCACCCACGTCCGGGCGCTGTTCCCTCCCCGGCCGGTTTCAAATCTTTGTCCATTCAAACCGATCCGGGAATACGAGTCCAAGCCATGCTTCGAAATAAATCCGGCGCCAAAGGGCCGGCTGTCGTCTACGTCGCCGGCGATGGCGAAGACTGGGTGTCGATTCGCGACACACTGCGCCAAGTCGACTCCGACTTTCCTTTGCTCGTGGTTTGGCCGCGAGGCATAGGCGAAGTCCCCTGGCCGAAGAAAGTCCAAAAAGATATGTTGCGAAACGCGATGCACGTCGGCCGTACGACCGACTCGATGCGCGTGTGGGACGTCATGCGCGCCGCCGACTACTTACGTAGCCAAGTATCCGATCGATCGCTAATCGTACTCGGGTCCGGCGCCTCGGCCGCGCTGGGCCTCTATGCAGCCGCTCTTGACGAGCAGATCGACCACGTGATCGTGATCGATCCGCCAACCACACACTATGACCAAACCGTGTTGTTAAACGTGCTGCGCTACACCGATCTGCCCGAGGTCGCCGCGCTGATCGCCCCCCGAAAATTGACGTTTTATGGACGGGTGCCGCAAGCCTACGAACATACGCGCAAAGCTTTTCAGGCCCTTGGCGCCGGAAGCAATTTTCAACTGTCGATGGGCATCGCGGCGAGTCTTCGTGGTCGCGGTACGATCGGATTTCCGTCCGGGATTTGATGGGTATGTGTCGCGTACAATCACGAGTATGCGAATCCTTTTTGCGATTATGATCGCGATGGCGTTGAGTGTGACCACGCAGGCCGAGTCTCCTAAGTTGGTGTCATTCGCGACCGAAGACGGCGGCAAGATCTTCGCGCACCACTACGGAAAAGCCGCCCACGCAGTAGTACTTGCCCACGGAGCCGTGTTCAACAAAGAAAGCTGGTCGGCCCAGGCAAAGCAACTTGCCGCGGAGGGTTTCGAAGTCTTAGCGATCGATTTTCGCGGCTATGGCGATTCCGTCGCGGGCAGCAAAGGCGGCGCACTGGAACTCGATGTGCTCGCGGCAGTTCGCTATCTAGAGGCTCAAGGGGCCGAAAAAGTTTCCGTAATCGGGGGCAGCATGGGCGGCGGAGCGGCGGCGACGGCGGCGACGATCGCGAAGCCAGGCGAGATCGACAAGCTGGTTCTGCTAGCAGCCGGCAGCGTCTCGAAGCCAGAGAAACTGACCGGCGACGTGCTGTTTATAGTCAGCGAGGGTGACGGCGTGAGCGCCGCCGCCAAGGGGCACTACAAACGTGCTCCAGAGCCTAAGGAGTTAGTCCTGCTTCCCGGGTCCGCCCACGCGCAGCATATTTTTAAGACTGACCAAGGGGATGCGCTCATGGCGCGAATCGTCAGCCACCTAAGGCGCTGAGAGATGCCGGCGAGACCCGGTCGTTCTCAAATTTAATCGAACAGAAAACGCGCACGGAGATCGGGAGCCATCACCGGGCAGGCGTCGTTCGGCCGGGCAAACAGGCTTGCCCGGACAGAGGCCACGAATCGATAGCCGCTGTTGCGAATTGGGCGCGGGACCGCTCTGAGCAGAATCGCAACCAGACCCCAAACATCACCAAGCTGACGCAGTATTTCGACAATCGCGTCCGACTGCGTTACCGTGCGTTGATCCGTCGTGCGGACAACCACACTATCGGGAATCCGCGAGCGCTCGGCGGCGGGAAGCATACGCTCAAAGGCGGGACTACCGAGAGGAGCAAAGCGAAATATCGCGCCTTTGTCGTGAGCGAGTACGAAGCGGACCGTGCCGTGACAGAGCCCGCAATTGCCATCGTAAAAAACGACCGGCAACGGCCACTCAGCACTGTGCGGCCCAGGCATTTTCGTCTCATTTTTAGTATAAGACCTCGCCGAATACTCGAGGTCTATAACCGCACAACCTGGCCCGCCGCGGCCGATTCGTAGACTGCATCCACGACCGCGAGAGTCTTCAAGTAGTCCTCGCCTGTGCTCTCGAAGGGTTCTCCGCTAACCAGGCAATCCACGAAACTCCGCTGTAAAGCGTAGACGCAATCTCCAGCAAAATTGCGATTTTCTCGAACGTACGCCACATCTTTAGGCTCTTGCCCCAGTAGTTTGACGGTTAAGTTCGATTCCGTATCAAGCGTAAGGTGCCCACCGCTCGCATCAACCCGCAGGTCGCCAAACGTGTAACGAGGCGTCTCTGACTCGTCTTCGTTATAGCGATTGGCGTCAAAAATCGCCGTGGCCCTGCTCTCAAACTTCAGAAACACTTGGCCGGCGTCTTCTCCCTGAATGACCGAGTTTATTCGGCGCAAATTCGCATACACCTCGCTAACTTCACCCAATAAATATCGAAACGTGTCAACGAAATGAACGCCTGTCTCGTAGATCAACAGCCTCGGGTAGTTACGAAAGAATGGTTGGCGCGGGATGTAGGCGTCTTGGCCCCAGCCGTCGCCGGTCCGCATCCGAAAATATAGGTGCGTAAACTCGCCGATGTCCCCATCCTGCTGCAGTCGCTTGATGCGTCGATACCAAGGTTGCCAGCGAAAATTTTCGTGAACCATGAAACGTACGCCGCGCGTCGCCTCGACAATGCGCCGGCTCTCGTCAAGTGTTGGCGCGAGCGGCTTTTGGCAAATGATGTTCACGCCTCGCTCCGCGGCGTAGCGGCAAATCTCTTCGTGCGTCTCGGGCGGAGTAATAATGTCGACGAAATCCGGCTGTTCGCGGTCGATCATCTCTCGCCAGTCAGCGTAGTAGCGCTCGATCCCGTAGGCTGCCATCTTCTCGCGGGCTTTGGCCTCGGTTCGATTGTGGATCGCGCTGACTATGACTTCAGGAATGCGGGCCCACGCCTCATACTGAAAGTCGGAAAAATAGCCGGCTCCCACCGCAACGGCCTTGTACCGGGCGCTCATGCCGACACTGTAACGCGCAATCGCCGATCGTTGCGATTGCGTACACTGACTAAATTGTCCGCGTTTGACTGACATGCGATTCGCCCACGCCAACGACGTTGTTCTCAGCTATCGGTTGTCTGGTCCGGACACGGCTCCCACCCTAGTTTTCTCGAATTCGCTCGGAACCGACTACCGGATCTGGGACGGCGTCGTAGACCAGCTCAACGGCCAATTTCGCACGATTTGTTACGACCAGCGCGGGCACGGTCTGTCGAGCGTCCCGCTTGCCCCCTACTCGATCGCTGATCACGCCGCCGATCTAGCCGGTCTGCTTGATGGGCTCGGCGTTGGCAGCGCGATTATATGCGGTCTGTCGATCGGTGGCATGATCGCGCAGCAACTGGCGGCTAACCGGCCCGACCTCGTTCGAGCCCTGATCCTCAACGACACCGCCCACGTCATCGGCCCGCGCGACATCTGGGACACGCGAATCAAGCAAGTACGCGAGGGCGGTCTCGCGCCACTGGCCGGCTCGGTCCTCGAGCGCTGGTTTGGTACAACTTACCGTCGCGACCAGCAAGGCCAGTTGGCCGGCTGGGCCAACATGCTGAGCCGTGTCCCGCCAGAGGGCTACGTGGGCTCGTGCGCGGCATTGCGCGATGTCGACCTCACTGCATCGACCGAGAAACTGAGAGTCGCAACGATGTGTATCTGCGGTTCCGAGGATGCTTCCACGCCACCAGATCTGGTGCGTTCTCTTGCCGCGCTGATCCCTGGCTCTAGTCTTGAATTGATTGCAGGCGCCGGTCACCTGCCTTGCGTGGAAAATCCGAGCAGATTCGCGCAGTTGATCATCGACTTTGTGGAGGCTAACAATCTTGTCTAATCAAAGCTTCGACGCCGGAAAGAAAGTGCGCCGCGAGGTGCTTGGGCGTGCCCATGTTGATCGCGCCGAGGCCGGCACAACAGAGTTCGACGAAGCATTCCAGCGCTACATCACCGAGTCCGCCTGGGGTGCTGTGTCGGACCGTCCAAATCTCGATCGCCGAACGCGCAGTCTGATCACAATCTCGTTACTGGGGGCGCTGGGGCACTACGAAGAGTTGAAGCTGCACATCCGAGCCTCGCGCAACACCGGGGCGAGTTTGCAAGAGGTCACCGAGGCATTGCTGCACGTCGCAGTCTATGCGGGAGTACCGGCCGCTAACCGGGCGTTCGCCGCGGCCAAGGAAGTCTACGAAGAACTCGGGCTCATTAACCCCGCCGGCGGCGCCGAATGAATGACGCCAAGAAAACGGGTCCACGCGACTGGTCAACTCACCCTCCATACTTGTACCTACCTTACGGCTCGACCAAGTTGCGCGCTCCAAGCATGCCGCTGGTCCCTTTACAGCAGACACTCTCGGAATTAACCGGCCCGGTTTTTGGACACGAATCCATCGGCGCTCTTGACAACGACCTGACGAAGAACGCCGTCAAAGATGGCCAGGTACTAGGCGAGCGAATCACCGTCAGTGGACGCCTCCTCGATGAGAGTGGCCGCCCTGTTTGCGACAGTCTAATCGAGATTTGGCAGACCAACGCGGCGGGCCGCTACGTTCACGTCAACGACGTGCATGACGCGCCGCTCGACCCGAACTTTCACGGCGCCGGCCGCACCATCACAAACGAAAACGGCGAGTATACGTTTACGACGATTCGCCCCGGAGCATACCCCTGGCGAAATCACGCGAATGCCTGGCGCCCGGCGCATATACACTTCTCGCTGTTTGGCACGGCGTTTGTTACCCGCCACGTGACGCAGATGTATTTTCCCGGAGACCCGCTGCTTGCCGCTGATCCCGTGCTGCATAGCGTGCCTGACGAAGCCGCTAGGCAGCGCCTGATTGCTAAGTTTTCTATAGAGCGAACCCAACCCGACTGGGCGCTGAGTTACGAGTTTGATATCGTCCTCCGCGGCCGCCAGGCCTCGCCCATGGAAAACTAGGCTCAGATCGATGCTTAAGCAATCGCCATCGCAAACCGTCGGCCCATTTTTTTCAATCGCCCTGACGCCTGATGACTACGGATTTTCGCCGATAGCCGGCTATCAGCTCGTGAATGAAACGACGCCCGGAGAGCACATTGAGATCGAGGGCCGGCTGTTCGATGGCCAAGACCAACCCATCCCCGACGCCGTCATCGATCTCTGGCAGGCAGACCACAACGGCACATACTCGACGAAGCCGACCGGCCCGACTGACTTTACTGGCTTCGGCCGATGCGCCACCGATCCGCAAGGCCGGTTTCGATTTTTAACTGTGAAACCCGGCTGCGTCGATTCGTCGCAGGCGCCTCACCTGAGCTTCGCTATATTCGCTCGCGGCCTGACCAACCATCTGTTCGCGCGTGTGTACTTCGCGGGGGATCCGGCCAACGAAGCCGACGCTGTGCTCTTGAGCGTCGACCCCGCCAGGCGTGAAACACTGATAGCGACGCCGCGCGAATCGTCGCCCGCTACCTATCAGATCGATATCCGCCTGCAAGGTGGCGCCGAGACTGTTTTTTTCGACGCCTAGCCGTGAAACACCTCCCGCAGAGATCTGCTTATGACGCCCATCGGAGCGCCACATGACGCTGCGGTCCGGCTCGCGTCTGTTCGATCAACTGATCTCCGATTCAGCGACGAGCGAATTGTTTACCGACGAAGCCGAGCTCGCGGCAATGCTGCGTTTCGAATCCGCCTTGGCGCGCGCCGAAGAGCGCTGCGCAGTCATTCCGGCCGGTGCCTCCGCCGCCATCGCGACTGCCTGCGACACGTTTGAACCGGATTGGGATGCCCTTGGCCATGCCAGCCGGCAAGACGGGCATCCAGTGGCGGCACTGGTCAAACAACTACGTGCGGCCGCCAATTCGCACGGAAATTACATCCATTGGGGAGCAACTGCCCAAGACGTCATCGACACGGCACTGGTGCTTCGCCTGCGAGAAGCGGCTGCGATTCTCGACGGGCGACTGTCTGAAGTCATAGCTGGTCTCTCGCAGCACGCCGAGCAGCACAGCGTAACCGCAATGGCCGGTCGCACCCGCTCGCAGCAGGCCGTGCCGATCACGTTTGGACTGAAGGTCGCCGGATGGATCGCTCCGCTCAAGCGCCATCGTCAGCGCCTGGCCGAGGTTCGCCTTCGACTGCTGGTTCTGCAATTCGGGGGAGCTGCCGGAACACTCGCCGCGCTAGGCCACAAGGGCCTCGCCGTAAGCAAAGTGCTCGCCGAAGAACTTGATCTCGCACTCCCAGCAATGCCCTGGCACACGCAGCGAGACAGCATCGCTGAGTTCGCTTCGTGGCTCTCTCTCGTCACAACTTCACTCGGCAAAGTTGGCCGCGACCTCACGCTACTCGCGCAGTCCGAAATTGCCGAAATTAGCGACGGCAGCGCGGGCGCATCGAGTACGATGCCCCAGAAGTCCAATCCGGTGCTCAGTGAGATCCTCGTGTCCGCCGCAACAGCGAACGCTGCGTTGCTTGGCGGCATCCACCAAGCAGCATTGCAGGAACACGAGCGCGGCGGCTCGGGCTGGACCGCGGAGTGGCTCACGCTGCCGCAAATGGTGGTTCTCACCGGAACTGCCCTACGGCACGTCGCGGCCATCACTGCTGCGCTCGATGTTCGCGTCGACGCGATGAAGCGCAATCTCGAAGCGTCCAACGGACTAGTGCTTGCCGAAGCGGCAACATTCGCGTTGGCGGCCCACATGCCGCGCACCGACGCTCAATCGCTCGTTGCTAATTCGTGCCGACAAGCGATCGAATCAAGTCGCGGGTTAATCGATATTCTCGAAGCTTCCAGCGACGCTCCTGTCGACTGGGCGAAGCTCCGCGACCCGGCAAACTACCTCGGCGTCAGCCAAGAATTCATCCGCCGAGTTCTCGGGTAAACTCAGCCCTGGCTGCGCTTTAATAGAAAGCTTATGAAGTTACTCAGCTTTAGCCGCAACGGCAAAGAAAGCTACGGCTCGCTCGTCAACGGCGGCATCGTCGATCTAGGCGGCGGCCAGTGGCCTACCCTTCGTGCCGCCCTTCGCGCCGGCGCCATCGACGAACTCCGCGGGCAGACAGCCGGCTCCGGCCCCGACGTTCCACTTGACGAAGTACAGCTGTTGCCGCCGATCGCCGATCCCGGACGCATCATCTGCGTTGGGCTTAACTATAAGACTCACATTGAGGAAACCGGCCGCACGCTGCCCGAGTATCCGGTGCTGTTCACCCGTCACCCCGAGTCGCACGTCGGCCACGGCGAAGCCATGATCCGTCCCAAAGCGTCGGATAAGTTCGACTTCGAGGGCGAGCTGGCATTCGTGGTTAGCAAGTCAGGTCGCCACATAGCGAAAGAAGACGCGCTCGACTATGTGGCCGGGTATAGCTGCTACAACGACGGGTCGATTCGCGATTTTCAGGCTCATACGCACCAGTTCACACCCGGAAAGAACTTCTGGCGGTCAGGCTCATTCGGCCCCTGGCTGGTGACCACCGACGAGATCCCCGACCCCAGCGCCCTGACGCTCGAAACGCGCCTCAACGGCCAGGTCATGCAGCATGCGCCGACGTCGGACCTGCTCTTCGACGTCCCCAGCCTAATCAACTACCTCTCCACGGTTGCCCCGCTGCGTCCTGGCGATGTCGTATCGACAGGCACTACCGGAGGCGTGGGCAAGGCCCGCAAGCCGCCGGTGTTTATGAAAGCCGGCGACAAGATCGAGGTTGAGATTTCGGGTATCGGCATCCTGGCCAACCCGATCGAAGACGAGTAGTTCTGAGGCTTTTGCTTGTAGGACTGTGCGCGAAGCCGCAGTAACTGAACCCCGCAGGGGTGGCGTTTGTATTAGCCCGGGGTGCAACCCCGGGGCTGGAGTTTGGCCTTTCACTAGATGGGACGCGCGGTAAGCACGTTCTTGAGTTGTCTGGGATCTGAGAATGCTTGTGTCTCAAAACATTTTGAGGTATTCTTGTATCTAGTTGTTTAGCTTGTTGTGTAACTAGATTCATTTCCAAGGAGACCTCATGTCCTTCCCCACCAAACTGCAGTTGATCAAGCGCAAGGCTTCCCAACAGTTCTACGTCAACTTCCCCTCCGCCAGCGCTCAGATGCTCGACTTCCAGCCCGGCGAACAGCTCGAATGGATCCTGCTCGACCGCTCCCAACTCGTGCTCAATCGTTTGCAACCTCCGCCCGTCGAGTTGAAAAAAAAACTCCCGATCGAGTCGTCGACACCTTCTCCCGACTCTTCGCCAAAGGCCTCAACCCCCACGCCCGACAAAGCGTGAACGACCACCTCACCCGCCTCGCTCTCGGTGCCGCCGTCTGCCTCGGCCGCTCCACCATCACCGGCCTGCTACATGCCTCCGGCGAGAGCTTTCAGGACTGGAGCGCCGGCTACCGCCTGTTCTCGCAACAACGCGTCGAGCCGCAACGCCTGCTCGATGCCTCGCGCCGCGAGGTGCTCGCTCGCTTGCCGCCCGAGGCTCCCTTGGTCGTCGCCATCGACGATACACTGCTCGCCAAGTCGAGTCTCAAAACGCCCGGCGTGAGTTGGCGGCGCGATCCGCTTGGACCCAAGTTTCAGGCCAACTTGATTCTCGCGCAGCGCTTCTTGCAATTCTCGGCAGCACTGCCTCCCAGCGAGCGGCAGCAGCCGGCGCGACTCATTCCGATCGGCTTGGAACACGCGCCGACTCCGCGCCGACCGTCGAAGAAGGCCACGGACGAGGTTTGGAAACAGTACCGGCGCGAGGCTCGCAAGTGCAGCTTGACGGCCCTCGCCGCCAGGCACATCGCGCGCTTGCGCGAGGCCATGAACGCCGATCCCGGAGGCGCTGACAGAGCCTTGCACCTCGTCGTTGATGGCGCTTACACCAACCGCACGGTGTTCGGATCGTTGCCCGCCGAGGTGACGTTGATCGGCCGCATTCGTTCCGACGCCAAGCTGTATCATCTGCCCCTCGAGCAGCCCGGCAAAGGCCGCAGGCGTTGTTACGGCGAACGCGCGCCGACGCCCGAGCAACTCCGCCAGGACGACAACGTGCCGTGGCAAACGGTCGAGGTTTTTGCCGCCGGCAGCCTGCACCAGTTCAAAGTGAAGACGCTCGCGCCGCTGCGTTGGCGGCCGGCGGGAGGCAAGCGGGACTTGCGTTTGGTGGTGATCGCACCGTTGGGTTATCGGCCGCGGGCGGGCTCGAAGGTGCTGTATCGCAAGCCGGCGTATTTGATTGTCAGCGATCCGAGTTTGGGGCTGGAGCAGATCGTGCGGCAGTACGTTTGGCGCTGGGAGATCGAGGTCAACTTCCGTGAGCAGAAGACGCTGTTGGGAGTCGGACAGGCGCAGGTGCGGCAGCCGGACGCGGTCGAGCGGGTCCCTCAATTTATGACGGCGGTGTATGCGCTACTGCTGTTGGCGGGCGCGAGTTGGAGCCGCCAACAGGGCGTGGACGACGCCTTGCCGCGACCGCACTGGCGACGCCGCTCGCAGCCGCAACGGCTCACCACGCAACGGCTGATCAGCCACCTGCGGGCCGAGCTTTGGGCGGACGGCGTGCAGCGGCAACATTTCTGCGGCTTGCGGAACACTTCGCAATCCAACACGAAGCTGCAGAAACTCCCAAGAGGCGCTCCGCCTGCAGCAATCTACGCTTCCGGCTAACGCCAATCCCCTATTTCCGCACCCTACCCCAAACTTCAACCCTCTTTGAACAGCCAAACTCCAGGCCCGGGGTGCAACCCCGGGGATTCAGAGCCCGCCAAACGAACCGACTACTGAGCGCATTCGCCCTCAGTAGTTGCCACAATCTTGCGGGCAAACACTTCCATCCCCGACAAGTACCGCTCGCTAACCGCGTACGCGCAGGGCTCAAACCCACAACCTTTGAGCACGGCGTACAGCCGCTCTCTGTTGAAGTTGTGATAGTGCTCTAGCTCGGCCCAGTAAGGATTCTTCCCCTGCCGTTCGAGCACGCGCCAAACAAACGTGTCGGTGTTCGGCATCGAGACAAAAACCAGCCCCCCATCGGCCAGCAAGCGATGGGCATGAGTCAATCCCTCCGCGGGAAACGGCATGTGCTCCAACACGTCTGCTAGCGAAACAACACTAAACTTTCCGTCGTCGCTGATCTGCGCCAAGTCGGCCTCAACCGCCGCATACCCGTATCCGCGCATGTCATTGACAACCGCGCCGCGAAGATCTAGCCCAGAAGCCTCGTAGCCGAACTCCTCCGCGGCCGCCAGCAACGCTCCGTTACCGAACCCGACGTCCAGCCAACGTCCTTCCACTCCGCCACTCAGAGCCGCCGCCCGTTGGACAATCCGCGAGCAAACCAAGCGCTGCGGCTGCACGTCGCGCCCCGGCTGCTGGTGAGCGTTGGCCTTGCGAAACAGCGCGGCCAACGCGGCCTCATCGAAGTAGCCGCTAGTAAATCGATGTCCGCACTGGCCGCAACTCATCCACTCGATTTTTTTGGGTAAATCATCATTCCACAACGGGTGGTTGCAGCACTCGACCTCGCCGACCGCTTTGAAATTCGCCGACCCGCAAAGTGGACAAGCTTCGTAGGGAACACGTGCCGTATCGGCCGATGTGGTCAGCGTCGCTAAAGCCATAGCTGCGTAGTCCATCGACCGCAAGCTCAACGTTCGACAGCCCGCCCGCTTCGCCATTCTGAGGCCCTACCTTCGAAAGTGCCAAAATAGAAGACTTTTCGCAGATGTCCGCAGCCGAACACTGGCAAGCCATCGCTGACCTCAGCGCGTCCGGCCAAGACTATGAAATCGTCGAACAAACCGTTCGAGGTGGCGCAGTTTGCCGCGTTTTTAAGAACGCCCCGAATACTCTGATTGATCTACTAACGCACTCCAAGAACTGGGGCGATCTGATCTATCTGCGTTATCGCGGTGAAGACTACAGCTTCGACGAAGTCAACAATCAAAGCGCCAAGCTAGCCTGGTTCCTGCGCGAACATTGCGCCGTCGGGCCGCGAGACCGAGTCGCGATCTGCATGCGCAACTACCCCGAGTGGGTTGTTTCCTTTTTCGCGCCCATGTCGCTCGGTGCCGTGAGCGTTGCGCTGAACGCTTGGTGGAGCAGCGACGAACTAGAATACGGACTCACCGATTGCGGCGCCAAGGTACTCATCGTCGACGAAGAGCGGCTACAGCGCATCGAACACAGGCTGCCTGATCTCGGCATCCCCGCGATTGTCGTCAGGACCCCGCGCCAGTCAACCGACAGCATCAGCGTCTTCAGCGACATCATCGAGCAAACCCAAGAAACCGAGCTGCCGCGGGTTGAAGCCGACACCGACGACGATTGCATGATGCTCTACACGTCGGGTTCGACCGGGCACCCCAAGGGCGCCATCTCCACGCATCGCAACGTCATCCATGCCCTCATGTCCTGGGAACTCGAGGGCCGAGTGGCCAACAAGCTCGAGAACATCACTCCTCCTGTCGAGCCCACCGAGCACCAGTTCCGGGCGCTCGTGTCGATACCGTTTTTCCATGTCACCGCCAGCCATGTCTGCTTGCTTGCGGGCCTTCGTGCCGGACGCCGCCTGACGCTGATGCACAAGTGGGATGTTGACGAGGCCCTCGACACAATCGAACGCGAAGAGATTACGCACTTTATTACCGTGCCAACGATCAGCGGCGATTTGACCCGTGCCGCACGAGAGCAATCCCGTCAGCTGCCCAGCCTCTTGGCGATCGGTGGTGGCGGCTCTCACCGCCCGGCGCAGCAAGTGCTCGATACCCCCGATGTCTTTGAGAACGCGATGCCCGGCTCTGGCTGGGGTATGACTGAGACCAACGCAATCGGCACGACGATTCGCGCGAAAAATTACCTCGATCGTCCCAATTCCAGTGGGCGCTGCTCAGCCGTGCTCGATATGCGATTCGTCGGACCCGACGGCAACGATGTCCCCAAGGGCGAGCCCGGAGAAGTCTGGATCCGTGGTACCTCGGTCATCCGCGGCTACTGGAATAAGCCGGAATCCACCGCCAAAGCTTTCGTCGATGGCTGGCTTAAGACCGGCGACGTCGCCTACGTTGACGATGACGACTTCATCTACTTCGTCGATCGCATCAAGGACATCGTCATCCGCGGCGGTGAAAATATTAGCTGCGGTGGAGTCGAAGACGCTCTCTACAAATACGATGGCGTCGCCGAAGCGATTGCCCTCGGTTTACCCGACGAACGCCTCGGCGAAGATCTCGTGGCGGTCGTCGTACCCGAGAACGGTGCCCAACTCAGCGAAACCGCCCTTCAAGACCATCTCAAAACGTACTTAGGACGCTTCGGGATCCCGACCCGCATCTACATCCGCAACGAGCCGCTGCCGCGCATCGCCTCAGGTAAATTCGCAAAGCGACAAATCGGCGATGAACTCGCCGCGGGCCACTCAAGCTAGTGTCCTGTATCTAAAGTTCGCGTAACATTAAACAGGTTGTTGTCGCCATGTCTATATGGGGAAGACGACGACAACTGGTCCTCAATTGAAACCGCTCAAGCTCAACCCGGCCGAGCGCGAGAGCCTGCAAAGTTGGGCGCGACGGCGCAAGTCCGCGCAGGCTCTTGCCCAACGCGCCAGGGCCATTCTGCTCGCCGCCGACGGACTCAACAATACCGTCGTCGCCGCCCAACTCGGCTGGGCCCGCCGTACCGTTGGCAAATGGCGCCAGCGCTTCCTCGACAAAGGCCTCGACGGGCTGCTCGACGAACCGCGTCCCGGCACGCCGCGGCGCGTCAGCGATGACGAGGTCGAACGCGTCATCACGCTCACTCTGGAATCGACGCCCCCCGACGCCACGCATTGGTCAACACGCTCGATGGCCAAGACCTGTGGCTTGAGTCACTCCAGCGTGCAGCGCATCTGGAAGGCCTTCGCGCTGCAACCCCATCGCAGCGAAACTTTCAAGCTCTCGCAAGATCCGTTGTTCGTCGAGAAGGTGCGCGACATCGTCGGTCTGTATCTCAACCCGCCCCAGCGGGCGTTGGTGCTGTCGGTTGACGAGAAGTCTCAGATCCAAGCCCTGGACCGCACGCAGCCGCTGCTGCCGCTGCGTCCCGGACAAATCGAGCGCCGCACGCACGACTACAAGCGCCACGGGACGACCTCGCTGTTTGCCGCGTTGGATGTCAAGACCGGCCATGTGATCGGCGAGTGTCATCGCCGTCATCGCGCGGTCGAGTTTCGCAAGTTTCTCGACACCATCGACCAGGCGGTCCCCGACTCGCTCGAGATCCACTTGATCCTCGACAACTACGGAACCCACAAGACCCAGATTATTCAGCGTTGGCTGGCCAAACGGCCGCGCTACCATCTGCACTTCACGCCGACCAGCGCGTCTTGGATCAACCTTGTCGAGCGTTGGTTCGCCACTCTGACCCAGAAGCAGATTCGCCGCGGCGTACATCGCAGCACAGCGGAGTTGGAACGCGCCATCGAGGATTACATCCAACTCAGCAACGCCGACTCCAAGCCGTTCGTCTGGTCCAAAACCGCCGACCAAATCTTCGCTTCCCTCGCCCGCTTTTGTAATCGAACTTTAGAGACAGGACACTAGAATCTTTTTCGCGACCACCCCAGCCACATCCGTCAGTCGAAAATCCCGTCCGCTGTATTGATAGGTCAGGCGCTCGTGGTCGAGCCCCATCAGGTGCAAGATCGTTGCATGCATGTCGTGGATGTGCATGCGGTCTTCCACCGCGTGATAACCAAACTCGTCGGTTGCGCCATAGGTGAACCCGCGTTTCACCCCACCGCCGGCCATGAAAATCGAATAGCCATATGGATTATGGTCACGGCCGTCGGCTCCTTCAGAGAACGGCGTTCGACCGAACTCACCGCCCCAAACCACAAGGGTTTCGTCGAGCAAGCCGCGCGATTTGAGATCCTTAATTAGCCCCGCGATTGGCTTGTCGACTTCGCGTGCCCGAATCGGATGCAGTCGCAAAATGTCGGAGTGGTGGTCCCACTTTTCTTCGGCGCCTGAGTGCGTCGCTTGCACCACGCGCACGCCGCGCTCGCTGAAACGCCGCGCCATCAGGCACTGCCAAGCGAAGTCGCGGGTAACCTCTTCGTCCAATCCGTAGAGCTTCTTGGTCGCCTCGGTCTCCTTCGAAACGTCCAATGCCTCCGGGGCCTCCATTTGCATACGGAAGCCCAGCTCGAAGGCTTGAATGCGCGCCTCCAGGTTCGAGTCGTAGCGCCGATCGTCGGCGTGGCGACGGTTGACCTCTCGCAGAAAATCCAGTTCAAGCTTTTGCTCGTCAGTCGTTCGACCCTTCGGCTGCAAATGCTCGATCGGGTTCGCCATGATGTCGTCAACCTGCATCGGCGACGACCCAATCGGTGTCCCCTGATAGGCACCCGGCAAGAAGCTTGAAGCGAACAGCTTGTCGCCGCCTTGCCACTGCGTCGGCTTGATCGTAATAAAGCCCGGCAGGTTCTGATTTTCCGTCCCCAGCCCATACAGCGCCCACGATCCCATGCTCGGACGCGAGAACGAAAACGTCCCCGTGAACATCTGCAACATCGCCGCGCCGTGGTCCACGCCCTCGCCGACCATCGAGCGAATGACGCAAAGATCGTCCGCACAGCCAGCGATCTCGGGAAACAGCTCGCTCACCGTCATGCCGCTCTCGCCGCGATTCTTAAACTCCCAAGGGGACTTCAGCAGCCCGCCGGCCGACTTGGCGTTGAAGGTCAACGAGCGTTTGATCGGCATTGGCTTGCCGTTGTCCGTATCCAGACGGGGCTTCGGGTCGAACGAGTCGATGTGAGAAACCCCGCCGTGCATGAACAGGAAAATCACACGCTTGGCACGAGGTGCGAAATGAGTAGTCTTGGCGGCCAACGGACTCAGCGGCGCGGCGGCCAGCAAATCTTGCTCGCCCAGCAGCCCGTAAAGCCCCAGCGAGCCGAACCCCAACGCCGTGCGCCGCAACAAGGCACGCCGGCTCAGTCCAGAGGGTAAATTCAGATTGCGGCTAAACGACATAGTGGCTAATCAACATGGTGGCTAGTCAACATAGTGAAACTCATTCGAAGCCAATAGCATTTTACAAAGACTCTTCCAGGCCGCCTGTTCGGGTTGATCCGAAGAAGTCTGCCGCGCCGTATACGACGCCACAAAGCGATCGGCACTTGCACGCTCACGATCCGTCGGCGGCCGCGAGTAAATCAACTCGTATGCAAGCTTGACGCTGTCACCACTACTCGCCACAAGCTGGTTCGCAATTCCGCGGGCGGCGCTGTCCGCGAATCCGCTGTTCATCATGTAGAGAGCCTGCGGGGCGACGTTCGTTACCGAGCGCTTGCCGTTCGTCGTTGTCGCGTCGCCAAAGTCAAACAACCCCAGCAGCGTTGGAAGCTTGTTGCGCATCAATGGCAGATAGAGGCTTCTGCGGCGGTAGTCGTCCGGGTTGATGCGGCGATTGTTTCGATCAAACTCGGCCAGTCGACCCGACCCCGCGTCGAGATCGCCGCCGATCGTCAAATCAATTGAACCCCCCACCGCTAGATAGCTATCGCGCATCTCCTCGAGCGCCAAGCGGCGCCGCTTAAACCGCGACCACAGTCGATTGTCTGCGTCTTTAGACCACACTGAACCGGAAACGGCGCTGCTCATGCGATACGTTGCCGACGTCATAATTAGCCGATGCATTTGCTTCACCGACCAGCCGGACTCCACAAATCTCGACGCCAAATAGTCGAGCAGTTCCGGATGAGTCGGGCGCTCGCCAACCAAGCCGAAATTATTCGTTGAGCGGACGATACCCTCACCAAAATGCCAGTTCCAGATTCGGTTGACCATCACTCGCGCGCTCAACGGGTTTTCGGCCGAGCCCAACCAACGAGCTAATTCCAGGCGCCCACTACCCGATTCAATCGGCGCCTGATCGATGCCCGCGAGCACCAGTGGGAAGCGCTTTGCAATCGGATCCCCAAGGTTTTTGTGACTACCGCGAACAAAAACTCGCTGGTTAACGGGCTCATCTTCCGCCACACAATTTGCCATAGGCGGCTCGGGCGGAGTGGCCGCTTCGGCCTTCGCAATTTGCTTCGCAAGCGTACTCAGTCGTGTCTTATCCGCGGCGCGAAACTCGCCCGCGACGTTGTCCGCTTCGACGTCATACGGCGCACCCTCAAACGTCATGTCGCGATAGAGCAATGTCGTCTTCAGCTCTGGAGTCTTCGGCGCGTCCGTCCCTTCGCTAGCGGCGTTCAGCGCCTCGTCAAGCCAAGTTTCGGCAGCCTCCGCGCGCTCTTCGATTGTCTTGCGTATCGCCTCTTCGTATGAGGCGGCGACCGGCGGCCTGTCCACCTCCGACGCCTCCCGCCATAAAGCCAAATGGGGTCGCGGGGCCGGACGAGGTTTCAAATAATCTCGGAACCACGCCAACGCTTCCCGGTCGAGTCCGACTGGCGAGTTCCCATCGGTCGAAGCGAGCATGTAGTCGGCAAACCTATTTACGGCACCATCTAGAAGATAGTGCGCCAAGCCGACCGAATCGGCCATCCGTTTGAACCGTTTCAGTCTCGCGACCTCGTCCGCCTTTTCTTTGTAAGCTTCGTAGATTTCTTGCTCGACGAGCGGTGTCTTGTAGTAGCGCGACCCGTCCTTTCGCCAATCGACGAAAGATTTCGTACTGCCGAAGATGCTCGCGAAAGCGTAGTAGTCTTTGGTCAGGATCGGATCAAACTTGTGGTCGTGGCAGCGTGAGCAAGCGACCGTCAGTCCAAGAAAGGCCTTCGACGTGGTGTCGATCTGCTCGTCGACAACGTCGTATTTTTTCTGAACCGGGTCGCGCTGCGCCAGGGCCTTGGGTCCTAGCGCCAAGAACCCGGTCGCGATGATTCCACGTGTATTGATTTCACCCGGTTTTTCAGCGGGCAGTAAGTCACCGGCAATCTGTTCAACCACAAACTGGTCGTACGGCAAATCCCGATTGAACGCGTCGACGACGTAGTCGCGATAGCGCCAAGCATCGCCGTAGGGATGATCCTCATCAACCCCAGTCGAATCCGCGTAACGCGCCACATCAAGCCAGTGGCGGCCCCAGCGCTCACCGTAATGCGGCGAGTCAAGCAACCGGTCGACCAGACGCGCGTAAGCCCCTGGCGCCGTATCCGACTGGAATTGTTCGATCTCTTCAAGCGTCGGTGGCAGCCCCAATAGATCGAACTTCGCCCGCCGCAGCAGGGTTAGTTTTGGCGCCTCGGGTGCGGGCTCCAGCGCGGCCGCTTCGAGCTTCGAAAGGATAAAGCGGTCAACATCATTGCGAAGCCAATCGTTGTGTTCGACGCGGGGCGGGGAAGGATCAGCAACCGGCTGAAAAGCCCAGTGATCACTCGAAACGGCCGCCTCCTCGGTAGCCGCCGGAGCCGCCGCCGAAGCGTCAAAGCTAGGCCACGGGACACCCATCCGTACCCACTCGACGAGGATCGAAACTTCGTCGTCAGTCAACTTCGAGGTCGGCGGCATCTTGATCCGACCCTCGTAGCGCACGGCGCGAATCAAGGCGCTCGATTCGTCGCCCGAAATCGCGACTTTGCCGATCACCGTTTCAGGCTTGCGAAAATCCACCGTCGCGGCCTGCAACTTCTCGCCATGGCAAGCCGAGCATTTTTCCGCCAGCAGCGGACGGACCTTCGTCTCAAAGAACTCCTCGGCCCCGGCAGCCTGCAGCCCAGCCGCTAACCCTATGAATATCGCAATTAAACGAACCATTCAGGCACTATTCTAACGACTCGATGCGGATACCCGCTGCCGTGTCTCCACGGCCCTGCAAACCGGAGACGGCTCAAACTAACTCGATGCAAATCTCAGTTCAGCGCGCTTTGTCGTCGACCTTCAAAGGCTCCCGCGGGATAGCAATGCTCGTAGAGTCCTTGACACCCCTGTCCCAGGGTTCGTAACCTTGGGACCGTCAATGCCTGAAACATCAGCGTTCTACGCGTTTATCGCGCTTCTCCCCATTCTGGCCGTTATGTTCTTTCTGGTAGTGCTCCGATGGCCCGCGACACGAGCGATGCCGGTCGCCTACGTTATGACCGCCGCGTTCGCTCTGATGTTTTGGGAAGTCCCCGCGATTCACGTTGCAGCGGCGTCGTTGCGCGGTGTGATCATTGCCATCACCCTGCTATGGATCATCTTCGGGGCGATCGTACTTCTCCAAACGCTCACCGAGAGCGGCGCGACGACCGCAATTCGCCGCGGCTTCATGGACGTTTCGCGCGACCGCCGGGTCCAACTGATTATCGTGGCCTGGATGTTCGGTGCGTTCATTGAGGGCGCCTCGGGCTTCGGCACCCCGGCCGCTGTAGCGGGTCCGCTGCTGCTTGCCCTCGGTTTTCCCGCCCTTGCCGCTGTGATGTGCTGCCTGATCATCCAAAGCACCCCCGTTACGTTCGGGGCGGTTGGCACACCGATCTTAGTTGGAATGGCCGAATCCCTCAATGTCGACCAAGTTGAAACGGCAATAGCGGCGGCGGGGCTCACCTATTCGGAGTTCATCAATCAAATTGGAGTTTACGCCGCCATCCCGCACGCCATCATCGGCACCTTGATTCCGCTCATCATTTGCGCCATGATGACCCGTTTCTTCGGCGCGAACAGATCTGTCGCCGACGGCCTCAAGATCTGGAAATTCGCCTTATTCGCGGGCCTCGCATTCACCGTCCCATACTGCACGGTCGCGCTCACGCTCGGCCCCGAGTTCCCGTCTCTTTTGGGCGGTCTGCTGGGCCTAGCAATCGTAGTCAGTGCTGCCCGTGCCAATCTTTTTCTCCCCGCCGGCGAGCCCTGGGATTTTCCGCCGCGTGACCAGTGGGAAAAAGACTGGATGGGCACCTTCAGCGGCAAAGTTGATGAGCAAGTATCGAAGATCAGCCTCGCCAGTGCCTGGACCCCGTATGTGCTCGTAGCCCTGCTACTGGTGCTCACTCGGTTGACGCAGCTACCATTCAAGGCCTGGCTCAGCTCCATCCAATTCGCCTGGACCGACATTCTCGGCACGGGCCTCTCGCAAGGAATCCAGCCACTTTATCTGCCCGGCACAATCTTCATGATCGTTTCACTGATCACTGCCGGGCTGCACGGAATGAGCGGCACACAAACGAAACGCGCCTGGGCCGCTTCCGCCAAGATGCTGGCCGGTCCGGCCTTCGCGCTAATCTTCGCGGTGGCTCTTGTCCGTGTCTTCATCGACTCGAACGCCAACGCTTCCGGCCTCGAAAGTATGCCGCTCGTTCTAGCCGAGTTCGCCGCGTCCGTAGCAGGTGCAAGCTGGCCCTTCTTCGCCGCCATGATCGGCGCGCTAGGCGCCTTCGTCGCCGGCAGCAACACCGTCAGCGATCTAATGTTCAGCCTATTCCAGTACGGAGTAGCGGACCGCATCCAAGTTCCACACCTCATCATCTTGGGGCTGCAAGCGCTAGGCGGGGCCGCCGGCAACATGATCACAGTCCACAACGTGGTCGCCGCAAGCGCCACCGTCGGACTCGTCGGCTGCGAGGGCCTACTGATCCGGCGAACAATCGTACCAATGATGTACTACGTTATCTTCGCCGGACTACTGGGTCTACTCTTTAGCTACGGAATCTTTACCGACGTCTTCTAAATTACCCCAGCGCGGCGAACAAGGTAGGCTGGCCATCTCGAAGTAGAAGAAACCGAGGCGTGAACGGAAGTCCACGCTCTGGAGTTTAGCTCTATTCAAGCCTTCCAGCCCCCAATAAAGCCAAACTTCAGAGGTCGGCGAAGCTGATGAATTCAATACCGAGTTCGGCCGCTCTTTCTCTTACCCTAGGCGACGTCAGAGCTCGCAGTTCCGATTCGCGGCTTGCTTTTAGACGAGTCGGCGCTGACATCAACTCGGTTCCGTTGATGCCGGGGTGACACATGAATTCGCCGGTTCCGGGTGGCAGGCCTTCTAGCAATTCGAGCAATTGAATCGTTTGGAATTCGCCTGTCATTTGGAAGCCCGCGAAGTAGTCGGTCGCGCGGCATCGGAAGGCCCGAAGGCTCTCGTTGAACGGGATTTGCAGCGGTCGGATCGCAGCCGAAATCAGTGCTCTCTTGAGGCTTGAGCGGTTGGCGACCCTCGGCAAGTCGAATGGTCTACGAATCCACGGAATTTCAAATTGTCGTGCCGTGCGAAGCATTGCCTCTAACACTCGCGGCATCAGATGGGTGTGCTTGTGCGCATCGAGATGCGTTGGGCGGATTCCGGACCTAATGAGCTTTTCTATCTGTGCGCGAAATTCATTTCGAATCCACTCAGCCGGGGGCAGGTCGCGGATTAGCTCAAAGAGAGTGGTTGGCAGGCTAGTCGCGGGTTCCGAGACGGATTGGCCGGCTACCAATACCAAGTGGCATCCGACGTCGAGATCGCGGTTCTTGGTCGCTAGTAAAATTGCGTGGTCGAACGCGTCCCCATTGGCCATCAATGTGGTTGAACGAAGAATTCCGCTCTGAAAACACTCTACGATTCCTTCGTTGACGTCACGAGTGAAACCGAAATCGTCCGCGTTTACGATGAGACGGCGCACAGTGGGCACGGTCTTAGCAGGCTAGCAGGATCGTTTGGGAGGCTCGCACAACTGGACAGTTGCTTCGGTACGAGGAAAATGTGCGGCGGGCGCGTGGGGTTAGGGTTAGCGTGAGGAGTGCGCCCGCCGCTAGTGTCCTGTCTCTAAAGTTCGATTACAAAAGCGGGCGAGGGAAGCGAAGATTTGGTCGGCGGTTTTGGACCAGACGAACGGCTTGGAGTCGGCGTTGCTGAGTTGGATGTAATCCTCGATGGCGCGTTCCAACTCCGCTGTGCTGCGATGTACGCCGCGGCGAATCTGCTTCTGGGTCAGAGTGGCGAACCAACGCTCGACAAGGTTGATCCAAGACGCGCTGGTCGGCGTGAAGTGCAGATGGTAGCGCGGCCGTTTGGCCAGCCAACGCTGAATAATCTGGGTCTTGTGGGTTCCGTAGTTGTCGAGGATCAAGTGGATCTCGAGCGAGTCGGGGACCGCCTGGTCGATGGTGTCGAGAAACTTGCGAAACTCGACCGCGCGATGACGGCGATGACACTCGCCGATCACATGGCCGGTCTTGACATCCAACGCGGCAAACAGCGAGGTCGTCCCGTGGCGCTTGTAGTCGTGCGTGCGGCGCTCGATTTGTCCGGGACGCAGCGGCAGCAGCGGCTGCGTGCGGTCCAGGGCTTGGATCTGAGACTTCTCGTCAACCGACAGCACCAACGCCCGCTGGGGCGGGTTGAGATACAGACCGACGATGTCGCGCACCTTCTCGACGAACAACGGATCTTGCGAGAGCTTGAAAGTTTCGCTGCGATGGGGTTGCAGCGCGAAGGCCTTCCAGATGCGCTGCACGCTGGAGTGACTCAAGCCACAGGTCTTGGCCATCGAGCGTGTTGACCAATGCGTGGCGTCGGGGGGCGTCGATTCCAGAGTGAGCGTGATGACGCGTTCGACCTCGTCATCGCTGACGCGCCGCGGCGTGCCGGGACGCGGTTCGTCGAGCAGCCCGTCGAGGCCTTTGTCGAGGAAGCGCTGGCGCCATTTGCCAACGGTACGGCGGGCCCAGCCGAGTTGGGCGGCGACGACGGTATTGTTGAGTCCGTCGGCGGCGAGCAGAATGGCCCTGGCGCGTTGGGCAAGAGCCTGCGCGGACTTGCGCCGTCGCGCCCAACTTTGCAGGCTCTCGCGCTCGGCCGGGTTGAGCTTGAGCGGTTTCAATTGAGGACCAGTTGTCGTCGTCTTCCCCATATAGACATGGCGACAACAACCTGTTTAATGTTACGCGAACTTTAGATACAGGACACTAGCAGGGTTGTATATAGATAGACGCTAGGCCACGGCGATTTGGTCGCAAGCATCCGAAAAAAAGTTTGTCGATTGGGATTGACAGATGGCGACGCTTTGCCTTAGAGTCGAACAAAGGGCGAAAATAGAGGCGAACAAAAGTCAAACTTTCAACGAATAAAATGAAGGGACATCTGCCGTCTCAGTCGAGGTGTAAGGCGATGAGCGAAATTCGTGTCGGACCGGCCGGTTGGTCGTATCAGGACTGGAATAAAAAGGTTTACCCCGCACGGAGGCCTCAGGGATTTCATGAGGCTGAGTATTTAGCGCGATACTTTTCGGTTATCGAGATCAATACTTCGTTCTATCGTCCGGTATGGCCGGAACATGCTGAGCTTTGGGCTCGACGGCTTGAAGCGCACCGCTCATTCGAGTTCACGGCCAAGATGTATAACGGTGTGACTCATGAGCATCGGCTCGACAAGAACACAGTCCGAGAGGTTACCGAGGGACTTGAGCCCTTGGCGGCCGCGGGCAAGTTGGGTTGCGTTCTGCTGCAGTTTCCGTGGTCGTTTAAGTTTGGTCCTGACTCACGGGACTACATTCGCCGGATTCGGCATGCTTTTTCGGAACTCCCTCTTGTTGCGGAGGTTCGGCACGCGAGTTGGGACTGTGACGAGGCTCTGGAGCTGTTTGCAGAGCAAGGGATCGGATTCTGCAACATCGACCAACCGCGGTTGGCGAACTGCCTTGAGCCTACCGACTACGTGACTTCCTCAATCGGGTACGTCCGCCTGCATGGGCGGAACTATCACAACTGGTTCAATAGCGAAGCTTCGGTGGCGGAACGTTATGACTATTTGTACCGCCAGGACCAGCTAAAACGCTGGGAGCGACGGGTTGAATCGATCGCGAAACGGGCAGTAACAACCTATGTGGTTACGAATAACCACTTTGAGGGCAAGGCGGTTGTGAATGCGTTACAACTGCTGGCTGGGTTGTCGGCTGGTCCGGTTGACGCGCCGGCGGGTTTGGCAGACTGGTATCCCGAACTGGCCGCGGTGACTCGGAGTAGGCCGGCTCAGCGGAGTTTGTTTGAGCTGCCCGCGGTGGCTGAGAACGCTTCCGGCGGATCGATCGCTGTCGCCTCATAGACTGCACGGCTCGCTTTGGTTGCTAGCTGACGTAGCTAGCCCCGCATTTCTACAGAGATTGAAGTGGACCCTTAAAAGGCACTCGCGCGCCTCTGAGGTCTAGGCTACAAAAGAAAACGGCGGGGGTGGGCACCCCGCCGTGTATCTTTCTTGTAGGTTCGCAAGGAGAAGCAATTGAACCGTGTTCGTTATTAGCCTTCACTTGGTAAGACGCACTAGAGGGCCGTTTTTTCGGCATGGGCTCAGAAAAATTATTTGACTATCGGGCATCTCGAATGTAACCCTTTGAAAAGACGAGGGTTGTACTCGTGGCGTGTATTGAAAAAAATGTTGTCGAGCGCTCACTTCGTCTTTTTGCTCACCTTGGGCGTCTTGCCTAGTGGACGGATAGCTAGTTGATCTTTCGTGACATCGAAGATCGCGACTTGATTCTTCGCGCCCGTGAGGGACACGTTGAATCGTACAACATACTTGTATCTCGTTGGGAAAAAAAGGTTTATAACTATATCCTGCGAGTTGTAGGTAATCGCGACGATGCCCTGGATCTTTGTCAAGACACCTTCCTGAAAGCCTATCGAGGCATCGCAAAGCTGAGTGACATCGAACGTTTCCCGCAATGGTTGTTTCGGATTGCGCATAACGAGACGATTTCGATGTTCCGCCGGGCGAAGCCGACCGTCGAGGACGAAAACCTCGAACAGTCGGTGGATCTGGCGAGTTTGGCGCGGACTCGGTTCGATGGAACCGGGTTTGGGTCGACCGAGTTGGGACTGGTGGTCGAACAGGCGCTGGAGCGCCTCACCGACGATCAGCGCCAGGTTGTGTTGCTGAAGGTATATCAGGGGTTCAAGTTCGATGAAATCGCGGAAATCACCGGCTGTCCGCCATCGACGGTGAAGTCACGCCTTTACAGCGCTTTTGAGTCGCTGAGAGGCATCTTGGCTGCGGCCTAAGGGACTTCGCTCAATGATGGAAGGAGCAAAGAGATGCCGGATGCGCCTCATGATTTAAGGGACTACTTATTCGACGAGCTAACGACCGCTGAGCGCAGCGAGTTCGAAGACTACTTAACGACGTCAGTGGAAGGCCGCGCTGAGTTGGAGCAAATGCGTTTGACCCACGCGGCGTTGTTTCACCTTCCCGAAGAGGAGATTCCGCAACGGATTGCGTTTGTGTCGGACCCGGTGCTGGAGCCTTCGTCCTGGCAGCGATTTTGGCGGGATTTTCTCGGCGGGGCTCCTCGCTTTGCCATGAGCATGGCCGCGGTGATGTTGGTATTCTTCGCCGGGGCGTGGGCGACCGAGCCTAGCTTGTCGCGGACAGAGAGCGGCTGGTCGCTGGCATTTGGATCTATCGCGCCGCCGGTTGCAGCCGGGATTTCAGAGGCCGACGTGCTGGCGGCGGTTCGCGGGGCGGTTGCCGCTAGCGAGGCTCGACAGCTCGAGGCAATCGCCGCAAGCGAGGGCGTCGACCAGGAGTGGGTCGCGGCTCGAATCGCTGAGGTTCGGCGCGAGCTGGCGGAAGTTCAAGAAGACGCCGTCATGGGCTACGAACTGGTGAACACCAAACACGAAACGTTAAAACGGCAGATGTTCCAGATGGATCTGGCGTCGCTGAGGGGATTGTGAGAATGACAGCCCGAGTGTTTCTCATTGCGTTGGTCGCCGCGACGGCGTTCGGAGTTGAGGTTTCGCCTGAGGCGGCGGCGCTAAGCAGGCAAATGACGGCTGTTGAGAAAGCCGTCGATCGACACTTTCGGTCAGTCGGAAGCGGAGAGGCCGTTGCGATGATCGGCACCGCGCGGGGAATTTACCTAGCGGACTACGGCGCGGTATTTTCGGTCGAGGTGAACTTGATTCCGATGGCGAACTTGAGTCCCTTCCGAAGTGCCTATACCGAGGAAGAGAAGAGGCAGTTGAACATTCGCAAGCGTCAACGCATGGAGACCCTAGAACAACAGATGCGCGCGGTGCTCATGAAGGAGGGCTCGTCGCTGACCGAGGTTGGCGTGGATCAGCAAGTAGCCTTAGCGGTTTCGCTGTTTCACTTCCCTTGGGAAGACTTGACGCAGCTGCCTAGCCAAGTGGTGATGGCCGGGGCGCGTGGCGAGTTGGGCTCTCGCGAGAACTTGACGACGAGGTATTACTAGTCCGTGAGCGCTGAATCGCAACCCAGCCTCGCCGTGGTGCCGATGCCTAAGCGGCTCGGTGAGATGTTGATCGAAAAAGAGCTTGTCGATCCCGACGATCTAGAGCAGGCACTCGAGCTGCAGCGAGAGCGGGGCGACAAGATTGGTCGCATCTTGATCGACTTAGGGTTCGTCGCACCGAAGGACGTTCTCGAAACGTTGGCCGAGCAGTTAGACGTTCGGCTGCTTACCGCCGAGGATTTTCCGGAGGTGATCCCGGAGTTTGAGCGAGTTTCGCCGCGCTACATGCGGCAGTACCTGTTTTTGCCGTTGGTCCAGGATGAGTCGTCACTTGAAGTGGTGATGGCCGATCCGTTGGACTTCGAGACGCTAGCGACGATTCGCAATCTGACGGGCCTGAGTGTTTCGACCGCTCTTGCTGCGGAGAGCGAAATCCTCGACGCGATCGAGAAATATCACGGCGCCGAAGAGGAGAAACGCGAGGACGACTTCGGGTTCGCCGACGAGAATTCGGCCGACATCGAGCACCTTCGCGACATGGCGTCGGAAGCGCCGGTCATTCGCTACGTCAACGCGATGATCGCGCACGCCTTGGACCAGCGTTCGAGCGATATTCATATCGAGCCGTTCGAGAAGGACTTTCGCGTGCGATTTCGTGTAGACGGCGTGCTGCGAGAGCAGGAAACGCCGGCGCGCGAGCTGCGGGCGGCCGTGATCTCACGACTGAAGTTGATGGCGAAGTTGAATATCGCCGAACGGCGGTTGCCGCAGGACGGCCGCATCAAAATCAAGGTCTTAGGTCACGAAGTTGATTTGCGCGTTTCGACCTTGCCTACGCTCTATGGCGAGTCGGTCGTGATGCGATTACTTGACCGCTCCGCGACGGATTTCTACGAGCTAACGACGTTGGGTTTCGACGATCACATGCTCAAACGAATGGAGCATTTTACCGGGCTGCCACATGGAATCTTTCTGGTTACAGGTCCCACTGGTAGCGGCAAATCGACAACGCTGTACGCCGCGTTGAAGCTAATCAACGTTCCCGAGAAGAAGATCATAACGATCGAGGACCCGGTTGAATACCAGATGGATGGAATCAACCAGATTCACGTAAACCCGACGATCGGCCTGACGTTTGCTTCCGGGTTACGGCACATTGTGCGACAGGACCCGGACGTGATTATGGTCGGTGAGATTCGCGACAGGGAAACGGCGGATATCGCGATTCGCTCGGCGTTGACTGGACACTTTGTTTACTCGACTCTACACACGAATGACGCCCCCAGCGCGGTGACGCGTCTGACGGATATGGGCGTAGAAAATTACTTGATTACTTCGTCGGTAGTGGCGGTTTTGGCGCAACGTCTGGTGCGCATCATTTGTAAGGATTGCCGGGTGACGAGTGGGACGGTGGATGCGCCGGATGGCCGCCGGATCGAAACGTACCACGGGGCGGGATGTGAGAACTGTCGCGGTCTCGGATATCGCGGGCGTATGGGAATTTTCGAAATGATGGAGATGAACGACGAGATTCGCGGGTTGGTGATGGACAACAGCGATGCCTCGGTATTGACGGCGGCGGCTCGACGCAATGGTATGCGGAATCTGCGTGAGGATGGTTGGGGAAAGATCGAGCGCGGCGTGACAACGGTTGAAGAGGTTGTTCGAGTTACGCAGGAGTTTTAGGGAGATGGGATCGTTTGGATGGCGGGTTTGTTCCCGAGGGTTGCACCCTGGGCTAGTTCAAAGGGCGCCCCTCTGGGGCTAACTGCGATGACCACTTTTCACTACAAGGCGCTGGCTGCCGACGGCAAGACCCGTACAGGGACTCTTGTCGCCGATGACTCTCGCGCCGTTGCTCGTGATCTTCGCCAGATGGGCATGACGCCGACGTTTGTGGGTGCCGACAAGCCCGGTGGTTTTGCGTTTGAACTGCCTACGCTTCGAAACAACACAAAAGACATCCTACACTTCACACAGGAGACCGCGACGCTTTTGAACGCGGGTATCCCGTTGGACCGGGCGTTGACGATTACTTCGGAACTTACGGAGCGCAAGGATTTTCAGGCTGTGTTGCAAGACATGCAGCGATCGCTGCGTGGCGGAAAGTCGTTCGCCGACACTTTGGCGACGCATCCGGAAGTTTTTTCGGAACTCTACGTCAGTATGGTTCGCGCCGGTGAGGTATCGGGCACGCTGCCGCTGGTGATGGACCGGCTGGCGGAATTCGAACGTGATCGGGACGAGTTGCGGGGCTACATCATGTCTTCGCTGACGTACCCCGCGCTGTTGGTTCTAGTTGGGAGCGCTTCGATTTTCATTTTGCTGCGGTACGTGATTCCTCGTTTCGCCGAAGCGTTTACGACAACGAATATGGTCATACCGCTGCCGATGCAACTCTTGCTGGGCGCCAGCGACCTGGCCCAGACCTGGGGCTTGCTGGTGATCGCGCTGGTTTGTCTGGCGGGGTTTGGGTTACAGAGTTGGATTCGCTCGACCGCCGGCCGACTGAAATGGGATGCGTTTTTGTTGCGGGTGCCGGTGTTGGGCGATGCGTTGCTGAAGGCTGATACGTCTCGCCTGGCTCGGGCGATGTCAACGTTGGTAGCAAATACGGTTCCGCTGGTGCAGGCGCTTGGGATTTCGAAGGGCATTTTGTCGAACAAAGTATTGGCGGATGCGCTCGATCCCGTGGCCAAGGGCGTTAAGCGAGGCGAGGGCTTAGCCGGGCCGTTGACGCGAACCGGGAAATTTCCACCGCTTGCCGGCCACTTGCTCACGGTCGGCGAAGAAACAGGGCATCTGGACAAGATGTTTGAGCGCATGGCCGACATCTACGACAAAGACACGCGCGAGGCGATCAAGCGCTTTACCGCGCTGTTCGAGCCCATTGTTATCCTCGTGATGGGCGTCATTGTGGGCGCCATGATCTTGAGCATTATGTTGGCACTGACCAGCATCAACCAAATGGGGTTTTAGATGAATCATCAACTGAAAACACGCCGCCGGAACGGCCGTTCCGGCATCACGCTGATCGAGATGTTGGTGGTCGTTACGATCATCGCCTTGTTCGGCGCAATTGCGTTTCAACAGCTAGGGCCTGAAGTCGAGAAGGGCCGCAGGGTGGCGACGTCGACGCAGATCGACGCGTTCATGACGGCGCTGCAACGCTACAACCTTCAGAATGCCCACTACCCAACGACAGACGAGGGTTTACAGGCAATTCGCCCATTCCTGAGCAAAGACATTCCTCCGGACCCTTGGGGCAACCCGTTTGTCTACAAGTTCCCGGGGGAGCACGGATCAGATCCGGATGTGATCTCTTACGGCGCCGATGGGCAGCCCGGTGGCGTAGACGGCGCTGAAGACATCGTGAGTTGGCGCTAGACACAGAATGCGGTGAGGAGCCAACGACAATCAGAGCGAGCCGGCATCACGCTGGTCGAGATGCTGGTCGTAATGACCCTCATTGGTTTGATGGTGAGCATTGCCTATCCGACGGTGACCGGGGGACTCTCGGGAATTCGTCTACGCGGCGCGATTGGCGAAGCGCAAGCGTTTTTCCTACAGGCAAAGCAGTATGCGGACCGGCAGCAGCAGGTGGTGCAACTCACGATCGAGCCCGAGGCAAACCAGTTACGAGTTCTCTCGGCAACGGGTGACTGGATTGAGACTTTGGAGTTCAAAGACGGTGTAGCGGTAAGCGGGCTCGAGGATGCGCACAGTGTGATCTTGTTTCCAGGTACCCCGGCACCCGCGTTCGAATTGATGCTTGCCACGGGGGAAGACGAGCGACTCGGGATTCGAGTGAACGTTCTCACCGGCCTACCGGAAGATTGGGACGGCGGCAAGTGAGGACGCACCGCAATCAATCGGGCTTTTCGTTGCTCGAGATGCTTGTTGCGATCGCCTTGCTTGGCCTGGCCGTGTCGGGGCTGATTTCGATGATTAGCTCTTCGCTGGCCGGGGCGGCGATGACGCGCGAGTACGAACGGGCGGCGATGCTGGCGAAGAGCCGCATGAACGAGCTGCTGGTCATGCGGCCAATCCCGCTGGGTGCGCCAATGAAGGGCGCATTTAGCGAGTCGTCAGGCTGGGAAGCGGTGGCGCGGCCGACTCGCGAGTTCGGCTCGAGCGCAACGGGCAGCCAAATCGTGCGGGTCGACCTGACGGTCTGGTGGCAGGCAGGCCGCGAGCGCCGGTCAATCGATTTCGAGGGCTATCGACGGGTGCGCATTCGATGACCGCGAGACGTTCCCCTCGGGCCGGCATGACGCTGGTCGAAATCTTGGTGGCGGTGACGCTACTCGGAATGCTTTCACTCGGGTTGGTTACGGCACTGCAAACGGGCGTCGGCGCCTGGCAGGATTCGCAGCAGGCAATGTCGCTTGACCGGCGCATCTCGAATATGAACACTGTCTTGCATTCTGAGTTGGCGGGTTTGGTTCCGGTGTTGGCCGAGCCGGTGCGGAGCGGATCGAACGTTCCAGCGTTCCCTTTCTTCCAAGGCGAGCCGACGGCGATGCGATTCGTTTCGTCGTATTCGCTCGCCGCCGGGGTTCGCTCGGGACTGCGAATCGTGGAATTGATGGTGATTCCCGGCGACGAAGGGCAACGGCTGATACTGAATGAACTGCCATATCAAGGGCCGCGCAGCGTCGGAAGATTCGCCTTGAATGTGGTCGACGACCGGGCAAGCATTTCCGGCCGGCGGATCGTGTTTGGGCCGATTGAGGCGCGAGCGAATTCTTTGATCGTTGCGGATCAGTTGGGCGTGTGTCGATTTTCGTACCTGCACTACCCACCTAACGTCGACGCTCCGGGGGAGTGGATTCCGGTCTGGAATGATGTGCGAAAAGTGCCCGTGGCGGTCCGACTGGAAATGGCCGCTTTGAACGAGGAAGCGCGGCTACAACCAGTTACCATCACCGCGCAAGTGCGCTCGGAATACGGAATGCCAAATGACGAGTCCACCCAGCGATATATGCAGGCGATTGGCGGCTTATGGGTTCCGGTTTACCAAGGATCGACGAGTGGCCGTGGGCGACGCTAGATCAGCACGGCAAGGCTCGGCGCTGCTATCGGTGCTATGGACGATCATCGCCCTTACGGCGATTGGATTTGCGCTGTCGGCGAATGTTCGAACGGAAATCGATCGGGCATCGCTCAGTGTCGATTCAACCAAGGCGTATTTCCTCGCTCATGGCGCTATCGAGGCCGCGATGCACCGCATTGTGCGCCCGGCGAATCCAGACGATCCGGACGAAGGCTTTGCGGTCGGCCAGCGGTTTATGCGCTTTCAGTTCGAGACTGGCAGCGCCGATGTCGAGATCGTCGGTGAAAGCGGAAAGCTCGACATCAATCAGGCGACTGCCGGGGCCTTGGCTCGGCTGCTGGCATCAGCGGGAATTGACGGCGGCCGCGCGGTCGCATTGGCGGCAGGCATTGTGGAGTTCCGTGCCCGCTTGCAGCGCGGCGAAGTGCGTCGATACGGAGCTGAGGGCGCCGAGCAAACAATTCTCACTTCCGGCTCGTCTTTTGAGGGACAACCGGCGTCTATCCAAGAGGTGGAGGAACTTCTCTCAGTGCCAGGTATGACGCCGGACTTGCTGTACGGCACCTTCCGGGAGGTCGCATCGCCAGTGCCTGGTGGCAGGCGAGGCAAGACTCAACAACGTCTAATGCGTATCGGAGGACTGATGAGGAACCTGACGCCAAAGGGCTCCACCGTAGTGAATGTGAATTATGCCTCGCCCGAAATGCTGATCGCGGTCGGGCTACCCGCCGGGCTCGTTGCCACGGTCGAGCAAATTCGCGCCGTTCGTCCGTTGACTGCGAATGACCCCGGCATGGGAAGTCTGGGAAATTCGGGCAGCGAGATCAGCCTAGGTCTCGGCGGCGGTTCGAAGCGCTATACGCTTACTGCCACCGCACGGCTTGAGGACGCAAGTTCGGAAAAGCCGCGGGCGGTGCGCTCAGTTTCGGCGGTAGTGGAATTGGGCGCGTCCGACGGGCCCGATCCGATCCGGATTGTTCGCTGGTATGACCAACCGTTTTAGCCGTGGTCAATTTCGTCATTCAAACGCTGTAGAACGATGCTGAACACGATCAAGCGCTGGGGAACCGGTTGCGGAATTGAGATCCGCGGCGACGACCTGGTAGTCGTGGCTGTGAAATCTCGCCATGACGGCGTGCGCGTTCTCGGACGTCTTGTGATTACGGGGTTTCGCGAACGCGAGGCCCATGAATGGGGCACTGAGTACACGCGCTTTCTCGAAGAGCACGGCCTCGGCCATGTGGCGGCGACTGTTTGCTTACCTCGCGAGGAAGTTATTGTTCGCAACTTGCAACTTCCAGCAATGGGCCGCAAGGAAATGGCTGCGGCGGTCGCGTTGCAGCTCGACACGCTGCATCCCTACGGAGACGAGGACGTTTACCACTCGTACGCCGTCGTCAGCGACCAGAAGTCTAGATCAGGTCAGGTGCCGCTCGTTATCGTTGTGGCGGAAGCCGCGGTTGTTGACGGCTATGCGGATCAGTTTGCAGCGGCAGCGATTCCGGTGGCATCGTTCAGCGTGGCGGCAGCGGCACTGCATACGGCACTGCGGGTTCGCTGGGACGAGCCGCCGACACCACTGGTGGTCGGTGATCTGCGGTCCGATCGCCTGGAGCTATATGGCGAGGCGCCGGGTCGCCTGGCTTGGTCCTCGGCATTCGATTTGGCGACAGTTCCGGTGGGCCGCGCGATGCAGTTGGCATACTCCGACCTGCGCCTGAGCGATACGGCTTCGCTGGTATTGTCAGGCGAATTCGATGCGGGTCCTGACTTCCCGGGTTTCGAATTGAAGGCCGTTGAGGAAGTGCTGCCGGCCCCAGTGGCGGCTACCGAGGACTTCCGGCTGCGGCGAGATTTGTCGGCGTTGGCCGTGGCGCTCGAGTCGGCATGCCCCTATATCGGCTGGCGTACGAACCTTTTGCCCGCCGATCGTCAGCAATCGAACTCGCGTTTGATGTACCTGCCGACCGCCGCACTGGTGACATTTATCTGTCTGCTGGGTTTGGCTTTTGTAGCTCGTCCGCTGCTTCAAAACGCTACTTACGCCAGTCGATTGGAGGCCGAGACGAACCGTTTCGATCGGGTCGTACTCGAGGTCGAAAAAAACCGCAAGGAAACGGGCGATGCGCGCGTGAAGCTCGAGCAGTTGCAAATGCTGCAGGCGCGAACCGAAACAGACATGCGGATCATGAGCGAGCTATCCAACCGCATTCCCGATACGATTTGGCTCGACAACCTGGAGGTCAACGATGCCGGGATTCAAATGCAAGGTATCGCTCCCGAAGCCGCGCCGCTGCTGGCGGTGATCAACGAATCGTCGACCGTCAGTGGGGCGAAATTTTCGCGGTCGTTGGCTGTGATTGAAGACGGCGAGCGGTTCCAGATTATGGCGGAGCGCCGCCCAATGAATTTGTCGGCGCTGGACGTGCTTTTGGCGGCAGCGCCTGCTGCTGTGAATCCGGCGGAGCCGAGTGTAGACCCTGAACCGACGACGACAGCACCAGATACCGAAGCGCCAGACGCCGAGCCCGCGGTTGAGCCTGAAAACGAGCCGCAGCCGGTGGAGCAGCAATGAAGCAGCTTAGCGATCGCGAGAAGTGGATGTTGCTGTTGCTGATTCCAGTTGTGCTGGGTGTCGGTTTCTGGCAGATAGGACTTTGGTCGTCGAAGAGCGGGTCGACATTGACCGGCGGTTCGCTTGATGCTCTGGAGCAACGCTTTCTTTTGGCTCGCGATCAGGCGAGCCAAAAGCCGTTGAGCGACGCCGAGTACGCGGCGGTCGAGGCCGCACTAGAAAAGGTCGAAGGGCGCTTGCTGGCGTCCGAAACATCCGCGCTGGCGCAGGCGGAGATGCAATCACTGCTCGGCGATTTGCTCAAGGGTGAAGGCATCGTGATGAGAAACTCTCGCTTTGGCACGGTTGCGCTCGAAGGTGAACACTACGCCCAGGTCCCGCTGACAGTTGATTTCACCTGCGCGATCGAGCAATTCGTCAACCTGTCGGCTGCAATTGCTAGCGCTCCGAAACTTCTGACGACACGTAGCATTCGGGTCAACGAAGACAACGCCGACACCAAGGCGGTGCGGGTACAGATGACGGTCGCCGGCTACCTGCCGGTTGAGCGGACCCCAGAACTGGTGAAGAAGAACGAAACAACGGGAGTAGGCATATGAAAAAGAAACTCGTGTTGATAAATATTGCGCTCGCGGCGCTATTCGTTTGGGGCAGTTTGTCTCTTTTCGGGCAGTACGAGCAAGCGGAAGAGCGATTTGAGATTTTCGATAATTCGAGCGGAACTGTTGAGCCGCCGACTATGCCGGCTCCGGGCGATGCGCCGATGGTGCGCGCGGCAACGTACGCGCCGATTTCGCAGCGGCTGTTGTTTTCGCAAGACCGCAACCCTGTGATTGAGGTGATAGTTCCCGAGGAGCAGGTAACCCAGCGGCCGCAGGTTCCGTTGCTGGCTGGTGTTGTTGATCTCGGTGATGGCCCGCTGGCGCTGATGACCGCCGACCCTGACATGTCACCTCGCTGGACCGGCGTTGGCGAGAAGGTCGGTGAATATACCTTGCAGGCGGTCGCCAACGAGACGGTCACTCTCGAATGGAACGGCGAAACGGTCGAGCTTTCGCAGGCGGAACTTGCCGCCGTGAAGCTGGGCCGCGCGCAGCGACAAGCGTCTACTAGCAGCCCCGCGGCTCGACAGGCGGCAGCCGAGCGTGCGCGTAACGAGACGGCAGCGCGGACGGCCAAGAACCTTGCAGGCTCGAATGAGATCGCCGCCAAGGGCAAGTACACGATTGGCAAACAGCTGAGTTCGGGCGGATATAGCGCAGACCCAAATGACGGAGCCACGGACGGTACCGAACACAAGGGCTACGTGCGGCGGGTGCGGGCCACTCCATTCGGCTCGCAACACTGGTGGGAAAAGAAGGAGCAATAGTTCGATGCGTTTCTTAATTCAAGTTGGACTTTGTCTGATCGTTATGGCTGCCGGCGTTGCCGTGGCAAAAGTCGGCGAAGACGAAAAGAAGGAGACCGCCAAGCAGGAGTACAAGCAGACTCCGTTTGGAAAGGTCCAGAAGACTAAGGCTGCACTGCCTCCGCCAGTTACTAAGAGGAAGTCGAACGTAGCGGTGAGCGTTGACGGCGACTCGATCACGTTCAGCCGGCCTACGCCTTTTGGCGCTCAACGTTGGACGCGCAAGCGTGATGCGCTCAATACAAACGAAAAGCAGTGGTTGTCGGACTACGAGTCAGCGTCGGCCTCGAAGGGATCGGCTGCTAGCAAGAAGCCTCAACCGTAGTCCGGACACTGAGCCTGGGTTAGCGCATAAGGGAGTTCTAAACAAGAAGAGAATGCAGAATTCATCACAGCATTTCTATCGGGTGCTTGCACTTGCGGCCGTCCTAGCCGTCTCAACATTCGCCCAGCAGCCTGCCGCTCAACAGCCCGCTGATCAGCCGCCGGCTGACGAGCCGGCAAACATTTCGTTCAATAATTTCCGGGGCGCGAGCATGTTCGACGTTCTCGACGTGCTGGCCCGCAAGCTCGAAATCAATTACATTATTGACCCGCGGGTTGCCGACGGATCAGTCACGATCAACAGCTACGGGCAGCTTCGCGAAAGCGACATCTTCCCGCTGCTTGAGACGATCTTGCGCATGAATGGGGCGGTCGCCGTCCAGGTCGGAAATACCTATCGCATTGTCCCGCTCGAGGGAGTTACGCAATCGCCGATCAGTCCGCAAACGGACGCCGACGAATTGCCTGAAGACGAGCGCATGGTGCTCAACGCGATCCGTCTGAACTACTCGTCCGCAACTGATCTTGGAGCGGTGTTGGAGCCGTTTATTGGGGAGGGTGGCAGGTTTCAGGTCGTCGCTCAGGCCAATACGTTGATCGTGCTCGACAACAGCCGCAACATGCGGCGCACGATGGAACTGATCGCACTATTTGATACGGCCGAGATGGCGCGCCAACGGATGCGGTTGTTCCCGGTGGCAAACAGCGTCGCAACGACACTTTCGACTGAACTCGAGAGCGTCTTTCAAGCATTTTCGCTGTCGGAGGAGCAGTCGCCGATCCAGTTCATCGCCCTGCCTCGGATCAATTCGATTCTCGTTGTAAGTGCGAACGATAGCGTGTTTGACGATGTTCAGGACTGGATCGACAAACTCGACAAATCAGTCACCGTCGGAGGAGTTCAGAATTTCATTTATCGCGTTCAATACGGTTTGGCCCAAAACCTCGCTGGCACGATTATGCAGTTGTACGGCGTGTTCGGCGGATACGGTGGTGGCTACGGCGGAGGAGGCTATGGCGGCGGTGGCTTCGGTGGCGGCGGCTATGGTGGAGGCGGCTTCGGTGGCGGTGGCTACGGTGGCGGTGGTTATGGCGGAGGCGGCTATGGCGGCGGTGGCTACGGTGGCGGTGGATACGGCGGAGGAGGCTACGGAGGTGGGTTCGGCGGAGGCGGCATGATCCAGATTCCCGGGTTGTCGCCTCAACCCCAGCAGGTGTCGGGCGTAGCAGCGGGCGCCACTGACTCGACTGGGGCGTTGCTGGGCAACGCGGGCGCGGGCGCGCCTCCTGTTCGGGGAATTCGCATCGTTCCCGATTACGTCAACAATCTAATCCTTGTTCAGTCGACGCAGCAGGAATGGGAAGTGATTCGCAAGACACTTCAGGAACTCGATTTTCCGCCTCGCCAAGTCTTGATCAACGCGCGTATTTATGAGGTCACTCTCAACGGGGCGCTGTCGAACGGAGTGGCTGCATTTCTACGGAATCGTTCAAATCCCCGAGTCAACGGAAAATTAACAGGCGGCTTTGATGTAGCCGGCACCACGACATTGAGTATCGGGACGCTCGTCGGCAACACTCGCGAGTTGGCCATTTTCCTGCAAGGCAGCGCATCGGAGGGCAAGAGCAAAGTCATTTCTGCTCCGTCCGTGATCGCGACGGATAACATTCAAGCAGAAATTACGGTGGGTCAGTCGGTTCCGACGTTGGCATCGCAGGCAATTGCCGGCGGCGCACAGTCGGACGGGTCATCGCTTTTCACCAATACGATCAACAATATCCAGACCGGCGTAACACTTTCGATCACGGCTAGAGTGAACGCGTCGGGTATCGTCACGATGGTGATTAATCAAGAGGTTTCGTCCGCGACAGGAATCACTGGAGCGATTCAGTCACCGACAATTGAACGCAGAAATGTCAGCACACAGGTGACTGTGAATGACGGTGATACAGTCGCGGTCGGCGGCATCATCCTCGAGTCGAATCTCTACGGGGCCAGTAGAGTGCCCTTTTTGGGCAAGATCCCAGTGCTCGGCAGGGCGTTTGGCAGCACCACCCAGTCGACGAGCAAGACCGAGATGATCGTGCTGCTCGAGCCACATGTAATCTACGACGAGAATGAGATCGTAAGCGCGACGGAAGAACTAAAAGGCCGGTTGAAGAATGTTCAGCGGCTGATGCGCAAGTGAACCTAGGAACGGCTAAGAGCATTTTCAACAAAAGCGTAGACCGGGCGTGTCCAGTTGCCCGTCTACGCAATTCGTGAAAATGCTCTCGCAGTCGGTCCCGCGGAGCCAAAGTAATCGATCTTTCGTCGATATATCGCGGGCTACCCCAGCCCAAGTGTCTCCCGAATCACCGATTTCGTGCGCTCAATCGCTTTCAGCTCTTGCGCCCACATCTGATCGCTGCTCAACCCAGAATAATCCGCCCGCCCATCCTTCGTATTCCCTGGATCGAACCCCGACTCGATACCCCAAAAGCCGTGAAACCCCGAATCCTGGCAAATCTTTATCAGCTTCGCGAGGTCGTAGTCGGGATGATTCCCATCGAGCGTCCAGCGCGACTTAACGGAGATCCCCTTAGCCCAGGGGACGATCTTGCGAATCACCTCATACGGATCGCCCCCGGGATTCAGATTGCCGAAATCCGGCAGAGTCCCAAACCGTGGGTTGTCCACTGCATTCATTACGGCGACCAAAACTTCCGGGTCCGACGACGCCCCACCGTGATTTTCGATCACCACGTTTAGTCCAGAATCGCTAGCGTAGTCCAACAGGTCACCAAAGCTATCGGCGGCACGCGCGACCAGGCCTTTGTCACCAGCCCAACCCTGGCGGCTCCCGCCTAGATTGCAGCGCACAGCGTGACAACCCAAATAGTGCGCCACATCGACCCATTTCCTATGCGCCACAGCCGCCTGGCGCCGCTCAACATCGTCCTTCGCAACCATATCGCCTTCGGCATCGATCATTACCAGCACGGGCGTTACGCCGTAGTCGTCCAAGTTTCGCTTGAGCTGTTGCAGATATCGAATCGTCGGGTTCTCGAAAAATTGATTGACGAACTCGATACCGTTGATCTTCAATTCCTCACGGCAAATCCGTGGCAGTTCAAGATTCTTCCACCTGTGGTTGACGAAAAAGCTTCGGTTGATCGACCAAGCCGCAAGCGAAATATCGTCTTTCACGCCCGCCGCCGCAAGCGCGGGAGCGGCAGCAGCCATCGAAAGAAACGAACGGCGTCGAATAAGCATGGCGCTCATTATCGCAAGCGAGAGTCATCGAGCCGCAAGAGAAAACAACGTCGAGTTCGTAGCGTCGACTTCCGGCCGACGTTCTTGCCCCAAAGTTACCGATCGTCGATCAAATGACCCAGCTTTTCCTTCTTCGTCAGAAGGTAAGCCGAAGCCCGATCGCCAGACTCAGGTTCACAAGGAATGCGCTCGACTACGCGAATCCCGCCGAGCTCGAGCGCCGCAACCTTATCAGGATTATTCGACAAGAATCGAACCTCGCTCAAGTTGAATTGCCGCAAGATCGCCACTGCAAACCCGTAGTCGCGCTCGTCAGCGTCGAATCCAAGCATCTGATTCGCTTCAACCGTGTCCGCGCCTTCGTCCTGAAGCTGATACGCCATCAGCTTATTCAGCAGGCCGATGCCGCGCCCTTCTTGCGGGTCATAAATTAGAAGTCCACCCGTCGATTCCGCGATCATGCGCAGCGCCATCTGCAGCTGCGGTCCACAATCGCAGCGTAGACTCGCGAACACCTCGCCGGTCAAGCATTGTGAATGAATTCGCAGCATCGGAACTGTCCCGCTATCCGATAAATCTCCAGCTTTGAGCACTACGATCTCTTGTTCGCGGTCTCCCGATATACCGCGAAACCCGCAAATACGGAATTTTCCGAATTGCGTGGGGAAATCTGCTTCGGCCACCTGCTCGACCGTTACGGCCGGCGTAGTGTGCTGAGTTTCTGGCATCTATATTCGTGGAAAAGGGGCGTTCGGGAGCAGGACAGCGACCTGTAAAGTCCCTAGAATCATTATAGGCGCGGCCCCTCAGCCACCGCCCCACGGCCGCATCCATGGACCAAGCCGATTTACTTGTCACACTGCTAGTGAAGATCGCTGTCGTCGCCTCGATGGCTAGCATCTCGCTACGCTGGAATTTCGCCAAGCGCATGTTCCTGCGTGAACAGCGCACGATTCGCCAGCGCCTTGAACTCGGCACGCTGTTCGGAATCGTCTTTGCCGCCGGAACGCTCGTTCGCATCGTACTCGGCTACCAAGCCGCCGAGGTCGGTCTCGAAGGAGCCTTCGTCTCGGGACTAGTTGGCGGCTACGTCACCGGCTCTGTAGCAGGCGCCATCGTAGGCTTAGCCGCTTTTCTCTCGCCCCAGTTCGAGTGGGTCACGCTGCCGCTCCTCGTCGGCGTTGGTGCGCTCGGCGGACTGCTGCGAGACTTTGCCCCCGGACCCGAGGAGATCTGGCGATTCTCACCGTTCTTCCCGTTCACGCTATGGTCATGGGCGCGTGCGCGAATCCCTAACAGCCAGGGCGCCTTTCAATTGCTGCTACTCCTGGGCGGGCTGTTTATCGAATTCACCCGAACCAATCTCGCCCATACTTTTGAAGATCGCAACTGGCTATTCGCACCCTACCCGAAGGACGCTGACCTCAATCCCTTCACGGTTGTGCTCGTGTACTTCGCCACCGTCATCGGCATCGGCTTGACGCTCAAGGTCTGGAACAACACGCGCAACGAGTGGAAATTAGAAGAGCAAAAGCGCCTGCTCATCGAGGCCCGCCTTCGAAACCTGACCAGCCAAATCAACCCACACTTCCTTTTCAATACCCTCAACTCGGTCGCCGCACTCATTCGAATCGACCAAGACCAAGCCCGTCAGGTCGTTTTCCGCCTCTCGACCATACTCCGCCGCCTGTTACGCAAGCAGGACGCCTTTTCGCCCCTGCGCGACGAACTTGCCTTCATCGACGACTATCTCCAAATCGAGCAAATCCGTTTCGGTGACAAGTTGCGCATCCGAAAAGACATCGATCCGGCCACCCTCGGTGCGCTGATCCCCAGCATGATTATCCAGCCCATCGTCGAAAATTCCATCAAGCACGGCATCAGCCCCAAAGTAGGCGGCGGCACGATATGGTTGCGTAGCGGCCTACGAGGCGGACGGCTTCAAATCGAGCTAGAAGACGATGGCATCGGCATACCAGAAGAGGTCATGCCCCATGTCTTCCAAAAGGGAATCGGTTTCAGCAACGTCCACGAACGTCTGTTGGTTCTATTCGGGAACGACTTCCACCTAACGATCGAGCACCGCGAAGGCGGCGGTGTCCGAGTAAGGGTACAGATCCCAGAACTCCAAGACCCCAACAGCTCCGACGTGCAAGCCTTCGAACCAGCCAAAGCCGTTTAACCCTCTAACTAGCGACCTCCGGTCGACGTTTTGACTCACAACGTGATGGCTCGACGCTAGCGACATGCGACTTTCGGTGGCACGCGCGTCAGCAAGTGCGTAGGCGACTGACATTCTCGAATACTAGAGCATTTTCACGATTTACGTATACCGATTCTAGACACCTCTGCACACACTCTCGCGGGGATTCGTGGCGCGCGCCTCCGGCGGGCAGCGTCGACCTCCAGGTCGACGTTTCCAACCCAGCACGCGCGGCCGGCGTGTCCGAATGCCGGTCTACGCTTTCGGTGAAAATGCTAAAAGGTACTTGGCCCGACTGATATCCCGGACGAGGACCATGCAAAGGCAAACGAACCTACCCCGTCGCCAACGCACTCAAATACGAGGCCGCCCCCCACCATTCGTTTCCCTCGAATGGCCGAAATCTGCTTCGCAAAACTGCCCCGCCCGGCCCAACCTCGCTATCAGGAACATCAAACGCAGAACGTCATCTAACCCGATTTGGACAAATCCGCGCAGCTCCGACCCACTCGCACGCATTCAGCACGCCGCCGAACGACATCTCGGCTCCAAAGAACCGCTGTACTTCCCGCCGCCAACTCGATACGATGACCAAGAAATGCTTGCACTCAATCGCGGTTTACTGGCGTCGGTCTTTCTGCTCTGCTCAGCCGCCTCGGCTCTCGAACTCGAAGTTCGTGTAACCGGCGAGAAAGGCAGCCCGGTTCGAAATCTCGAGAAGCTCGACTTTTCGATTCAAGATGGCGGCGCCAAAAATGTCGATTCGTTTCGCTTTGTCGGCGAACTCGATACGATGACCAAGAAATGCTTGCACTCAATCGCGGTTTACTGGCGTCGGTCTTTCTGCTCTGCTCAGCCGCCTCGGCTCTCGAACTCGAAGTTCGTGTAACCGGCGAGAAAGGCAGCCCGGTTCGAAATCTCGAGAAGCTCGACTTTTCGATTCAAGATGGCGGCGCCAAAAATGTCGATTCGTTTCGCTTTGTCGGCGACGCCTCAGAGACCAAAATCTACGTCGCGGTCGAGGCTTCGCCCAGTGACTTTCCGCGCGTGCAGCAGGCGATAGACAGTTTCGTTAATTCCGACATTCCGCATGGCATTGAAGTATCGCTCGGCGGCACTCCGTTTACCGCTGATCGAGAACTCTTGAAGAGCTATATAGCGGCGGGCGTCGACCTGCCGGCCAAAACACCTGGCGGGGGGTTGCCTCGCCTCTGGAACGTTGGCATGTTGAATCAGGTTCAAGGGGATGCGGCGCTAGCGCCGTACTTGGAGTTAGCGGCCCAGCTTTCCGGAGTCGCCGGTAAAAAGGCCGTGGCGCTGTTCCGTCCCGAAGTCCGCCTAGACCGCCAAGGGCTCGACACACGTTCGACAGCTCCTAGGCGGCAGAACCGAAAAGTTGGTCTCGGAGCGGATGTCCTGCGCAGCCAGCGGACTCTCGACCAGTTGCAGACAGTAGCGTTGTTCTCTAGATCAAGTTTCTATCCCGCCTACACGGGGCAGGATGGTTCGATGAATCAGCCGGGCCTCAACAGTCTCGCCGAGGCCACTGACGGCCGCGCCTTGCTTGGTACCAACGATCCAAAGTTGATTTTCGACATGATCATCGCAGACGCCCAGGACTACTATGTCCTCGGCTACTCGCCTGAACTGCGCGGGAAAAACGCACACCACTCCATCAAGGTGGCGGTGGCCCGCAAGGGCACGAAAGTTAGTGCCGCGAAAAACTATCTCGACATCGAAGGGCTGGGGACCGTTCGGGCGCCAACCCAGTCGCCGTTAGAACTTTCGATCGACGGCGCCTCCCTGCCGCTTCAAGTGGCATACGCATTTTTCCGTGGCGACGATGGCAAACCGCTGATGATCGCGACGGCCGGCGTCGATGGCAAGCAAGTCGAAGGTGCCGAAAGTGGCAAGGGCGTAGCCGTCGAGCTAACCGCTGCCGGTGGCGTGCGCTCCGGCGCAAGCGCCTGGGCGGCGAGCGACGAACGTCGCGTCCGCCGGATTTTCGACAAAAAAGGCTTCGCCGCCGCCAAGAAAAAGGGCGGAACTGCAATCGATGTGTCTTTCACGCTCGCCCTCAACGCCGCGGGCTGGCAAGAGTGGAAACTCGCACTGCGCGACGAGAACGCGAACACCTATGGCGTCGACGAACAGCGCCTCTGGGCCCCCGACTTCGCAAAGCCGTTGGCGACCAGTACGATGCTTCTGACCCGCCGCGCGGTTGAACCTGGCGGAAAGACACCCGCCGAGCCCTGGGGCGAATTGCTCGACTACGGCCAGACCCGCTTTGTTCCCGAGTCCGCCCGCGAGTTTCGGCCAGGCGAAACCGTGCTCTTCACCTACCGCCTCTACAACCCACCGCAAGACATGCTGGGCGAAGCGCCAGAGCCCCAAATAGCGCTTCTTCGCAACGAAGAACAGATCGGTGATTTCCAAGTCCGCGCCGAGAGTCGCATCGTCGACGGCAAGAAAGAAATTCACTACATGGGCGCTCTCCGAACCGACAATCTAGAGCCAGGCGACTACATCATCCTCTCCGCCGTGCCTGGCCGAAACGACGAGCGTCAGCCATACGTCGAGGCTCCGTTTCGGCTCGTCGCGAAATAGATCATTTTCAAAAATGGCATGTACTGCTTGCCCAAAATCATCCGTACCGGGGTTTTGAAATATTTTTTCAGCCTGAAATTTCAACAACTTAGCCGTTTCGACGCCCCGCCAAACCCCCTAAAAACTTGACACGGGGGTGTAGGGTTGAAACAGGTTCCTAAGGGCGTGCAAAGTACAAGCACGGATGCCTATGGAGTTTGCCTGGCTTAAGCGAAAGATGAGACCATCCATCCGGTGTTGTGAAAGCAACATCAAAAAAACGAGGTTTCGGTCCTGGCTGTCCTCGGGGAAAAGAACAACCTAGCAACCCGGCGTTGCTGTCAAAAAGCTTGCCCGCACAACGTCGCTGGTACACGGAGGTTTAGCAACTTGGGAGCTCCCATTTTATCGGTTTGTCGAGTTTGAAATGAGCAGGCAAACCAACCGGCGGGGCAGTCGCGCGTAGGCTGTCCCGTCCAACTAAAAGAACCCACTAACAGCGGGCGGAACAGCATCACGGGGCTGCGCATCCCCGGGGCGGGACTGTCCCATGAGACAACGTAATTTACACCGCGAAACCGAACCCACGTGTGGACTGTCCCATCCCAGCGAAGGAACCCACGAACCACCGCCAATCACAAGCCCAAGAACCCAACCACATCCTTTCACGTCAGCCCGATTTTTAGCGAAATCCGGACAAATCCGGACAAAACCGGACATTCCGGACAATCTACACCCAAGCCTCGCGACTCTTTGTTAGCACCGTGCCAATGAGTTACAGTAATGATCGAAAACCGAGTTACAGAACTCGCCCATGTCAAACCATCCGCTAGCGAGAGGTTGTTGGGCCATCTCTCACGCGATTGGCGGGCGCTTTGGCGTCGCTGCAATCCTGTTTGCCGTCGCCTCGTTACTTGGGCCGCCGAGTAGCCTGGCGCAGGCGCCTGCTTCGACCCACCGCCAAATACTCGATCGCTATTGCACTAGCTGCCATAGTGACGCCCTAAAAACCGCTGGCTTGAGCCTAGCTTCAGCCGACCTAGCCGCCGTCGGCGACGAGCCCGAACTTTGGGAAAAAGTAGTCCACAAGCTGCGCACCGGCACGATGCCGCCCGCAGGCTTGCCGGGGCCACCCGCCGCGGCACGCGCGGCGCTGGTCACCATGCTCGAAACGTCGCTCGACGAGTCCTCCGCGGCGCACCCCAACCCAGGCCGTACCGACACGCTGCGCCGCATGAACCGTACCGAGTACCAGAATGCGATTCGCGATCTGTTGGCGCTGAACATCGACGCCGCAACGCTTCTGCCTCAGGACGAGAGCGGCCACGGCTTTGATAACGTTACCGTCGGTGAGCTGTCACCGACACTGCTCGACCGCTACGTCTCGGCGGCGCAAAAGATCAGCCGCCTAGCAATAGGCGGCAGTGCACTCAAACCCGAGAGTGACATGATCCGAGTTAAGCCGGACGTCACCCAAGAACATCACGTGCCGGGGCTCCCAATCGGGACGCGCGGCGGGATTTCGATTCCTTATACATTTGCCTCCGACGGCGAGTATGAGATTCGCATCTGGCTCACGCGAAACCGCAACGAAGAAATCGAAGGATTGAAGGAACAGCACGACGTCTTGCTGCTGCTTGACCGCGAGCCCGCCAGGACGTTCGTTGTGAAGCCGCCGACGGATCGCTTCGACTACACGCAGGTCGATACGCATTTGAAAATTCGCTTACGTGTCGCGGCCGGTCCGCATGACGTGGCGGTTACGTTCCCTAAGAACCAAGCCTCGCTGATCGAGACGATGCGGCAGCCGACGCTCTCACGGTTCAATATGCACCGGCATCCGCGCTCGGTGCCGGCGGTCTTTCAGGTTTCGATTACTGGTCCGTTTGACGCGAAGGGTTCTGACGATACCCCGAGTCGTCGGCAGATATTCGTCTGCTCACCGAACGGCGAGGCCGATGATGAGGCCTGCGCGAAGAATATCGTTTCAAAGCTGCTGACCAGGGCTTATCGCAGGCCGGCCTCGGAAGCGAACGTCGCTCGCATGATGGAGTTTTATCGGGACGGGCGCGCCGATGGTGGCTTCAACTCAGGGGTCGAGGCGGCACTAACGGCCGTCCTCGTAAGCCCCGAATTTTTGTTCCGCATTGAGTTTGATTCAGTCAACGAAAAGCCGGGCGGTGCGTACAGAGTCAGCGATCTCGAACTGGCCTCGCGGCTGTCGTTTTTCTTATGGAGCAGCATCCCCGATGACGAACTGCTTGATGCTGCGGTCCGCGGCGAACTGACGAAACCCGAGGGACTTGAGAAGCAGACGCGCAGAATGCTCGCGGACCCGCGTTCGTCCAACCTCGCAACCAACTTTGCCGGCCAGTGGTTGTATCTTCGCAAGCTGGAAGCGTTTTCACCGAACGGCCGCTTGTTTCCAGACTTCGATGACAACCTGCGCCAAGCCTTTCGCCGGGAAACGGAGCTGTTCGTCGATAGCATCTTGCGCGAAGACCGCAGTGTACTCGGCTTGATCAAGGCCGACTATACGTTTCTGAATGAGCGACTAGCCAAAAACTACCGCATTCCGAACATCTATGGCACGCGGATGCGCCGCGTTGAGCTTGACGAAAATAGTAAACGCGGTGGGCTATTGCGGCACGGCAGTATCCTGGCCGTGACCTCGTACGCCACGCGTACTTCGCCGGTTATTCGCGGCACTTGGGTGCTCGAAAACATCTTCGGCGCGCCGCCGCCCTCGCCTCCGCCCAACGTACCCGCGCTCGACAATTCGGTTTCGGCGAAGTTGCCGATGCGCGAACGGCTTAGCGCGCATCGCGACAACCCTGCCTGCGCTAGCTGCCATAAGACGATCGACCCTGTTGGATTCGCGATGGAAAACTTCGACGCTGTAGGCCGTTGGCGTGACTACATCGACGGGACTGTGGTCGACGCGACGGGCGGGCTGCCCGGTGCCAAGCAGTCCGACGACGGCGTCAGCGGGCTGGAGGCCGAGTTGTTATCACGGCCGGAATTGTTCACCTCCACCTTGACTAGAAAGCTGCTGACCTTTGCCCTCGGGCGCGGCATCGAGTACTACGATGAACCGGCGATTCGCAAAATTGTTCGCGAAGCCCAGGCGGATAACTACCGCTTCTCGGCGCTGATACTCGGTATCGTAAGGAGCGTACCGTTTCAAATGAGGAATTCAACATGATCATCACGAAGAAGGCTCTACCGAGGCGTACGTTCCTGAGGGGAATGAAGACCGCGCTTGCGCTGCCTCTGTTGGATGCGATGGTTCCCGCGGCGACGGCTCTGGATAAGACGCCGGCGAAACCAGTACCGCGGCTTGGCTTCGTATTCATCCCAATGGGTTGCGACCATTCTCGCTGGATACCGAGCGATTCGCCCAAGCTCGAACTGTCGCCCGCCCTCATGCCGCTCGCTCCCATCAAGGACGACGTAACAGTCTTCACGAATTTTGAATTGGCGAACGCCTATCCGGGTACGCACTCGACGTCAAACGCTGGGTTTTTGAGCGCTGCGTTCGCGAAACATACCGAGAGTTCGGACTACCACCTCGGCACCACCGTCGACCAGCACGCGGCACGGCAGCTAGGAAAACATACACAGCTCCCGTCGCTTGAGCTTTCGATGGATCTGCTGCAAACCGTCGGCCAGTGCAACAACGGCTACGCCTGCGTTTACCAGAACAATCTCTCGTGGTCGTCACCGACCTCACCGTTGCCTTCTGAAGCGCATCCGCGAGTGGTGTTCGAGAGGCTATTTGGTGAAGGGGGCAGCCTAGACGACCGTCGGGCGGCGCTTCACAAGCGCGCCAGTTTGCTTGATTGGGTCAACGAGGATATTACTCGGCTCAAGAAACAATTGGGCCCCGCGGACAAGGCCCGAATTGATAACTACCTCGGCAGCATTCGAGAAGTCGAGCGGCAGATTCAGATGGCCGAGTCGACGGCCGAAGACAATCCGCTGCCCGACCTCGACCGCCCAACCGGCGTGCCGGCTGCTTACGCCGACCACGCCCGGCTGATGTTCGATTTGCAATTGCTGGCCTACCAGGGCGATATCACGCGGGTCATCACGTTCCAGTTGGCTCGCGAGCTGAGCGGCCGCACGTATCCCGAAGTCGGCGTGCCTGATCCCCATCACCCGTTGAGCCATCACGGTAACGATCCAGAAAAGGTCGAGAAGATCTCGCGAATCAACAAGTTTCACGTTTCGCTATTTGCTGAATATCTCGAAAAAATGAAGGCTACGGCCGACGGCGACGGCTCCCTGCTCGACAGCACAGTCATGCTCTACGGCAGCGGCATGGGCAACCCCAGCAAACACGACCACGACAACCTGCCGATCCTCGTCGCGGGCGGTGCGGCGTGCGGCATGAGGGGCGGCCGTCATGTGAGATACGAGAATGGAACGCCGCTGGCGAACCTGCATTTGACGTTGCTTGATCGTGTAGGCGTTTACCTTGATTCATTTGGCGATAGCACCGGCAAGGTTGAAGACCTTTTTGAATCCGTAGCGGTGTAGAGGCCGCCGACAGGAAATGCAAAAGATGACATTGGGTCGAACTGCCAAAATCGCAATCTTGTTAATTGGCTGCGCTGCAGGTTCATTCGCCACTCCCGAGACAAGTCTCGTCGACGCTGCCGAGAGCGGACAAGCCGATACCGTACGAGCGTTGATCGAGGCTGGCGCGGACGTCAACGCGACACAGGTTGATGGCACGACTGCCTTGCACTGGGCCGTCTACAACGACGACGAAGAGACAGCGCGGCTGCTCGTAAAAGCCGGCGCGGACGTGAATGCGCTGAATCAGTACGGCATGCCCGCTCTTTCGCTTGCTTGCACAAACAGGAACGCCGAACTGGCAACAACTTTACTTGACGCCGGAGCGGACGCGAACTTCACGCTTCCCGGCGGCGAGACGATTCTCATGACCGCCGCGCGAACTGGCAATGTCGAAATTGTCGAAGCTCTTCTCGCCAAAGGCGCTGATCCCAACGCCACCGAGCGCGCCAGTCAGACCGCGATGATGTGGGCGGCTTCCGAGGGACATGCGCCGGTTGTTCAGGCGTTGCTCGACGCCGGCGTCGATATGACCGCGAGCCTGAAATCCGGATTTACGCCGTTCTTCTTCGCCGTTCGCGAAGGGCATAACGACGTCGTGCGGACGCTGCTCAAGGCCGGTATCGACGTCAACGCGACGATGAATCGCACGGCGCGCCCGAGTTTTACGTCCGCGAAAGCCGGTACGAGCCCGCTGTTGTTGTCAATCGAGAACGGCCACTACGAGTTGGCGGTCGCCTTACTCGAAGCCGGCGCTGATCCCAATGATGAGCGCACCGGCTACACGCCGCTGCACACAATCACTTGGGTGCGCAAACCAAAGAACAGTGACTACGGTAGCGATCCGACTCCCGAGGGCTCGGGCAACCTATCGAGCCTGCAGTTCGTTCGGACTCTGGTGTCGATGGGCGCCAATGTCAACGCGCGGTTGAAGAACGGCAGACACGTCGCGCCGAAGATCAATACCCAAGGCTGCACACCGTTTTTGTTCGCCGCGGACAAAGGTGATATTCCGTTGATGAAGCTTCTGCTCGAATTGGGCGCGGACCCGTACATTCCCAACGTAGAAGGCACCACTACCTTGATGGCGGCGGTGGGGCAGGGCACCGGCGCCCCGCTTGAAGACGCCGGCACGGAAGAGGAAGCGCTGGAAGCCGCCAAGATGTTGCTGGAGCTCGGTGCGGACATCAACGCCGTCGACGACAACGGCGAGACTGTGATGCATGGCGCCGTGTATGGGAGCTTTCCGTCCGTGATCCAATTCTTAGCCGACAGCGGGGCCGACTCAAAGCTCTGGAGAAAAACCAATAAGCACGGCTGGACCCCACTGTTTATTGCCGAGGGCAACCGGCCAGGAAACTTCAAACCCCTGTCTGCGGCAATCCAAGCGGTTACCAAGCTCATGGTGGCCGAAGGCATTTCGACAGACGGCCCAAGACCGCGGCACATCGACCTCTATGAGAAGGCGCGCCTAGCCAAGCAATCGCCCTAACGGACTGCCGGGTCGGTGTGCGGACGATTAGAGCATTCTCAACATCTTCATAGACCACCGTCCGGTGGCGCTATTCCGTGTTCGCCTCTTCCGCCGTCTTGGCAATTCCCTGGAGCTGCGCGCCATGGTGGCTGTCATGCCAAAGCAAAAACCCAATGTGCGATTGCAAGTCTCTCACCGGCAAGTGGTCGATCACGATGTCCGCCCGATCTAAGTCGGCATCGGACAAACCGCTCACATACTCCCGGTACTTTGCCCGCGCGTCTTTCAGTGTGCTCAGCACCTCTTCCACTGGCGGGTAGTGTGCCGGGTCGTCGACGGTTTCGCTACCGTTGCCGAACATGCCATTCCAGTGAGCCAGCGGATTCTCAGCGGCGCCGGTGTAGCGTTTCAGCCCGCCGGCATCGACGACCGCCAAGTGACCAGCGATCCAGAGCGCATGCGGGCCACCCGGGCGGTAGCGATTCATCCAAGCATCAAGCTCGCCAACTTGGTCGAGCAATCGTTGGGTGCGTCCCCAAGTAAAATCCATCAGCGCCGTAATTCTGGTTAGACGTGTATAGGCGGCAGCTTCTTCGCTCATCAATCGAATCTCCTTTGGAAAACCATCGACCCGTGTCGGAGGCCAATTGCCAGGATACTAGTCTCCGTCGCAATTCCGCTAAACTGGCAGTCGTAAATGAAACACATCTCACTCTTCTCCGTCCTAGCCCTCGCACTTGCCTGCTCGTCAGTCGAGCCGCCTCCAGCCGCCGAGCCGCCATCGCCTCACGTGCTGACATACGAAGGCGCCGATGGACCGGGCAACGGTAAGCACGTCGTTCTCATTTCAGGCGATGAGGAATACCGCTCCGAAGAAGGTCTGCCGCAGCTCGCCAAAATCCTCGCCACTCACCATGGTTTTAAAACCACGGTGCTCTTCGCGGTTGACCCGGAGACCGGCATCATCAACCCCCACGTCAACACCAACATCCCTGGAACCGACGCCCTTGATAGCGCCGACCTGATGGTCCTGCTCACTCGCTGGCGCAGACTGCCCGACGATCAAATGGCCCCTATCGACCGCTTCTTGAAGGCCGGCAAGCCCATCATCGGCCTGCGAACCGCGACCCACGCGTTCGCCCCGCCCGTCGATCCTCATAAAGCGGTAATGAGTTACCTGCGCGATTACCGCAACGCCGATGACCCCGACTCCCTGCCGCTTCCCGAGATTCCCGAAGCCGACTGGGGTGCCTACGGCCACTACGGCGACGGTTATACCGGCCCTCAAGCCGAATGGCGCGACGGCTTCGGACGCCTAGTAGTCGGGGAGCGCTGGTACGCCCACCACGGGCATCACAAGCACGAGGCCACCCAAGGCGTGATTGCCGACGGCGCAGCCGACCACCCAATTTTGAGGGGCATCGGCGAAGACGACATCTGGGGACCAAGCGATGTCTACACGGTCCGCCTGCCGCTGCCTGGCGACTCAAAGCCGCTGGTCTTCGGCCAAGTTGTGACCCGCAAAGGCGAGTATGACGAAAGCGACATCATGTACGGCATGCGCCCAGGCGATGGTCCGCCAGTCGCCGAGAAAAACGACCCCATCATGCCGGTGGCGTGGACCAAGACCTACCAGATCCCAGCTGGCCAACAGGGACGCGTTTTCTCAACCACCATGGGAGCCTCAACCGACATCGTCGCCGACGGCACCCGCCGCATGATCGTCAACGCAGCGTATTGGGCGCTAGGAATCGAGGGCCAACTTCCGGCAACTGGCGCCAACGTGGACATCGTCGGCGCATACAACCCGACCCGATTCAACAACCATCCACCCGAATACTGGATCGACCGCGCCGTAAAGCCTGCTGACTTCAAGTAGCAAGCCCGGAGATTTCCCCAGGCGGCGAGAGAAAGTGCGTGGGAGCCGCATCAATACGAGGCGCGCGACACTTGGCGCGCACAGGCGTACTTGACAGTACGTCGAGCACGTCAGGCGAGCGCAACGAAGTAGTGATGCGGCTAGCGCGCGCTTTCACCGGCAGCTGGGGAAATCTCCGGGCTAGACGATCGGCCGTCCGACGCCAGGTGAGATATCATCATTGGGCTTATGCTCTCTCGACGTGAATTTCTTGGCTGCTCGGCTGGTGCCCTAACTATTTGGGGATGTGGGGCTGCTCCCGATGTCAGTCCCGATCCGAACCCGCTCAACGTACTCTTCCTATTCCCGGATCAAATGCGAGCTCAGGCGATGGGCTGTATGGGCCACCCAGACGTCAAGACCCCGCACCTAGACAAGTTGGCTGCCGAGGGGCTGCTGTTTCGCAATCACTTCGCGAATACGCCTGTGTGCTGTCCGGCACGGGCGGACATCCTAACCGGCAAATACGCTCATGCGAACGGTATGATAGCCAACGATTTGCGGCTGCGAGAGTCGGAGACGTCCGTCGCGGAGGTGTTCCGAGATGCGGGATATCGAACCGGATTCGTGGGCAAATGGCACCTCGATGGCGGCAAGCGCCAGCCCGGTTGGATTCCGCCCGGTGAACGTCGGCAGGGGTTCGAGTTTTGGGCGGCGAACCAGGTCAGTCACTCGCATTTCGATACTCACTACTTTCGCGATACCGACGAGCCAATTCCAATTAAGAAATTCGAGCCGGAAGCATGGACCGACCTTGGCATCGAGTTCCTCGAAGGCTCGGCCAATGATGACCGCCCATTTTTTCTGACAGTGCAGATGGGTCCGCCCCACGACCCCTACATTGCTCCCGAAAAGTACATGGCGATGTACGACCCTGAAAAAATCGAATTGCGGCCAAATTTTGACGGCGACACTTCGGACCGCGACCTCACTCCCGTCCCCTATCCGGCAGTACCAGGCCGCAAGGAAATTGCAGCCTACTACGCGATGATCACCGCCGTCGATGATCAGGTCGGACGCATCCTCGGCGAGCTCGAGCGCTTGGGCCTTCGGGAGAACACTGTGGTCATCGTTTCGTCCGATCACGGCGCAATGTTGGGTTCTCACGGCATGCGGTTAAAGCGTAAGCCGTGGGAGGAATCGATTCGAGTGCCGGGTATTGTGCGCCACCCCAATGCCGAGGCCGGGCGCGTCACGGAAGCCATTTTCTCGCACGTAGACATCGCGCCCACCTTGCTGTCGCTCTGCGGGATCGACGTGCCCGACCAAATGCAGGGCGCTGATCTATCGCCTGTAATTCTCGGTGAATCGGACCAGGGCCCGGAGAGCGCGTACTTCCAAATTTTTGGGCCATTCCACGCTGGAGGCGCAGAGTTTGGTTGGCGCGGAGTTCGCACTGAGCGCTATATGTATGCTCGTAAGATTGACGAGCCCTGGGTTCTCTATGATCTGCAAGAGGACCCGTACGAACTCAAAAACCTAGCGGAAGATCCGGCGGCGGCCGAGATTCGCGCGGAACTTGAGGGGAAGATTACCGACTGGATGGAAAAGGTCGGCGACTCGTGGGACTACGACTGGACCGCGCCTCTCGAGGATGACGGACGCCTTTACAAGCACGAAACGTTCTACACGGTTGATGAGTTCATGGAGTGGGCCACAGAGCACCCCGATCTCGCGAACCTTTAGCCCGCTATTCGTAAGCTTTGCTCACGGTTTTAGGCGATTCTGAAGTCGCGACGAAAACCTGAACCTCAACGCGACGATTCTGTTTTCTTCCCGCCGGAGTCTTGTTGTCGGCCGTTGGCTCGTCAGTGCCCAGGCCTAGCTGATGAATCCGATACAGCGGGATCGACAGCGTTGTCGTCAGATGGCGCACGACCGATTCCGCGCGGTTTTTGCTCAGCGTGAGGTTGTAGTCTTTGGCGCCGGTACTGTCTGCAAAGCCCTTGACTACGATTGCGAAGATGCTCGCCCCAGCGGTCGCGCTGGCGACTTTGCCAAGCGAGCTCAGCGCTTCTTCGCTTAGGTCGCTGCTGTCGAATCCGAAATAGACCGACTCGCTGTGGACCATGTCGAAGTCCTGCATATCACGCAGCGATTCGGCTAGGCCGTCGACTCCCGCGAGGCCGCGCTCAGCCATGTCACGGGCTCCGGTCGCTGTAGCAGCAGCGTCGTCAGCAGCAGCACGTGCATTTGCCGCGCGGTCTACTGCTTCGTCCGCGCGGGTTTGGGCGCTCAGCGAGCGTTCGTCGAGCCGCGAGACGTCTCGCTCAACTTGATTCGTGAGAGTGTCAATCCTCTCGGTGTTCGAGTTGGAGCGCTCGCCGACCTCGGCCAAGCGATCATCGATTGGCGTTGTGCGGTTCAGGACGAATTGCTTGGTCGCGCAGCCCGCCGACAGCAGTAACGTCATCGATAGAAATGTACTGACTACTAAGGAACGCGTCATCAGTAGCTACCTCCGGTGTCCTCGTCAAATGCACGTGGGTTTCCATAGTCAGTACCAGCCGCCCAAGCTGTTGAAACTACGACGACAAACGCTGGGTGATCGGCAGTGGATAAGAGAGTGTCCCTGGGTAATCGTTACCGAGTATGTAAAACCGCAGTGCGATAATTTCGTACTTGGCCAGCCGGCCAGAGCATCGCAACAGGCTAGGCATGGAACAACAGCAAAACAGATTGGCACTCATCGGGGCGGGCGCGGTCACTGTCGCTCGCCATCTCCCGGCGCTATCCGCCGTCGGGGGTCAGGCCGCTAGCATCTTCGACCCCTCACAGGACGCCGCCCGGAAGGCGGCCGCCGACTTTGCCATCCCTCTCGTAGCGTCATCGATGGAAGAGGCCATCCGAGCCGACGGAGTAGACGCCGTGCTGATCGCCTCGCCGAACGCCTTCCATCGCGAACAGGTCGAGTGCGCTTTCGACGCTGGTCGCCACGTCTTGTGCGAAAAGCCGATCGCGTTGAAGCTTAGCGACGCGCGCGCGATGAGTGATGCCAGCGAGAAGGCCGGCCGCATCTTTCAGCTCGGGTTTCACCACCGCTTCAGCGCTGAACACAACTGCTTGAAGCAGTTGATTGACGCCGGTCTGCTTGGAAGCGTTCGATCCTTCAACGGCATCATTACCGAACCGTTCGAAATCATTCCAGGCGGCGTCAAGAACTACCGCTTCGACCCGAAACAAGGTGGGGGTTTCACGCTCATCGACGTCGGCCAACACCGCATTGATCAGACGCGCGCGCTGCTCGGCGATGTCGCCGAGGTCTATGTCGAGATGTCATCGGTCCTCGAAACTCACAACATGGATGACAGCGTGATACTGACTTTGAAGATGGAATCCGGCGCGATCGGCTCCCTAAGCTGGTACCGCTTCTCGCGGGCGTTTACATCGCCGGCAATGTTTTTCGGGACAAAGGCTGCGGTGGGCGCAAGCGCATTCATCACGGCGCCCTTTCAGTCGGCCCCGGTCTCGATTTTTCTGGAGGATGACCCCGCCGAGGTATTGCCGTCCGAGATCCTCTCGTGGACGCGGCCAACTCGCTGGTGGGGCGACCTCGACCCAGGTTGGGTCAACATCTGGCCGCCACGGCGACGGACTTTTGAAGACCAGTACCGAAATTTCTTTGCGGCCATCCGTGGTGAGAACGCTCCGATGGCGAGCGGCGAAGATGGCTACAAAGGGCTCGAAGTTGTCCAAGCCGCGTATCTGTCATTTGCGGAAAGGCGCCCGGTCAAGCTACCTCTCGGGCCTGACGTCGATATTCCAGCGCCAACTTGGGGCTAGCTCGAACTCTATAATCCCGATCGGGATTGGGGTCATCTAAATAGCTGAAAATAAATGACATACGGACTTGCGGCGCGGTAGATCTCATGCAAAAATATAACGGTGAGCACGACAATTACTAACCCGCGCAAGGTAATAACAACGATCCCGGAAAACAGCGAGACGCTGCTCGACAATCAGCGAGGCTGGATCACGCCGACCGAGTCGTTCTTCGTGCGCAACCATTTTGATGTTCCCGAGATTGACGCCAACGGCTGGCGACTGAGTCTTGCGGGTTGCGCCGACAGCACAACGGAATTCAGTTGGAGTGAACTGGACTCGATGCCGCAACACAGCGTTTTCGCGACGCTTGAGTGCGCCGGCAATGGACGTGCTTATCTTGACCGCCGAGCGGCGGGAGTGCAATGGGGCAGTGGCGCCGTAGGCAACGCGGAGTGGTCGGGCGTACCGTTTCGAGATTTAGTCGACAAGCTTCAGCTTGATGGAAATGTGCGCGAGGTAGTCTTCGAAGGCGCCGATCGCGGAATCGATGGTGGAGTTGACGGAGAAATTCCGTTTGCCCGCAGCCTTCCGATCGATGTTGCTCTGCACCCAGATACGATTGTGGCGCTGCGGATGAACGGCGAAACGCTGACGCTGGCGCACGGTTATCCGGCTCGTTTGATTGTGCCGGGCTGGTACGGAGTTGCTTCCGTGAAGTGGATAGGGAACGTCTCGTTCATCGATCGGCCTTTTGACGGTTACTTTCAAACGGTGAAGTATACGGTCGAGCGTGACACCAGATTCGGAAAGAATCGCGAAATCGTTGGCGCGATGCAGCCGAAGTCTGAAATCACCCGTCCTAGCCACGAAGAGCGTCTTAAGCCTGGTCGGCACTACGTTGAGGGGATTGCCTGGGCGGGCGACGAGAGTGTCGCGGCGGTCGAATTTAGCTGCGACGGCGGCAAGTCTTGGCGCTGCGCGGACCTGCAGGGCAGCCCTGCCGCCTGTTGTTGGACGACTTGGCGAGTCTGTTGGGACGTCTCCGACGAAGGGAACTATTCGCTCCTGTCGCGAGTGATCTCGTCATCGGGCAAAGTTCAGCCAATGCGCCATGACCCGCTGAACGGTGGCTATATCATCAACTTCAGCCGTCCGACCGACGTAGTCGTCCACGATCGCGACGAAGACCCGGCACATTACGCGATCTAGTGGTATTTTGCGTTCGCCACTCCGATCCCCCGCCGCAACTTTCTGCGTCGCGAGGTCATCCCGGCTAGTTTGAAGATCCGCTATCGATTGGCAATCTGGACGCGGAAGTATGGTCTCGATTTTTCAGCCGGATCCATGACAAAATTCTGGAACGACGTGGCTTGGTCGTATCCGCGCCAGAGCCACGCTAGCGCCTCGGGCAGTTCTGCATCGCCGTGTTGGGTGTTGTGCTGGGCATTGCCGAAGCTGAAGTGAAAATCGTACTCCTTCATCTTTAGCGAGTTCGCCATCTGGATGTTCTGGAGCGGCCAACTGCCGTGGTCATTTTCGAGGTCGTAGCTGCCGTCTTCGAGCCAGATTCTAATATTCTTCTTGTCGCGCTTGCGAATCAAGAAAGGCCAGATGTTGCCGCCGTCGAGCATCTCCGCCGGGTCGTCGTCGCCAAATCGACCGGTGGGATATCCCGCTCGCGGGTTCTCTTGGCCGTAACGCCATTGAATACTTGCGTAACTACCGATCCTCGAAAGCACTCGGCTGAACGCGGCGGGCCGGAACCAAGCCGAATTCAGAGAGCATATTCCGCCCGATGATTGGCCGCCGATCGCTCGTGAGTAGCTGTCTTTTCGAAGCAGATACGTGGAGTTGACCTTCGGGAAAATCTCATCGACGACCATCTTGTTGTAGTCATCGTTGAAGGTGTCGTAGAGGACGGTTCTCATATGTCCGGTTGCCTGCGGCGTGTATCCGGAATCGTTGTCGTGATCACCGATGTAGCCGGGCGCGATCATCACCAGCACCATCGGTGGAACTTTTTTTCGCTCAACCAAGTTCTCGACGACAGTCATAATGCGGGACCGCTTGCCGCGCTCGGCAAACCGTTGGCCGTCCTGCCAAACCATTACGGGAGAGGCCTTGGCCGCATCAACTCCAGGTGAAGCGTAGACCCAGTAAGAAACCTTCCAGCCGCCGTAGGTGGCGCTTTCGTGGATCAGTTCGTCGGAGAGATTGCCTTTGGGCACGCCCTCGCGAGGATAAGAATCGGGTCCGAAGGCCGCTGTGTCGTAGCGCTTTCCCTCGAGAATTTTGCCGTCGACTCGAAAGTAATGCGCGTGTGACGTCCCGGTGCGCAGCTTAGCCGGATGAGCCCACAACCCGCCGGGCAGCGATCGCATCGGCGCCGCCGGAGCGTCGTCCACGTAAAGATGAGGCCGAGTCTCCGTGGCGACCGCCCACACGAACTGTCCACCGTAGGCCGACACTGCGGAGCCTTCTGTGAGCGCCTGCTCGGAAAAATGATTCCTGAGCGCGGTAGCTTGCTTTGCGGGCGTCGCGTCAGCGCTAAAGAATTCAAAGAGCTCTCGATTTTCAGTGTCGCCCATGGCCGGAAGTCCTCCTTAAAAAGAACCTCCAAATGATATCAGCGGCGAGAGCGTACTACCTTCTTGGTGGCAGCCTTTCTGCCGCGACGCGGTTTAACAAGCGCCCAGTTGATGACCTGGTTGACATTGTCGGCGTAGCGAATTCGAATACCTTCGAGTTGCTCGTCTTTGAGGTCTTCGCCGACATCGACTTCGTTTTCCTTCGGCAGAATCAGCTCATTGACGCCGACACGCCGCGCTGCCAGAACTTTTTCCTTGATGCCGCCGACCGGCAGCACGAGTCCACTTAGGGTCACCTCGCCGGTCATCGCAAGTTTCGGACGAACTCTACGCCCGGTAAGCAGCGAAGCCAATGCGGTAACAACCGTCACGCCCGCGGACGGGCCGTCCTTGGGAATTGCCCCCGGCCGGTACGTGAACGTGGATATCGAGGGTCTTGAAAATCTTCGAGTCGATTCCGACTTCTTTCGAATGGGCGCGAACCCAACTAAGCGCCGTTTGCATCGACTCTTGCATGACCTTGCCTAAATGGCCGGTTAGTGTAAGGCCCTTGCCGCTTCCGGGCATTTTCGAGGCTTCTAGGATCAGCACGTCCCCACCAAACGGAGTCCAGGCCAGCCCAACGGCGACGCCAGGGATCTTCGTTCGTTCCGCAATTTCGATGCCATCGCGGAGCTTCGGTGGGCCGAGGAATTTTTCTACCACCTCGGGGGTTACCTTTAACGCTCGGGTGGCGGCTTTCTTTTTCGAAGCGGCCTTCTTTGTCGCGACCGACCTGCGTTCCGCGATTTGTCGCGCTCGCTTGCGGCAAATCGAGCCGATCTCGCGCTCGAGGTTGCGGACGCCCGCCTCGCGTGTATAACGTCGGATCACGAAGCTGAGCGACTCGTCGGAAATCGCGATGTCGGCGGCAGTGATGCCGTTTTCTTTGATCTGTCGAGCGATTAAAAAGTTGCGCGCAATCTGAACCTTCTCACCCTCGGTGTAGCCCTGCAGATGCAAGACTTCCATGCGGTCCCGAAGTGGTCCGGGAATGGTGTCGAGCATATTTGCGGTGGTAATGAAAAGGACTTTGGACAGGTCGAACGGGACATCCAGATAGTGGTCGCGAAACGAGTTGTTCTGCTCGGGATCAAGCACTTCAAGTAGAGCCGATGAGGGGTCGCCGCGGAAGTCGCGTCCTAACTTATCGATCTCGTCAAGGATGAAGACGGGGTCGTTGGCGCCGGCGCGCCGAATGCCCTGGATAATCTGACCGGGTAAGGCGCCAATGTAAGTCCGCCTATGCCCCCTGATCTCGGCCTCGTCGTGCATGCCGCCCAGCGACATGCGGCCGAACTTTCGGTCTAGGGCTCGCGCGATCGATTTAGCGAGCGAAGTCTTCCCCACGCCCGGCGGGCCAACGAAGCACAGGATCGGGCCCTTCAAAGACGGTTTCAATTGGACAACCGCCAAGTAATCAAGGATCCGTTCCTTGACCTTTTCAAGGTCAAAGTGGTCTTCATTGAGAATTTTCTTCGCCTTGACGACATTCACTTTCTTGCCGGTGGATTTCTTCCAGGGCAATGCAACCATCCAATCGAGATAGGTTCGAGTGACCGTATAGTCGGCTGCGGCTGGTGACATCCGTTGCAGGCGCTTCAGTTCGCGTTGAGCCTCCTTGAGGGCCTCCTCGGGCATCTTCGATTTGTCGATTTTTTCGCGGAGCTCCTCGGCTTCAGCATTCTCGTCAACGTCTCCTAGTTCCTTCTGGATCGCCTTCATCTGCTCCCGCAGATAAAACTCGCGCTGTGACTGCGAAAGCTGGCCTTGCACTTCGGACTGAATTTTCTGGCGCAAGTCGAGCACTTCGCGCTCTTTTGCCATATCGACAATCAACTGCTGCAGACGGGCGCGAACGTCGAGTGTCTCGAGGATTTGTTGCCTCTGCGACGACACCAACCCGGGTAAGGTTGCCGCCATGAAGTCGGCCAACCTGCCCGGCTGGTCGATATTCTTGACCATCGTTTGAACTTCGTCCGAGACGGACGGCGATAACTCGACGATGGCGTTAAAGCTCGAAACCGCGCTGCGCCGTAGAGCTTCAAGCTCTTTGTCCGGCTCCGGGTCGGTCTCTTCGAGCTCGTCGTAGCGGGCCGTGTAGTAGGGCTCGGAGGTTACGAATTCGGTCAGTTGGATCCGGCGCAGTCCCTCGGTGAAAATCAGCAGTGTGTCGTTCGGCATCCGCACGACCTTGTGGATCACCGCCAAGGTACCAACCTCGTAAAGCTGCTTCGGCGAGGGCTCATCCAAACTAGGATCGCGTTGTGTCACAACACCCAAAAACTTGTTCTCGCCAAGCGACCGGACCACCTCGATGGAGCTCTCTCGTCCAATATTCAGCGGCATCACAGCGTGCGGATAAAGCACCGTGTCGCGCACCGGCAAGATTGGCAACTCTTTCGGGAACTCGACATTTTCGTCAGGTTCCTGCGCGCCGATCACTTCGACGTCAACCGTCGATTCGTCGCTGCTGAGGAGATCAATTGCAATGTTTTGCATCATTAGTGGACCAGTTGTGACTACTCCGCCGACGGGTAGCAGCCGAGAACCGCCAACATTTCCGTCATCTCGCCCAAATGTCTAAGCGCGTTCGCGCAGTTCTGCTCGTCGGGCGAACCCAAGATGTCTACGTAAAATAGGTACTCGAATGGACGCCCTTTCAGCGGACGTGACTCGATCTTGATGAGATTGATATCGCGTAGCGCAAACGCGCTCATGCACCGGAATAGCGCGCCCGAGACGTTTTTGGTCACGAATGCGAGCGAACTCTTGAGGTTGCCGGTTGGCGACTTCCAGCCGGGCGGAATCTTGCGACTGAGCAGGAAGAAGCGGGTATAGTTCTCGCGGTCGTCCTCGATGGATCGCTTTAGAATCTTCCCGTCATAGTAGTCGGCCGCGTTTGAAGATGCGATCGCCGCGACGGAGTCATCCGAGCCCTCCATCACCGTCTTCACGCTGCCGCCCGTGTCGTAGTGACTCTCGGCTTTGATCCCTGGGTGGTTTCGGAAAAAGTCGATGCACTGCGACAACGCTACCGGGTGCGAGATCGCGCGCTGAATCTTGGCGAACTTTGCCTTCGGGCGCCCAATCAGATTGTGAACGATGCGAACACTAGTCTCCGCTAAGATCGCCGGCTTGTAGTGCAGCAGGTGGTCGTAGTTTTCATGTACCGAGCCGTAAAGGGTGTTCTCGAAAGGAATGACAGCGAACCGAACTTTTCCCGCCATCAGCGACTCATAAACGTCGACAAAGCGCTCGAGAGGGCGAAAGTTGAGTTCCGACGTGGCTAGCAACTGCCGACAGGCCTGTTCGCTAAACGCCCCTCGGGCGCCCTGAAATGCCACTTTTACTTGAGCCATTCGGGTGGGAAGATCCTCCGGACGAGAGGAATCCTCATTATAGATGCCGGGTCAAAACGAGGGGCTCGGCGAGCGACCTGAGCGGCTTAGCGGCCTTGCAGCAGCATCGTGCCGGGTTGAGGTGACATCGCCAGCAGATACTCGCCCGGTATCGGAGTTAGCATCACGGCGAAGGGCGAACTAGCCGCTTCTTGTACCGATTTCATTGACTCGACGGTGCCATATAGGATTAGGCCCCAAGTATCTTCGTTTCCTGAGACCGCCATTTTCCGAACGAGCGCCGACTCGCCTGCATCCGCAAGTAATCCCGCGCCGCCACGCTTGAACGTGGAGTCACGCCAGAAATCTACACCCCAGCCATTGACGAGAGTTGTGACTCGATCGCCGACGACACGAACCGAGATTCTGTTGAAATCATCGATCTTCGCCAGGTGTGTCGGAACCTCGATAGCATTTCCCGCCTGTGTCCGAATGCCGTCTACTACCGTAAATCGCTCGAGCGAAAACTGATGCTGCCCACGGCGTACCTTTTCGAGCAATTTGAACGCGTAGTAGTTTTCCGTGTCGGGCGCGCGAATGGCCCAACCCATTGCGTTCGAGATAATCTTCGCATCGAAATCGAGACGGTAGCTTTCAAGCTCCATCGTGTCTTTGTGCAGCGCTAGTCCCTCACTGACCGCGAGCCAGCCCGAGGGATTGACGGAAACAGACTTGCTGTCGGAGTTCCAATTCGCTACGCCCCCGCTAAAGTCGTCGACGATGAAGAACGCAGCTCGTTCCTTGATCGGCCGACTGACCGCATTCATCGCCGCCACCAACGGAGCTTTCACCTGTTCGAGCTGTCGTTCGAGCCAATCGCGCCAGGGAACGTCCATCGAACTCACCAGCAAAAACGCAACCGTTGCCGCCAGTGCCTGGACGACTCGCCGGTTCGACAAAATCAGTTCTACGTACTGCCACGGGCGAATTCGCGGGCGGGTCTGTTCTTGAGGATTTGGATCGGGCTTGGGTTCCGGTTCGGCCGAGTATCCGCCAGGCTGAGGTGCGCTGGTTTCGTCGAATGTCCGCGGTCCGGAGTCACCGCCAAACACTACTGACTTGGTCTTCGGGTGCGGAGTGAAAAGCGAATACCACAGCGGATCGTCGCGGGTCGCGTTGGTAATCGCACCACTTGCAGAGGCTGAAGAGGCAAGTCCGATCATTTTGATCGGTTTTGGGGTAGCCGTGGATGGCAGTTGTACGTGCCCGCCGCCGGCACCCAGCATGGGCCTGGCGTTACCGCGCCCTCGCTGCAAGCCGGACTTCCGGGTGCTTATGCCGTTGCCTCGCGAGCGTCCTCCGGATCCACCCTGGCCTTGCGATGCATTTGGCGCTAGTATCCCTTGGCGAGCGCTGCACTTCGTCGAGTTGCGGCGAGCCGTTATTCCCTCACTACTAGAATGCATTGGCAATTGGTTGCTCTTTGAGAGGGTTGGCCGAAACCTTCCCGATTCCCAATAGGTACGAGTCCCATATTAGGGTCGAATGTGCCCAGCCGACAACTGGCAAATTGCCGTACACAGAATTTAGGGGAATGACCTTATAAAAAGTAGGCCTGTGGTTTGTCGCGCTAGGAAACAGGCTAGTACAGAGGTTTCAATATGTACTACAGGATTCACTTCGTCTGGTTTTCGAATACAAAGACCCCACCCTTGCCGCCGACAGCTATATCTAGGTCGCCATCGCCATCTAGATCAACGACGGGGATCTGCATGCCCCCACCGACGCGTCCGCCGTAGTGGATGATGTGCCGCACCCATTCCCATTTCTCGCCGCTGTCGACGTACTCGTACCAGTAGAGCCCGAGCGGCTCTCGGCCGCCGTCGTCGTGTCCGTTGTGGGCGAAGAGCCGCTTACCGGTTACGATTTCGGGACGCCCGTCGCCGGTCAGATCCGCAAGGGTCGTCGCGTGCGGCTGCGACCAGGCGTCATCAAATTGGTGGCGCTGCCATTGGCGTTTCCCGCCCTCGCCTTTTTGCTGCTGGAGCCAGTAGAGGCCGTAGCTATGAGCATTGGAACTGACGATGTCGTTGAGGCCGTCGCCGTCGACGTCGCTGACGTGTAGAAACCCGGCGGCTTCTTCGATGCTGAATTCCGCGTGATGCGTCCAAGGAGTCTTGCTTGGGTCGCTCGGCGCTTCGAGCCAACCCTTGGGGGTCAGCACGTCGATGCGGCCATCCGCATTCACATCACCCGCGCCGATGCCATGTCCGTGAGCCTCGCCGTGAACGCGCCGCTCGATCAACGTCGCGCCTTGGCCGCTTCCGCTGATCTCAAACCATGACGTTTTGTTTGCAGCGCCGCCCCCGAACTGCGGCAGAACCTCTTGCCGCTTGCCGTCGCTATTTAAATCGACCAGGAACGCGAACTCGACCGAGATCCCTTCGTGAACCATATGTTTCTGCCATTCACCACGAGCACGTCCGGGATTTCGCCACCAAGCGATTTCTTTCTGGCCCCAGCCGACGCTGACCACGTCAATCTCGCCATCGCCGTCGACATCCAACGGCAGGTCGCTGAAGTCGTCGATGTAGTTGTTCCAGAACAGAATTGAGCGGAACTTGTGGCGCTTGAAATCCGGTCCTTGGAACCAGTTCTCGCCGGAGACGATGTCGAGTATGCCGTCACCGTTGAGATCCGCGATTGCACAAGCTTCGTTGCGGCCAAGATCAATCGTGTGTTTCTTAAAGGCGATTTCAGGGGACGGTCCCGCCGCGGACAAGGCTACGGTCGACATTACGAGAAGAAATAGGTTGCGCATGACTGTTTCATCATTTCGACAACGGTGTCGAGATTGCAAGTGGGGGAACCTCGCTCCCTGCTCTTGATTCTCTTTACTCTGAGCTCGAATCAAGCCGAGGCTACGAATGACCGGGTTTATGTGCAATTGCCGCGACCGACGGCGATGTCCCAAGTCCGCTAGAGCATTTTCAGTAACGCCGTAGACCGTTCTTGAATGAAAAGCGGTGAAGCTGGCAACTTCTTGCTACTAGATTCCGCTGTCCGAAATCGGAGGCGCGACTGGAAAGGAGTGCGGTGGCGAAGCAGCTTTCTGGAATACGCTGAGCTAGGTCCTGCTGATCATTCCTCAACAGGTCCCAACTCAACTTTCCCAGCTAACCATTCGCCACCGCACTCCTTTACAGTCGGTGCGCCAGGATAAGCCTGGTGGATCTAGTTGAATGAAAGGAGTTGACCATGGGAATGGTTCGTTCACCCGTGTAGCCGACCCGGCGTTCGTGGGGGGGGAACCGCCGCGGGCGAAGCCCGAGAAGGCAAACACGTGAGCCGTAACGAAAGTGAATCGCAGATAGGCCTCGTTAAGGAAGTTGAGAGTGGCCAAGCCGCCGACTAGGGGGAAGCCTGCAACCGTCGGTGAAGCAGCGAACATCTGCAGCCGGTGGACTCTCCGGGGTAGATGCGGACAGCGCGCCTCGAAAGATCCATCGAGGAACCTTGTGTTGAGAGAGATACGGAGGCCCGCATGGGCAAGTGAGCCGATCGGAAACGAACGGTTCGCCACCCGGCGCGGGGAAAGCACAACCAGCGCAGGGGCCGGTGCGGGAGTCGGAGGGGCGCATAGTAGCGACGAAGCTCGGTAATGCGAGTGGAGCGAAGGCCCCCTGGCGCTTTAATGCTGACGGAGTCAGACAAGCATGCTAATTGCGACAGAAGGGAGAGCCGTTTATGTTCAAAAGATTCCACTTGCTAGCCCGGCGATGCCGGAGAAACTCTCTCGTTTGAGACAGAAGCTGGGCCAAAAGGCCAAGCAGCGGTGTCCGCTGCTGCGCATGCCTGAGGCGAGAGCTTGTTGGAGAGCCGGATGCGGGAAATCCGCAAGTCCGGTTCGATGAGGGGGGAGGTTAAGCCCGCTTGCGGGACCCTCCCCTACTCTACCGCCTCCGATTTCGGACAGCGGAATCTAGTCTCAAGAAATTGCTGGCTTCACGGCTTTTCATTCAAGACCGGTCTATGGCATCAGCGAAATTGCTCTAGCACCGTCTGGGCGTTTGGGAAGAAACAGCAATTGGCAACGACGATGAAGGCCACGTGCTTCATCATGCGCGCGCTGCGATGCTACCTTTCTGGCAGAGCAAACACGTAGAGAGCATTCCCGGTTGGCGGGTGGTGAATGTCCGGCGCGATGAGACCTGGAACAACGCGGGGACTGCCGCCGCCCAGCCCTGTGGTCACGGCTAGGTACTGCCTCCCCCCGACCCTAAACGTACCCGGGAACCCCTGCACAGAAGTAGCGAGACGCGTTTTCCACACTACGTCGCCGGTCTCGGTGTTGACCGCCTTGAGCTCGCGATTAAGATCGCCCACGAACGCCACGCCGCCGGCGGTGGACAGAACCCCGGTTAGAAACGGCGCTCGCTGCTCGATCGACCACACTTCTTCCAGGGTGTTTACGTCGTAGGCTGCGAGCTTGCCGATGTTTCCGTCGCTGCCCGGCATTTCGAACCAGCGACGATCCGCCGCAACGCCTCCGCCGCCCGCGACGCGCTCGACGACCCGGCCACGGATCTCCATGCAGCTTTGGCTCAGCGGGATAATCAACCGCTCGGAGGGTGCGTGATAGCTCATCGGCTGCCAGTTGTGCCCTCCCTCTGTACTGGGGCACGAACTGACCCACTCACCGCGCTTGTTGTTGAGAATGTCGGAGCGGTAGTGAGGCCTGCCGGTTGTCGGATCGACGTGATCGTAAACGTTTTGAAACACCGTTTCGCGATGACCCAGGAATTTGCCTGTCTCCCGGTTGAGCTTCCAGAGAATTCCGGGCTTGCCGATGGTGAAGACGACCTTTTCGCCGTCGACTTCGATCAGTACCCGCTCAAACACCTCGTCGAGGTCTAGCGATTCGCCGGGGGCGTGTTGAAAGTACCAGCGCATCGTCCCGTCGTCAGCGTCGATCGCTAGCGTGGAGCTGGTGTAGAGGGCATCGTCAAGGGCACTGTTGCCGCGGCTGACAGGCATCCAAGGTTTCGCTTGCGCGGTTCCCCAGTAGGTCAAGTTGAGTTCAGGGTCGTAGCTTCCGGTGATCCAGCTTTCGCCGCCGGCGCGAAAAAGATTTGGAAGATCGCCCCAGGTGTCTCCGCCCGGCTCCGAGCTTTTTGCGATGGTATTGAGTCTCCAGAGCTCCTCGCCGTTTTGGGAATCATAGGCGCTAATGAAGCATTTCTCATTGCGAAACCGAGCGCAGCCTATTAGTCCCGAGACGACTTTGCCATTGATGACCATGGGACCGCTCGAGTTGCGGTATGCGCCCTCGCTACGGTCGCCCATTGTCGTGTCCCACACCAGTTTTCCAGTGCGGGCGTCGAGCGCAACCAGCCGAGCATCGTTGGTCGCGGTGTAGACGTTGTCGCCGTAAATGGCCAATCCGCGCATCGCGCCGGATGCCTTATTGGGTCCTAAACGATGCTCCCAGATCAAATCGCCGGAAGCGCCGTCAAGCGCTTGCACGACATTGCCCATGTTGAACAAGAACAAGATTCCGTCGTGGATGACGGGCGCGGGCTGACTCGCACCGCCCGCCGGCATTGCCCACGCCCACTGCAAGCGCAGGTTGCCAACGTTTTCCAGATTGATCTGATCGAGCGGGCTGTAGCTCCACGCCTGGTAGTTGCCGCGCAGCATCAGCCAGTCGTCAGGCGAAGGATTGCGCATCATTTCGTCGGTAATGGCGGAGTAGTCGGCGATCGAGCCCTCGAGCGTCAGGCCGGTTGGACCGCCGCCAGCAGCGGTAGCCGCAGCCGGGAACGCTCGGGACGCGGCGACCTGAATAGCCTCGGGCATCACACCGTTGGCGACCTTACCGACGACGGCGGTGCTGCTAGGGGTTAGCGGTTCGCTTCCGGGCCGAGCGCCATTTGCTTGCAGCAGGAATGCGGCGAGGTTCAAGTACGTCTGTTCGCCGAGAGAACCGGGAACGCCCGGCGGTAGCGGCATCGTCAGTTGGGTGTAGGTGAATAGGTGTTGGGCCGTCCGTGTCCGCCATTGGCGCATAAAATCGGGGCCGACGAGTGGGCGCGCCTCGTTCAATCCGCTCAAGTCCGGGCGGTGGCAATTGGCGCAGTGTTCTTGGTAGGCCGCCAGGCCCGCCGCGGCTTGCTGTTCTGTGAACGGCCCCGGCTCAAGCGACACCGCTGGCTGTTGAGCCTGAAGCGTAGTCGCGCCGAGCACGAGCGCAGTAAACACATTGGTAAACGGCAGCCAACTTCGAACGATCTGTTGAATCGAAAGTTCCACCAATCGATCACCTATGGCAGCAGCCAACCCCATAAATTGCCGTCGGGCGCGCTTTCGCTGTGGATCTGGATATACATCCGACCCTGGCGCAGACTTTCGACTTGCTTGGCTGTGAGCTTGAACTTACCGGAGAATTCGCCCTGCGGGTCTGTTGCAATCTTGAGGTCGAATAGCGCAGGCCCCCGCACGCTCATCATTGGGCCCTGGTGGACCCGCGCCGCGGTTGCCGGTCCTTGCATTCCGGAAAAATTTCCGCGTACCGCGAGCGTTGTGCCCTCAAGCCCTGCCGAGCCCGACCCCGACCCTGTGATCACCTCCCGAGTCGCCACCTCGATCGGCATCGTTGCAAGACGCGCCCGGAAGGCATCTTGAGCGATAGCGGAGTTGGCTAGCGCGAACGCTAAGAGAGCAACGCGGATGGACCGAATCCGACCGAGAGGCTTGTAGAGCGAGACATCGAAGCTTGGCAAGACAGTCCGATTCTAGCGTCCTAGAGACCAGAACGAAACCTACTTGTGCGCGAATAGCGAAATCGTTTACAGGCAGTCCGGGCTAAGACGTCGACAGGGCTGGCCACAACTTTCTATTTGGGACGCGACACGCTTCAACAGTTCAATACTCCCGCGCCGACCTACGACATCACTGAAAATGCTCTAGTCGGCTGATGAAGCCGATCTGACTTGGTCCTCGATCCAAGCATAGGTCGGTGATAGGCCGTCTTCCAGTGAAATGGAGGGTTCCCATCCGAGAACCTGGCGAAGCAGATCGTTGTCGGAGTTCCTGCCGCGAACACCCATCGGGCCATCAATGTGCTTTTTCGTGATTTCGACGCCCGCTGCCTTCGCAATAATATCCGCTAATTGGTTGATTGTCACCATGCGATCTTGGCCGAGGTTCAGAGGCTCGGCGAAGTCCGAATCCATCAGCCTTAGGATGCCCTCCACACAGTCATCCACGTGACAAAACGACCGGGTTTGCTCGCCATCTCCCCAGATTTCAATTTCGTTGGTTCTGGCAAGCTTCGCCTCTGCGATTTTTCGACAGAGCGCCGCCGGAGCTTTCTCTCTGCCCCCGCGCCAGGTGCCGAGCGGGCCGAAGATGTTGTGAAAGCGGACGATTCTAGTCTCGATGCCGTAGTCCTCGCGATAGTGTAGGCACAGCCTTTCACTGACCAGCTTCTCCCAACCGTAGGCGTCTTGCGGAGCCGCCGGGTAAGCGTCCGTTTCCTTCAACGGGGTCACCGCCGCTTCGGTCTGTTTGTGTTCCGGGTAGATACATGCGGACGAGGTGTATAGATAGCGTTTGACGCCATTTTCGCGAGCCGCGTGAAGTGTATGGAAGTTGATCACTCCGTTGTTGTAGAGGATCTCCGCGTGGTGGGCCGAAATGAATCCCATTCCGCCCATGTCAGCGGCGAGCGCGAATACCCGATCAACGCCCTGCGTGGCCTCCATGCATTGGTCAATGAGACGGAGGTCGGCTACCAGAAACTCGTCTGCCGCGGACGGCGCGAACTCGGGCTGTTTCAGATCAACTCCGCGTACCCAATATCCTCGTTTTTTTAACTCGTTAGTCAGGTGGTAGCCGATAAAACCCCCCGCTCCAGTGACTAAGACTCGTGTACTTTGATCCATCGGACGCTCCAGAGAATCTTCAATGCTAGCAAGCAAATTGCAGCGTGCGGTTCACGTCTATGAAATGATGGAAAATCAGATCAGATGGGGGTAATTGTTGCATCTTTCATCGCCGCCCTGTGCCTAGCGCTGCTGGTCTTGGTGTATCGGCAGCTAGGCGAGATTCGGCGCGGCCAGGAAAGCGGCGCACTTGCGATCGAACACGGTCGGGCGGAGGCCCAGGACTCGAGCAGAGACGCGCAGTCCAGGCATAACGATGTGACTGCCATGAGGGGAGAGTTGCAGCTGGTTCGTTCTGCGCTTCGCGCACCCGACCTACCTGTGGAGCTCGACGTGGAGGAGCTCTCTGACGAGCAGATGCTTAATTTTGCGGCAAAATTGTGCCACGTTCGCCCGCTTGTGCCGTATCCGCGCTCGCGGTTCGGTTCAGACTGGTCGAATCCAGATGTCGCATTTCAATTTCGCAAGCAAATTTGGACGAACTGTCGCGATCAGTCAGTCGCTTTGCCGTTTCAACTCGATTGGCACCACGGAATCAAGCTTGAGCTGCATCTCGGCAACGACGTGAGTTTACTCGTTTTTGGACACGGATGCTATGAGCCCAACGAATTTGCGTTCTTGGAGCGATTCTTACTACCAGGCATGAAGGTTCTGGATGCGGGAGCAAACGAGGGGCTGTACTCCCTGTTCGCCGCGGCGAAGGTCGGTAGGAGGGGCATGTGTGGGCGGTTGAGCCCAGCGATAGAGAATTTCAGCGGCTATCGGCTAATCTGGCGCTAAACGCCGCCGCGAACGTGAGTAGCCATCGGCTCGCTCTATCGGACGAGAACGGTTCAGCGGAGCTAACTGTGGCGTCCGACGAGCACGGTGGTCACAATTCGCTTGGAAAACTTGCCTACGCCTCCACTGAAACACTTCATCACGAACAGGTGCGGACGCAAACTCTGGATGCGTTTGTCGATGCAAACCACGTCGACCGCATCGACTTTCTAAAGATTGATGTCGACGGAGCCGAGGAACGGCTAAGTGAAGGCGGGCGACGCGCAATTGCCAGGTTTCTTCCGTTCATTCTATTTGAGGCCTCGGAGCGGTCTCTGCTTGCCCAAGGCGGAAGTGTGGGTGGGCTGTGCGGCACCCCGCGCGCACAAAACTACGAGATATTTCGTTTCGATGAATCCACAGGCCTTGCGGTACCGGCGACAGACGGCATCTATCGCGAGAACCTGATCGCGGTGCCCGTGGAACGTCCGCTTCCCGATCGTGTCTTCCAAATGATTTTGTGAGTAAATCAGGCGCCGGAAAATTGAGAAATAAAATCCTCACCGCTTTGGGCACGGCAAAAGACACTGGCGCGTCACCCTATGAGGCGCCTATGTTCATCATTGGCAGTGGCCGCTACGGAACAAGTTTGCTCGATTCGATTCTAAACTCGCACCCTAAATTGTTTGCGATTCCCGACAAAGCGATTTCGCATCGCATCAGCCTTCATCGGCTCAAGCGATTCTTCTACGCGGATCCCACTCACAATCTGCGATTGTGGATGGAAAGCGGGCGATTGCTCAGAACCAAAACTCCGACGGAAGTTGGGCGCCGCCACTTTCAAAACAAATGAATTCCGACACCCTAAAGCAAAGGATCTTACGCGACACCGGCGAGCTGGAGGAGGGGAGCCTGCGGACGCTTCGTCGAATCCGAGAATGGGTTTACCACCACACCGTATTGTCGGCCACCCCGGGCACGCTTCTGCCTGATGAGTTGCTTCAGGGAGACCTGTCGACTCTTCTCGGCAGGCAGAAAAACCTAGAGGGGGGGTACTGGTGCGGCGGAACGGAAACGATGTTACGGCGGGTTTATGAATTGTTTGGAATCGACTCGGTGGGCTTTTTTTACGGCGTGGACGGAGTATACACGCACGTCACAACTCTAGTTCCATTTGAAGGCGAGTGGATCGTGCAGGACGCCTACTTCAACACGGAATGGACTGACGTTAAGGGGACGGCGCTCTCGATACTTCAAGTTCTAGAAAATCTCGAAAAAGGAGCGGTTTTTCAGACGAAATCGAGTTCTCTGACTCGGACAGTCCTATTTGAAGAAGAGGTCAATCCCGATCATTGGGTGGCGGTGCGGATCAAACCGGGTTCCACGCGTCGGATGGACAGAGGCGGTTACGCTTGCTCCACAGTTACCGATATGGCGTCATTCCAGACAAACTGGACTTACCGTGAAAAGGCAACGGCATTCCTATCCGAAGCCGGACTTCCGCCGGACTTTCGGTACTTTGTGCTTTTTCCCCAGGCCATATCCGATTCAGGCTCGTTCATCGAAGACACCGCGAAGAGCGAGCTACTGGGCCGGGTACTAATAAAGAGTGCCGAGACGCTTAGGGTTGTGCAGCGCACTCCGCCGCCGGTTACTGGGGGCGAAATCGTCTAGATTTTTGTAGTCGCTAACGTAGCTGGGATGCTCCCTCACCACCAACAAACCGTTATGAACCCCATGCGGCGGCTACTCCCAGAAAGTCGGGCGGTCCGCGTACAGCTGCCGGCGATTTTGCTCGTCAATTAAAAGTGATTTATCAGGCCTGCATGGCCCGGATCCCCGACGAATAGTTCAGCGCCAGTTTCCGGTACATCGAGTGGATCGAATTTTGCTAACGGCCGCCACTGCCTTCGGCTGCCAGAATGTACCGTTCAATCGTTGGCTGGAGTTCGTCAGCGACGAGCTGATGTCCGGCCGACGAATAGTGCCCGTCGCGCACGAAATGCATGAGTTCGCCGCGCTCCTCCGCGGCACGCTCGATCCGAGGCAGAAGGTTCGTGTAGGTTACGCCGAGCTTGTCCAACATCGCCGTGGCCAAGTCATTCGGCAGTCGCCAGTCGTAATCGGCGTGCGGCCTCCGGCGCAGTACACGCTCACGAGTTTCTTGATTTACCTCAAGCGGCCCTGAGGCAACTGCAACGTGAAACTCGGCGCCATTCGCTGCCGCGGCATTGGCGAATCTAGACAAGATTGCGGCGGTCAGGACCCAAGCCTCGCGCCACAATGTCGAATCGCTCTGACTCTTAGAGTTGTAGAGGCTCAAATCCACTTCAGTTTGGCGATCGTCGCTATCGACGGCCTCCTCGCCTTGGCGGGTTGAGCCCAACGACAGGATCGCTAGAATCGCCCGATTGCCGAGTTCAATCAACCGAATTCGTCCCCGCAGGCCGCGATAGGTTTGCCTCAGCCGAGATACTTGTTCGCTATTTGTGTACACCTTGATGGCGTTCTCGTAAAACGGGTGGACTTGCAATTCGAGGTGTCCAGGCTCGCCGATCTCGAAAAATGGAAGGATATTCCGCCGGCCGGATAGAAGAATTTCGAGATCGAAACTATTGTTTCGGACGTCGTTGGCTGGAAGAAACGTTACGAGTACTAGATCCGGTGCGTAGCGCACTACATCTGATTCGTAGATCAGCAGTTCTTGGCATGTTCCGTAACCGGCAGTGCCGAAATTAAGCACTTCCACACGATCGAAATTGATGGCGCCGCCGTTCTCGATCCAGGCGGTCAATTGTCGTTCGACCGTGAAGTGAAACGACTCGCGGGGGGGACTTGGCTCGCCTCGACCATCGAGTCACCGATGACGGCGACACGGTAAACTCGCGCGGGCTTCTCGAGTGTGCGCTCAACGTCCGCATCAACGTGAGAATTCGTTGAGAATGGGACGCTAAATTCTCCCCCCTCGCCAGTTAGCCAGACTCGCTGGCCTGGCGCATGCCGGAATCCGACAACCGGGTCTGGAACAAACTCGATGCGATCGGAGGCAGGGATAGCGAATCGCACGGCCAGCTCCGAGACCAAAAGGGCAAGTCCTAGACTTACGGCTAGTACTAGAATCTTCGAGTATTCTCGCCGTCTACGGGGTTCGAGCATTGTCTTAGGGCATTTCGGGTACAGCGACGACCCCCGATGTATCCCCCACTCGGTTGTACCAACTGGACGATGGCAACGTCATTGACGCAGGCGCCCATTCAGTATCCCGGCGTGTACGACACGCGCAATTTTGTCTTTCCCTGCGGCACGGGCTGTTCCTCAAGCTCTTCACCGACGAAGGCTTGGTTGGTCTCGGTGAACGGCCGGCCGGCTGAGTTCCGACTACTTTCCCTCGCTTGCGCGTTCAGCGACGAAGTGGTCGCTTCGGCCGCGACCCTCGAACTCGCCGATAAAGTCGATTCCTTCTTCGATCATGCGACCGTCAAACAAGATCCTGGCACCGGGCACTTCGAGAGTAAATGTCATCGACTCGTCGGCGATTTTTCCGTCTTGGATCTCGAATTCTCCTCGCGAGCTGCTCACCGTGCCCGTTAAGTTCGCGCCGTCAATCTTGAAGCGAAACGTTACGTCGATGGGTGACTCCGCGCCGCCCCCACCCATGTGCATTCGACCTGTCCAAGTGCCGGCGAAGTCGGAAGCCGTGGCGGTTAGGGCTCCGAGTAGCAAAACTACGAGACAATTGAAAGCCGTCGATCTCATCACAACCCCCGAACGAAATAGCGAGCGGAGAAACGCATGGTTTTATCGTACGCTTCTGTTAGAGCAACTGGATGCAGTGCCGCCAGCGCAACCTTTGTATACTTTTGGTCGCCAGATACTCCATGTCCCGTATTCCGGCTCTCGTAGGCTACATGATTTTCGTGGCGACGCTCGCCGCGCAGCCCAGCGTCGGCGGCGACTGCGGTGCAACACATCTGCTCGATGTCTCGAAGTTTGCCGGAGCTGGCGAGCAGTACGCCAAACCCAGTGTCGAAGGAGCTTGCGAAGGCGACGAGTTCATCATCCGCTCGAATGGCATTCCGCACTACGATTTTGTTCAGATCACGCCGAACCCGTTAACTGAGCAGAAGAATGAAATTCGTGTCCCGCGTCACCCCAAGATCGCTGAGGAGCCCACTTCGATCCCGTTTCTCGGAACGATTGGCATTGCCGTCAATGGAATCGTTCTCTACGGTCCCAACGAGGGCCCAGTCCCCGCCGTCGAGCGATTTGGCGACCCGATTTTCAACGCCATTATGGACGAGTGCATGGGCCACACGGCCGACCAGTATCACTATCACGCGCTCAACCAACTTTGTCTGACCGATGGAGTGAAAGAAGGCGCTCCCTCGCCGGTTTTGGGTTACGCTCTCGACGGGTTCGCGATTCGCGGGCCGCTTGGGTGTGCGAATCAAGATTGCAGCGAGGTCATTCGGTATCAAAGCTCGTGGGAGATGACCGGCGACCCGGCGATCAAGGCCTGGGAGGCCTACAAATTCAGTGAGAAAGACGATGAAAAATTTCTAGATCTCTGCAACGGTCACACCGCGCCTGACGGCGACTATCATTACCATGCGACCGCAACTTTTCCATACATCCTGGGCTGCTACTCCGGAAATCCAAACCTGCCGGAGCGATCTCGGGTGAGCGGCAACCGTGGCCCACGCCGTGGAGGTCTGGGTGGGCCGGGCGCGCGGCGTCGAGGCGGACCAAGTGGTGCCAACGGTGGACCGGGCCGTCGACGCTTCCGGCCGGGCGATTTAGCTAGCGCCGCCGCACGTTTGTTCGCTACCGAAGATGATCTAACGGCCGTCATCGACGTGGAAGCCCTACGGGCGTATTTGCGCGATCCCGAGAATCTAACGTTCGACTACACCTCCGCGGCCAAAGAACTTCATCTCAACGAAGAAGTTCTACGCCACGCGCTCGAACATCAGATCCCGACTCCGCTTGCGTACAAAGGTCACCGTCCGGGTTGCACTACTACGCCCGACGGCTACTTGCTTTGCCACCCGAACGCGGTTCATCATTTAGTGGATCAAGTTCAGCGCCAACCAGCACCATAAATCTGTCTTGTAAGGGGAAATTTTGATACTACGAATTCTATTGGCTCTGGCCGTGCCAGCCCTCCTCTGCGCCAAAACCAACATCGTGTTCATGATCGCCGACGACCTCGGCTGGAACGACGTCGGCTATCACGGCAGCGCGATCAAGACACCTCATATCGACGCGCTCGCCAAGAAAGGCGTCGAACTCGACCGCTACTACGCCTACCCGGTCTGCAGCCCGACCCGGGTCGCCATCATGACAGGGCGCACGCCCATCCGGCAGGGTATTGACAGCCCGATAGGCCCCAACGGCGGCCTGCCTCTCGATGAACATTTATTTCCGCAGACACTGCAAGCGGCCGGCTATCAGACCTTCATGGCCGGCAAGTGGCATCTTGGCCTTGAGCGCGTAGCTTCACACCCATACAGCCGCGGATTCGATCGCTCCTACGGGCATCTTGGCCCCGCCGTCGACTACTTCACGCACATCTGGAATGGCGGCTTAGATTGGCACCGTGACGGGAAGCTGGTTCGTGAACAGGGCTACTCTACGGAACTCATTGCTGCCGAGGCAGTCTCCCTCTTAAAAGCCCGCGACAAGTCGAAGCCAATGTTCCTTTACGTCGCGTTCAATGCGCCGCACACGCCATTGCAGGCCACTGACAAGTACCTTGATCGCTACGCTGATATGAGCGACGGCAACCGCAAACATTTCGCCGCCATGGTCAGCGCGGTGGACGACGGAGTTGGCAAAATCTTAGATGCGGTCAAAAGCGAGGGCCTCGAAAAGGACACGATCATCGTCTGGGTAAGTGACAACGGCGGCAACGAAAACGCCGGTGCGGATAATGGCGTGCTTCGCGGTGGCAAGGGAAACGTGTTTGAAGGTGGCATCCGCGTCCCCGGCATGATTTATCAGCAGGGTGTCATCGAGGGGCGAAAATTCTCGAAGCAAATCTCCGCCCACGACTGGTTCCAAACGCTTAGCACGGCAGTCGGCGTGAGCCCCAAGAACACCAAGAAGTTCGATGGGGTCGACATGTGGGCTGCTCTCAAAGACGGTGCCGACGCGGACCGAAGCGACACGATTTTTGGAGTCGACGGCAACTACGCGATCTTCCGTGACGGCTGGAAATTTGTCGAGTACACGCCTCGGGGCGCGACCAAATCGACGACGCACCTGTTCCGCATCGACGACGACCCCAACGAGGAGCACGACTTCATCAATGAGAAGCCTGACCTAGCAAAAGAGCTTCTGGCCGCCATTCACGAAATTCCGCGCCCGTCATCCGTAAGCCGCGACGCCGGTCCGGGAGGCGGACCTGGCGGACCCGGCGGAAAAAAAGCGCAAAGAAGAAAGGCCGCCGAGGGCCAGGAGGTCGCGACCCGAGGCAGGGCTGGCCGGAAGAGACGCGCGCGCCCTGGGTTGAAGCGGCAATTCGCGACTAACCCGCAGTCTTCACCACCTACCACCTGCTTTCGCCCTTAGGTGGTGAGAAACGCGGGTTAGCTTCCCGCGGCGGCTTCCCGTGCCAGTCTGGCGGCTCGAAATGAGCGGATGCAGAGCACCAAGAACGCCACCATCAGAACGGCCATAATCGCCTTCGCGATTGACGCCTGCGGTCTAGTTACTTCGGCGCCGGCGACCATCGAAAGCACTTCGATGATGCCGCTGATTGTTCCGAAAAATCCAACTAGAGCCAAGACTGCGGCGCCGTGCATGGCGTGCTTCAGCAGCGACTCTTTTCTCGCCAAGACTCCGCACACTTCAAAAAGTATGCCGAAGCCGGCGGGGATAAGAGCAGTAGCGCTTACCATGCCACTTGCCACGTAGCCGCCGACGCCGAGAAGGATCAGGATACCCCCAAGGGCGACTGTCACTATTGGCATGTTTTCGTATCCTCGTAGCCCATTTTATGCGGTTACCGCTGCTCGTCACCGCGTGTGACAGTTTGACTGTGTTTTTCGAGAACTGCGACGAGTTGCTTCGCGATCTCAGGGTTAGCCTCGGCCACGTCGTAGCGCTCGCCCGGGTCGGGCCGCAGGTTGAATAGGATTGGTTTGTCGAGCGCGGTCCCCTGGCGAACGAGTGAGTCGTACGTGTTGACGTGCAACTTCCAATCTCCCTTGCGGACCGCCGCCAGAGTTGTTTCGCGCCAATAGAAATTCAGCGCTTCGCGGTCGAACTTTCTGCCCATTAGCAGCTCGCTGATGTCAGTACCGTCGTATTTCCTGTCGCTGGGGATCTTCGCGCCCGCCAATTCTAGGCAGGTTGGGAAAAGGTCCATGGTGGAAGCAACTTTATTACTTACCGCGCCCGCCGGAATCCGATTCGGCCAACGGGCGATGAATGGCTCGCGCACTCCGCCTTCCCAGCTGCTGAATTTGCCGTCGCGGAAGGGGCCGGCTGAGCCGCCATTCCACTTGTGGGCCAGCCACGGTCCGTTGTCACTGGTAAAAATGACCAACGTTCTCTCGTCCGTGCCAACTTCCTTAATAGCTCGCAGGACCTCGCCGACGCTCCAGTCGATCTCCTCAATCACGTCGCCGTAGAGTCCGGCGAGACTGCGGTCTTTGAATTGTTCGCTAGCAAAGATCGGAACATGGGGCATGGTGTGGGCGTAGTAGAGGAAGAACGGGGCATCGCCCCCACCGAATTTATTGATCACCTCGACAGCTTCGGCGGTATACCGTTTGGTAATCAGGCTTTGGTCGGGATCGCTCTCGACGATCTTCTCGCCGCGGAGCAACGGGACCTCGGGCATTTGCCTGCGCGGTACCTTTCCGGATGTAACTCGGGTCGGCCTCGTCCGGCCCGGCGGTATCGCCCTGCGTCGAGCGCTCATGTCGTTAGAATATGGAATGCCGAAGTAAGACTCGAAGCCGTTGTTCGTCGGTAGATACTTGGGTTGGTCACCTAGGTGCCATTTGCCGACCATGGCGGTGCGGTAGCCAGCGTCTTTGAGGACCTCGCCGACAGTCACTTCAGACGACTGGATTCCTCCGGTCGCGCCCGGAAATAGAACTCGGTTGAGGCCGCTTCGAATCGGCAGGCGTCCGGTAATCAAGGCGGCGCGGCTCGGCGTGCAGACCGACGAAGCAGAATAGAAATCCGTGAGTCGCATTCCTTCGGCAGCCATACGGTCAAGATTCGGCGTACGGATGTTGGGGCTGCCATAGACGGCCAGATCACCATAGGCCAGATCATCGGCGAAGATGATGACGATGTTAGGCCGGGGCGCCTGCTGGGCTGACGCTAACGCGGCCAGCGATAACCCGAGGAGGATGTGTTTCAGGTTTGTTGAATTCATTGGAGTTTTTTCGGGCCTAGCCAATTGAGTCGCAGACTGCTTGTCCGACTTGCTCGGTTGTGGCCGGCTCGCCGGTAGGTTTAAGCTCGGCGGTAACGTTGCCGGAATCGAGCACCCGGCGCATCGCGGCTTCGATAGCGGTGGCTTCAGCGGTGAGTCCGAAGCTGTAGTTCAGCATTGAGGCCGCCGAGCCGATCGCCGCCAGTGGGTTCGCCCTACCTTGGCCGGCAATATCCGGTGCCGAACCGTGCACGGGTTCGTAAAGGCCGCGCCAGACACCGTTGGGAAGTTGATCGCCGATCGAGGCTGACGGGAGCATGCCGATCGACCCGGCCAAAACAGAGGCTTCGTCGCTCAAAATGTCGCCGAATAGGTTCTCGGTCACGAGCACATCGAATGAGGTCGGGCGCAAGATCAACTGCATGGCGCAGTTGTCGACCAAGACGTGGTCGAGCGTCACGTCCGGATAGTCCGCCGCCAGTTCGGTCATCACCCGTCGCCAAAGCTGCGAATTTTCGAGGACGTTGGCCTTGTCGACAGAGGTCAGGCGGTTGTCGCGCTTGCGCGCCAGCTCAAACGCCATGCGGCCGACGCGCTCAATCTCAGACCGCCGGTAGACCATCGAGTTGACGGCGGTTTCGTCGGCCCCCTCGCCCGAAATTCCACGCGGTAAGCCGAAGTAGAGGCCACCGGTTAGCTCGCGGACGATCAAGATGTCGGTGTCGCGAACGATCTCGTTCTTAAGCGGCGACGACTCGATCAGGCTTTCGTAGGCCAGTACGGGACGCAGGTTGGCGTACACGTCGAGCGCTTTGCGTATCCCCAGCAGACCTTTTTCGGGCCGCTCAGACGGCGGGAGCTCGTCGAATTCTGGTAGGCCGACAGCGCCGAGAAGGGTGGCGTCGGCTTTGAGCGCGAGTGCTTTCGTGGCGTCGGGAAACGGTCCGCCGGTAGCATGAATTGCGGCGCCTCCGAGTAGGCCTTCGCTCAAGTTGAGCGTGTGACCCCATTTTGCAGCGACGTGATCGAGAACGCGGATCGCTTCGCGGGTGACTTCAGGGCCAATGCCGTCGCCGGGCAAGACGAGTATTTTGAGTTCCATCGTGAACTCACTATTCTACGGAAGAGGGCTCGGACAAATTAACGCGGACAAGTTAGACCGCGATGCGCGGTTGGTCAACCCGAAGGACGTCGGGTGTTTCCGCTAGAGGAGTTAGGACTCGTCAGGCTGAGCGACGTCATCAACCGCAAGATGTTCCGCAACATTCTCTAGCAATTCGGCGGCCGATTCCGCATCATCGGCTGCGACTTGAACTCGGTATTCACCGAACACCGGATTGAACCCGAGCATCGGGGAACTCACTCCGAGAAGCCTCGTGGTATTCTCGCCCGCGACTACGTAGCCGATCTCAGCGCCGTCGAGCATAGATTTTGCTACCGCCAGCGCAAAGGGGTCGAACGTGCTCCAAGCGGTCGCTAGCTCACCAGTGTAGAGCGGAGGTTCGGTAGCCGGTTCGGCGGGAAGCTCGGCGACGAGAGCGACGTTGCAATCAGAGCATGTGAAGAAGCCCGAGCGAAACTCGACACGGCAGTTGGGGCAGTACACGTTTGTTGCCTTTATGTAAGCTACAGCGACAGCAGGTGTTTGGCAAGCGAAACGGTAGCTGCGGTGGCGTGGTTAGATCGCGCCCTCTTAACTAGTGTCCTGTCTCTAAAGTTCGATTACAAAAGCGGGCGAGGGAAGCGAAGATTTGGTCGGCGGTTTTGGACCAGACGAACGGCTTGGAGTCGGCGTTGCTGAGTTGGATGTAATCCTCGATGGCGCGTTCCAACTCCGCTGTGCTGCGATGTACGCCGCGGCGAATCTGCTTCTGGGTCAGAGTGGCGAACCAACGCTCGACAAGGTTGATCCAAGACGCGCTGGTCGGCGTGAAGTGCAGATGGTAGCGCGGCCGTTTGGCCAGCCAACGCTGAATAATCTGGGTCTTGTGGGTTCCGTAGTTGTCGAGGATCAAGTGGATCTCGAGCGAGTCGGGGACCGCCTGGTCGATGGTGTCGAGAAACTTGCGAAACTCGACCGCGCGATGACGGCGATGACACTCGCCGATCACATGGCCGGTCTTGACATCCAACGCGGCAAACAGCGAGGTCGTCCCGTGGCGCTTGTAGTCGTGCGTGCGGCGCTCGATTTGTCCGGGACGCAGCGGCAGCAGCGGCTGCGTGCGGTCCAGGGCTTGGATCTGAGACTTCTCGTCAACCGACAGCACCAACGCCCGCTGGGGCGGGTTGAGATACAGACCGACGATGTCGCGCACCTTCTCGACGAACAACGGATCTTGCGAGAGCTTGAAAGTTTCGCTGCGATGGGGTTGCAGCGCGAAGGCCTTCCAGATGCGCTGCACGCTGGAGTGACTCAAGCCACAGGTCTTGGCCATCGAGCGTGTTGACCAATGCGTGGCGTCGGGGGGCGTCGATTCCAGAGTGAGCGTGATGACGCGTTCGACCTCGTCATCGCTGACGCGCCGCGGCGTGCCGGGACGCGGTTCGTCGAGCAGCCCGTCGAGGCCTTTGTCGAGGAAGCGCTGGCGCCATTTGCCAACGGTACGGCGGGCCCAGCCGAGTTGGGCGGCGACGACGGTATTGTTGAGTCCGTCGGCGGCGAGCAGAATGGCCCTGGCGCGTTGGGCAAGAGCCTGCGCGGACTTGCGCCGTCGCGCCCAACTTTGCAGGCTCTCGCGCTCGGCCGGGTTGAGCTTGAGCGGTTTCAATTGAGGACCAGTTGTCGTCGTCTTCCCCATATAGACATGGCGACAACAACCTGTTTAATGTTACGCGAACTTTAGATACCGGACACTAGAAGCTATAGCGCGCATAGAGTTCGACGACTCTTGCCCCGATCAGTGTGCTGCGGATCCGACCGAACTGTTCGTCATCTAGGAACTGATTGCCAGAGAAAAAGACCGGGTGGTTGAGCACGTTGGCAACTTTCGCCCCGAACTTCAGATGCCGGCCTTCGCGGATTTTAGTTTCCTTGCTCAGTGCTAAATCGAGTGCGAAGACCGACGGGCCATTGAGTAGATTGCGTTGCAGGGCTCCGAGCGTGCCGGGCGCGGGGTGGAAGAACTGTTGACCGGCAAAGGCGGGCTCGCCGTCGGGGGCGACGGCCGTATTGTCGCGCGGGTTGATTGCGCCTCGGTCGATCATGAATGGGCCGTCGGGGGTCATGCGGAAACTTACGAGGTCTTGGAGTTGGCTCAGATTGAGCTCGGTGTCGGCCGTGTTCTTGCCCGAACGGCCCCCTCGGTTGAGGGTTCCTCGGCCAGAGTAGATCGACATCGGGGCGCCGGTTTGCCAGCCCAAGACGCTACCGAGGCTCCAACCGCCGATCAACTTGTCGAGCCCTGTTCGCCTCCATCGCTTACCAGGGCCGAATGGCAGTTCCCATACGGCGTTTCCGTTGACGACGTGCGTGAGGTCGAAGTCAGCGCGGCCGCGTTCGATCTCGGGTGAATTGATGTCGAGGAACGGGTCGAAACGGACTTGGTTGGCCCCGCTCGAGTCCGTCAGTACTTTCGAGAACGAGTAGTTGAGTTGGTAGCTGAGACCGCTGTGCAGCCTGCGACTGACCTCGAGTTGCAATGCGTGGTAGCTGCTATTCGAAAAGTTGGTGACCATGTCGGCCGGAAGCGTGGCGCGGTTGACGCGGAAATCGGCGTCGGCGTTTGTGAGTTCATTGATAATGTAAAGCCCGGCGAGGCCGCCAGGCTGGCCGGTCTGGATCAGTTGCTGAATGGTCGAGTCGCTTAGGATTCCGTCGCTTTCGAGCTTGGGAAAAAATGACAGAGGCTGGCTTCCGGCGATAGTTCCATCAAACGCCGGGTTGAATCCGCCGTCGGCCGCCAGGGCCAAAAAGCCGTTGGATCGCGCGCGCTGAAAGTCATCGAAAAATCCGTTCGAGAATATATCGATCTGGTTGAAGTCGAAACCGCGGATGAGCTTGGTGGCCTTATTGCCGAGGTAGCGGGCTTCGACGATCGTTCCCGGAGCGATCTCGTGCTGGATGCTGAACTGCCATTCCTGGACGTATGGCGTCCTTAAATTGGGATCGATCCCGAATATCGCTGATGTCGGGTCGAGCGCCAAATTGTCGCTTGCAGTGCGCGGAACTTTAAACTCAGGCGCTGTGAAGTCGAATGATGGATCGCTCAAAAACAAGGCCACCGACGGCTCGCTCAAACTGCCGACCAGACCGCTGTTGGCGTCAATGGCATTCCGTGCGGCGCCTACGATCTCGTCGTTGATGAAGTGAATGCCATACGCAGTGCGAATAGCGGTACGACCATTGCCAAATGGGTCGTAGGCGACGCCTATATTCGGCGCGAAATTATTGAAGTCACGGTTGTAGAGTGTTCGCCCGGAGTCGGGGCCGACAAAGTCGAGACTGGCATCTGTCTTGAGTGTTTCGATCAGACCACCGGTGCCCTCGACGGGGCTTAGCATGAGACCGTCCCGTTCGTTGAAACGGCCTTGATAGTCCCAGCGAAGTCCGATTTCCATCGTTAACCGCGGGGTGAGTTTCCAGTTATCGGTCACGTAGCCGGCGAAACTGTTGAGACTGTAGTTGCGACGCAACTCGAGGCCGGGAATGAATCCCGAGCCGCGGTCGCGTACGTTGAAAGATTGTCCGGCACTGCCGAGCAGACCTGCGAGGGTGGCAAGCAGCCCCTCGGCGGCGGCCGCCTGGGTACCACTCACTCCGCCGGGGAAGTTGCGGTTGGTGAGTATGAACGGGCTTTCGATACTGATGCCGACACCGAACCCCGGACGGGTACCGCTGAAGTCGAAGCTCTCTATAAGCACCCTTTGTGACCAAAAGCCGAAGCGCAGTGAATGATTTCCGCGAATCACCGAGGTGTTGTTGCTGAGGATAAACGTGTCGGTGTTGCGGCCCTGGTTGTCAAAGTTGACGATCGGGTTGGTGAACATGAATCCGCCGATGTCGGGCGTGCTGCGGTTTTCAGTACTGCGAAAGTCGCCGGGGGCCAGGTTGAAACCGCCTCTCAGCTCGTTCGACCAGCGCGGGCCCGGACTCCAGCGCCAGCCGACCGACACGAGTTGCGTATGCCCGAAATCCTTGACGACCGGGTCGGTGTGGAATCCGATTCCGGCGTCGGGGCGATCATTGTCTTCGCGCGTCACTTGGTAAGTTCCACTGATCTGGCTGCGGTCACTTGCATTGAAATCGAAACGGCCCAAGAGGGAATCGCGGTTACTGTCGCGGTTTGCCAGGAACCGATAGCCCGCGGTATTGCGCACTATTTCGCTGTCGCTATCGCCAACGTCGAAATTGTTGATCAGCTCGGGGCCTGGAATCTCGTCGAGCATGCCCTGGATCTGGGGGTCGATCCCGAGTCCTTGCATGTTGAGCACATTGACGATGTGTTTGCGCTCATCGTTTCCGATATACGTGTAGATGCCCCGGCGTGCCGATTCTGTGAGCACAGTCGAATTCACCACTGCATCGGAGCGCTCTCGGAACGCTTCGTAATTCCCGTAGAAAAACAAACGGTTCTTGATAAGAGGTCCGCCGAGAGATGCGCCGGCCTGTTGGCGGTTGAGAAACGGTTTGTCGAGTCCGTCGCGGTTGCTAAACCACTCGTTTGCCGAGAGAGCTGAATTGCGGTTGTGCCAGAACAGATTGCCGTGGAACTCAGGCCCGCCCGAGCGAGAAACGAAGTTGACCTGCGAAGATCCTCCACTGGCGGCGGAGTTGCCGTTTTGGGTCGTTAGCGTGAACTCAGCGACCTGGTCGACGGTGGTTCGATTCGGGAGGAAATTGAGACTGTTGGTGCGAATGAAGTTGTCTTGAATGTTTATGCCGTCGAATGTCACGTTGCTCGAAGAGGTTCGCTGCCCATTGATCGTGGTCGGCGCGGCCCCCGATGTGTTGACGCCCGCCTGCAAGCCGATCAGGTCGAGCGGACTGCGTCCGATGATCGGCAAGTTGTCAATCTGCGATTGAGTAATTGTTTTCGTGATCTCGGCGTTTGCGGATTGCACGCCGCCGGCGACGGCGACAACTTCGACCGTAAAACTGGCGTCTCCGATCTGGAGTTTGACCGGCGGGACTGAAGTTTCAGCCGCAACGTCGACCTTGAGCTTGCGCACGATCTGCGTATTGAAACCGTCGGATGAGACCTCGAGCGTATAGAAAACCGCGGGCAGGTCGACAGATGTGTAGCCACCGGCGGCGTTAGTTTCGAGTTGCAGCGTGACGCCGGTGGATTCATTTCGAACCACGACAGATGCGCCCGGAATCGCGGCGCCGGACTCGTCGATCACAGTACCGGACAAGCGGCCAGTGGCACTCTGTGGAGCCGCCGGCCATGATGCGAATCCGCACAGCGCAACCGCCAGGATCAGGCTGATCCTATTCTGCAATGCTGCGCGCCGCCGATTGATCATTGGTAGGAGGAGAAATCCCAGGCGAATGCCGCTAATAGCTCAGCATATAGCACCCCCGTGTCGTGGCTATTTGCGAGCTGGATAACAGGGCTTGCTGGGGTACAATCGAACGCCTATGAAAATCGCGATTGGTTCTGATCACGCCGGATTCGAACTCAAGCAGACCCTAGCAAGGCAACTTGCCGACGCCGGGCATGAGCTTGTGGATGTTGGCGCCTTCGAGTATGTGGCAGGGGACGACTATCCTGATTTTGCATTGGCCGCGGCGCGGAAAGTGTGTGCCGGCGAGGCCGAGCGCGCCGTGATCTGCTGCGGCAGCGGTGTTGGCGCCTGTGTGGCGGCCAACAAAGTGAAGGGTGTTCGCGCCTGCCTCTGCCACGACACCTATTCCGCCCATCAGGGAGTCGAGCATGACGACATGAATGTCATCTGCCTGGGCGGCAAGATCGTGGGCGCGGCGCTGGCTGGCGAGATCGTCGAATCGTTCGTATCGGCCGTCTACACGCCGAAAGAAAGTTTTCAACGGCGATTGGACAAGGTGCTCAAGGCCGAGGCCGACGGTTAACCCGCATTTCTCCCCACCTGACGACGAAAGCACGCGACAGGCGCGCCACTACTTCGTTGTGCTTGATCATCGTGCTCGACGGACTGTCGAGTACGCCTCCGCGCGCCGACCATCGCCCGCCTCGTATTGACGCACCTCTCACGCACTTTCGCTCGCCACGTGGTGAGAAATGTGGGTTAACGCTTCGCGACGAGGACTTCCGCACCGGCAGCAATCCCGGCTACCTCCGCGGCCGACCCGCGGTTTATCGATACTTCAACGTAGCCGGAGCTTCCAACGATGAGGAACGGTTCCGAGCCCGGAGCGTCGGCGTACGATTTAGCCCAATTCCCAACGCTCAGATTCCCGACTCGTAGTTCGCCGGAATCTCCGACGTCGGCTCGCCGAAAACTGCTGACGATATTTCCGAAGCGGTCAATATGAAGTACCCGTCCGACGCCACCTGACGGAATTGTCGCGGGTAAAAGTACAGGGTCGCCGATCAGTGGTCCAACCTGATTGAACTCAAGACCGTTTGCTAGCCGCGCGACGACCGGTGCGAATAAGTCGCGCCCGTGGAAGGTCGTGCTGATCTCGTCGAGTCCAAGTTGAGAATCGATCTGGCGGGCGGTCCAAGTGTCCTCGCGTTCAAGTACTTGCGAGAGCACCCCGTTGTCGGGAGCGACAAACATATGTCCAGCTGAGGCTGCCACGATAGCTCTGCGCTCCGTGCCGACGCCCGGGTCGACCACCACGAGGTGGATGCTGCCGCTAGGAAAATCCGCGTATGTCTGAGCGATCGTAAACGCTCCTTCGGCGATATCGAACGCCGGAATTTCGTGCGAGATGTCGACGAAGCGCACGCTAGGGGCGATGCCGAGGATCACGCCTTTCATCGCCCCCACGTAGTGGTCTCTTGACCCGAAATCCGTTGTCATCGTCACGATTTTGGGGCTACGCTTAGCTTGCCGCACGAACTATGTGTAGCAAGTGAAACCACCGACATGCCAGGGTCCGAGGGAAGTGAGACGGACTTCGTCAAGGTGGTCTGGCGCAAACGGGCCGGTCACTATACTGAGCCTTGAAACCGGAGAACTCACCCTCGAAACCGCAGCGGCTGCGGACGATCCTGCCGGACGTCTGGGTGCTCATCAATAAACGCCGCAAGGAATTGGCGATCGGCTTCGTTTTGATCATTGTCAGCCGTCTTGCGGGACTGGTATTGCCGTGGTCGACAAAACCTTTCATTGACGAAGTTGTGGGCAAGCAAGACTCGACGCTACTGGCGCCGCTTTGCCTTGGCGTTTTAGCCGCCACGGTGGTCCAGGCGCTGTCCGCGTTTTCACTCACGCAGGTGCTTTCGAAATCAGGGCAGCGCCTAATCGCCGAGATGCGCAAGAGGGTGCAGGTACACATCGGGCGGCTGCCGATCAGCTACTACGACAGCAACAAGACGGGGGCGCTGGTATCTCGCATCATGAGCGATGTCGAAGGGATTCGAAACTTAGTCGGAACCGGATTGGTGCATCTGTTCGGCGGCGTCATCACCGCCGGGTTCTCGCTCGGCATTCTCTTTTCGATCAATTTTCGTCTGACCACGATCGTGTTGGTCATTGTGATCGCATTCGCATTGCTAATCCGCCATGTTTTTACGACGATTCGACCGGTCTTTCGGGAGCGCACGAAGATTCGCGCAGCCGTAACAGGTCGCCTAACCGAGTCTCTTGGCGGCGTCAGGGTTGTGAAAGGGTACCGCGCGGAAGAGCGCGAGGCGAAGGTATTTTCCGACGGTGTCGAGCGGCTACTCGAGAACATCATCACGACCATAACGGGCACATCGTTGGTGTCGGTAGCCGCTCAAGTGCTCTTAGGCGGTGCGGGTGCCTTAGTCATGTACTTTGGTGGGAACTTAATGCTCGATGGCGCGTTAACATCCGGCGAACTGGTTCGGTTCACAGTGTTCCTGGCAATGTTGGTTGCCCCACTATTCCAGATGGTAAATATCGCGACCCAGCTGATGGAAGCCGCTGTCGGGCTTGAGCGCACCCGCGAAGTCTTTAGTGAGACGCCCGAAGACTCCGATCCAAGGCGCACGGAATCCCTCGGCGTCATCAGGGGCGAGATCGAATTTAAGGATGTCGATTTCTCATACATTGAAAACGAGTCCGTTCTGAGTAACGTTTCGTTCGTCGCGGATCGAGGTACTGTCACAGCGCTCGTCGGGTCATCCGGATCAGGGAAATCCACAACCATCGGACTTGTTTCTGCCTTCTACACGCCCGACTCCGGTTCGATCTGGGTGGACGGCGTCGATCTTTCGACGGTCAGTCTCGACAGTTACCGTTCTCAGCTAGGTCTTGTTCTTCAAGACAATTTTCTGTTTGACGGGTCGATTCGGGACAATGTCGCTTTCCCAAGACCGGATGCGACGGACAGCGAGATCCTCGACGCCTGTCGAATCGCCCGCGTCGACGAGTTCGCCGAACGTCTTGTTGACGGTCTCGACACGATCGTCGGCGAGCGAGAAGTTAAGCTTTCCGGCGGACAAGTTCAGCGGGTCGCGATCGCCCGGGCGGTATTGGCTGACCCTCGGATCTTGATTCTCGATGAGGCTACCTCAAGCTTGGACTCCGAGTCGGAAGCCCTGATTCAGGAGGGCCTTTCATACCTGATGCAAGGTCGAACGACGTTCGTTATTGCTCACAGATTGTCAACGATTCGTCGGGCCGACCAAATTCTCGTGCTCGAGGGTGGTCGAATCGTTGAACGCGGGAGCCATGACGAGCTTCTTGATCAACGAGGACGTTACCACGACCTCTACACCCGTCAGTACGGTCTCGAGAAGAATCTTTTCCTGGCCCCTGGGGAGGGTGACACCGTTGTCGAACCGCTATCGTCGGCGTACCAAGTCGAGCAGACCTAAACTTGGCTGTAGTATCGGCGATGTCTAAAGTCGTGATATATGACCAAGCCCAATTGCACACCAGTGTCGACTTTCCGGCAGAACTGCCTCCTTCGCAGGCGTATGTCGTTACGGGGATGTTCGTAGCGTGGCTCGCGGAACACGACTTTCTCGCGCCTTCGATCGTAGAGCAGAACCGCGACCTCATTGATCAGGTTAAAGCGCAACAGGTCACCGGGCCGAAGTTGTGGGAGGCGATGGGTGGAAGACTCTCGTCAGAAATGTTGACCCCGCAAGGCAATGCATTTGCAGCGGCCTACTTCGACTTTGAGCGCGGTGATTACCTAAAGGACTTCGAAGACAGCTTCTGCGAAGCTCTGCCGACGATCTATCACGTTGAAGACAATTGGGATAACTACGACTATCTAACAGCGTCGATCGACGTGCGCTATGAAGCCTGGCTGAGGGCATCGGGCGAACCAGCCGCAGCGGATCAATCGATCGGGAAACAAGAAGTTCCCGATTAGCGATAGAACTTTTCTCATTCCCGAGCCGCGTCGCCGTGCGCCGCGGCCCGGGTAAGGCATGCTGGCTAGTCCCACTTGAGTTCGAAGATCTTCGCTCGACCGTTTGAACTCCGGAATACCTCGACATGTTCGCTAAGCACGCGGTCGGTCGCTGCACGCAGGTGCCCGCTTGTTGCTTTGGTCTCGGCGCTGTAGTCAGCATCTGTCTGCAGCCAGAATTTTGCCTCGACGTATCGGGCGCTATCGGCAAGCCCGGCCAGCTCAGACTCAATAAACCCGCCGTCTGGAAAATACCCGCAGCGAGTCGTCAGATTGATTGGGCGCATTGATCGCCTGGCTGCCTCCAAATAGAGCACGGCATCCTCGTAGGCGATGACCGTGTCGATTGGATCGCTATTTGCTTCCAGCCACGAATAGGCTTGGCGTCTCTCAACTAGAATTGTTGCGCGGGATGCCTGGCTGCGCAGTATATTCCGCGGCCCTTCCCAGACATAGCTGTAGCAGGAAATACTCAACCATCCGACGGCTACCAGCACATGGCAGTAACCGATTACTTTTTCCAGGCTGAATCGGTGGCCTGAGATCGCCGAGGCAACCTTCACTTTCCATCGATCAAAAACGAGTTTTCCGGTCCAGAGGAACAAGGGCAAGAACAACAGCTGAAATCGCGACATCTGCGGATAGTTCCAAAACACCAGAATCCCGCCGTAAATTGGCAGCGCGAAGTGTAGCGATCGAGCTCGGCCCGCCAAGGCCAGCCGTACGATCTCCTCGAATATCAACAGCGAGCCCAAGGCGCCCAGGCCCAAGGCTACCATCCGCATCCACGGCATCGACCGAGGTAGTGGCAACGCGAGCGCAGCCGGTTCGGTAGCGAACCAAGCTGCATTTAGAAACAGGAAGGAAGGCCACGATGATGGCTCCGGCAGGCTGAGCACCCAAAACTTCGTATAGCTCAAATAATATGTAAGCGTCTGAATATAACCGGCCGGTGCCCCTGCTAAGTCCGGTTGCGAAAGCTGTGCGGCCCAAAACGCGGGCCCAAAAACGCCCACTAGTCCCGCGAGTAATACGCTGACGGCTCGAAGCCGGCGGCCGCGCACGATGACAAATGCGGCAATGCCGAGCGCAGCCGCCACACCTAAAGTTCGGGTCAGCACCGCCCCGAGGCAGAAAACGCAACCGGCGAGCCACAGCAGGCGACTCTTCGTTGAATTCGAAACGTGTTCCGTTGATCTCTCGCAGCAAATTATCGCCGCGTATACAAGTGTTAAGAAGAGCATTTCGCTGGCGATAGTCAGCCTCATTCTCGTCATCACCGGGTGGAATGCCGTAATCGCGGTGATCGCAAGCGACCAACCTGGGCCGGCGCCGAAATCGCGGACCGCTAGATAGCACGTGGGCACGAATGCCATCCCGAGTAGGACGACTAGGGACTGCGCGACCCACAAGTTGTCTGGGTAGCCGGCGTCACCGATCCATGCTACGGCGAGTAACGTCGGAAACAACGGGGGGTACTTAGTTGCAGGCGTCGGCACCGGCATACTCGGAAGCGACAAACCATTGCCGCTGGCGATTGACTTTGCGGTGACAAGGTACAGCGAGTCGTCATGAAGGTCCCCAAACATCGAAGGGTCGAAAAACGTCGCCGACTGTAATCCAACGGCCGTCATTATGGCGGCCAGTGCCCAAACAGCTTTTTTTGATGAGATCGTGGTCATAACGAGAATCGCGGACTTTTGCCTACACAACCCAGATTGTCAATCATGCAGTTCACTTTCAAGTCACCCTAACTACGCGAAAAATCCGAGATGAACGTCGCCGAGCCAGAGCATTTTTCGCTAGCGATCTAGAGCCGATAGATATATAGTCAAGGGTAGGGGGCATTTTGCCAGGTACGAACTTCGGCGGAATTGTGCTGGGTCTTTTGATCTTCCTTGGGATCGCTGCATATATGAGTATCGGTCGAGAGGGCGCGGTAGAAATCATCAACGAGGCCGCCACGTACGTACCAAGTCTGACTAGGCCGGATTTCTTGGGCGGCTCGGCAGTCACGGGGCCGGATGCAGGTGATTCCACGGAAGAAGCCGAGCCTGCAGCGAAACCGCGAGCACGCCGGCGGCCGTCAACGAAAACCGAACCAGCTCAGCCACCTGTAGCCGCGGTCGTGCCAATCCGCGAAAACCACGTCGAACGCCCGATCCCGGGGCCGACCAACGAATTGCTGGGGGTAAGCGCCCGTGAGTTGGACCAGAATTTTGGCGCGCCGGCGATTACCGCCTCCACTGTAAGCTCGGATTCCTTAATCGAAACCCAGGTGTTCGTCGACGATGCGCGCGGCGCGTCCACGATTCTTCGCCTCGAAAACGGGATCGTGGTAGAAGTTCAAAAAGGCGTGCGCTAGCTCATTGATCCCCGGAGCGTAGGGTACTAAGAGTTTCATCGCTCCACTCGCGGCATTTTCCTCGACCGAACTGCGCTCTCCCTCTTATTAGACTCTTGACGCGCGTATGATACGATTCTCGGTGTCGACGTGCCCGAGTTGTCGCTAATTCCGCATCTGCACGGGTCACTTCTGGTGCTCACCTTAATGCCGGCGGCCGTTTACGATGGAATGTATCGCAGGATACCGAATTGGCTGACATTTCCAGCAATGCTTTTGGGCGTAGCGCTTAACGGAATCATGCACGGCGTTCAGGGCTTATTTTTTTCCGCGGCAGGGATGGGGCTAGTGTAGTGCGTCAATCAGATTGAACCTTAAGAAGAGCGGCTTTGCCGCGCTTGACCTTCTCAAGGGTGTCGGAAGCGGTAGCAGTCCAGATGAAGGGCTTGGGCTGCTGATTGTGTCGAGCGATGTAGTCTTCGATGGCGGTGGTGAGTTCGCCGACGCTACGAAAGACACCGTGGCGGATGCGCTTATCGGTGAGGTCTCGGAAGAACCTCTCCACCATGTTCAGCCACGACGCTGAGGTGGGCGTGAAATGGACGTGGAAGCGTTTATTGCGCTGCAGCCAGCGTTTCACCGTGGCGTGTTTGTGAGTGGCATAGTTGTCCACGATCAAATGGATCTGCTTGTCCTTGGGGGTCTGGTTTTCAAGCAAGCGCAAGAAGCGCAGCCATTCTTGGTGGCGGTGCTTGGGCATGCAGGTTCCGATCACCGAGCCGTCGAGCGTGTTGAGCGCGGCGAACAAGGTGGTTGTGCCGTTGCGTTTGTAGTCGTGGGTCATGGTCCGGCCGCGTCCCTTTTTCAGGGGCAGGCCGGGCTGGGTGCGGTCGAGGGCTTGAATCTGTGACTTCTCGTCGAGGCAAAGAACGAGGGCATGCTCGGGCGGGTTGAGATAAAGTCCGATGATGTCGTCGAGTTTTTCGGCGAAGCGCGGGTCGTTGCTGAGTTTGAAGGTCTTGACGCGATGCGGCTTGAGGCCGTGGGCGCGCCAAATGCGACCCACGGTGGAGGCGCTGACGCCGACCGCGGCGGCCATCGTGCGGCGGCTCCAATGGGTGGCGTTGGCTGGCGTTTCGCGGGTCGTCTTGTGGATGATCTGTTGCACTGTTGGGGAGCAGATGGCGGGCTTACGGCCGGGCCGCGGGGCGTCCTTTTCGATGCCGGCGACGCCGGATTCAAGAAAACGGCTTCGCCAGCGCGCCACCAACTGACGCGAGACCGACAGCTGCGCGGCAATCCGTTTGTTCTCAAGACCGTCGGCGGCGAGCACGATGATCCTGGCTCGCAACGCCAGACGAACAGCGACCCGACGACCGTTCGCGTAGCGCTCCAACTGCCTACGCTGCTCCTGCGTCAATGGGACTGGCTCTGCTCTTCGCATCCGTGTGCCTTCTACTAGTAAAGGCGACACGAAGATACTATAAGTTACATTATTTATGGCGCACTACACTAGCTCTTGCATTGTACGGAGCGTTGTTTTTCTTACGAGGAATGGGCGGCGGAGACGACAAACTAATGATGGCTGTTGGATCTATGGTTGGTCCAAGAAATTGGGCAGGTGTGGCGCTCTGCACCGCGGTCCTAGGGCTGATTGCGGGAATCGTTCTCATTTTGACGAAACGGAGGGGTGCGGAAACGCTTTCAAATATCCGATTCATTGTCGGGAGGCTCCTTCGGATCAGTGTGCCGTATCATGAGCGCCCCGAGTTGCAGATTAGCGGGAAGAACGCAATCACGATGCCCCATGGGGTCGTGATTGGGCTAGGAACGGTGGCCTATCTAGGCACCGCCTGGATCTTGACTGACTTTTGAGGGCCGATGGAGTTACACGATGGGCACATTCTTACCTAAACTGGACTATCCCCAAACAAATCGACGGACAGAGGTGGACGGCGGCGTCTACCTAGAGGTTTTCGTCTATCTGCAATTGTTGGACCTGATGACCACGCTGATTGGCCTCAAGCTCGGTCTGTCGGAAGCCAGCCCTTTTATTCGGATGTTGATGAGCATCGGCCCGGAATTTGGGGTTATGCTGTCTAAGCTCGTGGGTTTGGGCCTAGGGGCGATCTGCATCGCGCTCAAGCGGCCTAGGGTCATACGCTTGATCAACTACTGGTATGCGGGGCTGATCGTCTGGAATCTCACCTTGCTGCTCAACATCATGGGATAGCGCTTATTCTTCGATCGATAGAGCATTTTCAACATCGTCATAGACCACCAGCCGACGGCGCCGAGTCGATGTCTCGGGCATGAAATTGTTGATCGAGCGTAGCCGTACCTTTAGAAATCTCCGCTGAGGCCATTTTGCGCCACTCATGCGTCCGAGCTGGATCCAATCTTCTCCTTGAGGCACTCAAAGAACCGGCCGGTCATCATGTCGGAGACGCCTCCCAGCAGGCGCTGTCCAACTCTCGCGATGGCACCCCCAACTTTCGCGGTTCCCACAACGTCGACAACGGTTTTAGTCCCCTCGGCCTTAAGCGCGACGCGCCCTTCGCCGTTCATGAAGCCGGCATTCCCGCGTCCCGAAATGGCGATCGTGTAGGAAAAAGGGCGCTCCAAATCCCGAATCTCGACGCTACCCTTGTAGCGTCCGGTGACGGCTGCAATTGCGACGGTCAGCAAAGCCTCGTACCTGTGGTCGCCGACAGGCTCAAGCTTTTCGCATCCCGGAAGGCACGCGGCCACAACCACAGGGTCGACCATTGCGTCGAACACGCGCTCCGGGCTCGCATCGAACTCATACGTCTTTTTTAGCTGCATCTTATCCCTAGCAATACCACCGCTAAACTATGCGGCGCGCTGTCCTCGGTCGTTCGCCAGCGAATTGAGGTGCTCCGCGAGTTTTCCCAAGCTCGTCAGATTGTGTACCGGCATGAAGTCGTCTACAAACGGTAAAGCCGCCTGCATCCCTCGGGTCAGCGGCTCGTAGGCCGGCGAGCCAAGAAGTGGGTTCAGCCAGATTAATCGGTGGCAAGAGCGCTGCAGCCGCGACATTTCGTGGCGCAGCACTTCGGGTTCGCCGCGATCCCAGCCATCGGAAATAAGCAGAACAACCGGCCCATGATTGAGCACCCGGCGAGCCCAATGGACATTGAAGCTCCGTAGCGCGTCCCCGATTCGCGTACCCCCCGACCAGTCTGGAACCAGCGTCGACATCGCCGTAAACGCCCCGCCGAGCCGGCGGCGACGAAGCTGATGCGAACCCCGAGTCAGCCGGGTCGCGAAATAGAAAGATTCAACTCGATCGAGCCCACCCGAGATGACTTGCGCAAATCGAACCAGCATCGTGCTGTAGCGCTCCATCGAGCCGCTCACGTCGCAAAGCAGCACCAAGGGGCGCTGCCGCAACTTGCGCTCTCGCATCGGGATACGAAATTCTCCGGCGCCTCCGCGCGTACACGCTCGAAGCAGCAGTCGCAAGTCAACTTGCGGTCCGGCACCGGCTCGCCAACGCTTCGAAGGTCTCAAACCAGGCCGCCATTGAAGTTCCGCCATCAACCGACTCGCCTCATCGAGCTCCTCGGGAGACATCGTTTTGAAGTCCTTCTCTTGCAGGACTTCTCGATCGCTATATGTTCTCAGGGTGATAGGCACCACTTCTGCTCGCTTCGTCGCGTCGGCCGATGATCCCCCGCTAGCAGTGAGCGACGGCATCTCGACTCGAGGCTTTGTAAGTCGCCGATCCTTGCCTAGCGGCCTGAGATCGAGCGTAGTGCGCTCGCCCGGCGGCTTGCGCCAGAACGCACGAAACGCTTGTTCAAAAATCGGCAGATCTTCCGAGCGATGGATCAGCAGTGTCCGCAGCGCGTGGAAAAACTCGTCCCGTCGACCGACCTCTACGTGCTTCAAAGCGCGCGAGACGTCGAGCATCCGCCCTGCTTGTAGGTCGACTCCGAGTGCTCTCAGCAAGCGGCCAAACTGCACCAAGTTTTCAAGCAGGTGGCTCATCAATCAGAGGACCTAACTCCACGGTGTTGGGCACGAGCCAATATCTCACGCACCCGCTCTCCGCGCACAGCCTGAATGTCTTCCTGATTCTTCAACAGCAGCCCCAGGGTTTCGTCGATCGCTTCGGCCGACAGCGTCTCTTCGTTCAGCGACACAAGAGCGGCGATCCAATCGAGTGATTCGGAAATACCGGTCGCCTTGTACAATTCGGCCCGGCGCAATTCCTGGACGAAGGCGGCGACCTGTTCCGCAAGCTGCTTCGAGGCTCCCGGAGCTTTCGCTTCGATGATGCGAAGTTCTTTCTCGAAATCGGGGTAGTCGATCCAGCAGTAAAGGCAGCGCCGCTTCAACGCATCATGCAATTCACGAGTTCGATTCGAGGTAATAATCACGACTGGCGGCGTTCCCGCGCGGATCGTTCCCAACTCGGGGATTGTCACCTGAAAGTCTGAGAGCAGCTCCAGTAGGTAGCCTTCAAACTCCTCGTCGGCGCGGTCCAGTTCGTCGATCAACAAGACGGGAGCGCTGTCGTTATTCTCGATCGCTCGAAGCAGAGGTCGCTCGACCAAGAACTCTCGGCTGAAAAGCTCGCGGCGCGCGGCCTCGCGGTCCACGGACCCGGAAGTTTCCATCAGCCGGATTTCCAACAGTTGCCGGGCGTAATCCCACTCGTAGACGGCGTGGTTGACGTCGAGCCCCTGATAGCACTGCAGCCGGATCAACTCAGCGTCGAGCGCCGCCGACAGTACCTTCGCGACCTCTGTTTTCCCAACCCCCGCCTCACCCTCGAGCAATAACGGGCGTCCGAGTTTCAGTGCCAGAAAAACGGCGGTGGCCAGCCCGCGGTCGGCGATGTAGTCGTGGCTCGCCAAGATCGACTGCAACTCATCGATCGAGGCAGGCATTGAACTGCCGGTGCCCATCTTGCCAGACGCGGCTAGCCTGCGCGCTCCGCCGCCGCGGCAATAGCCCGCCCGACCCAGACATGTGCGACGGCTTTGCGGTATTCCGACGAGGCATAGATGTCGCCCATCAGGTCGTCAGCGAGGTCGTCCCCAACGAGACTCGATGCGTTTGCGATGTTGTCGCCGGATAAGGCGCTGCCCACAAGCGCCGCTTCTACGCTTGGCGCCCTAGTCGGCTTCGACGTCAAGCCGCCGAGAGTTACTGTCGCGGCTGTGCACAGTCCATCGCTGACGGTAATGCTCGCCGCCGCACCGATAACCGCGTAGCGAGATGCCGGATGCGGCAGCTTGGAATATGCGGACCCTTGTCCGGGTTGCTTCGCGGGAAGCTCGATAGAAGTCAGCAATTCATCTTCGCCGAGTGCCGTCGTCATTAGGCCCTCGAAGAAGTCCGCGGCCGCGACGCCGCGCGATCCACCCGGCCCCGTCAATCTGAACGTCGCACCGAGCGTGACCAGAACTTGCGGCAGATCGGACGCCGGATCGGCGTGAGCGATGTTCCCGCCAATCGTGCCGCGGTTGCGGACTGCCGGGTCGCCGATGATCGAAGCCGCCTCTGGAATCGCTTCAGCATTCGCTTTCAGTTCCTCCGAAGCCGCCAACTCTGCATGAGTCGTCAGCGCGCCAATCGTCACGACGCCTGCATCCACCGTGACGCCCCGCAACTCGGGGATCCGCCCGATGTCGATCACGACTTCAGGCGCTGCCAGCCTCAGCTTCAGCAGCGGGATCATACTGTGCCCACCAGCGAGAATCTTCGCGCCCGGGTTGTCGGCGAGTAACTGGCCGGCCTCGGCGATCGAACCGGCGCGGTGATAGTTAAATTCAGGTGCAAACATCGCTTACGCTCCTTTCCCGTCTTGAATCGCGCGCCAGACCCGCTCAGGCGTAAACGGCATGTCTAACGACTTCACGTTGAACGGCTTGAGAGCGTCCATCACCGCGTTGTACACCGCCACCGTTGAGGCAATCGTGCCGGCCTCGCCGACGCCCTTCACTCCAAGCGGGTGATGTGGCGACGGCGTCACCGTCGAGATCACCTCGATGTCGCATAGATTGTCAGCCCTCGGGATCGCGTAGTCCAGCATCGAGCCCGAAAGCAATTGGCCATCTTCGTCGTAGACACACTCTTCCCAAAGCGCCTGCCCGATACCTTGAACAACTCCGCCATGAACCTGCCCCTCAACGATCATGGGGTTGATCTGCGGGCCGCAATCGTCGAGCGCGACGTATCGCTTCAGCTCGATCTCGCCCGTGACTGCGTCGACCTCTACAACAGCGAGATGAGCGCCGTAGGGGAAAACGAAGTTCGGCGGATCATAGAACGTCGAGGCCTCGAGCCCCGATTCCATTCCCTCCGGCATGTTCCAGGCTAGGTTCGCCATCAACGCGATATCTTGAATGGTCTTGCCGTTGTCGGGCGAGCCCTTCACGAAGAAGTTGCCGTCTTCGTATTCCATGTCTTCAACAGCAGCTTCGAGCAGGTGCGCGGCGAGAACTTTGCACTTTTCGCTAATCTTCCGGGCCGAGACAGCCAGAGCAGCGCCGCCAACCGCCGTCGTACGGCTACCGTATGTGCCCCAGCCCATCGGGGTGTTGTCGGTATCTCCGTGGAAGACTTTGACGTCTTCGGGCGAAACGCCAAGTTCGGACGAAACAATCTGTGCGAACGTCGTTTCTTCGCCTTGACCGTGTGGTGACGAGCCGATGAAAACGTGTACCTTCCCGCTTGGGTGGAAGCGTATGATCGCGCTTTCCCACAGTCCGCCTTGGAAGCCGATCGCTCCCGCAACTTGTGACGGCCCGAGGCCGCAGATCTCGACGTAGCTCGACAGTCCGATGCCAACGTAGCGGCCCTGGCTTCGGCCCGCTTCTTGGGCAGCCCTAAGATCGGCGTACCCGGCGTGATCGAGCGTCTTGTTAAGCGCTTGCTCGTAGTCGCCACTGTCGTAGGTGATTCCGGTAACGACATCGTGTCCATCGTCAAATTTGGGGATGAAATTCTTTCGGCGTACCTCGGCCGGATCCATTCCAAGCTTGTCCGCGAGCATATCGACAAGGCGTTCGATCATGAACGTCGCCTCAGGACGGCCCGCGCCGCGATACGCTTCGACAGGGGTTTCGTTGGTGTAAAGCCCGTAGACATCTTCCTTGATGGCGGGGATGTCATAAACGCCCGACAGCATCAATCCGTGCAGGATGGTCGGGATTCCCGGCGCCGCGGTCGAGAGGTACGCACCGAGTCCCGCCCGCACTGTGGCTCGCAGCCCCGTTATCTTACCGTCGCTCGTCGCGGCCATTTCGACGTCCTGAACGTGATTACGCCCGTGCGTCGTGGCCTGATAGTTTTCCGTACGGGTCTCGGTCCATTTGACGGGCGAGCCGGTCTTCATCGAACAGAAGATGGTGACGAAATCCGCCGGGTAAACGGCGATCTTGCTACCGAATCCGCCGCCAACCTCGGGCGCAATGACGCGCAATTTGTCCTCGGGAATGCCGGTGACCGCGGAGCAAATGAAGCGAGCGATGTGCGGGTTTTGAGTTGTGTTCCAAAGCGTCGCCTCTTTCGAGGCTTGCGAATAGCTCGCAACCGCCGCGCGCGTCTCCATCGCCGTGGGTATCAGCCGCTGCTGCAGGATGCGGTCTTTCACAACGACATCGGCGTTGGCGAAGGCCTCGTCGATATCGGCGCCGCCTGCCAGCTTCCAGTGAAACGCCTGGTTGCCGTCGATCTCCGCGTGTAGTTGCGGAGCATCGGGCGTACCTGCCGTGTCGAGGTCGATCGCGACCGGGAGCGGGTCGTAGTCGACGTCAATCAGATCGAGCGCGTCGTACGCCTGGTAACGACTCTCGGCCACCACGACGGCGACAATCTCGCCGACGTAGCGCACGGTGTCTTTTGCAATGCAGGGGTATTCAGCGATTTTCAAATCCGAGTCGGGCAGTAACCAGGCGCAGGGCGTAGCGGCGAGCACGCCTTCGGTATCGGCGTTAGTGTAAACGGCAACGACACCCGAGGCGCCGGCCGCGGCGGACGTGTCGATCGAAACAATCCGCGCGTGGGCGTGCGGACTGCGCAGCATCGCGACGTAGAGCATCCCGGGCAGAACAATGTCATCGGTGTACGACGCTTCGCCCGTAATCAGCCGCGGATCCTCGCGGCGACGAATGGAAGAGCCGAACATAGCGCTACTCATGACGTGCCTCCCTCGGCGGCATCCTTCACCGCGCGAACGATGTTTTGATATCCCGTGCAGCGGCAGAAGTTTCCTTCAAGGCCGTGGCGGATCTCGGCGTCGGTCGGATGCGGATTCGTGCGCAATATCTCATGCGAGGCCAGGATCATGCCCGGCGTGCAGAATCCGCACTGCAGGCCATGCTTGTTCCAGAACGACTCTTGCAGCGGGTGCAGTTGCTCGCCGTCCGCGAGGCCCTCGATCGTGGTGATCTCAGCGCCGTCGACTTGCACAGCGAGGCACGTGCATGACTTCGCCGTCACGCCGTCGAGCAGTACAGTGCACGAACCGCATTGGCTCGTGTCGCAGCCGACTTTCGTGCCGGTCAAACCGAGCACGTCGCGAATGAAATGAACCAGCAACAGCCGAGGTTCGACCTCGCGCTCGTAGCGGCGGCCATTGATGCTGATACTTACCGGTATCGTCATCGCTCTACCTCCAATGGAAAGAAGGGTCACTGGCGCATCGAGCGCCTGCCCGGATTCTCAACGCAGCCCGATTGTATATCAACTCGAAGCAGCGATCACGAAACGGCTCAGCCGCCGTCACGTGATTGTATGGAATTGCTGAACCGGTACCGCCTCTGTCACGAGATTGAGGAAATTGAATTTCTCTTCTCCGCGGGCTAGTCCATCCGAAGGACGCCGGCGACGTTTCGCTTGGGCACTGCTCCGACTGGAATCTTGTCGACGACTTTTAGCGTCTCGATGTCCACCACTACCGTCATGTCGTCGCCCGCGGCGGCCACGTAAAGGCTCTTGCCGTCAGGAGTGATCGCGAGCCAGTCGGGGTGCTCACCCACTTCGATTACTTTGAGCAACTTGTAGTCCGGCAGCGAGTACGCCATCACGCTGTGGTACCACTTGCTTGTTGACCACAGCATCTTTCCGTCGGGAGTGATCGCCAGCCCGTGTGCTGGAGAACCCTGTAGTGTCTTCTCTTCTTTTCCGTGACCGGGTGGATCGGGAAGCGTGATTCGCTTGATTACTTTGCGCGTCGCAAAGTCTACCACCGCGAACCCATGGAAATCCGAGAGCTGCACGACAATCTCTTTCGTCGAGCCGTCCGGGTTTGTGGGAAACGCCATTGGGCGAATGCCGGCGTCAAGCTTCAGTGTCCACGCCATCGTGTCGGTGGACGTGTCGATGACGCTGATCGTCTTCGCCGGAATCGCACCGGCCACGGCAAACTTGCTATCCGGCGTGACGTAGACGTTGTGCAGGCGGCCGTTGACGGGCACGCTCTTAACGTTCCTTAGCGAAGCCGTATCGATGACATCGACGTAGCCTGGATCTTCAGCGATTGCAACGTACACTTTCGCGCCGTCGTTTGACACCGCTAAGTTATTAGGGCGGCCGCTCAAAGGAACCCGCTTGATCACTTTGAGGGTCTTCGCGTCGACCGCGTCGAGCGTAACTAGCGATTCATTGGTGACGTAGATGTGCCGGCCGTCAGGAGCGATGGTGATGCCGTGCGGAACCTCGATGTCATCGATCATCGCGACGACTCCGTTGGTTATCGGGTCGATCACGTGAATGTTGTCGCCCGCGGCATTTGTCTGGAGCACGCGAACTACGCCACCGCTCGACGATTTTTGGGTTGCGTGCGTTTCGCCGCGCACCCAGGCCGCGAGCGTTTGCCACTCAGCGTCGTCTTGTGATTGCCAGTGCTTGCCGCCCGCATGGTAGCTGTCGCCGCCGGCGTAGCTGGCCAGCGGGTGAAGCAACATTTTGCTCTCCAGCGGTTTTCCCGGCACAACGAAAAGCTTCCAGAAGTCGAAGTTCTTGCGCGACTGTTCCTCGTCCCAGGTTTTGGCGCCATTCTCAAGTTCCTCAAGCGGTGGGACGCGATGCGTGTGGCAGGTCACGCAGCGCGCATGCCCAGCCCGTTTCTTGAGAAATATGGGTTGTACGTTTTCCTTAAAGAACTCAAAGTCGAGCGGTTCCGCCGACCACGATGGCGGAGCGAACAGTACTCCAATCATTAATAAAACGAGGCTCGAACGGCTGAGCAATGAATTCACGGCATACGCTCCTTAGCGTGGCCATTGTATACCCTGACGGGCTGCGCCGTCCCATGGCATATGGGGCTCGGGGCGCGTGCTTCAGGTCAGAGGGCCAGCGCGCCTGAGGATTTCATTTCCGCGATGGTGGCATCGTCGTAGCCCAACTCTCGCAGCAGCTCCGGCCCGTGCTCACCAAAATGCGGTGCCTGAGTTCGAATCGAGGCGGGCGTTTTCGAGAACTTTACCGGCGGCCGCACCAAGTTCGTATCGCCCTCGGTCGAGTGATGGTGCTTTTCGAACATGCCGACTTCCTTAAGATGCTCGTCGTCGACCAGGTCAGCGATATCGACAACTGGCATTGAGGGGATTTCGGCTTTCTGACAGATCTCTACCCACTCCGCCGTCGTTTTCTCAGGCGTCACGCTGGCAATAAACCCGTAGAGATCTTCGATCGTGTGAACTCTGGCGCTATAGTTCAAAAACCGAGGGTCTTGCATCAGCTCCGGACGCCCGACGGCGGTGAAGAAGTTGAGACATTGCTTGTCTGTATACGGCAGGATGCATACATAGCCGTCCTTCGTCGGAAAAGGACGCCGTTCGGAAGTGACAACCCGCTGGTAGCCAATCTCACCTACTGGCGGGTCGTAGGCGCCGCCGTTGAGATGCTCAATCATGTTGAACGAAACCAGCGTTTCGAACATCGGCACCTCGACGAATTGCCCCTCTCCGGTACGCTCTTTGTGGAACAGCGCTACGGCAACAGCTTGACTCAGTGCGAGCCCGACGATCTTGTCGGCGACCGTCGACGGGACATACTGGGGCTCGCCCTTTTGTAGCTGGAACAAGCTTGCCAGGCCTGAACCCGCCTGAATCGCGTCGTCATAAGCCAGCCGCGCCCGGTACGGCCCGTCTTGGCCGAAACCATAGGCGCCGACGTAAACGATGTCCGGTTTCAGCACTGACACGGCGTGGTAGTCAAATCCCAAACGCGCGATGGCCTGAGGACGCATGTTGTGGACGAAGACATCGGCGGTTGGGATCAGGCGGCGTAGCGCTACTTTTGCAGCGTCCTGTTTGAGATCGAGGCCAAGTGAACGCTTGTTGCGGTTGATATTGAGGAAACTTCCCCCCATGCCGGCATGGCGGACGTAGCCCATGTTGCGCGCGATATCACCAGTGGGCGGCGCTTCGACCTTGATCACGTCGGCACCCAAATCGCCGAGCATCTGGGTCCCGTAAGGACCAAGAATCACGGTCGTGATATCGATAATGCGAATTCCGTTGAGTGGGCCGGGCACGTACTATTATGATCGCTTTATAATTGGCGAGGCTATTGCTCGCCGCGGGCCGCCGGGCCTGCACTTTCGATAGGCATCGCTAGTAACTTCTGAATTCGCAGCCAGAATCCAGCGTCAAATGGCGGCAATTTCTGAAGCGATTGCGAGTTCGGGCGCAGCCACTCCGCCGCCGACGCCGATCGTAACGTAACTGCCGTTTCGCTCGAAAAGGGAGCGCTGCAAAATCCGCCAGCAGTCGATGACAATCGCGCCGTCCTTCAATCTGCGCGGTTCGAGCCCTTTGTAGTCTTCCCACGCCGTAGCCACCACTACAACATCGGCGTCACGAAGACTTTGGGCGAGTGATTCCGCGTAGAGAACGTTGTCACCAAGTTCCGCCCTAACACCAGGCAGAGCGATCGGGTCGTGCACCGTGACCGCGACGTTTAGGTCAATCAACTCCATGGCGATTTTCAAGCCCTGCGATTCTTCGATCACGGGAGTGTCCGGCTTGTAGGCCATTCCCAGCACGGCCACGACCCCGTCCCGCGGGTTCAAGGCGGCAGCTTTGGCCGCCACACGAACCGCCTGCCCGGCGTTCGCACGTTGAGTCGCTTTCGTCAGATCGAGATCAAGTCCGCAACGTTCGCCGACTCGGTCGAAAGCCACGTTATCGCGGGGAAAACAAGGCCCGCCGTATCCCAGGGCTCCCTTTAGGTACTTGCGTCCAATGCGCGAATCGAGGCCCACCGCGCCGGTCACGACGTCGACGTCTGCGCCTTCGAGGTTTTCACAAACTTCCGCCAGCATGTTGGCATATGCGATTTTGGTCGTCACAAAGGTATTGATGCTGATTTTTGTTAGCTCAGCGTTGACGAAGTTCATGCGCTCGACTGGAGCAGTATGCACAACGGACTTGTGAATCCGTTCGAGAGTGTCACCTGCCCGCTGGTCTACCTCGCCGACCAAAATCATATCGGGATGAAGCATATCTCGAATGACGCTGCCCAGAGCGATGAACTCCGGGTTGTAGCAAAGACCGAAATCTTGGCCGCAATGCTTGCCCGATACTCTTTCCAATTCCGTTAGTAATTCACCGCCTGTGGTGCCTGGCATCACGGTGCTACACAAAACCACAAGGTGATAATCGTCCCGATCTCGAAGCCCCTGCCCAATTGACTGAGCCGCCTGGATCACGAGATCGCTCGAAAATGCCCCGTCTGGCCGCGATGGCGTCGGCACAATAATGTACGAAGCGTCGCAGTCTCGCGTCGCCTTAATTCCGTCGTGGATCGCCGTAATTCGCTCACGGTTATCGAGAATCATATCCGCGAGGCCAGGTTCTTCGAATGACGGATGGTGGCTATTGATTCCGGCAATGGTTTCAGGGCTTGGATCAACTCCGACGATGTCGTGGCCTGCCTGGGCATACACAGCGGCTAAGGGCGCGCCTAACTTGCCGAGCCCAAAAATTGCGAGTCTCATTTATGAATGGGGCCCTCCGAAAGAGGTATCGGACTATTGTGACGCGAGGGGGGCCTCGGTTTCAACACCCGCTCCAGAAACGGTCTCGTCGGGTAGCTTATGTCGGATCAGACCCCAGTCGCGCCGATTGAATATCATCGTAGAACCGAGCCGTCGCAGTTGGCGATCCCAGTCATAGATCTCCTGGAACTCGAGCCAATCGATTCCCTTCTTGCGGAGCCGCTCCCAGAGTACCTGCTGGCCTTCGGGAGAATACCCCGAACCCACCTCGTGCTCAATATGGCAGACCCTAGCTGTGAGAAAGTGCTCTTCGATGCCTGCTCGGGCGGCCGAAATGCACAGCGCTGAGTCAATGTTTATCGAGTACATGTCCCATTCGGGATAGCCACGGAGGTCGCACCAATCTTCGCGCGACATCAGTGTAAAGTCGCCGCACGCGTTCGTATGGAGGTAGTCCGCGCCGGAGCGTACCTCATCTGTTTCGGGTAATGGTACCGCTTCGTCAGAACGCCCATCGGATTGGCCCGTTTCGTTCGCCTCGACTGCCGCTGGGGCCTCTTCTTCGTTAGTCTCGGTCGGCTGAACGCTATCGGCATCATTGTCCCAGTGAGGGGTTTGAGAACTATCGATCTGCTCGTCGGTGACCTCCGTAATGGCAAGGCTGAGGCCGTCGTTGTCGAACCGCGGGCGCAGGCGCGACATCAATGCATGGGGAACGGGCAACGTAAGCCGCACGCCTGGAGTACCCGATCGCCATAGGTTCCACAGCCGTTGAATTCGCTCCAGAACGCCCGCGGCGTGGCGGGGGGTAACTGAAACCGATAGCCCGCGGTCAACCTCTGAATTCGCCGAAAATGCTGTGTTACAACCTATTGAGTACACCCGGTAGCCAAGGTCTCGTGGATCGACCGATAGACGCTTCCTTTCGTCGGCGTTGGTGATTCTGATTTCGATTCGCGCGCTGCCGCCGACAGGGAAATTAGCCCGAAGCTTAACGATCGACCGTCTATCGATGGTGGCAACCGCACCCCACTTGTCTATACGAAAGTGCAAAGCCACCGGTCCAAGTTCCGCGGTCGGGTCAACGTCAAGATAGAGTTCCCGGCCGGGCCGTTTGGCCTTTACGTCGACGGCAACAACCGACGACGCCCACCGATACGTCTCGTCATATCCGCGTTCAAGCTGATAAAAGCCGCTGAGCAGCGCGACAGAATCCTCTTTGGTCGAAAGTTGATTGGCTTCTTTAGCCTGCTCTGGTCCTTTCTTTTTCGCGTTGCGCGGATCGACCGCAGCCGAGTTCTTGAGGTCCGCCGTATCCTGAGCGTCAATCGTCGAACGTCTGGCTGGACTGACTAGAGGTCCCGCGAGTTCCGCTGGATCCGCCACGTTGATGTCGGCGGGATCAACGATTCGCTCACCCGTTGCGGTAACCGGAAAGCTCTCTCCCCGTCCATTGATCCGCAGCAAATGAGTCGCGCAGTAGGCCAACTGCTCATTGATAGTTGCCTCGAGCGGGACGTTCTCGTCAGCGTCCCAGCGGTCCACACGATACATCTTGCCTGTAATCAGTCTTCGATCGGCCAGAAATTCGAACAGTTCATCCGAAAACAGCAAGTCGATGTTTGTAGCTAGCACAAACTCGCCGCGCGAACGCCGAATACCTACGTTCTTGGCGATCATCTGGTACAACGGCAAGCCTTCAGAATGCTTGTACTGACGGTGCAACTCTGCTGGAACCTGAATGATGCGGCTCACTACCCACTCCGTCGACGGCCAGGTGAGCGCCTCCGCCAATCCGGGTTTTTCGGGTGGCGGGTTCCACTCGACCATGATGAGTTCTAGTGGAACGCAAAAACGCTCTGCTTGCGCAGCCAATCCCGTTACGAAAATCTGCATCCGACGACGCAGATTGAGGCCATGATCATCATTACGAGACGCTACTACGACGGATAAATATGGGCTATCCACCCGAATAGATTAGCATCACGGTCCGTATTCCGTCCTACAGCCGGGCGGCCAGATTGTGAGCGGGGGCGCAAGGGCTTGGCAGTGCTGGATTGAGCCGTAGGGGCCGTTGCGGATGGGTGCGGTCGCGCACCGACTATTGCCACTTTGCCGGCAAGAAATGTCAAGGGCGGAGTAAATGTAGACCGCTTCGGCGGAGCAAAAATAGACCAGTTGGCGGGGATCCAGCGGTTTGCGTGGGACGGCTGGAACGGAGCCTGAGGACGCCCTTTAGGGCGGCCCAGGCGTAGTGGAAGACGGCCCACGCAAACCGGCGCGAGCGGCCGGCGGGTCAGTTTGAAGAGCGCGGGCGCTTCTTTTTGCTTTGCTTGAGGCGGTAGCTGTCGCCGTTCATCTCGAGGATATGGACGTGATGCGTGAGCCGGTCAAGCAGAGCGCCGGTCATGCGTTCGGAACCCAGCACCTCGGTCCACTCGGTGAACGGCAGGTTCGAGGTCAGCAACGTCGAGCCCTGTTCGTAGCGCTGCGAAAAGATCTCGAACAGCAGCTCTGCCCCGGTCTTCGACAGCGGCACATAGCCCAGTTCATCGACGATCAGTAGATCCTGCTTGGCAAGTTGTTTCTGGACCCGTAGTAGTTGCCGTTCGTCACGGGCTTCGAGCAGTTCATGGACCAATCCCGCGGCGGTGGTGAAACGTGTGCGATAGCCGCTCTGACAAGCTGCCAGTCCCAGCGCCAAGGCGATATGCGTTTTGCCGGTGCCGGAGTTCCCCAGCGCCAAGACGTTCTCACGGCGGTCGATGAACTCACAGCGCGCCAGCTCCAGAACGAGCTTCTTGTTCACCGAGGGTATGGCCAAGAAGTCGAACGTGTCGAGACTCTTCGTCACCGGGAACTTGGCGGCCTTGATGCGACGCTCGGTCGCCCGCTGCTCGCGATCGACCAGTTCCAGCTCGCAGAGTTGCTGTAGGAAGTCCCGAAAGTCCAAGCCTTCGGCGGCGCAGCGCCGAGCCAGTTTGTCGTACTCGCGCAGGAAGGTCGGCAGCCGCAGCGCTTTCAGGTGGGTTTCCAGCAGCATTCTCGACTTCGCCATCAGCTTGCTCCTGCTAGCAGCGCCAGATAGGATGCCGGCGACGTCTGCTCGACCTGAGCCGTCGGCAGGTGGGGATACTTCGTTAAGTCGAGCTTCGGCGGACGTTGCTCGATCGCGCACAGCAGTAGATGCTTGACGGCGTCAAAGCCAATCGTTCCCAGTAGACAGACTTGGCGCACCGCCGTTGCGACGTGCTCAAGGGGGAAGTCCTCCAACAGTCGCAGGACCTGTACGTACTCGCGCTTGCCCGCTTTGTCCAACCGCGATTCGAGCAGTCGTCGCAGCTTCGCAAACTCCGGCGGCAACTCCCAGCCGACCAACGGCGCGGCTTGATCGAGCGCGTTGGTCTTGCGTTCCAACAACGCCAAGTAGTGCAGCGGATCGAAAACCAACTCTTCACGTTCATAGCTGCGCTGATGGCGGGCGATCTCTTCGCTGCCGCAACAGATCACTACCTCATCCACGTAGGCTTTGATCAGGACCTGGCGGTGGCCGTAACGCGTTGGCACCGAATAATCGTTTGTCGCGTAGCGCACCAGCGACAACGAAGTCACCCTTGTCGAGCGTTTGTCGCAGGCATCGTAGGCTGTCGGTGCCAAGGGCAAGAGCGCTTCCCGATCGCGCTCGAAGCGTTCGCCGACGGTTTCGGTGTGCCGTCGCAAACGCCGTTCACGGTTGGCTCGGCACTTCTCTTCGAGGTGTTCGTTGAAGGCTTCCCAACTCTCGAATCTCGGGATCGGCACCATGAAATTGCGCCGTGCGAAGCCCACTAGCCCTTCGACTTTTCCCTTGTCGTTGCCCTTGCCCGGACGCCCGAAACGATCGGCGAACAGGTAGTGCGACTGCAGTTCGCTGAACACCCGCGTACGTTTGCGCGTGCCGTCGCCGAGAATCCTTGCCACCGCCAGCGTCGTGTTGTCGTAGACGATGTTGCGTGGCACGCCGTCGAAATAACGAAACGCGGCGTTGTGTCCTTCGCAAAAGGCTTCCGTCGTCTCGGCGGGAAAGGCCTTAACGAAGGCGTCGTCGCTGTGCGGCAGATCGACAACCAAGAAGTGCGCCTTGCGCTGGACTCCATTGATAACGACAACCGCTTCGCCGAAGTCGGCCTGCGCGTCGCCGGGCGGATGCGCCAGTGGCACGAACATCTCTTGTCCACCGAGCTTCTTCTCGCGGACGTAGTCCTTGACGATCGTGTAGCCACCGCTGAAATCGTACTCCTCGCGTAGGCGATCGAAGATGCGTTTCGCGGTGTGACGTTGTTTCTTTGGTTGTTGCTGATCGTCGAGCAGGATCTGATCGATGATTCCGGTGAACGCTTCGAGCTTCGGCCGTCTCACCGGTTTGCTCCGCCGATAGCCCGGCGGAGCAGCGTAGCGCAGCATTTTGCGCACCGTCTCCCGCGCTAAGCCAAACCGCTTGGCGGCTTCGCGTTCACTCAGCCCTTCGACGTAGACACTGCGCCGTACTTGAGCATATAGCTCCACGCGATACATCCTTCCCGTGTTCCACAAAACACCGAATGGATGCCAGCGGACCACCCGGGCGGTCTAATTTTCCGCCGCCCTTGAACGGCTTTAAAACGCCGTTCTGTGGTCTAGTTTGTCAGCGCCGTTCTCAGGTATTTCGCGAACTCGTATGGCAGCGCAGCCAGGCCGATGTGCGCAACGCACTCGGCCCCCCGGAACTAGTTACCGAGGACCCGGCCGGAGTCCATTGGCGCTACGGCTACGAAGTGGCGCGGGCTGAAAAGATATTTCCGGCCGTCACGCTGGTCTTCAGGAACGACGTCGTAAGCTCCTACTACTTTGAACTGGCGCCGGAATCGTCTGCCGATCAATAGTGACTACGGTCGTTGACGTCGGGATCCGCTGGTTGGCGCTCTCATCCGCGCCGGAAAGGGTCCGGGCTGGCTGAACTCCATCTAACTTGTTGAATTTACGAGGACCCAACGGACCTTAGTTGTGCCAGCGGGCGATCGGTTCTCGACGTGCAATCTGATCAATCGATTCAGTAGAGCCGCCATAGTTCGCAAATGCGAATCGTGGAAGTAGTGCTTTGGAGAGGTCAGCGACAACGAGCGTGCGAGCGCTGAATGTCACCTGCTTCGCGGGTCGCGTGTTGTTTGCGTGTCTGCGGCGGCTACAGCGAGGTTCGAGTACGGATTCAGTACCCGAACCTCGCTTCTATTGAAGTACCAGTCCAAGCCCGCAATTCTCACCGCGTGGCGAGCGAAAGTGCGTGAGAGGCGCGTCAATACGAGACGCGCGAAGGTTGGCGCGCGGAGGCGTACTTGACAGTCCGTCGAGCACGACGATCGAGCGCAACGAAGCAATGGCGCACCTATCGCGTGCTTTCGCCGTCAGGTGGTGGGAAATGCGGGCTAGTTTTAAGGAGGAGTTATCGATGAAGTATCGTATTTCGACGACCGCGGGTTTGACGACGACCTTACTGGCCGCCCTGTTTATTGGGTCACCCGTTCGTGCCGCTGACCAAGAGCCGATCTTCATGTACAGCGTCTGCTACAAAGCTCAGCCCGGCAAGCGCGCCGAGTTGCAGGAATTCCTAGCAGAGACAGCCCCCAAGCTGGCTAAGGCAAGAATCGCTGAAAGCAACCAAATCGCGTGGGGCGCGAGCGCCTCTGTTATTCCGATTGGCGAGACTGCCGAATGTGATTTCATTACGTCTCGAACCTATCTAGGTGCTCCCAGCGACCTCGCGTTGGGTTCGGAATCGGCCAGAGCGAAGGCCGGCATCGATCCGGAGAAATCTAGCGCTCAGTTCCGATCATCCGCTCGAGTTATCAATTCAGCGCTTTGGCGCGTGGTTGACGGGTTTGGAGAAATTGCGGTCGGAGACTACTTTAAGGTCGACCGCATGCTCGCCGACCCTGTCGCTGATTGGGCCGCAATCGAAACGCGCATATTTAAACCCGTCCATGAAGCGCGCGCGAAGGGCGGGCCCATCAAGGCCTGGTTCGCGTACGCCATGGTGTCTCCCTCGGGCGACGATCTTAACTACAACGCCGCCACAGTAAATGTTCTTGACGGGCTCGATAAACTCGGCGCGACGCCGGGCTACGAGAAGGCTTTTGAGCAGACACATCCGGATCTCAGAGTCGACTGGGTCATGGAGAAAACCCAAAACACCCGGACGATTGTGCGATCAACCGTTCATCGAGCGATTGCTCAAGTTCGCGAACAGTAGTCGTCCCTAGCAGTCCGTGGTGAAAGTCCCGTAGGGCGCGCGGCGTTCAGTGGACGCCGCGCCCTATTCCCCGAAGCAGTAAAGCCACTCGCTGGTGCGCACGAAGATCTTGCCGCTAGATAGCGCGGGCGTTGCAAATATCTCGCCCTCGAGCCTATTGACGGCCAGTATCTCCCAGTTGCCCGCTGCTTTTACGACCGACACGATACCGGTCTCACTGGCCACGAAAATTTTGCCGTCCGCGGCGACTGGCGACGAGGAATATCCGTCGATGGCGTCGCGCAGCCGACCCTGTTTTAGCATTTCTCCGGTCTGGGCATCCATGGCGGTAAAGATTCCGCCATTCTTCGCGAAATATAAGACACCTCGATAAAGCAATGGCGAGGGGATCACGCCCTGGAAGCTGCGCTCGTAGTTCCAGAGTTCTTCCGACTGCACTGCGCCGTCCTTGATTCCTGTCAGGCGGATCGCGGACAGCCGCGATGGGCCGCCGTAAGTCTGCTCGACGACGTCCCACTCTTCGCGTTGGATGATGCCGTCTTGGTTGCCACGAAAATTTGCCAGTCCAGTGAAGAATGAGTCCGTATACTCGCCAGCCGAGAGCACGCCGTCGCCGTTGGCGTCGCGTGTGGAGAGTAGTTTGTCGTAGTTGGAATGACCCGCAATGTTGTAACCGTACGCAACTAGCACATTTCCCTCTAGCGCGGGACTCGCGACGATATACCCGCCGAGCTTGAATTCGTTGAGGCTCCGCTTGCCGCTCGTCGTTTCGTGCGCACCGAATAGTCCGTCGCCGACCGTTAACAGATGCGGCGACTGGTCACCGTCGCGGTAAATAATCGGTGTCGCCCAGCCTTCGTGCTCAGCGCGCGTCGTTTTCCAAACCGTTTCCCCATTTGAAGCGTCGAAGGCAGCGATGTAGGAATCGACTGCCTGGTCGATCTGCAAGATGATACGGCCTTCGAAGAATATCGGTGAGGTGCCGATCCCTTGGTTGTTGCTGAACGGGCCGAGCGGCGTCTTCCACCGCAACTTGCCGCTGGAGTCGTACGACACGAGGCCCCAGTCCTCGAAAAAATTGTAGACATTCTCGCCGTCCGTTACGGCTGATGCGGCAGCCGGTTCATTGAGCGGATGATTGAATACTTGCCTTGGGCGATCGATCGAGCTTTCCCACAACAGCTTGCCGGTCTTGCGGTCGAAGCAATGCGTGGTCAATTTCTCGTCTGTTGCGGAGGTCAGAAAGAGGTGCTTCTCGTTGAGTATCGGAGACGACTTTCCGGCGCGAACTTTGGTCTTCCACACAAGATTCTTCGATGGACCAAACTCGGTTGGAAAACCGGTGTCGCTGGAAACTCCAGATCCATTGGGTCCCCGAAACCGGCTCCACTGCTCGGCATCGGCCGGCGCGGAAAGAGCGAGGGCGAATGCGAGTCCGAGAAAAATCCGCGAAGCGCTAACCATGACCTGACGATTCTACACCGTCATGCGCGGGCGCCGGAAGCGTGGGTGCTGGCGGGAAACAAGAGGGGCCAAGATGCTTCCTAACGTGGCGGCCAAACCAAAGAGGAGGAAACAGAGCCCGACCCCACTGAATAGTAAAGCACAATTGAACGCGATAGGCAGAGTGAATTTGAGGAATCTTGGCGTTCAGATCTTTCGCGAGCAGCATCGGCATTGCGCTTTGGACATCATCGTTGAGTGGTATAACGGTGACCATGGATCGACGAAATTTTATTGCATCTTCTTCCGCCGCCGGTTTGGCGGCCGGTTCCGCCGCGGCGGCCGATGGCGACGGCGACGGCAACCAGATTTACGAGTTGCGCTGCTACTGGATGCGCAATTCGAAGACCGATCAATACGGGCGGCTCACCGGATTCATGGAATCAGAGCATTTGCCGATGACAAAACGTACCGGTATCGCCGCGCAGGGATATTTTCGGGTGACGCTGGGCGAATCCACGCCTCGGGTTTACGCGCTCTCGGTTTTTGAATCACTCGCCGACATGGGAGAAAAACGCGCCGCTCGCGCCGCCGACAAGAAATGGACAAAGGCGGCCGACGACTTTGGGTCGCAGGATTATCCGCAATACGATCGTGTCGAGAGCTGGCTATTGCGTGCATTCGACGGCATGAAAAAAATCGAGGTACCCGCCAAGGCCGACAAACCCCGTGTGTTTGACCTGCGCGTTTATGAGCAGGAAACGTTCCGCGATACTCGTGAGAAGACGCGCATGTTCAACGAAGAAGAAATCCAGATCTTTCGAGATAGTGGAATCAATCCATTAATCTTCGCCGACACGATCGTCGGCTCCCGAATGCCGAACATCACGTACATGACCTACTACGCCGATATGGACGCGCGCGGCGAGGCTTGGAAGACTTTTGCAACGAGCGAGGGCTGGAACCGTATTAAGGTTATTCCGAAATGGACGAATGCCGAGGTGGTTTCCACGGTCTCGAACACCCACCTGGCGGGTTTGCCGTTTTCGCCGATTAAGTAGGGCTACAGCGCGGTCGTCGGGTACTCAGCCGTTTCGTTGTCGACCGCACTCGATATTTTCGTAATTGCCGTCTCGTACTTGCCACGGGCACGTTCTACAGCTTCTTGGACATAGCTCGCGATATCGAGGTGCTCCGCCGTGGCGGGCGAGGCGATGTACGCGCTGCCCTTGTGTTCCTCTACGCGTAGCTCGTCGTTGAGCCAGGCCAAAATATCGTTCGTCAGTTGGGCTCGAAAGTCCCTTCTACCGGCGGGAAATATATGGACGTAAACGGGCCTGTTGCTTTCCAACTCGGTGGCCTCGAACGTCAACAATCGATTTCTAGCGAGAATGCGACCGCGCCGATAGTGTTCAGGATTTATCAAGAGCACCCGCAGTGAGTTACGCGAAACGCATATCCAAGATCATGATGCCATTTGCGGCGAGTTGTTTCAACTCTCACGATAGCAGCGCCCGCCGCCTTCGCAGCGCTATTCCCTGATCCGTCGGCAAGCATCCTTCGCGAGTGCCTGCAATGCGTGGTCGCCTGTAACAGTAGGCCATTCATGTTTTCTTTAGAGACACATTCGCAACTCACGACGGATTTGGGACTATTAGCGATAGCTTTCGATAAACCAGCATTTCTCACCACCTGGCGAGCGAAAGGTGGCAATCATTGCACGGCCCACTAATCGACCCGCGTCGATGCTTCCAGGCCGAGCTCGATCAAACTCAGCTCTCTTTCCGCCACACAAATCTTCGTCACCGAACCGTTGCCGGGACGGAATGAGATCACCTTGTCCACTCCGGTCGCCGCGCCCACGATCACATTGATTGCTACGAAGTGGCAAAACACCACGCAATCGGTCGGATAGCTACAAGCGCAGTCAATCATCGCTCGTCGCCATTCTTGTAATTCGGGGCTCAACACGGACCAGCGCTGCGTCATTACACCGCGAAGCCAGCGGCCGCGGTCCGCGGGATCGTTCGACGGCGACGGAATCTCGGCGACGCGAGGTTCGACCAACGGCGTAACGCCCCATCGTTCAGCCAGCGTGCGTGCGGTCTCGAGCGCACGGGCCAGCGGGCTCGAATAGATCGAGAGCGGCCCGAGCGGCTCTAGAACGTCCGCCGTCGCTTGCGCCTGAGCTCGGCCAGTTTCATCGAGACCCGGGTCTAAGTGTGAATCGAATCCGGCCGAGGCCTTGCCGTGCCGAACTAGGTAGATCGTCGCCAAGCGGCCATCCTATCAGGGGCCCTGGCTATCTACGCGTCCCATCCAATCGACAATCATGTCGGCCAGTTCGGCCCCGCAGTCTTCTTGGATAAAATGGCCGCCGCCAGGCAAGTCGGCAGTTTCCGCACGGGAAAATATCCTCTTCATTGGCTCGCGCCAGCGGCCCGTAATTGGGTCGGAGTCGCCCCACGGTAGGAAAGTCGGAATCTCGATTTCCCGCAGTTGTTCTATCGCCCGAGCAGCGTAGAAAGCGCCGGGGTGATTAGGGTGAACCGGAACCAGCCTCGGAAACATCAGTGCGGCGCGCTGGTATTCAGGCCCAGGGAATGGCGCCCCGTACGCGGCGAGTTCTTCGCTCGTTATCGCGTCTCGCCGTTTTACCAGCGTCCGCGCCATCATTCGGGGCACATCCATGGATTGCGTTTTCTGTGAGAATCCACGCCACTTGCGGAACGCCTCGTTGGGCTTTTTGGTGGTGTCTGTAAGACTGGTGTGCGTCGCTACCAAGCGAGCAAAACGCCCGCGATTTTCAGCCAACGCCCGCAGTCCAATCAAGCCACCCCAGTCCTGGCAGACCAGCGTGATCTTCTCGAGGTCAAGCTGCTCAATAAACTTGCGAATCCAGCGAACGTGCGCGCGATAGCTGTAAGCATTTGGCGCGATAGGCTTGTCCGAGCGTCCAAAGCCGATCAGGTCGGGCACCACCACCCGCCCAATTTTCGAGAGCGCCGGAATCATATGCCGATACAAGAACCCCCACGTCGGCTCGCCATGCAGCAGCAGAATTGGGTCGCCTTCGCCAGCCTCGACGTAGGCCATCCGCAGCCCTTCGACGTCGATGTATTTTGGCTCGTAGTCGAATCCAGGCAGATCAGAAAAGCGCTCCGGCGGTGTTCGCAGTACCGAGCCTTCGGGCCACTCCAATGGCAACTCGGCCCGCGCCGCGACTTTCGCCACCGCTTCCGGATCCAAATCCGCAATCGCGGCAAACCACAAGTTAAACGCCATCAAGTCGCGGTCAATTTCGTGTTCCGGCGGACGCGGCTCATAGCGATCCCAGTGGCCAAAAACCGCCGCCGTACTCGGGCGCCCGCGCCCCAAATCCCCTAGCTCTAGGCAGTAGAGATGGTCATGATCCGAGCGCCAGTAGAAACGCCCCGAGCGCCCGCCCACAGCTCGTTCGAGCGACTCAGCGGCGTGAGGCAAAAAGTCCAACTCTTGTTCGAAAACCAGCGGGTCTGGACGCAAATGATCGAGCTCGCCCGGCAGTGGTTCGATAAATTTCACGAGTCACCCCCGAGCCGACGGTTTAGAAACTCAACAATCGCTGGAGCAATATCCGGCCCCCGGTCGTCTTGCATGAAATGCCGCGCGCGGTCGAACAGCAGGGGCTCCTCGGCATGCGGCAAAACCTGCCTCATGCGCTCCAATGTCTCCATCGTGAACACCGGATCTTCGGGCGCCCAGAACAGGGCCACTGGGATATCGGCAAGTTCGTCGAGCCGTCCTTCCAGCGCCTTCATGTCGTGCCAACCGCGGTCGCCTTCGACGACGGGAATCGTTCGCGGCCAGGTCATCACCACCGCGTCCGACTCGATCTCGTCGTAGACGTGGTGGTACGCCCGCGCCTCATCGTCCGTCATGCCGCGCACGGTGAGCGCCGTCGCGCCATCGTGCGAAAGCAATTTGTGGCGCTTCATCATGTACGGTCCGATCAGCGGTGCATGCCAGGTGGTCCAGGGTTTGGGACTGCGATGGAACTTGCTCAGCGTGCCGGTGAAAAGCCAAGTACTCATCAGCACAGCAGCCGACAACCGTTCAACCCGCTGTAGGGCCGCGAGCATCCCCTGCGGACCGCCCCAGTCCTGCCCAACGATTGCGAACCCGCGCAAGTCGAGCTGGTCGAGCAGCGAGACAAGATCGGCAACGTGGTGCGCGAAGGTCAGCTCGCTGTCATTGGGCGGATGGTCGGAGTAGCCTGTCCCAATCCAGTCAGGAGCGATGGCGCGGTACCCGGCGGCGGTGAGCGGCTCGATGAAGTCGCGGTACAGAAACCCCCAAGTCGGGTTCCCAGAAAGCAGCAGCACCGGACGCCCATCGCGAGGACCCTCATCGATATAAGACATTCGCCGCCCGTTAACGACAATCGAGCGCTGCTCCCAAGGAAAAAGCGGCTCAAGCCAATCAGGTCGAGTTTTCAACACAGTCGAAAAATTGTAGCAATCACCAGGTGAATCTGAAGATGGGAGTTCGCTTAGCGCGACGGCGCCGAGCCGCGAACGGCCTGACCGGAAACCTCACATGTCTAGCGAATGCAAAGGAAACAACGAACCGAAGCATCGATACCGCAACTGTGAAGTTGCGACCACTGCACCACCCGTCGCCTCCAAACCACGCTGATGCCGCTCCGAGTTTCTTTCTATACAGATCCGCCGCGGCCGAAGGCGCTACTAACCCGAAACGTGATTTTTCGAGCTGCCAGCCAAGCTGCCTGTTGGACAAATCCCTTCGCAGTACCGAGCCGCGCCGCCTCGCGGTGCGGTCCTCTCTGCGACGTGTTCACCGCACCGCGCGGGAATGGCGCTTCACGACACCGGTTGCGGCGTGAAGCCCACCACGGTGATCTGGTCTTCGCTCTCTCTCGCCCGTGCGAGATCGTAGGCGGCCTGCATCCTAATCCAGGTATCGGCCGTTGACCAGCCCGCTTTCTCGAAGCGGATCGCCATCTCGGGCGATACACCCGCCTGCTCGTTGACCAAACGCGAGAGCGCGGCGCGGCTAACACCCAGCCTCTCAGCCGCTTCGGTCACGGTGAGGCCGAGCGGCTTCAAACAGTTAATCCTGACCGACAGGCCGGGGTGTGGTGGGTTCTTCATGGGCATGGTTTCGTCCTTTCTCTAGTGGTAGTCGACCAGCTTCACGTCGTGCGCATCGCCGCCCTCGAAACGGAAGATGAACCGTACTGTGAAACGTACCACGCCTCAAAAAATTTGCAGCGGAAGATCACCCCCTCCGCTTCTCCCGGAACCGAACAGCTCGTCTGCCCGCTCCCCGAAGGCATTGAACCGAAACCCGGAAGGCAGCAATCTTTCGACGGAGTTGTCCGCGTGGTCGGTCGAGCGGGTTCGCGCCGCGGTTGACGCGAATTGACTAGTCATCGGCCGGTGCCGACCATAAGGTTATGCCCGAGGCCCCAACGGTCGATCGAAATACGGCTCTGGTGATTATCGACGTCCAGAACGCGATGGATGCACCGCAGTGGGGCGAGCGCAGCAACCCGGACATGCTACCCAACCTTCGCCAAGTACTCGAACGCTGGCGGGAGCTTGGTTGGCCGGTATATATGGTTGCCGATGACGATGCAAACCCGGAATCCCCGTACCAGCCCGGCCAGCCGGGCAATGACTTCAAAGCTGAGTTGGCGCCAGTTGAGGGCGAACGCGTCATTCGAAAATCCACCGGCAGCGCGTTTGTCGGAACCGACTTCGAGCAGCAGTTACGGCGCGCCGGCCATCACACACTTGTGGTCGGCGGCTTCCAGACCAACATGTGCGTGGCCGCAGCGGTTTGCGGCGCAAGAGACCTCGGCTTTAGCGTGTACGTTCTCGCGGACGGCACCGCGACAGTCGGGTTAACGGATCGCCGAGGCCGTTGGTGGGACGCCGATGACGTGCACAATCTCGCACTCGCCAACATGCAGTCGGACACTACACGCGTAATCGAGATCGAGGAGTTGCTGAGCCTGCTCCCCAAATGAGCACTGCGGACTCTTGTTTGAGAAGGCGCGTTCCACTACCCGAATTCGTAGAGGCGTACTGAGCCAGGTTAGCCCGGCAACCGGCCACGCCGGATCGGCCTGGACAGAAACTCTAGACATCAGGGCGGCAACGTTGAGCTTCGCGGTAACGAGCCGCGCCGCCGTGCGGTGCGGTGGACCCGTCGTACGGAAGACCGCACCGCACGGCGGCGCGGCTCGTTACCGCGAACGGTTTCTTTCAACAAGCAAATCCTGCTAGTAACTCTCAAATTAAAGATTCGCGCCAGCGGCTGGTCTTTCGTTGGACGCCTCCCCCGTTCGCCTCGATAGGTTTCGCCGGATGATCTGAACTTGCGATTCGTTGAAATGGATTTGCCGCAGGATGGCTTGCTTCGTGACTCCCGGGTCCCAATACGACAGCATCAGGCCTCGCCGGCTGTGCCGATTGCTCTCAAGCAAGAGGTGACCGATCTCATGGGCGATCACATGTCCTAGCAGTATTCCTAGGTAACGGCCCACTGGAACCGACCGGTGGATCACTCCATAGCTGGAGTCGATGTCACGAGCCCAAGCTAGGCGCTCGACGTTCCCGAAGAAAACCGAGGCAATTGTCGGTGTTCTTACATCTCCGCCTACCAGCGCGTGGCCGAGCGTGCCGGGCCCGCTGACGGCCTTGGGGTGCATCGCAGGAGGAAGGATTCGAATCAAGACGTCGGTTGGCTTGGGGCTATCGCTACAGGCTGAATTCTCCTTCCGGTCCTCCATCGTCAGAGGGCAATCGAGCCACACTACGGCGACGTTCGCGGCGTCAAGAATACGAGAGGCTTCTTGCTTGGCGAATTCGAGGATCGTGGGGCCCGGCTTAGCGTAGTCGTAGAGTCGGATGGTCAATCCGAGTCCCATTTCTCCGGTTGAGCCTGAGTCGGCGCTCGCTGCTATTTGCAGCGCAAACGGGATAACAACCATGGCGGTCAGGCGGAAAATTTGTCGAGTCATGGCGCTCACCTCGGTGCGTGGTGAGGCCAGACTGCGGCAGTTCAGCCCGCCGGTCCATGGACAGCGCCCGAACGATTCCTGGAAAAAATCAGAAACCGGTCCGGACTTCTAGCTAACTGATTACAGGGATGTTAGGAAGCAGTCTGAGTCGATTAATCTGCGGCGATTCGGTGGTATAGTGTCCTAGGAAGGGACGTGGACGAGCGGCCACACCACACGGCGAGCATCCGATTTGGAATCTTTCAGCTCGACACCGCCAGTGGAGAGCTACTCAAGGGCGGTACGAAGATCCGCTTGCAGGAGCAACCGTACCAGGTGCTTAAAGCGCTTGTCGAGCGCCCCGGCGAAGTCGTTAGCCGCGAGGAGTTACAGCAACTACTCTGGCCCGACGAGACGTTTGTCGATTTCGACGACGGGCTATCGACCGCGGTTCGGAAGATCCGGCAGGCGCTTGGGAATTCTGCCTCGAATCCGCGTTTTGTCGAGACATTGCCGAAACGGGGGTACCGGTTTGTTGCGCCGGTCCGGTCCGATGCGATCCTGACGCGAGAGCGCCCCAGGAGCCGCCGGGTACCCTGGCCGCTGTTCGCAGGAATCCTCGTTGTCGTCGTGATCGCGGCTCTCGTCTGGCCGATCGTCAGCGACAAACCCGCGCCCACGACGGAGTTACAGCCCGTTCCTCTGACCAGCTATCCGGGGCGAGAGCGAACACCTGACTTTTCCCCGGACGGCAACCATATTGTCTTCGCGTGGTCCGGCGAGGACGACTCCGATTTAGACATTTACGTCAAGACCGTCGGACTCGGTGAGCCCGTTCGGCTGACAACCGCCGGTGGCGAAGACTTCGCCCCCGTATGGTAGCCGGACGGTCAGTGGATCGCCTTCTCTCGCCACACAGCACCCGCGCTCAGGGCCGATCTGATTGTGATGCCCGCTCTCGGCGGCCGCGAACGAAAGATTCTTGACTATCCACTCAACTCCGATTTGCTCTGGCGCTACGCGGCTTGGACGCCGGACAGTCGCGCTCTGATCATCAACGTGGGCGATTCAGAGTCGCATGAGTTCAGCGGTCTCACGGTTGTCTCCGTCGAGAGCGGCGAACGTCGAACGCTTACAAATCCAAGAGACTCTATGGGTTCACCTGCTCGCGATTTGTTGCCGGCGGTATCCCCGGACGGTCGCTGGGTGGCGTTTTGCCGGCTCGCCGCCGGAAGCGGCTCCATCCACAAGATTCGATTAGGGCTAGATGCGCCGAAAGACGAAATCCTGTTAGTCGAAGGATCGTCGACCCAGACCTTCGCGCCGACATGGTCTCCCAGTGGAGATGAAGTGATTTTTTACCGAGCTCACGGCTCGGCTAGCGCCGTGGCACCAGTTCTGTGGAGAGTCTCCGCATCAGGTGAGCATCCTCCAATTCGCATGACCTTGAACGGTATGCATCCCGTGGGCTCGCCCGCGGCCAACCGACTTGCGTTTCAGTCGTGGCGCTCGGACCGCAACATCTGGCGAATCCCACTCGCGGCTCCGGGGAAGGCCGCGGGGGAGCCCGAGCCCCTGTTGAAGTCGACAAGAGAAGAAGTATTTCCCAACTATTCTCCAGACGGTTCGAAAATCGCGTTCCGCTCGCGTCGCTCAGGAACCCTTGAGATATGGATCGCGAACTCCGATGGTTCACACGCCGCGCCGCCGACAAACATGGCCGGAGGGGCGACCGGCACGCCGCGTTGGTCTCCTACCGGGACGCAAGTTCTCTTCAATTCAATGGCGGCGGGCAATCGCGAAGCCTATGTCATCGATGCAGAGGGCGGTCCCGTGCGCCGCGTGACGAATCACCCGGCCGACGAGTCGATGCCAAGCTGGTCGGCGGACGGACAATCGATCTACTTCACGTCGAATCGATCGGGTACGGACGAAGTCTGGACGATGCCAGTGAAAGGTGGCGAGGCGGTTCAGGTTACATACGGCGGAGGAGGCGGCGCTTACGAGTCATCTGATGGAGGTACGCTTTATTTCGTCCGGGAAAACACGCTTTTCAAGACCCATCTGCCGGCCGGCCCGGAATCATCGGTGCTGCCAGGCGTAAGGACCCACCACTGGAATCTGCGAGATGACGGGTTCTACTACGTGCCAATCGAGCGGACGAACGAAGTCCGCTATTTTGACTTCGCAACGCAACAGAATAACCTGGTTGTCGAATTACCATTCGACGCCGGCCAACCTTGGGCGAGCCCTGACGGGAGATGGCTGGCATTTGTCGCGTACGAAGACTCGGGAAGCGACCTAATGCTGGTGGAGAATTTCGAGTAGCCGGTCACGACGACTTCCGCGGCGCGCGCCACCGAGGCACGCCATTTTCATCCCCTCGGGTGGGCCGTCAGAACTATTGTTCACTCCCCAGAGGTCGCTGCTCTGAAGCTGGGCTTCGATTTGCCGAACCCAATCTTCTGAGTCACGGCCGCTTTGGAGCGGGCCGTAGTAACGATCTCTCCGAAACAGTCCGTTAAAAAATAAACCGCAAGGTAAACTTGAACGTGCGACCGTCGTTGAGCGTGTTAGTGATCGCTGCAAACGTCCGCGACGTGAGGTTCAGGTCCGGCTCGGCGAACTGCGCGTGATTGAGAAAATTTAACGACTGCACTCGAAAAAGCATGGCGTAGTCACCGCCAAAGTGGAAGCGGCGCGAGAGCCCAAAGTTGACATTCCAGACTTGGTCTTTGCGGAAGGTATTGCGGCCGAGGCTGCCGCCTGGGTCGGTCGGGCCCATAAGTCCAAAAGCAGAAGGTGGAAGCTTCTGAACCGAAGTGTCCGGGTGGTCGACTACCGTGCCCAAGATTGACGGATCGACTAAGTTGGGGCGATCGCTGCCAGCGCCGTCAACATTGCCCTGGCCTGGTCCGTCGGAGCCTGAGCGAAGACTGAAAGGCGTACCCGATTTCAGCAGGACGACCGAACTCAACTGCCAGTTTCCGAATAGCGCGTTGAGAGCGCGATTGGTCTGCGCCAGCCGGGGCGTCGAGTAATTGACTCTCCAGAGCATCGAGTGCGGCTGATCGAAGTCGCTACGGCTCTTCATGAAGCCCCAGACGTCGAATTCATTGGGGCTGCGGGCATTGCGGCCGTCCCGACCAGTAGCAGTGTTGGTGTAGGAGGACCCGAGATCGATAGCCTTACTCCACCAGTAGGAGGCGTCCAGTGTAATGCCGGCCCAGCGCGGGACTCGTAGGGTGACTCTGGCGGCGTCGTAATATCCAATCGATCCGTTAACAGTGTTCAGCACATTAAAGAAGCGCTGGTCAGGACGGCGCTTGTTCACGGTTCTAGTCACCTGGGCAATGCCCTCCACCGGAAGCCCGCGGTTGTCGTAGCGCTGGTTGAGAAGTTTGTGCGATCGGCTGCCAACGTAGCCGAGTTCCAACACCCAGTCCTTGACCGGGCGCATTTCCCAGGTGAAATTGTACTGGTGCGAGTACGGCGTCGCTAGCTCAGGATCGATTCGGAAATCGTCACTTCGAGCGTTAGGGTTGAGATCGGCCTCGGAAAAATCCTTGAGTGGGTCTACGAAGTCGGGGGCATTGACCGTTAGACTCAAGACGCCCGGCGTGTTGAATCGCGACTGCATGTAAGTCGCATTGAAGATCTGTCCGTACTGGATGCTGTAGGCACCGCGAAACACACCCCAGCGGTCGTTTGCGCGGTAGGCAAATCCAAATGACGGCGCGAAGTTATTCCAATCGCCGTCGTACGGGACGTCGCTTAAGCTATCGATTTCGATCGGGGCGGCCACTGGCTGATAGCGGAGGCCGAGGTTGAGTGTGAGCTTTGAGTTGGCTTTCCAGTTGTCTCCGATGAAGAACTGGGTGTTCCAATTGCGGAATCCACGGTGAGCGCTGCCGATAGCCACCCTGAACTGACTGGGGGTGCCGGCCAGAAGATTGTCGGTGACGCTCCGCCCGAAGTCCCGCCTAAATGCGAATGTTCCACGGTGGTTGTTGCTTTCGAATCCATTGATTTGTTTGCGCAGAATTTCGAATCCCGCGACCAAGTTGTGCTTGCCCTTTGTACTGCTGACGCGTCCGGCGTACCGGAACATGTTTTGGGCACGGTCGATCGGGATGCTACCACCCGGACCGATAGAAGCTAATAGCCTACCGAACAGATAAAACGGGCCAAGAGAGGTCTCATCGGGGACCAACAGCGAGCCGATGCGCTCGTACCCGAGGCTGAAGTCGGTTATGGTTTCGGGTGTCCAAGATCGGCTCCACGTGATGCGGGCGTTGTGGTTCTTGGTGGTGGTGTCGGGGTTTTGGCCGCCATAGAGCTGGAAAGCCTCGACATCCTGAAGTGTCACATTGTATTTCAGCGACACTCTGTTGTCGCCAATGTTGTTGTCGAGAGTCGCGCCTAGGCGGTCGTTGTTAATGTTCTGGGTCGCGTTAGTGTTGAGGGCTCTTACGTTGATATCGGTCCGATTGGGCAACATATCGGGGTATGCCTGTAGGATGCTCTGAACGATGGCGAGTTTTGCGGGATCGGTGGTAGTGGGCACGCGCTCATCGGCGGCAGGCACGAGGATGTTTCCGTTGACTTGGCCGCGCAGCTTGCGCTGGCTAACGTCGACCGTGAGTGCGGTGGATTTGCTTAGCTTTGTTGTAAGCGTTCCGCCGTAATCGTTAGTGCGGGAGGGCTGAACTCCGCCTACTTGAAAAAACGACCGTGCTGAAAAGGAGCTGTTTTGGTGGCTAAAGAAGGCTTCGCCATGAGTCCCGCTAGCGCGCAGACTCGGCAAGTGGATTTGGCGCGAGGGGTTACCGCCGAATTCCTTACCAAAGAAGCCTTGGTCTACCTTGAACTCCTTGATGATCGTGGCGGTCGTTCCAATTCGCTCGTTGAGCTCTTTCAGAACGTTGTTGTCGATTAGCGTCATCCGGACGTTCTCGTTGCGCTGGGACTCGCCTGACTCGCTGTCGACCTCGCCTAGCAGGTTGAGCCGCGTGCGGTCGGAAGAGGGCGTCGCGCCGGCCGCTAGGTCGGGATCGGGCGCAGCGGTGTTAGCGGCGGGTTCGGCGGCAGCCGGTAGCGCGGGCGTCGCGACGGTCTCGGCGCCGCTGCTTTGGGCCGATCCGACGATCGGTGCGACGATGAGCGCCACTATCAAGATAGCGAGTGAACCACCGCAAAGGCTGCTAATTCGCAATTGTTGACCCCAACACGTCTTCTGAACGCGCGTACACTGTTCAATGTGATGACGAGACGTGAGCTGCTTCATGTTACCGCAGCGGGTATATTTTCCGGTGGCTTTTCTTCGGCCGCGACGCCAGGCCTAAAGATCGCCGGCCTTAAGGTTTTCACCGTGCTCGTGAACACGCGGGCGTGGGTCATATTTCAACTGCGCACCTCAAATGGATTGACCGGGCTCGGAGATGCGACCCACAGCGCTCGCGAGCCCGATCTTGCAGTGCGTGTGGCGACGCAACTGCTTGAGGTCATCGAGGGGCGCACGCCGTTTGAGATCGAGCGTCTGCGCCAGGCTGGGTATCCACTCGTGACAGCGGCGTCAGCGAGAGCAAAGCGTCCGCACGCCGTAGCGCTGGCGGGGCTTGAGCAGTGCATGTGGGATTTACAGGGCAAAGCCTTGGGGTTGCCCTGCTATCAACTATTCGGGGGTAAGCTGCGGGACCGCATTCGCAACTACGCGAATATCAATCGAGCGACGCGAGGCGCCGACCGAACTCCGGAGGGCTTTGCCGCAAACGCCCGGAAGGGCATGGAGGCCGGCTTCGATGCGTTCAAAATGGCGGCCTTTGATCACTTGAATCGTGGAGAGCCAAACGCGCTTAAGTTTGCCGCTGAAACTCTACGAGGAATGCAATTTATCGAGGCCGTCCGAGACACCATCGGCTCCGACCGCGACTTGCTGCTGGACGGCCACAGCCGATTCAACGTCAATCAGGCGCTTGCGCTCGCAAAGAATCTCGAGCAATTTAATCTGTTTTGGCTTGAGGAGGTCTGCCGCGAAACTGCCGATCTCGCGACGGTTAATAGCGCCGCTAAAATGCCGACGGCGGGCGGAGAGTCGCTGTTTGGAACCGCGGAATTCTACCCATACATCAAAGCGGGCGCAGTGGACATCGTGATGCCCGACATGAAGTTCTGCGGCGGCATGTCGGAGTTAAAGAAGATCGGCGCGATAGCGGAAGCTGCCGGCTTGAAGATCTCACCGCATGGTCCCGCCAGTCCGCTTGGCAATATGGCCGCCGCGCACGTTTGCGCGACCATGCCAAATTTCCAAATCTTGGAGCTCGCCCACGGCGAGGTTCCGTGGCGAGCTGAAACGGTTGAACCGGGGGAGGATCTGGACGGGGGATACCTCACCGTAACCGATCGTCCTGGAATCGGGTATGAGTTGAGTCCCAAGCGCTGGAAGCAAATCTAGCCGGCATTTCTAGCCCGCAATTCTCACCACGTGGCGAGAAATGCGGGCTGAAGCAGCCAAACTAAATAGAGAGCCCGAGCGTCGTTATAGTGAGGGGCGGTGCCGCGAAAGTTGATCGCTGGGATCGGCGCCACCTCGACAAGGACAAAACACTGATGACCGGAAGTATCAATCGCCGTCAAATGGGCAAAGTGATTCTTGGGGCGCTTTCACCCGGCGTTCCGGCGATTCGCGCGGCTGAGACCTCCAAAGCACCGAACGTCTTGCTGATCTTGGCGGGCTCGTTGCGCGCTGACACCCTCGGTTGCATGGGCCATGGACTGGTTCAAACGGCGAACCTAAACTTGCTGGCAGCTCAAGGCGCGCGTTTTACAAATCTATTCACGGCGGCTCCCGACGCCGCGGCTGCGGGGGCTTCGATATTAACCGGCCGCTATCCAAAGACCCACGGGGTTCGTCGAGAGGGAGATTCGCTCGGCGCAAACGAAGTTCTCTTGCCTGAATTGTTTCGAGCGGCGGGCTACCGCACCGGATTCTGTGGCACTTTGGGTCTCGATGCCGAAGTTACCGCGAAGAATTTTGATTTCTTTCAGGCGGCTATGCCAGGCACCCAGTACGACGAGTACCTCGCGGCAGCGCTGCCAAGCTTCCGGGGCAGCCCGGACGACATGAGCGTACAATCTGATCGGCGGTCTAACTGGCGCTACGGCAGGGCGAAGGTGCCGGGCCAACACCTGCCCGATAGCTGGACGAGCGATCGAGCTGTTGAATTTCTGCATGACTCCGCTGACGAGCGACCTTGTTTCCTGCTAGCTAGCTTCGTCAAGCCCCGAACGCCCTGGGTGCTTCCTAGGCCCTTTGCGTCGTCGTATGATCCGAGCAACGTCAATATCCCGGTCCTGCCAACTGCTAGGCCTACCCCGGCGAGCGGGCGCGACCAAGACAGTGATTACATTACGATGGAGAATCGCCATCAGCTACGCCAACTTCGTGCCGCGTACTATGCGGCTGTCACTTACGTCGACCATCAAATCGGCCGGCTACTAGTTGGACTGCGCCAATCCGGAATGCGAAACGACACGCTAGTCGTTGTTCTTTCCGACCAAGGCATCAGTTTGGGAGAGGGTGGCCGAATGAGAGGTGGGACGCCGACCGAAAAAGCGCTAAATGTTCCAATGCTCGTACGCTTCCCAGAACGTCTCGAAAAAAACTTAGTGATCGATCGAGTCGCGGATACGACAGCGATTGCCCCCACGCTATTGGAATTCGCGGGACTCAAGATTCCCAAGGGTATGGAATCTCAGAGTCTTGCTCCAGATCTGCGAAAGCCAGATTCAGAGCCGGACGGCGTCGCGTTTTCCGAGTTGGATTTTCAGACGATACGAACTCCAGGATGGAGGCTAACTGACCCCCGCAATCACAAGACTTGGTTGCCTCAATTGTTTGATCTGAAAAGCGATCCCGGCGAATCGGTGAATCTTTTTGGCAACGCCGAGCACGCGAAGGTGCAAAGTGAGCTAGAGGGGCGCTTAAAGAAGTGGGCGGCCACCAAGCCTGCCCGCGTGCGGGTTTAGAGCACTTTCACGATTTACCTGGACCGATTCGAGACAACGCTGCACGCACTCCCTCGGGGCTTTGTGGCGCGCGCCTCCGGTGTCGCGCGCCACAAAGCCCCTCGAGAGTGCTTGCAGCCGAGTCTAGAATCGGTCTACGTAAATCTTGAAAATGCGCTAGACGATCTCTTCGATCACCTTGCCGTGAACTTGAGTCAGCCGCTCATTGCGGCCTTGGTGCAGGTAGCTGAGCTTGTCTTGATCGAGGCCAAGCTGATTGAGGATCGTGGTGTGGACGTCGCGGAAATGGAACGGCTTTTCGACGGCTCTGAGGCCGATGGCATCTGTTGCGCCCACTGCCTGTCCGCCATTGATGCCACCACCGGCCATCCACATCGTGAAGCCTAAGTTGTGATGATCGCGGCCTGCTTTACCGTCAGTGCGAGTCTCAGCTTCGGGGGAGCGCCCGAATTCCCCGCCCCAGACGACGAGAGTTTCGTCGAGCATGCCACGGCGCTTGAGGTCTCTAAGAAGACCCGCGACTGGCTTGTCGGTCTGGGCGGCCATGCGGATGTGGTTTTCCTCGATGTTGCTATGGGCATCCCACTGCAGGTTGCCGGGACCACCCCCAGAGACGACGGTTACAAAGCGGACGCCTTGCTCGACTAGCCGGCGCGCAAGAAGGCAACGGCGACCGTAGTCGTTGGTCGGCTCCACGCCGACCCCGTATAGCTCTTGGGTCTCTTGTGGCTCGTTTGAAATATCAAGCGTCGCTGGAGCCTCGGTCTGCATCTTGAACGCGAGGTCGTAGGCGCGGATGCGGGCGTCGAATTCGTAGTCGCCGGGCTCGATCGTCGCCTCGTTGAGCGCCTTGATCAGGTCAACGGTTTTCTTGCGGTCGTCGAAGGAAATGCCCTTCGGTATGTCGAGGTTGAGAACCGGACGCTCACCAGGCCTAAAGGTGGTGGGCTGATAGACGGCCGGCAGAAAGCCGTTCATGTACATAGGCTGGCCGGCTTCGAGCGCGCCATCAGGATCGGGCATGACGACATACGAGGGGAGAGACTTCGCTTCGGATCCAAGACCAAAGACGACCCAAGACCCCATCGAGGGGAATCCTGGGGTGATGCGCCCGGTCATGAGTTGGTACTGCGCGGCGGAGTGAACAACCATGTCGCCATGGCACGAGCGCAGAACGGCGATGTCGTCGATGCACTCTGCAGTGTGGGGCAACAGGTCGGACACGTCGACTCCGTTGCGGCCGTATTTCTTGAACGAGCGCTTGGTGCCAAGTAGGGCGGCGTCTTTCTTGACGAACTGATACTTGGCCTCGCCGAACTCGGCCGGTCGAGGCTGACCGTTGAGTTCGTTCAAAAGCGGCTTCGGGTCGAAGGTTTCAATGTGGCTGGGTCCGCCGGCCATGAAGAGGAAAATGACCGATTTGGCTTTGGCATTTTCGAGATGAGGCGGCTTTGGCGCTAAGGGATCGCTCGTTGGAGCGGCGCGCAGCAGCTCGTCGTAAGCCATCGTGAGCGTGGCGAGCGAGCCGAAGCCACAACAAGTATCGCGAATGAATTCCCGACGATTCCGGGTCCAGCGGACGTGCTCTTCCATGGTCGATTCCCGGTTTGATCTTAGCGAACCGCGGGTCGGGCCGTGAGTTTGGGAATCGCGGATAAGGTCGTGAAAATATCCATCGTGGTATTCTTCCAAGTTCAAAGGTGGCGACCATGCCCTTCGACCAACGCCCGCAGGTTGAGATTGAAAACGAGAAATTGCGTCTGACACTTCTGCCCGGCGGGGGGCATATCGCCGCGATCACGTTGAAGGAAAACGGCGTGAACCCGCTTTGGAATCCACCCTGGGAGACGATTGATCCTTCAGCGTTCGACGCGGAAATTCACGACGGATACGGTGATCCGGCTGAGGCTCGACTGCTTTCTGGAATCGCCGGCCACAATCTTTGCTTCGATTTCTTCGGACCGCCGTCTGAGCAGGAATTGGCAGCGGGCCTCACCGCGCACGGTGAAACATCGGTGCTTGATTGGGACGTAGTGACTGGCGACGGCGAACTGTCGGCGAAACTCGAGCTGCCTCGGACACAAATGAGCTTCGAACGGCAGATCGTTGCCGCTCCGAGCGCGAGTTACGTGACGGTCACCGAGGTTGCGACGAACAACACCGATATCGACAGAGCCGTCGGCTGGACGCAGCACGCTACTCTCGGACCGCCTTTCCTTGAGCGAGGAAAAACCCGATTCGAGGCATCGGCAACGAAGTCGAAGGTATTTGAGCAAGAGTTTGCGCCCGGCCACGATCGGTTTGTGATGGGTGCGGAGTTTGACTGGCCGGTAGTTCCATTGTCAATTGGCGGCAGAGGCGACATGCGCCTGACGGCAAAGACCGACGTGTCGGGAGCATTTACGGCGCACTTAATGGACCCCTCGCTCGAAGATGCATTCTTCAGCGCCTACGACCCCGGCTCACAAACTTTGTTTGGATACATTTGGAAGCGATCGGATTTCCCGTGGCTTGGGATTTGGGAAGAAAACAATTCGCGGGAACACCCCCCGTGGAACGGCCGGACGCTGACTCGCGGTATGGAGTTCGGGGTTTCGCCGATGCCGGAAACGCGTCGCCAAGCGATTAGCCGGGCGCGGTTGTTTGGTGAGCCGACATTCCGCTGGATTCCGGCGAGACAGTCGGTATCCGTCGAATACTTGATTTTTATAGGCCGCGCCGACGCGGAGTTGGTCACAGGATTCGATACGTTCGCGATGCTCGATTATGTGAAAAGAATGGTGGCGGCGGATTTACCGGCGGAGGAAGCGGCTTGAACCGGATCGGTCTGTAACAGGGCACTGCCTTCAAATGGACCAATAGAGGTGAAATGGAAGCCGACGCTGCTGAGCTTGGCTTTGATGTGCACAGTCGGCGGGGTCCTCACCCCGCCGATCGAGTGGCACGCGGGAGCGGCCAAACTCCTGGGTGTGGACGGAAATACGGGTTTTCGTGCGAACTATGGCATTTTCACCGGAAATGTAGACCGGCAATTGGACGCGCCGGCCGCGAGTGCTGGGTCGGGAAGAACGTCGACCTGGAGGTCGACGCAGGTGTGCCCGGCAGGGGCTGTATCTAGTGAGATGAAAGGGACTCATCGGGACCGATGGAGGTAACCGTAGGGAAGAGCAAAGTGAAAGCTTGAGGAAGCTCGGAACAAAGTCACGACCGCGGGAACACGAATCGGCAGAGAGGCCGCGCGCGGGCGGTAAGCTTGCCAGCCACAGCGAAACCCAGAATCCATCCGAGACGCGCGAGGTAGAGCCGGTGTCAAGGCCGGATGAAAAATCCCGTTTTCGCCGGTTGAAAATTCCCCACCCTGGTTGCGGTGGTGGTTTTGTGGACCACCACCGTGTTGCTAAGCATGGAGCTAGCCGGGGAAGCGGAGGCGGGCAATGCTGGAGAGCAACCCGCCAAGGAATACCCGGCCGCAAACTCAGCGAGACGATGAGTGCCGGGAGCGGCGGCCGAGATCGCTCCCGGCTTCTTTTCCGCTGCCCAACGCCCATCGGATCGATAGATTTGCCCATGCCTGAAAAAACTCATCTTCCACTTCCCCCGCTCTTGCGACCAGGGCTCGCCGCGTCAGCCGCATCGACCGTCGGCCGTTCGCCGGACTGATCTTCCGGCCGCGAGAGCAAACCGGCTCTTCGGCGCTCCTTCAAGCGAAAGCTCTCGCCGCGAATGTTCACCGTCGTCGAGTGATGCAACAGTCGATCCAGGATCGCCGTGGCGATGATCGGGTCGGAAAAGATCGAGCCCCAATCGGCGTAGCTCTTGTTCGAGGTCAGGATGATGCTGCCGCGTTCGTAACGCGCGCTGACGAGTTGGAAGAAGATCGTCGCCCCCAGCTCGTCGAGCGGAAGGTAACCCATCTCGTCGACGATCAGCACCTTCGGCGCGAGGTAGATGCGCATCCTTCGTTGTAGCCGTCCTTCGCGGATGGCCTTCGACAGATCGGCGATCAAGTCGTGCGCGGTGATGAAGTAGGCTCCGAAACCGGCTTGGATCGCAGCCTCGGCCAAGGCAACCGAGAGATGCGTCTTGCCAACGCCGGGTGGCCCGAGGAAGATCACGTTGGAGGCTTCGTGCACGAAGCGCAACGTGCGCAGCTCTTGGATTTGGCGCTCGTCGATCGATGGTTGAAAGTCGAAGTCGAACTGTTCGAAAGTCTTGACATAGGGCAGATGCGCGAGCTGTAGACGCGTCTTGAGATAGCGTTGTCGGCGAGCGTCGGCCTCGGCGCTGACGACGTCGAGCAGGAAGTCGGCGTAGGCCGGTTCAGCCTTGGCTGCTTGTTCAAGCAGCGCTTCCAAGCGATCGTCGATGGTCTTCAGCCCCAGTGCTTCGAGCCGTTCGTGAAGCTGTTCGATGGCGGTCACAGCGCACCTCCGGCGGCGGCGCTTTCGTAAGCCGCTAGCGGCCGCACTTCGACTTGGGGTGCGCCGGCTTGGATGTGAATGCACGTTTTTCCTCCTGGACGCTTGGCGACGTGCAGCGGAATGTCGGCATGATGCTCTTTGCGAACAACGATTTGGTGGCGGTCGTCGATCAACTCGTGAACGGCGATCCGCTCGGCTCCGCGCCATACCTCGAGCCGGCCGGCCAGTTCGCGCAACGAGACTTCGGCGCCGGCGTCTTGCCAGGGAACCGAGTAGCGGTTGGAGCGCCAGGCCACGAAGGCGTCCCGGCTCACACGCCTCGACTCGGCGTCCGCGAGGGGATACGGCGGACGCTTGTCGAGAGACTGCAAGGCGGTCTTTTCAGACTCCCAACTCTCTAACACTTGGCTGTGAGTGGTGCCGTGAACGCGCCGGTTCGAGACCTCCCAGACCCAAGCGTGCAGCTGGTTGTTGAGATCATCCAGGCTCGTCGCCGTGCGTCCGCACAGGAAGTTGCGGCGCACGTACTTGACGCCCGATTCGACCTTGCCCTTGGTCTGCGCGCGGTAAGGTTTGCAGGCCCGCGGGGTGAAGCCCCAATAGTCGGCGAAGTCCTTGAAGGTTTGATTCCACTTGAGCTCGCCGCGCTCGTCGACCCCCTCCAAGACCGTCTTCATGCGGTCGTAGAGGATCTCTTGCGGCACGCCGCCGAGTTGCCGGAAGGCTTCCTCGTGCATGCGCAGCAGCGTCGGCAGCTTCTGGTCGGTCGCCGCGGCGGCCATGATGGCCCGGCTGTGACCGAGCGTGAAGACGAAACCCCAAAGCTTGCGAGTCTTGCCGTCGGCGGTGATCTCGCCGAGATGGCCCCAATCGACCTGAGCCTGTTTGCCTGCGGGTGTTTCAAAGCGCCGCACGGCCACCGTGGTTGCGGCTTCTCGCAACGGCTGTAGGTGATCCTTGAGGATCGTATAGCCGCCCGAGTAGCCGTGTTCTCGCAGCTCACGCAACAGCACGACGGCATTCCAGACGCCGGCCTTGAGGCGGTCTTCGATAAACGGCTTGAAGCGATCCAGCTTGGACGGACGCGGCTTGCGCGGGCCGTATCTGGGCGTCGGATCGTCCTGCCTTAAGTACTTGCGAACCGTCTTGCGGTCAAATCCCGTGAGCTCGCTGATCTTGGCGAGGCTCACCCCTTGTCGAACTAATTCTTCGATTTCTTGCACATCTGAACTCCGTAACAGCGCCTTGTACCTCCTGCTTCCAGGGTCGGCTCCGACGCAAGCTACGGGTGGGGAATTTTATTCCGGCGATACGGGGATTCTTACACCGGCGCTGACACCGGGCGGCAGGGGACGAAAGATGCAGCACCTTACCCCCTGCCTTGATCAAGACGGGAGAGCTCCGTGGAGCAGCGCCATAGGCAATGCAAAGCGGAGAAGTCAGCAGAGGCCATAGTAGCGAGGAAGCGGGGTAATGCCCGCCGAGCAAAGGGCCGAAGAGCCAAGGAGTATCACGCAGAGACCGACTCTAATCAAAGCCACAAGGTAGTCCGCAGTCCCGAGCCGCAAGGCTGCCGTCGATGAGACGGTCGGAGTGGGGAGCAGGGCGGGGCCCAGGCGGTGGAGCCGCTATAAGCCCAGCCCGGTGAGTGCCGGTCGAGATAGGCGAGAGTCTCGGGAGAAAGAGATGCACGAACAGTTGATGGAAGAGGTGGTCAGCGAGGAGAATCTCGCGCGGGCCTTGCGGGCCGTGGTTCGCAACAGTATCTCCAGAGTTGCGCGGCGCGGCGGGGATCGACAAGATGACGACCAAAGAACTGGAAGAACACTTCGCACGCCATCGCGAAGGGATTCGAGCAAAACTGTTGGCCGGGCGCTGGACGCCGTCGCCGGTGAAGCGGGTAGAAATCCCGAAGCCGGGAGGCGGGGTTCGCAAACTCGGCATACCGACAGTGATGGATCGGCTGATTCAACAGGCACTGTTGCAGGTGATGGGGCCGATATTCGAGCAGCGGTTTAGCGAATCGAGTTACGGATTTCGAGCGGGACGGAGCGCGCATGAGGCGGTGAGAAAGGCGCAAGAGTATGTGCAGTCGGGGAAGGACTCACGTGGTCGATATCGACATCGAGAAATTCTTCGATCAGGTCAACCAAGACTTGTTGATGGAACGGATCGCGCGAGTGATACGGGACAAGCGAGTGCTGCGGTTGATCGGGCGCTACTTGCGGGCCGGCGCCGTGGTGGAGGGAGAGTGGGAACCGAGCGCGGCGGGGACTCCGCAAGGAGGACCGTTGTCGCCGTTGCTGGGGAACATCTACCTCGACCCGCTCGATCAGGAACTGGAGAAGCGCGGCTTGAGCTTTTGCCGTTACGCCGACGAATGCAACATTTATGTGAGCAGCCGTTTTGGGAAGCTGCGCGGCGGCGGAGCGCGTGTTGGCGTTGATCGGGCGACTGGATCGAGAAGCGATTGCGGCTGCGAGTGAACCGGACGAAGAGTGGAAGAGGGAGGCCATGGGAGCGCAAGTTTCTGGGGTTCTCGATCGACCGCGAGGGACGGATCATGTTGGCGAAGGAGAGTCTGAAGCGGTACAAGCGGAAGGTGCGGGAACTCTGGCGGGGACGCCAATCGCGAACGAGTACCGAGTTACGGGATCGTTGGCTGAGTTGGTTGCGCGGCTGGTGGGGATACTACCGGCTGGCTCAGAACCGGCGGGAGCTGTTGCGACTGGAAGGTTGGACGCGGAGGCATATCCGGAATTGTTTTTGGTTGCGGTGGCATAGCAATAAGGGTCGTCTGAAAGCATTGAGGCGGCTGGGGGTGAACGAGCGGTTGTTGAAGCTGGTGCCGACACGGCGTGGATCATGGTTCATGTCGCGGAATCCGCTGATGCAGAGCAGCTTGAGCAACGCCGTATTGCGACGCCACGGGTTCTTGGTAGCGTCACAGCTTGCGGGCTAACCCGCCGGCTCAACCGCCGGATACGGAAAACCGTACGTCCGGTGGTGTGGGAGGGTGCCCTTCGGGGCACCCGCTGGAGTTTGGCTGTTCAAAGAGGGTTGAAGTTTGGGGTAGGGTGCGGAAATAGGGGATTGGCGTTAGCCGGAAGCGTAGATTGCTGCAGGCGGAGCGCCTCTTGGGAGTTTCTGCAGCTTCGTGTTGGATTGCGAAGTGTTCCGCAAGCCGCAGAAATGTTGCCGCTGCACGCCGTCCGCCCAAAGCTCGGCCCGCAGGTGGCTGATCAGCCGTTGCGTGGTGAGCCGTTGCGGCTGCGAGCGGCGTCGCCAGTGCGGTCGCGGCAAGGCGTCGTCCACGCCCTGTTGGCGGCTCCAACTCGCGCCCGCCAACAGCAGTAGCGCATACACCGCCGTCATAAATTGAGGGACCCGCTCGACCGCGTCCGGCTGCCGCACCTGCGCCTGTCCGACTCCCAACAGCGTCTTCTGCTCACGGAAGTTGACCTCGATCTCCCAGCGCCAAACGTACTGCCGCACGATCTGCTCCAGCCCCAAACTCGGATCGCTGACAATCAAATACGCCGGCTTGCGATACAGCACCTTCGAGCCCGCCCGCGGCCGATAACCCAACGGTGCGATCACCACCAAACGCAAGTCCCGCTTGCCTCCCGCCGGCCGCCAACGCAGCGGCGCGAGCGTCTTCACTTTGAACTGGTGCAGGCTGCCGGCGGCAAAAACCTCGACCGTTTGCCACGGCACGTTGTCGTCCTGGCGGAGTTGCTCGGGCGTCGGCGCGCGTTCGCCGTAACAACGCCTGCGGCCTTTGCCAGGCTGCTCGAGGGGCAGATGATATAGCTTGGCGTCGGAACGAATGCGGCCGATCAACGTCACCTCGGCGGGCAACGATCCGAACACCGTGCGGTTGGTGTAAGCGCCATCAACGACGAGGTGCAAGGCTCTGTCAGCGCCTCCGGGATCGGCGTTCATGGCCTCGCGCAAGCGCGCGATGTGCCTGGCGGCGAGGGCCGTTAAGCTGCACTTGCGAGCCTCGCGCCGGTACTGTTTCCAAACCTCGTCCGTGGCCTTCTTCGACGGTCGGCGCGGAGTCGGCGCGTGTTCCAAGCCGATCGGAATGAGTCGCGCCGGCTGCTGCCGCTCGCTGGGAGGCAGCGCTGCCGAGAATTGCAAGAAGCGCTGCGCGAGAATCAAGTTGGCCTGAAACTTGGGTCCAAGCGGATCGCGCCGCCAACTCACGCCGGGCGTTTTGAGACTCGACTTGGCGAGCAGTGTATCGTCGATGGCGACGACCAAGGGAGCCTCGGGCGGCAAGCGAGCGAGCACCTCGCGGCGCGAGGCATCGAGCAGGCGTTGCGGCTCGACGCGTTGTTGCGAGAACAGGCGGTAGCCGGCGCTCCAGTCCTGAAAGCTCTCGCCGGAGGCATGTAGCAGGCCGGTGATGGTGGAGCGGCCGAGGCAGACGGCGGCACCGAGAGCGAGGCGGGTGAGGTGGTCGTTCACGCTTTGTCGGGCGTGGGGGTTGAGGCCTTTGGCGAAGAGTCGGGAGAAGGTGTCGACGACTCGATCGGGAGTTTTTTTTTCAACTCGACGGGCGGAGGTTGCAAACGATTGAGCACGAGTTGGGAGCGGTCGAGCAGGATCCATTCGAGCTGTTCGCCGGGCTGGAAGTCGAGCATCTGAGCGCTGGCGGAGGGGAAGTTGACGTAGAACTGTTGGGAAGCCTTGCGCTTGATCAACTGCAGTTTGGTGGGGAAGGACATGAGGTCTCCTTGGAAATGAATCTAGTTACACAACAAGCTAAACAACTAGATACAAGAATACCTCAAAATGTTTTGAGACACAAGCATTCTCAGATCCCTCACAACTCAAGAACGTGCTTACCGCGCGTCCCATCTAGTGAAAGGCCAAACTCCAGAGGGTGCCCTTCGGGGCACCCGACCCGATCCCGCCGGAGGCGGGCGCCACAATTCCTCGCGAGAGTGCTTGCAGCGGTGTCTAGAATCGGTCTACGTAGATCGCGAGAATGCTCCAGCCGTAGGAAAGCGTGGACTTCCGCCCATCTCTGTTGATCCGGTTTGAGGCGATGGCCTACTCATACTTGACGTAGAACGGCGACGCCCATGCTATCTCAGGATCGCCCGTCGGATTGTCAGGGTCGCGCTGAAACACGCGTACATAGTAGTAGCTCTCGCCTAGCGAGGCCGCTGAGTCGCGATAGGCCAGGCGTGCTCGGGTACCGCCCGGCCTCTGGGTGTAAACGTAGTCGCCATTTTTGATGACGTCTACCCGCAGGATCTCGTCTGGAGCCTCGACGGCGATGGCGATCTCAGGCGGCGACCCGACCGGCGCCGTGAATTGCTCACCGGCGTTGTGCCCGTCCGCCGAGACCTTGAGTACGATCTCGTCGGTGGCGGCGTATGTGCGCCGCTCGAGCATCGCATCGAAGAGCGATTCGCGAGTCTCATGCTCGGCCCAAACGGCTGCCCACGAATTGTGTGTCGAGCGGTGGTCGCTAAAGGAGACGAAGCCGTAGATATTTCCTTTGTCGAGCGCGTCGACGGCGAAATGGCCGGGGTCGTCAGTTTGGGTCCCACCGCGGATCTCGGTTTTCGGCAGACGCCACTTCTCGTAGCTGCCACGCGCGCCCTGGTAGATTTCTAGCAGGCAATCAATGGGCGAGTTTGGCCAGTTCCAGTCCGCCAGCGGTCCGGCGGCGAACGTATGCGGAACAATAACCATCTTCTGTCCTGGTTGCGTCAGGACGTTTTTGCGGGCCCAGCCCCACAAAACAGGCGGCTGATTATCGGCGGCTTCGATGCCCTTGCCGCGGTCGATCATACGAAGCGGCGCGCCGCGTTTCAATAGCAGAACATTTCGGTGACCGCCGGGGCGGTTCATCGAGTGCTCGTAGGTATAGATTCCCCAGAAGCGGGGCGCGTGCGTGTAGACGTCGACGAGTTTTTGGTTGTACCACCACTGATAGTCGCGCAGGCCGTCGGGCCAGCGCCCACCATTGACGGCGTTGTGATCGCTCGGTCCGACGTAATCGAGCTGGGCGGCGTCGATGGCGTAGCGGTAGGTGTCTTCGGTCGAACCGTCGACAGCCGAATGCCCACGGATGTCGGTATGCCGATGGCAGTCGCCTAGAAGTAGCGTGTAGGTCTTGCCGGCTACCGTCATCTGAGCCCGTTCGCGTGCTTTGAATCCGGCCTTGGGCACAGAAACCGAGATCTCTCTAAGCGCCGGGCCGCCCGGCTCGCCGGCTGCAAGGCCGGCCATGAAGACGTTGTAATGCAGAGCATGCGCTTGCTCTTTCGGCAGATTTTCCGGACTCCGAAGATCGCTCGAGTAGGCCACGAGCAGCGAGCCATCAGGACGTGAAACCACCGCGCTTCGCTGCGTGTTGCGGCCCGCGCTGTTTGTCATCAGCACAGGCTTGGTCCAGCCACTTTCGGCTAGCCGAGTGGCATATGCGTGGTACATCTCGTGGGGTTTCGCGGTCCGCCAGTGCCGGAATACGACCCAGGGTGAGCCGTTGCCGTCGACTGAAATCGTGGGCAATTCCGAGAACCGGCGCATGCGCCCACTCAAGATGTCGCTAATGTCGGACTGCGGTTCGAACACGCGGCCGTTGTTGTATACCCGCACCTGCAAGCCGCGCCGCGCGTGCAAACCCTCACTGCCCTCGACGCCGCTTGATGTGGAGTAATCTTTACCCCAATTTGGTCGCGCGGTGTCGTAGGCAACCCAGACGCGGTCCGCGGAATCGACCGCCAAACTCGAATGGAATTGCGTTTCGGGTCCGCTCGCTAGCGGGACGGGAGCGGTAGCCTTTTCGCCGTCAAAAGTGGCAAGCATCACGTCGTAGTTTCCAGCGTGGTATGTATCCCATGAAATCCAGGCCTTGCCACTGGAGTCGAGGGCGACCGAGGGTTCCCAGTCAGAGGCGTCTGACGTAGAAACGCGGACGCTCGAGCCCCAGTTGCCAGCAGTCAAACGGCGAGCATAAACATCGGCGTTCAGCCGGCCGAACGACTGCCAGACAGCGGTAACTCGTCCGTTCGAATCCGCAGCCAATCGAACATGAAAGTCCCCGTGGTCCAGTGCCGACAGAGTCTTGACGTCTCCGACTTTCCCGTCGTTAGAGACGCTGGCGGCGAACAGATCCCAGTTGCCGTCAACCTGCGCTGACCACGCTACAATCGCTCCGCCGGGTACGGCCGCAATCGCCGGCAGGTAGTGGTCCCACTGGCCGTCTACGATTTCGATTGGCGCGCCCCATTCACCAGACGGGTTACGGCGCCGAACGAGCACGCGGTCGCTTTTTGCGCCGTCCCACTCGACCCAGGAACTCCAGACACCTCCATCCGGCGCCGACGCCAGCGCAGGCCAGTCGGCGGTCATGTCCTGGGCGCTAACTCGGTCACTGGCAATCTCAGCGGCTACCTCGGCCGCCAGCAGATCGGCAACGGGAACGTCCTCGAGGCTCGCCGTCGGATTCTGTTGGGCCCAGCTGTTGAGTGCAATGCAAAGAACTAAAAATAGTGACCGGTTCATCGTGGCTGATTATAGCTGGCCGGCATTTCTCGCCACGTGGTGAGACTTGCGGGCTAACCCGAATCTTGATTTTTCGAGCTGCGAGCCAAGCTGCTGGTTGGACGAAACCTTTCGCGGCACCATGCCGCGCCGCCTCGTGGTGCGGCCCTCTCTGCGACGCGTGCACCGCACCGCATGTCGGCGTGGATCGGTCCTGCGAAGCGCAACGTCATCGCTCTGGCAGCTCAAGTTTCACCCTTGAATGATCCGCCCCGCTAAAAAACTGTCGGCTGAAGAACGCCGAATCTACTGAATTTGCCTCAACGCCACGACCGCATTGTGCCCGCCAAAAGCAAACGAATTCGAAAGGGCTGCGCTAACTCGAGTCTCTCGCGCCTCGTTGGGCACGCAGTCTAGCGGGCAGTCGGGGTCGGGTTCAACGAAATTGATAGTCGGCGGAACGAATCCGGCCTCGATCCCCAGTGCGGTAGCCGCCACTTCAAGAGCACCCGAGGCGCCAAGAGCATGCCCGTGCATCGATTTTGTGGACGACACCATCAGCTTGCTCGCGTGGTCGTCAAAAATCGTTGCAATCGCAGCCGACTCGGTAACATCGTTCGTCTTCGTACCGGTGCCATGTGTGTTGACGTAGTCGACCTGGCCCGGGTCAAGCGCAGCATCACGAAGCGCTGCCCACATCGCTCGGGCCGCTCCATCCGCCGACGGCTGGATCAGATGGCCCGCGTCGGACGACATGCCAAACCCCGCCAACTCGGCGTAAATTCTCGCGCCGCGCGCGCGCGCCGCATCCAGAGTTTCAAGCACGAGTACAGCCGCGCCCTCTCCGAGTGTCATGCCGCGACGGCCCAAACTAAATGGCCTGCAGACATCCGGGGACATCACTCGCATCGACTCCCAGGCCTTTATCGTCGCAAGCGTTATACACGCCTCGGTTCCACCGGCCAAAGCGATTTCGGCGGCACCGTTCCGCACCAGCCAGAGCGCTTGACCCAAGGCGTGAGTTGCGGAAGCGCAGGCGCTCGACACGGCGAACGACGGTCCCTTAATACCCAAGTCGATCGTCACGTGGCTGACGGCCGCGCTGAGCATCGAGCGAGGAATCGCCGTTGGATGAACACGCGGATTTCCCGCGCCGTAAAGCTCCCGATAGACCTCGTCTTCGGTCGTCTTGCCACCAGCGCCCGACCCTAGAATTACCGCCGCTTCGCCCAATCCATGTTGCGGCTCGACACCTGCGTCGGCGACTGCCTCACGCGCGGCCACGACGGCGAAATGCGAGAAGCGATCCATCATCGCCAATTGCTTGCGGTCAAAGTGAGCGGCCGCATCGAATCCATGAGCCTCCGCGCCGTTCTTAACCTGCAGTTGGTTAGGATCGACCCGTGTGATCGCCTGGATTCCGCAGCGCCCCGCACGTAACGAATCTCGAAACTCGGTTCGGTTCAGTCCAATAGCACTTACGACGCCGATTCCGGACACAACGACACGGCGGCTATTGCTGTCGACGCTCAATGTGTACCCGCGCGGCTAGCCAGCATCTCTCACGCACTTTCGGTCAGGACGTGGTGAGAAATGCGGGCTAGTCGCCACTCGCCACCGCGCGGCCAGCCGTGAGTCGTTCGACTCCCTCGACCACATCCCGGATTCCACGCAATTTTTTGGCGTCTTCGTCCGAGACTTGGATATCAAATTCACTCTCGATCCCAAAAAGAAGATTTACCCCGTCAAACGAGTCAATTCCCAGCTCTTCGAACGTCGAATCGATCGTAATCTTCTGTAGCTCGACTTGCTGGTTCTCAGCAACGACTCGCCGCACCCTGTCTAGGACTTCACTCATGTGTCACGCCATCATACAACGTTGTAACAACTCAGTCAGCTACGCTCGCCTGCTCCAAAACTGGCGAATCAGTCTGATGCCCTCCCCGAACCCGTCTGGAGGGCAGATCAGCGAGATCACCCAGTGCGCCCCGCCGTTGAAACCAAAGAGGTTGCCAGGATGAACATGGGTCGCGGCCTCATCGAGAAGCTCAATGGCAGAAGCCTCGTCGCCGATCAAATTAGGAATCCGAAGTACGGCATACCAGCCCGCTTGGCCTTCCAACCGTGACAGTGACGTACCTGACAGCAACCCGTCGAGGGTAGCGAGGTTTCGGCGAATTCGTTCAACCATTTGGTCTTGAATAGCCCTAGACTGCCCCAGCAGTTGCTCGGCGGCGATCTGAGCAGGGGAACTCACTGAAAGATTCGTATCGGCAAGAATCTCGATGCGGTGCCCTGCTTCGTCCGCGAGTTCCTCGGGACCGTCAGTGATGATCCAGCCAAGCTTCATCTGCGGGGATGCGGCGACCTTCGAAAGACCATTAAGCACAAACCGAAGGCATGGTGGATCGGCGCTCCGAACGCGCGTTGGCCGCGAATCAGCGCTCCACGGAAAGTCGTGAAACACCTCGTCGACGATCAGCGCCGCTCCGCGATCGGCGCAGATCGTCTCCAAAAAGTCGGCCTCGGACTGGCGTAAGTACGAACCTGTCGGGTTATTAGGCGAGACGGCTAACACCGCGCGCGTACGGCTGTTCCAGGCGCGTTCAACCGAAGAAAGATCGACAACCCAACCGCCGCTGTAGTCAAGCCGATAGGGCCGCAGCACTACGTCGTGGATGCGCGCGATGAAGTCGAACAATGGGTAGCTGGGTGCCGGGACGAGCAGCTCGTCGCCGGGCTCCGCGAGCAGGCGAAACAGATAGCCGTATGCCTCGCTCGTGCCGGTTGTTAAAACTATCTGATTGGCTTCGAGCAGCTCCCCTCGGGCTGCATAGTACGCCGCAATCGCGACATGCGCCGAAGCGAGCCCGCGCGGCTGTGGGTCGTACTCAAGCGCCTTCGGATCCCCGAGACTCCGAAGCACGCCGTCAGTGTCGATCTCAATTCCGCATCGAGTGGGGTTTAAATGCGTCAGATCAACGATGGCGGCCCCGCTCGCCCGTCGTAGCTCCAGGGCCTTTGCCAGCGGTTGCTTTTCGCGGGACCACTGTGTGCGGTTCGTAAACACAATGTGGATCGATTTCGTCTTCGGCCCGCGGCGGCCGGGCGGCCGCGGCAGTCGGCGTTAAATAAACGCTTTGATGATTTGGGCTTGGATCTCTTGAAGGTTTTGGCGCACACCCTCAACTTCGCGCATTTTCTCTTCCAAGCGCTGCATCAAGAACCGCCGCTCCAAGCCATTCTCGATCGTCAATCGAACGGCCTCATTGTCCCAAGGCTTCTCAATGTACTAGTAGAGGCCGACCTCATTGATAGCCTTAATCGCGTTCTCTTTATCCGCGTATCCGGTTAGCAAGACCCGTGTCGCGTAGGGATGAATCTTCTTCATGGCGAGCAGCAACTCAATGCCGTTCATACCAGGCATGAGGTAGTCGGTCATGATCAAATCAACCGGATTCGACCTGGCCGCTTCGAGAGCCGCCGCGGGGCTGTCGAAAGTCTCAATGTCGTAGTCTGTCTCAAGCATCAAAAACGAACTGAGGCTCTGAAGAACCATTGGCTCATCGTCGATGATGACTACTCTTGCTGTGTCCGTTTCCATTGCTTACGAATCGTTTCCAGTGCTACTGAACCGGTAGCGTCAACGTGAACGCGGTCCCTTTGCCGACTTCGCTTTGAACGTCAATTGAGCCGCCGTGGTCTTGCGCAATCTTGAAGCAGATTGACAGCCCGAGCCCGGTTCCAACTCCTACGCCCTTGGTGGTGAACCCCGGATCGAAGATTTTCTCAATGTTCTCGCGCGGAATGCCGACGCCGCTGTCGGAAATGTGAATCCTCACTGTATCACCGGCGGCTTCCGTCCGAATCGTGATCACGCCCTGCCCATCAATCGCGTGTGCGGCGTTCACTAGCAAGTTCATGAAAACCTGGTTAATTTGGTTCGGATGGCAGCGGATCTTGGGGATCTCGCCGTACTGACGCTCCACCGTAATGCGATTCTTAATCTCGTGACGAACCAGGGTCAAGGTACTGTCGAGGCCTTCGTGCAGGTCCGCAATCTGCAATTCAGCTTCGTCCAGGCGGGCAAAGTTTCGCAGCGTGCCGACGATCGTCACGATTCTTTCGCAGGCCAACGTGTTGATTCGAGCGATTTCTTCAAGCAGCCCTAGAATCTTGCCAAGCTTCTTGTCTTCTCGCACACTAGCGGGGCAACTCTCGTCGTTGACCAGCTCCCTGAGCCGCACTAAAGAGCGGCCCAACGTATCGGCGTTACTGTTGATCGTCCCGATCGGAGTGTTCATCTCGTGGGCGATGCCCGCAACCAATGCTCCCAATGAAGCCATTTTTTCCTGCTGAACCAGCTGCGACTGCGACTCCCTCACTTCCCTCGTCCGTTCCGCGACTTGGGCCTCAAGCTCCTCGGCATGGTGCCGCAAATGCGTCTCGAGCTGCTCGCGCTCGGTGACATCGAGACAGATCAACTGCACAATCTGCTTGTCCGCGTAGGCAACGACGGTAGCGGTCGCGTCGTAGTAGACATTCGATTGTCCAGGCTGCTCAAGCGCAAACGACATACGAACGCTCTCTGCGCTCTTGAGTCGCGCGATGACCTGCTCGTCGCTCAGTTCGGGAATTGGTAGGACATCAACCAACAGCCGACCGAGCAACACCAGCCGCTGCGACCCTGTAAGCTTTTCCGCCTGTTGATTGAGATCGCGAATCCGCAAATCTACGTCCGCCAGAAAGATCGCCTCACCCGCTTCTTGCATCAGCGATCGAAAGCGAGTTTCAGAGTCTTCAAGCGCCAGCGTCCTGCGCCGAAGTTCCTCGTAGAGCCGGGCGTTCTCGACAATAGGCGCTGACTGCGAGCCAATAATCGAAAGCAGGCGTTGATCCTCGACAGTAAAGCCGTCGTCACCACGCTTGTTGAATACGTTCAGCAATCCGACCATCTCGCCCTTAGCGCGCAGTGGGACACTCAAAATCGACCTCATTGGCAAGTCGCGAGCAATCAACTTGAACCGTTCGTCACTCTTGAGATCGTTAATCACCAACGGCTTCCGATTCTTGAGCATCCAGCCGGTAAGCTGTTGCCCGAATCGAAACGGTACGACATCGGTGTCAGAATGCGTTTTGCGCACCATCGTCCTGAACGGGTCGCCCCCGACCTCGTCGTCGAACAACATCACGGCGGCTTGCTCAGCCTTCAGGTAGCGAATACTTTCTTGGACGATGAGCCCGATCAGCTCCCCAAGGTCAATCGTCGCGCCGATGGCCGATCCGATTGAGGTGAGAACAGAAAGCTCATCGACCGCGCGCCGCAGCCGCTGGTTCTCAGCCTGAAGTTCGCGAAGAGAGGGCTCGGGTTCAGTGGGCATAGCCGGCGGCGCTCGAAGAGATTTTGCTTAGGCGAAAGCGGCACACTCGCGCACATGTTGCGAGCTCGACCCTTGACATTTTTTTCGGCGTATTTTCTCGAAAAACCGAACCGACCCTCAGCCGAGACTTGTGGTGCGCAAGAGAGGACTTGAACCTCCACGGGAGTTAAATCCCACTAGGACCTGAACCTAGCGCGTCTGCCAATTCCGCCACTTGCGCACAAATTATGGCCAAAGATACGACGAGGGAGCCGACTGCGACTCCCCCGCTACTCCTCATTTAACAACGGAAGCGGGGTAGCGCGTCAAGCCAAATCCGTCCGTAAGGAGGTTATGTACGCAATTTCCGGGCAAATCCGGCATGAGGTGCGTTTGAGCCGCGCGCGCCAGCAAGCGGTTTCCTCGAATGGATCAATGCCTTCGAGGAAACCGCTTGCTGGGCGGCTGTGAAAAAACCTCCTCTAACTCGAGAATCGGACAGCTTGCTACGCCCCTACAAATAACTTGCGTGTTATCAGCGCTGTAGGGGTGCGACATGTCGCACCCTCGGACGACCGCAGAGCTATTCGAGGTTTTTTCACAACCCCTGGCGCGCGCGGCTCAAACGCGAGATCTTCCGTGGCAACGGAGCGCACCTGCGGGGTGTTGCGAATGTATCTCCTAAGAAAACATAAATGGCCTACTATTACACGCGCCCAAGCATTGCAGGCACGCGATGCCGTGTTGCTTATCGACGAGCGGCGAGTTTTGTCGGGTCCTTTTGAGGACTGATCAGCAGGACCGGATTCAACGTATTCCAGAACGCTCCTTCGCCACCGCACTCGCTGACGCTCGCGCCTCCGATTCTGCACACGGGAACCTAGTCTCCAGTCGTTGCCAGCGCCAACGCTTGTTGTTCACGAACGGTCTACGAGGTCGCTGAAAATGCTCTACGCTTGGGACTGTCGGATGAACTGGTAGCGATCAATGGTCGTTGCGATGCCGAATTGCTCGCTGCCGTCCAGCGAATCGGCCCGGGCGACATGTCCGCGGCAGTGCAGCAATACGCCATTGCCCTCGGTTTTCGAGGCCTGCGGGAGCGTCACTAAAAACTCCATCGGAATCCCTGGAGCTAGCTCGTTTTCAAACATAAAATACGCGCCTACAGAGCTGAGATTGAGCGTCTCAGCTTCGATAGCAACCGGCTCGTTCTTTAGCATCAAGACCTGAACGGGCAAATTGAGATCGAACCTTGACGTTCGCCGACGCTCTTTGGCACGCATGACTTGGACGGGTTCCATACCAATTTTGGGGGCTCAGAGCGGCCCCACCGCACGCAATAAAGGTACCATAGTACACCCCTGACCCTCCAAACCCGCAACGAAAATTGTGCATAATGTTTTACGCCTTGCACTGGCGCGAGCAGGCCGGTATGATCGCAGTTTGCCCACAACTATGGCTACCGTAATTCTCGAAACCAATATCCCCGAACTTGAGCTGGTCGCGCGCGGAAAGGTCCGCGATGTGTACGCAATTGGGGACGAGAAGTTGTTGATGATCGCGACCGATCGGCTGTCGGCGTTTGATGTCGTTTTGCCCACGCCGATCCCGCGCAAGGGAGAGGTGCTAACGAAGCTCTCGATTTTCTGGTTCGACTTCTTCAAAGACACCATCGGGACGCATTTCATCACGGCGAATGTCGACGAGTACCCACCAGAGCTGCACAAACACCGAGACCAGCTGGATGGCCGATCGATGCTCGTGCACCGCCTTGACATGTTCTCGATTGAGTGCGTCGCCCGCGGCTACATCGTCGGCTCGGGCTGGAAAGATTATCAAAGGACCGGCAAGGTTTGCGGCATCGAGCTTCCGGAAGGAATGCGTGAGTGCGGCAAGCTTCCGGGGCCGATCTATACGCCGGCCACGAAAGCCGAGACCGGACACGACGAAAATATCGACTACGAACAGTCTTGCGAAATTGTTGGCCAAGAGGCCGGCAAAAAACTGCGTGACCTTACGCTCGACATCTATGATCGTGCCTCGCAGCATGGACTCGCTTGCGGACTGATCATCGCGGACACGAAGTTTGAATTCGGAAGACTGAACGGTGAGATCGTCCTGGGCGATGAGGTGCTGACGCCCGATTCGTCCCGCTACTGGCCGCTGGAATTCTATCAGCCGGGCCGCTCGCAGGAATCCTACGACAAGCAGTATATACGTGAGCATCTCGAGTCGGTTAAATTCAACAAGCAACCACCTGGCCCGGAACTTCCCCCGGACGTTGTTGAGCGGACGACGGAAAAATATCTTGAGGCTTATCTGACGGTTACTGGCGAAGAGCTCTAGAAGCGGCTCTGGGCCGGAGCGGCGGCTAACCGTTGCCAACGACCGAAACGAAACTGACGCAGCGGCCTGGCGCGCCACCCAAGTTGTGGGTTAGCCCGAGGCGCGGATTATTAATCTGCCGTTGCCCAGCTTCCCCGCGAAGCTGCAACCACATCTCGTACATCATTCGCAGTCCGCTCGCACCGATCGGGTGACCGAAACTTTTCAGACCGCCGTCGGGGTTCACCGGTTGCGTGCCCGACAATTCAAAACGCCCGTCGAGCGTATCTCTCCAGCCCGTGCCGCGCTCCGAAAATCCCAGATCTTCCATCAGTACTAACTCGGTTGGCGTAAAACAGTCATGGACTTCAGCCATCGAAATTTCGTCTCGTGGATGAGTGATACCCGCTTGAGAATAGGCGTCGCCCGCGCTGGCAACAACCTCGGGGAAGCTCGTGTAGTCGTAGTCTTGCCGCTTCGCGCCCTCAGCGGGACCAGCGATAAATGAAAGCGCTTTGATAAAGATCGGATGATCGGTGTACTTGTGAGCGTCTTCAGCTCGGCAGAGAATTGCGGCGGCGGCGCCGTCGCTCACGCCCGAGCAGTCGAATACCCCAAGCATGCCGGCAACTTTCGGTGAATCCTCGATTTTTTCTTTCGATACTTCTTTTTGAAACTGTGCCTTGGGATTCTTCGAGCCATTCTGATGATTCTTGAACGCGATGTGGGTAAGAACCTCTCGCAGCGTCTTTTCATCGACGCCGTATTTCCTTACGTAGGCCGGAGCGAGCAGAGAGAACGTCGCCGGGGCTGTCATCGTCGACTCCGTGCCGTCTGACGGCGGAGCGCCTGAACCGGTCAACCCGGAGTATCCGGAGTCCTTCAACTTCTCTGCCCCAATCGCCATCACGAGGTCATATGCTCCACTGGCGACGGCGTAGGCTGCGTTTCGAATCGCTTCGCTGCCAGTCGCGCAGAAGTTCTCGACACGCGTAATCGGCTTGTAGCGAATCTTCAACGGTTCGGCCAGCATCAATCCGGAGACGCCGCTCGAGAGAGTTCCCATCCAATACGCATCGACTTGCTCGCGCTCGATTCCGGCTGACGCGTAGGCTGCGAGAGCCGCTTCGACTAGCAAGTCCCCTGCACCACGGTTCCAGTGCTCGCCAAAACGCGTACACCCCATGCCGACGATCGCTACTTGATCTTTGATTCCGTTGCTAGCCATTTTTATCTCCGGTTTGAAACCAGTCGTGAAGTCTTCTGTACTCTACCTTGTTGATTGAATTAACGGCACGGGCGTGCCTTCCAAAAGTAGTTGTGGATGCCATCGACCGTGTATAAGCGGCGAAAGGTCATTTCCAATTCATCGTCAATCGCGACTTTCGTCGGGTCGACGTCGGTGAGCTGGCACTGGAAGCGGCCACCCCGCTCGAAGTCAATCACGGCGGCAACTACCGGCGGCTGAAGCGAATACGCGAGGTGATCAACCGTGTACGTCGCGATGGTCGCTCGTGCATCCGCATAATGTTCGGGCTGCATCTCGTCAACGACCCCGCACAAGACGCAGACCTGTTGAGGCGGTAGATTCCCGCCACCGCAAGATTTGCATCGAGAACCGACGAAAGCGAACTTCCAGCGCTCGGCGCGTTGCATTGGGGGGGCCGCCGGACGCGGTGGGTCCGGACGCCGGGGCGGCTCGAAGGGCAGTATTCCACGCCAGCGGAGATACGAGCTGTAAGCCAGATCGTCGCGCTTCGACCCAATCCAGTTGGCGACAGATCGCCGTGGCCGAGCATCAGCGATACGATCGGTGACTTCGAGAATGAGCACTTCCGCGCCGTCCGCCGCACAGGCAACCGCTAGACGGTCACCTGGTGAAGATTCGTCAAGCATGCTCGCCAACAGCAATCCGGCATGGGCTGTGCCGGCGCGTCCAACAGTTCCGGCTAGGTTGTCGGCTAGCTGTTCAGCACTGAGACCCGCCTGCCGCGAGAACGATCGCGTGATACGAGCATTGGTTGCATCGACGGCAACTTTGGCAAGATCTTTCGATTGCAGCCCGGCCTGCGTCAAAGCAGACTGGAATGCATTGGCGAGCGCCGGCACGAGTACTTGCTCGCCAAAGCGCTCTTCCCACTGGCGCGAATACGCCTGATCGGGGCTGCGCCATACGTCGAGCAGCTCTTCGGTTGCCGCTGAGCACCCAATGATGTTTGCCGCCGCATGGTCATCGGGCCCTACGAGAAAACTGCAGGCGCCGTCACCCCCGACGGACTCCGCGGTGCCACCCGCGGCGCTGCAAGTGATATCCGCCGCGGCCACAAGCGTTGAAGAGTCGGTCGACATCTCTGCCGCCAACCCAATCGCGGTCAGTCCGGCCCGGCTCGATCCGGCCATGTCTACACTGCGAATACTCACCGGCAGGTCTAGCGCCGCATGAATCACAGCGGCGTTGAGCTTTTCCGCATAAGCGTGCGAGTTTGAGGCGAAGAGCAGGCTAGAGGGCAGCTCGGCCCCGCGGATTGCTTCGCGAGATGCTTCGACGGCGAGCGAGGTCGCGTCTTCGTCAAATGAGGCTACGGCGCGCTCACCGCGTCCGCCAGCTTGCGTCAATTCGCGATTTAGTCGAAAGTATGGAATGTACGATCCGTAACGTAGAATTCCAGCCATAGACGCGGTATTGTCGCATGGAGCACAAAGCCAGCGAATATATAAGGTAAATACCCACCCAAAGCACTAGGGATCAACTGATACCTATTCGCCTGCGGGCTTGCGATGCTAAGTGCAGATGACCCCCTCTAAACAGTTGAACGGACTTTGGATCGGTCTTCTGATCGGCTCGTCAATGTTTGCTCAATCAACCGCCAGAGTTGAACGCTCACCAAGCGGCGTCATAGTGATGCGCGGTTCGCGCCCGGCCCCGCCGCCTGACGAGGCCGCGGAAACGGTGGAATCAGCTGAGGCTCCCACTGACAACTCAGAGACTCCCGCCCAGCTCGCTGTTCGGATGCTTCGAAACTCCGGAGATGTGGCGTACTTGTCCGCTGGTGGGTCAAAGCAACTTCAGCTAGGCTCCACGGAGTCGACCTACCAGGAGTACGGTTCATCGGGCGAGATTGTCCCGGCGGATACCACTCGCACCACCACTCGCCGACTGTCAGACGGGACCATTGAGACGGTGGCGGCCGTGTTTGCCACGAATGTGAACGGCCGCGAAGAGCTGGTCCGCAAGGAAACGACTAGAGAGCGAACGGTCGGAGGCAAAACGACGAGCGTCAAGACCACCGAGCGGCCCAGCATCAACGGCGGCTTTCGGGAGGCCGAGAGACTCGAATCGGTCACTACTGACAATGGCAACGCGGGTACGGCTGTCGACACCGTGCGATTCATCAACACCGGCGTCTCCGCGGCCCTGGTCGAGGTAGGCCGTGAGAGTAGCGTGATGCGCCAGACCGATCGAGGAGCGACGACCGAGACCACGATCTATGAGCGTTCAACGGTGAACGGTAAAACCGTATTGGCGGGCCGTAAGGTTGGCCGCCTCACGCAAGAGGAAGACGGCTCGGTTCGCGAGACCGTCGAGGTCTACGGTAGGTATGCCGGCATGCAAGAACAAAACCCTCTACAACTAGAGCGCATCGTGAAACGAAGCGTATCGGTTGCCAGGAATGGCGATGTAAACGAGTCGGTATCATCGGTCGGTCAGGGAGCAATGGCCGGCACCGATTTCAGGACGCAACGTGTGGCTCGTTTGACCGACGACGGCTTCGTTGAGGTGACCACATTCGAGCAGAATGCTAACGGCGAAATGTATGCCAAGGGCGTCTCGGTTGAGCCTCTCGACCAAGCGCGATAGCGCTCCCGGCCGCGATCGCCGAAAGCTTATATAATCAACCCGAACGGCGATGGCTACCGCCCCGCTCCACCCTCCGGACTTTCGTCTCGTGGATTTGCGCGAGCTTCGAGGGAATGACCTGAACGCCGTTCTCGACGAGCAGATTCGCTTTTGGCGCGAAAACTATCGTTGGGATTTCTCAGCGGCTGCCGAGACTATCAAACGCTATCTCGACATGCGGAATCTGCCCGGCTACGCGGTTGTGTGGTCCGGTCGACCGGTTGGCTATAGCTATTTCGTCCATGAAGACACTAAGGCCTTAATTGGCGAGCTTTACGTGCTCGAGGAGTTTCGAGATGAAGCGTCTGAAGGCCAATTGTTCGAAGCCACGTTAAAGTCTGCTGCATTGTTCCCGGGCGTCCGGCGTATTGAGGGCCAGTTGCTGTCGCTCGACTCAATGCCGAATCTGCCGACGGTTTTCGGGAATTCGATTGAAGTTTTTCCGCGCTGTTTTATGTTGCGCGAAGGTCTGGAACATTTACCTCCGCCGGTGGTGACGCCTTGGACCGTTCGGTTTTCGCGCTGGTCGGACTATCACATCGACTCGGCGGCTGATCTCGTAGCTGCCGCCTACGCCGGTCATGTTGATTCCCGCATCAATGATCAATATCGTACTTTCACTGGTGCGCGTCACTTTCTATTCAACTCGACGCAGCACCCGGGCTGCGGTCGCTTTTTGCGTCACGCGGCAATCGTGGCGGGTGACCTACGAACCTCGAAATTGCGGGGGATCTGCCTCGGAAGCCTCGTCGAGAGCGATATCGGCCATGTGACGCAGGTCTGCGTTGATCCGAAACTACGTGGACAGGGCCTGGGGTATGAGCTGTTGCGTCGATCGCTCTCGGCTTTCCGCGATGCCGGCAGCCGCGCGGTGAGCTTGACAGTTACGGAAGAAAACGCCGGTGCTGTGCAGCTCTATGAACGCATGGGATTTCGCTCGGCTCGAAAATTCCCGGCGTTCGTCTGGGAATCGAACTAGACTTTCCGCGCCCTGATGTTGGCAACGGTTTTCGCCGTCGCGCCGTCGTAAATAATGATGTTGACGCGGCGTGGCTTGCTGTTGCAGGTAGCTCGGGCCTTGAAGAAGGAACCCGTTAGCGGGATCTACATCCCCGGATGGAAGGCCGTCGGATCGAAACAAGCCAACCGAATTGCCGATGTAATCGAGCGGCTCGGACTAAACGCGTTGCTGGTCGATCTCAAAGACGCGAACGGTGACGTTTTCTACCAAGCTGACGACCCAATCGGCCGGAAATTACAGGCTAAAACGGTCGATGGACATCCGCGTTCGCTCAATTTCAGAGCACTTCGGGCGCTGCAGCGGCGTGGCATTCGAGTGCTCGGCCGCCACGTGATGTTCCGCGATCGAGGGCTTTATCACGAACGACCGAATTTGCAGCTACACCAGACGCGAAACGAGTATTGGGTTGATCCCCGTCGCTGGGGGGCTCTTGACTACAACCTGGCTTTGCTCGAGTAGGAAGAGACGTTTGGTTTCGACGAATTGGTGCTCGACTATATTCGCTTTCCCGCTGTGAACCGGTTTGGTTCGCTCGATCAGAAGTGCGACCACATCGACCGCGCCGTGGCCGAAGCGCACTGCCGGGTCTCAACGCTGGGAGTGCAGGTTTTCGGTTGGGCTGCGTGGGACTATCGCAAGGCCGGGGTCGGCCAGCGAATCCCAACCCTCGACGCGCATGTGGACCATGTTTACCCGATGGTGTATCCGTCGCATTTTCAGGCGGGCAGCTTCGGTTTCGCCGACCCCAATGAACATCCGAAATTCATTCTGAAGGCCGGCTACCGCGAGGGGTCGAAGAAGGTTTCAAGCGCGGCTAAAATCATGCCGATGGTACAGGCGTTCTGGTACAACTCGGAGCAAGTTCGGGCTCAAATCGAGGCGGTTGAAGAAGCGGATATGCCCGGATATTTGGCCTGGAATGCCCGCGGAAATTACGATCTGCTCGAAGAGGCGCTCGAGGGGCGTTCGGCGTCAGGCGAGAATATCGTGAACGATTTCGCCGTGGACGTCGGTTAGGCGCATGTCCCTGCCGCTGTAGCGGTACGTTAGCTTTTTGTGATCCATGCCAAGTAGGTGCAGCATGGTTGCGTGCAGGTCGTGGACGTGGACTTTGTTTTCGACTGTGAAGTAGCCGTACTCGTCGGTTGCGCCGTAGCGTAGGCCGCCTTTCACGCCGCCGCCGGCTAGCCACATGGTGAACCCGAACGGGTTATGGTCGCGGCCAGTGTTTTCGTCGAATTTTCCGCTGTTTGTTTGTGCGGTGGGGGTGCGGCCGAACTCGCCTCCCCAGACAATCAGGGTGTCGTCGAGCAGGCCTCGCCCTTTGAGGTCTTTGATTAGCGCGGCAATCGGCTTGTCGGTGGCACGTGCGTTCCTGGCGTGACCCTCGATGAGCCGAGCGTGTTGGTCCCAGCGATCTAGGCCCTTGCGGGCGGGGGTGAGCAGCTCGATGAACCGCACGCCGCGCTCGATCATACGGCGCGCGAGCAGGCATTGGCGGCCAAATTCGGAGGTGTCGTCATCATCGAGGCCGTAGAGGTTTTTCGTCGCTTCCGTTTCGCCGGTCAGATCGAGCAATTCAGGGACAGCGCTTTGCATGCGGTACGCAAGTTCGTAGTTGGCGATCGACGCTTCGATTTCGCTAACCGCTCCAAGCCGCTTGACGACGCCTCGGTTGAGATTGCGGATCAGCTCTAGCTTACGCTCTTGCAGCCCTGGTTTTTCCTCGCGGGGCTGGATGTCGGCGATGGGGTGCTTGCCGCGTCGGAACAGCGTACCTTGATACGACGCCGGTAGGAAACCATTGCTGAAGCAATCCATTCCGCCGGGAGGAATCAAGCCCGAGTCGAGGACCACAAAGCCTGGTAGGTTGTCGCATTCGCTTCCGAGGCCGTAGGTCACCCAGGCGCCCATCGAGGGGCGGCCTTGGAATCCCGAACCGGTGTGAATGAAGTAGTTTCCAGCAGTGTGTTCGGAATGGTCGGCGACCATCGAGTTGATCACGCAAAGATCGTCGGCGCAGGTCGCCACGTGCGGGAACAGATCGCTGACCCAGAGGCCCGATTCGCCGTACTGCTTGAACTTGAATGGACTGGCGAAAACCTTGTTGGTGATGTTGAAGACCGTGGTCGGGATCTCGTCCATCTGGATCGGTTGGCCGTGCTCGGCCTCGAGGCGAGGCTTGGGGTCGAAGGTGTCCATTTGCCCCGGACCGCCATCCATGTAGAGGTAGATGACGTGTTTTGCTTTCGCCTCGAAATGCGGTGGGCGGACGGCTAGCGGCGCAACGGTGCGATCGGGTTTCGCGGCGGCGCGGGCTTCGTCGGCCATCATGGCCGCGAGTGCCAAGCCACCGAAGCCGTTTGCGGATTTTGTTAGCCAGTCACGGCGGGTCATCGTTTGTTTATCTTAACTCCGCTGTGAGGCGGGCGCTGCAGCAACGCCGGGCTGCTAGATTGTTATTTTTCTCGAGGACGGCCAGGACCGAAACCTCGTTTTTTGACCACACTTTCTTGGAGCCGGATGGATGGTGGCGTCTTTCGCTATAGCCAGGCAAACTCCGTAGGCATCTGTGCTTGTACCTTGCGCGCTCTTAGGAACCTGTTTCAACACTACACCCCCGTGTCAAGTTTTTAGGCTGAGCCGCCCGGGCGCAGCTTGGCCGTCAAATCGAAATGTCCGGATTTGTCCGGTTTTCTCTAAAAATCGCTGGTCGGGGGCGACCCGCCATACTTACTTTTTGTATTCCGTCAAACTCCACTAAGCAGAACGAGGAACTCCTCGCGCGCTCATGCAAGCCACCCTCCAGTCCCTGTCGTGAACACCGCCGATTGGCCGGATTTGGCAGGGTTTTCTGTAAATTTCGAGCCTCCTTGCAGGGCTTTCCGCAACCTCCAGGTATAGTTTAAGGCCCGTGTGTCCGGTTTTCGGCTGACCGTATCGCTAAGTTGCTGATTGCAAAGGCAAAATAAATTTCAAAATCGCAGGACGACCGTTCGGGCGGGTTCCGCCTTGACCGTTGCGAGACGCAATCGCCCTGTTTTATGAACATTGAGATCGCTGGAAGCTGCTGATTCATAAATGCTTTGTGGAGTGCACCCCAAAACTGAGACAGATGAAAGTGGGACAATTTTCAGTGAATGGAAAAGGAGTCCCCGATGAGAGAGAGAAAAGATAGGGTTGCGAGGAAGCAGCGCTCGTATGAAGTTGAGTTCAAGGAATTGGCGGTAAGCCGCATGCTTCGCGGTGAGAACGTCGTCAAATTGAGCGGTGAGTTGGACGTGCGGCGCAGCGTGTTGTATCGCTGGCGCGACACCTACCGCGCCGAGGGACGCAGCGGTCTTGAGCGGCGTCAAGGGCGGCCGCGTCCCGGACAAGAGGTTGTGCAATTGGATAGCGATCCGAGCGCCGATCGCATTGCCGAACTCGAACGCCTAGTCGGTCAACAAGCGGCGGAATTGGATTTTTTCGAACGAGCCTTCAACGCCTTAAAACCGGCGATGCCGAACCAAGTCGCTCGCAACGCGAGCGGCTCTACAGCGTCATCGACGAAATTCGCGTTGAAGGCCGACTCAGCGTCGAGCGCGCCTGTGCACTCGGAGAAGTCAGCCGAGCCGGATATTACCGGCAATTAGAGCGAGACAAGCCTGTCGAATCCAACCTGGAAGTGCGTGACCGTATGCAACGCATTACGCTCGCAAATCGCCGCTACGGCTATCGTCGAGTGACCGCCGAACTGCGTAGGCAGGGCTTTACGGTGAACCACAAGAAGGTCTTGCGGCTGATGCGCAACGACAATCTGCTGGCGATACGCAAGCGCCGCTACGTATTGACGACGGACTCGGATCAGCACCGCGCGATCTACCCAAACTGGGCCAAAAACCTGCAGATCGACGGTCTCGATCAGCTCTGGCAGGCCGCCATCAGCTACGTGCGCATGCGCCGTTCGTTCGTCTACTTGGCGGTCGTGATGGACTCGTATTCCCGGCGCGTGGTGGGCTGGGAATTGGGGCCTTCCCTCGAGGCCATATTGGCAGTGAACGCGCTGCGCAAAGCGATCGAGTTTCGCTGTCCGAAGCCGGGGCTGGTGCATCATTCCGATCAAGGCACGCAATATACCTCGCGGGCTTATGTCAGTCTGCTGGAAGAAAACGGCGCGTTGATCTCGATGAGCCGGCGAGGAAACCCATACGACAATGCGCGCATGGAAAGTTTTATGAAGACGCTCAAAAGCGAGGAGGTGAACCTACAGACGTATCAATCGATGGACGAGGCGAGAGCTTCGATCGAGGAGTTTATCGACGCGGTGTACAACCAAAAGCGGCTGCATTCGGCGCTGGGATATCGGCCTCCGCAGGAGTTCGAGCAGTTGTTGCCAGCGAGCGAAGAGCTCAGAAATCCGCAGTTTGAGTTTTCTGAGGCATGAGGAAATCTATCGAGACAGTGGTCGCACTCGGGACGGGAGAATATCCCGCCCCGAGCGCTCATCGTCTCGCTGAGTTTCCAGCCGGGTATTGCTTGGCGGGTTGCTCTCCAGCATTGCCCGCCTCCGCTTTCCCGGCCGTTTTCAAGTGTGCGGCACGTTCGCCGAAAAGGCTATACTTTTTCAGCGAACGGCAACTGTCCCATTTTTAAGCTGTCTCAGCTTAGGGGTGCATGCCATTGCGGGGTTAGGTGAGTGTCTCCGATCTTCGACGTCGCGGCCGCGTTTGGCTCCACGATCTTGTACGGATTCGTGTTCGAAGGCCTCAAATGCTTCAAGGGCGCTAAGTCGATCAAGCGAACTACATAGAGGTCGGGAATTAGGTGCCGGGATCTCGCATTCGTACCAGCGATCGCATCTTAAACGGTTGTTAACTATTACTTCAGGGTGAGCCCGGCGACCATTTGCCTGCGGTAGTTGGCTCGGATGTGGACAAAGCCCTGGTTCTTGAGTGCCATGTAAAAGTCACCGGGACTCAAGCAGGCCTGCTCGGCGGTTTTGCTTGTCTCAGCCCAGCCTCGGTACGACTCGTACAGCACTGCAAATCGCGTCCGAGCGCTATGGTTCTTGACGGTACGATCCCTTAGGAATGCCTCGATCGATTGCCGATTCTGCACTTCGACTACTCGTACGTCAATGTAGCATCGAGGCGTCTGCGAAGCGACGACAAAGTCGACCCCGGTACCAAGTTGTTCGATGAGCGGAAACTGGGTGAGTGTCCGCGGGCCAACTACGAAGTCTCGCCCGACGGCCAGCGGGTTCTCGTACCGGAACCCCTAGAAGCAACGACAAAGCCGGCAATCCGCATCGTCCAGAACTGGTACGAGCAGTTCCACGGCCGCGAGCAAGACAAAGCCCCTCGCAACAGGACACTTATCTCTCTGCATGCGAAAGGGATGTCATGATCCTTTGATCAATCTCGATGCTATCTGAGCGAAGCTCTATCCCACGTCAAGCCAGCCAACATCAGGCCAGTCCAGCTTGATCAATAGCGGGACTTCAAGCTAAGATCTACTTGGCGGCGCGAAGCGGCCGCCAGGCAAGAGTGTCAGCTATGTTCGACCGATGGATTCCGCGCGGGTACGTTCTCCCGCGGCGCGATAGGGCTGCCGAGGCTCCGAGCGTCCTTTCCGACCGGAAGCTGTGCATTGGCTGTTCGAACAATCGTGTAGCCGGTCCTTGTCGTGATGTACCCAGGCTACACGGTTCATCCAAGGGCAATTTCCGACCGGGGCAAAGAGGGAGGCCTCGGTCGAAACTTATTTGGCCAATGGTTGTCACGGGTTTCCGGCAGGGTCAATTGAGACCTCGGAGCCGGGCGGAGGGCCGAAAATCGGCCTAGCTCACGGGACGGATGGACGTTCATCCGCAAGTGTACGCAACGAAGGAGGATGGTCATGTGCTCAATTCAGAAATTTATCCCGGCGATTCTGGCCATAGCGGTCGCGCTGATCGGCTGCGGAGGAGATCCGAATGTCAACCTCATCAACGCGGCGACGTCGGGTGACATGGAGGCTGTCGAAAACGCTTTAGCCGCGGGCGCCGATATAAACACGAAAGGCAATGGCGGGCGCACGGCGCTCGTTTTCGCACTGGAGAACGGCCAGGCGGACGTGGCGCAACTGCTCATTGAGAAAGGTTCGGACACGACTGCCACTTTCGAACGCGGGATGACCGCTCTGATGGTTGCCGCAACAGGTGGCCATGCGGAGGTTGTCCGGGCGCTGCTCGACAAGGGCGCTGACCCGAAGTCACAGTCGCAGATGGGACGCAGTGTTCTTTCGCTAGCCGCGGAGAACGGCCAAGGCAATGTGGTGGAAGCGCTGCTCGAACGCGGCGCCGATGTCGATCAGGTGGCCAGCGACGGCTGGACCTCGCTGATGTATGCCGCGGACTCCGGCGACGTCAAGTCCGTAGACGCGTTGCTGGCCAAAAAGGCGGACCCGGACGTGCGGGCGGAAGACGGTTGGACCGCGTTGATGGCCGCTGCCATGAACGGTCATGCCGGAGCTGCGGAATCGTTGCTTGGCGGTGGCGCCGACGTGAACAAGACGGCGGCGGGTCGGCAAACTCCCTTGATACAGGCCGCTGCGACGGGTCACACCGGAGTCGCGGAAGTTTTACTCGACCATCGCGCCCGTATGAACTGGGTGGACGCCTCCGGCAAGACGGCCATGATCGTGGCGGCCTCCGGGGGCCATGCCGAGATTGTGAAAGCATTGATCGAGAAAGGAGCCGATGTCGAGGCGACGAGCCCCGACGGTTTGACTGCATTGATGGCCGCGGCCTCGGCGGGCCAGGCGGAGTCGGTGGGTGTACTGCTGGATGGCCGCGCGGCCGTGAATGCGAAGACCAAGTCAGGCGTATCCGCGCTTTGGGGAGCAGCTTACAACGGCCATACGGAAGTGGCGAAGCTCCTGCTCGACAAGGGCGCTCAGGTCAACGTCAAATCGAGAGACGGCAAGACGCCCCTGGCCGTGGCCGAGGAGCGCGGCCACACCGAAGTCGCACAGCTTCTTGCGGCCAAGTGAAAGCGTCTGGCTGCATCGAGTCGGGTCGTGATGACCCGGACTGATTCAGAATCGTCGCGAGCCACCTATCTGGCCTGGCTGGCAGCAAGACCTTCGAGAGCGCAAGGAGGACTAAGTCAATCCACACCAACTCGTTAGCGCTCCTCGGCAGTTACATGACGTGAAATCTGAGTGTTGTAACGCTTGCGACCCGAGCGGAAAGACGCCGCAAGACGAGGAACACCGTCGCAAGCGTTACAACGATTTAAATCGCCGTTGCTTGAGGTTTCTGCCCCGAGCCGGGCACCCACCCGAATCGTTCCGAATCCGTCAATTTGGGGAAAAGGGGACGAGGCCCTTTACTGGCAGCGGTCTGGCCTCTAACTCACTATATATCAATCAACTACGGCTCAGCAGATGTTCTCACAAACGCCAGCGCTGGCGTCGCTCGCTAAGACTCGGTGATCTAGAACGCTGATTCTAAATGAATTGCTCTACTCGCGACTTGCCGGCCGTGAAAATGGGCATCGTCCCCTGAGAACGGCGCTGACAAACTAGACCACAGAACGGCGTTTTAAAGCCGTTCAAGGGCGGCGGAAAATTAGACCGCCCGGGTGGTCCGCTGGCATCCATTCGGTGTTTTGTGGAACACGGGAAGGATGTATCGCGTGGAGCTATATGCTCAAGTACGGCGCAGTGTCTACGTCGAAGGGCTGAGTGAACGCGAAGCCGCCAAGCGGTTTGGCTTAGCGCGGGAGACGGTGCGCAAAATGCTGCGCTACGCTGCTCCGCCGGGCTATCGGCGGAGCAAACCGGTGAGACGGCCGAAGCTCGAAGCGTTCACCGGAATCATCGATCAGATCCTGCTCGACGATCAGCAACAACCAAAGAAACAACGTCACACCGCGAAACGCATCTTCGATCGCCTACGCGAGGAGTACGATTTCAGCGGTGGCTACACGATCGTCAAGGACTACGTCCGCGAGAAGAAGCTCGGTGGACAAGAGATGTTCGTGCCACTGGCGCATCCGCCCGGCGACGCGCAGGCCGACTTCGGCGAAGCGGTTGTCGTTATCAATGGAGTCCAGCGCAAGGCGCACTTCTTGGTTGTCGATCTGCCGCACAGCGACGACGCCTTCGTTAAGGCCTTTCCCGCCGAGACGACGGAAGCCTTTTGCGAAGGACACAACGCCGCGTTTCGTTATTTCGACGGCGTGCCACGCAACATCGTCTACGACAACACGACGCTGGCGGTGGCAAGGATTCTCGGCGACGGCACGCGCAAACGTACGCGGGTGTTCAGCGAACTGCAGTCGCACTACCTGTTCGCCGATCGTTTCGGGCGTCCGGGCAAGGGCAACGACAAGGGAAAAGTCGAAGGGCTAGTGGGCTTCGCACGGCGCAATTTCATGGTGCCGATCCCGAGATTCGAGAGTTGGGAAGCCTTCAACGAACACCTCGAAGAGAAGTGCCGAGCCAACCGTGAACGGCGTTTGCGACGGCACACCGAAACCGTCGGCGAACGCTTCGAGCGCGATCGGGAAGCGCTCTTGCCCTTGGCACCGACAGCCTACGATGCCTGCGACAAACGCTCGACAAGGGTGACTTCGTTGTCGCTGGTGCGCTACGCGACAAACGATTATTCGGTGCCAACGCGTTACGGCCACCGCCAGGTCCTGATCAAAGCCTACGTGGATGAGGTAGTGATCTGTTGCGGCAGCGAAGAGATCGCCCGCCATCAGCGCAGCTATGAACGTGAAGAGTTGGTTTTCGATCCGCTGCACTACTTGGCGTTGTTGGAACGCAAGACCAACGCGCTCGATCAAGCCGCGCCGTTGGTCGGCTGGGAGTTGCCGCCGGAGTTTGCGAAGCTGCGACGACTGCTCGAATCGCGGTTGGACAAAGCGGGCAAGCGCGAGTACGTACAGGTCCTGCGACTGTTGGAGGACTTCCCCCTTGAGCACGTCGCAACGGCGGTGCGCCAAGTCTGTCTACTGGGAACGATTGGCTTTGACGCCGTCAAGCATCTACTGCTGTGCGCGATCGAGCAACGTCCGCCGAAGCTCGACTTAACGAAGTATCCCCACCTGCCGACGGCTCAGGTCGAGCAGACGTCGCCGGCATCCTATCTGGCGCTGCTAGCAGGAGCAAGCTGATGGCGAAGTCGAGAATGCTGCTGGAAACCCACCTGAAAGCGCTGCGGCTGCCGACCTTCCTGCGCGAGTACGACAAACTGGCTCGGCGCTGCGCCGCCGAAGGCTTGGACTTTCGGGACTTCCTACAGCAACTCTGCGAGCTGGAACTGGTCGATCGCGAACAGCGGGCGACCGAGCGTCGCATCAAGGCCGCCAAGTTCCCGGTGACGAAGAGTCTCGACACGTTCGACTTCTTGGCCATACCCTCGGTGAACAAGAAGCTCGTTCTGGAGCTGGCGCGCTGTGAGTTCATCGACCGCCGTGAGAACGTCTTGGCGCTGGGGAACTCCGGCACCGGCAAAACGCATATCGCCTTGGCGCTGGGACTGGCAGCTTGTCAGAGCGGCTATCGCACACGTTTCACCACCGCCGCGGGATTGGTCCATGAACTGCTCGAAGCCCGTGACGAACGGCAACTACTACGGGTCCAGAAACAACTTGCCAAGCAGGATCTACTGATCGTCGATGAACTGGGCTATGTGCCGCTGTCGAAGACCGGGGCAGAGCTGCTGTTCGAGATCTTTTCGCAGCGCTACGAACAGGGCTCGACGTTGCTGACCTCGAACCTGCCGTTCACCGAGTGGACCGAGGTGCTGGGTTCCGAACGCATGACCGGCGCTCTGCTTGACCGGCTCACGCATCACGTCCATATCCTCGAGATGAACGGCGACAGCTACCGCCTCAAGCAAAGCAAAAAGAAGCGCCCGCGCTCTTCAAACTGACCCGCCGGCCGCTCGCGCCGGTTTGCGTGGGCCGTCTTCCACTACGCCTGGGCCGCCCTAAAGGGCGTCCTCAGGCTCCGTTCCAGCCGTCCCACGCAAACCGCTGGATCCCCGCCAACTGGTCTATTTTTGCTCCGCCGAAGCGGTCTACATTTACTCCGCCCTTGACAGTCCCCTTTTATCCGTTTTTCCCTTGTCGAGTCTCAGTGCTTCCTCGGGCGCTTCTTCACGTCGCCCTTGTCCAGGGTGCGCTGCGGGGGTTCCTTGAGCAGTAGCTTGACGCGTTCCACTGCCCGCTCCAGGTCGCTGATCGCCGACTGCCGCTCGACCGACGTGCCGACCGCTTCGCCCAACGACGATCGCAATGGCAATTCGCCCTGACGTCCTGACATTCCTCTCGACTGGACGGAGACGGATTCTGTCGACTGGGTTATGGGCCACTTCATGTAGGCGGGTACGCCCGGGAGCAACTCGACTGCGATGTGGTTCTGACTGGCTGTTCGGAACTCCAACGGTTCCTCCCGATCAAGATGTACCTCAAGCTCACTGACGGCGATATCGCACTTTGGGCGTGAGACAATCGGATCCTGGGCCAGGAGGTTGCGGACAAGACGCCGTCCGAGACAGTTCCCCACAAGCTGGACTTCCGAGTCCGGGTGAAGCCCGGCGCACAGCCCGTACCAGAGCAGGGCGGTCGGGTGCCGGTTGAGGTACGGCAGAAGCAAATCAACGTGCTCGAAGCTGCCCGGGCCGATCTGGTTGGCAAGCAGACCCACCAGGAATGAGGATGTGAGCGCATCCGATCGGCTAGGGCTCCGCAAAATGCGCTCGAAGGCCCGCACACGATACTCGCGCGGCCCCCGCAACTCGCCGAGGAGTTGCTGCGGGAGGGTTCCGGCGTCCGCGAGCAACCCCCAACTGCGCTTCACCTCCCGTTCGGACTGTAGTTCCCGGCAGGTTTCCCAAATGAACGGTGGAACGCCACTGGGGTGGTCACGGATCGCTCTGTCCGTCGTAAAGGCCGCCAGGATCTTGAGCATGGGGGAGAGCTGTTCATCGCCGAGGCGGCGCGAGGGCTGCCGGGTAAGCCTCCTCGCCAATCCAAACGGCGCAGCGATGGGATCGTCACCGTCGCGCACATACCCGAGAGCGAGAGCCCGAGCAAACGAGTAGGAGTAGGTGCTCTCACAAGGCAGTAGCGCGAGCGCTGATACAGATCGTTGTGCCCCGGCGAGGGTCAGGGCTTCGGCGATGATCAGCCCCGCGACCGCATTCTCGAATGCTCCGAGGCTCGGCGGCGGGGCTTCGAGCGCGTGCTGCGCGCACTCCTGATCGATGATCCGGACAAACGCCGTGAAAGGCCTGTACCCGCCGGCAACGGTCGTGATCCACGCGATGAATTCGCGCATCTCATGCGGGCGGACCAAGATCGCATCTGGGAGCTGGTCTCCCTGCGGCCCAGACGGAGAATGCGTGGGTTCACTCGCCCACAAGAGCACAAGTTCCTCGCGTGCTTCGAAGAGGCGCGACCGAGTAGGATCGACGATTCCCGCATCGTACGGGAGGGCCTGTCTCCCGAGGACATCGAGGAGGAGTTTGCGGTCAGCGGGAAGCGCCCACATTATGCTTCATCCTCCTCATCAGCGTCGAGTATCGCATCGATACCCACCACCGGAGCACTGGGATTGAGCTTCGAGAGCGCTCGTTCAAGGTACGACGGGAGGTCGCCTGAATGGTAGATGCACAGGCTGGTCTTGGCACGGGTCACGCCCATGAAGGTGAGCTCGCGCTGCATCGGGAACTTCTTGAGCCCCTCCGCGGCCAAGATATGGAACGCGCGAAACTCCAGCCCTTTGGCGCTGTGCAGCCTGCAAACGCAGATTCTCCGTTGGGAATCGAACGCTTCGTACCCATCGTCGGATGTCTGCACGACGAGCTGGCAGGCGAACAATGACTGCCGGAGGCGATCGACAACATCGGTAAGGTTCTCGCTTCGTGGGCACGCGACCCCGATTAACTCCCCGGGGTACGCCTTGAGCTGCGTATCAAGCCGTGCGATTAGCTCATCACATTGCTCGTCCAGCGTGGCGAACGATAGGGGCTCGACCGTCGACGGCAACCTGGCCTCCGGATACTTTGAGGTTGCCAGGAGCGTTGGCGTAATCGGGACCTTGGCCAATCCATCGGCAACGATGCAGATGTTGTGACCGTTCCGGTAGTGAAAGGGGAGATTCACCGTATTGATTGTTTTTTCCAAATGCTTGATGGAGTCCTGGCCTTTGTAGATCTTCTGGCGCGAATCGGCCACGCCGAAGAAGCGTTCACCCAACGAGCGAAGCACGTCCATCTCTCCGGGGAGAAAATCCTGCGCCTCATCAATGAGGACACACGAGTACTCCTGCTGGAGGCGACCCGCGTCGATCTGTGCCTGCAGCGCGTCGACCAGGACGTCCCGGGACCTGTCGAAGTCGGAAGGTAGCGTGACGGAAGCGCCCACACCGTAGAGGAGGTCGGTCGCGAGCTTGCGGAACGTCACGATCTTCGTGACCGGAATGCCGTACTTGGGCCCACCCGATCTGATGAACTCCTGCAGGGTGCGCGTGTGCACTACTACTACGACGTCTGGGATGTTGGAGCCCAACAGTTGCTTGCCCCGCAGGAGGAGCAGGTTCGTCTTGCCCGATCCGGGCGGTCCCTTCACGAGATGATCCTTACCGATCGGGAGCGTGAAGACGTTCTTCTGGTGCGGGTCGAGTTGTCCCTGCTTCACCCACCACGTATCAGTCATCGCTTTGTCGTCCTAGCACGCATCGCCGAGATGCCATGTATCGCACATACGCGGTGATTCGATCGATCCAGTAGCGGGCTTCTTCGAGCGTGATGTCAGTCCCGCTCGGCTGCCCGTGACGGACGTCCGGGTGGTGCTTGTGCAGGAGTCCCCAGACGGACTGGCCCTCCTTGACGATCTGGTCGTTCCCCCAGACCTTCTCAGCGCGCAATTTCTTGCACGCGTCGTTGTAGTCGCTCCTCCCCGCGAGCTTCTTGACCATCGCCTCCATCGCGGACATGGCGTCGCGGACCGCGTCCTTTTGGGACCGGGAGCTGGCCGGGTTGAGCAGATGGCTTTTCGCCTGCTCCAGGTGGTCGAAGGCTTCATGTGAGAGGTCAGCGACCGCTGCAGCTGTTGCCGCTAGCGTGGCACCGCCTGCCGCTGCTTCCGCGCGGGATTCCCATGCTAGGCGGTCGGCGCCGTCGACTGTCCGCACCGTGTAGCCCATGTTCGCGCTGAGCAACTTGTCGTTGACCTTATCTACGAGTGTCGTCTGTGCGCTGGAATCCGCGTTGCACAGTCGTTGAACCGCGTTGAGGGTGGCGTCCATGAACTTGTCAAAGCCCGATTCCTCCAGGATGTGATAGGCGGAGCGGATCTCTGCCTTCAGTGATCCGGTATCCCAGTTCGTCGTAGTGTTCTTGCCTGCCATCGTGAGGAGGTCGTTCGCGACGTTGCTCATCGTCGTCGCCGTTGCTGAGGCCCCGTCGGGGCCGCACGAGGACACCAAGAGTTCGGCAAGCGCGCTTGACAGGTTTGCGGGTGTCAGCGCCGGTGTAAGAATCCCCGTATCGCCGGAATAAAATTCCCCACCCGTAGCTTGCGTCGGAGCCGACCCTGGAAGCAGGAGGTACAAGGCGCTGTTACGGAGTTCAGATGTGCAAGAAATCGAAGAATTAGTTCGACAAGGGGTGAGCCTCGCCAAGATCAGCGAGCTCACGGGATTTGACCGCAAGACGGTTCGCAAGTACTTAAGGCAGGACGATCCGACGCCCAGATACGGCCCGCGCAAGCCGCGTCCGTCCAAGCTGGATCGCTTCAAGCCGTTTATCGAAGACCGCCTCAAGGCCGGCGTCTGGAATGCCGTCGTGCTGTTGCGTGAGCTGCGAGAACACGGCTACTCGGGCGGCTATACGATCCTCAAGGATCACCTACAGCCGTTGCGAGAAGCCGCAACCACGGTGGCCGTGCGGCGCTTTGAAACACCCGCAGGCAAACAGGCTCAGGTCGATTGGGGCCATCTCGGCGAGATCACCGCCGACGGCAAGACTCGCAAGCTTTGGGGTTTCGTCTTCACGCTCGGTCACAGCCGGGCCATCATGGCCGCCGCGGCGACCGACCAGAAGCTGCCGACGCTGCTGCGCATGCACGAGGAAGCCTTCCGGCAACTCGGCGGCGTGCCGCAAGAGATCCTCTACGACCGCATGAAGACGGTCTTGGAGGGGGTCGACGAGCGCGGCGAGCTCAAGTGGAATCAAACCTTCAAGGACTTCGCCGACTATTGGGGCTTCACCCCGCGGGCCTGCAAACCTTACCGCGCGCAGACCAAGGGCAAGGTCGAATCGGGCGTCAAGTACGTGCGCCGCAACTTCCTGTGCGGACGCACGGCGACGAGCCTGGATGATCTCAACAACCAGCTGCACGCTTGGGTCTGGGAGGTCTCGAACCGGCGCGTTCACGGCACCACTCACAGCCAAGTGTTAGAGAGTTGGGAGTCTGAAAAGACCGCCTTGCAGTCTCTCGACAAGCGTCCGCCGTATCCCCTCGCGGACGCCGAGTCGAGGCGTGTGAGCCGGGACGCCTTCGTGGCCTGGCGCTCCAACCGCTACTCGGTTCCCTGGCAAGACGCCGGCGCCGAAGTCTCGTTGCGCGAACTGGCCGGCCGGCTCGAGGTATGGCGCGGAGCCGAGCGGATCGCCGTTCACGAGTTGATCGACGACCGCCACCAAATCGTTGTTCGCAAAGAGCATCATGCCGACATTCCGCTGCACGTCGCCAAGCGTCCAGGAGGAAAAACGTGCATTCACATCCAAGCCGGCGCACCCCAAGTCGAAGTGCGGCCGCTAGCGGCTTACGAAAGCGCCGCCGCCGGAGGTGCGCTGTGACCGCCATCGAACAGCTTCACGAACGGCTCGAAGCACTGGGGCTGAAGACCATCGACGATCGCTTGGAAGCGCTGCTTGAACAAGCAGCCAAGGCTGAACCGGCCTACGCCGACTTCCTGCTCGACGTCGTCAGCGCCGAGGCCGACGCTCGCCGACAACGCTATCTCAAGACGCGTCTACAGCTCGCGCATCTGCCCTATGTCAAGACTTTCGAACAGTTCGACTTCGACTTTCAACCATCGATCGACGAGCGCCAAATCCAAGAGCTGCGCACGTTGCGCTTCGTGCACGAAGCCTCCAACGTGATCTTCCTCGGGCCACCCGGCGTTGGCAAGACGCATCTCTCGGTTGCCTTGGCCGAGGCTGCGATCCAAGCCGGTTTCGGAGCCTACTTCATCACCGCGCACGACTTGATCGCCGATCTGTCGAAGGCCATCCGCGAAGGACGGCTACAACGAAGGATGCGCATCTACCTCGCGCCGAAGGTGCTGATCGTCGACGAGATGGGTTACCTTCCGCTCGACGAGCTGGGGGCGACGATCTTCTTCCAACTCGTCAGCGCGCGTTACGAACGCGGCAGCATCATCCTGACCTCGAACAAGAGCTACGCCGATTGGGGCTCGATCTTTTCCGACCCGATCATCGCCACGGCGATCCTGGATCGACTGTTGCATCACTCGACGACGGTGAACATTCGCGGCGAGAGCTTTCGCTTGAAGGAGCGCCGAAGAGCCGGTTTGCTCTCGCGGCCGGAAGATCAGTCCGGCGAACGGCCGACGGTCGATGCGGCTGACGCGGCGAGCCCTGGTCGCAAGAGCGGGGGAAGTGGAAGATGAGTTTTTTCAGGCATGGGCAAATCTATCGATCCGATGGGCGTTGGGCAGCGGAAAAGAAGCCGGGAGCGATCTCGGCCGCCGCTCCCGGCACTCATCGTCTCGCTGAGTTTGCGGCCGGGTATTCCTTGGCGGGTTGCTCTCCAGCATTGCCCGCCTCCGCTTCCCCGGCTAGCTCCATGCTTAGCAACACGGTGGTGGTCCACAAAACCACCACCGCAACCAGGGTGGGGAATTTTCAACCGGCGAAAACGGGATTTTTCATCCGGCCTTGACACGGGCACACTTTTGCGGTAGCACTCCCCATCGTCGAACTGCTCGTAGTCCTTGAACTGCCGCGCGAATTGTCCCATGTCAAAGCTATACGCAAAGCCGATTAGATAACTCTCTCATGTTGGAGTGCACCCCAAAACTGAGACAGATGAAAGTGGGACAATTTTCAGTGAATGGAAAAGGAGTCCCCGATGAGAGAGAGAAAAGATAGGGTTGCGAGGAAGCAGCGCTCGTATGAAGTTGAGTTCAAGGAATTGGCGGTAAGCCGCATGCTTCGCGGTGAGAACGTCGTCAAATTGAGCGGTGAGTTGGACGTGCGGCGCAGCGTGTTGTATCGCTGGCGCGACACCTACCGCGCCGAGGGACGCAGCGGTCTTGAGCGGCGTCAAGGGCGGCCGCGTCCCGGACAAGAGGTTGTGCAATTGGATAGCGATCCGAGCGCCGATCGCATTGCCGAACTCGAACGCCTAGTCGGTCAACAAGCGGCGGAATTGGATTTTTCGAACGAGCCTTCAACGCCTTAAAACCGGCGATGCCGAACCAAGTCGCTCGCAACGCGAGCGGCTCTACAGCGTCATCGACGAAATTCGCGTTGAAGGCCGACTCAGCGTCGAGCGCGCCTGTGCACTCGGAGAAGTCAGCCGAGCCGGATATTACCGGCAATTAGAGCGAGACAAGCCTGTCGAATCCAACCTGGAAGTGCGTGACCGTATGCAGCGCATTACGCTCACCAATCGCCGCTACGGCTATCGTCGAGTGACCGCCGAACTGCGTAGGCAGGGCTTTACGGTGAACCACAAGAAGGTCTTGCGGCTGATGCGCAACGACAATCTGCTGGCGATACGCAAGCGCCGCTACGTATTGACGACGGACTCGGATCAGCACCGCGCGATCTACCCAAACTGGGCCAAAAACCTGCAGATCGACGGTCTCGATCAGCTCTGGCAGGCCGCCATCAGCTACGTGCGCATGCGCCGTTCGTTCGTCTACTTGGCGGTCGTGATGGACTCGTATTCCCGGCGCGTGGTGGGCTGGGAATTGGGGCCTTCCCTCGAGGCCATATTGGCAGTGAACGCGCTGCGCAAAGCGATCGAGTTTCGCTGTCCGAAGCCGGGGCTGGTGCATCATTCCGATCAAGGCACGCAATATACCTCGCGGGCTTATGTCAGTCTGCTGGAAGAAAACGGCGCGTTGATCTCGATGAGCCGGCGAGGAAACCCGTACGACAATGCGCGCATGGAAAGTTTTATGAAGACGCTCAAAAGCGAGGAGGTGAACCTACAGACGTATCAATCGATGGACGAGGCGAGAGCTTCGATCGAGGAGTTTATCGACGCGGTGTACAACCAAAAGCGCCTGCATTCGGCGTTGGGATATCGGCCTCCGCAGGAGTTCGAGCAGTTGTTGCCGTCGAGCGAAGAGCTCAGAAACCCGCAGTTTGAGTTTTCTGAGGCATGAGGAAATCTATCGAGACAGTGGTCGTGCTCGGAGCGGGAGAATGTCCCGCCCCGAGCGCTCATCGTCTCGCTGAGTTTCCAGCCGGGTATTGCTTGGCGGGTTGCTCTCCAGCATTGCCCGCCTCCGCTTTCCCGGCCGTTTTCAAGTGTGCGGCACGTTCGCCGAAAAGGCTATACTTTTTCAGCGAACGGCAACTGTCCCATTTTTAAGCTGTCTCAGCTTAGGGGTGCATGCCACCGGGAAATCCGGGACGGAGCCCTAATTAACATGTCTGGACCTCCAACACCACTCGCCCAACGCTCTTGCCGTGGACGTCATCGTCGCTATCTCGGTCGCTCACTCCGCCGTGCTATTCGCGCGAACGAATGACATGTAGCCGGCTTCATCGAGCGCCCCGGCCGCCAGATCGAGAACGGCCCGAGTCGCGTCCTCTTCAGAGGCAGTGAAGCGATGCCCGTTTAACTCCAAGAATAGGATTCCGAGCACAAAGCCCGTCCGCTTATTCCCATCGACAAAAGGATGTTTTCCGACGATGCCCGCCGTGTAAGCCGCCGCCATGTCGATGATGTCGGGCTTTTCCCCGTGGGCAAGAAGCTGTCTCGGACGTGCGAGGGCCGACTGCAGTAATCCTTCGTCACGCACCCCCGGCGCGCCCCCATGCCGCGAGATCAGGAGGGAGTGAATCGTGAGCGCGTCTCGCTCATCGATCCAGACCGGTTCCGTCACTTGGCCAGAACGTGAAGGGTGTTGCGATAGCGGCCGATAATGTCATCGGCTTTCGCCATCTTCTTCTCAAAGTCGGCATCATAGGGTGTCAGATGGTAGCCGCCGTCCGGTGCTTCAACCAAAAATAGGGGCTGCCCTTCCTTCGTATGCAGCCGGCTGGTGACTTCCTTTGGCAGGACGACTCCGAGCGAGTTACCGAACTTGCGGACCTTGAGTTCAACCATGGGGTTTTCCAATGTGTAATAACTATTGTAATAACTTTTAGGCTGAGAGGCAACTATCTAACAGACGTTAACCGTATGGAATGCGCAGGGTTCGTGAGCCATTACTGAAAGCGGATGGAGTTGACCATTTGTTCGAAGGTCGGCTGTAGGCGGTCGTATTGGTTCTCGGGCGCGACGAACACCATGTAGAAGAGGCCTTGAGGCCGCATGGTCGTAAGCAAGAGATTCCTTTCAGTTCCGCCGTAGGGTGAGGGGCCTGTGAGGCCCACAATCAGTCCCTCGCTGCCCGCGACGTTGACCTGCCTTGGGGCAATTGCGGCCTTGAGGTTGGGATTGACCTCTTGCATCTCTTGCAGTAATTCCCAACTGGCATTCAGTAGATCGCTGCGGTAGCGCGGGCGGTAGTAGCTGATCACCGCTCCGTAAGCGATGCCGCCGGCGCCTCCGCGCGTGCGGACGATGCCTCCGGCCGGCGCCAATGTCAAGGTGCTCGAGGAGCGATCGCCGTAGGACTCCCAGCCCCGCGGGTAGTCGAGTGAAAAGGTGCTGCCGCTGACTCGCGTAAAAGCGCTTGATGCTCTCGAAGGAGGAGCCGGCGGCGCGGCGGCAGATGCGACTTCCTGATGTGGCGGCTTCTTAGGGGCGGGCAGGCCGGCAACGAGGGTCTTAGCCTTGGGGAACCGTCCGCTTGCGTAGTTGTATTCCTCGGCTGGGAAAGTCTCCATCTCAGCTCGAACTAGCCGAACTCGGTTGCCGGGGCTGGGGTGCGAGGATAGCAGCACGGGCGGGCGCGAGCCGCCCTGGATTTCGAGTTTTTGGAAGAAGTCGGCCATCTCAACCGGATTGAAGCCGGCGCCGGCCATGATGCGGGCGCCAAGCGCGTCGGCCTGCTTTTCGGCCCCTCGCGAATACTTCATAATCAAGGCGTTTAACCCGAGCCCGAGACCGATCTGCCCGACTTGCGACCAGACGGACTCTTGGCCCATGACGGCTCCGGCCAGCACTGCCGGCAATTGGAGCATCTGAGCCTTCGAGGCTTGGCTCGTACCGTGCCGCAGGACGACGTGCGAGACTTCATGCGCCAACACGCCGACGAGTTGCCCCTCGGTCTCGGCGGCGTCGAGCAGCCCTGAGTGCACGAAGATCGGCCCCCCTGGAAGCGCGAAGGCATTGATCGAGTCTTCGTTGATGAGTGTGAATTCATACGGATAGTCTTCGGCCGCGGACTGCTCAGTAAGGCGAGCGCCGAGGTCTTTGACGTATCGTTGCAGCTCGTCGTTGGCAACGACCTCGACCTGTCCGCGGATTTCCGAAGCAGCTTGTTTCCCTAGCTCTACGTCCTGCTGCTTGCTGAAAACGTTGTAGCCCGGTGTTAGTGGGTCGCCTGGTTGCCGGGTGGCGCACGTCAGCAAGGACAGGCACAGGAGCGGCACTACAAGTTTCTTCAACATGAGGACCATCCTAGCCCACAATTCTCGGCACCAGACGGCGCAAGCAGGCGATCGATGCGCCGTTAGTTCGTTGCGCTCGATTGTTCGCGATCGAGGTGGGACCTGAGTTCCGATAGACGCTGACTATAGATGAATTGCTGTAGTTTCGAATTGCCGGTCGTGAGATTGTGCGTCGTCGCCTTTGCTGTCTGACTTCGATTGCCGTGTCGATGACGACCAAGGGTTCGTGGTCAGGATTCCTGCTATTTTTTGATGTTCTGAGCGGTCTCGAGTTCGGTGACCGTCTCCAAGGGCCCGTTATGGCGCGAAACCTCGACGACGATCGCTTCCATTAACCCTCGTACGGATTTTCGGTGGGGATTTGCCACAACTAGAACTCTCAGGTTTTGACCGGCCACGGCGTTGTCACCTCCGAAGAGGATCTTAACTTTCTGCGAGTCCGCTGATGCGATCGTCGCAATCACAAACGGAAATCGATCAAGGCGCTTCGCCAGCATGCAGTCATTGAGGTTATCGCGGGCCTGCTCAATGAGCTTCTTCCATTCTGAGTCTAGGCACTTCGCCCAATCGCCTGACTCATTTGCGGGTTCACCCTCATCGTTTGCATCGCAACCCGGTGCCCCGTTGTCCGGCCGGCCCTTCAAAACCTCCGCCACCAAATTCATCGCTTCGTCGTGGTATTCGCCGATTATCCCAACCCGCTGAAGCGTGGCTGAGATGAAATCCCGAGCCGTCTTGTCTACCTCAATTTGAGGCACCCGGAGTAGCCTCAAGTTTTCTAGGATGGACCTTAACTCGGCCACGTCGCCGACAATTGCCTTGTCGTCTAGCGACTCGATGTCGAAGACACGTAGCGTATTCCCGCTGCCGATATCGAGCTCGAGAAAATAGGGCGAGCCAGGTATGGTGGCGTTGCTGGAAAAGAGCGTTCGCAGGCTACGTTGCGGCGTCATTCTCAGGCCGTCGGCTACGGAGGTGTAAAGGAACACGGCGATTGCGGCCGGACCCACCAACCGGATCCATCCGTAGCTGCCGGAAGCAGCACCAGCGGACGGATAGATCCCCCATAGGAACACCCCTACTCCGCTTGCAAGCCCCAACGAGACGCTTTCGGGTGAGATGAGTGGAAACTGCAACTCAAGTGCGATTGCCGAGAAGAAGACCATTATCCCGACGCATGCCACCCAACGATCAGGCGTGATGAGAGCCCCTGAGCCCTTCTCCTGACTATGCTGTTCACCGTCGCTCGTGGTACCCATCTGTAAGCCTCCGTTCTAACTCTGCACGTGATACCTATTGGCTTTCCGATTCCAGTCCGGTTGTCCAATACCTCGCGGGCGCATCACATTTAGTGCCAGAGCTTCCCTGGTCTCCGTCAATCAGCAGGTGCGCTATTCCGTCGTGAATCCACAATCCTTCCGACGAGGTCGGTACAGAGCGCACTATCTCGGGTTGATGTGTTTGGCCTGATTCGAGGTCGGTGACTGCCATCCTCCAAAGGACGAATCTCTGGGCGGAATCGGCGGCGGGGCCAGCAATCCCCCAAATTAGACCGCCATCGACAGTCGCCTCGCGGATACCCCGTCCGCCTAGATCGAGCAATGCAGCTCGATCGAAGACAAAGGACTTCGAATCCCTTAGTCGTAAGAGCACCGCCAACTTGCGTCCGTCTGCCGCGGTGACGAGTGGGCTTCGCAGCCCAACCCAGATCCTCGAGTCATCCCCGCGGGTGTCAGCGAAAGCACCCTCGACGTTGAACGGGGCGGCCTTGTTGCAATCAGCTACGGCTCGCGCCTGAGCCTCGTCGCCTCCGTCGGATTCGTCGAACGCGCGATCAATGGCATCTGCTTGTGTCTCGGCACGCTCGACTGCTTGGCATATGGCCTGGACGGTCTCTTGGTCAGCAATTCCTTCGAAGATTCGCGAACACTTGACCTTCCTGGACTGAACGACAGCTCTCTCCGCGCGGAGGTCACCGGAGTGAGCGCTCACAATCACGAATCTTCGTCGTGCGCCTTTCGCGTCGCAGGTGGAATTGCGGCTGTGTGACCCGAAGACAGCGAAACGATCCGGGCCTAGTGGTGCGATCGCCTCTATGTCCGAAATCTCGATCTCATCTCGAAAACGGTATTGCCGTGGAGCCGTTCCCTCGGGGCGTCCGTCGCTAAGGGAGTACGCGAAAAGCTCCGTCCGCACCTCGTTGTCCCCGACCAGGATGCCTGCGCGGTCGCCTAGTCTCTCGAATCGGGCTGCCGCTGACGCTTCACATACTGGGTATGTGCCGAATGGAACCGGCTCAGTCGACAGAGGGCCATCAGTAGCAACGGTCTGTGTCGGCGACGGCTCGATAGGTGCGCATCCGACAAGCGTCGCTAAGACCAGCAGAAGTGTAATCCATCTAGTTCTGAGGCTCATGCGGGTACTTTCGTACGCAATCTTAGCTCAAATCTCAAAAAAAGAAACGGCATTAAACGTATATTAAATAAATCGAACCGGATCTGAAGAACTTCGTGAACAGCGCTGCAGCCAGTGAGCGGTGCACGCTGGGGTCCATGCGATTGTTCTAAAACTGCTTGAATTGCCATCGGGAAAATGAGAAAAGGCCCTTTACCGGCAGCAGTCTGGCCTGTAACTCACTACATATCAACTAACTAGGTCTCAGCAAACGGTTTCACGAACGACGGTGCTCGCGCCGCTTGCCACGACTCGGTGATCTAGAACGCGGATTCTAAACGAATTGGTCTACTGGCGACTTGCGGGCCGTGAAAAAATGTCGCGGTAGGGACGTCGGTCGCCCGGCGCCCCCCGCACAGATCCGTACGTGAGCGTTTAACTCATACGGCTCCGACCTCGGATAATGACGACCACGCAGACCCTACGAAGGCCTCCGCGTCGTACGCCAATGGCCTCAGTCGCACGGTCTGTCCGCCTCTGTGCGCGGACCGTGTTCAGCGCATCGTCGTCCTCCTTAGCTCGAGTCCTTTCCTCCAAAACCTCCGCCAACGGTTCCCCGCCCTTGTTCGGTTCCTTCGTAGGTACTACGACTCGGTCCGACTCCTCCACAACGTACGAGCAGGTCGTGCGGCCTTGGCCTTCGCCCGCCGGTCTATCCAGGCGCTTTCGCATCGTCCCCATTTGCTGCCACCCCATCGATGTCGCCGACCTGCGTCAGCGACCTGCACGACTAATCTGTGCCGAGCGCGGGTTGGGGGAGCGGATCGAATCTGACTATCTCAGGTCGCAGCACGCCGGGGCGGGTGTTAATGCACCGCCCCTCCGTCACCTTGTAGTCCGCTACGGTAGCTAGGATTTTCGCCGGTACGACATCGATGTCGTCCAGAAGATTTTCAGTCGCAATTGACATTGCGAGCCGAAATCGGCGCAGCGTGCGAGCCGCGCCGGACAAAGCTTGGCGCTCAGCGCCCTCAACGTCCATCTTGATGAAGTCGAGCCGCTCCAGATCGAGTTTTTCGACGATCGAATCGATCGTAGTCAATTCGACCGGCACCTTGGATTTGATGGGAGCTTCGTGCCGCTCTTCCATCACCAACGAATCGAGCACCGAAAGCTCATAGACATTGAGCTCCATCTCGCCTGGTTCGTTCCACACCGCTGTGTCTATGAGAATGAACTTGCCTGATTCAATTTCGGCGGCGAAGTTGCGGCGGAGCGCCTCGACGTTGAGAGGCGACGGTTCAACTGCAATCACCGTCGCTGCGCCTGCATTGAAGGCTTGACGGGAGAACGTGCCGATATTGGCACCGCAGTCCATTACCACGGCGCCCTCAGAGAACGGCTGAGACCCTACTTCGTACACGTCCACCGCGTACTCTGCGAGCAAGATGAGTAGGTCATTGCCGAACGGACTCCAGATAGCGCCGAAAGGCGTATCCCACAACCCCAGTAAGCCGTCTGCCTGGCGACGCTCAATCTGCCCTCGCAATTCGAGTCCGTTGTCGTATAGGTCGGCATCCAGAGGGTTCCAGGCAGCCTCAATTCCGCAGCCTCGAACATCTCCAGTGGACAGCAAGCAGACGTTTTTGGCCTGGAATCTTGCCCTGGCAGGCGCGAAGCGGACGAACGTAATGCAGACCGCGGCGACCAGAACTGCAATCGAGACGAGATCGAGTAGGCGGGATTCACGGCTGGCGAGACGTTTCACTAAGATCATGTTCTGTCCGAACGCCCACGATGACCATAGGGCGTTCTACAGTTCCCGAAGGCGAGTTATTGCTGACATTGAGCTAGCGGGTAGTGGGGTCTTAGTGTGGAGACGGCACTTTGGAAAATGGGACATGGAAAAGGAAACAAGGCCCTTTACCGGCGGTCTGGACCCTAAGTCCCTATATGTCAATCAACTACGGCTCAGCAGATGGTCTCGCGAACGACGCTGCTCGCGCCGCTCGTCAAGACTCGTTGATCTGGAACGCTGATTCTAAATGAATTACTGTACTCGCGAATTGCCGGGCGTGAGAATGGGCATCGTCGCTTTTGCTGTCCGAACTCGCCGAACTTCGCCCGAACTCCCGAACTCGCCGAACTTCCCTTTGATTTTTCCTCGGATCTGTGCGGGGGGCGTCGGGCGACCGGCGTCTCTACCGCTACCCCTTTTTGCCATGTTGCTAAACTACGCCCTTACACGGGGGGGTCATCGTGAGCTTGCGTGGTTTTCCTTTTCTCGCCGTCGCGTTGGCGTGGAGTCTCTGCACCGTTGCTCCTGCCTGGGCCCAGCCTGTGACCTGCGTGCGCGAGCCGATCGATGTCGGCACGGTGCGCGGCGAGGGCGTCGCCGAGCTGATGCCGCTCATCACTTTCACCTGCAGCGGCGGCACAGAGCAGACGCAACTCACGTTTGACCTCGACATTTTTCTCAGTGTCGAAGTCGCCAACCCCGTGATCGGACCCGGACCGAACGACGTCGACGTCGTGCTCGTCGTGACTGCTCCGCCATCAGCGGCGGCGAGCGAGGAAAAGCATCCATCCGCGCCGCAAGGGTCGGCGGTTATTTCCAGCATTCAGGGTCAGAATGATCCGAGCCTCGTCCGAGTTGTGCGTTTCAAGGACGTGCCCTATGCAGGGGTTCGCCGGACGTACACCGTGAGGCGCTTGAGGGCGCATGCAACGTCTCCGATGCGCCCAGGGCCGATCGTAACCGGCAGCGCGTTTCAGGGCGGCATCAACCAGACATTATTCGACGACCCGCCACTCGCAAATCGCCCCAACGTCTCGCTTGGAGGGGGATACGACCCGCATAACCCACCCCGACAGCAGTTTCTCGTCATCCGTGAGCTTGGCAACCCGCGGACATTGCTCAAGCGCGTCGAAATCGAGGCCGAGTTTCCGGGTTTTCCCGCTCAAGACGATCCCTTCGTCAACTACGCCACGGAAAGCGGATTCATCCCTGATCCCAACGGGCCTTATGGGCCCGCCAATAGCGGCACGCGGCTCGTCATCCAGATCGAACAGCCCGCGGGGCTCGAGGCCACGATCAAATTGCCGGCCTGTGTGGACTCGAGCACGACGCCGGGCTTTGGCCTGCGCGGGTTCTTCGACTACGAGCCCGACTTCTCGGGAGGAACGCCGGCCGGCGAGTGTCCCGGAATTCTGATGGTCGGTCCCGACGGCACTTTCGTCTACGAGGTGGTCGGCGATCCCGGAGTGACGGGAGCGGACCTGCTCGACGAGTTCGAGATCCCGCTCGATGTCTCTTGCCCAAATGGCCTTGTGGAGGGCATGGTCGAAGGGCGCGTCTTTCTGGGGCCGCTGGATGGCGGCCTCCCCGAGGGCGTTCCACTAACCGAGGCTGGCAAGGATCAGGTTCTGGGTGCGCTGCCGCTATTCGTCTTCCTTCTCGATCCGCTCATCTTTAGTGCTCCGCCGCCGCAGTTCTGCGAAGAGCCGCAGATCAACATCCAGATCCCGGATGGCGGTATCGTCAACGGCGCGGGCTTTCGGCCTGGGGTAGTCGCGCCGGGCTCGATCGTATCGGTCTTCGGAATGGGTCTCGCTGGTGGAATGCAGGCGGCGGCTAACGCGATCCCGCTGCCGACCGTGCTCGAGGGCGTGACGGTCGAGGTCGACGGCGTGCCGGCGCCGTTATTCTTCGCGTCACAACCGCAGATCAACCTCCAAATCCCAAACGCCCCGACCCAACCTCGTTTGAAGGAAGAGGGCGGCTCGAAGAATCAGGCGAATACAGTCACGGTCGTCGTAAAACACAGCGGGGCTCAGAGCAACGCAGTCGAGCTTGAGCTAGGCGCGCATTCGCCGGCGATCTTCACCGCCGACTTCGGCGCCGGACGTGGGATAGCGTTTGACGTGAGCGGACGGTTGGCGCAACCGCGTGGATCGCTTCCGGGAAGCACGCCGATCCAGCGCGGCGAGCCGCTCATCATATTCGCTACCGGTCTCGGCGAAACGAATCCGCCGATCGTGCCTGGCTCGAACAGTCTTGACGCTTTGCGTAATACGGCTACCGTCCCGACAGTGACGATTGGGGGCGTCGATACAACGGTGCTGTTCTCGGGGATGTCACCACAGTTCGTAGCGGTCTACCAACTTAACGTCACCGTGCCGAGCAACGCGCCGACCGGCGACGCCGTGCCGCTCGTCATAGAGATCGGCGGAGTCGCCAGCCGAGAGGACGTAACGATCGCTGTGGAGGAGTAGTGGCGGCGCGCACGCGCGCGCGCTTTGTCCATGAAGGAAACAACGCCCGATTTCGGCAGCGGTTTAGCCTATAACTCACTATATATCAATTAACTACGGCTCAGCAGACGGTCTCACGAACGACGGTGCTCGCACCGCTCGCTCAGGCTCGGTGATCTAGGGCGCTGATTCTAAATGAATTACTGTATTCGTGAATTACCGGCCGAGAAAATGGGCGTCGTCACCCTTGCTTTAGACAGGCTAGAATACGGGCTTGATCGAGCAGCGGCGTCTCACCACTACTATTCTTGGCGAGGGTAACGGGTTCGTTTCTCATTGCCCGGAGTTCGATGTCGCGCGCCAGGGCGGTACGGTTGAGGAGGCGCGCGCCAATCTGGCGGAAGCTCTGACATTGCTTCTGGAAGTTGCTCCCCCGACCGAGATCGAGGAACGAATGCATTCGGACGTCTTTGTGAGCCAGGTCGAGGTTCCGGTTGGGTCGGCTTAAAGTTCTATCGGGTGACGAGGTCTGCAAAATCCTCGAATCTCGGGGCTTCAGGTCAGTACGCTAGAAGGGAAGCCATCGTGTGATGCAGAGGGAACCCGGCGGCAGTACGACCACCGTCCCGGTGCCGGCGTGGGGCCGGATCAATCATGGGCCAAACTTCCAGGGGGCATCGGCTTGGTGGGGGACAGGCAATACGAGGGTTCGTCAGGGGGTGGAAATTGCGGGATCTCATGTGCCAGTCCCCGACCGGCGGATTCCTGTTTCGTTCTTTGGGAGGAGTTGAAGTTTCAGGTCAGTAGCGCCACCGGCGGGGGCCGGACTCGCGGCTGAGGAAGCCTACTGAGACTCGGCGGAGAGGGTGAAATTTTCTGGGGGAGTTACGCCGGCGGCTCGCATCACTTCGCGAATTGCGGCCTCGGCCTTTGGTTGGGGTCTGAAACTTCTCGGCCTTCTATATCCCACCGCGATGGCTAGCGGCGTCGAGCCGTACTTGTTGTCGCGGTTCCAGAGTTCGATCTTTGCGCCTTTTTCGGCGAGGAATTTTATGGGCTCCGGCTGATCTTTGTAGGCCTTGAAATGCATCGCCGTTTCGCCGTTGTCGTTGACCGCGTCGACATCGATGCCCAGGTCGAGCGCGACTTGCATGGTCTTGAGCACTTCGTCCGCTGTTCCGATCCTCCTGCCCGCTAGCATCAACGCCGTGCTGCCATTGTTGTCTGTCAGCAGCGGATCGGCGGCCAGATCGATGAGCGTCTTCATGAACTCGATGTCGGAACTCTGTGCAGCCGCCAAGAACGCCGTCGGTCCAAGAATGATGGAGCCCAGATTGACCGTGCCCGATCCGTTCATCCGCGCATTTAAGTCCGCGCCATGAGTCGCCAGCTTGCCGACGAACTCGAGACTGGTCATGTTTCCCGAGGGCTCGGGAGGAGGGTCCGCATCGCCGAGAGCGACCTTGCGCGTCGCGGATATCGCGTGTAGAGCCGTATAACCGGCGGGGTCGGCGGCATCAGGATCGGCGCCCAATTCCAATAGGTATGCCGCCAGTTCGAAATGACCGTTCTCGACCGCCACGTGTAGCGGAGTCCCGCCGGGCCGTAGCTGCGCGCCGTAGCCTATATGATGCCATTCAGGCTTCGGCTCGATGCGTTGATTCACGTCCGCGCCCGCCTTCACTAGCGTTGTCACAACACCGGAGTGGCCATTTCTCACGGCGAATAGGAACGGCGTAAACCCCGACTCCAGAGTCGTCTGAAAATCGGCACCGGCTTCGATTAGCTCGGCAACTACCTCGGCGTGGCCTTCGGAGGCGGCCCACAGCAAAGCCGTCTGCTCACCCTTGGTCTCGAAATCAAAAATGGTGGAATCGGCCATGCGAGCTAAAAATGCGTTGGCGCCGGCCCCTTCTTGGCGTCCCATTCCATGAACTGTTCCGTGAACGTCCGCTCCGCTCGCCAACAGCGCCTTTACAGGCGCGAGCCTACCGGTTCGAGAGGCCGTCATTAATGCGGTTTCGCCCCCAGGAAGAGTGGTGTTCGGGTCTGCCCCCGCGTCGAGCAACAGTTCGACCAGCGCGGCGTTTCCGTTGGTGCAGGCCAGCGTGAGCGGCGTCACGCCATAGCGATTCGGGGCGTTTGCGCCGGCGCCGGCTCGAACTAAGAGTTTCGCCATTTCAAGGTCATCGTGACGGGAGGCCCAGTGCAGAGCCGTCATGCCGTCAACCTGGGGCGCGTTCACATCGGCGGACTGTGCGAGCAAGGCCTCGAAACCCTGCCGGTCCATGTTTTCCGCGGCATCCGCAAGCGGGGCTTTGACGGCGGCGACGAGGGCGGCCGCGGACAACAACCAAACCGTCGTCCACATGCCGAATTGCTTCAAACCGAATTGTTTCAAAGACACGGCTATCGTCTCCTTGCCTCATCCACCACGAATCAAATTGATAAGAGTTCGTCAACCCTGCCGCGACTGTCGGCGAACGAATCCATGCGGACACCCGCCTTTTCGAGCAGTGTCAGGTGCAGATTGGCTAGCGGAGTCGGTTCGTTGTAGCGAACGTGGCGACCGCCTTTCAGCTTGCCGGCACCGCCACCGCCCACGACGATGGGTAGGTTGGTGTGGTCGTGCGCGTTCGGATTCCCCATGCCGCTGCCATACATATACATGGAATGGTCGAGCAGCGAGCCGTCGCCGTCGGGAGTGGCCTTTAGTTTCTCAAGAAGATAGGCGAACAACGAGACGTGATACTCATTGATTTTCGCCATCTTGGCGATCTTCTCGGGGTCGTTGCCGTGATGCGTGAGGGGGTGGTGCGGCTCTGAGATTCCGATCTCGTTGTAGCTTCGCGTACTGGTTTCGCGGGCCAGTTGGAATGTAATTACGCGAGTGATGTCAGCCTGGAGGGCGAGCACCTGCAGGTCGAACATCAGCCGGGCGTGATCGGCGTACGCCGCTGGGACGCCAACCGGCCGCTCGTAGTCAGGCGTCGGGTTCTCGGTTACACCGGCTTCTGCTATTTGAATGCGCCGCTCGACTTCTCGCACGCTGTCAAGGTACTGATCGACCTTGGTGCGGTCGTTGGAGCCCAGCTCCCGTTGTAGGCGGTAAATGTCGGTCTTGACGCGATCGAGCAGGCTGGCTTTCTTTTTCAGAGTTTTGGTTCGCTCTTCCGCGCTGCCGCCCTCGCCGAACAAACGCTCAAAAACCTTGCGGGGGTGAGCCTCGTAGGGAAGCGGCGTCGTGGGTGACGACCACGAGAGATTGTTCTGGTAGACACAGGCGTAGCCGTCGTCGCATTGCCCGACGATCTCTAGCAGATCCATGCCGAGCTCGAGCGATGGCAACTGTGTGCCCTGCCCAATTTCCTTGGCCGCGATTTGATCGACCGTGGGTCCGAGGTAGTAGTCGGTGCTTTCCGTCAACTTTGCCGTGGCGCAGCTTAGGTAGGCCGAATTGGAGGTCGCGTGCGTGCCGGGATAGGCGTTCTTCAACTCCATCTTCGTCACTACCGTGACCTGGTCTTTCACCTTCTCTAGTGGCCGCAAGATGGGCGACAGCTCTTTCAGCGAACCCTCGCCTGGCGGAGTCCAGCGGTTAATGTCCGATCCCATGGGGATGAAAATGTAGCCCAGACGGCGCACGGGCCTGGCCGGGGTTGAGGCCATGGCGGTCGCGGCGGGCACCATCGCATCGAGCAGTGGTAGCGCCACCGTAGTACCTAGTCCTCGCAGAAATGTCCGCCGGGGGAGAGATTTCTTGGTGATGATCATAGTGATCTCCTCATCTGAAACGGTTTGCTTTTAGCGATTCCAACAATTAGTGACGAAAAACGAAAATCCTCAGAGCGTGCATCTCGCACGATTTTGCGAACGGCCGGCGCATCGTAGTGCTCGACCACCCTGCCTAATGAGTATGTCAGAAGTTTTTCGATTAAAGTACCGACAAACATCTCGGGCCGGTCAATCAGAGCTTTTTCGAGGCCCGATACGCCTTTGAATTCCGCACCGCCTGGAAAATTACCTGCAGCGTCAATTGGCTGCTCGTTTTCAGCATTGCGCCAGCTGCCGACGGCGTCGTAGTTTTCCAGCGAAAATCCGACGGGATCCATCAGGTTGTGACAGCCCGCACAGGCGGGATTGGCGCGATGCTGCAGCAGGCGTTCCTTGACGGCGAGGCTCCCGTTGATGGCCTTGTCTTCGAGCGCCGGAACGTCCGCCGGCGGTGGCGGTGGCGGCACGCCCAATAGATTCTCGAGTACCCAATGCCCCCGTATTACCGGAGAGGTGCGGGTATTGTATGAGGTCACGGTGAGAATGCTTCCGTGACGAAGCAGACCGCCTCGTCTGCTGTTGTCGTCGAGATTTACTCGGCGGAACCAGCTCCCGTATATGTGGGGTATATCGTAGTGCTTGGCCAGGCGCTCATTCAAAAACGTGTAGTCGGATGTGAGCAGGTCGAGGACGCTTCGATCTTCGCGGATGATGCTTTCGAGAAGCAGCTCGGTCTCGCGACGCATCGCCTGGCGGAGATTGTCATCGAAGTTCGGGAATGCGCGCATGTCGGGGCTGACGGACTCGAGATTGCGCAGATGCAGCCACTGGGCGGCAAAGTTTGTCAGCAGAGTATGCGAACGCCGATCGGCAAGCATTCGCCTCACCTGGCGTTCCAATACGTCGGGCTTTCTCAGGTCGCCTTCGACTGCGAGGTCTAGAAGCTCAGCGTCTGGAATACTGCTCCAAAGAAAAAATGACAGCCGTGATGCTAATTCCAGATCACTGATTTGGTATGGGGTACGCGGCAAAGTCCCAGGAGGGTCTCGCTCGACGCGGAACAGAAACTCGGGACTGACCAGGATCGAGGAGAGGGCCATCTCGATGCCGGCTTCAAAGCCATCGTCGGCGGCACTCGATCGACCTTGGCGGTAAAATTCCAACGGACTTTCAAGGTCCTGCTCGGTTACCGGCCGCCGGTAGGCTCGGCGCATCAGCTTAGTAAGGATGCGCCTGACGCAGCCGTCGTCGTCACCAACTCCAGCGGGTCGGCATTCGAAAATTCGGTCTCGGCTAGGCGTGTTCCCTGGACCCTTCGCGTCGTATGGCCCGGTGATCGATACTTCGTAAACCGCCGGCTGCACTCGCGGATGCCGGTACGCATTGAAATGGGCCAGGTACGGCTTGCGGTCGGTTTCGAGAACTCCCCAAGGTTTCTTGAGAAACGTCACAGCGAGCTGGTGAGGACCGGCAGTGATCGGAACGCGCATTTTAAGATGTTTGTCGACCGCTGAATGGTCCCCGACGTGGCGAGGCGGCACGACTTCGAACAGGCGGACTCGCTCTTTGTCGAGAAGCAACTCCACTTGGTGGGTCACTCGCAAACCTTCCACCTGCTCGTCTCGGTCTCGCGTCAGCCGGATGACGATCTCGTACTCGGCGTCCAACGGGAAGATATGCGGGAAGAGTGTCCCTCCGCGCGTGCCTACCGGGAGATCGTCGACGTGCCACTCCTGGGTGAGGTCTGGCTTCTTTTTAATGGTCTCGACCGCAAGAGACGGGACCGGCCTGCCGACCGCTAGGCGAGAGATTTTGTCCGCCGCTGAGACGTAACTTTCGAGCAATGCCGGGGAGAGGTCCCCGACTGTAATGTTGTCGAATCCCTGGCTCGATTCATCTCGCGGCAGCAAGGCCGAGAGGTCTATGTCGAGGGCAAGAAGATCGCGGATGGAGTTTTGATATTCGGTTCGCGTCAGTCGCCGGAAAGTGTCGGTGCGGCCGGGGTTGGTGTTGGCCTCAGCCGCGCTGTCGAGCGAGGCAGCGAGTGAAGATACGACGGCGTCGAAAGTTGCTTCATCGGGCCGCGGAAGCCCTAGGGGAGGCATCTGGCGCGCGCGAAGTTTGCGCACAACTTTTTCCCAGATTTCAGAATTTTCGTCGACTCCGCGAGCGCTAACGGCGTCGAGAACGAGGCCGGCCGTTTTGACGTTTTCGTTGTGGCAGGACGCGCAGTATTGATCGACGAGGGCGCGGTGGGGAGCCGGATGCGACCCGTTCTGCTGCGCCCCCAAAGTGGCCAGAAACCCGCCGGCAACGAGCAGGCCCGTAAGCCTGCGACGGAGCCGTAGCGTCCGATTGAAAATTTTCGTTTTAGCGCCCTCGGCACTGTCAGGATAGCTGAGCTAGGGCTGGGGCGCAATGGGTTACGCCGTGATTGTCAAGACCACTGATTCTCGCGTAAGACAGTGATCCCGGCCTTTGGACTATTCTGGCACTAGTTGTCGCTGACTTCGAGGTGAAAACATGCAGGTCAAGATTGAAAGATTCGATGTTGGTCCGATACTCGGCGCGGTTTCGACCGACTCGGCCCGTCTGTGGGGCCGCGGACCAGAGCGGCGATCGGAGGGGACACTGCGACGGGCTTTCGGGGCCGCTCACGTTAGGCAGGCTGGTAAGTCATTCGGCCCGACGCAGTACTTCAAGCTAAACCCGATTTTCGACCTTACCGGTGTGACGGTTTTTCAAGGCCTTCGTCCTGACACCGATTATGACTACGAGATCGGTGCGTTCTTTGCCGATGCCGAGCTCGAGGATCTGCCGACGACGGTTCAACCGAAATGGGATGACGCCCACGAGGCGACGTTTCACACCGCGTCACGCGACCAGAACGCACCGCGGTCATTCGTATTTGGATCATGTCGATATTTGCTGCGGCTCTTCGGAGGGTCGTTGTTCGACGGAAGAGGCGACAAGACCTTCCGGTCGATTAACCGCCAGATTGATAAGGGGCGACGCACCGACCAGGTCCTCATGTTGGGTGACCAGATCTACGCTGACGATCTCAACTTCCTTGGGGCGGACAGCGGCGTCGATGAATATTTTAAGCGGTATCGGGAAGTTTTTTCGCAAAAGCATTTCGCTAACTTGGTCAGCCGGATTCCGACCTACATGACGTTGGACGATCACGAAATCGAGGATAATTGGCCCGCTCGAGCGACGGGTCAGGACTTCATGAGGAAGTTCCCAGCCGCGATTCACTCCTACCTTAGCTATCAACTCAGCCACAGCCCGCTATTCCCTGTTGGCGAGAACGGAAGGCTCATTGAGCAGCCGGATCACTACTGGTATCAATTTCAGGACGGGTGCTGTGACTTTTTCGTGATGGATACCAGGACCGAACGCGTCTACGATGACGGCGAACGAGTTCAGGTGATCGGCGACATTCAGATGGATACATTGAAGAACTGGCTCTCGGACGAGTCCGGCCGCGTGAAGCTCATAGCTACGTCAATCCCCTTCTTTCCAGACCTCAAAGGCAGCGGGGGTGATCGATGGGACAGCTTCGCCGATCAGAGAAATGAGATTCTCGACTACATTTTGGCCGAGAAAATCCGGCGGGTGGTATTTTTGTCCGGAGATGTTCACAGCTCGATGACGGCCGAGCTTGATCACCCAAGCGACCCCATGTTTAAAGTGATCTCGATCATCTCGTCGCCATTCTATTGGCCATATCCGCACAGTTCGGCACGGAAATTCGTCGTAAAGGGCGAATTGGCGGGATCGAATGGTTTTCGCGTCCGAGGCGGCCCTGTCCATTTGACAGACAACTTTGCGCGGGTAACCGTCGAGCCCGAACGGGTACGGGCCCAATTCTTCAAGCGTAAAGGCGCGGCGTTGGGAGGCGTCAGGAGACACAAGTTTTAGGTGTCAGAGCGGCGACGTTTTACTTGGCAGTAGCGAGCCGCGCCGCATCGGTCCTCGGAGACTCGCGCTAGGTCATCGGCTTGGTATGGGACAGGCAACACGAGGGTTCGTCAAGGTGGAGAGATTTCGAGATCGCATGTGCCAGTCCCGGCCCGAAAGTCGATCAACCGGGCCTTAAGGGGCGGTGAAGGCGGCGCGCTTTGGGAATGGCGAAAAACTCTATCTCCATCCTTGAACTTCAGGTTTCCCTCTCAACCCGTCGCGCCCCGCCCGCGGCCTAAAACACGCGTGATAAAGTGCTAGAAAGCGCGTTTTCACTGAATGAACAAAATCGGCCGGTATGAAATCGCCTCGGAGTTGGGGCGAGGCGCGATGGGTATCGTCTACCGTGCCCGTGACCCCAAAATTGGTCGCGAAGTTGCGATCAAAATGATCAAGCTCGCTGATCAGGCCGATGAAGACGAGATCGAAGGCCTAAGAGAGCGACTTTTTCGGGAGGCCCAGTCCGCCGGCCGGCTTTCTCACCCCGGGATCGTCACAATCTTTGATGTTGACGAGCAAGACGGCGTCGCCTACATCACGATGGAGTTGGTCGAGGGGCAGACGCTTGACCAATATGTCGCAAAGGATGGCGGCACGGCGCGTAGTCTCGAATTCGTGTCCGAACTTTTATCGAAAGTCAGCGCGGCACTCGACTATGCGCACAGCCGCGAAATCGTCCACCGAGACATCAAGCCTTCGAACATTATGATCTCCGCCGACGGCGTAAAGATCATGGATTTCGGAGTGGCGCGTATCGCTTCATCGAATCTCACGCGTACCGGCACAGTGATGGGTACGCCGAACTACATGTCGCCTGAACAAGTGAAGGGCGAGAGTATCGATGGGCGATCGGATCAGTTTTCTCTCGGCGTCATCATCTATGAGTTGCTGACCGGCAAGAAGCCATTTCAGGGCGAGAATCTGACTTCGACTATTTTCAAGATTGTTTCTTCGAACCCGGTCGGACCGCGGCAGTTGAATCCGAAAATTTCGCCGGCACTCGACGAAGCCGTGCTGCGGACGCTATTTAAGGACCCGACCGGGCGATTCGAAACTTGTAGCGATTTCGCCGCCGGATTCGCCGCCGCTGCGAATCGCATCATTTCCGGGGAGGAAACGGTCATATTGACCGCCGGTCTTCCAGTGCTCGGTGATGGGGACGAGACTGCAGGTTCAATCCCAGTTCAGCAAGACGTCACCCACTCCCAGTCGCAGTTGGAAGAAACGCTTCCGGGTGACGTTGTCGCCGGCGACGCTGAACTCGCGGTTGACGATGAGACTGCCGCGTACGAAGCGGCTGCTGAATCTCCGGCGGCGGAGGACGAGGAGGTCGATGCGGCGGCCGAAGAGCAGCCGATTGAGGACGAAGCGCCGGCCGCGGAGCCCGATCCGGAAGTCGAAGTCGAAGTCGAGCCCGAAAAAACTTCGCCTATTCTTCCGGAGCCGACCCGTAAGATGCACACCTCGGACTTCGGACTAGGCTCGACGACGATCACCGAAATACCGAGCGGCTACGAGCCCGAACCAGAGACGAAACGGCGCTGGCCGCTGGTAGTCCTCTTGCTGCTTGTGGTGGCGCTTGGCGGCCTGACGCTGGTGATTGTCAGCAACCCCGCTTATCTCAATGATCCGAATCTATTGCTGCAGGCCGTTTTAGGTCAGGCCGCGGAGCCGGTTGACGACGGGGAAGTGCCTGTGGTCGACCCACAAACGACGGCCGAACCCGGCCCGGGTCTGCTCGAGCGGGAACCCACGCCCGGAGAAGGCTCCAGCGGCCCAGACACTGGGCAGACGGAGCCGCTAGATCCAGAGCCCGCGCCCGAGCCGGTTCCCGAAACGGTCGAGCCCGCGGTAGTTGCGCCCACTCCCCGCCCAGCGGTCGCGCGCTTGCAGCCGGTGACATTTACAACCAATATTGCTGGCGCTACGATCATCATCGACCGCAACGCCGAATGGACTTGCTTAACACCTTGCGAGCCGCTGGAGCTTCCTCGCGGGAGGCACAACGCGATCGTCACGCTCGATGGATTTCGACCTCAGCGAAAGTCGTTTGACGTCGAGCGAGAGCCGGCAGAATTTTCGTTCTCGCTTCAGGCGATACAAGCCACATTAGTAGTGAGCAGCGTGCCGGCGGGCGGTCAGATATTCGTCGATGGCCGCGATACCGGTCAGACAACTACCGCCCGTATTGCGGTCACTCCGGGCGCTCACGTTGTGCGAGTCGTCAAGGGCGATCTGGCCGCGGAGCAAACGGTCGAGGTTGCCGGGGACGATCTCCGCCAGCTCGGCTTTACGTTGGGAAATCAGTAGCCCAGCGCTCAACGAATGCTTAGTCACATCAGCGTCCGCGGAGCGCGGCAGCACAACCTGCGCGACCTCCATCTGGAGATTCCGCGCTACAGCTTGACGGTTGTCACCGGCCTGAGCGGGTCGGGTAAATCGTCGTTGGCATTCGACACGATCTACGCGGAGGGGCAGCGGCGCTACGTCGAGACTCTTTCGCCCTACGCACGACAATTCCTCGACCAAATGGAGCGGCCCGATGTCGACTCGATTGAAGGTCTAAGCCCGGCGCTTTCAATTGAACAGAAGACTACCGCCCGGAGTCCGCGATCGACGGTCGGTACCGTCACCGAGATCTACGACTACTTGAGGTTGCTGTATTCATCGGTCGGTACGCCCTTCTGTCACAAATGCGACCTGCCGATCGAGCGCCAGACATCCGACCAGGTTGCGGCGAGAATTCTTGCCGAGCAGACAGATAAGAACGTGATGGTGATGGCGCCATTCGTGCGAGGCCGCAAGGGGCACTACCGCAAGGAACTACAAGGCTTTGCCGCCAAGGGATTTGTAAGAGCGCGCATCGACGGCGAGATGATGCATCTCGAAGACGATATTCACCTCGACCGCCAGAAGAGCCATACGATCGAAGTGGTCGTTGATCGCGTACACGTACGCGACGGCGTTGAGCAGCGTCTCGAGAATTCGATCCGCACAGCTTCGAAGCTGGGCGATGGGCTTGTGTTGGTCGCTGAGGTTGATGGCGAGGAAACGCTGTATTCGGAGAAACTCGCATGCAAAAACTGCGGCTCGAGCGTGCCGGACTTCGAGCCCCGCTCGTTTTCATTCAACAGCCGCTACGGTTCGTGTCCAAACTGCCACGGGCTGGGCAGTCTGTGGGATTTCGACGTCGACAAGTTGATTCTCGACCCGACTCGGCCCGCGTTCGACGGCGCGTTGCCGCCGACCTGGCTGTGGTGGCATATCGTCCGTGATGTCGAGAAGATCGCCAAAGCCAAGAAGATCGACCTCAAGAAGCCCTGGATCGAACTACCTGAGGAACAGCGAGATTTTCTGCTCTATGGCTCGCCGGAGAACGAAAAGCTGCGGTCGTTACGCGGCTTTACTGGAATTCTCAACCAAATTCGCACGCAGTATGGCGAGGACGCCGCGGAAGATCAGAAAGACCACGTTCTGAAGTACATGTCGGCACAGCCTTGTCCCGAATGCCACGGGCAAAGATTGAAGCCCGAGAGCCTGGCGGTGCGAATTTCGGGCCGGTCGATTTCAGAAATGTCAGCGCTTCCTCTAAACCGGCTGACATCATTGATGGCTGATTTGGACCTTGGCCCGCGGAGAATGCTGATCGCCGGTCGACTGATCAGCGAAATCTCGAAGCGGCTTGGTTTCTTGGAAAACGTTGGGCTCACTTATTTGAGTCTGGACCGCTCGGCCGTAACGTTGTCAGGCGGCGAGGCTCAGCGCGTGCGGTTAGCAACGCAACTCGGAACGGAGCTGAGAGGCGTTCTTTACGTGTTGGACGAGCCGTCGATCGGCTTGCATTCGCGCGACAACGGCCGTCTGCTCGACAACCTCGCGCGGCTGCGAGATCTAGGCAATACCGTGATTGTGGTCGAGCACGACCAGGAGACGATCGAGCGTGCCGACCACGTAGTCGACCTGGGGCCGGGCGCGGGGCGCCTAGGCGGCGAACTCGTCGCGCAGGGCACGCCCAAACAGATTGCTCGATCGAAGAAATCACTGACCGGCCAGTATCTTTCCGGCAAGAAGGAAGTCCGTTCACCATCGGTTCGGCGAGTCGCCACAACGCGCCGTTTAGTTGTAAGAGGCGCGCGCCAGCACAATCTTAAGAACATCACGGTCGAATTTCCGCTGGGCACATTGACGGTCGTCACTGGCGTGTCAGGTAGCGGAAAATCGACGCTCGTCAACGATATTCTTTACCCCGTGTTGGCAAGAAAAATTTATCGAAGTAAGGGCGAAGCGGGCAAGCACGACGGCATTGAGGGCCTTGATCTGATCGACAAAGTTGTTCGCATCGACCAATCCGCTATTGGGCGCACACCGCGTTCCAATCCGGCAACGTACACGCAGGTGTTCACGCCGATCCGCTCATACTTCTCAGAGTTGCCGGAGTCGCGAGGCCGTGGCTACAAGCCGGGGCGTTTCAGCTTCAACGTAAAGGGCGGCCGTTGCGAGGCATGCCAGGGTGACGGCAATAAACGCATCGAAATGAGCTTTTTGCCCGATGTGTTCGTCACCTGCGACGTGTGCCGGGGGCGGCGCTACAACCAAGAAACACTGCAGGTCAAGTTCAAGGGTTACTCGATCGCAGACCTGCTTGAATCGACCGTGGAAGAGGTTTTGCCGGTCATGGAGAACATCCCGACCGTGCACGCGAAGCTACAGACGCTGGCCGACGTCGGGCTTGACTACATCCATCTCGGGCAGTCATCGACTACGCTATCTGGCGGAGAGGCGCAGCGCATTAAGTTAGCGCGAGAACTGAGCAAACGTCAGACGGGCAAGACCGTATACATACTTGACGAGCCAACTACCGGCCTACATTTTGACGATGTGCGAAAGTTACTCGAGGTCCTTCACCGACTGGCCGATCTCGGCAATACGGTGATTGTTATTGAGCACAATCTCGACGTCATCAAATCATCGGACTGGGTGATCGATCTCGGTCCCGAAGGGGGCGAAGAGGGTGGAGAAGTGGTCGCGAGCGGAACTCCCGAGACGGTCGCCGGGGTAGCTCGAAGCTACACTGGCCAGCAGCTCAAACGGATTGGGATCGGATGAGCGAAGATCCGCACTTTGCGGCGGCGCAGAGCGAACTCGAAGGGCCCGAAGACCTGGGCGACCTGCCGAACCAGGCCCCGACCGGAGACGATCGCCCCCACTGGGCTTATGGTGAACTGCTGCTACTCGTGATGGTGGCAGTCGTGGCACTCATCGCGTCCGGCCAGATTGGCCTCACTTTCTATATGAGGACGGTCGGTGGAACGGACATGCGAGCAGCGATTACCGCCATGAGCAGCGATCCCTACTGGGCGCTAGCCGTGCAGGGAGGAGCATGGCTGCCGGTCTTTCTCTACATTTATTTCGTCGTGGTCCGCAAATACAAACGACGATTCCGCGAAGGGGTGGGTTGGTTGGCGCTACGGCACCCGGCCACACATTACTTCGGGGTCGGTGTGTTCCTAGTTTTTAGCGTGACGGTGATGGCGATGGTCGTCGAAATACCTGACAAGGCCTACCCGATGCTAGAGCTTTTCAAAGACCCCGATGCACTGTGGGTACTGGGCGCATTCGGAGTGCTCGTCGCGCCAGCCATTGAGGAAATCGTTTTCAGGGGATTTCTTTACGCGGCGTTAGAACACGTCCATGGCACCGGCGTTGCCGTGATCGCGACGAGTGCGCTGTTTTCATTTGTTCACGGCTCGCAGTACGGCTGGCAGTGGCAAAACCTGCTTATTCTGCTGTGGGTGGGCTTGATCTTAGGCGCGATTCGCGCTCAGACAGAGTCGACAAAAGCAACGACGCTTGTGCACGCGTCGTATAACGGCCTGCTCTTCGCAATCCTGATCTTGGCGCCAGATCAAGTCAAGTAGACTGGGGTGTTGTTCCCAACTTTCGCATGGTAAATACAATCGAATGGACCGATGCCGGCGTCGTCATGATCGACCAGACGAAGCTGCCGGCCGAAGAAACTTTTGTCACCTGTACGACTTACGACGAGGTAGCTGACGCGATTCGTACGATGGTCATCCGAGGGGCGCCGGCTATCGGCTGTGCCGCCGCGATGGGTGTTGCGATCGGCGTTCAAAAGGCGACCGACGAAAACCTCGATGCTCAGGTAGAAGACATCTGCGAGACCTTGGCCGCGACGCGCCCAACAGCGGTGAACTTGTTCTGGGGGATTGAGCGGATGAAGGGTCTTTACAAGACGCTTCGCTCGGAGGGTGTAGAAACCGCGCGGATCCGAGATCGTCTGATCGACGAAGCGAAAGAAGTTCTGCGCGAAGACATCGAGATCAACAAAGCGATGGGTCGCAATGGCGCCGCACTACTGCCCCAGGGCGGTACGGTAATGACGCACTGCAACGCCGGCGCGCTGGCGACGGGCGGATACGGGACCGCGTTGGGTGTGATCCGGGCAGCGGTCGAAAGTGGCAACCCAGTCGCCGTCATGGCGAACGAAACTCGGCCCTTTATGCAAGGTGCCAGGCTAACGGTTTGGGAGTTGCAGCAGGACCATATCCCCGTGACGCTATTGACCGACAACATGGCCGGCCACATCATGCAGCGCGGCGAAGTCAACGCGGTCGTAGTCGGGGCGGATCGCATCGCCTCGAATGGCGATGTTGCGAACAAGATTGGAACCTACTCGGTTGCTGTTTTAGCGAAGGAAAATGGGATTCCGTTCTACGTCGCCGCCCCAATTTCGACGTTGGATATGAACCTCGAATCGGGTGCTCAGATTCCTATTGAAGAGCGGGCAGCGGACGAGGTTACGCAAATCCGTGGACATCAGATCGCACCGCTCGAAACGCAGGTGAAAAACCCGGCCTTCGATGTGACGCCAAACCGCTACGTGTCGGCGATCATCACTGAGCGAGGTGTTGCTCGCGCACCGTTTTCACAGACACTGCTAGCACTGGCGGAGTCGTAGGCAAGGCATCATGAAGTTCTCCCAACTACTGGTCGACACGATTCGGAATTCCGAGATTCCGCTACGCTTCGAGCCCGGCGCGGAAGAAGCGGTTGCGGAGCCCGTAATCGAGTTACTAAAGGCTTGGGTGGCCATTCACGACCCTGACTCGGCGACTGGCGATTTTGAATATGGGCAGAAGGCGCTCGTGGTTAAGCTACTGAACGAACTCGACGATCAGATCGATTTGCCAGTCGGGGACGCGTGATAGCCTAGCAATCTGGAGTTCACATGAAACGTAGATCTTTCGTTGCCGCCGCTTCAGCAGCGGCTGCTTCCTCGACATTGGCCGCCCAAACCGCGGCAGCCAAGAAAATTCGTCTAGGTGTCATCGGTTGCGGTCGCAGAGGCCGAAACAATCTGCGCTCGGTGCTCAAGCTGCCCGATGATATCGAGGTCGTGGCGCTTAGCGAAGTATATAAACCCAATCTCGAGCTAACGCTGAAAATGGTGCCCGAAGCCCAGATCTACGCAGATTTTCGCGATCTAATTGCCGCTAAGGACATCGACGCGGTGCTGCTCACAACGCCCGACCACTGGCACGCTTATATGACTGTCGAGGCGTGCAAGGCGGGCAAAGACGTCTATGTCGAGAAGCCGATTTCGGTGACGGTCCACGAAGGCCAGATGATGGTGAAAGCGGCTCGAAAGTATAATCGCGTCGTTCAGGTTGGTACCCAACAGCGGTCGGGAAAACACTTTCAAGAAGTTGCCGATATCGTTCAGAGCGGCAAGCTCGGCACCATCAGTTTCGTCAAGAGTTGGAACTACGGCAATCTCTACCCGCAAGGCATCGGCAATCCGCCCGACACCAAGCCGCCCGCCGATCTCGATTGGGATATGTGGCTTGGACCGGCCGCCGAGCGCGAGTTCAACAAGAATCGTTTCGGTGTGAACCCCTACCGGTACGCGCACTTCCGCTGGTTTTGGGATTACGCCGGCGGCATGATGACCGACTGGGGAATCCATCTGCTCGACATCGTGCTGATGGCGATGGCGGAGCCGGGCCCGCGCTCGATCTCGACCTTTGGTGGGAAGTACGCGCTAACGGATAACCGCGAGACCCCCGACACGATCATGGCATCGTATGAGTTTCCGAACTTCGTCTGTACTTACGAAAACCGCGTTGCAAACGCCTATGCCGGCGGATTGCCAAATTACGGCATCTTGTTTCACGGCACGGAGGGGACGCTCTTCACGAATCGGCAGTATTGGGAGATTTCGACCGAGGTCCGACGTTATAGAGAGCCCACGCCGCGAGTCGAAGCTCGCATGCAGGCATCGCGGGGGGATGCAAAGAACAACTCCACCGATGATCACTGGGTAGACTTCGTGGCTTCGATTCGCGATCGCTCAAAACCGATTTGCGACATCGAGATCGGCCACAAGTCGACGGCCATGGCGTTGTTGGGCAACGTTTCGCTACGGAGTCGCCAGCGCGTGGACTGGGATCCAGTGAACGAAACGACCGAGAACAAAGAGGCGCAAAGCTATCTGCAAAAAGAATATCGGGCGCCTTGGAAGCTCGAACTCTAAACCGTATAGCATTTTCACCGAGAGCGTTGACCCGCAATTGGGCACGGGCCTTGAGTGCTGTGTCGGAAAATACGTCGACCTGGAGCTCGACGCTGCCCGCCGGAGGCGCGCGCCACATATCCCCGCGAGAGTGTTTGCAGCGGTGTCTAGAGCATTTCAAGGAATGGCATAGACCGCTTGACCCGCTGTCACTCCTGCAAGATTCGGAGGCGCGACCGTTAGGTTGTGCGGTGGGGCTGGGGTTTACTGGGTCGGTTGAGTCGGGTCCTGCTGAGGACTGATCGGCAGGACCGGGTGCAACGTGATCCAGCAATCTCCTCCGCCACCGCACAACCTAACGGTTGCGCCTCCGAAGTTGGCCTAGGGAGTCCAATCTTCCGGAATTGCCGGAGTCAGCCTTCTGTGATGAAAAACGGTCTACGTAAATCGTGAAAAACCTTCAGCAGATTTGAGGCGTAGTATGTAGGCAGAGTTGTGTCCCTGCGCCTCGCGATCTGCGCGCTGATTTTACCGGCTGGGTTAGCAGCTTCGGCTGACGTGCGACTTCGCGTAGTCAACCCTCTCGACGAGCCTATCAAGGCCGTGAGCGTTCGGCTCTTAAAGATGGGTGAGCCGCACCAGCAAGTGACTCCATTTTTGTTCCGTACAAGCGAGACCGGCGAAATTGACATTGTTCGGCTTGAGCCAGGTCGCTATCAGGCACGCATGGTTGCCCCTCGCCGCAAGCGCAAGCGGCTGGTTAGTGTGCGCGAGTTCGAGATTACCGAGGACGCAACGCTGCAGGCGCACACGTTTGTTCTCGGGCTTGATCCGCCTATGGGTGGGGAGCTGCAGTTTCGAATCGCGGGGAAAATGATTGGCGAGCGCCGCCAGCAGGATTCGCTCTACTGGCTCGTTTTCCGCAGAGTCGGCCGAGACGACGATCCGGTGAAGGGCGTGATACTAACCGGCGACGGTAGGTTTGCCGTTCCCGAAATAGCGGCCGGCAAGTACAACATTTTTTGCCGCATTTCAGACAAGCTGATCAGTACTGCCCACAAGGAATATTTCTTGGGCGATCTGACTGTCGATCAAGACATTTCAGATTTGGTTCTGAGTTGGTACGAGCGGGTGCGCTAAGACAGATCAAACCCCGAGGCTTTCACCCTGATCTAATTCAAATGCCACCCCTGCTAGGGCCGCCGCCTGCGATCCCGCAGGTCTTCGACGGAGCGGTTCAAGATTGCACCGCGCCCGCGTCTTCTTCCACAAAGTACCGCGCCAATAGCTCAGCGGGTTCCCCAGTCCCAAGCCGCGAGCCAACAATACAGGCAACCGCGCAGATTCCCATCGACCACACGAATGGATCGAATCCGAAAAAGCTTTGGGTGCCGTAGAGCGCGTACTGCGTTAGGAACGAACTAAAGCCAGCGAGAATGCCGGCTAGGCAGCCGATCCGATTCATGCCGGGCCAGTAGACGCCTAGCAACGTTGGAAACAAAAACGTTGCCGAAAGACCGGTGCCCGAAAACACCACAATGTATTGCAGGTACTCAGGCGGCTTGAGAGCGAATACGATCGCGACCGCCGCGATGCCAATCGTCGACAAATGAGTAAGCCGTCGGGCGTTATCTTCGCGTAGCGGTTGCGCTGAATTTCTCTCGTAGAGGTCGCGTACAATGGCGCTGGCCGAGACTAGCAAGAAAGAACTAATCGTCGACATGATCGCGGCCATTGGCGCAGCCAGTACAAACCCCGCGAGGACCGGTGGCACTGCCGCGAGAATCGTCGCCGGCAGCGCGTGGTCGGGAGCAGCCAATTCGGGAACCAGCACGCGCCCTACGATTCCGACGAAGATAACGGCCGGATAGAGCAGCAGGATATAAAATCCGATCAGGAGTGACGCCCGCTTCAACGATGCGATGTCGCGGCACGCCAGAAAGCGCGTCATTAGGGCGGGCTGCCCGGCAGTTGCGATTGGCCAGATAAAGAAGAACGAAATCGCCGCCGGCAACGACAAGAAGTTGTCCGGACCAGGCCCCGAGACGAGATCGGGAGACTGTGCGGCTAGGCCGTCAAAGACCGCTTGGAAACCGCCAATTTTGTAGATCGCGAACCCGGCTGTTAGTAAGACTCCTACAAGCATGACCACGGCCTGGAAGCTGTCGGTCCAGGCGACCGCCCGGAAACCTCCGTACGCCGTGTACAAGCACACTGTCACCGCGAAACCGAGCACTCCCCACAGGTAGGGCACACCGAGCACAACTTCGAGCACTCGAGCGCCGGCCACGTATTGGGCCACGATGTAGCTCGTGTGCAGAATGACGAGCGCGATTCCTGAGATGATGCCGATCGCTTTACTGTCGAAACGGTCGCGCAGTAGATCGGGGAAGGTCAGCGCACCGGTGGCGCGCCCGATTTCAGAAATGCGTCTGCCTAGAAGCCCGAATCCCGTCGTCGCAACGACGATGTAACCCGAGATCCACAGCATGACCACCCAGCCGTTGGCGTGGCCTAGCGACGGCGCTCCGATAAAGGTGCCACCGCTGGCGGCTGTTGCGATCCAAGTAAGGCCGAGACCCCAGGGGCCGAGGGTACGTCCACCTACGAAGAATTCTTCCAGAAAATTGCTGCCGGCCGCTTGCTTACGAGCCAAATGCGCCAGGAAAAACGTGACCAATAGATATAAGAAGAACGCTATCCAGACGGTCGAGTTTGCACTGTACACGCCGCTCTGGCCCTATCGGCGCTCGCGTCCGAAGTACAAGGAAAACCATACATGTATGGCGAAAAAGATGATCCATGGCATGAAGATTCCGAGAGCGACCCAGCGAGGGATTCCGAAGAACGTTATTGGAGTCGCATCGGTATAGCCAAGGACGTACGAAACCCCCACAGTCGTGACTAATGCTGCCGCCCAAATCAACGCCGCTACGATGGCTTCGCGGCGCGCGGGACGATAATCGGCGGTGCTGGCCAAGGTGAGGTTGACTACTTGTCGAACGCGGCGTCAAACGCGAGTCCCGAAGGCGCAAAGTCCACGGATTTCGTGAACTCGCAAGCCTCCTCGGCTCCGGCTTCGCGCTCCATTCCGCTGTCTTCCCACTCGATCGACAATGGACCGTTATAGCCGATGTGGTTGAGCGCTCGGATGATCTCTTCGAAATCGACTCCGCCGTGGCCGAGCGAGCGGAAGTCCCAACCGCGATCTTGTTGACCGAAGTTTAGGTGCGACGCCAGGATACCGCTCTTGCCGTCAAGTTGAAGTGCAGCATCTTTCATATGAACGTGATAGATGCGATCTTTAAACTCACGGATGAACATGACAGGGTCGACCTGCTGCCAATGCAAGTGGCTCGGGTCGAAGTTGAATCCGAAGGCCTCGCGTCCACCCACCGCGTCAATTGCGCGCTGGGCGGTGTAGATGTCAAACGCAATCTCCGTCGGGTGAACCTCAAGCGCGAATCGCACGCCGCACTCGTCGTAGACGTCGAGAATTGGGTTGAACATCTCGGCGAAGTAGGCAAAGCCCTCGTCGATCATCGCGTCGGAGACCGGCGGGAAGCTATAGAGCATGTGCCAAATCGAGGAGCCCGTAAAACCGGGTGCAACCTTGAGGCCCAGATTCTTTGCGGCGCGGGCGGTGTTCTTCACTGCCTCGACGGCCCAGGCGCGTTTTTTCTCGGCGTCGCCGGCACATTCGGGAGGAGCAAATCCGTCGGAACGAGAGTCGTTATTGGGGTCGCAGACCAGTTGCCCGGCTAGGTGATTCGAGATCGCGAAGAGTTGGAGATTATTCTTTTCGAGAATGGCCTTCTGTTTGGCGCAGTAGTCGAGATCTTCAGCCGCCTTGAAGACGTCCATATGGTCGCCCCAGCAGGCGAGTTCGAGGCCGTCGTATCCCCATGAAGCGGCCTTCTCCGCTAATTCTTCGAGCGGCAAGTCGGCCCATTGGCCGGTGAATAGTGTGACTGGTCGCGGCATGATTCCGTTCTCCTAGTGTAGTGCGTCAATCAGATTGAACCTTAAGAAGAGCGGCTTTGCCGCGCTTGACCTTCTCAAGGGTGTCGGAAGCGGTAGCAGTCCAGATGAAGGGCTTGGGCTGCTGATTGTGTCGAGCGATGTAGTCTTCGATGGCGGTGGTGAGTTCGCCGACGCTACGAAAGACACCGTGGCGGATGCGCTTATCGGTGAGGTCTCGGAAGAACCTCTCCACCATGTTCAGCCACGACGCTGAGGTGGGCGTGAAATGGACGTGGAAGCGTTTATTGCGCTGCAGCCAGCGTTTCACCGTGGCGTGTTTGTGAGTGGCATAGTTGTCCACGATCAAATGGATCTGCTTGTCCTTGGGGGTCTGGTTTTCAAGCAAGCGCAAGAAGCGCAGCCATTCTTGGTGGCGGTGCTTGGGCATGCAGGTTCCGATCACCGAGCCGTCGAGCGTGTTGAGCGCGGCGAACAAGGTGGTTGTGCCGTTGCGTTTGTAGTCGTGGGTCATGGTCCGGCCGCGTCCCTTTTTCAGGGGCAGGCCGGGCTGGGTGCGGTCGAGGGCTTGAATCTGTGACTTCTCGTCGAGGCAAAGAACGAGGGCATGCTCGGGCGGGTTGAGATAAAGTCCGATGATGTCGTCGAGTTTTTCGGCGAAGCGCGGGTCGTTGCTGAGTTTGAAGGTCTTGACGCGATGCGGCTTGAGGCCGTGGGCGCGCCAAATGCGACCCACGGTGGAGGCGCTGACGCCGACCGCGGCGGCCATCGTGCGGCGGCTCCAATGGGTGGCGTTGGCTGGCGTTTCGCGGGTCGTCTTGTGGATGATCTGTTGCACTGTTGGGGAGCAGATGGCGGGCTTACGGCCGGGCCGCGGGGCGTCCTTTTCGATGCCGGCGACGCCGGATTCAAGAAAACGGCTTCGCCAGCGCGCCACCAACTGACGCGAGACCGACAGCTGCGCGGCAATCCGTTTGTTCTCAAGACCGTCGGCGGCGAGCACGATGATCCTGGCTCGCAACGCCAGACGAACAGCGACCCGACGACCGTTCGCGTAGCGCTCCAACTGCCTACGCTGCTCCTGCGTCAATGGGACTGGCTCTGCTCTTCGCATCCGTGTGCCTTCTACTAGTAAAGGCGACACGAAGATACTATAAGTTACATTATTTATGGCGCACTACACTAGCTGCGGTCGGAAACGACTAGGTTAGCAGAGCTATTTCCTATGGATTCGTAAGCCCTCAGTTCGGACACAAGATGAGCGTGACGAGGCGCAACGGACACTAAACTGCCAGCGGTGGCAGCCGCCAAACGGCAAGCCGAATCGATGAGCGTCGAACGGATCGAGCGTTCTCTTGAGGGATTACGCGGCTGTATCGTGCATGGATCGCTTCCCACTGCTCCGTTTTCATGGAACGCTGAAAGCTTACTGAATGCGACCAGCTACCAACCAACTTGAAGTCTCCTAAAATAAGGAGAATCGAAGAGGTAGGCTGCGGAGAGAAGAACGGTTGTTCGTCGCAGCGGTCAAGATCGCACGAAGACGGCTACATGTCGACACAACGAAAACCTGCTCGATCCTTCAGAACTAGATTTTCCCCAGTGGCCGTTTTCCTGTGCGTGACGTTTGGTATTATTGCTGCAATTCTCCAGATCTATCCGGTGATAATACTGCCGTTTCTTGGCCTAGAATCGGCGAGCACGTTTTGCTCAACGTTTGACGCGATGAGCGATTTTCATATTGTTGTCGACCAACAGCAAGAAGCCGAGAATATCGCAACGTCTTCCCACAAAGGGGAACAGCGCGGCGCGCTCGACTTATGGATGACGCCTCACGGGGACTATTGGACGCCGACTGCGCCCGCGATGATGATAGCGACACTGCTGGCCCAACAGGAGCGCGGCATCTACGGATCTGGAGCATGGGGGGTGCAGGCTGGGGATACCGTTATTGATTGCGGCGCCCATGTTGGCGTCTTCGCTCGCAAGGCTCTCGATATGGGAGCCGCGCTCGTTGTGGCCGTAGAACCGGGCCCGCAAGCTGTGGAGTGCCTGAGGCTTAACTTCGCCGCCGAGATAGAGAACGGTCGCGTGATTGTCGTTCCCAAAGGAATCTGGAGCGAGGAGGACACGCTCCCGCTTTTCGATAATGGTAATTCCGGGGCCGCGAACAGTTTTGTGCGTGGGGCTGGCGCGCCCTCTGTGACGATTCCGGTGACGACAATTGACGCCTTGAAAGCGGAGCTCAATCTTGACCGGATCGATTTCATCAAGATGGACATCAAAGGAGCTACTATCCGCGGGATTCAGGGGGCCGTCGAAACGATTCAGAACGACCGGCCGGGTTTGGCATTGTCTACCGAAGAAGGAGAAGACTCTGACGCGGTGCTCCAGGCCGCGCTGAGTATTCGCAAAGACTACTCCGTACAGTACGGTCCATGCTTGACCATTGCGAATACAATTTTTACGGATGTTTTGCTTTTGAAGTGATCTGGTCTCGCTCGAATGGCGGCGCTGAGTGAATCAGGTGGACTTCAACGAGGCGGAAAGCCTGTTACACAGGCGCTCGATTTCGACGCGCATTGCTTGCGGCGACTCCGCCCGATAGCGACGGCCGTGGCCTGGAAGGATCCACTCGAAGCGGTACTCCAGCAGGCACTCAAGCGATTTAACTTGGCGCTCCCAACTCCACCAGCAGTAGGCCTGCGAGGCGTTCAGTCCGCCGATCGCTGACGACCACCAGAGATGATCGCCGGTGAATAGGAACTTTTCACGGTAGAGAAACGCGACACTGCCTCGAGTGTGTCCCGGGACAGGAATCGCGCACCACTCGGGGCCCAGCTCAAACGGCTCGTCCCCTTCAAGTTGTAACTCGACGTCTCGAAGGTCGCCGCGCGCTTCCAGGCGATGGATGACCCGCTGACACTGGAAGTGTTCGCGAAACTTGGTGTGGTCGGCGACGTCGTCGCTGTGCGTGAGCAGCATCCTCTGCACACCACCCAGCTTCTCGAGGTTGCGGATCAACGGATTAGCCGCGCGAGGCGAATCAACAAGCACGTTCGCACCCTCGCCGGCGACGAAATAGCTCGACGCACCGTAGGATTTCTCTGAAGCGTAACCACAGTAGTAGACGCCGTCTTCGATCATCTCCGGGAGTTGGCTGGTGGCATCGCGAACGGCCTGCTTTGACGCCCCGCCGATTGAGCTGGTCGGGCAGGCGATCAGCGCCATCGCGGCCCTGGTCAACTCGACCGCGGTTTCGGGCTGCCCACTCACGTACGACTTCCCCGCCCCGGCGGAGCGCTCGAAGACCGCGGGCGCTAGCCAGCGACAGGTGTCGCAGTCAATACAGCTGCTGTCGACAAAAAACGGCCCAGGCGCGTTCTCGTTTAGGCGGAGTTCGAGTTGTGCCATGGGCCGTTCTCATCGTAACGGGAACTCTACGGTTCCGTTTGCAAGCGCGCCTTTCTGTCGTAGTACAGCGTTTTTAGGTCAGTCAGTCCCAGCGTCGTCAACATCGAGCCCGTTTGCCCCGTGTGATAGCAATCTTGCCAGACCCAGAATGAAATAGCGCTTCGAATGGTTTGCTCCTGCTCCCCTGGAACGTTCTCCGCGGTTTTCATCAATTCTTCTTCTGAGAGGCTCTTTAGCCCGCATTTCTCACCACCTGACGGCGAAAGCAGGCGATAGGTGCGCCACTACTTCGTTGCGCTCGATCGCCGTGCTCGACGGACAGTCAAGTACGCCTCCGCGCGCCGACCGTCGCCCGCCTCGTATTGACGCACCTCTCACGCCCTTTCGCTCGCCACGTGGTGAGAAATGCGGGCTGGCTTTCTATCTAGAAATCCAGCCACGTCTTTGTAAGCAGCCGCGAGCTCGGCGAGCGATGGGTAGTCAGAACCGTCTGTCTGCGACTGGCCCCCGGCAAACTTTTCCGCCCCAGGAAAACCTTGGCGTTCCCCCAGAGCGTTCGACATCATGCAACGAGCCCACGTGATGTGGCCGAGCACAAACTTAAACGAGTTCTTGCTTCCGCCAAGAATTCTTTCACTCGCTGTATTCTGGTTGAAGTGGTCGATTGCTTCGAGGATCAAAATCGAGTTGAGACCGATGAGATCGTAAAGCGGTTGTATGCCGGTGTGGGGCATCTTGGCTCTGCGGTTAGTACGGGCTAGCGACGAATATTGGAGTCGGCCAAGACTTCGTCGATCTGTTTGTTGTGGCGGGAATTGTGGAGCGCCGCGAAGCGCAGCCAATGCGCGGCGCTTAACGGGCCGAGGGGCGTGCCGCTCTCCGCGATGTGCGCCCTATACGCCTTAGTGCCGTCGAGCACGCGCTCGATCATCTTCGACCTCGCGGATGCGTACTCGCGGATGACTTCAGCACGGCTCATCTTGCCCTGAGGGACTGCTTCCGGCGGCGCCTGGAAACGTGTGCCGCGGTCAGGAACGACCTGTGTCATGACTTGGACTTTACCCTCGGCTAACTTCGCCCAATCGCCGACAGGTTTGGCTTTCATCAAGTTGTCTACTTGCGAGTGGAAGCCCATCTCGGTGAGGTAGAGGTGCTCGGCGACTTGGCCCGCCGACCATCGGTCCGGATCTGTCTTGAAGTTCCACTGCTCGTCATTGAGAGCGGCTAGTTTGGTCAAAGTGTCGCTGCGTGAGCGATTGAGCAGGTCAACAATATCGGTAATCTCGTCAGCCGACAAGCGGCCGTCGCCGCTGCTTGGAGCAGCAAGCAGCAGGGCTGGGGTGGCAAGCAAAAGCAGAAATGCCGATCGGGTCATGGACTTCGGTAGATGCGGGGAGTGTTTCATGATAGTCCTCTTAGTTAACAATATCATCAAGTGACTATTTAGTCACGTGTAAATACGATACAGAACGGCCAAGCTTGTGTCAAGGAGGCCAGAGTTATCTGGCAAGGATTGCGATTTTGCCGTTAGATTGAAAGGGCATGCGAATCCTTTTGTCGCTGGTGCTTGTGTTTGCGAGTGCGGCTTGTTCACCCAACGACGGTCGCATCTCTATAGTTGCGCGAAGCTCGTGGGAAGTCGTCGAGCAGCAGTACGTCGACGACCTGTCGAGCGAAATCGACTTGCTGGAAACCGTTTTCTGGGAACCAGAGGACACGATCAGCTTGAGAAGGCTGATCCGGGAAACGGCACTCGTCAAAGATAAGACCGTTCTTGAGATCGGGACGGGGTCGGGACTCTTGTCACTTTGCGCGTTGAGATATGGCGCTGCAAAAGTCGTTGCGACGGACGTTAACCCAGCGGCCGTGGCCAACGCCAGGCACAATGCGATCGAGCTGGGTCTTGCGGAGCGACTCGAGGTTCGCCTGGTGCCTCTCGACGACACGGCTGCTTACGCGGTTATCGAGGATGGCGAAAAGTTCGATCTGATTCTTTCTAACCCGCCTTGGGTCGACCGTACGCCACCCGAAATTGCCGCGTTCGCGCACTACGATGAAGGCTTTCAATTGATGAGAACGATGCTAGCGGGCCTTGAGCAGCACTTGAACCCAGGGGGCCGAACGCTGTTGGCGTATGGTAGCGTCAGCGGTATTAGGATGCTCAAGACGATGTCGTCGGAACGAAATATGGGGCTTCGAATTGTCGACGATGACCGCAATCTCGACGACCTGCCGGAAGAGTTCTTGCCGGGGATGCTGCTCGAAGTAGATATCTACCCGAATGGGACCTTTGACGATGAAGAGATGGAAGACGGTTCGTAGATTTGAGCGTGCCGCTGTCTGAAGATCGCGCGGATGCGAAGTCGATTGATGTCTAGAAAACGAGGCGTGTCCGGAAGTCCACGCTTTCACTCGAAGCATCTACCGAACTTGAAGAAAGCGTGGACTTCCGCCCACGCCTCTGTTGATCCGGTTCGAGGTCATCGCTTGCATACTGACGGATTTGGGCCCGGCGTCGCGTGGAGCGTTGCGGTGTGTTCCAATGGGAGACCGATTTCCGCCGGACTATGCACGCCGTCTTGCGATTTTTACTGTTGAGCCTGTTCGCGCTCACGCACGTTGACGCTGCTGGTCATTACGAGATTAGCCTCGCATCCGCGGCGTCCGGTTCGCTACGCGTTTCCCTCGACGCAGAGTGCGCCGGGCAATCAGCCGAACTCCAGATGCCGGTCTGGAATGCGACCTACCATGTTCGCGACTTCAGCCGGTTCGTCACAAACTTCTCCGTTCGAGACGAATCGGGCACTCCGCTCGATGTTTCGAAGCCCAATCCTTCTCGCTGGGTCGTGTCGTGTTCAGGCGATGGCCAAATGCGGGTGGGTTACGACGTATTAGCGAACCGTCCGGGGCCGTTTGGAGCGTTCGTGGACTCGAGCTACGCGACACTCAATCTGGCCCAGATCTTGCTCTACCCGACCGCGACCAGAGCGGCTGAGTTTAGCCTTGCGTTTGCCGACTTATCGCAAGGGCAGAAAGTCGCGATCACGCTCCAAAAGGATGGGAAGAATTACCACGCGCCGAACTACGACCTATTGACTGACACGCCGGTTTTGATCGGCAACTTCGTGGAGGAATCGTTCGACTACAAAGGCACTGAGATCCGCGTCGTCGCCTACGGCCAACGCGGTGGATTCGACCTGAATATTCTCATGGCCTCGGTAGCCGAGATCGTTAAGGGAAGCGCCGAGATTATGGGTGAGCTTCCGCTCACAAAATACACCTTCGTTTATTGCTTCCGCGACATAACCGGCGGGGGAATGGAGTACCGAAACGGTACGATCATCTTCGGCCCGGCGGAGTGTCCAAACTGTAGGCTGTCGAGCCTGACCGCCCACGAATTTTTTCACCTCTGGAACGTCAAGCGAATCCGACCGTCGTCGCTTGAACCCGTCGACCACGAAAGGCCGATGCCAACTCCGTCATTGTGGTTTGCCGAGGGTGTGACTTCGACGTTCGCCGAATACATCCGCCTAAAAATCGGTGCGAGTGTTGGCACGGAATTTCTTTCGCACCTTGCAACCCAGATTTCCAACTATTTGGAGCGACCGGCCCGGCTGGAGCAATCGGCGGAAGAGGGCAGCGTCGAAGCCTGGTTGGAGGGCTACCCGGAATACGGCAGTCCAAAGCGCAGCGTCTCGTACTACCTGCGTGGCGAACTCATCGGTTACCTGCTCGATCTTGCGATCCGCCAGCGCACAATGAACCGCCGCGCTCTGGACGACGTCCTGCGCCTCATGAATGAGCGTTACGCGATCAAGGGTCTGCCTTATGACGACACCGACGCGATCGAGCGTGCGTTAACAGACGTCGCCGAGACCGATATGGGCGACGTCATGGAGAAATTGGTCAGGCGGCCCGAGCCAATTGATTGGAACGAGTTCCTCGGCTATGCCGGTTATCGCCTGTCAAAACGACAAAAGGAAAAAGTCGATCTCGGATTTGCACTTTCAAACACCCCCGGCCGCGGCATCGTTGTCAGCGAAGTCGAACTGGCTAGCCGGGCGGAACGTGCGGGATTCCGCGTAGGGGATCGTATCGTTCGCTTTCAATCTCGCCGGATCACTGGCGGTCCCGAGGCATTGGCTTCCGCATTCCAGCGCTCTGTTGGCCGCAAGGTGGCCGTTGGGGTTATGCGCCAGGGCAGTCTAATCGAAGTTGAGATTACCCCGCGCACAAGCGAGGCCGTCACTTACCGGATTATTCCCGTAGCGCAACCGACGGGCGAACAACTAAGAGTGCGAGACGGCTGGCTCAAGCGGACGACTAGCCCTCATTTCTCACCACCTGACGGCGGAAGCACGCGATAGGTGCGCCATTACATCGTTGCGCTCGATCGCGAGTGCTCGACGGACTGCAAAAGTACGCCTCCACGCGCCGACCGTCGCCCGCCTCGTATTGACGCACCTCTCACGCACTTTCGCTCGCCACGTGCTGAGAAATGCGGGCTTTCCCGTAGAACTCGATATCCGACGCGCTGATTGCCCGACTCCGGCGGTCATTTTTTATCGGGTACCCGGATGATCACTTCGTCTTTTTTCGACCAACCCAGATCTTCGCGGGCTCTTCGCTCAATGCCGGGACCGCCAGGAGCGAGTTCTTCGATTTCTTTTTCCAGCGCAGCGTTTCGCTGCCGCAGTTCCTCGACCTGAGCTTCTAGCTGGGCCTCTTGCTCCCACACCTTGCCCAAGTCGTGAAAGGTCCGATATCCGTAAACTTGAAACCATCCCGCAAGCGCAGTCGTTGCTAGGATAAAAACAACCCAGATTCGTTTTCGTGGGTAATTTGATTGAGCCAACAAGGGTATACGGTTCCGGTGGATCTTCTTAAGATCATAAACAACGGCGGCCTCGCCGGGCGCAATTTCTTTTGATACCGCTCATGGAAAAAGCTCGCCTAGCGCTTACGACCTGCGCGGATTCCGAGTCGGCCTCTAGGCTTGCGTCGCAGTTGGTCGAGCGCCGGATTGCGGCTTGCGTCAATATATTGCCGGGCATTCGCTCAATCTATCGTTGGCAGGGGAAGATCGAAGACGACGCCGAATGCCTGCTAATTATTAAAACCGTCGCCGATCGTGTTGCCGATCTGAAAAAGTCGATCGACGAATTGCATAGCTATGACGTCCCGGAGTTAGTTGTGTTGCCGATCGAGGCCGGCGCAGCGTCTTATTTGCAATGGATCGCGGAACAGACCGCCGAGACCACATGACATTGGGCTCAAAAATCTTAACGATCGCGCTGTTCACTGGCGTCATATCGAGCGCCGCGTCCGTCGTAAACGGCGTCGTTCAAGCGTCGGACGGACGCCAAGCCCGACCTGTGCGGAAGGCCGCCGTGCTTGCGCTTACCCCCAACGGAAAGAAGGTCCTAGCAACAGCCAGAACGGATTCCGAAGGCCGTTTCCAGCTCCCAATTCCGATTTCGAGCCGCATCGCATTGCGAGTCGAGAAGATCGGATTCCTGCCGGCCGAGAACACACAGATCGGTGATATTGGGCGCATGCTTGACTGCAGTCGTGAAGGCGCATGTGAGTCGCTCACGATCGATATGATTCGGGCCGGAGTGGTGGCCGGACGTGTGGTCGATGAGCTTGGCGAGCCGTTCGCAAACGTCAACGTCACGCTAGTAAGACGTGAAAACAGGGGCGGGAATCCAAAGCGGGCGCGCACGGATGATCGTGGCGATTTCAGGATTGCCGGCGTCGCTCCGGGTGAGTACGAGTTGACGACAGCATCGTCATACCGAGGACGCGACGATTCACTTTATGAGGGCCGGCCCGTGGAACTCGAATTCGCGAGCGGCCAGCTAATCGACGGTTTGCGCATTGTCTTGGCGCGAATGTCCGGCGGTGGATTTCGAGTGAGCGGAACCGTGAGCGGCGTCGAACTCTCTGAGGACGTTAGAAATTTCATACAAATTCGGGGACTCGGTGAGCGTACCCGGCGGCGACTACAGGTGGGCACTCGGAATCAGTCGGTGAGCAAAGTCGGCGCCTTCACTTTCGATAAGATTCCAGAAGGTCGGTACCTGATAACCCTTCAGCAGGTGCGTGCGAAAGTAACAGCCGAACAACGGCGCGGTTCTCGAAGGTTTACGCTTGGGGCCGTAGAGGTCACGGGAGATGTTGACGGTCTGACGCTTTCACCGCTGCCTCCTACCGGCCTTAAAGGCCGCATCGTTCACCTTGAGGCATCCCTCGGGAAACCGGTGCTGCTGGGGCTGCAGGGAGAAAGCGGGGCGTTCTCGCAGATTCGAATTCCGGTAGCCGACGACGATAAATTTTCGAGCCAGCAAATTCTGCCCGATCGGTACGCGATTCGAAGCTATGGAAGAGATTACTTCGTCCACGCGGTCCACGAAGACGGAAAGCCGTGGGCCGACAATTCTGTCGATTTAGGGATCGGCCAGGTCCGTAACGTTGAGATTTCGTTATCCCGGGATTTTGCACAAGTCGGTGGCCGGGTCAAGAACGCGGAAGATGCCTCGAGTGGGGCGTTTTACCGCGTAGCCTTGCGAGGGCGGAACGGCGTCTCCAGCGTTCAAGCAGACCAGGACGGTCAGTTCCTGTTCGAGAGAGTTATCCCCGGAGACTACGAAATCTGCGCTTGGGCCAAGGCCGATCCCAATTTCGTTAAGCAGGACGAGATTTGGGTTGAGGCGGGCAAAGCAGTCAGAGCCTTTCCCGTGGATCCGGGAGCAGGTATTGAGATCGGACTGACCGCTGCTCAATGACGTTACGAATCGCAGTGATGTTGGTTGCGTCCGCCTGCCTGGGAGCATCTGCTCAGGAACCGTCTGGCGTTATCGCGGGATCCGTACGCACATCGTTGTCGAAACGGGCGTTAGCCAGCGTTCGCATTGAACTCACTTTGGAGTCGGCGGACGAGTCAGAGCGAACGATCGTATTGTACGGCTCGACTGGTATTCAGGGCCGATTTGAATTCAGCGGTCTTCCGTTCGGTTCGGTCGAGCTCGAGTTTTCGAAAGCAGGCTTCGAGGCCGGCGGTCGCCGAACTCTAGAACTCGAGCTTACCGATGTTAAGGATTTAGAGAACCTCGATATCCAGCTTCGCCCGTCGGCTTCGATCAGCGGCGCAGTTGTTGACCGTGACCGCGATCCGATTGCGGGGGCCACTCTGCAGCTTTGGGCGGCAGCGGTAAGCGCCGGGGTGAAGTCATTTCGCGGGGTTCGCACGGTGCGTACCGACGATCGAGGCTACTATCGCCTGTCGGAACTTGCGCCAGGCCGGTACTACCTCAGCGTCGCACCGACGCGCGCCAGATCGAGCGGTGGTGTCCGTGAGTTCGAGCATTCCTGGGGCTACTATCCCGGAACGCCCACTCTGGCGGGCGCTGAACGCATACCGCTGACGTGGGGGCGTGAGCGTGGTGGCGTGGATTTTCAACTAGCGGCTCCCCCCAGGACAGTTCTTCGAGGTCTGGTCCGCACCTCAGGGGGTAGCGGAGCCTGCAGATCGTGCCAGGTCGTCGTGTTGAGACCGGGCCAAGGACAAATCGGCTCGATCATCACGGACGACGCGGGGATGTTCGTGGTTCGTGGTCTACACCCCGGTGACTATGTGCTCCGCTCAAACGCACTCGAGGGACCTCGGTTCAGTGCCGTTCGGTCGGTATCCCTAGCTGAGAACAAGCCGACCACGGCTGATATGGTTCTTCAACCGGGATCGCTCATTCGAGGCCGCGTGACCGCAGCGCCGCGAGATGACTCCGCGGCAGGCGACGACAAGGTAGACGCGCTGACCCTGACGCTTCACAGCGTCGACGCCTACCGCAGCGGTCGACTGCGAGCCAGACCTGTTCTTTCGTCTGGCGGCGAATTCGAATTTAACGACGTCGAAGCCGGTGAATACCAAGTCGCGCTCAGGGGCGGTCCGCTGGGGAGCTACGTCAAAGAGATCTCAATTGGCGGCCGGCCTCTTGCCGCGCCACGAATTGTCGTTACCGGGGGCTCGGACCTGAGCGGCATCCAAATCAGCCTCGCGCCCGACGGCTCAACCGTTAGAGGGACAGTCGATGGCAAAGGGTTGGCGTCCGATGGCGAGGTCGCGCCTCCTGGCTTCGCTGTCGCAATGCCAGTCGAGGGCATCGCTGGCTATCGCCGCGAATATATGGGAAGCTATCGAACGAACGACGGATTATTCGAAATTCCCGCCGTACCTCCGGGCAGCTACCACGTTTTCGCCATTCCGCGAGATCACCAGTGGGACCTCACCGACCCAATCGACCTTGGGCAACTCCGCAGCGTGGGAAAAACTATCCGCGTTCGCAACGGCGACGCGGTCAACGTCGAAGCACCCTACGTTTCGGCCCCGGAATGATATTCGCGAAGCGCTCCCGCATGTGCGCCGCGAGCATCATTTGGTATCGTTCGATTGCATGCGCTGTTTTACACGAACCGTAGTTCTATCGATTTTTATTCAGTTGCTCTTTGCGACGAGTCCAGCGCGAGCAAAACAGAAGTACAAGGTTCTGATTGTCGATGGACAAAGCAATCATCGAATTTGGCCCGAGTCGACACAACTGCTGAAGAAGCACCTCGAAGAGACAAAGATTTTTGTCGTCGATATCGCGACAACGCCGCCGGCTGGAGAACCGACGCGTCCCTTCCAGCCGCCGTTTTTCGACTACGACGTAGTCGTTTCAAACTACAACGGTGAAAGCTGGCCGGCCAACACCAAATGGGCGTTTGAAAAATACGTCAAGGGAGGCGGAGGCTTCGTTTCTGTCCACGCCGCGAACAATGCGTTTCCCGAGTGGGCCGCCTACAACGCGATGATCGGCGTGGGCGGCTGGGGCGATCGCACAGAACAGCATGGGCCCATGTTGAGATTCCGCAAGGGCGAATTCGTTGCCGACATGACGCCCGGCATTGGCGGTAGCCACGGTATACGCCACGAGTTTCAGGTGGTCATTCGAAACGCCGACCATCCGATCACAGCCGGCCTGCCGTCGACGTGGATGCACTCCGAAGACGAACTCTACGATCGCCTTCGTGGGCCCGCCAAAGATGTGACCGTACTCGCCAGTGCCTATTCCGCGCCTGAAACGCAAGGAACCGGAGAACACGAACCGATCCTGATGGCGATTTCGTATGGAAAAGGCCGGGTCTTTCACACAACTTTGGGACATAGCTTAGTTGCTATGCGATGTGAAGGGTTTATCGCAACGTTCCAGCGAGGCGTGGAATGGGCTGCGTCGTCGACGGTCACTCAGCAGGTTCGCGAGAACTTTCCGTCCGCCGAAAAATCACAAGGCCGCCGCTGAACTCCCGGTAGCGTCTCACTTTGAATTTTTGTCTTCGAGCAGACCGACGATCTCTTCGAGTGACCATACATGGAATTCGACAGTCTTGACTGTGGAAAACGATAATTATATCATTGACAACCAACTAATAGTACATTATCATTATATCTAGGGATGGTTGTCAACCAGATATGTTATTCCGGGCTCCACTGCTTGACGATTCCGAAAACGATGTTATCGAGCAGGTAGCAAGCCTGCGCAATCGCTTGCGTTACGCCACGCAAGAACCCGTCCGTTGGCAAGGATTGTTGCGGCGGGTGTCAATTGCTAGAGCCATCAGAGCCTCTAACAGCATCGAGGGTCTCGAGGTAAGTGCGGATGACGCGGTTGCGGCGTGGGAACGTGAGGAGCCCATAGACCCGGTTTCTGAAGCGTGGGAGGCCGTGAAATGCTACAGGTCCGCAATGACGTACGTACTGGGTCTTTCGGACGACCCCCACTTCAGATACTCGGCCGATCTCTTGCGGTCACTCCACTTCATTATGCTCGAATATGACCTTCGGAAGAATCCCGGCAGGTGGAGGCCCGGACCAATCTACGTTCGTGACGAGCGGAAAGACGAGATTGTCTATGAGGCTCCGGACGAGTGGGATGTTCCGGTGCTAGTTGAAGAACTGGTCGCCTATCTGAATGCAAATGACGATAGCGGAACCGACCTTGTGAAGGCCTCTTTGGCGCACTTAAACCTCGTTATGATTCATCCGTTCTCGGACGGTAACGGTCGCATGGCGCGCTGCCTTCAGAGTCTTACTCTCACCCGCAGCGGAGTGCTGGCACCGGCGTTTTCAAGCATCGAAGAATATCTTGGTAGGAATACTGACGAGTACTTCGCGATTCTGGCCGAGGTTGGCGGGGGAGCCTGGAATCCGGCCGGAGACACACGCCCGTGGATAAGATACTGCCTAAAGGCACACTATCAGCAGGCGATCACGCTGCTACGCCGTACTCGGGAGTTTCAGAGGCTATGGGGTGCGCTTGAGGAGATAGCATCCGAGAGGCGGCTTCCAGATCGGACCGTCATTGCACTTGCGGACGCCGCGCTGGGCTACAGGGTAAGAAATTCAACCTACAGAAATGCTGCCGACATAAGTATGGAACTAGCGAGCAAAGACCTCAGAAGTCTTTCGGCCGCGGGCTTTCTAGAACCCAAAGGAGAGAGGAAAGGCCGGCACTATGTTGCCTCAGCGTCGATCCTTGCAATTAGGAAACAGACTAGAGAGCCTAAGAAACTTGAAGACCCGTTTGAATCAACATCTAGGCGGCAGCAGTCACTTTTTCCCGGATGATTTCTGAATTAGGCGCGGCGGCCAAGCTGGCCTAAAGCAGCTTCCCCGCACGAAGCCATCAACGGTTAGACGTCGGGCCCCGCCTCCAGTCAGACGACTCGCTCGCATTTCTCACCCGGCGGCCCCAATCTATACGATCTCTGATTTCAAACTGAGACATTACCGAAACCTTGGCCGTCTTTGGGGTTGAACTAGTAAGATCTATTGTAGGTAGTAGTAATACATACTTGTGATCGAGTGTCAGATTGGTGACGGCTAGCGCCCCGAGGCACTGCTGGCCCGTCAGCTCTGTCACGCGCTCATTGGTCCCTGTGCTGCAGCCGCGGTTTGGCAGCCGGATAGGGCGAAATGATTTTTGTTCGCGGAGCGCGCCAGCTAGTTACGCTGCGAGGCCGAGCCCCTCGCCGAGGGATTGAACTTTCGAACCTGGAGGTGATTGCTGACGGATCGATGCTGATCCAAAACGGTGTCATCGTCGAAGTCGGCTCGACGCGCCGCATAGAAAATCTAGCGGCCGCTAAGGGCGCCCGAGTCATTGAGGCCAGCGGGAAAGTGGTCATGCCCGGCTTCGTGGATTGCCACACTCGACCGGCGTTCGCGGCGCCACTGCTACGAGACTTCGAGTCGCGCGCAGTTGCCGCATACGGACCAGAGCAAGACCCGCCAGCTCAAGCGACTAGCGCTGCTCTCGACCCTTCCGGGCTCTCTAGCTCGGTCATTAGCGCTAGAGCAAGACGCTGGATGCGGGCGTTTGCGGGAAGCGGCACCACCACTGTCGACGCGCGCTGTGGGTTCGGTCTCAACTTGAGGCTCGATCTAAAAGTTCTGCGGGCGATGAAGGCCCAAGACGATCATCCGATCGAAGTGACTCGCACGTATTCGATTGCTCCAACGATCGCTCAGGCCGACAGCCGAAACTCCCACGACCTCGCGGAGCTAGTTGCAGAAAACGTTCAAAAGATTTGCGTCGAGCAAAAGCTTGCATCTTCGCTGGAGGCGGAATACAGCCCACCAGGAATTCCTCCACAACTCGTCTCTGCCGCGATCAGACAGGCCAAGCTTCGAAACCTGACATTCCGCCTCCAGACTCACCGTCTTAGGGCTTCGGACGGGGTTCAGTTGGCGACGAGCCAGGGTGCAGCCACGGTCGAGCATCTGCTCCATGCCTCAGATTCCGATATCAACCTTATGGCCGAAAGCGTCGCCGTCGCGGTGCTATTCCCCGGTTACGTCTTTCATCGCGCCGGGCAGCGCTACCCGCCCGCGCGCAGGCTAATCGATCTCGGCGCGGCCATTGCGCTGGCAAGCGGATTTGGGCCAGAGATCAGCCCTGGATCTAGCATGGCATTGGTCGCCGCCATTGCCTGCCGTGAAATGCGAATGCTGCCCGAGGAGGCGATCGCGGCAACGACGATCAACGGTGCGGCAGCTTTGGGTATTTCCCACAAAACGGGCTCGCTCGAGCCCGGCAAGCAGGCCGATGTCGCCATCTATGACGTGGCCGACTATCGCGAAATCCCCTACTACTTTGGAATCAACCTGTGCGTTTTGACGATGAAGAAAGGGTTTGTGATCTATCCAGCAGCGGTTTCGCCCGCTCCCAAGCGTCCTACCGCTTCGGAGGTCCACAAGCGTCGCCAGAACGTTCGGGTGTAGTCGACGCGCGACAGCGGGACCCGAATCCGTCCGTAAGGAAATTATGTACGCAAGTTCTGGGCAAATCCGGCGTGAGTTGCGTTTGAGCCGCGCGCGCCAGCAAGCGGTTTCCTCGAATGGATCAATGCCTTCGAGGAAACCGCTTGCTGGCGCGCGCGGCTCAAACGCCAGATCTTTCGCGGCAACGGAGCGCACTCGCGAAGGATGCTTGCCAACGGATCTGGGACGTGACGCTCGTCGCGCTTCGGTCGAGCAACAATAGCGTCTGTGGGGGTCCTCTTGAGCGACTGGGTCGAGTGCGTGCCGAACTTTTCGGAAGGAAGAAGACCCGATGTTCTGGAGCGGCTTCGTCGAGCGCTCGAATTCTCGGATGTAAAGCTCCTCGATCAGACCAGCGACCCTGACCACCATCGCTCCGTTTTTACGATCGCGGGCCGTATTTCAGACATTGAGGACGCGATTCTGCGCGCGGCCGAGGTTGCTGTGACCGAGATCAACCTTGCCTCTCATAGCGGCGAACACCCGCGCATCGGGTCGCTCGATGTTGTCCCCCTGATTGCCCTTGGGGACACTCCAGGCGATGTCTGCGTTGCGGGCGCCGAACGTATAGCCGGTAGATTGTGGAGCCAACTTGGCATTCCGATCTACCTATATGGCCAAGCTGCGCGGTCCGTCGAGCGTCGGGCTCTAGAATTCATACGTAAACTCGGGGTTGAGAGGTTGAGCGAGGTTGTTAACTCTCCTGCCTTTTGCCCCGACGTTGGCGGACCGACGCTGCACCCTTCCGCCGGTGCGACGTGCGTCGGGGTGCGGGGCTTTCTTATCGCGTTCAACATCGAACTGCACAGTACCGATCTCTCCGTGGCGCGGCAAATCGCTAAACGAGTCCGCGAATCGTCGGGAGGTCTAGCGGGTGTTAAGGCGCTCGGTCTGCGACTGAAATCGCGCGACACGGTGCAGGTGTCGATGAACATCACTGACATCGCGAGAACGCCGTTGCATCAGGCTGTATCGGCTGTCAGCGAAGCGGCAAGCGCGCTTAGTGTCGACGTTGCCCGAGGAGAACTGATCGGGCTGCTACCGCGGGCAGCGGCTGAGGCAACCACGGCGGAAGAACTCTACCTCGAAGCAATCACTTCCGACATGATCCTCGAAGATCGCCTCGAAACTTCGTAACGAAGCCATCGATCGAGGTGGCGCCGGGAGAATGCTTTACCTTTCCTCGTTGGTTCGGCCTTTTCTCGACACTGGAACCGTAGGTCTAGATCGGGTACGTAGAACCACAGCATTTTCAACGTCGACCTGGAGGTCGACGCAGGTGTGCCCGGCAGGGGCTGTATCTAGTGAGATGAAAGGGACTCATCGGGACCGATGGAGGTAACCGTAGGGAAGAGCAAAGTGAAAGCTTGAGGAAGCTCGGAACAAAGTCACGACCGCGGGAACACGAATCGGCAGAGAGGCCGCGCGCGGGCGGTAAGCTTGCCAGCCACAGCGAAACCCAGAATCCATCCGAGACGCGCGAGGTAGAGCCGGGCGGCAGGGGACGAAAGATGCAGCACCTTACCCCCTGCCTTGATCAAGACGAGAGAGCTCCGTGGAGCAGCGCCATAGGCAATGCAAAGCGGAGAAGTCAGCAGAGGCCATAGTAGCGAGGAAGCGGGGTAATGCCCGCCGAGCAAAGGGCCGAAGAGCCAAGGAGTATCACGCAGAGACCGACTCTAATCAAAGCCACAAGGTAGTCCGCAGTCCCGAGCCGCAAGGCTGCCGTCGATGAGACGGTCGGAGTGGGGAGCAGGGCGGGGCCCAGGCGGTGGAGCCGCTATAAGCCCAGCCCGGTGAGTGCCGGTCGAGATAGGCGAGAGTCTCGGGAGAAAGAGATGCACGAACAGTTGATGGAAGAGGTGGTCAGCGAGGAGAATCTCGCGCGGGCCTTGCGGGCCGTGGTTCGCAACAGTATCTCCAGAGTTGCGCGGCGCGGCGGGGATCGACAAGATGACGACCAAAGAACTGGAAGAACACTTCGCACGCCATCGCGAAGGGATTCGAGCAAAACTGTTGGCCGGGCGCTGGACGCCGTCGCCGGTGAAGCGGGTAGAAATCCCGAAGCCGGGAGGCGGGGTTCGCAAACTCGGCATACCGACAGTGATGGATCGGCTGATTCAACAGGCACTGTTGCAGGTGATGGGGCCGATATTCGAGCAGCGGTTTAGCGAATCGAGTTACGGATTTCGAGCGGGACGGAGCGCGCATGAGGCGGTGAGAAAGGCGCAAGAGTATGTGCAGTCGGGGAAGGACTCACGTGGTCGATATCGACATCGAGAAATTCTTCGATCAGGTCAACCAAGACTTGTTGATGGAACGGATCGCGCGAGTGATACGGGACAAGCGAGTGCTGCGGTTGATCGGGCGCTACTTGCGGGCCGGCGCCGTGGTGGAGGGAGAGTGGGAACCGAGCGCGGCGGGGACTCCGCAAGGAGGACCGTTGACTCCTCGAACGCAAAAGGTAACTTTGTGTTTGATCGGGAGTTGCGGTATCGATAATGCGCTTGAGATGTGTCATGTACAGTTGTATTCTTATGACATATGGGTCGTGCCAGCGACACCCAAAAAGCCGAGCGCCTCAATCGCGCTCGCCGCTTGCTGCAACAGTTCGACCATCTGCCCGACGCCGTCGAAGAGATGGTCCGAGACTGCCGCATCTCTCCCCGCCAGGCGTATCGTTACCTCGAACAAGCGCAGCGTCTGAAGCAGCCCCTTCCTGTCGGCGATGCCAAGGTCGCCTTTACGGTGAGGGTGTCGCGGAGTTTGGTCGAACGCGTGCGTTCCCACGCCGCCGCTACCGGGACGTCTCTCAGTGAGGTCGTCTCGCGAGCTTTGCTTGCGCTGCTCGATCGGAGACGGGGGCGTGGCTGAGCAGCAGGCCGGCCAGGAACTCGCGCTTCGATTCGAATATCGGTTTGATCGTTTACTGCCCGCTAAGCTGGCCCAGGTTTACCAGTTGCTGGCGCCCGAGCAGCGATGGCCAATCGGCCAATCGCATCCCCAGGAGAAGATCCATGAACAAAGCTGCCGCCATCTACGCTCGCGTCTCTTCGAATCGTCAGAAGGACAATCACACGATCGGCTCTCAGACAGCCGCGCTGAGGCAGTATGCCCAGACGAACGGGTACGCAGTGCCGGCTGAGTGGGTGTTCGAGGACGAAGGCTACAGTGGAGCCAACTTGGCGCGACCCGGCTTGGAAGCCCTGCGCGATCTGGCGGCGGAAGGGCAGATTGAAGCGGCGCTGGCTTACTCGCCGGACCGGCTTAGTCGCAAATATGCGTATCAAGTCCTGTTAACCGAAGAACTCTCGCGCTGTGGGGTGGAGTTGATTTTCTTGAAGTCGGCGGCGGGGAGCACGCCTGAAGATCAGTTGCTGGTGCAGTTTCAAGGCATGATCGCCGAGTACGAGCGGGCGCAGATCGCGGAGCGCTCTCGGCGGGGCAAACGGCACAAGGCCCAGCAGGGAGTGGCGAACGTACTCTCGGGTGCGCCTTACGGGTATCGCTATGTGAAGAGGAGCGACCGTTCAGAGGCTTACTATGAGGTGCTCGACGCGGAAGCGCGGGTGGTGCGAGAAGTGTTTGAGCTGTACAGCGAGCAACGCTTGAGCATCAACGCCATCGCTCGTCTACTGAACGAGCGGCAGATTCCCACGCGAACCGGGAAGACACGCTGGGAGCGCTCGACGGTTTGGGGGATGCTGCGGAATCCGGCTTATCACGGCGTGGCTTGCTACGGCAAGACCCGGCTGCGGCCTCGTCAACGCATCACTCGGCCGCTGCGTCAGCGCCAGGGAGCGCCGAGTCGAGACAGCGCCACTCAGGAGCGGCCGCGGCAAGAATGGATCGAGATTCCCGTACCGGCGCTGGTCGCCGAAGAGACCTTTGCGCTCGCTCAGGAGCAGTTAGAGAGCAACAAAAAGCACTCGCCACGGCGCACCGTCGAGCCGACGCTGCTGCAGGGGATGTTGGTGTGCCGGCAGTGTGGTTATGCTCGGTACCGAGTTTCGACACGGACATCGAAACGAAGGCTGTCCTATTACCGTTGCCTCGGCTCGGACGCCTATCGGCGCCTGCAGGGAGCGTTGTGCACCAACCGACCCATCCGGCAAGATTCGTTGGATGAGGTTGTCTGGAGGGCGATCATCGAGTTACTCGACGATCCGTCGCTGATCCGTTCGGAGATCGAGCGTCGCATGGAGGTCGCCCAGAACGCCGATCCACGGCGCAGACGAGAGGCCGACTTGCGACGGGAGCGGGTGCGCTTGGAGAACGGCGCCGAGCGGTTGGTGATCGCTTACCAAGAAGGACTGCTGACGCTGGCCGAGCTGCGCCAACGAATGCCTCCTCTGCGCAAGCAGCAGCAGGCGATCGAGTCTGAGTTACACTCCCTCGAGATGGCGGCGGAGGATCAGTCTAAATACCTAAGGCTGACGGAAACGCTGGGGGAGTTTCGCGCCAACTTGCAAGCTCGGGCTGACTCCCTCGATGTCGGAGAACGCCAGAAGATTCTCCGGTTGCTCGTAAAGGAAGTCCTTGTCGACCGCGAGACGGTCACGATCCGGCATTCGATTCCGATCCCTCCATCCGCTCCGCTTTCCGGCCGTTCACCATCCCCAAACTCCAGCCCGGGGGGCTCGATCGTCCCAAGTTACCTTTTGCGTTCGAGGAGTCGTGTCGCCGTTGCTGGGGAACATCTACCTCGACCCGCTCGATCAGGAACTGGAGAAGCGCGGCTTGAGCTTTTGCCGTTACGCCGACGAATGCAACATTTATGTGAGCAGCCGTTTTGGGAAGCTGCGCGGCGGCGGAGCGCGTGTTGGCGTTGATCGGGCGACTGGATCGAGAAGCGATTGCGGCTGCGAGTGAACCGGACGAAGAGTGGAAGAGGGAGGCCATGGGAGCGCAAGTTTCTGGGGTTCTCGATCGACCGCGAGGGACGGATCATGTTGGCGAAGGAGAGTCTGAAGCGGTACAAGCGGAAGGTGCGGGAACTCTGGCGGGGACGCCAATCGCGAACGAGTACCGAGTTACGGGATCGTTGGCTGAGTTGGTTGCGCGGCTGGTGGGGATACTACCGGCTGGCTCAGAACCGGCGGGAGCTGTTGCGACTGGAAGGTTGGACGCGGAGGCATATCCGGAATTGTTTTTGGTTGCGGTGGCATAGCAATAAGGGTCGTCTGAAAGCATTGAGGCGGCTGGGGGTGAACGAGCGGTTGTTGAAGCTGGTGCCGACACGGCGTGGATCATGGTTCATGTCGCGGAATCCGCTGATGCAGAGCAGCTTGAGCAACGCCGTATTGCGACGCCACGGGTTCTTGGTAGCGTCACAGCTTGCGGGCTAACCCGCCGGCTCAACCGCCGGATACGGAAAACCGTACGTCCGGTGGTGTGGGAGGGTGCCCTTCGGGGCACCCGACCCGATCCCGCCGGAGGCGGGCAGCGTCGACCTCTAGGTCGACGTTCTTTCCGGCCCACTACTCGCCGCTGGCGCGTCCAATTGCCGGTCTACGCTTTCGGTGAAAATGCTATAGCTCGAGGTCCTCACCCGGACGATCGTCACTCAACTCGAATTCTGGTCCCGAGCTCGCCCGCATCTGGTGAGAGATGCGCGCTAGGGATTGTAAATCCCCATCACGTGCTGGTCGAAATCGATTACCGACCCGGTCATCATTTCCGACTCGTCGCTCAGCAAGTAGGCCGTCATGCCTGCGACATCCTGGGGCCGCAAGATGCGCCCAAAGGGCATCCGTGCGTCGCCCAGCTCTAACCAGTTCTCCGGCTGGCCTTCGCCCATTTGAACCGCATGTTCGGCAGGGGTCGCCATCCAACCGATGTTTAGGGCGTTGACGCGAATTCGATGCTGCCGCTGAGAGTGCGCCGCGTTCTTCGTCAAGATCGCCAGTCCGCCCTTTGAAACGCTATAGGGAGTCAAATTTGGTGTACCGCCGTGCGCCGACATGCTTTGGATGTTGACGATGCTCCCGCCTCTCCCTTCGCGCTGCATCACTCTGACGGCCTGCTGCATCAGGAAAAATGGTGCCCGCAAATTGGTGGCGATGATCCTGTCCCAGTGCTCCGGCGAGGTGTCTTCGAGCGTTCCCCGTTCAGTATTCGCCGCGGCATTGACAAGTCCATCGATCCGCCCAAACTCCCCGTCGGCGGCCTGAATCAATTCACGGCACGAACTCACATCTGACAGCTCGGTTGGGACAAAAATAGCCCGGCAACCGTCGGAACTCAGCTCTCCGGCGACGCGCTCGCCTCGCTCTCTCGAGCGCCCGCTGACCACGACGCCCGCCGCTCCCTCATTGGCCACGAGCCGCAGGACTGCTTCGCCCAGCCCCTGGGTCGAGCCGGTAGATACGACCACCTTGCCGTCGAATCTAGCCATGCGGTACTTGCTATATCCCCTGCCAACGCTCAATCGAGCCATCGCCAACGCCCAATAGGTCCATCAGGCGACCGACCGACTGGTTGACAATATCGTCAACGGATTCCGGCCGTGTGTAAAACGCAGGCATCGGCGGCGCGACGATCGCCCCCATCTCAGCGACAGCAGTCATTGTCCGCAAATGACCAAGATGCAACGGAGTCTCGCGCACCATCAAAATTAATCGCCGGCGCTCCTTTAAGGTCACGTCAGCGGCCCGCACCAGCAAATTGGAAGCGATGCCTGTGGCGATCGAAGACATTGTCTTGATTGAACACGGCGCGACCACCATTCCGTCCGTCAAAAACGAGCCGCTAGCGATCGATGCGCCGATCTGATCGACCCCATGCAGCTCGGCGACCAGAGGTCGTAAGTCATTGATAAGATTGCCAGTTTCCTGATGTAATGTCTTCTCGCCGGCCCGGCTGACGACCAGGTGCGTCTCAACACCATCCTGCTCCGCTAGCCGCTCAAGCAGGCGAACGCCGTAGGTCGCCCCGCTTGCGCCGCTAATCCCAACGACAATTCGCTTCATGGCAGTTCGTCTCCAGAAGTTTCAAAAATCGCGGTCACTGTGTTCCGCGGACGGAACAAGCGGCGACTCTCGACTCCGTTTATTTGGCGCAAGTGGGCGCGCTAAGCTTATAATCGAATTGGCGCGAATATTGTAGCGTTTTCCGCCAAGTCGTGACTGCAGGACACCAATTAAAACAGGTTCGCGAAAAGCTCGGTATGCGCTATCGAGATGTCGAGACGGCTAGCCAGCGGATCGCCGACCAACACGACAGCCGAGACTACATCATCGCTCTAAGCCGGCTCGCCGACATCGAAAACAAGGGCGTCACCCCGAATCTTTTTCGGCTCTATTCCCTGTGCGCCATCTACCGTCTAGACATCAGCGAAGTGCTCGGCTGGTACGGCATCGATCTATCTCAGCTGTTCGTCGATTCAACATTCATTCTGCCCGAGCACTCGCACCCTATCCACACCCGGAACGGCAGGATTGCCCCGCCCGGCGCGATCGACTTGCCCATCGAGCTAGATCCCGGTTTCGATCCCTCGAAAAACACCTATCTCACTCGCATGATTCAACAGTGGGGGAAAGTGCCCCTGGCGATGATTGAGAAGCTCGACTTCGAGCACTGTCACTACGCTTCGATTGGCACCGACGACCTCTTCATGTCGCCTATGCTCCCCCCCGGGACACTCCTTCAAGTCGATATTAACGACACCAAAGTTGTCCAGGCTGGGTGGAAGAATGAGTTCGAACGGCCCATCTATTTTTTCGAGATGAGAGACCGTTATGTCTGTAGTTGGTGTGACTTAGCGGATGGAGTTCTCATTTTGCAACCCCATTCGCTGTCACCCGCGAAACCTACGTTGCTCAAATTCGGACCAGACGTTGACGTAGTTGGAAGGGTCGTTGGTTACGCCGCGCAATTCCCCCGAGAGGGCATGCCCGACGATGACGATTCCGCGCCTAAGAAGCCGAAGAGGCGGAGGAAGCCTCGTGCCGAATGATGTCGAGCACCAGCTCGATGTCTGACAAATAGAGGTCGCGTTCCGCCGCTAGAGCGGAGGCTGGGATCAAGCGTCGATACGGCTCCAGAATGAGCCAATTTTCGACTATTAGATTGGGGTCGCTACCTTGTTCCGCCCAGTGCTCCTCGATATCACTGCGCTGCTGCTCGATCGACATGGTGAGCCACTCCGAGAAGATCTCCTCGTGTTTTGCCCTTAGGATATTACTGGTAAGTTCGTCAGAGTACCGGCGCGAAAAACCGTAGTGTTTGTAGTTCCCCGTACTGTCGTCCCGTAATCCAGCTAGGTATACAAGCTTTCCGAAGCGCCCTGAGACCGCTTCGACGGTCTTTATCCAGTCTGCCTTAGCAGCGGAAACCTTAGGACTCTTAGAGCCCGTAATCTCCGATTTACTAGGTCCCATTGAAACCCACCTGGTATCTAGTTTGCTCGCGTTCGCCGAGACAGATTTCCTGAAGACATGATTTTTGGGCGGCCTCGTTGACTACGGGACGCCTGTGGTAGCCGACCCAATAGCTTTGATCTAGTCCGAAGATCACCGAAGTCCTTATTTATCAACAATCTCGTTTCGATCGTGGAAAATCTTTCACGTATCCGTAAGATCGCTGGGCGATGCGGTAAGCTCCTGGTTTGCCCCAACCGGGGCAAACCAGGAGCTTTTTTCGAAGTACGGAGAAACCATAACATGAAACGAATTCTGATTCTAGCCGGAATCGTCGTCCAAGTCGCCTTCGGCGCATTTTTTATGTCCAACACCGCTGATGAGACCGAACTGACAGCGACAGCGTGCACGTGGTGCGACGACTGCTACCCCGACGTTGACCCTGACTGCTGCTAATAATTTCGCGGAAACGGGAGCCTTAACCGTGTGATACTATCGCAACGGTGCCGAACGGTCACTAAGTGACCTGGCTATGCGATGGAACTATCATTACTGGCCTACATTTGCATTATTTGTGGGGCGGCTTGGTTGTTGCGGACCGTTTTCACGGCGCGTCGCCGGTATCCAGTTCTGATTTTCTATTTGGCGTACAACACTCTCAGTCCGGCTATTTTTGCGATTGCAAAACTGCTTGGGCTTACATTTGAGTACACGTTGGTTAGTGGCGTGCTCGATGTCGCATTGGCAGTTGCCGTACTACTCGAAATTCACAATATTGTGATGCAGCGCTACGTTGGGTTTCGCAAACTCGGCGAGATTTTGATGCAGGCGACGATCTGGGCATCCGGAATTGTGGTTGTAGCGCTAACGTTCCTTGTCCCGGCGGAGTATCTCAGAGGTTGGTCGAGAATGATTCCTTTCCAGGCTGGCAACACCCATTGGGCGCTGGCAATTGTGGCCCTGTTGATGGCTACGTTTTTCGCTTACTTTGAGCTGCGGCCATCTCGAAACACCAGATTGTATCTGGCGGTGTTTGCGATTTGGTTTCTGACAATTGCAGGTACGCATACCGCCGTATTCCAACTTGGGCCCGAAACGCGCGAAGCACTATCTCCTCTCAAGCCGGCTGGCTACATACTTATGACCATTACAGGCGCAATCTTTTTCTCCAAGGCCGGAGAGCGCGTGCCTGAGTTCGAACCCATAGGAATTGCGGCCGAGCAAGAGGCCCGAGCCTCGCTAGAAAGCATGAACGAAGCCCTGCTCCGCGTGTTTAAAGATCAAGCAGATTGATTCGGCGTCGCGCCGATTGAGAGCGAGCCCAGGTGGATTTCCGACATTGAGTTTCGGTCACCGCAATCTCTCGGCACTTTCCGAGTCCTTTCAAAAATTTATCATCCAACTTCGCCGGAATGGCCCCATATTACTCAACAGTGTTCTAATATAGAGAGCATTGCCTGTCGCAACAGGCGGTAACGGCTGCGGCTCTATCCATTGACCACCAACACAACTCAGGAACAGTCTGCATAACGCGCAACGAAAATCATGACGGAAATAGCCTTAGCGGCGGCAAGTATTGCGCTCACGATCCATTTTGCATCGCAGTGGCGGATGAAATTCCGCCGACGCGAGCTCCCCGCTGTGCCCGAGGCGCCATCGAGCTCCTCGATTCGGCGCAATTTTCTCGTTCTCGCAAGGTTAGTTTCAACCTGCGACGAGCGCTATGTCCGTAACCAAGTCAGCCCCGAGTTGGCCCAACGTATGCGCTGGGAACGGCGTTCCACCGTGCTCTACTTTCTCCGGCGCGTACGTGCCGACGTTCGGCCGATGTGGGCCCAGGCGAAGGCAGTCGCAAGGCGCAGTGAAGATCCCAATTTCGCGTACGACCTCACAAAACAGCACCTGATCTTTCAGGCGTTGTGCGCGGCGGTTTATCTGAAGTGCGTGTGCGGACTCGACCTTCGGGTAAACCTCACACCCATTCGGAATGCGTTTGCAAGTCTCGAAACGGCGCTAGGAAAACCGCTGATCTCGGCGATGTCGGCTTAGCGATACTGCACAACGGACCCGACTGGACGTACCCTAACGCTAGGGTCTTGCTTACCTGTCTGTACCGGTGAAGCTGTCGGGTTCCATCATTACTCTTAACGAGGAAGCGAACATCGAGCGAGCAGTTCGTTCGCTCGATTTCTGTGACGAAGTCCTCGTGGTCGATTCCGGCTCGTCCGACCGCACCCGCGAGATAGCAACGTCCTTGGGTGCCCGCGTGATCGCAACGGACTGGCCGGGCTACGCGAACCAAAAAAACTTCAGCGGCCAATCCGGCCTCCACGACTGGATCTTGTCAATCGACGCCGACGAAGAAGTCACCGACGAACTCGCCTCCGAAATAAAGTCGCTCTTCGCCGGCCCGATCGACCATGTTGGATTCGACTTCCCGCGCCTCGCGCGATACCAAGGCGCTTGGATTCGACATTCCGGCTGGTACCCAGATCGCAAAGTCCGTCTTTATCACCGCGCGGCAGCCACCTGGGTCGGTGACTACGTTCATGAATCCGTTCAAGTCACTGGCTCCGTCGGTCATCTGAATGGCGAACTGTTGCACTACACCTGCAACTCCACCGAAGAGCATCTGGAAACCCTCGAGCGCTACACCGACCTCGCGGCACGTGAGCTTTACGATAGGGGGCTACAAGTTCCAGCTCACAAACTGCTGGTCTCGCCGGGTGCCGCCTTCGTTCGGTCGTTCCTATGGAAACTCGGATTCCTCGACGGTGCGGCGGGATTCACGATCGCGAGGATGGCGGCAATCTACGCCTACAAGAAATACGCAAAGGCAAGAACCCTTGCAAGCTAGCTCAACCGACCCACTGACGAGAACTCCGCGCCGCGGAAACCAGCACCCGAAACGGACCCCCGAATAACCGATGAACGTCCTGCACATCGATACCGGACGCGAAATGAGAGGCGGTCAGTTCCAGATGCGCCTGCTCGTCGCAGGCCTCGCCTGGGAGGGTGTTTCACAGACTGTGCTCGCCAACAATAAGGTGGCCGATGCCACGCCCACATCCTGGATGTCCATCCGTAGGCACGCCCGTCAGGCTGACCTCATTCACGCGCACGACGCGCGAGCTCACACCCTGGCGATCGTCCACGGCGCCGGTCGCCCAGTCGTCGTCTCGCGCCGAGTAGCATTTCCAGTGAAGTCGGGCCCGCTGTCGAAATGGAAATACAGCCGGGCCGCGCACTACATCGCTGTGTCTCGATACGTGGCCGAGGAACTATTCAGAGCTGGAATCGATCGTCGCAAGGTCTCGGTGGTGTACGACGCCGTTGAGCCCCTTGGCGAAGCGCGGTCCGAGTCTCAAGAATTGCGCCGATTCCGCGTTCTCACCCACGGCCTTGCGGACCCCAAAAAAGGCGGCGCGCTCGCGGCCGCGGCGGCGAGCCGAACGGGAGTGGAGCTCGCGTTCGCGACAGATCTCAAGGCCGACCTCCAGCACGCCGACGTTTTCGTCTATCTCTCTGAGTCCGAGGGTCTCGGCTCGGCAATTCTGCTAGCGATGGTGTCAGGCATACCGGTCATCGCTTCGAGGACCGGAGGAATTCCGGAACTCATCGACGACAACCGAACCGGTTTATTGGTCGAAAACGATGTCGCAAGTGTCGCCACCGCGATTCGCTGCCTTGAGGCTGATCCCGCACTGCGCACGCGGTTGGCGTCAGCCGCGCGCAGTCGGGCGCTGGAAGAATTCAGCGATACTAGAATGGTGCGCGAGACCCTTGAGATCTATCGCCAGGTCCTGCGCGTCCCATCCCAGCCGTGATCGTCGCCATCTTCTCTCTTTTCGGGCTGCTGATTGGTAGCTTTCTCAACGTTTGTATCCATCGCTGGCCCCCCGAGGAGTCAGTGGTCTCACCCCAATCGCGCTGCCCGAACTGCAAGCACGCGATCGCATGGTTCGACAACATCCCCATACTGAGCTATGCACTACTGCGAGGACGCTGCCGACACTGTCAAGAGCCGATTTCGATGCGCTATCCATTCGTAGAGTTGCTCAACGCGGGGCTCTTCGCTCTGATTGCGGGACGAGACGGGCTAAGCCTCGAAAGCGCCAAGATGATGCTGTTCGTTTCGATGATGATCGTGTTGTTTTTCACCGATCTAGCCGAGTACATTTTGCCCGATGAAATCACCATCGGCGGCACCATTATCGGAATCGCTCTCAGCCCCTTCCTACTGCTCAATGACGGCCTCTCGGGAATCATCTTTTTTTTCCTGGGCAAAAACCCAGAGCCCTGGGTTCGCTCTCTTACCGAGTCCTGTCTCGGCGCAATCTTATTCGGCGGGGTGTTGTTTCTGGTTGGCGAAATCTACTACCGCGTGCGTGACATCGACGGGCTAGGTCTCGGAGACGTCAAAATGGTAGCGATGATCGCGGCTTTTTGGGGTGTTCCGCAAACCATGTTTGTCTTGATTGTCGGTTCGCTCGTGGCAGCCGTCACCGGCGTCATTCTCATCGTGGTCACCAAAAAAGACTGGAAGTACGCATTACCGTTCGGCAGCTACCTAGCGGCGGCGGCAGTCATTGCCGTCTTTTGGTCGTACGGCATTTTGGTTTGGTACTGGGATCTAGTGGCCGGATGAAACTAAGCGAGATCGCGACGGCGCTCGGTTGCAGCGTCATAGGGAACGCCGACTTTGAAATCAGCGGCGTGGCCGGCCTCGAGGACGCAGGCCCAAACGACCTGACCTTCCTCTCAAATCCAAAATACACCCCGCTCGTGCGCCAAACCAGCGCCGCCGCGATCCTGGCTGACGCGCCTCTAGCCGACTGCGACGCCGCCGTGTTGGTCTCCGCCAATCCCTACCTCGATTTCGCGCGGGCCATCGAACTATTTCACCCGGCGAAGCGGCATGAGCCCGGCATCCACCCGACGGCCGTCGTCGCCGACTCAGCCGTAGTTGGCGCCAACGCCTCAATCGGACCCTTTGCGGTCATCGAATCCGGCGCAGTCATCGGAAGCAACGCCGCGCTGCACCCGCACGTGGTGATCGAGCGCGACGTCACTATAGGCGACGATTTCGAGGCCCATCCTCGTGTCACCGTCCGCCACGGAACCAAAATCGGCAATCGTGTTGTCCTGCACAATGGCGTCACGGTAGGGTCCGACGGCTTTGGCTTCGCGCGCCGCGCGGACGGAAGCCACCACAAGATCCCGCAAACCGGCATCGTAATCATTGAGGACGACGTTGAGATTCAGTCCGGAACCTGCATCGATCGTGCCGCCGTCGGCGAAACGCGCATCGGCCGCGGAACGAAAATCGACAATCTTGTCCAAATCGGTCATGCGGTCAAAATCGGTGAGAACACAATCCTGTGTGCTCAAGTCGGAATCGCGGGCAGCACCACGGTCGGCGACAACTGCGTTCTCGCCGGCCAAGTGGGCCTCGTCAACCACCTAAAAATCGGCGACGGAGTGCTCATCACGGCCCAATCGGGAGTTTCAACCGATCTGCCCGACCGCGCGAAAGTCTCCGGCTACCCAGCCACCGACAATCGCCAATGGCTGCGCTCAACGGTGGTATACAACAAGCTACCCGAGCTCGCCCGCGAAGTCCGCAAACTGCGAAAAAAGATCGACCCCGAAGAATAGGCAGACCGATCAGCCCCGCCACCGGCGGAGCCGGATCGGTCTGGATAAAAACTTTAGATATCAGCGCGAATAGGTTGCGCTTCGTCCAACAAGCAGCTCGTGTTGGCAGCTCGAATAATTAAGATTCCGATCAGCGCCGTGTACTGAAAAGAACGTTTCGCCGAGAAATTTTGGCTCGACCGGCAAGATTAGGCCCATGCCACGATTTTCTGCCGGATGGGTAATAGTACTCTAAATCACCCACGGCTATATCCACCCGCATTCCTGCTCCGATCAAAACATATCTGTAAACAACTGTTAACGCGGCAGTTCAAGCACCAACTCCGCCCGCTAGCGTGCCGACGAAGTCAAATCGTGTTCTAACGCAAGGGTCGTTTCCCCCTTCAAAATCAACGAGATAGTCATGCCGGTACCAGTACACCGGTCTGTCGAAAATGAACCTTGACCAACCTCTACGTTGGTCGTAATCTTCTAACGGTGGGGTCTAACTGTAGGTCCCCTGATGAATTTACGCAAAGTCTAAATGACCGAGCGATGTCGTAGGACGCGAGGAGTATAGACATGACCGGGATCACCGCTGTCAATAATGTGCTTCAGTCGGCTCGTGGCGTGAGGGCCGGCGGAAACAGGGCGAAATTCTTTTTCGCGTTGATGCTGGTGTTTGCGTGGAGCGCCCAACCGGCGGCGGCGCAGCCGTGTATGTCAGACGCGACCTGCGGCGTAGGCCAGTACTGCCAAGACACCGGAACGCTAGGGGATGGGATGGGCGATTGCGCGGCCGTCACGGCCACGCCGTTGCCAAACGAAACCTGCCCTGTCAATTTGGCCTCGTGCACGTCAAACGATGTCATGACGACCGTATTGAGCTCGAGGGTCGTGAACAATGACACCTGCGGCGATGGTTTCATCGACATCGAGATGACCCTTGAATATGAGTCGACCGCTTCGATGAGATACGACCTTGGTCTTTTCGTCTCCAAAGACGGTGGCACTCTTAACGACTCACCAACCGCGCTGTCATGCGCCGGTGCGGCGGCTCAGCAAAGCGACGGTAACGTAAGTGCATTCCTAGGCGATATTGACACGGACCTGTTCCTAGACGCCGATCCCGCCAACGGTGATACGTGCGGCGATTTGTCTTCGACCGCCGGGCCCGTTCGTTGGACAGTGTCGGCGACGGTCGCCTGCATCGAGGATCCCGATACGGGGAACCTGCGGGTAGAGTCCTGCCGCGTTTGGGAGCACAATGCCGGAGGTCAGCACCAGGCTTGTACGAATGCCGCCGAGGCGGGGACTGGTTCAAAGTGCGATTGCGTTCCACTCATTCTCACGGATGTCCCTCTGGACGCCTGTGACAACAACCCTGTTTGCACCGGCTCCAACACATCGTGTGGCGTGGCGTCCTGTGACCCCCTCGGGGCACCGGATAACTGTGATGTCTTTACGCCCTTTGCTGACGGGACCGTGTGTCAAGCGGCCGCGGGAGTCTGTGACGAGGCGGAGGTTTGCGACGGCATCACCGGCGTGTGTCCGGCCGACGGGGCCAACCTCACCAACGAATGTCGAACAGCGGAGAACGTGTGCGATGTCGGTGAATTCTGTAGCGACGCCAGTAACGATTGCCCGACGGATGAGTTTGCGACGACCGCTGTGCAATGTGGGGACGCTTTGGGCGAGTGTGATCAACCCGAGTTCTGTACCGGGACTGACGCAAGCTGTCAGCCGGACGGGGCCAACCTCACCAACGAATGTCGAACAGCGGAGAACGTGTGCGATGTCGGTGAATTCTGTAGCGACGCCAGTAACGATTGCCCGACGGATGAGTTTGCGACGACCGCTGTGCAATGTGGGGACGCTTTGGGCGAGTGTGATCAACCCGAGTTCTGTACCGGGACTGACGCAAGCTGTCAGCCGGACGGGGCCAACCTGACGACCCAATGTGCTGATGCGACGGGAGTCTGTGACCTGGCGGAGTTCTGTAGTGATGCCAGCAACGACTGTCCGGTGGACGGCGCGAACTCGACGAGCGTATGTCGCGCCGCCGTTGACGTGTGCGACCTCGACGAGCTCTGTAGCAATGCCAGCGACGACTGCCCAGACGACGGGTTCGCGGACCCAGGTACGTCCTGCGGTGACGACACCACCACCAACATTTGCACCGACCCCGATGAATGTGATGGAAGCGGCTTCTGTGACCCGATGAACAAGCCCTGTGGGTTTGTCACCGACTCAGCTCTGTGCACGTTCGACGTCAGCCCCAAGGGCGTGTGCGTCAACGATAGCGAGCCATTCGACCGGGCCGGGGCTTGCGATGTGAATGGCCTAGCAGGCGCACCCACCTGCGACGGCGGCTACTCGTGCATGGACGAGCAGCAATTCAAGTTGCTGTTCACCCCGGACGGCTCAAACTGGCCAGGGCACAAGCTCAACGCCAGCAATCCCGGCCAGTTTTACTACAACCTGGTCGCGGATATTTCCGATCAAGCCAATTGTGAAGGGACTACTAGGGAATTTGAGATCACCATTCCGTACCCGTTCATTACGCACGGCGCGACTCCTGTCCATGTTTACGACGGCAAGATGGTCGGCAGCGCCGACCAGTGCTTCATGCCAATAGACGTAGAGGACCAGTTCAAGTTAGAGATTACGTTGGACCACTGGCTTGATCCCGCACTTGCGGGACCAGATGTGGATAACCTCGATCTGGAATGCGACACCTTGCCTGCAGGGCTAGGGGGCATCAACAAGATCGGTGACAACGGCATGCCTAACAATTGCACCTTCAAGTTCATGGCTACCTATCCCGAAAGTTGCCAACTCTACATCAACGTCCACTTGGACTACGCGCTCAAGGGGAAAGATGTGGACGCTAACCCGGCTGATGGTTTACCGGACCGCTACATCAACACGCTCTCCCCAGCCTCACCGTGGGGAAGCCACGACGCCCTGAAGAACATCACCTTGGAACCGGCGCTTGACGATTGCGTAGACCATGCGTTTTCTCACGTAGACCCGGATATCGGCCCGTTTGGGGACATTGTTCAGAACCTGAACATCTTCAAGAAGCCAGCCGGCGTTTTTGGCTTGGTTTTGACTTCGAGCAACGGCAACCCTGTTCAAGGCGCGACTGTGACGTTGTCACATCCCTCAGACGGTGTGATTGGATACTTCGTCACCGACGAAGACGGTGGCTACGGGATCGAGTACAAGCACAAGGGCAAGCAGACCGATTTCACGGTCACCTTCGACGACGGGAACGGCAATATCATCACCGCTCAAGTTCCGCTCAAGGGCAACGGCTACGCCGAGGCAAGCTTCGACGTCACCACCGGAACGGCGGAAGTCGTCCCGGCGGGGAATGTCAAGAGCGGTGGCGGCGGAAAAGGCGGCGGCAAGAAGTCAATGTCGACGACATCGGGTGACGGCGGCGGGGAGTAGGATCTTCGTTTATTGATACTCGATCAGGTACCCCGGCGGATGAGATCGTCCGTCGGGGCCTGGGGTTGTATCTCAGGCCGGTTTAGTGTTGAATAAGGTACAAGCTCCCCCAAAGCATTAAGAGGAGTAAACGGTATGAAAATCCCACTCAAATATTTCACGGCCATTGGCCTCTTCGCTCTAGCGCTCGGCCAACCCGTCGCAGCCCAAGTCTTAGAAAATCTCCAGGCCGAGATTCAAGAACTCAAAAAGGGCCAGGCGGATCTCAAGAACGACCTCGCCGTTATCAAGAAACTCATCGAGTCTCAGCCCAGAGCCGCCGCCGGTGCGGCTGCTTTCAAGCCGCTCGAGATTTCGCTCAAAGGCTCGCCCACCCAAGGCAGCCTCGCGGCCAAAGTGACTTTGGTTGAGTTCACTGACTACCAGTGCCCCTTCTGCAGCCGCCACAAGAACCAGACATCACCGCGAATTCTCAGCGAATACGTACTCCCGGGCAAAGTCCGCTACGTCTTGCGAGAATTTCCGCTCGCCAACATTCACCCGCGTGCCACGAAGGCTTCACAAGGCGCGCTCTGCGCCGGCGAAGTGGGTGGCGAAGACAAGTATTGGGAGTTAAGCAAAGCGCTCTTTGCCAACCAAAAGAAGCTCTCTGACGACGACATTTACGGCTATGCCGAAGCCGCCGGCGTCAACATGGGTGCCTTCAAGGTCTGCTACGTTGCCGACAAGTTCGCCGAAAAGATCAAGCTCGATCTCGCCGAAGGCCAAAAAGCCGGTATTCGCGGCACTCCCAGTTTTCTGCTCGGGCTAACCGACCCTGACAACCCAGACAAGCTAATGGCAACCAAGTACATTCGGGGAGCGCAGCCCTTCGCCGCCTTCCAAAAAGAGATCGACGCGATGCTCAACCAGAAACAGCCGGCCAAAGGCGACGACTAACCGGGTCGTCAGCGGCCCCACGGGCAAGCCCAGGTAAATCTACAAATAGCGCTCTGTCGCTGCAAACCAGCGAAGTACCAGTACCTTTTCAAAAGTACCGATTTTTCTTTTGGCGTTGTTTTCACGACGAATCTGACCTAGAATAGACTCGGTAATACGATGCAGCTATTAAGCTTGTTCCGAAGCCGACGCTCGAGTCTACTCGTGGCCGCGATGAGCCTGCTACTGGCGCCGATCGCCATCGCCCAGCCAAATGGCGGCGGACCACCCGAAGGAAGAGGCAAACCCGAGAACACCGGAAAGCCCCAATCCGCGAAGCTTGCGGGAAAGGGCGGCGCATTGGTCGACGGGTTGGAAGCAACTCTCAATGCGCGCTACGGCAACAGCGGCAATTCCGAACAATTTATCGTTGCCGTGGAAGACCTGAACCTCCCGCCGGGCGACCTCAACGTCTGTGTCGACGGATCTCCCGTGGGAACTCTGCCCTTGGACGAGACCCACGGCGGCTCATTTCGGCTTAACGGCAAAAAGAGCGATCTCTCCGGCCTAACAGTTGCCGAGGGCACGGTTGTGGGACTAGCGCTAGGTGACTGTGCCGGTTTGACCATATCAACCACGCTTTCGAGCGGGCCAAAGGGCACCGCCGAAGGCAAAGTGAGTCATGCCGACCGCATCCGCCTCGTCGGCAGAGGCCGCTCTCTCGTCAATGAATTTCTCTCGCAGGTTCTGGTTCGCTACGACAGTCGAGGCGAGCGCGAACGCCTGCACGTCGTCGTCAACAACCTCAACGGCCCGGCGATGGTTAAGGTTTGCCTAGGCAACACCGAGCTTGGAGTGATCGACCTGATGGAAAACCACTCCGGCGACCTCGAGCTCAATTCCGAGGATGGACCCCTCAACCTGCCGGCACTCGCCGAAGGAGACATGATCGATATTCAGGAATCCAGTTGCGGAGCCGACGCGCTACTCTCCGCAGAACTCGGCGGCGGGCCGCCGTTTGGAGCGCCGATCGGGCCTGCGGAAACGCTACGTTCTTCGGCGAAAAGTGACAACCAGGTCTCCGGCTTCATGGGCCATTTGAACGCTCGCTTCGACGAAAACTCGCGGCGCACGCGGCTGAAAGTTGACGTAGAAAACATCAACGCGATGGGCACCCTTACGGTTTGCCTCGACGGTGCCTCGATCGGCACAATCGAACTCGATGGCGCGAAATCCGGCGCCCTGGAATTGAGCACCGAAAACGGAGACACCGTGCCGCGGCCCGCGGACGGCGCGACGGTGGCAATAACTCAAGGCGGTTGCGGTACAGAACCGCTGATCAGTTCGATGTTCACGTCACGCGGCAAGCCCAGCACGAATAACAACGGCAAAGGCGCCTCACGAGGCCGCATCAAGCGCGGCCGCTCGCAATAACGTTTGTTTCGCCGCCAAGTCCCGCCCGCATGGCGCATCAGCATTTCATGATGTTTGCATCATGATTTGACCGGGCGGCGGTACCTCCGGCTTATCCGTAAATTCCATTAACTATCGATATATCAGCCTCTTCCGGCGCTGATCCAGAGCACCTGCCGTTTGGTAGCGCAATTGCCTACCAATACCGCGAACGTCCATGGACGAACTCCACCAAGTTCTCCACCGCGCTCAAGGAAACCAGAAATGGCACTAATATCATCAAATACCCCGAATACCGACGACTCCGCGGCAAGTCGGCATAGCCGCGGCATCCGAAGCCGCCGCGGCCAGACCCTCATCGTGTTCGCTCTCGTCATGCCGCTGCTAATCGCCATCCTCGGGTTGGTGTTCGACGGCGGCCGCCTCTACTACGAGAAGCGCAAAATGCAACTCGCCGCCGACGCCGGCGCGAAGTCCGCCGCGCACGAAATTCGCCAGGGCCGCAAAGGCACCGCCTGGGTCGAGTCGGCCGCGTTTGACGACACCAAATTGAACGGCTATGACAATGATCTTTCAACCGTCACCGTGACAATGAACAATCCGCCAGCAACAGGCGGCTATGACGATCAGTTCGCCGAAGTCATCATCGACAACACCGTCAACACGACATTCATGATGCTGTTCGGCAAGAGCACCGCCGATGTGCGGGCTCGCGCCGTCGCCGGCGTGATTGCAGACCCCGCTCCCGCCTGCATTCTCGCGTTGAACCCCGATATGCGCGGAGCCCTGACGATTTCGGGCGGTGCGGTGTTAGAGGCAGACTGCCTCGTTATGGTCAACTCGAAAGACCCGAGGTCGATCATTCAAAACGGCACCGGCGCCTGCATTTACGCAGCGTCGATCGGTTATGTCTATGAAGGCGGCGCCGTAGTCAACGGCAGCGCGTCATGCCTCAATCCCGAGCCTGAAGGCTCAGCGATCCCCGGCGAAGACACCTACGAGTACATGGCTGAGCCCGATCCGGCCGACTACCCCATCCGCAGCACGAGCAAGCTCGTTCTCGGCAATGGCACCCACTATCTTGAAGCCGGCTACTACCAAGGCGGCATTCAAGTCACCGCTACCGACGCAATCGTAATCCTCGGTGAAGGCATGTTCGTCGTCGACGGCATGTCGATGTCGGGCGGAACCATTAGCGGCGACAACGTCACGCTCTACAACACCGCGCAGGGCACTTCAATGAAAAGCATCTCGATCACCGGTGGCACTGAAATTAACTTGACGGCCCCTAAAGACGGCTACTACGAGAATATGCTGGTCTTCAACAGCCGAAGCGCTCCCAACACCAATCTCTATCAGATAAAGATGGTTGGCACCTCCAGCTCGATCTTCGAGGGAGTGATCTACGCCCCGACAACTAAGGTTGACTTTGGTGGCAACGAAACCACAACAGCGACATGGGCCATGATTATCGCCGACAACATCGAGTTTCACGGAACTCCCAACATCGGAGTTTCCGGAATCGCCGCGGACACCAGCGGCCGTACTTCGAACGCCGTGCGCGTCTCGATTGTGGAATAGAACAGCTAGTGTCCTGTCTCTAAAGTTCGATTACAAAAGCGGGCGAGGGAAGCGAAGATTTGGTCGGCGGTTTTGGACCAGACGAACGGCTTGGAGTCGGCGTTGCTGAGTTGGATGTAATCCTCGATGGCGCGTTCCAACTCCGCTGTGCTGCGATGTACGCCGCGGCGAATCTGCTTCTGGGTCAGAGTGGCGAACCAACGCTCGACAAGGTTGATGTAGTCGTGCGTGCGGCGCTCGATTTGTCCGGGACGCAGCGGCAGCAGCGGCTGCGTGCGGTCCAGGGCTTGGATCTGAGACTTCTCGTCAACCGACAGCACCAACGCCCGCTGGGGCGGGTTGAGATACAGACCGACGATGTCGCGCACCTTCTCGACGAACAACGGATCTTGCGAGAGCTTGAAAGTTTCGCTGCGATGGGGTTGCAGCGCGAAGGCCTTCCAGATGCGCTGCACGCTGGAGTGACTCAAGCCACAGGTCTTGGCCATCGAGCGTGTTGACCAATGCGTGGCGTCGGGGGGCGTCGATTCCAGAGTGAGCGTGATGACGCGTTCGACCTCGTCATCGCTGACGCGCCGCGGCGTGCCGGGACGCGGTTCGTCGAGCAGCCCGTCGAGGCCTTTGTCGAGGAAGCGCTGGCGCCATTTGCCAACGGTACGGCGGGCCCAGCCGAGTTGGGCGGCGACGACGGTATTGTTGAGTCCGTCGGCGGCGAGCAGAATGGCCCTGGCGCGTTGGGCAAGAGCCTGCGCGGACTTGCGCCGTCGCGCCCAACTTTGCAGGCTCTCGCGCTCGGCCGGGTTGAGCTTGAGCGGTTTCAATTGAGGACCAGTTGTCGTCGTCTTCCCCATATAGACATGGCGACAACAACCTGTTTAATGTTACGCGAACTTTAGATACAGGACACTAGGCGGAAAGGGACGTTACAAAATGAATCAACGTATCGACACACAACCTCGCCGCGGCACGGCGATTGTCGAATTCGCGCTCATCTTCATGCTCACGATGGTGATCGCAATCGGCGCGGCCGACTTCGGCCGCATTTTCTTTCACGGCATCACTATCGCCAATGCTGTAAGCTCCGGTGCCCACTTTGGCTCTCATAGCGGTGAAACCGCCGGACGTTACACAGGCATCAGCGCCATGGTAACGGGCGATTCGAACGGCATTGGGGCCGTCACCGTCACGCCCGACCAATACTGCGCCTGCCCCGGAGAGCTTCCAATCGACTCATGCTCGGAATTGCTCGAAACCACTTGCGCCGGCTACGGCAGGCCGCGCGCCTACGTCCGCGTCAAGGCTGAGAACACCATGCAGTCGTCGTCAAATTTCTACTTCTTTTCCGATGGAACCGAAGTCAGTCAACGGGCTTGGATGCGAGTTAGATAGGAGCGAGCAATGATCAAGTCAATCACTAACAAACGGAGCAAGCGCCGCGGCGCAACGATGGTTGAGTTCTCACTGACCTTCATCCTGTTCCTCTTCTTGGTCCTAGCAGCGTTTGAGGGCGGCCGCGCGGTCTGGTCATTCGTAACATTGACCCACGGAGCCCGCGAGGGAGCCCGCTTCGCCATGGTGCACGGGGCCGCCAATCCGCTGCCCGATTCCGACATCGAAACCCGCGTCAAGAGCCAGGTCCCCGGCTTAGACAAAACCGGCATCACCGTGACGACCACCTGGGCCGACATCGACAAGAATCCCGGCACCGGCCTCGCAGTCAGGGTGCTCTACGAACACCCGATGGCCTTCACGACACTGCTCGGCTGGAATACATCGCTGTCAATTGGAACTGTCGTCAACACAACCGTTCTCAATTGACGCTTTGAAACTTGACCTACAACGGGTCGATTCGGGGTCATACGTACAATGACCCATTGAAAAAGTGGCTCCGGAGGCGTAAAGTCTCGTTAGGCGCCCACCTTTTCGAAAGAGGAACCCCATGAACGTTTGCTCTGTCACTTTGGGCACCCCGCCTGGGGCGCAGTGGTGCGCCGCTCGCCGAATCCTCGCGGGCGCATTTCTCATGTTCCTGTCGGCAACTTTGTTGCTCGGCGTGAAGCCGGCTGACAAGGGCCCTCCGTCTGACAAAGGAAAGCCCGCCAAGATCTCATGGAGCGAGCGACGAGTCACCGAAGCACTGCTCCAAGGCGGCGAAGTCACCGTCACGTTCAGTAGCGACAAAGACATCCCAGATGGCGTCACGATCCGACCGACGAGTTCGCTCCTATCGAGCGTCTCGGTCAGCCCTGCTGGGTATCCGGCAATCATTGCGGGCGACGACTACGAGGTCGTGATAACGCTCAACGGAGCGTTGGCTAAAACCGTCGGCGGTACCGTCCATGTTCGGCAAGGTTCGCGGACGCTCGCACGACCGCTCAATGTAAGCCTAAAGGCCGAGGCGGAAGAGCAGCCTGAGGGCGACCCCGGAAGTGGTGTGGTGCCGGCCGAGCTACTTGAAAACGGCGATGAAGAGAATACCATCGTGTGGGATCCGGAGGTAGTTGGCGAAGCGCTATTCACCGCGGGTGAGATGACGACCATCAGTTTCTCCGTAACACGGGAGATCCAGGGCGACCTTTGCGTTTGGCTGACACCGTCGGCCCAGCTATTCCTCACGTCTTCGGTAGAAATGTTTCCCGGTCCGCTGACACCGCTAGACGGCACGGAGACTCCGGTCGTCTACAGTTTTGAACTAACCCTAGCGCCGCCGCTGGCCCAACTTCCGCACAACGTTGGTGGCACCGTTCACCTGAGGGACTGTAGTGCTGGATCGTTGCGCCGCACCTACGACCCGCCGTTGCCAATCGATATCATCGTTGCTCCTGAAAACGCAGACCCTGAGGTCGTACCAGAAGTCGTCGTGGGCGCCGCGAATTTCCAACAATCGGGCGTCGCTCCGTCCCAACTAATCACCGTCTTCGGAGAGGGCGTCGGTCCGGCCAATCTGCAAGTCTTCGAACCGGTCGACGGATTGGTGAGCGGATACCTCGGCGACACGCAAATACTGTTCGACGGCGTGGCGGCGCCGCTGCTGGCTGCGATCTTTGGGCAAGTCAACGCGGTTGTCCCCGCCTCAGTCGCCGGCAAGAAATCCGTTAACATGCGGGTCCTCTACCGCGGAAAACTCTCAGAGTCGATCTTGATACCCGTTCAAGCGGCAGCGCCATCGCTATTCACGCTCGACGGTTCAGGACGCGGTCAAGGCGCCTTCCTCAACGGCAACGGCACTCTGAATAGCCATACGAACCCCGCCCGCCGTGGCACGATCGTAACGCTATTCGGGACAGGTGGAGGTCTGACGATCACCCCCCCAGTCGACGGTAAGGTAGTCGCTGGAAACGGACTTGCCCTAGCCGGCGACGTGAGCGTCGAGATTGGCGGCGTCCCCGCTGAAATCCTGTGGGCGGGTTCCCCGCCGGGGGTAGTCTACGGTGTCTTGCAGATCAATCTCCGCTTGCCGTTTGGTGGGCTGCAGCCGGGGCCGGCCTCGGTAGTCGTCTCCGTGGGTGACATCGAAAGCGGCGATGCCGTGACGGTTGCACTCCAGTAGAAGCGCGCGCCTCCGGTGGGCAGCGTCGGCATTCGTGGCGACGTTCGTACTCGACCGCGCCAGATACGCAAATGCTCTAAACTGTCCCCAGTGTTACGCAGAAACCCGACCGACAATCGCTCGACTCGACGTGAAGCCCTGGCCGCGGCAGGCGCGCTATTCGCCCTCATGGGGCCACGCGCCGTCCGCGGCGCGGTCGACTCCGGCGTCAAGCACTCGTTCATCGCGTTCGGCCCGAACACCTACATGGTGTCCGAGCACGGTGAAACCCTCTGGGAGTCGCCAGAGCACACTCGTGACGGCTGGCTTCTCCCCAGCGGCAACGTCCTGATGGTGGTGACCCGTGTCGCAGGCAAGCACGGCGGACGCGTGATCGAGGTGACGAAAGCGGGCAAAGAAGTCTTCCGTTACGAGGGGACCCAGCAGGAAGTCAACACCGCGCAGCCACTAGCCAATGGCCACATCCTGCTAACGGAGGCTGGCGCGAATCCGCGCATTCTTGAACTCGACCGCTCTGGAAAAACCGTCTTTGAACTCAAACTCGACTGCCAAAACAAAGACGCCCACACCCAAAGCCGCATGACGCGAAAACTCAAAAACGGCAACTACCTAGTCCCTCTAATGACCGAACAAGAAGTGCGCGAGTACACCCCAGCTGGCAAGGTCGTTTGGCGCGCCAAAACGCCCAACTGGCCGTTCACCGCGATTCGACTACCGAACGGCAATTCGCTTATCACCGGAACTCGCGCCAACGCGGTGTTCGAATTCGATCGAGCCGCCAAGTTGGCCTGGAGCGTCTCAAACAATGACGTTACTGGCGAACCATACAATGGCGTCTGCGGCGGCCAACGCCTCCCAAACGGCAACACCGTCGCCACAAGCTACCGCGCACGCGCTAATGACACCAAAATGATCGAAGTCAACCGCGACAAAGAAGTAGTTTGGACCTACACCGACGAACGCCCACACGGCATCCACCACTTCCAAATCCTCACAACGAACGGCGAAAAAACTCCGCAACCGTTGCTCCGCTAGCTAAGGTTTACACTTGGATTCGCGATGCAGTGGAATCCAGACCGTAGAGAATTTCTAGCCGCCGTCTCGGCCGGACTCACCGCAGTCGCATGCAACCCAGCCGACGAGCCCGCTCCAGATCTCCGGCTGTGGTACCTGCAGCCGGCGGTCGAATGGGTCGAAGCTCTACCCGTAGGCAACGGCCGACTAGGGGCGATGGTCTTCGGCGGCGTCGCCTCGGAGCGAATCCAATTCAACGAAGACTCTGTCTGGCAGGGCGAACCCCACGACTACGCTCGCGTCGGCGCTCACCGCCACCTTGACCGCATCCGCGAACTGCTGACGGCAGGCAAGCAGTCCGAAGCCGAAGAACTCGCGATGAACGAGTTTATGAGCGACCCGCTACGGCAAAAGGCGTATCAGGCGTTCGCCGATCTCACGCTCGACTTTCCAAACATCGACTCCACTCAGGCAATCGGTTACGAACGAGCCCCCGACCTCGATACCGCTATCGCCTCGGTCTCGTTCGAAGCCGGCGGCACGTCATACACCCGCGAGGTGTTCGCATCGTATCCAGATCAAGCGATCGTAGTTCATCTCACTGCGTCCGGTGATGGGACTCTTTCATTCGAGGCGGGAATGCAGAGCGCCCACACTGGCGCAACAATCGATCATCGAGAAGGAGCTGTCGTTCTCTCGGGCGAGGTCGCCGATGGCGCAATCCGATTTGCGGCAGCGTTTACGGTCGAGACTGACGGAACAGCGGAATTCAGCGGCGAGAAAGTGATCGTCCGCGACACCAAACAAGCCACGCTCCGATTGGCTGGAGCCACCAATTTCGTCAACTTCCGTGATGTCTCCGCCGACCCAAACCTGCGCTGCACTGAACGTCTAGCGGCCATATCCAAAACCCCGTACGAACAGCTCAAAGCCGGCCACATAGCCGACTACCAGACCCTCTTCCGCCGCGTCACTCTCGACCTGGGCCGCACGCCGGCCGCCGATCTTCCCATCAACCAGCGCATCGAAAACTTCAGAGCCTCAGACGACAACCATCTGGTCGAGTTGCTCTTCCAGTACGGACGATATTTGCTGATCGCATCAAGCCGTGGCGAGGGCCAGCCCGCCAATCTCCAAGGGCTCTGGAACGACCTAAACCAGCCCGCCTGGGACAGCAAATACACCGTAAACATCAACACCGAAATGAACTACTGGCCAGCCGAATCAACCGCCTTGCCAGAAACCCAAGAGCCGCTGTTCCAAGCTCTAAAAGACATTTCCGAGTCAGGAGCCAACGTCGCCCGCGAACACTACAATGCGCGTGGCTGGGTGCTCCATCACAACTTCGACCTTTGGCGAGGCAGCGCACCGATCAACCACTCCAACCACGGCATCTGGCCGAGCGGCGGCGCGTGGCTCTGCCAAAACCTCTGGCAGCACTACCTCTACAGCGGCGACGAAGCATTCCTCCGCGAGACCGCTTATCCCCTACTCAAAGGCGCGGCGCGGTTCTTCGCCGATGTCCTCGTCGAATCACCCGACGGCAAGTGGCTGATTTCCGGTCCCAGCAACTCCCCCGAGAACGGCGGTCTAGTGATGGGCCCCACGATGGACCACCAGATCATCCGCAACCTTTTTGGCAACACCATCGCCGCCGCCGAGATCCTGGGCGTTGAGCCAACCTTCGTCGCGGAACTCCGGGCCCTTCGCGCGAGCGTCGCACCCAACACCATCGGCCGCCTCGGTCAGCTCCAAGAATGGTTGGAAGATGTAGACGACCCGGAAAACAAACACCGCCACGTCTCGCATCTGTTCGGCCTCCACCCCGGGGTCGAGATCACGCCATACGGAACGCCCGACCTGTTCGCCGCCGCGCGCAAGTCTCTTGAGTTCCGCGGAGACGGCGCGACCGGCTGGTCGATGGGCTGGAAGGTCAACTGGTGGGCTCGTCTGCTCGACGGCGACCACGCCTTTTTAATTCTGTCGAACTTATTACAACCGGTGCCCAAAAGAACCGCCGACAACCTGGACGGCCGCCGAGGCGGTCTCTATCCGAATCTCTTCGACGCCCACCCTCCATTTCAAATCGACGGCAACTTTGGTGTCACCGCCGGCATCGCTGAAATGTTGCTACAAAGCCACGACCCGCATGGGACGCCGCTAGGCGAAAGCGATGTCCAGTCGGGAAAATCCGGCTACCTCCACCTGCTACCGGCGTTGCCCACGAAACTCGCAACTGGATTCGCCAGTGGCCTAAGAGCAAGAGGAGGCTTTGAAGTGGCGATCAAATGGGACCAGGGCCAACTAAGCGAAGCAACGATCGCATCGAAACAAGGGAAGCCCTTAAAAGTCCACTACCAGAACCAAGAAATCGAAGTTGACGTAAGCGCAGGCGAATCGATAGACCTAACCAGGGAATCGTTCGAGGCATAACCTTGCAGCTCCCGCTGCGATCTTATTCGATTCCCAATCTCTTCTGAATCTCTTCCAACGGAACGCCCTTTGTCTCCGGCATTGCCTTCAAAACCCAAATCAACTGCAACACCATCATGCAGGAATAAAACGCGAACGTATGCCCGCCCGACATCTCGGCGATAACCGGAAACGTCCAAGAAATCAGCGCCGCGAAGAACCAATGCGTAAAGCACCCCAGCGCGTGTCCACGGGCGCGAACGCGGTTGGGAAAAATCTCGCTCAAGAACACCCAAATCACGGCCCCTTGACCGAAAGCATGAGAAGCGATAAACACCAGCAAGCTTACGAGCACGACGGTCCCGCCGAATTCGTCAAACTCCGTGCCGTACTTGTAGAACGCAGCCGCGGTCGCCGCCAAACTCACGATGTACCCAATCGAGCCGGCGATCATCAGTTTCTTGCGGCCAAAGCTGTCGATCACCAAAAGAGCGGCCATTGTGAAAACTAAGTTCGTCCCACCAACCGCGACCGCCTGCAATAGCGCCGATTCCGCCCCCGCGCCGGCCATTTGAAAAATTTGAGGCGCATAGTACATCAGCGCATTGATTCCTGAAAGTTGGTTAAACGTTGCGATCGCCACAGCCAGTAAAATCGGCTGTCTGTACAGCGCCTGGAACAGCGGCTCTTGGACGCTGTGATGTTCAAGCGCCAACGATTCTTCAATCTGTTGAACCTCCGCCTCGACCGAAGGCGCGCCCAGTGATTCGAGCACTGCTACGGCCTCGTCGCGCCGCCCTTGCGCTACCAGCCATCGCGGACTGCGTGGTGTTGCGAACATCAGTAGGTAGAACACCGCAGCGGGTAGCGCCTCGATCCCAAACATCGTTCGCCATTCCGTCGCGCCCAGTTCAAGTTGCGCTACAAAATAGTTCGACATATACGCCACGAGTATGCCCAGCACAATGTTGAACTGTGTAATCGCAACCAACCTGCCCCGCATGCGCGCGGGAGAAATCTCCGCGATGTAGAGTGGCGAAACGACCGAAGCGCCGCCCACCGCCAGGCCTCCGATCAACCGGAAGATCAGGAACGAATACCAATCCCAAGCAAGTGCGCTACCGAGCGCTGAGACGAGGTAGAGCGCCGCGATCCACATCAGCGACTTCCGGCGACCCAAAACGTCCGATGGTTTCCCGGCAAACAGCGCGCCGAGCACCGTTCCGATCAGCGCCGAAGCCACCGTAAGCCCTAGCAATCCGGACGAGAGATCAAACACGTCGCGAAGTTGATCGGTTGTGCCTGAAATGACAGCCGTGTCAAAGCCGAAGAGGAGACCGCCAAGCGCGGCGATTATCGAAGCTCGCAATAAAGCAGTGTTCATAACGTTTGAGACACCCTAAGGGATGGTCGTATAGGATCTCACATACGCTGCCAAATACCCGTAACCGGGGTTTTGAAATATTTTTTGAACCTGAAAAGTCAACAACTTAGCCGTTTCGACGCCCCGCCAGACCCCTTAAAAACTTGACACGGGGGTGTAGGGTTGAATCAGGTTCCTAAGGGCGTGCAAAGTACAAGCACGGATGCCTATGGAGTTTGCCTGGCTTAAGCGAAAGATGAGACCATCCATCCGGTGTTGTGAAAGCAACATCAAAAAAACGAGGTTTCGGTCCTGGCTGTCCTCGGGGAAAAGAACAACCTAGCCCGCAATTCTCACCACGTGGCGAGCGAAAGTGCGTGAGAGGTGCGTCAATACGAGGCGGGCGAAGGTTGGCGCGCGGAGGCGTACTTGACAGTCCGTTGAGCACTCGGGATCGAGCGCAACGAAGTAGTGGCGCAACTATCGCGTGCTTTCGCCGTCAGGTGGTGAGAAATGCGGGCTGACAACCCGGCGTTGCTGTCAAAAAGCTGGCCCGCACAACGTCGCTGGTACACGGAGGTTTAGCAACTTGGGAGCTCCCATTTTATCGGTTTGTCGAGTTGAAATGAGCAGGCAAACCAACCGGCGGGGCAGTCACTCGTTGGCTGTCGCGTCTAACTAACAGCATCACGGGGCGGGACTGCATCACCAGGCGGGACTGTCCCATGAGACAACGCAATCTGAGCCGAGAAATCGAACCCACGTGTGGACTGTCTCATCCAAGCCCAAGAACCCGCAAACTTGCGTCTACTCGCGAATATCAAAAGCCCAAGCTGTATCTTGGTCGCGAATAATCAACTTGCCGGCGCTGACCACCGGCAATGCCCAAGTACGAAACTCACGCTGCCCAATCTCGTGCCGAGCCAGCTCTTCGTAGCCGTCCGGCGTGGCCCGCGCCATGCCCAATTTCCCGTCCTCGCTATACAGGTAGAGCTTGCCGTCAGCGTAAATCACTTGGGCTTTGCCAACGCTCCGATCGCGCCAAAGCACCGCGCCTGTCTTGAAATCCATAGCCGTCAGAATCCGGCTAGACGAGCCATACAGCACGCCGTTCACCAACACTGAACTACCGTAGTGGTTCCGCATATCGCGGTTGAAGTAAACTTCCTCCGCGCCGCTTGCCGTCAGCTTTAGCAACACGCAGCCGGTGCCGTAGTCACTCGAAAGAAAAACGTGATTGTCATGAAAAATCGGCGTTGCCACATTAGCCGTGCCGTTCGCGACGCCGTTGTAGCGCCAAAGCAGTTCGCCGTTCTTGGCGAGCAAACCAATACCGCCGTCGCCGGTAAGCAAAATGTACTGCCGCACGCCGTCTACTTCCGTCACAATCGCCGATGAATAACCGGCCTCATCACTCTGAGATTTCCAAATCAGCTTGCCGTCCACCTTGTTGAGCGCCACGACCGACGCGCCCCGGCCACCTGGATTCACCACAACTACGTCGCCGTCGATTAGAGGCGACTCGCTAATCCCCCAGCGGATGTTCGACGCGCTAAATCGATCGAGCAAATTGCTCTCCCAAATTTTCTTTCCCGTCGCGGCCTCGAGGCAAATCAAGTTGCCCGCTGCGCTAAGGGCATAAATTCGATCGCCATCGACCGTCGGAGTGCCGCGAGGCCCGCCTCCGCGGCGCTCACTAAACCCGCGCCCGGTCGGCACCTCCCAAAGCTTCTTGCCCGAAGCGGCGTCAAGGGCAATGACGTGCTGGCTGCCCGACCTCTGTCCCTGCGTATACAACCGTCCGTCGGAAATGGAAAACGAGGCAAACCCCGCCCCTAGACCCTCGGCCGTCCAAACCTTCTCCGGCCCGCCGGCGGGCCAACTGTCCGCCAGACCAGTCTCATTCGAAATTCCGGTGCGCTCGGAACCACGCCACTGAGACCACTGCGCCGTTGCTGAAAGGGAACAAACAAAAATAACAACGACAAGGCGAAAAGCCATGTATTCAGTTTAGTGCCAACCAGCTATTTCCCGGTCCGGCGCTTCTCGTGTTCCGCGAGAAGCACGCCCTTCTCGTCATAAAACTCAAACCGCGCTCGAGCCCCGCGCCCTTCGGGGTCGATCTTGATAATCAGAAACCCGCCGGTCGCTTCTTGGTCTGTATACTGCTGCGTGACCTTGCCCTCGGGGTCGGTCGAACCGCTGCTCCCGGGCGCCACTCCCAAACGCGAGTTCGTATCTACGAGCGCACCGCTAGAAAATTCGTCAAAGCCGCTAGGGTGCGTCGAGCGATACTTCCAGTGCCGGTCGCCCGTCGTGATGAAAAACTCGTCTGTGTCGAATTTGTTCTCGACCAGCCACCCGAAAAACTCGTCGCCTTCGTTGCGGAAACCGCCGATGTTGGTGTGGTTATCGCGCTTGCCCGCGCCGTCCGGACCAACCATCGGGGTTGCCGAGAGCAATAACTTAAACGTCGCGTCACTCTCCTTGAGCGTCCGCTTAAGCCACGCTTTCTGCTTCTCGCCCCAAATCGTTTTGTTCGGCCCGTCGGGCATGTCGTTCGGGCTGCGGTAGTCTCGGCCCTCAACGATCCAAATTTGCAAGTCGCGGCTGACGCGATGGGTACGGTAGGTGACGGCCTCGCGGTCGTTGAGATCGACGACCGGCAATTGCTCCCGAAACATGCTAATTCCAAGCTCGTGCGATGGCAAAAATCCCGAGCCCGACTCGCCCTCGTAGTCGTTCAATTTGGGGTAGTACTCGCTGCGCGTACTGTGTCGGATCAGGACCGGGTTCACGGCGTCGGAATCGTTGAAACGATGGTCGTGATCGTCTCTGAGCCAATACGTGGCGGACTTGAGAAACAGGTCGAGAAAGCGCTGCTGCGAGTACTGCTCGTGGTGCTTCTTGCGCATCTCGTGCGCCGTCTGCGCGCGGCCTCGGTGCCCCGGATGGTCGTAGTAAACGTTGTCGCCGGTGCCAACAAAAAAGTCCGGTTCGAGCTTGAGGATCGACTCCAGAGCAGGATACCCAAGATCTTTATCCGGGCCATCGTAAGGCGGCCTACCCGCGCCACCAGTGTGATGGAAGAATGAATAATTCATGCCCGTAACGATGGCGAAGCTGTAGGCGGCGGGCTGATTTCCCGCGAGCGTGCGAAACGTCGCTGTCTCCGATGTGCGCGCATCGTCCTTTTCCGGACCGTAGTGCAGCCGATAAAAATATCGAGTCGCGCGCTTAAGGCCGGCAACATTCGTCTTCACGATAAAGTCGCCAGATGGAAGAGCCTCGATCCAATCCGTTCTTTTTGAAGAACGAAAGTTCTCGTTCTCCGCGTATTCAAATTGGGCCCAGCCTTCGACCCCGCGAACGCCTTCCCAGGCTATATTTTGGTAAGGATTCGCGGAAGTGAGGCGCGATTGCAGGATCGCCGAGGTCTCGCCAACCTCGCCTGCCATCACGCCCTGGCGCAGGTTGAGGGGGTAGCCCTCGAAATTCGCAGGCCCTTGAGCCATGCCGGAAACAGAAATGAGCGCGAGAGCAGCTAGTATACGAATCATAAGTTGTACTCAGATATGGATCGCCGACCATGATAGCGGAGCAGAGCGCCGCTACCGCCGGGGAGCGGGTTTATTCCCAAGAAACAGGAGGAGGAGTTTGCGATGGCGTTAGTCACATGCAGGGAATGTGGCCGAAGCATCAGTGATCGCGCCACCAGTTGCCCCCACTGCGGCGACCCTCTAGGCCAAGCGGCATTCGCCACGCCTATGGGCCTTGGTGGCTACGAGTACAAATCACAGGCCGAGTTTCTAGGGCTACCACTTATTCACGTCGCGGTTGGCCTAGATCCAAAGACCGGGCGCAAGCGAATTGCCAAGGGCATCATCGCCATCGGCGACATCGCCATGGGAGCCTTCGCGCTCGGCGGAGTCGCGCTCGGCGGCGTGACGCTGGGTGGTGTCAGCTTGGGCTTCGCCGCACTCGGCGGATTGGCGATCGGGCTCGGCGTCAGCCTAGGAGGGTTAGCGATCGGGTACGTCGCGGTCGGCGGCCTAGCAATCGGATACTATGCACTCGGCGGCCTTGCGCTGGGGACCCATGCGCTAGGTGAAGGCACGCGAGACCCGGCGGCCGTCGAGTTCTTCCGGCAATGGTTCGGCGGGCTCGTCGACAAGATGTCGAACCGTCGATGACGCTCTATTCAGCCAGCAATTTGGTCACAACCGATCGAAAGTTCGGGCCGAGATTATCAAACCAAACAGTCTCCGCGCCCTGATGCTCTTCTCGTATGTTTCCTTTGCGATCAACGAAGAGCAGATAGGGATAGTAGAATCGCGCCATCATCGACACTTTCGAAATTCGTGCGAACTCCGACCGGCTAGACACCGCCATCGGATAGCTCGCGTTATAATTCGCGGCGAATGCGCGCAGGCCTGACGGTCCGGTCTCGTTAAGCGCGAGTCCGACGACCTCTAATCCTTTTGCCTTTAGCTCTTCGTAAATCGGGCCCATCGCTCTTGATGCGTTTTGGCAATGCGGGCACGTCGTTGAGAAAAACATCACGACGACAACCTTGCCCTTGAGTTCGTCAAGCGACGCCACCCGTCCATCGAACGAAGTGATTGTGAAAGGAGCGATCGCGCGCGGAACCTCAACGGCCGCCATCGGCAGCGCCGCAATTAAAACAAATAGTGCAAAACTTGAAAATAATTTCATGATGTGAGAACTCGTTTATATTGTATCGGGCAGCCCTTCGAGGGCTTGCACCAGCGAGCCGGTTCGCGAAAGAACGAATCTACCATTTCGAGCCGTGCCTTCGATTCGATCGGCGGTCTCGCTATCGATATTGAACTCGCCCCACTTCGCCTCGCAGACTTGCCGATAAAGCTGGAAGTAATCGCGAGCGGCGTCTTCGTCAGTCCAAATGGATGCGTAGCGCAGAACCGTATCGTTCGATCGGCGATGCTCATACACCTCGTAATTCGAGCCCCGCCATTTTTCCGCGACTGGAAACTCTTTCTCTTCCCCGAGATGGTTCCGAAGCAAGACCTCGTGCTCAAATTGCCCAAACACACCTGCGTAGATTTTCTTAAATCCCTTGGGAGGTTTGAACGCCGGCAGCGCGGGCTTCGCTGGCTTTAAGCCGTCGAAATAAAGTTCCGGCTGCATGACGTGCTGCGTCGAGAGCGGCGGGTTTTCAAAAATCTTCGCGAACCCAGCCTTGCCGTAGCGCTCGACCAATTCTTGTTGAAAAAGTAGCCCGTCGGAATACGGAAATATCAACGTCTCGCGAATGTAGAGCGGAGTGTTCGAGTAGACGGGATAGTCCTTGGCCTCGATTCTCGAAGCCGACGCGGACGCCACCGCCAGCAGAGGGTTTTCTGCAAGTGACTGCCCACTCTGCTGCATCACCCACTCAGTCATCACCCAAGACGCCTGCCCCTCGATCACCGCCGATCGCGCCAGGTCTTCGTCGGACGTCTTCGATTTCTTGACGAACTTTTCAAGTCCAAACTGCTGGTCCGCGACTGCGTGGGTCAACTCGTGGACCAGCGCGAACTCTTGCATGTCTTTCGGGGTCCACGTGGCGAGATAAAGGTTTCGCGTCTTGTAGTCGTACAGCGCGGTCGCTTGCTCGGTCATGATGTCGACCAGAACCTTCTTGAGATCGAATTCATCATCAACGAGTCCGAACAACTTGAGGAAAATTTCTTCGCGGCGGATCTCGTCTGGCTTGGTCTCTTCTTCGAGTCGCTCACTAACCAGATCACTAATCTGCTGTTTCGAAATCAGCGAGCGGCGGATCGGCCGGCGGGCGCCGAAGTCCATGATCTCGCGCACATCCTCGAGCATCGAATCGATCTTCGAAAAGATCGCATCACCCTGTTCGGGGGTGATCTCCTCCGCGGACGCCAACGGCGCGGCGCATAGGCACAGCGCCAGTGCGGCTAACACAATGGTAGGGCGGATGCGTGACAAACGATGCTCCGAGTTCCTAGGCGGCTCGGGATACGGCCGACCCTTTTGGACCGGCCGATCCATTAGCGCCTAGGCTCCGTCCCTGGGCGGACGGATGTCGGCTTCTGTTCGTTTGAATCTGGGGTTGGTTCGACCACCGGCGGTTCGACTAGCTGAGGTTCGGCCTCGATGGGATCGCCGTCGAGTGTTTCACCGAACGTAATTGTCGACTCGCCACCGAAGCGCTTGTAGTCTTCGTACTTGATTATCATACGCATTTTGATCGAGCCGCTCTTGAACTGTAGCGTGTCGTTCGCGCTAGTGTAGATCGGGAACCAGTACTTGCCGTCGATCTGGTCGCGGTATGTCTCGAAGCGCGGGAACTGCTCGTCGTCATTCTTCTTGCGGTGACCGACACCCTTGCCGTAGGTCTTCACAATCTGGAGATCCTGCTGGTCCACCCAGACTTGGCCCTCGAAATAACGTGTTCCCTTGACTATGCTTTTGGGCTTCACCGAGAACAAGTATGTGTCGAGCTCGTCTACGGTTTGCTCGCCTAGGTAGTCGATTTGGTACTCATGCGCGTTGTCGCGAGTCATCACGAATGGCTGAACGTCGCGCAGATCTTGCATGTCGTTCGGCGTCAACAACAGCCCCTGTAGAGTGGACACCGGTGCGTACACTACGCGCTCAGTGCGTTCTTTATTGGGCCCGAAGATAATGTCTTGGACAACCTCGAAACGTCCACGCTCGCGATCGTCGTTGCCGAATTCCAATACCTTGACCGACTGGCGGTAGGTGTAGGCCTCGCGAGCCTTGGCGAACTCCGTCTCGTTGTCGATGAAACTCTTGATAATTTGGTCGACCGGGATTTTGGGCTCCGACGTCGCAGCCACCGCCGACATAGCGAACGCGGCAATTAGTAGAGGTATATAGATCCAGCGGGCTCTCATCAAGGTCTCCTCGTTTATTCTAGACGCCCGCGCCGCCCAAACGGTTGCGGGCAGCCGGCTTCGAATGTTGGCGCACCGATCGCGGACCCTTTCGCCGGCAGTCCGCACGCACCTTCCAAGCTAGACTAGTCTTTTGTCGACCACGACCCTATCCGCTCGTGACGCCCCTCAGGCCGAAGATCTGAAGAAGTGCGTTCACTGTGGATTGTGTCTGAACGCCTGCCCAACTTACCGCGAGCTTGGAGTCGAAATGGACTCGCCGCGCGGCCGCATCTACCAGATGGTGGAGGTCGCCGAAGGCAAGGCACCTATCGGTGACGACTACATCGAGCACATTAGTCTTTGCCTTGCTTGTAGAGCGTGCGAAACTGCCTGCCCGTCAGGCGTAGAGTATGGCCGGCTCATTGAGGGGGCGCTCGCTCAGATCGAGAACAACGTGCGACGCTCGCCGCTGACGCGCTTCATCCGCTGGTTGGTATTCGACAAGATCTTGCGCAGCCGCTTCCTGCTGACGGTGGGTGGCCACAAGCTGCTGTTCTATCAAAAGAGCGGTTTGCAACGGATCATGCGTTCGAGCGGGTTTCTCGATCGTTTGGGGCGGCTTGGCGAGATCGAACAGCTCGCTCCGACCGCGCAGGCGCCGTTCTTCTTCAACAAAATTGGCAAAGTCTTCCCGGCCGAGGGAGAGACCAAGCACCATGTTGCCTTTCTGGCCGGGTGCATGCAGAACGTCTTCTTTAGCCGCCTCAACGAGGCAACTGTGCGGGTCCTGCAAAAAAACGGTTGCGAGGTCACGATCCCCGCCGAACAGGGCTGCTGCGGTGCGCTACACGTACACGCGGGTTTGCGCGATTTAGGCCGCGAGCAGGCTCGGCAAAATATCGCGGCGCTAGAAAATGGCAACTACGACGCGATCATCACCAACACCGCGGGCTGCGGCTCGGTGCTCAAGGAATACCCCGATTTGTTCGAGGCGGAAACTGAGTGGCAACGCCGAGCGACCGCCTTCTCGGCCAAGATGAAAGACGTTAGTGAATACTTGGCGTCGATCGAACTCAATCGCGACTTCGGCGAAGTGCGCCGGACCGTGACTTACCAGGATTCCTGTCATCTACTGCACGGCCAGAAAGTTCGCACGCCGCCGCGCGAGATGATTAACGCCATTCCTGGAATCACATTTCGCGAGCTGCCTCTCTCGGAAATTTGCTGTGGATCGGCGGGTGTATATAACGTCGAGCACACCGATATTTCGATGTCGCTGCTCGAGGACAAGATGCGCAACGTCGAATCGACCGGGGCGGACACCATCGTCACGGCCAACCCCGGCTGTATGCTCCAACTCCAAGCCGGAGGGCGCAAGTTTTCGAAGAACCAGCCGGTATTGCACGTTGTCGAACTGCTCGACGAAGCCTACGCCGCACACGACTGAGCAAAGCTAAGCCGCCGCCGCCGAGCATCCTTCGCGAGTGTCTGCAATGCGTGGTCGCCTGTAACAGTAGGCCATTCATGTTTTTTTAGGAGATACATTCGCGACACCCCGCGGGTGCGCTTCGTTGCCGCGGGGTGTCGTGTTTGAGCCGCGCGCGTCAGCAAGCGGTTTCCTCGAATGGATCAATGCCTTCGAGGAAACCGCTTGCTGACGCGCGCGGCTCAAACGCAACTCACGCCGGATTTGGGTCCGGCGAACAGCAGTCCAATCCCACGGCTGAAGGCTACAATGGGACCTTGTGTCTGAAATCGGGGTTGGCCTTATTGGGCTCGGCAATGTTGGCGGCGGAACACTTCGAGTTTTGCATGAAAATGCGGCGTCGATTGCGAGTAAATTAGGCCTTCCGTTGCCGGTGCGCGCGATCTGCTCGCGCAGCGTTGCAAGCTCACCACCGCCGGAAGCGGCGCTCTATCCAGATGCATTTCGCACCACTGATTGGCGTGAGCTGATCGCTCGACCCGATGTGGCGATCGTCGCGGAGCTGGTCGGCGGAACTACGGTGGCGAAGGAAATTGTCGAAGCTGCGATCGCCGCCGGCAAGTCCGTCGTCACGGCTAACAAAGAGCTGATCGCCGAGTCGGGTGCCGCTCTTTGGGAGCAGGCCGAGTCGGCGCACGTTCGCTTAGCCATGGAGGCTGCCGTCGCGGGCGGAATTCCCATACTGACGGCATTACGCGAGGGTATTGCCGGCGATCGCGTCGACGCCCTCATGGGCATTCTCAACGGGACTTCGAATTTCATTCTTACCGAGATCGAGCGACGCGGCGACCCACTCGACGGCATCTTGAAAGAGGCCCAGGATTTGGGTTACGCCGAGGCCGATCCGAGCGCCGACGTTGACGGCTACGATGCTCGATCGAAGTTGGCGATTCTGGCGGCGCTGGCGTTTGGGACGCGCGTCTCGCCCGACCAAATTTCGGTAGAGGGCATTCGGCGCATCGCTCCCATCGACTTTACCTACGCCCATCGGCTCGGTCATACGGTTCGCCTCGTAGCGTCGGCGCGGCGCGATCCGGACGGGCTTCGACTGCGCGTGGGCCCGGCGCTGATTCGTCAAGATACGATCCTCGCCAGCGTGATGGGCTCGTACAACGCGGTCTGGGTTCGCGGCGCGCATGGCGAAGATACCTTTTACTACGGTCGCGGCGCGGGCCCTGAGCCCACTGGCGTAGCGGTCGTTAGCGACTTGATTGCTGTTGCGAATGACCTTCAGTCGAAGGCCTCGAATCGTGTATCGCCGTTTGCGTATCGTAAGTTGGCGGCATACGAACCGGCTCCCGCGGGTTCGGAGGAGCGTCGCTACTATCTTCGTTTTCGGGTGCGAGACCGACCGGGAATTATTGCTGAGCTGGCGGCAATTCTGGCCCATCACAACGTCAGCGTGGACGCCGTGTTGCAAGAGCCGCGATTTGACAAGCAAGATCTACCGTTCGTCATTACGGCTGAGTTGGCGCCTAGGGACGCGATTGACGCGGCAATTACCGAGATGAATAGTCTCGACTTTCTGGTCGACGAACCGCTTGCACTCCCCTTGGAGAGTGGTCTGGCGGCACGTTAACTAAATCTACTCGGCATTATCGGTAGATTAACGCGAGGAATTCCCCCCGCTCATTCATATTGAAACTGTGAGGGTATACTAGTGCATCAAATGTCTATTGGGAAAACGCTTCGAATCCGCCGCATTATGGGTCGTGGTCGCGCGGTGATTGTAGCGATGGATCACGGCGTCGGGTCCGGAGTCGTGCCCGGCCTTGAGAACCCCGTCGAAGTTGTCAAGAAAGCGGCGCAGGCGGGAGCCGACGGCATTCTTATCACGCCCGGAATCCTTGAGCAGGTGATCGAGCATGTCGATGATCTCGCGGTAATACTTCGTATTGACGGCTGTGTGAGTTCGCTGGGATCGGGGCCAATGCGCTTGTTTTCAGACGTTGAACAAGCGGTCACGTTAGGTGTTGACGCCGTCGTGTTGAACGCTACGCTGGGAGCGGAGCACGAGTCATACGAGCTTGAGAAAGTCGGCCAAGTTGCTACTGACGGCCGCAAATGGGGCTTGCCTCTGGTAGCGGAGATTCTCAGTCAGCGGATGATGGCCAACCATATGGACATGTCCGGTCAAGGCGAAGACGTTTTGCCTGACGACATTTCAAAAGACGTACGAATGGCCTGCCGCATCGGCGTTGAGCTGGGCGCGGACGTTATCAAAACGCGCTACTCGGGCGACATTGAGGACTTTCGCGATACGATCGTTTCGTGCGGTCGACCGGTACTGGTTGCCGGCGGGCCACGGCGCGGCGGCGGCTTGCGGGGAGCGCTTGAGGTTGTCGGGGAAATACTCGAAGCCGGCGCTTCTGGCGTAATATTCGGTCGACAAATTTGGCAGCACCCCGACCCGGTCGAAGCACTTGAGGCGGTGGCGGCGATGGTTCACGAAGACGCGACGGTCGAAGAAGCCCTCGCCGGCGAACTTGACGAGTAGCGTCACATCGCGTTGATTGCGACATTCGGAGCTGCTTCCGGTCGTTAGAATTAAGTGTGCCTGAGTATCCCCTGAGTCGTCGGCAATTCGCCGCACTGCTGGCCGGCACTGCGTTGTCCGCCGCACCGAGCCGTGCGCAGTCTCCGCTCGGCTCGATGATGTGGGACTACATCAAGGAGTACCTGCGTCTCATTGACGAGCGACGAGCGCAGAGTCTCGCCGCCCTGGAAACTGATGACGAGTTCGCGAAGCTGCGGTCGCGCGTGCGTGGCCGACTCGCTGAGATGTGGGGGGCGTTTCCCGAGCGCACGCCGTTGAATCCGCGCCAGGTCGGCGTGGTTGATCGCGGCGACTACGTTGTCGAGAAAATCTTATTCGAGAGCCGTCCGAAATTTTTCGTAACAGCAAACTTGTTCCGGCCGCGAGAGGTCGAGGGCAAGTTGCCGGCCATCATATTTCCGTGCGGGCATACCGATGACGGCAAGGCCGCCGAGATGTATCAACGGTTTTCGATTCTGATGGCTCGGCAGGGGTTCGTCGTTCTAACCTGGGACCCGCTAAGCCAAGGCGAGCGGCTGCAAGTTTGGAACGACGAGAAGCGGGCCTCGGAGATTGGCCCGGGGACAGCAGAGCATCGCGTGCTCGGCAACCAGTGTTATTTGCTGGGAACAAACTTGATGCAGTTCCGCGTTTGGGACGCTACCCGGGCGCTGGACTACTTGGAGCTGCGGCCTGAAGTAGACGCTGACCGAATCGGAATCGCGGGTCAATCCGGCGGCGGCATGGCGGCGCTGCAATTCGCCTGTTTCGACGACCGTTTGAAGGCCGCTTTCGTGGCATGCGCGGTGGCCACGTTTCGGCACAAGACCGAGGCGCTGTTGATTGCGGACCCGGAGCAGATTCTCTACGGGACATTGCGATTTGGCATCGATCACCCGGAACTGCTCGCCGCGTTCGCCCCGAAGCCGCTGCTGATCGGCGCCGCTATTCGAGATTTCATTCCCATCGACAGCGCGCGGCGAACGCACAGCGAACTGTTGCCGGTTTACGAAAAGCTCGGCGCGTCAAAAGACTTGCAGTTGGCGGAGACCGACTCGACCCACGGATTGAATCAGGAACTGCGAGAGGCCGCGGCGAGCTTCTTCGTTCGCACCCTCGGCGGTCGCGACGAGCCGGTAAAGGAGCAGCCCACCGAGGTGGCGTCGGCAAAGGATCTATTCGTCACGGCGACCGGCCACGTTGCGACCGCGCTCGAGGCTACGACTGTGCAGGCGCTTAACGGCGAGCGAGCGACGGAAGTTGCCCCGTCGTTCGAAATGCCGTCAAGCGAGAGCGAATTTTCGGTCTACCAGCACAACATTGCAAACCGCATTCGCGAGATCACTCGGGTCGGTTCGTTCAAGGCTGAGCGGGGGATTGAGGTCCCGGACCGTTTGCTCGATGCGGGTCCATTCGCAAAAGGAATCGCTGTTGTCGTTTCGGATGAGGGTAAAGACGACGAGGTTGTTCGGCGCAACATCATCGACGCGATCGTCGCGGCCGACCACCACGTGCTCGGAATGGATTTACGCGGGTGGGGAGACTCGGCTGCGTTTATTCCTTCGATCTTGCCGAAATTTAACTGGGACGATTTCTTTGCGTATCGGTCGCTGGAGTTGGGACGCCCGCTATTTGGTCAACGTTTGAAAGATCTTTTGGCGACGGCTCCGGCGCGGACTAGACGACGCGAGTGGTATGTGGTGGGCGTGGGCATTGGCGGTCTGGTGGCGGCGCATGCGGCCGCGCTCGATCCGCGCGTTCGCGGCGTTGTCAGTATTGGGGCTCCACTCTCATATCGCTCGATTTTCGACGATTTGCTCACGAAGCAGCCAGTGAGCGCGTACCTGCCCGGGGTCATGGGCGAGTACGAGATTCGCGACGTGTACGCCTCGGTCGCGCCGCGGCCGCTGCTGATCGTGAACCCTCAGGACTCCCATCGGAAGCCTGTAAACGTCGTGGCCGCGCGCGAGGAGTACGACTGGGCGGTGCAAATTTACGAGCGCCTCGAGGCTCCAACGGGCGCGCGAATCGAGTCGGGCCTTAGCCGTGCCGAGATTCGCAAGCTTTTGAGCGAATGGTTTTCGTCCCTTGATAGCTAGTGAGAAATGCGGGCCGGCGTTACCCTAGTGTAGTGCGCCATAAATAATGTAACTTATAGTATCTTCGTGTCGCCTTTACTAGTAGAAGGCACACGGATGCGAAGAGCAGAGCCAGTCCCATTGACGCAGGAGCAGCGTAGGCAGTTGGAGCGCTACGCGAACGGTCGTCGGGTCGCTGTTCGTCTGGCGTTGCGAGCCAGGATCATCGTGCTCGCCGCCGACGGTCTTGAGAACAAACGGATTGCCGCGCAGCTGTCGGTCTCGCGTCAGTTGGTGGCGCGCTGGCGAAGCCGTTTTCTTGAATCCGGCGTCGCCGGCATCGAAAAGGACGCCCCGCGGCCCGGCCGTAAGCCCGCCATCTGCTCCCCAACAGTGCAACAGATCATCCACAAGACGACCCGCGAAACGCCAGCCAACGCCACCCATTGGAGCCGCCGCACGATGGCCGCCGCGGTCGGCGTCAGCGCCTCCACCGTGGGTCGCATTTGGCGCGCCCACGGCCTCAAGCCGCATCGCGTCAAGACCTTCAAACTCAGCAACGACCCGCGCTTCGCCGAAAAACTCGACGACATCATCGGACTTTATCTCAACCCGCCCGAGCATGCCCTCGTTCTTTGCCTCGACGAGAAGTCACAGATTCAAGCCCTCGACCGCACCCAGCCCGGCCTGCCCCTGAAAAAGGGACGCGGCCGGACCATGACCCACGACTACAAACGCAACGGCACAACCACCTTGTTCGCCGCGCTCAACACGCTCGACGGCTCGGTGATCGGAACCTGCATGCCCAAGCACCGCCACCAAGAATGGCTGCGCTTCTTGCGCTTGCTTGAAAACCAGACCCCCAAGGACAAGCAGATCCATTTGATCGTGGACAACTATGCCACTCACAAACACGCCACGGTGAAACGCTGGCTGCAGCGCAATAAACGCTTCCACGTCCATTTCACGCCCACCTCAGCGTCGTGGCTGAACATGGTGGAGAGGTTCTTCCGAGACCTCACCGATAAGCGCATCCGCCACGGTGTCTTTCGTAGCGTCGGCGAACTCACCACCGCCATCGAAGACTACATCGCTCGACACAATCAGCAGCCCAAGCCCTTCATCTGGACTGCTACCGCTTCCGACACCCTTGAGAAGGTCAAGCGCGGCAAAGCCGCTCTTCTTAAGGTTCAATCTGATTGACGCACTACACTAGTACATCCGGCGGCCAAATATTTTGAGAACGGAGAGACTTTGTGAATCAGGCTGAGTGGCTAGCGAAAGTTACCGAAGATATTGTTGACGAGGATCAAAAAATATGTGATCCGCATCATCATCTTTGGGATCGCACCGACAGCAGGTATCTGCTCGACGAACTTCTCGCGGATACCGATAGCGGCCACAACCTCGTCAGCACGGTGTACATCGAGTGCGCGAGTATGTACCGCGCCGGCGGCGGCGACGGGATGCGGCCGGTCGGCGAAACAGAATTTGTAAACGGTGTGGCGGCCATGTCCGCGAGTGGCGGCTACGGCGATACAAAAGTTTGCGATGGAATCGTTGGCTTCGCGGATCTGCGCATGGGTTCGGCGGTTGGCGAAGTTCTAGATGCTCACATGGCGGCGAGTTCGCGTTTTCGCGGGATACGCCACTCCGCCAGTTGGGACGCTAGCGACGAAGTTCGTAATTCCCATTCGAACCCGCCGCAGAGCCTATATTTGGAGGCGAACTTTCGGAAGGGATTCGCGGAATTAGGCAAGCGCGGATTGAGTTTCGATGCCTGGCTCTTCCACCCACAGCTCAAAGAATTGACGGATTTGGCGAAGGCGTTTCCGGACACCACGATCATCCTCGACCACTTTGGCGGACCGCTCGGGATTGGACCCTACGCCGGAAAGAGAGATGAGATCTTTGGCGATTGGAAGTCGGATCTCACCGAGCTGGCCCGCTGCGAAAACGTGTACGCCAAGCTGGGGGGCATGGTGATGACGATCAATGGCTTCGGCTTTCACAAAAGGAAGTCGCCGGCAACGTCAAACGAGATCGTAACGGCAACGGGCCGATACCACCGCCACGCGATCGATGTTTTTGGCGTCGAGCGCTGCATGTTCGAAAGCAACTTTCCCGTGGACAAGCGGAGTTGCTCGTATCACGTGCTGTGGAATGCCTTCAAGAAGATTGTCGCCGACGCGTCCGGTAGCGAGAAGGACGCGCTGTTTCACGACACGGCTTGCCGCGCTTATCGCATCTGATCCGGACTTTATTTTCAAGCTGCCCGCCACGCTACTTGTTGGACGCAACCCTTCGCGATACCGAGCCGCGCCGCCTCGCGGTGCGGTCCTTTCCGCGATGTGTGCACCGCACCGCACGGCGGCGCGGCTCGGTACAGCGAAGCGCAACGTCGCCTCGCCGTTATCTCAAGTTTCTCCCCTGATTGATCCGCCCAACCAAGGCGGGTGTTAGCCACGACGGATCGAACGTAAAAGCGTGCATTAGCAGCATTCCGATCGTTAAGTCAGCGAAGTCGATCAACAGCAGTAGTCCGACGTGCATGCCGACCATCGCGAGCCAGACCCACGGCCGGATTCGCGCTGACAGAGCGAGCGGCGCGAATAAAAGTTCGAGCGCCAAAGCCGACCAGGTGAATAGCCGATGCAGCCAGTCTGGGCTTGCCGCGAATACCTCGCGAAGGGCTGTCGGCCTTGCCAACGGATTGTTCATCAGTTCAGCGAAAGCGGAGCCGTCGAGCCACGATGGGCTAGTTAGTTTTGTCCAGCCACCGTAGCTGTAGGAAAGCGCCATGACTACCCAGGCGGCCTGCTGAACCGCTTTCGGCATCTGCCACCTAGGGTTATTTTCGCTGGCAAACTTGGCCGCGAGGGACCCGGCCGGCCCAACCGGCAGAAACTGATGGGCGAGCAGCATCCAGCCGACGTACGGCAGACTTGGGTTCGCGGTCAACGGGTTGCGGCCGAACAGGCAGGCGAGCGCGTACCAGCACCAAAGCGCGGCGGGGCGGTCCCAGAGCCCGATCGCAAAAAGCACTGAGCCTAACGCGGCCGACACAAGCAGAGCGGTTACGGCCGTCGGCGAGTCGACGATAGCGAGCACATTGGGGAACGCTCGAAGCAGCGGCGATGCACTACCGTCCGCGAGCATTCCTGCGTTCGAAAACGTTTCCGCGCCCCACGGTATGAGAGCGATGAAGTGGACTGTGAGGTAGATACCTAGAGTCGCTCGGAAGCAGCTATAGAGAAGCCCCGAGTCGGGTCCGCCAGCCGTCAATCTCATCGCAACGAATCTCAAATCTCAGCGGCAGTTCCGGATCGGGGTTCGTGGAAGGCTTTGGGTGAATCACTACCTCGAACGGCCCCGGCAGCGCTTCGTCGCCCAGCCCCAACTCTTGAAGCAGCCCGCCGCATGGGCAGAAGGCGAATCGCGTGACCTGTTCAAAGGCGCTCGCCGTCGCAGCGTCCGCCGCGAGTACGGGGCCATAGGCGAAGGCTGCGCCGTAGGCGTTGCGGCGGTTGTAGGGCCCTTCGAGTCGCTGATAAATTTCCGGCGTTAGCCTGGCGGATTTCCAGTCGTCGTCGGAGTCTTTCCAGCGAATCTCGAAGCCACTCGAAAACGTTTCGAGGCCCCTAGCGGACGAGAAAACCTTGGGCGCCGGCGAGGCTCCCCAGGCTGCGGCGATTCCCTTGACGATCGGCAGTCCCACTAGGTCCGCCGCCATCTGCACGGTCCCGAGCGTAATCAGAGCTACCAAGACGAGTCGATTTTTCGACTGCCGCGTCATGGATAAACTAACGATCCGCGTAAACGTCGACACCACTCAACATTGCGCCGAGCTGTTGCTCCCGGCCATCGGCGAATCCGCATTTGGCGTTGAATTTCTGCGGGTTTAGAAACGTGCCAAACATCATGTCCCAAATCGGCAAGTCCGAATAGTTGTAGCTGTGGAGGTCTTGTTGGTGATGCACGCAGTGGCTCTCGGGCCGCTGGAATACAAATCCGAGCCAGCGCGGAGTGCGCACGTTCCAGTGATAGAAAAGCTCGGCCAGGCCAGTGAGCAGCACGGCTTGGGAAGCTGCGCGCGGATCGAGTCCGACACCGACATAGAGAATGGCGCTGCTGATAACCCCGTTGAGCACGACTTCCAGCGGGTGTTTATAGAAGGTGGTGATGATTTCGATTCGCTGCGGGCTGTGATGCACCTGGTGAAACCAGCGCCACAGAAACGACACCTCATGACGCCAACGATGCCACCAGTAGTAGACGAATGTGACAACCAGGTAACCAACGAAGGCGCCGGCCCCGGTGCCGATGTCAAGTTGCCACAGTGAGCGGCCTGGGAGCGTTTGATCGTAGGTCAGGCCCGCTATATACACCGACGACGCCTGGATCAGGTTCAACCCAATCGCCCGAAGCCACCAATTGGCGACGTCAGGCCATTGGCGACCCGGCTTGATTAACTCGACAGCGATCATCGACAAAGCGACGATCAGAATGACTAGCGCTACGAACATGCGGCGTGGGCGATCAAATCAACTATACGGGTTTTGAGCTCGGGCAGTTCCATTCCTGAATAGGAGGCGGTGCGGGCGAGCTACGATTTTCGCGAAAGAGCGAACCCGCCTCGTCATCGATCAGTTACAATTCGAACGGATGGTTGTATGAAGATTGACCCGCGTTACCGTCCCGCTCGGCGAGGCCCGCTTTCGCGCCGCGAGATGCTGCGCCAGACGTCCATCGGCTTCGGAATGACCGCGCTGGCGGGACTGATGGCGGACCCTGCGTACGGATCGCCTGCTAGCGATCAATCAGTAAAGGAGCCGCATTTTAAGCCCAAGGTGAAGAACGTCATCTTCGCCTATATGTCGGGCGGTTGTTCTCACATCGACTCGTTTGACCCCAAGCCGCGCCTTTATAAGGAAGCGGGTCAGCCGATGCCGTTTGAGACGGCGCGGACGATGTTCAACGAAGATGGCGACATTTGGCCGTCGCCCTGGGAGTTTCATAACCACGGGGAATCGGGGATCCCGGTCAGCGATCTCTTTCCTCACATCGCCACCTGCGCTGATGACATTGCCGTCATTCGCGGCATGACCGCGAGGTTTATGGAGCACGCCCAGGCCAATTTTTACTTCCACTCCGGGCAACCTTTTACCGGCTTCCCGTCGATGGGCGCCTGGACTACATATGGGCTCGGGACCGAATCGAAAGACCTGCCCGGTTTCGTAGTGATGGGCAGCGGTGGCATCCCGCTTGGCGGCATCAATATGTTTAGTAGCGGGTTTTTGCCCGCTGTTCACCAAGGGTCGTTCTTGCACCCCGATCAAGAGGAGCCGCTGGCGAATGTCCGGCCGCATGAGTCGGATCAGAAACAGCGCCGGCGCTTGGACTTCATTCGTGCAATGGACGAAGATTTTTTGGATCGCACGGGCCAGGATGCGCAGGTCGAGGCCGCCATCCAGAACTACGAAACGGCTTACCGCATGCAGACCGCGGTGCCCGAGCTTTGCGATTTGAGTGGCGAAACCGAGGCGACGCGCAAACTCTACGGTCTGAATTCGACTCACGAGCCCAAGCGCAATTACGCGTTGCAGTGCTTAACCGCGCGTCGCTTGATCGAGCGCGGGGTGCGTTTCGTCGAACTGACCATGGTGAACGGCAGTGGCAAGGGCAGCATGTCAAACCCCTGGGATCAGCACACAAATCTGATCTCCGGCCACACCGGAAACGCCTACTGTGTCGACCAGCCCGTAGCTGGACTAATCAAAGATCTCAAGGCTCGCGGTTTGTTTGACGAAACATTGATTATCTTTTCGGGCGAGTTTGGGCGGACGCCGTTTGTCCAGGGCACCAATGGACGCGACCACAACCCCTTTGGATTCAGCCTGTGGTTGGCTGGCGGCGGCATCAAATCTGGAACGATCTATGGCGCGACCGACGAGTATGGCTACCACGCGGTCGACGGAATTCGAACGATTCATGATCTTCACGCGACCGTCTTACACCTGCTTGGCATCGACCACGAAAAGCTGACCTATCGTTTCGGCGGGCGGGACTTCCGCCTTACCGACGTCCACGGACACGTCATCCACGACGTGCTGGCCTGACGCCCACTCGCTGCGGCGATAAGCTGATCTTAACCTACCGCGGCAACCGCCGCGACGTCTCGAACAACCTCGAGCGCTTGAAAACCCTTTGGGCCGCTCGTCAGCTCGTACGACACTTCTTCGCCCTCTTTGAGGCTGCGATAGCCGTCGCCGTCGATTGACGAGTAGTGGACGAAGACGTCGGCACCGTCGACGTCTCTACTAATGAAGCCGTAACCCTTGGCGGCGTTGAACCACTTTCCCTTGCCTGACTCTTGCACTTTTATAATCCTCAATGAATTCTAGACTGTGGACTAACTTCCCTCATCGTTTTATAACCAGGAACTCGACGAGCGTCAAGTAATATATGCATAAACTAACACATTTTTGTTAGCGGTGCACATATTTAGTTGCAGCGGCTAGAAATTAACAGTCCGCTGACTAAAATTCCAGCACTCTAAAGCACCCTGCCTCGTCCGTCGATTTGAGCGCTGGGGCCGCCTGCAAGGCGTTGCTGACTGACCGGGAGTCCTGATGGCGGATAAAACGCAACTAGAAGTGCTGTCTAAGGGGATTGGCGTCTGGAATCAATGGCGCGCTGAAAACGAAGGCGTTGTGCCCGATTTATCGGGAGCACAGTTGCAAGAGGGGTTCCTGCGAGGCGCCAATTTCTCGTCCGCCAATCTCACTCGGGCCATTCTAATCGGGGCCGATTTGTCCGGGGCTGATCTCACAATGGCCGATCTTTCGCAAGCCGACTTGCGATTTGCCAGGCTCAAGGGCGTAAAGCTCAAGGGAGCGGCGATCACTACGGCGGTGGGCGTAGATAAGAAGTTGTTCCATTCGACAATGACTCAACCGCTATCGAAGCGAAGGATTGCCGGCATGGTCGCCGTTCCGTTGATCGCGATTGGTCTTGGCTATGCGGGGGTAGTGGGCCGGCTCGAGCCGAGCGAGCAACAGGTCGAACGGAGTGAAAGTCCCCTGCCTGCTGCTGTCGGGTCAGACCCGTTTTCGCACTTTGTCGCTGCTCAAGCGCTTCAGCGGGCCTCAGTGTCGGCTGTCTCTGTCCGAGGCCGCTCGATCAATTTGGAGTTAGCGTCAGAGACCGTCTCGCAGGTAGCTTATCTACTGGCGTTGCGCTCGCTGTGCGGGAGTCTGGATCGTCACAATGCGCTGGCCGCGGAACTCGACACGATCAGTGTTGTAAATTCGTCCGCTGACCAGGGCTGGGTTTTTGACGAGCCACGCTTGTGCTCGGAACTGAACGGGTCTGAGTTAGCCGTCATGGACGCGACTGTGCTCGGGCACTCGCACATGCTCGACTAGAGCATTTTCAGTAACGGCGTAGACCGCTCTTGAATGAAAAGCGGTTAAGCCGGCAACTTCTTGAGACTAGTACTTACTTGCGTAAGTTATAATAATTATGAGATAAATCGCGAGGGGTGACGGTGGTCTTGGTCCACTGGAAGGGCGTGGCGTCGCGGTTGTAGGCCTGGACAAATTTGTCGATCGCTTCGCGTACCTGGCGGGGCGATGTGAAGCTGGCGCCTTGCAGCGCCCGGCGACTGAGAATGCTGAACCATATCTCGATCTGATTGAGCCAAGAGCTATAAGTCGGCGTGTAGTGAAAATGCACGTTCTTATGCCGTTGCAGCCAGCGGTCATGGCGGGGTTTGTGGGTGTTGAGATTGTCCAAGATGACGTGGATTTCGAAGCCGTCGTAGAGATCCGTCAACTGATTCATGAAGTCGAGAAACTCGCGCCGGCGGCGGCGCTGGTAATGGTCGGCGGTAATCCAACCGGTGGCCACCTCCAGAGCGGCGAACAGCGTTGTTGTGCCATGGCGTTTATAGCCGTGAGAGAAACCGGTCAAGGCCTTGCCGTTGGGCAGCCGCAGCCAACCTTGTGCCCGCTCGAGTGCTTGAATACTGGGTTTCTCATCGACCGCCAACACGACGGCGTTCTCCGGCGGGTCGAGATATAGAGCGACGACATCGGCGGCCTTGCGCGCAAATTCCGGGTCGGTCGAGATACACCAACTGCGTCGTCGCCGCAGCGAGATGCCCTGCCGCTTGAGTACCCGCCAGACTTGATGATCGCTGACGTCGCCCAGCGCCGCGGCCAGCAGCGTGCCCGTCCAGGTGGCGTGACCTTCCGGCGGGGGCTGATCGAGCATCGTCAAAATGCGCTTGCGGGTGGCCTCGTCGTAACGCGCCGGCTTGCCCGAGCGGGGCCGGTCGACGAGGCCCGCCAGCCGCTGCTCGGCAAAGCGCAGGCGCCACTTCGACACCCGCGACGGCGGTGTGTTGAGTTGCTGGGCGATGGCGCTGGTGGCAGCGCCGGCGGCAGCCAACAGCACGATCCGAGCTCGCTCGACCATGCGCCGTTCCGTCTTGTGAGCCTGGACCCAGTGACGCAACGTCTGCTCTTCTTCCGAACTCAACGTGATCGCGGTCGCGGGCCTGGGCATGCCCCAGCTTGTCATACTACGTAGTACTTGTGCAAGTAAGTACTAGATTCCGCTGTCCGAAATCGGAGGCGCGACTGTAAAGGAGTGCGGTGGCGAAGGGTGAACTGGGAAAGATGAGCCGGGCCCTGTTGAGGAATAATCAGCAGGACCCAATTCAGCGTATTCCAGAAAGCTGCTTCGCCACCGCACTCCTTTACAGTCGCGCCTCCGATTTTCACGGGCTTGGTGCTGGGGCAAGCAGTCTATGCCATTTCTGAATATGCTCTAGTGCTCTTTGTCGTCCCAGAGCCCGCTGCGAACCTCGTCGAGACGGTGCTCCGCGGCGTCGCGGACGTACTGATACGCATCCTCTTTCGAAATACGCTCAAGTTCCGCTTCGTTCGTCATCACCTTGACGACTTTCCGGCGGACCTCTTCATCGCCCGATTCGCGCATCAATCGATGGTAGTGTTCCTCGTCAGGATTCAACGCACGTAGAGCGGCGAAGGCGTCGTGGCGTACGAACCACTCGCTATCTCTCTTGATCATTTCAACGAGAATCGACGGATCAGTAATCTCGGCAATCGCGTGTTGCCGTACATCGGCGTCACTGTTCTTCCACTTCGGCCGAAGCGCGTCAAGAACTCCCATTTTCGATTCCTTGTGGGCTAGTCGCCGTGGCTGATGCGCCAGATCTTCTTGCCGCCGTCGTCGCTGACTAGCAGTGATCCGTCTTTGAGTTGCAACAAGCCAACGGGCCGTCCCCAGACGTCAGTACTTGCTGAGTCGGGCATCCAGCCGGTGAGAAAGTCTTGCGGCCCCGATTGCGGGCGACCATCTTTGAACGGAATGTACGCCACTTTGTAGCCAACGCGCTCCGATCGATTCCAAGAGCCGTGGAAGGCGATGAATAGCCCGCCCCGGTACTTTTCGGGGAACTGCGTGCCGGAATAGAAACGGATGTCGAGGGCGGAGACGTGAGCGCCTAGAAGTACGTCCGGATACTGCGTCTTCTTGACCATCTCGGGTGCAACGTCTTTGTGGCGCGGCTCTTCGTGCGGGCCGCTGTAGGCATAGGGCCAGCCATAGAAGGCGCCCTCTTTAATGTTCACAAGGTAGTCGGAGACGAGATCATCGCCAAGGCCGTCGCGCTCTTGAACCGTTCCCCACAGGTCGCTGCTACCGGGCCGCCATTGAAAGCCGACAGTATTGCGCAATCCGCTGGCGATCTGCTCATGACCGCTACCGTCGGGGTTGTAGCGATGGACGGCCGCGCGGATAGGCGCTTCGCCGAGATCGATGTTCGAGCCGGAACCGACCGTTACGTACAGCTTTGAATGATCTTCGGTGAACAGCAGAGAGCGAGTCCAGTGGCCTTTGCCAGTGTCGCCGAAATTGATGATTTCTTCGCCCTTGCCGACAGTCATCGCCGTGGCGTTGTACTTGTAGCGCTTGACCGATGTCGGTTCACCGACGTAGAGCCAGTCCTCGTGAAACGCTAGGCCGTACGGACGATCAAGATTCTCAATGATTTTCTTGTTTTTTCCGTCGTTTATGACATACACGGCGCCGTCGGGTTCGTTGCGAGATCCCGAGTCCGACATGACTAATTCATCGTTTGGTCCGAGGGCCATAAATCGCGGACGTTCGAAATCGCCCGAGGCGTACTCCGCGACTTTGAAGCCGGCGGGCACCTGAAGCGTCGCACCATCGGGTTGCGCAACAACTCGCGGCCTATTGCTTGCCGATGGAGTATGGAACGGTTCCGGTAGACCATCCCAATTCACCGGCTTCTGCGCCATGCCGACGGCACAGATGGCGAACAACCCTGTCGCGAGCATGGACCTTCGTCTCATCTTTGTCATACCCAGTAGGATACCGAATTTGTACGGATTGAAACGCCAGAAAACGGGTTCCGCCAGATCCGCGCCAGTGCAGTCGCGATAATGGTTGAGTACGTATGATTTCGAGCGTTTTGAGGAATCTCGCCCTTTTCGGGTTCGCGCTAGGCCTTGTTGCATCCGCCATCGGCGCGACGCCCAACATCGTCATCATCTTGATCGATGATTTGGGATACGGAGACATCGGAGCCTACGGCAATGACATTATCCGCACGCCGAATCTAGACCGCATCGCAGCCGAAGGCGTGCGGCTAACCGAGTTCTATTCGCCGTCGCCGACATGCTCGCCCGCTCGGGCAGCGTTGCTGACAGGGCGCCACCCTCTGCGCAGCGGAGTCACTCGCGTATTCGTTCCCAAGGAAAAATGGGGATTGCCGGCGGCGGAAATCACTCTGGCTGAGCACTTGAAATCGGCCGGCTATGCGACCGCTTGCATCGGCAAGTGGCATCTCGGCGGACGTAGGGCATTTCGCCCTCGACTCCATGGCTTCGACCGCTTCTATGGAGTGCTTTATAGCAACGACATGTCGGTCTTGCCGCTGGTAAACTGGCCGCGCTTCCAACTGCTCGATGAAAATACAGCCGTCGAGTCACCAGCCGTTGTCGAGAATCTTACGCAAAACTATACCGCGCAGGCGATTCGATTCGTTGAGGCCAATCACAAACAGCCGTTCTTCTTGTACCTTGCTCACACCATGCCGCATGTTCCGTTGGCTGCCTCAGAGCAATTCATTGGCAAGTCAGACTACGGGCTCTACGGTGATGTCGTCGAAGAGCTGGACGCAGCGATTGGCCGGTTAATTGATGCGATCGAGGCGCTCGGGATTGATGACGAAACTATGGTGTTTGTGATGAGCGACAACGGCGCCTGGCCCGGCGACCAGACGACTCGCGGCGGATCGGCGGGAATTTTTCGCGGTTCAAAGGGCACGACTTGGGAAGGCGGCATCCGAGTGCCATTCTTGGCGCGAGCGCCGGGCCGCTTGCCCCAGGGCGAGTCGCGGGCCGGCATCGCCACCCTGATAGATGTATTTCCGACCGTGGCCGCCGCTGCCGGATTGGGCTTACCTGACGGAGTCGTCTACGACGGGCGAAACATTCTCGGGCTACTAGAGGGGAGTGCCGACTCGCCTCACGACGAAGTGTTTTTCAGCGATACGAGAAAAATCCACGCGATGCGATCGGGCTCATGGAAACTGAAACTCTACGACCGCGCGGTTGATCGCAAGGGGCGCACCAAGCCCGCTCGCGAGAACCAGACACCCCAGCTGTACAATCTCGCCGATGACCCCGCTGAAGATCGTGACGTCGCGGCCGAGCATCCCGCCGTGGTTGCACGCATGCTCGTGCGGGCTCGCGAATTTCAAGACGCACTCAAACCCACGATGAAACTGCCGTCGCGCGGACGGTCGGTGGCGCGAGGGATCTTGACCCAAGGCCAGAAGAAACCCCAGAAGGTTCCGCGATAACGCCGCCAGTCGCGGGCGATGTGCGTTTCGCGACCCAGGCGAATCGGGCGCGCGAAACGGCTCGGGCCTAGTCGCGTCCAATTGAATGTGACGCCAGTGATTCAAATCTTTCCCGGTGTTTGGATCAACGGTTGATCGTCTCCTCCTTCCGCCCGGCGGCGGAGACAGCGGTGGCCGGGTAGCGCAATCTTACTCGCTTCCCAACCTCCTCCGCGTTACTCGGCCGATTCGCCGCCAGCCGGGATTTCGTGGCCTCCCGCGCGAATGCGGTTCTTTGCGACAATCCTCGGTGATGACTGTCGCACCGAACCTCTCCCGGCGTACTTTTCTTTCGGCGGTATCTGGCGCAACTGCGTTGCGCGCCGCGGACGGCGCGCCCAAGAACGTGCTCTTCGTCGCCGCCGACGATCTCAACAACTACCTCGGCTGTTACGGTCATCCGCTCGTCAAGTCGCCTAACGTCGATGGGCTGGCGGCACGCGGCGTGCGCTTCGATCGAGCTTACTGCCAGTTTCCGTTTTGCGGTCCGAGCCGCGCTTCGCTGATGACCGGACTACGCCCTGACAACAGCGGCGTGACGTCCAACGCGCAGGTCGATTTTCGCCGCACCAACCCAAACGCGGTGACGCTGCCGCAGTATTTCAAGAATGCCGGCCACCGCGCCATGCGCGTGGGCAAGATGTTTCACATGGGTGTTCCCGGCGGCGTCGGATCGATGAACTACCAGGACCCGCCCTCGTGGGACGTCTCAATTAGCCCCGCCGGCCTGGAGGGTGACAGTCCCGGCGACGGCGGCAACCCGAATCCTCATCTGCGCGACGGCCTGCGAATGCAATGGGTAAAGACCGCCGATGACAGCGGACAAGCGGACACCGCGGCGGCCGACAAGGCCATCGAGCTATTGGAGCAAACGGCCGGAGAACCATTCTTCATGGGCCTCGGGTTCGTTCGGCCACATGTTCCGTTCGTCGCGCCCTCGAACTTTTTTGACATGTACTCGCTCGACGACATCGAGCCGATTTCGAACCCTCCGAATGATCTCGCCGACATACCGGCGGCCGCGAAGATCCTTCGCTCGTACCTGTGGAACGACATGGGCATGACGCCCACACAACAACGAATTTCACTGCGTGGTTACTACGCCTCGGTCAGCTATATGGATCAGCAGCTCGGGCGAGTTCTACAGACGCTCGACCGCCTAGGGCTGCGCGAAAACACTGTCGTGGTTTTCTTCGGCGACCATGGTTGGCACTTGGGCGAACACACACACTGGCAGAAAATGTCGCTGATGGAAGAGTCGGTGCGCGCGCCGTTGATTATTTCCGCGCCTGGGGCCAAGGGGAACGGGCGCTCGACGAAAGCTCTAGCGGAGTTCGTTGATTTCTATCCGACGCTCGCCGACCTTTGCGGGCTCGGGGTGCCGGATGGTCTCGATGGGGTCAGCCTGGCGCCGGTGCTCGATGATCCAGGCAGCACGGTCAAGTCGGCTGCGTACAGTCAGATCGAGTGGGAAAACCGCGTTTACGGTCGCACCGTGCGCACCGATCGCTATCGCTATATCCAGTGGAAGGGCGAAGGCGACGGCGAGGAGCTGTACGACCACCAAAGCGATCCGCGCGAGTTCAACAACATCGCGACAAACGCCGCCCAGGCCTCGGCGCTCGCCCAAATGCGGAGCCTCATACATTGGCCGTAACTTCCGCCTACCGTCGAACCCCGCCACAATAGAATCTCCTCATGAGAATCCCATTACTGTTCGCCCTTGTCGCCTTCTCGGTGCTCAACGTCTTCGCCGCCGTCGGTGAGGATGCCTACCAAACCCGCTGCGCGCTTTGTCACGGCAGTGATGGCGCGGGCACCGATCGCGCTCGCTCGATCTTGATCAAAATCCACAGAAGCCGGCCCGACCAACTCGCAACGATCGTTACAAACGGCGTTCCCTCGAAAGGAATGCCGGCCATCGAAATGCCGGCCGATGAGCTTGAACTGCTCATCTCGTATCTCAAGGACCTCGCAAGAGCGGTGTCCCCGGCGGCTCGCGACCCGCGCGCGCCTCAGCCCAGAGATGGCTCTCTGCCGCTAGTCGACGGCGGTTCGATATCCGGAAACATCCTCAACGAGAGTGGATTTGACGCCCAAGTTCAAACCGCCGATGGCAAGATCCACCTGTTAAGGCGAGACGGCGAAGCCTTCAAAGAACCACCCGTCGAACCGTTCGTAGACTGGTCGACCTATCACGGCAGCGACAGCGGCAATCGCCACAGCGCGCTCGACCAAATCGATCGCGAAAACGTTGACCAGCTAACCGCCGAATGGTTCTACCCCATCCGAGAAATGAGCATGATCGAGGGGACGCCAATCGTGATCGCCGGCATTATGTACGTCACGGCCGTGAACCAGGTCTACGCTCTCGACGCCGCGACAGGCCGCGAAATCTGGCGCTACTCGCAGCCGCGTACTCCGGGACTTGTTGGAGACCCCGGTATTGGGCTCAATCGCGGTGTTGCGATTCGTGGCGACATGCTCTTCACCGTCACCGACCATGCCCACGTTATCGCCCTCAATCGGTTCAGCGGCAAGCGCCTTTGGGACACCGAAATGGCCGACTACCACGAGCACTACGGCGCCGTCGCGGCACCGATGGTCGTCGGCGATCTCGTCATCGCCGGCATCAGCGCGGGCGACACCGGGCTGCGTGGTTTCCTCGACGCCTACTATGCCTCTAGCGGTGAACGCGCTTGGCGTTTTTGGACGATTCCCGAACCAGGCGGACCGCTGTCGGAGACCTGGGGCGATGCCGAGGTTCTCCGCCGCGGTTGCGGCGCGACCTGGTTGACGGGCAGCTACGACGCCGAGTTGGATCTGCTCTATTGGCCGACCGGCAACCCCTGTCCCGACCTCAATGGCGACCTGCGTCCGGGCGACAACCTGTACACAAACTCCGTTCTCGCTCTGAAGCCGAAGACGGGCGCACTGGAGTGGTACTTCCAGTTCACGCCGCACGACACCCACGATTGGGACGCGCAAGAACCGCTGCTACTAGTCGACGAAGAGTTTCGAGGTCGCCAACGCAAGCTGCTGATTCAGGGCAACCGCAACGGTTTCTTCTACGTTCTCGATCGCACCGACGGAGAGTTCCTATTGGCCAAGCCTTTTGTGCCCCAGACCTGGGCCGAGGGCATGGACGAAAAGGGCAGGCCCATCGTAATTCCGGGCAGCGACCCAACTCACGAGGGGTCCGACGTTTGTCCAGCGATTCGCGGCGCGACCAATTGGTGGGCGACGAGCTACCACCCAGGGACCAAGCTGTTTTACTTGCTAGCCCACGAATCGTGCATGAACTACACCAAAGACGATCGCGCCTGGCAACGAGGCCGCAGTTGGTTGGGCGGCACGGTCCGGCTATCAGACGGTTCGCCCAATCAAAAGTTCATTCGCGCGATCGATATCCAAACCGGCGGCGTGGTTTGGAGCTACGCACAAACCGGAAAGGCCCATACCTATTCGGGGGTACTTTCCACCGCTGGCGATCTAGTCTTCTTTGGCGAAGACAGCGGAGCCTTCGCGGCTCTCGACGCAAAAAGCGGCGAACCCCTCTGGCATTTCCAAGCAAATCAAGACTGGAAGGCCTCGCCAATGACCTACATGGTCGGTGGCCGCCAGTATGTAGCCATCGCGTCAGGCATGGGCTTCTGGGCATTCGCACTGCCGGACAGTCCCTGAGTGTCGAAGCAAAACCCACAAACGAAGGCCAACGGAGCACCTAAATCAAGCGAAAGAATCCGATCGACGGCTTCGCCGGCTAGCCAACAAGCGCAGGGTCGACAAAGCTTTGTTCCCTGCTAACGAGGAGGCGGCAGCAGCATACTCGCGATTGCCATTGCGACGGGCCCGGGATTGAAGGAGGCTTCGTTCCCTTGCACCGCGACGATCAAGCTGGCGTCGGCGAAGTTTGCCAAATACGTTTTGACGCCTTTTACCGAGCCGCCGTGTGTTGAGTAGCGGTGCCCCCTTAGGGTGGCGATGCGCCAGCCCAACGCCTGCTGAAAGTTGAGTGGCCGCGGATTGTCTCCGAAGGTTTTGATGCCGGCGTCGAGCTGCGGCTTTAGCATGGTCGCGATCGTTGTCTGCTTTAGAACCATGCCGCGGTTTAAGCCGTCGCAGAAACGAACGAGGTCTTCGACTGTAGATAGAATGCCTCCCCCAGCGAACTTGAAGCTCGGGTCCTCACGGTCCGCGTGTGAGAATCCGCCACCCTCGTTTCGCCTGTAACCGTGACCTCTGCCACCGATCACTCTCGACAAAACGTCGAATTGGGTTGCCAACATACCGGCGGGATGGAAAACGTTTTGGCGGAGGTAGCTTTCGAAATCCTCGCCCGAGGCATTTTCGATCACCCCCTGCAACAAGTTGAAAGCATGAGACGAGTACGACCAGGCCGAGCCAGGCTCGAACAGCAATGGGTCGTCCCGCCAGATCTTGCTGGCTTCTTCAAAACTGTCATAGTGACGCAACGCTCCGCTGCGATGCTCGCCAAACTCGACGCCGTTGTAGTGCCGGGTTCCAGACGTTTGCGTCAGGATATGGCGCAGCGTGATGGGCCACTTCTTCTTGGGGTAGAAGGGAATATAGGTTTGGATCTCGGCATCGAGGTCGACCTTGCCCTGCTCGACAAGTTTCATGAGGCCGACGGTTGCGACGACCTTCGAGACGGAGCCGATGTTGTTGACGGAGCGGCCGATCTGCGGCGAGCGATTGTCCAGTTCGGCGTATCCAACACCTTCGGAAAACACGATCTTCCCGTCGATCGAAACGGCTGCCGCCAAGCCTGGCAGGCCCTTGTCGTCGCGAGTACGCTCAAGGAAGTCGAGTATCTGGCGACTATCGATTTGGGCTGTGAGAGAGCAAGCGGTAAGAACTGCGGTGAGGACGATTCGGAGCATTTCGCACTCACGGTAGCAGAAGACGGTAACGAAGAATCGCGGACGCTGATCGCTTACTCGCTGGGCCATATGGGTTTCAGTTGCGGGTGGCTATCGAGAAACTGTTGTGACTTGAGGCGCCCTAGAACGTGCAACGCTGTCGCCCAGCCGTCGGCTTCGACTCCAGAGCGGGCAATCACGCTCACTGCTCGCGGCTCCCGCGCGATTCGCTGCGACCTTGGGTCGACGATGTGCGAATACAGTACTCCGCCAATCTCGTGGGAACGTTCGCGATCACCCGATGTCGAAACCGCCTCGTTCGCCAACCGAATCTCGCGTTCGATCCCTTTAGCTTCGATTGCCACTCGCCAGCCCGACTCACCTGGCGGCGCCACGCCCGCGACTATATCGCCCGCAATCGCGACGAGCGCGCGGTCGATGCCGTGGCGGCGAAGCTCAACTAGAGCTTGGTCGGCGATGTATCCCTTGGCGATGCCTCCGAGGTCGAGTTGAATACCCGGCCTTAGAAAGTACACGGTCTGGGCACGGGCATCGAGAACAACATGCTGCCATCCCGTTCGATTCCGAGCCAGCTCACGACCAGCGGCGCTGGGCACTTTTCCGTGGCGTTGCAGCCGCGTCAAGGCACCACTTGTCACGTCGAACGCACCGCCGCTCGAACGCGCGATTTCGGCGGCGGCGGCCAGCACCGAAAACAGGTCTCTGGATAAAAAAACAGGTGCGCGGTCAGCCCGTCGCGAAACTTGATTGACCTCTGAGTCTTCGCGGTAGTCGGACAAGCGGTGGCTAAGTTCCTCGACACGCGCAAAGCTCGCCTGCACAGCGCGAACGCCGTCGATACCGCGCGGCGCGAACGCGGTGATCCGCACGAGCGTGCCCATGTGAGGTTGCTCGGCAATCAGTCGCTCATACTCAATCGAGGAGTGAGTTGAAGCGAACAGACCCGTTGCGACGCAGCAGCACGCGAGCAAGCTACATCTTGTCTGTGGCTGAATTCCAAGCGGCATACATTTCTTCTGGGCTAGGAATCTTCACCGGACGCACAAGACGAAACCCCAGCCATTGGGCGTCGGTGTGATACCAGATGCTCTTCGGCAATTGTGGATCTTGCATCTTCCAAGACTCTTCCGAAGCGCGCCGCGCCCCACATCGCGACGAATCGACATCGTCCATCCACGAGCCGCCTCGCGCGACCCGCGGGAAAAGCGCATCAGCCAATTCCAAAGGGTTAGCGATCGAGTCGTTAGCCGCGGGATAGGCGGATTGGTATTGATCGAGCGTCCACTCCCATACATTGCCGTGCATATCGAAAAGGCCCCATGGGTTGGCCTGCTTGGCGCCAACTTTCTGGTAGTGCCGCTCGCTGTTCTCACCGAACCAGGCGTGCTCACCTAGTTGCGATTTGTCGTCGCCAAACGAGTAGGCCGTGTCTGTGCCCGCGCGGCAAGCGTACTCCCACTCAGCTTCGGTCGGCAGGCGGTAGTAGTGCCCAGTTTTGGCGCTGAGCCATTGCGCGTACTTGCTGGCCCCATGTTGCGTCATGCTAATCGCCGGAAAGCCCTGGATACCCATGCCGAAGCTCATCTCGACATACGGCGGTGTGGGGCTCGATACGGCGGCCACGGAAGCGTCGGGGTCGCGATAGCCGCTCGCCTCCCGGAGCATAAAAATGCGGTATTCGTCCCAGGTGACTTCGTGACTGCCCATCCAAAAGGCATCGAGTTGCACGAGGCGGCGCGGGCCTTCGTCCTCGCCACGACCGGGCTCGGAGTCCGGCGTTCCCATCGCAAATTCGCCGCTGGGTATCGGCGTCATTCGAAACGTAACCGATGAGTCGGGAATCTTGACTTCGTAAGCCTCGCCGGGCGCTCCGTCAGATGATTTGGCGGTGATGCGTCTATGGAGTTGGCGAACGAGTTCCATCTCGGTCTCGTCCGCCGCACTGAGCGGTACGTTGTTTAAAGAGGCCGCGAGCAGCAAGGTCGAGGCCAGGGCGCCTTTCGAACGAAAGCCGCGCAACACCCCTAAACGAACTCCGTCTTGCCGGGCCGCGCTAGGGGAGGAACTTCGTGCTCCATGTCCCACGTAAGATTTTCGGGGAAGAGGCTCAGTTGCGACTGCATCGCCTGGTCCCAGGTGATTTGTTGTCCGGTATAGGCAGCCATGCGGCCCATGATTGCGAGCATTGTACTTGTTGCCATCCTGTTGCCATCATTGATGGGCTCGCCCCGCCGAATCGCGCGAAATAGCTGATCGTGCTCTTCCTGGTACATGTCGACTCGCGGGCCGCTATAGACCCAATTGGTCTCACCTTCGATCGTTGGAGACATGCCGCGGCCGATCGTCGCGCGCCCTTTCGAGCCAAGAATGTAGTCGGAGTTTTCGTTGTGGCAGCCGGGAATCTGGCGGCACCCTAGAAACGCGCGCGCCCCGTTGGGGTACAGGTAATTCACCTCGAAGTGATCGAAAATATTGCCGTCGTGGGCGGGAATCTGGCGTCCACCGACCGCCACGCAACTCTCGGGCGGCTCGTCGCCGAAGGCCCAAGCAATTTTGTCGACACTATGAACCGCCTGCTCAACAAGACCGTCGCCGCACAGCCAGACGAAGTTATACCAATTGCGAATTTGCCATTCGACGTCAGTCATTCCGATCGGGCGCTCAAACGCCGGCGGCATTGGCTTGACCGGGCTGGTGTAGTACGTCGCGTAGTAAGCGCGTAGGTCTCCGACCGACCCGCTAAGAACCTGGTCCATAATTTCGACGATCGATTGGTTATATCGCCAGCAGAAACCCGCGACCAGAGAGAGATTCTTGTCTTTCGCGAGCTTGGCTGTTTCGAGCACCGAGCGAACGCCCGGAGCGTCGATCGCGACAGGCTTTTCGCTAAAAACGTGCTTGCCCGCTTCAATAGCGGCCCTGAGGTGCATCGGACGAAAGCCCGGAGGTGTGGCGAGCAAAATCACGTCCACGTCGCTATCAATCACTTGCTGGAAGGCATGGAGACCGAGGAACTGGTGTGCCTTATCTACGCGCACCTTGTTCTTATCTTTGTGACGGCCGTCAATCGCGATGAGGCTCTTGTCGATCTTCGCCCGATCAACGTCAGCGACAGCGGTCAACACCGAATAGTCGTCCGCTTGTAAAGCCTGTGCGGCCGCGCCCGTACCGCGTCCTCCACAGCCAACGAGGCCAACCTTTATTGCCTGGTCGGAATCGGCCGCCTGTGCTTGTAGCATTCCGGCGGCGCCAATCGCTCCTGTCGTCGTGCGTAGAAACCCTCTGCGAGATGCGGAGTGCTGCTTTATGTCGGCCATGTGGAGGACCCTCCCAGCAAACATTGTCGCGAACTTTTGGCGAGCATCGTGTCTTGAATTGCGATGTGCGGCACATTTGCGACGGCATCCGGTGCGCAGCGCCTTCGGCACATCCGCTTTTGCAGCGCCGCAATTCCCATCGCAATTGATCTAGGGCATGTTCAGGAATGGCATGGACTGCTTGCCCTAGCACCAAGCCCGTGAAAATCGGAGGCGCGACTGTAAAGGAGGGCGGTGGCGTAGCAGCTTTCTGGAATACGCTGAGTTGGGTCCTGCTGACTATTCCTCAACAGGACCCGACTCAACTTTCCCAGTTCACCCTTCGCCACCGCACTCCTTTACAGTCGCGCCTCCGATTTCGGGCAGCGCAATCTAGTCTCAAGAAATTGCCGGCTTCACCGCTTTTCATTCAAGAACGGTCTACGCCGTTACTGAAAATGCTCTAGCCCGCAATTCTCACCACGTGGCGAGCGAAAGTGCGTGAGAGGTGCGTCATTACGAGGCGGGCGAAGGTCGGCGCGCGGAGGCGTACTTGACAGTCCGTCGAGCACGGCGATCGAGCGCAACGAAGTAGTGACGCACCTATCGCGTGCTTTCGCCGTGAGGTGGTGAGAAATGCGGGCTAGCCTGCGTCAAGGGAATCCCGCTCGGCATCTGGCGGCTCCGAACGTAGTAGACTATCCCGCACCTGTGCGTCTCGCCGCTGTCAGCCTTGCCCTTTTCCTTTGCGCTTGTAGCGCGGAGCAGTCGACGTACCGTTTTCGATACGCCAATTCGCAGCCGCCACCGCATCCGCGCAGTGTCTCGATGGCCTTTTTTGAAGAAGAACTTGAGAAGCGGACGCAAGGCCGAATCGACGTCGAGAGCTACTACTCCGGTGTCCTAGGACAAGAGCGCGAGCTAATGGACATGGTCGCGCTCAACATTCTGCAGGCGACTCGCGGTGGCTTCTTCGCGGACGCCACGTCTAAATATGGGCTTTTCCTGCTGCCGTTTTTGGTTGAAGACTGGGACCAAGCGCTACGGCTCGTGAACAGTGATCTGGCGGCGCGCATCAACCGTGAAGCTAGGAAAAACGGCTTCCACGTGCCCGCTTGTGGCATTTCACAGGGCTTCCGCGCGCACACCACGAGTGTCCGGCCCATCCGTCACCCCGACGATCTGATTGGCCTAAAAATGCGTGTCCCCGCGCAAGAGGTAAATGTGATCACCTCTGAAGCGTTTGGGGCGAATCCGCAAGAAATTCCGTTTACCGAGGTTTATCAAGCGGCCAAAACCGGTGTTATCGACGGGCAGGACAACGCGCCTTCAAACCTGTGGGACATGCGAATTCACGAGGTGCAAAAGTACTTGACGATTACCAACTACAGCACCGGCCCCGACCCTTTTATGGTCAATCTCGAGTGGTACGAATCGCTGCCGCTTGAGTTGCAGACAATTTTCGACGAAGTCGCTCGCGAGGCCATCGCCTATAGCGATCGGATGAACCGCGAGAGCGAAGAGGAGTACATTCAAAAGCTCTCGGAACTTCTCGAAACGAATTTCGTGACGGGTGCGGAGTTAGAGCCGTTCCGCAAAGCCGCCCTCCCGGTTTACGACTACATGATCGACAAGGGCTACTTCACGTGGGACGAGGTCGAAGAAGCTCGGCGCGCGGCGCGCGGGGAATAGCGCCATGTCAGTCGAATCGATGGAGCGAAGATTGACCACCTTGTTAGAGGGCGTACTGACGCTGACCCTGTTCCTAGTGTTTGCCGTCATTGTGATCTTGGTCATCATGCGCTACTTTTTTGGAACGGGTCTGGTCGGCGCGAACGAGGGTGCGACGATCGCCTTCGTCTATGCGTCGTCAATCGGGGCGGCGCTGGCGGTTGGCAAAGAAGAGCATATCCGGGTCGGTTATCTGGTCGAGCAGTTCGGCGAACGGGGCCGGCTGCTGGCTCACCGTACTTCGCTGGTGCTGGTTGGGCTGCTCAACCTCGTGCTATTCGAACGCAGTATTGAATGGATTCGCGTCACCGGTGACTACCTCATGCCGGCCACGCAATTGCCGCGCAGTGTTGCCCAGATCAGCGTGCCGCTAGGCTGCGGCATCGCGTTGCTCTATTCATTGACCCGCCTTGTGGCTACTCTGCGCCCGAGCAACGGGCGATGACGGTTGTTCTGGTCGTCGCGCTGCTTATTCTGATTGCGTTTGGCGTTCCGATCGCTTACTCGCTCGGGCTCTCGGCCCTGCTTTATTTTCTGATCGACGACCCTCAACTCAGCTTGGTGCTGCCGCAGCGGCTGTTTTCAGGCTTTGACTCATACGCCCTCATCAGCCTCCCGCTTTTCATGCTGATGGGGCAGGTCATGAATGGAGCACAAATTACCACTCGACTGATCGATTTCAGCCTGATGTTCGTTGGCCGTTTTCGCGGCGGACTCGGCCTGGTGAACGTGATGGCCAGCATGTTGTTTGGCGGCATCTCGGGGTCATCCGCCTCGGACACGGCGTCGATTGGGTCGGTTCTCATTCCTGAGATGGAGCGTCGCGGCTACCCAAGATCATTCGCGGCGGGAATTACGGTCGCATCCGCGACTATGGGAATGATCATCCCCCCCAGCATTCCGATGGTTCTGTACGCGGTTGTCGCTCAGCAGTCGGTGGGGCGCCTGTTTCTTGGTGGGGTGTTTCCGGGGCTACTAGTAGGTGTGTTTCAACTCGGTCTGACGGTGGCGATTTCTCGGAAGAAGAACTACCCGCGAGAAGCGATCCCCGGCGGCATTGGTCATGCGGTGCGCGAAACGGCGCGCTCGCTACCCGTGCTACTCATGCCGGTATTCGTGGTCGGTTCGGTTGTCCTCGGGATCGCGACGGCTACGGAATCGGCGGCCCTGGGGGTTCTCTATGCCGCGATCATCGGCTTCATTGTCACGCGGGCACTTACTGTTGACGCTTTCCGCGCCTGTCTACTGTCCGCCGGACTCACGAGCGCGAAAATCATGCTGATCATCGCGCTGTCGCAGGTTTATATTTGGGTGCTCGCGCTTGAGCGGATTCCCGAGGCAATCGCGGGATTCGTCGTCGATCTTGACCTCGGCATCACGGGCACTTTGCTGGTCATCAATCTGATCGTGCTTGTGGCCGGCACCATCATAGACGTCAGTCCCGCAATTTTATTGCTGACGCCGGTATTCCTGCCTGCGGTCGCGCAAATCGGAGTTTCCCCGATTCTGTTCGGCGTGCTGCTGGTCTCGGGGCTCGCGGTCGGGGCGTGCACTCCGCCGGTGGGCACCTGCCTCAACGTCTGCGCGGCGATCTCGAATCTACGTATTGGAACGATATTTCGCGGCGCGGCGCCGTTCCTGGCGGCGAACGTCGCGACGTTAATTTTAATTACGCTATTTCCCGATCTTGCTCTCTGGCTTCCCGGCCTGCTTGTTGACTGATGATTCGACTTCGTCAGATGCCGCTTGTTTCGCCTCAAGTTCCTTTAACATTGCTTCAAACCCGGGTGCGGGTTTATCGCTCCAGAACAGGACTACCGGTTGCGGTGCGGTTGTAGCCGCATTCGCCTCCCCCTCAAGATTCGTAGTTCGTTTTCTGACCAACCTTATATCGGTTCGCATTGCACCCTCAGGTTAAACCGGGTATCAAGTGCTGGGATATGGGAGCTACGTTTCTACAACCTCGAAATTGCCGAGTAGCTCATGAACACGGCCATCAAGACGGACGATACCCACAGCATTAGCGTGATCCAGCCTTTCGGCAGAACCCGTTTGGGCATATGGTAGTAGCGAATGTAGACCGCAAAAAACCCAATTACGGGCAACATGATGGCCTGCGCAATACCGCCGATCTTGACCATTAATACCGGCGCTTCGAGCAGCATGAAGTAGAGGCAGGGCACGACCAACAGGAACACGACGAAGAAGCGCGTCACGCGCAAACGCTGTTTGTAGTCGTTCTTGTCGTAGAACCCCAGCATGCCGACAAAATCAGCCCACACACGGCAGTTCGCGGCGGTCGCCGCGAAAACAGTTGAGTACAAGACGGCGAACGCTCCGACCATGAACAGCGGCAGCGACCACTCGCCCAGAGTCTGCGTATAGATATTCGAAAGCACGTGAACCATTTCCGAGCCCGCGGGAACCAGCCCCATGCCCTTGAGGACACCCGCCCCTAAGAAGTAAAAGGCAACGGTGGCGAACGTGTAGATCACCATCGAGTTGACGACGTCGACGCCCATCACGCGGATCCAGCCAAAAGCGCGGTGGGTCCAGCCGTCGGAATCGTCGCGCTTGCCGGCGTACTGCGCATAGCCTTTTTCGATGCACCAATAGGGATACATCACGAGTTCGCTCGCGCCGACGCCGGTGATGCCGAACGCCGCAACGGCCGTCCCCATTCCGCCCTCGGGCGGTTGGAACGTCAGCCCTTCTAACACAGCGCTCCAGTCAAAGTATTGGGGCAGTTTGAAGAGCAAGAAACAGCAACTAACCGTCAGCGCCGTGAAGCTTACAACAAGGCCCATCGCGATGCGTTCGACCATCGAGTACTTGCCGGCAATCAGGAGCAGAATCGACAATCCCGCCAAGATCCACACAAAGATCGTGATTGAGACTGCGGGAAACAGGCGGTTGAGTATCTCGGAGATTCCGCCGAGCATCGCACCGATCTGAAACAGCGTGGCCGTGACCATCAAGGCCCACATCCACACCAGCCACGAAACCTTGAAGCGAGGGCCGGGCATTTGGTCGAACGCTTCGAGCGTCGTCTTTCCGGTGGCGATGGCGTAACGCCCAAGCTCGTTCTGAACGACTGTCTTGACGACGCAGCTCAAGAGGATCAGCCACAGCAGGATGTAGCCGTTTTCGGCGCCCAAAACCGTCGTGGCGATAAGTTCACCAGAGCCAACGATCGAGCTGGCGAGGATGAGGCCTGGCCCAATCAGCTTCATCGTTGCGCCGAACGTTGTCGGCGGCGGCTGAATATTTTCGGCTTTTAGAGCGTAGGGATCGTAGACGGCTTGGTCTGCCATATAGAGTCTCGCAATGCTATCACAGACCGCGAATTGTTAGTTGACTGGAGCATTTTCAGCAACGGTATAGACCGCTCTTGAATGAAAAGCGGTGAAGCCGGCGATCTCTTGAGACTAGATTCCGCTGTCCGAAATCGGAGGCGCGACTGTAAAGGAGTGCGGTGGCGAATCAGCTTTCTGGAATACGCTGAGTTGGGCCCTGCTGATCGTTCCTCAACAAGACCCAACTCAACATTCCCAGCTAACCCTTCGCCACCGCACTCCTTTACAGTCGCGCCTCCGATTTTCTCGGGCGTGGTGCTGGGGCAAGCAGTCTATGCCATTCCTAAATATGCTCTGGAGACAGTTGAGACGAACTTCCTTTGCGCGGGACAACTTACGCGGGCGCCACCGAGACGCTGCTTACTGCGCGTTGGTATGCACCGGAGTGTCAAGTACCAGCGGCTCTGGGAAGTCCGACGCCCTCTTTCCACCGCGTCCGCGAATTCTCTTGTTTTGCGAATTGCCGCGGGGTGCGTTCAGCGGGATCTCCATGCCGCCTAGCTCGGTCATCATGTCGTAGAGCCGCGTCTCCATATCCTTCGCCGTGCTGGCGAACTTTGGGTCGTGGAGTAGGTTCGTGGTCTCGCCTGGGTCGGCTTGGAGATCGTAGAGCTCGTCGGTGTCCCACAGGCCGTAGTAGGTGACGTATTTGTAGCGATTACCGCGTAGCGCAAATTGTGTCGGCGAATGCGGGAAATTCTTTTCCCAGTAGTAGACGTAGAGAAAATAGTCGCGCCATGGGATCTTCTTGCCGGCGCCGAGTTGCAGAAAACTCTGGCCGTCCATGTGGGCGGGTTTCTCGATGCCCATCGCTTCCATCACTGTGGGACCAATGTCGATATTGGCGACGACTTCGTCGACGACGCTGCCCGCTTTGAACAGCTCGGGGCACTGCGCCAACATTGGAACGCGGATCGAAGTTTCGTATGCCACGCGCTTGTCGATCAAGCCGTGTTCGCCGAATTGGAATCCGTTGTCGCCCATGTAAATGACCAGCGTTTCGTCATGGATACCCATCTTTTTCAATTGCCCGACCACGCGGCCAATGCTGTCGTCGACGGACCGCAGCGCCTCGGAGTAGCGCTTGTAGTACTCCTCGATGTTGAGTTCGCTGTGATATGGAAAGTCGACTCCGTGCCAACTATTGCGCTGATCGCGCAGCCAACGTGGCTTGCCCTTGTAGTTCTCGTATGTGTCTGCTTCGCTCGCCGGGCGCTTGAAGGGAATGTCTGAAAGAGAACCTTTGTACTTTTCATCAGGGGTGAAGTTCGCGTGGACTGCCTTGTGCGAGAGGTACAGGAAGAATGGCTTTTCGGACGGCTTCTGCTCCTCTAGCCAGTCAACAGCGTAGTCCACTAGTGTCCGGCTATAAGTCGAACAGATTCAACTGGTTAGAAATTCCGTACGATTTATCTTGGGACTTGGCATCGTCAAAGGCCCGTGGAATGGGCACTTTCTCGAAGAGCGTCACGCTGAGTACCTGTAGGATTTGATAGAGGCTCGGCTCAAGGCGCAGTCGCTTTTTAAGGATCGCAATTAAAACATAAATGGAGACCGCTATCCAGATTTGGGTCTTCACTGCATTGGCGCTGGTGCCGAAGAATGCTTTGATGCGGAGGTGCTGCTTGATCCACTTGAAGAACAATTCCACTTTCCAGCGCGATTTGTAGAGCAGCGCGATCGTGAGCGCCGGCAGTTCGAAATTGTTGGTCAGAAACACGAGCCTGCGATCCTGAATGGTGTCGTAGTAGCGAACGCGGCGAAGCGGGTCAGGATAGCGTTTGGCCGATGTGGCGGCAATCGGAACAACGGTCTGATCCGAAAGCACACCGGTTTCCGGTGGCGCCGCATGAGAGTAACGGCGACGTAGGCGCAGGCTTTTCTTCGCGCGTACGACGAAGAAGGCGGCCGACAACTGCAACACGTACAGACGCTCGAAGTCGACATAGGCACGATCCATGACATAGAAGGAACCGGCCTCGGGCATGATCCGGTCGAGGATGTTGACATCGTGTGTTTTGCCGTCGGAAACCTCAATAAACGTGGGGATCGAGCCCCGAACGTCCAGCAGAGTATGCAACTTCACGGCGCCCTTGCGAGAGCGAAAGCGAGCCCATGGGAACACGGAAAGACAGAGGTCGATGGTGGTGGAGTCCAAGGCGTAGACGCTGGAATTCAAGTCGAAGCCCAAGGGTTGTTCGGCGTAGAGTGGGCGGGCGATGTCAATGAGGACCTGAGCAAAGTCAGCGTAAATGCGCCAGTCGTGAGTCTCGTTGGCGTCGGCCAGCGTGGAGCGCGAAACCCTGCCGCGGAACCCCATGTGGTAGAGCTTGGGCTGCACCGAGCGCAGGCATGCTTCGATATCGCGCAGGCTTTCGCGATAGGTCAACTGCGCGAACGCCAGACAAAGAAACTGATCCCAGCAAGAAAAGCCGCGCAATTTATGGTCACCGTCATAACGAGCCACACATTTTCGGAATTCGTAGATTGGAAGCTCATCCATCAACTGTGCGAAGACGGTCCGGCCAAGGTTCATGCCTCATTGTCAAAAACTCGAGGCCGGCCCCTGGACCATCAAAACCACCATTCAAAATTCAAATCGATAAATCTTCAAATCGCACTCAACCCGCTCATTCCAAATGACTTGTCGGATATTACCCAGACCGTAGCCGGACACTAGTGAGCGTAGTCAGTTAACTCGTCCGTAGTGTAGCCCTTTTGCTTGACCGGCTTGCCGTCGACATTTAGCGTGTAATTGGGGCTTGGCGGCAGGTAGTGGCCCTGTCCGCGAAAGCTCACCCAGCGATCAAAGCCAGGGCGCGGCTCGTCGGTTGCGCCGCCCATGTGCCACTTCCCAATGAAGGCTGTGGCGTAGCCGGCCTTCTGAAGATACTGCGGGAAAAACAGAGTTCCCTTTGGTACTTGCCGATTGTTGTCGATTACGAGGTGCCGGAACGTGTAGAGGCCGGTAAGGATGGAAGCGCGGCTCGGCGAGCACAGCGAGGTCGTAACGAAGGCGTTCTTCAAGTGAACGCCATTCTTGGCCATGGCGTCCATGTGCGGCGTTTTTGCGAACTGGTGGTTCATGAACGACATCGCATCGAAGCGATGGTCGTCGGAGAGGATGAAGACGACGTTGCGGGGCTTGGCGCCGGCCACCTTTGTCGGCGACACTTCGCTAGGAACCGGGGTAACGGCCGCAAGCGCGGCGGAAACGGAAAAAGCGAGCAGAACAGCAAGGAATCGCATAAGACTAACTAGTGTAGCCAAGGCGCGACATACGAAATGGCTGGGTAGGGGACAGGAGCGGTGACGTTGCGCTTCGCAGTACCGAGCCGCGCCGCCTCGCGGTGCGGTCCGCTCTACGACCTGGGCACCGCGAGGCGGCGCGGCTCGGTACTGCGAAGGGTTTCGTCCAACAGGCAGCCCTCGTTGGCGGCTCGAAAGATCAAGTTTCGGGTTAGTACGCAGGCTAGCTCCAGTAGCTGATCGCCGATGACGTTGACAATCGTGTGCGTGCGCGGGCCTTGCAGCATCATGACTTGGACGTCGGCGATTCTTGCCTGCCCTCGGTTTGGGCTGGCGTAGAGCTCGAATTCGCTTCGGTTCACGACTGCCGTAATTGTTCCCTGGATGCGCTCTTGGGCGCTCGCAAGAAACCTCAAAGGCCAGCGCTAGAAACAAAGTGATACGGCAGGATGGCAAGCACAACGATCACAAAAAACATAGCTGTGCACGTGATGAGTAGCGTCGCCCGCCGAACATCGTCTGAGCTACCTGCCGGCGTATCGCTTGGGTCGCCCAGCCAGACTTCGGTGACCAGCTTGCCGGCGCGCCAGATGGGTCCGACTAGGCGCAGCTGAAGTGCTCCGGCGGCAGCGGCCTCGCTCCAACCGGCGTTAGGGCCTGGAACTAGGCTGTGCTGCCTCCATCCGATCTTGAGGCCCTTTCGAATCGCGCCGCCAGGCAGATAGAACGCGACGAACGATATGAGTAGCCAGCTTAGGCGTGCTGGGATGAAATTCATAGCGTCATCGAGGCGGGCGCCACACCAGCCGAACTTCCGATAGCGATCGGTCTTGTAACCGACCATCGAATCCATCGTGCTTACGACCTTGAACGTAACGAGACCCGGTAGCCCTAATAGTGCATACCAAAAAATCGGAGTCATGAAGCCGTCCACTAGGCTTTCCGCAAGGCTTTCGATGGCGGCTCTGCGGCAGGCCGGGGCGTCCATTTTTGAGGTGTCGCGGCCTACTAATTGGGCGATCGACTGGCGGGCTGCGGCATCGCCTTCGGTCGCGGATCGGTCGACAGCGAAAACGTGTTTACGTAGGTCGCCCAGGGCGACCATGCTGAACACGAGGTAGACGTGAAAGACCGCGGGCGCGCACGAAACGCTCGAAAGCACGGCTGAGATGAGTACGGCCGCACCACCAAATATCGCGGTTAGAGCCAAAAACAGAACGATTCCGCCGAAGTAGCCATCGGCTCCGAGCGCGCGGAGAATTTTCTCGGTTGCTGTGAGCGCCGCGCCCATCAAGCGAATCGGATGCAAGCGGTAGACCGGATCGCCAATGAGAAGGTCGAGAGCGACGGCAGCGATCAACAGCGCGGCATCGGGGCCGAGCGGCCCTAACGCCACTTGGCCTGCCAGCCTAGCGCCATGGCTTGCGCTACGGCCTCCGCGGGGTTGTCGGGGTCCGGGTGGAGCCCCTCCCAAAACTGACGCCACTCAGCGGGCTTAGCGGCCAGCGACGACGCTAGCAACGCGGTTTGTTGACGGATCGCGCTCGCGGCGATGTCTTTCGAAATTGTTCCCGCGCGTGCGCGATCAATCACCGCGGCCAGGGCGTAGGCCGCGGCTGAAACTTGTGGCTCGAAGTAGGCGGACTTACTATTGTTTTCGAGTAATTCGTAGTCCGCGCTGGATAGTAGCTCTTTTAGGCGAGCCGCCAAAAGTGCCTCTGTTACGCCGTGGCGCCCCAGCGCTTTAAAGATTCCGCGCGTGTAGGAAACCTCAAGCCCGTTCTGCCAGCGCAGTGCTTCCTTCGTCGCGCTACGGACGGATCTGCCGATCAACTCACCTAGCTTGCAATGGGGACCGGCGCCCTCGCGCGATTTGCGAGATTCATCGATCGGCGCGGCCAGACAGAACTGGTCGGTGCCGGTTCCGGTAGCGAGGTCTTGGCTATAGCGGCTCGAAACTGCCAGATCGTGCAGGGCCGCACTCTTCGCCTCAGTCATGGTGAGGACCGCACGGGTTTGCGCCGCCGGTGTGAGCGGGCAGTCGACGAGCACAATCGTGTTGATGGTGCCGTCATGCGGGTTCGCGCGCGCCCAACCGTCTTCGCCCTCATGCCAGTCGGCCGGATCGCCCGCGCAGCTGGCATTCCCTTCAACCCCAGCCGTGACAACCGCGGTGACCGAGATGTTAGAATACGCCTCACGAACAAGCGCCGCGTAGTTCATGTTTGCCGCCGTGCCCATCAGGGCAGTCTCACGCGGAGACAGCCCCAGTTCGGCTGAAGTCGCGCGATGGTAGTGCTCCTGACCTTGACTGGTAACGACTTCGTGGCGGTCGAGATGAGCGCGGCCTTCGCAACTCTGATGATTGACCAGAAAGCGGACAGCGTCATTCTGTCCACCCGTGATGGCGGACGTACTCAAGACACGGTGAGGGTTTGCGAATTCAACAACGATGAAGCGCCCCTCGCGGACAATCCGCGAGTTGGGCGTTTGTTGTAGTACTTCCCAATGGGCGCGATCGGTCATCAGCGATGGCCCTCGGACGACAATGATGCCAATCGAGATTATTTCACACGCCCCGAGGGGCGCGGCTTAGGGTTTCTCGAACCGAAGGAAGTAGGTTTCTTTGAATCCGTCGATCATGACTTCATCGACGAAGCGAAAACCAGCCGCCGTGATCTCGGACTTGACTTCGGATTTGCCGGCGCGGATATGGTCCAGCAGCCACTCGCGAGATTTGCCAGGTTCGCGGTCGAAGTCGATGACGACGAATTGTCCACCAGGTTTGACCGCCTTGATGGCGGACGCCAAGACGTCTTTGGGGAACTCGAAGTGGTGGTACGTGTCGCAGGTAAACAGCAGGTCAACTGAGTTTTCCGGTAAACCGACACTGCGGCCTTCTCCGAGCCTGGGTTGCAACTGTTTCAGGCCGCGTTCTTTGGATTGCTTCGTTAGGTGCTTGATGAATGTCGGTGAGAGATCGATGGCGTGGACCATGCCTTGTGTGCCAACGGCTTCGGCAAATGGGATTGCGTAGATTCCGGTGCCGGCGCCGACATCAGCGATCGCCATGCCGGGCTTGAGTTTGAGTGCCGCGATCACTTTGGCGCGCTCGTGAAACACCTCGCGGCTCTCCGTCTCGAAACGATTCGAGTAGTCTTCGAGCTTCATCTCCGGATTGGTAAACCCGGAGTTCGCGCCTGGGTTGACGCTTTCCTGTTGGGCGGGGAGCCCGGTTGATAGGACAAGCGCGAGGCCTAGGGTCGCGAATATCGCTTTCGAGGCATTGAAGTGAATGAGCATCATTTGCAATTAGTGTAGAGTAACCAGCCCGGCCACCGCCCCCCTTGGTTGGGCGGCCCGTTCAAGGGAGAAACTTGAGATACCGGCGAGTCGACGTTGCGCTTCGCAGTACCGAGCCGCGCCGCCGTGCGGTGCGGTGCACACGTCGCGGAAGGGACCGCACCGCACGGCGGCGCGGCTCGGTACTGCGAACGGTTTCGTCCAACAAGTAGCTTGGCGGGCAGCTTGAAAAATCAAGATTCGAGCTACCCTTGCGCAGAGTAGGGCGCGAATTCATCGCACATAATACTGGGCAGGACGTTCAATTCAAATATGGGACGCTTCCAGATGCGCGTTTCGTTATCAGAAAACTGGAGGATTTATGGACTTAGGAGCATTCTCGGTAAGCCTTGCCGTTAAAGACCTAGAAACGTCAAAAGAGTTCTACGAGAAGCTAGGCTTCGTAGCGATTGGCGGCGAACCGAAACAGAATTGGCTGATCCTGAAAAACGGCAATCATGTCGTTGGCCTATTCCAAGGAATGTTTAACGAGAATATCCTGACTTTTAATCCAGGTTGGGATCAAGCAGGCAAAGAGCTTCCCTCGTTTACAGATGTTCGTGAGCTACAGCGCGAGCTGAAAGCACAAGGCCTGTCTCTTACCAGCGAAGCCGATGAATCGTCTACGGGTCCAGCGAGTTTGATGCTCGTTGACTCCGACGGCAACCAGATTCTTATTGATCAACATCGCTAGCAAGATTTTTGGCTTGTCAAATCGCTCCCGGTCGGCTCGCTTAGTTCCCTGAATCTTATCTTGATCGCCTACGGCGCTTTGGCGGAGCAGTGCTTGACGGTGAGCGCTGAGCTTGCTTGACGCCCAAGAAAATGGTGTGCTTTCTACCGCCTTTTGTGAGGCGCGCCCGCACGCGGCTGGACTCCGCGACGAAGCCGTGGAAGCGCAGGCGCTGCTCGAACTTTCGATCGTCCCAGGCTGACCAGACGGCCAGTCTTCCGCCGGTTTTGAGCGCCGCGTACAAGGTGGCGACTCCGGCGTTGTTGTAGAGTCCGCCATTTTTGTCGGAAGTGAATGGCGCGGGACCGTTGTCGACATCCATCAGGATTGCGTCGAATCGTCCGGGATTCGCCCGCAGCGTGTGGCCGACATCGGCGACGTTGATTTGAACACGTTTGTCGCTCAGCGGGTAGTTCGCCAGTGACGCTAGCGGCCCGCGATTCCATTCGACCACGGCGGGCACTAACTCGGCGACCGTTACGATCGCGCTCCTGGGGAGTAAATCGAGAGTAGCGCGCAATGTGAACCCCATCCCGAGGCCGCCCACAAGCACACGGGGCCGCTCGACGGCCGCCAACTGCCCGCAGGCCAACGTCGCCAGCGCCTCTTCCGATCCATGAGCACGGCTCGACATCAAGGTGCTACCGCCCACGTGAATCACAAACTCGCCGTCGCGTTCAGTCAAACGCATGTCAGCGCCACCGGGTGTGTCCGTCTGGCCGAGCTCTTTCCACGGTTTCATCGTTGGGCTCGTTCTAATTCTCTCAACCTGTTTAGGCGAGTCTCCTGACTGTCACCCATCTGGCCACCGATCTGGCCGATCTGCGACCTGAAATGACAGCGTGGACTTCCCTCCACGCCTCTGTTTCCGGCCTGCGAACGGAGGCGTCCTGTGGTTTTTAAAAAAGTTTTCACTGATTCCAGGCGACTTACGCCGATGGAGACGCGGAAACAGGCACAGCTACCCTTAGAATGGACACAGTGTCAAACCGTGAACATTCCGCCCGTCGGACAGGATATCCGCACCCGCTCGCCGAAATCCAAAATTTCGCTGAAACCCTGCCAAATCCGGCCACAGTAGGGCGTGAGGGAGCGGAATGGATCAAAACGGAACAACGCCCCGAGTACGATGGACTCGTACTCGCGGCGGGTGACTACGGGCGCCAATGACGCCACGAGCGATTCGAGTCTTGCCATAGTGTAGGGGCCGATATGGCGCTAATTCTGATTGCGGATGATCAGCCGGACGTCTTGACGGCGCTGCGGCTGCTGTTGAAAAGCGAAGGCCACGAGTGTTGGTCCGCGGATTCCCCGGCGGGCGCGTTGGAGATTGCGGGCGCTAAGGCTTTGGATTTGGCGCTGGTCGACTTGAACTATACGCGCGATACGACTTCCGGGTCTGAGGGGCTTGAATTGCTGGAGAACCTGCGCGGCGCGGTTCCCGGGTTGCCGGTGGTTGCAATGACTGCCTGGGGCAGCGTGGACCTAGCGGTCGAGGCGATGCGTCGAGGGGCTGCGGATTTTCTCCAAAAACCTTGGGAAAACGTGCGGCTGCTTTCTATTATTCGGACCCAGTGTGCGCTGGCTAGCTCTCGCGCTGGCAGCGAGAAATTACAAGCCGAGAACTTGCTTCTTCGCGGTGAAGCACGGCATTTGTTCGTGGCGGATTCCCCGGCGATGCAACCCGTATGCGAATTGATCGAACGCGTTGCTCCTACTGACACACATGTGCTCATCACCGGCGAACACGGTACCGGCAAAGAGGTCGTGGCGCAGACGCTGCACCGGATTTCGCACCGCGGCGATCAGCCTATTGTTCCCGTGAACCTTGGTGGTCTAGCCGAGGGGCTTTTCGAAAGCGAGATGTTCGGCCATGTGAAAGGTGCGTTTACTGGGGCGGATTCCGACCGCATGGGCCGCTTTGAGCTGGCTGACGGCGGCACTTTGTTTCTAGACGAGATCGCCAATATTTCGCTTGACCGTCAAGCGAGATTGTTGCGGGTTTTGGAGACAGGGGTTGTCGAGCGCGTTGGATCGTCCCGCCCGCGAGAGGTGGACGTCAGGATTCTCTCGGCGACCAACGCTGACTTGTCGCTGCAGGTCGAGGCGAAGGAATTTCGCGAAGACTTGCTGTTCCGGCTGAATACGATCGAAATTCACCTGCCGCCACTCCGTGATCGCGGTGAGGATATCGATCGGCTGGCGGACGTTTTTCTCGCCAAGGCCCGCTTGCGGTATCGCAAGGACATCAGCGGTTTTTCCGGCAAGGCTCGAAAGAGTTTGCAGACTCACGCTTGGCCGGGCAATGTTAGAGAACTTGATCACGCCGTGCAAAGGGCTGTTCTGATGGCGGCGGGTCCCGAGATCGAGCCGAGGGATTTGGGCCTCGTCGATCGCCAGGGTGTTCGTCCGTCGCTCGACGAAATGAGTCTTGACGAAGTGGAAGCATATTTGATTCGGCGAACTTTGGAGCGCCACGAAGGTAATGTGTTGGAGGCCGCCAAGGAATTGGGCCTGAGCCGCAGCGCCATGTATCGGCGAATCGAGAAGTTCGGTCTTTGATAAATTCTTCTCAGACAGTCTAATGGAGCCGCGCCAAAAGCCTGTTCGCCATGAGCGGCGTGTGCTGACCCTCGCCCTGTTGAGTGGCGCGCCTGCGGTGCTAACGGTTATCGCTCTTCTTGTTTTCGGTGAGTACGAAGATAGAACCCGCTGGACTCTCGGGCTGCTTGTCGCGGGGTGCTGGTTGGCGTTCGCGTTTAGCGTCCGCGAGCGTGTCATTTTTCCACTGAGGACGCTGTCGAACCTGCTCGCGGCGCTGCGCGAGGGCGACTACTCGCTACGCGGCCGTGTAGCAGTTGATGATTCGCTCGGCGAGGTGATGGAAGAAGTCAATCGAATGGGCGGGATGCTGCGCGAGCAGCGATTAGGCGCGCTCGAAGCGACCCAGCTTCTTCGCACGGTGATGCAAGAGATCGACGTCGCGGTTTTCGCATTCGACGAGCACGATTGCCTTCGCTTGGTCAACCGAGCAGGCGAGCGGCTCATTGGACGGCGCTTTGAACAAATCGAAGGATTGAGCGCCTCGAAGCTGGGCCTCGAAGAGAGCCTCCACTCGGCGGGTGCCACTCTGGAACACCGTTTCCCAGGCGGTGTTGGTCGTTGGCGGATTAGCCGGCGCGAATTTCGCGAAAGTGGCGAACCGCATAGGCTGCTCGTGATTTCAGATCTAACTCGAGAACTTCGGGAAGAAGAGTTACTCGCTTGGCAGCGTCTGGTGCGGGTGCTGGGTCACGAACTGAACAACACGCTCACGCCTATTCGCTCGATCGCGGAAAGCCTTCGCGTGTCGGCAAAGCAGGATGACTGGCCGCGGGAGTTTCGCTCCGATTTGACTGAAGGTTTGGAGGTGATTGGTTCACGGGCGGAGTCGTTGGGGCGCTTCACGGCGGCTTATGCGCGGCTGGCTAAGTTGCCGGCGGCGAATCCGCAGCCGGTTCTGGTGGCGGATCTGGTGGAGGCGGCGCGGCGATTGGAGACACGGGTAGCAGTCGAGGTGGAAGGCGGGCCCGACATTGGCGTCGAGGTTGATGTGCCGCAGATCGAGCAGGCTTTGATCAACTTGGTTCGCAATGCGGTGGATGCGGCGATGGAGACCGGCGGCGGCGTGGGGATCCGGTGGTCGACAGAGAATGGGCGGGTCGTGGTGTCGGTGATCGATGAGGGTCGCGGGCTTTCGAGCGATGCAAATCTGTTCGTTCCGTTTTATACGACCAAGCCGCAGGGGACAGGGATTGGCCTGGTCCTCTCACGGCGTATCGCCGAGAATCATGGCGGGACTTTGACGCTCAGGAACCGTGCCGACCGGGTGGGTTGCGAGGCGCGGTTGGAATTGCCGGTTTAACTGGTGGGGCTAAGAGAACGTGGACTTCCGTCCATGCCTCGGATTCTGTTGGCGAGTTGATCTGGTCCGCCGTCCCGAAAGTGGGACTGGGTCTGTTCGGTTGGCGAACTTTTCTTGGGGTTGCTCGTATGTAAGTTACTGATATCGCTTGCAAAAGACGGTTGGCGGTCGGCGTGCATTGAAGAAAGTGCTTATGGATATTGAACGCAAAGATCTAGTCCGCAAGCGTCAGGTCCGTCGCGCTGTATGGACTGTCGTCGGCGTGATCGCTCTCAGTGCGGTGACATACGGGGTGTCGCAGCTTGAGCCGGCAGCGCCTTCGATCGAGCGCTCGTCGGTGTTTATCGACAAGGTAGCCCGTGGCCGCATGGTGCTCGATGTGCGTGGATTGGGGACTCTTGTCCCGGAGGAAATCGTGCTGATACCGGCGCGCGATGAGGGGCGAGTTGACCGCCGACTGTTGCAGGCAGGAATGGCGGTTGAGCCGGATACGATTTTGCTTGAACTGAGTAATCCGCAGCTCGATCAGATGGTTTTTGACGCCGAGTCGGAAATCGCGGCGGGCGAGGCGGACTATCGCAACCTGGAAGTTCAACTGGAAACGCAGACCCTCGATCAGCAGGCCGCGTGGGCACAGGTGAACGGCGACTACGAGCAGGCCAAGGTGCAGTACGAAGCCGACAAGCAGTTGTTCGACGAAGGGCTCAAGGTGGAGATTGAGCTTGCGAAGTCTCGGGTTGCATTTGAACAACTCGAAACGCGCAAGCGTATCGAGCAAGACCGGCTGGCGATTCGCGCGAAGGCTGTGGAGGCGCAGCTCGCGGCGTCGCGGGCTCGAATCGACCAAAGCCGCCGGATGCTGGATTTGCGGCGGGAACAGCTCGAGCGTTTGAAGGTGCGAGCGGGAATTGCTGGAGTGCTGCAGCAGCTTGAAGTCGAGGTTGGCCAACTGGTGGCACCCGGCACCGTGCTGGCTAGGGTCTCGGACCCCAAGCGCCTCAAAGCCGAGCTAAGAATACCCGAGACGCAGGCGAAAGACATTATGGTCGGCCAACTAGCGGAAGTCGATACACGCACGGCGGTGATCCCCGGCACGGTGAGCCGTGTTGACCCGGCGGTGCTCGACGGCACCGTGACTGTGGATATCCTCTTGGAGGGTGAACTGCCCAAGGGCGCGCGGCCGGACTTGAGCGTGGACGGACGCGTGATCCTTGCCCGCATCGACGATGCGTTGCAGGTCGGTCGTCCGGTCTACGCGCAACCCAACGGCATCATTTCGCTGTTTCGGATGGATCCTGATGGCCTGCACGCTGTCCGCGCACCCGTACGTATCGGGCGGGTGTCGGTCAATAGAATCGAAATTCTAGAAGGCTTGGCTGATGGCGACGAGGTCGTACTTTCCGATATGTCAGCGTCGCAGGACTTCGATCGTATTCGCTTGGACTGACTAGGGAAGAAAACTATGAGCACAACGAACGGCTCCGCCGACGACGCATTGATTCGCTTGAAGGGCGTGAAGAAAGTCTTTTACGCAGAAGACATCGAGACGCATGCGCTCTCGAAGGTTCACTTGGAGATCGGCCGCGGAGAGTATGTCGCGATTTCCGGTCCGTCGGGTTGCGGCAAATCGACGCTGTTGTCGATCTTGGGCCTGCTCGATACGGTGACGGACGGCGAGCACCTGCTCAAGGGAGAACCGGTCGAGAATCTGTCGGCGAGTCAGCGCGCGAAGGTTCGCAACCGCGAGATCGGGTTCATCTTCCAGGCGTTCAACTTGATCGGCGATCTGAACGTTTACGAGAACGTGGAACTGCCGCTGACCTATCGCGGGATGGGTTCGAAAGAACGCAAGGAGCGTGTCCACGAAGCATTGGAGCGGGTCTCGATGGTCCACCGCACGAAGCACTTTCCAGCGCAGCTTTCCGGCGGTCAGCAGCAGCGTGTAGCGGTGGCGCGCGCGCTGGTGGGCGCGCCGTCGATTCTGCTGGCCGACGAGCCCACGGGCAACCTCGACTCCCGCAATGGCGAGCAGGTGATGGAGCTGCTGCGCGAACTGCACCGCAATGGCGCGACGATTTGCATGGTGACGCACGACCCGCGGTACGAACTCTATGCGGATAGAATCGTGCGCCTGTTCGACGGACAGATTGTCGATGAAAGCGCGCCCGACGGAGAGGCATCTCTTTGACCCTGTTGGACGACATCCGCTACGGGCTGCGGATGCTGGCGTCGAAGCCGGGTGTCACTGCGGCGGCGGTGCTGTCGCTGGCGCTGGGCGTTGGGGCGAACACAGCGGTATTCAGTTTGATCCACGCGGTCGTGCTGCGGGAACTGCCTGTGCAGGAGCCCGACGAGCTGGTCATCCTCGGCCCTGGTTTGGCCCGAGGCCGGTCCACTTCCGATGAGCCCGAAGTCGACCTTTTCTCCTATCCGCGCTATCGCCGATTACGTGATGACGCACGCTCTTTGAGCGATCTGGCTGCGGTCGCAAGCACGGACGGACGAGTCTATTTGCGTACGCGGGATCAGGAGACGCCTACCCCAGCCTCCGCGCGACTGGTCAGCGGCGAGTACTTCACCATGCTCGGCGTGCGGAGCGCGGTGGGTCGGCTGCTCGGACCCGGCGACGACCAAACGGTCAGCGCACACCCCGTGATTGCGCTCGACTACGGCTATTGGCAGGATCGTTTTGGGGGAGACGAGAGCATCGTCGGGCAACCGGTAACGTTGGGCGAGTCTACGTTCACCGTCATCGGAGTCGTCGAACAAAGTTTCAGCGGAGAGCGTCCAGGCGAGCGGCCCGACATTTACGCGCCCTTGCTAATGCAACCCGAGGTCCAGCGAAGCTCAAGCTTTCTGGCGCGCTCGGATTTCTCGTTTCTGATCTTGATAGGACGGTTGGCGCATGGCTCCACGATTGAATCCGCCGAGGCCGAACTCGCGACGTTGTGGCAGTCGCACATGATGGCCGAAGCAGGCGAAGAGCCAACCGAGGTCTGGCTGCGCGTTATGGAGCGGGAGCAGATGACGCTACAGCCCGGCAACCGCGGCTATTGGGGTTACTCGTCGCTGTCGGAAATGAACGACCCGTTGTGGCTGTTGTTCGCCATCACAGCGGCGGTCATGCTGATCTCTTGCGCAAACGTCGCGAACCTGTTGCTAGCGCGCTCGACCGCACGCCGACGTGAGCTGAATGTACGGGCGGCGCTTGGCGCGGGCAGACTTCGACTGTTCCGTCAATTGCTGACCGAGAGTCTGTTGTTGGCGACCGTGGCGGGTTGCGCGGCTTTGCTGGTCGCTGTTTGGAGCCGCGACGTCATTCTCGCCATGTCGGCTGTAAGCGCCTCGGAACTTGGGATCTCGTCAGGGATCGACTGGCAAGTACTGGCCTACGCGGCGGCAATCTCTCTATTGACCGGGCTCTTGTGTGGCGTCGTTCCGGCGATGCGGGCCGGCAGCGCCGGAGGCGCTTTGCGCATGCGTCAAGGCCGCGGGATGGTCGGTGGATTCGGCAAGATCCGCTCAGGTCTCGTCGTGGCGCAAGCGACGCTGTCGCTCGTTCTCATTTTTGGCGCCGGACTCTTTGTCGAAAGTTTAGAAAAGATTGCTCAAACCGATACCGGGATGTCTTCGGAAACATTGCTGACCGTCTTCGTTGATCCTCGCGGTGTCGGCATCGGCGACAGCGAGCAGCCCGCAATTGCCCGCCGGGTATTGGAAGCTGTCGAATCCGTTCCGGGAGTTCAGTCCGCCGCGATGGCCTTGTTGCCGGTGTTCGGTACGAGTCGCCGCACTGAGAACATCTCCGTGGCAGGCTATAACTCGGCGCCCGACGAGGACATGGGTGTGCGCATGTTCTACGTGACGCCCGGCTACTTCGAAACCGTCGGCACGAGTATCCTGGCCGGACGACCGTTTGGCCCCGAAGACGACGGCCGCAGTCGCATGACGGCGATCGTGGATCAAGCTTTTGCCGATAGATTCTTCCAGGGCCGCAGCCCAGTGGGGGAATCGATTGGTCCAGAAGGTCAAGACGACGCCGCGCGAATCGTCGGCCTCGCGCGCAACGCGAAACTGAACGGCGTTCGCGAAGACGCGCCCCCTACCGTCTATGTCTCCGCTTATGCGATGCCGGACGCGCTTCGCGGACTGATGGTTCGATCGAGCGGCGATCCGGCGGCGGTAGGTGACGAAGTTCGTCAGGCGATTGCGACCGCCGAACCGCGCCTGCCCGTCGTCTGGGTTCAAACCGCCGAAAGCCGCCTTGAGCAGCAGTCGGGCTATGACCGCATGCTGTTGTTTCTCACTTCCGGCTTCGGCGGCCTTGCGTTGCTCATCGCTGCGATCGGCCTTTACGGTGTACTGAGTTTCCGTGTAGCGGGGCGGACGAGCGAGATAGGACTGCGCATGGCCGTGGGCGCCGACCGCCGTGACGTATTGGGGTTGGTGCTGAAGGAAGGGCTACTGCTGGCGGGCGCCGGAGTGGCGCTCGGCGCGATCGCCGCGCCCTTCGCCGGACGGGCGATCGGCTCATTTCTATACCAGACCGAGCCGTGGAGTATTTCCACAATCGCTGTTGCGGCAACTGTTTTATTGAGCGCCGCGCTACTGGCCGGATTGGCTCCGTCGTTGCGTGCGGCGGCGCTCGATCCGGTCGTCGCATTGAGGGAAGAGTAGCTATGATCGAACTCCGCAATCTCGAAAAATCGTACAAAACCGGGGCGGGCCAAACGTTCGTCTTGCGCCAAGTCAACCTATCGATCGAGCCGGGCGAGTTCGTCACGATCATGGGTCCATCGGGGGCGGGGAAGTCGACCCTGCTGGGGATCTTGGGAATGCTCGATGGTGAGTTTTCCGGCGGATACCACCTCGATGGCAACGCGGTTCACGAGCTCAAGCCCCGGGCGCGCGTCGACCTCAACAAGCGCTACATCGGATTCGTCTTCCAGAGCTACCACTTGCTCGACGACCTGACGGTTTATGAAAACCTCGACGTCCCGCTCTCGTACCGCAACATCCGATCGAAGGAGCGCGCGTCGATGGTGGCCGATACGCTCGACCGCTTCAACATCGTCGCGAAGAAAGACCTGTTCCCCAACCAGCTTTCCGGCGGACAGCAGCAGCTTGTCGCCGTCGCGCGCGCTGTCATCGCCGACCCGAAAATAATCCTCGCGGACGAGCCGACAGGCAACCTTCACACGGCGCAGGGCGAGGAAATCATGGAGCTTTTCACCAAGCTCAACCGCGAGGGGACGACGATTATTCAAGTGACGCACTCGGAGAAGAACGCCGAGTACGGCGACCGCATAATCAACCTCAAAGACGGCTGGGTCGAGAGCGATGCGCGGACCGCGCGCGCGGCGGCTGAACAAGCGGTGTAGAGGGATGCAAATGCTCCTTCGGTTGCACGCAAATGATGGCGCGGTTTGGCGAACGACGCTGCTCTCTGATGTGCGCTACGCCTGGCGGTCCTTTGGCCGCACGCCCGGCAACACGCTGGTTCTGATTCTTACCCTGGCGCTGGGAATTGGCTCGGCGACTGCGGTGTTCAGCGTGGTTGACAGGATTCTTTTCCGCAGCCTTCCGTATCCGGATTCGGAGCGTCTGGTTTCGGTCGGGTTCGGGGCCCCGATCATCCCGAACGACTTTCACCTGGGAGCCGAGTACTTCGCCTGGAAGGAATCCCAGAACGCACTTTCGAGTCTGACCTTTTGGGGACAAGCGAGAGACTGCGACATCAGTGAGCGGAATCCGCTGCGAGCGCTCTGCGCTTCTGTTGAATGGAACTTTTTGGAGACGTTCGGCGTACCTGTACTGGCGGGGCGGTCTTTCACAGTGGGCGACGATGGGCCCGGTAAGCCGCCAGTCGCGATACTCGCGCACCACCTGTGGCGGACGCAGTTTGGCGCCGACCCCGACGTCGTTGGCCGCGCGATCGATGTCGACGGCCGCTCGACGGAAGTCATCGGCGTGCTGCCCGAATCGTTCGAGTTGCCCACCCTCGATGACTTTGACCTATTGGTGCCCGAGGGCATCGATGCGTCTACGCCTTCGCAACTCCGTCCAAATTCCGGCCGGGTGATTCGCGCGTTTGGGCGCTTGGCCCCCGGTATTTCGATTGCCCAGGCAAAAACTCTACTCGCGCCCCTGTTTGAAGAAACGCTTGAATACGTGCCCGAACAGTTTCGTAGCGAGGTCAGTCTCGTCGTCCGCCCGCTACGTGAGCGACAGGTAGGCGATGTCATGGCGGCGTCGTGGATGCTGTTAGGAGCAACCGGTCTGGTCCTGCTGATTTCGTGCGCGAATGTCGCCAATCTGTTATTGGCGCGCGCGGGCCGGCGTCGTCAGGAGATCGCCGTTCGCGCGGCGGTCGGCGCGGGCCGAGGACGGCTCGCCGCCCAACTGCTGACGGAGGGTATTTTCATCGCGCTCGTGAGCTGCGCGGCCGGCGTTGCGCTCGCTTTCGGACTCGTCGGAGCGTTTCGCGAAATTGCGCCTGCCGGGATTCCGCGCTTGTTAGATGCAGCGATCGATTTTCGCGTGATGGGCTTCGCGCTCGCTGTATCGATCATTGCGAGCTTGATCTTCGCGGCCGCTCCGGCCCTCCAACTTCGCGGCCGACTGATGCCGGACCGGCGGACAATAGGCGCCTCGCGCGGGCTGTTGCGGACCGGGTTGGTCGTCGGGCAGATTGCGATGTCGCTGGCACTCGTGAGCGGCGCGGGGCTACTGGTTGAGAGCCTACGGAATCTCCAAAACCAAAGTCTTGGATTCCAAGGCGACCGTCTCATCACGGCGAACGTGGTGCTATCGAGCCACGGCTATCCGACAGTCCCTTCGCGGCTCGAATTTTATCGCGAGTTCGAGCAGCGGCTCTTGCGGTTGCCCGGGGTGGATTCTCTCGCTTTAGCCGACACCGTACCGCCCTCGGGAACGATCCACTCGAGGCCTTTCGCGACACTCCACGTCGAAGGAGAGCCGCCGTTTACGGAAGGTACCGGCGGAATGGTTTTTTGGCGCGCGGTGTCGTCGGACTATTTTCGGACGATGGGGATTCCGTTGACCGCGGGTCGCGTGTTCGACGAGCGTGACCGCACGGCGGACAGCCGAAGTGTGATCGTTAGCGAGAAGCTCGCGGGCCGACTTTTTGGACCAAGCGAAGCCGCCGGGCGAGGTTTGCGATTTACGAGCGAAGAGATGCCGCTTTACACGGTGATCGGAGTGGCCTCGGACGTGAAGAATGCCGGCCTCGACGCCGATCCAAGCCCGGAGTTTTACCTCTCTCGTAGACGCTCGATGCCGGCGGGTCCACTCCCTGGAATGCGCGGGGAAACGGAGCGAGCCGTATCGGCGGTCGTGAGGACGTCGATCAGCGAGACCACGATGACGCAGGCTATACGGGCCGAGGTGGCGGCCATTGATTCAAGCCTTCCGGTCGAGGTTGGGTCGATCGAGAGCAGTGTTCGCCGCCTGGCGGCGCGGCCTCGGTTCAACGCGCTTTTGCTGACGTTTTTTGCGCTGTCGTCGTTGGTGATCTCCGCTATCGGGCTTTATGGAGTTATTTCATTTCTGGTCGCTGAGAGGACATCTGAAATTGGAGTACGAATGGCGCTTGGCGCTACCAGCGGTCGAATCGCCGGGAGCGTCCTCAAACGTGCCGTCTCTTGGACACTCTCTGGGCTCGTGCTCGGTTTAGTGGCCAGTACTTGGCTCGAGACCTGGGTGTCGGCGCAGCTGTTCGGCGTCTCCGCGGATAACGTGCAAATTCGCGTGATTTCGTCCGCGGTGTTGCTCTGTTGCGCCCTGCTGGCTGCCTGGATTCCGAGCCGCCGCGCGTCTCGAATGGATCCGCTGGTGGCGCTGCGGCACGACTAAGGAGGCGCAAAAATGCTCACGGCGACACGGCAAACGTTGAGAGGTCTTTGGCGGGATAAGGCATTCTCCCTCACCGCCTTAGCAATTCTTGGGCTTGGCATCGGCGCTACCACGGCAATGTTTTCGGTTGTCAATTCGGTGCTGTTGCAACCGCTTTCGTACGACGATCCAGATCGCCTTCACGCGGTTTACGCTAATGTTTCCGAGGTTGCCGAGATCTACCCGAGGATGTTCGTCAATGGGCGTCATTACGCCGAGTGGCGCGCTAGCTGCTCGGCGTGCGAGGCGATCACGGCGTTCCGATTCGGGCGGCCCAACCTCACCGACGGTGGTGTGCCGATTGCGGTGAACTCCCTACGCGTCTCCGAAGGCTTTCTGCGAACGGTTGGCATGAGTCCGATCGTCGGCAGAGGTTTCGCTCCGGAAGATCATCAGCCGGGAGCAGAGCGGGTTGCACTGCTCTCCGCCGGTCTTTGGCGAAGCCGCTTTCAGGCGGACTCGAGCATCCTCGGAAGGTCGCTGAAGTTGGACGGCCGGCCGACAACGGTTATCGGCGTTTTGTCTGCTTCGTTTCGATTCGACACCGGAACCGTTTACTCGCGGAATCTGGGCGCCATGCCGCAGCAGCCGCAAGTTGTTGTTCCTTCTCGCCGGGCGTACGAGTCGATGCACCCGGCGAGAGAACACAACTTTGGGGCGCTCGTTCGCTTGCGGGAGGGCTCGACTTCGGAAGCGGCCATGGCGGAGATGGACGCCGCTACTCGCGAACTCTCGCGAGAGAACGGCTTCGAAGCGATTACGAAGCTAATGCCCTTGACCGAGTCAGTGGTAGGCGAATCGCGGCGCGGTTTGTGGCTATTGCTTGGCGGCGTGGCAGTGCTGCTGCTGGTCGTCTGCGTCAACCTCGGCAATTTGATGCTGGCGCGGGCGGAGCGCCGCATGCGCGAAGTCGCCGTGCGTCAGGCCCTCGGCGCGGGCCGCTTTCAGTTGATGCTCGGAGCCCTGGGCGAGAGTGTTTTTCTTTCCGTCGCGGGTGGTGGGCTCGGGTTGTTATTCGCCTACTGGGTCGTGGACTTCCTCGTCGCCACAGCGCCGATTGAGATTCCCCGGCTCGATGAGATCCGAGTTGACGGCAGCGGTCTTTTGGCGGCCTTGGCCGCGACGGCTTTCACGGCGGTCGCAGCGGCTCTGCTACCTGTCGTGCGCATGTCTGGTGCGCGCCCGCAGCACGCGTTGCGTGAACGGCAGAAAGGCCAGACCGACTCCGGCTCGCGGCTGCGAGATTTGCTGGTGGGAGTCCAAGTCAGCCTTAGCGCGACTCTACTGGTCGTAGCCGGCTTGTTGCTGGCGAGCCTTTTTCGACTGGTTGGCGTTGACAAGGGATTCGAAACCCAAAACATCATTTCATTCCAAGTTGTGCTGCCCAACGTTGATTACCCAAATAAGGAATCGAGCCTCGCGTTTCACCAGCGAGTTCTTGATCAACTTCAGGCTGAGCCAGGCGTGGTTTCTGCCGGACTCACTTCGAAACTGCCGCTCGACGGTACCGCTTGGGGTGACGCGCTCTACTCGCCGGGCAAGAGCGAGCCGCACTTCATTTCGGATTTCCGGTTTGTTAGCGCCGACTATCTCCAGTCGGTAGGGGTGCCTCTCCTGCGAGGGCGGCACCTCGAGGAAGCCGATCGTGGGCGGGCCGACGTCGGCTTGGTCTCAAAGTCGGTGGCGGACGCCGTTTGGCCTGGTGAAAACCCGATCGGAAAGATATTTCGGCGAGGGTTCGGTGAGGACAGGCCGTTGATGCGAGTCGTCGGAGTCGTCGCCGATGTGCGCGCGGCTTCGCTTGACGAGAAGACGGTTCCGACCGCCTACGAGCCGTTTTGGTACCGGGGTCTGCCGGCGGTTAGGTACACCGTTCGCACTCGCACTGGCCCTGCTCCGTTCGTCGCACGGGTTCAAGAGTTGGTGCGCGGAATTGACTCGACGCTGCCGGTGAGCGACATTCGCACGATGGATCAGATCGTTGCGAAGTCGGTTTCACAAGAGCGTTTTCAAAGCATGTTGGCGTCGGGGTTCGCATTGGCGGCGTTGTTACTCGCCAGCCTTGGAATCTATGGCGTGGTCTCTTATTCGGTCGCGCGGCGGACCAACGAAATAGGGCTGCGGATGGCGATTGGCGCGGACGAGGGCAACGTGCGGGCGATGGTGCTGCGGCAAGGCCTGCGGCCGATCGTATTTGGGCTGATGGTCGGGCTCGGAGCGGCGTTGGCCGTCGGGCGGTTGATCGAATCTCTGTTGTTTGGCGTCAGTAGCCGTGACCCGATGACGTTTGGTGTGACGGCCGTGCTGCTTGTCGCCGTTGGATTGGCCGCCTGTTACTTCCCTGCACGGCGAGCGGCGGCGCTGAGCCCTTCGATTGCGCTCCGGCACGAATAGCGATGACTAGTTTCTTTTACGAACTGCGACTGGCGCTGCGGTCACTAGTCCGCCGACCGGTGTTTAGCGTAGCCGCAATCGCAATGCTCGCAGTCGGTCTAGGCACCGCGGCGGCAGCCTACACGTTGCTCGACGCTCTTCTGCTGCGGCCGCTTGATATCCGTGACCCCGAGGCCGTCGTTCAACTCATCAACGTCAAAGAGGACGGCTTGCGGATGGGGTTCTCCTATCCGATGTTCGAGGAGCTGCAGAACAATCAATCGGTCTTCGACGGCCTCGGCGCTTGGATGTACCCCGGCCTTACAGTCGAGTACGACGCGGGCCCCGAGCGCGCAGGTGCGCTGGCGATCACAGGCGACACCTTCCGCACTATCGGAGTTCGGGCGACGCTCGGGCGTGTGCTCTTGGTCGAAGACGACGTGCCGGGGACGGGAGTAGTCGTCCTGACCCACGACTATTGGCAAAGACGTTTCGGCGGCGACCCCGACATCATTGGCAAGACGATTCGGATCGAGTGGCAGCCGTACACGATCGTGGGCGTGGCGGCAAAAGGCTTTCGAGGCATGCAACCGGGCATGCCGTGCGAATTGTTCGTGCCCTTCAGCCACATGGACGCGTTGTTTCATCGCACGGTTTTTCGCGAGGCGCGCATTCTGGGCTTGACCGTAAACGCGCGCCTCAAAGACGGTGTGTCGATCGAACAGGCGAAGTCGCAACTTGCGGCCGTTTGGCCCGCGATTCTCGAACGAACTGAACCGACGAACTCACCGGCCGAGCGCCGCCGTTGGCATTTTACTCATACGCTCGACATCGAAAGCGCCGTTCGGGGCACCGGACGATATCAGAAAACGCTCGCGAACCCACTCTACACGTTGGCTGCTGTGAGCGGGTTGTTGCTGCTTGTAGTTTGCCTGAATCTGGCGAACCTGACGTTGGCGCATTCCTCGTCACGGCGGCGCGAAACGGCGGTGAAGCTCGCCCTTGGGGCGGGGCGCTGGCGATTGCTGCGGCAGTCGGCGAGCGAAAGTTTGGTCCTATGTGCGATTGGTGCGTCGCTCGCTTGGTTCTTGGCTGACTGGGCAGCGCACACGATCCATTCGTTCTGGAACGACGGCCCCGCGCGCTTGATGCTCGATTTGCGGATGGACGCGCGTCTCTTCGCATTCCTAACGTTCGCCGCCATGGTCTGCACGTTGTTGGCGGGCGCGATTCCGGCGATTCGCACGGCTTGGGGTTCGCCCGCGACGCCCATGAAAGACGGCGCTACCAACGTGATTGGCCGGCGCTCGCGGCTAGGTCCGGTCTTGCTAGCGTCCCAAGTCGCGATGTCGGTGGTGTTGCTGGCCGGGGCAAGCCTAGTCACACGCTCGCTCAATAAACTCATCGATCAACCATTGGATTTCGATCCTGACGGCGTCGTGATGGCCTCGCTGACTCCGGTTGGACACAGCTACGGCGACCGCGACCTTGACGCGTACCACGCCGCCCTGCTCGCTGATGTTCGAGCGATCCCGGGCGTCGAGTCCGCTGCGTATGCGGACCACCGTCCGATGTTTAGTTGGCCTATGCCGTTTGCGGCTAAGGGGCCTGACGGGATTGCTCGCGAGGGAGCCCAAACGACCACTGGCTGTGTATCACCAGAGTTCTTCGCGACGCTCAATACGCCGCTGATGCGCGGTCGGCTGTTCGATGAGCGCGATCACGCCGATGCCCCGAAAGTCGTCGTCATCAACGAGGCGCTGGCGCAAGATCTGTTCGGAGACGCCGATCCCATCGGCCAACCGATTGGCTACGGCCTGGAAGCCGACAAGCTCGACAAACGGGTTGTGGGAATCGTTCGCGACAACGGCTATCGCGGTTATCGCAACCATCGCTCGCCGGCCGCCTATCATCCATGCGGTCAACGCGACCGTCAGGGTCATCTGACGATCTTCGTCCGAACCGGCGGGCCTACGTCCGGCGCGCTGAAACATCTCCGCGAACGAATCGCTGCGCACGGAGTCGAGATACCGATGATCGAGTCGACGCTTCACCAACAAGCATTTCAGTCGCTGCGACGCGAGTGGTCGATCGCTTGGCTGTCGGGTGCGTTCTCGGTGATTGCAGTTGTCTTACTGGCCTGCGGACTGTTCGCGTTGCTTTCGTATTTGGTCCGTGGGCAGACCCGTGAGATCGGCATCCGCATGGCGCTTGGCGCCGACACGCGCCGCGTCATCCGGTCAGTCCTTGGGCGCGCCATGATCGTCACATTGGCGGGCGCCGCGCTGGGTGTTCCAGTATCAATTTTCGCCGGACGCTACCTCGACAGCCTGCTCTTCGGAGTCTCTCCGGCTGACCCGCTCGTCATCCTGTCGACGGTATTGCTCCTCGTGCTCGTCGCCATCGCCGCCGCAAGCATCCCGGCCCGTCGCGCAACCCAAGTCGAACCCACAACTGCACTGAGGCATGAATAAGCATGACCGACCTACTCCGTGATTTTCAATTTAGCATTCGGTCGCTCTTGAAGTCACCGGCGTTTCTGTTGATTTCGGTGGCTTCGCTCGCACTAGGGATCGGCGCGAACGGCGCCGTGTTCTCAATGCTCAACGGCATGCTCTTCCGGCCGCTACCGGTGAAGGACGCTGACCGCCTCGTCAGACTCTCAACAAAGCTCTCCGATGTGCCCTACTTCATGGAAGTCGGCTACCCCAACTTCCGCGACCTTCGCGAGAGCAACGAGTCGCTCGAGGACATGATCGCCTGGGCCCCGGGGATGCCGGGCCTCGCGACGGCTTCGTTCGCGACGAAAGCCTTAGGGGCGATCGTCACAAGCAACTACTTCGAGTTTTTTGGCATTGAGCCCGGCCTGGGCCGCTTCTTCACCGGGGGTGACGACGAAGCCCAGGGCTCCCAGCCCTACGTGGTTCTCGGCCACTCGTATTGGACGTCTCACTTCGGCGCTGACCGCGGCGTGATCGGGCAAACCGTGCGGCTCAACAACAATCCGTTCGAGATCATCGGGGTCACCTCGGAAGAGTTTCACGGCGGCGAAGTGATCGTGGACCTGCAATTCTACGTCCCGATGTCGATGCTCGAACAGGCCGGAGGGGGTGACCGCGAAGGCCGTGGCGGAACGAACTTCCGCACGCTTGGCAGATTGAAACCCGGCGTGACCGTCTCTCGGGCGCAAGCCGAAATGGACTTACTCGTAGCCGGGCTTGCGGCCCAGCATCCGTCACAGTTGAAGGGCGCCAGCATCAAGGTGATTCCTGAACTCGAGTCGCGGCCGGAGCCTTCGATGCATGGATTCATGCCCCGAATCGCCGCGATGTTCTTAGCGATGGTTGGGCTCGTTCTTTTGATCGCCTGCGCCAATATCGCGAATCTTGCGCTCGCTCGTGGACTGGGGCGCCATCGCGAGCTTTCGGTCCGCGTCGCACTTGGCGCGAGTCGCTGGCGCGTGGTTCGCCAGTTGATGACCGAGAGTTTCGTTGTTGCTCTGCTAGGTGGCGCTGCTGGACTCATTGTCGCCGGATGGGCATCGTCAGTGCTTGAAAGTATCCGGCCCCCGACTGACCTACCGTTTGTGTTCGACTACTCGCTCGACGAGCGCGTGCTCCTGTTCAACGCCGCGCTCACATTGTTGACGGTACTTCTGTTCGGTTTGATGCCCGCCTACCAGGCCTCGAAGGCCGATGTACACGGTGCGATGAAGGACGGGGGCCAGCGATCAGGTGATAGCCGCGGTGGCAACCGCATCCGATCCATTCTCGTCGTTTCTGAGTTTGCTCTTGCCACGCTGCTGCTGGTTGTGGCGGGGTTGTTTCTACGCAGTCTCGATCACGCCAAGGAGGTCTTCCTTGGCATGCGGCCCGAGAACATTCTGTTGGCCACCATCTCGCCGAGAGGAGCCGGTTACGAAGCCGACGCCGGCCAAAGATTTCTCGAAACTGTTCTTGACGAGGCTAGCAATATTCCCGGCGTGATGGGCGTCTCGTTCAGCAGGCACATGCCGTTCGCCTACTCGAATTCCGGCATCAGCATGTATCCCGAAGGTAGGCCGCCCAATCCGGATGAGCCGTTGAAGAGCGCGCTCTACTCGACCGTTTCGAGCGACTATTTCAAGACCGTACGGACCCCCATTCTGCGGGGCCGTGGTTTCGATGCGAGCGACAATGCCGATGCGCCAAAAGTAATCATCGTGAACGAGAAATTCGCCGAAACGTTCTGGCCTGGGGAGGATGCGCTCGGGAAACGAATGATGCGTGACCGCGACCCGGGCGGCGAGTGGTACGAAATCGTGGGGATCGTGCCAACTGGAAAATACACTTTTCTTGGCGAGCCGGACCTGGACTACGCATTCGTCCCTTGGAAGCAGAATCCGCAGACGGAAATGACGTTTCAACTACGGACGGCAGGAGATCCCGCAAGCCTCGGCCCCGGGTTTCGCGCCCTGGTGCGCTCGATCGACAGCGCCGTCCCGGTGTCGGACGTCTATCCGTTCGCTGACTTCGTGTATGACGGGAAGGGACTGATTCACGTCCGTCTGGCGGCGATGCTGATGGGTTCTTTCGCGGTGATCGGCCTAACGCTTGCCGCGATCGGCGTGTTTGGTTCGCTGAGCTATTTTGTGTCGCGCCATCGACGGGAGATCGGCGTGCGGATGGCGGTTGGCGCGGACCGGACTTCGGTTGTCCGACTTGTCCTTTCGAGCGGTTTCAAGCTTGCTGGGACTGGCCTCGCACTGGGACTGATCGCTACAGTCGCGATCTCGAAACTGGTCGGCGCGATGTTAGTCGATGTTAGTCCGACTGATCCGTTGACGTACGCGATCGTGGCGTCGTTCCTGATCCTCGTCGCGTTTCTATCTTGCTATCTACCCGCCAGCCGAGCGGCCGGTCTTGACCCGATGCGAGTTCTGCGGGAGGATTAGTGCGAGGGCTGGCTCAAGACGTCCGATACGCGCTTCGCTCATTGCGGCGCACGCCGGGTTTTACCGTCACAGCAGTGGCAACTCTTGGGCTCGGCATCGGTGTTTGCGTCGCGATGTATACGACGCTGTACGGCGTCCTGCTGCGCCCGTTGCCGTATGAAGATCCCGATCGTCTCGTGATGATCTGGATCGACGATCCCACCCACAACGTTGTCGAGGAGGGGCTGGGCTACCCGACCTACGACGACTGGCGCGCGATGAATCGCAGCTTCGACGACCTCGCGGCGACGATGCGAGACAGCTATTACTTGATCGGGGACGAGGGGAACGTCGAGCGAAGGCTTGTTAATTTCGCGACGCACAATCTGTTTTCAGTGCTGAATGCCGAGCCCTCCGAAGGACGGACGTTTACGGCTGAGGAGGATGAGAGCGGCGACAACGTTGCCGTGATCAGCCAGGGTCTGCGGGCGGAACGGTTTGGCAATGGGGCGGCGGTTGGCGAATCGCTTCGCATCGATGGCCGCCGCTACGAGGTTATCGGCGTAATGGCCGCCGGGTTCGGGTTCCCACATCCGGAGACGGTAGCGTGGACGCCTTGGCCCTCCGCAGAGCCGTGGGGGAGATTCCGCCCGATCCGCGAGGGTGATTGGTTGCGGGTAGTTGGTCGACTGAAGCCCGGTGTTTCACTTGCGACAGCTCAGGAAGATATGAACCGTATGGCCGCTGTGCTCACCGAGCGTCACCCGCCAACTCGGACCTTTGCGGGCTACCGGGCCAACGTAGTCCCATTGCTTGAACAGATCACCGGCGACGAACTGCCGAGACGGCTTTGGTTGTTGCTGGGCGCGGTCGGCTTTGTCTTCCTCATCGCATGTTTCAACGTCGCCAATCTGGTGCTGGTGCGCAATGGATCGCGCGGGCGCGAGTTAGCGCTGCGCGAATCACTTGGCGCCTCGGCGGCAAGGCTGCGGCAACTGCTGCTCGCTGAGGCCGCTCTTTTGGCGGTTGGCGCGATTGTCGTTGGAATTACGGTTGCGACGCTGTTGGTCCCGGCGGTCGTCGCAATGGCGCCGCCGTCAATTCCTCGGCTGAGCGAGATTGCGATTGATGTGTCGGCGTGGGTATACGCCTTCGCGCTTGGCGCGCTCGCGTGTCTGCTAGCCGCCATCGCGCCTCGTTCAACCCATCATCTCTCGACCCGCGCGGCAACCGAACAGCGTGCTACGCGCCGTCTGCAATCGTCATTCGTCGTGATTCAAGCCGCCCTATCGCTGATGTTGTTGTGCGGTGTTGGATTGTTTGTGCGAAGTCTCCAAGCCGCCTCTGAGTTCGATCTAGGATACTCGCGCGACAACGTCACGCTGGCCGCGATCGACGTTCCTCCGAATCTTTCTCCGCAGGAATTCTTCAGCGAGCTTTTACCGAGACTTGCGAGCTTGCCGGGAGTCCGCAGCGTCGGAGCGGCCTCACAATTTCAAATCAATAACAATCCTGACTACTCGGTCATATCAGAGAGTGGCGACCGCCCGTCGCGTTTCGCGCTTACAGGTGATGCCGCGACAGCCGGATACTTTCAGTCACTAGGTGTACCTCTGATTGAAGGTCGAACATTCAGCATCAGCGACCGCGGCAAGCCGGTCGCCGTCGTCAACCAGAGGTTGGCAAACCAGCTCTGGCCGGGCGTGAGCGCTGTGGGGGAACGTTTCAGGGAATCGACGGGACGAGATGTTTGGTACACCGTGGTCGGGGTGGTTGCCGACATGAGCCGCCAGGGCGTCGAGATCGAACCCATCGCTCAGATGTTCCGGCCTGGTTTTACCGACCGCATGGTTGTCGCGGTGAGGCGTTCATCCGACGACGGGTCGCTGGATTCACATATTCGTGAGCAGGTGACGACGCTAGCTCCGGCCGCGCCAATGCCCGAGATTACAACCATCAAAAAATCTCTTTCGCTGGAAAGCGCCCCGCGCCGCTTTCACACGCAGTTATTGACGGGATTCGCGCTGGTCGCGCTACTGCTTTGCGCCATCGGACTCTTCGGCTTGCAGCGCTATACCGTTGAACGACGGCGCCGCGAAATCGGCCTACGCATGGCCGTGGGTGCGAACCAGACGGACGTCATGCGACTGATCGTCGGCCAGGGTGTGAAGCTGATCGCGCTGGGAACGGTCGCCGGCATCGTGGGCTCTCTATGGATCGCCGGCCTGGTGCAGTCGCTGCTTTTTGAGGTGGATGCGCGCGATCAGAGTGTTCTGCTCGTTTCAGCGCTCGTCCTGCTTGCCGTCGGCGTCGCCGCATCTTACCTTCCCGCGCGACGCGCAACACGAATCGAACCAACTCAGGCGCTCAAACAGGAATAGCGAAGGAAGACAGCCATGAACGGGATTCTCAAAGACTTTCAGTACGCCGCGAGAACGCTGCTGCGATCGCCGGGGTTCACGCTCGCGACGGTGCTAACACTCGCCATCGGCATCGGCGGGACGACCGCCATGTTCAGCGCGCTCGATCAGGCGACACTCCGACCGCTGCCCGTAAAAGACCCCGAGCGGCTCGTCTATTTGCAGTGGAACGGCCCGTGGATGAATGGCTCGAATACCGGATTTGCGAAATGGTCGTATCCCTGGTATGAGGACCTCCGCGACGAAAGCGAGATCTTTGAAGAGCTCTTCTGCAAATACATGTCGAGCGCCAACTTCGGCCACGCGGGCGAAAGCCGCCGTATACGTGTTTCTCTTGTTTCCGGAAACTACTTTGGCGGCCTCGGGATCAACGCAAGCGGCGGACGGGCGATCACCCCCGATGACGACAAGATCCCCGGCGGCCACCCTCTTGCGGTGCTCGGCCATTCGTTCTGGGCCGAGCAATTCAATTCCGATCCCGCGGTGATCGGTCAATCTATTCAACTGAACGGCCGCGCCTTTGAGGTCATCGGCGTTGGCCCAAAGGGATTTCGTGGCGTCGAGTTCGGCGATGTGGCGCAGGTGTTCGTTCCGGTTGCCATGAAGGCCGCGCTTTCACCGGGCTGGATGGCGATGTATGACCTAGAAAAGCGCCGCAACCGCTGGGTACAAGTAGTAGGCCGTCTGAAGCCCGGCATTTCTATCGCGGCGGCCGACGTAGCGCTAGAGCCACTTTTCCGTTCGCTCGTCGAGTACGATCTCGAGCAACCCGAACTTACCGCGGCGGGCGAGTACGGGCGCGAGCGCTATCGAAGTGCTCAACTCGATGTGCATCCGGGCGCACAAGGAGTATGGCCCGGCCGCGACGCTTCCAAGACGGCGTTGACGACGCTCATGTCAATGGTCGGGCTGCTGCTGCTGATTGGTTGCGCCAACGTCGCCAACCTGCTGATGGCGCGGGGCGCAGTGCGGGGGAAGGAACTGGCTATTCGAGTCGCCATAGGGGCGGGACGGCTGCGGGTCATTCGTCAGCTCATGGCTGAGAGCCTGTTGCTGGCTATTGCCGGCGGCGCCCTCGGTCTGGCGGTTTCAGCCTGGACGATGAGCTTTATCGTTTGGGTCGTTGGCGACTCCAACTTTCAGAACGTGATTTCAACCGCCCCAGACCCTCGAGTGATGACGTTCACGCTTGCCATCTCGCTTCTAACCGCGGTGATCTTCGGGCTAATGCCGGCGATCCATTCCGTCCGGCTCGGAATAGCTTCCTCGCTTAGGGAACAAGCTGGGTCACTTGCGGGCGGACTCGCGCTACGCAAGGCATTCGTCGCGTTTCAGGTTTTTCTGAGCGTCCTTCTGCTCGTCGGCGCCGGCATGTTTATGCGTACGCTAGACAATCTTCGTGCCATCGACACCGGAATTAAGACGGAGGAAACGCTGGTGTTCGGATTGGAGCCGATCAAGAATGGCTACAACCGGGAATCAGCGGACGCCCTGCTCGAAACTCTGCGGAGGCGTCTGGCGTCGTTGCCGGGCGTGGAGAATGCGTCGTACGCTATGGTGCGAGTACTTGCGGGCAATGCCTGGAATAGTAGCGTAGAGGTCGAAGGATACAAGAAAGGCGAAGGCGAGAACATGAACGTTTACCACAACGCTGTGGCGTCTGGGTACTTCGACACCCTCGGAGCAGCGATACTCGAGGGTCGCGACTTCCGCGAATCGGACGGCGCGACCGCGCCTCAAGTAGGGATCGTCAATCAGAAATTCGCGGAGGCGTTCTTTAAGGGCGAGTCTCCTATCGGCCGGAAGTTCACGCTCGGTGGCGGAGATCCGGTAGTGGAGATCGTGGGCGTCGTGCCAGACCTACCGTACGAAGGAGTTCGCGAGGAAGTGCCCCGGCAAGCCTACGTTCCATTCGCGCAGATGAACGGGGCCCTCGAAGCACACCTCCACATCCGCGGCAGCATTCCACCTGAGGAGTTGGTTATCCCCGCGCGGCAGATCGTACGTGAACTCGACGCTAACATCCCTGTCTTTGACCTGAATGTGCTTGAAGACGACCTTAACAGAACGCTTACGTTAAAGCGCCTCATTGCAAATCTCGGGGGCGCGTTCGGGGTGGTCGCGGCGCTGCTCTCAGGCGTTGGCCTCTACGGCATACTCGCCTTCAGCATGGCCCGGCGCAGGCGCGAAATCGGCCTCCGCATCGCGCTCGGCGCACAACGAACCGATATCGCGGGGTTAGCCTTGAAGGAGTTGGTCGTGCTCTTCGGTGTCGGCGTAGTCGCCGCGATTCCGGTGTCAGTGGCCCTAGGCCGTGTCATTGAAGCGCAACTATACGGCGTATCGGCCTTCGACCCGCTGACGATAGCCGGTGCGGTTGCGGGGCTTGTGGTGGTATCCGCCGCGGCCTCATTCCTCCCGGCCTGGAATGCCGCCCGTACCGAGCCGATGACGGCTTTGCGCTTCGAGTGACGGCCCGGGTATAACTTTAATTTTCGGGTTAGCGCGGCCACCGGCGGGGCCGGATCATTCTTGGGAGAAACTCGCTGGGTCATCTGCTTGCTAGCCCGCATTTCTCACCACGTGGCGAGCGAAAGTGCGTGAGAGGTGCGTCATTACGAGGCGGGCGAAGGTCGGCGCGCGGAGGCGTACTTGACAGTCCGTCGAGCACGACGATCGAGCGCAACGAAGTAGTGACGCACCTATCGCGTGCTTTCGCCGTGAGGTGGTGAGAAATGCGGGCTAGGGGACAGGCAACACGGGGATTCGTCGAGGTGGAGAGATTACGAGATCGCATGTGCCAGTCCCCGCCTGAGAGTCCTTCTTCATTGGTTTGGCACAATACGCAGTCTGTTTCCTTGCCGCATGTACTGGGTTAAATTTTCGGGTTGGTGAAAACGAAGCCTCGTTCCAACGCAAGATCAGCCCATGCCTGTGATGGTTATGTCGCGCTCGGCGGTACAATCGCTGCATCTTGCCTCAGAGGTCCAATGCCATGAAACGTTCCTTCGTTACGTTCCTCATAGTCTTGTCGGTCGCCCATGCCGCAGGCACCCCGCTTGCCGCGCAGCAGCCCAACGTCATCGTCGTGATGACGGATGACCAGGGCTATGGCGAACTCTCCGTTCACGGCAATCCGATATTGAAGACGCCGAACCTTGACCAGTTGCACTCAGAGAGCGTTCGCTTTACCGATTTCCATGTTGCGCCGATGTGCACGCCGACTCGGGGCCAGCTTCTGACTGGACTCGATGCGGCTCGAAACGGGGCAATCAACGTCAGCGCTGGACGTACTCTGCTTCGTGCGGGCCTTCCGACCATTGCTGATTTCTTCCGCGGCAATGGCTACCGGACCGGCATCTTCGGCAAGTGGCATCTCGGCGATAACACCCCTTACCGGCCGGAAGAGCGCGGCTTTGATGAGACGCTTTGGTTCCCGTCGTCCCACGTCAGCTCCGTGCCTGATTTTTGGAACAACGACTATTTCGACGACACGTACATCCGCAATGGCAAGCGCCAGGCCGAAGAGGGCTACTGTACCGACCTGTTCTTCAGTGAAGCCATGACCTGGATGAAGGCTCGCTCTTCCGCTCACGAACCGTTCTTTACCTACATCCCCACGAACGCGCCACACGGGCCATTCTGGGCGCCGGAGAAGGAGCTTCAGCTAGCCAAGCAAACCTTGGCCGACGTGGACTTGCCGAAGATGACCGCGAGAGACAGCGGAAACTTTTCCGCATACCTAGCGATGATCATGAACATTGATTCCAACGTCGGGCGGCTTACAAAGTTCCTTGACGAGGAAGGACTGGCCGAAAACACCATCCTGATCTACTTAACCGACAACGGCAGCACGTTCGGCTATCGATATTTCAACGCCGGCATGCGCGGCAGAAAGACTGAACTCTGGGAGGGCGGCCATCGCGTCCCGCTCTTCGTTCGTTGGCCCGGCGGAGATCTCGGCACGCCTCGAGACATTCCAGGGCTCACGCAGGTGCAAGACATCTTGCCGACGCTTATTGATCTCGCTGATCTGGTTACACCCGAAGCGCCAAAGTTCGACGGCATCAGTCTTGCTCCGGTCCTGAGGGGCCGCACATCGGTGCCGGAGGAGCGCATGATTGTCATCAACTACAGCCGCATGCCGATCGGCTTCGACTTTCCGTCGCCCTCAAGCCCATCCATCATGCGCCGCGAAGGCGCCGGCGTGCTTTGGAAGAGTTGGCGGTTGTTGGAAGATCGGGAACTCTATAATCTCGCCTCCGATCCGCTGCAGGACGTCAACGTAATCAAGAACCATCCCCGGGTTGCCGCGAAGATGCGCTCCTATCTAGATCAGTGGTGGGCCGAGGTAGCCGAGACGGCGAACGAGCCCCAACCCGTCACAATCGGAACCGACGCTGAAAACCCGACGTTGCTGACCGCTTGCGAATGGCTCGACGTTTTTGTCGACCAGCAGAGTCAGATTCGGCGCGGTGTCCGAAAGAACGGCTACTGGCATCTGAACGTAGCGCAGGCGGGCGAGTACGAATTCGAGCTGCGGCGTTGGCCGCGCGAAGCCGAAACCGCGCTGAGCGCGGGCCTTCCCCCAATCCAGCTGACTGCGGGTGGGCAGGGGCCTGGGGTCGCTCTATCGATAGCTCGCGCGAGAATTCGCGTCGATGAGGCCGTAATGGCGAAAGAGGTGGACTTCGACGACCTCTCCGCTGCTTTCAACGTCAATCTCGACGCCGGGCCGGCCTTGCTTCATACATGGTTCGACGACGACAAAGGCGAGGCCATCACAGGGGCTTACTACGTCTACGTGAGACGAAAATGAGCCCTCGAACCGCTGGGGCGACCTTTGTGTGAATGCCGGCGTCCAGTGGTCACGTCAACGAAAAGCCATATTGTTAAAATCGTTCGTTGGCGCTGGGCCATGGCTCGATTCCCAAGAGACTCCCAAACATGAATATCTTTGTATGCCTGAAACAAGTCGGCTCGCGGGATTCCGTCTTGCGCGTCGCCGGCGGTGAAAAGTGGATCGAGGACGAAGACCTCACGTTCGAGATGAACGAGCCCGACGCGTTTGCGCTGGAAGAGGGTCTGCGTCTGAAGGAAAAGCATGGAGGCGAAGTCGTCGCTGTATCCGCCGGACCCACCCGCTCCGGCTCGACGATCAGAGAAGCGCTTGCCAAAGGGGCCGACCGCGGCATTCACATTGCCGACGACCGTTTCGCCCAGGCCGACGCGCTCTGTACAGCCCGCGCGCTCGCCGCCGCGATCAGCAGAGAATCGCATGACCTCGTGCTAACCGGCCTCCAGTCTGACGATTCGGGCTTTGGGCAGACCGGTGTCATCCTGGCCGATCTGCTCAACCTGCCGCACGCCACGCTGATTATGGAAGTGAACGCGGTGGACGGCAGGTTAAACGTCAAGCGTGAACTCGAAGCCGGTTGGTTCCAAAACGTCTCGATGTCGCTGCCCGCGCTGCTAACCATCCAAAGCGGCATCAACAAGGTTCGCTACGCGACTTTGATGGGCATCAAGAAGGCCAAGCGCAAACCGATGACGAATTACACGGCTGACGAACTTGGAATTGATTTTACTGCCGGCCAATCGATTCGTCGGCTGTATGTCCCCCAGAAAACTAAGGAGACACAGTTCCTCACCGGCAGCGGCAAAGAAGTCGCGGCTCAATTGATCGAAAAACTGAAATTTGAAGCGAGGGTGATATGAGCGTTTTAGTTATCACCGAACAGACCGCGGGCGTTTGGCACAACATGGCGTTCGAGGCGATCGCCGCCGGAATTGAGGTCGCCGCCGCGCTCAATTGTCCGCTGCAAGTCGCCACTATCGGCTCCGGCCTCGATGCACTCGCCGCCGAAGCGGCCTCAAAGAAAGTCTCCGAAGTGGTGGTCATCGATGACCCCGCGCTGGCTGCCTACACGCCCGACGCGTTCGTCGCCGCACTCCGCCAAGCGGTCGAAGAGTTGAACCCGACGTTAGTGTTGTTCCCGCACACCTACCAAGTTCGCGATTTCGCGCCTAAGCTGACCACCGGCCTCGGAAAGCCTTTCTTGAGCGATGCCATTAGCATTCGCGTCGACGACGGCGAGCTGATTTTCGTGCGCCAGCTGTTCCAAGGAAAACTCAACGCCGACGTGACGCTCGCAGGCGATGCACCGCATTTCGCCTCCGTCCAGTCAGGAGTTTTTCGCGCCGACACTTTGGTCGATGGCGACGTCCCGGCGCCGATCCGAAACTTAGACGTATCCATCGACACATCCCAAATTCGCACCAGGCCCGAGGCGCCGTTCCAAGAAACGAAGGGAGCCGTCGACCTTACCGCCGCCGACATCATCGTCTCGGTTGGGCGTGGCATAAAAGATCCGGATAACATTCCGCTGGCCCGCGAACTTGCCGACGCCATCGGCGGCGAACTAGCAGCATCGCGCCCAATCTGCGACAACGGTTGGCTGCCGCTAGAGCGCCAGATCGGCAGCTCGGGCCAGACCGTTTCGCCGAACCTTTACTTGGCTCTGGGCATTTCGGGAGCCATCCAACACGTCGTCGGCATGAAGGGCGCTAAGACCATCGTTGCGATCAACAAAGACGAAGGCGCGCCGATTTTCGAGATTGCTGACTACGGCATCGTGGCCGACCTCTTTGAAGTTGTCCCGGCACTGACTGAGGCGTTAAAGCAGCAGTAGTGCGAACCGGCGAAGCACGATACGCCGAACGCCCAGAACGCAAAAACCCGCCCACTTCGGTTGAAGCGGACGGGCCTTTCAGGTTAGTTGTTGTTAGCGAGTTAGCCTAGAAGCCACCGCCGCCGTGCGGGTCGCCCATCGGGGCCGGCGGATTTTCTTCGGGGATTTCGACGATCGTAGCTTCGGTGGTCAGCATCAGGCTCGATATCGAAGCAGCGTTCTGCAGCGCGGTGCGCGCCACTTTAGCTGGGTCGATAACGCCGGCTGCGACCAAGTCCTCGTAGGTATCGGTTGCAGCGTTGTAGCCGAACGTATCGCTGTCACCCGCGCGGACTCTCTCCACTACGATGGCGCCCTCTTGGCCCGCGTTCGAGGCGATCCAACGAACCGGAGCCTCGGTTGCGCGCTTAATGATGTTGATGCCGATCTGCTCGTCTTCGCTCGAGCCCTTGAGGTCTTCGAGTGCTGACGAAGCACGGATCAGAGCAACGCCGCCGCCGGGAACAATACCTTCCTCGACAGCCGCGCGCGTGGCGTGCATGGCGTCTTCAACGCGAGCCTTCTTCTCCTTCATCTCGGTCTCGGTCGCCGCGCCGACTTTGATGACGGCAACGCCGCCGACGAGCTTTGCCAGACGCTCTTGCAATTTCTCGCGGTCGTAGTCCGAAGTGGTTTCTTCGATCTGCGCGCGGAGCTGTTTTACACGACCCTTAATGGCCTCGGACTCGCCGCCGCCTTCAACGATCGTCGTGTTGTCTTTGTCGATCACGATGCGCTTGGCGGTGCCGAGGTCCTCGATTTGGACCCCTTCCAACTTGATGCCGGTTTCTTCCATGATCGCCTTGCCACCCGTTAGGATCGCGATGTCCTCAAGCATGGCCTTGCGGCGGTCACCGAATCCCGGAGCCTTGACGGCGGCTACGTTGAGAACGCCACGAAGCTTGTTGACGACAAGAGTCGCCAGCGCTTCGCCTTCGGTCTCCTCGGAGATGATCAGCAGCGGCTGACTAGTGCGCGAAACGTTCTCGAGCACAGGCAGCAGGTCTTTCATGCTGCTGATCTTCTTCTCATGGATGAGAATCAGCGCGTTTTCAAGCACGCATTCCATCGAGTCCTGATCGGTCACGAAGTAAGGCGACGCATAGCCGCGGTCAAATTGCATGCCCTCGACCACGTCGAGTTCGGTGTCAATCGTCTTGCCTTCTTCAACGGTAATGACACCGTCTTTGCCGACTTTCGCCATCGCGTTGGCGATGATCTCGCCGATCGCGGCATCGTTGTTCGCCGAAATCGCCGCAACTTGCGCCACGGCGTCACCCTCAACGGGCTTCGCCATCTCTTGGATCTGGGCCGAAAGGGCTTCAGTCGCCTTCTCGATCCCACGCTTGATATCCATCGGGTTCGCACCGGCGGCCACACTCTTCAGACCGTCGCGATAAATCGCTTGAGCCAAGATGGTCGCCGTGGTCGTGCCGTCACCGGCCACGTCAGAAGTCTTCGAAGCAACCTCGCGCACCATCTGTGCGCCAAGGTTCTCGAGCTTGTCTTCGAGTTCGATCTCTTTTGCTACCGTAACGCCGTCCTTGGTGACGGTCGGTCCGCCGAACTTCTTCTCAAGGACAACATTGCGACCCTTGGGTCCGAGGGTTACGCGAACGGTGTTCGCGAGCTTGTTGACACCGACCAGGATCGCCTGGCGGCTGTCTTCACCGTAAACAATACTTTTTCCTGCCATGAAATCTTTCTCCTTTATTCGATGACAGCGAGGACTTCGTCCTCACGCATGATCAGATATTCGTTGTCGTCCACTTTGACATCGCTGCCGGAATACTTTCCGAACAGAATCTTGTCGCCGGAGTTGACGTCGAGGGCAACGACAGTACCGTCGTCTTTCTTCTTGCCGTTTCCAACGGCAACAATTTTGCCCTGCTGTGGCTTTTCTTTGGCCGAGTCGGGGATTATGATTCCCCCACTCGAGGTCGAATCATCCTCGTCGAGTCGCTCGACGAGAATGCGGTCGTGTAACGGTCGCAGACTCATTTTTGATGGGTCCTCCTATTCGTCTGGGATGGATAAATGACGTATGAAAACTTAAGGGATAGCCTTGATTGACGCCCGGCTCACTAAACTTGATGGGATCGTTATCAAGTTGACACTAAGCCTTATGGTACTACGGGCATGCAAGCCTGTCAATTAGATAGGAAAGTTTGTCTAAAACGATTCACCAAGGCGTGGTGGCGAATTGTATCATGCAGTGTTTTGTTTGTTGACTTACATAAAATAAAATATAAATTACATAATACGCTTGAAATTCTTAGCGAGATTGAAGGAACCTTGACGCGCAGGTTGGCATTGTCGGCGGTTGGTCTATGGAGATACTTAAATTGCTCAAGACCAAACGCAGAAACTCGAAACGCTCAGAGAACTAGAAATTGATCGCTGCCAGCAGCTCCGACGGCTTGATACCGAAGGCGTACGCGAGGGAAAGTAGGCTTTCCATGCTCGGCATGTGCGCTCCGCGCTCGATCGAACTCAGCTGAGAAATACTAACGCCCGTTTCACGGGCCAAATCTTTCAGTGACCAGCTTCGTTCCACCCGCAAGAGCTTGATTCGGTGACCGAGACTGTCACGCAGCCGGTCTTGCGGTGTTCGCCCAAGGCCGTGCGTTTCGACGGCGTTGCTAAGGGTGGCGCGAAGCTGCGCCAGCGAAAACGGTTTTGACAGGTAATCAAATACCTTGCGCTTGAAGGTCGAGCGCATGTCTTCAAGCGACGGGTAGCCGGTGAGAATCACGACGCAGATCTCGGGGTAGCGTTCTTGCATGCGCACAAGCACGTCAGAGCCGCTAAAGGGCCCCATCTTCATGTCGAGCAGTAAGATGTCCGGCTTTTTCTGCTCGCTGCTCAAGAACAGGTCGTCTGGGTGCGTGAAAGTGCTGACTTGGTAGAGACCTTCCCCTTTAAGGAAGTCCTCTAGATAGCTCAGGAAATCGACATCGTCGTCGAGGATCGCGACATCAACGAGACCTTCCGGGGGCGTTGCCTCTAGCGGGGCGGCGCTGTCTTTAATCGCCATTGGAGATTTCTACGACTCTCTAATTGTACTGTGCGAATTCTAGCAATCGTGAGCGATATACTACGCGGCCGGTAGCCGCACCTCTAACCGAGCTCCCCCCTCCGCGCGATTTGAGGCCGTAAGCGCGCCGCCATGACGTTGCACGATACCTTCCGCGACGGTTAGCCCAAGGCCCGTGCCCTGAGCGTCGAGACGGCTGGTGACAAAGGCCTCGAAGATGTTTGGCAGAACTTCTTCCGGGATGCCGACGCCGCTGTCGTCGATAGCTATTCGCACCCAGGTACCGCTGGGATCAGAAGTGCGCAGAGAGCTGACCTCGATGTGTCCGGAGTCTTCGATCGCGTTCATGCCGTTGCGCAGCAGGTTCACGAAAACCTGAACGAGCCGGTCGGAATTGCCAAGCACGACATGCGACTTGTCGATCCGGTTAACCCATTCGATAGCGGTCGAATGCTCGTCAATCGCCAACAAGCCCCAAGCTTCATCGATGAGTTCGCGCACTGCGACCGGCTTGTGCTCTTCTTCTTGACGACGGTCCGCCGCAAACTCAAGTAAGCTCTGACTGATTTTTCGAAGGCGCTCACTGACGCGCCGCATGCGCGCCAGGCGGGACCCGGCGGCCGGATCACGAATCGATTCCTGCAGTTGTTCGATCGAACCCTGCAGTACGCTCAACGGCGTATTAATTTCGTGAGCGACACTTGCCCCTAGCAGCCCGATGCTAGCGAGCCGGTCTTGAGCGGCCATGCGCCGTTCGGCGATTTCGAGGTTTGACTCCTGCTCGCGAAGCCTCACGAGGGTTTCATTTCGTGACCTCATGATGTCACCGACTTCGTCGCCGGGAATCACATTTTCAGGGATCAGCTCGTCTTCGCGATCACCGCTCTGCGCGGCGCGGTCGGCTCGCAACGATGCGCGCAGAGGCCGATAAACATAGCGGGGCATGATCACGAGTTCGAGTAAGACGACCGCCAGAACGTAAATCAGTCCGAGAACGATGAATAGATTGAGGCGGACCTGGCGCACCAAATCGCTGTAGAAATCGGCGGGCAACGTGAGCCGCTCGTATTGGCTATCCGCCAGTTGCCGGCGGTAGGCATATTCGCCATAACGAACCGGAGTACCGGGTTCGGAGTCCACCTCACCGCGAATCGTTGCGGGCAATTCAACGGCCTCGGCGCTGCCGCGATCAACTCGAAGATCCCCCGGCGTGCTTCCACTTGCGAACAGCGAAAGATAAAGCGCTACATTGCGTTCGCGGGCATCTCGCACGCGGCCCTCGATGAGAGGGATCAACGACAAGTAGACGGACGACGCCAAGACCAAGAAAAAAATGTTGTGGAGAAACATCAACTTGGGGCGAATTCGCAGTTCGCCGAACAAGCTGTTCAACTTTCTTTTCAAGTTTGCGGCCGACAGCACCACCGTTCCGTATTTTACGGGCCTGAGTGAATGGGCGGCTACCGCGCCGCACGCGGGCAGCCGTTGTGAAGTTTCCTGTCGCTCAGAGCTGCTTGCCCGGTTACGCGATTGGATTGCTTGATTCGCTGCGCGTCTAAGCAGTCGAGGGACTCGTGAAAGATGCTTGAGCGACGCGACGCAACGCAACGATTCGCGACAATTGGGGTATCTAGTCGACTCCAGTAGGTGCAACATGTTGTGGTTGAGGGCGTGCAGGAGGACTACCCCCGAGACCCTGTCGAGTTGGAAGCTCGATTATCTAGCGAGGAGCCGTGTCGGGCGTAGCTGCTGAAGCCTCGCTGGCCCGGCGGCTTTTTCTGCCCGCACTGCGCGGGCCGGTCGGCATGGAGCAGCAAATGGATGTTGCTGGTCCGCGCGGTCTGTGGCTATCGGATTGCTGTAACCGCGGGCACGATGTTTCAGGACACCCGCAAGCCGCTGACGCTTTGGTTTCGGGCAGCTTGGTGGGTGACAAGCCAAAAAGGCGGCGCCAGCGCGTTGGAGTTACAGCGGGTCTTGGTTTTGGGTAGCTATGAAACCGCCTGGACATGGCTGCACAAGTGCCGCCGCGCCATGGTGCGCCCTGGCCGCGATCGGCTGACCGGGCGAGTGGAACTAGAAGAGACGTATGTAGGCGCAGTCGAAGAGGGCGTCCGGGGTCGCGAAATGGTTGGCAAAGCGTTAGAGCATTTTCAGTAACGGCGTAGACCGCTCTTGAATGAAAAGCGGTGAAGCCGGCAATTTCTTGCTACTAGATTCCGCTGTCCGAAATCAGAGGCGCGACTGTAAAGGAGTGCGGTGGCGAAGGGTTAGCGGGGAAAGTTGAGTTGGGTCTGGTTGAGGAATGAGCAGCAGGTCCCAACTCAGCGTATTTCAGAAAGCTGCTCCGCCACCGCACTCCTTTACAGTCGGTGCGCCAGGATAAGCCTGGTGGAACTAGTTGAATGAAACGAGTTCATCGTGGGAATCGTTCGTTCACCCCCGTAGCCGACTCGGCGTTCGCGGAGGACGCCTTCAGCAGGTAACTGCTGTTGGTGGCCGCCGCGGGCGAAGCCCGAGAAGGCAAACACGTGAGCCGTAACGAAAGTGAATCGCAGATAGGCCTCGTTAGGAAAGTTGAGAGTGGCCAAGCCGCCGACTAGGGGGAAGCCTGCAACCAGCGGTGAAGCAGCGAGCACAAGCAGCCGGTGGACTCTCCGGTGTAGATGCGGACAGCGCGCGTCGAAAGACCCATCGAGGAACCTTGTGTTGAGAGAGATACGGAGGCCCGCATGGGCAAGTGAGGCGATCGGAAACGAACGGTTCGCCACCCGGCGCAGGGAAAGCATAACCTGCGTAGGGGCCGGTGCGGGAGTCGGAGGGGCGCATAGTAGCGACGAAGCTCGGTAATGCGAGTGGAGCGAAGGAGCCCTGGCGCTTTAATGCTGACGGAGTCAGACAAGCATGCTAATTGCGACAGAAGGGAGAGCCGTTTATGTTCAAAAGATTCCACTTGCTAGCCCGGCGATGCCGGAGAAACTCTCTCGTTTGAGACAGAAGCTGGGCCAAAAGGCCGAGCAGCAGCCGGAGTTTCGGTTCTACGCTTTGTACGACCGGATCTATCGGCGCGATGTGTTGGAAGCGGCCTGGCGACGGGTGCGCGCGAAAGCGGGCGGACCCGGACTCGGCTCCGTGACGATCACAGCGATCGAAGCGCAAGAGGGCGGCGCGCGGCGCTTGGTGGATGAACTCCACGTATCTCATCAGCAGATACGAGTTGCGTACCAAACGCTATCGGCCGCAAGCGGTACGCCGTGTCTGGATACCGAAAGCGAACGGGAAGAAGCGCCCGCTGGGCATTCCGACCGTACGTGACCAAGTGGTGCAAATGGCCGCGTTGTTGATCCTGGAGCCGATCTTTGAAGATTGCTCATACGGATTTCGGCCGGGCCGCTCGGCACACCAAGCGCTGGAGGAGATTCGTGGACATATCCAAGCCGGATATCAAGCGGTATATGACGCTGATTTAGAGGGCTATTTCGATTCGATACCTCACGAGAAACTACTGGCGTGCGTGCGACACCGGATTGCGGATCGATCCGTCGTGAAGCTGATACGGCTGTGGCTGGAAGCGCCGGTGGTGGAAGAGGGCGAGCCCGGAGAAGGGAAGGACCGAGCAGAACGCAGCAAGAAGGGAACGCCGCAGGGTGGAGTGATTTCTCCGCTGTTGGCGAACCTGTACTTGCACTGGTTCGACAAGGTGTTTCTCAAACACCGGGCGAGTCCGGCGCGGGGCGGGAGCGCGAAGCTGGTGCGATACGCCGACGACTTCGTTGTGATGATGAGGGGGCGGGACGTGGCGCTGGAAGCGTTTATCGAGGAGAAGTTGGAAGTCTGGATGGGATTGAAGCTGAACCGACAGATGAGAGGTTGGGCGAACTACTTTTCGAGGGGCCATCCGCGGGGCGCCTACTGGGAGCTGGACTGGTACGTGCGGTGGCGTTTAATGCGACATCTGCGACGGCGGGGACAGCGCCGGTTTCGACCGCCGAAGGACGAGCCTTGGTACACCTTTTTCCAACGCCAGGGGCTGGTGGAGCTGAACCGCTCGCTCTAGTCTCGACCTGCGCATGCCTGAGGCGAGAGCTTGTGAAAGAGCCGGATGCGGGAAATCCGCAAGTCCGGTTCGATGAGGGGGGAGGTCAAGCCCGCTTGCGGGACCCTCCCCTACTCTACCGGCTCCGATTTTGGACAGCGGAATCTAGTCTCCAGAAATTGCCGGCTTCCCCGCTTTTTATTCAAGAACGGTCTATGGCACCAGCGAAAGTGCTCTAGAGGCGCAACTCCGCCATCAGCGCTCTGACCCCGTCCTCGGCCAAACGCGCGGCGTGCTTCGACTCGTTCGAAAGCCCGTCGAGCGCGGCTTCTACGACGGCCGCGTCGATGGCGGACAACGTCTCGGTAGCCGCATTAGCGAGAAGCTCAGTCAATGCCGAGCCGGCGGCAATCGAGGCCGTGCAGCCGCGAGTTTTGTAGCGCACCTCGGCTATGCGCCCGCGCTCGATGCGAGCGGCCAGCGTGAGAATATCGCCGCATACCGGGTTCTCGACTCGTACCGCAATTGCCGGCGGGGGCAGCTCGCCTACATTGCGAGGATTCTGGAAGTGGTCGAGCAGTCGAGCGCTATACAAGGGCTACTCTCTGACGTGGCGCAACGAGGTCTTTCGGTCGCGAAAATCAACGGTGTGAAAAACCAACTCCCGGCGCTCATCGAGTTCGTGCTTTGGGAGCTCGAAACTAGCGGCGATCAGGCCACGCACACGCTCTCCTGGCGGAATGTCGTGCCGGTCCGTCATCGGCTCGTCTTTCATGCCACCGAGTGCCGGGTAGTACTTAAATAGCTGTTCGATGTCGAACACGCTAATGATTTTTCCCGCCAGACGATTTCCCTTCGAGTCCACAACTTCCATTTCGCGGCGACCGATCGAAACGTCGTAGTTCGAACTGTTGACGGCCTGGATGTTTATGATTGCTACCGAATTGGACTTGTCCATTCCCAGCGTTCGAACCTCGGTTATTTCGCCACTTAGAGCGGGCGTCGCGCCCCAGTTGTAAAAGATGATTCCGCCGGCAACGATAAGCGCCCCGAGCAGCCCGCCGAATACTTTTGGTCGATTGATTTCCATACGCTTGAACGGCGCCCGCGCGCCTAGTCCGTACGACGCGCAAATCCGATTCCCAGTGTACAGTGGCGACCTCGCTTTTCACACACGAGGCCGGGCACGCCCGCCATTTCTATCGCGCGCTTCGGTCGGCGGGTGGTGAGCTATGCGGGCGAGGCGCTGTTAGTCTACAAAGAGCGTTGTGACGTTGCCCGATCCCACTGCCCTCGTGATTATCGACGTGCAAAACGCCATTGATGATCCCCTGCGCTGGGGTCTCCGCCGCAATAATCCCGCTCTCGAGCAAAACCTTATCGCGTTGCTCAGTGCCTGGCGCAGCCGGGGCTGGCCGGTTTACCACGTGCAGCATCTTTCAGCCCAATGGGATTCACCGTATCGGCCCGGCCAGGCCGGCTGCGAATTCAAGCAAGAAGTTCAGCCGCGAGCCGGCGAGGAGCTCATCCAAAAGACAACAAACTCGGCGTTCATCGGGACCGACCTCGAAGCCCGGCTACGAGAGCGGCGTCACAACACGCTTGTGGTCGCGGGCGTGATTACTAACAATTCCGTCGAGGCGACCGTTCGCATGGCCGGAAATCTCGGCTTTGACGTATTCGTTCCGGCGGACGCCGCGGCGACTTTCGAGAAGAAGGACGTTCGCGGCCAGATCTGGTCCGCCGACGACGTACACTCACTCTCACTAGCGAACATGCACGGGGAGTATGCGACCGTGACCGACGTTACCGCGGTGCTGGCTGGAATCGTCGCCAACGATCCCTAATCTCGTACTACGATGATTGGATAGCGGAGTTCTCCGCCACCTCCCGTTTTAGCTCCTTCATGCAAAAGTTCATCATTATCGGTCCCCAAGGCTCGGGCAAGGGGACGCAAGCACAACTGCTTGCGGAGTACTGCGAATTCGTCCACATTTCCATCGGCGATATTTTTCGCTGGCATGTCGGCCACCACACCAAACTCGGTGCACGGATCAACCGCATCACGACCGATGGGCTGCTCGTTCCGGACGAAATAGTTTCCACCGTCGTGCGCGAGCGGCTTGAAATGCATGACTGGAACTTCGGCTTCGTCCTCGATGGATTTCCGCGTACCCGACCCCAGGCCTTGTATCTGTTCGAAAACTGGAATCTCGATCGCGCTATCTATCTAGATTTGCCGGACGAGATCGTGCGTGATCGCGTGATGAACCGTGCCAGCGTAGGCAAGGGTGGTGGTTTTACGAAACGAGCTGATGACAACCCCGAATCGCTGACCACACGTCTGAGGGAGTATCACGAGAAGACGCGTCCCTTGCTGGAACTGTTCGAAGAACGGCAAATGCTAGTCACAATCGACGCTAATCGCCCCATCGAAGCTGTGTACGACTCGATTGTCGACCGCTTGGGCCTGAAACAATTCGAGACAGACTCGCAGCTTCCTATCGAGGCTGCGCACGAACTTAAATCGGCTTAGTTTCCTCGCCGTGTACGCTAGCGGAACAACGCGTGAATGACGACGTTAACCGACAGCCAAGCGACGACCGCACCGAGCAACCCGATAGTCGGGTGAACCCAAATATGACGAGCCAACCCGTCTAACGATTTGCTGCTTGAGTCGCGTCTCGCCGCTAGGGCGACCAAGTGACCGACGAGTTCATCAGGCAGGACCAAATACTCTCTGACACCGATCGCCGGTGGGATAGTGTCAGGGCCGTTCTCAATCAGCCCGACGAGCACTTCCGCCTGGTCTCCCTGGGCTCCGGGTTTCAATTCGCTTAACGGCTGGATCTGTACCACGACCTTGCGATTATCGGGCCGATTTAGCGGCTCGACAATCAGTAAGCACTAGGTTCCGAAGCGGTAAGATCCCCCTAGTCAAAAATTCGGTACTTACCGACGATCGACTCCTCTTTGCCTCCATCGCTTCGATACGTAGGGGAAAATCCCCACTACGGTCGACGTTCCTGGTAGCGTAGAAAATATGAGTGAACCCGCCGCGAGACCTTCAGGTGTGCATCCGCCCACCGGCTCCCACGTCGGCCCCAGCATCCGAATCGAAGGCGAGATTACCGGCGACGAGAGTCTCACTATCGCCGGCCAGGTGGAAGGAAACGTCAATCTGCCATCCGAGCAAGTGGTCGTCTCGCCGGAGGGCCAAGTGAAGGCCAACATCAAGGCCGCGATGATTTCGATTCAGGGTACGGTGCACGGCGATGTCCATGGCTCCCGCCGTGTTGAACTCAGGAAGACGGCGGCGCTTGAGGGTAACTTGACTACCGCTCGCGTCTTCGTCGAAGAAGGCGCGATGTTCCGCGGACGCGTCGACATCGTTCAGGGCGCGACGAAGAACTCCAACGCCTAGCGCCTGAGCTAATCCCCCAACTCGATCAAGGTTTAGTCGCTTCGATGCTCTTAACCACGTCGAGGTAATGGTTCACGACTCGCTGAACTTCAAATCCCGCTGCTCTGACGTTGTCGACGGTAGGCCGATTGACCTCCGGGCCGAGGGTACGTGAAATCGGGTTCATAGCGTGCAGCATTGCGTTGAACGGAAACCAGCGGCTGCCCGTGTGTTCGAACATTCTGAGTTCGCCGCCAGGGCGCAGCACTCGCTTCATTTGCGTGAGGCCCTCGACCGGTCTTGGCACCGAGCAAAAGGTGCATGAGGTGTAAACCTGGTTGAAGTGACCGTCGGCGAAATCCAAGTCATGCACGTCCATATGTTGCAGCTTAATTGCGCCGTCGTAGGCGTCAACCCGCGGCTTTGCCTGTTCGAGCATCTTTTCGCTGATATCGATTCCCGTGATGTCTTGGACCGGCGGGAAGAACGAAATGTCTAGCCCTGTGCCAACCGCTAGAAAAAGGATCTTGCCGGACATGTGGCTAAACAGCTCTCGCTTATGGTCACCCCAGCGGCGCTCGGCGGCGCGGGCGGCCAGCCGCTCGTAGCTCACCGCGGCGCGATTCCATTTCTGGCGGGTTACGGCGTCCATTACGAGGTTTCTCCCCGTAGCATTCCGTTCATCAATATCGTGAACAGCATCACGGCGAGTCCGACGCCGGCCCCCATCGAAACCGCCGACAGCCCCGACAACGTCATCATTGCGCCGGCCATTCCAGCGACCATCCCGGCAAGCATCGACGGAATCATCACCTCAAAGCATCCAAAGAACGATTGGAACGGCAGGGACACCATGAACGCCACTGCCATGCCCAACAGCATGCCGAGTGGCATCGTCAACAGCATCGGCCATGCTTCAGGCCACAGCAGGGCGCTGAACGCCGCCGCGGCGCAGCCGGACGCCAAGGTTGAAAGTAGGTCGCCGGCGAAGAAGAACAGGCGTCGAGCGTTCGTCACGTCGGCTCCTGCCCCGTGCTCGGCTCCAGGCCAGTTGCGGCCGCGAGAAATGCACGCACTTTTTCGGGGTCCTTGACACCCGGTTTCTTCTCCAAGCGCGAGCTCGCGTCCACTCCCCACGGACCGATTTTCCGAATGGCCTCCGCCACGTTGGCGCCATCAAGGCCGCCAGAGACCACAATCTTTCCATAACGCTTCGAGTCGAGAGCTAGCGGCCATGGGAACGTCTCGCCTGTCCCACCGTACGCTCCGTCTTTCGCCGAATCGAGCAAAAATGCGTCAACACGAAAAGCTTCCAGCGCGGCTGCGCGATATCCCGCTCCTACCCGCACCGCTTTCCAGATTTCTACGCCTTCCGGCAGCTCGTCGCGAATCCATGAGCAGCGGTCAGGCGCTTCGGTGCCATGCAACTGCACCACGTCTAGCCGTGCCGCGTTCACGGTGCTTACGATCGTATCTGGGTCTTCATCGACGAAGACGCCAACACGGCGCACTTCGCGGGGCACGACCGCGGCAATCATCGCGGCGTGCGGGACGCGAATCGCGCGAGGGCTGCCGGCATAGAAAATCATGCCGATCGCATTGGCACCACACTTCACGGCGTGTAGCGCATCGGCCGGCTGTGTAATGCCACAGACTTTCCGAATCTCGGGCTGCACTGGTTCAAGCATGCTTCCAGCGTATCGATTCAGACGACCTCGCCCGCAAAGGCTGAGCTACTCAGACGTTTGCGGAATCGATGCGGTCTCGCCGTTGGTGATTCCAAACACCCAGCGGATACCTTCAAGCCACATTTTTTGCATGTCGTCACGATCCCAAACCGACTCGCGATGGCCGAGCACGCAGCTAAACACCCTGCCTTTGCCAAATTCGCGTACCCATGCCAAGGCGAAGTCGCCGTCTGTTCGAGCAACGTTTTTCTTTGTCAAGTCAACGCTCGATGGGTCGAGGCTCATCAGCACGCGAATGTTGTCGCGCGAGTAGCGATTGAGCTGGTAAATTTCGTCGGTGATATTGAAGGATTTCGGAAAATGCTTCGTGATCGGATGATCGCCGTCGTCCACGCGAACGGTAACTTCTTGGTGCCAGGGGTGATGATTAAACGCGCCACCGACCATCTCGACGTACTCAGGCCAACTCTCACGGAACGAGTCCGTGCCGCTGTGGCCCACTAAGATGCCCTTGCCATCTTCTTTGACGAAGCTCATCAAATCAGCCTTCTGGTCGTCAGTTAGTGGCAGGTCGCCCTGCGTGTAGAAAAAAACGGCATCGAAGTAGTCTAGATTCTTTCGATTGCCTCTAAGCTTCTTCTTAGTCACAAGCGTTGTGTCGGTTTGAAAGCGGACGTCGAATAGCCCGGTGCGTTCGCCAATCTTCGCCAGGGTGAACATTCCGTGCGAAACCGAATCATGGGCAAACCCTTCCGCTCCTCCGAGCGCAAGAATATGCTTTTTTCCATCCTGCGCCGACAGTTGACCGGCGAGCACAAAAACGAGGGCAACCGAGATTAGAAAAGTTCGTCTCATGGCCCTAGTAGTTTCGCATATCGAACTCTCCGCCCGAGGGCGCAAACCTAGCCCCAAATCCGTCCGTGAGCAAGCACTGACCTCGAACCGTATCATCAGAGGCGCGGACGGAAGTCCACGCTTTCTTCAGGTTCGGTAGATGCTTCGAGTGAAAGCGTGGACTTCCGTGCACGCCTCGTTTTCTAGACATCAATCGACTCTAAACCCGCCCGCTATAGCCAAACTATCAGTGGAAAAATAGTGTGGGGTTCGCAAGTCGCGAAAATACGACGCGCAGTCGGCCGGCGTCGAATGCCTACAGACGGATCGGGGCCTGCCGCCCAGAAACGAGCGTTCCCGTCCAAAGCCGGGAAGAAATGGGGTTAAAGCCGGTTGATCAAAGTCGCAACGTACGCGGCGCCAAAGCCATTGTCGATATTCACCACCGAGACATTACTCGAACATGAATTCAACATACCCAGAAGCGCCGATAGCCCGTTGAAACTAGCCCCGTAGCCAACACTGGTGGGTACCGCGATCACGGGCACCGACACCAAGCCACCGACAGCGCTCGGCAAAGCCCCCTCCATCCCCGCGCAGCAAATCACGACTCGCGCCCCGTTCAGCCGTTCCATATTCGACAGCAATCGATGGATGCCCGCGACGCCGACATCGTAGATCGTGTCGACCTCGTTGCCCATCACCTCTGCCGTGACCTGCGACTCTTGAGCGACGGGAATGTCGCTCGTACCGGCGCAGATGATGGCGATCTTCGCCTTCCCGCGAATCTCTCGATCTCCCCAAACCCGAATAGCCGACGACCGTGGAAAAAACTCCGCCTTGTCATCAAGTCCACGAACCGCCTCAAACATCGCCTCGCTCGCCCGCGTCACCAGCAAATTCGGCGATCGCTCCAGCAGCTTTTCTGAAATCGAGCGGACTTCGTCAATCGTCTTGCCGTGCCCCAAGATTACCTCTGGCATGCCATGCCGCAAAGCACGGTGGTGGTCAACCTTGGCGAACCCGAGGTCTTCAAACGGCAGGTGACGGAGTTCCGAAACGGCGGCATCGACATCGCGCGAGCCGCTGCGCACGTCCTCAAGCAAATTACGTAGTTGTTCTTCGTTCATCTCTCAATTGCCGCTTGGCGGCGTGTACTGTCCAATTTCCAAAACAGGGTCCGGCCCCGCGTCTTTCGGGGTGTCAATCACCTGGACGACCTTTTGCTCCGCGACCGAAACGACCCAAATTTGATCACTATCTTGGACCCCCGCGAAGGCATACTTGCCATCACGTGAGAGCGATATCGACAACGGCGGCCCGCCGAGCTTGATATTCGCGATTTGCCGCCCCGTGGCCACATCGGCGATACCAACGGATTCTCCGAGCTGCACGGAATATACCAGCAGTCGTTCGCCCGGTGTCGCAACCACGCGGTTCACTCCTTTGCCGGTCGCGATCGAGCCGGTGACTTTCTTCGTCGCCGTGTCGATGATGTCGATTCGATTGTCGTCGCGGCACGTCACCCAGAGCTTCGAGCCGTCGCGCGAAAGTAGGCTCCCCTGCGGTCCCTTGCCGACCTGTATCAGCGTCAGTTCCCCACTTGCGGAATTCACCGCCCCGACAGTTCCGGTCGCCGTGTTGGACACATAGCCCCACTCACCGCGGCTATCGAACGTCACCATGTGTGGGTCGCCCCCACCGTTGTCGAAGTCGCGAATCACCGCAAGCGCGTCGAGGTCGACAAGCACGATGCGATCTGGGTTTTCTGAAGTGACAAACGCGCGGCTCGATGTCGGATCAAGGCCGATGCCGTGCGGCCGATGGAATTTACCCAACGGCAAAACGCCCACGCGCTTCCGCGCCGGGATATCGATTACCGACACAGTGTTTCCGCCTGGGCCGTCGTAATCCATCCAAAGCACGCCGTTGTCCGAGACGTACGCAAACTTCCCGTCCGCCGAGATCACCATCTCATGCGGAGTCTCGCCCACCGCGACGCCCGCGACCCGTTTGCCCGCCGAGGTATAGAAACCGATCTGGCTCGCCTTTTTTTCAACCACCATCAACGCGGCGCCGTCGGAAGCCCCGCCGATGGCAAGATTTGCTAAGAAAATCGCGATTATACGAAAAACCATGAAAAGATCTCCCCAGAACGCTTGATCCAGAGTGCCATTGATTGTACCTTGGTCCCTATGGCCCGAAGTCTCAACAAAGTTATGTTAATCGGACGTCTAGGCAAGGACGCGGAGACGCGCTATACGCCCAGCGGCACAGCCGTCACTAATTTCAGTATCGCCACGAGCTACCGCTCAAAGGATGGACAAACCGGCGAATGGAAGGATAGTACCGATTGGCACGACATCGTCTTATGGCGTGCTGACAAGGTCGCTGAGTACCTGACGAAAGGCCGTCAGGTTTACATCGAGGGGCGCCTTCAGACGCGCAACTGGGAAGACCAGAACGGCCAAAAGCGCTACCGCACCGAGGTCGTCGCAGACAATTTCAGCCTGATGTTGCTAGGCGGCCGCGACGGAGGCGGAGGCGGAGGCGGCGGAGGTGGCGACTTCGCCCCAGGCGCGGGAGCGTCCGGCGGACAACCCACAGGCGGCGCCCAACCCTCCAGCGCCCCCAGCGGCGGCGACGAAATCGGCGACCAAGGCGTCACCGACGACGACGTACCGTTCTAGATTCCGTCGCGTAAATCCACCATCGTCCGGGCACCGCGCCTAGTTTTGCGCCGAGGGGACCCTGAAGACGAAAGTGCAAAGTAAGGGCCCGTCGGTTTCCATTGCACGCCACGCATTGACGTCGGTTGAGATTCGAGCCGTGGGAAGGATTCTCCGGGCTCTTCTGGATCGTGAAATTCCTCAAGCCAACGTGATATATCAACACTAGCCACGACATCGACTCCTAAGCCGTTTGTGCTTTGGCCGTTAGTCCTGATCGCGCTCGCGGAACTCCTCATACCAGTTCTCAAAAAGGTGTACGGCCCCTGCGCTAGGCCCGCCGTCAGAACCTAGCGGGACTGTGATAACAAAGTTGCCGTCCGGTGTGACGTCGTAGCAGAACGTGGAGAAATCGAGCCCCTCTTCTTCGAGGAGCGCTTGCACGTCGCTGACCGGCGAGGCCTGGGAGAAGTCGACCGCGGCTCGCATAAGCACACCTGCTTCGTTCCAGAACAGTTCCTTACCGTCCCGTCCCCATCGCGGCATACTGCCCCCGCGCTCGGATATCTGCCAGACCGAAGAGCCTTCGGGAAAGGCTCGAACATAGATCTGGCCGGTGCCTGAAGAATTCTCGCCATAGGAGAGGTATCTGCCGTCTGGAGAGAACCCGCCGTGAAACTCGTTGAAGCCGGACGTCAGGAATGGAGCGGATTCGGGTTGCTGGCCCGTTTCGACACCTCGTAAGTAGTGAATATCCATCCCGACTCCGTCGCTCTGGAGCATTTGGTAAAGCACGCCGTCACCGGTACGAGACCAACGAGGCGTGGATTCGCGGACAGGACTCTGGACCAGCGGCCGCCGGCCGGCCGGCCCCTCTATCGAAATAGCGAACAGGTCGCCGGCACCCTCACCTTGACTCCGATAAGCGATTTCCGTACCGTTCGGGTGCCAGTTTGCCCCGTCGTCGATCCCTGGTTCCGTAGTCAGGCGGCGCTCGGTCTTGCGGCCAATGTCGAACAACCATAAGTCGCTGTCGCCACCGAGTCGCTTGGCTCCAGACACCACCACACGCCGACCATCAGGCGATACAGCGGGGTCGACCATCTTGTAGAGCGGAGACCCGATCTCGGCGATTCGATCGCCGTTGCGGTTGTGAAGAATCAACTGGTAGCGTGTGGCGGAGCGGCGAGCGATCGGCCGTTGAGCGAGGATGAGGCTGCCCTCGGCCGAAACGCTGATGGTGCTAAATCCCTCCGCCATGGGGAAGGCATCCCCATCGGCCAGCCGCTTGTCAGCCGAGAAGGGCAGCGCCCAGACCGACGAGTCGTTTCGCCGCACGAGGACATGCCCGGACAGCGCATAGACCGGTTCGGAACCTTCGATCAGGCGCTCGACCGAGCCACTCGCGAGGTCCAGCAGGTACGCCGATCGACTGCCCGCGATCGACCCGGCCGAGACGAGCACATGAGTCTGCGATGCGGGAGTCGGCAAGAAGTGCGGATCTGAAACGCTCCAGTCCGGTGAGTCCTGGAGGCTCACTTTGATCGGCTGCGGCTCGCCACCCATCGCCGGTGTCGAGTAGAGCGAATAGGTACGTCCGCCGGCGCTGAATACAATTCGATTTCCGTCAGGGCTCCAAGCTGCGGAATCGATTCGGATGTCGTCCAGCGTGCAGATCCTTGTCGTCGAGCTCGAATCGAGCTCCAGACGCAAGAGGCTTTGGCGGTCCTGGTCGGCGAAGCCGATCCGGCGGCTGTCCGCTGACCAAAAGGGGCGCACGGAACCAGCATTCTCCGTGCCCTCCAATGGGCGGGCTCGGCCATCGGCAAAACTCCACAGCCACAACCGTGTCTTGGGTTCGTCGGCGCGGTATACGAACATTCTTCCGTCAGGCGAGATGCTTGGTGCCCCGCTGTATGGGGGCGCCCCAACGGACTCGGGAATCAGCGGGAGGCGCCGAGCCACGCGCGGCGGCGCACGCTCGGCATCGCCCCATTGGATGTAGGCCAATGAGACAGTGCAGACCGCCAGAGCCGCGGCGACGACCCAGGCGAGCTTGGCCGCGCGCGTAGGATGCCGCGCCCCTAGGTCGCCGGCGGAAGTCGGTGCGGAGGCCAGTACGTCCGATCGGCTCGATTCGAGCCGTTTTTGCAGGCCCTTGAGGTCAACAACCATGTCGCCGGCGTTCTGGTAGCGCTCGCTCGGTTGCTTCGCGAGAGCCTTGTTGACAGCCACCTCCAACTCCACCGGCAGGGCCGTCCGAAGACCGGTCAATTGTTCTGGCTCCTCATTGAGAATGGAGTACATCACCGCCTTGTCGTAATCACCCTTGAAGGGCCGTTGGCCGGTGACCATCTCGTAGAGCACGACCCCGAGGGACCAGATGTCGGTGCGGTGGTCGGTGCCGGAACCCTCGGTTTGCTCCGGGCTCATGTAGAACGTCGTGCCCATGGTCTGATCGGGTCTGGTTAGCAGACTGGCCTGGGTGAGTTGCGCCAACCCGAAGTCCATGACCGTGACGTGACCCTTGGAGTCCACCATCACGTTCTGAGGTTTGATATCGCGGTGGACAACACCCTTCTCGTGGGCGGCTTCCAAGCCCTTAGCGATCTGTTGGGCAATGTCGAGGGCTTCGTCGAGCTTGAGCGGGCCACGCTCGATCTTCTTGTCGAGAGACTCGCCCTCGATCAGGGCCATCGAGATGAACGTCTTGCTGTCCGCTTCGTCAATCTCGTAGACAGTGCAGACGTTTGAATGGTCCAGCGCGGCGGCGGCCTTTGCTTCGCGCTTGAAGCGCTTTTTGACCTCCTCGTCACCCAGTAGATGGGTGGGTAGAAATTTCAGCGCGACAGGCCGTTCAAGCTTGGTGTCTTCCGCCTTGTACACGACGCCCATGCCGCCCTCGCCGAGCTTCTCGAGGATTCTATAGTGGCTGATGGTTTGCCCAACCAAGATGAGTCGATTTTAGCGCCAGAAGCTTGACACCGGTTTAGTGGCGACAACAAACGTTGCATTGAGTGACCGTCTGCGAGGCCCTCAAAAGCCCTTCCAGAGCGCTCTAAGCCTTTGTTTAAGCGGGTTTAGGCGATTTCAAGGGGTCGTTGGGTCCCTGTGAAAATAATTAATAATATCTATCCGTCGGACGGCTCCTATGGGCAGATCCTATTACACTGTGCGTAACGACTTGGGTCCACCGAACCCTCGTGATCGGCCGAGAACGTCAGATTCATGGAAATTCGCCCCCGATATTTCAACCTTTTCGTCTCGGTAAAACGCTCCTACAAAGCCTAGCCCTTTGTTCCCCGGGCCGGTGGCGCGGGGTTCGGTCTCGTGGATTAGCGATTGTGCCTCCCTCAACTCTGAAGGTCGGCCCGTTTTGTGTTACTCTGCCCCTCCGCGGCCTCAATCCTAGAAATCCTCTGTGCTTCTTGAACTCGACGGCATTCAAAAGTCCTTCGGCGGCGTTCATGCCCTGACGCGGGGCAACTTGCACGTCGATGCCGGCGAAGTTCACGCCCTAATCGGCGAAAACGGGAGATCGGTGACAGCCACCGAACTCATCTCAGCTCTACCCGACAGCGGCATATTTCACCTTCGGCGTCGGTCCGGGCGGTTTCGGACCCAGCCCGCGGCCAAGTCGAACTTCCATCTCGTCGACAAACTCCTCACTTCCGAACGGCAGACCCGAGTACGTCGCTCGCCTCAGCTCGTCGCCGCGAAGACCGGCTGACTCCGTCCGCAATCGCCCAGCCCAATCCTCCGCCAAACCTTTTTTTCGCCCCTTTGCTTCCGCATCGTACGAACGCCTACGCGCCGCTGCCCAGGTGGAGAAAACGAGCCAACCGGCCTTGCTGCCTGGACCTCTTCCATCTCGTCCGCAAGGAGATGGCCGAAAACCCCAACTCCTCGCCTCGCTCGGCCCAAAACCTACCTTCCGCTCCCTTCACTCCTCCGCTGACGCCTGATTTTTGTAGAATCTCCAGGCTCGAAGCCACTATCTTCAGCGGCTGGATCTACGACACGCTCAAGCCGCACGCCGACCTAGCAAGCGGGCGAACCCAGCCCCCGGCCACCCGAGAATGCGCGACGCCATCTTTTCCCTGACCAATACCTATCTTGGATCTCCCCTTTCCCCTTGATACTCAGATGCACGCGCCGCTTAAGCCCACTTGAGACCACTATCTAAGGCTTTCAGCCAGTTCGCGAGGAGCGAAACGTTCTACGACACTATTGACTTAGGATCTACGTTCCCAGCGTTATGCTCTTCAACTCCCTCGAGTTTCTGATCTTCTATCCGCTGGTCGCGATCGCCTACTTCCACGTCCAGAAGCGCGACCGGTGGATGGTCTTGTTAGGCGCTAGCTACTACTTCTACATGCGCTGGCAGATGATCTATATCCTGCTGATCATCGGCTCGACATTACTCGATTTCAACGTCGCAATCGCCATTGAAAAAGCGAACACTCTGATTCGGCGCAAGCGGTTGCTGTTTCTGAGCCTGGGCGGCAATTTAGGGCTATTGTTCTTCTTCAAGTACTACAACTTTTTTGCGGACTCGATCAACGCCGCCACGGGGCTGGTCGGAGCACTCCCGCAGTTGCCGCCAAACTCGCTTCTGCTTCCGGTCGGCATCTCGTTTTACACGTTTCAGACACTAAGCTACACAATCGAGGTCTACCTACGACGGCAGAAGGCAGAGACGAATATTGGAACGTTCGCCATCTACGTCGCGTTCTTCCCCCAACTCGTCGCCGGGCCGATCGAGCGCCCGCAGAGGCTGCTCAAGCAAATCTGTCGTGATGTCAAGTTCGACTACGACCGTGCCGTCAGCGGGCTCCAGGTGATGCTGTGGGGGTTCTTCAAGAAAATGGTCATCGCCGACAATCTCGGCCTTATCGTTGACCGCGTGTATGGCGCCCCGGGGGAGTTCCAGGGGCCCGCGTACGTACTTGCGACCGTGTTATTTGCGTTCCAGATCTTTTGCGATTTCTCGGGCTACTCCGACATCGCGGTTGGCTCCGCTCGGGTGATGGGGATCGACTTGATGAAAAACTTCGATCGGCCGTACTTCGCAAAATCGATCCCCGAGTTCTGGCGCCGCTGGCACATTTCGCTCTCGACTTGGTTTCGAGACTACGTCTATATTCCTCTCGGCGGCAGCCATGTTTCCGGCGTCAGGAAGTACGGCAATCTTTTCGCCGTATTCGCCGTATCCGGCTTGTGGCACGGTGCGAACTGGACTTTCGTCGTTTGGGGTGTATTGCACTTCGCCTTCTATACGATTGGCATGGCAACGGAGGAACCACGGCGCATGCTGCGGGTTGCCCTCGGACTCGACAAACTTCCTCTTGTGCGCGAACCCTTACAGGTAGCCGCGACGTTTTGCCTGGTGTGTTTCAGTTGGATCTTCTTCCGCGCTAATTCGATGACCGACGCCTGGATCGTTGTCTCCGGATTGGCCTCGGGCTGGTTCGCCCCGTCAATGCTGGCGAGCCTCAGGGACGATCTCCTGCTTGGGGAGCCTTTTGCGCTCTTGATTGGAATATTGGCATTGCTCGCGATGGAAACCTTCCACTTCGCCGAGCGCGCCGGCGACAACTTCGCACGATTAAGCCGGCAGCCGCGCTGGGCACGCTGGGCGGCCTACTATGCCACCGTCGCCGTCATCTTGACTCTCGGTGTGTTCGACAGTCGTCAGTTTATCTACTTCCAGTTTTAAGGATTCAAGATGGAGAAGACCGGGAAAACATTTCTCCTCAGGCTGACGGCTTTTCTGCTTCCGTTCGCCACGGCGCTGCTCATCGAGGTGACCTTCTTTCCGTTGGATGCGTTCACTTTTCGCGTCTGGGAGGGTGTCGCGGTTTCCGACAACCCCTGGATTAACCAGTTTGTTCCAGGCATGCCCTTTTATCCAGATAAGAGGATCGAAAAGACCGAGACGGGAGATCTCGGGCACCACACACGCTTTGCAAGACCGAAGAATGTCCTGTGGCAAACGGACCCGTGGGGTTTCCGAAACAGTGTCCGCGCTGGTGGATCGCACGATGTTGTGGTCGTCGGCGATTCCTTTGCGGCAGGCTCGGCGTTGACACAAGGCGACACGATTGCTGCCGCTCTCGAGCGACAAACGGGGCTACGCACCTACGCTTACGCGCCGGGCCTGCTTGAGGCATTCCTGAAGGAAGAGCGATTCCGCGTTGAGCCTCGGCCGGTTGTTGTGTTCCAGTTCTTCGAGCGAGAACTGTTCTTTTCGATTCCGCGTCAGGACGATGTACGCCCGATAAAATCCGACTTTGTTCACCGCGATGATCATAGGCCAGGTCCGCTTGTCCAGATGTGGACTTCCGCGGTGGTGGCGCTTGATCGCTACTGTAAGGGCACGTTGCTGAGATCGGCGCGGGCTCGGGTTCGTGAAGCGTTCGTCGCAGGGATATATGACGCCGTCGGAGCGGAATTCGGTGGTAGACCCGCGCTCGGTGCAATCGTGGGGTCGGATGACCAAACGCTGTTTCTGCTCGTCCCCGCAGCCAACCTGCCGTTCCCACGAGTCTATGTTGATCGAAGCGTCGCACGGTTGGTTGAGTTTGACCGCGCCATCCGCGAGTCGGGATTTCGGTCTATCCTGTTGGCGGCTCCGAACAAGGAAAATATCCACTACGACCTATTAGTAGAGCCTCGCCGCCCCGCATTTCTTGACCAAGTCGTGGCTGGGGTCCGCGGCGCCGGGATCGAAGTTGTGGACTTGCAGCCCGCCTATCGCGCCGCGAAGGAGAATGGATTGCAGGTCTACCACTTCGACGATACGCACTGGACGGCCGAGGGTGTGAGGATTGCAGCCGATGCACTCTCGAAAGTCCTGCCCAACCAACCCAACCGAATCAGCCAGGCGGACACCAAAGGGAACGCCCGCCATTCTCACGGCCGGTAATGCTCGAGTACAGTGATTCATTTAGAATCAGCGTTCTAAGATCACCGAGTCTTGGCGAGAGGCACTAGTGTCCTGTATCTAAAGTTCGCGTAACATTAAACAGGTTGTTGTCGCCATGTCTATATGGGGAAGACGACGACAACTGGTCCTCAATTGAAACCGCTCAAGCTCAACCCGGCCGAGCGCGAGAGCCTGCAAAGTTGGGCGCGACGGCGCAAGTCCGCGCAGGCTCTTGCCCAACGCGCCAGGGCCATTCTGCTCGCCGCCGACGGACTCAACAATACCGTCGTCGCCGCCCAACTCGGCTGGGCCCGCCGTACCGTTGGCAAATGGCGCCAGCGCTTCCTCGACAAAGGCCTCGACGGGCTGCTCGACGAACCGCGTCCCGGCACGCCGCGGCGCGTCAGCGATGACGAGGTCGAACGCGTCATCACGCTCACTCTGGAATCGACGCCCCCCGACGCCACGCATTGGTCAACACGCTCGATGGCCAAGACCTGTGGCTTGAGTCACTCCAGCGTGCAGCGCATCTGGAAGGCCTTCGCGCTGCAACCCCATCGCAGCGAAACTTTCAAGCTCTCGCAAGATCCGTTGTTCGTCGAGAAGGTGCGCGACATCGTCGGTCTGTATCTCAACCCGCCCCAGCGGGCGTTGGTGCTGTCGGTTGACGAGAAGTCTCAGATCCAAGCCCTGGACCGCACGCAGCCGCTGCTGCCGCTGCGTCCCGGACAAATCGAGCGCCGCACGCACGACTACAAGCGCCACGGGACGACCTCGCTGTTTGCCGCGTTGGATGTCAAGACCGGCCATGTGATCGGCGAGTGTCATCGCCGTCATCGCGCGGTCGAGTTTCGCAAGTTTCTCGACACCATCGACCAGGCGGTCCCCGACTCGCTCGAGATCCACTTGATCCTCGACAACTACGGAACCCACAAGACCCAGATTATTCAGCGTTGGCTGGCCAAACGGCCGCGCTACCATCTGCACTTCACGCCGACCAGCGCGTCTTGGATCAACCTTGTCGAGCGTTGGTTCGCCACTCTGACCCAGAAGCAGATTCGCCGCGGCGTACATCGCAGCACAGCGGAGTTGGAACGCGCCATCGAGGATTACATCCAACTCAGCAACGCCGACTCCAAGCCGTTCGTCTGGTCCAAAACCGCCGACCAAATCTTCGCTTCCCTCGCCCGCTTTTGTAATCGAACTTTAGAGACAGGACACTAGTCCGCATTTCTTACCAGCCAGCGAGGGAAAGTGCGTGGAAGGTGCGCCAATACGAGGCGCACGATACTTGGCGCGCGCAGGCGTACTCGACAGTCCGTTGAGCACGGCAAGCGAGCGCAACGAAGTGTTGGCGCGCCTAACGCGTACTTTCACCGTTGACTGGTGAGAAATGCGGGCTAGCAGGGTCGTTCGTGGACCGCCCGCTGAGCCGCAGTCGATTAATTTATGGTGAGCTAGAGGCCAAGGCCGAACCCGCCCAAAAGGGCGTCCCGCAATTTTGAAATTTCTATTGCCTATGCAATCAGTAACGTAGCGATATGATCGACCGAAAACCGGACACACGGGCCTTACACTATACTTGGATGATGAGAAAAGCCATGCAAGTCGGCTTGAAAATTCACAGAAAACCCTGCCAAATCCGGCCAGTCGGCAGTAGTCGCGACAGGGACTGGGGATTGTCCTGCATGAGCACGCGAAGCGTTCTGCGTTCTGCTGTGTGAAGTTTGTCGAAATATATCTTAAGTGTACTTCATATTACTCCATATCAGCGATTTTTAGAGAAAACCGGACAAATCCGGACATTTCCGGACATTTCGGTTTAGCGGCCAAGCTGCGCCCGGGCGGCTCAGCCAAAGGGAGAAGGGGACATGATGGCGTCACTGGGCGACCCTCACATTCGCCTCAAGTGCTCATTTCCATCTGGCTCTACTCCTTCACGCGCGGCCTGCATTCGCCTCGCGAATTCGAGCGCCAAATTGACGACGAACCCACCCTGCGTTGGCTCAAAGGCCTGCATCCGATTGACCCGCATGTCTCACCACGTGGCGAGCGAAAGTGCGTGAGAGGCGCGTCAATAGGAGGTCGGGAGTGTCCGATGAAACAGTTATGCTGTCCGGATTCCAAGCAAAAGGCGCTGCACGGAGCGTTTCGATTCAGGATTATGACGAGGCGGTGCGGCGCTTTGACGCCAAGATGGAGGCGGAAAACGCGAGGGCGATTTACAAGCGGCCTGCGCCGTTAATCGAGTTTCCAAATGCCTGGATCAAGTCGAAATTCAAGTTGCGGAGCTTCTCAACGAGAGGCCTGGCGGAGGTGCAATGCGAGGCGTACTGGACCTGCCATGCCATCAGTTCCGCCGGCAGTCACTACGCGATGGGCCGGCCATGCTATATCGATTTGACAAAACTGGAGCCACGAGTCGGACTCGAACCGACGGCCTGCTGTTTACGAAACAGCTGCTCTACCAACTGAGCTATCGTGGCTCGCGGGTGTCTCGGCGGGGCCGCCGAGCAGTCCTCAGATTAACATAGCGGCCTGGTTTGAACCCCCTTCAAGGTGGTAGCATTTGCTCGATGTCAACAGCACCACCGGGCTCTGTAATCGACTGGGTTTTGCTTGGCTCAGTGGCGCCGAAAGACTTGGTCGAAGCGAGGCTCCAGGCTCATTTTGGCGCTCAAGTCGCGTCAGGTTTTGGGCGTACGCACGTGCCGAATAAAGACGACGACAGCCATACGGCGCTGTACTGGCGCGGAGGTCAAGCCGGACTGCAGAGCAGTGAGTCGACAGGCGCGAAGCCACTTCGGAGCGTGCTCGACTTCTCTCCGTTCAGACTGTCACTGGTGGATCACTGTGGGGCTACTATAGCTGAGTGGATTCCCGGCGGCCACAGCTTAGTCGAAGGAGATCAATGGCTGTCGGCCGTGATCGCCGAGGAGGTCGACGAAGCAGCCGTGCCGATCGCAGCATTGCACTACGAAATGCCCGATCACGAATTGGCAAGCGGAGCCGCATTCCGAGACGAACTCGACGACGGAATCAGCGAAATCGGCAAGTGGCTCGGCAATGCACACCACTTACTGCTTGAAATTGCCAAAGCCGAGACCTCCGCATCGGAAATCGTTTGCTGGCCGCATCACTTCGACATCGCGACTCTGATCGATCTTGGGGAAGGCCGATCAATTGGAGTCGGCCTGAGCCCTGGCGACGCGAGCTACGCACAACCATATTGGTACGTCTCGCCCTACCCATATCCAACACTTGAAGATGTAGCGTCGTTGGGCGAGCGCGGTCACTGGCACACGACAGGGTTTACAGCGGCAATTCTTGAGGCAACGGAGGTTGTTGAGTCAAGCTCGGCTCTCGAGCAGCAGGCAACCTGCCGGCAGTTTCTACAAACCGCAATCGCCGCCGGCAGACAAGCCCTCGGCGCCTAACTACGGACCAGCCTGATCGTTCCGAATAGGTATTTGTAGTCGCGCCGGAACCAGTTGCGGAAACTGCGCCGTAGCAGTTTGCCCGCCGTTCGCGGCGAGCCACCCTTGATGACGAAGTGGTCGTCGTCGAAAAAGTCGGCCGAGTAGCCAGGGTAGAACGGAAAAGGCTCGAACCCAGGAAGCGGCCGAAATACGTCATCGGTCCATTCCCAGCCGTTGCCCAACACCTGCGATACGCCGAACGCGCTTTCACCGTCTGGGTGCGCGGTTACTGGGCTCAGGTCCCAATGATGGAAATCAAAATTGCCATGCGTCGGACCCGGTTCTTGATTGCCCCACGGGTAGGCGCGAGGCTGACCGCTTTCTGAGGCGTAGCCTGCTCGGTCGAATTGTGCCTCCGTAGGCAACGACGCCCCGGCGTACCCGGCGTACGCAAGGGCCTGCGTGTGGGTGACGTAGACCGGCCAGTTAAGCGGTAGCCGGATCTGGCCGAACATCGTCCGTAGCCGCCACTCGTCAGCGACCCGCTTCCAGTAGTGCGGCACCTCCCCGCCCTGATTTACGAACTCCAAATATTCGCCGTTCGTTATCTTGTACTTGCTCACTTCGAATGCTGGCACCTCGATCGATAGTTCTGAGAATTCGTTGTCCCAACCGAATCCAGAGTTATTCGGCCGACCGAGCGTCGCTGTCCCGGCGGGCATTTGAATCCACTGCGTAACAGGTGCCGTCGCGGCGTCGATCGCTACCGTTTCAAGCCCGGATTTGTGCTCGGAGTCGAGGTTGTGCAGCAAGTACGACACGGTCTCGGCGTGCATGAGGCGATGCTCGATACATGTCTGCGCGACGTCTTCGGGCACTTCCGCGATGACATCATCAATCGTCTCGCGGACCTTCTGGCAGTAAGCGTGCGTCCGCTCGAGGCTTGGCCAATCCTTAGGCTGATCGCTCGGCAAACCGGACTCGTCCGGATCGATTCCAAACGCATATAGCTCGTTGAACTCGCGATTGAACGCAGGCATCGAAAGCGCGAATTCGCAGACCATGTTCCAGTCGAACGCTTCGACGTGGCCGATATAAAAATTGAGTCGGTGGCGCTCGGGAACCGGGCGCTCGAAGAGCGAACTTGGACGCACGGCTTCGAATAGCTCGTCGGTGCGGCGGCGTGCGATTTGAAGCTCGGCATGAATCTTGGCGGGAGCTGACGTTGTATTCATCACAGGGCTATGCGGGAATTTTTCGTGCAAGAAAGCGTTCAAGTCTCTCGGCGGACTAACCGGTTAGTATTTCAAAATTATTAAATATTTGCCAAAAGCTGCTCGCTAGACGGCGCTATAAATTACAAATGCGGCGCTGGAGCCTATGCCACGGCGTTTGAGCCGCCGAAGATTGGGCTGCCCAGTGCGGTGTCGGCGGCGCGTGCTATAAACGCTCGATGGAGGCCAATCCACCCGCCCTGGCGGAGTTTGCTCACGATGTTCGTGTCGGACTCGGTTCACTGGGTCAAAAGAACCTTCCGGCGAAGTATCTCTTCGACACACTAGGGTCTTCGCTATTCGAGGCGATCACCCACTTGCCTGAATACGGCCTGACTCGTGCGGACGAGCGGGTCATCAGGCGCTTGAGCCTAGAGATTGACTCTTACGTCACGGGCCCCTTGACCGTCGCGGAACTTGGGAGCGGAAACGGCACTAAGACCCGCGTTTTGCTTCAAGCACTAGGCGCTGAGCGGGTCTTGTCGTATTGGCCTATCGACGTCTCGCTCGGCGCGCTTCGGCGCTGTCGGCAGGAACTCGGTGACGTGGCAAACGTAACCGGGTTTCATGGCGGATACCTGGAAGGGTTGCGTGCTCTCTCTCAGCAGCGCTCGGCTGACCACCCGGTCCTGCTGCTGTTTCTCGGCAGCAGCATCGGAAACTTCGACCGCCAAGAAGCGGAGCAGTTCATCTGCCGGGTTCGCACGTTTTTAAGGCCCGGCGATCACCTGCTGTTGGGTACCGACCTCGTAAAACCGGTGGACGTGCTGCTCGATGCCTACGATGACTCGACGGGTGTTGCCGCCGCATTCAACTTGAATGTGTTGGGGCGAATGAACCGTGAGTTGGGCGCCAATTTCGACCTGCGCTCGTTTGAGCACGAAGCACGCTATGACCGCGATCACTCTCGGGTCGACATGCATTTGCGATCGACGGACGCGCAACGCGTGGAAATCTCGGGCGCGCAGTTCGCGTGCGAGTTTGAAAAAGGCGAAACAATTTGGACAGAGAGTTCGCACAAATTTCGACAACGGGATTTGGATCAAATCGCCGAGAGAATGAGTTTCGAGATCGTCGAGCGCTGGACCGACAAGGAATGGCCGTTTGTAGAATCGCTTTGGGCGGCGCATGATTAAGGCGGTGAGTTCTGACGAGACAGCAGCGACGCGAGCACCGCATTGGCAGCTAGCCATCGGCATCTTGCTCATCGCGTTCAGTTACGCCGCCGCGCAGGCCGGCCCATTTCAACCGGCTTACGCGCGGAACGCGATGGTTGTGACGGCTGAATCGCACGCTACCGACATCGGCGTCGACGTGCTACGCAACGGCGGAAACGCCGTCGACGCCGCGGTTGCGGTCGGCCTGGCACTAGCCGTCACGGAACCAAACGCCGGTAATCTTGGCGGCGGCGGGTTTATGTTGATCCGGCTTGCTAACGGCCGTTCGACTTTCATTGATTTTCGCGAGCGAGCGGCGGCGGCGGCGGGGCGCGATATGTACCTCGATGAAGCGGGGAACGCGACCGATCAGAGCAGGGTTGGGTACCGCGCGGTCGCCGTCCCTGGAACTGTTCGCGGTTTCGAGTTCGCGGTAAAGAAGTACGGCACGAAGAAATGGAAGGCGCTTGTCGCCCCGGCCGAGCGCCTAGCTAGAGACGGCTTCGCCGTTACCTGGGATCTCGCCGAGTCACTAGAACAGAGTGAACGTCTCGCAAGATTTCCGCCGTCAATAAAGATCTTTAGAAACAGGGGGCGAGCGTTTCGTCTAGGCGACGCGCTGCGCCAGCGCGATCTGGCGAATACCTTGAAGCGTCTCGCCGAAAATGGCCCTGACGAGTTCTATCGCGGCCGCACCGCACGACTCATCGCGGCTGACATGAAGGCGAACAATGGGCTGATCGATCTCGCCGATCTCGAAAGCTATCAACCCACCGAACGCCAGGCACTAGAGGGAACGTACGGCGAATTCGAACTTCTAAGCGCCCCGCCGCCGAGTTCGGGCGGCGCAGGCATTATCCAGATGTTGAATATGCTAGAAGGCGCGAATCTTGCGGACCACGGGGCCGGTTCTGCTGCGGCGATCCATCACGTCGCGGAAGTCATGAGGCGTTTTTTCGCTGATCGCGCCCGCTACTTCGGCGACACTGATTTCGTCGAGATTCCGCTGCGCGGGATGCTATCGAAAAAGTACGCGAAGCATCGAGCGGAGACGATTGAAGCTAGCCAGGCGACCCCAAGCTCGGCGGTTGGCGACAGCAACCCCACCGGCTATGAAAGCGATGAGACGACGCACTATTCGATTGTCGATGCCAAAGGGAACGCAGTCGCTGTGACCTATACGTTAAACGGCGGTTATGGCTCGGGCGTCACCGCGAAGGGCACCGGAGTGTTGCTCAACAACGAGATGGATGATTTCACCGCAAAGCCGGGCAGCCCAAACGCCTATGGCTTGCTACAGAGCGAAAATAATGCGATCGAACCCGGTAAGCGACCGCTGTCGGCGATGACGCCAACCATCATTAGCGCGGGCGGCAAACTGCGGGTCGTGCTGGGGGCGCCAGGCGGACCAACCATCATCTCGTCGGTTTTGCAAACAATTCTTGGTGTAGTGGAGTTTGATATGAACATCCAACAGGCCGTCGACTACCCCCGTTTCCACCACCAATGGATGCCGGATCTGCTCTATATGGAGCCCCACGGCTTTTCTCCAGATACGATCGGAGCGCTCAAACGCAAGGGTCATAAGATCGATCTCAATCGCGCCATGGGGTATGTGTTCGCTATCGAGGTTGAAGACGACGTGATCGCCGGCGCGGCCGATTCGCGCTCCGAAGGCACTGCCGCCGGATACTGAGATTCGACGCGATCCTGCGCCTTTCGCCGATGTTTGAAGCGATCCAACCCGTCGACTTTCTTAAGCGCCACGGCACGACGCCGCCCGCCGCATCGCTTGAGCAAGCGCGAAGCTACAGCGCCAAGCTCGCTCGACATCACTACGAGAATTTTCAGGTGGTTAGCCTGCTGTTACCGAAACAGCTTCACCAAGATTTTTTTAACGTCTACGCATACTGCCGCTGGGCCGATGATCTAGGCGACGAACTTGGCGATCGCGATCGCAGCCTGGAGTTGCTTGGCTGGTGGCGGACCGAACTAGAGGCGATGTACGCCGGTGAAACCCGGCACCCGGTTTATATCGCCCTTGCCGACACCGTTCAGCGACACAGCATCCCGATCGAACCGTTCAGCGACCTGATCACCGCCTTTATCCAAGACCAGAACATTACCCGCTACGACACCCACGATCAGGTAATCGACTACTGTTGCTACTCGGCAAACTCGGTAGGTCGTTTGGTTTTGATGTTAGGCGGCTACCGCGACGAATATTTATTTGAACTCTCTGACGCCACCTGCACAGCTCTGCAGCTAGCCAACCACTGGCAGGATGTGAGGCGCGACTGGGACAAGGGCCGTGTTTACATTCCCGCCGATGTGATGGAAGTTCACGGCTATTCGCACGAGTCACTCGCGGCCGACATTGAGCGCGGTGAAGCGTCAGTCAGTTACCGCGCGACGATCTGCAATTTGGTTCGCCGCGCTGACCAATTCTTTGTTCGAGGTCTGCCGCTCGTCGACCGACTCGACCGCCGACTCGCTATTGATGTCGAACTCTTTTCGCGGGGAGGAATGGCCGTCTTAGACAAGATTCGCGCGCTTGACTACGACACGATCAGAAGCCGCCCGAAGGTCTCGAAAAGCGATCGGCTCATGTTATTGTTGCGGGTGGCGGCGAGACGTTTTTTGCACCCGGCCCCAGCGCCCCCACTTTCGCGAAATGCTTAACCCGCGTACCTCACCACCTGACGGCGAAAGCATATTGTAGGTGAGATATGCGGGCTAGTGTTGACGAGTCATTCGAGCACTGCCGGCGAGTCGCCCGCTCTCGCGCCAAGAATTTCTACTACTCATTTTTATTGCTCCCGCGGGAACAAAAGGACGCCATGTGCGCGATATACGCGTTCATGCGCTATTGCGATGACATCAGTGACGGTGACGCACCTTCGCTCGAAAGCCGCCAACAGCGCCTCGACTCCTGGCGTGTAAAACTAGCCGACGCCCTGGCCGGCCGATTTGGGGACGACCCAGTTCTGCCCGCTTTCGCTACGACGATCGACCGTTACAGCATTCCGAACGAGTACTTCACCGAGCTTGTAGACGGTATGCAGACCGACATAGAACCGCCTGTCTACCGAACGTTCGATGAACTTTACCGCTACTGCTACCAAGCGGCCTCGGTGGTTGGCCTAACCACCATTCACGTATTCGGGTTCGACTCGCCGGCAGCGCTGCAGCTTGCCGAGAAATGCGGCGTCGCGTTCCAGCTAACAAATATCATGCGCGACATTTCGGAGGATGCGGGGCTAGGACGGGTCTACTTGCCCGAGGAGGATCTTAAGCGCTTCGGGCTCTCGCGACGGGAGATTCTCGAAAAAACTGTAACGCCGGCTGACGAGCGATTTCGCCGACTCATGGAGTTCCAATGGGCGCGCGCCGAGCGCTACTACCAAGAGGCCGCGCCACTACTGTCGATGGTCAAGCGGCCAAGCCAGCCGGCGCTGTGGGCGATGGTGGCTATCTACCACGGCATCTTGCTGCGCATCCGCGGCGCGCGGTACAACGTGCTCGATCATCGGGTTCGACTGAGCGACTGGGAGAAAACTTGGATCGTCGTCCGCGCATTTAAGCTGCGACTGCTCGGAGGAGCGCTGCCATTCCCAGCGTAAAGATCGTCGGCGGCGGCCTCGCCGGACTCGCCGCCGCCGCAAAACTCGGCGAGGCGGGATTCAAGGTCGACGTTCACGAGGCTAGGCCCTTTCTTGGTGGCCGAGCGACGTCGTTTCCGGCCAATCCCGCCGACCCTGACTCGCCGCGTATCGATAATTGCCAGCACGTGTTGCTGCGCTGTTTCGATAACCTTCTCGACTTTTACCGCCGCTGCGGAGTCGAGAATAAAGTGCGGTTTTATGACCGCCTCAATTTCGTACAGCCCGGCGGCGGCGTTGACACGCTGAAGCGCGACCCCCTGCCGGCCCCGTTGCATCTGACGCGCTCACTGCTTGGAATGAAGGCGCTGGACTGGGCGGATAAGTGGTCTCTAATACGATGCTTGCGGGCCATCCCAAAGGAGCGTCGTCAACGCCAGGATCTCGACCAGATCACGATGGCCGACTGGCTGCGTGAGAAGAACACGACGCCACGAGCGTACGAACGGTTTTGGCGTCCGATACTCGTCAGCGCACTCAACGAGGAACCCGACCGCAGCTCGGCACTACCTGCGTTCCAGGTATTCGACGAGGGCATGCTGGGCAGCCGCACAAGCTACGAAATCGGTATTCCGGCGGTACCGCTCGCGGAACTTTACTCCGCGGCAATTGAACAACGCTTAGGCCCGACGGTCAACATTCATCTGCGGTCCAGCGTCGAAGGCATCGACCCGGGCAGCGACGACGCGGACTACTTCATCAGTGCCGTACCTTTCGAACGAGTCGCCGGCCTGCTACCCGATTTCGCACTCGACCTGGAAAGTTTCGAGCACTCGCCAATTACAGGTATCCACCTGTGGTTCGACCGCCCAATCAGCGATCTCGACCACGCGATCTTGCTAGACCGCCGGCTGCAGTGGATTTTCCGCAAGAGTGAAACTTACTACATGGCCGTGGTCAGCGCCTCGCGGGATATGGTCGACATGTCAAAAGCGGAGATCATCGATCTGGCGATAGCTGAGCTGGCCGAGTTTTTTCCCGATAGCGCCGGCGCGAGGTTGCAGCGCTCTCACGTAGTGAAAGAGGTTCGGGCAACTTATTCGGCGAAGCCGGGTCTGGAATCCAAGCGGCCTGCAACCGGCACGTGTTATCCCAACGTCTTCCTGGCTGGCGATTGGACCAACACCGGCTGGCCGGCCACGATGGAAGGCGCCGTCCGTAGTGGATACGCCGCGGCGGATGCCATTATCGAGGCAGAGCGCTGCACGTAGCAAGATCGACAGTTTCCCCTTTTCTTTGCTAGAATGGAAGGCGAAGAAAAGGAGAGACTCCATGGCGCTTACCAAACGGCAAAAAGAAGTCCTCGATTTTTTGGCGGGGTTCATCGCCGAGAACCACTACAGCCCCAGTTTCGAAGAGATCGCCCACGGCATGGGCCTGGCGTCCATCGCGACTGTGCACAAGCACCTCAGTTCCCTTGAGCAGAAGGGATATCTGAAGCGAAGCTTCAACCAAAGCAGGGCGCTCGATATTGCGCCCAAGTACTACCGCGAACTTCGCGACAACAAGAAGAAGATCGTGGAGTTCCCCCGCAAGGAGCCTCATTCGACTCCGCTTGTTGGGACGATCGCCGCGGGCCAACCGATTGAGGCGTACGAGAATTACGATTCGGTGTCGTTTGCGCCCTTCATCGACACTGACGGAGTATACGCGCTCGAAGTTCGCGGTCAGTCAATGATCGACGACCACATTATGGATGGCGACTACGTCTTGGTCGAAAAGGCACAACAAGCACGCAACGGCGAAATCGTGGTAGCTCTGGTCGACGGCAACGAAACCACGCTCAAGCGGTTTTACCTGGAAGGCAACGAGGTCCGCCTACAGCCGGCCAATTCAGAAATGGCGCCCATCATCGTGCCGGCCGACCAGGTGCAAATTCAAGGCCGCGTGCTGGCCGTTCACCGCCGCTACAACTAGCCGAGGGCGTCAGCGCTCAGACAAGGCCGCCGTCAAACACCTGGCGGACAAAATTGAGGATGGGACTAATAAGACCGCGGATCCTCGACGGCAACCAACCGTTTCCGTTGTAACCGTAGAAGCAAACGCCAGCGAGTACGGCCGGGACCATCACGACCCAAAACCCGCTTATCGGCGTATGAGTCTTAGCCCTCACCGGATACCTGCACAGGTGCGTCTCACGCAACTCCAGGTTATAGCGTCACGCTTCATGTGCCCTCTGGCAAAACCCCCCTAGAACGCGGCTAGGAAGTTGTGAATTTCGGACGTATTTCAATGTAGTTGGAACGTGGCTCCGCCGGCCAAAAGCCCGAGTAGAAAAACTGAAATGTCGCAAGATAGATCGACAAGAGGGCCCCGCTATAGAAAAACACGAGCATAAATTTGCCGTCGGTAATTGCACCCAGCGGCGTGAGGCCCTCGCTTATCCGACGCCGCAGGAACCAACTCACGAATACAATCGCTCCTATGATCGGCACCCACACGAATAAGATTTCGACGGTTGGCGACACGCTTTCTAATTATGCGCTGATCACGCGTTTCAGCGGAAGCGCTCGAGATGGCGATTGCCTTCAACCAAATAGTTAGCCGGGCCTAGCGGAAATTTAGGCGCAGACTTGTGTAGCCGACATGCGCCCGGTAGTTCTGGACGCCTGTAAATCGTTCGCTGTAGCTGTAGTATTGCCAGCCCGCGTTCCACTCGAGGCCGGCGCGGAGCGTCACTGATACTCGGCCCTGCGGGGTGTGATAGGTCAACGGGAAGGTGTTTCGAAACGTGGGCGTTTCGCCCGGTTCAAACTGAAAGTTCGGGTAAGCGGCGACCAACGATTCTGGGGATTCCGCGCTGCGGGATCCGTCGGCGGTGTCTTTCGTCAACCCATAGCCAAGGTAAAGCGTCAATCGTTCGTGAGCAGCGACCCGTACTCCAAAGTTCAAGCTATGAAGGTTGCTGGTGTAGACCGACCGCCCTGGCGAAGCACCTCTGGCGAGGTCGAAAAAGTTAAAGATTCCCGCGGAAGTATCCAAGTCGATCTTCGAATACCCGGCGTCGAACGTAAGCCGCGCTTGCGGGTCAGACCAGGCACCAGAAAAACCCCAACTGCGGCTGGTGGCCGAGTAGTCGATCAAACTCACCGGATTGGCGTTGATTTTGCTCTTGAAATAGCTGCTCAGCAGCAGACCTTTCTTTCGCCATTGCACTCGAGCCGACTCGGTGTGGAAGTTGCGGTCGCTGATAGGAGTTAGCGGCCGATCGGCGCGGCCAACTTCGGCGTCAAACGAAATTCGCATCCCGCTGATCGGCATCAGTCGGACCCCGCCGCCGCCTGAGTTCACTTCGTTGTCTTGTCCTTCGAGCGGTATTCCGAATGACCCGCCCGGAAATTCAAATGCGCGCTCAGAGCGAATCCGTCGACGCAGATGTTTATATGAACCATAGAAGCCCAAGCGCCGGATGGGGCGATAGTTCAGTTCGGTCGAATTCGAGATGTGTCGCGTACCTAAGTGCTCAAAAGTCACGCGTTCGTTCGTAAACGAAGTCGTTTCGAGAAACGACGAACTGCCGTCAATCCGCGAATTATTGATCGACGTTGTATTCGTAACAGTGAGCTTCGAAGATGGCGTCAACAGTAACGTGAAATCGCCGCTGCCCTGCTTGCGGTCGGCGTCGCCCAAGACGAAAGTTTGGCGAGTGACCGACTGAAATGCTGATGACGACATGAGTGTCTGGCTGAATGCAGAATTGCGGCTTCCCGACGAGTAGACATAGCGGCCATGAAATCCGACGGGCCCTTCATTCTGAGACCTCACATTGACCGACGTGACCGGAGTATTTCCGTGAAACGGTTCGGCTCTTGAAATTCCGTCGACCGGTTGGACGTTCGACGCCGAGCTCGGTAGTTGTGAGGCGTCGCGAAACACGGTGTCTTCTTTGTAGTCGTCGAGCGATTGCATGAATGTAAAGGCGACGCCCGCAACAGTGAAGTTCGTCCCCGCCCAATACTGGTTGTTGACCTGGCGAAGATTTGCCTCATAGCGCAAGAAGTTCTCACTGCTCAAGCCAGCCAAGTTAGAGCTTGCATCTGACGAGAATCCGGGACCGTTGTGACTATTGCGGTTGTAGCCGAGAAGAACCTGGAAGCGGCGACCGGGCAGAAGCGTTAGGTCGTGCGATTGCAAGATTCGTTCCGAATTCAATCCATGTTCTCCGTTCCAGAGACTCGGCAACTGGTTGAAGTAGTTGATGATCCGGAACCGCATGTCATAGCGGTAGAGCCGGTTCTTTTCGACTTTTAGGTTCGATGATTGATAGGGATCATTCCCGATGCCGCTCGTGTGAAATGCGAACTCGTCGAAGAGTCCGCCTTGCCCATCCTTCGAATTCATCCGCAGTTCGCCCTCGAGTAGCCGAATTCCATTGCCATAATTGACCGCTGAGCGATAGACGTCGCGGTTTCCGCCGACATCGCTGAAACGGTAGCCGACCTCAAACGAGTTCGTGACCGTGTAGTTTTCAAGCGTTAGTAAGTCGCTTGGACGATCTGGCGTCGGTGCAACGACGGGTTGCGCCTTAAGGGCGCTCGCGCAAAATACCAACGCCGAGACTAAGCCGAGCAAGCTCATCTTCTAAACAGCGAGTCCGCATTCGAACCGTGAATTCGTGAATGGCAAGTTACACAATTTTGAAAACTCGGTTCTCGCAGGTTATGAAATCTTGGTCCGGGAGCGGGAATTCCCGCCTCTCGCGGGCCAAACCCAATTACATCGTTGTGGCACTCGAGGCACATCGTAAATGCCGCGGGCCGGTTCAGTAGCCGCGCGTTCGTCGAGCCGTGGGGGTTGTGGCACGTCATACAGCCTTCAACTCTCACCGGCTCGTGTTCGTAGACGAAAGGCCCGCGCTTGTCGGTGTGGCAGCCGACGCAGGCGACGTCGTTTCCAAACGCGTGGCGAACCATTGCCGACGACGTTGATCCGCCCCAGGTTGCCTGCTGCGTGCCGTGGGGGTTGTGGCAGTCCGAGCAACGAATCGCTCCCTCATTGACGCGGTGTTTAAACGGCAGATTGAAGCGCCCGCGAACCTCCGCGTGACAGCTGTAGCAAGTGTCGCGCTCGGTCGCCTGAAGCAGTGGGCCCATCTCGGGCGCGTGGTGAATTTTATGGCAGCTGACACAACTGACTTCGGCCGTTGTGTGAGAGGAACGCCGCACTTCCATCTTGCCAAGATCGTTTGCGTGGCAACTAAGGCAGCGATCGATGACCTCGTTGGCCGCTAACTCGGGGAAGCGAACGATCTTAGTCACATCGCCTTTGCCGTCAAAGTGCTCTTTGCCGGGACCATGGCAGCCTTCGCATCCCTTCTTCGATGCCGCCACGTTTTCGACCGCCAGCGATTTGAAATGGGGATTGCGGTTAAAGCCCTGGGTCGTATCTGGGTGACAAAGCTGGCACATCTCGCTGCCGATGTAGCCGTCGGCCGCGACCGGCTGCGCAAACATTGGCGCAAACACGGCAAGACCAATTAGGGATAGAAAGACCCTCAAGGCATGCCCACCAAGGCACCCCCATGATATCGGCAACTTGAGCGCCGAAACAAGAGTTAAGAGAGTGATTCAACACAGGTAAAGCGAGGAGATTCCTGATACAGATGTGTTCCGTATGCTGCCGACCCGCATATTTCAGCACCTTACGGCGAACGCACGTGAGAAACTGAAACCCTGTTGTCGATCAAGCGAATTCCATGGTCTAAGTTGCTTCTTTTTGGCGCCGCCGTCGCCGTGACCTACGTGTTCTTTATCAACTGGTGTGACTTCGTATTCGATTGCGGCTGCAACTCGCTTTGGGCCGGCGCAGCCGATCACTGCAACATCAAAAATGCAAATCCGCCGCACTGCCCGTGGTGCGTTCACGATGGCCGTTACGGTAGTGTTGCTTTCGGCGCGATTCTGATCTGTCAGGGCGGACTCGCCTTTTGGCCTAGAACGGTAACGCGGCTGAAGGCGATCTTGATCTTTCTAGCGTTCCCAGCTATTGGAGGGCTTACCGGAGTAGTTACGGGCATGTTAACTGGCTACTGGGCCTGAACGGGCGTCTATAGTAGGAAACGTTATGGATTCGTAAAATCTTCAGCAGGCTCATTCCACAGGCTTTCAACACGCTAGAGTGGAGCTAAATAAGTATGTTTCCGGTCAATGTGGAGATAGGTGAGTCGTTCTGAGCGACGTATCTGGGGCTCCGCATCGTCGAACGCATTTGAGGGGGATTTGCAAATGCTCGTACGGTTTATGCAGTGCTCCACGGGCATCGCTCTAGGGACGTTGCTACTGCTGATTGCCGTTGGCGCTTCGGCGCAGAATCTCGCTGAGGTCACCGGCGCCGTCACCGACACCGCCGAGGCTGTCATCCCAGGAGCGGAAGTGCGACTGCACAACGCCGGGACGAATCAAACTTTCTCGCAGTCGTCTAACGAAGTCGGCTTGTATACGTTTTTGAATGTGCAGCCGGGCGAGTATACGGTCACGGTGGAGTCTGACGGCTTTCAGAAATCCGTCACCCAGAACATCATTCTCGAAACGGGTCAGAAGTACCGCAACGACGTCACACTGGAGATCGGAGCCTTAACGGAGACCGTCACGGTCACGGCGGCAGCCGCGCAACTCAATACCGAGAACGGCGCGATCAAAGGCGATGTGATCGTCCAAGAAGAGATCGAGAATCTCCCGCTCGACGGCCGCGACTTTACCGACCTTGCGTTCCTAGTACCGGGAGTTGTGCCCAGACAGCCGGGCGGCGGACCTGGCTCGTTTGCATCGATCAACGGTGCGCGGGCTGACCAGACCAACTTCTACGTCGATGGCATCAGCAATCGCAATCCCGCGGGAGGCGGTGCCACCGCGCGCCCCCCTCTAGATTCGATTCAAGAATTCCGCATGGAGACTAGCGGCTTTTCGGCTGAGTATGGCGGTTTTTCGGGCGGCATACTCAACGTCACGCTGCGTTCGGGCACCAACCAGTACCACGGCGGACTACATGAGTACTTCCGCAACGAAGTTTTCGACGCGCGCGGATTCTTCGACACCGATCGTCTGAAGCTGCGGCGCAATCAATTTGGCGGAAACGTCGGTGGACCGATACGTCTACCCGGCTACGACGGCCGCGACAAGACCTTCTTCCACTTCACTTATGAAGGCTACTACCAATCACTGGGACAGACGCGCCTCGGCCGCACCCCGACCGCTCTTGAACAGGCCGGAGACTTCTCCGAGACGATCGACGTCCGCCGCAGCGGATTCGATAACCTGGTGCCCGTATTTATAAATGACCCGGCAAAGAACGGGCCATGCAACGCGCGCATCAAGCGGGGCTGCTTCGGCAACAACACCATCCCCGCGAGCCGGTTTGACCCGACCGCGCAAGCCTTGATGGGGTTCTACCCGATGCCGAACCGATCCGACATTCGCAACAACTATTCCTCGGCCGCCAACGACGACGACAACTGGCACAGCTTCTCATGGAAGTTTGACCAACGGATCTCAGACAAAGATCAAACGTCGTTCCGTCTGCAGCGCCGCTACAACAACCTTGAGCAACCTTTCGCGGGGAGCGGTTTGGCACAGTGGGGCAACCGGAACGACAACCAGCGCACGCTCGCCGGCCTCAGCCACACTCACATGTTTTCGCCGACGTTTATCATGGAGGCGAACACCGGATTCAGCCGGACTGCAGTCTTTAACAACAGCATCTGGGCCGGGCGCGATGTGAATTCCGAGTTGGGTCTCCCGATCGCGGACGTGGCGGAGGAGTTTCTTGGATTCCCGCGGTTCACGGTCCGCGATCACTTCCCGATCGGCGCCGGCGCCAACACCCCCGCGCGCAACTACACAACCGACATTCAGGGCGACGTCAAATTTAGTTGGGTAAAAAACACTCACACGTTAAAGTTTGGCGTCGAGTATTCGCGCGTCCGCTACGGTCAACCGCAGAACGCCAACCTACGCGGAACGTTCACGTTCGGCGGACGCTACACCGGACATGGCGTCGGCGACCTCTTGCTGGGTGAATTGCAGCGCTCGAACCGCCGCGTCCAAGTATCAGAGAGCTACTTCCGGTCAAGCAGCATCGGAGCATTCTTCAACGACGACTGGAAGGTTGCTCGAAACCTTACGCTGAATCTCGGCGTTCGCTACGAAGTCGACTCCTCGCCCTATGATCGATACGACCGCCTCTCGAACTACTTTCCCGAGTTCGGCGCGGTTGTCATCGCCGGCGATGAAGGTTTGACGGACGAAAGCCGAGCACTGGTCGACCAACTTGGTCTCACTGATCGCCTCGCACTGGCGCAAGACCTCGGCTTGCCACGCTCCCTGGTCGGCACCGACTACAACAACATTGCACCGCGCGTCGGCTTTGCTTATCGCCCATTTAACGGCAACGGTACCGTCATCCGCGGCGGCTACGGGCTGTTCTACCAGGGGTATCTGCTGCGCCCGATTCGCCAACAGTTGGCGGGGGTCTTCCCGTTCACGTTCCTTGAGACTTTCGGACAACGCGGAGGTAACGCAGCGGTGAATGGCGGAAGAAACGGTAGCGGCCTCAGCCTACGCGACCCATTCCCTGGCGCGGGCCGTACCCAAGGTCAGGGAATCAATACGACAAACTCGGTCGACAACGACCCGCCCACCGGATATCTCCAAACGTGGAATTTCACGCTTGAGAAAGACCTCGGCGGCGGCAACGTGCTCGAAGCAGCCTACGTCGGCTCGAAGGGCACTCATCTTACTCGTCGCTACGACATCAATCAACCGTTCCGTTCACTGAAGCAGTTTGAAGCTACAGTTGGCCTACCCAATAACCAGCGATTCCCGCGTCCGCTAGCTGATTTCAACCGCATCAACTACATGGCATTCGGTGCGAACTCGATCTACAACGCCGCGCAATTCTCGCTACGCAAACGCGGCCGCGGCGGCTGGTTCTATCGCATCAACTACACGTTTAGCCGCGCCATTGACGACGCCTCGTCGACCAATCAGGGCGCGCAAGATTCTCGCAATCTCAAAGCCGAACGCGCGCGCGCCAGCTTCGACCGGACCCACGTTTTCAACGCATCGGGGTCGTATGAACTACCGATCGGCCGCAATCGCCGCTACTTCTCGAGTATGGGAAAGGTGACCCAGGCGCTGCTGGGTGGCTGGCAGTTGTCCGGAACGACACGCATGTACAGCGGTGCCCCATTCACCGTGGTGGCCGCGAACGTCGACTTGAATGCCGGCGAATCGCAGCGCCCCAACCGCGTATCCAGCGGGATATGGGATACGCCCCCAAATGGTGGTCGTCGAGGTGTCGAGTATCCCTGGTACAACATTGACGCGTTCGAGCGCGTCCCTTGCGTCGGAGAAGAGAACAACAACGGCATCGCCTGCACACCCAGCGCATTCGGTTTCGAGCCATTTGGATTTGGAAATTCCGGACGAAACATCTTAGAGACGCCTGGGCTAGCGACAGTGAATTTCGCGATCCTCAAGAACTTCCGCTTTCAAGAGCAGCGACGACTGCAGGTCAGAGCAGAAATGTTTAACGCCTTGAATCGCGTGAACTTCAGGGCAGGCGGCGGTGGAGCGGGTGGTGGATTCACCGCCTTCGACTCGCTCACCGGCGGAACAATCGTTCAAACGGGCCAGCCTGGGCGAGGGGGAGGGGCGCGGATCATGCAGGTGGCGCTGCGCTACTTTTTCTAGCCTGTATTTCGCGATACGTGGGGAGCGCGTGCTTTCGCCGCCAGTCGGTGAGATGCGCGGGCTAGCCCGGCGACCGACCGCCTTGGTTGGGCGGATCATTCAAGGGAGAAACTTGAGATATCAGCGAGGCGACGCGGCTCGGTATCGCGAACGGTTTCGTCCAACAAGTAGCTTGGCGGGCAGCTTGAAAAATCAAGTTTCGGGTTAGTTCCGCCATCGGCGGCGCCGGATCGATCGTGCGAGAAATTCGCTGCGTCACCAGGTTGTTATTGAGGCGATAGGTAGTGCAGTGGTCGCAACCTCGCGGGCCGTGAAAGAACCCCCTGCGGCCGTTTGTTGGATTTTTTCGTGAGGTCCGCGGTCGCGATATGCTTTTCGCGCGATTACGGCCCTGTTGTTGGCACTACTCGTCCCGAAGACCCTTACGGCGCTCTCAGAGCCCGTTTTGGGCTCTTTTTCGGCCGTTTTCCGGCCTCAAGGGGGTTCTAGGCCACCCCCGCCGGCAACTGTGCACACGCGCCCTCAGGCTGCTGCCACACTAGCCGGATCCAGGCCCTCACGTTGTACGCCAGCATCGCCCACAGCAACTCCGATCGCGCCTTCCGCAACCCCCTCACCCGAAACTTCCTCACCCCAAACCGCTCCTTCAACCATGCGTTCGGAAACTCCGCCACCTCCGATTGCAGCCGCGCTTCCGGTTCCGTTTCACTCGCCCGCGCTTCGCTTTTCTTCTTCTTGCCGCTGCGGCCTTTCTCTATCTGCCGCACGTGCTCCAAAGCTTCGTTCAACCTCTCGACGCGCTCGCGATCTGCTCGCTTGCGCGCCCAACTCCTCGACCACCGCGCTCGCTTGCTCCAGATGTTTCTCGATCGTTCCCCGCCGCCTCTGCGAACTCGTCGAACCTTGCGAGCGCAGCCGCGTGCCGTCCACCGTTACCTGCTCGAGATCGATCAAGTTCGCTTCGCTCAACACCGCCAACACGTTCGTGAACATCCCCTCCAGCGCTTCGCTTTGCGAAACTCGAAAGTCCGACAGCGTATGGTGGTTGATCGTTTCCATGCCGCACAGCCACTGCAATTCGGGACGATACTCGCACGGCCGTTCGATCTCGCGCGCCGACGAAATGCCTTCGGAGTAGGCCCAGATCCAGACCGCCTAGCCTAAACTGTCACTGGCAGGCGCGGGTCCCAGGCCGAGCGTCCGCCGAGCTGACGCTGCGTGCGCAACTGGGCGGCGAACGGGCGCAGATCGAGTTGCCCGGTCAACCCCCAAATCGCGCGCACGCGATGCTGCGAGTGAACGAGATGCTCGACCTCGATCTCGCAATAGACCATCTGCCGCCGATCGGGCCGCCGCAATTTCAACTATTCCATCGGAATCGGCGGCACCGCCGAGGACTCGTTGGCGGGCCGTTGTTCGAGCTCAAGCAACGGGATCTGTTCACCCATACATAAAAGGCGTCTGCGGCCCTTCGCGGGTTATCCAAACATTCCCACTTCTTTACCTTTCAGCCAGGTTTTTTCACGGCCCCTCAGCAAGCGGTTTCCTCGAATGGATCAATGGCTTCGAGGAAACCGCTTGCTGGCGCGCGGTGCGCCAGGATAAGCCTGGTGGATCTAGTTGAATGAAAGGAGTTGACCATGGGATTGGTTCGTTCACCCGTGTAGCCAACCCGGCGTTCGTGGGGGGTAACCGCCGCGGACGAAGCCTGGGAAGGCGAAGACGTGAGCCGTAACGAAAGTGAATCGCAGATAGGCCTCGTTAGGAAAGTTGAGAGTGGCCAAGCCGCCGACTAGGGGGAAGCCTGCAACCAGCGGTGAAGCAGCGAACACAAGCAGCCGGCGGACTCTCCGGTGTAGATGCGGACAGCGCGCGTCGAAAGACCCATCGAGGAACCTTGTGTTGAGAGAGATACGGAGGCCCGCATGGGCAAGTGAGGCGATCGGAAACGAACGGTTCGCCACCCGGCGCGGGGAAAGCATAACCTGCGCAGGGGCCGGTGCGGGAGTCGGAGGGGCGCATAGTAGCGACGAAGCTCGGTAATGCGGGTGGAGCGAAGGGCCCCTGGCGCTTTAATGCTGACGGAGTCAGACAAGCATGCTAATTGCGACAGAAGGGAGAGCCGTTTATGTTCAAAAGATTCCACTTGCTAGCCCGGCGATGCCGGAGAAACTCTCTCGTTTGAGACAGAAGCTGGGCCAAAAGGCCGAGCAGCAGCCGGAGTTTCGGTTTTACGCTTTGTACGACCGGATCTATCGGCGCGATGTGTTGGAAGCGGCCTGGCGACGGGTGCGCGCGAAAGCGGGCGGACCCGGACTCGGCTCCGTGACGATCGACGAGTAACGATCACAGCGATCGAAGCGCAAGAGGGCGGCGCGCGGCGCTTGGTGGATGAACTCCACGTATCTCATCAGCAGATGCGAGCTGCGTACCAAACGCTATCGGCCGCAAGCGGTACGCCGTGTCTGGATACCGAAAGCGAACGGGAAGAAGCGCCCGCTGGGCATTCCGACCGTACGTGACCGAGTGGTGCAAATGGCCGCGTTGTTGATCCTGGAGCCGACTTTGAAGCCGACTTTGAAGATTGCTCGTACGGATTTCGGCCGGGCCGCTCGGCACACCAAGCGCTGGAGGAGATTCGTGGACATATCCAAGCCGGATATCAAGCGGTATATGACACGGATTTAGAGGGCTATTTCGACTCGATACCTCACGAGAAACTACTGGCGTGCGTGCGACACCGGATTGCGGATCGATCCGTCGTGAAGCTGATACGGCTGTGGCTGGAAGCGCCGGTGGTGGAAGAGGGCGAGCCCGGAGAAGGGAAGGACCGAGCAGAACGCAGCAAGAAGGGAACGCCGCAGGGTGGAGTGATTTCTCCGCTGTTGGCGAACCTGTACTTGCACTGGTTCGACAAGGTGTTTCTCAGACACCGGGCGAGTCCGGCGCGGGGCGGGAGCGCGAAGCTGGTGCGATACGCCGACGACTTCGTTGTGATGATGAAGGGGCGGGACGTGGCGCTGGAAGCGTTCATCGAGGAGAGGCTGGAAGCCCGGATGGGGCCGAAGCTGAACCGGGAGAAGACCCGCGTGGTGGAGCTGCGGGAAGAGGGAGCGAGCCTCGAGTTTCTGGGCTACCTGTTTCGATGGGAGCGCGACCGGCACGGCCGAGCGTGGAAGTATCTGAACGTGAGTCCGTCGAAGAAGTCGATCGCGCGGGAGCGGGAACGGCTGCGGGAGATGAAGAGTGTGTCGCAATCGCATGTGCCGTTGGCGTTGGTGATCGAGAGGCTGAATCGACAGATGAGAGGTTGGGCGAACTACTTTTCGGGGGGCCATCCGCGGGGCGCCTACTGGGAGCTGGATTGGTACGCGCGGTGGCGCTTGGTGCGTCACCTGCGGCGACGCAGCCAGCGGAGTTACCGGCCTCCGAAGCGTGAATCTTGGTACACCTTTTTCCAACGCCAGGGGCTGGTGGAGCTGAACCAAACGGGTCCACAACCTGCTGCGCATGCCTGAGGCGAGAGCTTGTGGGAGAGCCGGATGCGGGAAATCCGCACGTCCGGTTCGATGAGGGGGGAGGTCAAGCCCGCTTGCGGGACCCTCCCCTACTCTACCGCCTCAAACCCGAGATCTTCCGCGACAACGGAGCGCACCCGCGGGGTGTCGCAATTGTTAGCAGCCTGGTGGAGAACGGCAATTCGCCATCCGCCGCGGCTATGGAGACGCTCTAGGAGCATTCAACACACGACGTGAGCCTCTCAAACTCGCGCCAAGTGATGGTCATTCCTCTCAATCTTCCGACTACGGGGAGGCAGCGTCAGGAGTTTTTATTCGAGGTGCCGCGCAACGATGCCAAGTCGAAGGATCAGTGCGGGTTGGATGTTTCAGTAGACGTGTTTGACCAGGCCTCGGGCGAGAGCAGGGCCCGTCACAAGCCGTTTGTCAGCAACTATCGGCCCCAGTTTTACATACGGACAACCGATGTTGAACGGTGAGCAAACGACCGCCTAGAACCGTGGGCGCAGCGGTCCGAGAAGGCTGGGTATCGTCGGCTTTGTCGGCCGCACGCGACCCGCAATACGTCACACGTTCCGTCTGGATTTTCCCCTCCTAAACAGCCTGGCCCATTGTGCTCGCGACCAATGGCGCGGCGTTCGATCTCTTGGACTCGCCGTTGCGGGCCGGTAAATTCTGAACGAGCGCCCGTTTTGTGTTACTCTTCCGTTCCGCGGCCTCGATCCTAGAAATCCTTCGTGCTTCTTGAACTAGACGCCATTCAAAAGTCCTTCGGCGGCGTTCACGCCTTGACGCGCGGTAATTTGCATGTCGGCGCCGGCGAAGTTCACGCCCTAATCGGCGAGAACGGGGCGGGGAAATCGACCCTCATGAAGATCGTCGCCGGCATGTATCGCCGTGACGGCGGCGAGATGCGCCTAAAAGGTGAGAGCGTTGACTTTGCACGCCCCGCCGATGCGCATCGGGCCGGCATTTCGATGGTGCACCAAGAATCACTGCTCGCGCCGCACCTAACCGTCTCCGAGAACGTTTTCCTAGGGCGCGAACTCCTCAACGGACCGCTCACCGACCAGCGAACCATGGAGGAGCAGACGGCGAGCCTGATCGCCGAACACAATTTTCCCATCGAAGCCGGTTGGCGCGTCGAATTCTTGAGCCCGGCCCAAAAGCAACTCGTAGAGATCGTGCGCGCCCTGCATAGTGCCGCGTCATTGCTGATTTTCGACGAGCCCACATCGTCTCTCTCCGAGGCGGAAACCGTCGAGGTGTTCAAGATCGTCCGCCAACTTCGCGATAGCGGCAAGGGCATCATCTACATCACGCATCGCTTGGTCGAACTCGACGAGATCGCCGACACCGTCACCGTTCTCCGCGACGGAGACACCGTCCATTCCTGCGCCTACAGCGATATCACCACCAAACAAATCGTGCATCACATGGTGGGTCGCGAGGTAGCGTCGATTTACGAACGCGACACGCTCACGCCGGGCGACGTCAAGCTCAAGGTGGATTTACCCGACGCCAAGTTTGAAGTCCGAGCCGGTGAGATCGTCGGCGTCGCCGGACTGATGGGTGCCGGCCGCACTGAGCTCTGTAAAACCCTCTTCGGAATCACTCCCGCCGCGCAAGGCTCCGTCGAAGTCAACGGTCAGCCAACGACAATCAATTCCCCCCGCGACGCCGTCGACGCCGGAATCGCTCTGATCACCGAAGATCGCCAGCAAACCGGGCTAGCGCTCGACCTCCCAATTCGCAGCAACATCACCATGGCGAACTTCGACGCGGTCTGCGCCAATGGTCTGGTCCAGCCGGGAATGGAGCAAGAGGTCGCTGAGAGCTATCGCAAGCGCCTGCAGATGCGCGCCGAGTCGGTGCTACAACTCGCCCGCCAACTCAGCGGAGGCAACCAGCAAAAAGTGGTCATCGCCAAGTGGCTTTTTCGAGACACCGACGTAGTGCTGTTCGACGAACCGACACGCGGCATCGACGTCGGCGCAAAGGCCGAAGTTTTTTCCCTTATGGACGAAATGGCCAAAGAAGGTAAAGCACTGCTGATGGTCAGCTCAGAGCTGCCCGAACTTCTGCAAGTGGCCGACCGCATCCTAGTGATGCGCAATGGCGCCATGGTCGCGGAGCTACCGCGTGAGACGACGCAGCAAGAAATCATGCATCACGCGGCCGTAGGGTCGTGACGCCAACGAGAACGAAATGAAACTCCAATCCGGAATGTTGCAACGGCTATTGCCATTTTTCAGCCTCATTGCACTCTTTGTGATCCTTTCGATCGCGTCGCCCTATTTCCTGACGGCGACGAACCTGTCCAGCGTCGTGCGCCAAACTGCCGTGATCAACATCATGGCGCTAGGGATGACTCTCGTAATCGTCTCCGGCGGAATCGACTTGTCGGTCGGCTCAATTCTAGCCTTCGCCGGCGTGATGGGCACCTTGACGATGGTCAGCAACGGCTCGGTTCTTCTTGGCATCGCATCGGGAGTGTGCTTCGGCCTGCTGTGGGGCCTTGCGAATGGCGTCATGATCACCAGTCTCCAGATCCCGCCGTTCATCGTGACCCTGGGCACTTTGGGAATTGTGCGCGGCTTGACTTTGGTGGTGACCAATGGACTGCCGGTAGTCGGCCTGCCGAAGGAGCACAGCTACCTTGGCGAGGGGACAGTCGGTCCAGTACCGTTCGTGCTAGTGGTGCTGATTGTCTGCGCCGTAATCATGCACGTCGTTCTGCATTCCACCAAACTGGGCCGCTATACCTACGCAATCGGCAGCAATGAGGAAGCGGCGATTTACGCCGGTATTCCAGTCGCTCGCTACAAGATCGCGATTTACGGGATCGCCGGAATGCTAACGGGACTAGCGGCCATGATCGAAACCTCACGCCTGATGACCGGGCAACCGACGGCAGGTGTTTCCTACGAACTCCAAGTCATTGCGGCCGTCGTCATCGGTGGCGGCAGTTTAACCGGCGGCGAGGGCACGGTCATCGGCACGTTGATCGGAGCCTTCATCATGGGTCTGCTTTCAAACGGCAGCGACCTACTCGGCGTCAACCCCTACTGGCAGCAAGCGATCATAGGCTCGATCATTATCATGGCCGTAGCGCTAGACGCAGCTCGCAAGCGACGCTTCGCAACCTAGATAACTGGGAGCTAGGAAATGCGGGCGAGGGCCGGCCCTATTACCCCTACTCGGCCATCAGAAAGCGCACAATTTCCTGATCGTTCCGAATGATCACGTGCTGGTTCGCATAAGCCGGGTGGGTCCAGTGCACCGCGCCTAATTCCCTCCGCCGATTCGTAGGGTTAGTCGCTTTCAACAACGTCGCGCGGTCGACTTCTTCATACCCCTCTGGCGTAAACTTGGCGATGATCAAATCGCCGCGGTCATTGTTGATGAAGTAACGATCGCCGTTGCGGACAATCTGTCCCGACGCCCAGCGCGCGTTTTCTTCGGTCAGATCAAGACTCTCCCAAACTCGCTTCCCCGTCCGAGCGTCGATGCAGCGCAAGTGCCCGTAGCTCCCAATGCCATAAATGTAGTTGCCGTTGACCACAGGCGTCGTGACCAACGAGTGCAGACCGTCGGTCTCAATCTCGCTGTCGCTGTTGCCTTTCCAAATCAGCTCTGCTGCCGGGCGGTCGTCGAGCAAGCGGTACATTCGCGAGCCGTTATAAAATGCCGAAACCAACAATCCGTGTTCGCTGATAACCGGCGTAGCAACCGTCAAACCGGCCTGGATCTTGAATGGCTCGCGCCAGTAAACCTCGCCCGTCTCGGGGTTCAACGAAGCAACCTCCGTCGGATGCCAAATGATCAGCTGCCGCACCCCACCCGCCTCGAAAATAATTGGCGGATCGTAGCCCGGCTCCGACGTCGCCTCAAGCGAGCGCCAAATTTCCTTGCCCGTCATCTTGTCGAAAGCTACGACTTTCGCGTCTGGAGATCCGCCGACCAGGGCAATCAACCGCGCCCCATCAACGAGCGGCGCTCCGACGAATCCCCAAGTTGGCAGATCGGCGCTGTAGTCGCTCATGTAGTTGTGATGCCAGATCTCCGAGCCGTCTTTTGCGCGCAAGCAAAACAAGTCCCCCATCGCGCCGAGCACGTAGACTCGTTCGTCATCGACGGTGGGCGTAGCCCGCGGACCAAGGGCGTACTGCAACCCCGTATAGTCGGCCGCCCATTCCTTCTGCCAGAGAGTTTCGCCGGTCTTTTCGTCGAGGCAAAGAACCCGCTCGGTGCCACCGCGCGTTTCACCCTTGCGATAGTCCGTCACAAACACCCGCGAGTCCGCGACCGCCGGCCCCGCATATCCGTTGGCTATCGGCTGCGACCAGACCCGCTTCGGACCGCCTTCGGGAAACGTTCGCAAAATGCCTGTTTCGTGCCAAACCCCAAGCCGATCTTTGCCACGCCACTGCGTCCAGTCGTCCGCTTGCAAAAGGGTTGTCACAACAAGCAGCAAGATCCAGCGCATGTCCCATACATTGTAAGGGGCCCTTTCGAGAGTCCGAGCCGCTACAATACCCGCTCATGTCTGAGTCCGTGGCCGAATCCCAGCGGCCCGATCCGAAACGCCTGGGTGCGGTCGTCCTGTTCGGCCTAGCCGTCTATTGGCTCATCCCACGACCCGCAAGCGTCGAGCCCGAAGGCTGGCGTCTACTCGCGGTTTTCTCGTGCGCGATCGCCGGGCTGGTTATCCGTCCGCTGGCTGGCGGCGCGGTGATTCTGATCTGCCTTGTAGCCGCCGTATTGATTGGTGCGCTCGACGTAAAATCCGCACTGTCGGGATACGGCTCAACCGGAGTCTGGCTCGTAGTCGGCGCGTTGCTAATCGCCCGGGCACTCATTCGAACAGGGCTAGCCAAGCGCATTGCACTCTGGTTCGTTCGCCATTTCGGTTCAAAATCCAGCGGCATCGCCTACGCACTGATCTTCAGCGACGTCACGCTGGCAATGATGATCCCGTCGAACACCTCGCGCTCCGGCGGCGTCATTCTACCGATTGCGCGCAGCTTGATCGAACTCTACGGCTCTCACCCGGGCAAGACCGCGGGACTGCTCGGCACCTTTCTCATGGCGGTGATTTATCAAGGCGAGGCTGTGGCCAGCGCCATGTTCCTCACTGGCCAAGCAGGCAACTTCATCGCCGCCGACATCGCCATGTCCGTCGCCAACTACGAACTCTCGTGGGGCCGCTGGGCTCTGGCTGGAATCGTCCCCGGCCTGGTATCAATCATCGGCCTCGTCTGGATCGTCTCGCGACTCCTTCCGCCGGAAATTCGAAATACCCCGCGCGCAACCGAATTCGCCGAGGAAGAGCTCATCAAGCTAGGCGGCATGGGCCGCGACCAATGGATCACTGTTGGCGTATTCATCACGGTCTGCGGTCTGTGGATGACATCGACGATTCACTCAGTTCCTGTCGCCGTCGCCGCCCTCCTCGGCGCGTCCATCTTGATCCTCACCGGCGTTCTCAGCTGGGACGAAGTCATCCGCGAGCACTCCACCTGGGACATCTTCGTCTGGTACGGCGGCGTCATCTCGCTCGGCAATTCGCTAACCGACGCGGGGGTGCCGTCAGCCTTCGCGCAGGCGGTGAGCGGAACGCTTGGCGAAATGCACTGGCTGCCGCTATTAGGCGCAACTTTAGTCGTCTACTTCTACGCCCACTACGGGCTGGCAAGCATCACGATGCACATGCTCACGATGCTCCCACCGTTCCTGCTGCTGTTGCTCGCGCGCGACGCCCCGCTCGGTCTAACCGTGTTTCTTTTCGTCTGCCTTGCGAATCTTTCCGCCGGCCTGACCCACTACGGCACTGTCCCAGCGCCTATATTTTTCTCGCAGGGCTACGTCAGCTTTGCCGACTGGTGGCGCGTCGGCTTCCTGGTTTCCCTTTGGAACATACTTGTCTGGTGCACCGTTGGCGCTGCCTGGTGGAAACTCATCGGCATCTGGTAGCCGCCTCGCGCGCCACCGCCCGTAAGCTACCCTGTTGATCCGTGCCAGTCGCGCTAAGCACCTTCGACTTCGCGATCTTTTTAACCAGTCTGGTCGTCGTCATGGCGGTCGGCCTGTGGTCTGGCCGGAAGCAAGAAAACACCCAAGATTTCTTCCTCGCCGGTAAAAGCATCCCCTGGTGGGGCGTCGCCGGCTCGATCTTCGGCACCAACGTCAGCGCTGAACATCTCGTCGGCATGCTCGGCATCGGCTACTCCATCGGATTCGCGCAATCCCACTTCGAGTACGGCGCCATTGCCGGCCTGCTGGTGTTGGCCTTCGTCTTCCTACCGCTCTATCGCAAGATGGGGCTCTACACACTTTCGGAATATCTCACCAAACGCTACGACGAACGCAGCGGCTTCCTCTACTCCGCATTCACAATCATCACTATCGTCATCGTGCGAATGGCCCTCGGCTTCTACATCGGCTCACGTGCCCTTCGCTACCTGCTCAGTGACACGCCGTTCGAAATGAGCTACACGGCGGGGATCTTAGTATTCGCGGTCGTCACCAGCGTCTACACCATCTTCGGTGGACTCAAGGCTGTCATCTGGACCGACCTGATCCAGTCGGTCATGCTCTTGCTATCCGGCATCATTGTCGCGTTTTTGGTATTCTCCCAGCCCGAAATTGGCGGCTTTAGCGCACTCCTCGCCACCGACGCGACGCTTCCCGACGCCGATCAAAAATTCCACCTCTACCTGCCCACTGACCATCCCCAACTGCCATGGAGCGGCGTATTCAGTGGACTCTTGATCATTCACATCTTCTATTGGGCAACCAATCAGTTCATCGCCCAACGCGCTTTAGCCGCCCGCAGCGACTTTGACGCCAAGATGGGAATCGTTGCCGCCGGCTACCTGAAACTGTTGGTCCCGTTCGTCTCCGTAGCCACCGGCATCGCGGGCGGACATCTTTTCCAAGCCCGGCTCGCATCCGGTGAAATTGGCGCGCTTCCGCTCCCCGATGACGCCTTTCCACTTCTGGTGAAACTAGTTGTTCCGGTTGGTTACGGCCTAGTCGGCATCATCACCGCCGGGCTGATCGGGGCCATCCTTTCAAGCATCGACTCGATGATGAACTCCGGCGCAACGCTGTTCACATTCGATTTCTATAAGCGCTATATCAATCCCAACGCCGACGAGAGCAAGCTTGTATTCGTCGGGAGAGTAACGATCGTAGCGTTCGTAGTCGTTGCCGCCGGAATCGCCGCCGGCATCTACACCCAAGATGCCAGCGACAACTTTTTCCTTAAGGTGCCGTCCCAAATCGGCCACATCGTCCCAGGCATTGCCGTCGCGTTTCTAGCGGGCATCCTGTGGCGCGGCGCAAGTGCCGCCGGTTCGTTTTGGGCAATGCTAATTTCGCCCATATTCTCGTTTGCGATTCAGTGGGGATACAGCGCCTGGATCAGCGCCGCCTACCCGCTCTCGCAATCCCTAGTCCCCGCGCTTGGCTCGGAACTAAACTTTTTGCATAGAACGGCGCTGACCGCGCTCTTTGCGCTGGTAATCATGATCACCCTCAGCCGCTCAAGCGGAGGTCCGAGGCAAGACATCGAGGCCTACACCTGGAAGGGTCATCAACGAGCAATAGCCGCCGATCCAGTGCGTCCATTCTGGAGAAGCGAGCGCCCCTGGGCCTACGGCCTAGGAGCGCTAACAATATTCATGCTGATCTACTTCGCGTAGGCTATGTCTAAAAGCTACGCTCTCGATCGCGGGGCCGTAAGTCCACGCCTGGCGCCGACTGCCGGCGGCCCAAAAAATAATCAACAATGACTGCGGTATCCATCCAGAACGTCTCAAAATCTTTCGCCGGAAGCCCATCCCCCGTTCTCCAACAAGTCAACCTGACCGCAATCCCCGGCGAAATCCTAGTCCTCTTAGGCGCCTCCGGTTCCGGAAAAACCACCCTATTGCGAACAATCAACGGCCTCGCCAAACCCGACCAAGGCAGTGTCGATATAGCGGGCCAAGACATCACAACCCTAGACCCGACAGTCCTGCGCCGCTCAATCGGCTACGTCATCCAAGGCGCCGCCCTTTTCCCGCACATGACCGTCGGTGAGAACATCAGCATCGTGCCCAATCTTCTAGACTGGGCAGCAGCCCAGATTGAGCCCCGTGTCGACGAACTCCTTGAGCTCGTCCAACTAGACCCAAACCAATACCGCGGCCGGTTTCCAGCTGAACTTTCCGGAGGAGAAAAGCAGCGCATCGGCGTAGCCCGAGCGCTAGCCGCCAAACCTAAACTCCTTCTCATGGATGAGCCCTTCGGAGCCCTCGACCCCGTAACTCGCGATCAACTCCAGACTGACTTCAAGGCTCTCCAGCGCCGACTTGAGCTAACCGTCATCCTCGTCACCCACGACATGACGGAAGCCCTGTTGCTAGCCGACCGCATCGCGATCTTAGCCGCCGGCCAAGTAGCGCAAGTCGGAACGCCCAAAGAGATCCTTGACAACCCGGCGAGCGCCTACATTGAAGAACTCCTGCAGACCCCCCGCCGTCAAGCCAACGAGCTTAAAGGACTCTTCTTGCAGTGAACGGATTCGCCCAAAACGTGAGTGACCTGCCTGCGCTCCTATCCGGCCACCTTCTGATTTCGCTTTGCGCTCTCACAACGGCGGCAGTTATTACGCTCATCCTGGCCGTTACGGCCGACCGCAGTGAAAAAATCAGACGCACCAGCCTAGCGATCGCGGGAACGATCCAAACCATCCCGGGCCTAGCCCTGCTGGCCCTCATGGTTCCGCTTCTCGGCGGCACAATCGGCTTCGCGCCGGCATACGCGGCGCTGACGCTCTACGCCATCCTGCCCATGTTGCAAAACAGCATCACCGGCCTAGACGAAATCGATCCGACTCTCATCGAAGCCGCCCGCGGCCTCGGCATGAGCGAGCGCCAGATCCTACGCCAAGTCCGCTTTCCCCTCGCCCTGCCCGTGATCATCGCCGGCGTCCGCACCGCAACCGTGTGGGTAGTCGGCATGACGACTCTAGCCACGGCGGTCGGTGCCAACGGTCTTGGAACCTACATCTTTTCCGGTCTACAAACCCGCAACCACGCAACGACGCTCTTTGGATGTTTCTTCGCCGCCGCACTGGCGGTCGCACTCGATCAAGCTCTCAGCGTCTGCGAACGCGCGCTGCGAACCCGCCGCTACGGTCGAGCGCGCAACGTCGCTGCCGTGCTCGTCGCCGCGGCCCTAGTCGCGGTCGTCACCGCCCTACTGCCGACATTCAAGACGAATCCCGCGCCGACTGCCGACCGTTCAACAATCGAATCGAAAAGCCCCGTCGCACCCGAACGGCCCCTTCAAGGCTTGACCATCACCACCGGCTCGAAGCCCTTTGTAGAAAGCTACATCCTCGCCGAACTGCTCGCCTTAGCACTGGAGTCCGCCGGAGCCAGCGTCGACAACCGCCCCAATATGGGTTCAACCATCCTCTTCGACGCGCTGAGTCAAAGTGCGGTCGACGCTTACGTCGACTACACCGGCACCATTTGGACAACCATCATGAAGCGCAACCAGCCCGCCCCGCGTGTTCAAACTCAAATCGAGGTTGCCGCCTATCTACTCCAAGAACACGGAATTGTCATGGTCGGTCCTCTGGGCTTCGAAAATACCTACTCCTTGGCGATGCGCCGCGATAACGCCGAGCGCCTTGCGATCAGCTCCATCGCCGACCTAGCCGGCCGCAACCTCAGAGTTGGAGGAGACCCCGAAGTCTTCGGCCGCCCTGAGTGGACCCGTGTCCGCGACCTCTACAACCTAGGCTCGCTTTCAACGATTGGGATGCAGGCGATTTACATGTTCGACGCCGTCATGGACGAGCAAGTCGACGTGGTAACAGCCTACTCAACCGAAGGCCGCATCGCGGCTCATGAGCTACTGGTCCTCGAAGACCCCAAGCAAGCCTTCCCACCCTACGACGCAATCTTGCTCGCTTCGCCCGAGGCCTCGAAAAACCCCGCGCTCATCGACACGCTGTCAAATCTGGTGAGCAAGATCGACGACGATCTCATGCGTGAAACCAACCGAGCAGTCGAAATTGACGGCGAGACACCCGAATCCGGTGCCGCGAAACTCTGGGATACCCTGCGATTCGGCCATCACCCCTAAGTTGCCGTTGGTATCTGCAAACGGAGGAGATGGGCCCCTCGTCCAGATCCCGCGATCGCGCGTTTTTGACGCTCCCCTCGGACCGCCGTTCACGAATAGCGTCGACGCGATCAACACCGGAAAGCTGATTCCCGAGTTTATCCCGGGCGTCAACGTCTTTCCGGTTATCCCGCTGCCTCCAATCGACGAGAACTTCGCTCGCGACCTGCCCAACGGCCTGACCCCGTTCACTCTGAACGAAGAGGGTCGGACGCCGTATGTGCAGCAGTGGAACTTCTCGCTGCAGCGGACGATTGGCGAGAACGACTTATTCGAGCTGACTTACATGGGCAATAGCGGCCATCGCCAACAGAACCGTTACGACAACAACCAATGCATCGTCGGCTCGGACCTGCGCTGCAACCGCGCAACCCGACCTTACACGCGCTACCGGGCGATCCTGCAGTCGGACTTTAATGGCAACTCCAACTACAACGCGTTGATTGCCAAGTATCACCACCGCATGTCGCGCGGTCTCGATTTCCGCTTCGAGTACACCTACTCGAAGGCCCTGTACGACGGCTGGGAGTTGGGCGGAGCGACGAGCAACCAGATCGCCAACAACCGGGCGCTGGACAAGGGGCCGACCCAGTTCGACACTCGCCAGCGCGGCGTGTTCTCGATGTTGTGGCAGTTGCCCTTCGGCCGCGGCCAACAGTTCGGCTCGGACATGAACAACGTGGCCGACGCCGTGGTCGGCGGCTGGACGATCACCACGATCGCCACGTTCTCGAATGGTCTGCCGATCTTAGTTACCTTGCCGAACCGCACCGGCAGCCCGTTTGTCGGTCATCGCCCGAACCGCTCCTGTCTCGGGGTGGTTGACGCAAACATTCGTGCGCGTGAGCGGTTCATCGACGGTAACTGCTTCGCGAACACCGAGCAGGGCTTCTTCGGCAATTCCCCGAAGGCTCCGCTGCACGGTCCTGGCTTGAATAACTTCGACATCGGCATCCAGAAGCACTTCAACATTGATGAGGTGCGGCGGGTGCAATTCCGTGCGGAGATGTTCAACGCCTTTAACCATGCGCAGTTCCGCCAGCCGAACGGCAACGCGGCGAACCGTAACTTCGGTCTGATCGGCGGGGCGAGAGCGCCACGGCTCATTCAGCTAGGCCTGAAGTTTATTTTCTAGGTGATAAGCCCGGGCGGGTCTGAAACACCCGCCCGGCAATCTCGTCGACTCAATCATCAAAACACCATCCAAACGAAACCGAGGCGTGGACGGAAGTCCACGCTCTGGAGTTTGGCCTTTCACTAGATGGGACGCGCGGTAAGCACGTTCTTGAGTTGTGAGGGATCTGAGAATGCTTGTGTCTCAAAACATTTTGAGGTATTCTTGTATCTAGTTGTTTAGCTTGTTGTGTAACTAGATTCATTTCCAAGGAGACCTCATGTCCTTCCCCACCAAACTGCAGTTGATCAAGCGCAAGGCTTCCCAACAGTTCTACGTCAACTTCCCCTCCGCCAGCGCTCAGATGCTCGACTTCCAGCCCGGCGAACAGCTCGAATGGATCCTGCTCGACCGCTCCCAACTCGTGCTCAATCGTTTGCAACCTCCGCCCGTCGAGTTGAAAAAAAAACTCCCGATCGAGTCGTCGACACCTTCTCCCGACTCTTCGCCAAAGGCCTCAACCCCCACGCCCGACAAAGCGTGAACGACCACCTCACCCGCCTCGCTCTCGGTGCCGCCGTCTGCCTCGGCCGCTCCACCATCACCGGCCTGCTACATGCCTCCGGCGAGAGCTTTCAGGACTGGAGCGCCGGCTACCGCCTGTTCTCGCAACAACGCGTCGAGCCGCAACGCCTGCTCGATGCCTCGCGCCGCGAGGTGCTCGCTCGCTTGCCGCCCGAGGCTCCCTTGGTCGTCGCCATCGACGATACACTGCTCGCCAAGTCGAGTCTCAAAACGCCCGGCGTGAGTTGGCGGCGCGATCCGCTTGGACCCAAGTTTCAGGCCAACTTGATTCTCGCGCAGCGCTTCTTGCAATTCTCGGCAGCGCTGCCTCCCAGCGAGCGGCAGCAGCCGGCGCGACTCATTCCGATCGGCTTGGAACACGCGCCGACTCCGCGCCGACCGTCGAAGAAGGCCACGGACGAGGTTTGGAAACAGTACCGGCGCGAGGCTCGCAAGTGCAGCTTGACGGCCCTCGCCGCCAGGCACATCGCGCGCTTGCGCGAGGCCATGAACGCCGATCCCGGAGGCGCTGACAGAGCCTTGCACCTCGTCGTTGATGGCGCTTACACCAACCGCACGGTGTTCGGATCGTTGCCCGCCGAGGTGACGTTGATCGGCCGCATTCGTTCCGACGCCAAGCTGTATCATCTGCCCCTCGAGCAGCCCGGCAAAGGCCGCAGGCGTTGTTACGGCGAACGCGCGCCGACGCCCGAGCAACTCCGCCAGGACGACAACGTGCCGTGGCAAACGGTCGAGGTTTTTGCCGCCGGCAGCCTGCACCAGTTCAAAGTGAAGACGCTCGCGCCGCTGCGTTGGCGGCCGGCGGGAGGCAAGCGGGACTTGCGTTTGGTGGTGATCGCACCGTTGGGTTATCGGCCGCGGGCGGGCTCGAAGGTGCTGTATCGCAAGCCGGCGTATTTGATTGTCAGCGATCCGAGTTTGGGGCTGGAGCAGATCGTGCGGCAGTACGTTTGGCGCTGGGAGATCGAGGTCAACTTCCGTGAGCAGAAGACGCTGTTGGGAGTCGGACAGGCGCAGGTGCGGCAGCCGGACGCGGTCGAGCGGGTCCCTCAATTTATGACGGCGGTGTATGCGCTACTGCTGTTGGCGGGCGCGAGTTGGAGCCGCCAACAGGGCGTGGACGACGCCTTGCCGCGACCGCACTGGCGACGCCGCTCGCAGCCGCAACGGCTCACCACGCAACGGCTGATCAGCCACCTGCGGGCCGAGCTTTGGGCGGACGGCGTGCAGCGGCAACATTTCTGCGGCTTGCGGAACACTTCGCAATCCAACACGAAGCTGCAGAAACTCCCAAGAGGCGCTCCGCCTGCAGCAATCTACGCTTCCGGCTAACGCCAATCCCCTATTTCCGCACCCTACCCCAAACTTCAACCCTCTTTGAACAGCCAAACTCCAGCGCTCGGCTGCGCCGAGCCGCCCGACGTCGAGCATGTCGAGGTCTACTTCGAGAAAGGCATGTTCGGCGGTTGGCCCGCCAACCACGGAATCTGGATCTGGGGCAATGAGATCCTCGTGGGCTTTTCCAAGGGCTACTACAAGGACCTCGGCGACCGGCACCACATCGACCGTGAAAAGCCGGAGATTCACATGCTCGCCAGGAGCCTGGACGGCGGCGAAACCTGGGTGATCGAAGACCCGGGCGTCGAGGGCTACCTGCTGACGGACGGCGTGTTCCTGCACGGCGTTGCTCGTCCGGGTATCGAGATTCCGCCACTCCAAGACAGCCCTGGCGGGGTCGACTTCAGTCATCCCGATTTCGCCCTGGCTCTCCGGACGAACAACATCGACGCTGGAGTGGGCCGTTTCTTCTACTCCTACGATCGTGGCCACACTTGGCAGGGCCCTTATCGCCTGCCGAACTTTTCGGCACCCGGTATCGCCCCGCGCACCGATTACATCGTCAATAGCAAGAGCGACTGCATGCTGTTCATCACCGCAGCGAAGGCGAACGGCGAAGAGGGCCGACCGCTCTGCGTCCGTACTACCGATGCGGGGAAGACGTGGGACTTCGTCTCCTGGATTGGCCCCGAACCAGAAGGCTTCGCCATCATGCCTGCGTCGGTGCGCCTTTCCGAGAGCGAGATCCTCGTCACGGTCCGCCGCCGAGAGGGCCCGCACAGGTTCATCTCGGCCTACCTGTCGAATGACAACGGCAAGAGCTGGGACTATCTCAACGATCCTGTCTCCGAAGCCGGTGAAGGCAACCCGCCGGCGATGATCCAACTCACCGACGGTCGAATCTGCCTGATCTATGGGTATCGCGCCGAGCCCTTTAGCATTCGCGCCAAGCTGAGTCGCGATGCCGGGAAAAGTTGGACCGAAGATATCATGCTACGCGACGACGGCGGCAGCCGCGACGTCGGCTATCCGCGCGTCGTTCAGCGACCGGACGGAAGAGTTGTCGTGCTCTACTACTTCAGCCGGAAAGGCCCCGACCCGGAACGCTACATCGGTGCAACGATTTGGGCTCCGCCGGGGGCATAAGGCGATCATTCGACCGCCGGTCCACTTCTTGCGGCCCGCTCACAAGTGGACTTTGCGGACGTGAGTAACGGCGATCATTGATCCATTTCGCTTGGGGCGCGCTTCCGGCCCACCTAGACGTTTGAGCCTGGACTCTGTATTCGACAATTGGGCGCCGCTTGGCGGACCGAAGTCCCTCCTGACGATCATGACCACTCGCGGTTAGCCTAATCATGGCGATCGTCGCGGATGTAGAATTGCTGTAGCCTCGGCTTCGCTATAAGCGTCGCACCTGACATCCACGAGGGATTTCCATGCGATTGACCAAACACCTCAGCACCGGGCTGTGCTGGCTGACGCTCGGGATCGCTCCTGCGAATAGCGCCAACGCCATTGACATCCAGACGCTGTCAAGTAGACCGGACATGGTCGCGGGAGGCCATACGTTAGTTGCGATTTCAGGGGCCGAAGCCGATTCCTTGGACGTTCGTCTCAACGGACACGACGTCTCCAAGTTCTTTCGACCGGGACGCGAGTCGGGCAGTCTGCTTGGAAGCCTCACTGGGCTAAAGCTTGGTAAGAACGTCCTGAAGGTGAAGTCGGCGGGGCGCTCCGCGCGGCTCGCGCTTGTAAATCACCCACTCACCGGGCCCGTTTTCTCGGGGCCCCATCAGAAGCCTTTCACTTGCGAGACTGAACGGGCTGATCTTGGGCAGCCACTCGACGCCGATTGCAGCGTTAAGACCCGCACGAAGTACTACTACAAGTCCACTGAGTCCGCGCCGCCCGGAGATCGACCTAACCCTCCGTTGGGCCCCCCTCTCCAATTTAAGCCATTCGATTCGTCGGCGGAGCGTCCTTCCGATCTGGCGAAGACTACGACGACGGCGGGCAAGACCCTCGACTACATCGTTCGCGTCGAGACCGGCACAATCAATCGAGCCATCTACCAGATCGCCTTTCTCCACCAACCCGGACACGCTCTTCCAGACCCGTGGACCAACGGCGAGGGCTGGAACGGGCGACTCGTGTACCGCTTCGGCGGCGGCTGCCGCGCCGGCTATCGGCAGGGGCGCTCGCGCTCCACTCTCCTTGACGACGCCTCGCTTTCACTCGGGTTCGCGGTGGCCGTGTCATCGCTCAACGTCTTCGGAAACAACTGCGACGACGTGATCTCCGCCGAAACCATGATGATGGTCAAGGAGCATTTCACCGAGAGTTTCGGGAAGCCCGCGCATACGATCGGTGTCGGCGGCTCGGGCGGCTCCATGCAGCAACACCTGATCGCCCAAAACTACCCCGGGCTGCTGGACGGCATCATTCCCGGCGCGAGTTACCCGGACATTTTGACGCTGGTGCCTCCGGTGACGGATTGCTCGCTGCTGTCGCGCGCCTTCGAGAACGGCAAGGAGGGTTGGACCGACGAGCAGAAGACCGCAGTGTCGGGTTTCGCCACCTGGAAAACGTGTGGGAGCTGGATGAGAAGCTTCTCTCCAGCCTTGATACGACCCGGCAGTTGCGCTCCGGAGGTTGCCAGCGATCAAGTCTACGACGCTGAGCAAAACCCCGACGGCGTTCGTTGCGGCGTGCACGACAACCAAGTGAACGTGTTCGGTCGCGAGCCTTCGACAGGACTGGCGCGGCGCGCTCTCGACAATGTCGGCGTCCAGTACGGATTGGCAGCGTTCAACGACGGCCACATCACTCCCGACCAGTTTCTCGAGTTGAACGAGAAGATCGGTGGTTACGATGCCGACGGCAATCTCGTAGCCCAGCGATCGGTCGCCGATTCAGACGCCCTGACGATCGCCTACAAGACCGGCCGCGTGAATTCGGGAGCAGGCTCGCTGGGCTCGATCCCAATCATCGACACCCGTCGCTACCAGGACCCGAGCGGAAACATACATGACCGCGTTCGCACATTCGAGATGGAGGCTCGGCTGCGGCGTACGAATGGTACCACTGCCAATCGAGTTGTTCTGACCAACGCTGGCCCCGACTTCAATGTCGTTCAGTTGATGGACCAGTGGCTTGATAACATCACAGCCGACACCGCGACAGGTAAACCCGCTGACAAGGCTGCGCGCAACAAGCCGCGGAAACTCCAAGACGCCTGTTGGATGGCGGACGGCGAGAGGGTTTCCGAGCCGGCGAGGTACGACGGGAAGGGCGATTGCAACGAAGCCTACCGGGCCAGCGGCGATCCTCGGATCGCGGCAGGCGCTCCCCTCGCGAATGACATTCTGAAGTGTAGGTTGAAGCCGATCGATCCGAGCGACTATCAGCGGTCTCTGACCGCGGACCAGCTCGCTCGACTGAAAACCGTGTTCCCGGAAGGCGTTTGCGACTACACCCGCCCGGGCTCAGGCCAACAACCCATCCAGGGAATCTGGCTGCGCTATTCCGGTAGCGACTGAGTCTTGGTCGGGCATGAGCGGGGGAAGCGAGCTAATAAGTGCTGAAGCCGACAGACCCGGCCCTGACGCCGTTACCGCATCGGAACCGATCCAAAATGCCTCCGAAAGCTCATTCCACTGTTGGGCTCCCTAGGTAATGCGGAATGGGCGACGAAACCAGGCTCAGCTCTCGGGCACAGCCTCCATCAGCAGCGCCAAGGCGTTTTTCAGGCCCCCGTCACCCGGGCTCGAGCCTTTGAAGTGTCCCAGCCGTACGACCACCAGGTCGTGGGAGGGGATGATGATGGTTTTCTGGTTTCCGGCGCCCGCCATGTAGCACGCCTCTTGTGGGATGGGGTAGGCGTCCGTGCTGTTGATCCAGAAAAAGCCTCCATAGATGGGACGGCCGTCAGCTTCCCACGCGGGTGCCGGAGTGCTGACGAACTCGACGAAGCCTTCTGGAAGGATACGCTCGCCGTCCCAAACACCGTCTTGCAGGTACAGGTTGCCGAGGCGCGCCCAGTCCCGACCGGTTCCGAACTCATAGCCTTGGATGAGAAAGTTCCCGTAGGGGTCGGTCTCCATCACCATGTCACGAACGCCGATCTTGTCGAAGAGCTCCCGTTGGGGGAAGGAGTGGTACTCATCCCCGCGTCCTTCGACGCCGAGCCGCACCAGGTAGTTCGTGAGGACTGGATCGCAGTTCCGGTAGCGCCCCACCGTATTCGGCGGCCACTGCTGGGGCCTCGTAGCGGCCCACTCGAACGAGTTCATGCCACCCGTATAAAGATAGAGATGGTCGGGGTATCCCATTGCGGAGTCGTATTCCGGATCGCCACGGTTCACGCAGCGGATCCCGCTCGACATCCGCAGGATATCGGCGATGCGAACCTCCGACCGTGGATCCCCTTCGCCTTGCCACTCGGGGACAGGAGCCGGCTCCCAGAGGTCGTAGACCCCTTGCTGAATCAGAATGCCCATCAGGGTCGCGGTCAAGCTCTTGCCCATCGACCAGCTTTCGAGCGGCGTGTGAAGGTCTAGCCCGTCGCGGTAGCGTTCACCGATAAGGCGTCCTTTCCAGGTGACGACGAAGGCCGCGGTCATGCCTTCGCCGGGCTCGAAGGCGGCGTCGACGGCGGCCTGGACCTTCGCTTCATCGAGCTCACCCGGAAACGGCGCGTCAGGCAGCACGTCGCCCATCGGCCACGGCTGCGTGTCGGGATCGGGAAGCGAGCTCTTCACGTCGACCGGCTCGAAGTGGACGCCATGCTCCCCGAGAGGGAACGTGACGCAGCCTTGAGCACCCACGTATTTAGCCGTACGCACCACGCCGTCAGGGAGCGTCAGGTGCACCATCTTGTTCTCCATGTCGATCTCGCGATTCGTGACTTTCGAGCGCTGGTCGTAGTCGCTCGTGAAGTAGCCGATGTTTTCGGCGGCGAAATCGGCGTCGAGTCCGGTGATGAACACGGCCGAGCACATGATCTTGGCGAAACCCGCAGTGTGGTGATGGAGAGGGTCGCCCGGGGGGCCTACCCACTCCGTGGGCAGTTCGAAGGACTCGGCACGGGCCACTAGCGCGTCAGCCGCTGACACCATGTTGGAGGTCGCGGACGACGTTTCTTCGTTCCCACCCTCGTCCACGCAGGCGAGCGGGGCGAGCGCGAGGAGCAAGACCGCGACAAGGCTCAATCGACTCATGAATAACCCTCCTACCAGGATTTCCGCTTTGGCCATCCCGGCATGGTCAGCATAGCCGAGTCGTGGGCTGCGCGGCTACGTTCTTCGCACTTCTTTCACCGTTGATCCCGTACTGTCCCAAACCTAAATCGACCAATTCCGAGCAAGGTAAACGCACTCCGAGCTGACGCAAGGAGTGCGCTGGTTTGTGGCCTATCGCTGCTGGAATCCACTGGCCGGCCACCGAGTGTGCGCAACATAGAAGTAGGCCAAGTGGCTAGGGGCGAGCTATCGGTTGTGGCGATTTTGTAGCTGGTAGAAGCATCCTAAAACAACAGACTTCAACATGTTTCTACTACACCGGGCATAAGTGACTCAGAAACAAGTACTTGAAAACAAGCGACTTGCGTGATTCGTCGGAATCTGGCTACGGACCAGAAGGCCGGGTTTCAAATCCTCCCGAGCGCGCCACATAACCCCAGTACTCTCAACGTACGTAGCGTTAGTGAACACGGTCGGTCACCGACGTGGAGCTAGTTTTGGGCTAGTTGAGCGCCGCGGCCGCAGCAAGTCATCCATCACGCCGGCCGCTTCGGCGTTGATCGATGTCAGAACATCTGAGTAGGAGTCCATCGCCTGCGCAATCGGGATGGAGTCTATGGACTACCAAGAGTGCTCTAGAGCAGTTTCGATGACGCCATAGACCGTTCTTGAATAAAAAGCGGTGAAGCCGGCATTTTCTGGAGACTAGATTCCGCTGTCCAAAATCGGAGGCGCGACTGTAAAGGAGTGCGGTGGCGAAGGGTTAACCCGCAATTCTCACCACGTGGCGAGAGAAAGTGCGTGAGAGGTGCGTCAATACGAGGCGGGCGACGGTCGGCGCGCGGAGGCGTACTTAATAGTCCGTCGAGCACGACGATCGAGCGCAACGAAGTAGTGGCGCACCTATCGCGTACTTTCGCCGTCAGGTGGTGAGAAATGCGGGTTAACTGGGAAAGATGAGTCGGGCCCTGTTGAGGAATTATCAGCAGGTCCCAACTCAGCGTATTCCAGAAAGCTGCTCCGCCACCGCACTCCTTTACAGTCGCGCCTCCGATTCTCACGGGCTTGGTGCTGCGGCAAGCAGTCTATGCCATTCCTGAAAAATGCTCTAGCAAACGTTGTTGTGCAGCTTGAGCGCCTCGCCGCATTCGCTCAACGTAGTCCGGGCGTCGCGACTTCGGCGCGGTATACATATCCAGTCTGGCGGTCCATGTCCGAGCTAGTCAGGTAGACCGTGGCCTCGGCGCCCGCGCGTCCGAAGACGATGTTCGTTAGAGCCTTCTGTTCAACGGAGATCGTTTCGAGGATTGCACCGGCACCATCGAAAAGATAGGCCATGCCGAAGGAGTAGCACGTCAACCAAAGGTTGCCGTCACGGTTTACGACCATACCGTCCGCGCGGCACGGCCTGACGACGGCCACCTCTCTGATGTCGCCCGCGTCGCCCCCCGCGAGAATTGGGTAAGCGACGATGCGTGTGCCGTCAGTCGCGTCGATGTTGTGTGAGACGTATAGCGTGTTCTCGTCGATGCTGAGGACGATGCCGTTCGCACCGCTGACGTCTGCGCTGAAAACGGCCGTCTCACCGTCTGGCGTGGCGCGGTAGACCGTCCCGTTCGGAGCTAGGCTGTCGTAGCCGTTGGGGGCGGTGAAGAAGATAACGCCGTCCGAGGCGACGACGATGTCGTTGGGACCTTTGCTGGTTGTGGGGTCCGACTCGAAGTTTTCGGCTACGACACTGACTTCCAGATCAGGGCTGACTTTTAGTATTTGCCTTTCGCCGGTGGCGGTGAGGTAAATGTTGTCGTGCTCGTCGATCCAGAGTCCACCCGGACCTTCCTTTTCGGCGACGGCGAGATACTCCTTGGTCCCGTCGGCTTCGGTCCACGAGACGATGCCCTTGAACGACCCGCGGGAGGTGAAGTATAGCGTTCCCATCGAGTCTACAGCCGGGCCTTCAGTGTTCCCCCAGCTTGGGTCAGACGCAATCAGTTCAGCCTCTACAAAAGGCGGGCGTTCAGGTTCCGGCACCGGCGAATCGAGGCTACATGCGGCAAAGGTCGCCAAGCAACAGACGATTGGAGTTGTTGTGTTATTCAGCATGGCTTGCTCCTCAATTCAGGGAAGTAGCTTTATGGACCGGCTTCCGCCCGACCAAGTTATTCGAACAAGACCGATCCTGAGGCAATGCCTCACAAATTCTCGCAACGCTCACCCTAATGACCGCTCATTTGCCTACACGCGTGCTTGTTTGAGTGCGGCGAGCACGCGTGCGTCGCGGAACGGTACTCGACGAATGCGAACGCCGGTCGCATCGTAGATCGCGTTGGCGACGGCGGCTATTAAGGGTTTGCACGCTGTCTCGCCCGCTCCATAGTGAGGGAGGTCGGGCCGGTCCGGCTTGGGGTCTCCGTTCACCATCACGACGTCGATTTGGGCGGGCGTGTCGGCATGGGTAAGAGTGGGAGAAGATCCCCAGTCCACACTCGTAATCATTTCGGTATTGAAGGTGACTTCCTCGTGGAGCGTGCGGCTTAGCGAATGAAGCATGGCTCCTTCGAGGGTGCGGCGCAGCCCCTCCGGATTGATAACCAGCCCGCAATCGTGTGCGCAAACCAGCCGCTTCACCCAAACGTGACCGGTTCTACGGTCGACTTCGACCTCGGCAATCTCAGCGACCACGGTTTCACTGCGGAAGGTGTATGCGATACCTCGCCCAGTGAGGATGGGTCCGTCATCGAGCGGTTTGGGTGAGGGACGGGTGTCCCAACCATAAGCCTCCACCGCGGCGTTGATCACGGCGATGGACCGCGCCCGCTTGAACCCGTCGTCGTCGGAAGTACTTGCGCCGAGCAGTCTCAGCCGGAACTCGACCGGGTCGGCTTTCGCCTCGGCTGCAAGTTCGTCGATGAACGATTCGCTGGCGAAGGTTACCTGTGGGCCATCGGGATCGCGCAGGTTTCCGGTGCGAAGTGGCGTTTCGAAAACGAGAGGCATACTCACCACTTGGGTCGTCAAACGCCGACTCGGGACGGCATACATATCGGAAGGCGTGGAGGCGCGGCCACTGGCCGGCTCCGATCGACCCATTCCCGCGAGCTGAGCAATCAGTACGGTATCGGGCTCGTTATAGCCGACGTGGTGGTAGTCGGCGGCTCGGGCATTGTATTCCAACGCGATCAAGTTACTCTCAGCGTCCAACGCTCCGCGCATCTTGAATGTATACGCCGGACCTTTGGTATCCCAGGCCGTCTCCTCGTCCCTCATCCACTGCACTCGAACCGGACGGCCGACCTCTTTGGCGAGGAATGCCGCCTCGAACCCGGCGTCATCGGCGGCGGTGCGGCCATACCCCTGGGGCCCCTCCATCCAGACGACGCGTACGCGATCCTGGGGCATTTGGAGAAACTCGGCGACTCCGCGCCGCATCCCATACGACTTCATGTCATTGGAATAGATCGTCATCTGCCCGTTCGACGGATCGGCCGTGGCATGGGCGGGCCCGATGGCCGTGTGGCCTTGGTACGGGAAATCGTATTCGGCTTCGACGACCTTGGCAGCGCTCGCCAGCGCCGCGTCGGGGTCCCCAACCACGTTCTGCTTAGGACTCGCCGTAGGCGTGGCGCTACGCATGTAGCTGAAGAGGTCTTCTGAGTCCGGGAACGATGGATTCGCCGGCTTCTGCCAGTTGACCTTGAGCTCTCTTGCCGCCTGAATCGCCTGCTCTTCCCGCTCGCAGACAACCGCAAGGTAGTTGCCCTTGCTGACAACCTTGACGAACCCAGGAATGTCTCGCACTGACGACTCGTCTACGCTCGTCAGCTTGGCGCCCGCAACCGGCGGCTTCACATTGCGGGCGTGAACCATCCCCGGAAGCTTAACGTCCACGGCCCATTTCAACGAGCCGTCCACTTTCGGCGGAATGTCAAAGCGCTGAGGCGACTGGCCGACCATCTTGAGGTCTTGTACCGCCTTTACTTTTGCCACGCCAGTTGTCGCGTTGATGTTGTCACCCGTCAACGTCACGTTGAACCGTTTTGCGCCGATCAGTTCGCCGTACGTGGCTTTTCTCGTCGGATCTGCCTTGACGTTGATGACACCCTCGCTGACCGCGAGCTGATCGACGGGTACGACAAACTGCGTCGACGCCAGTTCGAGCAGGACCCGCCGCGCCTCGGCCGCGACGCGACGCATGGGCCAGCCATCTCTCTGGATCGCATCGGAACCGCCGGATCCGCCTTGATCGACGGTGCGATCGGTGCTACCCATGATGACGCTGGTTTTGTCATATGCAATGTCCAGCTCGTCGGACATCATCTGCCGAAAAGCCGTTCCGGTACCCTGGCCTAAATCCGTCTTCCCGACGTAGAAGGTCGCGGAGTTGTCCTCGTGAATAACGATCCACGAATCGAGTTGCCGAAAGTCAGGGTCGGAATACCGGCCCGGGTCGTCTGCCGTCGGGGCTTGGGCACTCGCTGTCGGCACGAGAGAGCTGCTGCTCGCGGCGCTGAAGCTCACGACGAGCAGGCCCGCTCTCTTGAGTAGATCCCTGCGGGTTGTCGTTCCCCGTCCATTTCCCAACGTTGCTTCGATCTGATTCGGAATGTCTGTGAAGGTTTTCATCCGACCGCCTCCGTCTCCGAGCCCGGCCGAACGCCCGCTATCATCTTCGCCGCACGTTTGATGGCGGCCTGAATGCGGAAATACGTCATGCAGCGGCACAGGGTCCCGGCCATTCCGTCGCGGATCTGCGCGTCCGAAGGATTTGGGGTCTTATCCAGCAGCACCTTGGCGGTCATGATTTGCCCGTTCTGGCAGAACCCGCACTGCGGAACTTGTTCGTCAATCCAGGCCTGCTGGAGTGGGTGTAGCGTACCTTCCGTGGCGAGTCCTTCAAGCGTGGTGATCTCGTCCTTTACCGCGGACGTCGGCATGATACACGACCGAGTCGCTACCCCGTTTATGATCACCGTGCACAGCCCGCATTGGCCAAGCCCGCAACCAAACCGCGGACCTTGCAAGCTGAGATCATTGCGGAGGATATAGAGCAGCGGAGTCGAAGGTTCGACATCCACCGTATGGCTGTTACCGTTCACCGTCAACTTGATGTTGCTCATTCTCCCCTTCTCCGTTCGAATTGCGTTGGCGAGCCAACGTGGCGGCGACGATCTTACCAGATACCCCAGACCTGACAATGCCCCGGTTGGTAACCTCAATGCTTTCAGCAAAGGCAAGACATTCGGCAGGGGCTGTAATTCCGCGAGCGGGAACACGCTCGCAATGGCGAAGGCTGTTGCCGTTAGCGAAGAACTCGATCGAAGAACGCGGCCATTGCTTCAAACGCATCTATCGTGAAGCTGTGTTCGCCGGAAGGCTGATAAATTTTCAGAGCGTCAGCCGCCCTCGCTTGGCGGTAGGCCGGCTCTACCCGCTCGCGGAAGCGGTCCACGCCCTCGCGTGGCATGCCGACATCTGAGGTCGGCGCCCACAGCATCAACGGTCGCGGTGCCATCTTAGCGGCGAAGTCACCATGGTCACCTGCTGCGAGCATGTTGGGTATCCACCAGTAGGTTCCGTGATAAGACAGTCGTGCCAGGCGAATAAAAGAGTTGAGCGAGCCGACGCCCCCACAGATCGGAGCGGCCGCCGTAACCCGATCGTCCGCCAGCCAGGTATAGAAGGACGTAATTCCACCGAACGACATGCCGCTAACCCCAATCTTGCCGACGTCGCGACGTGACCGAAGGTAGGTCACGCCCTGCCGAATCTCATGCAGCAGAGCACCCATCGCGGTGCGGCCTTGGACGAGCATGGCGTTGGCTTGGGTGTTGATCGGCGGTTCTCGGCGGTCAAGTCCGCGCTGTGTGATCGCCAAGCTCATATAACCTCGCCGGGCGAGTTCGCGTGCCCAACCGAGCATTCGTGTGTGAGGTTCGTCGCGGCCGGGGCGAGTCCACTCTCCGGGACCGAATTCGGCGGTCACCATCGCCTCTCGGCTACCGCTCGAACCGTGGAGGCAGATGACGGCGGGTAGCGAGCCTTCAGCACTTGCCGGGCGAATAAGGTAGGCCGGAACGATCTCGCCGTCGAGCGACTCCCAGGAAAGGTCGTCGATGATGAGTTCCTGTTCCTGGTTGCTGCCGTGTAGTATCGGCGAAACTTCCGGCGCTTCTGCCGGCGTTTTGAGAAGTTTAAGAAACGTCGCCCGTGCCTCGGACGCCGCGGGTTCTTGCGCGAACCCCGTCGTGCAGGAAACAATTAGCGCTAGCCATACAAGCCGCATGTTGCTCTGCGATTTAGCCTCTGCGATTTAGGCAAGCCACTCGCGGATCACGTTGCCGTGTACGTCCGTTAGCCGATAATCGCGTCCACTGTAGCGATAGGTCAGCTTGGTGTGATCAAGCCCCAGCAGGTGAAGCGCTGTGGCATGTAGGTCGTGCGGGTTGACGGGCTTCTCGACCGCCTTGTAGCCGAACTCATCGGTTGCGCCGTAGGTTTGTCCGCCACCGATTCCGCCTCCTGCCAGCAAAATCGAGTAGCCCGGCGGGTTGTGATCGCGTCCGCGTCCGACCTTTTCAGTGCCCGAGTTCTGAATCATGGGTGTGCGTCCGAACTCGCTGCTAACGATCACCAGAGTATCGTCGAACATGCCGCGCGCTTTGAGGTCTTCGACGAGCGAGGCGATGGGTCCGTCCGAGCGTTGCGCGTGGGCCTGTTGGGTCATGATGTCGTCGTGGCTATCCCACGGCTGGCCGTCGCCGTAATAGACTTGCACCACGCGCACTCCGGCCTCGGCGAGACGTAACGCCATCAGACAGCCGCGCCCGAATTCGCCGTCTCCGTAACGCGAGCGCACATGCTCGGGCTCTCGTGATAGATCGAAGATTTCAGGAGCCTCTGTTTGCATACGGAAGGCGGTCTCCATCGACTCGATATTGGCTTCGAGACGGGGGTCGAATCCAACCCGATCGAGAAACGCGGAATCGAGCCGATCTAGCAGGTCGAGTTGGCGGCGCTGCTCTTCGAGCGTGTAGGAGCCGTTGGCGATGTTTTGAATCAGCTTGTCAGGTGTTTCGGCGTCGTTGCGGATTTGCGCACCTTGAAACTTGGTCGGCAGGAAAGACGACGACCAATTGCGGGCGGCGCCAACCGGAGTGCCCGGGCTGAGCACGACGAATCCGGGCAGGTTGTGGTTCTCGGAGCCAAGGCCATAGAGAACCCACGAGCCCATCGACGGACGCGAGCCGCCTCGCAGCGCGTGGCCCGTATTCATCATCAGCATCGAAGGCAGATGATTGACGCTTTCGGACCACATCGACCGCACGACCAGAAAATCGTCGATGCGTGAGCCGACTCGCGGGAAGATGTCGCTGACCTCGATGCCGCTCTCGCCGTACGCTTGGAACTCGAACGGCGATTTCATCAGCCCGCCCGAGGCGCGGTCGGTTTTGATCTTCGGCCCCGGCATTGGTTGGCCGTCGTATTTCGCGAGCGAGGGCTTGGGGTCGAATGAATCGACGTGCGACACTCCGCCGTTGAGGAACAGAAAGATGACGCGCTTGGCCCTAGCGGGGAAGTCCAACGGCCTTCCCGACGCCGCGGCCAGGCCGTTCGCCAAGCCGACCGCTCCGAAGCCGGCCCCCATCATCTTCAGCGTGTCTCGTCTGGTCAAGAGCATAGCGGATTACCTCACGGTCAGGAACTCGCTTGAGCCGAGCAGCACTTGGGCGTAGCGCTCCCAGGTGTCGGTCTTGAGGAAATTTGAGGCGGCCGCTATCTCGCCTGGCTCGGGCTGCCGGCAATAGATGAGGTCGTACGCCCGCCGCACCCTCGCCTCGGTATCATTACCGGCTTCGTCGGCGAGCCTCTCGGCCAAGGCTTGCGATTGCTCGATGATGAAAGGGTTGTTCAAAAAGAACAACCGCTGAAGCGGTCCGACTGTCACATCGCGAGAGTCAGAGTGAGCCTTGGCATCTGGAAAATCAAACAGTGTCACCGCGGGATTCGGATTAGTGCGGTCGACTACGCCATAGAGCGCTCGACGGACATTGACTGAATTCACCTCTGCAGGCGGACCGCCTATTTCGAAGTCCAAATTCCTAGAGATGAAAAGAATCGAGTCGCGAATCGTCTCCGCATCGAGCCGCTCGACAGGATTGAAGCGCCACAGCAGCTTGTTATCGGCATCCTTCTGATGATTGGCTTCGAGGATTTTCGAACTGCGCCGGTAGGCGTCTGACAGCAAAATCTTGCGGTCGAGGCTCTTGATCGACCAGCCCGATTCCATGAACTCAGCCGCAAGCCAATCGAGCAACTCCGGGTGCGTCGGACGCTCGCCGAGTTGCCCGAAGTTGCTCGGACTAGCGACGAGGCCTCGGCTGAAGCGCCAGTGCCAGAGCCTATTGACGAACACTCGCGCGGTGAGCGGATTGTTGGGGGAGGCGATCGCGCGGGCGAGCTGCAGGCGTCCGCTTCCTTCGTCGAAGCGTTTTCTCTCGTCGCCAATGAGGACACTCAGAAATCCCCGAGGGGCGACATCGCCGAGGTTCTTTTTGTCGCCGCGGATCGCGATGCGAGCATCCTTCGGTTCCTTCGCATCGCGATAGGCATGCAGGAAGGGGTACTGCGCGGGCAGCGCTTCCTCTAGGCGCTTCAACTCGGCACGTTCGCGCGCGAGGTGCTCTTTCCAAACGCCGCTGAGGAAGCGATCGATTTCCTTGGGCCCGTAGTAGTAGACGCCGCCGACAAACGGCAGGCCACGTTTCTTCGCCGGTGGCGCTGACATATCCCGCCAGAGGTAGTATTTGACCGGCTCGAGGAACTCTAGGTTCGTAATGAGTAGCGTGCGTTGGTTCTTTGCCCCGTCGGCGCCGCCGAGCTTGACGTAGTTGCGATCATCTATGGCGCGCTTTTCGCGGTGGATTGAGACGAGTACCGACTCGAATTCCTCGGCCTTCTGGCGGGCGTCCTCTAGCGACCCGCCGGCAGCGATTAACGTGTCCCAGTCGTTCAGATAGGGGTGTTCGTGTGGGCCACTGCGTAAGTACGCCAGCCAGCGACTGAGAGTCTGCTGGTCGAGGTCTAGCTGCTCAGCCGCGCGCGAAAGTTCGAGCGATTCTTTCGTTACTCGGAAATAGGCGACGAGATAGTCGGCGGTCCGCTCCATCATCACGTCGATGAGCTGGTCGCGCTGTTGTTCGATGAAGCTGGCGACGCGCGCCTTTTGGTCGTTGACTCGCGTTTTCGCCTGGTTGTAGTCGGCGACCCGATCGGCGGGAGCGAGCGGGTGATTGTAGGCGTTGGTGCTGTTGAATATCCCCTGCAGGGCGTAAAAGTCACTTTGCGGGATGGGGTCGAACTTGTGATCGTGGCACTGGGCGCAGCCGATCGTTAGTCCCAGAAGCGCGCGTCCCGTTACGTCGACGCGGTCATCATCTTTGTCACGCAAGGAATGAAACCCCAGTGCGGGCAGATGGACTTCGCGCTTGGGCTCTTCTAGCAGATCGGCCGCGAGTTGGGAGACTACGAACTCGTCGTAGGGAAGGTCCGTGTTGAACGCTTCGACAACCCAATCGCGGTAGCGCCAGGCATTCGGCAACGGCGTGTCCGCGTAGGCGGCGGATTGGCCGTCGGCGTATCGCGCAAGGTCAAGCCAGTGACGCGCCATGCGTTCGCCGTAGTGCGGCGATTCGAGCAAGCGATCGACAAGCTTGGCGTAGGCTTGGTCGGACTTGTCCGCGAGAAAGGCGGCAGTTTCCTCCGGTGTCGGCGGAAGACCCAACAATGCGAACGTGACGCGTCGGATCAGCGTCCGCTTTTCGGCGGCCGGCGCGGGCTCGAGTCCGGCATCGTCGAGTCTTGCCATCACGAAGCGGTCAATTGGGTTGGCGGAAGTATTGTCGGGCACGGCCGGCCGACGCACCGGCTGAAACGACCAGAACTTCCGAGCTTCCGGCGAGAGTTTCGGAGCGGGCGCTTCCGCCACCGTCACTTCCGGCCATTGAACTCCCGCCGCGATCCACTCTTCTAGTACGGCAATATCAACAGTCGACAGCGCCGCGCTCGGCGGCATCTTGAGATGCTCGTCGACGCGTCGAACGGCCCTGATCAGCAGACTTTCGCCGGCATTACCCGGAACAACCGCGGGGCCGCGCGAGCCTCCTTGCATGATCCTTTCGCGCGAGTCGAGCCGCAGCCCGCCCATCTCCGAGGTCGTATGGCAGGAGTGGCATTTCGTCGCGAGCAGCGGACGAACGTTGGTCTCGAAGAATTCGATGTCAGCGGCAACGGATACTGAAGCCGCTGCGAGGATGGCTACGACTAGCCCGCATCTCTCAGCACGTGGCGAGCGAAAGTGCGTGAGAGGTGCGTCAGTACGAGACGGGCGACGGGCGACGCGCGGAGGCGTACTTGACAGTCCGTCGAGCACGACGAGCGAGCGCAACGAAGTAGTGGCGCACCTATCGCGTGCTTTCGCCGTCAGGTGGTGAGAAATGCGGGCTAGGCGCATCATTTTCTACTGGGGGCGAACGCGCCTCCAGTATAGGGCAGCCTACGGGCAGAGAATTTTAGAATAGGCGAAATCTCGTTCACTCTACTGTCGCAAGCACTAGCCACCGGCTCATTCTGCCGGCTAGCGCGAACCAAAATGCCGGATGAAAAATGCCGAGATGTCATAGTCCATCTGCGCGCGGGGCCACACGTTCATCTTCCCGCCGGGATAGTCGGTGGCGTGCTTGACGATGCACTCAATACCGAGGGCGTCCATACGTTTCTTAAGTTCCTTGCCGAAGCGTGGGTGATGGATGCCTTGGCCGGGTTTCGCGTTAGACGGCAGCTCCCCGAACGGCTCGCGGTACACCGCCCAAACCGGAGGGTCGTCTGCCGTCAAATAGTTGATCGGCGATACGTCGTGGAAGACTCGGTGTGCCATTGGAGAATCCAGTTCGTCTGGCGACACGCCCCATAGCGGTAACAGCGCCGCATTTTCGTGGGCGCGTCCGCCAATGTGTTTCTTGATCCAGCGCGGGTCGTAGGAGATCTGCGCCCCGCTCACCGCCATCGCCGTCAGCCGCGTCGATTGGCGAGCGACGGGGTCGCCGCTTGACGGTTCGGCCAGATCGTCGTGAAATCCTAGCCAAAGCGAAATGCCGGCGCCCGCCGAACCGCCCGTCGCTCCAAAGCGTTCCGGGTCGAGGTTCCATTTGCCTGCATGGTGGCGTAGGAATTGAACCGCGTGGGCGGGGTCGTGCATTTGCCGCGGGAAGTGTTCCGTGTCGGTGAGCGGATAGTTCAGCGAGGCAACGGAAACTCCGGCGCCGTTGAGTAGCCGCACTAATTTCGCCGAGACGCCTTTCTTGTCACCCGCTCGAAAGCCGCCACCGTGGATATATATGACGAGCGGGGTCGGGTTCTCTGAAGTCGCCAGGTACAAATCGAGGACATTGCGTTCGTGCTCGCCGTAGCGGACATCGCCGTGGGTCGCCGCGGGACGTTCGGCGGACTCCTGTGCGGCCATCTGTATTGGAACCGCCAACAGGACCAGACCAGCAGCAAACCGTTTCATCGTCTTCCTCCCTGCGCCTGCTAAAAACTCCAACGACGCCTCCGCGCCAGGCACGCGTCTCATCGAATCCCAAAAAGGTCCGAACGCGCATGCTTATACTCGAACCGCTTCGGGTTCACCGCCGTAAGCCCGGGCGTATCGACCTCAATGATGGAGCCGGCGATCGGCTCGTAGGCGGCGCGAAAGGCCACCGCCGCTTTCACGACGAGGATCTTTTGCCGCTCGGGAACGATCCCCGCGCTGGTGAGTTGTCCCAGGCTGAAGGGCGTGTGGCGCTTACTGTTGAGCAGCAGCACATTGGGTAAGTCCGGCGTCGAGCCCTCGGCGTGGATTACCGCGCTGAGCCCTTGGTCCAAGTAGCGTCGGCCGCCATGGCGCACGGCGGTCTCGATGTATTCGCCATCGTAGATCAGCTGAACTCTACCGCGTATGCGTACGGGATCTCCGTGTAGTTTGTCGCTCTTGCCTCCCACGAGCATGTCGAACTCGCCGCCAACGCCGATCTTGAGGGCCTGCTGAACGGCCTGTGGATCGTACATCGCCGAGACATAACCGTGGGCTTTCTGCTTGACCAGCTCTTCGAGGATGGACGTACTGTCTCCGGCCGATCCTCCCCCGATGTTGTCTCCCATCTCGACCAGCACGACGGGGGTCTTCGACTCGGCCATCGCGCGCCGCACGCCCTCGGCTGCGTCGGGCAAGTCGAGCCGCATCACCTTGCGGTGTTCCCACATCATGTCGGCGAGCCGCTTGGCCTCCTTGCGCGCGAGGTCGGGATCATTGTCGGTAACAACCACGACGCTCGGGCCCATCTGCGGCACGTCTGAGTATTGATATCCAACCGGAACGCTGACAGCGAGAATCTTCGGATCGGCCTTTTCGAGCCGGCGAGCCTCTTGCACCAGCGGCAGCATGGGCTCTCGCTTGGTGTTGTGGTAGAGGATGTTGTAGAGCAGCGGAGGTTTCTCGATGGCCTGCGTCGGCTTGGCGCCATCGTTGACGATTTTCGCCATCACCTCCGCCGCGTGAACGCCGCGCTCGCGCTGATCTACATGCGGAACCTCTTTGTAGAGCAGCAGCGCGGTCGAGAGCTCGATCTCGGGCGGTGCGACGTTCGCATGGGCGTCATGCGTCACGACAATCGGCAGCTCATTGCCTAGCGATTTCCGCAGCCGCCGCAGCACTTCCGCATCACCGTCGGGATAGCTCTCAACAACCATCGCGCCGTGGAGAGCCAGCAGCAATCCATCGATCGGTTGCTCGCTCCTGAGGCGATCGATCAATTCCGCCGTGAGCGTGTCGAACGCGTGATCCGTCACAGGGCCCGATGGAGTTGCATTTGCCACCACGGTGTAAACGAGATCAAGGCCGTATTTCTCCGCTCCTTCGATATAGCCGCCCACCTCGTGCTGCGAAGTCGCAAACTCTTCGTTGATTTCGGTGCCGCGCCGGATCAGTCTGCCGCTGAAATCGTTGAGGTCCGTCTTGTCGGACGAGAAGGTATTCGACTCGTGCAGAATGCCGCCCACGGCGATGCGTGGCTTCCTACTTTGACCACTCAGCGCCAGCGCCGCTGCAAATAACAGAAAGAACGTCTTCATGGCGATTCCTCTAGAAGGCAATTTCCTGGCCCAGGGCCCTATGCTAGCCCAGCGGGTGAACTTGAGTGGCGTCGCCCGGTTTGAAGCCCTCGTCATGCACAATATAGACGGTACGTACGTTTGAGGCTCGGTCAGTTACTCCAGACTGCCAATGGCCGGGACCGCAAATCTACATAGTGAGGAGGAAACATGTCTGAACGTAGAAATTTTCTGAAAGAGGCCGCCGCGGCCGGGGGTATGGCCGGGATGGCGGCGTTGGCGATGGCCGTGCCGTCGAAGGCCGCCGGAGGCGAGATCGAGAAAACGCCGGCCGGGCTTAAGATCGGCAACTTGATTCTTACCTCCGGGCTCACAGGCGTTGCCGACGGAGACTTTGGCGGAACCATTGAGGAGCAAACCCGCGCCACGCTTCAGAAGCACAAAAAGAATCTGGAGGCCGCCGGGACCTCGCTAGAAAACGTGGTCAAGGTCGTAGTCTTCATGGCCGACATCAAGGTCGAGAAGCCGGCGATGAACAAGGTCTACGCGGAGTTCTTCAAGGGCCCGGTCCGCCCGTCACGGTCGGCGATCGGGGTTGAATTTCCCGACTCGAAGACCAAGGTCGAGATCGAGATGATTGCCTGGGTACCGTAGGTCGATCCGCGCCGATTCTCGACAACCGGCCACGCGTTAACCGGCTATTCCGTCACTTTGCGAATCACCCTCAGCAGGTTTTCGCCCAGAATCTTGCGAATACGCTCGTCGCTGTATCCCAAGCGTTGTAGGGCCTTGGTGATCTCAGGGTAGTCGCTGGCGTCGTCCATCTCTTTAGCGAGTAGCGGGCCGCCGTCGAAGTCGGAGCCAAGGCCGATATGGTCGTCGCCAACGAGCTGCACACCGTAGTCGATTACCTTGGCCAGTTGGTCGATCGGCATGCGGTAGCGGTCGGGGGTCTCGACTTTGTTGACCATGGGCAAACCCTTCGCGACCTCGCGGTCGACTTCTTCGATCGACATGGTCGCGTAACGGTCGAGCTTCGTCGAGATATCCGCAACCAACGGTCCGTTATAGCGCCATCGAAAATACTCAGGGTTGTTGAACGAATTACCGAACTGCAACGCGATGACGCCACCCTTGGCGGCGACTGCCTTGGCGGCTTCATCGCTAATACAGCGTGTGATGTCAGCGAAATGTCGAAAGCCTCCGTGTGTGTAAATCACCGGATCTTCGCTGGCCGCAACCGACTGCAAAATTGTTTCATTCGAGCCGTGAGCGACGTTGATCACCATTCCCAGCCGATTCATCTCGGCGATCACCGCTCGTCCGTGCTCATTGACCCCGTTCCATTTCGAGATATCACAGCAAGAGTCGGCGAAGTTGTTCGTATAGTTGTGGGCTGTAAGCTGGGCCGAGCGCAAACCGAGACGATAGAGCGCGCGCAGGACATGCAGGTCGCCGTCAATATCAAATGGGCCTTCGAGGTCAATGAAGGCGGCAATTTTGCCCGAGCGTGAAATCCGCTCGAGATCACTCGCGTTCAACGCCAGCGCGATCTGATCGCTATTCTTTTCAATTTGCTCAATCGCCAACGAGACGACGCGTAGAGTATTTTTCACCTCGTGGCGGGCGGGGTAGTAGGCCTCCGGCGTATAGACAGAGAAGAACACTGCGTCAAGGCCGCCCTCCTTCAGTCGGGGCAGATCGACATGGCCGTCGGAAAGGCGGTCGCCGACATCGAGCCCTTCGAGCAGTTGACGGCTCATCACGTGGACGTGCGCGTCCATCACGAAGGCACCTTGGTGCAACGAACTCTGGGCCAAGCTCGGGACTGCCAGAAGAAGCAGCGCAAACAGGGTTAGCATCTCGACTCCATGATATTGCCGATTTAAGGCGCTGTTCGAGATAATGTGGCTGCAAAATGCAAACGCGTCGCACGTTTCTGGCGTCCCTTGGGGCAACCGCGCTCACGGCTGAGCGCAAACCGAGCGTTGCGGCGATCATCACCGAGTTTCGACATCGCTCGCACGCCGACGTTATTTGCACCCGCATCTTCGACGGTTACTATCCGAACGGCGAGTTCCGAGACCCTCGTACGCGGATCGTCTCCATGTATACCGACCAGGTTCCCTCCACCGATATGAGCCGCGGCCTGGCGCCACGCTACGGGTACAAAAAATACGCCACGGTGGCGGACGCTCTGACTCACGGAAGCGACAAACTTGCGGTTGACGCGGTGCTGCTGATCGGCGAGCACGGCGACTACCCGACAAACGACCGCGGGCAGAAGCTTTATCCGCGCCATGAACTAATGGGGCGAATCGTCGATGTATTTCGCTCTAGCGGCCGCTCGGTTCCGGTGTTCTCCGACAAGCACTTGTCGTACTCCTGGCCCAAGGCCAGACAAATGTACGATTGGTCGCGCGAGCTGAACTTTCCGTTTATGGCGGGTTCGTCGATCCCGGTTACGGTGCGCGTGCCTGAGCTGGAAATCCCTTTCGGAGCAAAGCTCAAACGCGTCGTTCAAACCGGCTACGGGGGCGCCGAGTCGTACGGATTTCACACTCTTGAGGCTATGCAATGCATGGTCGAGCGCCGCGCGGGCGGTGAAACCGGCGTGGCGTCGGTCGAGATGATCGAGGGTGACGCGGTTTGGCGTTGGCGAGACAGCGACCCCGGACGATGGAGCCGCCCGCTTCTCGACGATGCTCTCTCGACAAGCCCTACGGTCGAGCCCGGCCGCATGGAGGACAACTGCAAGGAGCCGGTGCTGTTCTTGGTGAACTGCCGCGACGGGCTGAAGGCTGCGGTGTATATGCTCAATGGGCATTGCGCGAGTTGGACGTTCGCCACCGACCTCGCCGGCCGCAGCGTGAAGACGCACTTCGGGCAGATACCTCGGACGCGCGACCTGCCGCACTTCGACGGGCTGACCCACGTGATCGAGGAATTTTTCGTCACCCGAAAGCCACTGTATCCGGTCGAGCGTACCCTATTGGTGACGGGGGTGTTGGCGTTCTTGTTCGACTCCAAGGATCGCGGCGGTTCAGTCGAGACTCCAGCGCTCGATGTACGCTACCAGGCGCCGCTCAACACGTTTTTCCAGAGGTTGTAATTCGAATCGAGCACTTCTACGTCAGCCCGGCCACCTCTCTAATTGGTTGGGCGGATCATTCAAGGGAGAAACTTTAGATCTTAGAATGGCGAGTGAGTCTATCGCAGTACCGAGCCGCGCCACCGTGCGGTGCGGTAGACACGTCGTAGTGAGGACCGCACCGCGAGGCGGCGCGGCTCGGTACTGCGAAGGGTTTCATCCAACAACCAGCGAGTGTTAGCAACCCGGATATTCGAGTTTCGGGTTAGACGTTCTTTTTTGGCAGCGAGGGCGATACGGCCCGCCCGTACCGATGTCGACGGGCCGACCAATTTGCCGTGAAATATTCTCCCATGTCAAGTTCGCCCGCCATCGAATCGCCTCGCACCGTGCCGCTGAACTTGAAGCCGAACACAGCGCCCTCCCAGCGATGACGGCTCGACAACTGAACGCGGTCGCCATCGACCCAACCCTCGATGTCGCCCGCGGTCATTTCACCTTGATGCGATCCAGTCAACGTGTCACCGTTTTGCTCTATGAAAACCGTGTGTTTCGCCGGCGCCATGGGGTAGTCGATCTCGATGTCCCATTGCCCCGCGACTGTCGCCAAAGCGCCGACCGCCTTCGCCCTCGCTAGCTCCGGCGGATTCGACAGTATTCGATATAAGACCTGCGCAACGACGGTGGCATCGCCCGGCTGCATTTGCCAAGGCATCACGACGACCGCGCTGTCGCCGCCCTCGCGGCGAGTGCCCGTTCCCGCCGCGAGGATGACCCGCGGGTCGGTACCCCACAGATGATTCTCCAGATCCTTGCCGTGAATTCCCACTTTGCCGGGGTTCCAGCGAATCTCCAGACGCGGAGAATAGTTCGAAAGTCCGCGAGGCTGCAGTACTTCCGTGGTTACGCCATCGACGCGCTCCACACTGCGAGCGATTTCGGCGAGCCAACTCTCCCACGTCTTCCATTCCGCGTCGTGATCGCGCTTGACCCACATCTCGACGGCGGCGAGCATGCCCATGATGTCTTCTTTGCCGACCTTCATCGGTCGGCCGAAGGCGTGGTGTGGCGCCGAATTCGTCCATGCCGCGCGAATCAAGTCTTTGCGGCCGATCAGCAAGCCCGCGCTCTGCGGACCGCGCAAAGCTTTACCGCCGCTGTAGGCCACAAGGTCCGCGCCGCGCCTCAGGTGAACGTTGGGAATCGTCAGACCTTCCGCCGCCGCATCGACCAGCACGGGTACACCGCGCTCGTGGGCGGCCTTGGCAACCGCTTCGAGCCCGAATGGCCCGCTGTCAGCGGGAGTTCCGAGCACCATCACCATCGCCGTTTGGGGACCTAGCGCGTGGCGCAATTCATTGAGATTCGAGACCGTGACCATCTTGACGCCAACCATCCGCAACGCATGGTCGTAAACGTTGCGCGAATAGTCGGGAGCGATGATTTCATTCTTAAGTCCGGTCAAGTCAGGCAGCCGTTGGATCTTCTCGGGATCTCCGCCGGCGATCGCGGCTGCAGTCGCGTGAGTCAGCGCGGCCGCGCAACCCGAGGTCACGATGGCCGACTCCGCCCCGGTGATTTCCGCGACCCGCTTGCCGACCGCATCCATCAGCTCATCGATATGCACGAAGTGTTTCGATGCTTCGAGCATGGCCTGCTTGACTTCGGGCAACGTCAGCGAGCCGCTCATGATGGTGAACGTCCCCTTGCAATTGATAACGGGCTTGACGCCGATCGACTTGTAGAGATCGGGTCCAACCTGCAACGCCGCCTCGGCTGATCGCGTTCCACCGAGGGCTCCGAGCAACGCGGTGATCCCTCCCTGTCCGAGCAGGCGACGACGGGTGAAGCCGCCCGTGGATCGGCTGAGCCAACCGGCCAATTCGCTCATTTCCATCACGAGTTCTCCTTTGTCACGGGATGTGCCAGTAGTATAGTCCCGGGGCACCTCACGCCCTACGGACTCCCGCTTTAAGGGACAAGTAAACTCCTCGTCGCCCTCAACGCCATGGCCCTCGACAAAAACACCTGGATTCCACAAACTGCTTGAGATAGTCGCTGACGGCATACACGTCGCCGAGCAAGCAGGCGAAGCCGTTTTCCTGGAGAAGCTAAACCGGCGCTCTCCCAAAGTCTGGGATCTTGCCCGACTCTCCGTCAGCCAGCGCCGAGGCGTGGGCGATGATACCGGGCGCGGTGTAAGCGGCGGCTTCCCATATGTTGACGCTGGGGTGGCGGTCTTCCCCAATCGCCCGAATGAATTCATGCGTCAAGAATGTGTGCGAGCCGCCGTGGCCGGTCTGGACGCGCATGGGTTGCGGCAGGCGCTCGCGATAGTCGGGGGCCTGCCAGGCAACCGAGTTCACTTTGCCCTCCGGGTAGCCGTTCGCGTCCAGCGCCGTCTCGCCATTGCTTTCAATTCGGACGAGCGTATTCGGTGAACCCTCGGGCCGGTGCATGATGAACGAGGCGCGATCGCCATAGAAGTTCGCGCGCTCGGTCCCGCCCGCCGCGACGTGCCAGAAGACAGCGATTCGCGAAGCCTTGCCGCTAGAGGTCTTAAACATGCCGACCGTATTCCAGAACGGGTTGTTGTAGCGATTGGTGCGGCAGACCTCGTGATTGTCACCCCAGCCGATCGCTTGGACTTCGGCCAGACGTTCGCCTGTGACCGGGACCACCATGCCGGTCGAGTGCGTGGGATAGAGCATCGGCGGGAAACCATGCCGCCAAGTCGGTAGGCCGCGGTCATCGTACATCAGCGGGAGCAGCCCCTCGTGGTGGTACTCCGCTTCCGAATAGACGATCGTTCCGAACTCTCCGTGCTCGGCCATCTCACGGGCAGCAATGATCTCAGGCCGGTAGTAGCTGGTCTCGGCCATCATGTAGCGCATGCCCGTGCGCTTCACTGTCTCGATCAAGCGTTCGAGGTCTTCTATCGTCAGCGCTGCCGGCACGGCACTGATGACGTGCTTGCCTGCGTTCATCGCTTCGGTCGCCATCCAAGCGTGAAGTGGCGCGGGGGTGAACACTCCCACGGCGTCGAGACCCGGGTGTTTGAGCATCGCGCGGAAGTCGTCGTATTGGTTCGGGCAGCGGTACACTTCCGACAACGTTTGGCGGCGGTCTTGGCGGATATCACAAACGGCTTCGACCTTGGCCCCAGGGTCGAGATGCCACTGGAAGGAGGCACCGAATCGTCCGCCAACGATGCCGATGCGAACCGACCTAATCTGCGCCACGAGATGTTGAGCGGCGAGACCCGCGCCAAGCCCGCCGAGAAAGCGCCTGCGATCAACGTGTGGCATTCGATCCCCCTTACTCGTCGCCGAGCGTCCAGCGCTCAAGCCATTCGATCTTATGATCCAGTAGATCGCGGACATGTTTCCGATTGCGTAAGCCGTGAGCCTCACCGTGATAGATCAGGAACTTTGCAGGCACCCCATTCCTTAACAGTGCCGTGTATAGGTGACGCCCCTGCATGAGGGGAACGCGAATGTCCTCGTCACCGTGCCAGATAAGGGCGGGCGTTCTCAGATTGTGTGCGAAGTGCATTGGTGAGCTGCGCGCGTACGCGAGAGGGTCGCGGCCGAGGTAGTCCTCGAACCGTTCGGGCACATCCGTCGTGCGAATGAAGCTAGGCACGTCGGTGATCGGTGCTCCGATAACGGCCGCGCGGAAGCGGTTGGTCTGGCTGATCGTCCAGCTGGTCATGTAGCCGCCGTAGCTCGCACCCGACATCGCCATCCGCTCGGGATCGGCCCAGCCTCTTTCGATCAGCCAATCGACCCCGGTCATGATGTCTTGATAGTCGCCAATGCCCCAGCCGCCGATGTTCGCGCGCAGAAACTTCTCTCCATAGTGCCCGCTACCGCGAAAATTGGGACGAAACAGCAGCCAGCCGCGCTGTGCGAAGACTCTGTTCTCGCCGCTGACAAATCCGTTGGTCATCACGCCATGTGGTCCGCCGTGGGGCAATACCAATAGCGGATAGCGGCGGCCCTGCTCGAAGCCAACTGGCTTATGTACGATCCCCTCGATTTCCATGCCGTCGAAACTCTTCCAGCGGATTACTTGGGTCACAATCTCGGGCCACTCGGCGACTTGAGGACCTGCCTTCGTCAGGCGCTTCGGGCGAAAGCGCTCGAGCACCGTCGCGTAAATATTGGGCGGCGCATTAGGCCCTTGCTCGGCGAACGCCGCCGTGGCTCCGTTGGCCGAGACGCTGAGCCCTGCGCGGACCCGATCTCCAGCCGTCAACGCTTTCACTCGGCGCTCGGCGACGTCAAGCGAAAACAACTGCGTCGACACGCCTCGACCGGCGATGAAGAGAATTCGTTTGCCGCCGTCGGCCCAGAAGAACTCTTTAATCTTCTCGTCGAAATCGGGAGTCAGCTTCTCGGTCCGGCCGCTGCTGAGTTCAATACGGTAGATGTGCGAGACCGTCACCCAGTCACGTCGTTCGGTCGTGATCAACGCGATGTGACGCCCGTCGGGGGACCATTGCGGATAGCCGTCCATGCCCTCGCGTTCGGCGAGCACTTCGACATCTCCACTCTCCACGTCGACCACGGCAACATCGCCGTCTAGATGGCTGCCGGCTTTGGCGTGCGGGCGTTTTGAGAACGCTATCCGCTTTCCATCGGGCGACCAGCAGAAGCCGTCGGGGAACCACTGCTCGTACCCGCCGACGCTGAAGTCCTCCGGTGTGATCGCGATCGACGACTTCGTCTTTATATCGACGACCCACAAGCGATTTCGTGGAAGGTTGTTGTTGTCGACGACTGTTGGCTTTTCTGGAACGCGCGATCGTACGAAGTAGCTAAGGTTGGCTTGATCGGAGGGTCGCGCGAGGAATGCAATCCGGCTGCCGTCGGGCGACCAGCGAAAGCGATCGATGTAGCCTTGATGCTCTGTGAGTTTACTGGGCTCGCCGCCCGCCGCGTTGATGATCCAGATCTGACGGGAGCCACCAGTGTTAGCGAAGAAAGCGATTGATCCTCGTGCCGGAGACCAGCGAGGCCCGCCGCCGCGCGCCAACACGTGATCGCCGGAACCCTCCGCACTCACCAGGTGAATCTCGCCCTTGAACGTGTAGGCAATCTGCGCGCCATCAGGGGAAATAGAAACGCCTCCCACGCTGGCAAGCGAGAAGATTTCACCGATCGTGGGGGCGGCGCTAAGTCTAACGGCAACGACGAAAGCAAGCCAGCTCGCGTATATGAACAAAGTTGCAGGCCGACTGGTCATCATTCAACGAGGCGCGGCGCCAGTCGCACTCAGAAGCTTGTCGAGCTCGGCGACCAACTCAGCCTTCTCCGCCTGAGCACCCGGCTCATCGATCAGATTCCTTACTTCATACGGGTCCTCTTCAAGGTCGTACAACTCGTCCATATCTTCGAGATCGACGTATCGGATGTACTTCCAGCGGTCCGTTCGAACAGCCTGGTATCCCATCTTCACCAGCCTGGGCCAAACGGTGTCGGAGTAGTATTCGATCAGCATAGAGTCTCTCCAGTCCCCGGGGGTTTCCCCTTCGAGCAGCGAGACCAGCGAGCGCCCGTGCACGTCGCCGGGAACCTCGACTCCCGCAATTTCGAGCAGTGTCGGCGCCAGGTCGATGCTCAGGGTGAAAGCGTCCGCCTCCGACCCTGCCGCAATCTTACCCGGCCAACGGATGGCTAAGGGAGTGCGGGCGATCTCTTCGTAGGCTAGACGCCTCTCCTTGTTTAGCCCGTGTTCGCCATAAAAGTATCCGTGGTCGCTCGTTACGACGATGATCGTGTTGTCGAGTTGGCCGGTTTGCTCTAGCGTCTCGATGATTTCGCCAAATCCCTCGTCGGCGGCGGTGAGCATTCGCAGCCGGTTGAGAATCACATGATCCGGCGTCCCTGTGTCCGCGCCAAGCGTCGGAAGGCCGTCGATTGGCCGCATCAAGGCGCGCTTATCCTCGCCATAGGAGGATGCGTTTGGGCGACGGACGATCGCTTCGCCCGCGTAGAGGTCCTTAAGCCGCTCCGGCGGCTTGAAGCCGCCATCTGCAGGGATCGCCTCGATGCTGCCGTCGGCATTCTGAAAGATGTTCGGATGAATGGCCTTGTGCGAGAGATAGACCAAGAAGGGCTGGTCACGCTCGCGGCGGATAAACTCGGCCGCCCGCTGCGAAAAAATGTCAGTGGCGTAGCCAGGGATCTTACGCGACTCGCCGTTGTCGTTCACGTCGGGGTCGAAGTAGTAGCCCTGGCCCTTGATGCTGAGCCATTCGTCGAAACCGGGCCGCCGCGTGTCGTCGATCCCCATGTGCCACTTGCCGATAAACGCGGTCTCGTAACCGGCTCGATTGAGCAACAGCGGAAACGTGATCAAGCGGTGCGTTTGCTCGCTGCGGTCGACGTTGTCGATGATGCCGTGGCTGTGGGCGTATTGGCCGGTGAGGATGCTGGCGCGGTTGGGCGAGCACAGCGGCGTCGCGGCGAAGGCATTGGTGAATTGCACTCCCTCGCGAGCAATGCGGTCGAAGTTCGGCGTCTTAACGAAGGGATGGCCGGTGAAACCGAGGTCGTCGAAGCGCACGTCGTCGAGCAGAACGAAAAGGATGTTTGGTTGGGGGACATCGAGTGCCTCGTCCGGTTGTGGAGCGCACGACACGCCCACCAAGATCAGCAATAAACAGACCGTGCGCGGGGTAAACATTGAATCGATGCTACAACACTACTCGCTCTGTCCGAACAGCGCAAACGCGATTCGGGGTAGCGCTCTCACTCCGTGGTACGGTCGAAAACTGGCGTGATGGCCGGTGGCTACCAAATTTTCCACCTCGACCGAGGTAGGACCGTTAATCCTCGCATGAACGTCGTCGAAGTTTGACGCGGAAGAGATGCCGAACGGTGAAGCCAAGAACTGGATTCGATTGCTTGCCGCGGTTGACGGATTTCGCGACCGTTACGGTGCTTGGCCAACGAGGGTCAGATTGTTCCCCGTTGCACTGCGTGGTTTTCGAGAAGATTTATTCACGCCGGAAGCTCTGGCCCTTGTGGTCCAGAGACTGGAACTAGTGGAGGATGACGCTCCAATGGTCGCGGAGGACGACGAAGGGAATAGTTACTCATACGGCGCTGAAGGGTTTCCGAAGAAACGTCCAAACCCCAATGCCGATCAGTGGCTGAGTGTAAGGCCAGATCGAGGTCCGTTTGACGACTGACGGCAAGCTTCAAAGCAGACCGCTGTCCATCACGTCCAGGTGGATTCCTGCCCTCTCCTTTGCTTCCTACCCACCCTTCAATCCACCAATCCGCCATTCTCAACAATTAGGAATTGACCTGGACGTCCTGGACAGCGCTTTGAGACATTGCCGCACCGGATCATCGTTTATCCGAAGATGCTCCTTGCAGACAAACCGATCTCGTCTTAAGCTTGAAGTGCAATGGGTGCTTTTGACGGTACCTTCGAGCTGCTGCTAGTCACCGCTGAGGCTTCGTCGGCGCACCGCGAAAGGGTCCACGAACTTCTATCTCAGGCACTTCAGCGAATTGAGCAGAGTCGCCACGACCAATACGCCGAACTCTTTGAGCCGTTCGAGGTGCCCTTGCGTCAGGCTTTGGAGGTTGTCGATTCTGATTTCGATCAGGCCATGGCCTACTTGAGCAACGGACTTACTGGGTATCGTCAAGCCAACGTTGTGCGTCGAGGCGAACTGCCACCGCGAGGTTGGTTTGTAACTATGCCGAAGCTTGATGAACCAGCGAGGCCTCGCGACGACCAGCGAGGAGCTATATAGGCCCTTCCAGCGGTACTGTCAAGTTGTTGGCCAAGGATGCGGAACGTTCCCGAGCAACCTCTCCTTTTAACCTCAGCCGAGGCTCCGGTCGCACGGCACCTCTCGCCACGCGGCGAACGCGTTGTCTCGTACAATAACGGTGATTCAGCCAGAGGGCGTGGGCAATGACCTCCGCCCAGATAACGATAGCCGGCCTAGAGATTCCGCGACGACCTCATCCCCAGATCATGCCCACTTCGAGCGGCCGTTCGTCAACTTGACAGTACTGTCACAGTGCTATAGAGCGCAAGGCCTCGCGCGCACGTTCCGTCAAAGCGGAGTCTGCCAAGTCGCTTCCGCGTAGGTTGTAGGCGGCGGTAGCGAGTAGATGCGGCTGCCAGCGACGGTCCGCATGTTGATGATCTTCGAAAATTGCGGCCGCGTACTTGTAGTCGTGGTTGTCACGAGCTTTTGCGAAGATCAGGCTCTGGGCGGCTTGCTTGAATTCACGCGCATCGGGGTTGGCCTGGGCGTAACGGAATGCCTTTCGGGCTGCCTGCGGTCGGTCGGATGAAACCATCGCGAGTATCTCTTCAACAGTCGCGTTAGCTGGCGCTGCAGCGTCGTCGGAACCGAGATCCGTGATAACCGCGCCCCCAAAGCCGTCGCGGGTCCGCATGAAATTTCGGAATTGTGTCATCCAGCCAATAGCTTGTAACGCCAGCAGGAGCCTGGAGTCCGGGCTGCCGGCAACTCGGAAACTGTAATGAAGTGCGTTTGACGCGGTAATCGCATGCACGCCCAAAATTCCGGGCAACCTCATCATCAACTCGCCGGCCGCTAGGTGCACGGCATTCCAGAGTTCGCTCGCGTGGAGCTTGCCGTCGACTAGCTCGCGAACAGCGTTCCGGCACACTTCGTCGGTCTCGCCATCACGCATGCTCGACAGCGTCTCTAACGTGGCGTCGGTATCGGGCGAATCGGGCGATTGAACCCACGAGGGCGGCAACTTAGAGGCGCTACGTGAGACGAGCTCCAGATTCGGCAGATAGCACTGGTCGTCGAACCGATAGCCGTTGAGTTCTTCCTTCTTGCCGAAGTCAAGCAACCCCAGCGTCAGCGACCGGAGCGCTGGCTCAGCGTGCTGCCAGCCGATCGTTTGCAACGTCCTCCACGAGTTGGCGACAAAGATCGCCTTGTGGCCGATATTGCGGTAGTCGCGCGCCCCGTAGCGCCATAGGCCTTCGATGATTTCGTGCGCGCCCCGGCTGCGGACGAGGGCCACGATGGCGCGGTCCGCTCGCGGTTCGTCCCACTGTTCCATCGCCTCATGAAATTCACCCCAGGCTTGGTTTGGCGCGGGTAGCCGACCCTTGACCGGCGCTAGGTGAAAGTCCCCTTCCTTTACGTCCTGCTGTTGAGAGCGTTTGAAGTTATCAAGAGCCCAAAACAGCGGCAGTAGGCGTTCGTGGAGCGGCGCGTCGAGGCTGAGTTGATGGGCCGAGTGAATGACGAACACGCAATGAAATTTGAAGCCCGGAGGTTGCGGGCTGACGTTTCGGATTCCCGCAAGGAACAATGCCGCGAGGAACTGGCGATAGGAGCATCCGCGCCGCAACTGCTCGCTCATCATGTCGAAACATTTCGCGCGTTCGGTTCGCTCGATTAACTCGACAAGAGGCTCGATCTCCGGCCGAAGCCGCACGATGTCGGGAGATACCTTGACGTCCGCGGCTCGTGCTTCGCTAAGTCCCGCTAAATCGCCGCTGTTGATCAGTGACCCGAGGGCGGTCAAGCGTGTGACCTGCCGCAAAATCTCTCGCCTGGCATAAGGCATCTCGAATCACCTCCCCGCGACACGTTCAACAGCGGCTAGCGTTCGCGAACTGGCCGAATCAGCGGCGGCGGAACCGATCTGATTGTACTCCCGTTACTGCCCAACGATTCAATCGGCTCTTTCGTTTCTTGTTTCGGCGAGTTGTGCTGACGTGCGAAAGCATGGCGAATCAGCCAGCTTGGGGCCCGACATCGGCGGCCTGAGAATGCCGACCGAGTTGTCGGTAGGCCCAGCCTCCAGAGCCCTACGCGGGCCGGCTGCCTAAGTCGGGAATCTTCATCACTTCGCCACCTTTTAGCGCGGACTCGTGGGCGACGAGGCCGGGCGCGGTGTAGGCGGCCGACTCCCAAACGTCTACGGCTGGGTGGCGTTCGCTGCTAATCGCGTCAACAAATTCATGAGTAATCTGGGCGTGCGAACCAACGTGGCCGCTCTCGGCACGCATCGGCTCGGGCAGTAGGTGCCAGTACTTCTGTTGGTCATCATCGGCCGCCGCCGCGACGACCTTCGCCTCGGGGCTGCCTCGGCCGTCGCGCGCAGTCCGGCCTTCGCGATCGAACCTCATCACGGTGTCGGCGTGATGCTCAGGTTGGCGGCCCATCACGTAGGAAAGTTTTTCACCGTAGAACTGCGAACGTTGCGCGAACCCGGCCGGTGCGTGCCAAAACACCGAGATCCTCGAGCTGTGGCCCCCCGATGTCTTGAAAAAAGCGTTGGTATTCCAGAAGGGGTTGTTGTAGCGATTCGTCCGCACGACTTGATGGCCGTCTCCCCAGCCGACTGCCTGGACTTCGGTCAGTCTCTCCCCGGTGACCGGAACAATTGCGCCGGTCTGGTGCGTGATGTACCACATCGGCGGGAGCCCATGCCGCCAAGTCGGCAACCCGCGCTCGTCGTACATCAGCTGCGGGAAGTTGTGGTGGTACTCGGACTCGGAATAAAAGATGTCGCCGAAGCGGCCTTCCCGCGCCCATTTTCTACAGGTGATGATCTGCGGCCGGTAGTAGGTGGTCTCGGCCATCATGTAGCGCATACCGGTGCGCCTAACGGTTTCGATCAGACTCTCGAGGTCGTCAAGTTTCAGCGCGGCCGGTACTGCGCTGACGACATGCTTGCCCGCATTCATTGCCTCGATCGCCATCCAGGCGTGCATGGGAGCAGGGGTGAAGACCCCGACGGCGTCTAGACCGGGGTGGCGCAGCATCTCGCGAAATTCGGCATAGCCTGCCTCGCAGCGGTAGACCTCTTGCAGCGCTTGCACGCGGTCGGGCCGAATATCGCAGACTGCCTCGACCGTGCAGTCGGGATGGCGGTGCCACTGGAATGTCGCGCCGAAGCGTCCGCCGACAATTCCGATGCGCACCTTATTTGACGCGTCAGCTGCGCTTGCCGCGGTCGCCGCGCCGGCGGCGGAGAGGAATATTCTTCTACTTAGCGATGGCGTCATGATGCTAGGCCTTTCAATGATCGATCTGCTGCTTCGATCGTCGCGGCAACATCGTCAGCGGTGTGCGCGAGGGAGAGCGAACACTGCTTTGTCGCCACCGGGAAGAAGTAAATGCCGTTCGAGATCATTGCCTGGCGGAAGCGAGTATCGAGATCGAAATCGTGGTGCGCCGCGAGGTCATGCCAGTCGACTGGCGCGTGATCCATGAAGTAGGCGACGAACGCCGATCGCTGTCTAACGATTCGCGTGGCCGGGCCGAGGTTGCCAAAGACCTCTCCCAGACCGTCCTCTATCGTCGCCCCCAAGCGGTCCACTTGGTCGTACGCCGCGCCATTGTTCTCCAAAAGGACCTCCAATGTCGCGATCGCAGCCGCCGTCGGGATGGGGTGCGCGTTATAAGTCCCCGCCAGCAGAACGCGCCGGCCCGCGTCGGGATGGTAAAAAAAATCCATCCAACGAGTGGGTCCGGCGATTGCAGCAAGCGGGTAACCGCTCGCGATCGCCTTGCCGTACACCGCCAAGTCGGGCACGACGCCGGCGACCTCGGCGTAGCCACCGAACGCATGCCTGAAGCCCGTCTTGATTTCATCGAAAACAAGCAAGCAGCCGAACTGGTCGGCGAGATCTCGGAGCCCTTCGAGATACCCCGGGCTGGGCATGATCAGTCCAACATTTTGGAGAATAGGTTCGGTAAGAATTGCCGCAACCGGATACTTCTCACACACAAACTGAACCGACTCAAGATCATTAAAATTCACCGCGTGAATCAGTGACCGATGCGCTGCGGGAATGCCCGCGCTGATCGGGTGAAACGGATACTCGCCTGCGCTGACGCGCGGACCTAACTGCTCCAGCGGCGTCATCAAATTGCATGCCACGTCGTTGTGCCAGCCGTTATAGCCGCCCTGCATGACGATGATGTGGTCGCGTCCGGTGCAGGCTCGTGCGAGGCGAACGGCTTGTGCCGTGGCCTCGCTGCCGCTGTTGAATACTGTCAGCCGCTCGACCCAAGGAATGTTGTCGCAGACAAGCTGCGCCAGGCGACCCTCGAGTTCAGTCGGCCCCGAGCCGAACAGGTCAGCCCGTGAGTCGATAGTCTGCTCAATGGCCTCAACGACGCGAGGATGGTTGTAGCCCAAGAACTGCGGGGCAAACGCGCCGTGATAGTCGATGTATTCGCGGCCCTCCGCGTCCATGATCCGCGAACCGTCTCCGCTTGCAAAAACGAGGTTCGGGTCGGCGAGACGGTTGACCGACGACAAACCGCCGGGTATGTAGCGGCTGTTGGAACGCAGTATTTCGTCTGACGTGAGTGTCGCTTGCGGCATGTAGTGATCAGCGCAATTTCTTCAGCAGCTCGGCGGCGGCTTCCGTAACAATCTTTGCCGCGCCAGGGCCGTAGGGAGTCCGTTCGACCTCGTACCCGCCATGTTGGTATTCGTCCGAGGTCGGCATGTAGTCGCCGCCGATTCCGTCGGAGTATCCACAGAACATCGTGTACTCGAAGGGCGATTGTTTTCTGACGCTAGCGCCGATCTCGGCAAACGGTTCGCCAGGCATCGCGACGAGCGCCAGCTCACCGATGCGCAACACCTGCAGTTCGACTTGACGCGGCGAACTGTCAACTGCAGCCTGCCACTGCTTGAGCAGGTCGCCGAATCGCCGCACGCGCGCTCCGGCCTGGTGCGTTTTCCACATGTCCGACGAGCCTGCCAGTTCGGCGAGTTGTTTCTTGGCGCGATCGAGCCGAAATTGCATGCCCGCAACCTCGGTTGCTGAGTACCTGCGGCGCGGGACCTCTACGATCGTCGAGGCGAACTTGAGCGTTGTCTCGCGCGGACCCTTCACACGCCAGTGCTGCTTAGCCTGGTACGCGGTTGACTCCACAAATCCTTCGAACGTTGGCTCGCGGCGAACCGTTTCGATCTGCTTCGCGACCGCCGCAATCTGGTGGCCGAGGATTTCCCCTAAGCGGTGCGCAACTCCGAGGTCGCCGGTGAATCCCTCGACGGGGCCTTGATTGCCCGCGGCGCCCTGGAAGAACAAACACAGCGAGCCGGGCAGCGCGGCTTCGACGGTTTTTCGAGTCATGCCGGGCCAGTCCGGAGAGATGACTTTGTTTTCGTACGCCAGCACCGTGCCGTGGCACTGAAAATTCGCCAGCACCGCGAGCGGGTTCCCGTTGGCATCGTCAATACGGTAAACTATCAATTCTCGATCGAGAAAGCCGTCTGGGTTGCGGCCTACGGCGGGCGGATTGTCGCCGCGAGCCCTGACGCGTCGATTGATATTGATCGTGCCCTCGCCGCGCCCGCCGTGCATGTGCGCCGGCTCAAGCCGGTCGTTGGCTTCTACGATCGCGCCGACGATCTTGTCGACGATTTGCAGCCGGTAGCGCTCGGCCATTTCGACATGCGGCGATAGGTCAACGCTGGGCGGACCCTTGGCGGCGGTCACCATCACCCCCGCGTGCGTGTGGGTCGCGGCCAAGCGAATGTGTTCGGCGGGAATGCCGGTGCGTGCGGAGGCGCTCTCGATCGCCGATTCCAGGCCATTGACGAACAAGCGATCGATGTCGACCATTGCAAACTTCTGATTTCCATCCGCCAACACGAGCGCGGTCAACTTCATGCCCGCCGGGTCGATTGCCACGGACTCGATGTGGGTCTGCGAACCCCAATTCATCTGGGCGATTCCGACGGGTGGAGTAATGTCGGCGCGCGCGACCCCGGCTAGTAGGCCCGATGGTGCGGCGTCGGCCGGGCCTTGTTCCACGACATCGGCGACCACGCCGGCGGAGAGTAGAATCCCGATCGCAGGCAAAAGTATTCGCATGGTGTGACCCCTTCTCAAGCCCGGTCGAAACTAGGAACTTCGAGCTGCTCACCGTTCTTCAGCGCCGACTGGTGCGCGATGAGGCCCGGTACCGTCATCGCCAACGACTCGTAGACGTCGACCGTCGGCTCGCGCTCGTCGACGAGTGCGTTGATAAATTCCGCGGCGAGAAAGGTGTGGCTGCCGTCGTGTCCACTGCGGTGTCGCATCGGCTCGGGCAGCATCTCGCTTTTCCAATACTGCGGGATCTCGATCGGCTGCACCTTTTCGTCGCGGTCGAGTTCGTGCGAACGCGGCAGCCATGCGTCGCCGTAAAGTCCGCCGACGGCCATGTGCAACGACCCCTTATCGCCGAACCAGCGCGCTCGCTCGCCGTCCGCGGTCGACAGCCAAAAAATATTGCAGCGAACCATGTGGCCTTGGTCGGTCTGCAGCAACGCCGACTGGCACCAGTGCGGGTTCTTGTACACGTTTTCAGTTAGCCAGGGGTGCCGTTGTCCCCAGCCCAAACAAGATACTCGCTTGATGCGTTCGCGGGTGACGCCGACGAGATGACCTAGGCAGTGCGTCGGATAGAGCATCGGCGGCAGGCCCCAGCGCCATGAGCGCGATCCGTCGGGTTCATAGAATCGGGTCGTCTTATCCGTCAGCAATTCATCGAGATCGCCGCGGTCGTGGTAGTACTCGAGCTCGCTGTAGTAGAGTTCGCCGAAGCCGCCTTCGTTGAAGAGGTTGCGGGCGTAAATGTTCGGCTGGCGGTAGTAACTGGTCTCGGCCATCATGTAGCGGAGTCCCGTACGCTCTTTGATTTCGCGCAATTTCGGGGCGTCGCCGAGCGACGTAACCGCGGGAACGGCCGAAATCACATGCAGACCGCGATTCATACACATCTCGACGTGTTTGAAGTGGCTGGGCGCACCGCTAAATACCGCCACCGCGTCGAGCGCTTGGTGGTCTCGCAACATCGCCTCCAACGACGGATAGGCGGTCTCACAGCGGTAGACCTCTTGCAAAGTTCGCCGCCTGTCAGCGCGCAGATCGGTTACGGCTGCGACGCTGCAGTTGGGGTGCTCGTGCCAGTAGAATTGGCTCCCGAAACCGCCACCGACAACGCCGATCCGAATCTGTTTCGACGAATCCGCCGGTGCCGCTAATCCCGCGGGGGCTGCACCCGCGGCGGCTAGCGCAGCAGCGCTGAGAGCTGAACGGCCAAGGAATTCTCTTCGTGATTCCAATGCGCTACCTCCGTAAACCGCGACGCCACCTACTCGGAGCCTTGCCACGGCGCCCGGGCCCTCGGCGAGATCCGCCACTCTTCGAGTAGGCGTCCGAAGAGGCCGCGGTCAGCTCGCAAAACCAGCGGCTCGCTCTGAATCGCACGATTCATCTCCTGGCGGCTCCATGCCGGAACTTCCAGTCCGTCGTGTTCGAGCAGTCGTTCGAACCAAAGTTGAGCCATCACCTCGGCCCCGATGGAGTTCGGATGGACTTTGTCGTCCGCAAACGCCTGCGGCCACAGCTTCGAGGTCGGCTCCCAGACATCGGGACCAGAAAGGAAGTTCGCGATGCCGCGCCCCAACGCCTCAGCTAGAGCTAGGCGTTCGTTACCGATGCCCGGCTCCATGGGCTTCTTGTAAATATGCATTGCGACGAACACGTGGTCCGCGCCATCCCTCTGGAGCAGGCGGACGTATTTCTCGATCGCGCCCGCCCCTTCTGCAATACGTTTGGAGTCTTGCGAACCGCTAATGTCGGCATCGCGAGCGCCGAAGGCCCACTGTAAAGATTGCTGCGCCAGCACAAGGGCTGGGCGGTCTCCCTTCATCTGCAACGTCGGCGTGACCCGTTCGCGCCACGGCGGTAGCGGTTCGCCCGTATCCACGTCGATCCATTTCGCGATGGGCGTGCCCCCTTTCGCGACCAAGTTCACCTCGATCTTTCGTCCGCCGGGACGAAAGCGATCGATCTTGCGTTGGAGCATCGCCCACCAGTGGAACGAAGTGGAATAGCCGTGCACCACGAGCAGACGAGGCTTGCCAGAGAAGATCTTGAACTCTTCCGCGGCGCCTTTGTCGGCGCCCAGCGTAGCGCAGAGCAGAGCGGCAAGAGCGAGCGCGGCGGCAAATCTCGAAAGACTAGGCATTGTTGGCATGCGCCGCTCCTTTCGTTTTTGCGTAGCCCTAATCAGCGCCGGGGCCTTCGCACGCCTCGGTCGAGAGAGTCAATCGTGCTCGTCAGCGGCATTATGACGTGGGCGGTCTCCATCTTAGCGCTGCTTTGGCGTCCAACTTAGACACTCCCGTAGCGTCGAACCATGATCGACGAATCTCAAGCATGGCAAACACGCTCCGAACTGCCGCGGCGAGATCGCTAGTTTGCGGTTTATCGCTGCTGGAATCCGGTGGCCGGCCACCGAGAGCACTCAAGCGCGAAATAGGTCAGGCGTCGAGGGGCGACCAACAGGGCCTGGGCGATCTTGTTCGTGCTGAGCTGGAACCAGCCCGACTGCGAGAATGCCGGGCCAACATGATTTTCGGCTCGAGGCAGCTCCGATTCGGGAGTCGACCGTGCTGCCGGAAGTTTGCTGGGTGAACCTTTTTGGTGGTTGGCGGGTCTTGGCCGAGTGGGAGCTGAGTTCCATTATTTGGAGCATAGAAACTTCCAATCGGACTCCGCGTGGCCGGCGGCCTAACGTGGAAAGTGGGGAGAGCAAAAGGAAGTGCCTGTGTCTATTTCTGATCCAGATGTCGAAAACCGCGCCGGAATGCCGGGCGAGCCTATTCAAGCCGAAGACGACTTCGAATTTTTGCACGAAGTGGGAAGTCTGCTGGCGGCGGCGGAGTCGCTTACTGTCGTCCTCGAACGCGTTGTGACATTCATCAACGAGGTGATCGGTGCGGATTCGGTGTTCGTCTACATTTTGGAGGGCAGTGAACTGGTGCTCAGGGCGTCGAAGAACCCTCGGCCGGAAGTGATCGACCGATTGAAGTTGAAGGTCGGCGAGGGCATTACGGGCTGGGTGGCGCAGCATCGCAAGCCGGTGGCGGTTCCGCGTGATGCCTCGTTGGATCCTCGATTTCAGGCCTTTAGCGAACTACCCGAAGATACATTCGAAGCGTTCCTGTCGGTGCCGGTTGTGGCGCGCGGCAAGCTCGTTGGGGTGATCAACCTGCAACACCGCATGCCCCACATGCACACGCGAAGGGAGATCCAGATCGTTTCGATGGTCGGCTTCCTTGTCGGATCAGAGATTGAGCGGGCGCGGCTCGATTCAACAGTTTCGGATCTATCAGACCAGTTGGAGACGCGGAAGCTCGTTGAGCGCGCCAAGGGTGTGTTGCAGCGCGACCTAGGCCTTAGCGAAGAAGAGGCGTATCTGACGCTCCAACGCCAAAGTCGTCAGCGGCGGTTAACGATGAAGGATGTCGCCGAGGCAATCGTGCTCTCAGACGATGTTCGCCGGACGCGGAAGGCGTCGAACATCGCGGCCCCGTAAGTAGTCCGGGCTAGATGAACTTGTTGCGGCGGGGATCTTGTTCTGGGTTTTCTTTGCGGAAGGTGTTCAAGAGTGAACGGTGGAAGCTGCAGAGCTTGCCGTCTGGGGCGGGATGGCCGCACTTGAGGCACACACTCATCTCGCCGCTATTACCGCTGGCCCGGTTACCGTTGACGTTGCCGTTCCGGTAGCCGTTATTCTCGCCCGAGCGGCCGTCGCTTGGCCCGCCGTAGCGTTTTCGTCCGCCTTTGCGCTTGCTGTTGGGCTTCCCGAATCTTCCGGGCCGTCTACCTGATTGTTCTCGCATACCTAGATATTTGGTCGAGACCCGGCACTGCCTGACTGGCGCCCGGATCCCTTCGCTTTCTCGATTTAGCTACTTTCAGCCTTCTTGTCCCAGTCCATTCGACTGGGGAACGATTCGAGCGAGGGCTGTAAAGATTTCCGTGCGATCAGCCGCTTTTTCGAATTCGCCAGGGTTCAGAGAAGTTGTCTTTCCAGCGGCTGAAGTCTCAGCATATACCACGTTCGACGAAAACTTCAAGCCCTAAAAATATGCCCTATGTCGTACTACTCGGCTGGGCTAGCGGCAGCGACCGCGTGCTCGGCATCGTACGATTTAACGATTGCTTCGGTTATGTTCACCTCATTCACCGCGAAAAGTACGGGGCTCTGCGGGCTCGAGATATCGAGGACGATCGAGAGTCCGTTGTCGCTGGAGTACTTAGTGATAACCGCTATTAGCTTGGTGCCAACCCCATTGAACAGCTCATTCTGCTCTTGGGTGAACTCGCCGCGAGCATCTTCCATGTCACGTTGAAGGTTGCGCTCTTTGGTCTGAATATCGCGTGCAAGGGTTCGGCGAGCCTCTTCACTCATGGTGTTGGCGCCTTTTTGGAGTTGGTCACGCATGGCGGCCACGCTCTGATTCTCCGCCTCCATCTTTTCGCGAGTCGGTTTGTACTTCTCTTCGAGCTGCTTGATCAGGACTTGGCCCTCTTGCGTGCTGGCGATTGCCTGCTGCACATTGATGAGGCCGATCTTGGTTTGAGCGGCGGCGGGTAGCGCAAATGCGACTACGCACAAGGCAATAAGGGCTTTGGACAAGTTAGTGGTCCACATGGTTCAAAACTTTCCTTCTGGTTGGTTCTTTTACGGTTTCAGCTTAACATGCGGCCCAATTTTCGAACTGGCCGCGAGCGTCGGGTTTAGAACGTCCGGCTGATGGTGAAGCGAAATGTTGACTTCTTCTCAAAGAATGGCAGGGGGGTACCAAACGGTGCGACGCCCTGGGCGAATGATCTGCGATTGGGAAAGAGTGAGCGGTCGGCGACGATCGGCGGTTGTAAGAAATCCTGAACGCGCAAGGGGTTGTAGGCCCAGTAGAAACGAAATGGCGCATTCACTACCGGCATCATGATCTGCAATTCAATACCAGTCGAGCTGCGTACTTTCTCTGTCGGCCCAATGATACTGATGATGTCGTTAAATCCGGCCTGCGGGAACTTGGTATTTAACTCGTTGACGCGACCATCGTTTAGGCGAACCTGGTTCTTCCGCAAGATCTTGTTGAATCCGATATCGAAGAACGGTGCGACCACGACCGGCCCAAAGACCTTGATGCGGTATTCCAAGTTGTAAACGAAACGAGAGTCGCCGCCCGGGAAGTTGAGCCGAAAGATTGGAACCTCGGTCGTCACCGGGACGCGCTCTTCTACGCCGTCGATTTCGAGGACTTGGGTACGCGCGGTGCCGTTGTCGTTGAGAATCGGAACATTCGCGGTATCCGGAATCCATACCATGGGGCTGATCGACCAAATCTCAAATCCGCGCACGTCGTTCTCACCGCCCATAAACGAACGATTGAACGGAGGCGGCACCTTGCCGCCGTATCCGCTCAAAAATGAGAACAGGCCACGCATGGCGATCGTGCGGCGCGCACCATGCGGCTTGAAGTACTTGGCCTCAACCGTCGGCTGAATAAAGCGGGTATTGCCACCAAGACCGGCGATCGCCACCGACGCGAAAATGCTCTTACCTTTGGAGGGCGAGATTGGGTGGTCGACGGTGTTGTAGAAATACCCAGGGGTAATCTGGCTCGTCGTGATTCCCTCAAGAGAGTTCGGGCCGGATACGCCCTCGAAGTTCAAGAACGAGAACAAGTTCTCGGCTGATCGACTAAACGTTAGGATGCTCGACTTGCTGTAGCTGTAGTTGAGGCTCAACCGCGCGAAACTGCGGCGGAGCTGCTTGCTCAAGAACGTCGTGAATCCACTTCTGTTTTGGCGGTAGTCGAGAATGTTGTCGCGGCCGAGTTGCTCGAATAGAGGGATGAGGTTCTGGCCGGAGAAGATCGACGCCTCGCGCGCCTGATTGAAGCTAAAACGGCTGGTGAAGACCGTGAATCCGGCTTGGATCGGCCGGTCAAACAAATAGGGCTCGGTGAAGCCAAACTGGATGACTCGCTCGCGGCTACCAAGCTGGGTGTTGAAGGAGAGCGTTTCGCCCAACCCTAAGAAGTTGTTGGTCGAGTAGCCAAAGCCGACGAAGGTGCCGGCGAAACCGGACACGCCACCGTTGAGGTTGATCGTATTGCGGCCACGCTCATTGACCTTGAGAGTCAGGTCAACTAGACCTTCGCGGGTATTGCGACGAATATCGGTGTCGGTCTCGGGGCCTTCAGTCTTGATCGGGTCGAAGTAGCCGAGTTGATTCAGACGCAACATGCTGACGTCCCACAGGCGGGTGTTAAACATGTCGCCTTCATCGAGAAGTAATTCTCGACGGATGACCTTATCGCGGGTGGTGTCGTTGCCCGCGAATTCGATTCGGCGAACGAAGAACTGTTTGCCTTCATCAACGGCCAAGTTGAGATCGATCAGCGGTCGATCTTCTTCCTCGCGGAACTCAAAACTCGGCTCGGCGACGAAGTCGATATAACCGAATTCGCCGTAAAGCTTCTTGAGGTTTTCCATGCCCTTGCGGAGTTTCTCGACATCGAAGATCGAGCCGTCGTCCATCGCGAATACGGGCCCTAGTACTTGGTCGGGTACACGGAAGAGCTCGACATCGGTAAAGCTAAGCTTGCCGCGCCGATACTGGTCGCCTTCATCGAGCGTGACGTGAATGTCGGCGAGCTTACCTTTCTTTTTCCAAATGAGAGGAATGGGGAAAAGTTTGCGACCACTTTGGTCGCGCGTTTCGAGGTCGTGCTTGACAACGGTTGCTCGGAAGTAACCCTTGGTCTGGTAGGAGTTCCGGAGCCGCTCTTTGTCTTCCTCAAGCTTGCGGACGTCAAAGGTCTTCTTGAAGAGCTTCTCGAGCACGATGCTTTTGGGAATGCCGATTGGCTTCGTGTTCTTCATCGCCGAGCGGGCTTTCTTCGCCGACATCACGTTGTTGCCTTCGAATGTGACTTTGCCGACTTTGACCTTCGGGCCTTCGTCAACGTTGAAGACGACTTCGACTGAGGATGGCGGGATCTGCCGAACTTCCGGCGTAACTTCGGCGTATTGGCGCCCGCGTTCTCCGAGCAGTTCCTCGAGTACGAACTTGGCGATGTTGATCTTGGTCGGGTCGTAGCGAGACTCGACGGTTAGGCCGACCTTGCGTTCTTTGAAGCGCTCGAGGATATCGGAGATCGTCGCGGACTTGTTGCCTTCGTAGCGGATCATCCTAACGACACGCCGCTCGGTCACTACGAATCGAATAATTTTTCCGATTTCGCCGTCTTCGACTTCGAGTCGCAGATCGTCAAAATATCCGCTGTTCCACAAGATCATGAAGTCGCGGCGGAGTGTCTGGGGATCGTAGAGGTCGCCACGCTTGGAAAAAATGCGGGAAGACAGGCTATCGCGGGGGACTCGGCGGGTTCCACGGAACGTGACGGCTTCAACAATCGCCTCGTCCGGGCGTCGCTGCGTCTGCTGCTCGGCTTCGGCCTCAACTTCCTCAAAAGGTGACGCCGGCCGTTGTGCGCCGGGCTCCTCGGGGACTTCTTCAAACGGTGACGGCGCCTGCTGGGCTTGCGCTAGGAGGAACGTCTGAGGCGCAGTCTTAGGCTCTTCCGCCTGCTGGGCTAGGCCTATTGCGGGAATCAGCGTAAGCAGTGCCAGCGCGAGGGTTAACACGCCAAGCGATCGCTGGACAAAATGCTTCATGTGGGGTTGGAACGAACTAGGCTGGCGTGGGCCGGACTGCTGGGGTTCAATGCTTAAATACGCAGGGCTTTGGCTGGTGGTTTCAGGATAGAGTTGCCTTAACCCGGTGTTTTCGCGTGCAGCAGATTGCCAACGAAAGCCTAGCCGACTCACCACCCTGAACTCACCCATTCTATCGAACGCACTCAATCGAAACGTACCTATCAGCACCGGCTGGTTGTAACAATCTTGGAGGCGTCAGATACGCGCCGCAATGTCGAGTTGGGCTCGGTCAAAACTGATGGGCAGCGGACCGCCTTACTCGGGCTTCTTGAATTCGATTACAAACTCTCCGAATTCCCCATCGTAGCTCAGTTCTAGGTGCTTACGCTTAACTTTCGCGGGGACTTGGAAATACAGGTAGCCGGCCACCGGATCGTCAGTAGTTTCGAGCGGCACTTCTAACCGAGCAAGGTGTCCGGCTAAAGTCGTATCGCCCGATTGTTGTTGCTTTTCAAGGGTGACGGTTGTCTCGCTGGACTGAACTCCGCCGAGGCCGTTGGCTTCATTCTCTAGCCGACGGGGGCGAGAGTTGGTACCCGGGACTCCACCGTAGATGGGTGAGTTGGTGGCGTCGCGAAAGACATTTCCACCGCCCCCCTTCTCGGCGACTCCGAGGGCAAGAACCGCGTCGCCCGCAATCCGGTTTGGAGACTGTGCGTCCGATGAGTCGTTGTCACGGCGCGAGCGAAGCAGAAAGTCGTCACGGTTAAGCACGACGTGCGTGCCGTAAAGCGGCTTCACCTTCATCTCGATTAGGATGTAATCGCCATCGAGAGAGTCGCCGGTAATTTGCTCGATTTGCTGAACGTCGCGAATCATCTTGGCGGCAAACTCGACGTTTTCGAGACCGCGCGTATACCAGTCGGGCAGTTTCTCGCCGATAGCGAATGAGCCGGTAGCAACTAGCAGAATTAGAGTTCGTAAAACCATCAGACACCCAGTGGAAATTATTGCACAGCGGGCTGGATTCGTGACGTGAGCCTCGTGTGTTACTGAACGTACCCTGGGTCGGACATCAAATGTCACCACGGCTGTGGGTTCCGGACCGGCGCTCGCACGACGAAAGTGTCGAATGCCACAGACAGAATGCCTACAGACAGATCTGCGACGCGGCGGACTACGCGTTACACTTCACTCCAACATGAGACGAGCGAGGGGCGTTGTATTTCGGCTGCTGTGGTGCGGATTGTTCACAGCCGCTGCTCCGCCCGACATCTTGTTCATCGCGGTTGATGATCTTAACGACTGGGTCGGCGTACTCGGCGGGCACCGGCTGGCGAACAACCCTAGCTAGAGCATTTTCAGTAACGCCGTAGACCGCTCTTGAATGAAAAGCGGTGAAGCCGGCAATTTCTAGAAACTAGATTCCGCTGCCCGAACTCAGAGGCGCGACTGTAAAGGAGCGCGGTGGCGAAGGGTGAACTGGGACAGTTGAGTCGCGTCCTGTTGAGGAACAATCAGCAGGACCCAACTCAGCGTATTCCAGCAAGCTGCTTCGCCACCGCACTCCTTTACAGTCGCGCCTCCGAGTTTTACGGGCCTGGTGCTGGGGCAAGCAGTCTATGCCATTCCTGAATATGCTCTAGCGACCGGCACAAGGCGGCGGCTCGGGCCAGACAATGGAATAAATGAGTTTAAGCGGGTCCGCCGAAAGATGGGCCGCGCGCTAGATGCCGAGTGGCTCTTCGACTTCGTCGGTTGACTCTTCTTTGGATCTTAAATTGCTGACCGCTTTCTTGCCGCGCTCCACGGCTTCGCGGCCTGATTCGGCAGCTTCGTTGGCAAAACGTCTTCCTTGCTCGTAGAACTCGCGACCGCGCTCGGCAGCTTGGCGGCTGCCACGTTCAAGTTTGTCGCGACCTTCGCGGGTTGCTCGCGCCAGGGCTTCTCTGGTTTCTTCGCCCGACTGTGGGGCGTAGAGGATGGCTCCGGCGACGCCTACGGTAACGCCCGCCAGGAACCAGGCGAGGCTGCTGCTTTCGTGCTTGGCCATGGTTGATCTCCTTAGCGGTCAGTATATACCGAGCAGCCCCGCGGCCGTATGCCTAGCGCAGAATCGCCGTGCGAGCTAACTCGGCGGCGCCGATTACGCCGGCGGCGTCGCCCAATTGCGACGATTCAAGCCTGATCCGGTCGGCCACGGGCCGTGCGAGTTTCGTCCGCGCGGCGGCCTCCAATTCGACGCGAAAAAATTCAAGCTGCTTGGCGACAGAACCGCCCAGCACGACCAGCGAGGGATCGAGGACCGCGGCGATGGTTCCGATCGCCTGGCCTACTGTTGCGCCATATAGCTTCCATGCGGAGACTGCTTTTTCGTCGCCTTGAGATGCAAGCTCGCCGACTTGGCGGGCGTCGATGTTGTGCTCCGCGCCACTCATTCGCTCGTACGCTCGGACTACGGCGCCGCCGGAGCAGGCCGTGTCGTAGTTCGATTCTCCAACGTCGCAGTAGGCGACTTCTCCCGCGTTGCTGGTTGCCCCGGAATAGAGCTGGCCGTTGATCGTAATGCCGCAGCCGAATCCGGTTCCCAACGTGATACCAACAACGACAGGCTCTCCTCGGCCGGTACCCTGGCGAGCCTCGCCAAGGGTGAAACAGGCGGCGTCATTCTCGAGATGAAGCGGGGCTCCGAGCTCATTTTCGATGAAATCTCCAACGGGGAAGCCAACCAAGCTGGGCAGGGAATCCTCGTCTAGCAAGACTCGATTTTTGATATCGAGTGGCCCAGTGCTGCCCATTCCGACGGCCTGTGCCGGTCCTTCGAGGCCCGCATCGACCGCGGCCTGTTTTGCGACCCGCTTGAGGTTCATGAGCGTTACGACCTGTTTCATCTTGGCCATAGTCGGAAGGCGCGCGACTTTGCCGAGCTGATTGCCGTCAATGTCGAACGCAGCAGCGGCGATTTTGGTGCCACCAAGGTCGATGCCGAGAATGTAAGGCGTCGACATTGAGGGCTAGTGAATATCCGCCTGGGGGGCAAGCCCCCCGCGGAGTTTCTTCCAGACGCCGTCGTCGACGTTGTCGAGGAAAAATTGCAAGTGCGGGAAAGGGATCTCGATGCCCGCTTCGTCGAGGGCGAGCTTGCAGGCCTCAAGGACGATGGGCTCTAGGACTTGCGCGTTTTCGGCGTCTTCAACCCAGACCCGGACGTGAAGATTGACGCTGGAGTCGCCTAAGCTTTCGACAACCACGTCGGGGGCGGGATGGGGTGAAATACCGCCGACCGTTGCCAGGGCTCGTAACAGCACTTCTCGCGCGGCCGGGATGTGCTCCTTGTAGGCAATTCCGATAGAGACGTTGAGCCGTGTAGAACCGTTTTTCGAATGGTTCACGAGCACTTCGTTGATGACGGTTTGATTGGGGATGACAACGTAGGTGTTTTCGCGGGTACGAATGCGCGTCGTCCGCATCGTGATCTCCGAGACGCATCCAGATTCGCCGGCCATAGTAATCCAGTCGCCCGAAACGAACGGCTTGTCCCAGACGATCAAGAAACCGGCGATGACGTTGCTGAGCGAGTCCTTTGCCGCGAAGCCAATGGTCAATCCCGCGACACCGATACCGGCCATCGCGGCGCCGACGTTGAACCCCAACTGGCCAGCCGCCATCACCGTAGCTGTGATCAAAATCGCGGCACGAAACAGGCTCATGAGAAGAGCGGCGAATGCTTTGTCGAGACCGATTTGATCGAGCAGTAATTTGATTGGGCGGCTGGCTATACGGTGGAGGAACAGCAGGCCCGCGAATATGAGCGTAGCCGCGAACAATTGTGGCACCCAGGCGATGAACTCATTCAGCAACCTCGTCAGGTCCATGTGCCTAAATACTTGATCGAGCATGGCGGCGATTCCACATCATAGCCCCGGGGGCCGGCTGCTTAGCCGCGGCCGGGAACAAATGCGGGTCGTACGGTGTCTATACCTACGCCAGCCAAAATATCGACAGTTGTACGAAAACAAGCCGGCTGGTACGCTGAGGTCGATCGAAGCGCGGTGGGAAAGGAGAGGCGAGTGCCGGAACTGAAGCTCGACGCAGTCCAACCGGATCCTGATTCCGCCATCGTACGCGGCCTAAAATGCGGGTCCACCCGGTGCTTTGATCAACTTCTCGAACGCTATCAGAATTCGATTTATTCGTTTGTCTACCGTTTACTCGACGACCCCAGTGAAGCGCCCGATGTGACCCAAGAAGTCTTTCTGAAGGTGTTTCGCAAGGTTGGCGCCTTCCGCGAGGATTCAAGCCTAAAGACTTGGATCTATCGCATCGCGGTACACGAAGCTTCGAATCGCCGACGCTGGTTTTCACGCCATCGCCGCCGTGAAGTGGTTAACGGGGCGCATATCGACGAGGCCGGCGGTGGCTGGGAGCTGATGGTCGACCCTGGCGAGTCACCGTTCGATTCGGCGGAACGTGGCGAATTGCGTGTGATTTTGGAATCCGCGCTGCGCGACGTCGATGAGAGATTGCGGCAGGCTGTCGTCCTGCGGGACATCGAAGGCCTTAGCTACAACGAGATTGCCGAGACTCTGGAAATTTCTCTTGGCACGGTAAAGTCCCGCATCTTGCGCGGCCGAGAACTATTGAAGAAGAAATTGCATCACCGACTGCCCGCCCTCGCACCGGACGGCTGGTCGCTGCAGATGGAATAGCACCATGAACTGTAACTGGACACAAAGTCGAATTCCTAAATACACCGAGGGCGAGTTAAGCCGGGTGGAGGCATTTGTTGTACGAGCACATTTTTTGGATTGCCCCAAGTGCCTAGAAACGTATGAGCGGCTCGAATCCGTCGGCTCAATGCTGCAAAGCGTTGCCGTCGCCATGCCGCCGAAGCAATTGAGTACGCAGATCCGTTCGGCCATTTCGGTTGAGGCGGCCCACATGGCAGAGCCAAATTGGCGCTGGAACCGTTTCAAATTGCAGCTCTCGAATTTAATGCGGCCGCTTGCCGTGCCTGCTATCGGCGGTGTGGTTTCAGCGTTGCTGATGGTGGCCGCCTTGCTGTCGACATCTTGGATGACACCGAGCGTTTACGCGGACGACATTCCGCTAAAGTTCCTCAGTAATTCGTTCTTGTCCGAGCCGGTGATGAAGATGCGTTCGCCGTTCCGAGTGGACCGCGATTTTACGGTTCTGGCTTACGTCGATGCGAACGGCGAGGTTTATGACTTCGAGGTTGCCGAAGAGGAACCGCTAGACCGGCACTGTCGCGGTCAAATCGGCAACGCATTGCTGATGAGTCAATTCGAGCCGGCGATGAATTTCGGGCAGCCCATGCCGGGGAAGATCGTGATTCTTTTCCAGCGGATCGAAAACGCTCCGATTTCGTAGATTATTTCGAGCAACGCGCGCTAGCGTGTCGCTGGAGTTTCAATCAGAATCAGTTCGTCTTGGCGCGGGTGTAGACGTTCGGTGCCTGCTTCGGTTATCACGACGTCTTCCTCTAGCCCGATATTAATTTCGCCTCCAGATGGCTCGTAGTTGGCGTAAAGGATTGGTTCGACCGCAAAGGTTTGGCCGACTTCCATTTTCAGGAACACGGTCGAACCGTAGCGTTCGGGCCAATCGGGTCCGAGAAGTGGGCCGACATCGTGGACGGCGAATCCGATTGCGTGACCGGTGCCGTGGGGCGGCTCGCTGTAGCCTGCGTCGGTGAGCGTGCCGCGGCCGATGATGTCGATTTCGTTGCCGGTGACGCCGGGCTTCATCGCAGCTATTTGACGGTCGGCGGCTAGGCGTGCGGTGTCCCACATTTTTTGGACTTCGCTAGGGGCTTGTTCTTCTCCCGGCCGCAATACGTAGGCGCTGCGCTGAATGTCGGTCGAGTAGCCCTTATAGGTAATCCCGAAGTCGATTCGCACTAGTAATTACTTGCGTAAGTTATAATAATTATGAGATAAATCGCGAGGGGTGACGGTGGTCTTGGTCCACTGGAAGGGCGTGGCGTCGCGGTTGTAGGCCTGGACAAATTTGTCGATCGCTTCGCGTACCTGGCGGGGCGATGTGAAGCTGGCGCCTTGCAGCGCCCGGCGACTGAGAATGCTGAACCATACCTCGATCTGATTGAGCCAAGAGCTATAAGTTGGCGTGTAGTGAAAATGCACGTTCTTATGGCGTTGCAGCCAGCGGTCATGGCGGGGTTTGTGGGTGTTGAGATTGTCCAAGATGACGTGGATTTCGAAGCCGTCGTAGAGATCCGTCAACTGATTCATGAAGTCGAGAAACTCGCGCCGGCGGCGGCGCTGGTAATGGTCGGCGGTAATCCAACCGGTGGCCACCTCCAGAGCGGCGAACAGCGTTGTTGTGCCATGGCGTTTATAGCCGTGAGAGAAACCGGTCAAGGCCTTGCCGTTGGGCAGCCGCAGCCAACCTTGTGCCCGCTCGAGTGCTTGAATACTGGGTTTCTCATCGACCGCCAACACGACGGCGTTCTCCGGCGGGTCGAGATATAGAGCGACGACATCGGCGGCCTTGCGCGCAAATTCCGGGTCGGTCGAGATACACCAACTGCGTCGTCGCCGCAGCGAGATGCCCTGCCGCTTGAGTACCCGCCAGACTTGATGATCGCTGACGTCGCCCAGCGCCGCGGCCAGCAGCGTGCCCGTCCAGGTGGCGTGACCTTCCGGCGGGGGCTGATCGAGCATCGTCAAAATGCGCTTGCGGGTGGCCTCGTCGTAACGCGCCGGCTTGCCCGAGCGGGGCCGGTCGACGAGGCCCGCCAGCCGCTGCTCGGCAAAGCGCAGGCGCCACTTCGACACCCGCGACGGCGGTGTGTTGAGTTGCTGGGCGATGGCGCTGGTGGCAGCGCCGGCGGCAGCCAACAGCACGATCCGAGCTCGCTCGACCATGCGCCGTTCCGTCTTGTGAGCCTGGACCCAGTGACGCAACGTCTGCTCTTCTTCCGAACTCAACGTGATCGCGGTCGCGGGCCTGGGCATGCCCCAGCTTGTCATACTACGTAGTACTTGTGCAAGTAAGTACTAGGTCGCCGGCGACGATGACCCGCTCGCTGGGCTCGGAGTGCCCTCGAGCCGGCCCGGCTACGACGCTTATAAATGGAACCGTGGCCCCAAGCTCAGCAGTCTTTTCTTTGAGGTAATCGCCGACGCTATTCTCGGTCGTGCGACCGGCCTGAATCACCTGGGACGATAGCGCTTCTCGGATGATCTTGTCGGTGTAAAGGGCGGCTTCGCCTAGGATGCCAACTTCGCTCGCTAGGCGGCGGCCGCGAAATGAGGCTACCAGCGGCTCGGACGAAACAAATTTCTTGGCGATCCGCGGGCCGAGCGTTTCGACCAGGTACAGTCGCATGCCGGTCGTGAGGCCATCAGCGACGGGCATATCGCGCGAAGTGTTGAGAGCGATGCGAGCCGGGTTTAGCCCCTCTACTACGCGCAACAAATGCGGCTTGACCCCTTCGCTCTTATAGCTGATGATTTCGTCGTAGATACCGCTTTCTTTGAGCGGGGCTATGTCGTAACTGGCGGCGATGGCGATTTTCCGGAATCCGGAATCCGTTCGTGCGAATAATAGCGCCATGCGCGCCACGGCGGAGCCGCCGGCGAGATCTACGGCGAGCGGGTCTTTTGCTTCCTCGCGGGTAAAGACCAGCCACAAGTCGACCTGGTGAGCCTCGAGCGCTGAGGGAAGCAGTTCGTTGACGCGCTGTCGAAGGATGGCTGGATCGGCTGCGATCGCTGTGTAAGCGACCACAATGAATATCGCAAGCCGAAGCAGGTGCATAGCGCCTCAAGATTAGCGCGTGCGTTAATCTTGAGGCGATGTCTTCTCTCGTCGAGCGCGATCGGGCTCATATCTGGCACCCCTACACGCAGATGAAGACCGCCCCCGATCCGCTTCCGATCGTGCGCGCCAGCGGCGTTTATCTGTTTACCGAAGACGGGCGCCGCGTGCTCGACGGAATTTCGTCATGGTGGGTAAACGTTCACGGCCACTCAAACCCGCGTATCAACCGCGCGCTGAAGGCACAGGCCGAGAAGCTGGAGCACGTCATCTTCGCCGGCTTTACGCATCCTCCGGCGGTCGAGTTGGCAGAACGGCTCTGCGCGCTGTTACCCGAGCGCCTGAACCGGGTGTTCTATTCAGATAACGGGTCGACGGCGGTTGAGGCCGCGCTCAAAATGGCGTATCAGTATTGGACCAACCGAGGCGAAGACCGACGGCGTACGTTTGTTGCGCTTGAGTACGCCTACCATGGCGATACGGTTGGCGCGATGTCGGTGAGCCACGACTCGATATTTACTTCCTCGTACTCGCCGTTGCTCTTTAAGGTTGAACGAGTGAGCGTGCCGTCGGACTATCGGGCGTCGCTCGATCCGGCGAACGACGGCTCGGCTAGCGAGCCCCTAACCGAACTAGAAGATCTGCTCGAACGGCGAGGAAACGAAATCGCGGCGATCATTGTTGAGCCCATGCTGCAGGCCGCGGGCGGCATGATCGTCTGGAAGCCACAGTACTTGCGGCGGCTGCGGGAGCTGTGCGATCAGCACGGGCTGCTGCTTATCGCCGACGAGGTTCTAGCAGGGTTTGGGCGAACGGGCAAAATGTTTGCATGTGAGCACGGTCCGGTCGCGCCTGATATCGCCTGTTATTCGAAAGGACTGACGGCGGGCTACTTACCGCTATCGGCGACGGTCGCCAGCGATGAGGTCTACGCGGCTTTCTTGAGCGACGACCGCCACAAGATGTTCTTCCATGGGCACTCGTTCACTGCGAATCCGCTTGGCTGCGCGGTGGCGCTCGAGGGGCTCGATATCTTCGAGGACGAAGGCGTACTCGATCGCATCGGCCGACTCGAAACGCAGGTACGAGAAACGCTGTTGGAGTTCGTTGGGCGGCCCTATGTGAAGGATGTCCGCCAGATCGGCGCCGTCGGTATTTTGGAGCTGGCCGAAAATGATGCCGGCTACCTCGCGGATATCGGCCCTCGCCTTGCATGGGCGTTCCTACAGAGGAACTTGTTGATTAGGCCGCTCGGCAGTGTGCTCTACTTTATGCCGCCCTACTCAATTACGGATGACGAGATTGCTTGGGCGCTCAGCCAAATTGACGAAGTCCTGACGGAAACATTTGAACATTCGAGATAGCGTCGGACGTGGCGCCCGCCAACTCCACATAGTTCGACTCAGAGATGAGAAGAAATCGCAAGGCTCGAAAGCCGTCGGCGCGCAAGCGGTGGCGGACTGACTCCGGCGGGACGCTGGGTCCGGCTAGCCACAGACCGCCGACGCCTTCGAGGCGAAACGGAATCAAGCGTTGCTCGCGCCACACAGGCCGGTCGAGAATATGCTCTACCGAGCGCTCAACATCGGTCGGTTTGAGCTCCCCGAATACGAGCCCGGATTGGGCCGCGAGGGCTCGGAAGAGATCTCGTTCGGCCAAAGCTCCGTCTTGCAGCAGAATTTCTCCCAGGCGACGGCCGGACGTTTGTCGCTGCAGGGCGTCGTCGACAAGCCGACCTTCGACCAAACGCAAGCTAACCAACACTTCGCCGATTAGGCGGCGGGTGGTTTGATCCGTTTCGCGATCAGGGTAGGCGTGTTCGGTCTTAGCCCAGCCTAGAGGGTGGCCGCGCAGGCGGGCCTCAGCATATAGAAAAATCGCGCGGATGGTCGAGACTGAGTTAATCAAGTTCGACCACGGGATTCGCAGCGGCACCATCGCCGCCGAAGCTAGCCCGTAAACGCTGAAAGTCGCGAGCATGCGGGCGGAGGCGCGCCACAAGATCAGTAGAAAATTGGCGAGCAACAGGCCTTGTAGAAACCGATCAGACGCGATAGAAGCCCCCAACGTCCAAGCTCGTCCCGCGATCTCGCTCATGGCCCAGCTAGATAGGCCGTAAACGAACAGGAGATTCGCCAAGGCTGACGCAGGGTAGCCGATTAACCCTTTGCGGTCGCGCCATAGCCAATAGACCTGGCTCTTCCCGGCCCTCCAACCAAACGCTTGCCAGGCTTGTAGACAGTTGCCCAGTTGCCAGCGGGTTCGCTGGCGGATCGCTGTTCGGAGAGTTCGCGGGAAAAAGGCGCGGGTCGCGATCCCCTGGTCCGCGCCCGCACTACTGAGATGTTGCCGCCCGCCAAGCCAGTGGATTTGCAGTCCGATGAAGTAGTCCTCTGTCAAGCTGATCGGGTTGAAGAGTTGGCCGTGGTTCATACGGCGCAAGCGTTGGATCGCGTCGCGCCGGTAGGCTGTGCCGACGCCCGCTGAAGGGAGGAAGCCGCCGACGGCGACCCGTAACGGTAGCTCCTTCAAGTGGAACTCCGCGAATTCGTCGCAGTACGCGCCGTGCGTGAGTTCGCTCGGCGGCGTCTTGAGCGGCAAGACGGGAACCTGGATCATGTCGAATTCTTCGCTTAGGCGACTGATCTCCCTCAATGAGCGAGCGTCGATCAGGTCTTCGGCATCGTGTTGGACGATGACTTCGTAGTAGTCGCCAGTCTCGGACTCGTGGTCTCGAACGCCGCTGTCGAGTTGGTTCAGGCAGTCGGCTTTGGTTGTCGGGCCTGGATTTTGGCAGACGAAGTGATGGACTCGCGCCGAACGCTCCTCGCAGCGTTCGACAGCCTCAAGTGTTCCCGGATCGTTGGGGTATAGGCCAAGCCAGATGTCGTAGTTTTCGTACTCGATTGCGGCCAAATTGCGGTCAAGCATCTTGCGGATGACGGCCGACTCATCCCAGCACGGAATGTAGATCGCAATGCGCTTTTCGCTGGGGTAGCCGCTTGTAGACTGGGCTTCGTCGTCGGGCGCCTGGCCGCGAGTGCGAAGCTTCCAAAGTAGAAAGCGCAGGTCGACGCAGAGGTCATCGAGTCCGCTGACTAGCACCCAAAGTGCGAGTGGGACGAGGCATTCCGAGGCCCACAGATCTAGCGTCGACAAAGATACACCTCGCAGAATGCTATCACTGGGCCGGCGGTTATCGGCTGCTACCGAGTGGGAATTTATAGATTCTTACTCAGATGTATTTTGGGGCTCGATCTGGTGCGCGCGCTGGTACAACGACAGCCGGTTGGCACCGACGTTCACCACGCGGAACTTTCTCATATCCTCGTATGCGTCCGGCAGTTCGAGTTCCCGGCCGTGTTGCGCCACGACTAGCTCGTGATTCTTTTGAGCTAAGGCGGTGAGCGTCGATTCGTACGCCGCTATGTCGGGGTAGGGCGGAGTGACGAAGTAGACGTCGGCTTCGATTTTTGGAAGCACCTGCTCCACAGAGGTGACCCTGATCTCGACGTCGCTCTCAACTTCGAGATGGGCAACATTTTTTCGAATGACGTCCGCGGCTCTTGGATTGACTTCGACGAAGATCGCGCGGGCGGCGCTGCGGCTCAGCGCTTCAAGCCCGACAGATCCAGTGCCGGCGTATAGGTCAGCGACGATGCGGCCCTCAATGCGGCCCTGCAACACGTTAAACAGAGTCTCGCGCATGCGGTCAAGCATGGGGCGCGTGGCATCCCCGGGAAGCGAGGCGAGTTTGCGGTGGCGGTATTTTCCAGCGATGATGCGCATGAAAGTTGGGTTGCCGGCCAATCAGGCGGACTAAAAATTCGAAGGCGGGCGGAGAGCGCGATCTCTCGCCGTTTTGCGGAACGCGTCGAATGTGATCACGCTAAGATAGGAGTTTGGCCGATAACAGGCTGAGGGTGCAACCGCGCCTTCCCCCAAAAACCCCGGTTCAAAGTTTTCTATCGAAGTTTTAGGTGAGCCACACCGCCAGCGGTGCGGATGGCAGAGCCCTAATCAACAAGAAGGATATAAGAGCGGAATGGCGAAGCAAGTCTACTCATTCGGAGGTTCAAAAACCGACGGAAATCAGACCATGAAAGATACCCTCGGAGGCAAGGGCGCGAACCTCGCCGAGATGGCTCTGGCCGGCGTGCCGGTTCCCGCGGGATTCACGGTTTCAACCGAAGTCTGCAACATGTACCTCGCGGGCGGAAACAAAGTCCCCGACGACGTCGAAAAGCAGATGGCAAAGGCGCTAAAGCATCTCGAAAAGGACATGGGCAAAAAGCTTGGCGACTCGAAAGACCCGCTGCTGCTTTCGGTACGTTCAGGCTCAAAATTCTCGATGCCGGGAATGATGGACACCATCCTCAACCTCGGCCTCAACGACAAGGCGACCGAGGGACTGGCCAAACTCAGCGGCCGGATCGAGTTCGCACTCGATTGCTATCGCCGCTTTATCATGATGTTCGCCGATGTCGTGATGGACGTCTCGAAGGGCGAGTTCGAGGAAATCCTCGAAAAAATCAAACACAAGCATAAGGCGGCGAATGATATGGACCTCAATGCGGACCAACTCCGCGAGGTCGTTGACGCCTTCAAGGCGCACTACAAAAAACGCCAAGGCAGCGATTTCCCCCAAGACGCGCACGAGCAACTCAAGGCAGCCCGTGATGCGGTATTTCGGTCGTGGGACAACCCGCGCGCCAACTACTACCGCAACATGAACAACATCTCCCACGACCTCGGCACGGCGGTGAATGTCCAGGCGATGGTGTTTGGAAACTTGGGCGAAACGTCCGCTACTGGCGTCGGATTCACTCGCGACCCGGCGACCGGCGAGAAAGTGTTCTACGGCGAATTCTTAACCAACGCGCAGGGCGAAGACGTGGTTGCGGGTATCCGCACGCCGCGACCGATTGTGGAACTTGAGCAAGAACTTCCCGAAGCATACAAAGAGTTGCGAAAGATCACGGCGAAGCTTGAGAAGCACTACCGCGACGTGCAAGATTTTGAGTTCACGATCGAAGATCGCAAGCTCTATATGCTACAGACCCGCAACGGCAAGCGCGCGGGGGCAGCGGCGGTGAAGCTCGCTGTCGATATGGTCAAAGAAAGGCTCATCACGCAGAAAGAAGCTGTTACACGGGTTGAGCCTCAGCACCTCGACCAACTCTTGCACCCGGTGATCGAGCCGGGTTCAAAGGGCTCGTTGAAGACGCTTACGGTCGGGCTGCCTGCCTCACCCGGCGCCGCGGTTGGGCGCATTGTATTCAGCGCCGATCAAGCCGTGATCGAAGCCGAAAAAGGTAACCCTGTTGTGCTGGTTCGGTCGGAAACGACGCCGGAAGATATCCACGGCATGGAAGTTGCCAAGGGAGTTCTAACCTCGCGCGGCGGCATGACGTCCCACGCGGCTGTGGTTGCTCGCGGCATGGGTGCCCCCTGCGTTGCGGGCGCCGGCGACGTGAACGTCAACTACAAAGCGGCCAAAATCAGTTGTAAGGGAACCACGCTCAAAGAGGGTGACTGGATTTCGATCGACGGCTCGACGGGCGAGGTTTTTGCCGGCCAGGCCGTGACGGTTGACCCGGACCCGAGTTCCACGGATTTCAGACAATTCATGAAATTCGTCGACCGCTACCGTACGATCGGTGTGCGTACCAACGCTGAGACGCCGCGCGACGCTCAGACGGCTCGCGCGTTTGGCGCGGAAGGGATCGGCCTTTGCCGCACGGAGCACATGTTCTTCGAGGGTGAACGGATCGACTACGTGCAGCAGATGATTCTGGCGACAGACGAGAAGAGCCGCAAGGCTGCGATTCGGAAGTTGTTGCCGATGCAGCGCAAGGACTTCGCATCGCTGTTCAGGGTGATGGATGGTCACCCGGTGATTGTGCGTACGCTTGACCCGCCTCTTCACGAGTTCCTGCCCAAGCGCGAGGAGTTGATGGTGCAACTGGCCGAGCTTCGCGCCACGAACAAGAACAAGGCGAAGCAGAATGAACTCGCGGGCTTGCTCGAGCGTGTCGAGGAACTTCACGAGTTCAACCCGATGCTTGGTCATCGGGGCTGTCGGCTCGGCATTACGTTCCCTGAGATCACTCAGATGCAGGCACAGGCGATCTTCGAGGCGGCCGTACAGTGCGCCAAGAAAGGAATCAAGGTGATCCCTGAAGTGATGATCCCGCTTGTCGGAAATCACAAGGAACTCGAGAATCAGAAGAAAATCGTGGTCGACACGGCCGAGGCGGTGTTCAAAGCGAAGGGCAAGCGCGTGAAATATCTGGTTGGCACCATGATCGAGGTGCCTCGCGGCGCCCTGACCGCCGACGAAATCGCAAAGCACGCCGAGTTCTTCAGCTTCGGCACAAACGATTTGACGCAGACAACGTACGGCTTCAGCCGTGACGATTCGGGCGCGTTCATCAAGGACTATCTCGACAAGGGGATCATCAAAGATGATCCGTTCCAGGTGCTCGATGCAGACGGCGTCGGCCAGTTGATCAAGATCGCTCTTGAAAAGGGCCGCAAGACGCGGCCCGGCATCGAGGTCGGCATTTGCGGCGAGCACGGCGGCGATCCACAATCGGTGACGTTCTGCGTCCACGCGGGCTTGAACTACGTCAGCTGCTCGCCATTCCGCGTACCGATCGCCAAGTTGGCGGCCGCGCAGGCAGCAATCGCCGCCGGGTAGTTTCTTAGGACGCCACGTAGAGAACAGCCTTCGACTCCGGTCGGGGGCTTTTCTATATTGGGAAAACACTGGCAACGAAGCAGTGGCGCACCTAGCGGTTGCTTTCGTTCGTCAGTTGGCGAGAAATACGGGCCTAGGCCTGATAGTCTGGAGACGCAATGCGTACATATCTAGTCCGAGCGCTGATCGCAATTGGGTTCGTTTTGGTTGTAGCCTGCGGCCTCAACATGGCGATTCAAGCTGATGGCGACGAACCGATTGATCCTGTCGTCCGCTACGGCCCCAGTGCACTGCCCGATCGTGTGATTTTGACTCTGACCGATCGACCTGCAACGTCACAAGCGGTGAATTGGCGGACCGATAGGAGTTCGGATGCGCCTCAGGCGCAAATCGCGCTTGCCGAGGACGGCCCGCTGTTTGTCGACAAAGCGCAATCGGTCGACGTGGTCTCACAGGATTTCGAAAGCGAACTTGGCGCAGCCCGCTATCACAGCGCGACTTTCAGTGCCCTCGAATCCAATACGCAGTATGTCTACCGAGTGGGTGATGGCGCGAATTGGAGCGAGTGGAACCAATTTCGCACGGCCTCAAGCGAATCTGATCCGCTGAAGTTTGTTTACGTTGGCGATGCCCAGAACAACATCTACTCGATGTGGTCGCGTTTGATTCGGACTGGATTCGCTGAGGCTCCCGATGCAGATTTCATCATCCACGCCGGCGACCTCGTTAACCGTGGAAATGCCGATGGCGAGTGGGGCGAATGGTTTGAGGCCGCCGGCTGGATCAATCGAACGATTTCGTCGGTGCCCGTACCGGGCAATCACGAGTATCCGAATGAAGGTGAGGCGGGGCGCAATTTGTCGCGGCTATGGCGCCCAGTTTTCGCCCTGCCGGAAAACGGCCCGGCCGAGGTCGAGGAGTCATGCTATTTCGTGGATATCCAAGGCGTCCGAATCGTCGCGCTCAATTCCAACGAAAAGCAAGAAGAGCAGGCGGCGTGGCTTGACGAGTTGTTGAGCGACAACCCGAATCGTTGGACTGTAGTGACCCATCATCACCCGATCTTTTCCGCGGCCAAGTCGCGCGACAACCCCGAGCTGCGTGCTTTGTGGCAGCCCATCTACGACAAACACGGCGTCGATATCGTGCTCAACGGTCACGACCACACCTATGCGCGTAGCAACCTAGTGAGCGGCCAGCCAACTCGCAGCGGTGGCACGGTCTACGTTGTTTCTGTGTCCGGTCCGAAGATGTATGAGCTTGATAGCGAGGACTGGATGGCGAGTAGCGCGGTAAATACGCAACTGTTTCAAGTGATTGAAATTGACGGAGACAGGTTGCACTTCGAGTCGCGCACTGCACGCGGGAAGTTGTACGATTCGTTCGATCTCGTTAAGGCCGACGGTCAGGCGAATGAATTGGTGAGTGCGTCTGTCTCCGACTGAGCAGAGCGTGGAATTCCATCGACGCGGAGGTTTCTGTGTGTAGGAACAGCGAGTGGCCGAGAAAGTAAGGGGTGGTGCCTAGGGACGGAATTGAACCGCCGCCGCCGGCCTTTTCAGGGCCGCGCTCTACCGACTGAGCTACCTAGGCTAACCTCCCATTCTACGGGGCTCGAAACATTCAGGTCAATTAACCGAAACCGAACAACTTCGCGCCCAGGAAGTAGACCATCGCGGGCACGACCAATAGGCCCAGAACGTCGAGCGCGATTCCGGCGCGGAACATCTTCGGGATCGTGATCCAGCCACTAGAAAAGACGATGGCGTTCGGTGGCGTCGCGACCGGCAGTGTAAACGCGAACGAGGCCATGATCGCGACGGGGATGAGAAGCAGGTACGGATGTACGCCTACCTCTAAAGCCATGGCTGCCACGATTGGAGCGAACATCAGCACGGTCGCAACGTTCGATGTTGCTTCGGTAAGAGTTGTCGACAGCAGGCAGGTGATTAGCACAAGAAGCCAAGGCGGCGTGCCCTTAAGCGCACCGAGCTGCGAACCAATCCATGTGGCCAGGCCGCTGTCAGAGATGCCAGCGGCTAGCGCGAAACCGCCACCGAGCAGGAAGACGATGCCCCATGGAATTCGTTCGACCGCTGTTTTCCAGTCCATGGCGAAGCCCTTGGCGGAGCCGCGGCCAAGCAAGTCGGCCGGCAACAGAAACAGCAATGTCGCCATGCACATCGCAACCGTGGAGTCGTGCACCTTCGCCGGGTCGGGCAGCAGCTCGGACCATCCAGGGATCGTGGACAGGTCTAGATTGATGGGGCTACGGGTGATCCAGAGCAGCGCGGTCCCGGCGGAAACCATTAGTATCAGGCGCTCGGGAGGGGTGATCGGCCCGAGCTTTTTCAATTCATCCTCGATAACGTTCTGACTACCGTGGAACTTGATCGCCGAGAGCGGCAGCTCCGCGCCGAAGCGGCACAAATATACCCAGGTGAGCGGAAGAAACACGATCACGATTGGGATGCATACCGCCGACCACGGAACAAATCCGATTGAAGGCTGCTCAGGGAAGGTTTCGGCTGCAAATCCGAGGAACGCCACGGTGGTGGGTGAGCCGACGATTGTTCCGATCCCGCCGATGCTCGCGGAATATGCGATGCCTAGCAACAGGACGAGGCCGAAGTTCTCCCTGACCACGGTAGTCGCTTCGGCCGATGTCTTGGCGCCCGTGACTTCCGCCATTTCCGACAACTGGTTAACGACAGCCATTGCAATTGGCAGCATCATCATGGTCGTAGCGGTATTCGAAATCCACATCGAGAGAAACGCGGTCGCGACCATGAAGCCGAGTAGCAGCGAGTGCGGCTTTGAGCCGACTCGCGAAATCGTTGCTAGGGCAATGCGGCGGTGCAGGTTCCACTTCTCCATCGCGATGGCGATGATGAAGCCGCCTATGAAAAGAAATACGATGTGGTTCGAATAGTGCGCGGATACGGCCCGGCTCGACAAGATATTGAGCGCCGGGAACAGTACCAGCGGCAGCAGCGCCGTCACAGCGATGTTGGTGGCTTCGCTAATCCACCATGCCGCCATTAGAACGGCCACCGCGGCTGCTCGTTGCGCCGTGGGCTCCATGCCGGCGGGTTGGGGCATGAGCAGAATGCCCACGAAGCCGACAAGCCCAACAATCAATCCGATAGTGCGCCGTGGGGTCAAGTTCAACACGCTATCACAGCAGGCTTATGTTTTCCGGCGAGGCCGTGTGCATGACGACGGAGGTCGAAGATGTTCAGCTGGAGTTCGTCGCCCTGCCGAATGTGTGGGAGGACTTGTTCGCCGTAGTTCGGGCTGGGGACGACCGCTTCATCGTCGTTTACGAGTCGTCCGAAAACTCGCGGTTGATATGGATCTCGTTTCGCTGACCTAGCGGCGGCGTGATGGTAGCGCTACGGGGATTTGAACCCCGATCTGAGCCTTGAGAGGGCCCTGTCCTAACCCTTAGACGATAGCGCCGGAGATCAGTTCCTATCCTATCGAAGCAGCTATGAGTGGTCAATGTCCCTGATGCGTCGGCAAGCATCCTTCGCGAGTGTCTGCAATCCTTGGTCGCCTGTAACAGTAGGCCATTCATGTTTTCTATAAGAGATACAAACGCAACTCACGCCGGATTTGTCCGGAACTTTTGTCCATAACTTCCTTACGGACGGATTTGGGTCAATGTTGTTACGGTTACAACGACCGAGTTCAACAGCGGCCTGAGACAATGGAATGTCTGTCCGAACGTTGACTCAATCGTGGGAATTCTCTTTCGCTACGTCTTTCGTGAAGTCGCCATCGCGTCGCTGATCGGCACGCTGTTGTTCACGTTGGTGCTTTTTTTGCGGAGCATCGGCCCGGTGATGGAATTATTGGTCGGTCCCGGCGCGGCGGCAACAGATGTCCTAAGACTCTTCGCGCTTACGATTCCGCAAACGTTTCCGTTTACGATCCCGATCGGCGTGTTGGTCGGAATTTTATTGGCGCTGGGCCGGCTGTCCACCGACAACGAAATTGTTGCCATGCGTTCGGCCGGCATTCCCGGACTTCGCATAGCGCGGCCGATCGCTGTTTTCGCGTTTTTCGGCCTGGTTGCGTGCGCGGTTACGACGACTTGGTTAACGCCTTGGTCGTTGCGCGAACAGGTGCGCATCGCGGAGTCGTTCCGCGTGTCGTTGGCCGGCGCTGAGGTTAGGCCTAGGGTCTTCATTGAGGATTTTCCTGACCGCGTCATCCGGGTGCAAGATGTGCTCCCCGGCGAAGGTATCCATTGGCGAGGAATCTTCATGGCCGATATGCGCGCGCCCGAGCGGCGTGGCTCATTTGAAGGCGTAAACGCAGCAGTCGACGGGCCGCGCATCACGCTCGCATCGGAGGCGTTTGTCATTCCGCGCCCAGAGCAGAATCGTATCCAGGTGCGGTTTCCGATGACGACAACTTACGAACAATCGTTTGACCCCACGCAGTATCACGGATTTCGATCGGAGAATACCGACGAGGTGTTGGACGCTCGGCCAAATCGCTTTGACCCTGGCGCCAAGGAATTCGACAAGATGGACACGGCCGAGTTGGCCGCGGCCGCGCGCGCGGATGTAGACCCGCAGGCGGGCATTCATTTTCAGCAGCGCCTCGCACTCCCGTTAGCTTGCCTTGTGCTGCCCATGGTCGGCATACCGCTGGCTATCTCTAGCCGCCGTTCGGGCCGCTCTAGCGGAGTGGTGATGGCCCTTCTGCTGGTGTTCGTTTACTGGATGATCCAGCTTGCGGGTACGGCGCTCGCGCAGCAAGGAACGATTGGGCCGGCGCTCGCGGTTTGGACGGCGAATGTCCTATTCGGCCTCGTGGGCGTCGTGTTGCTGTCGCGGCTCGATTCTCCCAGACGGCGGGACTGGAATGCGGCGATTGGTACTCGAGTGTTGGCCCTGCGCGAGTGGGCCAAGAAGGCTCGCGCCAAGCGGGAAGAGCGGAACGGCGCCGGGGCGGTCGCCAGGAACGGAAACGGTGCGCCTGCCGGTTCATTCAGCAATCCGGCGGTACGCATTATCGATCGCTACGTGTTGCGGAATTTTCTTTTCTATCTTCTGGTTCTGACGGCGGCTTTCATTGCGATCTGGTTTGTCTTTAGCTTTTTCGAACTGCTCACCGACATGCTGGCTCGCGACAAGCTGGGCCGGTTTTTCCCGTACATTTACTACCTGACGCCGTTTTTGATCTACAACACTGCTCCCCTGGCGGTCATGGTCGCTACGCTGATCTGCTTCGGATTGCTGGCCAAACACCATGAGTTGACCGCGTTTCGAGCTTCGGGGGTGAGCCTCTACCGGCTGGCTTCGCCTGTGTTGGCGTTCGCCTTGCTGCTGAGCGGCGGGCTTTTTGCGCTCGATCACTACTACCTGCCGGAAGCCAATCGCCGACAAGACGCTATCCGCGACGAGATCAAGGGGCGCCCGGCGCGAACTTATCTACGACCCGACCGGCAATGGACTTTCGGCTTACGCGATCGCATCTTTTACCATCGGGCGTTTGATTCCGGCGCCATGATGTTTTCGGGCATCAATGTTTACGACTTGCGGCAGGAGCCGTTCGAACTGCGGCGGCACATCTCGGCTGAGCGAGCATACTGGGATACCGTTCGGAACGTTTGGATGTTCGAGAACGGCTGGATGCGGGAATTAGATGGAATCCGTCCGACACGTTTCGAGCAATTTGAAAGTCGCGCTTTTCTGGATATCGTGGAACGGCCTGATTACTTTCTCAAGGAAGATCGCCACGACCAGCAAATGAACTGGCAGCAACTGCAGGCCTACATCATCGACCTCACACAAAGCGGCTTCGATACAATCCGGCTCCAAGTCCGGCTGCACAAGAAACTGGCGTTTCCGCTGTTCGCCTTTAGCATGGCGTTGCTGGCGCTGCCGTTCGCGATGCTAACGGGCCATCGCGGCGCAATGGCGCCCGTGGCGTTTAGCCTTGGACTCACGATCGGATACTACGCACTGAACGCTCTTGCCGAGCAGTTGGGTAGGGCAGGGCAACTCTCGCCGCCGATGGCCGCATGGGCGCCTTGTTTGATTTTCGTTATCGGCGGCGCTTATTTGTTTTTGCGGGTGCGGACGTAGGACTCAGAGCAGAGCCGCGCCAGAAAGTTTCTCGTTGCGGGCACGGCTTACGACTTAGCCTGCGATCTTGCCGCCACAACTTGAACCCGCTCCTGCGGTGCAACCGTAGCAGTGCTGCCCCGTAACGATTCGACGCTGCGCTAGGTTCGCAGCGTCGAAGTCGCGAATGTGGCGCGGCGTGCCGAAGCCAGTCTCAAGCTCTAGCATCTGATTGAAATCGCAGTCGTAGAGAGCGCCGTCCCAGCCCACTGAGAGTGTAGTCCGACACATGACGCCATTGGCTGCGGCTGGGTTATACGCGGCGACGAGCTTGTTCATATACCGCTCATAATTTCCGCTGCGAATCAGAAATTCCAAAAACCGGCTGATCGGCATGTTCGTGATGATGTACAGCGAATTGAATACGATGTCGTGACGCTGCTTGAGTTCGCGCTTAAAGTCGGCTTCGATCGAATCTTGGGCAGGTGGAAGAAACGCGCCGGTCGGGTTGTAAACGAGATTGAGCTTGAACCCGGCATCAGATTTTCCGTACCCGAGGGCATTGAGCTTTCGGATTGCGTCGATCGACTTCTCAAAAATACCGTCGCCGCGCTGCGCGTCAGTGCGTTCCGCTGAAAAGTACGGCAGGCTCGCGATGACTTCGACCTGATTCCGCGCCAAGAACTCGCCAAGATCCGATTGCGAGCGAAGCGTAAGGACCGTTAGGTTGCAGCGGTCGATCACGTGACAGCCAAGCGCTCGAAGTTCTTCAACAAACCAACGAAAATTCGGGTTCAATTCAGGAGCGCCGCCAGTGAGATCAACCGTCGGCCGCCCCAGTTGGCGAATGGACGCGAGACACAACTCGAACGTTTCGCGCGACATATTCTCTTCGGTGCGATCGGGGCCGGCGTCAACGTGGCAGTGATTGCAGGTTTGATTGCAAAGTTTGCCGACGTTGACCTGGAAGGTTTCGATCGCGCTGGACGTTAGTGGGAACAGTCCGGATGTCGTCAGTGCATCGTCGAACCGCTGACGGGTTCTGTCGCCCGCGCCATTGTTCAAAATGCGCAGCTGCTCCGCGGCCGGCGCCAACGGATGCTGCGTGCTGATGAGACTCGTACCCACGATTGCTTACATGCTCAGCTTGTTGGCCACATTCCGCATCTGCAGTCCATGAACTAACGCCGCGCCACCCTTGATGGCCGACGCGACGTGGACGGCTTCGGTCATCTGATCCAGATTCGAGCCCTTCTCTAGGCTCTCTTGCGTATAGGCGTCGATGCAATAGGGGCATTGAACCGCATGGGCTACGGCCAGCGCAATGAGACATTTCTCGCGTTGGGTCAATGCGCCTTCTTGAAATACCGCGCCGTACCACTCGCTAAACTTTTCCCAAAGTTCAGGAGAATTCTTGCCGATCTCTCCGAAGCGGGGCAGGTCACCGTCGTTGTAGTATCCGGACATTCGATACAATTCTCCCCTACGGAACCCAGGCAGTTAGTTCGCTTTCGAACCGACCGAAGTTACGGTGGCGGGTCGCCCGACCTAGCCGGAAGCCTATAGCTGAAGAATAACGTATGCGGTCAGTTTTGTTGCGATTGGTCATTCCCGCGCTGATTGGCAACTCGAGGTTACCTCGGGCTGGCCTGCACGGTCCGTGGCCAAGGCCACACTGCGGGCTAGATGTAGAAAGATCAACTACGCTTCCGTCATGATCGCCGGGGCGTGCAGATCTTGCAGCGAGCGCACCTGGGCCGCCTGTTTGCGTCGGGCCGCGATCCCGTTCGCAGCGGCCCTTCCAGCGCTGAGCGTCGTCACACCGGGCACTCCGTATTGAATCCCGGCTCCGCGTATTTTCTTCTCGTCTTCGAACGCATGCGACCCGGCGGGGGTATTAATGATGAGATCGATCTTGTGGTCGGTAATCAAATCGACTAGGTTGGGGCGGCCTTCGTTAACCTTGAACACGATCTTACAGTTCAAGCCGGCGGCACGCAGCGATGACGCGGTGCCGCGCGTAGCGAAGATTGCGAATCCCAGTCCAGCAAACTTTCTGGCAACCTCCACACCCTCGGCGATCTGGCGTGAGTTGACGCTAATGAACACTGACCCCTCGTCGGGTAGCGCTTGGCCCGCGCTCAACTGCGCCTTGGCGAAGGCCTCGCCAAACGTCGAGCCAATCCCCATGACCTCGCCGGTCGAGCGCATCTCAGGACCCAGCAGCGGGTCGACTCCGACAAATTTGTTGAAGGGGAAGACGGGAGACTTGACACACGTTTCGTGCACCGCAAGGACACCGCCGTCGCCTAGTCCATATTCGGCGAGCTTGCGACCCATCATAAGACCCACTGCAATTTTCGCCAGCGGGTAGCCGGTTGACTTGCTGACAAACGGCACGGTGCGCGATGCCCGCGGGTTAACTTCGATGACGTAAACTTTGCCCTGGAAGATCGCGTACTGCACGTTCATCAGCCCGACTACCTTAAGGGCCTTGGCCAAGCGGACCGTGTGGTCTTGAATCGTCGCTAGCTGCTCTTCGCTGATCGATTGCGCGGGGAGTACACACGAGCTATCGCCCGAATGGACACCGGCTTCTTCGATGTGCTCCATGATCCCGCCGATAACGACAGTCTCGCCGTCACAGAGCGCGTCGACATCCACTTCTGTCGCGTTTTCGAGGTAGCGGTCAATTAGGATCGGGCGGTCTTGTGAATAGAGCACCGCGTCGCGCATGTAAGCCTCGATCGTTGACGAGTCGTAGGCGATGACCATGGCGCGTCCGCCGAGCACGTAGCTGGGCCGGACGAGCACGGGATATCCAATCTGCTTGGCGGCATCGAGCGCGCCCTCGGGGGTTGTCGCCGTCGTTCCGGCCGGCTGCGGGATGTCGAGTTCCTCCAGCAGTTTACCGAAGCGATCGCGGTCTTCGGCGAGGTCGATTGACTCGGGGTCGGTTCCTACGATCGGAACGCCGTGCGCCTTCAGGGGCAATGCGAGATTCAACGGCGTCTGCCCACCGAATTGCACGATCACGCCGTCGGGCCTCTCGGTGTCGAAAATATTGAGCACGTTCTCGAGCGTCAATGGCTCGAAGTACAGCCGATCGCTGGTGTCATAGTCGGTCGAGACCGTTTCCGGATTGCAGTTGACCATGATTGACTCGTAGGCCATTTCCTGTAGCGAAAACGAGGCGTGGCAGCAGCAGTAGTCGAACTCGATTCCCTGTCCGATTCGATTTGGGCCCGAACCCAAAATCATCACTTTTTTGCGATCAGTCGGCTCAGCCTCGCACTCTTCTTCATAGACCGAGTAAAGATACGGCGTGAAGCTTTCAAACTCCGCCGCACATGTGTCGACTCGCTTGAACACTGCGCGAATGCCCAACTCCTTGCGGCGATTGCGAACCGCGGTTTCTGTCGCTCCAAAAAGCCGGCCGAGCCGATTGTCAGACAGCCCGTAGCGTTTTGCCCGCCTCAGTTGCTGCTCCGTCACGGTTTCGAGATTGGCTGTTGCAAGCTCCGATTGCTCGTCGACCACCGTCTTGACCTGCTCTAAGAACCAGCGGTCAATCTTGGTCATCTCCCAAATTTCTTCGACCGATAGACCCTCAGAAAAAGCGAAGCGGATATAGTTGAGCCGATCCGGATTTGCCGTAATCAGCCGCTTCGGAATCAACTCTCGGTCGTAGACGTCAGTGCCGGATTTCTTCCCGGTTTCAAGCGAACGGATCGCCTTCCACAATGCGTGCTTAAACGTAGAGCCGATCGCCATGACTTCGCCGATCGACTTCATTTGCACGCCCAGGACGGGCTCTGAGCCTGGAAATTTTTCAAACTGCCACTTGGGCACTTTTACTACAACGTAGTCAATCGAAGGCTCGAAGCAGGCCGGAGTCTTTTTCGTGATGTCGTTGGGGATTTCGTCTAGCCGCAGGCCGACCGCGAGCTTCGCGGCGATCTTCGCGATCGGGAAGCCGGTGGCCTTCGACGCCAATGCCGAACTTCTCGAAACGCGCGGATTCATCTCGATGATGATCATGCGGCCGGTGTCCGGATGAATGGCGAATTGAACGTTCGACCCTCCCGTGTCGACACCGATCTCACGCAGGCACGCTAGCGAGGCATCCCGCATCATTTGATACTCGCGATCCGTTAAAGTTTGCGCCGGGGCGACAGTGATTGAGTCGCCGGTGTGGACGCCCATCGGGTCAAAATTTTCGATCGAACAGATGATGATGGCGTTGTCAGCCAGATCGCGCATCACCTCCATCTCATATTCTTTCCAGCCGAGGACGCTCTCTTCTACCAGCACTTCGTGCACGGGTGAAAGCTCTAACCCGCGGGTGAGCAGACTGATCATTTCCTTAGAGTTGTAAGCGAGCCCGCCGCCAGTACCGCCCAGTGTGAAGCTGGGCCGCAGGACGACTGGATAGCCGAGTTCTGCGGCGAAATTGAGACCGTCTTCAACAGTGCTGGCAAGTATCGAGCGAGGGACGTCGAGCCCGATTGCGGTCATAGCAACCTTAAAGGCTTGGCGGTCTTCCGCCTTTTTGATCGCCGCAAGATTTGCGCCGATCAACTCGACCCCGTACTTTTCTAGAATTCCCTCTTCAGCAAGGGCCACTGACGCATTGAGGCCGGTCTGGCCGCCCACGGTGGAGAGCAATGCCTGAGGACGTTCGGCGGCGATGATTTTTTCTAAGTACTCAGTGGTGAGCGGCTCGATGTAGGTGCGCTCGGCCAGCTCGGGGTCGGTCATGATCGTCGCCGGGTTGGAGTTGACCAGGACAGTCTCGTAGCCTTCGTCGCGTAACGCCTTGCAGGCTTGGGTGCCGGAGTAGTCGAATTCGCATGCCTGCCCAATGACGATCGGACCGGAGCCGATGATCATGATCTTCTGAATGTCTGTGCGCTTGGGCATGGATTCAATCAGTGCGCTAAGTTCTTGGCGAAAATTGCTCGGGCGTCGCGTCTCATGCGGCCTCCATCATGTCTCGAAATTGCGGGAAAAGGTAGCGTGAGTCGTGCGGTCCCGGCGCCGCCTCGGGATGGTACTGAACGCAAAACAAGGGATCTTTGGTGCTTCGAAATCCCTCAACCGTTTGGTCATTGAGGTTCACATGGGTCAGCTCAATTGATGAGGCATCTAGCGAATCGGGATCGAGCGCGAAGCCGTGATTCTGCGAGGTGATTTCAACCTTACCGGTCAGTTGATTGAGCACCGGGTGATTGCAGCCGTGATGGCCAAACTTCAATTTGTAGGTCTTGCCGCCCAGCGCCTGGCCGAGTACCTGAAGGCCCAAGCAAATTCCGAAAATCGGTACCCGGCCGACAAGCTGCCGAATTTCTGCCGCCGGTCGTTGTAGGGGTTCCGGGTCGCCGGGCCCGTTCGAGACGAAAACGCCGTCGGGCTTCAACGCCATCACATCAGCGGCCGATGTATTCGCCGGCACGACGGTAATCCGCGCGCCGAACTCGACGAGCTGTCGCAGAATATTGTGTTTTATGCCGAAGTCATACGCGACGACGTGGTATTTTCCCGGAGTCTCGGCATTCAGAATTTCCGACGGCGAACATGGCGAGACGCCGTGGGTCCATTCGTAACTTTGGTCCGTCGACACGACCGTTGCGAGGTCTTGCCCTGCCATCTTCGGGATCGCCCGGGCCTTCTCGACAAGTTTGCGCGGGTCGCTCTCAAGCGAAGAAATCACTCCGCGCAACGAACCCTGCTGGCGTATGTGGCGTACCAGCGCACGAGTGTCAATTTCGGCGATGATCGGGATGTTTGATTTCGCGAGGAAGTCGTCGGCGCGCTCATTCGAGCGCCAATTGCTAGCGACCTGTGAGAACTCGCGAACCACTAGCCCCTCGATGTAGGGTTTCGTCGACTCATTGTCCTCACGATTCGCTCCATAGTTTCCGATGTGGGGGTATGTGAGCACGACGATCTGGCCGCTGTATGACGGATCGGTAAAGATTTCCTGATAGCCCGTCAGCCCGGTATTGAACACGACTTCGCCAGAGGATTCCGAACGTGCTCCCACGCCCCACCCCCGAAAATGACGCCCGTCCTCGAGCGCCAGGATGGTTTCGAAACTCATCAGATGTTGGCTCCGGCTACTCGAGCACCCCAAATCGCTCAAGCGGCCAATAGGAAAAAACAGCCTTGCCGGTGACGTATGACTGAGCGACCGTGCCCCATGTCCGGCTGTCGTTTGAGGTGTTGCGGTGATCGCCCAGCACGTAGTATTCGCCCTCGGGGACGACCACCCGCGGATACGTGCCGCCGTCGCGATAGCGCTTTAGTACATAGGATTCGCGGTAAGGCGCGCCATTAATTTTCAGGTCGCCGTCGACAATCTCGATCGTATCGCCCGGCAAGCCAATCACGCGCTTGATATAAGACTTTGTGGGATCGATCGGAAACTTAAACACGACAACGTCGCCGCGATCAATCGCGTCGAAGTTATAGAGAAATTTATTGACGAAGATGCGCTCCTCGTCAACCAACTGCGGCAGCATGCTCGTGCCTTCAACCTTAACGGGCTGATAGAGGAAGACGATGACAACGGCCGCGATCGCGATCGAAATAAAAATATCGCGTAGCCAAACTTGTAGATCGAACCAAAACGGGCGGTGCTCCGCGCCCTGCCGTGATGGGGGCGGCGGAGTCGGCTCATAGTCGGCGGCGTGCCCAGACGCCGGGTCCGGATCACGGCTCGAAACTGGCTCCATTTATGGCTTCGTAAGGGGGCGTCAATCCGCAGCCCTCCTCGTATTTGTAACACGCTAAAGGCAAGAGCGACAAGCTTAAGACACCCCAGCTTGAAAGTGTTTCGGTACACTAATTCCCGGAGGCTTCTATGGCAGAGATGACGCGTCGTGAATTAGGCAAGACCGCGGCTATAGCCGGAGCACTGGCAGCGACTTCGGAGCTGCGGGCTGCTTCGGGGTTGGAAATGAGATTGCTGGGCAAAACCGGCATGAAAGTCTCCGTCTTGGGCATAGGGTCCGCGCCGCTTGGGGCGCCTAGCGTGACCCCAAAAGAAGCCAACCGCGTGATTGACGCGGCCATCGACAACGGCATCAACTACCTCGACACGGCGCCAATCTACGGCCAAGCCGAGCGCCGCCTAGGTCCGGCCCTAAAGGGCAAGCGCGACAAATTTGTGCTCGTCACGAAAGTCGAATCGACATCGAGTCAAGACGCGATTTGGCAGGTGCGAGAGAGCCTTCAGAAGTGTCAGACCGACTATTTCGATTTGGTCCACATTCACAATGTCGGCCGCACCGATCGCTTCCCAAGCCTAGACATCTTGCTGGGTGACGACGGGGCGCTTGCCGGTCTTGAGAAGCTCAAGAAAGACGGCGTCATTCGGCACATAGGTATGACCTGCCACCTGCGTCCGAAGCGGGCGTTACCCGTGATTCGATCGGGGCGCGTTGAAGCTGTGATGTCCGCGGTGAACTACATCGATCGGCACATCTACAACTTCGAAGAGACCGTCTTCGCCGAAGCAGCGGAACGCGGCATGGGTGTCGTGGCGATGAAAATACTGGCGGGAGCAAAGGGTGACGGGGCGATCCTTTCCGGCCCGGAGCACTACGAGCGCGCGGTCCGCTACGCACTAGGGATTCCCGGACTTTCCGTTGCGATCATGGGCATGAAGTCGGTTGCGGAACTTGAAAAAGCTGTCGCAACCGTCAACGGGTACAAGCCGCTTGAGAAGCAGGAACTATCGAAAGCTCTCGACGATGGAAAGTTGATGGCGGCGGATTTGGGCGAGCATCGCGGCCCGGCGGTGTAGCCCGCATTTCTTACCACGTGGTGAGCGATAGTGGGTGAGAGGTGCGTCAATACGAGGCGGGCGACGGTCGGCGCGCGGAGGCGTACTTGAGAGTCCGTCGAGCACGACGATCGAGCGCAACGAAGTAGTGGCGCACCTATCGCCTGCTTTCGCCGTCAGGTGGTGAGAAATGCGGGATAGCCCGTCACGGGTCATTTCGTCCTCCAGGTAGACCAAAACCCTTTGGACAGCACGGCGGGGTCGTTGTGAACGCGTATAAGCGCGACGCCCGGAAGTTCGATCATCCGGATCGTTTCGATTACGACGCGCTTGAACTTCGTGTTCCCACTCATTCCGGCCAGGGTCCCGGAGGTGATATTGGTCGTAGATGACGCGCTTGATCGAGAGGCTCCAGGCAAGTTCGCCAACTTCACGAGTTCTACGTTCAGGCGAACCCGCCTGTCGGCGAGTTCGATCTCGCGAAGCTCGAGGCCCAAAATAAAGTAGGGGTCGCCCTCCGTATGGTGTTGCAGCACCCTCAGCCGACCGCGCACGAGCGCTCCCTTCGGTAACGTGAACCCCTCGCCAACCTCAATCTTCTTCTGAATTGTCGCCTCGATCAGCTTGCCGACCCGGTCTTTGCGTGAGTGAATCGGCGTTGTCAATCGCAGCGGTATTGTCAGCCCAGCGGGCAACTCGACCCATGGCAGCGTTTCTCTTCGCTCGACGAAAAACGTGTTTTCGCCAAGCTCGAACGAGATCTCTGATGCGGCATTAAATGAGCGGCAGTTGGAATACCTCATCTCATTGCGGCTGTAAGACCCATCGGCCATGTCCACTGACACTAGTGCGCCGGCGGGTAATAGAAACGTCTCGTCGCCATTGCTGATTTCTTGATATTCGATTACGCTTACCGCGTCTACGGCCCCCAAATCTACTGGAATGTCGATTGCCTGGACGGTCATTCGAATGACTCTGTCGGTGCTCGCATCTGCCCAGAACGAGCCGCCGTAAGGTACGAGGGCGGTTCCTTGGCCGGTGCCTAGCTGATAGCCGCTGCGAAACATGCTCACCGCGTAGTCGTAACGAACGACGCTTCGGTCGTCGATTGTCTCCCGCCCCGCATATTCAATCCGCGCTTGTCCGTTTACAAGAATCGATTTCAGGTGCGATTTGAACTCACCGGTGGAGGTCAGTCCGAACCCGACAAGGTTGATCATGCTGGTGTTTTCGAAGCGCTCATCACCGGCCCAAGCAAAGTGTTCGCGGCCGGAGACGACAGCAACCTCAAGTTCGATTGAGTCGGTAGCGTCGGTCGGCAACTCGAAGTCCAGTTGAGTGAACGGGCGCCTGTTCGCTTTTTTGAGTAACTTTTCGCGCGCTTTGCGCCCGACGTGACCGCGCTCGACCAGGACCTCGCAGGTGTAGTCGGTCAGCCTCTCGATCGTTCTACTTGCTTCCGTTTTGATGCGTGAGAGCCGGACCAGTTCGGGCGGGACCTCTCCCGGTGTGGGCAATCCCGCAAGTAGAACCAGAATGGTAGCGGCTAATGTCGGCCCGACTGCCTGGCGGTTGCCAGATCTGGAACAACATTGCTGGCGGCCGCCCGTGCCCATAGATTTTTAGCCCATCGTGATGTCGAATATCGGCGGCTGACGCGGTACCCGGATCGCCAGTTACATTTTGTATTCGCCTAGATCTTCGTCGCCTAGATTTTCGAGCCAGCGACGGAGTTCTTCGCTGTTTGCCTTTTCGCTAACCACCGACGAAACCTTCGACGAAGAGATCACGTTCTCTTCAACGTAGATTGGACAGTCTAGCCGTAGCGCCAGTGCTAACGCGTCGCTCGGGCGCGAGTCGATCGAAACCAGCTCGCCCTCTTTTTCAAGCCAGATCACCGCAAAAAACGTATCGTCCTTGAGCTCGTTGACCACAACCCGCTGGATGCCGGCTTCGCATCCCATCAGCAGATTCTTTACGAGGTCATGTGTCATCGGCCGCGGAGTGGCTACCTTCTCGATTTCGAGCGCAATCGCATTTGCTTCGTAGACGCCGACCCAAATCGGTAGTACCGTGCTGTCATCAAGATTCTTGAGGATAACGATGGGCATGTTAGTAACCGGGTCCATCATCAGACCGCGAATTCTCATTTCCACTTCCGCCATCGCTTCCTCCCCTATTGCAGAACCCGAAAGCCGTTAAACGCAGGCGCCGTCTCGGCCGCCATCAACTCTCCCACCAAGGAGTTTGGCCCCGAACTCGTCACCCGAACTTTGCAGTAGCTGCCGCGCAGGTCGCGCTCTGCAGCAAGGCCTTCTGGGTCGTTGAAATTCAGCACTCGATTCTGCGACGTGCGCCCGATCCATTGCTGGAATTTTTCGCGGCGGCCCTCGACGATCGCCTCTTCCTCGCGTCCGATCAATTCCGCGTTACGGCGAATCTGAATGCGCCGCTGGCGCTCTTGCAAAATCGCCAACCGCGCCTTCTTTTCCTCTTCGGGGACCTGTTCGTAGTCAGCCGCGACCGTACCTTTGCGCGGCGAGTACTTAAACGAAAACAGCGATCCGTATTCGATCTCGTCCAAAAGCGAAAGCGTCTGCTCGAAGTCCGCCTCGGTCTCACCGGGGAAGCCAACGATGATGTCAGTGCTCAACTCGATGTTGCGCTTGGCGGCCTTGATCGTTTCGATGCAGCGCAAGTACTCTTCGCGGCTATAGGTCCGGCGCATTTGGCGTAAGACGCTGGTCGAGCCGGATTGCACGGGCAGATGAACCCAATCGCATAGCGATTCATTGCGGTCGATCGCCTCGACGATATCGGGTGTGAAATCACTGGGGTGCGAAGTCGTGAAGCGAACCCGCCGTATGCCGTCAACGCGGCCTACTTCGTCGAGCAAGCGGGCGAAGTTCCAGCCCGCCGCGGAAGTGTCGCGGTAGCTGTTGACCGTCTGGCCCAGCAGTGTAATTTCTGTGTAGCCACGCGCAGCCAACTCACGCGCCTCGGCCATGACCGAGGCGCTGGCACGGCTCCGCTCGGGACCGCGGGTAAACGGCACAACGCAATAGGTACAGGCTTTGTCGCAACCCTCAATGATCGTGATATACGCGCTGTAGGCATTGTCTCGCTCGGTACGCGGCGCATCGAATGTCTCGTCGGTATCGATGTTGAGTCCGCTAACGCGGGTTTCGCCGGCTTCGACGCGATCCATTAGCGCCGGTAGCGAGTTGTAGCTCGCCGAGCCGCAAACAAAATCAACATGCGGCGCTTGTTCGAAAATGTCCTCGCCGTTGTGTTGCGCGACGCAACCCAGCACGCCGATGGTCTTTCCCTTGTGACGCTTTTTGAAGTTCGCTAGGCGCGAGAAAACTTTTTGCTCTGCCTTGTCACGGATGCTGCAGGTGTTATAGAGAACGAGCCCTGCGTCGTCCGCTGACGTAACTTGTTCGTAGCCTCGCGCGACCAATACACCGCGAACTTTTTCGCTGTCGTGCACGTTCATCTGGCAGCCGAACGTTTCTATGTAAAATGCTTTTGACACGAGTCACAGCGAGACCTAGCTTGCCCCGGATTAAGCGTCAGTATAGCAATCGGGTTTCTCGGCTAACCCAGGCGATGGGCCGGCGAGGGGTCAGCTCGATCGCCGCCAACCAACCAAGAAAAATCCCGCCAGAGCCAATAAAACAACCGCTCCAATGCCGGTTTCGGGCAAGCTGGCTGATTGTGTTTCGGGCGAATCCACGTCGACCAGTTGGCGTCCCGCCACGTTTTCTTGGGTCGGACGCTCAAACCCGCGTCGCAGCGCCGAAGTCAACTCTACGCGCTCCGCATCGACCAGGCGCCGTTCGACGAACTCAGCGAATCGACGATTGCCGACCGTGCGAATGTCGCCGGCGGCGCCATGGCGGTCAACAGAGTCCGCGTAAGAGACCGCTAGCGTCTCAACAACATCGGCGGAGGGCGACCAGAAACCCTTGCGCACCGCCTCAAGCATCACCGCGGCGATGTTTTGAAATGCGAATGGGTTCTCTTTGTCGAACCACTCGGCGAGACCCAGTTCGAGAGAATCTTCAGCGTAGATATCGTAGGCTGTATCCCAGACATACGCGTCGATCGATTCCGGCTTCGTCACCTGCCAGCCGAAGAGGTTGGTCGCGGTCTGCGAGATTTCGACCGCCCCTGAAAAGCCCTCTTCCTGAAGGCCGCGAATCCACTTCGGATTCCAGAACTTTCCTCTTAGATCGCGAGTGAGCGATTCGCGGATCGTCTCCACGCGAGGAAGATCCGCGTCGCGAACGTCGGCGAGATAAGTCTCCGGCGAGACCCCGGTGGTATCTCGCACGGCCATTGTCATCCCGCCCAAATACTCGAAATAGTGGTCAAGCGTTAGCGCGCCCACGACATTGGTGGATCGGCTCAATGTCACCGCATCGGTGTGTTTTAGGTGCTGTTCATACGCTCCGTCAGCGCGGGCTCCCCATTCGAATCCCTCGGTGTATATAGCCCCTGAGCGGGCCAGATACGCTGCCGTCAGCCCGCTCGTATCGGAGTAATCGCCGCTGCGCTCGATTCCCGCGACCAGCCCCGTGCCGTAGCCGCCGGCGGAGTTGCTGAAAATCCGCGCGCCCGCCAGCACCCGCGCATCGTCGGCGGCCATGCCGGCTTGCTTAAGAGCCGACTCGGCTTCGTCGGTGTGCTCGGCAACGTAGTTCTCGCCATCACTGGCGCCGGCGGCCAAGCGCACAGCCTTGTCGAGCAGTTCCATGCGATCGGGGAAAGTATCGCGAAACAGCGATGCTGCCTGGATTACTACATCGATCCGTGGCCGATTAAGCTCGTCCGCGGGGATGAGCTCGACGTCCTCGACAACATTACGGTGATCCCAGACCGGCTTCACGCCCAACAGATACATAATGTGCGCCAGATCGGTGCCGTATTGGCGGATCAACTCGGTGTTCCACAACGTAAAACCAATTTTGTGCGGCCAACGCCCTAGGCGCTCCTGCTCCGCATCGAGTTGTGCCCTGGCGAGTTCAACGCCGATTTCCCAGGCGGCCCTAGTCGGCACTTCGGCCGGATTGATGCCGTAGAGATTTCGCCCAGTCGGTAGAGCTTGCGGATTGCGCAACGGGTCGCCGCCGCCGCCCGGAGTCACGTAGCCGCCCTCGAGAGCGTCTAGTGTTCGCTCGATTTCTAGGCCTGTCTGGTTGAACGCGGCTCGTAGCTGCGCGATCTGATCTTGTGCGCCCGCTTGCTCACCGACAATTGCGGCGATCATCGGTGCCAGTTCTTCAGGCGTGTTGGCAGAACCGTGGACGTGCAGACCGACTGGAATCTTGTCGTCGTTGATGAGGTGGATATGGAGCTGCAACTCGCTAACCTGCTCGTCGCTCGGAGACGCCGAGGCCCAGTCCAAACCGAGATCGCTATCGAAGCCTTTCGCTCGCGCCACCTCTGCAATCCGCGTGCGGAGTCGCTCTTTTAGAGCTCCGTCGTCTTGAGCAAGAAAGCGCTCGGTTGAACGGTACAGCTCGGCAACGCTTTGGTCTTCGTCTCGAATCGCCGCTGCCGCGATTGGCGGGATCTGATGGCTGACTGTGACAGCCGAACCACGCCGTTTCGCGATAAGCGCCTCGCCAACGTTGTCCATAACGTAGACATAGATGCTTGGCAGGGTACCGAGAGTTAGGTCCGACCAATCGTCAGCCAATTGCCCAAGTGGTCTGCCCGGCAGGAACTCGTGTGTACCGTGCGTGCCGTAGTTGAGCACAGTGTCGGCCTTCCACACGTCTCGCAGCCACCAGTAAACCGCTAGGTATTGGTGTGGCGGAGGGACGCGGTCGTTGTGCTGTAGCTTGGCGTCCATCCTCGCGCCGCGCACGGGTTGCGGCAGCACGATGACATTGCCGTAGTCCAGCTTGGGAATCACAAAGAAGGTCTCGCCGTCGCGGTCGATGGTCATTAGGTCGCCGGGCGGCGGCCCGAACGCTGCCTCGACTTCTTGGCGCATCTGCTCCGGCAAAGTCGCGAACCATGCGCTGTAGTCGGCGACCGGCAGCAAGACGACGCCTTCTTGCGACGCCAACCGATCGAGATCGCGTTCCTGTCCGAAACTGACATTGCGCCCCTTCGTGAGCATCTCGTCGAGCAGTTGGCGCTCGTCGATAGGAGCACCACGCACGTTGTACCCTTCGCCCTTCATCGCGGCCAGGAAGCGCGTAAGGCTGCGAGGCACGTTCAATCCCGCGCCGGTGATCCGGCCCTTGCCGATACCCGACACGTAGAAAACAGCAATCTTCTTTTCGCTGTTTGGCGCCTTCTTGAGGCGAACCCAGCGCTGAGCGCGCTCGACCATCCGGCCGACGCGTTCTTGCTGGAAAGACTCGAACCGGCGGCCGTACCATTCGGCATCAAGCCCCTCGATAAGAGTCGGCTCGATCGCGCCGTCCATCTCGGGCACCATCGCGCCCATGATCAGGCCCGCGCCGCGAATACCCGCTCGAGTCTGCTGATAGGCTTCGAAAGTTTCGCCGGTGAAAAGTAACGACAGCCCGCGCAGAACGGGAACGTCAAGCTTCTCGTCCAGCGTCTCTACACCCTGTGAGCCCAACCACCAGCGCCCGTGTTTTCGAGAAATGATAATGTCGGGCTCGTACTCGACCGCGAAAGGCGCAACCTGGGCCGTCCCGAAAATGGTCGCCACATTGAAACCGCCGTCTTCGAACGCCCGAACTATAGCGTCGGTTGCCTGATTCATGCCCAAGCGCCAGCCATCCGCGAAGTCGATGAAGGCCTTGGGCGCGCCCGGCTTCGCCAATCCTGAAGCTGCGTACCAGCGCTCATACTCAGCGACAGAAGTGAAAAGCCCAGCGGACTCAGGATGATAGAAGCCGTCGTCGGGGGTTGGCTCCGGCGCTTGTTCAGGGTAGTTCCCGCTTAGCTGCCGCGCCGCGGTCGTCTGCAACAAACGAGCCATGTTCTCGACGCCGCCAAATCGCCAATAGTCGTCGATCCATTTTTCGTCGCTGCTGAAGTCGGCATTGCCCACGCCAAGCCGGTCCGTGTCGTGTGCCGGCAGAACCACCACTCGCGATCCTTGCTCCGCCGCTCTTGCCAGAGCGCGTTGAATCGGGCGATTCAAGGGGTCGGAGCGTCGCCCGCTTACATAGATAGCTGCATAGCGAGAGAAATCCGGCTGGCCAAGGGCCGAATCATCGAGCTGTTCCGGGCTCCAGTAGTCATATCGAACTCCGCTCTGGCTTGAGGCCTCGGCTATCAGAAACCGATACATGCTCGGAAACCCCAAAAACACGATGCGAGGCCGCGTCAGCCAATATCCTGCCGCAACGACAAGTGCGGCAAGCGCCAGACCAGCAGCATATGCCGATCTACGACCGGAAAAAACCCTTGAAAGCATTGAAATTCGCGTGGGTGAAGACGCTCAGTATGCGCCGGCGGAGACCTGCCGGGCAGCGAACTGTTCACTATCTTACCGGTTTCTTTAGGACTGAATCTCTCCGGGCAGTGTTAAAAAGGAGCTAGCCCGCATTTCTCACCATGTGGCGAGCGAAAGTGCGTGAGAGGTGCGTCAATACGAGGCGGGCGACGGTCGGCGCGCGGAGGCGTACTTGACGGTCCGTCGAGCACTCGCGATCGAGCGCAACGAAGTAGTGGCGCACCTATCGCGTGCTTTCTCCGTCAGGTGGTGAGAAATGCGGGCTAAGCAACGTGCGCCGAATCCTTCTGATTTTCGGTACGCGGCCCGAGGCGATTAAGCTCGGGCCAGTCGTTAGACGCCTGAAGCTTGACCAGGCGCGTTTTGAAACTCGCGTTTGCGTGACCGCGCAGCACCGCCACCTCCTTGATCAGGTACTCGATGTATTCGGCATCGAACCCGATCACGATCTTGGTGCAATGCGCGAAGCTCAGTCGCTTACGCGGGCAACGGGGAGGATTTTGTGCGCCCTCGAATCGGTTGTCGCGGCCGAAGAGCCCGAATTGGTCGTGGTGCAAGGCGACACGACATCGACTGTTTGCGGGGCTCTGGCTGGATTCTACAATCGCGTGCCGGTAGCGCACATTGAAGCCGGTCTGCGAACAGGCACAAACGACGAGCCGTTTCCTGAGGAGATGAACCGTCGTGTAGCCTCAGAAATCGCGTCATACCATTTCGCCCCAACCCAAGCGGCTGCCGAAAACCTGGCTGGATTCTACAATCGCGTCCATCGCGAAAAAGTATCTGGAAAAATCGTAATCAGTGGAAATACAGGCATCGATGCACTCTTGGGAACCGCCGCCGATCTAGCAGCGGGCCGACTGCAATCGAGCGCTACGCCGCGACTACTACCGGACAAGAAAATAATCTTAGTCACCGCTCATCGGCGCGAGAACTTCGGTCATCCAATTGAGCTGATCTGCGAAGCGCTGAGTAGGATCGCGCTGCGACCGGACGTGCAGATTGTGTTCCCGGTGCACCCGAACCCCAGGGTCAGAGCCGCCGTGTTTGGAAAGCTCGCGGACACACCCAACGTCACGCTGCTCGATCCACTCAACTACGTTGATTTCGTTGATCTGATGCGCCGCAGTCACATAATTCTTACTGACTCCGGTGGCGTCCAAGAGGAAGCCCCCGCACTGGGCAAGCCGGTGCTGATATTGCGCGATGTGACCGAACGGCCCGAGGCCGTCGAGGCCGGGGCATCGCAAATCGTGGGCAGCGACTCTCGCCGAATTGTGCGCGCGGTCGAGGAGCTTCTAACCGATGAGGGCCGCTATGTACGGATGGCCCAGCCACGCTATCTCTTCGGAGACGGCAATGCGTCCGAGCGTATCGTCGCAGCTCTTGCCGAAGACGTCCACCAACGCGCGGCGGCATAGCCCGCATTTCTCGCCAGCCAGCGAGGGAAAGTGGGTGGAAGGCGCGTCAATACGAGGCGCGCGACACTTGGCGCGCGCAGGCGTACTCGTGGAGTCCGTTGATCACGGCAAGCGAGCGCAACAAAGTAATGGCGAGCCTAACGCGTACTTTCACCGTTGGCTGGTGAGTAATGCGGGCTGGCTGGCTCGTCACCACTATGGGACAATCGCTCTCGTGCGCGCTCTATGTTTCCTTCTCTTCGGTCTGCTGTCGCTAGTCTCGGCATTTGCCCAGGCCGATCGAATTTTGCATAACGGGAAAGTCATCAGCGTCGACCGCAACGGCTCAATTCACCAGGCGCTCGCGATCAAAGACGGCCGCATCTCCGCCGTCGGGGAATCCGCGGCGATGCTCGAAGCGCACAGCGGCCCCGAAACCGAAATTGTCGATCTTGAGGGACGCAGTGTTCTCCCCGGCCTAGTCGACTCTCACGTTCACGCGCTGGGCGCGGGCCTTAGCGAGTTCCGCGAAAAGCTACCGCCGCTTGACTCGATCCCGGCCGTCCAACGCTACATCCGTCAGCAAGCGAAAAAACCCCCCAAGGGTGACTGGATCGTCGTTCCGCGCACGTTCCCGACGCGACTCGCCGAAATGCGAATGCCGACTCGTTATGACCTCGATGTGGTCAAAAAACACCCGGTCATGTTCGACGCCAGCTATACGGTCGTTGTTAACTCGTTTGCCCTCGAGATGTCGAAGATCGGACGCAGTACGGCGCATCCGCCCGACGGCGAAATCGTCGTCGATCAGAATGGCGAGCCCAACGGAATCCTCAAGAACGCGCAGTCGATGCTCAAGGGTCTCGATCGCGAAAAAGGGTTTACGCGCGAAGAGAAACTTGACGCTCTAGCCGCGATGCTGCTGCGATACCGGGCCGCCGGGCTGACGGCCGTCAGCGACCGCGCCGTGACCGATGAAAGCATCGAGCTCTATCGTGAGCTTCAGTCAACCGGACGCCTCCCCGTGCGAGTTGTGATGACCTGGCGTCCGGGCATCCCCAATAAATTCGACGACGTGCTCGATGCGATTCGCCAACGCGAAGGCACCACCGGTAGCGGCGACCGCTGGTTGAAATTCGGCCCCTACAAGGTGACTTCAGACGGCGGCATGACGATTGGCACGGCCTACCAGCGCTACCCCTACGGCCCATTCGGTAAACAGCTTTACGGTATGACTAACCCCGACAACATCGGAATCCTATCTGTAAAGCCGGAGAAGTTGCTGGGGATTTTCCGGCAAGCTTCCGCCAAGGGCTGGCAGCTAACTTCGCACGTGCAAGGCGGCGGGGCGATCGACAGTTTTCTCAAGGTCATGCAAGAGCTTGACCACGAACGGCCGATTAAGCGGGCCCGACACCACTTGATGCATGCAAGCTTTCAAAGCCAAGCGGCGATCGAGCTTGCAGCGAGTCTAGGCGTCGGAGCTGACGTCCAATCGCCCTGGTTGCACTACGACGGGCCGGCTCTAAAGAAAGTATTCGGCGATGACGGGCTCAAGTTCTTCTTTCCGCTCCGCAGCTACATCGACGCCGGCATTCACCCGGCCGGCGGTAGCGACCACATGGTCGGTCACGGCAAGAATGGCGCGGTAAACCCCTACAACCCTTTCTTGCAAATGTGGATTTCAATCACCCGCCAGACAAGCACCGGAGCTATTTTGCGCCCCGAGCAGCGCATCAGCCGCGACGAAGCGCTCAAAATGCACACGATATGGGCCGCCGAGATGCAGTTTGCGGAGGATGAGCGTGGCTCGATCGAGGTTGGCAAACTTGCTGATTTGGTTGTCGTTGACCGCGATTATTTGACGTGCCCCGAGGATGAGATCAAAGACATCGAACCGTGGAAGACCATCGTTGAAGGCCTCGACAACTGACAGCTTGCCTTGCGCCTCACCAGCTAAAATGCACGCCATGCGAAGTCTGCGCCTCTCCTGCCTGCTGTTGACGCTCACGCAATGCGTCTTCGCCCAAGCAAAACCCAATTTCGTTTTCATCCTCGTCGACGATATGGGCTGGAGCGACCTCGGAATCTATGGTTCCGATCTGCATGAAACGCCCAACATCGACGCCTTCGCCAAGCGCTCGATGCGCTTTACCAATGCCTACGCCGCATCGCCGGTCTGCAGTCCCACTCGCGCGTCGATCATGACTGGGAAGTACCCGGCGCGCGTGCGGATGACGATCTGGCACGAGGCTTCGAAATCTCCGCCCATGAACCGCAAGGTCGTGCCGCCTGTAACCGTCGATAGCCTACCCCATGGCGAGGTCACGATTGCTGAAGTTCTCCACCAAGCCGGCTACGCGACGGCCCACGTCGGCAAATGGCATCTGGGCACGGCCGCCTATTACCCGCAGACGCAAGGATTCGACTACAACGTTGGCGGAACCTTCTGGGGCGCGCCTCAAGATTTTTTCTATCCCTACAGCGGCACGAAGTACTTTTCAGGCGGCCCCCGCTACGTCCCTCATCTCGCGGGCGGCCAGACCGGCGAGTATCTCACCGACCGCCTGACCTCCGAGGCAATCGAAATTCTCGAACGCGAGAAGGACAGGCCGTTCTACTTGAACCTGGCGTATCACACAGTCCACACCCCAATTCAGGGCAAGCCCGAAATCGTCAAAAAGTACGAGCGGAAAATTAAACCGGGCCTTCGCCACGGCAATGCGCAATATGCCGCCATGGTGCAGTCGTTGGATGAAAACGTTGGACGCATACTGGCGACGCTCGACAAGCTAGGCGTTGCCGACAACACGGTAATCATCCTGACGTCGGACAACGGCGGCTTTATCAATCAATTCGAGGGCCAAACGGTAACCGACAACGCCCCGTTACGCTCTGGAAAGGGTTCTCTCTACGAGGGCGGCATTCGCGTCCCGGCGATGATCTACTGGCCTGGTACAACGAAGGCGGGCTCCGTCAGCGATGTCCCAATCAGCACGGTCGACTACTACCGCACGATCTTATCGATCGCAGGCCTCTCGGGCGACAGCGAACACAACCGTAACGTCGACGGAGTGAATCTCAAACCATTGCTCGTCGAGCCGGCGGCCAAATTGGAGCGCGCCGCGATGTTCTTCCACTACCCCCACTACTACTCGACGACGACCCCCGTCAGCGCGGTCAGGGTCGGCGATTGGAAGCTGCTCGAATACTACGAAGACCGCCGGCTCGAACTCTATAATCTTGCGAACGACCTCGGCGAAACGAGAAACTTGGCAGACTCGCAGAGTGCCCGCGCCGAGGCGCTCCATAACAGGCTTCGTGCCTGGCTAAAATCTGTCGACGCGCAGTTACCCGAACCGAACGAGTTGAACTAACAAAGGTACTTCGCCGGCGAGCGAGTGCTACCCACCTTCTGACGGGTGTTTTGCCGCCGCCGGATCCACCTTCGGCCCCGTCGATACGAGCTTGGCCGAATACCAGTCCACCTTGCGAGTGGCGAACATCACCACGGCCAAGATCAAGAACAGCCCAATCGAGCCGGCAAGCAATGCGTAGTCCTGAATTTGCAGCAGTACGTATAGGCAGCCATAAAGCCCCGCCAAAACACCCGTCACGGAGAACGCCCGATTCCGCGAGTCCAGCGCTGATCGGGCGTAGAAAAACACCAGCGCGACAACTAGCGTCGAGGCGATACAGTATGCCACGGCGAAGCCAAGCTGCTCGGAGAGCGACAGTTCTAGCAAGTAAAAAATGCACATTGCAGATCCGATCAACAGGTATTGAATCGGATGCAATCTAGCACCCCCCAGAACCTCGAAGAGCCAGATCGTCAGGAACGTCAGCCCGAGAAACAACAGTTGGTATTTGAGGCTGCGGTCTGTCTGCCTATAGGCGTCGACCGGAGTCAATAAATCAAAGCCGAACGACGACGCCTTGATGGCCTCGGCATACGAGGTCCGAGTCCAGCTCTGTGGATAGTTGCGACCTAAGTGCGGGATCCGCCAGGTCGCTTCGAATCCGTCCGGGCGGACGTCTGAAGTCGTCGGCAAATACGCCCCTTGAAAGCTCGGATCGGCCCAGTCGGCTCTAAGCGTCGCTTCGGTGTTTTTCGCCAGCGGCGCGAACCGCAACATGAAGCTGCCCTTGAGATCAAACTCAACCGCGAACTCCAGCTCTTCTGATTCCGCCGTCACCGCAACCGGCGAATGAAACCCGGGCAGCCGTGCCGAGAATAGGCCGGCGCCCGGTTCGAAACTCAACTGCTCGCCGGCCCAGTTCAATTCGGTTCGGTTCTGAATGGCATGGACGTCGGAGACTTCAAACACAAGTTGGGCCTGCTCCCAGTCGATGCGCTGCGCCTCGACCTTCCACGGGCCGAAGTCCGGTGAAAGAAACCTCCCCTCGAGCTTCGTCGAGGAGGAGTACACGGGGGCCTCGAAGATTCCGCGGTGCCGCACCTCGGTCTCGAGGTCCGAGGCGATCCGCAAATCCTCGGGCAAGAACGTCGCCACCGCCGTGCGCTCAACGAATCGCTCCTTTTCGGTCTCGGTCGCCTTTTCGACGTCCATGTAGCTGTAAGGGATTACCAGGAATGGACCGTAAACTTCTTGTCCGCGACCCCACTTCGAAGTGATGTCGTCGACCGCTTCGTGCCGCGTCTGGTTGCGCTCGCTGACGAGGTTATAGATAAATAACACCGGAATCTGCAGGCAGATGACGAGAAAGCCAACGACCCCCAGGCGAACGAACGGCGACCGCGTCAATGATTCCCAAAGGCTAGGTCGGGGGTCTGGCAGAGGTGTATTCATAAGTGCTACTTCCTGTTTCTAAGCGGTTTCTAAGCGGCTAGTTTGACCGTAGAGGCGATCGCTTTCGTGTATCACTTAAAATAATAAAGTACTTGTTCCCGGTCTGTCAACCCATTGATTCTCGGATTGCTAAACTTGCAGTTCTCATATGCAGCTAGCAGAACGAACAAATATGCTCATCGGCGAGGGGGCTTTCGCGGTCCTCGTCCGAGCCCGTGCACTCGAAGCGCAGGGCCGTGATGTAGTCCATATGGAGATCGGCGAACCCGACTTCCAAACGTCTCCGCACGTCATCGAGGCCGGCAAGCGGGCGCTCGACGCCGGCTATACCAAGTACGGCCCGACCCAGGGCGACCCCGAGCTCCGCGAGGCTATCGCCGAGTACATCTCAACAACGCGAGGCATTTCCGTCGACGAGTCGCAAGTCGTCGTAACGCCTGGTGGCAAGCCTAATCTTTTTTACACCATGATTGGCCTTTTGGGGCCTGGGGACGAAGCGCTCTACCCTAATCCCGGCTTCCCGATGTACGAATCAATGATCGGCTGCGCGGGAGCCAAGCCGGTGCCGATTCCGCTGGTTGAAGACCGTGGCTTCTCTATCGACCTCGACTACTTCCGCAAGAGCTTATCTGACCGCACCAAGTTGGTGATCCTCAACTCGCCGCAAAACCCGACTGGCGGTACGATCCCGGCGGACGACATCCGAGCAATCGCCGAAATGGTGTGCGATCGCGACTTAATCGTCCTCTCCGACGAAATCTACAGTGAGATCGTGTTCGGCGAAAAGCCGACCTCGATCGCCACGATGGAGGGCATGGCCGACAAAACCATCATTCTTGACGGTTTTTCAAAGGCCCATCGCATGACGGGTTGGCGCATCGGCTACGGCGTGTATCCCAAGCCGCTTGTCAGCATGATTTGTATGCTCCAAGTCAACTGCGCATCGTGTACCGCAAGTTTCACGCAGCGCGCCGCGATCGAGGCTTTACGCGGGCCCCAAGATGATGTGCGCGAAATGGTCGATGAATTCGCTCGGCGCAGCGCGTTCATCACCGATGCCCTCAATAGCCTCCCCGGTTTTCGCTGCGCCAAGCCAGGAGGCGCGTTTTACGCGTTTCCAAATATCAGCGGCACCGGAGTCAGCTCAAATGAGCTGGCGGAACGACTCTTGCAGGAAGCCGGCGTCGCCTGCCTCGGCGGCGACGCGTTCGGAGAATTCGGCGAAGGCTATCTGCGATTTAGCTATGCTACGGCCCTCGATCAAATCGAGGTGGCCATCGAGCGAATTCGAAAGATGATGACGGCGGGCTAGCCCGCGTTTCTACCCACGTGGCGAGTGAAAGTGCGTGAGAGGTGCGTCAGTACGAGGCGGGCGACGGTCGCCGCGCGCAGGCGTACTTTTGCAGTCCGTCGAGCACGGCGATCGAGCGCAACGAAGTAGTTACGCGCCTATCGCGTGCTTTCGCCGTCAGGTGGTGAGAGATGCGAGCTAGCTCCGCGGCTCTGATACCGGTAATACGCGGCCTGAGCGCGTGACCATATAAATTCCTGTCAGCACCGCTGCGACGCCGGTTACAAGGCGAGGCGTCACTTCTTCCCCAAACACGATCGAACTGACGAAGACTCCGCAAAAAGGAGTAACGAACGAAAACACCGAAACGCTTCCTGGGGTGTGCTTGCGCAAGAGGTATATCCAGGTCAGCAGGCCCACTCCGCCGACTAGCAATCCCTGGTACACCATCGCCCCGATCTGCTGCCAGCCCAGAGGGCCGCGCTCGCCAACGCCCTCGATGAATGCGCCGCCCACTAAGAATACAGGTAACGCCACCAACATCTGCCAGAAAACCGCTTTTTCGGGCCGCATCTTTTGGACCAGTCGTTGAATATAGACTGTTCGCACCGCAACCATCGAAGCGGATATCACCATCAAGGCGTTGCCCAACGTTGGATTCGGCGCCAGAGTGGGGTCAGGCCTTCCGAGAAACACCCACGTGACTCCGCCGAACGCAATCAGCAGACCCAACATTCGTTGTGGCGACAGACGATCTTCAGGGACATAAAAGTGCGCGATCAGATTCGCCACGATGGGGTTGATGTTGACCAGAATTACCGAATAGGCCGGCGAGGTATAGTCGGCGCCGATGTGCAAAATCGAAATCTGCACGGTGAACATGACCGCCAGCAGCGAGAGCTTGCGGATTTCGTGGCGCTCGGGTCTTAAGTCGTATCCCTGCGAACGCGACCATAGGCCGACGGTGAGGCAGCTAATCGACATGCGCCCAAACGCTGTCCACAAGGGTGGAAGCGCGGTCAGCGCCGTCTTCAGGGCAACCTGATTACCCCCGCGAACCACGCCGACCAGCAGCCCCAACAGGGCCGACTGCAAGCCCACGGGCTGAGGGGTTCTCTCAGTTTCGGAATCCAGCGGGAGTCCCGAGGCCTGCGACCCGCCGGCTACGTTCTCGACCAAAGATCGCGAAGGAATCGCGTCCCTTCAATCGCGATGTCGTCCATTGATGGGGCCATATCGCGCCAAATCGCAGTCGCCGCCGATAACTCTGGAATCTGAGAATTGAACGACTCAATCGTCATCCAGCGGTCGTAACCGGTCTGTTTTATGGCGCTCATCACGTTGGGCCAATCAACGTGGCCGCTGCCCGGAATGCCGCGGTCGTTCTCGCAAGTGTGCACGTGGATCAGATGATCTCCGCAGGTGCGATACGCCTCCGCGACATCTTTGTCCTCGATGTTCTGGTGGAACGTATCAAGCAAGATACCGATCTTCGAATGGCCGATCTCGCCTACGAATTTCACGGCATCGGCGGCTGTGTTCAAAAAATACGTTTCAAAACGGTTGAGGGGCTCGACGCCGAGGATTAAGCCCGCGTCGTCGAGCGCCGGCCCTAGCGCTTGGTGAAACTCGACGCCCCACTTCCACTCGTCTTGGTTGCGACGACGGCCGGGCAGATACCCGACTGGTGCATAAGTTGGGCCGGCGATTTGTTCGGCACCGGCCTCGGCCGCGGTTTTGATCAGCGTTTCCCAGTGCTCGATGGTCTTCGCTCGCACGGCAGCGTCGTCACTAATGGGGTTCATACCCTCGGGGTTTACGGAACAGAAATGTACGGCGAGATCGTGTTCTTCGCAGGTCCTGCGAACTGCCGCCGTGTCAAGATCCGCTGGGACGAAAACCGGAATCTCAATGCCATCAACGCCGACCTCTTTCATCTTTCCGAACGGAAATTTCTCGGGTTCAAACGCCCCCGACCAGATCATTGTGTTGACGCCGAATTTCATGAACCGAAAGCCTCCCTACGCGCGAGCAGCCATTATCCCAGACCTTTGTGGCCATCGCCAGGGCTCCGGCCGCGCGACGATATGACGCCGCTATTTAGGCCCATCGCGTTGAGCCCTCCGAAGAATCGAGCGTGTTCGACCTTCATGCACTGATCCATAACGACTTCGAGACCCGCGTCGAGGGCTCGCCGCGCCGCCACTTTATGGATCACGCCGAACTGCATCCATACCACCTTTGCGCCGAGTTCGATTGCGTCTTCTACGATCTGCGGAACATGCTCTGAAGGCCGAAAAATATCGACGACATCGACCGGCGATTCAATCTCTTTCAAAGAGCCAAAGCAACGACGGCCCAGTATCTCCGTTACACCTGGGTTGACCGGAATGATGTTGTAACCGCGGTTGTTTAGGTAAGTCGCGGCGAAGTAGCTGGGCCGCATCGGGTTCGCCGACAGCCCAACCATCGCGATATTCTTGAAGCGCCTGAGGATGCGATAGCGAACCTGAGGAGCGACTTCAAACTCGGTCCCGGTAAGGCTGGAGTTGGCACTTACTCCGCCGTTGGCGAGGCTGCAAATCGGTCCGGCCATCGGTAACTATCTTAGCCCGCATTTTTCACCAGGTGGCGATCGAAGGTTGGCGCTCGGAGGCGCACTCTTGCAGCCCGCTGTGCACGACCATCGGGCGCAACGAACTAGAGCATTTTCATGATTTACGTAGACTGATTCTAGATACCGCTGCACGCACTCTCGCGGGGATTTGTGGCGCGCGCCTCCGGCGGGCCGCGTCGACCTCTGGGTCGACGTTCTTTCCGACCCAGCACTCGCGGCGGGCGTGTCCACTTGCCGGTCTACGCTTTCGGTAAAAATGCTCTGGTGGCGCACCTAACGCGCGCCGCGTTCGCTTCCGCCGCCCACGTTGCGCTCAATCGACTCCAACGCCTTCGGCAGATCTGATGGCTGCCGCAGTTTGTACTCTTTTCCATCCACCGCCCGAACCACATTTCCCATGGCGCCTTTCCATGCGAAGCGCGAAGTATCGAGAAATGCAAACGACGCCTCAGTCTGCCGCAAACGTTTTCGCATGAACTCAGAAGTCTGCGTGCCAAAATGCGTCTCTTGACCAACAAACACTACAGCATCGGGTGGATCGCCGATCAACAGTTCGTCGGATAGCAGGCTCTCGAAGAAATCCATTTCGCGGCCATTTCCCAATTGATTGACATCGACGGTTTGGGGATCTAACTTGCCGATGATTGATCGCATCGGCCGGAAGTTGATACGCGGCTCGTAGTCTTGCCGGTGCAAAACTTTCTGGTCCTCAAAGCTAAAGAAAACCACCGAGAATTCGTTGAAACCCTGGCTCCGCGCGAGCTGGCGCACCGTCGAAAAATGAGGATGAAGTCGCCACAAGCTCGGTCGGGCAACTCGCCCGCGTCGCCGCCGGATATCCATGCTCACAAAGATTTTCACTCTCTTCGGCGAGCTCAAGTGCGGACGGGCAACCGGCGCCTCGGGGCGAAACAGATAAACTCCCGACTCGACGATTTGCCCGGGGTTCAGCGCTAACTCGACAACCTTCTGGCCCTTCGACAGATTTGCCTTGAACTTCCAAGAACCGCTGCACGACTGACCGCTATCGTCTTCAAGTTTCCACTCGACGCTATAGCGCCCTTCTCCGACCGAAAACGACGGACTCACGACCATCTCGCCCTTTGCACCGTCGGGTATTTGCTGATTGACCGCAACTTCGTCGAACAGCTTAGCCGGCTCACCCGGCGTGCCATCAATCGGAGTTACTGTCAGTAGCAGCTCGAATGACGGCATCCGCCCTCGATAGTGTTTAATCGGCACGCCCACCTGTCCGCCCGCAAAAAAGCGAAACTCGAAGTCCAGAAACGGACCAAAGTTCTCCGAACTACACTTCAGCGGCGGGGGGCCCTCGACAGCCCACCCCACTCCAGCGGCAACGAATCCTAGCGTTGCTGCGATCAACGTCGCGACCGGCAATTGTCTAATTCGACTCGTCACTGAACTGACCATCGAGGAAACTCTCGGAGTCTTTGCACCCTCAGGATAGGCGAACTCGCGTTGCTACCATGAGGCTTCCTCGCGCCACGGTCCCGCGCACCCGCAAATAATATTGTCGTCCACAAAACCAACTCCAAAGGTGTGGCCTGTCGCCGAAGGTGCTTGGCAAATTCGGCTGCCACTACCTTGGGCGTTAAAGAGCGTCAATGCGTTTCTTTTTAGGCAATCAAACGGCTATCTCTTGTTGGATACCGGGCTTAAAACTGACGAATCACTAGCGTCGCTAAATGCGGCGATCGAGAGCCTCAATCTCGACTGGCTGGCGATTACTCGCATCCTTATCAGCCACATGCACCCCGATCATATCGGAGCCGCCGCCGAGGTCCGCCGTCGCTCGGGAGCACCGATTCAGATGCATCCTGACGAGGCTCACATGGTCAAGCCACGCGAGCCAGGCTATAAGTTCTTCGAGTTTGCCGAGCCCCACATGCAAGAGCACGGCGTGCCTCAAGTCGACATTGACGCCATGAAAACGGAAGCAGGCAACGTTTCCGACAGCATGGAGCGCCTCGTCCCCGACGAATCGATCGAGGGCGGCGATACGATCGAGTTCGTCGGCGGCACGCTCAAGACCATCATGGCCCCGGGACATTCGCCCGCTTTGATGTGCTTCCACTGTCCCGAGCAGCGCATTCTGTTTTCAACCGACGCCATTCTCGAGCGGACCACACCCAATATTGGTGTGCACTGGTTCTACCAGGGCAACCCACTTGGCGAATACCTCAACTCGCTGCGAGCACTGGAGCTGTTAGATGTCGACAAAGTCGTCCCATCCCACGGTCGGCCATTTGAGGGCCATCGTGAATGGATAGCCGGCGTTCGCAAACACCACCGCAAGCGCTGCGGCCAAGTCCTCGACGTCGTGAAAGATCGAGCGCTGCCTGCATACGAGATCGCGGGGGCAATTTGGGGCGAGAACCGTTCGGCCGGAACGAGACGTTTCGCGATGGCCGAGGGTCTAAGTCACCTCGAATACATGTCCCGCGAGGGCCGCGTTGAGCAGCAATCGCAAAACGGCGTCACCCTCTGGAAAGCACTCGACACCGCCGCTTGACCGCGGCACTATTCTCTGCTTCGCGACCGATACAATAGTCGGTCGCCATGTCGCTACCTCAAGTAATTGCTGACGGACCTCTAGATGAACTCATCCTCGACCTAGGCGCGGGCAAGGTCGAGTGGCTGCCTTGGGAAGTCGCCCTAAGCGGCCACGAAGAGCCGGTTGACGGCATCTACACCTACGGTCATGTCCCCGTCGACGGCGCCATGCTCGATCGGCTAAACGGTGTGCGCATCATTAGTAACTACGGTGTCGGCGTCGATCACATCAACGTTCCAGACGCCGCCGCGCGTGGCATACCCGTGGGCAACACGCCGGGCATTCTCGACGGCGCAACGGCCGACATGGCGTTCGCACTGCTGCTCGCCACCGCCCGACGAATGGTTGAAGGCGATCGCTACGCCCGGTCGCCTGATTTCCTTCGCTACGACCCAGGGTTTATGCACGGGCGCGAGGTCCATTCGAGCACAGTCGGAATCATCGGCATGGGAAACATCGGCCGCGAAATCGCCAAGCGAGCCCGTGGTTTCGATATGCGCATCGTCTATCACAACCGACGTCAGCGGCCGGACGAAGCCGAATTCGAAGCCACCTATCTCTCGCTCGAAGCTTTGCTGCGCCAGGCCGATTACGTAGTGGTCTCCTGCCCGCTAACCGCCGAGACACACAACCTCATCAACGCGGAGGCGTTGGCGAAGATGAAACCCTCCGCGTCTCTAGTCAACATTGCGCGCGGAGGAATCGTCGATACCCAAGCGTTGTACGAAGCCCTCAGAGATCGACAAATATATAGCGCGGGGCTGGACGTAACCGAGCCCGAGCCGCTGCCACGCGATCACCCGCTTCTGGGCCTAGAAAATGTCACGATCATGCCGCACCTAGGCAGTGCGACCATCGAGACCCGCAACAAGATGGCCGAAAATTCCATTGAGAACTTGCTGCGGGGGTTGCGGGCCGAGCCGTTGTTGCACGAGGTCAAGCCGCTGTAGCGCGGGCCAAAAGGCACGCACTGTGGATGTGGTTTGTGGCGCGCGCCTCCAGAGGCGGGCAGCGTCGACCTCCAGGTCGACGTTCTTCCCGTCCCAGCACTCGCGGCCGGCCGGTCGAATTGCCGCTCCCCGCGCCGCTACAGCAGCGCCTCGACCTCCCGCGCCAAATCAGCCTCTGCCATCCGGCCCGGGTGATAAAGCTTCACGATGCCCGAACGATCCACCAGGACCAAGGTAGGTGTCGAACTCACCCCGAACCTGACGAAATTCTTCTGGCTAAGCGGAACCGGCATCCATTCGGGGATTGGGTAGCGCTGAGCATACGGGCCTTTCATGTAAGCCAACTCCTGCTGCGGAGTCGCCGCATCCCCATTCCCGTCGTAGCCGTAGAATTGCGTTGGACCAACAATTCGCAAGCCACGCTCTGCATAGCGCGCATGAAACCGCTCTAAGATCGGCTCCTGCGTCTTGCAATCGCTGCACCAGTGCGCCCAGAAAAAGAACAGCGCTACTTTGCCCTTCAGCGCTGCGTTCGTCAGCGGCGTTGACGTCAGGAACTGACCCGCGTCGAGCTCGGGCATGGGCTTGCCCTCGAGATCGAGCAGATTGAGGTTTTTGTTGATGCGGGTCTCGATCGACGTGCCCGCATATTTGCGTGCCTGCTCTTTGAGATAGTCGACGGCCCGTCCGCGATCACCGGAAGCATCGTAAAACTTTCCGAGGGTCTCGATCGCGGCGCCGAGCGCGATAGGTAATGGCGCTTCGCCGTCAGCGTCGAGTTTGCGGGTTTTGAGCAATTGCTCACAGCCCTCGACCGTCTCGGTCGCATAAGTCTCGGCGATCTCCCAATTGCCGCCGATAACGCCCGCGCGACCGACCCACGACATCGCTGCAAGCCATTCCGGGCTCAAGCTCGGGTGGCGTGACCGTTGTGATTCAAACAAGTCACGAGCGGCTACTGGTCGCTTCCCGAACGTCAAGTCGCGGAGATTGCTGATGAGCGGTGTCTGACCGAATAGCTGAACGCCCCACAGAAGAGTCGCGAAAATCAGGCTGTAAATTCTAAATGGCATCTCGTCTCCCAGTTCGCAGCGCGCGGGCGTGAAGTCACGTTTCCGATTTCGAATATGCCGGTGAAAGCGCCCGCAGATGCGCGACGACTTCCGTCAGCGCTTTTACCAGCGCATCGATATGCTCGGGCGTAGTTTGGCGTCCCAGCGAGAAACGCAGCGTCGATTTGGCCTGGTTGCGGCTTAGACCGACCGCGATCAGCACGTGCGAGGGCTCGACCGCGCCACTTGAACAGGCCGCGCCACTCGATACCGCGCAGCCACGCAGATCAAGCGCGATCAATAGCGCCTCGCCCTCAACGTGATCGAACTGGATGCTCGACGTATTCGGCACCCGCAAAGCTCCGGCGGCGTTCACGCGGCACTGCTCGATCGTCGAGAGAACCTCCGATTCCAAGCGATCTCTCAACGCCGCAATACGCTTGGCGTCGGCCTCCAAATTATTCTGGGCCAGCTCCGCCGCCGCGCCGAGACCAACGATTCCAGGGACATTTTCCGTCCCCGGACGCCGGTCGCGCTCATGATGCCCGCCGTACTGCACCTTTTCGAGCTGCAGTCCCTTGCGAACGTACAATGCCCCGGCACCCTTAGGTCCGTAAAACTTATGCCCGCTGAGACTGAAAAAGTCGACGCCCAACTCCTTGACGCGGGTCGCAACCTTGCCGCAACTCTGCACGCCGTCGGTGTGAACCCGGACGCCCGCCTCATTTGCGATCTTGCCGATTTCGGCCAACGGCTGAATCGTTCCCAACTCGTTGTTGGCGTGCATGATCGAAATCAGCAACGTCTCAGGGCGCAGCGCCGCCCTCACATCATCGACCGCCACCAACCCGTCTGAGTCGACTGGCAGATAAGTGATCGATGCGCCCTCTCGCTCCAACTGTTCGCAAGCGTTGATCACTGCGGGGTGCTCGATTTGCGAAGTAATGACATGTCGTTCGCGGTCACGAATCGCCCGCACCGTGCCGAAAACTGCCAAGTTGTCGGCCTCGGTGCCGCCACTTGTGAAAACGACGTCCTTCGGAGCGCAACCAAGCAGCGACGCCACCTGCCGCCGGGCATTCTCCACACCGAGGCGCGCCTCCTGCCCGAAGCTATGAATGCTAGAAGCGTTGCCGTGAACACCCTGCAAATAGGGCAGCATCGCGTCCAAAACCTCGGGCGCAACCGGGGTCGTCGCGTTGTGATCAAAGTAGTACCGCTGCATCGAAACCGCTGCCGACTCAAGTATATCTTGGGGGTTGACGCCCCGCTTGACACGATCTTTAGGTAAGAAGCGCGGGGTGGCAGAGTTGGATGAAACTGCTGCTTGATGAATCGATCCCAGTCGACCTAGCGGAACAAACTGCCGGACACGACGTTTCGACGGTGGTCGAACGGAGATGGATTGAGAGGTCAGACGGAGAATTCCAATTCCAGTGATACAGCCCCTCAACGGTGCCGAGTGAAACATGCTCGGCACCAGGTTGGGATCGATCTGAAGGGCTTTCCTGGCAGCAGCCTCGGCCTTGGGCAACGTTTCCTTCGCCGGTAGGACGTCGGAAAAAGCGAAGGTGTTGTAGCAGTCCGCAATACCCGAGCAAGCATAGGCAAGCAGGGTCTTCAGCTAGGGCCAGTTGATATGTCGCCATTGCTTCCTTGAAGGCATTCGGGGGCGCTGATACCAGCGGTGTCGCCCACGTAAGTACAGCTTGTAAGCCTGCGGATTCTCCGTATACCTCCTCGATAGCAGGCCTACTTCCCCTGGTAGAAGCTTGATCTTCAACTGCTCAGTCCGTCGAGCACAACGAAGTGTGGAGCACCTGTCGCGTGCTTTCGCCGTCAGGTGGTGAGAAATGCCGGCCACCCTTGCAAGCACCATCAGAACCTGTCAATATAAGCGAACAAAAAGCGAATAAATGGCAGCCTCCGCACAGATCGTCGAACTCCAACAACTGCTTCAGCAGAAAGGTTTAGGCCGCGCCCTGCCCAAGGCGCAGCCTCTCGACTTTGAACCCGCCACCACCGGAGTTCCCTTCCTGGACGCCCAGCTCAACGGCGGTCTCCCGCGCGGCCGTATCAGCGAAATCACCGGACCATCCTCTTCCGGACGTACCAGCCTAGCTTTCAACATTCTCGCCGCGGCCGGCGAACGTGAGGAAGTGATGGCCTACATCGATGCCACCGACAGTTTCGATCCGCGCTCGGCTCAGCAATCCGACATCGATTTCGAGCGCCTGCTGTGGGTGCGTTGCAACGCCGACAAACAGCCGCGCTATCGCCAACTCGCCCTCAAACGCCAACAGGCCGACGAAGCCTGGCAAGCGCTCAATCTAGTCGCCTCGGCGGGAGGCTTCGGCGTCATCATCCTCGACCTCGCCGACCTACCGCTAAAAAAACTACGCCGCTGGCAAGCGCAACAGTGGCGCCGCGTTACCCGATCGATCGAAAACACCGCCACCGCTCTAGTCATCCTGACCGAAGCCCACCTCACCAGCAGTTCCGCCTCAGTCGTACTCGAACTCAACCGCAATTCCACCCAAGTCCGCCTAGCCCGCATTTCTCACCACGTGGCGAGCGAAAGTGCGTGAGAGGTGCGTCAATACGAGGCGGGCGACGGTTGGCGCGCGGAGGCGTACTTGACTGTCCGTCGAGCACTCGCGATCGAGCGCAACGAAGTAGTGGCGCACCTATCGCGTGCTTTCGCCGTCAGGTGGTGAGAAATGCGGGCTAGCCCGAGGCTGAGTGGCACCCCAAAAATGAAGGGCGCCAACCGGCAATCCCAGTCAGCGCCCTTTTCTTGAACGATCGAATTTGGTGATAGCTCGCTTAAGCTCCGCCACCCGCGGCGTTGTAATAAAACTCCTCGCGAACGATTTTCCCGTCGCTGACGAAATACAGCGCAACTTCGGTCATCTGCATCCGCTGGCCGCTCGGTTTATTTGTGATATCCATGAAAAACTTCACGGTGAAGCCGTCGTCGCCCACATACGGCCCCGTGGCTTTGGCGCTGTGGACCTCGTGATTGTCAATCCACCACTGCGATTTTCCCTTAATTGCTTCGATACCACTCATCTCGGCGGGCATCCCAGGCATCGCCACGGGCTCGACGCTCACGATACCGTCGCCGTAGTGCTTTTCGATAGCTTCCATGAATTGGCCTTGACGGCACAGATTAACTAGATCATTCGCGATCTCGCTGACAGACATATTTTCCTCCCAAGTAAAAAGAGACAGGCCGGGAGCAGTCCCAACCACCATCCATTATTAACAAATCAGTTAAATAAAAGTCCAGCCCGGATTCGTCCACCGAACTTTCGCTAGAATCGAAACGCATGAGTCAAGCCGAACACAACTGCCGCATCGACTACGTAGAATTCCCCGCAACCGACATCGAAGCGACGAAGCAGTTCTATTCCACTGTCTTTGGATGGCAGTTCGAGGACTATGACCCCGACTACACCGCGTTCTGCGACAGGCCGCTTAGCGGCGGCTTCGTCAAGGCGGACAGCGTGACCGCCGCCGGACCGCTAATCGTGATATTCGCGACCAACCTAGAGGCCACTGAGGACGCGGTGAAATCGGCAGGCGGCAAGATCAAGAAAGAAACATTTTCGTTTCCCGGAGGCCGAAGATTCCACTTCGAGGACCCAAGCGGCAATGAACTAGCCCGCATTTCTCACCACGTGGCGAGCGAAAGTGCGTGAGAGGCGCGACAATACGAGGCGGGCGACGGTTGGCGCGCGGAGGCGTACTTGGCTGTCCGTCGAGCACGACGATCGAGCGCAACGAAGTAGTGGCGCACCTATCGCGTGCTTCCGCCGTCAGGTGGTGAGAAGTGCGGGCTAGCCGTCTGGTCGGACCAAGAGGCGGGCGCGTAGAATCATTTGACCAAAGAGATCGCGATTCGCCGCATTCGCCCCACGACGAATGAACCAGCGAGACCGCAGATCAGCTACCGGCAGTGATCCAACTGCAGTACAACATCTCGCCCAGCCCGAAGTCCGCGGAATGCCGGCTCGAGTTCGCTAGCAACCCGGTCTTCGCGGTCGCCTCGGAGAGTCCGAACGACTACCGCAAAGACCTGGACCGATTCGATTACAACGTAAGAGTGGCAAATGAACTAACCGCCAAAGGTTACGACGTCAGGTACGTCTAAGGGACAGGAAGGTGTGAAAGAATGCGGTTTTCGAGGTGCGGGTGGGATGTATTGGCGCTCAGGGCTGGTTTGGAGTCGGTCGGGTCGATTGTTTGGGAATCGGTTGAAGGCGCCCGAAATTGGCCGGTTGGGTGGCCTTCCGGGGCTCGATTAGCCCGACGGGATCAGTTCCGGCGCCAGCTTGAACAGGCGTTGCAGGTTGAACGCCAGCGCCGCCCAGTGAGCCTCGCAATTGACCTTGGCCAGGCCCCTGGTCGAGAAGCGTCGCAACTTGAATTTCGTCTTGATCCAGGCATTCGGAAACTCGATTAACGGCGCACGCTGCTTGTAAATCGCCCTCGCCTTTTCCGTCTCCATCTTGGCATCAAAGCGCCGCACCGCCTCGTCATACTCTTGAATCGACACGCTTCGCCCAGCGCGTTTCAGCTTTAAATCCGGACAGCACAACTGCTGTACCGGACACTCCCGACAGTCCTGCACGCGCGCCCGATACATGCGGATCGTGCGCCCCTTCGGATGTTGCGTTGCGTTGCGCGACAGACGCTTGCCTTGCGGGCAAACCAACTCGTCCGCCGCCTCTTCCCAAACGAACTTGTCGGCAAAGTAGTCTGCGTGCCGGCGCCTCCCAAGACCCGTCGGCTTGGCGCTTCTGCCCGTCCAAGTGCTCGCGCGCCAGCTGGAGATACTCCTCAATCTTGTCTTTTTGGCGAAAGCTTTTCTTGTTGACATCGGCGCGAATCTCGGTGCCGTCCACGGCCACGCGTTGGAGTGTGACCAAGCGCTTTTTCATCATCAGCGCGAGCACGTCCTCGAAGAGCACGCGCAGCGCCTGGCCGTGAGAGACGCGGAAATCCGACAGCGTGTGATGGTTGATTGCTGCGAGTCCGGTGAGCCAACGCAGGGCGGGTTCATAGTCCATTTGGCGCTCGATCTCGCGGGCCGAATGGAGGCCGCGAGTGAAGGCGTAGAGCCAGAGAGAAATGAGCACTTGGGGCGAGTGGGAGGGGCGTCCGGCGACGCCCACGACGGCGCGGATGTCGCGCTCGAAGCTGCCCAGATCGAGCGACGAGATGAGGCGCCAGATGCGCCGGGCGACATGGTTGTCAGCGATCAGACGGTCGACATCGAGCGGCAGCAGACGGACTTGAGAACGGTCGATCGGGACATCGCGCGGGGCGCCCTTGTCGGACATGACCTATTATACCAAAGTAGTTTACTGACCAGAGCCTATCCGGCCACTATTTTTTCACACCTTCTAGGCTCCTACAGCCGCCGCCCACGTCGGGAAGGCTCCAGGCTAGAATCGGACTGATGCTCCGCAACACGCGCCTCTCTCTACTGCTCGCCCTGCCGTTATCGGCAGCCTGGCCCAACGTCCTGTTCCTGTTCGCCGACGACCAGCGGCCCGACACGATCAGCGCGCACGGCAACCGTTTCATCGAGGGTCTCCGGCGGAGCGGCGTTCGGTGACTCACTATCTATCTCTTGCTGTTACGATTCCTAGTCGCCAATGTCTCGTTTCACGGCATTGATCGCCGGCGCCACCGGTGCTATCGGCGGAGCCCTTGCACGAGAGCTTGGCCGAAGACCGGAATGGGAAGTGGTCGGCGTTTCGCGCCGGAAGCCCGCTTCCCCAATAGCCGGAGTCGCCTACGTCCAAGCCGACCTGACCAACGCGGCGGACTCCAAAACACGCCTCGGCGCGGCCGCTGCAACTCACCTTTTCTATTGCGGCCGGGCAACGCACGGCGAGCAGACGCTCGAGAGCGCCGAGGATAATCTTCGACTACTTGAGAACGTCCTCAACGCCGCCGAAACCCCCAAGCTGTCTCACGTCCACCTCGTTCAGGGCGGTAAATACTACGGAGTCCACGTCGGCCCATTCCCTACGCCGGCGCGTGAGAACCAACCTCGCGCCATCATCGACAACTTCAATTACGACCAAGAAGATTTCTTGCGCCATCGGAGCAAGAGCGCGACTTGGAGTTGGTCCGCCTCACGTCCCAATACGCTGTTGCACTTTTCGCCCGACATCGCCCGTAACCTGGTGAGCACGCTTGGAGTGCTGGCGGCGATTTCGCGAGAGACCGGAGCGGCACTCGACTTCCCCGGCCCGCCGGGCGCCTATACAAGTCTCGCTCAGGTCACGACGATCGAATTGCTTGCGCGCGCGATGGTGTGGATGTCGACCGAGCCGGCGTGTGAGAACGAGGCGTTCAACGTCACCAACACCGACCTATTTCGCTGGAATACGATCTGGCCGCGATTTGCGGACGCATACGAGATTCCTGTTGGGTCGGTTCGACCGCTGCGACTCGCCGAAGTGATGCGCGACAAGGAAGCCATCTGGCAAAGAGTCTGTAATCGGCACGGCCTGAAGCCGAGCAGTCTCAAGGAAGTCGCCAACTGGGCATACGCTGACGCCACGCTCGAGCGCTATTGGGACGAGATCCTGAGCCACAACAAAGCACGCCGATTCGGATTCGATGAGTGGGACGACAGCGAGGAGCGTTTCTTCGCAACTCTCGATCAATACCGGGAAGCCCGCGTTCTTCCGTAATTCGGCTCGTTCGGCTGGGCGAGGGGCAATCCCGGCGCGTCGTCGACTTTGAATCCCAGGATTGCGTCCTGGGCTAATATACAAACGTCACCCCTAACCGGGGTTCAGTTTCCGCGGCTTCGCGCAAAGTAATACGCAAGATTTTCACGTTGCCGGAGGTTTCTTCACACCCCTGATTGAGCGCTATCGGGCGGGGTTCTCGTACCACACGACGCCAAGCTCATCGCTCCCGATCGGCAAGTTCTGTTCCAGCGTAATCACATCGAGATCGCCGTCGCCGTCCAGATCGTTCACTCGGACCAGGTCAAAAATGAAACCTTCGGGACCGCTGATTGATGTTGCGGACCATTGCGGCTCCCACGGCTGGTCGTCAAACGCCATCCAAAACACGCCGATTTTGCCGTCGCCGGCGCGCGCGCAACTCACGATGATGTCCGATTGGCCGTCAAGGTCGATGTCGACCACCTCGATCCCCTTGCCGAATCCAATGTTGGGCGGCATCTCGATCTCATGTGTATTCCAGGTCGGAGGCGATTGCCCCAGTTGCTGGTGAAGTCGAATCGCACCTTGCCTTCCAGGCGTGACGACATCGTCGAAGCCGTCGCCGTCGAGATCGGCGATCGCGTGATGCATGGCTTCGTATTCATTAGACGGTCCGATGCGATGCTCCCGCCATGGCTCGAATGAGCCTGCATAGGCACCCGGATTTTCGAGCCAAAGCGCTCCCCGCCCGGGCCCCTTGCGGTCGGTGCCGACGATGTCGAAGTCACCGTCTCGGTCGACGTCGTACGGACTTAGAGTCATGACCCATCCGGCTTCGTACAGCGGATGCCACTGCCACGCTGCCACGTCTCTCGCATCCGCCGGAGCTTCGAACCAGCCGATCGATCCGTTTTCGCCCCTTGAGCCCGCCACAAGGTCGAGCCCATTCTTGCCATCGACCTGCATGGCGAACGCGAACATCCATCGCGCCACGTCGACTGAGGCCGGTAAGACGTCAGTGGACCAAGCCGCGGGGTTAGACAGTTCTTTTCGATCGATTGGAGCCCAGTGAATGAACATCGAACGCGTTGTGCCCTCGCAGGCGCTAACGACGTCCATCACACCGTCGCCGTCAATATCGGCGAAAAATGAGTCTTCCGGATCGCCAACCTTGCCGACCGCGACGGCCGGCCATCGATCTCGAACGCTCTGTTCACCCGGGTGAAGGTAGACCCGCACCTCATCGCCCTCTTCCCACGGTGATGTGATGTCCACCAGCCCGTCGCCATTGATGTCAGCCAGCCGAACACCGTCCGCCCCAAACGACGAGTCATCGATCGTATGACGCGCCCAGCCGGGTCCCACGGGGCTGTGGCCTGGCGCGGCCTCGTGGTCTGGCGCGGTCTCGCTGCCGCAACCAAATAACGCGACAAGAAAGATCGACAGCAATAGTGGTCGGGTTGCGGGCGACATCAGCCCCCGTAGTCTACGGGATTGAAGCGCCGCTACGAGCGAGCGCGGTTCGACTTCGGCTTTGCCTCAGCTTGCGTCCTGTTTGCCCCAGTCATCGCGCAATTGGTTTGGGAGATCGAACGGCTTATCGGTTGAGTGGCGGGTGTGCCGCGTCAGGTGACGCACGACGAAGCGACCCAGACGCCGCCGGGCGAAATTCGCCAGCAGCGAATCGTCGGCCACATCGTCCAAATCGCCAATCAGATGGCGAACCGCTACAAATATCTTTCGAACCAACCATCGCTCCCAGCCGGCGAAAGGCTTGACGCCTAGCAAGTCAGCCGTTTCCGTCTTCGCTACCGTGCGGATCAACGCCCGAGGGAATCGCCGGTTGTCGAAAAAGCGACCGCGAAGGAGCGGCGCGAGCGCGCGTTCTTCACGAAGCGCCGCCAGGATGAAATCTTGTACGGCGAGTGTGAGGGCGGCCCCGTCTTCCGTCGAAGCCTTCCGACGCAGCCAGATCAACTCAAATAGCTCTTCCGCCTCGCTAACGTTGCTCGGCAACAACTCGTGGCGCACGCCGATCAAGTGTCCCGCGACGTTCCAGCAGTGGATAAACGCCTTGGTCTCGTGGGCGTTCAAATCTACGCCGACTTTTTTCAGCGAGCGGATGACGACCCAGCAGAATGTCTGCAGCGTATATGCCAGGTCTTCTTGGCTGACCGGCTTGCCGAGGTTCGGGTCCCACGACGTTTGTTCGAGCATTGCGCCCATGTGATGAGCTTCGGCGTCCGCATCCGACGCCGGTTTCTCCATCAGGTGTCGGATGGTTGCATGCATCAGCCGCACCTTTTGCGCCGAGCGGATTCCGCGACCGCTCTCGCCGAGCCCCCCTTGCTGCATCACGTCTACGGTGAATTGCGCGGTCTCATAAATTCGCCGCGTCACATGCGCCTTCAGCTTTTGCGTAACGCCAAGGACAGTCGCTATGCTCTCTGACACGTAGCAAGCCGGCAGCGCCGCGCAGGCGAGGCTCATCAGGCATAACGGCCCATGCTCGATGAACAGTTTCTGCCCGGCTTCGATCAGCTTCGTATCAGCCCACGCAGGCAGCTCGCTCGAAACTCGAAGGTACTCGTGCACTTCCGTGGGAAGACCAGCGGGCAGCGGTTGATCGTTGTCGGACAGATGACGCAGCAATTCGCGGACTTCCGACATCGAATTGTTCGCGAATAATTGCGCGACGGCGTCGTCGGGGAGGGGGTCGCCCTCGTTGCGCATCTCATCGAGAAATGCGTCGGTCCAGCCTTGTTCGTTAGCAACAATTGGCATCGTATTTTCCGCCGCGATTCTAGCATTGAATCAGGACCCTCGTTTCGGCCGGCCGTGGCAAAACTTTCGTGGGTCCCCGGGCGCGCGATATCTTGCACCGATCACCTAAACTAAGAAAGTTATGTCTGATTCGATGACTCGTCGTACCTTCGTCTCCGCGTCCGCAATCGCTGCGCCGGCGCTGCTTTCGGCGCAATCCGCCGGCACCAAAGTGAATGTCGGTTGGGTCGGCCTCGGCAATCGCGGCGGAAAGCACATTCGGACCTTGATGAAGGTCTCGAAGGCCGAAGCGACCGTCAAGGCCATCTGCGACACGTTCGGCCCAAGACTCGCGAAAACGAAAGACGACGTGATCACTGACCAAGGCTCCGCGCCAGACACCTATCACGACTACTACAAGCTGCTTGAGGACAAGTCGATCGACGCCGTCTTCATCATGACGCCCGAACACTTGCACCACGACATGGCGTTGGCGGCACTCGCCGCCGGCAAGCACGTCTACTGTGAGAAACCGCTTTCACACACCATCGAAGAAGGCGTCGATATCGTCAAAGCCGTGAAAGACACCGGCAAGTTGTTCCAAGTTGGCACGCAGCGCCGCAGTTCACGCGTTTATGCCAAGGCGCGTGAAATTTACGAGTCGGGCGTGCTGGGTAACGTCGTCTACGCCAAGGCATTCTGGTATCGCAATAGTCCAATGAACAACCCCGCTTGGCGCTACGCGATTCCCGATGATTCGGAGCCATCGAACACCGACTACGAACGATTCTTGGGGCCGGCGCGCAACACCTCGTTCAACAAGCAGCGCTACTTCCAATGGCGGCTTTACTGGGACTACTCCGGCGGCATTTCGACCGACCTGCTGGTGCATCAGACCGACGCTATCCATATGATCACCGGGCGTCACTATTGCGACTCTGTCGTTTGCAATGGCGGCGTCCACCACTGGACGCAAGACGACCGCGAGGTGCCCGACACCGTAACCGCGGCATACGAGTACGACGACCATTTCCATATCTCCTACACCGCGGCCTTCAGTACATCGCATTACAGCTATGGCGAACAGCTTTGCGGCAGCGAGGGCACGATGGAAATCATGGGCATGCGGTACCTAAACGTGTATCCGGAAAAGGCCCGCGGACTCCCGGAGAAGGTCACCACGCGGCCGGAAATGCACTTCGACGCACGCAAGGATTTCAACGAAACCAATTCGACCAACGATCACATCAAGAATTTTATTGACGCGGTCGCGAAGGGCGAAAAGCTGAATTGCCCGGTCGAGTTGGGTCACGAAGCCGCCATCACAGGCCACTTAGCCACGATGGCGCTGCGTAAGGAAAAGAAGGTTTTCTGGAATCAGCGTGAGGGGAGCTACCATTTCGGGTAGGCGCTTCTGACCGCCTGGCGATTACGCGGCAGTCCAGATGCTGTCCGTTTGCGCGCCTGTACTGGCTGTAAATGTCGGAGTAGACTTGGAGTAATGGCGCGCCATTTTGATGTCGTGATTGAGCAGGACGAAGAGGGTGTGTACGTAGCCTCAGTGCCGCAATTGCCTGGCTGCCACACAGACGGCACCTCGCTGGACGAACTCATGGTGGAAATTCGTGAAGCAATCGAGCTTTGCCTTGAAGTCAAGGGCCATGAGCCGAACGACTTGGAGTTCGTCGGTATACAGCGAGTGACCGTCGCGGCATGAGCACGCTCCCCCGTCCCACGGGGAAGGAACTCGCGCGGGCCTTAGAACGAGCGGGTTTCGCTACGGAGCGCATACGAGGCAGCCATAGTTTCCTGCGGCATCCGGACGGCCGCGCAACCGTCGTTCCTCTGCGGGCTCGCACACTGGGACTCGGGCTGTTGCGGAAGATCTTGAGCGATTGCGACATCAAGGCGGAGCAACTTCGGGAACTGCTGTGAATCTTGATGGCCGAGGACCTGATCGGTGGCGAATCCACGGCGCGCAAGTTTCCGAAAAAAATGGCGGAAAAGTGGAAAACATAGGGAAATCCCACTTTCTGATCCCACTTTCTGATCTTGGCAGTGGTAAACTTGTCGCGCTGGAGGGCCAATGGCGACAGCATCAGTCTCAGACGTAAGGGAGCAGCGGGAGGGCGTGGTGAAAGCGCACCTCCAAGCGGAAGCAGTGGACCACAATGTCGCCGCGACAGTTGCAACATTCTCTAAGCCGCGATATGAGGTCCCGGCGGCGGGAGCGACAGTCGAAGGTACGGAAGGCGTGCATGCATTCGTGGAACAAGTTCTAACTTCGTTCCCAGATTTGTAGGTCCGGCAAAAAGCCTTGCACCATGCGGACAACGCGGTGATCGTGGAGGGCGATTTTGGAGGCACTCAACGTGGTGTTTGGGCGGGAGTCGAACCGACTGAAAAACAGGTGCAAGTTGAGTGTGTCCTCATCTTCGTCTTTGAGGGAAGCGATTTGGTGTGCGAGAAAGTGTACTTCGACGACGCAACCATACTTCGCCAACTTGGCGCTCTCGTCTGAATGGAGGGCCGTCGCCCTTGCGCCACCTGCTGCTATCTTCAGTCATGAAGTTTAGGGCTTCGCGCAAACGATCTGACGATCGGAGTGATACTAGCCCGCATTTCTCACCACGTAGCGAGCGAAAGTGCGTGAGAGGTCCGTCAATACGAGGCGGGCGACGGTTGGCGCGCGGAGGCGTACTTGACAGTCCGTCGAGCACGACGATCGAGCGCAACGAAGTAGTGGCGCACCTATCGCGTGCTTTCGCCGTCAGGTGGTGAGAAATGCGGGCTAGGCCGGTGGAACAGGCCTAAGTGTATGCCGGGACCGCAGCTATTGGGACGCCACGCTGCAAGCACGATTATGGTGCTGAGTAAACGTCGTACGAGACGCGATTCGCCTCCAGGTCACACTCGCCGACGCCGAAGCATTGTAGCCGACCAGCTCTAACGCGACCTGAGGGATCTGCATCACGTGGAACTGGTAGGTAGAATTTAGCGACCGGAAGCAGGACTAAGCCCTTCAAAACGGGCCAACAGCTTGTTCCAGCCCCGCTAGGGACGCACCTTCGGCGCTTGGATGCCTGGCTGGGTTTGTCGGACCCTTCTCAATTTCTGGGGTTTCACCTCAGCCAGTTAACTCGCGTTGCGGCTTCGCCGCTCCCTAACGTCAAGTTCTAGACGTCGGCTCGGTGCCGTCTGCTGGTGGTCTATGACGATATTGAAAATGGTCTAGCCGGCAATTTTTGACAAGTGGTGGATTGACGCATATACTGATGGCGACTTAACAGCGTTTCGGGAGGTAGTTGAGATGCTCTCTTGGGAATTGCGGAATCGATTGTTGATTGTGGCTTGCTGCGCGGCATTGCTGCTTTCAGCGTCGCCGGGGGCCGCCCAAGGCGATCGGTCCAGCGCTGCTAAGAACGATTCGACGGATGCTTCAAATCCACCACAGTATGACTACGAAAAGTTCCTTGAAAAGCTGCGGACTCAGCTTGAGACTTCGCCATATTTACAGGCTGGCGACATCGAGATCGACGGTGTCAAGCTGAGCTGGAATTTCGCACGCAAACCTTGCTCGATTCCGCTGATGCAGGGCGATGCGAAAGCGGAAACCAAGAGCCGTGTGGTCAAGCCACAAGAGCCCGAACAGTTCACGGCTCGGCTGGCCGACGCACCGGCGCCGCCCTGTTAGTAGGGAACGCTACTGGGGGTAGTCGCCTGGAATCCGCCACTCCTTCGGCGCCTGAAACCCCGAGTCGCGGCCCTCGTTGTAGGGAGGTATGCTATCCGCCGGTTGTAGCGCTCGAAAGCCCTTGAGTTTCTCGTACATCTTCGCAACCATCTCGGGGTTTTCAGCGGCTACGTCGTGCTCCTCCGCCATGTCTTCGCTAATGTGGAACAGCATTTTTAGGCGCTTGGAATCGTCGGCGGAGTCGTCGGTGACCGCCGGTCCGATGACTAGCAGCTTCCACTCGTTGGTCATGTAGGAGATTTGTTCCGAATCGGGGCCGGTCTGGCCAATGTAGTTGAACAGCTCGCGCTCGAGGCTTTGCTGCTTTCCGGTTAGAACGTCGAGCAGGTCAACTCCGTCGATCGGTTTGCCGCCGCTGCTCTCGACGCCGGCGATTCGCATGACGGTTGGCAAAACGTCAATGTTCGCCATGGGCACATCGAGCTTGCCACCGGCGGCGATCTTGCCTGGCCAGCGTGCGGCCGCCGCCACACGAATGCCGCCCTCGAACGCCGAAGCTTTCGCACCGCGCAAGGGAGCATTCTCGCCGGTACCGCCGACGCCGCCATTGTCGGAGGAGAAAATAACGAACGTGTTTTCGGCGATGCCGGCCTCATCGAGGGCGTCCAAAATGGAGCCGATCCCTTGGTCAAGCAAATGGACCATCGCCCCTAAGATGCGGCGATTCGCCAGCCGCCTATCTGAGTCGATCTCCGGATTGACGCTGGTTGCGCCGGCCCAGTTCCCGGTGGCGGGCGCGAGGTCCGCGTACAAGGGCAGGTCTTCTTCCTTGGCCTGGAACGGACTGTGTGGCGCGTTGAACGGAACGTAGCAGAGGAAGGGCGAGTCGTCACCCGCATGGGCTTTGATGAAGCGAACAGCCGCGTCGGCGATTAGGTCGGTCGAGTAGCCCTCGTCGTAGTTCGACTCGTAGCCCTCGTGCCAATCGAGCTCGCCCTCGCGCTCGTGTGTGAAGTAGTCAATTGCGCCGTTGTAATGACCCAAGAACTCCGTGAACCCGCGTCGCATAGGGTGGTAGTCGAGATTGCCGTGGCCTAAGTGCCATTTGCCAAAGACGCCGCGATGTTCGTAGCCGGCGGTCGCCAACACGTTTGCGATCGTGATCTCAGAAGTGTCCATACCGCCGGCGCGCCACGGAGGATACACCGCCTTCATCGACCCGAATCGGATCGGATAGCGGCCAGTCATCAGCCCGGCTCGAGTGGGCGAGCAGACCGGCGCTACGTAGTAGCGATCGAGCTTTACGCCTTCCGCGGCGATACGGTCAATATTCGGGGTTTTGATGCTCCCTCCGTGGTAGCTGACATCGGTCCAACCCAGGTCGTCCGCTAGCAAAATTAGGATGTTGGGCTTCGCGGCTTGCGGCTCAGGATCACTCGCGCTGGAGCAAGCGATTGATAGGAGTAGGGCAAATACAGCCAAATAACGCATGAGGCCCATCATAACCGTCCCGCACTCGCTGTCGAAACTATTCGACCGCGATCGTTGTTGTTTGGGAGCTTACTCCGCCAATGGAAACTACCAAAGGAACAGCATTTCCGCTAGGCGCGTCAGCAGGAACTTCGATATTGATCTGGTACAGCCCGACGAAACCGGGCGCCAGACCCGAGAAAAATACGTTGGCCGCCGCGTCGCCGATTGTCGCGGCGGCGGCTGTAGTCGTTGCCGAGATCGGGTTCGCGGATGCGGCTGCGCCCGACGCAGGGGTATTCTCAACCGGTCCCAACCCGGTCGCGAAAACTTCTAAAAACTCGCCTCGCTTGACTGGTCTTGCCACTGGGCCCTGAGCAATTTGGGGTGTCCGCGTAGCATTCGCGGCGAGCACGCCTTCTCCGGAAATTAGCGCCGCGGCCTGGCCGGCGCCGTCGGCAGAAGTGGTGAATATCCCCGGACCGAAGGTACCGAGCGGCACCGCCGCCTCTTCGCTTCGCTGTCGGCTAATTCGAGCCTCGAACTGCGCTGTTTCAAGGCCGGCAAGTTCCCAGGGAATTAGTACATTGCTCTGTTGCGGGGAGTTAAAAAACTGGGGAACCGCGACGTTATTCAGAGCAAATGTCGCGCCTCCGAGCAGGGTCGGGAGCGGCGTGGCACTTGAGACTTCGCTGCGCAGCGCTAGGCGCGGACCGAACACCGAGACGAGTGATCCAGGTGCAATTGCTTGGCCCGCGGCGAAACTAGCGCCGTTCACGATTCCCCCCACGTTGACCGCCGGTTGTTCGGAGCCGCCGTCTACGCGGAACAAAAAGCCATCACCAACGCCCCCGCCGGGAGCAGGATTTTCTACGGTGATCCGCCCCCGTTGAACCGTTCGAATATCGTCTTCGGCGAACCTAACTTGGACGTGATTTGCGTCGATGAACTCTGTTTCCAGGAGTGAGTTGTTCCATCGCGCGCGGGCGCCCGCCACGAACTTGGCGCCAACCAGCGTCATCTGGAAATCATCGCCACCCGCGATCGCAAACGACGGAGTAGCGGACGAAATTTCAGGCCGCGGATTGCCGACCACAATTTTGGAAACACTTCCAGAACTCGAAGAAAAATTGACCGCGTACAATTCGCCTTGCTCGTCTTCGCCGAAGCTCACAAAGCTAGTGGCCGGAAATTCCTTCGACGTGCTGGTCCAGGTCCCCGCGGATTCACTCGCCACGAAAAGTAAGTCTCGACAAAAAATCGCCGAAAACGTAGGCCCCGCGCAGCGCCGGAATCATGTGCCCTCTGTAGCGGAACCCACCCGAAACCGAACCGCTGCACTGCGTCCCCTCGTGCCCGTATTGGATGATTGGCGCTACAAAGGCGGGGTCCTCGCAACCTTCACTAGGGCGGAAACAATCCGTTCCTTCAAGACGGCTCCAACCGTAGTTCTCGCCGCCCGCGCTATTCGCGGACTGGAAGTTGATCTCCTCCCAGCGATTGTGGCCGACGTCGCCGAGAAATATGTCACCCGTTTCGCGGTCGAAACTAAACCGCCAGGGGCTTCGAATTCCTGACCACCAAATCTCCGGCCGCACGCCTTCTTGCCCGACAAACGGATTGGAGTCCGGTATCCCGTAGGGGTCACCGCTATCGACGTCAATGCGCAGCATCTTTCCGAACAGCTGCGACATGTCTTGTGCAAGGTTGTCGGGGTCCCCGATAGCGCCCTCACCAAAGCCGTCGGTACCGCCGTCGCCAAGCGAGAGGTAAAGATAACCGTCGGGACCGAAGTGAATGTCACCGCCGTTATGCGAGGCACGCGGTTGGTCGAGCGTAAGGAGCACTCGTTCCGAATTGCGGTCCAACTCGTCTGGCTCGTCAGTCTCAAGGCGGAATTCAGATATCGTGGTCTTTATCTGTTCGTCTATCACTTCGACGTATTCGACAAAGACCCGGCCGTTGCCGGCAAAGTCCGGGTGAAAGGTAACGCTAAACAATCCAAAATGGCCGTTACAACAACCACGCAACGGTCGCAGATCTAGAAACGGCTCCTCCAAAAGTGCGTCGCCGTCCCAGATCAGTACTTCCCCCGGTAGCGTCGATATGAACAGCCGATTTGAGCCGTCACCCGCATGCGTCACGCTGGCGGCGAAAGGTAGGTTTTCGACAATCGGTTCGAACGCGATCTGATCGATCAGCGCATCTTGTGCCCAAATCGTTGCCGACACACATGTAACAACCAAAAGGTGGGCGATTCGCTTCGTCAGCAGCGCGGTAACTGCGTGGCGTGGCATATCGATAGAGGGCTTACTGCGCGAAGTAAATTTTCACGGGGGTGGATTGAATTCCGTCGACAATCAGCACGATGTCGGCCTCGGATTGACCCTGCAGAAGCGGTGAGATAGGCCCGATATTCACCTGGTCGAGCCCTTCAAACTCCATCTGAGGACCGGCAGCGAGAACGTCGGCGGGCCGCCCACCGACTGACGCCGTCACGGTCCCAATGAACCCTCTAATACCGGTTCCAAATAGGATCAAGAAGATTCGCTCGCCCGGCGCGCCCAGGTCGATCGGGTGTGGCGCCAACTGGTTGTCGGGGGTTATCACGACGAGTGGCTCGTCGGTTCGAGAGCCGTCGTTTGCGATGCGCAGCGCTGACCCGGCGACCGTCTTGCTCAAGGGATCAGACATAAAAAGCGCCGGCGACACTCGTCGAATGTCGATCTGTCCCGACGATAGGATGTTGCCGACTAGATCGGTTACGCGGACGGTCGCTGGACCCGTCGCCAAAAACCGCGGCATCAAATAGTTAAACTGCCGGGGCGAAACGAAGAACAGCTTTGCCCGCCGCAGAGCTCCAGCGTTGTCGATGATCTCAACGCGCCGCCCGCCAAGTTCCAGCGGCAACGGGATCTCGGTAGCGATGACTTGTTCCGTCGAAAGACCAATTCCGAAGCCGCTCGCTATCGATTCCTCCGAGAGCGGCGCTTCTTCAAAACTTGCGGCGGAGACGTTTGTGAATTGTGGGAACTTCACCGCCAGCGACACCGTCTTGATAGCCTGCGCGCCAGTAGCATCTTGAACGGAAATGCCGAAAGTGGAGTCTCCTTGCTCTGTAGGAGTGCCTGAAAGTTCGCCGAATAGATCCAGATCGAGCCCTGGAGGCAAGGGCGATAGCGCCTGCCATGTGAATGGCGCCGCGCCGCCGTCGGCCATCAGCTCCACAGTGTATTGAGCACCAACAAAGGCATCGGGGAGTTGAGCGGCCGTCGAAATATTGAGCTGCCCTTGGACGTTGAGCACAAACTCTCTATTCGCCGACGTGCCTTCTGAATCCTGGACAAGGATTCCGAAGCTGAAGGCGCCAATCTGGGAAGGCGTGAACGATAAGATGCCCGACGCATTGTCGAATTTGTTGAGGGGACTCCCGGGCGGCAGCACGCGAACGTTGAACCAGCGATAGGGCGGAACTCCACCTTCGGCGCGAAACACAACTTGGTAGGGCGCGTCGACTTGAGCCGGCGGAAGGTCAGTATTCGTAATGCGAAGCGGGTCGCCGATCTCAATTTGATAGCGCCCCACGCCAAAATGACCCGCACTGTCTTCGACGAAAAGGTCAACCGAATAGAGCCCAGGAATCTCGGGCATCCCGCTAATAAGTCCACTAGCCGCGTCGATCATCAGGCCGGGGGGCAGACCCTCAGCTCTCCACGTATATGGCGGAACGCCATTCGGCGATCCAAACTGCGATCTGTACTGCTGGCCCCCGAAGCCTGGCTGTGCAACGCTGGGGAGCAACTGTAAGCTGACCGGCTCGCTGCGCGGACTTTCTTTCGGCCCGATGTCCGTCGGCTTAACATCCTCTTGCCGCAGAATCACCTTGTCAATGTCGAAGCCGTCGTCTCTTTCCCACACATGAAGGGTGTGCTCACCGGCCGAAAGCTGCATGGTGGCGACTTGGGTGTCTTTTTTCCTGTTTTCCCAAACCCAACCATTGAAACCACGAAACCCGCTGATACTCCCCGCCCCGGTAATCCCTCCGTCAATACCGATATGGACACCATTTGACTCGCCGTCGCTTGCCCGGCCGCGAACGAATACGAAGTACAAGCCCGAATTTCTGATCTGAATTCGGTAGCTCATTTCCGAGCCCTGTGTCCCTTGGGGCGATGGCGGCCCGACGCCGTCTCCGGCACGTTCGTCCGGCACCGATTTCATATACGCGGAATTGCTGACGTTGCCGCCTTCCAGTCGCAATTCCCAGTTGTGCGTTCGAGAATATGCCGAGTAAGTTGATCGTCGCCGGCGGTCGGAGTTTTCCGCCTCGACGACGAGTTCGCGATCGAGTTCGATGAACGCCGGTTCGGCGAACAAACTCGTACTCGCGACGATGATTAGCAGCAATACCAAACGCATCTAGAGATCACCAGGGGAACTTCAATGTTATCAAGGCAGAGCTATGAGTAAACGTTGGGAAGCGCACAGGCGCGGCTCGTCGATTCCGAGGCTCGGGGTTGCTGCGTTGCGTTGGAGGCTATGCTTTCCTATTACTGGCTTCGGTAAAAGTCATGAGACAGTCGCGCGGGAGCGTGAGAAGTCTGACCCGCCCGTCCACACGATCATGCAAATACAAATGGCTGTACGTTGGTGCATTTTGGCAGCGCTACTTCTCGCTGTCACCTTCGTGCCGTTTGTCGTCTACGAGGAATCGATCACGGCCGCCGTCGAGAGCTACGTCCGATCAGATCAGCCGCTCGTCGCGATCGCCTTCGGAACCGCCGCGCTGCTGGCTTGCGATGTGCTGCTGCCGGTCCCTTCCAGCCTGGTTGCAACGGCTTCCGGTCTGTTGATGGGCTGGCCACTGGGCACGTTGGTGACTTGGATGGGTATGAATGTTGGAGCATTTATGGGCTACTGGATCGGCTCGACGGCCGGTCGCCGCGTCGTGCGACGGTTTGTTGGGGACGACGCGCTTCAACGTGCCGGCGTGTCGTACGAAAAATGGGGTGATTGGTCGCTGATCGTTTCGCGCGCGGTGCCGGTGCTAGCAGAGGCGTCGGTGGTATTTGCCGGCACGGCACGAATGCCGTTCGGAAGATTCGCAACCTGGACTGGAATTGCCAACGCCGCAATTGCTCTGGTCTACGCCGCAGTGGGCGCTTTCGCGCTTGAGACGCAAACATTTCTGTTGGCATTCGGCGCATCGATCGCCCTGCCAGGCATCGCAATGTGGCTAAGCCGTGACAAAAAGCGTGCATGATACGATCCCGTCTTGGAAGACTCACACGGTCGTGAACGCGAATGGCGCGTGTACGTGTGGTCGGCGTGGTGTGTCGTTGCCGTCTGTCTCACAGCTTCGCCACTGCTGCAACACATCGAATACTTTCGTAGCCCAGGCGAACAGTACTACAGACTGATCAAAATCCTAGTCCCGCTGCTATTTGCGATTGGGATCATATACGGGTTCAGCGGAATTCGCGAAAGGGTGCGTCGATTCGAGCTTGCCGCGGCAGCTACGGCGGCAGTCGTATTGCCGTCTCTCTACCATCCGACAGCGGTATTCATAGCCGCGGTGTTTGCCGTCTCGGCGGCGCTCCTCGGTAGCTTCGTTTGCAGGCGAGCTCTGCCCCAGGCGCGACTTTCGGCTGTCGAAAGGCTCGGATTGGCGTTGGCCGCGGGATTCGGATTGTGTGGCTTCGCTCTGTTTCTCCTCGGCCTTTTGGGGGCGCTTGGCGTTGCGACGTATTCCGCGTTGCTCGCCTTGCCAGTGTTGATCTTTCGCGGTGAGATCGCCGTGCTTGGCCGCGATCTAAAAGCGCTCAACGCTGCTTGGAATGCCGACGAACTTGCACACCCGCTGGTGGGTCTCGGCGTGTTTTTCGCGGCCGTGTTTGGCGCCTTGGCATTGGCAGTGATTATCGCGCCGCCATTGGCCTATGACTCGCTGAGGATGCATCTTCCGCTAGCCCGTCATTACGCCGAGCAGGGCGCGCTCGTTGCGCTGCCGTTCCACAGCTATTCGTACCTGCCGCAATCGATTGAATTGCTGCAGTCGCTTGGTTACTCACTTGGCGGGCGACCAGCGGCCGAAATGATTTCGCCCATGCTCGCTGTGCCCGCATTCGCGTTGCTTGCTGCAATTGCACGCCTTGCGGGGGCTTCGCGCCGGGCTACGCTCGTTGGGATCATTGCGGCTGCGACCGTGCCGTTCCTTCATTGGACCTTCGCCGTTCCCAAGAACGATGGCGCGATAGTTACGTATCAGTTGGCGGCGCTGCTGTGCTGTTTGCGGGCGCGCCAATCGGAGCGAACCGCGGCCCCTTGGTTGTTGGCCTGCTCGTTTTTCCTGGCAATGAGCTTTTCAGTCAAGCACGTGGCGCTCTACGGCGCAGTGCCTATTAGCTTGCTGATGATTCAGCCGTTTTGGAAGCTCAAGACGCCGATTCGAACGTTTGCGGGGGTTGCGGGCATTTTCGCTGTCTTTGCGCTAGGCTGGCACGCGCGAGCGTATTGGCTAACCGAAAACCCTGTCTACCCGTTCTTCCTCTCAGACGCGGTTGAAGCGGCGGCGGGTTCGACGATGCGGGGCCTCTTATTGGAGCCCACCCCGTATTGGCAGGTGCCGTGGCAGGTTCATTTCGGCGGATTGCACGGCGTCTTCGAATCGCCGTCAAACAACCCGTTTGGTATTTTCCTTGTATTTTCGTGGCCGGTGTGGCTGCTAACTTGGCGTTGGGCTCGAGGAGCCGAAGCGGCCTGCCTTTTCTATTTGGTCGTGTACTTCCTCTATTGGGCTTCGTTGGCTCCAGTCGCGCGTTACGCGATTGCGCCACTCGCGATCTTTTGCGTGCTAACAGCGGGGCGTGCTGACCAGCTTCTCTTGCGAACAGGCAAGTGGTGTTCCGCAACGGTTTGCGGCGCTTTTGCTCTGATTTGTACGTTCGGCGTGCTACCCACAATGATCATGGAGATTAACGGCCCGCAGCTAGAGTACTTGGCAGGGCGAGTTGGGCAGCACGAGTACCTTCGTCGAACGCTAGTCACGTATCCAGCGATGGAGTTCGTGGCGAATAACGCCCAACCCGATGACGGCGTCGCTAGTATCGACGCATGTAGCCTGGTTTACGCGCACAACGTGGCGCGATACCGCTGTCGTGATCTTGTCGGCGACGAGGGCGACGCGAATCTCCCCGCGATAATCCGCAGTGGCGAGTATCGATTTATTGTTCTACCGACGGCCCGCTGGCCGGACTCGGAGTTGGCCCAGGCCGCCCCACAAGTTTCCACGGTTGAGGTTTATCGTGACGATCATTTCCGAGTGATCGAGTTATTGCACTGACTCTTACCGGCGCGTCGTGAAAAATGGCGCCTAGAAATAATCTAGTGTTTTTTGAGCATTTGGAGTAATATTCTCACATGGCACGTAGAAGCTACCACAAGCGCGGGCTCGTCATTAAGCGAAAGGGCTCGGGAACTGTCGAGCAAGTCAAGGATCTGCAGCGGGATCTGAGAGCTCTGGGATACTTGCGAAAAGGAATCGACGGGGCATTTGGCCAAGGCTCCGAGCGGGCCGTCAAGGCGCTACAGCATGACCTTCTAAGCAATCACGGTGACAGCTCGACGAACGACGGACCGGCCCCCGTTGCCATCTCGAGCTACAACCAAGCCCGGGTTGCCAATCCCGACGGAATACTTGACCACAATCTCGCCGCCGCGATTGGAGACATGCTCGGCGACGACGCCTATCCCAAGCTGCCGTTCTCTGACAACGCCGCGGAGGAAAATGCGACCGTTCTGCAACAACTTGCGGCGCTGCGCTCGAAGGCGGTCCCCATTCCGTTCCTGCGCGCAATCTTCCGACAGGAAAGTGCTGGTAAGCACTACCATGTGCCCACCAAGAAAGATCGCGACAACTTTATTGTCGTCGGGCTCGACACGAACGCTGACAAGCGTCATGTCGTCACCTCGCGAGGTTACGGCGTCGGCCAATACACGCTGTTTCATCACCCGCCGCAGCCACATGAAGTGAGCGGTTTCATGATCGACGTGAAGAAGAATATCTCCAAAGCAGTCAAAGAACTCCGGGGAAAATTTGACAAATTCGTCAACGGTCGAACCGGGGGAACGCGAGCTGATGACCGCCTTAAGGAGATCGGCGGCGGGCCGTTGCGGGTTTGCAAATTCGAGCGGGGCGACAAGCGATTCTTGACCGATTGCCGTCAATGCTTGCTCGACGCGGGCACGAAGGATATCAAGGCCGGCGTTACACGCTGGTTTGCGGGCTCGAAGAACGTATACAACACGACACAGTACTACAACAAGGCCGACTACAAAGGCGTGCCGATCCGCGCCAAAATTGGCTGCGATTGACCTTACGCGCTGCGGCGATACAACGGTTCTGGCAGCAATTCGTACCACTATCAATCGCGGGTGTTGCTTCACCTGCTAAAACAACGCGACTAGCCCGCATTTCTCACCACGTGGCGAGCGAAAGTGGGTGAGAGGCGCGTCAATACGAGGCGGGCGACGGTCGGCGCGCGGAGGCGTACTTGACAGTCCGTCGAGCATTCGCGATCGAGCGCAACGAAGTAGTGGCGCACCTGTCGCGTGCTTTCGCCGTCAGGTGGTGAGAAATGCAGGCTGGCGCGGTTTGACATATTTTCGGTAACTGCGTAACCTTAATTTAGGCATGCCTAAATATGGCTACAGAAGCAGTTGACGACTATCTGAAGGCGATATTTCAGATCGCCGGTGACGGGGGGCGCGCCTCGACCGCCACGCTTGCGAAAAAGTTATCGGTGGCTCCGGCGTCGGTTACCGGCATGCTGAAAAAGCTGTCGCAGACTGACCCTCCCTGGATCGAATACGCAAAGCATCACGGTGCAAGCCTCACCGAGCACGGACGGCACCGCGCTCTCGAAATCATTCGCCACCACCGTCTCATCGAGCTCTTTCTTCATCACTCGTTGGGCTATAGCTGGGACGAAGTTCACGACGAGGCAGAGAAGCTAGAACATGCCATCTCAGAAATGTTTGAAGACCGCATCGCCAAGGCCCTTGGCAACCCCGAAATCGACCCGCATGGACACCTCATCCCGCGCAAAGACGGCACGATGCCCGAACGCAACGACCGTAGCCTGCTTGAAGTCGCGGTGGGGGTGACTACGAAGGTCTCGAAAGTTTCAGACCGCGACCCCGAGATGTTGCGCTACCTGTCCGAGATTGGCATCACGCCCGGAGTTGACCTCGAATTGATCGAGAAGGGGCCATTTGACGGTCCCCTGATGCTGCGAGTCGACGGCGCCGAAAAAGTTCGTGCGCTAGGCACGCGAGTTGCCGCGGAGATCCACGTGATTGCAAACTCGGCCAATGGAGTCTAAGTGAGCGCTGTCACCATTTTCTTAGTCACGCTGCTGATTGCGGCGGTTGTATACTGGCCAAAAAAAGGGCTGCTGTCTCTGTGGCGCCGACGCGAAGAATACCGTGGCCGCGCTCAACTCGAAGATGCCCTCAAACACGTTCTAGCTTGGCAGCATCGCTCGAAGGTAGCGACCCCGGAATCGATAGCCGGAGCCTTGAGCCTGTCCCCTCAAGCGGTGCTTCACCTGGTGAACCAGATGCAGAGCGCCGAGCTTGTAGAAAGCGTGAGCGGCGGCTTACGGCTAACGTCGAGTGGCGAAAGCTGGGCGCTGCAAGTCGTGCGTGCACACCGTCTTTGGGAGCGATACCTGTCCGACGACGCGAATATGCCGTTAGCTCGGCTGCACCAGGCAGCTGAACGTGCCGAGCACGATCTAACCGGCGAAGTGGTCGCTGAACTTGACGCCCACCTAGGTCACCCTCAGCACGACCCTCACGGTGACCCAATCCCGACCGCCGCCGGCGAACTGACTCCGCTCGACGCCGTTAGTCTGACTGAATGGCACTCGCCCGAGCACGCGCGTATCGTTCACATCGAAGACGAGCCGGACGTGATTTTCCAGCAAATCGTAGCCGCCGGCCTACGGCCCGGACAAACAATCAGAGTTCTCGAAACCGACGGTCGCCGGATCGTCGTCAGCGATGGCGAAAGCGAACATCGCCTGGCCCCGGCCGTAGCCGCGAACATTCAAGTCGCGCCGGCCTCTGCTCAAGCAGGCAGACCCGCCGGTGCGATTCGGCTAAGCCAGCTCAAGTACGGACTAAAAGCCGAGGTGATCGAACTAGACGAAGGCTGCCGAGGCTTCTCTCGCCGTCGCCTACTCGACCTAGGCCTCACGCCCAACACGAAAGTCGAGGTCTCGCTAGAAAACACCTTCGGCGACCCGCGCGCTTTTCGCATTCGTGGCACGACGATCGCACTCCGCAATGCGCAGTCCGACCACATTTGGGTCCGTCCGCTTGCGTCGAATCAACCCTTGGAGGCGGCTAGCTGATGAGCCTAGCGAACGATTGCGAAGCCTGTCCGGCGCATGCCCAACTGGCGCAAATGGGCGTCGACGTCGGTAACTACGACCACGTCGTGGCCTTGGCCGGCAACCCCAACACGGGCAAGTCGTCAGTGTTTAACGCACTCACCGGCCTCCGTCAGCATGTTGGGAACTGGACCGGTAAAACCGTAACCCGCGCCGAAGGTGGATTCGAATTCCAGGGCAGCCGCTACAAGCTAGTTGACTTGCCAGGGACCTACTCGCTGCTGTCCGCTTCGCAAGACGAAGAAATCAGCCGCAATTTCCTGCTCTTCGGACAGCCCGACTGCACCATCGTCGTGGTCGATGCGACGGCGCTCGAGCGCAATCTGAATCTTGTTCTGCAGGTGCTAGAAATTACCGACCGCGTCGTCGTCTGCGTCAACCTGATGGACGAGGCTGAGCGCAAAGGGCTAGAGATTGACGTCCGCAGCCTAGCGCGCGACCTTGGTGTTCCGGCAGTCCCAACCGTCGCGAGAACGAAGCAAGGCCTGGCGGAGCTAGTGTCGACCGTGGCCGCCGTCATCGCGGGCGAGGTCGCGACATCACCCGCGCGGGCCGAAACTCCGCCGGCACTAAGCCGCGCCATCGACGAGCTGATCCCAATGATTGAAGAAGTAGCCCCGAGCCTGCCGAACGCCCGCTGGGTCGCGCTGCGTTTACTCGACGGCGATCATAAAGTTCGGCAAGCGCTGCTGTCTGGCGAGCTATCGAACCTAGTCGCGGAACAATCGGCGGCGATAGAGCACGCCAGCAGTTTGCTAGCGATTGACGGAGCCCAGTAACCGAGCGATGAGCCTCAGTCCCCAAGCCGTCTTAGACCGCAGCGACCACCTTCGCCGCGCACTTGGCGAAGATTTCCGCGACCTTATGGTCACCGCGCTGTACGCCGAAGCGCAAACGATCGCGGACCGCTCCGTCCGAGCAGGCAAGGGCAAAAAGTGGGACTTCGACCAGCGCGTCGACCGTATCGTGACCTCCCGCTGGCTAGGTCTTCCGCTGATGCTGGTGTTGCTGGCCGTCGTCTTCTGGCTAACCATTCTAGGCGCCAATGTGCCTTCCCAGATGCTGGCGCGGTTCTTCTTCTGGATCGAGGGAATCGGCGCCGGCTGGTTCGAGCAAATCGGAATCCCGTGGTGGATCACCGGTCTACTCTGGCACGGTGTCTACCGCGGCCTGGCCTGGGTGGTCAGCGTAATGCTGCCGCCTATGGCCATATTCTTTCCGGTATTCACAATCCTCGAAGACCTCGGCTATCTGCCCCGAGTCGCCTTCAATATGGACTGGCTGTTCCGCAAAGCCGGGGCCCATGGAAAACAGGCGCTGACGATGACTATGGGATTCGGTTGCAATGCAGCCGGAATCACAGCCACCCGCATCATCGACTCTCCGCGTGAACGCCTGATTGCGATCTTGACTAATAACTTCGTCCCCTGCAACGGACGTTTCCCGACGCTGATCATGCTGGCCGTGATCTTCGTCGCCGCCGCATTTCCACCGGCATTTGCCTCGGTCGCCGCCGCCGGCGCCGTCGTGGGCGTCGTCGTTCTAGGTATAGGTTTCACTCTGCTGGTCTCGTGGGTGCTCTCTCAAAGCGTGTTGGCGGGGGAAGCCTCGGCCTTCACCTTGGAACTGCCCCCCTACCGTCGCCCCAGCATGCTGCGAATTCTCTACACTTCGCTAATCGATCGCACCATCTTCGTCCTATGGCGCGCGATGTTGACCGCCGCTCCGGCCGGAGCAATCATATGGATACTCGCCAACATCGACGTATCGGGCGCGAGTCTCGCCGACCACTCAATTCGATTTCTAGCTCCGCTAGGTCAAGCGATTGGGCTAGACGGTGTGATCATGCTGGCGTATGTAATCGCGATCCCGGCGAACGAAATCGTAGTGCCAACTATGTTGATGTGCTACCTCGGCACCGGCATGATGTCGGAAATCGACGCCTACGACGAGATTCGTACCATCCTAGTCGATCAGCACGGCTGGACCCTGTTAACAGCCGTCAACCTGATGCTTTTCTCGCTGCTCCATAATCCCTGCGCGACCACCATAATCACTATATGGAAGGAAACTCGCAGCCGTAAGTGGACAACCGTCGGGGCCATCATGCCGCTAGCCATCGCATTCGTCGTATGTTTCGCCGTCGCCCAAGCTTGGCGGTTGTTCGGGTAAGCTCGCTTGGCGAAAATTGAACCAGCCCACAATCGAAACGAGCAACTCAACCGTCTGCGGGAAATGCTGGCGGAAGTGCTGGCGAGCAACCGTTTCCAGCAGCGCAAGCTCGGGCGCGAGCGCCAAGTCGACTCGTGGGAGGACTTTCGCAGCCTGCCGCTATGCACGAAGAGCGAACTGGCCGATGACGCGAAAGCGAATCCGCCCTTCGGCTCGAACCTGACCTATCCAATCGAGCGCTACGAGCGCTATCACCAAACCTCGGGCACCACCGGCTCCCCGCTTCGCATTATGGACACCGCCGCAGGTTGGGACTGGTGGTGTGCCTGCTGGGACAAAGTTCTCGATGCATGCGAAGTCAGCAGCGCCGACCGCGCCTTTTTCGCTTTCTCGTTCGCGCCATTCATTGGTTTCTGGTCGGCGTTCGAATCAGTCTCCCGCCGCGGCGCGCTCACAGTGCCGGGCGGGGGCGCCGATTCGTCGCGCCGCTTGCGAATATTGCTTGACACCGGCTGCACCGCTCTCTTTTGCACGCCGACCTACGCCTTGCATCTCGCGGAAACGGCCAAGCGTGAGGGGATCGATCTGACCAAATCGGCCGTGCGCTGCCTCGTTCACGCGGGGGAACCAGGGGCCAGCATCCCTTCGGTTCGCAATCGCATCGAACAAGCGTGGGCAGCAACTCCGTACGATCATGCGGGAGCAAGTGAAGTCGGCGCGTTCGGCATACCGTCGAGTGACGGCACGGGGGTGATTGTGAACGAAGAGGAGTTCATCGCGGAAGTCCTCGACCCAACCTCCCCTGAGCCAGTCGAAGAGGGCGAGACCGGCGAATTGGTGCTTACCAACCTTGGCCGCTGGGGATTTCCGGTAGTGCGTTACCGAACTGGAGACATCGTCCGCCCGCGCCGCACCGCGCAAGGCCTACTCCTAGAGGGAGGAATCCTAGGCCGCGCGGACGAAATGATCCTAGTGCGCAGCGTCAATCTCTACCCCACGGCTATTGAAGAGGTCATCCGCCGAATAGCGGGCATCGCCGAATTTCGCATCACCGCGACCAGAGACGCCCAAATGGACGAGGTCGCAATCGAACTCGAAGCGCCCACCCCAATTTGCCAAGAAGTCCGACAAGAGATAGCGAACGAATTTGGAATTCGGGCGCCGGTGGTCTCGGTTAAAGAGAGAGAACTGCCGCGCTGGGAAGCGAAGGCGAAACGCTTCAAAGACCTGCGAAAATCCATCGGGTAGGCTGCCTTCAGCCAACGAATCCGATCGCCAGGTGGCGAGAAATGCGGGCTAGAGCATTTTCATGATGAGTGTAGATCGATTCTCGACGAAGCTACGCAAACAATTGACGAAGGCTCGTGGCGCGCGCCTCCGGCGGGCCGCGTCGAGCTCTAGGTCGACGTTCTTACCGGTCCGCCGTCTGCGATGGGTGATTTCGATCGTCGGTCTACACTTTGACTGATAATGCGCTAGATGTCCTGCGCGACGGTTCTTCGGTCTTCTGCCTCCCAGTACGTTCGTTTCAGCGGAACCAAAGTAGCGATAAATGTCGTCGTCACCGTGACGCCGAGCACGAACAGCGGCAGCAGCACAAAGCCAGGTTGGCCGAGAATCACTCCAGCCATGAAGGCTGCCAAGCAAACGGTTCCGAAGGCGATGACAACCGTCCACAGCGATACGATTGCCCTCCGGAAAAGGCCGCGTTGTGCGAGCACCTTGACCGAGGCCAAGACTGCCAGTAGGGCAAACCACACTAGATTTAGGGCGAACTCTTGAGAGAACCACGCTTCACTCATTTTTTGCTCCTTGCTGCACTTCCTTGTGGATCCGCAGCAGGTCTTTGCCGACACGCGCGGATATGTCCCCATTCGCGACCAAGAGTCGAATCTTCGCCTGGAATGGATCGTCCGATGGCAACTCGTCGACTAGTCGAATACGATCGATCACTCGATCTAGTCTGAGACGAATCGTCGGATAAGAAACTCCGTACTCTGTCGCGAGTTGCTTGAGCGAACCCGAAGCGAGCACCAAGCGCTTGACGAACTGCCTGTCTTCCTCTTCGATATGGACAAACCATGGCGGGAACTCTTGGCTAGACACCCCTCATGATAAGGTTGAACAATGTTGATGTCAACCTAAATATTATTTATTTTCCAAATAGCGCTCATTGCGCCCGCGCGTGCCAGAGCGGAACAGACAAGTCCGGCCACCGCCTGCCTTGGTTGGGCGGATGATTCAAGGGAAAAACTTGAGATACCAGCGAGGCGACGTTGCGCTTCTCTGTACCGAGCCGCGCCGCCTCGCGGTGCGGTCCTCTCTGCGAAGTGTGCGCCGCACCGCACGGCGGCGCGGCTCGGACACGCCGAACGGAAGAAGGCGGACTTTCAGGCGGGGACTGGCACATGCGATCTCGTAATCTCTCCGACTTGACGAACCCTCGTGTTGCCTGCCTCTACGGAGCACGCGCCGGTGGCGCCCCTGACCCGGAATCGACCAGAACGCCCGGTCCACGCCTGACCGCTATGAAAGATTCTGCGGAAATCGCGAGACCACCGAAGGCCTATAATCCGTTCAGTACGCTGCGGCGGTTTCATGCGCATATCAACTCGTATTCACAGCGTTTTGCTCGCCATGCTCATCGGCACCGCCGCTGGACTCTCTGGCCAGGTGCTTACGCATGCGCAGGCCGATCAATGGCGCGAACAAGTTCGCAAAACCCTTTTCGTCCCCGACCCGCTGCCGCCGCTCGAAGCGACAATCCACAGTTCCTTCGAGATCGATGGGGCGGTCGTCGCTGAGCGCATCAGCTACGGTACGCAGTTCGATATGCGAGTCCCGGCGATCTTGTACCTACCTAGAAAGCGGAGCGGCAAAGTCCCCGCGCTGATCATCGTCAACGGTCACGGGGGTGATAAGTACAGTTGGTACTCCTTCTACTCCGGCGTGCTTTACGCCCATGCCGGCGCGGCGGTGCTAACGTACGATCCGGCCGGAGAGGGCGAGCGCAATCCCGAACGCCGCTCCGGCACGCGCGCTCATGACCAGTTGGAACGAATTCCCGAGTTGGCCCGCCGCCAGAGCGGCCAGATGATGACCGACCTGATGCAGGCCGTCACGTTGATCTCCGAGCGACCCGAAGTCGACCCCTCGCGCATCGCCGCTGTGGGCTACTCGATGGGCTCATTCGTCCTCGCGCTGACTGGGGCGGTGGAGCCACGGCTGAAAGCTTGTGTGCTGGCCGGCGGGGGCAACCTCGATGGCCCGGAGGAGTACTGGGACAATTCCAAACCCATGTGCCAAGGCATTCCCTACCGCTCGCTCTCGTTTCTGGGAGACCGCGCCGCGGCGCTCTATGCGCTGCACGCTTTGCGCGGACCGACACTGCTGATGAACGGGCTCGAGGATTCGGTGGTGAACATGCCCAAGACGGGGGAGCCCTTCTTGGCCGACCTGCAACGACGCACGGCCGCGTTGCTGGGAAACGAGGAAAACGTCTTTGAGTACAAGTTCGTGCCGCGAGCGAGTCACCGTCCGCTATTCGTGACGCGGATGGGGGCGCAGTGGCTCGAGCGCCAGCTCGATTTTCCCGCTTGGACACCCGACGACATCGCCATGCTCGAGACCACTCACATCAGCGAATGGGCGCGAACCGAAGGGGTTGAGATGGACCCCGGTTATACCAGTGAGCATCGTGAAGGCGGCACCCACGCGCTGGGAAGTTTCGTCCACGGGCTGTCGCGAGAGAAGCTGAGCGTATTTGCGCCCGAGCAATGGGAGCAGGAGAAAGACCACTTAGTGATCGAGTCATGGGTTATGCACGCAATGTCGGCGATCGCAGCCAGTCCATAGGACCAAGCGGTATGAAAATTCAGGCCGCTCACATCAGCTAATGGGCGCGAACCGCGGAGGCGATACGGCGATCGCTGGTCCTAAACATCAAACGGAGCGTCGTCATCGTCCGCGTCCGGCTCCGGCACAATCCGAAGCTTGCCAGCGTTCTCGGCCAAGTTTTCGAACTTCGCGAACTTGTTCAAAAACGCAAGCTTGATCTTGCCCGTCGGCCCGTTACGCTGTTTCGAGATGATCAGCTCCGCAATGCCATGCACGTCCTCGCGATCGGGCTTGTAAACCTCTTCGCGGAAAATAAATGCAACCAAATCGGCGTCTTGCTCAATCGAACCCGAGTCCCTCAGATCGCTTAGCATCGGGCGGTGGTCGCCTTGCCGAGTCTCGGGAGCGCGGCTCAACTGCGACAGCGCCATGATCGGCACGTCTAAATCTTTAGCCAGCAGTTTCAGCCCTCGAGAAAATGCGGAAATTTCCTGAACTCGGTTCTCGACCTTGCCCTTGGATCCCAAAAGTTGCAGATAGTCGACGACCACCAATGCCAGCCCGTGCTCCGAGCGTAACCGCCGGCATTTCGCGCTGATCTCCATGATGTTCGTGTCCGCGGAATCATCGAGAAACAGCTTGCTCTGCACCAACTGATTGAGCGATTGGGTCAGGCGCCGCCGTTCGTCTTGATTGAGATATCCGCCGCGAAAACGATGCTGGTCGACCCGCGCCTCAGAACAAAGCACGCGCGTTAGCAGCGACTCCTTCGACATCTCGAGCGAAAACACCGCTACAGCCTTGGCGGGGTCTCCTGGCCGATCCATTGCGATGTGCGAAGCGATATTTAGTGCCAGCGAAGTCTTACCCATCGCGGGACGCGCCGCGATCACAATCAATTCACCACCGTGCATTCCGGTCGTCATTTCCTCGAACTTGTGAAACGGTCCAGCCAAGCCTTTCGGACGTCGGCTGGGGTCCAAGAACGTTTGCAACCCGCCGGGATAATTCTCAATCGTCCGGCGAGGATTTTCCAGCCCCGACCGCAACTGCTGATCGCCGACCTTCATCACCGACGACTCGGCGTCGGCCAAGATATCGTCGACCTCGCGCCCCTCTTCAATGCAAGAAGAGATCACCGTCTGCGAAGTGAAAATCAACTGCCGCAACAGCGACTTGTCTTTTACGATTTTGATGTAGCTGTCGATGCTGGTCAGCCGCGGCAGCCCGTCGTTCAATGAGGAAATGTAGGCGATGCCGTCAACCGACTCCAACTGCCCATGCTTTTCGAGCTCGTTGATGAGCGTCAGATACTCGATGCGCTCGCCGCGGCCACTCAGATCCGCCATCCGCGTAAACATCCGCCGATGTTTCTCGATCGCGAAGTCGTCGGCATCCAGAGACCCGGCGACTTGAGCAAAAAGAGTGTCGTCTAGCAGCACCGACCCGAGGACGAATTTCTCGGCCTCGATGTTAGTTGGGAGCCCTTTTTCGAGGGCCAGTGTGTCGGGGGCGGTAGCCATTAGCGTCGTAGCTCGATTGTCATCGGAGTTCTAAAGCATACCCCTTAGACACGACGCCGCCAACCTATTTTTTCGACTCAACGTTCTCAGCAGCTTACCCTCTGGATAACGCTGTGGAAAACCTCTGAAACGCAAAACCGGGCCAGCCCAACCCGCTTAAATCGCGTTCCAACCTGATCCTCTCACACCAGTCAGAACAAGTAAAGCTGCAACCTACAGCAGTCGAAAGCTGATCTGAATCTTAGCCGCAACCACGACCGGCTCGCCATCCTTTTCGCCCGGCGCGAAGGTCCACTGCTCAACCGCCGCAATCGCCTCTTCATCTAGTCCCATCCCTAGCCCTTCGAGCACATGGATGTTATGAGCCTGCCCGTCTGGGTGGACCTCTAGTTCCAACACAATGGTCCCCTCTAGCTTGGCCTCTTTTGCCTCTTCTGGATAGTTTGGCTCCACCTTCCGCAGCAATTTGGGCGTGCTCACACCATCTTCCCCGACCGCGTGCACGATATAGTTCTCAGCAGCAAAAGCAGCCAGAGGAAACGCCTCGTTCGCCAATCGTCCGCCGATAGAAAACGCCGCAAACACCAGCAATCCAACAAAAACAATCCGCATTTTCGACATCGTGTGATTCTCCATTAGAACTTCGACTCGTTGTTTCAGCCGAGAGCCGCCAAATAGCGGAGCCGCAATCCAAGCCCGCTGCTGCTGCTTCTCGGCGATCTGTACCAGCGTGACGAGGTATCGCTCGCGATCTCCCATCATCCGCACCGTTGCCGCATCCACTCTCATCTCTCGCGCATTTCGCACGCGCTCAATCAGCCAGTGCACCAGCGGGTGAAACCACAGCACGCAACGCAGCGCCTCCTCAGCCAGTACCTGAGGCCAGTCCCGATTGCGAACGTGAATCATCTCATGAGTAAGAATCGATTCCAGCTCATCGCCGCCTAACCCACTCAAGCTGCGAGGCAGCAAGATCGACTGCCGCAACAACCCAAACGTTAGCGGACCCGAAACCTCGTTCGTCAGAAAGTATTCGGGATGCACGCCGAGAGCCGCCTCAATCCGCGGGGCGGGGAAGAGCTGTTCCCCAGAAACCCGCTGCGCCCGTCGCCGATAGCCGCGCAGCCGAAAAAAACCTAGGGCGCGCCATACGACCATCGCCGCCACGCCGGCCGCCAGCACCCAGCGAAAGTCAGCGGCGCCACCGGCAGCCCGACCCACTCCAACGGCCGACGCCACAAACTCCACGGCGCCGCTAACGTCAGTCGACGCTGGGCGCCAAACCAACTCAATAAAAGGAGCCAGCAGCGAAATTACCAGCGCCCCTCGCCAGTACACATAAGCCACGCGAGGGTCCGCCAGCCGAACCGCCCAAGGCAACAGCAATGCCAGCGCCGCCAAGCACCCAACCTGCAAGCTATAGGCGAGAACCGTATCGAGCCCCGGCATCACGACTTCTCCCGAATCAGCGACTTGATCTCGTCAAGGTCGCCTTGGCTAAGCTTCTCGTCCTCCACTAGTTGGACCAGCAAAGGCTTAGCGCTGCCGTCAAACACGCGGCCCAAAAACTCATGAATCATCGAGCGCTCAACCTCGCTGCGCCGCTTAGTGGGCGAATACCTATAAGCCTCCGTGCCCGTCTTCGAGCGCTCTAAGTGCCCTTTGTCGACGAGCACGTTCATCATCGTCATTACAGTTGTATAAGCGATCTGGCGCTGGGCCAAGAGCGCTTCATAAACAGCCCGAACCGTGCCTCCATCCAAGCTCCAAACCAGCTTCATGATTTCGAGCTCTTGCTCGGTTAGTGTCGAACTCCGCCGTCTCACACTAATAAATTAGTACGTACGAATTCGTGAGTCAACAAGAAATTTTAGGAGAGGGTGATTTTCCGAACGTTCCGCCCAACACGCCCCAACTTGGCGCGCGGTAGTAACTCATCCCGAGAGGGATCTACGAATCGGCGCCCAGGTCCGAGCGCAATTGATCTAGCGCTTGGCGCAGCTCGGCGACTTCCTTTTCGAGAGCATTGACGCGCTGCGATAGTGCCTGAGGGGCAGCGGGGGCCGCTGTGGCGATAGATGTTTCTTCGATCTGCTCGCTCACCGCGCCCCCTAATAGCTGGGCGTAGCGCGGTTCCTTTGTCCCCGGTTGGCGCGCTAATTTCACGACCAGCGGCCGCGTCGAGCGATCCGCCAGCGCGTCTAGCGCGTCCTCGATATCAGCCAGCGACTCAAAGGGGAAAATGCGTCCTGTTCGCTGGCGAATCTCGCCCGGAGTTTGCGGCCCGCGCAGCATCAGCACGCACAGCACCGCCGCGTGCTCGGGGATCAGCGCAAACGTTTGCGAAAACATACGCCGAAAGCGCTTTACGCGGCCACCATCGGAGCTGGTGATGCGGTGCACGAGGTTTGTCTCTTGCAACGACGCCAACGTGTCTCGAACGGTAGCTTCGTCGAAAGAGATGATCGGATTGCGGCTCGATTTCTGATTGCATGCCGCCACGATCGCGTTCAGCGTGAGCGGGTAGTAGTCAGGGGTTGTCGCCTCCTTCTCGACGAGACAACCGAGTACACGTATTTCTTCCGCGCTGAGGACGACGTCAGTGTTGAAGGCATCATGGTCTTCGCTACTGCCGGTTACGCCCAGACGAATGTTGCGGTATTGCACGGTTGCTCAAGGTGCGCGGGGTCGAGCGCGTTAACGAATAGTTTCGCAGGAGAGTGATGTCGATTGTGGCGTCATGCAATTCGCCTGCGGGCGATGAGGGAAGATGCCCTGGGCGATCAACGCGGACTTTCCGTCCTTGGCTCGGCAGTACGAAAGGTTTCGTCCAACAAGCAGATCGCGTTGGCAGCTCGAAGAATCAAGTTTCGGGTCTGGATCGCCAATCGCGACGCTTCAACGATAGCCAGATTGTCGCGATGATCGTTGTCCCGGCTATCCAGGGCAACACATCTTGCCAGTCGATCGAATATTGCATGAGTATTTGGCCGCGTTCGGTCATCCAGTGCCAGGCAGTGTGGGCTACCAGGGCCGAGAGGATGATCGTGCCCATGCGTTCGGCGAGTACGTAGCGGAACGCAACGTGTAACAACGGAAGTAGTAGCACGAGCACGAGGAGTTGCCCCAGCTCGACGCCGACGTTAAACGCCAGGAGCGACGTTACTAAATGCGATCCGGCGAACTGCAGCGTTTCGCGGAGGGCGAACGAAAAGCCGAAGCCGTGCACCAGGCCGAAGCCCAACGCGAACATCCAGCGGCGGCGAACGCTCTCGACACCGACGATGTTTTCCAGCGCCATGTAGAGAATCGACACCGCGATCAGCGTTTCGATTAGGGGAGGGAACCAAAGCGCGTCCGGAGCCAAGTCGAACGCCGACGCGATAAGAGTGACCGAGTGCGCAAGCGTGAAGGCCGTCACCACCATCACCAACGGGCGCAGCTTGCGAAACGGGATGACCAAGCAAAGCAAAAATAATAAGTGGTCGACGCCCCCAAGAATATGGAAAAATCCCATCTCGACGAACTGCCGAGCCGCTTGAAACCAACTCGGGTCTAGGGGGACCACACCCGGATCGCCGTTGAACTGATACGCCCGCTCGGCCCCGCCGGGCGGCAAGAAGCGCAGCACTGTCACAACCCGCGTAGCCAGACCGTGCATGCCCGGACGCACGGCGAATTCCGAATCTTCCGACTCGATCGGATATTCCAACAAAACGTCGAAATGGACTTGATCCCAGACGACGTTGGCGCTGTTGTCGAGCAACGCAGCGGTGGTGTGGGCTAGTGCCTCATCAAACGAGGCGAACGACTTGTCGGCAAATATTGAAAGCTGGGTGGCAGCGATATTCGGGAACGGCAATCGTTGATCGTTCTCATAAACTTCAACGAATTCCGCGACCCAAAGAATCGCAAGATCTTGTAGCTGTGGCCTGAGCGCGTCAATGTCTAGATAGCCCGGCCCAAACGCCGGAAATTCAACATCACGGACCGCCCGCAACGGCATCCGGACCAGCACCCGCAGCCGCTCGCCCTGTGGCTTTACAAACGATTGGACAGGAACTTCAATCGGAATCTCATGCGCCGGAGCACTGCCCAGGGTCAACAAACACAACGCTCCCGCCGACAGTATCTGGCGAGCCGATTTCACCACGTTGTTCCTTACCCGCAGAACCGTGTATCATAGCCTACGCCGTCTACCGAGGTTAAAAATGAATACAAAGTTCCACATTGGCATAGCCATATTCCTTGCTGCAGCTCTAATCGGTTGCGGCGGATCAAGCGGAGGCGGTGAGACCGCTAATGCTACCAGCGCCCCAGATGGGCCACTAGGCCCCATTCTCGAGGTCAACCCGATGTGGCCCAAGCCGCTGCCTAACCATTGGCTGCTCGGTACTGTTATCGGAGTCGATGTTGACGCGGAAGACAACGTATGGATTATCCATCGCGGAGGGTCGCTTCAGCCCAAGGAAGTTTACGCGACTTGGGATCCGCCGGCTTCCGAGTGCTGCTACCCGGCGCCGCCCATCTTGGTGTTCAACTCAGAAGGCGATCTGATCAACCACTGGGGCGGTATCAGCGAATCGGGTGAGTACGATTGGCCCGCCTCGAACCACGGAATTGATGTCGATCACAAAGGCAACGTGTGGATCGGCGGCAATGGGCGCGCCCGACCAAAGGGCGTCCAAACTCAGCCTCACGACGAGGACTCAATGGGCAGAGGCCAGGTTCACGACAGCATGGTGCTGAAGTTTACCGCCAGCGGCGAATTTCTTATGCAGATCGGCGAGCCCTTCGGCGGTCAAGGCAGTCACGATCTCAAGAACTTTAAGCTCCCGGCGAAAACTCTCGTCGACCCGAACACCAATGAGCTTTACGTTGCCGACGGTTACGGCAATCGCCGTGTGATCGTGCTCGATGCCGATACCGGCGAATACAAGCGTCACTGGGGCGCTTACGGCGAAGAGCCCGACGACACGCAGCTTGGCGCGTACAATCCGGCCGACCCGATTGCAAAACAGTTCCGCACGCCGGTGCATGCGGTGACGTTGGCTGACGACGGCCTGCTCTACGTATGTGATCGCGCGAACGATCGTATCCAGGTATTCCAGACGGATGGTACATACGTTGACGAGGTCATCGTGGCAAAGAACACTCTCGGCGATGGCTCGACCTTCGACGTTGCGATTTCACGCGACCCCGAGCAGAAGTATCTGTATGTCGCCGACGGGGCGAACCACAAGGTGCACGTGCTCAACCGCAAGTCGCTCGAAGTGATTACGACGTTCGGTGACGGCGGCCGGCAGCCGGGTCAGTTCTACGCTGTCCACAGTGTGGCGACCGACTCGAAGGGCAACCTTTACACGACCGAGACCTATCACGGTCAACGCGTGCAAAAGTTCATGTACAAGGGTGAAGGGCCGATCACAACGATGGATCAGGGCACGGTCTGGCCCACGCTGCCGTCGGACTAAGCCGTTTCGTAGCCGCGAACGCGGGGTCGTTCATCCCGCTTTCGCGTTGATTTTCTGACGACGCGTTTCGAGCCGCGGATCGAGAATCCGCGCCGACGAATCGCGGGTCATGCCATGGAGTTCCCTGCTGTGGCGGGCGTTGATGTTTCGTTGGTTTGACGCTTACTGTATTGTCAGAGAAGTCTACCGAATCTTCCGGTCCTGAGATGCGGGTTAGCGCAACGATTCTGCTGGTGGCTGCGTGGGTCCACTCCGCAACAGCGGCCCCCGTCACTTACAGCAGTCAAATTCAGCCAATTTTCGACAAACACTGCACCTCCTGCCACAAGGCCGAAGGCGGCAAGGCGCAACTTTCGCTCGCCGATTGGGGCGGGATTACGACGGGCGGAAAGTCCGGCGGGGTCATCGATTCCGGGAGTCCCACAAACAGCCTCCTACTCAAGAAGATTAGTGGTGCGAACCCGGAAATGCCCGCTCGCGGTGAGCCGCTCAATAGCGGGCAGGTGTTTCTTATCCGTCGCTGGATCAACGAGGGCGCCAAAAACGACGACGGCGAGAGCCCGCCCGAGGCGCCGCTGTGGTGGTCATTCCGGCCGCTGAAAGAGCCGATTGTTCCAGAAGGCGACCAGGATTGGGCCCGCACTGCTATCGACCATTTCGTTTCCGCGAAACTCGCTGAACACGGACTCAGCGCAGCCCCCGAGGCTGATCGGCGAACGCTCATTCGACGGCTCAAGTTCGATCTTCACGGGCTGCCGCCGACTCCCGACGAGGTCGATGCGTTTATCGCCGATGATTCTCCGCAAGCCTATGAAAACCTAGTCGACCGCCTACTAGCCTCGCCTCGATACGGCGAGCGTTGGGGGCGGCACTGGCTCGACGTCGCGCACTATGGCGAGTCGCATGGCTACGACAAAGACAAGGCGCGCCGTAATTCCTGGCCCTACCGCGACTATGTCATTCGCAGTTTTAACGACGACAAACCGTACGTTCGTTTCATAAAAGAGCAGCTCGCCGGCGACGTCTTGTGGCCCGACGATCCTGTAGGCGTAATCGCAACCGGATTCATCGCCGCCGGTCCATGGGACTACGTGGGCCACGCCGAGTTGCGCGAGGGGACAAAGGACAAGAAGCTAGTTCGACTGATCGACCGGGATGACATGTTGGCCGCGACCATGTCGACGTTCAACAGCCTGACGGTGCACTGCGCGCGCTGCCACGACCATAAGTTCGATCCGATTCAGCAAGAAGATTACTACGCCTTGCAGGCTGTCTTCGCCGGGGTCGACCGTGCCGAGCAGCCCTACGACATCGATAAAGCGACTTTCCAGAAACGCCGCGCGCTTTGGTTCGAGCTGCGCGAGGCCGATGCCGCCATTCAACCGCTGACGGCCGGGCTGGCCGAGCTGAGCAACGCTGACATCGTGAGCATCGACGAGCGGCTCGCCGTTCTGCGTCAAGAGAGCTCAAACCTACAGCCGAAGATTGGCGAGGAATTTACGCCCCAAGTAGTCGCGCGCAAAAAGGAAATTTCAGCAGAGACGGCCGTTCTCACTCGCCGCCGTGACGCGGTCGGCCGCTCTCTGATGCGCGTCGAGGAACGAGCCCGCCTCGAAGCTTTGGAGTCGCACCGAGCGAAACTCAACACGGCGCTTGCAGCTCTGCCGGAACCGCGGCTCGTCTACAGCGCCGCGAGCTACTTCAAGACCTACGGCAAGTTCACTCCTGCCTGGGAACCGCGCCCGATCCACCTACTGGGTCGAGGCAGCGTCGAATCCCCAGGCAAGCCGGTGGGCCCCGGCGCAGTGACATCCGTTGCGGGGAAACCCGCGCGTTTCAATCTTCCCGCCGACGCTAACGAGGGCGCTCGTCGAGCCGCGCTTGCCGAGTGGATCGCCGCTCCAGAGAACCCACTAACATGGCGATCAATCGTCAACCGCGTTTGGCACTACCATTTCGGACGTGGCCTAGCCGACTCGCCCAACGATTTTGGCCGCATGGGCGGCGAGCCGACGCATCCGGAACTGCTCGATTGGCTTGCGTTGAAGTTCCGCGACGGCGGCGGTTCGATTAAAGACCTTCACCGCCGGATTCTGACTAGCGCCGTCTACCGACAATCGTCGGCGCACCAGGCCGCCAACTCTAAGATTGACTCCAGCAATCAGTACCTTTGGCGAATGAATCGAGTCCGACTCGATGCCGAGGCCGTGCGCGACTCCGTTCTTGCCGTTAGCGGCCGGCTCGACCTCACCATGGGCGGACCGTCTGTTGAGCACTTCTTGTTCAAAGATGATCACTCGCCCATCTACGACTACGCCCGCTTTGATTTCGATAGCCCCGGCGCACGCCGCAGGAGTGTCTACCGATTCCTAGTGCGCAGCGTCCAAGACCCGTTTATGGAGAGCCTCGACTGCGCCGATCCCTCACTGTTGGTTCCCAAACGAAGCAGCACGCTAACCGCCGTGCAAGCGCTAGCCCTGCTCAACGACCCGCTGATTGTCCAAGAATCGAAGCACTTCGCTAACCGCTTGCGCGAACGCTCGCCACAGCTACGTGCACAAATTCAAACCGCCCACCGTGAGGCATATGGCCGGACGGCGACGGAGCAAGAAGTGGACGCGCTAGCGGCGCACGCAAAGAGCCACGGCCTCGAAAACGTGGCACGTTTAATATTCAATAGCAATGAATTCATATTCGTCGACTGAGACCCGCGCAATCGCGGTGCACCCTTGTCGCAACCTAACGGTCACGGCTCTGTTGTGGTCTGCTTGCGGGGTTACGGATTGACTGCGAATCGGAACGTAAACCGGCGCGTTTTCCTCGAGCAGTCCGGGGGAGGCCTCGGGGGCATCGCTCTCGCGCACTTGCTGGCCGGCGAGTCTAGCGCCGCTGATCCCGAGATCAATGGCGGCCTGCACCACCCCGCCAAAGCCAAACGTGTCATTCAACTCTTCATGTCGGGTGCGGCGAGCCAGGTCGATACTTTCGACTACAAGCCGTTGTTGATCAAACGGAACGGCGAAGAGTTTAACCCCGGCGGCGAGAAGATCGAGCTCTTCCAAAGCAGCCCCGGCCCGGTCATGCAAAGCCCGTGGGACTGGAAACAGTACGGCGACTCGGGTAAGTGGATGAGCGGTCTCGTGCCGCACTTGGCCCAGTGTGTCGACCATATGGCGTTTTTCCCTTCAATGCTCGCGACGTCGAACGTGCATGGGCCCGCAACGTTCATGCAAAACAGCGGCTTCATTCTGCCAGGATTCCCAAGCATGGGCGCCTGGCTTTCATACGGGCTGGGCCGCATGACCGACGATTTGCCAACGTTCGTCGTGCTACCCGATTCTCGCGGATTTGCGCCCAACGGCCCAGCGAATCATTCGGCGGGATTTTTGCCCGCGCAGCACCAAGGCACGATGATTCGCGCCGGGCGCCCGAACCCAATTCACGATCTGTTCCCGCCCAAGTCGGCGGAATTTATTAACGACAAAAGCGAAGCCGCCGGTCTAGAGCTTTTGGAGCGTATGAACCGCGGACACATGGCCGATCGCGAGGGTGATTCACGCCTGGAAGCCCGCATTGGCGCATACGAAATGGCAGCACGTCTGCAGGTTTCCGCGCCTGAAGTGATGGATATTTCGGATGAGTCGGCCGCAACTAGAAAACTCTACGGTCTTGATGAAGAAATCACAGAGGACTTCGGGCTGCGTTGCCTGACCGCCCGCCGGCTGCTTGAGCGCGGCGTGCGGTTCGTCCAAGTATGGAGCGGCGCCGACAACGGATTCCCGCGTCGCAACTGGGACAGTCACGAGGACATTCTTAAAGATCACGGCGCCATGGGCACATCGATGGATAAACCCGCCGCCGCTCTGATCAAAGACTTAGCCGCGCGCGGATTGCTCGAAGACACGATCGTTTACTGGACCACCGAGTTCGGCCGTATGCCCTGTAGCCAGGGCAGCAAGGGGCGCGACCACAACCCGTTTACCTTCACGTCATGGCTGGCCGGCGGCGGAGTGAAGGGTGGGACGATCTACGGTTCGAGCGATGAGTGGTCGTACAAGGCCGAGGAAAACCCGATCCATTCGTACGAGCTGCACGCGACGGTCTTGCATCTGTTGGGAATTGATCACACCAAGTTGACCTACCGCCACAACGGCATCGATCGGCGGCTAACTGATGTCCACGGCAAAGTAATCATAGAAGTGATTGCGTAGATTTCGAGTGCCAGATCAATTTCGCAGCGGTGCGAAATTCAGCGACAGCGAATTGATGCAATAGCGTTTTCGCGTTGGGCGTGGCCCGTCCCCAAACACGTGCCCAAGGTGTGAATCGCAGCGTCGGCACAAGACCGCGCGCCGATTGAGCCCCCAGCTACGATCCCACTCAAGGTAGATATTCTCGTCGGCAATCGGGGCCCAAAAACTGGGCCAACCGGTCCATGAGTCGTACTTCGTCTGCGACGAAAATACAGCCGTCCCACAGCCGATACAGCGATATATTCCCGGCTCGTAGTGATCGTCGTATTCACCGCTGTAGGGGTTTTCGGTCTGGCCAATTCTCGCGACTTTGAACGCCTCGACTGAGAGCACCTGGCGCCAGGCGGAATCGTTGCGAATGATCGTCGGAACAAAGCTCTTACCCACCTCAACACCACCGTCGTCGAATTCAACAATGGTCACGGGAGCACCCGCAAATTCACGAGGAGCCTCGCCGGCAATCGTCAGAACCGGAATATTGCAAGCGGATGATGCGACTAGCGAAACAATCACCCCTAGCCACAGAAATTTGCAGGCATGCCGACCAAGCATCTCACTCCGGCAAAGCAAACGCCACGTATTTTCCACCCGACTCGCCGCCGCTTTTACCTCCGCCCGCGGCGATCGCGACGAACTGACGGCCGGCCACCTCATACATCGCCGGAGTCGCATTTCCACCAGCGGGCAAGGTGGTCTCCCACAGCAGTTCGCCAGTGAGTTTGTCGAATGCACGGAATTTCTTGTCGAGCGCGGTAGCGCCGATGAACAGCAGCCCGCTGACGGTAACTACGGGACCGCCGTAATTCTCGGTGCCGGTCGGCTCCATTCCTTGCGCACTGAGTTCCGGATACTCGCCCAGCGGCACGCTCCAAGCGATCGTGCCGGAGTCGAGGTCGACCGCTTTGAGCGTGCCCCACGGAGGAGAGATTGCCGGATAGCCTTCGTGATCGAAAAAGCGATTGTAGCCGTCGTGTGTGAATGGCAGATCGTAGGCCGATGTGGCGCGATGGTCAACGTCGGTGGAGACGTTCTCGCGTGCCACCACAAAGCGAGCCATCGCGGTAATCGCGGCGTCGCCGAGTGTCGCGTAGGCGGGCATCCGTCCGACGCCGTTTCGAATTACGGTCTCAACCTCGAGCTGTGATTTAGTGGCCTGATTGAGCGCCGGGAAGTCCGGAGGAGTGCCGCTCAGATCGTCGAGGTGGCAGGCTGCGCAATGGCGTTGGTAGAGCCGCTTGCCGGTCATCACGTTACCCAGTTTTTTCTGTTCCACAAGCCGCAAGATCCACGCCATTTCGTTAGCGTTGGCGTAGTAGAGGCCGGTCTCGGGGTCAAAGGCCTGCCCACCCCATTCGGGCCCGCCGTCGAACCCCGGGAAGACGACCGTTCCGGCGGCGCTAGGCGGCGTGAACTGCGGGCCACTGCGGATTTTTCGGAATCGCTCGAGCACCACGCGGTGCGCTTCAGGCGTTCGCTGGGTCAGCTCGGCTTCGGTGATTTGTTGCCGTCCGAACGGCGGCGGCGCCAGCGGTAAAACCTGTTTCGGAGCCGTCTGTTCACCGGGCACGTCCGACGCTTCAACTTCGATTTCTTGTAGCGGAAATAGCGACTCGCCCGTCTCGCGATCGAATACAAATAGATAACTCGACTTCGTCGATTGCGCCACCGCGTCGATCAGTTTGCCGTCTCGCTCTACGGTGACAAGCGACGGGGGCGCGGGTAAATCGCGGTCCCAAACATCGTGTTTCACGAATTGAAAGTGCCAAACCAACTCGCCCGTCGTCGCCCGCAAACAAAGCAGCGAGTTGGCGTAAAGATTGTCGCCCACTCGGTTGCCGCCCCAAAAATCGAACGCTGACGACCCAGTCCCGGCGTAGACCAATCCGCGCTCTTCGTCGAGCGCCATACCAGACCAGTTGTTGGCGCCTCCGAGCGTCTTCCAGGCCTCGGGCGGCCACGTTTCGTAGCCAGGTTCACCGGGGTGTGGAATGGTGTGGAAACTCCAGCGCAGCTCGCCGCTCGTCGCGTCATAGGCGCGAATGTCGCCAGGAGCACTCGGTAGCCCCTCGCTCACCACACTACCCACAATCAACAGGTCGCCGAAGATCGCACCGGGCGTATTCATGCTGACTGAGAGTTCTTCGACCGGCCTGCCGAGGTTGGCGCGCAAGTCGATAAATCCATTTCCTCCGAACTGTTCTACGGGGATTCCCGTCTGTGCATCGAGTGCGTAGAGTTGGTGCTTCGACGCGAAATACAGGCGGGCGCTATCCCCTGATCCGTGCAGCATGAAGCCGCGAGTTCGAGTTCTTCCCGTAAAGGGCTTGCCGTCGATCGAAGGTGTGAATGTCCAACGCTCTGTTCCCGTTGCTGCGTCGAGGGCGAAAATTCGACCGTTGGGACTCACACCGTAAAGCACACCGTCAGCCACGAGCGGATTGCATTGGATCTCTGAGCCAGGCGCCACGTCTCCAGTGTCATAGACCCACGCCTGCGTCAACTGCGAGACGTTCTCTCGATTGATCTCCTCCAGCCTCGAATAGCGGATCTGGTCTTTGCCACCGCCGTACGCGGCCCAGTCGGTGTAGCCCGTTTCAGGTGCCGACCGAAGCGAATCAGGCGCGGACGAACAACTGGCGAGGATTAGGCAGATGAATACAGCGCTGTAGGGCCGCATAGCCCTGCAATTGTAGCCCGCGCCGCCTACGCTTATCGGTGACTACATGCCCATTGCCGCTCGACGCGCGAATGCCTCGGCGAATGGCTGAGGACGCGGGGCCGGCATCACGGTCCACTCCGTGTTTGGCTGCGTTCTGTCTTCGGCGAACTGAAAGTGCGGCCGATAGCGTCCCGATCGGATCTCGATGCGCAACGGGTGTTCGCCGGCGGTTTCCGCGTAATAGCGGTTCAGACGCATGCGGACTTTGCGCATCTGCACGCGCACGATAGGGTCGAACCGAGGATCGAAGTCAGTTCCCCGTGACAGACCGTCCGCCCCAAGCGTGTATTCTTTCAGCGTGTCGCCTTCACCGGCGAGTGTCGAGTCGACAACAAATGCCAAAAGTTTCCTCAGGCCGGGGGCTCGGCGGAACGGCGCTGACTTGAGAACTTCGGCGAGATGGGCGCGCACGCGTCCAGAACGTGTGTGCTCTTCAGAATGAAAGTTTCCTTCGTTTGTGGTTGATAGCATTGTCGAAATTGCTCCCTTACCGGTACAGGCGCGGACAGGCAGGCATCGGGGCCATTGCTCCCAAAAAAGTCTTTGGTATCGTATGCCTCTATGCGTGATCCGAAGACTTTTCGGAGCCATGAGTGGTTCCACGGCGATCAATATGAGCACCTAGCGAGGCGTGCCTGGCTGCGCTCCGAAGGCCTGGGCGAAGACACTTTCGACGGGCGGCCCATGATCGGAATTTGCAATTCGTGGTCGGAGTTGACGAACTGTAACGCGCATCTGCGGCAGGTCGCCGAAGCCGTCAAACGCGGAGTCTGGGCGGCCGGCGGAATTCCGCTGGAATTCCCCACCATCTCTTTGGGCGAAATGTTTATGAAGCCCACCACGATGATGTTTCGCAACCTCATGGCGATGGACGTCGAGGAATCGATCACCGCGAACCCGATCGACGGCGTGGTTTTGCTGTGCGGCTGCGATAAGACCACTCCCGCACAGTTGATGGGAGCGGCTTCGGCGGACATTCCGTCGATTATGGTCACCGGTGGGCCGATGCTCTCGGGCCGTTGGAACGGCGAGCCGCTGGGTTCAGGAACCGATGGGCGGCGGCTGTTCGAGCAAGTCCGCGCCGGCCAGATCGGCGAAGAGCAGTGGGCCGAGGTCGAGGGCTGTATTTCGCGTAGCGCCGGCCACTGCACGGTGATGGGGACCGCCTCGACAATGGCGTCGATGGCCGAGGCGCTGGGCATGATGTTGCCGGGCGGCGCCGCAATTCCGGCTGTAGATTCGCGGCGCTATCAATTGGCCGAAGCTAGCGGCCGTCGCATTGTCGAGATGGTGTCGGAAGACCTGACCGCCTCGAAAATCATGACGCGCGAGGCGTTAGAGAACGCTATTCGTACCGATATGGCGATCGGCGGCTCGACCAATGCGGTAGTCCATCTGCTAGCGCTGGCCGGGCGCTTAGGCATCGATCTCAAGCTCAACGACTTCGACAAGATTTCGAGAGATACACCCTACATCGCCAACATCAAGCCGTCGGGCCAGTATTTGATGGAAGATTTCTACTACGCCGGTGGATTGCCCTGTGTGATGAAAGAGATCTTGCCGTTGTTGCATAGCGAGGCAGTAACCGTCTCCGGAAAGACGCTTGCCGAGGATCTCAAATCTGTTGAAATTCGTAACCGCGACCTTGTCAAGACGATGGATCAGCCGCTCAACCCCGAGGGCGGGACGGCGATTCTATACGGCAACCTCGCTCCCGACGGCGCGGTGATTAAACAGACGGCAGCTTCGCCTCACCTGCTGAAACATCGCGGCAAGGCGGTGGTATTTGAGCGCTATGAGGAACTGCAAGCGCATATTGACGACACAGATCTCGAGATCGACGAGAAGTCGGTGCTCGTGCTCAAAAACGCCGGACCCCACGGCGGGCCTGGGTTCCCCGAGTGGGGGCATTTGCCGATCCCCGCGAAGCTGCTCAAGGCCGGCATCCTCGACATCGTGCGCGTTTCAGACGCTCGGATGAGTGGCACCAGCTTTGGCACCGATGTTCTGCACATTTCGCCCGAGTCTGCGATTGGCGGGCCGTTGGCGGCTGTCGAAACGGGTGACGACGTCGAACTCAACGTCCCCGAGCGTCGCATTGACTTGCGCGTTGAAGAGAACGAGATCAAACGGCGATTAGAGGCGAAGCCAAAGCCGGCGCTGCGCTACCGGCGAGGGTACGGAAGACTGTTTCTCGATCAAGTGACGCAGGCACACAAAGGCTGCGACTTCGACTTTTTGCGAAAAGACGCGGAATAAAGCATTTTCAAGATCTACGAATACCGATTCTAGACGCCGCTGCACGCACTCACGCAAAGATTTGTGGCGCGCGCCTCCGGCGGGCAGCGTCGACCTCCAGGTCGACGTTTTTTCCGGCCCAGCATTCGCGGCGATCGTGTCCAATTGCCGGTCTACACTTTCGTTGAAAATGCCATAGCCTGCCTATATGCACAAGCCGACGTAGATAAACCGGCCCCCTTTTTGTTCCATTGAACTCTTTCCGGGTCACGGACGGAAAGTCCGCGCTGAGGGCTCATCTAGCCATTCGAATACTATCCGAACTGTTTCGCAATCAATTTCTTAAGTACGGGTCGTACGAGCGAGGCAAGCTCCTCGTTCGCATAGCCCATCCAAGCAACTGGGCTCGTCGTATCTAGCGGCGCATCTGGCGGCGTTCCATCCGGCTTTTCCACGACGACGCCTAATTCAGCCGCCACTAGCGCCGTGCAGATGTCGTACGGGTGGCACTTGATTGATAAATCGAGGCCGAGTTTGGCGAATGCGAGGGGGCGCAGATCGCCCTGCATGCGGTCGTGGCCGACGGCCAGCTCGTAGAGTTGTCCGCCGGTTGAAATGTACTGGTCGTCGAATACAAGCGGCGCGGCCTCGGGTTCGGCGCCATGTAGCTCGGCCCACAAGTCTTCTTCTAGTTGCGACAACAGTCCTTTGCCTTGCGGGAAAGCGTGCAAGGTCGCCGCGAAGCCATGCTTGAAGTGGCTCGCTCGCGAGGGCATAGGTTTGAACGGCGTTCGATTGCCGTCGCGGACGTCGATTGCCTCGGCGACCACACCGTCGGGTCCGCATCCCTTCACGGCGCTGAGTTGGTCGGCTCGCCACTGTTTGGTGGTCGGAAGTTCGGTCATCGCAGCGACGACAATGTCCGAGAGCTTGGTGTCACGGCCGCTCTGCGGCGCGAGCCCCGCGAGCGACCATGCCGGGCGCTTGTCGTACATCAGCCCACGCGTGCCGTCGATCGGGTCGATGATGAGTTTCCAGACGCTTTCCGTGCTTCCAGCCGGAAAGGTCAGCGAGTCCGCGTCTTCGATGCCTTCCATCACCAACTCGACGGGCTGGTCGGAGGGCCAGTGATTTCGCATCCAGCGAGTGAGCGGTTCTTCGGCTATGGCGTCAATGCGATAGATCGTGTCCGCGGCGGTGGTCGCGGCGATCTCGGCCCAGTCGTCAGTTTCTGATTTCTTGCGGGCACCAATGACGGAGCTTAGGATCTGATCTTGCAGCTCACAAAGCAATTTCCGCAGGTGGTTCAGGCTATTAGAGCCGGGGGTCATGGTATGTGTTTTAGGCCCGTGCAGACGGCATCCAGCGATCTGCCCGTCGCCGAACGGCGCGCATGTACTAGTTCGCGGCCAGACCCTCGCTCACGTTGTCTCCGACTTTTACCGTGTAGTTCCCCCGCTTGCGAACCCCCGGCGTGAACGTGGTCCCCTTGATTCGCACGGTGTATACGACCTCGTTGTTGCTTTCGTCGATGATCTGGACGACCGGGTCGGGCTCATCACTACTAACCTCAGGCAGCGCGAATGCTTTCGGCATACCGTTGTCGAGCTGGTCAATCTCAATCGGCCAGCCTGGGTACGGCTCGGCGCCGGCTTGAGCCGCGTCGACCCAGCGAGGCCAGTTGGCGAAATTGATTTTTCGGGTGTCGCGATTGAACTTGACAATGCCGTAGCCGGGCGCTCTTTCGTTGATTGCCGCGGGTTCGATGCCGTTGCGCTCGGGGTTCGAGACTGCGTGCACGGTGACCTTGTTGCCAAATCCGTCTAGGAATTCGCCGGAATATCGTGGCGCGCCCTCTTTGCGATTCTTGCCCGGCACCGGAGGGAACCAGCGACGCGGCCAGATATTTGCGACTGACGGTACGCAGATCGCCCAACTGCCGTCATTCCATTCGTCGACGCCGTATTGGATCGAGCTGCCCAGATGTTGGTCGCCCGCGATGTGGAAGGCAAATGCCTTCCGCAACAAACGCACGGCGCGGTCGCGGCCCGATTGCGGCCATCCATTCGTGTCGTGGTCTTGGACGGGCCATTCGTTGTCGGGGTATTCGCCCGGCTCGTTGACGCGCAAGCGGGGAGTTACCACGTCGCTAGTCGTGCCTTTGGGAAGGGTACACACGTCCGCGAGAATGGTTTGCGAAATCGCCGACTTCATCCAGGCACCGTCCCAGTCTTTTGCCCAGTTCTCCAAGAATGTCTCTTGGCGATCGCCGAGCAGCGGAAACTTGGGATCATCCGATTGCTTTGCCGCGTCGTAGCGCGCGTCGGCGGCCCAGCCGTTTTCGATATTGGCATTGGGAAGTAATACTGTGGCCGAGTCTTTCCACTTGCGGTCTTCAACAACGGCGAAGCTTACCCCGCCTATCAGCAGGTCGGTGTAGTAAACGGCGATATCTTGTTCGATAGGAGTCGGGTCATAAGGGTCAGGCATGTTTCCCGTCTGCGTTTGCTGGACGACGTGCACGAAGCGGGCATCCATCGTATAACCGCCCTGGTCTTGTCCCGGCTTGCCGTAGCGATCCGCTTTCCGCCCGCCCGCGCCCCAGATGTTGCCTTGGTAGACGTCGTGGTCGTCGGGCATCGCGATGGTCGGGATATCTTTGAGCAGTTCACCGTATTCCCAGCCGAATATGTACCACTTGCGCAGATAGTCGAGGATCGCGACGTCGGTCGGCTCGCGCACAATCCCGTATTCGCCAACGCGCTCGTAAATTGTGTCTCCGGTGAATGCCATCAGGTCGGGATCGTGGTGTTTGATGTTGTGAACGATGTCGTTGTGAGGAAAACCAAGGTCGTTGTTGCCGGTGAATGCCGCAACGGTGATTTCGCTCTTGTCGCCGGGGTCTTTGCGGATCGTGCCTTCCCAGGTGTCATCTTCGTAGACGACGCGGTAGGGGGTGTCCACGCTGTCGTCCCAGTCAGCAACCCTGAAGGTCGCCGTGCGCGCCTCGGGATCGATGGTCTGGGTCGCGATTTGATTCCATGTGCCGCCGTCGTTCAGTTCGAGCGCGACTTCTCGCGATCCGTTGCCAACCGGGGCGATGGTCGCGTTGAGCTTGAGCACATTACGACTGAGCGTATGCATGGCAAATAGGATGGGGCCGAATGTGCGGCCGGCGTCTTCCGAGACTTTGCTACCCGCGACGGTCCAGTTTTTGAACCAAAAGCGTAGGTTGCCCCCGCGCTGAGTCCCGGGCTTGAGGTCCCAGCCGGTCTCGCTGACTTGCGACGCTTCAGGAGGCGAGTCGGGCACCGGGCCTGAGCTTGAAACCAGCGCAAGTCCGCCGACCAGCCAGTTGGGGTCGATGTCTTCTTCCTCGTACTCGACGACTTGGTTGCCCCCCGATGACGCTACTTTGAGCACGAGGCGATAGTTGTCACCGTTGGGTTCGGCGTCGAGCGTCATGCTGAGATCGGAGAAGTCAACGTCGCCCATGCGCTGTTCGACGCCGTCGAGTGATCCGATGAACACGCGCCCGTCGGCGGTGATGCCGCAGTTGAGTCCGACGCCTCGCACGGCGCTATCGCGATAGTCGTCAAATGCGCCGCGGATGCCGACGCGAAAGCCAACCCAGCCGTCCTCGAGCGGCTCAGTGTCTTCTTCGAGACGGCCTAGGTTGACTGACAGAGCCAGAGTTCCGGGCTGATCAGTCACCTCGTGGGTCAGCAGGAAGACGTTGCGGTCGCCGCCGGTGACGATGTTCTCGACGCGACCGTCGCGCAGGCGCCACTCGTGCATCGGATTTGCCCAATATTCAGGGCCGATCCAGGGGCGTTCGATAGCGGGGTCCCAGTTGCTCTGAAATCCGTCTGGTGACGAGCAGGCGAGGGAAAGCAGGGCGACGAGAGCAACGAGCGAATGTTTCATCGACGTTTCAAGGTAGCAACGTGCAGTTATCGACGGCAATCAATCGATGGAAATGCCTGCCCGCTGCATTCAAGGGCCTGTCACAACAAGCTGAAATCTGCACAACCTTGAAGGCCGATCCACTAGCCGTTCATCGCGACATCAAATCCGAGAACGTTGTTGTCGACTCGAAGGGCCAGATTGCAGGAATTTGCGGTGATTCGTGCCGTAAACGACGCACTATGGTCGTTTCTGCGTCACACGATCTAGCTCTTCACGCACGGACCCAAGATCCTCTGTAACGATTTCCCACACAGCATCGAGATCGACGCCGAGATAGTCGTGAACCAGAACGTTTCCAGAACGTTTCTCAAGCCCGCGATATCCGACCACGGAATATTCGTGAGCGTCGCTTTCGTCTCAGCGCTGACCCGCTTTGACGATTCCCCTAAAAGTTGAAGGTTGCGGACCACCGCGTCTTGCACGATCGTTTGTGAGTAGAAGGAGTCGCGTCCTGCCGCCGTATACTCCTCGATCCGCGCGATGCATTCGAGAATGTGGCCTAGTTAAATACCGTCTCGTTCGTTCAAAGCGGAAGCGCTTCTTCGAGGACCCGATCGCGAAGTTTCGGGTGCAGCGACGATTCGGTCACGACATCGACATTGCGCTCGAGGATTTCCTCGAGAGCGAACTGCAGACCTCCCGGGAAGAATGGTCTTCGAGTTGGTCCGCGATCCACGAGAAAGTCGAAGTCGCTATCAGGGCCGGCGTCCCCGCGAGACTGCGAACCGAATACGCGGAGATTGGCGCCACCGTGGTTACGAGCGGCCTCGAGCAGTTCTTCTCTCTTCTCGATCAAGAGTGGATTCGAGAGACTCATAGCTGCCTCTGAGCATAACAATTGGAGAAATCGCAAATGCGCCATACAGCGACGCGGAGGGCTACATCGAGTCTGCGTAAAGGACACGCTCGCTGCCCGCCGAAAGTGCTCCTACGACTAAGTTGCGCCGGGCTATGACCCCTAGTCATACAGTAAATCGCTGATATATCAAGACTTCCAAAGATTGCTAAAATTAACGCCGTAGCTTCGCAACTTTCAATGCCCGATCGTGTTCAAGAAGACGTGGGAGTAGACGCGGTTTTGGAGCACGATGCCCGCTTAATGCTCCAGGTCAAGGCGGGTGACACGACCAGCTTCGAGCTGTTGCTGGTCAAGTACCGCTCGCCCATGGTGAACTACCTCACGCGCATGGTGCAGAACCAGGGCGTCGCCGAGGAGCTTTCGCAGGAAGTATTCCTGCGGGTCTACAAGGCCCGCGAGAGCTACGAGCCGGCGGCGAAGTTCACAACTTGGCTTTACCGCATCGCCACCCATTTGGCGCTGAATTCGATTCGTGATCGCCGTCACGAAAAAAACCAGTGCAGCTTGCAAGAGGAAGTCGAGGACCGCCACAAATTCGAGGTCCGCGATACGCGAGCGAATCGTGAACAAGAAATGGTCGCCGAGACACGCTTGCAAGTGGTTCGGCTAGCGATCGCGGACCTGCCCGAGAAGCAGCGGGCGGCCGTGATTATGCACAAGTATCAAGAGCTTGACTACGTCCACATCGCCGGCGCGCTAGGATGTTCGGTATCGGCGGTTAAGTCGTTGTTGTTTCGAGCCTACGAGACGTTGCGCGCCCGCTTGCAACACTTGGGGGCTGGAGGGACAAAGGGTCCAATCGGCCACGAGGCCGGTTAGGACGAGCGGCTCGGGCGACTGCATGGAACGGTCGGCCGAGGCGAGGGAGAACGGAGAGGTGTTATGACTCGCGACGAGGCCATGGATTATGTGCTGAATCCGGACAAGGCTCCAGCAGCCGGTTCCGTCGAGCACCGGGAGTTTCTGGCTTTCCTTGATCAGTCGCCTGAGGATCGTCGGTTATATGACGAGCAGGCGAAATTGTTCGAGGCCTTGGAGGACTGGCAGGCGGTCGAGCCGTCCGCGGAATTCGACAGCCGCTTGCTTGAGCGGATCGAGAGTCAACGGTCGTGGTACGCGCGGCTGTTCGCGGGAGCGACTGTGGAACTGCTGAGCCCTGGATTTGCAGTGGCGATGGCGGCGCTGGTTTTGACCGCGGGCTTGATGGTTCAGCAGCGTCCCGATGGCGACGTTGCCTTGAAGGTTGCGGTTGCCGACCCGCTGGGGTTCGATGTCGACGCCGAATACTCCGATGAGTTGGATCGCGCCTTCGATGATATGGAGATGTTGGCGGACTTTGACGCGCTAGGTCTCGACGATAATCGGCCGGACCGCTCGTAGCGCGGTGGTCTTGAGGTTTTCATGAGAATCGGACGTAGATTAGTTGTTCGTAGCCTGTTGGCTGTCGGGCTGATCTGCGTCCTGATGCCCCTCGCGACGGGTCAAGTGAGAGCGCGTCGGCCGGGGAAAAAGGCGGGGCGGCAGTCCATATTACGGCCCAGCCAGAAATCCCGGACCAAGACCCAGCGGCCCGCGCCGAATCGCGGCAATCAGCCCGATGCCATCGAGCAATTGTTGCGAATGAATAGCGCGCAGCGAGCGCGTTTCTTCGAGAACAATCAGCGTTTCAAGCGCATGCCGGTCGCGCGGCAGCGCGAAGTGCACCGCCGCATCGAGGAGTTTGACGCGCTCCCTGAGCGCCAGAAGCAATTGCGCCTGGAGCGTTACCAGCTTTTCCGCAATTTGCCGGCCGACAAGCAGACGCAGGCTCGACGGGTCTACCGTTTCTGGAGTCAATTGCCTGCGCCCAGGCGACAGTCGCTTCTGACGGATATCGAAGCGCTGCGGGGGATCAGCGCTGACGAGCAAAAGAGCTATGCGGCTGACAACGAACTAGCGGCTAAATATTCGCAGCAGGAACTGCGCATCATGCGCGAGCTAGTTTCCCTCAAGTCTGGGTCGACGGCCGAGGGTGCGCGGTGATTTGTGGCGCGCGCCTCCGGCGGGCCGCGTCGACCTCTAGGTCGACGTCTGGAGTTTGGCTGTTCAAAGAGGGTTGAAGTTTGGGGTAGGGTGCGGAAATAGGGGATTGGCGTTAGCCGGAAGCGTAGATTGCTGCAGGCGGAGCGCCTCTTGGGAGTTTCTGCAGCTTCGTGTTGGATTGCGAAGTGTTCCGCAAGCCGCAGAAATGTTGCCGCTGCACGCCGTCCGCCCAAAGCTCGGCCCGCAGGTGGCTGATCAGCCGTTGCGTGGTGAGCCGTTGCGGCTGCGAGCGGCGTCGCCAGTGCGGTCGCGGCAAGGCGTCGTCCACGCCCTGTTGGCGGCTCCAACTCGCGCCCGCCAACAGCAGTAGCGCATACACCGCCGTCATAAATTGAGGGACCCGCTCGACCGCGTCCGGCTGCCGCACCTGCGCCTGTCCGACTCCCAACAGCGTCTTCTGCTCACGGAAGTTGACCTCGATCTCCCAGCGCCAAACGTACTGCCGCACGATCTGCTCCAGCCCCAAACTCGGATCGCTGACAATCAAATACGCCGGCTTGCGATACAGCACCTTCGAGCCCGCCCGCGGCCGATAACCCAACGGTGCGATCACCACCAAACGCAAGTCCCGCTTGCCTCCCGCCGGCCGCCAACGCAGCGGCGCGAGCGTCTTCACTTTGAACTGGTGCAGGCTGCCGGCGGCAAAAACCTCGACCGTTTGCCACGGCACGTTGTCGTCCTGGCGGAGTTGCTCGGGCGTCGGCGCGCGTTCGCCGTAACAACGCCTGCGGCCTTTGCCAGGCTGCTCGAGGGGCAGATGATATAGCTTGGCGTCGGAACGAATGCGGCCGATCAACGTCACCTCGGCGGGCAACGATCCGAACACCGTGCGGTTGGTGTAAGCGCCATCAACGACGAGGTGCAAGGCTCTGTCAGCGCCTCCGGGATCGGCGTTCATGGCCTCGCGCAAGCGCGCGATGTGCCTGGCGGCGAGGGCCGTTAAGCTGCACTTGCGAGCCTCGCGCCGGTACTGTTTCCAAACCTCGTCCGTGGCCTTCTTCGACGGTCGGCGCGGAGTCGGCGCGTGTTCCAAGCCGATCGGAATGAGTCGCGCCGGCTGCTGCCGCTCGCTGGGAGGCAGCGCTGCCGAGAATTGCAAGAAGCGCTGCGCGAGAATCAAGTTGGCCTGAAACTTGGGTCCAAGCGGATCGCGCCGCCAACTCACGCCGGGCGTTTTGAGACTCGACTTGGCGAGCAGTGTATCGTCGATGGCGACGACCAAGGGAGCCTCGGGCGGCAAGCGAGCGAGCACCTCGCGGCGCGAGGCATCGAGCAGGCGTTGCGGCTCGACGCGTTGTTGCGAGAACAGGCGGTAGCCGGCGCTCCAGTCCTGAAAGCTCTCGCCGGAGGCATGTAGCAGGCCGGTGATGGTGGAGCGGCCGAGGCAGACGGCGGCACCGAGAGCGAGGCGGGTGAGGTGGTCGTTCACGCTTTGTCGGGCGTGGGGGTTGAGGCCTTTGGCGAAGAGTCGGGAGAAGGTGTCGACGACTCGATCGGGAGTTTTTTTTCAACTCGATGGGCGGAGGTTGCAAACGATTGAGCACGAGTTGGGAGCGGTCGAGCAGGATCCATTCGAGCTGTTCGCCGGGCTGGAAGTCGAGCATCTGAGCGCTGGCGGAGGGGAAGTTGACGTAGAACTGTTGGGAAGCCTTGCGCTTGATCAACTGCAGTTTGGTGGGGAAGGACATGAGGTCTCCTTGGAAATGAATCTAGTTACACAACAAGCTAAACAACTAGATACAAGAATACCTCAAAATGTTTTGAGACACAAGCATTCTCAGATCCCTCACAACTCAAGAACGTGCTTACCGCGCGTCCCATCTAGTGAAAGGCCAAACTCCAGGGCGTAGCAAGCTACGCCCCCTGGAGTTTGGCTGTTCAAAGAGGGTTGAAGTTTGGGGTAGGGTGCGGAAATAGGGGATTGGCGTTAGCCGGAAGCGTAGATTGCTGCAGGCGGAGCGCCTCTTGGGAGTTTCTGCAGCTTCGTGTTGGATTGCGAAGTGTTCCGCAAGCCGCAGAAATGTTGCCGCTGCACGCCGTCCGCCCAAAGCTCGGCCCGCAGGTGGCTGATCAGCCGTTGCGTGGTGAGCCGTTGCGGCTGCGAGCGGCGTCGCCAGTGCGGTCGCGGCAAGGCGTCGTCCACGCCCTGTTGGCGGCTCCAACTCGCGCCCGCCAACAGCAGTAGTGCATACACCGCCGTCATAAATTGAGGGACCCGCTCGACCGCGTCCGGCTGCCGCACCTGCGCCTGTCCGACTCCCAACAGCGTCTTCTGCTCACGGAAGTTGACCTCGATCTCCCAGCGCCAAACGTACTGCCGCACGATCTGCTCCAGCCCCAAACTCGGATCGCTGACAATCAAATACGCCGGCTTGCGATACAGCACCTTCGAGCCCGCCCGCGGCCGATAACCCAACGGTGCGATCACCACCAAACGCAAGTCCCGCTTGCCTCCCGCCGGCCGCCAACGCAGCGGCGCGAGCGTCTTCACTTTGAACTGGTGCAGGCTGCCGGCGGCAAAAACCTCGACCGTTTGCCACGGCACGTTGTCGTCCTGGCGGAGTTGCTCGGGCGTCGGCGCGCGTTCGCCGTAACAACGCCTGCGGCCTTTGCCGGGCTGCTCGAGGGGCAGATGATACAGCTTGGCGTCGGAACGAATGCGGCCGATCAACGTCACCTCGGCGGGCAACGATCCGAACACCGTGCGGTTGGTGTAAGCGCCATCAACGACGAGGTGCAAGGCTCTGTCAGCGCCTCCGGGATCGGCGTTCATGGCCTCGCGCAAGCGCGCGATGTGCCTGGCGGCGAGGGCCGTCAAGCTGCACTTGCGAGCCTCGCGCCGGTACTGTTTCCAAACCTCGTCCGTGGCCTTCTTCGACGGTCGGCGCGGAGTCGGCGCGTGTTCCAAGCCGATCGGAATGAGTCGCGCCGGCTGCTGCCGCTCGCTGGGAGGCAGCGCTGCCGAGAATTGCAAGAAGCGCTGCGCGAGAATCAAGTTGGCCTGAAACTTGGGTCCAAGCGGATCGCGCCGCCAACTCACGCCGGGCGTTTTGAGACTCGACTTGGCGAGCAGTGTATCGTCGATGGCGACGACCAAGGGAGCCTCGGGCGGCAAGCGAGCGAGCACCTCGCGGCGCGAGGCATCGAGCAGGCGTTGCGGCTCGACGCGTTGTTGCGAGAACAGGCGGTAGCCGGCGCTCCAGTCCTGAAAGCTCTCGCCGGAGGCATGTAGCAGGCCGGTGATGGTGGAGCGGCCGAGGCAGACGGCGGCACCGAGAGCGAGGCGGGTGAGGTGGTCGTTCACGCTTTGTCGGGCGTGGGGGTTGAGGCCTTTGGCGAAGAGTCGGGAGAAGGTGTCGACGACTCGATCGGGAGTTTTTTTTCAACTCGACGGGCGGAGGTTGCAAACGATTGAGCACGAGTTGGGAGCGGTCGAGCAGGATCCATTCGAGCTGTTCGCCGGGCTGGAAGTCGAGCATCTGAGCGCTGGCGGAGGGGAAGTTGACGTAGAACTGTTGGGAAGCCTTGCGCTTGATCAACTGCAGTTTGGTGGGGAAGGACATGAGGTCTCCTTGGAAATGAATCTAGTTACACAACAAGCTAAACAACTAGATACAAGAATACCTCAAAATGTTTTGAGACACAAGCATTCTCAGATCCCTCACAACTCAAGAACGTGCTTACCGCGCGTCCCATCTAGTGAAAGGCCAAACTCCAGGCGTCGACCTCTAGGTCGACGTTCTTTCCGACCCAGCACTCGCGGACGGCCTGCCCAATTGCCGATCTACGCTTTCGGTGAAAAATCCAGCTCAATCCTTGTCCACCCAAACCGGCGACGACCAGGCCATCTCCGTTGGAAAGCGATTTTCTTCAGCTCTTGCGTATCGCGCGGCTAGCCCGCATTTCTCACCACGTGGCGAGCGAAAGTGGGTGAGAGGCGCGTCAAGACGAGGCGGGCGACGGTCGGCGCGCGGAGGCGTACCTGACAGTCCGTCGAGCACTCGCGATCGAGCGCAACGAAGTAGTGGCGCACCTGTCGCGTGCTTTCGCCGTCAGGTGGTGAGAAATGCGGGCTAGACCAGGTGAGACCTCTTGCGTCACTCGCAAATAGTACAAGCTACTGCCGTCGAAATCGGGATCTCGCCACCAAACCTTAGCGTTCATGCCGTCGATCGGGGCACGATACACGACCGGGAACGGGTAGCCCGCGCCCTTGGAATACTTAACAACCTCGACCGCGAGCAGCTTGAGGGTGCCCTTCACCCAACCTTCAACCAGCGGGCCCTCTGAGGCTCGGATCTCCGAGCCCATCAAATTTCCGTTGACCTGAAAGCCAAGTTCGATCGGCGCGCCGGTGGTCGCGTAGCAACGGCGCTTGCGGATCGCATCGAAGATCCCCGAGCGCGTCAAGTCCTCTGAGTAGACACCCGTCAATCCCGGGATCGGATCGGCGTAAAGATTGTGTCCGTCGCTGCCGCCAATCACACCCAGCCTCCAGCCCATGCGCCAGACGTCCTGCATCGAGCAACCCTTCATCTCGTCTCCACGGATGTGCCCCGGATTCTGGTAATACTCAAAGCGGCCCCAGCTTGATGCCATTTCCGCCGCCGGTTCGACCTTGATGTTGACGTAGCTCCAGTCGGTCCCGGCTGTGTACGCGCGGGTAATGTGGTGCGCGAAGATCATGCCGTTGGTCTTCGCCATCAGGTCGCTAAATTCGCGAATGGAGTCGGAAAACCCCTCGGTCGGGCGGTACAACGGTCCTCCTGGAGTTTCATAGATTGCATGGCGATGGCCGGCGCGAGGGACCACGAAATCGCCTTGGGTCCATTCAAAACCCGGTATCGTAACGAACCGCCCGGCATCCAATAGCGACTGGGTCAACGCGTCGTTGCGCGCGAGTTCCGAGCAGAGCAATTTGTTTGAGTCGCCGTGCGATGTCGTCGCCGCGAAGTCGCTGCCATAGCGGTCGCGGTGGATGTTGAACAACTGATCGACTGATCCCTGATGGCCGTCATCGACCAGCAGGTGATTATGGAGATCACCGAAGTAGAGGCCGTAGCGCCCACCGTCGGCATCAAAAACAGGGTCACGCTGGGGCGCTATCTTCGGCGCACGCGAGACGTGGCGCTGATGCTCCTCGGGAACAGGTTGCAAGCGAGCTGCCCGCCCGCCCGTGTGCATTCCTTCTAGCTCGACGGTGCGTTCATAGATGTCGCGATTGCGAAAAGTTCCGCGCCCGCGCTGATACGCAACGACCGCCGTATTCGCGGTGAGTGGCACGATCGACGGCAACTGGTCTGCTCGACGATTTGGTCCGTCTATCGGAATCGGCTCAGTGTTCCCGAACGTGCGAGGGCTGCTCCAGCGCCCGCCGTCGTAGACCGCGAGGCCGATTTTCCAGTCGACGTGTCCGGCGAGAAACTGCCAGCCAACCCAAACAGCGCCGCCAGGGCCGGTCTCGACTCGCGGCAGGTCACCGGTATCGACCAAACCTTCGCTGCTGCCGTTGGGACATGAACGAAGCCTGACGGCAGACGCTTCGCGTGGTGGCAAGCGAGGTGAAGACGGGAAGGCGGGCGTAAGGTCGTGGACACCAAAGGAGGTGTCCCATGACACGTTTACGCCGGCAGATGCTCGACGAGCTCGAGCGTCGCAATTACTCCGCGAACACGATTCGCTGCTACATCCGCGCAGTCGAAGAGTTCGCGCGCTACTTCAAGCGGCCGCCCGATCAGTTGGGTCTGGAAGAGATCCGCAAGCATCAAGCTCATCTGTTTCGTGATCGCAAGCTCGCCGCCAACACCGTGGCTCAACATCTGGCGGGGCTGCGGTTCTTCTACGTCAAGACGCTCGGACAAGCGTGGAATTTGACGTACACGCCCTATCCCAAGAGACCCCGAAGCTTGCCGAGCATCCTTTCTGTCGAAGAGGTCGCCCATCTGATCGATGCAGCCGACAGCATGTTCCACCGCATGATCGTGATGACGCTCTACGCCACCGGCGTGCGTCGGGCGGAGCTGACTCAGCTCCAACTCAACGACATCGACTCTGAACGCATGGTGGTTCATGTTCGCGGCGGCAAGGGCCGCAAAGACCGCGATGTGATGCTCAGTCCAGAGTTGCTCGTCGCATTACGCGAGCACGTTCGGGGGCTGCGGCGCAAGCCGAAACAGTGGCTGTTTCCGGGAGGGAAGTGGCACAACAGCGACGATCCGATCAGCACCAAAGCGGTCTGGAACGCTTGCCACGCAGCCGCCCGGCGGGCCGGCATCGATAAACCCGTTCATCCCCACACTTTGCGTCATTGTTTCGCCACGCACTTGCTCGAAGCCGGGGCGGACTTGCGTACCATCCAGATGCTGCTCGGGCATCGCGACCTGGAGCAGACGGCGGTCTATCTGCACTTGTCGGCGCGTCACTTCAGCGCCGTCGCGAGTCCGCTGGACGCCTTGCAGTTAGCTTCAGCGGCACAACAAGATCCCGGGACAACGTAGATGCAACGGCCGCCGCTGGAGGTGGCCGATCTGGTTCGCGCCGCGGGACAAAGCTTCTTCGTCAGAACTCGCGGCTGGCTTCGCGGACAGCACGTCAAAGTGTTGTCAGCAATCGCACGCTGCCGCACCGCCGCGCTGGGCGGTCATCGCGATAAGTGCGACGACTGCGGCCATGAACCGCCCATCTCCTACAACTCGTGCCGCGATCGGCATTGTCCGAAGTGTCAAGCCAACACGCGCAAGCGGTGGCTTGAGGCTCGCCGCAGCGAACTGCTGCCGGTGCGCTACCTGCACGTCGTGTTCACCTTGCCGCACCTGCTCTCCCAGTTCGCCTTGCAGAACAAAAAGGTGATCTACTCGCTGTTGCTGCGCACGAGCGCCCAGACGCTGCGCCAAGTTGCTCGCGATCCCAAGCACCTTGGCGCCGAGATCGGCTTCTTCTCGATTCTGCATACCTGGAACCAGAGAGTCCAAGAACACGCCCATGTCCACTCGGTGGTCCCCGCCGGCGGTCTCGCGCTCGATCAGGACCGTTGGATCGATGCCCCCTCCAAGACTTTCTTCCTTCCCAAGGACATCTTGGCTGAAGTCTTTCGCGGCAAGTTCGTCGAAGGGTTGCGCAAGGCCTTCGCCAAAGGCGAGCTGCGTTTCCACGGGCGCTTTGCGCCGCTATCTCAACCACGCGCCTTCAAGTCTTTCGTGCGCACGCTGTACCGCACCAAGTGGGTGGTCGAAGTGCGACCGCCCTTCGGAGGTCCCGGGCAAGCTCTCGAGTATCTGAGCCGCTACACCCACCGTGTGGCGATCTCGAATCAGCGCCTGGTCTCGTTCGAGCAGGGCCAAGTCACCTTCCGTTGGCGCGATTCCGCCAACGGCAATCAACAACGGCTGATGACGCTCGCGCTCGATGAGTTCCTGCGTCGCTTCCTGCTGCACGTGTTGCCGAGCCGCTTTGTGCGCATTCGCTACTACGGCTTCCTGGCTCACCGCAAGCGCGCTGCTCTGTTGCCGCTGTGTCGCCGCCTGATCGCTCGCGTCAATCCGTCGCGCATGATCTCCTACGGCGCTCACGAACCCACTCATACCTTCTGGGGCTGTCCTCGCTGCGGCGGCCGCTTGCGCGTCGTCGAACGCTTCAGCGCAGCGGAACTGTGCGCTCGTGCTCCACCCGTTCTCGCCGCCGCATGATGCTACTCCTCATCACAGCCCGGGATTCTTGGTCGCTTCGGCGTGAGCCGCGCTCGTGCGCCTCGGCTAGCTTCGCCCCCCTATGCGCCTCGTTTCGACCGCCTTCCCCACAGCGAAACCTTTGGCCGCGCCCCGCGATCACAACTCCAACTCGCTTAGCCGTGTCGCTGAACCGCCCTCGGACGCCGTTTCGACTCTCTTCAGCGCCTCTCGCTCGCAACATTCAAAACGCATAGACTGCAAACACCGGCGGGGGCTTCTGGAGTGCACCCCAAAACTGAGACAGATGAAAGTGGGACAATTTTCAGTGAATGGAAAAGGAGTCCCCGATGAGAGAGAGAAAAGATAGGGTTGCGAGGAAGCAGCGCTCGTATGAAGTTGAGTTCAAGGAATTGGCGGTAAGCCGCATGCTTCGCGGTGAGAACGTCGTCAAATTGAGCGGTGAGTTGGACGTGCGGCGCAGCGTGTTGTATCGCTGGCGCGACACCTACCGCGCCGAGGGACGCAGCGGTCTTGAGCGGCGTCAAGGGCGGCCGCGTCCCGGACAAGAGGTTGTGCAATTGGATAGCGATCCGAGCGCCGATCGCATTGCCGAACTCGAACGCCTAGTCGGTCAACAAGCGGCGGAATTGGATTTTTTCGAACGAGCCTTCAACGCCTTAAAACCGGCGATGCCGAACCAAGTCGCTCGCAACGCGAGCGGCTCTACAGCGTCATCGACGAAATTCGCGTTGAAGGCCGACTCAGCGTCGAGCGCGCCTGTGCACTCGGAGAAGTCAGCCGAGCCGGATATTACCGGCAATTAGAGCGAGACAAGCCTGTCGAATCCAACCTGGAAGTGCGTGACCGTATGCAACGCATTACGCTCGCAAATCGCCGCTACGGCTATCGTCGAGTGACCGCCGAACTGCGTAGGCAGGGCTTTACGGTGAACCACAAGAAGGTCTTGCGGCTGATGCGCAACGACAATCTGCTGGCGATACGCAAGCGCCGCTACGTATTGACGACGGACTCGGATCAGCACCGCGCGATCTACCCAAACTGGGCCAAAAACCTGCAGATCGACGGTCTCGATCAGCTCTGGCAGGCCGCCATCAGCTACGTGCGCATGCGCCGTTCGTTCGTCTACTTGGCGGTCGTGATGGACTCGTATTCCCGGCGCGTGGTGGGCTGGGAATTGGGGCCTTCCCTCGAGGCCATATTGGCAGTGAACGCGCTGCGCAAAGCGATCGAGTTTCGCTGTCCGAAGCCGGGGCTGGTGCATCATTCCGATCAAGGCACGCAATATACCTCGCGGGCTTATGTCAGTCTGCTGGAAGAAAACGGCGCGTTGATCTCGATGAGCCGGCGAGGAAACCCGTACGACAATGCGCGCATGGAAAGTTTTATGAAGACGCTCAAAAGCGAGGAGGTGAACCTACAGACGTATCAATCGATGGACGAAGCGCGAGCTTCGATCGAGGAATTTATCGACGCGGTGTACAACCAAAAGCGGCTGCATTCGGCGCTGGGATATCGGCCTCCGCAGGAGTTCGAGCAGTTGTTGCCGTCGAGCGAAGAGCTCAGAAATCCGCAGTTTGAGTTTTCTGAGGCATGAGGAAATCTATCGAGACAGTGGTCGCACTCGGGACGGGAGAATGTCCCGCCCCGAGCGCTCATCGTCTCGCTGAGTTTCCAGCCGGGTATTGCTTGGCGGGTTGCTCTCCAGCATTGCCCGCCTCCGCTTTCCCGGCCGTTTTCAAGTGTGCGGCACGTTCGCCGAAAAGGCTATACTTTTTCAGCGAACGGCAACTGTCCCATTTTTAAGCTGTCTCAGCTTAGGGGTGCATGCCATTCCTTCATGTCGTTGTATCGCAAGCGGTTAGCTCTCTCGTACTGCGAGACCTCTATGTGCGCCGCTCGCGATACAACACTCAGACATATGTCGGAAGCGGACGGGGCAGCGGTTTCTCAGAGCAGTAGTTGGCAAACGCAAAATGCGATGTCCCGTTTCCAACCGGCCTTTTCGTATACCTATTGAGCGGTAGTGCTGATGAGTGCGGACGAAAGAACAAGGCGCAGGGCACCGACGCTCCATCCGTGCTGGGCAGCCGTATCGAGTAGCGCAGTACCAGTGCCGCAACGCCGTGCTCTTGGAGAAACGGATCGGTCGTCAGGGTGTAGATCCGCTCTATAGCGCCGCAGAAGGCCTGCTGACCTATAATCCGAGCATGCTGCGTGGAGGTGCCATTGTCGCAGGAGTTCTCCTCATTGCGTGCCTCGCAAACGCCGACGGTTACCCAGTCCATTTCTCCACCACGGATGGAGGACTCATCTACGGCGACCTCTACGGGTCCCAGGGTGACCATGGCGTTGTTTTGGCTCACGGCCGCGAGTCGACCAAGGATGATTGGGGCCGCCTTCCCGAGTTGCTGACCGAGTGGGGCTTCCGAGTGTTAGCAATCGACTTCAGAGGCGTCGGGGAATCGCGTGGAGGCGGTTGGTCTGATTCTCTCCCCTACCGCGGCCTATACTTCGACGTTCTCGGAGGCGTAAGCTTTCTCCAACGAATGGGCGTCAAGCAAGTGTCCGTGATTGGCTCTCGCTGGGGAGGATCCGTCTCCGCCTACGCGACGATGAAGGCCGATCCTGGCGAAATTCAGAATCTAGTCCTGCTCGCCCCTTCTGGGGTTAAAGAACCCGAAAAGATTAAAGGGCGAAAGCTATACCTAGTGACCGCTGGCGACTCGATCGTCCGCATGGTAAACAGCCAGTACCCACGAGCCCCGGAACCCAAGAAGCTGGTTGTCATCGAGGACTCTGGCTCGGACTCGGATCAGGCCCGAGCCGCTCAAGAGGAGAGGTTGTTCAACGAGATATTACTATGGCTATCCGAACAATGAGTCTCTGGAAGTAAAAGAGCCTCTAGGCTACTTCCGACACTAAGCGCCCACTATTGTTCTACGAAATACTTCGTAGTAATATCTTCTCAGTGTCCCTGTCCGATCTGCCAAGACCGACTGATGCCGAACTCGAGATCCTTACTGTGCTGTGGGAAAGAGAACCGAGTACGGTCCGGGAAGTCCACGAAGCTCTCGTTCGGCGCAAGACTGTGCAGTACTCGACCGTGCTGAAGACGCTGCAGATCATGAATGAGAAGGGAATAGTGAACCGTGATGAAACTGAGCGCGATCACCGATACCAGGCCAGCCGTCCTCGGGAGTGGACGCAGCGGCAGCTTGTCGAAAATCTACTCCAAAGCGCCTTCGCGAATACAGTCAATACGCTCATTCAGGTAGCGCTTTCGACCCAAAACCTGTCGAAAAAGATTCACTAGGAGGCTGCATGAGTTCCGTCTGGCAAGATATTCGTTACGCGCTCAGAGGGTTGATAAAGCACAAGGCGTTCTCCTGCGTTGCGGTGGTTTCGCTCGCGCTCGGCATCGGGGCCAATACCGCGATCTTCAGCGTGATCGACGCGGTCATGCTGCGCTCCCTACCGGTTGCGAACCCAGACGAGTTGGTTGTCCTCGGCGTCTACAACAGCATCTTCAAACGCTCGTCGTTCGGGTTCTCGTACCCGTTTTACCGGGAACTGCGCGAAGTGGCTCGCGGCGTCTCAGGCTCATTCGTCTCATCGCGGCCGGCCGACTTCGATGTATCCTTTGCAAGCGGTCAAGATTCCCTGTCTCGCGAGCCTCTGGCGGGCGTGGCTGTGTCGGGGGAGTACTTCGAGACCCTTGGGCTATCGCCGCGGGTCGGCCGAGTTCTCGGACCCCAAGACGACGAGATCCCCGGGGGACATCCGGTCGCCGTTATCAGTAGCGAGTTCTGGCCAGGCGTTTTCAGGGCGACCCGGGTGCGGTCGGCGAAACGTTCCGGCTGAACGACCGGGTATTCACGATCGTCGGCGTCGCGCCGGCCGGTTTCTTTGGCGTTTCCGTCGGCTCGAAAGCGGATTTCTGGGCCCCGGTACAAATGCAGCAGATATTGTTTCCCGGTTCGAACTGGCTTGAATCCGAAGGTCGCTGGTGGTTGGACATTTTCGTCCGGGCCGAACCCGGCGTTTCACGGCAGCAAGTGCTCACCTCGGCTGCACCGGTATTCGAAGCCGCCCAGCAGCGCCGACTACAGAGAGCGACGAATGACCGAGCCCGACGGAACGTGGAGAGCAACGCGCTTATCGTCGAACCCGGCGGTCGAGGTCTCGACTCATTACGACAGCAATTCTCTCAACCCCTGACGGTCCTGATGGGAATCGTGGGGCTAGTCCTGCTCATCGCCTGCGCGAATGTGGCGAACCTACTTCTCACTCGCTCCATCGAACGCAGCAAGGAGATCGCGGTTCGTGTTTCGCTCGGCGCGCGACGTGGCCGCCTGATTCGCCAACTCTTGACCGAGAGCCTTTTACTCTCATTCATCGGCGGCGCAGCCGGGATGGCACTGGCCTACCCGGCGAGCCAACTACTCGTAACACTCGTTGACACAGGAGGCGTGTTCGGCTCGATCGATTCCACAGCAATCGTTGTTGCTCCGGACCTGCGCGTGCTTCTCTTCACTATGGTGGTCTCCGCCCTAGCCGGAGTGTTTTTTGGAGTTGTACCAGCAATGGGCGTGACTCGAACAGACCTAACCCCCGCCCTCAAAGACCAAACCCGCTCAATCGCCGGAGGTCGATGGGGAGTGCGCTGGGGCCGGGCTCTAGTCGTCAGCCAAACAGCGCTCTCGGTCGTGCTACTCATTGCGGCGGCCCTGTTTGTGCAAAGTTTGGTGAAGCTCTATTCGCTGGACGCCGGATATGACCGAGAGAACGTGCTCGTCGCAAAGATCGAAACGAGAGGCATCGGCCTGGAACCCCAGAGCCGACCGGGGCAGGACGGTTACCGAGAAGCCGAAGCCAAGATTCAAGCCTTCTACCGCCGAATGATTGATGGGCTTTCCAACATGCCCGACGTAGAAGCAGCAGCCGTTTCCCGTGTCGCAGTCGCGATTCCGATCGAAACTGGAGACTGCTGCCTGCAAACAGCCGGCTACACGCCGGACGACGGCGGTGACGACTTCATCTCCACCGATGCCGTCACGCCAGGCTACTTCCACACGGTCGGCATGGACCTGCTTCTCGGCAGGGACTTTAGCGAACGCGATAGTGGCGATGCGCCTTCAGTCGTTATTCTCAACGATGTCGCGGTCGAGAAATACTTCGGCGCCGAGAACCCGATCGGACGCCAGGTCTGGTTCAGCAGGGACAACAAGCCGCTCGAAGTGATCGGGGTGGTACGATCCGCAAGATACACCGACCTGCGTCGCGAAGAATATGCGATGGTGTACCAGCCTGCATTACAGAGGGTAGAGTTTCTAAACTTTGTCGTCGTGCGCACTCAAAGCACACTTGAGATGATGGCGCCCGCGATTCGCCGGCAGCTCGCATTGGAAGTGCCGGAGTTGCGTATCCCGCACATTTCGACGCTCCAGCGAAACGTCGACGACATGACGGTCAACGAACGTCTAGTCGCGCAGATCTCGACATTCTTCGGCACGCTCGCACTGCTATTGGCCGCGGTCGGAATATACGGAGTACTAGGCTCAGCAGTTTCGCGCCGAATGCCCGAGTTCGGCGTGCGCTCGGCTTTCGGAGCCAAAGGAAGCGACCTAGTTGCGATCATCCTGCGCGAAGGCTTCGCCCTGGTTACGCTCGGCATCCTACTAGGAACTGCAGCCGCGTTGGCAACCGGCCGCTTCGTAGAAAGCATGCTTTTCGAATCAAGAATAGACGATCCCGCAGCCTACATCGCCGCCGCGCTACTCATGCTGTTCGCCGCGGCCGCAGCATGCCTCCGGCCCACGATCCGAGCCGCATCGGTTGAACCAATGGAGGCCCTCAGGCACGATTAGGAATTACTTGTGTTCCTACAGTCCTAGATGGGGTCGAAGCGACGGACCCACCACTCCGCTTAGGTTACATCCGATTACGGGGATGCGAGGCAGTTGACGCACAGGGGGCTCGCTTGGCTCAGCGAATGGGGAACCGAGGAAGCGACCGTTCGCCTATACTCTTCGCGTGGAGCCCTTCACTCAATTTCCAGCCACTGCTCGTCGGCTTGCGCGCCGGAACCCGCTGTTTGTTGCGGTTTCGGCGTTCACTCTTGCGATCGTGATTGGCTTCAACGTCGCTGTCTTCGCAGTTTTCAACAGCGTACTGCTGCGCCCTCTGCCTTATCCGGATTCCGAGCAACTGGTCTGGATTCACGCCATAAGGAGGTCAAATACCGTCGACACCGCGACTCCCACACCCGACTACCTGGCATGGCGTGACAAAAACTCGACGTTCTCCCATATCGGAGCCTTCAATTCCGGCACCCGCGTTGTAACGGGGCTCTCGAACGCTGAACGTCTTCGCTCCGCGCGAATTTCTGCCGGACTGCTTCCTACTCTAGGGATCGTGCCGGCCATCGGGAGAAATTTCCTATCCGAGGAGGATCTACGCGGCGGGGGAAACGTCGCCATCCTGACGCACAAGTTCTGGCAGTCTCGCTTCTCGGGACAATCAGGTATAACCGGGTCATCTATAATTCTCGACGAGCAACCCTTCAAAGTTGTTGGAATCTTGCCTGAGTCCTTCGCATTTCCAGGGATGCCCAACGTGGAGCTGTTCACCCCTCTGGCGAAAGACGAAGAAGCCGAGCGGCGTGGTGCCCGATCGATAGTGCGCGGCATCGTCGGCCGACTGCGTTCTGGGAGCAGCTTGAGTGAGGCCAAGGCCGAGCTAGTGTTTCTTCAGAGCCAGCTAGTGCGCACAGAGTTGCGGGGGGAGTTTTCCACCGAGATGATTCCTCTGAGACAACACCTATTCGGAGACACACGGCCGGCACTACTGGGCCTAGTTGGGAGTGTAGGCCTGATGTTGCTCGTCGCGTGTGCAAACCTGTCCGGCCTTTCTCTTGCGCGAGCCGCTTCCAGACGCCGCGACCTTCTTGTGCGCGCGGCCCTCGGCGCCAATCGCAGTCGGCTAGTCGCTCATGTAGCTTCCGAGCATGCCGCACTTGTTCTGGTTGGCTCCGCTTTTGGAATTGTGGCAGCCGTCGTGACGCGTCGAATCGCCCTCAATACGCCCGTGTTGGGCAATCTTGGCATAGAAGCCATCCCATTTGACTGGCGCGTCGGCCTATTCTCTGTCGCTGTGACAGCAATCGCACTCATTGGTTTCGCATTCCTGCCGGCGTTAGCCTCTATGCGTCTGAATCTCGGCTCGGCGCTCCGGAGCGTTGATGCCCGGGTCGGGATGGGCCTGACACAGCGCAGAATGCTCTCGGGTGTAGTCGTCGCTCAGTTGGCAGTTACCCTTGTGCTTCTGGCAGGCACAGGGATGGTTACTAAGGGAGTGTGGCGGATGCTCACTGTCAACTTGGGCTTTCAGCCGGACGATTTAGTCGGCGTAGATATCGCTCTGAATGGATCTCGGTATCGCGAACGGTCGAATCAGTTGCAGTTCTTCGAGCGCGTACGGGAATTGAGCGCGGCGCTTCCGGGTGTAGAAGTCGCCGCAATAGTCGGCGAGTTACCTCCCGGCGCTGACCGCTACGAGGGAAACTCTTTCGACATTGAAGGCCGAGAGACGGACGATGTTGTGTCCCGCCCATTTGGCCGGCACGTAATCGCGGATGCCACATACCTGGACGTAATGAAGGTTCCGTTGCTTGAGGGGCGGTGGATCAGCACTGCTGATCGCGAGGGCAGCGAACTTGCAGTCGTGGTCAGCCACGCCCTGGCAGAGCGCTTCTTTCCCGGAGGCAGCCCGATAGGAAAGCGAATGCGACTAGGTTCAAACGAGAACCCTTGGCGCTCGATAGTAGGAGTTGTCGAGGACGTCAAGAACTTCGGGCTGAATGTACCTGCCGGACCACAGCTCTACATTCCCTATCTCCAGGCGGAGCGGCTGAGACGGGCGAGTTTGGTTGTGAGGACACCTGACGCCCGAAAGTCGTTGGCGGCTGACTTGAGAAGCGTGGTTAGGTTGGTTGACCTCAATCAGCCAATTGATCGGATTGCGTCCGTGGAATCCAGACTATCGAGCACGCTAGAACAACCTCGGCAGGTTTGTCAAGGCCGGATGAAAAATCCCGTTTTCGCCGGTTGAAAATTCCCCACCCTGGTTGCGGTGGTGGTTTTGTGGACCACCACCGTGTTGCTAAGCATGGAGCTAGCCGGGGAAGCGGAGGCGGGCAATGCTGGAGAGCAACCCGCCAAGGAATACCCGGCCGCAAACTCAGCGAGACGATGAGTGCCGGGAGCGGCGGCCGAGATCGCTCCCGGCTTCTTTTCCGCTGCCCAACGCCCATCGGATCGATAGATTTGCCCATGCCTGAAAAAACTCATCTTCCACTTCCCCCGCTCTTGCGACCAGGGCTCGCCGCGTCAGCCGCATCGACCGTCGGCCGTTCGCCGGACTGATCTTCCGGCCGCGAGAGCAAACCGGCTCTTCGGCGCTCCTTCAAGCGAAAGCTCTCGCCGCGAATGTTCACCGTCGTCGAGTGATGCAACAGTCGATCCAGGATCGCCGTGGCGATGATCGGGTCGGAAAAGATCGAGCCCCAATCGGCGTAGCTCTTGTTCGAGGTCAGGATGATGCTGCCGCGTTCGTAACGCGCGCTGACGAGTTGGAAGAAGATCGTCGCCCCCAGCTCGTCGAGCGGAAGGTAACCCATCTCGTCGACGATCAGCACCTTCGGCGCGAGGTAGATGCGCATCCTTCGTTGTAGCCGTCCTTCGCGGATGGCCTTCGACAGATCGGCGATCAAGTCGTGCGCGGTGATGAAGTAGGCTCCGAAACCGGCTTGGATCGCAGCCTCGGCCAAGGCAACCGAGAGATGCGTCTTGCCAACGCCGGGTGGCCCGAGGAAGATCACGTTGGAGGCTTCGTGCACGAAGCGCAACGTGCGCAGCTCTTGGATTTGGCGCTCGTCGATCGATGGTTGAAAGTCGAAGTCGAACTGTTCGAAAGTCTTGACATAGGGCAGATGCGCGAGCTGTAGACGCGTCTTGAGATAGCGTTGTCGGCGAGCGTCGGCCTCGGCGCTGACGACGTCGAGCAGGAAGTCGGCGTAGGCCGGTTCAGCCTTGGCTGCTTGTTCAAGCAGCGCTTCCAAGCGATCGTCGATGGTCTTCAGCCCCAGTGCTTCGAGCCGTTCGTGAAGCTGTTCGATGGCGGTCACAGCGCACCTCCGGCGGCGGCGCTTTCGTAAGCCGCTAGCGGCCACACTTCGACTTGGGGTGCGCCGGCTTGGATGTGAATGCACGTTTTTCCTCCTGGACGCTTGGCGACGTGCAGCGGAATGTCGGCATGATGCTCTTTGCGAACAACGATTTGGTGGCGGTCGTCGATCAACTCGTGAACGGCGATCCGCTCGGCTCCGCGCCATACCTCGAGCCGGCCGGCCAGTTCGCGCAACGAGACTTCGGCGCCGGCGTCTTGCCAGGGAACCGAGTAGCGGTTGGAGCGCCAGGCCACGAAGGCGTCCCGGCTCACACGCCTCGACTCGGCGTCCGCGAGGGGATACGGCGGACGCTTGTCGAGAGACTGCAAGGCGGTCTTTTCAGACTCCCAACTCTCTAACACTTGGCTGTGAGTGGTGCCGTGAACGCGCCGGTTCGAGACCTCCCAGACCCAAGCGTGCAGCTGGTTGTTGAGATCATCCAGGCTCGTCGCCGTGCGTCCGCACAGGAAGTTGCGGCGCACGTACTTGACGCCCGATTCGACCTTGCCCTTGGTCTGCGCGCGGTAAGGTTTGCAGGCCCGCGGGGTGAAGCCCCAATAGTCGGCGAAGTCCTTGAAGGTTTGATTCCACTTGAGCTCGCCGCGCTCGTCGACCCCCTCCAAGACCGTCTTCATGCGGTCGTAGAGGATCTCTTGCGGCACGCCGCCGAGTTGCCGGAAGGCTTCCTCGTGCATGCGCAGCAGCGTCGGCAGCTTCTGGTCGGTCGCCGCGGCGGCCATGATGGCCCGGCTGTGACCGAGCGTGAAGACGAAACCCCAAAGCTTGCGAGTCTTGCCGTCGGCGGTGATCTCGCCGAGATGGCCCCAATCGACCTGAGCCTGTTTGCCTGCGGGTGTTTCAAAGCGCCACACGGCCACCGTGGTTGCGGCTTCTCGCAACGGCTGTAGGTGATCCTTGAGGATCGTATAGCCGCCCGAGTAGCCGTGTTCTCGCAGCTCACGCAACAGCACGACGGCATTCCAGACGCCGGCCTTGAGGCGGTCTTCGATAAACGGCTTGAAGCGATCCAGCTTGGACGGACGCGGCTTGCGCGGGCCGTATCTGGGCGTCGGATCGTCCTGCCTTAAGTACTTGCGAACCGTCTTGCGGTCAAATCCCGTGAGCTCGCTGATCTTGGCGAGGCTCACCCCTTGTCGAACTAATTCTTCGATTTCTTGCACATCTGAACTCCGTAACAGCGCCTTGTACCTCCTGCTTCCAGGGTCGGCTCCGACGCAAGCTACGGGTGGGGAATTTTATTCCGGCGATACGGGGATTCTTACACCGGCGCTGACAGGTTCGGATCCTATTGATGGTCTTCAGCCTTTTGGCAACAATTCTGGCCGCCATCGGAGTCTTCAGCGCCCTCTCCGCATTCGTAGCGGCCCGTACGCACGAGTTCGGCGTTCGGACGGCCTTAGGCGCAAGCCCCGCAGCGATTCGCGGCATCGTGCTTGGGACCGGTGCACGCCTGGCGGCGGTGGGACTGCTGATTGGGGTTGCCACTGTGATGGGACTGAGCTCAGTAGTGTCTTCTCTCTTCTATGACATGAATCCGCTCGATCCCGGGATCCTTTCAGGTGTCGGTGCGGCTTTGGTACTGACAACGCTGCTCTCTGGTTGCTATCCGGCTATCCGAGCGGGCCAGCGCAATCCTGTGGATTCAATTCAGAGCGAATAGCTATCTCTCAACGGTGGTCCGAGCCGCGCCATCGGAGTCACTTCCGATGATGGGGGTGGTCTCAATGGGTCGACGCAACACCTTTCTTGGAAGGAAAGGTGAACTGTAAGCCTAAGAAACGAAAAGGGTAACGGCGAGGATGCCGCGCTTCCCTCTAATCGCTGTTGAAGTTAAACGAGTTACACGGTTGCGATTGGGGCCTCGGCTAGGAGGCAAGACACTTGTGCCTCTCCGCGTTCGGACACTCCAGCTAAACGACTTACTGCGAGCGTTGCATTGACCGGTTGAACTCGCAGGGAACGTCGGAAGTCGAGCGCCTCACCCCAGGGTTGGCTCTGCGCACAGGGCATTTAGGAAGCTACTCGAGCCGTAGCGAAATCATTGACAGCCGCTGCGGGGCGCGCGTGAACGGAGCAACCTGCGAGGGCAAGCGGAACAATTGGGTCCTTCCATGCGCTCTTCCCCACCAGTGCGGGCTTCTGCACCCCCCCTCTACTTTTGATGTCGCGAAAACTTGGACCCGGGTCAATCGAATAGGGAGCGAAGATCGAGGGCCTGCCGGCGATGCGACAGGTGCCGTTTGCTTCGGGTCTGTCGGGAGACGTTCGCTATTCTATTTCCGAGCTAGTATGCTCATGACCTTTAATAAGTCCGCAGAACGCGTCCGCGATCTCGTTCGTCGAGCAGTGGCTACTATTCGGACCGCTTGGCTGACATGGATCGGGACCGTCGCGATTGTACTGGTCGGGGCAGTCGTTTTTGTACTTCTCGACGTGTTCGCGCGCTATATCGCCGAGATCACTCCCCAGCAGTTGATGCCAGTCGCTTCGATTACCGAAGATGAGCTGGCTCGCCGGACCCTTGAAAATGAAGGCGTCCGGATAAATCTATCGATAGCGGCCGGAATCGGTGGTCTCATCGCACTAGTTTTCGTCGCCGTCCGGTCTCTGGCTGCGCAGAAGCAAGCCGCGGCGAGCTATAAGCAGGCAGTCGTCGCCGAGGAAGGTCAGATCACTGAGCGTTTCACTCGTGCAATCGACCAACTTGGTGCCACGGAGAATGATGGCAAACCTAAGGTAGAGATCCGCCTAGGAGCGATATATGCACTTGAAAGAATCGCTCGGGACTCTGAACGAGATCACTGGCCGGTAATGGAAGTACTCACCGCCTATGTTCGGCAGCATGCCACAGCAGAGAATCTAGAGGCAATGGAAGGAGCAGAAACTACAACAGGAGATTTGCCACGTTCAAAAAGATCTCCTCGCATCGACATCAAAGCGATCCTAACCGTTCTAGGTAGGCGAAACTGCTCTTACGATGGCCAGGATGTGGACGGCAATAAAAACACGCTCAATCTCTCGCAGGCCTGTATTGAAGGCGCTGCCATGCACGGAACCCATTTGGAGCACGCGTACCTGAAAGAAGTGCACATGGAGGAGGCGCGCCTATATCAAGCCCACCTAAATCATGCGGATCTACGCGCCGCTCGCATGGACAGGGCAAACTTAATTGAAGCGATTCTGGACGACGCCAAGCTTCAGGGCGCGTGCCTGAAGGGAGCCAGCCTACGTAAAGCTAGCCTTCAAGAGTCAGTGCTAGAGAACGCCGATCTAGATGAAGCAAATCTGGACGAAGCCAATCTCAACGGCTCAAAGCTCTTCGGAGCTAGTCTTAAGGGCGCCATCGTTAAGGACGCGCAGTTGGAAGGCGCGGATCTCATGATGGCGGATCTCGAGGATGCGCGACTCCGCAACGCAAACTTGAAGGACGCATGTCTATTAGGGGCCAACTTCGCAGGCGCAAATTTGGTTGGCGCAAACCTAGAGGGCGCCGATCTCAGTGGCGCCGATCTCATCAAATCGATCAAGCTAACCCAAGACCAACTCGACTCCGCCGTGGGCGATCAGCAGACGACGCTACCCAAGGGCGTTTCTGTGCCAGCGCACTGGGCCGTGAAACCCAATGCGAAGTAGTCATCTCATGCTAGTCTCCGGCGAGGATGACCATGCGGACGACAGCGTCGAGGTCGGAGCTTGTGAAGGTGATTTCCTTGACCGTTCCGCTGGCTGCGACAAGTGAACCCTTGGCGTTGACCTGAATGCGGTCTCCCGGGCTGGTGGTGATGCGGTCGGCAGCGTCCCCGAACAACTCGTATGGATCCGTGGCGTCTCCCTCGATCGTGACTTTGTCCGTGTTTGCGGAATCCGACTCGATCTGGAAGAAGTGAACAATCTTGCCGGTCATGTTGATGGCTGGCAGGTTTCCGTTTGGGAGGTTTGTCAGATCGAGAGTGAAGGTGCCCGCGGCGAGGGTGATGGTGCCTTCCCAGCCGACATCAGTCGGCGTCGCTTCCGCGGGTGAGGGGTTGAGGTTCTGATCTCTGATCTTGCGGTCGACGGTCGCGTGGGTTAGGCCGAGCCCAAACATTGGCCCCACGTGCGTGTTGCCTGCCGTCAGGACATTCATGCAGCATAGAGGAGCAGTGGCGACCAAGAAGAAGCGCATTCAGAGACGCAGGTTCGAACGTTACGAACTGGGCGAGCTATTGGGAAAAAGTGACAGCGGGGAAGTCTGGCAGGCCCACGACTCGGAAGCAGGAGAGCAAGTTTATCTGAAGCTTCTCCCCAAGGGATCGGCTCGCCAATGGGAATTCAAAGAGTCACAAGATGTTGAGCCCCGATACTGCGAACTAGGCCTCGAATATCCCTGTAGACTCGCGGTTGAGGGCGGCCGAATCGCCATCGTTGTACCTCACGTTCAGGGCAAGGTCCTGAGCCAGACACTTAGTGTCGGAGCACCGGGTCTGGATAGGATCTTAAGAATCGCAGAAAGTGTTACTGCTGCGATCCGCTACGAAACGATTTTCGTTAACCGGCCAATCAACCTGGAACCGAGCAATGTAGTTGAGCTCGACAATCCGGATGAGCTCAGGGCCGCCACGGTGCTGTGCTTCGAGCCGGGTCGATGCGCGCCGAATCTGGATCCCTTATTCCATGGTGAGTACTTTGTTTCAGGCCTTCACTCGGTCAGAATTCTCATCGGGAAAATGCTTGGCCTTGATAATCCAAATGAATCTTCGTCTTGGAATGCGGCCGTCCTCGGACTTTCCGAACTACCTCAAGACGCATTGGAAGAATTTAGGGACGTTGTACAGCGCATGCTTGAACTCGAGCCTACCGCTGTAGCGCGGGAGAGCTATGACCCCCAAATGGCATTGCGCTATTGCCTGGTTCGGCTGCGCAACCCAAACCCTGCTGACCTGAAATATTTAGTGATAGACGAGCAGAATCAGAAGATCCTCCGAGATACGAAACAGGACACGAAACGGTTCATCAGAGATCGCGCGACAGAATTGCTTCAGGGGAAGTATCGCTTTGCCGATCAGGACGAAATCGACGAATACTTTGATCGGAAGATTATCTGCAAACTTGGGCGATACTTTCCGCTCACCGACGAAGAGGGAGACAGGCTGGATGATCAGATCTCTGAAGAGATTCCAAGAGTTCTTCGCAAACTAGAGCTGTCGTTGACATCTTTAAAGCGGTTGCTTTCAAAAATAGAAAGCAGAGTTGGTGGTCGGCAGGGCGTCGTTGATGACGAAAGTCGTCGTTTCTATCTAAACTCGAAGCATATCGAGAACGACGTCGTCGGGCTTTATAACAGCATCGCCGATGAACTCTTCCGGGCTGGCAAGTTGACGGAGCAAGTCCTGCGAGACCAGCTATTCGAGATCGTATCCGACATCGTCTTTCTGGCGCATCTTGGCCCGACAGACAAAGGTGACTATCACTGGTGGTTCGGGCGAACGCAAAGCAGCCTCCGGTACCCGGAATATTCATTGCGGTTCGGGCAGTTCTGGATTCGACCAGAGTACCCCAAGAAACTTAAGCGACGGTTTCAGAAGGCTAGAGCCGATTGGCTCCAAAGGATTGAGACATACCGCGTTGCATCCACCAAGAATGACGTTGCATATCGGGATTTCATAGCCGAGCGACTATATGTGCTGCGTCTAAAACGTGGACATTCGTTGGATGTACTGGTGGAGTGAACCCCAAAAGCGAGACAGATGAAAGTGGGACAATTTTCAGTGAATGGAAAAGGAGTCCCCGATGAGAGAGAGAAAAGATAGGGTTGCGAGGAAGCAGCGCTCGTATGAAGTTGAGTTCAAGGAATTGGCGGTAAGCCGCATGCTTCGCGGTGAGAACGTCGTCAAATTGAGCGGTGAGTTGGACGTGCGGCGCAGCGTGTTGTATCGCTGGCGCGACACCTACCGCGCCGAGGGACGCAGCGGTCTTGAGCGGCGTCAAGGGCGGCCGCGTCCCGGACAAGAGGTTGTGCAATTGGATAGCGATCCGAGCGCCGATCGCATTGCCGAACTCGAACGCCTAGTCGGTCAACAAGCGGCGGAATTGGATTTTTTCGAACGAGCCTTCAACGCCTTAAAACCGGCGATGCCGAACCAAGTCGCTCGCAACGCGAGCGGCTCTACAGCGTCATCGACGAAATTCGCGTTGAAGGCCGACTCAGCGTCGAGCGCGCCTGTGCACTCGGAGAAGTCAGCCGAGCCGGATATTACCGGCAATTAGAGCGAGACAAGCCTGTCGAATCCAACCTGGAAGTGCGGGACCGTATGCAGCGCATTACGCTCGCAAATCGCCGCTACGGCTACCGTCGGGTGACAGCCGAACTGCGCCGCCAAGGCTTCACCGTAAACCACAAAAAGGTCTTGCGCTTGATGCGCAACGACAATCTGTTGGCGATTCGCAAGCGCCGTTACGTGCTGACGACAGACTCGGATCAGCATCGCGCGGTATACCCAAACTGGGCTAACTCACTGCAAATCGACGGACTCAATCAGCTCTGGCAGTCCGACATCAGCTACGTGCGCATGCGCCGCTCGTTCGTCTACCTGGCGGTCGTGATGGACTCGGATTCGCGGCGCGTGATTGGTTGGGAATTGGGATCGTCGTTAGAAGCTGTATTGGCGGTGAATGCGTTGCGCAAAGCGATCGAGTTACGGCGACCGAAGCCGGGACTGATACATCATTCCGATCAAGGCGCGCAGTATGCCTCACGGGCATACGTGAACTTATTGGAAGAACATGGCGCACTGATTTCGATGAGCCGGCGAGGAAACCCGTACGACAATGCGCGCATGGAAAGTTTTATGAAGACGCTCAAAAGCGAGGAGGTGAACCTACAGACGTATCAATCGATGGACGAAGCGCGCGCTTCGATCGAGGAATTTATCGACGCGGTGTACAACCAAAAGCGGCTGCATTCGGCGCTGGGCTAGCGGCCTCCGGAGGAGTTCGAGCAGTTGTTGCCGTCGAGCGAAGAGCTCAGAAATCCGCAGTTTGAGTTTTCTGAGGCATGAGGAAATCTATCGAGACAGTGGTCGCACTCGGGACGGGAGAATGTCCCGCCCCGAGCGCTCATCGTCTCGCTGAGTTTCCAGCCGGGTATTGCTTGGCGGGTTGCTCTCCAGCATTGCCCGCCTCCGCTTTCCCGGCCGTTTTCAAGTGTGCGGCACGTTCGCCGAAAAGGCTATACTTTTTCAGCGAACGGCAACTGTCCCATTTTTAAGCTGTCTCAGCTTAGGGGTGCATGCCATGGCTACAATCTCCGGTGTCTCAAAATCTCAGATCAGCAAGTACGAGAATGCCAAGGTGAGGCCTCGAGGCGAGACGCTCAAAGCCCTGGCATCCGCTCTCAAGGTGGATTGTCAAGGGCGGAGTAAATGTAGACCGCTTCGGCGGAGCAAAAATAGACCAGTTGGCGGGGATCCAGCGGTTTGCGTGGGACGGCTGGAACGGAGCCTGAGGACGCCCTTTAGGGCGGCCCAGGCGTAGTGGAAGACGGCCCACGCAAACCGGCGCGAGCGGCCGGCGGGTCAGTTTGAAGAGCGCGGGCGCTTCTTTTTGCTTTGCTTGAGGCGGTAGCTGTCGCCGTTCATCTCGAGGATATGGACGTGATGCGTGAGCCGGTCAAGCAGAGCGCCGGTCATGCGTTCGGAACCCAGCACCTCGGTCCACTCGGTGAACGGCAGGTTCGAGGTCAGCAACGTCGAGCCCTGTTCGTAGCGCTGCGAAAAGATCTCGAACAGCAGCTCTGCCCCGGTCTTCGACAGCGGCACATAGCCCAGTTCATCGACGATCAGTAGATCCTGCTTGGCAAGTTGTTTCTGGACCCGTAGTAGTTGCCGTTCGTCACGGGCTTCGAGCAGTTCATGGACCAATCCCGCGGCGGTGGTGAAACGTGTGCGATAGCCGCTCTGACAAGCTGCCAGTCCCAGCGCCAAGGCGATATGCGTTTTGCCGGTGCCGGAGTTCCCCAGCGCCAAGACGTTCTCACGGCGGTCGATGAACTCACAGCGCGCCAGCTCCAGAACGAGCTTCTTGTTCACCGAGGGTATGGCCAAGAAGTCGAACGTGTCGAGACTCTTCGTCACCGGGAACTTGGCGGCCTTGATGCGACGCTCGGTCGCCCGCTGCTCGCGATCGACCAGTTCCAGCTCGCAGAGTTGCTGTAGGAAGTCCCGAAAGTCCAAGCCTTCGGCGGCGCAGCGCCGAGCCAGTTTGTCGTACTCGCGCAGGAAGGTCGGCAGCCGCAGCGCTTTCAGGTGGGTTTCCAGCAGCATTCTCGACTTCGCCATCAGCTTGCTCCTGCTAGCAGCGCCAGATAGGATGCCGGCGACGTCTGCTCGACCTGAGCCGTCGGCAGGTGGGGATACTTCGTTAAGTCGAGCTTCGGCGGACGTTGCTCGATCGCGCACAGCAGTAGATGCTTGACGGCGTCAAAGCCAATCGTTCCCAGTAGACAGACTTGGCGCACCGCCGTTGCGACGTGCTCAAGGGGGAAGTCCTCCAACAGTCGCAGGACCTGTACGTACTCGCGCTTGCCCGCTTTGTCCAACCGCGATTCGAGCAGTCGTCGCAGCTTCGCAAACTCCGGCGGCAACTCCCAGCCGACCAACGGCGCGGCTTGATCGAGCGCGTTGGTCTTGCGTTCCAACAACGCCAAGTAGTGCAGCGGATCGAAAACCAACTCTTCACGTTCATAGCTGCGCTGATGGCGGGCGATCTCTTCGCTGCCGCAACAGATCACTACCTCATCCACGTAGGCTTTGATCAGGACCTGGCGGTGGCCGTAACGCGTTGGCACCGAATAATCGTTTGTCGCGTAGCGCACCAGCGACAACGAAGTCACCCTTGTCGAGCGTTTGTCGCAGGCATCGTAGGCTGTCGGTGCCAAGGGCAAGAGCGCTTCCCGATCGCGCTCGAAGCGTTCGCCGACGGTTTCGGTGTGCCGTCGCAAACGCCGTTCACGGTTGGCTCGGCACTTCTCTTCGAGGTGTTCGTTGAAGGCTTCCCAACTCTCGAATCTCGGGATCGGCACCATGAAATTGCGCCGTGCGAAGCCCACTAGCCCTTCGACTTTTCCCTTGTCGTTGCCCTTGCCCGGACGCCCGAAACGATCGGCGAACAGGTAGTGCGACTGCAGTTCGCTGAACACCCGCGTACGTTTGCGCGTGCCGTCGCCGAGAATCCTTGCCACCGCCAGCGTCGTGTTGTCGTAGACGATGTTGCGTGGCACGCCGTCGAAATAACGAAACGCGGCGTTGTGTCCTTCGCAAAAGGCTTCCGTCGTCTCGGCGGGAAAGGCCTTAACGAAGGCGTCGTCGCTGTGCGGCAGATCGACAACCAAGAAGTGCGCCTTGCGCTGGACTCCATTGATAACGACAACCGCTTCGCCGAAGTCGGCCTGCGCGTCGCCGGGCGGATGCGCCAGTGGCACGAACATCTCTTGTCCACCGAGCTTCTTCTCGCGGACGTAGTCCTTGACGATCGTGTAGCCACCGCTGAAATCGTACTCCTCGCGTAGGCGATCGAAGATGCGTTTCGCGGTGTGACGTTGTTTCTTTGGTTGTTGCTGATCGTCGAGCAGGATCTGATCGATGATTCCGGTGAACGCTTCGAGCTTCGGCCGTCTCACCGGTTTGCTCCGCCGATAGCCCGGCGGAGCAGCGTAGCGCAGCATTTTGCGCACCGTCTCCCGCGCTAAGCCAAACCGCTTGGCGGCTTCGCGTTCACTCAGCCCTTCGACGTAGACACTGCGCCGTACTTGAGCATATAGCTCCACGCGATACATCCTTCCCGTGTTCCACAAAACACCGAATGGATGCCAGCGGACCACCCGGGCGGTCTAATTTTCCGCCGCCCTTGAACGGCTTTAAAACGCCGTTCTGTGGTCTAGTTTGTCAGCGCCGTTCTCAGTGGATGTAGAGTACTTCGATTCCGAGCCGTAGAACACAAAGTAGGAGAGGGTTGACTGTTGACGTTTCGTTTCTCGAAACGAAACGTCAACGTTTTTTGAGGCTGCTTCAGACATGCTCAGGACATGAGCACTACGGATGTCACTCAGAATCACCCGCCGTCGATTAGCAGCCTAGACAAGTTAGTATCACTGACAGAGTTCGCCAAACGACTCGGCAAGTCCGAGCGAACCGTGTTTCGCTGGCACACGCTCCGCAAGGGTCCACGCCGTACCGTTATTGGGCGATCGATCTATTTTCATGAGGACGACATTTCGGAGTGGGTGGACTCCCAGCGGGAGCCTAAAAGATGAACGCCGCCGGGACCCGACCAGATCACTCGGCGGCGCATGAATCAACTAAAGTAAGTTTACCGCAGCTCCGAGTCAGCCTCGACGAACTCATAGCCCGGACACGCCTTTCTGACGTAGTGGCGGCTCTCGGCGGACCAGAGGTGAAGCGTGGACGATGCGCTGCCTGGTACCGCGGCGGTGACAACCCAACCTCACTCTCGATAGACGACCCCCGTAGATGGTGGCGTGATTTTAAGACCGGCGAATACGGCGGCATTCTGGACCTGATCCAGATTGTGGTCGGCTGCTCAAGGAGCGAAGCGGCAGAGTGGCTTGCGGGGTATCACGGAACAAGTCTGGCCAGGCAATCCCCGCAGCAGACTCGTGAATGGCGTCGTCGGCACGAACAAGCCGAGCAGGCCGCGAATGAGCTGACCGCTTGGCGCGAGAAGACCTCGCGCGCGCTCCTAGATGAACGTAACCGCCTCTTTAATTCCGAGGGTGTCTGCTCGGCCGCAGCGCGAGTCTTTCTCGCTCAAGACGACCCCTCTGGTGAAGAGCTATGGGACGGGATTTGGGCCGGCGTGCTCGATGGCCAACGCGCCGACGAACTTCAACGGGAACTCGAAAGGCTAGAGTTCGCATCGCCGGCTCAACTGGCCGTCCTGCGCGGTGCTACGCAATCGGTGGATGCGTGACCGACAAGCAGTTCAGATCGGCCGCCGTCGTTGAATTCACTCGCAAGCCGGACATCGGAGACGCGCGGAGCACCGACCTTGGAACGTCGGAACTTCTGGTCCGCTGGTATGGCGACAAACTTCGATACTGCCACCCATGGAAACGCTGGCTTGTTTGGGACGGCCGGCGGTGGGAGCGCGATGAGCACGGCGAAGCGCACCGCCTAGCGGTCGCGACTGTAAAGCGCCTTTACGGCGAAGCAGAAACCGAGGCCGACGTCCGGGAAAGAAAACGGCTCGGGAAGTGGGCTTTGACATACGAAAAGCGCGAACGAATTGACGCCGTGTTGGCGCTCGCCAAGAACCACGAGTCTGTTGTTGTCCGTCCGGAAGAACTGGACACCGACATCTATGCCTTTACCTGTCTCAATGGAACCCTCGACCTTAGGACCGGCCGGCTCAGATCGCACGACCCGCAAGACCTCATCACGCGACTGGCTCCAATTGAGTTCGACCCCGAAGCGAAGGCCCCACGTTTCGGCGAGTTCCTCAAGCAGATATTCGCAGCCGATCAGGACTTGATGCGGTTTGTGCGGCGTGCAGCAGGATACTCGTTAACCGGCGACACTACTGAGCAATGTCTATTCGTTTGTCATGGCAGCGGCGCGAACGGAAAGTCTACGCTGCTGTCGATCCTGCAAGAAGTGCTCGGCGATTATGCTCTGACAACACCTGCCGAAACCCTACTAGCAAAACGTGACGGCGGCGGCATTCCAAATGACCTAGCGCGGCTGGTTGGCGTTCGGCTGGTTGCAGCAAGTGAAACCGAGGAGGGTAGGCGGCTGGCCGAATCCCGAGTCAAGGCGCTTTCCGGCGGTGACAAGATCGCGGCGCGCTTTATGCGATCGGAATGGTTCGAGTTCGAGCCGAAGTTCAAGATGTGGCTGGCGACGAACCACAAGCCGGAAATTCGAGGCGCTGAGCTGGCAATCTGGCGGCGTATACGGTTGGTGCCGTTCAACGTCACGATTCCGCCCGAAGAACAGGACCCGCACCTCGTCGACGCTTTGCGGGATGAGCTTCCGGGCATTATCGCCTGGGCTGTTCGCGGGTGTCTGGAGTGGCAACACAAGCGGCTCGATCCTCCCGAGGCGGTTACTTCAGCTACCACTGAGTACCGCGCTGAATCCGACCAACTCGGCCGCTGGATTGACGAAAGGTGCGTTACCGGCAATGGCTTCGAGGGAAGGGCTTCCTCGCTGTACGGCGACTATCGCGACTGGTGCGGCAACTCGGGCGAGAACCCGATTCCATCGTCGGCATTCGGCCGCCAACTTATAGAACGGGGATTCCGCCGCCGCAAGACAAAGGCAGCGAATGTATACGAATGTCTTGGCTTGGCGGTTCAATCTTGATTTTGGTGGAGGGTGGAGGGTGGTGGAACTATTTTGGCGTTAAACGCAGATATTCTCTCACGAGGAGTTTATATCGAAAAACCCTCCACTACCCTCCACCCTCCACCACTTAACGGACGAAAGGAAACGAAACGAATATGACTGATGAAACGCAAAACCAAGAGAAAACGAGTTCGGAAACAAGCCATGAAGACACACCGGCATACTTTCGAATTGACTTGTTCAGACAAGACTGCGATGTAGCGGAGACCCGTTGTCGGGTCGATATCCTGACGCCTGCTCCCGACTACTGCCAAAAGCACAAGGTCCTGACGGACAACACGCGCTTAGACCTGACGGTCATACCTGCAGACGAGAAGGTGGGTTACGACTTGGAACTGGCCGCACAAGCTTTGAGGCGACTGGCTGACGAACTCGAGCACGAAATTGTGAGACGCGACAGACGGGAAATGGTTAAGGCTCTAGATAAGAGAGTCGAGAATTACGGATCTCGTCGCTATGATACGCCGAAAGTCGAGAACGGCGTACCGTTCTAGGCTCGCTCCTGCTGCCTCGCCGGCGCGTTGCTCAGCCGTTGCCCCGTCCCGTTGGCCATGGGATCGGATGGTGCGTTCCCTCAACACTGCCGACGCGCGTAGTCGCTGTTGGGACGAGTCGGCTTGGCATCGGGCTGACGTCAGCGGTCTCGATGACTTAACGGAACGATGTGCACTATGAGGGATGCCGTAAACATTTCGGAAACCGCTTCCAAAAAGGTTGAGCGTCGTGGGCGGCCTCGCTTGGATCTTCACCCCTTGATTGATACGCTCGTTGACCCGAGTGCCACTCACCGCACGAAGCAGAACGTTTCGTATCGCCAGCATGCTCTAGAAGTACTGCACTATTCGGAAAGGCGTGGGGATCAAATCGACTACTCGTATCTGTTCGACATTGAGTCGATGAAGGCGGGGCGGCCTAACTCCTGCCGGAAGGTGGTAATGGCCGAGCTGGGGCGTATCGACGCTCCAGAGGATTTGCTGTTTGTTGCGCGTGAGGTCTGCAAGGCCCCGCCGAGAACAACCAAGCAGGCAGTAGAGATCGTTCGCCGTATGCGGCTTGGCGAGCGGCCTGATTCGGACTGGTATCTCGGTCTGGCCGCCGCCATCGAGAACGCTGCTGTCTCCTACGCCATGGAACACGGACTAAGTCGAGAGCGTGTCTCCCGTGTCCTGAGTCACTTGAGCGAGTACTACAGCAACGAGGTTGGCGCGTGAGATTTCGCCTTGAGTTCGCATAAGTTCCCTCACGCGGGCAAGCGATCGTCTGGTTGAACACTAAATAGAGGGAAAGATGCGGCAGGCAACGAAGCAGTACCGCAACGAGTCCGACCTGCTCGGCTGTTGGATCGACGAGCGATGCGTTACCGGCAAGGGTTTCGAGCAGAAAGCCTCGGCACTATACAGCGACTTTCGCACGTGGTGTGCTGAGTCCGGCGAGGCAGATATCAGCTCGGCGAGATTCGGCCGGCAACTCCGAGATGGTAGTTTTACGATACCGCGTTCATGGTCGGGGATTGTCTACGAATGTCTCGGACTCAGGGCGGGTGTGTAGGGTTTGACGCGTTTACCGCTTAAACGGCCCGTATCTCTTCGTGAGTACTTAAAGGGGAAACCATATACACCCTACACACTTGAGGTTCTGCAGTCGCTTGGTGGCTTCAATCGCCGTTGAGACTGCTTTGTGGAGAGCGGTCGAAACTCGGATAGCCTTTCCAGCTCTGGAATCAAAGAATTCTAGTTCTCGCGGGAGCACCCGGCAGCGGGGCAGACGTTTGCCGCACTAAGCGAGTATAGTCCGCGCGAGACATGTGGCACGTTCAAGTCGCGACTGGACCCGACCGAAACCGCCCCGCTCAGGCACCGGCCGAGAACGACCGAATTTCCAACTTAGAAAACGGCAGAACTCCCGGGGCGAAGCCCAGCGTCGTCCTGACAGCTCAGTCGGGCGTTGGCGTCCGCTCCGCCGTACGGCTTTCGCTCTTGTGCCCGTTCGCCATTTTCAGCGCTAGCTTCCGCGAACCAATCCGAGCGTCGCGCCGGTGCCTGTTGAGAACGGGGTCCAATTCGTTATTCCACCGCTTGGCGTGTCAACGTCCCGTCTCTGTCTCAGGTGACACCCGGTCCCTTTCGCTGGCGAGAAGGACTCGCGGCCGGGTCCATAGGCACCGAGATTGGCATCTTCTTCATCGGGAGAATTCCACGACTTCCGCCCTCTCCCCTGTCAGAATTGCACGTAGTTTTCGGTCCCACTTCGCCAGAGCGGCTGCCTTCTCGTCGGCGTATTCGTAGCGATCGTAAATAGCCGTGACGGAGCTATCGATGTGACCAAGCAAACGTTCGACTACGAAACGTGGCACGCGTAGCCCAGCGATATGGCTTGCCGCAGTTCGCCGCAAATCATGTGGACGGAAAGCAGGTAATCCGAAATGTAGTTGTGATCGCCGAAGAGATTGCGACAGGCTCATGCGTTGAAGATGGTCAGCGTGCTTCGTCGATGTAAAAACGAATGTCCCGTCTCGTTCTCGCGGTCGCCCGCTCAGGATCTCTCGGGCCAAGTCGTTCAAAGGTATTCGGTGGGACCGGCCGTTTTTAGTACGAGCCCCTGAGATCTCCCAGGCATCACCGTCAATCTCTTCCCACGACATGCCACAGACTTCGCCCGGCCGAGCCAGCGTGAGCAGAATCAAACGAGCCGCATCTCGTATATCCCTGCTGACACGATCCGCTGTGCCCAGTCGATTCCAGACTATCCTCAATTCGGTCTCGCTCAGAACGCGGTCACGCGATTTTTCCGGAAGCTTCTGGACCATCAAGCACGGGTTGTTGTCAAGGATGTCCCTCCGGATTGCCCAGTTGTACATCCGCCGAATCGCAGAGAGCAGACTATTCGCCGCGGAAGGGCCATCCGCTGCCTTGTTCTCGACCAAAGCAAGAATGTCGCGCCGCGATACTTCCGCAGCCTTGAGACGGCCAAGAACTGGCATCGCATCACGTCGTAGGTACGCGGCAGCACTTGTTCCAGCCTTCATCGAGATTAGGTACCGCTCTTCGAATTCCTCGATGAGTTGCGAAACAGTCATCGCCTCGCGGCGCTCGCGGCCTGCCGCCACAGGGTCGCCGCCGTCGTCAACTTGATTTCGAAGCTTCGCAGCTCTGGCTCTGGCAGCGGTTGCCGTGAGACCGGGCCATCGGCCAACGGTAGCTCGACGAGATCTCCCATCCTTGGTCCGATAGTTGTAAACAAATGCGTTTACGCCTCCGGCGGTGGTTCTTAGACCGAAGCCGGGCAGCTCGCTATCCCAGTCGATTCGATAGCCGTGGGTCGGCGGAGTAACGCTCTTGATGACCTTGTCAGTAAGCCGCACGTCCTCCCCACCGGAGCCGTGTCAGCATTATGTCAGCAGCAGTATGTGTCTCCACTGTCTGTGAGTGTGACACAGTTGTCGACACGTGGCAACCTTAGAAACGCATTCGACCATTAAAATAAGGGGATATTTGCCACGAATCCTATAAACTACGTGGAGCCGACGACGGGACTTGAACCCGTGACCTCGTCCTTACCAAGGACGCGCTCTACCAACTGAGCTACGTCGGCCCACATCTGCCGTCGAGACGACAGTTCTTGGAGCGGGAGACGGGACTCGAACCCGCAACCAACAGCTTGGAAGGCTGTGACTCTACCATTGAGTTACCCCCGCTTTGTCCGTCTACAGCGCTTTCGCCGGTGTTTCCCATCAAATTCTGGAGCCGGCGAGAGGACTTGAACCCCCGACCCTCTGATTACAAATCAGATGCTCTACCAACTGAGCTACACCGGCGACACGTCCACACTCAGTGAATCGCTAGACGAGTTAGAAACTCTCGCGACGCCCATTAAGAAACGTAACGCCAAGTGCTGGATGACCCTTTCAGCATAACGCGGCTTGGGAGTGCTAGCAACACCGCAAGGGTCGTCCCAAATCCGGCTGTAGGCAAGCGATGACTCCAATGCCAATTGACACAGGCGTGGACGGCCCAGCGTCGGGTCACGCATATGTCTATCGGTATACTGGGGGCTGGTTTGGCGTGTCGCGGCGTCGCTGTTCTCGCTTATCGTCGACCTTCGAATGACCGTCAGCTCTACAACTCGCTTTAGGCGTAAAGCGCTTCAATGGCATCGAAAGTCGCGGGAACTCGTCATGATCCTGAAAGGGCTCGCCGACACAGACCATCCCGTCCTAGCCCATATGATTCCAACCAGGCGCTGCAACATAGCCTGTGCCTATTGCAACGAGTACGACGACTTTTCGAGCCCAGTCCCAATCGAGGCACTCAAAAAGCGAACGGACGATCTAGCGGCCCTGGGAGTCAGCATCATCACCCTCAGTGGCGGCGAGCCACTCCTGCACCCCGCCATCGACGATCTGTTCCGCCATATCCGTTCGCATGGCATGATCGCCGGCCTCATCACGAATGGTTATCTGCTTGGCCCCAAACGCATTCAAGAACTCAATGACGCCGGACTCGAATACCTTCAAATCAGCATCGACAACCTCGACCCTGACGAAACGTCGATGAAAAGTCTGCGGGTCCTTGACCGCAAGCTTGAGATGCTGGCCGAGTATGGCGACTTCGACATAAATATCAATTCCGTCGTCGGAGGAGGCATCCCGAATCCGGAGGACGCCTACAAAATTGCTGTGCGGGCCCTGGAACTCGGCTTCACCAGCACCGTCGGCATCATCCACGACGGCAGTGGTCAGCTCCAGCCGCTATCGGAAACCGAGAGTGACGTGTTTCGGAGGATCAAAGCTCTGTCAAAGCGCGGCTACAGCCGCCTGACCTACTTTCAAGACAACCTTGCACAGGGTCGCACCAACAAGTGGAAATGCCGCGCCGGCGCACGCTACATCTATATCTGCGAGGATGGCCTGGTCCACTTCTGCTCACAACAACGTGGCTACCCTGCAATCCCGCTAGAGCAATACTCGGTAGAGGATATTAGAGCAGCCTATGGGTCCGCAAAGTCGTGTGCACCCGCTTGCACGGTCTCGTGCGTCCACAAGGCGTCTGCTATCGACTTTTGGCGTGATCCTCAGGCGATTTCGATCACTCCGCGGGCGAATCGCGCGCACGGCTCAGCCGGCGATTAGTTTTTTTTTGGTCACTCGACCTGACACCTCGTTGGTCGGCCATTTCCTAGGTGCGACCCTAGGAGTTCTCCTAATCATTAACACCCTGGTTTTTCAATAAGTTGCAAGTCGGCGACCAGTTGGCTTATATCTAAACCCCTATAAAGTAGTAGTGGTTTACGCCATCACCAAAATGGTGTGTACCCATCATATCCCGTCACGGTGCTCCGGGCTCATGCTGGGGTTGTCGCTGGATGAAACCAGTACATTCAAACAAAAAAGAAAAAGAGAGAACGGGAGAAAAAAATGGATAAGTTGCAGAAGCTTTACATTCGTCTGACCAACGACGAAACAGCTCAGGACATGGTTGAGTACGCTCTATTGGCCGGCTTTGTTGCCGTCGCCGCGGGCGCGATCCTTCCTGGCATTTCGAACCAGATCAGCATCATCTTCAGCAAGATGGAAAGCCTCGTCACCGTCGCCGCAACCGCGTAGTCGAGACGAACAATTCCTTCTAATCAAACGGGGGTGGCCGCATATGGCCGCCCCTATTTTTTTGGCCCGCTGTTCCAGACGTTCTTGAGAACTCGTCGCAGCCACCCTAATCGAGCCAGCGGCAAGCTTCGTCGACAGGACATAAGAATATCCGTGAATTAGCGGGACGATTTTTTCGCGTCCACTCGGGTCCATTTACAAAAATCGCGGTGGCCCACGCTTCGCTATCGATGGTCCGCGAAGAAATTACCGATGCTGACCGCATTCCCTCCGCAGGGCGGCCCGTTCGCGGGTCAATGACATGCGAATAACGCTTGCCGTCGATCTCGAAGAATTTCTCGTCTGAGCCGGAAGTCGATAGAGAACTATCAGACAATCGGACCTCGGCAACCGACTTGGACCCATCGCCCGGATCGCGAATTTTTACCGGCCAGCCGCCCGCGCCGCCTGGCGGAGTCCCTAACGCATAGATACTACTCGTCCCGGCACTGATCAAGGCTTGCTCGATGCCGTATTCACGCAGCACCGCAGTGGCCCGATCAACGGCGTAGCCCTTGCCTATTCCGCCTGGATCGAGACTCAGGCCGTCGCGAAGCAATCGCACTGTTTGATTTGCGCGGTCGATCTCTAGATACCGCGAGCCGACCTTACGTTGAGCAAGCCAGATCGACCACCAGTTGGGCATTTTGCCGTTCCCGCGAAAAAACCCCCAGCTCTCGACAAGTGCACCCACAGTGATGTCGAACGCTCCATCGCTGAGCTTGTGATAGCGCTTGCATGCTTCAAGAACATCGCTCATCTCCGTCGAAATCGTAACTGCGCGATCGTGCGCCTCGCGATTGATTCGACTAAGCTCGCTGTCGGGCTTGTAGTTGCTGAGGAAGTCGTCAATACGCTGAACTTCACCAAATGCCGCTGTAACAGCGCCTGCCGCCCGCGCCGTCGTTGGGGCGTAGCAAGCGATACGAAATTCACTCCCCATGACATCTGTTGCGGCTTCAAACCGCTCTAGCTTCTGCTCCGCGTGTGTCGACGTCGCGAAAACCACGCAGGCCAGGAACAAAGCCGCACCGCCACTTGAACGCTTCCGTATGCGCTTCAAAAGGGTATCGACCCGCTCCTCAGCCTGCTTCGCTCGATCGTGTTCAAAGCGCAACCGGGGGACGTTCCGCATCTTTAGGCGCGCGCCGAGACTGCGTTGAATGAAACCCGAGGCGTGTTGGAGCGCCCGTATGGCATCATCGGGCGGATCCTGCCTGCCGCCTGACTCGAGGCTCGATACGAACACTCGAGCTGACTGCTTATCGGGTGAAAGGTCAAGCTTTGTAACGTAGACACCCACTACCGTCGGGTCGCTGATCTCTTCAGTAAGGATTCTGCTGATTTCCCGTTTCAGCGTCCCTTCCGCCCGTTGATGTCGAAACAACGCCATCCTAACGCTATGATCCCATGGCCCTGTTGTTGTGAAAACTGACGCGTCGACGGCAGTCAGCGCGTTCGAGCGGATCAGCTAGAACCAAGGCCCGGCAAGTCCGGCTGATAAAATAGAATGTCGCCGCCGATGCGTCCTGTCGCCCTCACCATAGCTGGGTCCGATCCCTCGGGGGGAGCCGGCCTCCAGGCAGACCTCAAGACATTTCACCAGTTTGAAGTTTATGGAACTTCGGTTCTGACGGTGGTTACGGTTCAGAACAGCGTCTCGGTATCGGATGTCCTGCCGCTCGACGCATCAATTGTTGAACGCCAGTTTGACGCGGTCATTGACGATATTCCGCCGGACGCCGCGAAAGTAGGAGCGCTCGGTAGCGCCGCCATCATTGACGCGGTTGGCGCCCGGGTTGAGCACATGACGATTCCGGTCGTCGTAGACCCGGTCATGATTAGCACCCATGGTCAAGCGCTAATCCCCGAGAACGCGGCGCAGACATTTCTCGACTATCTACTGCCATACGCTTTCCTGGTTACACCCAACCTACACGAGGCGTCGGTGTTGGCAGGAATAGAGGTCAACAGCCTAGCCGCGATGGAACAGGCGGCAAAGCGCATCGCCGACCATGGATGCCGCAATGTTCTAGTAAAAGGAGGCCACCTTACGTCCGAGGCTGTCGATCTGTTGTGGAGCGGCGGCGAACTACGGACCTTTCGGTCAGCGCGTCACGATACCCCTCACACGCATGGAACTGGTTGTACACTCTCGGCCGCGATTACAGCGTTGCTCGCTCGACAGTTGACCCTCACACAAGCAGTCGAGCAGGCAAAACAGTTTATCTCTGAGGCAATTCGAACGGCTCCGGGATTGGGGCGGGGAAACGGCCCTGTCAACCATCACGCGCCGACGAAGTTTGAGCGAGTTGCCACGACCTAGTCGGGCGCCGAATCAGTCACGACCGCTATGAAACGTACCCGAAAGAGCAGGCGCTGGGTGTTTGCGGTAATGACGGCGGTACTGTTTCCCGCGCTAGCATTCCATGCCAGTTGCATCGCGGTTATGGGTCCTGGGGCCTGGGGATCGGGTCTTGAAGAGGCCGACCCCGAACGACACGAGCCAACGGAGTTGATTCGGCGCTACGCGGCTGAGTTGGCGGATAGGCCGAACGGCGATTTCCCGGACGCGACCGACCTACAACCTCCGCCCGACGCCCACTTTGAGGGCAAGATCCGCCAGTCGTATATTGGTTCTGACCAAGCTGTTTACTTAACCGCCGAAGGAGACCGCTGGACCGACCGACAGCACCTCTATCTGCGCGAAAACTCCAGCATCAGCGTGTTGTCTCTCGAAACGGCCCACACGGTCACCCGCCCGCGGATTCTGCGGCGGCGAGTGCTGTACGAACGTTGGAACCCGTGGGCTGTCTCGGCGACTCAGAAAATTCGGCGATACGTTTCGAGTTGGGTCGATGAGACCAAACGGCCGGAAGCCGCACTTTACGTATACGATCCGGCTGCAGAAGAATGGAATTTCGTCATGCCCGGCCACACGCTAGTCCCATCGCCGGACGGCAGTCGCGCCGTGCTACTGCGCTCGGGCGCGATGGCGGCCGGGTACTACAGTATTCACGTATGGGTCGATGATGAGAGCGAGCCGCACGCGATACTCAGCCTTCGCGAGGCAGACGAGGGCTCAGGGCGTTCGTTTGTTCTGCGCTGGACAAGCGACTCCGCTGCAATTCAGGTCGTCGGCCGGACCGGCGGTTTTGCTCGCCGCAAACGCGAACCGAGTGATTTTGATTTGATTTACGTAGTCGACGAGGACAAAATGTACGATCTCGGAGGAATCTCATGAGCCTGACACCGGTCCTGTTTTCGGTAAGTTACTCGGGCTCATGGGGCCAAGCCAATTTGTCGGTCGAGCAATTCGTCGACAAGGCCGCGGATCTTGGTTACAGAGGCGTGCTGCTGGGCGCCAAACGCCCGCACCTCTCACCACTCGACTGGAGCGCAAGCGACCTGAGCGCGCTAAGAAAGCGAATGGAGGCGCACGGCTTCGAGAAGATCATCGTCGGCGGCTATAACAACTTCACTGCTGATTTAGAACATAGTGAAGTCCCGATGCGCGAAATTCAAATCTCGCACGTGACTGACCTCGCGCGGCTAACGGCTGAACTCGGCGGTGATCTGGTCCGCGTCTTCACTGGATACGAACACCCTGCCGGCGGATATTTGTCCCAATGGAATCTGATCGTCGACTGCCTCAACGAATGCAGCGCCCGAGCAGCCGAATACGGAGTAACAGTCGGCGTGCAAAACCACCACGACATCGCAACCGACTATCGGGCCCAAAAAGACCTCATCGAAGCAATCAACGAGCCCAACTGCAAGGCCCTCTTTGACGCTTGGGCACCGGCTCTGCAAGGAACGGATATCGTCGAGGCCGCAAGAGTCATGGCGCCACTGACGGTTCACACCACGATTGCGAACTATCAGCATCGACCGCGATTCGAATACGACGCCCAAGTGATCAACTATGAAGCCAAACTACCTTATTCGCAGGCCGTCGAAATCGACGATGGTTTCATTGACTACCGAGCGTTCCTCGGCGCGCTCGTCTCTGGAGGGTTCGACGGAAGCGTCGCCTACGAGATGTGCTCGCCAATCCTAGGAGGAGGCAGCGAGCAGAACCTAGACCGCTACGCCCGGCGCTTCCTCGAGTTTCTAGTCTCAACCGGTCTTTAGCGGCGATGCGACTCTGACCTTACGTCCGGCCTTGCTAGCAAAATGAAACAAGAGCATTTCGGTTCGCGCTTAGGCATGATGCTGGCCATGCTGGGAATGGCAGTCGGCACGGGAAACATCTGGCGATTCCCTCGCATCGCGGCAAAAAATGGCGGTGGTGAATTCCTAGTTGCCTGGGTCACGTTCTTGTTTTTGTGGTCGATTCCGCTGATCCTTCTGGAGTTCGGCATGGCGCGCAAGACGCGCTCCGGCCCAATCCGTTCCTTCGTTGAGTTCATGGGACCGCGCTGGGCCTGGATGGGCGCATTCTGCGTCTTCGTGGCAGCCGGCATCATGTGTTACTACTCCGTCGTAGCCGGCTGGACCGCGCGCTACGCACTCGCGGCACTCGTCGGAGAGATTCCCGAGTCATCCCCCGGCACATTTTGGCTGCGGTTCACGAACTCGGCGTGGCCGGTCGTCCCGCACGCTCTCATGATCGGACTAGCGGCGGTCGTCGTCTCGCGCGGCGCACGCGCAATCGAGCGTGCGGCCATCATCTTGATGCCAACGTTGATTCTGCTCCTAGCGGTCCTCGTCGTGAGGGCTATCACTTTGCCTGGAGCATCCGACGGCTTGGCCTACCTTTTCAGCGTCGACTGGTCGGAACTTTCACGCGCCCGCATCTGGATTGAAGCACTAACCCAAAATGCCTGGGACACAGGCGCCGGGTGGGGCCTTGTGCTGTGCTACGCCGCCTACCAGCGAGAGCGCGAGGACACGGCATTGAATGCGTTCGTGCTGCCGATAGCCAACAACTTCATCTCCCTTTTCGCCGGTGTGATGATTCTGTGTACAGTCTTCTCAGTCGTTCCGCCACTGATCGAGCAGGCGGCGGCCAATCCCGAATCGCTGCGTGGCCTCGGCAGCCTAGAAGACGCAGTTCGCCAGGGAACTCCGTTCTCAGCGCAGTTGATGCAGCAGACGATCTTCTCCGAGGGCAATTCGGGAATCACGTTTATCTGGATGCCGCAACTGTTCAAAAACCTAGCCTTTGGCGGGTTCTTCCTCTTCATTTTCTTCCTAGCGTTGGCGTTGGCGGCATTTACGAGCTTGATAGCCATGGTCGAAGTATCAACGCGCGCTCTAAGCGACTCTGGCATCGATCGGCGATTTGCGATTCGTATCGTCGCAGTCGTTGGTTTCCTGCTTGGTGTCCCATCCGCTCTGTCGCTGAAAATTCTCGAAAATCAAGATTGGGTTTGGGGCGTTGCCTTGATGCTTTCCGGGTTGTTCTTTGCCTTAGCAATCGTGAGCCATGGAACCAGGAAACTGCGGGAAACCTACATCAATCACCAATACTCCGACGTCAAAGTAGGCCGTTGGTGGGACTTCGTTATCTCGATATTAGTGCCCGTCGAGGCTGCCGGACTCTTCATCTGGCTGCTCTATCAAGCGTGGCAAGACGACCCCGCGGGATGGCTTTATCCCTTCAACGCAGAGAACGTTTTCAACGTCGGCACCGTGCTCTTCCAGCTAGCAATTGTGCTCGTTGCGCTCTTGATATTCAACCGTCGAATTGCCGATGCAAACCGCACGACTTAGATGATTGCGAGCCGGCATGCGATTATTCGACATCGAGTACTTGAACTTCATAGTGGCCGCGACAACCTTCGTGCTGATGTGGACCTGGGAGTCGTTTGCACCATTCCAGACTTTCGCCTCCGGCCGAGCCTCTCATTCGCTAAAAAACCTGGCCCTAGGAGGAATCAATTTGCTGATGACGGCAGCGGTGTTTGCCGCCGCCACCGTCGCAGTCAGCCTCTACTCGCGAACCGAAGGTATCGGAATACTTTACTGGGCAAACCTGCCGCCGTTTGTCACAGCTATCCTCGCCCTAGTGAGCCTCGATCTGTGGACCTACGCCTGGCATCGCGCCAACCACGTGATCCCGTTTCTTTGGCGTTTTCATCGCACGCATCACAGCGACCCGCTGATGGATGTCTCCACGGCGGTGCGATTCCACGTCGGTGAGGTCGCTATCTCTAGCCTCGTGAGGCTGCCCCTCATTCTGCTGATCGGGCTTCCTTTGAGTTCCCTGCTGATCTACGACATGCTTTTGCAAATCGCCGCGCAGTTCCACCACTCCAACATCAATCTTCCCGGCCGATCCGACGCCCTGTTGCGCTTGCTTATCGTCTCGCCGGACATGCACAAGATCCACCACTCGCAACAGCCCGTGGAAATGGATTCCAACTACGCCAGCGTGCTCTCCCTCTGGGACCGCCTATTTCAGACCTACCGAGGGCAAGTGGACAAATCGAAACTGCGATACGGAGTTGCGGGGTTAAGCGAAAATACTCAGCAGCGGCTGTCACAGTTGCTGCGCACTCCGCTAGCGCCACTCCGCCGCGGCGACTAGGATCAGGTCCCAAGAAAGTCAATTCCGTGAAATCGATTGATCAATCACCGTTATTCGACCATCCGCTCGACGAACCAACCCAATTCCGGCCGGAGGAACTGCTCGACGCCGTCAGATCTCTCAACAGCTCCATTCCCGCCACGATCCCCTCAATCTGCGTGCTCGACTTTGACGGCGATTTAGTCGACGCGCTCGAAGCCGCCAAGCTCACCACAAAGTCGAAAAGTTGGGCCTGTTTTCACACCGCGATGCAGCTACTCGACGTCGCCGGCATCGAGGTAGGCATTGTGGGCCGCACGATTGGCGGACCCTACTCCGTACTCGTCGCCGAACAGATGGCCGTCTCTGGCGCCGAGGTTATCGTTGGCCTCTCATCCGCCGGTAGGGTTAGTAGCGAGCTGGCGTTGCCGAGTCTCGTGGTCCCCACGAAAGCGCTGCGCGACGAAGGCACCTCAACGCACTACATTGAGCCCGGCCGTTACGTCAACGCGCCTGAGCCGCTCGCCGGCGTTCTCGCGGAAGAGCTCATCGGCGCCGGCTTGCCCGTAGCTCGCGGCGCGGTTTGGACAACCGACGCACCCTATCGAGAAACAGCGAGTCAAATCCTCAACCACGCCAACGAAGGAATCCTAGCGGTCGAGATGCAAGCCGCCTCGTTGTTCGCGTTTGCTCAGGCGCGGCAACTTCATGTCGGCGAAGTTGTGCACGTGACAAACGCGACCGACAACGACGGCGAAAACTTCGACAAGGGCGCTGACGATGAGGGGCTCGAGATCCTCAAGCGAATCGCTCGCGCCGGCGTTCGCGTGATTCACTCTGGGAAAAACGGCACAAGTTCCCGGATTCGCTCTTCGCTGGGCTGAAGGCCGTACTCGGTAATTTCAAACGCCTCGGCGTGCTGAATCTCGTCCGCGCCCGCGCCGTAACGCTTACGCGCGGATTCTCTCCAGCTATCCGATATGCCGATTCTACTTACGGACTTCAGCCATTCCAAGCGCTCTTTCGGCCCATGTGGAACTTGGTCAAGAGTGCCGGCGTGCCAGGGTAGCCACTCATAAAACTGTGAAACGTGCGAATCGAGCGCTTGGTACTTCTTGTCAATCACGTCGTCGATTGACACCACGATGTCCGGCCGAAACTCCTGAGGCCGTTTGAATCTGTCAGCGAAATACAAAAACAGCGGGTTCTTTCGAAGTGCCGGCGTGTCGGTTACGAGATTCGGCACGGTCACCATGTACGACGCATCTTGCACCAGCACGCCCGTGTAGCGATGGTCCGGATGATAGTCGTTTGGCCGCGGCGCAAGCACGATGTCCGCGTTCCATTCGCGAATCTTGCGAATCACCTGCACTCGAACTTCAAGACTCGGCACCAGTTCGCCATCGTGATTGTCGAGAACTTCGTATTCGACACCGAGCCTGCGTCCGGACTCCTTAGCCTCCGCTCGACGCCTCGCGGCGAGCATTCCTCCGCCCTCCGACTGATGGCCTACATCGCCGTTTGTCACGGACACGAATTTCACTTTGTGGCCGGCCGCCGCGTACTTCGCCGCCAAGCCGGCTGCGCGAATGTCGCAATCATCAGGGTGAGCGCCAAAGGCAATGACCCGAATTTCTGCGTCCGCGTCAAGTGTCGTCGCCAGTGTCATAGCAATCATCAATAGTAAATGGAACCCACGCATTAATCGATCTCCAATCCCAGTCTAACTTCTAACCCGCATTTCTCACCACCTGACGGCGAAAGTACGCGATAGGTGCGCCACTACTTCGTTGCGCTCGATCGCGAGTGCTCGACGGACCGTCAAGTACGCCTCCGCGCGCCGACCGTCGCCCGCCTCGTATTGACGCACCTCTCACGCACCTTCGCTCGCCACGTGGTGAGAAATGCGGGCTAATTGTTGAACGGCCACTCCCGCTGTTGTTTTGCCACAGCAAGGTAAACTACCGCGCCGAGCAGCAGTGTACCGACACCAAACAGCACAAACCAGACTCCGAGTGACACGAAGACATACAGGTAGCCCACCAGCGAAATCACAGCCGGCAGCGGGTAAGCCCACATCTTGAATGGCCGCTCGATATCTGGGCGCCGCGAGCGTATCAAAAACAGTGCGACCGTATGTCCGATGAACTGAATCAAGATACGCGCCGCCATCAATGCCTTGATGACGTTGTCGAGGCTGAAGAAACTGGCGATTATCGCACCCGCTCCGATCAGCAGCAGCGAGCGGTGTGGAAACTCTTTCGTCGGGTGCAGCACGGCCAATTGGCGAAAGAAAATTCCGTCCTTCGCCGCCGCATAAGGTACGCGCGAGTAGCCCAGCAGCAGCGCGAAAATCGAACCGAACGCAGTCACCACGATCAAGCCCGCAAGCACCTTCGCGGCCCAAGGCCCATAAACCCGCTCTACGAACGTCGCGCCCAGGAACTGCGATTCCATGGCCTCGCGCCAAGGCACCACACCGATGAAGCTAAACGAAATTGCAATGTCGATCGCGGCGACCGCCAAGATCGAATAGAACACCGCCCGCGGAATTGTGCGCCCGGGATCGCGAATTTCGGCCCCCAGATAGCAAACTTGGTAGTAGCCCAGAAACAGGTACAGCACCTCCGCGGACCCTTGACCAAGCCCTGTAATAAACGCCAAGTCGAATGTAAACGCGTCCGCCGGCAAATCAAATGCGATTTCAGCATTGAAATTCATAAGGCCGGTGACGATCACCCAGCCGGTGGTGACAAGCATCACGGCCCATAGCCAAAACATGACGCGGGCGATGTCGTCCACACGGCGATAGAGCGCGAAGATCAGGAAAACGCAAATCCCAACCGCAAGCAGCTTCCCATCGAGCGGCGACATATCGGGCCAGAACACCCTCATGTACTGCACGAGACCGATATTGCCGCTAGCGATCTCCAGCGGTCCGGCGAAAAGCACCTGCCAAACGAATAGGAACGCAAGCATGCGCCCCCAAGTCTTCGGGCCAAAGCCCTCACGCAGAAAAACGTAAGTCCCGCCTGAAGCCGGCAGCGCCGCCCCAAGTTCCGCGACCACCATGCCGTCGGCGATCGCGATTACGGTACCCACAACCCAAGCGAGATAGGCCTGAGGCCCGCCAAGAGTCTTAAGAATCAGCGCAATGGCGATGAACGGTCCGATGTGTCAAGGGCGGAGTAAATGTAGACCGCTTCGGCGGAGCAAAAATAGACCAGTTGGCGGGGATCCAGCGGTTTGCGTGGGACGGCTGGAACGGAGCCTGAGGACGCCCTTTAGGGCGGCCCAGGCGTAGTGGAAGACGGCCCACGCAAACCGGCGCGAGCGGCCGGCGGGTCAGTTTGAAGAGCGCGGGCGCTTCTTTTTGCTTTGCTTGAGGCGGTAGCTGTCGCCGTTCATCTCGAGGATATGGACGTGATGCGTGAGCCGGTCAAGCAGAGCGCCGGTCATGCGTTCGGAACCCAGCACCTCGGTCCACTCGGTGAACGGCAGGTTCGAGGTCAGCAACGTCGAGCCCTGTTCGTAGCGCTGCGAAAAGATCTCGAACAGCAGCTCTGCCCCGGTCTTCGACAGCGGCACATAGCCCAGTTCATCGACGATCAGTAGATCCTGCTTGGCAAGTTGTTTCTGGACCCGTAGTAGTTGCCGTTCGTCACGGGCTTCGAGCAGTTCATGGACCAATCCCGCGGCGGTGGTGAAACGTGTGCGATAGCCGCTCTGACAAGCTGCCAGTCCCAGCGCCAAGGCGATATGCGTTTTGCCGGTGCCGGAGTTCCCCAGCGCCAAGACGTTCTCACGGCGGTCGATGAACTCACAGCGCGCCAGCTCCAGAACGAGCTTCTTGTTCACCGAGGGTATGGCCAAGAAGTCGAACGTGTCGAGACTCTTCGTCACCGGGAACTTGGCGGCCTTGATGCGACGCTCGGTCGCCCGCTGCTCGCGATCGACCAGTTCCAGCTCGCAGAGTTGCTGTAGGAAGTCCCGAAAGTCCAAGCCTTCGGCGGCGCAGCGCCGAGCCAGTTTGTCGTACTCGCGCAGGAAGGTCGGCAGCCGCAGCGCTTTCAGGTGGGTTTCCAGCAGCATTCTCGACTTCGCCATCAGCTTGCTCCTGCTAGCAGCGCCAGATAGGATGCCGGCGACGTCTGCTCGACCTGAGCCGTCGGCAGGTGGGGATACTTCGTTAAGTCGAGCTTCGGCGGACGTTGCTCGATCGCGCACAGCAGTAGATGCTTGACGGCGTCAAAGCCAATCGTTCCCAGTAGACAGACTTGGCGCACCGCCGTTGCGACGTGCTCAAGGGGGAAGTCCTCCAACAGTCGCAGGACCTGTACGTACTCGCGCTTGCCCGCTTTGTCCAACCGCGATTCGAGCAGTCGTCGCAGCTTCGCAAACTCCGGCGGCAACTCCCAGCCGACCAACGGCGCGGCTTGATCGAGCGCGTTGGTCTTGCGTTCCAACAACGCCAAGTAGTGCAGCGGATCGAAAACCAACTCTTCACGTTCATAGCTGCGCTGATGGCGGGCGATCTCTTCGCTGCCGCAACAGATCACTACCTCATCCACGTAGGCTTTGATCAGGACCTGGCGGTGGCCGTAACGCGTTGGCACCGAATAATCGTTTGTCGCGTAGCGCACCAGCGACAACGAAGTCACCCTTGTCGAGCGTTTGTCGCAGGCATCGTAGGCTGTCGGTGCCAAGGGCAAGAGCGCTTCCCGATCGCGCTCGAAGCGTTCGCCGACGGTTTCGGTGTGCCGTCGCAAACGCCGTTCACGGTTGGCTCGGCACTTCTCTTCGAGGTGTTCGTTGAAGGCTTCCCAACTCTCGAATCTCGGGATCGGCACCATGAAATTGCGCCGTGCGAAGCCCACTAGCCCTTCGACTTTTCCCTTGTCGTTGCCCTTGCCCGGACGCCCGAAACGATCGGCGAACAGGTAGTGCGACTGCAGTTCGCTGAACACCCGCGTACGTTTGCGCGTGCCGTCGCCGAGAATCCTTGCCACCGCCAGCGTCGTGTTGTCGTAGACGATGTTGCGTGGCACGCCGTCGAAATAACGAAACGCGGCGTTGTGTCCTTCGCAAAAGGCTTCCGTCGTCTCGGCGGGAAAGGCCTTAACGAAGGCGTCGTCGCTGTGCGGCAGATCGACAACCAAGAAGTGCGCCTTGCGCTGGACTCCATTGATAACGACAACCGCTTCGCCGAAGTCGGCCTGCGCGTCGCCGGGCGGATGCGCCAGTGGCACGAACATCTCTTGTCCACCGAGCTTCTTCTCGCGGACGTAGTCCTTGACGATCGTGTAGCCACCGCTGAAATCGTACTCCTCGCGTAGGCGATCGAAGATGCGTTTCGCGGTGTGACGTTGTTTCTTTGGTTGTTGCTGATCGTCGAGCAGGATCTGATCGATGATTCCGGTGAACGCTTCGAGCTTCGGCCGTCTCACCGGTTTGCTCCGCCGATAGCCCGGCGGAGCAGCGTAGCGCAGCATTTTGCGCACCGTCTCCCGCGCTAAGCCAAACCGCTTGGCGGCTTCGCGTTCACTCAGCCCTTCGACGTAGACACTGCGCCGTACTTGAGCATATAGCTCCACGCGATACATCCTTCCCGTGTTCCACAAAACACCGAATGGATGCCAGCGGACCACCCGGGCGGTCTAATTTTCCGCCGCCCTTGAACGGCTTTAAAACGCCGTTCTGTGGTCTAGTTTGTCAGCGCCGTTCTCAGTCCGATGCCGACCATGTTCGCCATGTTGATCGTGGTGGCATTGAGAACCCCAAGCCGTCGCTGCAATTGGCTCATGAAAGACGCACGAAGGGTATCACAACCCGATCAAGGTCCAGACAGAATTAGAGAACAATGTGGTGAGAACCGCGGTCTAGGGCTGATGTCCCTCTTCAGAGACCTGTACGGTGAGACCGTTCAGGTCTTCGAAGTACAGACGGTCCTGTTCTTGTCTGGCATGGATATCATGCTTTGCCAGCTTCGAGGTCACTTCTTTGGGATCGTAGTCATCGATGGAAAAGCAGAAATGTGATGCGCCGCCCGGGTTGTTGCTCTTGAACAATGCCAGGAAATTTTCGCCGAGACCGAGAAAGGCAGAGTTGTCATTGCGCCGCACGACAGTGAGGCCCAACAATTTCTGGTACCAGTCGACAGAGCGGCCGATATCGCTAACGTTTAGGGCGACGTGGTTGACGTCAATCGCATGCAGAATGGAGTCGGGGTTGGGATTCTTCCTAAGCGCGGCAGCGACTTCGTCTTCGCGGCGCATGGTTTCGGAAATGTGATTCTGATTGCCGTCGGGGTCTAGGCAGGCCCAGATGTTTGGCGCTCGTTCAAACGGTTCGTAGCCGTGCTCATTTAAGATGGCGCCGGCAGCGGCCTCGTCGTGGCCGTCGACGCCTGGAGAAAAGTGATTAAATTCGGCCTTGTCGCCCTTGAAGAGCGCCAGGTAGTTGCGCTGTAGGCCGTGCATTTGGCCACGCTCGCCCATATCGCGAATGACCCGCGTGCCTAGAAGCTTGGAGTAGTACGCAGCGGCCTTTTGAGGATCAGGGACCGTCAACGACATGTGATTAATCGAGGTGGCGTGGAATAAGCCCGAGGCCCCGTTTAGGTTGACCGCTACTCCAAAGCCCGCGGCCGCGCCCAAGAATTGTCTTCGTGTCGTTGTCATATTTTCAGTCCTTTAGCCCACATTTCTCACCACCCGGCGGCGGAAGCACGCGATAGGTGCGCCACTACTTCGTTGCGCTCGATCGTCGTGCTCGACGGACTGTCAAGTACGCCTCCGCGCGCCAACCTTCGCCCGCCTCGTATTGGCACACCTCTCACGCACTTTCGCTCGCCACGTGGCGAGAAATGGGGGCTACCCAAATACCAGGTTCAGATGCTCTTCGTCGGGAGCCTTAGACGAGGTTAGCTTACTGATCACGACGAATGCCACGAGAGACAAGAGAAACGACGGAATAATCTCATGGACGTCGCGAAGGCTTTCATATTCGAATCGGAATAGAAAGCGCCAGCCGACGCAACTTACCATGCCGATCAGCATCGACCAAAAGGCGCCGTGGCCTGTTGCCCACTTGAGGTAGAGGCCGCCAAATATTGCTGGGAAAAAACTGGCTGCGAACACCGCGCCCGAGAAGCTGGTAAGTTCCACGATTCCAGCCGGCGGGAAGACCGTGCAGGCGAATACAACTAGCGAGTAGAGGACGATTGCCCACTTTGTGTTGGTGACTATTGCCTCGTTTCGCATAGGGCGGAATACGTTCCAGATGTCTCCGACGGCAGCGGTACCGACGATCAGCATGACCGAGGCTAGCGACGACATTCCGGCGGCGAATAACCCCATGATGCAGATTCCGCTGACCCAGGCGTTATCAAACTTCGCGAGCATGAAGCCAACCACTTCGTCGGTATGGTTGATCAGGTAGGCGGCCTCTTGTTCGGTGGCCATGCCGTGGACCAGGGCTCCTAGGCCCATTACGCAAATCAGCGAGACGCCCAGAAATACGGGGGTCCAGATCATCGCGAAACGCATGCCCTTTGCGTTGTCAACGGAATAGAAACGGACTAGGCAGCGGGGCTCTGCGATCTGCTTCGCTCCTACGGCGAGACCGATTCCTAGTATGTACGTGAATGACACGAGGGTGCAGAACGTAACCAGGCCGTTGCCCATTGGCTCTCCGCTGGTGGTGACGTGCGAGACTTCGCTGATGCGAGTCATCATTTCGCCGACACCGCCTACGTATACGAATGGAACCGCAAGCATGATCACGGCAACGACGAGCATCATCATTCCCTGAATGGCGTCGGTCCACAAAACGCTGTACATGCCGCCCATGACGGTGTAGGCACAGGTGAACATGATGATGACGGCGGCGCCCCACGAGTATGGGATGTTAAGGACGGTTTCGAGCAGATGCGCGCAGCCCTTGGCGATGCCGGCCATGTACCAGATTGTGGCGAACAGTATCGTTACCGCTGCGAGCACGCGGATCGCTCGCGATAGCGGGCTCTTGTAGCGAAAGTCAAAGTAGTCGGGAATGGTTAGCGATTTCAGTCCGGCGGTTTGGTCACGGAGGCGGGGCCCGAGCAGCAGCCACGAGATCATACAAAAGATAGTCCAGAAGACTCCGACCCAGGCCCAACTTAGACCGGCACTGAATGACTGGCCGGCCTGCCCGATGTAAGTATTGGTGCTGGCGAATGTAGAGAAGAACGCCAGTGACACGACCCAACCGGGGATCTCACGCTTGGCTACATAGAATTCGCTGACGCCTTTCGAGGCACGGCCGCTGAAGTACCATCCGACTCCGAGGCAAGCCGCCAGATAGACGGCGGTCATAGACAGGATCAGTCCGTTGTCAAGCAGATACTGCAAGGGGGTCAGCGTAGCATTGTCGCGTGGGTGAAGTCCCGCCGCCCTATTCGACTGGAAGTACGGTTTCGGGACTCGAGACGCCTTGAACGACCACGTTGAGAACGCGGTCCCCCGCCTGGACTTCCGCTCCGACTACAAAATTGATCTGGTATACCGACACTAGACCTGGGGCGTAGAACGCGCCGGAGTTGGCCATGCCGGCGTGATCGAGCCCAATTGCAACGCCGAAAATACTCTGGCGCGCGGGGACCGGGCCGGCCTCGTTTGTAGCAACCGGGGTTGCTGTCGGGCCGACGCCCGTCAGGAACAGCAGGATCGTTTCGCCCCGACGAGCCGGGTTTGCTTTTGTGACCAGACTGAAGTCCGCGTGTAGCGCGGCGGCTTGAGATCTACCGTCCAAAAACGCCTCGAATATTCCCGGTTGGGCTGATTCGATGGCAACGCCCGGGACAGTTACCGCGGTGCCGTTGTTTTCGAGGATCACGGTAGCGCTCGACGGCGCTGGGATTTCGATGGGCACTTGGATGTTGATTTGCTCTTGCCCGTTGACGTTGGCGACGCCGAGGATCGGCGCGGGAATTCCGTTTACGCTGACCTTTACACCAAGCAGTTCGGTCGGGAATGGCGCGGGCCCGGCCACCACTGCTCCCTCCAAGGCGTCCGTCAGGTTGACGCCGAAGACTGTGCCCGTGCTTCCCGGTACCCAGTCAGGCTGGAAGCTGGCCCCGTTGACGAAACTGAGGCTTGAGACTAGCGGGGCGCGCCCGGTGACTCGCAGATTGAATTCAGCAACGATGGTTGGAGCTTGGTTGATGGTCGCAAGCTTTTGCGAGAGAGATTGTGAATTCGTAACGATTGCCAGCACGCGGACTGGTCCCGCGGTTGTGCCGGCGAGAAATCGAGTCGAGGCTCGGCCTTGGGCGTCGGTCCGACTGAACGGGATGGTGACTGTTCCGTCGCCCTGGTCGACGAGGAACGAGATGCCTACGCCCTCGATTGTTTGTCCATCGTCGGCGCGGACTTCGACAACTAGAGATTCGCTAGCTTCAGCACCAATCGGGACACTTTGCTCGTTGCCTCCAATTGCCGCTAGCGCTGCGGGTATGGCAGTGACGGTTAGATTGAAAGCCTGTCTCATTTCGCCGGAAGTGGCGATGACCTGAAACGGACCTGGGCGGCTTCCGAGCCGGACCAACGTGGAGGCACGGCCTTGGCCATCGGTCGCATTAACGGTACTTTCGAGAGTGGCGGCGTCGGGCGGTTCCACTCTCCACGCCACTGGGACCCCACGTAGACGGGCGCCGCAGCGATCGGTAATCTTGACTGCTAGAGCGACATCGTCGAGGCGTTCACCGGCGGTGCCGCGTTGGCCGTCACCTTGGTCAATAATCATTTGGTCAGGTGGGCCCGAGTTGATGCGCAGCGGAATGCTGATGAGAGGCGTGCCCGCGACTAACCCTGCGCTTACCGTGCCTCTGCGGCCTGGGCAACCGAGGGTTAATGTCGCCTCGACAGTGCCGTTGCCTCGCGTGACGCCAACCGAGGGTCTAAAGACCACGCTCTCTGTTGACGAGAAAAAGACGGTTACGCCGCCGATGCGATCTCCGTCGCCATCGACGCTGGCAACTTCCATCGCGTTGACGAGCGTATCCCCGACAGTGCCCTCGAGTGCGTCATCGCTGAGAAGCTTCAAGTCGGCTGCGAAATTTGGTCCGTTTGGAACGATCTTCGCGTCGAATGGCGCCGGCAAGGTTTGACCTTCGGGATCGGTGACGAAGATCTTGACGAAGATGTCGCCGCCGGCGGGACCTGCCGAACAGAATATGGTTCCCAGGCCGTTCTCGTCGGTGAGCACAAATGACGGACAGAAAACCAAGGAGCTAACGTTGGTCGTTACGGTGAGTTTCGCGCCTGGTTGCGGTATGCCGCCGACAAGATAGCTCACAACAAGAGGCATAGGAAAGGTCGAATTCCGAGCCACATCTTGGTTGTCGCCCGAGACCTTGTTGAGGCCGTCGGAGATGTTGTCTTGCGGCACCACAGTGACGGTGAAATTTGCAAAACGCCCGGTGTTGTCAGCCACTGTGATCTGGACCACTGTTGGAATCGCAACATTTCCAACCCCGCAGCTAATCGGGGCGGTGCCGTCGCTGAGTGTGACGGCCTGCAGCGGGCAGACCATCCGAACGTCATTTGGAATCCGAGTGATGGTCAACGGGACTCCGGCCTGGGGCGAGCCGTTCTCAACCGCTTGGACGATAAGGTTAAAGGATGTATTGCGCGGGATGATGGCCCCATCGCCGCTGATTTTGTTCAGTCCGTCCGTTAGCCCAGTCGGTACCACCGAGATTGTGAAGCCCGGGGCGGAGCGGCCGAAAGCGTCTCTGATTGTTAGCTGAATGTTGAATGCCGTGGAGCTTTCACCGGCGATGCAGGTGAGGACGGCTAGTCCGGTTGTGTCGGTAATTGCCGGCGGGCAGAAGGTCGTTTGGCCGGGTGGAAATACGTTTGCTACAAAGACGGCCAGGCCAGCTTGCGGCACGCCGTTGGCGTCGAGCGCTCGCACGCCGATCGTGAACTCCGCGCCTGGGAGGACGACTTCATTGTTTCCGAACACCTGGGTGAGCGCCCCCAACGCCTGGCGTGTCGGCTCGGCAACAACGGCTACGGCGCTCGCTTGTGACGGAAGATCGATTTGGGCGGACGGTTCGCCCGCGCCGTCCAACTTCAACACTTGGTTGCCGTTTGTTGCGACGAAGATCGCCCTGCCGCCAGCCGTTACGGCGAAATCTATTGCGGCGCTGAAAATGCTAGTGGCTCCGCCCGGCTGGTCGAGCGAGCCGCGCAACAGTTCGCCATCGCGAAGTAAGAGAAATTCATTTGTGCCGAGGGCGGCTAGCTTAGCTGGTATTTGAGGTCGCACTGAGACGGCACCGCCGGCGGGCTGAAGATTGCCTAGGTTGTAGACGGACTTGTCGCCGTAGGCGAGAGTGGCGGTTCCAACACCGGGCGAGTTGAGCGATCTAAAGTTTGCCGGCAGTTGAAACTCTTCGCCCTGCCAGTCGAGCGTGGTGAGATCAAAGTAACGAGCTTGGGATGACTCGGCGGCGCTCACGAAGGCCCGCTGCTCGTCCTCGATTACTGCGATCGAGCCGACCGGGAAGCTTGGGCCGGTGGTCTTCACGACGCTGGGACCCTCGGGGTCGACTAGCAACAGATTGCCGCCTGCAGCGACGAGAGCTAGATTTCCGCGACCGTACACCGCCACCGCATTGGGGCTCCGGGAGAGCGCTGAGTCGAGGTCGATGGCCCCGCTGACCGCGAAATTGGGTCCGAGGAAGACAAGACGCTGGGCGGCTGCGACCAGTACTGTGTTCTCGTCGATTCGGATAGCGGAACTGGCGTTCAGGCCGACGTAGGGCGAGGAGATCAGCTCTAGACTGCCTGCGTCGTACACATATGCTTGAGATTCGTTCGCATGGAAAACGAATAGCGACTCATTCGCCAGCGGAGAGGCTGTTGCCGCCAGGAAGGATACAAATAGTAGAACGAGCTTTTTGAAAAATTTCATCGTGCTAATTCGCTCGAAACGCCACTCAGTGTAGCGCGGAATTCCAATTGTTAAGGGCGATTCAATGGACTGGACGTTACTGCCGGCTGTCGCCGGCGGATGGGAGTCTGCGCAGTTTTAGATCTCGATACTCGACGCGCATCGGTGGTCCTCGGTGCAGCTGAAGCGCAAATACGCCGCTGGCCGCTCCGGGGTTCCGAACGTCGGTGGTGACCTTTCCGTTAACCGTGATTCGAATGTGATCGCCCCGGCAGTATAGTTCGACTTGGTTCCAGCCGTCCTGAACTACGTGCTCGGCTTTATTTTGCCAGCCGTCCATGATGAGGCCGCCTTGAAGCATTTCCCCGTGTAGGCTGCCCCAGCCCTTTCCGCCGGCGATGTCGGCCTGGTAGCCGCGGACGATCCAGTTGGGGAGACGCTCGCTGCGAAATTGAACTCCGCTGTTGCCGTTGCGGAGCTTGACGTCAAAGCTGAGTTCAAAATCCGAATATTCGTGTTTGGAAATTAGGAAAGAATTGGTTTTGAGCGGGCTGCCGTCGGTCGAGCCGATGATCTTGCCGTCTTCGACAGACCACATTGTCGGGTCGCCGTCCCAGCCGGTCAGATCTTGTCCGTTGAATAAGAGCTCGACGCCCTGGGTGCGTTCCTCGGGTGTGAGAACGTTGAGCGTTCCGGCGAGAAGCGCCGTTGCAGAGAGTAGAACCCAGGCAGCCCTAAGCATCGTCTTACTATTGTCCGACGAAATGGTGGGGATGCGTTCTCGCCACGTACGGTGTAGTTCATACCATCGCCAAAAATGCTCTTAAAAGACTAAGGGCGGTGTCGCCCACGCGCGCCCATTGTACGTGGAAAACACCGCCCCGTCGGAATTGGACGAAGGTACCAGAGACCGCCGCCCAAACTTAGGTTCTAGCTACGCGCGGCTGACCGGCGGTCAACCTTCGGTTTCGCTAGATAGCCGATCACACGGTCTTTGCGGACCGCGGTGATGACGATTTCGTAAGGCTTCTGAGCCCCGGTCACATAGAAGCTGACGGGCTCGTTGACGTGCCGCTCTTTCTTGACCATGCTGCTGTCGTCGGCGAGGATCTCGATTGAGTAGCGGTTGCGTTTAGCGTCGGTACCGCGAAGTTTGAGTTGAATGTCGCCTACCCGTATCCGGCTTTGGGATTTCAGCAGGCTGAAGCCCATCAGATCGCGTTCTGTATTGCGCTTGAGGATCTCGATCGCTTGATCGTGGTCCCCTAGTGTCGCGCTTAGCTGTTCGACGCTCCCTTGTGTGTCTTGTAGGAGTCCAGTCGTGATGTCGATCGCTTCTTGGGCAACGGTTAGCTCACCTCTTACGCCATCGACGTCGCCTTGAACGACATCGACTTTGGATTGTGTTTCCAGCGACTGCTCCGAAATCTTCTTCTCGACGGAAGTCAGTTCGCCGAGCAACATTTCCTGCTGCTCTCGCTGCTTCTGAGCGATGGTTTTCGACGTGCGGTCAGAATAGCGCTTGGCTTCAGAACCGGCGCGCACGGCTGCTTCGCGCGTGACCTTGTCCATTTCCTCGCGAATGCCAACGATCTCTCGCTTGTAATTGCCTTGGCGAAGGGCAATCGTTTCGCGCAAACCGCTGATCTCTTGTTCAAGGCTGGCGCGCTGCGTTTCGGCATCAACTTGGACGGCGTTGACGCTAAAGACCATGTAGCCGTTAAACGCCATGAGAGTGACGAAGAATAAAATGGCGGGGATGGAGAACGATCTTTCTTTGTGGTCCATTGCTACTATCTCCTTGCTGTATGAATTGTGAGTCGCCGTCCGGAGGCTGTGTCTTTTTAGATAGCAACCACGGTGCCAAACTAGACGGGGACTGGAGGGCATTGATTTTAAGTAGCTTAGTAGCCGCGCGCGGCTGGTCGGCGGTACGTAATTTCGATCTGGGCGTGTAAGATTTGCCCGAAGTTGGTGAGATTTGCGGGTTAGTCCGGCTTGAGTTCGCGGAACTCTTCGAACCAGTTTTCGGTTATGTGGATCGCGGGCCTGCTCTCCTGGGGTGAAGTTTCCGCGGCGTCGACTTCGTCGATGGTGAGTATCCTTCCATCGGCAGCGACGGCGTAGTTGCAGCATTGATTGCTTCGCAGTGTTGAGTGCCGAAATACTGGACGTACGTCGTTGACCGTCAGGCCCGCATCGCGGTCTACTCGCGCCACCATAAGAGTGTCGTCGGCGACCCAGTCGATCACGTGGCCGGCAGGCCCCCAGCTTGGTTGACCTCCGCCCTCTGATGAAACCTGAACTAAGCCATCTCCCTCTGGGAACCTGCGCGCGTAGATTTCACCGCGGCCTGATTCAGACGAGCTATAGACTACGTACCGGCCATCGGGTGAGAAGCTTGGCTGGATTTCATTGAATTCGGTCTCCAAGTACGCCCGGTCCGTTTGGCCCTCGTCCGAACTCTGGACATACCGAAGATCAAAGCCAACGCCCGGAGCCGCCGCCACTTGGTAGATCACGACATTTCCGTCTGGCGACACTGCGTGTTCGCTTTCTCGAGCTGATGACTCGATGATTCGTCTCGACTCGCCCAATCCGTCGGCCTGGCGCGCGAACAAATCTGCCGCACGCTCTTGAAATAGAGCACGATAAACGACCTCGTCTCCATTAGGGGCCCATGCTGGCAGGTCCTCGTCACCTTGCTCGAATGTCAAGCGGTGTTTGGTAGGCCTTTCTGCATCGTGAAGCCAGATGCTCCAGTCGCCGCCCTCGATGTCCTGCCCAGCCACAACCACACGTTTCCCATCCGGCGACAACCCAATGTTGCGGATCCTGAACTGTTGCTGCCCGACTGAGCTGAGTTTCCGGCCTGTTTCGTCGCGCCATGTCAATTGGTGTGCGCCGATCCTCCTAAGGTCGACACTGACCAAAGTGCCGTCTGCCGAGAGACTAGCCTCACTGCCCGCTTCAGCAATCGGGAATGCATCGCCGACAACCTTGAGGTCGTCGAGAGAAAACGGGAGAGCCCAAAGCCCGCCCTCCGGGCCCCGATTCTGATAGAGGATATGCCCGGTCGGCGAAAATAGCGGGTTAGCCCCCTCGGCAACGAACTGTCTTTCACCGCTTCGAAGAGACCGCAGGTAGATGCGCCCAGCGGATTGATACAGTAGAGTCTCATTCGGCGCGCCCTCCGGGAGAAACGTCGGTGCCAACACCTCGACGCCGAGGCCTTTGTGCTCCAGCGGACTTGCCACTCCTCCTCGGCTCGGCACCTCGTAGAAATAGATGGTCCCTCCAGCCTGAGGCGCACTGAACAGAATGCTTTCGCCATCCGGCCGCCATGTTCCGCCACCAAATTTGTCAGTGGAAAGCCGGCAAATTACGTTGGGCGGACCTCCATCAGCCCGGATCGACTTGAGCCTGCCGTCGGCGACGAAACCGATGTCGGTGCTGTCGCTCGACCAAAAAGGACGGTGCGAGGCCCCCTCCGTGCCTTCCAAGGGACGAACTTCCTCACGATCGAGATCACGAATCCAAAGTCGGGCCGGTGTTTCGCCGGAGAGATAAACAATCCTGCGCCCGTCCGGGGAAATGGCCGCACGGTAAGTGCCACTCCGATCCAGCGTGTCGGGTGTGAATGAGAAACGCCTGACCACGGCACCCTCAGCGCCAGCGTGCGACTGGCTGAAATGCCAGGAGACGAATCCCACCAGTGCAATCGTCAGTGCGGCTGCAAAGACAGCCAGTAGGTGAAACTTGCGTGCCGGCACGAAGCCGTGGGTCGGAGGTGGGTGAGCGGACAATGCAGCGCCCGCCCGATCGTTAGCAGAAATCTTGAGAATCGTCGATTGGCCCGACTTGAGCTTGTCTTGGACGTTCCGCAGATCGACCACAATCTCATTGGCCTGTTGATAGCGCTTGGGCGCATCCTTCGCTAGACATTTGCCGACGATGAACTCCAGTTCCATCGGAACGCCGGCGCGGAGGGCTGTCAGCGGCTCCGGCTCCTGGTTGACGATTTCGTACAGCAGCGCTTGGTCGTACTGGCCCGTGAACGGGCGGACGCCGGCGATCATCTCGTAGAGCACGACGCCGAGCGCCCAAATATCCGTACGCTGATCAACCTCGGCCCCCTGGGCTTGCTCGGGGCTCATGTAGGCCACCGTGCCGACGGTTGTTTCGAGCTTGGTGAGCTTCGAACCCTCCGTCAGCAGTGCCAGCCCGAAGTCAAGAATCTTCGCTCGGCCGTCGGCCGTGATTAGAACGTTGGCGGGTTTGATATCACGGTGGACCACGCCGGCTCCGTGCGCCTCTTGCAGGCCTTCGGCGATTTGGCGGGCCAGGTCGATGGCGTCGTTGAGCGGCAGCGGACCCTTGTCGATGCGCGCGTCGAGCGGCTCGCCTTTGACCATCTCCATGGCAAGGAAGCTCCGACCGTCGGCCTCGTCGATCTCGTACACCGTGCAGATATTGGGATGACTCAGTGACGCCGCGGCCCTGGCTTCGCGCTCGAAGCGCTTGTGAACTTCAGGGTCCGAAACGAGATGCGCCGCCAGGAATTTCAGCGCGACCTGTCGGCCGAGCTTGAGATCCTCAGCCTTCCAGACCTCACCCATGCCGCCCTCGCCGAGTTTTTCAAGGACGCGGTAGTGGCTGATGGTTTGGCCGATCACTGCTGCTCAATTCTAACCCGTTGAGGATAGGTGTTGTGAATAGGCGGCGACGTACTTCGGGGTGCTGAGCCGCGCCGCCGTGCGGTGCGGTCCCCAATTCGCAGGGTGGACCGCACCGCGAGACGGCGCGGCTCGGCACCGCGAAAGGTTTCGTTCAACAGGCAGCTCAAATTATCAACCTGAAACTGAAGTTTCGGATCAAATGTGTCTTCCCTGTTCGACAGCTTGGCGGATGGCGACTTCATTCTAGGCATCGGCCAAGGAGCTCTATCTCGGCTGTCGTGGACGCCCTAATTCTGTTGGGGTTCGCGGAACTCTTCGAACCAGTTCAAGACCACGTGGACAGTCGATTCAGGCACCCCCTCCAGCAGCTCAGAGACGACGAAGCGCTGCCCGTCCGGTGCAACGTCATACTGCTGGCCACGGCCGCGGAAAGCGCCTTCGAAGAGTCTTTGTGGTTCACCGGCTGAAAATGAAGAACTGAGGTTGACGGGAACGGCCATCAGAGTGTCGCCTTCGACGTAGAAAATTTCCTTTCCGTCGCAGCTCCAGCGAGGCTGAACGCCTCCATTGGTCGAGATCCGCGTAGTGCTGCCACCCTCGGGGAAGGGCTGGACGTGCACCTCATAGCGTCCCGATTCGTTCGACTCATAGGCCAGGAATCGAGCATCGTGGGAGAGGGCCGGCGGCGGCACTAATTCGTTGGGCGAGCTGGGAAGCGTTGCCATGAATGGCAGTCTAGGACCTGACGGTGTTACGCCCTGGTCCGACAAGATCGTGATGAATTTGCGGACACGACAGCGCTAACTTCCGCAATCCGGATTTCGCCACGTGGTGAGCGTTACGGGGTACGAGCGAAGGGCCTCAGTCACAAAGCGCCCAGCAGGCCGCTAATTACTCCGCGAACGGCTGAACCAACCGTCGCGAGAACCCAATATCCGACTAGGCGGCCATCGTTGAATAGAGTCGCTAGCTGGTAGGTCAAGAGAAAGAAACCGGCGTAGAACAAGCCCGGCGCCTTGCTCAACCAACCTGTAACGGACTTTTCGATATAGGCCGCAATCCTCTCGTTTCTGACGACTACATAGCTGAGCCCGCTCCCAATCAGTGCGCCGGCCACTATGTCGGTGGGATAGTGAAGGCCCAAATAAACTCGAGGTAGGCAGACGATGAAGATCGCGTGGACGAGAACGAGCCTACCCGAGCGTCTAGAAACCAGCCCTATGCCGATGGCTAAGGCGAAGAACAATGTAGCGTGATCACTGGGAAAGGCGCTCCACCCGCTAAGGGCTTCTTCGTCAAGTGCATCGGGCACTTGAAAATCAATTCCAGCGGCATGCAGCGGCCTCTCTCGGAATGGAAGCGTCAACGCGAGAAACCTGCAACAGACCAGAGCGACGAAACTTGCAAGCAAGACGCTGACGAGCCGAATCTGATTTCGCTTTTGGTCCGCGCTCGTTTGGAACCATACGGCCCAGAAGACAGCCAGCACGAATCCGCCCTTGAGTAAATCAGTTTCGGCGATCAGGACCGCGGAGAAATCGAACAGCTGAGACTTGTTTGCGAACTGGTTGAGCACCGAAAGAATAGTGGAGTCCAGTGGATTCACTGATCTGTCTCCGGAATTTCGGAACTACTGCGTGGCTAGCTGAGCAGGAGCCGCGGACCGCAACCCAGGAAGACTCCGAGCACCCGTTGGCTATTTCATGCAAAGGCAGGTGTTTCGCGATGAACTGGGAATCGAGAATTGCATACGTTTCAGTAAAAGTCTAGCTCTACTTAGTTAAAACGACAAGGTCGTTCCGCTCGCGAACCGTTTGCATTCCACCTTCAGGCCGGTAATTTTCCTGCCGATAAACAAGTGAAACCGTTGCCATGCAAGGAAAACCACACAATTCGGAATAGTGACGTCGGTCTTTGTATCCGGAGCGGGTTGCTACAGCCCGCGTTGCATCGAGCGATTGAATACGTCGAGCGTCGGAGATAGCCGCGCGCATGAACGCCGCATACGCTTGCTCATGAGAACCATGAGGGGTGAAACCCTCGAAGGAATCCCCAGGTTGAAAGAAGAAGAACATAGTGATAGTAGCGGATCGGGGAGTCGAAGAATGTTGGTGTTGCCACCATAAAAATCGAGGATGTTACGATCCCTACGACTAGCAATGCGCGCCGAAGCGACGTACGGCTCAACTGTAGAACTTGATTTCTGTCTAACTTCGCGTTGCCTCGGATCCCCACGATAAGACGAGTCGCCGCACCCGCCACAGTCCCTAGAAAACACAATGCAGCTGCGTTTGAATAGATATTTGTGACACCAGCGGCGATTGCAGCAGGAATTGCCAGCCAAACCCCTTCACGGATATTCTCCGTAGCGAGATCCCAAAAGTCCTTAGAGCTCCAATTCGATCCGAAATAGAAGGTAAGTAGCCAAAATAGAAATGCGGCTAGCGCCACGACGCGAGCTGCCATACCAGGTTTTGTACTCCTGTCGGGCACCAATTGCTGTGCGTGTTTCGGAACTCCACAAAGAACTCCGCACACTGCCGTGAAAAACGCCGCTGCTCCCAGCATGACGCGAGTAATCGACCCATCTGCGTTGTCTAGTAGGGGAAGAAGCCAAAGCAGGAATGTTGCGGCGGCGAGCACACCGCACGCGCGAACGACACGTTGCGGAGCGGAGCTGCTCCGCCTTTCGGTCCGGGTGGGTTCGAGAATTGTATCACCCGGATCAATCACGAGCGAGGGCGCTTGCCGAGCCTCTCAATCGCGGACAGCGATTGCGATTTTAGCCTTTAGATCATCCGGTGATGTAAACTCACTCTGGAACGCTCGACTTTTTAGCCACGATTTAAAATCATGCAATTGTTTGACATTCCTATCCACATCTTGGCTAGTTAGCGTTGGCTTAACAACAGTATTGGCGAGAGTATACTCATAGTCCTCTCGTTTCGTCGCATCCCAATCGACTTCGTCGCTCAATAAAAACGCCAACACTTCTCTCTTGGCCGAGTCGGCCCTTAGACATTCCAACCAAGTGATGCTCCGCTTTAGGTCATCCGGTTGATCACCGGGTACCCAACCGTATCAATGGGCAACTATAACGATGAGCATGTCGCACCCGTCGACTATTTCCATGCAAGCCGGATATGGAGGCTTGTCTCCTCTGGTTACGAAATACTCTTGCATAACTGGTGCATGCTGACCCGCGAGAACTGCGTCGCGAGCTGATTTGCGATATGGCTCTAAATCTTCGACTGTCGAGGAAATGAATATCTTTTTGGATTTCTGGCTTGCCATACGGAGTGATTATACGGAATTCATGAGTAGCTTGTTGAACGACTTCACTTGTCAGGTCACTAGGGAATACCGGGGCACGCTGGCCCTGGTGGCAACTCTATACTGACCGCTGAGTTCGGCATTCAATCGTTCAAACAGATTGAGCGCTCTTTCCGTTGTGTTTGTAGCTATCCAGGAGCGAATTAAGCTTCTCGACAACTTCGGGGTACTCCGCGTAGACATTGTTCTTCTCAGCGATGTCCGCTTCCAAGTCGTAGAGTTGGACGGGCGGGAGGTTTTGCTCCTTTGCTTGCTCCGGGATTAGTTCGTAGTAGCCTCCTGAGGTAGGGGTATTTTCGAGTTTCCAGCGGCCTTGGCGGATGGTGAATGAGCCGGAAGGTGTGAACAAACAGGCTCGTCCGAATTTTCGGCGCTGATTCGACAGGACTTAGATGGTCCGAATCGACCAGATTCTGAATTCTTTCACACGTTCCCGTCCCCTTCAGGCCAGGTCATTTCACTCGCGAACCGTTTGCATTCCACCTTCAGGCCAAGGGCTCCCTCGCCATCAAGCCCTCGAATTTCCATGTCATTCCCAACCAGGGCGCTTATCCTCTTTCCAGCAGTTAACTCGACCGTGAGCGTTGTCGGACTGGGTTAGGCTGAGAATTGGACCCGTTTCGGAATATCGCCAGGACCCTTGGAGTCGATTCCGGACATGGGTCAGCAAATGCGGATTCGAGAGGAGTTTCAGCGCCTCAGTTGGCCGTCTACTTGACCGGCCTCGCGCTGTTTAGCTCAGGAGCCGCCGGTCTCGTCAACGAGGTGGTCTGGCAACGGGCTCTCAAGCGATTCTTAGGGGGCAGCGAAACCATCAGTTCAATGGTGGTCGTGTTCGTGTTCATGCTGGGATTGGGCGTCGGCTCGATTCTAATGGGCCGCCGCGCGGGGCGGATTAAGGGCCCGCTGCAAGCTCTCGCCGGCATAGAAGTTTTACTGGCCGTGACGAACACATTGGTGTGCCTGTTTCTGCGTAGTGATCTCATCGATACGGCGGTCCAAGGCCAACTAGTGTAGTGCGCCATAAATAATGTAACTTATAGTATCTTCGTGTCGCCTTTACTAGTAGAAGGCACACGGATGCGAAGAGCAGAGCCAGTCCCATTGACGCAGGAGCAGCGTAGGCAGTTGGAGCGCTACGCGAACGGTCGTCGGGTCGCTGTTCGTCTGGCGTTGCGAGCCAGGATCATCGTGCTCGCCGCCGACGGTCTTGAGAACAAACGGATTGCCGCGCAGCTGTCGGTCTCGCGTCAGTTGGTGGCGCGCTGGCGAAGCCGTTTTCTTGAATCCGGCGTCGCCGGCATCGAAAAGGACGCCCCGCGGCCCGGCCGTAAGCCCGCCATCTGCTCCCCAACAGTGCAACAGATCATCCACAAGACGACCCGCGAAACGCCAGCCAACGCCACCCATTGGAGCCGCCGCACGATGGCCGCCGCGGTCGGCGTCAGCGCCTCCACCGTGGGTCGCATTTGGCGCGCCCACGGCCTCAAGCCGCATCGCGTCAAGACCTTCAAACTCAGCAACGACCCGCGCTTCGCCGAAAAACTCGACGACATCATCGGACTTTATCTCAACCCGCCCGAGCATGCCCTCGTTCTTTGCCTCGACGAGAAGTCACAGATTCAAGCCCTCGACCGCACCCAGCCCGGCCTGCCCCTGAAAAAGGGACGCGGCCGGACCATGACCCACGACTACAAACGCAACGGCACAACCACCTTGTTCGCCGCGCTCAACACGCTCGACGGCTCGGTGATCGGAACCTGCATGCCCAAGCACCGCCACCAAGAATGGCTGCGCTTCTTGCGCTTGCTTGAAAACCAGACCCCCAAGGACAAGCAGATCCATTTGATCGTGGACAACTATGCCACTCACAAACACGCCACGGTGAAACGCTGGCTGCAGCGCAATAAACGCTTCCACGTCCATTTCACGCCCACCTCAGCGTCGTGGCTGAACATGGTGGAGAGGTTCTTCCGAGACCTCACCGATAAGCGCATCCGCCACGGTGTCTTTCGTAGCGTCGGCGAACTCACCACCGCCATCGAAGACTACATCGCTCGACACAATCAGCAGCCCAAGCCCTTCATCTGGACTGCTACCGCTTCCGACACCCTTGAGAAGGTCAAGCGCGGCAAAGCCGCTCTTCTTAAGGTTCAATCTGATTGACGCACTACACTAGCAGCCGCCAAGTTGGGCCTGCCGATGCCGGTGATATTCGCGGCGAGCTCGGTGCTGATTCTGTTCGTTCCGTGTTTGCTGATGGGTGCGACGCTTCCGTTGGCTAGTGAGGGTTGCCAGCGTCAGCTCGGATTTAGGAACCCGCGCATGTTGGGACTTCTTTTCGCTGTCAATACTCTTGGCAGCGTGCTTGGCGCAGCGGCTGCCAGCTTTGAGCTAATTCCTCGATGGGGGTTCACTGCAACGATGATTCTGGGCGTTGGGCTAAACGCCGGCGCTGGAATTGCCCTAATCTTGGTTGCCGTGATGCGGCCTGATCGAGCCGCTGAAACAGGTGAGAGCGCAGGCGACAAACCGCAGCTCACTGTCCGCGTCGCTGAGCAGGTATTCCGCCCGGAAATCCTAATGTTTAGCTTAGGTTTCTGCTCGTTGGGATACCAGATGGTGTTGTATCGTTTGTTCGCTCTCGAGCGACAGCCTCTGCCGCACGTGTTTGCAATGGTCTTGACCGGATTCCTGCTGCTGTGGAGCATTGGGGCGGCGGCGAGTTCGATGCGAATTACCGTCACGATCCGAAAGGCTCTTAACCTGCTGGTGCCTTCGATGCTGATCCCTCTCGTTAGCTTCTATTCTTGGCTGGCTCTCGTGACGCGAATGGTTCCCAGGGAGTCCCCGCTGACACCCGTCCTGGCGTTCGGTGGCCTCGTGGTGGGCCTGTATTTGTGCCTTACACCCTGCCTGATATTTGGCTACCTGTTCGCTCGAGTTACCTCTTCGGCAGCGGTCGATTGGGGTCGAGATGTGGGCCGGTTGTATGCCTGGAACACCGTGGGGTCGTGTCTGGGCGTTCTGCTCGTTACGTTGCTTGGGTATAGGCTCCACTTGGTGCTGTTGTTGATTGCCCTGGCTCTGGCTGTTGTCGCCGCTCGAAGCTACGCGACGGTTGTGGAATCGAATCGATCCGCCCCATCGAATTCGTCGTCGGGTGGCTGGAAATATTCCCTGGCAGGCCTGGCTGTATTGCTAGTGACTGGCTTTTCTATCGATCTAAGCACTGCATTGACGGGCAGTCGACTTAGAATGTTTTTCAGCCCGACAGGGGTCGTCTCGATAGACTCAAACGGCGATTTCAACTGGGACGGCCTGTGGCATTCGAGGCTCTCTAATGGCCGTGATCACATCGGCTCGAACAACTGGCGCATGGCTACATCTCCGGTCGTGGCGCACACGACCGGCCGGATTCGAAACGTCTGCGTAGTTGGGCTGGGAAGCGGAATTACGGCGACCACGCTTGCCATGCTCAATACGGTCGAGGTGGTGGATACCTACGAGATCAACAGGAGTCTCGCCGACGTGTTCTCAGATTACGAAAGCGGTACGCTGGGCGGGCTTAGCAATCCGAAAGTGAACATCGTGTGGCAGGACGCACGCACCGGGCTGGCCCTAAACGAAAAGAAATATGATGTGGTGGTCACCCAGCCGCTGTATCTCAAACAATCTGGGAGCGGGCTGCTAAATTCGCGAGAATTCCTGGAACTCGTAAAGTCGCGGCTCGCCGTGAATGGCGTGTTTTGCCTGTACTCGAACGGAACCGATGCTCAGAAGCTTGCAGTGCGAGAGACTGCGGCCAGCGTATTTCCGTACGGAGAGACTTTCTATGACGGCTATTTACTGGTTCTGTCTCGGCAGCCGATACGGGTCGACGGCGAGTCGATAGAAAACCGCTTCGGACGGTTCCGAGACGACCCGCTGTGGGATGAAATTCGGGGATTCGAGCTTACTCAGGACGCCAAGGCTGTGTTGTCGCAGCTCGACAGACCGCGGCTCTCGTGGGATGCTCACGGCCTGTTGGTGACCGACGACCATCCGGTTATCGAATACCCCGCCAAACTAGAACAAATGCTCGCTGAACGGGGCGAGCGATAGATCCTACGGGAACTAGGGTTAGCAACTGCCAACGAGGCTCGCGGAGGGAATTGAAGGGGCCCTTTGATCGGGCCGTTTGATCAGTTGGGATGGTTCGCTAACTGGCAGATATCAATCTACGGGAGGTTCAGTGAGCGCCGGCCCTAGAGTTAGTAGTGTCGATGCGTTGACGCGCGTCAGTTTATTTGGCAGAGGCGGCACGCGTGAGGAATTCGGTGACATCGGCTGCGCCTACTAGTTCGGAAGCATCGAGTGGCGTCCGCCCTTTGGAGTCTTTGGCTGTCAGATCCGCGCCGAGTGCGACGAGCGCTTCGAGCGCATTCATCTTGCCCATCGCTGCCGCGAAGTGAAGCGGCGTTTGAGACTCATCTCGAGTGCGAGCGTTCACATCCGCGCCGTGCGTCGCGAGTTCCCGAATGACCTCCGCGTTATCTCCCAAGGCGGCATCATGGATCGGCTGCGTGCCTTCTTCACTCTTGGAGTTTGGCCGCGCGCCGGCCACAAGCAACAAGCGAACAACATCGAGGTCGCCCTTCAACGCAGCTTCGGCAAGCGGTGTTGTGCCTCTCGTGCCAGTCGTGTTCGGATCTACACCCAACTCAAGCAGCATCTTCGTGAGATCGGTCTGGCCGTGCATCACCGAATATTCGAGCGACCATGGCATCGGCCCCGCCGGATCCTGGGGCATCTTCAGGTCGGCATTCCCAGCCAAGTACCGGCGGATGGTTACCTGATCCCGCCGGTCGGTGATTTCGTCGGCTGCATCAATCGCGGTCCGGCCCTTCCGATCGCGGGCTTGGCGATCCGCGCCGGCTGCAAGCAGCAGACCCACACATGAAATCTGGCGTGAGTCGATGGCGATATGAAGCGGTGCCATCCCGTTCTCGTCCAGTTCGTTCAACGACGGCTGCCGCGAAAGTAACTGCTGCATGCGATCGGCAACGCACACACGGGCCAATCGATGCAGTTCTCCCGCGTGCGCGACAGAAAGCGCTGCGAGCAACATGACGATCGTGCGCATATAGCGAAACTGTATCAAAGGGTGAGTGAAGGGGCTCCGGAAGGTGTGAAAAAATAGGCGTCGCCGATACTCTGTTTTGCCAACTTATTTGGTATAATAAGTCATGGCGGACCAGGGTTCCCCACCCTACCTCCCCCTCAACCGGTCCCAACACCTTCTGCTGCCGCTCGACATCGAGCGCCTGATCGATGACAACCATGTCGCCCGGCGCATCTGGCGCCTCATCTCGTCGCTCGATTTGAGCCGCTTCGAGCGCGACGTTCGCGCCCTCGAGGGCGTCGCCGGACGCCCGTCCCACTCGCCCCAAGTGCTCACTTCCGTCTGGCTCTACGCCTTCACAAAAGGCCTCCATTCCCCGCGCGAAATTGAGCGCCAAATGGACTACGAGCCCGCCTTGCGTTGGCTCACCGGGCTGCATCCGATCAACCACCACACGCTGTCGGATTTCCGCGTCGGCCACGGCCAGGCGCTGCGCGAACTCTTCGAGGACGTGCTTGCCCTGATGCTGAAAAAGCGCTTAGTTACTCTCGAACGAGTGGCCGTTGACGGCACCAAGATTCGCGCCGATGTCAACAAGAAAAGCTTTCGCCAAAAAGACAAGATTGAGGAATATCTCAAGTTGGCGCGCGAGCATTTGGACGAACTTGAGCGCCAAGAAGCCGAAGAGCAAACCACCAAAAAGCAGCAGCAAGCCCGACAACGCGCGGCCCAAGACAGAGAAGAGAAGTTGCAAGAAGCACTCGATGAAATCGAGCAGTTGCGGGCCGCCAGGAAGGACAACAAAAGTAAGGAACCACAAGCATCAACGAGCGATCCCGAGGCGCGGTTTATGTGGACCAGCGACAACGCTGTGGCGCCCGCTTACAACGTACAAATCACAGCCGACGGCAAGCACGGATTGATCGCCGATGTGGACGTTGTCAACGATCCGCAGGACTCTGAGCAACTGCTTGCGGCGATGGACCGGCTCAAAGAGAGACAGGGAGCATATCCCAGCGAAGCCCTTGCTGACGGGAGTTACACGAATCATGCGTCGGTAGTGGACATGGACGAGCGCGGCATCGATTACTACGGAAGTTGGACGGGCAGAAGTGCCAAGCCGACGGGTCTGGGGATGCGGCGTCACGAAGACTACTTTGCCGATAAGTTCGTTCGGGACGAGGCCGCGGACATGCTGGTTTGCCCGCAAGGCAAGCGCCTGTCACGCAAAGCAACGCAACATCCGAAGGGGCGCACGATCCGCATCTATCGGGCGCGCGTGGAGGACTGTCGAGAGTGTCCGGTGAAACAGTTGTGCTGTCCGGATTTAAAGCTAAAAAGCGCTGGACGGAGCGTGTCGATTCAAGATTATGACGAGGCGGTGCGGCGCTTTGACGCGAAGATGGAGACGGAGAAAGCGCGAACGATTTACAAGCAACGAGCGCCGTTAATTGAGTTTCCGAATGCCTGGATCAAGACGAAATTCAAGCTGCGACGCTTCTCAACGAGGGGTCTGGCGAAGGTCAGTTGCGAGGCTCACTGGGCGGCGCTCGCGTTCAACCTGCAACGCCTGTTCAAACTGGCACCGGAACTGATCCCGACCGGCTAATCGCCCCCCGGAACTCCCCCAAAAGGGCCAATCAAACCGTCCAGAGCCGCCAAAACCGATCAGCCGGCCGCACTCCAGCGGTTCGCCGAGTTCCGGGAAACCTGCCGTGCCAACTCCAAAAAGCAACCCGGCCCGAAAATGACGCGGCCCTACGGCCAAAAACCGAATTTCTTCACACCTTCCCGTCCCCTTGCTCTCCCCTCCTTGCTCTCCCTTGCTCTCCAGAATTAGTTAAGGTGCCCGTTCCTCGAACCTCCTCGAACCTACTCGAACCTATGTCCCTCGAACCTACTGTCCCTCGAACCTAGGCAACGTACGCTGGGTGCCCCGGGATGTCGGCTTGGGCATCACGTCATACGAACTTGCGGTTAAGGGGTCGCGCTTATGCGGATATCCAGGCTTTGGCCTCTTCGAGCTTGTCGCCTTCGAATACTCTGACCTCGCATGGCATCAGGAAGCCAAGCGCCTTAACCGATTGCAGTATCCAGTGCTGGTCGGACACGAGAGCGATTTTCTCCCAAGCGGTCAAATGTGCTAGGCCGACTTTGGCGTCATCCCAAACGGCCGCGGCGTCAAAGCCGTCCATCTCAGGACCGCAGTGATATAGAAGCCGGAGCTTTTCGTGCCTGCCAAGCTTTTCCTCAATCAAGGGAATGATTACCGTTTCGTAGTCTTTACCTGTCACCTTCCCGACGGCGGTTATCGCGATCGTGTTGTCTGGTACGGATTCTATCAGTTCGACCATATAATTACCTCTGAACAATCATTTTATCACGGCTTATTTATTCCGCATTGAGAGAGAACTTGACGAGAACACCGCTCACGTATTGAGCCGAAAGACCGGCGCTCTCGAGTTTGTAGGTGGTTTCAACGATCTCCAGCCCTCCAGTTTCTGATACTTTTCGGGTATAAGGCGATCCGAATATGTCGCTGACTTCTTCCTCGGTCATCCCTTTGTGTAGTGCCAGCGGGTTGGGTGTGGTGTCGAGCTTTTCGTGGTGCTCGGCGGAGAAGCCGGCGGTCTGGGGCGTTGCGGCGGTTCTTCCATGTCGGGGAAGTCCAGGTATTCGTGCAGCATACGCGCTAGTCCGGCCGGAGTAAGAGCCTCGCTGGGGACTTGGGTATGGAATTTTAGGTTGAAGCGCGAACCGGAAGACGCCGCTTGCTCGCGCACCTGTTGTTGCTGCATCACACGAGCGGTGGCCACCTCAGCCCGAAGGCGAGACGACTCGCGCCTGCGGTCGTCTTTGAGATCATCGAGCTTATCTTTGAGGGCCTTGTCCCCGCTTGCCTTGTACTCCGACTCGATGCGACCCTGCTCGCGAGTTTTCCGCACATAAGTACTGGGGACTGGGTTGTTCAGCCCCACTTTTAGGCGGTCTCCAAACGTCCCGTAGCCTCCGCCGCCGAGCTGGAATTCGATGCTCTTGCGGTTGAGCTTCACCCGCGTGACGGTAGTCGAATCGCCCCGGTGAAGCGCCACACCGTACTCGCGGATGCGACGTCCAACGAGCGAGAAGTCGATCGATTGAGAGGCTTCGAGATGGACGTCAATGCCATATTTCGTGGCCGGCATGTCAATGCGTACGACGATTTCTTTGCCCTCGAAAGCCTCACGGATAGTTTGCTCATTCTGGCCGAGTAGGGGAGCAGTAACTGCTATCGACAATCCGAAGGCAAGTAGTTTAGGTGTAGTAGATTTACGCGTAATTATCTACTTGACACAAGGTCAAAATTGTAGTACACTAGTCTTGTGAGTTGGTTAACTTCTTTTCTTTCAGTCCTTTCAAGTCCTTCTCATGAGCTATCCTGTGAAGCTCCTCACGCGCCTTTTTCGGGAATAGCCTTTTCAAGGCCTCTTCGGTTGTCAGGTCCTTCGCTGGTTTCTTTCGAGGCATGACTATGAGCACTGCCAATATTGACTTAATGACTCTGATGGACCGCTTCCACTCCGAGGAAAAGTGCCTGGAGTACTTAGAAGGTCTCCGCTGGCCAGATGGCGTCCACTGCCCCCGTTGTGACTCGGATAAGATTTCACGGATTGTAAAACGCGCTCAGTATGATTGTGATTCATGCCGCTACCAGTTCTCCGTCAAGGCAGGAACAATTTTCCACGACTCCCACTTGCCGCTGCGTAAGTGGTTCGCCGCTGTCTATTTGATGTGTGAGGCGCGCAAAGGGGTTTCGGCTAACCAGTTGAAGAGAACGTTGAAGGTTGCCTACAAGACCGCGTGGTACCTCTGTCACCGTATTCGAGCAGCGCTGAAGGATACTGATACCAAACCTCTTGACGACACTGTTGAAGTTGACGAGACATTTGTTGGCGGAAAGATTAAAGGTAGGGGACGAGGATACCGTGACAACAAAGATATGGTGCTTGGTGCTATTGAGCGTGGAGGCTCCATTCGGCTGAGGGTTGAAAAGAGGCGGGACCGAAAGACACTTCACAAATTTATTGAGGATACTGCGCCAGATGCTAAACGGGTGTTCACTGATGACTTTCCAGCCTACAAGGGCATTGCTGACGAGAAGACACAACACGAAACTGTGAATCATTCGGCTGACGAGTATGTCCGTGGTGATGTCCATACGAATAGCATCGAAGGGGCCTTCTCGCTCTTCAAGCGGTCGATTGTGGGAGCCTACCATCAAGTCAGCACCAAACACCTTCCGGCGTACCTGGATGAGTTTGAGTTCCGGTTTGACAATCGTGATAACCCATATCTGTTCCGGGATACACTGCTGCGGTTGATTGGATCTGAATCTCTGAAGTATGATGACTTGGTTGCATAACACACTCTAGGGTCGCCCAGATTTTTGATCTTCACCGCCGAAGCGTCGTCGTATAGCATCCATTGGAATTGATCCTTTGATGTTTAGACCCCACATCCGCTCATCAAACAAAGTTGTTCCAGGCTCACTTATTAAGTAGAATCTCTGCATCCAGAAATTGGCTCCGTCCACAACCCTGGAGTATTGGAGGACAACTCGCATTACCCTTGTCCCTCCTGGTCCGCTTGGATCAGTAATCACGGTGTTCATCTGGCGTAATACATTACTGCAATCGACAGTAAACGACTCCCGTTTCTCGTGTCAAGGCCGGATGAAAAATCCCGTTTTCGCCGGTTGAAAATTCCCCACCCTGGTTGCGGTGGTGGTTTTGTGGACCACCACCGTGTTGCTAAGCATGGAGCTAGCCGGGGAAGCGGAGGCGGGCAATGCTGGAGAGCAACCCGCCAAGGAATACCCGGCCGCAAACTCAGCGAGACGATGAGTGCCGGGAGCGGCGGCCGAGATCGCTCCCGGCTTCTTTTCCGCTGCCCAACGCCCATCGGATCGATAGATTTGCCCATGCCTGAAAAAACTCATCTTCCACTTCCCCCGCTCTTGCGACCAGGGCTCGCCGCGTCAGCCGCATCGACCGTCGGCCGTTCGCCGGACTGATCTTCCGGCCGCGAGAGCAAACCGGCTCTTCGGCGCTCCTTCAAGCGAAAGCTCTCGCCGCGAATGTTCACCGTCGTCGAGTGATGCAACAGTCGATCCAGGATCGCCGTGGCGATGATCGGGTCGGAAAAGATCGAGCCCCAATCGGCGTAGCTCTTGTTCGAGGTCAGGATGATGCTGCCGCGTTCGTAACGCGCGCTGACGAGTTGGAAGAAGATCGTCGCCCCCAGCTCGTCGAGCGGAAGGTAACCCATCTCGTCGACGATCAGCACCTTCGGCGCGAGGTAGATGCGCATCCTTCGTTGTAGCCGTCCTTCGCGGATGGCCTTCGACAGATCGGCGATCAAGTCGTGCGCGGTGATGAAGTAGGCTCCGAAACCGGCTTGGATCGCAGCCTCGGCCAAGGCAACCGAGAGATGCGTCTTGCCAACGCCGGGTGGCCCGAGGAAGATCACGTTGGAGGCTTCGTGCACGAAGCGCAACGTGCGCAGCTCTTGGATTTGGCGCTCGTCGATCGATGGTTGAAAGTCGAAGTCGAACTGTTCGAAAGTCTTGACATAGGGCAGATGCGCGAGCTGTAGACGCGTCTTGAGATAGCGTTGTCGGCGAGCGTCGGCCTCGGCGCTGACGACGTCGAGCAGGAAGTCGGCGTAGGCCGGTTCAGCCTTGGCTGCTTGTTCAAGCAGCGCTTCCAAGCGATCGTCGATGGTCTTCAGCCCCAGTGCTTCGAGCCGTTCGTGAAGCTGTTCGATGGCGGTCACAGCGCACCTCCGGCGGCGGCGCTTTCGTAAGCCGCTAGCGGCCGCACTTCGACTTGGGGTGCGCCGGCTTGGATGTGAATGCACGTTTTTCCTCCTGGACGCTTGGCGACGTGCAGCGGAATGTCGGCATGATGCTCTTTGCGAACAACGATTTGGTGGCGGTCGTCGATCAACTCGTGAACGGCGATCCGCTCGGCTCCGCGCCATACCTCGAGCCGGCCGGCCAGTTCGCGCAACGAGACTTCGGCGCCGGCGTCTTGCCAGGGAACCGAGTAGCGGTTGGAGCGCCAGGCCACGAAGGCGTCCCGGCTCACACGCCTCGACTCGGCGTCCGCGAGGGGATACGGCGGACGCTTGTCGAGAGACTGCAAGGCGGTCTTTTCAGACTCCCAACTCTCTAACACTTGGCTGTGAGTGGTGCCGTGAACGCGCCGGTTCGAGACCTCCCAGACCCAAGCGTGCAGCTGGTTGTTGAGATCATCCAGGCTCGTCGCCGTGCGTCCGCACAGGAAGTTGCGGCGCACGTACTTGACGCCCGATTCGACCTTGCCCTTGGTCTGCGCGCGGTAAGGTTTGCAGGCCCGCGGGGTGAAGCCCCAATAGTCGGCGAAGTCCTTGAAGGTTTGATTCCACTTGAGCTCGCCGCGCTCGTCGACCCCCTCCAAGACCGTCTTCATGCGGTCGTAGAGGATCTCTTGCGGCACGCCGCCGAGTTGCCGGAAGGCTTCCTCGTGCATGCGCAGCAGCGTCGGCAGCTTCTGGTCGGTCGCCGCGGCGGCCATGATGGCCCGGCTGTGACCGAGCGTGAAGACGAAACCCCAAAGCTTGCGAGTCTTGCCGTCGGCGGTGATCTCGCCGAGATGGCCCCAATCGACCTGAGCCTGTTTGCCTGCGGGTGTTTCAAAGCGCCGCACGGCCACCGTGGTTGCGGCTTCTCGCAACGGCTGTAGGTGATCCTTGAGGATCGTATAGCCGCCCGAGTAGCCGTGTTCTCGCAGCTCACGCAACAGCACGACGGCATTCCAGACGCCGGCCTTGAGGCGGTCTTCGATAAACGGCTTGAAGCGATCCAGCTTGGACGGACGCGGCTTGCGCGGGCCGTATCTGGGCGTCGGATCGTCCTGCCTTAAGTACTTGCGAACCGTCTTGCGGTCAAATCCCGTGAGCTCGCTGATCTTGGCGAGGCTCACCCCTTGTCGAACTAATTCTTCGATTTCTTGCACATCTGAACTCCGTAACAGCGCCTTGTACCTCCTGCTTCCAGGGTCGGCTCCGACGCAAGCTACGGGTGGGGAATTTTATTCCGGCGATACGGGGATTCTTACACCGGCGCTGACATCTCGCTAGGAAGGCTAGAGATTAGATACTCTTTGAGGCTTATACTGTTTGGAAGTCTAAGCACAAGTCCATCAACGTAGCTTGCAACGATACAGTGTGTTCTAATTCTTATATCTTTCAAGTCAACAAGTCCAGAGTTGAACACTTCTAGCCTAAATCGTCCTACCTCTTCATCAAAATCAACTCTGGACTTGGACTCTATCTTCACAACCGGGGGCGTAAGTGCCCTCAAGCGATCAATCTCAGTATTGGCGTTTACTAGATCCCCCCTCAAGGTGGATAGATCAGACATCAACATGGAGTTTTGCTTTTTCTCTTCAGTGTTGATCCTAGCTGGAGTTACAAGAAACAACACCCATACAAAGACTGCTGCCGCCGCTAAGAGAATGTACTTTCCAGTTCTCTTCCAAGCATCCAGGGAAGTTCGTTTTAGTTCTTTCATGCCTCCCCCCCGAAATGCTGTGGCAACATAAATAATTGCGACAAAGACGAAAGCAAGCAAAGGCTTGTCCGCTGCAATTGACCAAGTAGATTCAACAGACTTTTCAATCGCCAACTTCCAATAGGACAGCCAGTCAAAGAATGACATGTTCGCAAGACTATCACCCCATCCAGCCTTGCGTCAAGTAGATAATTACGGATCTATGCGTTCGCACCTGGAGGTGCCGCGAAACAGGAACAGGCTTGTCCTGGATGTCGGCGGCGGTTTCGACAGGTGTGCGCCCAAGATTTGTACTTCTCGACGACCCGAATTCCGCGGAGTCAAGTGCTCACTAACGCGTCGTTTCACCGGACAATCTGCGAGCGATCGACGCAAACGGAGTTCGCCATGGACTTGCCGGCTCGGAAAAGAGGGCCGCAGATTCAAGATTGCGTTCTCGTAGTGTCAATGAGCAACAATGCTTCCGGGGGGAATTTACTATGTTTAAAATATTAATCGCACTCGTGTTAGCGGCGACCGGCGTCGGCAGCACCAATCTATACTCTGCGCCTCAGGACGAAGTGGAATCGGTGGACTCGAACGAGATTCAGCGGATCGCCGGCCAAGTTCAGCGAGCTATCGTTCGGTTACCTAATTACGGCGTTTTTGATGACATTCGATTTGAAATTCAGGGGCGCAACGTTGTACTTTCAGGCTCTGCGTCTCGACCGACGCTGAAGACGTCGTCCGAACGAGTCGTTCGTCGAATCGAGGGGGTTGAAAAAGTCGAAAACAAAATCGAAGTGTTACCGAACTCTCCCAACGACGATCGCATCCGGGCCGGAGTATACGCTCGCATATACGGGCACCCGGCTTTGAGTAGATATAACCCAAATCGAGGCACCCCGAGATGGATCACCCCGGGCCGTATTGCTGCCGGCATCACGAATGACCCGCCCATTGGATTCCATCCGATCCACATCATTGTCAGCAATGGCAATGTGCGCCTTGAGGGCGTCGTCGACACGATTGCCGATAGAACTATAGCGGGCATGCAGGCAAACTCGACGCCTGGCGCATTCAGTGTTGAAAACGATCTGGTGGTCGCGAATGAAGCGGCACGAAAAATGGAGGAGGGGGAGCGCTAGGCTTCAGCCGCCGGATCAACCCCCGAGCAGTGTCACCACTGCGCGCCAGGGATTAATTTTATGGATAAATTCAACGGCGAAGCCGTTCTACGAACTAGCCCCCCGGTCAGGATGAGACCTGAAACTGTACTCAGCACCGAAGGCCCGCCCTACGGGGGCCAAGAGAGAAGCCCGAACCTCATTTCCGACTGCTGGCGCCCTCGGCTGTTACCAGGTTTCAAAAAGGGGCAGATATTGGACAATTATAGGTAGCTGGTACGACATGTGTTTTTCGAATAAATGTGCAAATTTCATATCAGACAGAGGAGCCCACATGCGTATAGATTGGCGAGTGCTCGGTCATTCGGTTCGGTTGATATGTCTGGCGCTGACGCTGGGGCTGACCCTGGCCTCGGCGGTCGACATCGCCCGATATCCCCTGAAATTCCCCAACCGCCACGCGGGCCAAACCGCCTTTCCAGCGGCGATCGACGTCGGTCCCCTGAAAGTGACGGCGGGACAGACCGCAAATTCTGCCGGGGGCGACAGCCTGCAGTTCAACGCCACACCCGGAAAAGTCGGCACCAACGACGTTTTGATCTCGGAGGTTCGGTTACAACTGACGCCGCGCCCCGGGGCGAAGGTGACGCTGGCGGGCTTCTCAATCGACAACATTCACGAAGATGAAGCGAGGCCCACGTACTATTAGCTGGAGGTCCGCGCACCAGGGAGAGGGCTTCTCTATCGCACACCGGATTCGTTCCTAGGCGGAATCATTTTTCGCTCAGGAGGAGGAGCAGCGGATTGGAGCACGTTCAAGGCGAACGGGCACCGCGAGTCGATCAGCGGGGTGACGGACGTCACCAAGCCGTTGACCATCACGCTTCGGATGCATACGGAGCCGGTTGATCCCAACAACATATTTCAAACCCAGGAGATCTGGGTCGAGGGAGGGTTCACGTTCAGGGGTCCGGACCCGGTGGTCCCGCCGATGGCAACACCGGTCGGCGTGACCCTGAGTCCGCCGATGTTGAAGTTCAGCTATCAACTGGGAGGGACTGCGCCCGCGGCACAGATGTTCAACGTCGCGCCGAACCCCGACGACGGCGTGACGCGCCCACTCAGCGTCGGGGTGACGACCCAGGACCTCGGCATGTGGCTGAGCGCGACGGCCGCCGGGGCCAAGTTTCCGACGAATGTTTCAGTGCAGGTCAACCCCAGCAAGCTGGCTCACGGTACGTACATGGGTTCGGTGAGCGTGAGCTCGACATTGATCGCCGGCGGTTCCGTGACGTTACCTCTGACTCTACACGTAACGCCGCGTCCAGGGCTGCTCGTCACGCCGAGAAGCCTGACTTTCCAGGTTCCGCTGGGTCAGGTCTCGTCGCCACAGTCGCTGACGTTTAGCGCTGAAGACGGTTCGATTCCAGATCCCAAACTGGTCTTCAACTCCCCGATTTTCACCGTGACGCGGACGGGGACCGCGACCCGTAGCGTAGTGTGCGACGCCACGACAGTAGGACCCGGCTCCTACTCGATAGTGATGTGGGGTGCTTCGGCGACGACGCAATACACGGTATCGATTCAGTCTACGTGCGTCGTGACCGACGAGAGGCTAATGTCGTCCCCAGGGCTGATTAGTCTTTCAGCGACAGAAGGCTCGACCACCCCGGTGAGTGCGGCGGCAAACCTGACCTGGACCGGCAGCGGCAGCGTCGACGCTGTTGTCCATGCCAGCGGTGGGGCTTGGTTGCAGGCTCCTGCGTCGCCGGCGACGATCCCGGGCGCGTTGACTGTTAGCGCCGACCCCAGCGGGTTGGCCGCGGGCTCCTACATGGGGCAACTGGATCTGCAGGCACCTGGCGCGAGGAATTTCACGATTCCGGTCAACCTAACAATTACGCCGCGCCTCTCGTTGACTGCCGCGCCGTCGGCGCTGACATTCGAGTCGACGTTGTTAGGAGCGCAAGCAGTTCCCCAGCAAGTCATGCTCAGCGGAGGCGGGGCTCTCGACTATACGGTCAACGCGATGACCGCGGACGGCGGCTCGTGGCTGAACATCATGCCCGGTTCCGGCAGCCTGCCGGCGGACCCGATGCTGACAGTCGCCGTCGACGCGGCGGGTCTGTCGCCTGGAACCTACACCGGCACGGTAAGCGTAGAAAGCCCGACGGCTACGGCGCCCGCGCAAGTCGGCGTGGCCTTTACGGTGCTCGCCGCGCCGCAGTTGACTGCGACGCCGTCGACACTTTCTTTGTCGGCCGGCGAGTTAGACAGCGGCCCGGCCATGGGCCAGTTCACTCTGCGGACGGACAACGGCGACGACGTTTCGTGGACTGCGACGACGAACGCGCCCTGGTTGACTCTTTCCGATTCGAGCTTCAATCGGCCGATACCCGTGGGTGTCGAGGCCGATCCGGCTGGGTTGGCCGCGGGGCGCTATACGGCGGCGATTGAGGTCGTCTCGGCGGCGGTTTCAAACTCCCCGTTTACCATCCCAGTTTCGTTCGAGGTGACGGCGGCGGAGCCGTTGAGCTTGGCGCCTTCGATGTTGACCTTCGATTCGACGCTGCTGGGCGCGCAAGCCGCTCGACAGCAGCTCCTGCTGACAGCGGCAAGCTCCCATGACTTCATGCTGCAGGTCTCGACCGCGGATGGCGGAGGGTGGCTGAGCGTAACTCCGGGCCAGGGTCAACTGCCCTCGGACGGAACTCTAACGCTGAGTGTTGATTCGGCCGGACTAGCCCTGGGAACCTACACCGGAACCGTGCGCGCGACAAGCCCGACGGCGTTACCGGCCGAAACAACGGTGAGCTTCACAGTGAACGCCGCGGCGCAGTTGACCGCGGCCCCGGCGGGGTTGACGCTTCGCGCGGTCGAGACTGACCAGAATCCAGCCATGGGACAACTCACGCTGCGGACCGACGACGGCGACGCCGCGTCGTGGATGGCGGCGTCGAACCAGACCTGGCTGACGCTGTCTTCTTCGAGTGGATCCACGCCGTCGAACTTGACCGTGAGCGCCGACCCGACTGGGTTGGCCGTCGGCCAGCACATGGCCATGGTCGAGTTTAGCTCGGCGAGCGCTTCGAACTCCCCGCTGGCGTTCCCGCTAACGTTCGATGTGATCGCGGCGCCGACGATCACGCCGTCGACGAGTTCGCTGAGCTTCGATTCGACTCAGTTGGGCAACCAGGCCGGGCCGCGGCAGGTAAGGCTAGCTTCCTCTGCGCCACTCGACTACACGGTGCAAGCGACTACGGCGGACGGCTCCCCGTGGCTCGCGGTAACGCCTGGCGGCGGGAGCCTACCGGCAAACGCCGACCTCACCGTCACGGTCAACGCGGCGGGTTTGTCGCCCGGAACCTACACCGGCACGGTCGAGGTGATGAGCCAGGCGGCCCTGGCGCCGGTCCAACTGCTGGTGACGTTTGTCGTCCACGAGGCCCCTCTGCTGACCGCTTCTCCGTCAACTGTTGCGCTGGCCGCCGGAGAACTTGATGCGAATCCAGCTTTGGGTGCGTTTACTGTCGGTACGGACAACGGCGACAGCGTCTCATGGACAGCGACAACCACGGCGAGCTGGTTGACACTTTTGTCTACGAGCGGTAGGACGCCGGCGAGCTTAACGGTGAGCGCCGATCCGTCAGGACTCGGGCCTGGGCAGCAGATGGCGTCGATCGAGATCTCCTCGGCAGGGGCATCGAACTCGCCGCTCTCGATTCCGGTGACGTTCGACGTGACGCCGGCGCCAACACTGACGGCCGCGCCGGCGACGCTGAACTTCGAAGCGACGCTTTTGGGGATGCAGCCTGGACCGCAGCAGGTGATGCTGAGTTCCGGCGGCGCCGTCGATTACGCGCTGACGGCGACCACCGTCAACGGAGGCGCGTGGCTCAGCGCCACCCCAGCTTCGGGAAGTCTGCCGGCTGTTGGGACGGTTACCGTCAGCGTTGATGCGACGGGCTTAGCGGCCGGCACCTACGGGGGAACAATCCAGGCAACCAGTGCGATGACCAAGGTTCCGACCGAAGTCGTGGTCAGCTTGACGGTTCGGGCCGCGCCACAGTTGACGGCTTCTCCAGGGACTTTAGCTCTGGCCGCCGGAGAACTGGATGTGGCTGCCGCGTCGGCCATGCTCTCAATCTCGACCGATAACGGGGACGCGGCGGACTGGACGGTGATTTTGAACGCGCCCTGGCTGACGCTGTCGGCGTCGAATGGCACGACGCCCTCTATGTTGACCGTAAGCGCTGAGCCAGCAGGCCTCGGTGCCGGCCAGCAAATGGCGACGATCGAGGTTACGTCGGGGAGCGTGTCCAACTCGCCGCTCTCAATTCCGGTGACGTTCGACGTAACTCCGGCGGCGACGCTGACGGCCGCGCCGGCGATGCTGACATTTGAGTCAACCTTACTCGGTGTTGCAGCGCCGCCGCAACAGGTCACGATAAGCTCGGGGGCCTCGCTTGACTACGCCGTGCAGACGGCAACGACCGACGGCGCCGGCTGGCTGAGCGCAACCCCCGCGGCGGGCAGGCTGCCGGGAGCCTCGACCGTGACCGTGTCGGTGGACGCCTCGGGCTTGGCTCCGGGAACCTACAGCGGGTTGGTGCAAGCGAGCAGCGCCATGACCCTTGCTCCCGCTGAGGTGATGGTCAGCTTTACGGTACACGCCGCACCGCAATTGACCGTCGCCCCCGGGGTGCTCACGCTGAGCGGAAGACACCTCTCGACGGATCTGACATCGGCACAGTTGACACTGCGCTCCGACAGCGGCCCGGTGGCGTGGACCGCCTCGATGCCGGCCGGCTGGCTGTCGTTGGCCTCGGCGAGCGGTTCAACCCCCGCGACGATCAGTGTCTTGGCCGACCCCGCCGGTCTGCCCTTGGGCGCCATCACTACCGTGATCGAGATTACGGCCCCAGACTCGTCGAACTCGCCACTGAGCATCCCGGTAACCTTCGACATTTCCCCCGCACCGACGCTCACGCTAAGCCCGCCGTCGTTGAACTTCAATTTCCGGCAGCTGATGCCGCCACCAGGGCCGAAGGTTGTGGCGGTCACCGACGGTACCGCCGATGCGTTGAACGCCAGCGTTAGTACGACGGAGCCATGGTTGACCGCTTCACCCGTGGTGGGCACGGTGCCCGAGAACCTCGCGGTGACGGTAGACCCCGATAGCCTCACGCCCGGTCCGTACCATGGGTTCGTCCAGGTTTCCGCCCCAGGTGCGGCGAATCCAGATCTGCAAATTCCGGTGCTCTTAAGGGTAGAGGAGCCGCTGCAGTTGAGCGTCAGCCCGAACCGGCTGGACTTCCAGTCGACCGAGAACAGCGCGGAACCCGTGCAGCCGCAGACGCTCCAGGTCGACGCCGCGCCGCTACCCGCCGGATTTGGAATAGCGACGATGTCCGCCGGTTGGCTTCAGGCCGCGAGCGATTCAGCGCAGACCCCCGCAACGATAACGGTAACCGCCGACCCGACCGGGTTGTCCGCGGGGACTTACGACGGCAAAATCGTGCTCACCGCGCCGGAAACCGCGGGCGGTATGGTCGAGGTGCCGGTGTCTCTAACCGTTCACGAGCGGTTCTCGCTGACGGCCGTTCCGGCGGCGCTAACCTTCCGCTACGAAACGGGGGGAGACCTCCCGGCTGACCGGAGCGTGGCTCTCGACTCCGGCGGCGTTGTGCTCTCCGCGAAGCTTTCGGCGGACCAAAGTTGGATTCTGACGAACCCGAATCCGACAACAACCCCGGCAGGCTTTTCCGTGCACATCCAACCGGGGCGTCTAGCCGAGGGGACGCATACCGGCTCGATCACGGTAAACGCGCCAGAGACAGATCCGATCAGCATCCCCGTCACATTGATCGTCGAAGGCCCGCCGCGGGAAGCCCTGACTGTCCATCCCCGGGCGATGACGTTCGTTTTCACTCGCCAGCAGGCGGTGCCGGAGCCAAAGATCTCCATCGTGACGGGAAGCGGCCTGGAGGAGGCACCGACGTTGCGGGTCGTAGGCGGCAACTGGCTGACAGCGACCGTTATGCCTCGAGTTGGCCCAGGAGGATTCGAGATTCACGTCGGTGTGGAGCCCGAGACCCTCGCGACGGGGATCCTTCGCGGGGCAGTGCTGCTGTCCTCCAACGTTGGAAGTGCCGAGATTGAAGTTGAAATGGTCGTCTTCGGTCCCGACAATCTCGAGGCGCACCCGACCGGCGCGGTGTTCACATACGTGCTCGGCGACCCGTTGCCGATTGCGCCACGCTCGATCGACGTACGCCATACGGAGGCGGCACTCGACTTCAACGTGCTGATTTTCGACGATATCGGCTGGCTGACGGTGGCGCCGCTTGCCGGGAGGTCGCGGCGGGAGATCACGCTTAGCGCCGATCCAAGCGCCCTGGCGCCCGGCACCTATTCGGCGCAAGTTGCGCTCGAGGCTCCCGAGGCGGCCAACACGCCGGTGACTATTGCTGCGACCTTGGTTGTCAAAGAACCGGAACCCGTAACGCCGATGCCGGAACGGCTGACGTTTGTCCACGTGCACGGGCAGCCCGATCCGGAGCCGCAAACCGCCATGCTCGGCAGCGATTCGGCTGACCGCGCATTTACGATTGGGGTGCCGGACGCCGACTGGGTCTTCGCAACGCCGCCGGCGGGAACGTCGCCGTCTACAGTGAACGTCGCCGTAACGCCCGATGGTCTTGATGCAGGTCTCCACAAAGCCCACATTCCGATCAGGGCCGGCTCCGAGCAGTCGAGCCTGTTGGTGATCCTCGAGGTGTTGGACGAATCCGCACTTACGTTGCTCAGCTCGGCGTTGGCGTTCTCAGGAGACCCAACCGGCTTGGTCAACAGCCCGCAGCCGATCGAGATCGAAAGTGCGGTCCGGGGGGAACGCTTCATGGTCCTGCCGAGTGGTTCGCCTTGGCTAAAGGTGTCCGCTCTCGAAGGGACCACGCCGGCGGAGGTGATTGTCTCCGCTGATCCGAGCGGGCTACGGCCGGCGCGCTACCGCGGCGCGGTGGAGATCTGGCTAGACGGAGCGCAGTTCCCACAAGCGCACCCGGTCGTGCTCGATGTACGTCCCTCGGGAACGCCCGACGCGCCCGCTCAGGCCGGGCCCGCCGTAGTTGTCGGACCCGACGTGCTGGTCTTCTCATACTCCGGAGGCGAGCCGCTGCAGAAGCCGGAGACCATGGCAGTGCAGACCCTGCCCGAGGAGCTTCCCTTCCAGCTGGCTGCGTCTGAGCCGTGGATCCTGCTCGGCGACGCCGAGGGAACCACGCCGGGTTCGGTCGAGGTCAACGTCAACCCAGTCGGCTTGTCTCCGGGCGCGCATAGTGGCGAGATCACGGTCAATGTCGGCGGCGACTCGCTGACGCTGCCGGTGTTCGCCTACATCGATCCGCAGATGACGCCGATGATCGCCGCGGCCGTCGACGGCGCGAGCTTCCTCGAAAGGCCGGCTGCTCCAGGGCAGTTTGTCACCCTGTTCGGTACTGGCCTGGGGCCGTTCGCCTTTGCCGGTGGCGGAGCGGGCGGCTCGTTCGGCGTGTACCTGAGCGACACGCTTGCGCTGGTCAATGGCGTCGCTTCACCGATATTGCTGTCGAGCGACGGCCAAATCAACGTCGTGATCCCGTACGGCGTCGAAGGTGCTCCAGCGGCGCAGATCGAGGTACTCCACAGCGGGGTCCCGTCGAACTTGTTTGTCCTCCCGTTGGCGGACAAGACGCCCGGTCTACTCACGCTCAATCAGTCGGGCGACGGTCCAGGGGCGATCCTCAACCAGGACTTTTCGCTGAATACGGAGGCTAACCCAGCAGCGCCGGGTTCGGTAGTGGTGCTCTTCGGCGGAGGTGTGGGGCAGACAGACCCGGCCGGCATCGACGGCGCGCCGAATGCGCTCGAGCTGCCGCTTCAGGCGTTACGCGGCGAGACGACAGCCACGGTCGACGGCGCTGACGCAGAAGTGCTCTACGCTGGACCGGCGCCCGGGCTGATTGACGGCGCCGTGCAATACAATATCAAGCTGCCCGAGACTGCGACTGGCGGCGCAGTTCCGATTGTAGTCATCCAAGGCGGAGCCGCCACGCAGGACGGGGTCACTGTGCAAGTCCGCTGAACCGCCCTCAAGGGGGACCTGTAGGTAGCCAAAGCTACGTCGGTTGTGCCTATCGAAAATTACGTACGCGTTGAAAACATTGATGTTATCGACCTGAGTTTACACGTCGACGGGGGAGCGAGGGGACGGGGAGCGAGGGGACCGGGGAGCAACGGGACGGAGCCCTTAACAATTACAGCAACATCAACTAAATCAATATGTTAGCTTGCTCCAGCCGTCTCGTGGAAGACCCCACGTCTCTGCGGACGAATGTGACTCCAGCCTGCCGGCAGACCCAAGTCCGCCTCGATCTTCCTCTGAAAGTTTTTGCCGCCGAACGGTTTTCCCGACTGTGTCGCCGTCCGAATGTGGTCCGCCGCCTGATCGCCCTGGCCTTGCGCAAGTCTTGCCGGCCAGTCCGTGCACCCGCCGAACTCCTCTAGGACGTGCCAGTCCAACAGTCCGGTATCATCGCGTCCGCCGGCATGGGCGCGTGCGCTCGACCAGCGCCATGCCGTTGCCTCGGCCTTGATCCCCGCGCGTACCGGATTCAGGTCCACATACAGTAGCGCCGCGTCGAGTCGTGCGGGGTCCAAAGGGCATGAATAGAAACGGCTTCGCCATAGATGACCGTCTCGCCGGCGCGTCCGATTGAACTGCTGCGCATGGCCGGAATGTACCCTGCGGATCAAGCAGCCTAACGAATCCTCGCGCCGCGGCACAGCGATCATGTGGACGTGATTCGTCATCCAACACCAACCGAGCAGATTCACTCGGCAGGCGCGCAGGTGCAGAGAAAGCAGTTGCTGGTAGCGGCGCCGGTCTTCGTCGGACAGGAAGACATCTTGGCGATTGTTGCCGCGATGGGTGATGTGATGCGGCACATCCACCGCCACCACCCGCGCTTGACGGGGCATCGATTGCCTCCAGGATACTCTACGGCTTTGAGCGAGTTGTTAAGGGCTCCGTCCCCTTGCTCCGCTTGCGCTACTTCACGAGTCTGCTCGCCGAGGTCGCGGAGCTGTCGGTCTCCGACCGTTACTGGCGGCACCTGGCCCGTCAAGTCGACCAATTCGAACAACGCTGGAGACAATCCGCCGCCGACCAAGTTGGTCACGCAAACTTTGCGCCGGCAAACCCAGGCCTAACGGCCTCAAAACAAGGAGAAACGAGATGATGATGCCCTTTACCCTTGACCCATGCCGATCACTTCGGGAATGATAAACACACCAGCGTCGCTACGCTCCGACCTGATCACCATCAGCCCGGAATCAGTGATCACCATCAGCGGAATCCGCATATAGGGGCCGCCGCCGGTAATCTTGATTCCTTTTTCATAGACTCCGGGTAGGAACGTCTCGGCACCGTCCGAATTGCCACGACTGACGACGCTTGTCGCTTGGGTAGTGTAAGCAGCCGGGTCAGGTGCCGCTAAGCCTGAGTAAGGGTCGTCCGGGGGAATAATGCCCATGGGCTCAGGGTCAATACAACTGCCAGGGCCGGTAGTGCCGTCGTAGCCCCCACCTGCGCCGTAGCCGATCTCCGCCGCGATAACGCAAGTAGTTCCGTTGAATTTGATAGCCTTCTCGTCATTGGACCTGGCAACAATCTCGCAATCAGGAGTGTACATGTCGACATCACCGCTAAAGGTGATCGCGTTATCCGTAGACTCGTCGAGCGCCAGAATGCAGAGCGGGCCGGTCTCGGGGCCAACCCCGGCAACCGCGCGCGCTCGGACGATGCTCTGGTTGTTCGCGACGAGTTGCATCAACGTTGTCGCAACCGTGCTCTGAACGATGACCTCGACGGCATTGTTGTCGCCCGCCGCGGAACCTGTCAAAGGTGGGTTGTTGACCGTAATGACGATATCAGTGTCGTCGTCGTCAAAGCCGTTGATCTTTGTGTCGGCTTTTGCGGACGCGACAAGCCACGAATCGTTGGCGTGTAAGAGTTCAAGCGCGCCGGCGTAGGCTCCAGCGTCTGCCGCTGCTTGCGCCCTGCGACGCTCGAAGTAGATCATGCCGCCGTCGACCACCATGCCGAGGAATAGAAGAAGCATCGCGAAAGTAAGCGCGAACAGCGGTAGGATTGCGCCGCGCCGCGAGAATACAGCGCTCGGCGAAATGGACTGTATAAATTTGAACATATCGTCTCCCCCATTTCTGACCGGCTCATTGCTCGGAATCGACGTGGATTTGAATCCCAATGAGCCGATTATTTGACACTGACGGATCGACCCGTGCAAGAGTCCCGCTCCGCTAGGTATCTGTTACCTAAAATCTTCACGCCATCAGTTGATATTCACAATAGGAGGATTCCCTGATCGTCCAAAACTGTGGGTGCAGTGCTATCGTCCTATCCGAAGTAGATCCGAATGGTACTCCGATGTCCTGGGCGACAGAGGGCCAGCAGAGCCCATGATTTTCGCGCCCCTTGAGTTTCTCTTGGCGGGCGTGAAGCGGTAGGGCAACGACCGCTATCGAGGCTCGGCTCGGAACCTGGATCCTACTTCGTCTACCTGGGCGGACACGTGACGAAGGTTTGGAGGCTCTCGGCGGTATCACCTAGACAAGAATGTGTCGCCTGTACCATTTACTCTGGTTGGTTCTTCCCATACCATTGCCTTGTGTCGATATGAAGCGCCTCTGGAGTAGGATGTATTGTGATTCCGTCGCGCAAGACATGGTCGAGTACGCCCTCTTGGCGGGGTCCGTCGCAGTGACGATTGGGGGCACATTCCCGATGACAGGACGTCCGATGCTTAAGATTGTCAACAGATTGCTGGCGATTCTGACAACAGCGACAGGAATAACGCAGCAAGTCTCTTGCTGAACCTGCAGTTCGTCGGATCCCACTGGTCGCTCACTCTTGAGCGCTATCTCCACCCGCTTCCGACCATGGCGCCCAAGCCATTCTTCCGCCTCGGCGACAGTCACCTGATGGCTTTCCTCGGTCACCTCGCGTACCGTGAACGTGTCCCCGCGGAAAGGCCCTAGGGATTCTGAGAACTGGCTTCGCTTGAATTCGGCGAGCGCTCGGATGGCGGCTTCGTTACGGCTTCGAGCGACTATGTCAAGGCCGGAGTAAATTTAGACCACTGCGGCGGAGCAAAAATAGACCAGTTGGGGAGAGCGAGGGGAGAGCGAGGGGACGGAGCCCTTAACAATTACAGCAACATCAACTAAATCAATATGTTAGCTTGCTCCAGCCGTCTCGTGGAAGACCCCACCTCTCTGCGGACGAATGTGACTCCAGCCTGCCGGCAGACCCAAGTCCGCCTCGATCTTCCTCTGAAAGTTTTTGCCGCCGAACGGTTTTCCCGACTGTGTCGCCGTCCGAATGTGGTCCGCCGCCTGATCGCCTTGGCCTTGCGCAAGTCTTGCCGGCCAGTCCGCGCACCCGCCGACTTCCTCTAGGACGTGCCAGTCCAACAGGCCGGTGTCATCGCGTCCGCCGGCATGGGCGCGCGCGCTCGACCTGCGCCATGCCGTTGCCTCGGCCTTGATCCCCGCGCGTACCGGATTCAGGTCCACATACAGTAGCGCCGCGTCGAGTCGTGCGGGGTCCAAAGGGCATGAATAGAAACGGCTTCGCCATAGATGACCGTCTCGCCGGCGCGTCCGATTGAACTGCTGCGCATACCCGGAGTGGACCCTTCGGATCAAGCGCGAGAGCGAATCTTCGCGCCGCGGCACAGCGATCATGTGGACGTGATTCGTCATCCAACACCAACCGAGCAGATTCACTCGGCAGGCGCGCAGATGCAGAGAAAGCAGTTGCTGGTAGCGGCGCCGGTCTTCGTCGGACAGGAAGACATCTTGGCGATTGTTGCCGCGATGGGTGATGTGATGCGGCACATCCACCGCCACCACCCGCGCTTGACGGGGCATCGATTGCCTCTAGGATACTCTACGGCTTTGACCGAGTTGTTAAGGGCTCCGTCCCCCTGCTCCCCAGATAAGGTCCTAACGTCAAGGAGCCAAAGCGCAGCAAAAAGGGCCAATGTCTTTTGCCCGGAATGACAGCCAGACGGTAGGCGACCGAGCCTGACGTCAGTGGGGACGAAAGAGCGATTTCGCCCAGCCCGCTACCGGTCCTTCCCGTTTGAGAGTTACGTACAGGTCTCCAGTTGTGTCTGCATCATAGACATTAGGGACGCCTTTACCTCGCAGCCTCAAGCGCTTGCCAACACGAGTACCGGGCGGGACCTTAAACGTAACCGGTGAGCGCGCTCCGAGCGGCGGTACTTCAAGCGAAACCCCTTGGCGTGCAGAGGCTTCGGAGATGGGCACTACGCAATGCAGGTCGTTACCCTCCCGTGTATATGTAGCATGGTCGAGCACTTTGAGCAGTACATACAAATCTCCGCGTTCTTCCCTTCCCCCTCCCTCCCCACTAAGGCGCAGGCGCGTGCCGGTGTCCACGCCGGCAGGGACGTTGAGTTTGATCGTTCTTCCAAGATACGCGATGGTCGTGGTTAGGCCCTCTACGGCGCCTTCGAAGTCAATCTCCAGCTCATATTGAAGGTCATGAGGCTCAGAACCGTTTTCCTCTTCGGGCGCCCCGGGATCTGATATGCCGACAGTTCCGGGTTCAGCAATTGCCGGTTCCGCTGCTTGAGCGACCGACTCGGCGTCCTTGACCATCTTCTCGATCTCATCCTGAGATAACCCCGAGGCAGTCGTGATCGTGATATTTTGCTCCTTGCCGGTCGCTTTATCATTGGCCGAGACTTTCAAGATGCCGTTGGCGTCAATGGCGAAAGCCACTTCGATTTGGGGGACGGCGCGCGGTGCAGGTGGAATCCCAAAGAGTTGAAACACTCCCAGCAAGAAGTTGTCGGACACCATCGAGTGCTCGCCCAGATAAACGCTGATCTCAACCGAAGGCTGGTTGTCGGCCGCCGTCGAGAAGACTTCGCTCTTACGCGTAGGAATATTCGCGTTGCGCTCGATGAGCTTGGACATAACCCCGCCCATCGTCTCAAGGCCAAGAGAGATGCTGAGGGCTCTTGAGCCGTCGCTAGTCCTGTGTACCGGCAAAGGCACAGTTTCCGGCGTTTTGGGTTTGGCCTGCTTGCTGTCCGGCGTTTTGCGAGAGGCTGGCTGCTTACCGGTTGTCTTCTTGCGTGCCACTCGTTTCTTTCGGACAACGGGCTTTGACGCTGGTGCGGCCTTCTTCCGTGCAGTTGACTTCTTCGGGCCAGGAGACTGCAACTTCGGACGGGAGAATTCTTCGTCCAAAGTGTCGATGAGCAGTTTCACATCCGGATGGAAGCGGGTATGACTGACTTCAAGAGCATGACGGTTTGCCAAATCCGACAAGTTCTTCGGTAGCTGCGAGCGCTTCGGTACACTAGTGTAGTGCGTCAATCAGATTGAACCTTAAGAAGAGCGGCTTTGCCGCGCTTGACCTTCTCAAGGGTGTCGGAAGCGGTAGCAGTCCAGATGAAGGGCTTGGGCTGCTGATTGTGTCGAGCGATGTAGTCTTCGATGGCGGTGGTGAGTTCGCCGACGCTACGAAAGACACCGTGGCGGATGCGCTTATCGGTGAGGTCTCGGAAGAACCTCTCCACCATGTTCAGCCACGACGCTGAGGTGGGCGTGAAATGGACGTGGAAGCGTTTATTGCGCTGCAGCCAGCGTTTCACCGTGGCGTGTTTGTGAGTGGCATAGTTGTCCACGATCAAATGGATCTGCTTGTCCTTGGGGGTCTGGTTTTCAAGCAAGCGCAAGAAGCGCAGCCATTCTTGGTGGCGGTGCTTGGGCATGCAGGTTCCGATCACCGAGCCGTCGAGCGTGTTGAGCGCGGCGAACAAGGTGGTTGTGCCGTTGCGTTTGTAGTCGTGGGTCATGGTCCGGCCGCGTCCCTTTTTCAGGGGCAGGCCGGGCTGGGTGCGGTCGAGGGCTTGAATCTGTGACTTCTCGTCGAGGCAAAGAACGAGGGCATGCTCGGGCGGGTTGAGATAAAGTCCGATGATGTCGTCGAGTTTTTCGGCGAAGCGCGGGTCGTTGCTGAGTTTGAAGGTCTTGACGCGATGCGGCTTGAGGCCGTGGGCGCGCCAAATGCGACCCACGGTGGAGGCGCTGACGCCGACCGCGGCGGCCATCGTGCGGCGGCTCCAATGGGTGGCGTTGGCTGGCGTTTCGCGGGTCGTCTTGTGGATGATCTGTTGCACTGTTGGGGAGCAGATGGCGGGCTTACGGCCGGGCCGCGGGGCGTCCTTTTCGATGCCGGCGACGCCGGATTCAAGAAAACGGCTTCGCCAGCGCGCCACCAACTGACGCGAGACCGACAGCTGCGCGGCAATCCGTTTGTTCTCAAGACCGTCGGCGGCGAGCACGATGATCCTGGCTCGCAACGCCAGACGAACAGCGACCCGACGACCGTTCGCGTAGCGCTCCAACTGCCTACGCTGCTCCTGCGTCAATGGGACTGGCTCTGCTCTTCGCATCCGTGTGCCTTCTACTAGTAAAGGCGACACGAAGATACTATAAGTTACATTATTTATGGCGCACTACACTAGCTACTGCGAGGAGGAGTAGGACTCTCACGGCGTAATCCTAGTTAGCAGTAGTTGCAGATGGCGGAACGCTTTGCCCAGGCGGTCGATTGCACTCCAATTTATCATTTGATCGTCCGGGTTACGGCAGTCCCATTTGGCGGCGACCTTGGGCGGTAAGGTCGGCTTGCGCTGCTCGGTTCTCGAAGGCGACTTCGTAGTCTTCGGCGGCGAAATCGGGTGAGGATTTGCCTTCGAGAAATGCTTGGGCCTGGTTTGCGAGGAAGGCACGATTCTTGTCGCACTCCGGCGCGGCGCCGATGTACATGACGTTGCTGTACCCGGTGCCGGTATGACGGTCTTCAACGGCGTGGGCAACATCGGGGTGCCACCAGACGGTATCTCCGGGGTTGACGTTGGGAATCGGGACTAGCGCTTTTAGTAACGGGGCATGATGTTCTTCAGTGAGCGAAAGGGCGCGGCCAGGTTGGGCGCCGCAAAGGTCGGCGGCGGCTACGTCAGGCATGAGTGCGCGTAGCAATATCCAGGTCATTGATCGCGCTATGGGAATAAGATTTAGCGTGCCGTCACCGGGGCCTTGGGGCGTGAGCGCGGTCCAGCCCTGGTAGGTGCGGAACATGTGGCAAACGGCTGGCGATGGGATTTCTTGCGTGCTGGTGCGGCCGGTGGCGCTAAACGGGTTGTGCCGTCGCCAGTCGCCTTGGAGCACGTCGCGGTAGATCCATTGGTAGCCGGGGTCAAGCCAGCGCTCGATGGTCCCGCCGTCGATGTGTGGCGAGAGTCCGAGCGTGTCGTCGCCGGGCCGCCGGCGCCGAATTCGGTCGGCATACGAGCACTCGTGGTCGGGATCGAACTCAGGGTAGTCCGCGGGGCCGATGTCCCACAGACGATTGAGCCAAGCGCGAGTTTTTGCAAGTTGCTCGGACTGGCGCGCCATGATCTGTGGGCGCGACCAGTAAATGCCGAAGATCTGCGGTTCATCGGAGGCTAGTTCGCTGAAGTATTTATCGAGACCGCGCTTTTGCTTTTCGACCTCGTAGTAGTTGTTCGACTCCACGTAGTCGGTTAGCTCATCGTTCCATTGGTTGACCTGCGACTCGGGAAATACATCGCGGACAATGACGCAGCCTCGGCGGCGGACTTGATCGGCGACGGTGTCGCTGAGTGCGCCGCGCGTGATCTCGTCGTAGTGGAGCTGTGGAATCGGAGTACCTCCAGCCTCCAGAATGCGCCCAATTTCTTTGACCTCATGGTTGATCGATTCGGTAGCAGATTGGAACGCGCCCTGGAGGTCGGGGTGGCGCTGTGCTATCGCTTTTTTGATGTTGGCGATTGCCTTTTGGTCGACGTCCATCTTCGTTATCAGATCGTAGCGTGGATTGTTTGACGGGTGAGGCCGGGGCCCAAATTCGTCCGTAAGCAAGCGATGACCTCGAACCGGATCAACCGAGGCGCGGACGGAAGTCCGCGCTCTGGAGTTTGGCCTTTCACTAGATGGGACGCGCGGTAAGCACGTTCTTGAGTTGTGAGGGATCTGAGAATGCTTGTGTCTCAAAACATTTTGAGGTATTCTTGTATCTAGTTGTTTAGCTTGTTGTGTAACTAGATTCATTTCCAAGGAGACCTCATGTCCTTCCCCACCAAACTGCAGTTGATCAAGCGCAAGGCTTCCCAACAGTTCTACGTCAACTTCCCCTCCGCCAGCGCTCAGATGCTCGACTTCCAGCCCGGCGAACAGCTCGAATGGATCCTGCTCGACCGCTCCCAACTCGTGCTCAATCGTTTGCAACCTCCGCCCGTCGAGTTGAAAAAAAAACTCCCGATCGAGTCGTCGACACCTTCTCCCGACTCTTCGCCAAAGGCCTCAACCCCCACGCCCGACAAAGCGTGAACGACCACCTCACCCGCCTCGCTCTCGGTGCCGCCGTCTGCCTCGGCCGCTCCACCATCACCGGCCTGCTACATGCCTCCGGCGAGAGCTTTCAGGACTGGAGCGCCGGCTACCGCCTGTTCTCGCAACAACGCGTCGAGCCGCAACGCCTGCTCGATGCCTCGCGCCGCGAGGTGCTCGCTCGCTTGCCGCCCGAGGCTCCCTTGGTCGTCGCCATCGACGATACACTGCTCGCCAAGTCGAGTCTCAAAACGCCCGGCGTGAGTTGGCGGCGCGATCCGCTTGGACCCAAGTTTCAGGCCAACTTGATTCTCGCGCAGCGCTTCTTGCAATTCTCGGCAGCGCTGCCTCCCAGCGAGCGGCAGCAGCCGGCGCGACTCATTCCGATCGGCTTGGAACACGCGCCGACTCCGCGCCGACCGTCGAAGAAGGCCACGGACGAGGTTTGGAAACAGTACCGGCGCGAGGCTCGCAAGTGCAGCTTGACGGCCCTCGCCGCCAGGCACATCGCGCGCTTGCGCGAGGCCATGAACGCCGATCCCGGAGGCGCTGACAGAGCCTTGCACCTCGTCGTTGATGGCGCTTACACCAACCGCACGGTGTTCGGATCGTTGCCCGCCGAGGTGACGTTGATCGGCCGCATTCGTTCCGACGCCAAGCTGTATCATCTGCCCCTCGAGCAGCCTGGCAAAGGCCGCAGGCGTTGTTACGGCGAACGCGCGCCGACGCCCGAGCAACTCCGCCAGGACGACAACGTGCCGTGGCAAACGGTCGAGGTTTTTGCCGCCGGCAGCCTGCACCAGTTCAAAGTGAAGACGCTCGCGCCGCTGCGTTGGCGGCCGGCGGGAGGCAAGCGGGACTTGCGCGAAGCTGCAGAAACTCCCAAGAGGCGCTCCGCCTGCAGCAATCTACGCTTCCGGCTAACGCCAATCCCCTATTTCCGCACCCTACCCCAAACTTCAACCCTCTTTGAACAGCCAAACTCCAGGGGCGCGGACGGAAGTCCGCGCTTTCTTCAGGTTCGATAGATGCTTCGAGTGAAAGCGTGGACTTCCGTCCACGCCTCGGATTCTAGACATCGATCGACTCTGCACCCGCCCCGTGTAGTCAAAGTATCAGTGGAAAAATAGTGCCGGGGTGGGTGTCTAGAGTAGGAATGTCCGGAAATGTCCGGTTTTGGCTACAAATCGAGCTCGCGTGAAACGATGGGTGCGGGTTCTTGGGCTCGCAATTGGCGGTGGTTCGTGGGTACCTTCGCTGGGATGGAACAGTCCACACTTTGGTTCGATTTCTCGGTTTAGATTGCGTTGTCTCATGGGACAGTCCCGCCCCGTGATGCAGTTTCGCCCTATGTAATTTGGACGGGACAGCCTACACTGGACTGCCCCGCCCTCTGGTTTACCTGCTCATTTCAACTCGACAAACCGATAAAATGGGAGCTCCCAAGTTGCTAAACCTCCGTGTACCAGCGACGTTGTGCGGGCAAGCTTTTTGACAGCAACGCCGGGTTGCTAGGTTGTTCTTTTCCCCGAGGACAGCCAGGACCGAAACCTCGTTCTTGTGATGTTGCTTTCACAACACCGGATGGATGGTCTCATCTTTCGCTATAGCCAGGCAAACTCCATAGGCATTTGTGCCTGTACTTTGCACGCCCTTAGGAACCTGTTTCAACACTACACCAGCGTGTCAAGTTTTTTGGGGGTCTGACGGCGTGTAGAAATGGTTAAGTTGTTGAATTTACGGGCTCAAAAAACATTTCAAAACCCCGGTACGGCACAAATCGGGCTTGGTCTAGTTGGGGCGGCCGGTCGGAGCTTGACCACCGAATCCGTCACCGATTCGGCGTCTGCCGGCGAATCCGTCGTCAATTCGGTGCCACCATTCGATTCTGGGCTCACCTAGCTTCCAACACAGGTAGATTTCGTCGTCTCCGAGCAGAGCCGGGAAGTCGAGCAGGCCCATATCGAGGTCTTTCACCACACAGCCGTTGGTCTGAATGAACTCAACAGCCGCACCAATCGATTTCACGAGAGCAGCGCGCTCAACTTTCCGGCGGGCCACTTGGGTAGGGTTGATCTCGCTGCCGCCAGACATGCTGATGCGAGTCATCAGCTCTTGTAGCTCGGCGTCAATTGCCGCTAGGTCCGCCTTGGAACTGATCGCCGACTCAAGGCTTGATCGCACCGACGGCAGCAGCGCTTCAGCTTCACTCAGGGTGAAATAGCGGGGCATAGTGCTGAATGGTTCATCGCGGCGAGAGGCGCGGATCGGCGCGAATCTTGCACGCATTATAGCAGCGCGTTTTTTCGAAGCTTGATATTTTGGAACGACATGTCGGAGGCGGCGTTTACCCTGATTCACACCGGAATTCCTCGCGAGGGGCCGGGTAGCGAACAGAGTTTGCGACGAGCATTGAGCCTGGTCGGAGACTTGCCCGATGCGGCGCGCGTGCTTGACTTGGGTTGCGGTCCGGGCAAACAGACACTGTTGCTCGCGGAACTTCTTGAGGGTTCGCATATCACCGCGGTCGATTTGCATCAGCCCTATCTCGATCAACTGCGGCATGCGGCGTCTGAGTTGGGCTTTGCCGACCGAGTTGAGACGACAAACGCGTCAATGGACAGGCTGGATGTGGAGCCGGGGTCGGTTGACCTGATCTGGGCTGAGGGGTCGGCATATTGTATTGGGATCGAGAATGCGCTGCGCGCTTGGAGGCCGCTGCTCAAGCCACGGGCCTCGCTCGCCTTCACCGAGTTAACGTGGCTGGTCGACGAGCGACCCGAGAAGGCCGCGAGTTTCTGGGCGTCTGGGTATCCCGCGATGACCGATCGCGGCGGTAATTTGAAGCTGTTGGTGGGGGCGGGATTCGAGGTGATTGATTCGTTCGAGTTGCCTTCTAGTGATTGGTGGCACGACTACTACACTCCGTTGCTGGCTCGCCTGAAATCATTCGAAACGCGTGCGAGTGGCGATGGGGACTTGGCTTCCGCGATTGCGGCTACACGGGAAGAAATCGAGCTTTACGAGCGGCATGGCGAGTCGTTCGGCTATGTATTTTACGTGGCCAGGTGCGTGTGAATGAGGCAAGCGCTGGGCGGATTGTCTTGAGGTACCAGAGCGGCGACGTTGCGCTTCCCTGTACCGAGCCGCGCCGCCGTGCGGTGCGGTGCAGATGTTGCAGGGCGGACCGCACCGCACGGCGGCGCGGCTCGGTACAGGGAAAGGTATTCTCCATCAAGCAGCTCGTGTAGGCAGGCCGAGAAATCAAGTTTCGAGTCGGCCCAGTCCCGGCCCGAAAGTGCGCGATAGGTGCTCCGCTACTTTGTTGCGCTCGCCGCCGGGTTCGACATGGTGGCTAGCGGGTCTGGCCCTTCGAGGGTTGCTTCCATGGTCGCGCGGACTTGGGCCATCAACTCCTGGCGGTCTTGCTCTTGCAGGTTCTTGGTTTCGATTGGTGGGTGAAAGACTAGCGCCATGGGGCCGGGTCTGACGGCGGAACTTCCCTTGGGCATGAGCTTTTCGGTGCCGTGAACGGTTACGGGGACGATTGGGACGGCAGCGTCCATGGCCATTGAAAATGGACCTGGTCGGAACGGCAACAGTTTTTTGCCCAGACTCCTGGTCCCTTCAGGAAAGACCATTAGCCCGATACCACTTTGCAACGTCTTGACGCCCTGTTGCATCGCATGTTTGCGCGAGTCGCGTACTTTGCGGTCGACGTATATGAAGCCGCCGAGACGCATGACGTAGCCGAGCAGCGGAATCTTGGAAAGCTCCTTTTTTAGGATCACAGCTATTCGCGGCAATACGGAGAATAGTGCCGCCGGCTCAACGTTGCTCACGTGGTTCGCTACGAAGAGCGAGGTTGGATGCTGAAAGGCGTACTCGAGGTTGACTACCCGCATACGAACGCCTGAGAGCCACAGGCCGAGCCGGCAGCCTTGGCGCGCTACCCAGTAGATTGGGCGGATGTTTCCGGTTAGCCACGTGAAGGGGATGAAGACAAGCGCTCCAACCGTGACGTAGAGCACCAACAACGGGAACGCCAAACAGTAAGAGCGCCACATTCGCTCGAACCATTTTGCGGTGTACGCGAGGTGAGTAGCAACTCTCTGCCCGATTAGCTTGGTAGGGACAGGCAACACGAGGGTTCGTCGAGGTGGATAGATTACGAGATAGCATGTGCCAGTCCCGGCCCGAAAGTCCGTCTTCTTCCGTTCGGTTCGGTACCCAGAAACGTTTGGTCTAGCAAGTAGCCCGCGTTGGCGGCTCGAAAAAGCAAGTTTCGGGTCAGCCCGTCCCCGGGGTTCAAGACTAGCGCAGCGTCGGCGAAGTCGTCTGAGATCTTGATTGGACGTCGCAACTTGTTGGTTTTAAGGGGCTTGCATTAGATCGGTATACTAATTGCTAGAGAAGTACGGGTTCTACTAATATGTGCGCCATGATGATGCAGCAGCGGATGAGCATGAAGCTTCAACAGAAGCCCGTGCTCACGCAGAGCCTGCGTCAACTTGTCGAGTTGCTGGCGCTGAACAAGCTGGAACTGCGCGATGAAATCAACCAGGAGCTTGAAGAGAACCCGGTTCTCGAGTTGGCTAGCGATGTGGACGAGACTGCCGCGGCAGCCGAAGATGCAGCACCCGAGACGGCTGGCGACGAACCGGCCGACGAAGCCGCGAATGCTCTCGACGATATCGATTTTGAGAAGTTTTACGAGGACTATCTGGACGCCACACCTCGTAGTGCTCCATCGGAGGTCATCGAAAGGCCCTCGTTTGAACTGTTTCTCTCAAGCCCAACGACGTTGACCGACCACCTGCTGTGGCAGCTCGGCATGTCGGCAGTGGACGAAGCGGTAAATCGGGCGGCCGAATTCATCATCGGAAATCTCTCGGACAACGCGCACCTGACTATGTCGCTGGAGGAGGTTGCGGAGTCTACCGAGGTCGATTCCAGCGCGGCGGAGAAAGCCCTACGGTTGGTGCAAGAGTTCGACCCGCTGGGCGTTGCGGCGCGGGATCTCAGAGAGTGTTTGTTGATTCAGCTTCGCGCAATCGAGGGCGAAAACTGTCTCGCATTTGACATTCTTTCCGACCACTTCGAGATGCTCGAGCGCGCGGATACGGCGCAGATCGCGGCGAGCATGCGTGCCTCCGAGCGAGACGTGGAGCAGGCGATTGCAATGATTCGGGCGCTTGACCCGCGGCCTGGACAACCATATCAGCAAGCACAAAACCGCTACGTTGAGCCCGACGTTTACTTCGTGAAGACCGCTGAAGGATTTCGTGTTGTGCTGAATGAGGAGGACTTGCCGGACCTGCGCATCAATCGTAGCTACCGCAGGCTGCTGGAGCGCGGGAAGTCCGATAAGGACGTTCGGAACTACGTCAAAGAGCGCTACAGCTCAGCACTGCAGTTGCTGCGAAACATCGAACAGCGGCGCCAGACGATCCGGCGGACTTGCGAGGCGATCGTTCGGAGGCAAACCGATTTTCTTGCAAATGGCCTGGAGCATTTGCGATCGATGATGATCAAGGATGTAGCCGAGGAAATCGGAGTACATCCGTCAACCGTTAGCCGCGCCGTTGCAAACAAGTACGCGCACACGCCGCACGGTGTGTATGAGCTGCGATTCTTTTTCTGGGAAGGCGTGCAGGGGCCAGCTGGCTCGTCGATGCCGCTGATCTTACTGAAGCGCAAAGTCAAGCGAATGATTGAGGCCGAAGACCCGAAAAAGCCGTTGACTGACGACAAGCTCAGCGAGATACTCAAGGAGGACGGTATTCACGTAACACGCAGGACGGTTGCTAAGTACCGCGAGGATTTAGGAGTCCCATCGACGCACAAACGCCGCCGAAAAGCGTGAGCGTGGATTTGGGAGGATAGGGAAGGTCGAAAGGCAGGTAATGAAAGTTCACTACACGGGCCGAAAAGTAGTACTAAACGATAAGGAGCAGAAGAAAGTCCAAAGAAAGTTGGACAAGATTCATCGCGTGTTAGGGCTTCGATCAGACCTCGAAGCGCACGTGATCCTCTCACGGCAGCGCCACCTTTGCGAAGCGGAGGTCACTCTTCGGGCGCTGCGACATTCGTTAGTGGTCACGAACTCCGCGGTGGAGCCGTTTCGCGCCATTCTCGGAGCTTTGGAAAAACTCGAGAAACAAGCGGTTCGCAATAAACATAAGATTATTGACACCCATCGGCCGGGACGGCAGCGTGACCGGCCCGCCGCGGTGGTGGCGGAATCGATCAACGACTTCGAACAGGAATTCAGCCGCGCTCCTGTTGACGAGCCCAGCCGCCCAACGCCTATCGTCCGATCAAAGGGTCACGCCCCGAAACCAATGACTGCGGAGGGCGCCGCGATGCAGCTTGAGGCTAGCGGTAAAGACCATATCTCGTATCGCGATGCCGACAGCGGCGATATTCATGTGCTGTTGCGTCGGCGCGACGGCTCGCTCGAACTCGTTGAGACGGGGTAGGAAATGCCTGCCGATCAGGATGGCGCCGATACGACATCGGCCGAAGGCGCGCGACTGGTAATCATCACCGGCCTGAGCGGTTCAGGGAAGGGAACTGTTCTCAAAGTTTTCGAGGACATGGGTTTCTATCCGGTAGACAATCTGCCGGTTGACTTGATTCCGACGTTCGCGGAGCTGTGTCGAAACTCCAATGAAATATCGAGGGCGGCGTTGGTGGTCGACATTCGCGAAGGCGAGGCGTTGACTCGTTTCCCTCGAATTTACGAGCAGATAAAGGCCGAAATACCATCGCAGCTTATCTTTCTCGGGGCGATTGACGGGGTGCTGCAGCGCAGGTTCAGCGAAACCCGCCGGCCGCATCCAGTGCCGGGCGCATCGGTGCAAGACAGTATTCGGGAAGAGCGAGACTTGATGCGTCCGATTGAGGAATTGGCCGACGTCAACATCGACAGTTCTCGTTACAACATTCACGAGTTACGGCAAGAGATTAAGACGATGTTCGATGGAGCGACTAGCGCTCCGGCGCTCCGGCTCACGGTCGGCAGTTTTGGATATAAGCATGGGGTGCCGACCGATGGCGACTTAGTTCTTGATGTCCGATTCCTGCCAAATCCTCACTACGAGCCCGGCTGCCGCTACCTGACTGGGAAGGACCGAGTGGTCGCGGACTACGTTGCTAAGTTTTCACAGACGCACGAATTCATCAAACGGACGACTGATCTGATCGAATTCCTACTGCCCCACTACGTCGAAGAGGGGAAGAGTTACCTGACGATCTACTTCGGCTGTACCGGCGGCCGCCACCGTTCGGTTTTCATAGCGGAGACGATTGCGGGCCACCTTGTGGCGGACCATGGCGGCGTGAAACTTCATCACCGCGACATTGATAAAGAGTTGTAATCCGGGCAGCCGGCTAGCGGCTACTCTTCCTCTATTTCCGAGGTGATAGCGATATCGATCGCGCCTTTGACGCTCATCGCGGCGGGGCATTTCGCCTGATGGGTGTCGAGGGCGCGCTGCGCACGATCGCCGGAACCGGCGGGGATCTTGAGGTGATAGTGGACGCGGATTCGAGTGATACGAATCACGCCATCGACGTTCTCGATGTCACCTTCAACTTCGCTCCAAACCTTATCCGGATGGCTTGGGATTTTACGAACTGCCAGGGCCCCTGACAGAGTGCCGGTCAGTCAAGCACCGACGGCGCCGACCATATGGTCGAGGGTCGCCGGTAAGTCGCGGTCAGGCTCGATGCCGTAAAAATGTTTGATTCCGCCATGGACGCCAAAGACGATCGGCTCTTCGAAGCCTTCGACGTAAGCTCGGCGCTCTGGCGGCTTGTCTTGGTAGAGCTTGAGGCGGGACGTGTGGACTAGTTCACCCATTGGGACATTGTAGTTGAATCAGCGAATGGTTATGATCTGCGTCGAAATCAACTTGCAAGGAAGTTACGTACGCAAGTTCCGGACAAATCCGGCGTGAGTTGTGTTTGAGCCGGTAGAGTAGGGGAGGGTCCCGCAAGCGGGCTTGACCTCCCCCCTCATCGAACCGGACTTGCGGATTTCCCGCATCCGGCTCTCCCACAAGCTCTCGCCTCAGGCATGCGCAGCAGCGAACACCGCTGCTTGGCCTTTTGGCCCAGCTTCTGTCTCAAGCGAGAGAGTTTCTCCGGCATCGCCGGGCTAGCAAGTGGAATCTTTTGAACATAAACGGCTCTCCCTTCTGTCGCAATTAGCATGCTTGTCTGACTCCGTCAGCATTAAAACGCCAGGGGCCCTTCGCTCCACTCGCATTACCGAGCTTCGTCGCTACTATGCGCCCCTCCGACTCCCGCACCAACCCCAGCAAGGGTTATGGATTCCCCTCGCCGGGTTGGCGACCTGCGCCCTTTCCAGCGCGCAGCCCCCCTGCCGATGCAGGCCTCCGTATCTCTCTCAACGCAAGGTTCCTGACGAATCTTTCCACGCGCGCTGTCCGCTTCCACCCCGAAGAGTCCGCCGGCTGCTGGTGTTCGTTGCTTCACCGACGGTTGCAGGCTTCACCCTACGCGACAGGCTGGCCACTCTCGACTTGCTAACGAGGCTCTCGAACGCGGTTCACTTGCGCTACGGCTCACGTGTTTGCCTTCTCGGGCTTCGCCCGCCTCGGCCGCCAACAGCAGTTACCCGCTGAAGACGTCCTCCGCGAACGCCGAGTCGGCCACGGGGGTGAACAAACGATTCCCACGATGAACTCCTTTCAGTTCACTAGATTCGCCAGACTTAGCCTGGCACTCCGCGCGCCAGCAAGCGGTTTCCTCGAATAGATCAATGCCTTCGAGGAAACCGCTTGCTGGCGCGCGCGGCTCAAACACGAGGCAACGGAGCGCAGTCGCGGGCTGACACTGAGCTTTGGCGAGCCAGGTGCCTACCACATTTTTAACCCGCTATAGAGGTTTTCTTCCGATCTGACGATATGTTATCAGGAACGAAACGGGCAGCGGCAGCGTATTTAGCTTTGAGGTCTAGAACATCGCTACCGGTAGTACTGTCGTGACACTAAGAGGAAAAGCTGATCTGTAGTAATGAAGAGACCCGACTGCCTTTCGCATCACCGACAGAGATAATCTCGGTATAGCGGCTGAGGTCGAGCAGAATCTATAGTTCCGTGGCCTCTAGTGGTCGCAGCGGCGATCCACGAACGGAACTGCGAGAGAAACAAAAAAGTTGTTTCTTAGCAACGAATTGGCGCTTTTCGGCGTCTATGATAACTAAGGGTAGGAGGCCCGCACTCAGCCATGACTAGGACCGTGGACGACACAGTCACAGCAAGAGGCTCCGGCGAAGAGCGTGTGGACGGGTTTTCGTGGTCGGGAGGCCCGCCTGAGTTCGCCGATGCGCGCGAGCGCGAACAGGCATCTCCCGCGGAAGATAGCGTCCGCCTGTATCTCAGCGAAATGGGCCAAGTTCCGCTGCTTAACAAGGCAGGCGAGGTACGCCTAGCGGTGCGAATGGAGCGCGGCGAGAAGCGTATGCGTCGTGCGCTATCGCGGAGCCAATGGATGTGGCGCAAGCTTATTGACTTGCGAGAGCGGTTGAACGAAAAGCCCGAAGCCGCGCGCAATTTTATCGGGGGCGTTGCCGCCGACGATTCCGCTGGCATCGCACGGGCCGGCAAAAGCCTGCGTCGCCGGTTGACACGGGTCGCGACCCTGCTGGGAGAAGCAGAGCTCGCTAGGGCCGAGTTCGATCGGAAGGGCCGTACCAATAAAGCGACTCAGCGCCAACGAGCTTGGGCTCTCGGCCGTGCGCTCATTCTGGTTTCGCGCGAGATCCAAAAAGTCCCGTTAAACGATGATCTGTGGCGCAAATTGGCTGTAGAGTTCGAACGGGATGCCCATCGGCTTACCCGCAAGCACGGTTTCGGCGTCGATTGGATGCCGTTCGAGCGCGACGCCATAAAAGCAGTACAAAAGAAACTACGAGCCGGGTCGCGCGAGGCAGAATCAGGCAAGAGCGCGCTCGTTGAGGCCAACCTGCGACTCGTCGTATCGGTAGCGAAAAAGTACGTGAACCGCGGATTGCATCTGTTGGATCTGATCCAAGAGGGCAACATTGGCTTGACGCGTGCCGCGGAGAAATTTGACTACACACGTGGCTTCAAGTTCTCGACGTATGCCACCTGGTGGATTCGCCAGGCAATTACGAGGGCGCTGGCCGACCAATCACGCACGGTCCGCATTCCGGTCCATATGAATGAGCAGCTCAACAAGTTTCTGCGAGCGTCGCGTGTTCTCGAAAAGGACCTCGGGCGCGCTCCGACCAATGCGGAAATCGCCGAGCAGCTTGAGACGACGATCGATAAGGTCGAGACGCTACGTTCGATCTCGCGCACACCCGTCTCTCTCGAGACCCGTGTCGGGCGAGATGCCGAGTCGGCTCTCGAAGATCTGATCGAAGACAAAACATCGAGATCTCCGATGCAGGGGTTGATGGAGGGCGACGTCAAAATTCGCACCGCGGCAATCTTGAATACGCTCGCTCCGAACGAGGAAGAAGTGATTCGAATGCGCTTCGGAATCGGCTACGACCATGAGCACACGTTGCAGGAGATCGGCAAGGCGTTTGACCTGACGCGCGAGCGGATTCGCCAGATCGAATCGAAGGCGCTCGCTTCTCTGCGTGATCCACAGCGGGCGATGCAGTTGCGTCACCTGTTGGCGAACTAACTTTCTAATCAGTTTGAGCTTGGGCCGGCGCGGTTAACGCCGGCCCGACTTTTTTGGTGCTGGCGGCCTCGTTCGCGTGGCTAGCCCGCATTTCTCACCACGTGGCGAGCGAAGGTGCGTGAGAGGTGCGTCAATACGAGGCGGGCGACGATCGGCGCGCGGAGGCGTACTTGATAGTCCGTTGAGCACGACGATCGAGCGCAACGAAGTAGTGGCGCACCTATCGCGTACTTTCGCCGTCAGGTGGTGAGAAATGCGGGCTAGCGCGATCGATAAAGCGCTATGCGATAGACGACGGCGCGATCGACTCGAGATGGATCGTATAACACCGTCGCTGACTGGCCGTTTTTCAAATTGGAATTTCGCTCCGCTGCCTTTATGCTGCGCCGGCTGTCGCCCACGTCGTAGTTCACTATGAACGAGCGCACGCCGCCCCTGCGTTTCACGTCGGCTACGAAGCCTGAAACCGCGCGGCCTTCTGCAACTAGAGACTTGTGAGTTCTTCGCTGTGCGTCGGCGAAACCTGCCGCCGCCACGAGAAGAGCTATCGCTAGCCAGACGAACGGGGTGGTGACCGGCGATGTGAGTTCAGGCAGGTAATGAACCGCGGGGTCGGGCGGAAAGTAAACCACCTTGAGATTCTGGCCCTCGGCCACAGATTCGAATACCGCGCGGGGCACTGTTCTGCTCGACCGAATCGACGCGCCCGACTCGTCAGTAAAGTTGTATCCAATCGAATACATCAGCGGTCCGGCCTCGAGGGTTCGCGTCTCCTTGCGGTTGATCACCGCTGTTGCGGACTCGCCCTCGGACGCCAACATGGGTTTTATCCGAGGCGGCGGCAGCCGGTTGAAATGTTGTAGAGTCAAAGCGCCCATTAGTAAACTGACAGCCACCCAGACGGCGGCGGCGATCTTCCCGCGCGCTGTCAGCTTGACCGGCCTCGGCGCTAGCTTCTGGAGCTCTGGCTCGATTTCACTCGCGCTAGAGGCCGAGGTTGCGTCGGCAACGGGGTTGGTCTCGAGCTCGGCGTTGATGCGGGCCAGGCCCGCGCGCATAATTAGCGATCCAACGGCGATGAGCGCGACCCCAAGCCACAGTGCCTGACCTCCTTCAGGTAATGAAAATACGATCAGCAGGCCGCCGCCAACGTCGAGTGTCGCGGCGACGATCAACAGAACCTTGGGAGAGAAGTTAGGCATCGTGGAGTGCTTCAGTTTAGCGCCGCCGCCGGCCTTGGTTGGGCGGTTGGTTGATGGGAGAAAATCGAGATACCAGCGAGGCGACGTGGCGCTTCGCTGCACCGAGCCGCGCCGCCGTGCGGTGCGGTGCACACGTCGCGGAAAGGACCGCACCACGAAGCGGCGCGGCTCGGTATCGCGAACGGTTTCGTCCAACAGGTAGCTTGGCGGGCAGCTTGAAAAATCAAGTTACGAGTCAGGATACGTCGCGCGGAGTGGCCGACAATGAGAAATGACAGCGGCAATCGTTTTCGACTTCGACTACACGCTCGCGGACTCCTCGCCCGCCGTGATCGCTTGTGTCGCCTACGCGTTCGAGAAAATGGGCGTCGAGCCGGTGAGCAACGAACAAGTCTGCTCAACAATCGGCCTGTCGTTGCCAGAGACACTCGTGCGCTTGGCGGGCGAGCGGCAGCGTTCTCGAGCGGACGAATTTCGCGGACACTTTCGAGAACTTTCCAACCAAATCATGGTCGAGAGAACGGCGCTACTTCCGTACGTTCCAAATGCCGTTAGGGCTTTGCGTGATCGCGGTGTGCGCCTAGGAATTGTTTCGACGAAATTCCGCGACCGTATTGAAGACGTGCTCGAACGCGACGGCCTGGCCGATCCATTTGAACTGATCATTGGCGGCGATGACGTCAGTGAGTTTAAACCGTCGCCGCAGGGTCTGTTGGCCGCCGTTGAAAGGTTAGAGCAAACAAGCGAGCAGGTTCTCTACGTCGGTGACAGCGTGACGGATGCAGAAACGGCACGCAGGGCCAAAGTGCCATTTGCCGCCGTCCTTAGCGGGACAACTCCGGCGGAGGCCTTCGACGCATACGAGGCGGTTGAAATTTTCGAAAATATCTCGAAGCTGCCAGGTTGGCTCGCGTAGGGAAGACGGGCTAGTCGACGGCACACGGTGGACCGCTCTGATAGCGGGTAAGCTCGTTTTCGAGTCCGGTCGCCATGTCCGTCTCTCCGGCCCTCTTCGCGACCGCGACGAGTTTCGATTGCAGTTCGGCAGCTTCATCGCAACGACCAACTTGCGCAAATGCCTGAGCGACTGTCTGGCCATGGGCAACCGTGCCTTGCAGTTTGAACGCAGCCTGAGCCAGCACCAGCGCGCGTGCGCCGTCCCGGACGGTTTTGTCTGGGGCCGCTGCCAGAACCCGAGCCAAGGCATGCATCGTGCGCACGCGGCCGGGAAATTGATCGAGATTCGACTGCAGCAAGTCCACAATTTCCACGTAGCGGCCTTGCTGAGCCAAATTGTTGGCAAGCGCAGTCAGCGAATCTTCGTCCCCTGGATTCGCTGCGAGTAGCATCCGAGACTGAGACTCGGCGGCTGAAAGACGCCCGAGCCCGGAAAGTGCCTTGGCGAGTTCTCGCCTGGCTTCGACGTCGTCCGGCTGCACCTTGAGGTACGCGGTCAGATGCTCCGCCGCTGCAGTGTGATTGCCGGTCTTAGCGGACAGCACTCCCAAATTGAAAAGTGCAGTCGCTTCAGTTGGATCAATTTTCAGGGCCGTCTGAAATCGCTCGATAGCGGCCTGGGTATTACCCAGCTTTTCTAGCGCGGTCCCCAAATTGATCAACGCGGCGGCGCTGCTCTCGTCTGCCTCGACTGCTCTCTCAAATAAGCGTGCGGCATCGTCGTAGCGTCCGGCATTGAATGCTGTTTTGCCTTCTAACGTATAAATCCGCGCGCCCACGCGCACCTCGCGGACCACGTCGAAGACCGGATCGACGGGCCGCACGCCGACCTTGCCACTTTGCTTAAAGTGGGACCGCGCTCGCTCGAGATCGTTCATTCCGCGGTAGGCCATTGCCAGTGAATAGTGCAGCCGATTCGCACTGGGGATCTTGTCGAGCGCTGCTTCAATGTGGGTTACTGGAGTGCACCCCAAAACTGAGACAGATGAAAGTGGGACAATTTTCAGTGAATGGAAAAGGAGTTCCCGATGAGAGAGAGAAAAGATAGGGTTGCGAGGAAGCAGCGCTCGTATGAAGTTGAGTTCAAGGAATTGGCGGTAAGCCGCATGCTTCGCGGTGAGAACGTCGTCAAATTGAGCGGTGAGTTGGACGTGCGGCGCAGCGTGTTGTATCGCTGGCGCGACACCTACCGCGCCGAGGGACGCAGCGGTCTTGAGCGGCGTCAAGGGCGGCCGCGTCCCGGACAAGAGGTTGTGCAATTGGATAGCGATCCGAGCGCCGATCGCATTGCCGAACTCGAACGCCTAGTCGGTCAACAAGCGGCGGAATTGGATTTTTTCGAACGAGCCTTCAACGCCTTAAAACCGGCGATGCCGAACCAAGTCGCTCGCAACGCGAGCGGCTCTACAGCGTCATCGACGAAATTCGCGTTGAAGGCCGACTCAGCGTCGAGCGCGCCTGTGCACTCGGAGAAGTCAGCCGAGCCGGATATTACCGGCAATTAGAGCGAGACAAGCCTGTCGAATCCAACCTGGAAGTGCGTGACCGTATGCAACGCATTACGCTCGCAAATCGCCGCTACGGCTATCGTCGAGTGACCGCCGAACTGCGTAGGCAGGGCTTTACGGTGAACCACAAGAAGGTCTTGCGGCTGATGCGCAACGACAATCTGCTGGCGATACGCAAGCGCCGCTACGTATTGACGACGGACTCGGATCAGCACCGCGCGATCTACCCAAACTGGGCCAAAAACCTGCAGATCGACGGTCTCGATCAGCTCTGGCAGGCCGCCATCAGCTACGTGCGCATGCGCCGTTCGTTCGTCTACTTGGCGGTCGTGATGGACTCGTATTCCCGGCGCGTGGTGGGCTGGGAATTGGGGCCTTCCCTCGAGGCCATATTGGCAGTGAACGCGCTGCGCAAAGCGATCGAGTTTCGCTGTCCGAAGCCGGGGCTGGTGCATCATTCCGATCAAGGCACGCAATATACCTCGCGGGCTTATGTCAGTCTGCTGGAAGAAAACGGCGCGTTGATCTCGATGAGCCGGCGAGGAAACCCGTACGACAATGCGCGCATGGAAAGTTTTATGAAGACGCTCAAAAGCGAGGAGGTGAACCTACAGACGTATCAATCGATGGACGAAGCGCGCGCTTCGATCGAGGAGTTTATCGACGCGGTGTACAACCAAAAGCGGCTGCATTCGGCGCTGGGCTAGCGGCCTCCGGAGGAGTTCGAGCAGTTGTTGCCGTCGAGCGAAGAGCTCAGAAATCCGCAGTTTGAGTTTTCTGAGGCATGAGGAAATCTATCGAGACAGTGGTCGCACTCGGGACGGGAGAATGTCCCGCCCCGAGCGCTCATCGTCTCGCTGAGTTTCCAGCCGGGTATTGCTTGGCGGGTTGCTCTCCAGCATTGCCCGCCTCCGCTTTCCCGGCCGTTTTCAAGTGTGCGGCACGTTCGCCGAAAAGGCTATACTTTTTCAGCGAACGGCAACTGTCCCATTTTTAAGCTGTCTCAGCTTAGGGGTGCATGCCATACTGCTTGTTCGAAATGGCGCTGCCGAAGCTCGACTTCACCGCTTGCCGCAAGCGCGGCAGGAGAGTCAGGATCGAGAGTGAGCGCATTCTGTAGCGCCCCCGATGCGTTATCTAAGCGGCCGAGATCGCGGTAAGTTTTTCCTAGGTTGACCCAAACTGCCGTGTACCTTTCGTTCAGGCTTGCCGCCAGTTCGTAAGACGAAGCGGCGCCGGCAAGGTCGCCGCGCTCGCCGGCCAAGTGGCCTAAGAGATACGGCCATCGAAAGTCCCTCGGTGCGAGCCGCGCGGCATTCGCGTAAGAAGGCTTTGCTGCGTCGCCCAGCTCGTAGCCATGGTGCAGCACCCCGAGATTGCCGTAGGCCTGTGCCAGCTCGGCGTCAGACGCGGCGGTATTTTGAATAGCCGCGGCCGCCACTTTTTGAAGAGATTCGATCTGGCTCGCAACTGACTGTTCTAAGTTTTCTAGGCTTGGCAGCGGAATGTCGGCGAGTCCCGGCCTCGGCGCGCGAAGGCTACCTTGCGCGACCAGTGGCAACGGTGCCGCTAGAGCTAAGCACAAGATTACGGACGTTGGGGCTAGCCACGACCGTACGACTTTGATGACACGTACGTTGAAAGTGCGCGTGTAGGTTGCCTCGCGTGTTTGCCTAGATTGAGGAGGTCGTTTCACAGCCGCTCAGCGATCAGGATGCGGTACGGCACTAACTCGCGCTGAATGTCGGTCGCCTGGCGGGTTCGAATAGTGCCTAACAGCGCCTAAGTTTCAGTGTACCCGGGCATATTGCTTGGTAGGGGGCACACGTCGCCGAGAGGACCGCACCGCGAGGCGGCTGTGAAGAAAACTCCGCGAACTCGAGAGACGGGCGTGACAGCAAGCTACGCCCCTACGAGCAACTTGCTTTTTATCAGTGTTGTAGGGGTGCGACATGTCGCACCCGCCGACGCTCGCAATGCCGCTGGAGGTTTTTTCACACCCCCCGAGGCGGCGCGGCTCGGTACTGTCAAGGCCGGATGAAAAATCCCGTTTTCGCCGGTTGAAAATTCCCCACCCTGGTTGCGGTGGTGGTTTTGTGGACCACCACCGTGTTGCTAAGCATGGAGCTAGCCGGGGAAGCGGAGGCGGGCAATGCTGGAGAGCAACCCGCCAAGGAATACCCGGCCGCAAACTCAGCGAGACGATGAGTGCCGGGAGCGGCGGCCGAGATCGCTCCCGGCTTCTTTTCCGCTGCCCAACGCCCATCGGATCGATAGATTTGCCCATGCCTGAAAAAACTCATCTTCCACTTCCCCCGCTCTTGCGACCAGGGCTCGCCGCGTCAGCCGCATCGACCGTCGGCCGTTCGCCGGACTGATCTTCCGGCCGCGAGAGCAAACCGGCTCTTCGGCGCTCCTTCAAGCGAAAGCTCTCGCCGCGAATGTTCACCGTCGTCGAGTGATGCAACAGTCGATCCAGGATCGCCGTGGCGATGATCGGGTCGGAAAAGATCGAGCCCCAATCGGCGTAGCTCTTGTTCGAGGTCAGGATGATGCTGCCGCGTTCGTAACGCGCGCTGACGAGTTGGAAGAAGATCGTCGCCCCCAGCTCGTCGAGCGGAAGGTAACCCATCTCGTCGACGATCAGCACCTTCGGCGCGAGGTAGATGCGCATCCTTCGTTGTAGCCGTCCTTCGCGGATGGCCTTCGACAGATCGGCGATCAAGTCGTGCGCGGTGATGAAGTAGGCTCCGAAACCGGCTTGGATCGCAGCCTCGGCCAAGGCAACCGAGAGATGCGTCTTGCCAACGCCGGGTGGCCCGAGGAAGATCACGTTGGAGGCTTCGTGCACGAAGCGCAACGTGCGCAGCTCTTGGATTTGGCGCTCGTCGATCGATGGTTGAAAGTCGAAGTCGAACTGTTCGAAAGTCTTGACATAGGGCAGATGCGCGAGCTGTAGACGCGTCTTGAGATAGCGTTGTCGGCGAGCGTCGGCCTCGGCGCTGACGACGTCGAGCAGGAAGTCGGCGTAGGCCGGTTCAGCCTTGGCTGCTTGTTCAAGCAGCGCTTCCAAGCGATCGTCGATGGTCTTCAGCCCCAGTGCTTCGAGCCGTTCGTGAAGCTGTTCGATGGCGGTCACAGCGCACCTCCGGCGGCGGCGCTTTCGTAAGCCGCTAGCGGCCGCACTTCGACTTGGGGTGCGCCGGCTTGGATGTGAATGCACGTTTTTCCTCCTGGACGCTTGGCGACGTGCAGCGGAATGTCGGCATGATGCTCTTTGCGAACAACGATTTGGTGGCGGTCGTCGATCAACTCGTGAACGGCGATCCGCTCGGCTCCGCGCCATACCTCGAGCCGGCCGGCCAGTTCGCGCAACGAGACTTCGGCGCCGGCGTCTTGCCAGGGAACCGAGTAGCGGTTGGAGCGCCAGGCCACGAAGGCGTCCCGGCTCACACGCCTCGACTCGGCGTCCGCGAGGGGATACGGCGGACGCTTGTCGAGAGACTGCAAGGCGGTCTTTTCAGACTCCCAACTCTCTAACACTTGGCTGTGAGTGGTGCCGTGAACGCGCCGGTTCGAGACCTCCCAGACCCAAGCGTGCAGCTGGTTGTTGAGATCATCCAGGCTCGTCGCCGTGCGTCCGCACAGGAAGTTGCGGCGCACGTACTTGACGCCCGATTCGACCTTGCCCTTGGTCTGCGCGCGGTAAGGTTTGCAGGCCCGCGGGGTGAAGCCCCAATAGTCGGCGAAGTCCTTGAAGGTTTGATTCCACTTGAGCTCGCCGCGCTCGTCGACCCCCTCCAAGACCGTCTTCATGCGGTCGTAGAGGATCTCTTGCGGCACGCCGCCGAGTTGCCGGAAGGCTTCCTCGTGCATGCGCAGCAGCGTCGGCAGCTTCTGGTCGGTCGCCGCGGCGGCCATGATGGCCCGGCTGTGACCGAGCGTGAAGACGAAACCCCAAAGCTTGCGAGTCTTGCCGTCGGCGGTGATCTCGCCGAGATGGCCCCAATCGACCTGAGCCTGTTTGCCTGCGGGTGTTTCAAAGCGCCACACGGCCACCGTGGTTGCGGCTTCTCGCAACGGCTGTAGGTGATCCTTGAGGATCGTATAGCCGCCCGAGTAGCCGTGTTCTCGCAGCTCACGCAACAGCACGACGGCATTCCAGACGCCGGCCTTGAGGCGGTCTTCGATAAACGGCTTGAAGCGATCCAGCTTGGACGGACGCGGCTTGCGCGGGCCGTATCTGGGCGTCGGATCGTCCTGCCTTAAGTACTTGCGAACCGTCTTGCGGTCAAATCCCGTGAGCTCGCTGATCTTGGCGAGGCTCACCCCTTGTCGAACTAATTCTTCGATTTCTTGCACATCTGAACTCCGTAACAGCGCCTTGTACCTCCTGCTTCCAGGGTCGGCTCCGACGCAAGCTACGGGTGGGGAATTTTATTCCGGCGATACGGGGATTCTTACACCGGCGCTGACAGTACCGCGATAAGGTTTCGTCCAACAAGCAGCTTGGCGGGCAGATTAAGAAATCAGGTATCGGGTTACCGGGGCCACCGGGGAGGGCCGAATCGTTCGTGGGAGAAACTCGCTAGGTCATCTGCTTGGAGGGGGACAGGCAGCACGAGCGTTCGTCAAGGTGGGGAGATTACGAGATCGCATGTGCCAGTCCCCGCCCGAACGTTCTTCTATCCACTTCGCAGAGAGGACCGCACCGCGAGAGGTTTCGTCCAACAAGCAGCTTGGCGGGCAGCTTGAAAAATCAAGGTTCGGGTTAGTTGCCACCCATCAATTGCACATACGGGTCTTTAACCTCAACCGCGTCGTATTGATCGTGGTGGCGGACCCACTCCATTCCGTAGGTCAACTCGGCTTCGTCGCGCCCTTTGGGGACGATGTCGAGTAGGTTGTACGTGCCCAGAAAGATGTCTAGCCCTCGCGCGAATGATGAATAGGTGTGGAAGATCTCGCCTGCCTCGTTCTTTGCAAAGACGCTAATTCCCGGGCCTTCAGTCGATGGGAAGAAACCACGTCGATAGTTATAGTCCATCTCCTTCTTCTCCATTGCTTCGGGAGTAAACGAGACTTTGTAGTCCCAGTTAAAATCACTGTCGAGCGACGAGACCCACTTGAAATTCCAGCCCATGCGTTTCTTGAATGCCTCGAGTTGCGCAAGCGGTGCACGAGATACGGTGACCATTGAGACATCGCGTTGGTTGAGATGAATAATCGCCGGGTCGTAGTGATCGGCGATCAGCGAGCAAGACTTGCAGCCCTCAGTCCAGTCGGGAGCGAACATGAAGTGGTAGACGATCAGTTGGCTGCGATTTCCAAAGAGCTCGGCGAGACTTTCGCTACCATCTGGGCCCTCAAAGGTGTAGACTTTTTCCACCCGCTCCCACGGCAGTTGCTGTTTCGCGCGCGATAGCTCGTCCCGCAAACGCGAAAATTCTTTCTCCTTGGCCAGCAGCTCTTTTCTCGCGGCTAACCATTCGTCTTTCGAAACCACTTTGTTCGGCGTCGATCCTCCTGACATAGTTCATCAAAAGGTTAAATTATAACCCAGGGATTCTAGTTCGGTCTTGAAGTTGCCGAGACTAAAGGCCGAGCGCGCTCAATGGGCTGAGCCTGCTGTGCCTTGCCAGGTGGCTTCTTTGGCGGGCGATTTGGGACGAGCTTACCTGCCTGAATCGATTCGGGCGAATTGGGCTGTCGTGGCATCGCGGCTAATGTTATTCATCCTATATGAATAGGTATGTAGTTGCAATAACTAGATCTAGCTTGGCAGTGGACAGGCAGTACGAGGGTTCGTCGAGGTGGAGAGACCACGAGATTGCATGTGCCAGTCCCCGCCCGAAGGTCTTTGCTTCGTACTTCCCAGAGGCCAGTCCTACAAAGTAAGACTCCCTTTGTAGACCATATCTTTGAGCTTGAACTTGCGCTTGATGTCTTTGCCGAAAACCGCAAAGGCTCCAGCACCGCCGCGGCCACCGCCACGCCCGCCCGCACCCGGGCCGCCGCCTTGGCCTCCGCCACGTTGTCCACCGCCACCACGCTGTCCACCGCCACCGGCGGGTCGCTCAAGTTTCATAGCGAATTCAACTTCCTTATCGTCAAGGCTAATCGCGTCTGTGCGCGGGAAGAAGTAGTAGAACTTCGTAACGTCGGCCGCCGAGACCTCAACCTTCTCTGGCGCAAGATCGTTTTTGCCCTTGCGGCGAAGTACCGCGGTGCCGACCAAGGCTTCTGTATTCTCGCTCATCCGCGAGAGCTGTTGAGGCAGTCCATCGACCACAACGATGTAGTGAGTCTCCTCGCGATCGAGAAACGTCTGCATCGCGGGCGTGAGTTCCGTGCTTTCGCCCATGTTGCTCTTAACCAAGCTGTGTTTGACCGGCAGCGCCGTGCGGAACCTTACGAATAGATTCATCGTCGGGGTGATCGGGATATCGGCGTTGCCGCCACCGCCACCGCCACCGCCGCGTCGGCCTCCACCTCCACCGCCGCCGCCTGGCGCTCCACCTCCACCGCCGCCGCGACGACCGCCACCGCCGCCACCGCCGCCACCACCGCCGCCGGGAGCACCGCCTCGAGGTCCACCAAGCGAGATGGTGACTTTCTTGGCCCACGGCGAATTGGTGAGCATTTTACCCACCTCTTTACCGCTCCAGTGCGTGAAGTCAGTTTTGTCCCAAAAATCAGCGCCCAAAACGGTCGCGCAAGCGACGCAGACCGCGAGCAATATTCTGCAAGTTGTTTTCATCCTGTAATTACCTCGAACCGGTTAGTTTTATCTTGCGGCTACGATCTGACGTTGCAAACCGCCACAACCGAATAATAGCGCCTCTGAAGGGACGCTCTCTTCGAAGTTTTCGGCGTTTGATTTCGCCGGCGGGTTACGGCCCCGATCCGTCTGTAAGCATTCGATGCCGGCTGACGGCGCGGCGTACATTCGCGAACTACGAACCCCGCACTTTTTTTCCACTGATACTTTGACCACCGTGCGGGTGCAGAGTCGATCGATGTCTAGAAAACGAGGCGTGGACGGAAGTCCACGCTTTCACTCGAAGTATCTACCGAACCTGAAGAAAGCGGGGACTTCCGTCCCCGCCTCTGTTGATCCCGGTCGAGGTCATCGCTTGCTTACGGACGGATTTGGGTTACGTCCGGCAGTTCAGTATTCGTGGAGTTATTCGTGGCAGCGCGGAGGCTCCGTGATACCTTGGGAAATCCATCAACCATGAGAATTCAGCCCCGTCTGTCGCGCGGACTTCGCGACCTGCTGCCGCAAACAATGATGGCGCGCCAGCAGTTGATCGACACCGTTCGCGGGGTCTTCGAAACCTATGGATTTTCGCCATTGGAAACACCCGCCGTCGAGTATCTCGATGTGCTTTCAGGGTCCGCCGGAGAGGAGGCGCAGCGATCAATTTTCCGCGTCACCAACCCCGAGGAGGAAGAATTGGGGCTGCGCTTTGACTTGACCGTTCCCTTGTCGCGGGTGGTCAGCCAGTATCCGGAAATTGAGTTCCCGTTCCGGCGCTACCAAACCTCGCAAGTGTGGCGCGCGGACAAGCCGCAACCCGGGCGATTTCGGCAGTTCACGCAGTTTGACATCGACTCGGTCGGCGCGCCGTCTGAGATCGCCGACACCGAAATCTTGGCCGTCATCTGCGATGCGCTCAGCGCGATCAACGTCGGCGCTTATCAAGTAAAATTCTCAAGCCGCCAGATACTCAACCTGCTGTTGAAATACGCGGGCATCGGCAGCGAGCAGTCAACCGACGTTTTCCGCGTGCTCGACAAGCTCGACAAGATAGGCGTCGAGAAGCTCAGAAAGGAACTTACCGAGGGCTACGAGGATGAATCGGGAACTCCGGTCCGTGGACTGGGCCTCGAGACTGGGCAGGTCTCGAAGATCGAAGATTTTCTGGCGATCAGGGGCGAAACTCGTGCTGACGTACTCAAGACTCTTGGCGAAGAATTTAAGGATGTCGACGGCAGCGACGAACAGCTCGCGCTAATCGAAACGATCTCGTCGCATCTCGACCTGCTCGGTTACCACAGCGACCGCGTGATGCTCGACCTCAGCATTGCTCGCGGCCTAGCGTATTACACCGGCCCCGTATTCGAGGCGGCTCTGCTCGACGCCCCGCAGTTCGGTTCGGTTTTTGGCGGTGGCCGCTACGACGATCTTGTCACGCGCTTTGGCGGCCAGCCGATCCCAGCCACGGGCGCATCGATGGGCGTCGACCGTCTGCTGGCCGCTATCGAGCACCTCGGCAAGGCTCCGCGCCGCAAAACTATGGCGCAGGTCTTCGTTAGCACAATGGACCGTTCGCTTATTCCTGAGTACTTACAACTGGCGTTCGAGCTGCGACGCGCGGGCATTCGCACGGAAATCAACGTCGGCCGGCCGAAAAAGCTTGGCAAGCAACTACAGCGCGTCGACCGGCTCGAAATTCCATACGTGTTGATCATGGGTGGCGACGAAGCGGCGCGTGGCGTTGTGACAGTAAAAGAGATGGAAGTTGGACGCGACCAAGGGAGCGACATTGCTGATCACGAGCAGTGGAAGGCCGCCAGGTTTGGCCAGCAAGAAGTGCCGCGCGCGGAGTTGGTCGAGACGCTCAAGCGACTACTTGCATAGCCCCCATTTCTTTCAAACGTACCTGTGCCAGGTGTGTTGTTCGTCCCTACAATAAGGAGTCAACTCTCTGGAGGAGGATAGGCGATGTTCGCTCGATTCGTAATCATTTCCGCGATTCTTTCAACCTCGGCATTTGCACAGATAGTTAGCGAAATCCGTATTGTTACTGATCCCTCCGACGGCCGTGTCCGCCCGTTGCAAACGGTTTCAGTACAAGTGCGCGCCTATGGCAAAACCACTGACGCCGACGGGAATGAGCAGAAGGTCCGCCTGCGCCAAGGTGGCCCGGCGGTCAAACTCGACGCCGAAAACAGCGGCTGGCTTTCGAAGCCGTTTCGGTTTCAGGGCAAGGAGGACGAAGAATTTTATCAGTCCGGCGGCGGACTCGGCGGGTTGATTTTCGGGCAGGCCCAAAGCCGCTTCACGTTGCAGGACGCAGTGTTATACACGGCGCCTGATAAACCGGGCAGTTATAGCCTCACGGCTACGCTTGAGGGCAGGACGGCGAGCGCCACCATCACCGTCGCTAATGACGCCAAGGCGACGATTCCGAATGAGAAGGTGACATTCCCAGCCGAGGCGCGGTCTGGCGACCCACACCGTAGTGTGGTCGAGCACTACGCGCCCTACATCGCGCAGGAAACCTGGTTCCAGCCCATCTCCGACTACCTACACCGCTTTGATTCCGACGGCGACTGGAAGGGCGACAACAACTGGAAGCAGGCCGAAGAAGGCTCTTCGCAAGCGTATGTCTACTACGCGGTGATGGAAACCGAGACGCATTGGTTCCTGGTTTACAACATGTTTCATCCACGCGATTATTCAGATAAATGCGTGGTGGGGACGTGCCACGAGAACGACAACGAGGGCATGATTCTGACCGTCCGCAAAGACGGCTCACGATTTGGCCGTTTGCAGACGTTGGAGAGCCTTGCCCACAACAACATTTACTCCCACAACCTCGATCGCGCGGTCAAAAAAGGCGTTCATAACCTTGATGGTTCAATTGAGCTTCACGAGAACTCACACCCGGTGGTATTCATCGAGGCCGGCGGACACGGCGTCTACGGCTCGACCAGCAACCACTCGGCGTACCGGCTTTCAGACGGAAAATTCAAAGACGGCACCAACGGCGTCACGTACGTTTACAAAGGCAAGGCCGAGCGCCCCAAGCACGCCGCCGACCGCAACGTCGGATACGAATTACTGCCGATGTATGACCACTGGTGGGTTCGCGCCCACGAAGGCTCGGGCCGCCAGGACAAGACATTCGACGAATACTATCGCTACCAGCCTTACGGCAACCGCCCGAAACCGGCCTTCGATGAAATTGCCGGCTCGTTCCTAGGGCGCGAAAAAAGCTCGAACAAAGCAAAGCCGTTTTGGGGATGGCACGACAATCGCACACGGAAAAGGAAGGTTGTAGCGACTGGTCAATGGGCACTCGACCCGGCATACTCGGTCTCACGAAATCTAAAGTTCCCGCAGCCATTTTCGCTGGACTACACTTTCAATCCCTACCTCGGAATCGGTAAGCCACGGGCTTCCGCGATAACTACAGCCAGGGCGGCGGTGATCCCGCCGACGCCTGAGCCTGCGCCTAACTCTTCCCAACCGGGCACGTCTGGTTCCTCGATAGTGGGAACTCCTGCCGGCGCGCTAGATCTGTCGCAATTCCAGACCATTACGCCCCGCAAGGCTCGACGCTATAGCGAGGACTCGCCCGATGGAGTGTTCGATGTGCGCGTTTACGTCGATCATACCGCCGATGTTTTCGTTCGCGGTGATCGCGTCTTTTACACCCTCGAGGGAACGGAACCCGAAGACGATGGCTCGGAATACAGCCAGCCGTTGCCCGCTTTCGAATTGGCTAGATTCGAGATGGAACAGCTCGACGGCCGTGAAAAGATTCAGCTCATCGAGCGCCCCACCGCCGGAAACAGTTTCACCGCGCGATTGCGCATTACCGACCCCCGCCGCAGTGACGACCGCTATCACGCCCGCTTGACGTGGGTGCGCGCGGAGCAAACCGCCCCGCAGCCCCCGACGCGTGAAACTCCGAGGAGCCGAGGCGGAATCATCGGGCGCCACATGGATGCGATTCTTCGCGGCACTGAGGCGGACTCGCTCTTGGAGCCGACGGGAGTGCTGCTCACGTCATCCGATAATGACCCGGCGAACTATAACGAGAATGCGACGGAAGGGCTTTTCGAGTTCCGAGGCCGGGTCGACGGGAAGATCCTGTTTAAGATCCAGGAAGACCGGGTCTACGCCGAAGCCGCCTTGGGCCGTCCCGCCGAGGTCGAGAGATTTTCTTTCAGTCAAAGTTTGCCGATCGGTGCTCTGTCTGCCATGGACGTCGAACGAAAGGATGGGCGCGGCGACGTGACGCTGCTGCAACGCCCGAGCGCCGCCAACGACTTCACGGCGATAGTCGCTGTTGACGATCCCAAGGGCAGCGACGACCGTTACCATTTTCGGCTGTCGTGGCGAAAATAGGCGGATCCTAGAAACTTGAGATCCGGTGCGGTGCACACGTCGCAGGGGGGACCGCACCGCACGGCGGCGCGGCTCGGTACTGCGAAAGGTATCGTCCACTAAGTTTTTGGCTCAGTCTGGCAGATAGTCGAATTCCCAGCCGGCGTGATCGCACTGGCTCTGGATTCGCCATTCCAGTAGGGTGTTCAGTAACTGCTGTTTTTGATCTTTGTAGGCGGGGTCCGCCCAGAGGTTTTTAACTTCGTCGGGGTCATTATTCAAATCGAATAGCTGGCCGTCATTTTCTCCGACGAAATGGACAAGTTTCCAATCGGTGCTACGAATCATGGTTTGGTAGTCATTTGTGGTGAAGTTGACATCGCGTGCCGACTCGCAGAAGACGTAGTCGCGACCCGCAAAATCCTCAGCGCGGATGGCCGGCATCAGGGACTTCGCCGCCATCTTCGGCATCGCTTCGAGACCAGCCATTTCCATGATCGTCGGTCCGAGGTCCATCAACGAGCACAGCTCCTCGACAGTACGCCCGCCCTCGATCTTGCCCGGCGCCCAGACGATCGCCGGCATCTTTGTCACCGTGTCGTACATCGTCCACTTCTGACTGTGGCCGTGATCGGTTAGACAGTCGCCGTGATCGGAAGTAAAGATCACGATGGAGTTTTCGAGGTAGCCGGTTTCCTTTAGGGTTTCGAGAATCTCGCCGATCTTTTCGTCGATCAACGTGACGTTGCCGAGGTAGTAGGCGCGCTGGCGGTGGCGAGCCTGCTTCGAAGGGTGCGACTGATGGACGACCGAATCATGATCGACCTCGCAGTTGTGCTCGATCATTCCTCTATAGGGCGCTGGCTGATTGTCGAGTTCTTGCTGCGTTACTTCGAGCAATGGCAGGTCTTTTGCCATGTATGGGTCTGAGTAGCGCTTGGGTGGATCGTAGGGCGGGTGTGGACCTGGGAATCCAATTTCGAGAAACAGCGGCTCGGTCTTTGGGTAGCGCTTCAACCACCAAGTCGCCAGATCGCCGACGAACGTGTCGGGGTGCATGTCTTCGTCAACTGACCACTCGAATGCGCCTAGGCGCTCTTTGTAATCGGGCATGTCGCGGTAGACGAGGCGTCCGGGCTTTTGCAGGCGGCGGCCTGAAGTGCCTTGTCCCATTCGTCGAAGAAGTAGCGGCCTTCGAGGTGGCGGTCTTTGTTTTCGACCGTGTAGCGCTGCTTAAAACCGAACAATTCGTTGTAGGGGAAGCTGTGCATCTTGCCGATGTTGATCGTGTTGTAGCCGGATGCCTTGAGCCGCTCAACCCAGGAGTGCTGCCAGCGGTCACCGTTCCGCAGCACCCCGTGGGCGTGCGGGTACTGACCGCTGAACAGACTGGCACGGCACGGCGCGCACGAGGCCGCTGGGATAAAGCAGTTCGTAAACGTGACGCCCTCGCGCACCATGCGATCGAGATTTGGCGTATCAACGTGTGGGTATCCCAGCGCGTTGATCGTGTCGAAGCGTTGTTGGTCTGTGATGATGAAGATGATGTTCGGACGGGTGTCAGACATGGACCTCGTATTTTACTCGTCCGGCTACTGAGGCTCGAAACTCGCGATGAAAATCGGCATCACGTGCTATCCGACGTACGGCGGAAGCGGCATTGTCGCCTCTGAAATTGGGATGGAACTCGCCGCTCGCGGGCACGAAGTTCATTTCATCACCTATGCCAACCCGATTCGGCTGCCCGACAATCAAGCCGGAGTTTTCTATCACGAAGTCGAGGTTTCAGACTATCCACTATTTCAATACCCGCCGTATAGTTTGGCGCTGGCGTCACGAATGGCTGAGGTTGCCGAAAACGAATCGCTCGATTTGCTACATGTCCACTACGCGATTCCGCATTCTGTGAGCGCGCTATTGGCGGCACAGATTATGGACGGTCGGCTGCCTTTCATCACGACACTTCATGGAACGGATGTCACGCTGGTTGGCGCGGACCCGTCGTATCTGCCTATCACTCGCCTTGCGATCGAGAAAAGCCCAGGAGTCACTTGCATTAGCGAGCATCTGCGTAATGAAACACAGCGGGTGTTTGGCGTCACACGCGAGATTGATGTGATTCCGAATTTTGTGAACTGTGAGTTGTACTCGACTGAAGGTGATCCGGCGGTTCGGGCCCGCTATGCCCAGACTGGCGAAAAGTTGCTGGTTCATCTTTCGAACTTTCGTCCGGTCAAGCGTGTGCTCGATTGCATCAGGGCGTTTGCTGAGATCGCACCAAAGATCCCGTCTCGGCTGCTGATGATCGGCGATGGACCCGACCGCGCCGCCGCCGAGAAACTTGCCCGGGAGTTGGGTGTTGACGACCGTACCATCTTTGTTGGGAAGCAGCAGCGGATCGCCTCGCTGTTGGCGGTTTCGGATTTACTTCTTCTGCCCAGTGAGATGGAGTCGTTTGGGTTGGCGGCTCTCGAGGCGATGGCGTGTGGTTCGCCGCCCGTGGCCACTAGTGTCGGTGGGCTACCTGGAGTAGTTACTGACAGGCACGATGGCCGCCTTGTCGCTCTCGGAGACACCGGGTCGATGGCGGAGGCCGCGCTTGAGATTCTGACTGACGCTGAGATTTACCGGCGCTATCGCAGCGCGGCGAGGGAAACAGCGGTGAGTAGGTTTAACAGCGAAGCGGTGATTCCGCGCTATTTGGCTGCTTATGAACGGGTCTGCCGGGGCGGGGAGTGAAGCGGTAGGGGGAAATCCCGGCGCGTCGTCGACTTTGAATCCTAGGGTTGCACCCTAGGCTAATACAACAAATGCCACTCCTGCCGGGGTTCAGTTTCCGCCGCTTCGGTAGTTCGATTGTGGACTCATTGATCATGCCTTACAGCCTCCAATAATGCTGTTGCTGCACGCTGGACCTAGAATGGGGCTATTGGTCGAAGTGGAGGAACCCCATGCGCAGACTTTTGTTGGTTGCTAGTTTTTGTGCTCTGTCATTCATGGCGCTGACCGCGCAGCGCGGTGCGGTCGAGGTTTTTCAAGTTGGTCCCGACGACACCGACCAATTCCCTCGTGGAAAAGAGGCCGAGGGGATTATTGGGGACTACGTACTTCGCAACGACAAGGTCGAGCTTACGATTTCCGGCGTTCAACCGATGCGCCGGGCCAACTTCAAGACTGACTCCGCGGATCCGCTTCAGGGTTGCGTTTACGACTTCGATCTGCGTGGCGCCGCGAACGACCAGTTGACCGTATTTCGTCCCGGCGGCTTCGGCGGCGAGGTTTCTCACGTTCGCATTGTTGAAGACGGTTCAGACGGCACCGCGGTGATCGAGGCCGTGATGAACGCCTCGCAGGCCGACGGCGTCTACACCAAGCACGAGTATCGTCTTGAGGCGGGGTGGTCTCACTTGCTTGTGACATCGACGTATCGCAATGACACGTCGGACGCGAAATCGATCGCGCCTCGGGCGATAGTTACTGGGCTCATTAATGTCAGCGAGGTTGGCGACGCCTGGGTTGGCGACAGTGTCGACGCATTCGACAAACGTTCGTATGCTTGGGGAGATCCCAAGGCGCACGCAACTCCCGCGTCATTGGCTCTCGACGCCGGTCAAGAGAAAACCTTGCAAACCGCGCTTATAGTTGCGGACTCGCCTGCCGCGGCGTATGGCGCATTAGCCGAGTTCTCGAGATCCACGGGCCGCGTAACAGCTAGCGCGCTGGACCCAGACGGAACGCCGGCGGTCGATGGCGCACTCATTTTCAACATCGCAAACGTTGAATTGCCTCACTATCCGGACGCGGAAGGGAAGGTCGAGGTTGTCGTTCCGGCCGGCGACTATGCGGCGAAGTTCGTCGACATCGGTCGGCCGACCCGCGCGGTCAACGTCGAAGTGCGACCCGGCGAAGAGTCAACGATTGAACTGGCGCTGCCGCGCGCGTCGGCGATCCGCTTCACCATTCGAGACGAGTCAGGAGAATTTCTTCCGGCCAAGGTGCAGTTCATCGGAGTAAACGGGACCGCGACCCCAAATTTTGGGACGGACTACCGCACTCGCGGCGGCAATCACCAATACCAAACGCACACCGGCCAATTCACGCAGCAAGTTCCCGCCGGCGAGTATCTCTTGCGTTTATCGCGCGGTCCTGAATACGACATTGAAGAGCGTCGAGTGCGGGTCGACGAGGCAACGCTAGAAGCCGTCGACGTGGTGTTGCGTCGAAGCGTCGACACGGCGGGTTGGGTTAGTACTGACTTCCATGCGCATTCGACGCCTTCGGGTGACAACTACTGCGGAACGAACGACCGCATTATCAACTTTGCCGCTGAGCATCTCGAATTCGTGCCGACCACGGAGCACAACCGCATCTACGATTGGGAACCTTACATCCGAAGGCTAGGCCTGCTCAAGCTCATGAAGACCGTTCCAGGCATGGAACTTACCGGCAGCGGCCAGCACTTCAACGCTTTCCCGTTAACTCCGGCGCCGTTTACGCAGGATGGCGGGGCGCCGATTTGGGACTTCGATCCGCGCATCAACGCGATTCACTTGCGCAATTGGGTTACGCCGGGCCGGTTCGACGGTGGAACGTACTACGACACCGCCGCCAACGCACGCCTCGACGCGCCGAAGGTCGCGGCCGACGCCGACCGCTGGGTGCAGGCCAACCACCCGACCGTTGGCGAGGTTTTCTTCGATCGCAACAAAGACGGAATTGAGGACGGTGGGTTTATAGGATTTGAAGATATGCTCGACGCCGCCGAGGTTTGGAGCGCCGAGATTCTCAACCTAAATCCTCGATACGAAAGTGGAGATCGGCAGAACCGCACGTTCGGGTGGCTGCAAATGCTCAACCAGGGGCGGCATGTGTGGTGTGTGGCAGTCAGCGACGCACACCGCATTTTTGGCAATGGCGTCGGCGGCTGGCGCAGCTACGTGCCCAGTTCGACCGATGAGCCGGCCGAGATCGATCATCACGAAATCATCGCCAACGCCAAGGCCGGGCGCATGATGATCACAAACGGTCCGTTCTTAGAAGTTACGACCGGCGACGGACTGCCAATCGGCTCTTCGATTCGTTCGAGTGTGCCGGTTGAACTGAAGATCAAGGTCCAGGCCGCAAATTGGCTTGACATCGATCGCGTCCAAATCCTCGTGAACGGGCGTCAGCCTGAGCGCTACAACTTCACTCGGAAGAGCCATCGCGCATGGTTTCAAGATGGCACCGTCCGCTTTGATCAGACTGTAGTGGTCGACCTTCAGCGCGACTCACACCTGATCGTGGTCGCGACCGACGAAGACTCCGACGTCAGCAAACTGTGGGGCCTCGATCCCAATGCGACGATGCCGCCGGTGGCGTATACGAATCCGATTTACGTTGACGTCGACGGCGGGGGTTTTAGGGCAAACGGCGACACGCTCGGGCATCCACTGCTGACGGCGAATGACTAGCCCGCATTGTTCACCACCTGACGGCGAAAGCACACTACGAACCGCTACGACGGTGGCTCGTCTTCGACCACAACTGCCGTGCCGTAGATTAAGATCTCGGCCATATTAGCAGATAAGTACGAGGTTGCAACCTGGGTGCCAATCACGGCGTTGGCTCCGAGTTCTTCCGCTTCGGCGACCATGCGGTCTAGGGCGTGCTCGCGGCTCTCGGCTAGCAACTTTGTGTATTCGTGTACCTCGCCGCCAACAACATTTCTGAAAAACGCTTGGATGTCACGGCCCACGTGGCGAGCCCGGACAGTGTTTCCGCGAACGAACCCCAGTGTGCGAACAGTTCTTTTACCCGCGATGCTTTCCGTAGTGACGACAATCATCTCTTGACTCCCCGGTAGCGGTCATGCGGCAATTCCAGCATCCGCTGACGCGCGATCGAAATCAGCACTAGGAGCAGCCCGATGAAGATGGAGCCAATGATGCTCTTGCGCAGCCAAAACATGTCGGAAATCACAAACAGATAGGTCGCGTAGATAGCCCAGGCGATCGAGCCGACGACTGCCAGCAGCCAGCCGAATTGGCGAGGCGTCTTTACCGACAAACGGTTTTCTAACTCCTCCATGCGTTCGTCGGGCGGAGGGGTAAAGGCAAGTTCGGCGGTTACTTGTTTCAGCGCCTGCAGTTGCCGAAATTCCTCTTGGGCGTCGGCGGAATTCTCCAGGTGAATGCGGACACGTTGCTGCTCGCCCTGTGTGAGTTCACCATCAAGATAGGCAGACAGCATTCCTTCGATTTGTTGGTCGGCCATGGCTTATAGGTACCCCCCGAGCTTGCGGCGTAAGATTTCACGGGCGTCATGTAGCCGCGAGTTCTCGGTAGTCAAGGAGTTCCCCGTGATCTCGGCGATCTCCTTGTATGCGAATCCTTGCAAATCTCGCAGCACGATTACTTCCTTTTGCTCCGGCGAGAGCTGGTTGATTGCCAGCCAAACCCTCTCTTTTAGCTCGTTCTTTTCGGCTAAAACGGCGGGGCCGGGTCGCGGTGATTCTTGCGGGTACGTCTCGTCGAGCTCGGTCTCTTTGCGCGTACCGCGTTTGCGGTACAGGTCGATGACAAGATTGCGGATGATCGAATACAGCCACGGCGCGAAGGGCCGTGAGTTGTCGCGGCGACCCCAGTGCTTGTGGACCCGCAAGAACGCGTCTTGCGTGATATCCATCGCGTCCTCGGGATTGCCTACCAGTTGAAGCGCGAAATGGTAGGCCCTTAGGCGGTGCTCCTGGAATAAACAATCGAAATCTTCAGAGTCCGCCAGCGCCAATTCGCGGGCAACCGGCAGCGGTGAGCCGACCTGTGTAAGCACGGACATAGGTTCTCATATGGGTGTACGGGGCAGCTCGCGATTCCTTTCCCAAAAAAGCGTCGCAACCCCATTACAATGGTGGGAGTCGTTCACTCGAACGGTTTTTCATGCGTCAAATTGGTGAATGGCTCGCGGCCAGCGCGGCAGTGCTGGGTCCCGGTGGGATTTTTCTCGTCGCGTTGGCTGACAACGCGTTTATTCCGTTGCCGCAGGGCGTGGACGCGTTGCTGGTCGCGCAAGCGATTGCTGCTCCGTCGACGGTGTATCTCGCTGCGGGCCTTGGCGTCGTCGGGTCTCTAATCGGCTCGGTGATTCTCTACTTCATAGCCCGCAAGGTTGGCTATGCGATGCTCCGCAAGCGCGTTTCGGAGAAAGGAATGCAGCGCATGCGGGGGCTGATCGAAGAATTCGGCGCCGTAGCGCTGATTCCTCCGGCGGCGATCCCGCTGCCGCTGCCGATAAAGCCAGTCGTTCTGGCGGCCGGAATTTTTCAGATGCCGTTGGGGCAGTTCTGCGTCGCAATCGCTGTTGCGCGCGTCCTACGCTATTTTGGGGTGGCATTCTTGGCGCTGCGTTACGGCGAGGGCGCATTGGCGTATGCCAAAGACAACGCGGTCGCGGCCACGATGCTTTGCGCCGCTCTGGTCGCAGCGTTCTACTTCGTTAACCGTTGGAGCAATCGCTGGCTGAGCCGGGGTACCTAGCTCGTACCGCTTATCCCCGGCGGTCGAGAATGCGTCAGAGATGACGCCTAGCGAATGTAGTAGCCCGAGACGCGCCATTTGCCGTCGGTGTCGAGCATCGGTGTGATCGTCTCTACAGCCTTCACCTTCTTCTCGTACGCCGCGACGTATCGAAAGACGACGTACTCGCCGTCCGGAGCTTTGGGGAGTTCCGTGGCGTATTGCGAGCCGGCGACCTTCCTCGATTTGAGCGCGCCGAATGGGTCTCGGGCCTTGGCAACTTGTCGTCGCCAGACGTTCTTACCCACCTGCGAATTGAAAAAGCTAGAGGCCTCGTCCCAACTGGCGTCGTAGTCCCCGGCGTCGACTAACGCCAACCACTGCGCAGCGGCTACTTTAGGGGCCTCTTTCGCGGTCCTCTCCTTTGACGATTGCGCGAACGACGTCTGCAAGGCCAACATTAAGACAACTAGCCCGCATTTCTCACCACCTGACGGCGAAAGCACCCGATGGCCGCGCCACTACTTCGTTGCGCTCGGTCGTCGTGCTCGACGGACTGTCAAGTACGCCTCCGCGCGCCAACTGTCGCCCGCCTCGTATTGACGCACCTCTCACGCACTTTCGCTCGCCACGTGGTGAGAAATGCGGGCTAGCACTATTGCGATGGAATAAATGAACTTGCCCATCATGTTCTCCTGGTACTAGTACGGATCGAGTGTCGATTTCTTTGATGATTCGGCGGCGATGGTCGGCGTAAGCGCGACATCGTCGTATTGCTAAGCTCTCAAAGGAAGCTTCGTCCTTCGCATGGGATACCTGCAAAGCCTGTTGTACTCGGTCTCGAGCGCGTTCCTGTGGCCGGCGCTTCTCGCCATTTTGTGCCTGTTTCTTTACTGTACTTATTTGGTTGGGCAGGTGCTTTCTGAAGTCCTCGACCGACGTGCCAACAAGGCCGCTTTTGGACGACTCTATGCGGGCTCTCTGACTCGTTCTCGTTTTCTCGAGGAGAGCTGGCAGCTCGAGGTAGCTCGCTTTGCCCTGGCGGCCGCGGGCCCGCCCGATCGGCTTGAAAAAGCGCTTGCCGATCTTGAGAACGACATGCGCAAACGAGTCGAGCGACTGACAATCCTGTCTCGAACTGGGCCGATACTGGGCCTCGTTGGAACGTTGATTCCGCTGCAACCCGCGCTGGCGGGGCTTGCGGCCGGCAATATGCAATCGATGGCCGCGAACCTACTGATTGGGTTCACGACGACCGTGCTTGGTCTCATCGTCGGTGGCGCGTCATTTGCAATTAGCGTGGTCGTACGCAACTGGTATCGTCAGGACCTCACCGAAATTCACTTCCTGCTGGACGAGTGGTCCAACCCTCCGGAAATCGAAAATGAAGCGACGCCGCCGTTACGAATCGAAGCCTGAAGGCTGGCACAAGCGAGCCCAAGAGGCGCTCGGAGAAGCCGGGGATGACGGCGATCCGCTCAGCGGCGTTGTCAACTTGTTCGACGCCAGCATGGTGCTTGTGGTGGCGCTGATTTTGGCCCTCGCGGGTAGCACGAGCTTGGGGAAGCTTGCCGCGCGCATGAGTACGCAGGACATCACAATCGTCACGAACCCGGGCACGCCCGACATGGAGTTGATCATCAAGCAGGGCGAAACAATCGAGCACCTGAGAGCCACTGACGCGCAGGGGTCCGGCCGCGGCGAACGCCTAGGGATCGCCTATCGCCTTGAAAACGGGGAAGTAATCTACGTGCCGGAAGGTATTGCGAGTGAGTAGATTTGCTAATCAGACGACGAAGATTTCGAAGAACTCGTCGAACTGTCGCTCTTCGAGCTAGAGTCGGACTTTGATTTGCTGTCGGAACTCGACTTGTCAGAAGACGCTGACCTCGTTTCCTTAGAGCCGTTCGTGTCCTTCGAGGACCCTTCGCCGTTCTTCTCCGGTTTCTCGCCGCCTTTACCGTAGTCGTTGACGTACCAACCGCTACCTTTAAACTGAATCGCAGGCGCCGACAGCAGTTTCTTTACCTCGCCGTCACAGTGTTCATCAACTTCTTGAGAGTGCAGCTTGATGGGTTCGTCGGAAAATTTCTGAATCAGTTCGAACCGTCCGCCACACTTCGTACATTCGTATTCATACATCGGCATAGAGCGTATCGATTGAGGAATTGACGCGTTTGCGCGCCCCACACAGCGTCCAGGTTACGGGTTGTCTCCCGGAAGTCTGATTATATCAAGCACACAAAAAATCTCTGACGCTTGTACCTACTTGTAAACTTCAGGAAGTCTAACCAACAAGGTCGCAGGGGTGCCGTCGATACAATGCTGAAGGCTTTGAACTCGCGGAACAGCCTTGGGGAGTCCGTTTGATGACGAAATTGGCCGTTGCATTATCGTTCGCGCTGATGGCCATTGTGGCCGCTAGCGCTCAGACCTCAGCTGGGCCCGATAGTGAACCTAATGTTTCCGTTGGCGGCTTGAAATCCCGCGAACGGCCCGAGGGCGCTGACATCACTATTCCCGCTGGCACTCGTGTCCCGTTGATCTTGATCAATAGCATCAGTTCGAAACACGCACGCGAAGGTGACAAGGTGTATCTGGAGTCGGTTTATCCGGTGGTTGTAGAGGGCCGGATCCTGATTCCGACAGGTACGTACGTGTCCGGCAGTGTCACGAGCGTTAAACGCACGGGTAAAATTAAGGGCCGCGGTGAACTGTATTTGCGGTTCGAGCAGGTTATCTTGCCGAATGGCACGATTCGCAGCTTAGTAGGCCGGGTCGGCGCGCTGGACGGAAGATCCCCCGAAAATTTCGACCGCGAGGAGGGTAAGATCACGGCTTCTGGCGGAAAAGGCGCGGATGCGGGTGACGTAGCCCAGACAACCGCGGCCGGAGCGTCAATTGGCACCATCGCGGGAGCCGCCGGCGGTGGCGTCGCCACCGGCCTGGGGATCGGAGCGGCCGCGGGAGCAGCGGCGGGGCTAGCGCGGGTCCTCTTGACACGTGGTCCGGAAGCCGTGCTTGAGCGCGGTACGCAACTGGATATGATGCTCGATCGCGATCTTTTCTTTACCGAAGAGGAAGTGACCTTCGCCGACCCATTGCAGCGGCCCGGTGGAAGCTACGGCTCGGGCCCCGACCCGACGCGTAATCAGCGTCAGGGCGGCATCGGAAGATACCCGCTTTAGACTGCCAGCCTACTCAACCGCCTCTTCTTCCTCAAGTTCTTCCGCGCCGCCTGGGATGCGGCTCTCTACAAACTCGAAAAGCGTCGTCCAGGCGAGATCGCGAGTTTCGCTCCAGGCAGCAGGCCAAGCCCCGTTGTCGGCAGCGGTCATAAATCCAGGGAACACCCCGCCGTATGCGCGAATGTACGCCTCTTTACCCTGTTCCTTGAGCAGCTCGACGTAGCGTCGCTGGTCGTTGTAGGCAGCGTCTCCGTCGTGCGTCATCAGGAGCAACGGCGTTTGAAACCGTTTCACATTTCGAAATGAATCGCGAAGTTGTAGCTCGCGCATGAGCTGCCACTCGGTGAGATCGCGGCCGTAATCGCGCAAGTAGACTGACCGTAAACGGTGAATTCCGGCAAATGAAAAGTTAGGCGAGCCTGAAAATAATACGGGCGAGACGGCGATCGCCGCTTGGAAAATATTTGAGCGAGCAACGGCCTGCATCGCAATGGACGCACCGTGATCGAAGCTCACGATCGCCATCCGCAACGAGTTCACGTAGGGTAGCTTGCGTACCAGTTGCGCAGCCTGCAACAGGTCGAGCAGTTCGCCTTTCGCGTATTCTTTGGCGCCCTGCGATCTGCCCTCAATGCCCATATGACCGCGATAGCTGGGCGCTATCGCGACAAAGCCGCGACGCGCAAATTCGTAGACAATCTCGCGGTAGGGCTGGGTCACGCCGTTCTCTGAACCGTGCGCGACCACGATTGCGGGATAGATCGTGAGAGCCTCTTCAGGATCTTCTTTGTTCCACTTAATTTTTGGAAAGGCTAAAAGACCAAGCTGAGCGAAATCTTGTGACTTAAAAGCGACGTGGTGAGCGTCGAACAAGGGTTCGCGGTGCACGCGCTCGAGAAGTAGAAGACTAGAGCTGGGGACGTAGATGCGATCCCAGTTGCGATCGGCTGAACTTGAGACTGACTCACCCGCTGGAAGATTCATGAGTCCGGGCGGTGTTTGGGCGTGCAGGGTGGCCGCGGTCAGTAAAGCCGCAATTGCCGAGAAAACTTGAGCCGTGCCCATAGGTGCACCAGCATAAGTGCTGATTTTTGAATTGTATCGTAGGGGTCGGCGTCGGCGACGGTCGAGCTATAATCTGCAAACCAATGTGTGCGAACTTTCGAGTCGGTGTTGATCCGGAGTGGGGCAGTCGCTTGGATGCTTTGCTTGGCCCCGCCTTCGGTGAATTCTTCGACTCGAACGACCGAATTGAGTGGGAGATCATGCCTGAGCAGCCCGGTGGGATCGCCCAGCCTGACACCCTCAACGCATACGACGGTGTCGTGATCCTGCAGATGGCGTTTCCGGCGGAAAGCTTCGTTGGTGTGGACCGCTTGACTTGCATCGCGCGTTGGGGCGTGGGTTTCGACAAAATCGATACAGCCGCCGCGACCGACGCCAATGTGGTAGTAGCGCTGACGCCGACGGCGATCAAGCGCGCCGTCGCGGAATCGGAGATCGCTTTAATCTTCGCGCTCGCAAAGCAACTGCCGGCGCTAGACAAACGCACCCGCGCAGGCTTGTGGCGGACTGACCTGCCAATCGTGGGAATTGATGTTTCCGGAAAGACCGTTTCATCGATTGGCCTCGGAAATATCGCGACCGAGATGTTCAAGATGGCGAGAGGCATTGGCTTTGGGCGGCTGCTTGCTTACGACCCTTACTGTCCGCCGCAGAAAGCTGCCGAGCTTGGTGTCGAACTTGTTGACCTTGAGACCGTCATGGCGGAGGGCGACTTCGTCACGGTCAACACATTTCTGAGTGATGAAACCCGAGGAATCGTCAGCGCTCGACTACTTTCGCTGATGAAGCCGAGCGCCTATTTCGTCAACACAGCACGGGGGCCGATCGTCGATGAGCCAGCACTAATTGAAGTGCTCGCCGAGCGCCGAATTGCCGGAGCTGGTATCGACGTTTTTGCTCAGGAACCACCGCCGACGGATCACCCCTATTTCGCCATGGACAACGTAATCCTCGCGCCCCACGCCGTTGCCTGGACGAAGGAAGGCCTCGCTGGAAACGGCCGCGAGGCCTGCGAAAACTTGATTCGAGTCTCTCGCGGCGAAGCGCCTCCGTTCCTTGCGAATCCCGAAGTGGCGGATCGGCCGGGGCTGGACCACAAACTAGCGAGATGGAGAAACTCATGAAGCCGAATCGTATACGCCAAACAGCAGCGGAGGGGCGAATCCCGGTCGGTCACATGCTGATGCAGTTTGGCACCAGCGGCATCGCGAAGCTGTGCGAATATGCCGACCTGGACTTTGTGCTGATCGACATGGAACACGGGCCATTCGGCATTCGCGAAGTCAGCGATATCATTGCAAGCTTCAAGGCCACGTCGATTAGCCCAATCGTGCGCGTCCCGGCGAGCGAGTATGACTTCGTGGCTCGGGTCATGGACGCCGGCGCGCACGGCATCATGGCCCCCAACGTTCGTAGCGCGAAGCAAGCTCGCAAGCTTAACGCGGCCATGAGGTACGCACCCGCCGGTGATCGCGGCCTCGGCCTGGGAACAGCGCATAACGACTTCATCCCGCCAAATCCCGTGACCTATATGAGCGAGGTCAACGCCAGGAACTTGCTGATCTGCCAAATCGAGAGCCAAACCGCGATCGACGACCTAGATGCAATCGCCGAAACGCCGGGCGTCGATTGTCTGTGGGTCGGGCATTTCGACCTGACGCAATCGATGGGCATCGTCGGCCAGTTTGATCACCCGGAGTTTTTAGCGGCTATGAAGCGAGTCACATCGTGCGCGAGAAAAAACGGAATCTTCGCCGGCATCCAACCCGGCAATCAGGCGCAGGCGAAGGAATGGATGGGTCTGGGCTACGACCTGATTTCGTTTAGCGCGGATATCGGCGTCTACCGTTCGGCGCTGCGAAGCGAAGTTGAGGCAGTCCGAGCGATCGCAAATGAGTCAGCCTGATGACTCGCCGATATCGCCGCTGCGGCTCACGGACGACTCCAACTCGACCGCGGAATCCATTTGGCGCTCTTTCGCGGTACGGCGCCGCTGCTTAGTTTTCGGTGGAGGCGGGTTCCTTAGGGCGCTGAGCCGAGCATCTTCAAACCCACGTACGGTGTGATAAATCGCGCGATCAAAGAATGCTGAAACAGCTAGCAACAGCTCTAATTCAAGATCTCGCTCGTCAGATTCGCCCTGCATTGAACCGCGAACGAAATCGATCAATGTCGTTTTCGTGTGAGTGAGGGCGAAAACGAGTTGGTCAAGCGGCATTCCGTCGTGATAGCGGTCGCGCCCCTTACGCTCGTAGCTCGTGCGCAGGCGATGCCAGGTCTGGCTCTGCAGCCAACTTCCGAGGTGCTTGTAGAGGTCGTGGACAAGCTTGTGGTACTTGTTGTCGGACATCGAGTGGTAATACTCGGCCCGCTTGTCATGCTTGACAGCTTCGACGACATCCATCGCCAGCTTGTCGGCGTTGGCTTCAATCTGTTTGACGAGTTTGCGTGAAATCATAATTTGTCACCGACCGCCGACCCGATTCGTTATGGAATGGCGCATGTGTAATGTTACTCCTCGACGGCGAGCTCCGCACGCGAATATTATCCACAACCAGATAAGGCGTCAGTTGCGATGTTGCGCCAAACGCACGCCGATCAGTACCACGGCGCCTCCTAGCAGCGCCAATCCTGACGGCAATTCATCCAACGCGAGCCAAGCGATTATGACCGTCAAAGGCGAGATCAAATAGAGGGCGGCACTCAAGACCGAGGCGTCGGTATGCTTTAGCGCGTAAGTCCACGCGGTGTAGGCGAGCGCTGCCGGACCGACTCCAAGGTAAACCGCTAGCCAGGTGTAAAGCGGCTCGGCATTCGACACCGAATAAGCTAGCCCTGGCGAGGCGAATAGCAGGCACAGCGTGCCGGCCCACACGCAGTAGGCGGACACCTCGACGGCGGAATAGCGGTCAAGAAATGCCTTTTGCCATACCGTCAGCGCAGCCGCCGCGACGGACGCCGCGAGCAACAGCAATGATCCGGCGGACAATTTCAGATCAGCAGCCGAACTGACGCTGATGAGAGCCACTCCCAAAAGACTCAATGCGAAGCCGAACCAAGCGCGGCCAGGGATTCGCTCTTTGAGAAACGCTCCGGCAAGCAGCGCCACGAACACTGACTCGGACGCGATGATTAGACTGGCCCCTCCTGCTGTAACGGTCGTTTCGCCAGCGTTTACGGCGAAGCTATAGAACGCGATTCCGATGATCCCCATCCCAAAAAACGCTGGGACATGGCGCGCCTTCGGTAGCCGCACTTTGCAGAACGGCGCGGCCACCAGGAGCACAGCCGATGCCACCATGAACCGCAGCAATGCGAGATGCTCCGGCGAGTACTCTCGAACGGCTACTCGGATGGCCACAAACGACGAGGCCCACAGAATAAGGCAGCCGCCAACGGCCGCGTGGACGACAAACTTTGATCCGCGTCGAGCCTGCATTTAGAGCATTTTCAGCAACGGCGTAGACCGTTCTTGAATGAAAAGCGGTGAAGCCGGCAGTTTCTTGAGACCAGATTCCGCTGTCCGAATTCGGAGGCGCGACTGTAAACGAGTGCGGTGGCGAAGGGTGAACTGGGAAAGTTGAGTCGCGTCCTGTAGAGGAATAATCAGCAGGACCCAACTCAGCGTATTCCAGAAAGCTGCTTCACCACCGCACTCGTTTACAGTCGCGCCTCCGATTTTCACGGGCTCGGTGCTGGGGCAAGCAGTCTCTGCCATTCCTCAATATGCTCTAAATGGATTGCTGCGGGACCGCCGAAATCAGCGCAGCGATCCGCGGGTCCGCTCGTCATCAATCGAGTCGATACGGACCTCAACCAGGCGGCCAGGCGCCAATTCCGGCGCATTCAAATCGACGTGAATGAAGTTGTCGGTGAGTACCCGGCTCGCACTGCCGTGGCTTGATAGCGAAACGGCCGACACGGTCTGCCCCACCAGACGTTCACGAAACGTTCGGTTCTTCCTGGAGATCACTTCCCGCAATATTCGATTGCGTTCTTTCTTGATCGTCTTGGGGACTTGCTCAGCATGGGCGGCCGCCTCGGTCCCTTCACGCATCGAGTACGTGAAGACGTGGAGGTACGTGAAAGGCATCTGTTCGATAAAGTCGCGAGTCTGAGCAAAGTCAGCGGCGGTCTCGCCCGGGAAACCGACCATCACGTCGGCGCCGATCGCCGCTTGGGGCATCAACTCGCGAGCTAGCCGCAGTCGCTCGGCATAATGCCGCGCCCGGTAGCGCCGCCGCATGTTTCTCAACACATCGTCAGACGCGGATTGCAAGGGGACATGCACGTGCTTGGCTATTCGCGGTGATCGTGCCACTACATCGAGCAGCTCCGAAGTCCAATCCATAGGCTCGACCGAACTGATTCGCAGCTTGCTAATTGGGGTCTCGTCTAGTAAACGCCGGAGCAGGGAAGTGAAACGTGGACGGCCATCCAAATCGCGGCCCCAGCGGCCCAGATTGATTCCGGTCAGCACCACTTCGGGGTAATCTGCCGCCAGAGTTCTCACCTGCTTGACGACGTCCTCCGCGGTCGCGCTGCGGCTGCGCCCCCGCACGGAAGGGATGATGCAAAATGAGCAGCGGTTGTTACAGCCGTCTTGCACTTTGACATTCGGCCGGCTGCGATCATGGCCGGCGTCAAAAATTGGCTGGGTCATCAAGCGAGTCTGCTCGCCAATTTCACCTACCAACGAGCCGCCGTCAGCGATCTGCCCGTGATAGGCGAAGCCGCCAGGACGTTCGAGCCCCCTGATCTGCACAAGTTCCGGCGCGATTACGTCGCCGATAGAGGGTTTGTACGAATTGCCAATTACCCACTTAACGCCGTCTATCGACGCCAATTCGTCGGGCTTGCGCTGGGCGTAGCAGCCCGTAACGAGTATCTCGGCAGAGGGATGTTCACGATGCAGCCGACGGATCTCTTGGCGCGCGTCGCGGTCGGCCTCGGACGTCACCGTACACGTGTTGACGACGAATACGTCGGCCTCGTCGCGAGAAGAAACCGCGTTGAGACCGCGAGATGACAAATCCGCCGCAATCGCTGCTCCGTCCGACTGCGTCGCGCGACAACCAAAGTTTTTGATGGCGAAACTTCGCGGCACCTAACGTCTATTGAATCACGTCGGGCCCGGCCCAGCGGGCTACGGCGCGGATTGTAGAGTCAGGAAGGCCCCCGGCGAGGTGGTTGCGTTGCCGATGGTTACGCTTACGTCGGAATCGCCCGCGCCTAGCCCGACCGGAACCCGAAAACTGGCCTGATACAGTCCTGCAAAACCAGGGCTAACGCCAGCGTAGATAAGCTCGACACCGACACCGCCAATAGTTGCCGACGAGGGCAACGTTACGGCAGCCGCGCCAGCGGCAAGCTGACCAGGCTGAACCAGTGGGGCCCGTCTCTCCTAGACCCGTCATAAATAGGGTGACGACCTCGTTGGGAGCGGCCGGAGCGATCCCGACGCCAGCGATTAAGTCGGGTGCGCCTACAAGCACCCCAGTGGTCTCGTTGACCGCCGCGATCGGGTTGCGGCCATCGCCGGACGTGGCGAAGAAGAAAAACTCCGGGCTACTCGGCGCTAGCGAAAGCTCAAAGATGTCGCTATCAATGGATCCAAATTGAGCGCAATTGGCGAACACTTGCACCTGGGTGCTGGTTTGTCCCGGCTGTACGACCGCCTGAACATTGAGCTGACCGCGAAACGCCGCGAAGATCGGCACGCGCCTACCGTCCATCTCGACGCAGACGCCATTGCTGTTCGTCGGCAGGCCCTGCTCGACCCGTGCCGGACCCTCGCCCTTTGCCGCGCCAAAAATGAATTCCGAGCCAAAGAGTGAGACGATCGCGTTGTACGAAGCGTCCGTCACGGCGGGCACGCTGAGCCCCGCGCCCACGATCGCGGCAATATGTGGCCGCGGAATCGCGTCGCCGAAAATCACGTGGACAATTCCTCGTGAGTTGTCTTCGCCCGGCGCGCCGACGGCCAAGTCGTCACCAATTTCGCCGCCGAAATCAGCAGCCGCCATCGCGAACGTGAAATCGTCTCGCTCTTCCGCCTGGTCGCTTAGTCCGCTGGCCCCCTGGGCAAATACTTGCACGCCGTTGCTACTCAGGCCCTGAGCACTGCCTTGTAGGATGTGCAGTAATCCGCGGTTTCCGTCCTCACCCCGAACGCCGATCGCCAAGTCGTCGTAGCGATCACCGTTGAAATCGCCTGACGTGAGTTCACTGCCAAATCTGTCACCGCGTTCCCTACGATCGGAAATGCCGTCCTGGTCCTGCCGCCATCTGCGGCTTCCCGCCCCTGTAATTCCTTGGGCACCGCCCGGAATCACGATGACGTTTCCCTCACCGCCGTTCTCACCGATTGAGCTCACGGCTATATCGTCGTAACCGTCGCCGTTGAAATCACCGGCCTCAACCACGCCTCCGAATCTGTCGTTGTTCTCACGGTTGTCGGGCAAACCGTCGTTGTCTTGCTCGAATCTGCGGTTGCCATTCGAAATCAACCCACCCGACGAGCCAAGTATCAAATTGATCGTGCCCTTGGCGTTGTTCTCGCCTGGTGTACCCACCACCAGGTCGTCGAAGCCATCGCCGTTATAGTCCCCGACGGCCAGCGATGAACTAAAAAAGTCACCCTGTTCGTCGCTACCGCGCAAGCCGTCATCACCCTGACGCCAACGCTGATTGCCGTTGTTTACGAGCCCCGTGGCTGAGCCAAAAATGATTGACGCCATTCCGCCACCGTTATTCTCACCCGGCGCTCCAACTGCGAGATCAGGATAGCCATCGCCGTTAAAGTCACCGACGTCGAGCGTTGAGCCAAACGAATCGTTGCGTTCAGCCTGCCCTCGCAGCCCGTCGTTGCCTTGCCTCCAGGCCTGATTTCGCGCGGAGTTTAGCCCCTCGGAGGTACCGTAAATCACGTGAACAATTCCTCGTGCGCTGTCCTCACCGCTGGCGCCAACGGCTAAGTCGCAATATCCGTCGGCGTCAAAATCGCCGCTGGCGAGAGCAATTCCAAAGAAATCATTGTTTTCGGGATTGCCGTCGAGCCCGTCGACACCCTGCTCCCAGGTTTCATTTCCGTCGGGAGTGAGGCCGATTCCATCGGCGTAGATCACATTCACAATGCCACGCGCATTGCTCTCGCCGGGAGAGCCAATCGCCAAATCAGCGATGCCGTTTCCATCGAAGTCGCATCCAATGAGGGCGCGACCAAACAAGTCGTTCCTCTCGAAATTTCCAATTATGCTGTCGGCACCCTGCTGGAAGCGGAGGTTGTCGGCAGTAGTGAGTTGCGCGGACGCGGGTAGCGCAAGGAAGAGGAACACGGCGGCGGCGAAGCGGTAGGGCATTTGCTGAACGTACAAAGATGGAGTGGGGTAGGTCAAGGCCATGGCCACAGCTTTGGTCACTAAGCGAACTAATTGCCGGCTACAACTTGACGCGAGCCCACTTCTTCCCAAGCTGAATCGTTAACTCTGTAACACCGGTCTCGGGTTCGAAACTCATCTCGCGATGCTTCTCTCCATTGATCGAAACCGCGTTTTCCTTGAGTTTTCGATTGGCCTCGCCACCTGACTTTGCGAGACCCACCGCCCGCAGCAATTTGTCTACGCGGATAGAGGGCTGCCCGCTGAGCTCGCCAGGGAGGTCAAATTCCGGCATGGCATCCGGCGTCTGCTTTTTTTGAACAACCTTGCGAAACTCTTCGGCTCCTTGGCGGGCTGCGTCGGCGGAGTGGAAGTCAGCCACGATGCGCTCAGCCAGTTGGTGCTTGGCCTCCATGGGGTGCCTATCGCCCGTGGCAACGGCCTGTTTGAGGCTGGCGATCTCGGCCATCGACATGTCAGTCAACAGCTCGTAGTAGCGGTACATCAACTCGTCGGAAATCTGCATCACTTTGCGATACATGACCTCCGGCGGCTCGGTAACGCCGACGTAGTTGTTCAGCGACTTCGACATTTTTTGAACGCCGTCGAGGCCTTCTAGTAGGGGAACTGTCGCGACAATTTGGCGTGGCTGCCCGAAGTCGCCCTGAATTTCGCGACCTACGAGTAGATTCCACTTCTGGTCGGTGCCGCCAAGTTCAACGTCCGCTTTCAGTGCGACCGAGTCGTAGGCCTGGGTCAATGGATACAGAAACTCGTGAACCGAGATCGGTTTGTTCTCTTTGAAACGCTTCGAAAATTCGTCGCGCTCAAGCATTCGCGCGACGGTATATTTCGAGCAGAGATTGATCAGCTCGAGGGTGCCTAATTCCAAGAGCCACTCGCCATTCGAGCGAACCTCGGTCTTGTCAGGGTCGAGTATCTTGAACACCTGCTCTTTGTAGGTCTCAGCGTTCACAGCAATCTGATCGCGAGTCATTGGCGGACGAGCGGCATTTCGCCCGGATGGGTCGCCAATCAGTGCGGTGACTTCGCCAACTAGAAAAATCGCCGTGTGGCCCAAGTCTTGGAAGTGTTTCATCTTGCGGATCAACACTGTGTGGCCAAGGTGTAGGTCTGGGGCGGTTGGGTCAAAGCCCGCTTTGACTCGCAACGGGCGGCCCTCTTTCTCGCAGGCGATTAGCCGCTCTTTGAGGTCTTCTTCGCGAATGATCTCGGTGCAGCCCTTCCGCAGGTACGCCAACTGTTCGTCGATGGTCATGCGCGCTAGGTACCGCGGATGACGCGGCGGCCCTCGATGCGGTAGTTTCCGCCGAGTACCACGTTGATCGCGTCAGTGTACATGCGGTGCTCTTGTTCCAGAATACGCGCTGATAGAGCCGCTTCGTCGTCGCTGTCGAGAACGGGTACCGAGGCCTGCGCGACGATCGGCCCCGAGTCCAATCGTTCGTCAACGAAATGGACTGTGCAACCTGAAAACCTAACACCATGTTCCAACGCTTGGTACTGCGCCTCGAGGCCGGGAAACGACGGCAGCAGCGAGGGGTGAATATTCAGGATGCCTTTGGGAAACTGCTCGACAAAGTACGCGCTCAGCAAACGCATGAATCCCGCCAAGCAAACCAGATCGACGTTCTCTTCCTTGAGCCGTGCGACGACGAGTCGGTCGTAGTCTTCGCGTTCCATTGCGCGCGAGCGGATGCACTCAACTTTCAGACCACGCGCACGCGCCCTGTCGAGACCTGCCGCACGCGGAGTATTGCTGATGACGATAGCGATCTCGGCGTCGATTCGACCGGCGTCGATGCTGTCGGCGATCGCTTCGAAGTTCGAGCCGCGGCCGGAGATCAGAATCCCTAGTCGCTTCATGATTGATATACGACTCCGCCATCGCCGCGCTGCACGCTGCCGACGATCACCGGCTTTTCTTTGAGCTTTTTCAACACGCTTATGGCACGGTCGGCGCGGTCTTCAGGAACGCATACGATCATGCCGAGCCCCATGTTGAAGGTCTTGAGCATCTCGGCCTGGTCAATACCGCCAATGCTCTGCAAGACCTCGAAGACCGGTAGGGCTTTCCAAGAACCTAACTGAATCCGGGCTTCGAATCGGTTAGGCAACATGCGTGGCGTGTTGTCGGTAATCCCACCACCTGTGATGTGGGCCGCGCCAAGAAGGAGTCCGGCTTTTGCGAGCGCCCGTAGAGGCGAGAGGTAGCTGCGATGGATCTTCAGCAGTTCTTTACCAGCGGTCGTTCGCAATTGGGGGACGTGCGTATCAAGCTTGTAACCGGCCACCTCGAAGAATAGTTTTCGCGCCAAAGAGTAGCCGTTGGTGTGTAACCCGGTTGAGGGCAGGCCGATCAAGACACTCCCGGCGCGGACCTTCTTACCGTCGAGCAAATCCTCTCGCTCGGAGGCGCCGACGATGAATCCCGCCAGGTCGTACTCCCCCGCGGCGTACATGCCCGGCATCTCAGCGGTCTCGCCGCCAATCAGTGCCACGCCGTTCTGTTTGCAGCCGATGCTGAGACCCTTGACGACATTCGCCGCGACGATTGCCCTAAGTTTTCCTGTGGCGAAATAATCTAGGAAAAACAGTGGCTGGGCGCCTTGCACCGCAATGTCGTTGACACAGTGATTGACTAGGCACTGCCCCACGGTGTCGTGCTTATTCATCGCAAACGCGACGTTCAGCTTGGTTCCGACGCCATCCGCCGAACTAATCAGCACCGGCCTTTTTAGGCGCTTGCCCACCAACGAGTACGAAGCTCCAAAGGCACCGATGCCCGCCAGAACGTTGCGGTCGAAGGTATTGCGTGCATAGCCCTTGATCCGCTCGGTGGCACGGTCAGCTTCAGCGATGTTGACGCCGGCATCGGCGTAAGTTAGAGCGCGTTTGGACATGGTTGAACGGACCATTATCGCAGGCAGCGCTCGTTTGAAACCCGACTGACTAAACTGGAATGTCGATGTTCAATCCTTTCGACCCTGAGCGGCTAGCCCGCGAAGAAGCCATTCGTGAAAAATTCAACGGCTGGGTGCGCGATGGCAAGTCCGAGGGGATGGAGCGACGCCATCGCCGACTCGCCCAGCTTATGTTCGAGCGTTTTGAATTCGCGCCCGACGACCGTGTCCTCGACATAGGGTGCGGGGACGGCTGGACCGCTCGCATGCTCTCCGCGCGACTCCCAGAAGGCGCCGTGGTCGGCATCGACGTTTCCGACGAGATGATCCGCGAAGCCCGGCGGCTTTCCGGCGAGCTAGACAATGTGCTATTCGCGCCGGCTCCGGCCGAGCAAATTCCGTGGGCCGAGGATTATTTCTCTCAAGTCATCAGCATCGAATCCGCTTACTACTGGCCCTCGCCTGAGCAAGTCGCGAAAGAGATGTTTCGGGTCGCAACCTACGGCGGCAGATTTCATCTGCTGTTCAATTACTACACCGAGAACCCCTACTCCCACGACTGGCCGGCTGGAATGGAATTAGCGATGCAGCTAAAAAGCGCGGATGAATGGGTCGAGCTTTTCGCTACCCATGGCTTTGAACACGTCTCCGCCGAACAGATACCCGACGACTCGCCAATTCCAGATTCCAAGCAAGGACGCGAGCGCGAGCTGCGCGAGGGCTTGCAGCGCGAAGGGGCACTTTACGTTACCGGCAGCAAACCCGCGTTGCCGCCGAAACTAGAGGCGCCGGCCGATCCACTTCGAGTCTTGAATTGAGTTATCGTTAAGCAAATTCGAATCCGGGACGAAAACTTTGGAATATGTTTAGAACCAAGATCACCGAAATGTTTGGCATCGAGTACCCGATCATCCAGGGTGGGCTGATGTGGCTGGCACGTGCCGAGCTGGCAGCCGCTGTGGCTGAAGCCGGCGGCATCGGCTTCATGACCGCTTTGACACACCCAAGGCCGGAGCTGCTTCGCGATGAAATTCGCAAATGCCGTGATCTGACTGACAAACCGTTCGGTGTCAATCTGACGTTTCTACCGTCGCTGCGGCCGCCCGATTTTCCGGCCTACGTAGACGTTTGTATCGAGGAAGGCATCAAATTCATTGAGACCGCCGGCCGTAACCCGCAGGAGTTTCTGCCCACGCTCACTGATGCCGGAATCAAGGTGATCCACAAATGTACCTCGATCCGCCACGCGATCAAAGCTCAAAGCATTGGCTGCGCGGCCGTCAGCATCGATGGCTTTGAATGCGCCGGACACCCTGGCGAAGATGATGTCACGTCGCTGATCTTGATCCCGCTTGCCGCTGATGCAATCGATATCCCAATCGTTGCCTCCGGGGGGTTTGGTGATGGCCGCGGTCTAGTCGCGGCGCTGGCCTTGGGCGCCGACGGCATGAACATGGGCACGCGCTTCGTGGCAACACAAGAATGCCCGATTCACGACAACGTTAAGCAGGCGCTGGTAAATGCATCGGAACGCGACACGCGGTTGCTGATGCGTACTCTTCGCAACACGGCGCGTTTTCTAGTGAACGACAACGCTAAAAAAGTTCTCGAAATCGAAGGCGCGGGCAATGCCACGATCGACGACATTAAGCAGTACCTTTCCGGACTCGAAGGCAAGAAGATGATCGAGAGCGGTGATCTCAACAACGGGGTCTTTTCCGCGGGACAGATCATCGGAATGATCCGCAGCGTGCCGTCGGTGCAAGAGTTGTTCAACGAAATCGTCGGCGAAGCGCGCGACCTAATGACTGAACGTTTGCCGAATGTAGTTGAGCAGCCGGTCGTCGCCTAGCGAGGCATTGGCGGCCGTCCGCGCTTACCCAAAGCTCTCTTTGAGCTTCGCTGCATAGCGAGCGACATCGATCACGAAGCGCTCGTGGGTTCCACGGCCGATTACTTTTTCGCCTTCGAACGCTTCGACTTCGAAGGTGACCCGCCGCCGGTCGAGCTCTTTCACCGTGGAGCGATACGTGACCTCATTGCCCATCGGCGTCGCCGCCAAGTGCTCGATGCAGACCTTGGTCCCGACACTATCTTGACCCTCTTCGAGATGCGGCTGAATCGCATCGCGCGAGCACATTTCCATAGCCATAATCATCCGCGGAGTCGCTAGCGAGGGCCGCACGTCGCTACCGAGAAAGCTGATCGAGTCATCGCGCCGAACGACGCGCTTCTGATCAAGAGAAAGTCCGAGTTCAATCATCACCAAAAAGGATACACGGTGGATGCTGGCCGCGTAGCGCCAGCTCGGAGTTCAGACCGGCGGGAGACGAATCGTGGCGCCCGCCATATAATCAATGGGCTATGGCAAATCCGTCTCGACGAGATGCACTCGTCACCATCGCGGCCGCTGGATTGTCTGCCGCGTCGCTAAGATCGCAACAAACCTATACGCCCAAGGCGTTCGCGCCGGAAGACTATTCGCTACTCGGCGAATTGGTCGACCTTATCATTCCGCCGTCAGACACGCCGGGCGCGAAGCAGGCCGGCGTTCACGCCATTATCGACGAGTTCCTCAACGAAAGCCCCTCGGACGAAGCAATCATCAAGACGGGCCTGTGGCGATTACGTGCTGTCGGATTCCAGGCCATGCCGGAATCCGATCAGATCGCCATTCTAACCAAATACAGCCAATCCGAAGGCGATCACAAAACATTCTTCGAGACACTCAAGTCGCTAACGATCGACGCCTACTACTCAACTGAAATTGGCCTGGTCGACGAACTCGGCTACAAAGGCAACACGTACCTTCCGGAGTTTCCGGGATGCACGCACGACCACGAAATCGAGGCGGCCGACTAGTGGCTTACGAAGATTACGACGTCGTCATCATCGGCAGTGGCGCGGCCGGAGGTATGGCCGCCTGGAACCTGACGCGCAAGGGCGCGAAGGTACTGATTCTCGAAGCCGGTGAAAAATTCGAACGGGAGGAGTTTTGGTCGCACGTCAAGCCGTGGGACGCTCGCGAGCGCCGTAGCCGCGGAGAGAACCCGCCCGACTTCGAGGGGTTGCCTCTCAGGGAAAGTCCTGTGGCTACCCCGCCGGGCAACCCGTTCCTGCTGCGCCGGGTTTGGGGCGTCGGAGGCAAGACAAATATTTGGGGCCGTGTGTCGTTGCGCTACGGCGACGTCAACTTCAAAGAGGCGGCAATCGACGGCTGGGAAATTCCGTGGCCAATCACATACAAAGAGATCGCGCCTTACTACGACAACGTCGAAAAATTGATCGGCGTCAGCGGCGGTGATGACGACTCGAAATTCCTGCCCGGTTCAAAGCATCACCTGCCGCCGCCGAACGCTCGTTGCGGCGAGGTCGTTCTCAATAAGGGCGCCGAGAAAGCCGGCTACACCGTAGTCAGCGGCCGCCGGGCCGTGCTCACCAAAGAACACAATGGCCGCGCCAAATGTCACTACTGTGGCGCTTGCGGCAGCGGTTGCGACATCGGAGCCTTTTTCAATTCCTACGACTATTTGCTCGCCGGTGCCCTAGAAACCGGCAAGTTGACGCTTCGCGAAAACGCGATCGTCTCTCATGTTCTGACCGGCGACGATGGCCTGGCAAACGCGGTGCGATACTTCGACCGCATCAGCGGCGAAGAGCGCATCGTCCCTGCCAAACGAGTGATCGTGGCGGCGTCAGCCGTAGACTCGACTCGGATTTTGCTCAATTCGAAATCCTCGACGCACCCAAATGGCATCGGCAATAGTTCCGACGTCATCGGGCGCTACCTGTGCGAGCAATTTCGTTTTCACGTCTACGCATTCGCGCCCCAGCTTTATGGACGCGCGGCCACCAACGACGACGGAATCTCCGGTGGACACATCTACATCCCTCGCTTCGAGAGCCCTGAGGAAAAGCGGGACTACTTGCGCGGCTTTGGCATCCAACTGTGGGGCATCGGCTGCGGCAACAGCGCCTCGTTCGCGAAGAAGCTGCCGGGCTTCGGCCTCGACTTGAAGGGCGACATCAAACGCCGCTACCCGGCGCTTATCCAGATGCACCCTTATGGCGAGGTGCTGCCGTACCGCGACAACCGCATTACGGTGGAAGGCACCAAGAACGATCGCTTTGGGGTGCCCACAATGCGCATCGAATACAAAATTGGCGAGAACGAACGCAAGATGATTCCGCGCATGTACGACGTGGTCGAAGAAGTCTTGCTCTCGATGAAAGCCGAGCCGCTGCCCTACAACCGTGGCGACCTCGATGAGCTAGGCGCCGCGATCCACGAGCATGGCACCTGTCGCATGGGCGACGACCCCAGACGCTCGGCGCTTAACGCCAACATGCAGATGCACGAAGTTAAGAACGTTTTCGTCATGGACGGCAGCGCATTCCCCACACCGACTGAGAAGAATCCAACGCTCAGTATTCTGGCTTTCGCCTGGCGGGCGAGTGACTACTTGGCCGATCAGATGAAAAAGGGCAACGTATAGCTTGCTATAGCCGGCCCCGAAATTCTAGCCTGTGAAGGCTATGCGAATTTTCATTCTGCTGCTGACCTCTAGCCTCTGCCTGGCCGCCGCCGCCCTCAAGGTGCTCGTCTGGGACGAGCGCCAGGCGAAGCAGGCCGAAGCCTACGACAACTTTCTCGGCAACGAAATCGCCAAGCGTCTAAACACGAAACCTGGGCTCAAGGTCGATTCCGTGGGCCTCGACGATGCGGGGCAGGGCCTGACAAATGTTGAGGACTACGATGTGCTGGTCTGGTGGGGGCACGTTCGACAAGACGAGGTCTCCGACGAGATGGGCCGCAAGATCGTGGGTCTCGTGAAAGCAGGCAAGCTAGCGCTGATGCCGCTGCATTCGGCTCACTGGTCGGTGCCGTTTATGGAGGCGATGTTCGAGCGCACTCGGGATGAAGCTCGTTCGCGCTACCCCGATCCAAAGACTGAGATCGAGTACGTCAAGCCCCCGGGGCGTTTTGCGATTACCTACGAATCACTCGTTACGCCCGCCTACTACGCCTACAAAAGGAGGGGCAGGGTCGCCCACGTGCGTGTCGACCTGCCGAACTGCGTCTTCCCGGGCTTCCGCCCAGACGCTGCGCCCAGCACGGCCACCGTTACACGCCCCGATCACCCAATCATGAGCGGCCTGCCGCGCCAGTTTGAAATTCCGCAGACCGAGATGTACGACGAGCCGTTCCACGTGCCCGAGCCCGACGAAGTGCTATTCCGTGAGACGTGGAAGTACGGTGGGCGATTTATCGGCGGTGCGATCTGGCACATTGGCACGGGCAACGTCTTTTACTTCCGACCGGGTCACGAACAATACCCTGTGTTTAAGGACGAGAAAATCATGACGATTGTTGAGAACGCGGTTCGCTGGCTGGGCTCGCAAGTTGAACGCTAGCCGGATGCGGGCAGCCGCAATTCTCGCGTTTTCGCTCAGCGTCCAGGCGCCGGCCGCTGAGAGACCCAACATCCTGTTCGTGATGAGCGACGATCACGCCGCTCCGGCGATCAGCGCCTACAGCAACAAGCTCATTCAGACGCCGCATATTGATCGCCTGGCGAAAGAAGGCATCAAGTTCAATAACGCGTTTTGTACGAACTCGATCTGCACCCCGAGCCGCGCGGTCGTCCTCACCGGGAAACACAGCCATCGCAACGGGATTTTTACGTTAAGCGATACGTTTGACGGCTCGCAGCAAACGGTTTCGAAGCTGCTTCAAGGCGCCGGCTACCACACCGGCATGATCGGCAAGTGGCATCTCAAGAGCGAACCAACGGGTTTCGACGAATACGCTGTTCTACCCGGACAAGGCCTCTACTATGACCCTGAGCTGCGCCACAAAGGCGCCTGGCCCGAGGCCGAAACCCACCGTGGCTACGTCACCGACGTCATAACTGACTACGCAATTGAATTCCTAGAAGAGCGACCCGCCGATAGGCCGTTCTTCCTGATGTATCACCACAAGGCGCCGCACGACGTTTTCGTCCCGAAGAGGGAACACCGAGGCCTGTTCGCCGATCCAATACCTGAGCCCGCGAACCTCTTCGAAGACCGGCGCGGTCGGCCGGCGCTGCGCGACACGACCGAGCTTGTTGGCAGCAGACATCTCGCGTTTGGCAACCCGGCCTGGCGCTGGTTTCTAGAGCGCGTGCGCTACGAGCCGGCGGAACTGGACCAATGGGAACGCGACCTTAACGGCCTCGATGGCGACCGCCTAAAGAGCGCGCAGTATCAAATCTACATGCGCCGATACCTGCAGTGTGTCTATTCGATCGATGAGAATCTGGGCCGCGTTCTGGACTATCTTGACCGCAATCGTCTCACCGAAAACACCATCGTTATATATACCTCGGATCAAGGTTTCTTTTTGGGAGAACACGGCCTCTACGACAAACGCTTTATGTACGAAGAAACTCTTCGCATCCCGCTGTTGGTGCGCGGCCCTGGCGGCATTCCAGCAGGTCAAACGAGCGAGGCCCTTGTGCAAAATCTTGACTTCGCCCCGACCATGCTCGACTGGGCCGGCGTCGATATTCCCGAAGCAATGCAGGGAAGAAGTTTCCGGCCCTTGGCCGAGTCGCGGGCGCCGGACGATTGGCGAAGCGCGATCTACTATCGCTACTGGATGAACCGCGCTCACTTCAATGTCCCGGCGCATTTGGGCGTGCGTGCAGACCGCTACAAGCTGATTTACTTTTATGACGACCCAAGGGGCCCCGACGGACGAACCCTGATCAATGGCGCCCAGCCCAATGTGGGCGAACCGTTCTGGGAACTTTACGATCTGAAGGAAGATCCTAGTGAGATGCGCAATCTTTACGGTCAAAAAGCCTACGACAACGTTGTCGATCAGCTCAAACAACGATTGCTCAAACTGCGTGAGCAAGCCGGCGATGCGGTATTCCCTACAACCGCTTCACCATAAACTGTACGTCTAGGTATCCGTTGCCTTGCGTGCCAACCGCCTCAAAACCGTAGGCCGTATGGAAGTCGATCGACTGCTGATTGCGGGGCCGAATATTCACTTCGCAGGCCAGTAGCGGGTATCGCCCGTGCGCAAATGACGTGGCGTCGTCATATAACTCTCGGCCCAGTCCGCGCCGCTGATACAAACTCCCAATTGCAATCCGATCGATATAGAGAAACTCGCGGTAGCGCTCATTCAGCCAGCGAAGGTTGGGGCTATCGTAGTCAGCTTGCGGCGACAAACAGATCAGAAACCCCGCGACTTCGTTATCGATAAGCGCAACCCGAAAGTAAGCGGCTTGCTTCTGGAACCATTCGAAGTCTTCCAGCGGGATACTGTTCATGGCCGGCACGGACGCCTCGTTGATCGAATAAACAACCTCGAGGTCTTGTGCGACCACATCTCGAATTTCAATTTGCATCGTGATGATTCAAAGCGATTCGAGTTCCAGCCAGAAAATCAGCTCCAGGTTCAATTGTCAAGACGATGTTAAGTGCTGGCAAAATCGATCTCTAAAGGCCGAGTTTAGTACGGGGGAGTAGCCATCCGAACCATTTTCTGCTGAGATTGAAGCGGAGAGAGCCGATGCTCGACCCGAAGGAACAGGCACGAAAACTAGCTGAGCGGTTCGGGGGCAGTTCCGCCCAAAGTTTCCCAGCCGAGGCGCCGAGCGATGAGTTTGGCCCCGAGCTTGTTCCCGAAATACCTCCGCCGCCTCCTATTTCTCGCTGGTGGATGATCATCCCACTTTGCATCGGCATTTGGGCAGGGTTCGCACTCACACAAAACTCTGAACAGATTCTACAGGTTGCCCAGACCCGTCCTCGCCGCACTGTCGTCACGGACCGCGGGGATGTTCGTCAGACATTACGAATCAGCGGCGACACCGCAGCCTTCAACGTTGCGGCGGTAACTACTCCGCGCATACGCGGGCGCGGCACCGGTGGCCAAATGACCCTAATCAAGTTTGCCGATGCAGGCTCGTGGGTTACAAAGGGCACCGTGGTTGCAGAGTTTGACACCGAAAACTATCTGCTGAAGCTTGACGACCAAAAGGCAAAAGTCGTTCAGCAAGAAGCGAACATCCTTAAGGTCAAAGCCAACCAAATAATCTCGCAAGAAAGGGAGCGAGTAGCGGTCTCTAGGGCGAAAGCTGACCTTGAGAAAGCTAAACTCGATCTGCGAACGACGGAGGTGAAATCAGCGATCGTGGCTGCTTTACTGAAGATGGCGGTTGAAGAGTCAGAAGTGAACTATGATGTCGCCCGGCGAGAATTCCGTTTGGCCGGGCGGGCGCGGCGAGCGGAACTGCGCTCCTCTGAGATTCGTCGTGATCAAGAGCTGATCGATCAAAAGCGGGCGGAGATGAACATCGACCGTATGCTGATTGAGGCTCCCATCGACGGAATGGTTGTCCGGATGTCGAACACGGGCGTCAGCAACGTGTCCGAAATCGCGAACGGCGATCAGGTGCGCTCGGGAACTCATCTAATGAATATCGTCGACACGTCGACGATGGTGCTTGACGCTACTGTAAACCAAGCTGACAGCCAGATGCTGAGAACCGGTATGCCCGCCGAGGTCCACCTAGATGCCTACCCGAATGCCTCACTGCATGCCAAAGTTTCCGCGGTTGGCACCCTAGCAAGCACCAGCGCTGGAGGAGGCGGAGGACGGCGCGGCGGACGGGGCGGGATGAGTCGAAGCGGCGGTGGGAGTTTCATGCGTAACATCTCCGTCGAAATCGCTATCCTTGTGAAGGATAAGCGGGTAATACCCGATCTGTCGGCGTCGGCGGATATCATCATCAAAACCGCAGGCGACGTTGTGAGAGTCCCGCGTGAAGCCGTTCGATTCGACGGGGACCAAGCCTGGGTTGAAGTCGCTACGAACGATTCCGAGGAGTTCGAGCGGCGGGATATCGATGTCGGATTGGTCAGCGACATCTACGTCGAAGCGATCGCCGGCATCGAACCCGGCACGACTCTAGCGGCCGAGCAACTGGAAGCTCGCCTTTAGCCCGCATTTCTCACCACCTGACGAGCGAAAGCACGCGATAGGTGCGCCACTACTTCGTTGCGCTCGCTCGTCGTGCTCGACGGACTGTCAAGTACGCCTCCGCGCGTCGACCGTCGCCCGTCTCGTTGTGACGCACCTCTCACGCACTTTCGCTCGCCACGTCGTGAGAAATGCAGGCTAGAACGGTTGCAGCCGCGTATGCCCCTACCGTAAATTGCGAGCGAGATCTTCGGCCAACAACTTTGCTCGCTCCGCCAAATTCAGTGCAGACGCTAAATCGTTTTGCCGCGTCTGCTCAACCTGCGAGACAAATGCCTGAATGCGTTTGACACCGGTACGCTGCTCCAGGTCTAACTCGGCTTCGCTGTTTCGAATTGTTCGCAGACTTTCCGCCGTGCGCGCAAGGTTAAAGTCAATTGCTTCGTTGCGTTCGGTCCGTTCCTCTTCGGTCACAATCCGGCCGAGGCGCGGTAGCGGCGGAAACTCCCCTGACTCCTCTGAGAGTTCCGGTGTGACCGCGGGCGCAATCGCAGCGGCTCGACTCTCTGTGAGCACATCGGTTTCCGATTCCGGTTTCACCTCGACTGTCAAAGGTCCCGTCGTGCGCGGCAACGCTTCAGGAGGCACTGGTTGCGGAGGTGGGAGCGCGACGTTTCTCTGAGGTTCCGAAACCGGCGGGTTGGGTTCGAATTCAGGCTGCTGAGAAATCACGGGTATCGGCGCCGCGGCGGGAGGCCCGCCGGCGCGGTTCTGATTGCAGCCGGCGATGCAGATCGCCAGGGTCAAGAATAGAAAAGTTGAGGCGGTAGGGGGGATCCGCATTGACATCTCAAGTGCCCTCCCGTATGTCCGGTAGCAGCGGTGCGTCCATTTGTTCTCCGGGCAATTGTTCCGCGGGCAATTCGTCTTCAGCCTCGTGCTCCTCGACCGCTGGGCGGCGTATCGCCGGCAACTCGATACGAAACTCGGTTCCGATTCCGGGTTCGCTATCAAACTCGATCGTACCGCCGTGCAACTGGACCACGCGAAACGCCATAGCCAATCCAATGCCTGATCCCTTTTGTTTAGTCGTGAAATAGAGTTGGTAGATCTGTTCGCGAGCTTCTTCTGGAATTCCGACGCCTTCGTCGGCGACCCGAACCAACCAACGCGAGCCGCGATCTTTCAGCCCCAGTCGCAGCACTCCACCGTCAGGCATCGCTTGGACGCCATTGAGCACGACATTGAGAAGCGCTTGCTGCAGCAAATCTCGATCAGCACGAACGAGGGCCTCGCCATCTGGATGTTCCAGCACGATATCAACGCCTCTCGTGCCGGCATCGACCGCGACGAGCGAAGCAGCCTCGCCCAGCATCGCCGCCAAATTGAGCGTCAATAGCTGCAGTTCAACAGGACGAGTAAAGTCTAGGAACGATTTCACGACACGATCCAGCCGTCGAATCTCTCTCGAAATTACTTCGATTTCTTCACTACCGACCTTGGCGGACGCGAGTTTTGCCTTCAGGACTTCAACGTGCAATGCGATCGAGTTCAGTGGGTTCTTGATTTCGTGCGCCGCTCCACTAGTCAGACGGCTAATAGCCGCCAGCCGCGTCGAAATATCGAGTTGCGATTCCAACTCGCGCCGCGGATCCGAATCGCGTAATCTCACCAGCATCCCAACATAGTCGTGGCTTGGGAATCCTTCCTGCATTTCGATGTTGACAAGTAGTTGCAGCGGGTCCCGGTCTTCCGGCTGGAACTCGATGCGTTGGTCTGTAATCGATTGACGAACGGCGAGGGCGCCCTGGATAAGCCCGCCAAGATCGGTCGCAATTGGAAAAATTGACTCTACGGATAAACCCATCAGTTCCCAGCGGCCTCGGCCCAGCAACCGCTCCGCCGCGCTGCCCGCCATCACCAGCTTGTCGTCCTTACCAAACAGGAACACGGCTTCTTCCATGCGGTCGAGAAGGCCGTCGACGTGCTGTCGCAATTCGTCGACGTCGGCCTGCGCCCCACGGTACTGGTCGCCCAGCAAACCGAGCTTCGACTCGACCGCCTGAATCTCTTTACCACCCTCGAGTGAGCCCTGAGCGATGAGCGATTCACCTCGCGAAATGCGATCGACCAGGTTGCCGATGTGCTCTAGCGGCCGCGACATGATGCGTGAGACCACGAATGCCAACACGAGCGATGCCAGAATCGCTGTTAGCGAAACGGCACCGAGTCCCTCGAGCCCGGCTAGGATGTCGTCTCGCATCAAAACAGTGGATACGATGACGCGAACGGTGAACACCGGATCATCGCCGATCCCCAACGTCTTCGTCACCTCGTAGTCTTGATTCGCCGCCAACAATTCGCGGAGTTTCGTGAGAAATCCTCGACCCTGGAAGTCCGAGACCGGCGGGACGACCTGATGGCGCTGACCCTGTTTATCCTCGAGATTCGCAGCGACAATGCGGCCGTCGACCGCGGTAATCATGACTTCAGCGATTGCGCGCGATGTGGCCAGCTGCCCCTGAAGAATCGAAATCAGGCCAGAATCATGCTCGACGATTTCCGTCCATGCGTGCTCAATTTCGCCAAGCTCAATGGGACGTTCTTCGAGGTCGGGTACGCCCGCATTGACGAGTTCTAGAAGATATTGCTCGACTTCATTCGTGCTGAATGTCGCGAGGTCGATCGAGTCGGAGAACCTGGATCCGATCAACCCATGAAGATGAACAGCGGACAAGGCTACGACCACGAAAGCGACTAGAGCCACGATCGAGATCTGCAGTCTGGTCTTGGGGGACATCGTCTAGGTCTCGCTGCCAGCGTACTCTTTGAGTTTGTTATGCAGCGTCTTTAGACTAATTCCGAGAATCTTCGCCGCTTTCGTTTTGTTGTTACCCGCGAATTCCAGGGTCTTGAAGATCAACGACTTTTCCGCGTCGTGGACGCTCGTACCGACGCGTATTCGAATCGCATCGGAGTCGCCGCCGAGATCTGGGATTTTCGGCGCGCCGTCGAAACTGCCGGCGATGTGAATAGGTGCGATTGACCCCTCACCCGCGAGAATCACGGCTCGCTCTAACACGTTGCGCAGCTCGCGCACATTTCCCGGCCATTGATAGCCGCGGAGTTGTTCTAGGACCTCCGAGTCCAAGCCCACTACACGGCACTCGTGCCGCTTATTGTGTGATTCGATCAGCGCCGCCGCGATTGCTTCGATATCGTCCAGGTGCTCGCGCAGGGGCGGCATTTCGATATGAAAAACATTGAGACGGTAGAAAAGATCCTCACGCATTTCACCCGCACTGACGACAGTTTGAATGTCTTTGTTCGTGGACGCGATCAATCGTGTGTCGACTTTTAATTCTTGGGAGCCGCCGAGTCTGCGAACTTTCGAGTCTTCCAAGACGCGAAGGAGTTTCGCTTGCGTGCCAATTGACATGTCCCCTATCTCGTCGAGCAGCAGCGTGCCACCATCCGCTAGTTCGAAGCAGCCTGCTCGCTTTTGCAGAGCGCCGGTAAACGCCCCTTTCTCATGGCCAAATAGTTCGCTTTCAATCAATGACTCAGGCAGAGCGGCGCAGTTCACCGCAACGAACGGGCTGGCGTTGCGCTTACTGAGGTTGTGGATTGCACGTGCGACTAGCTCCTTTCCAGTACCGCTCTCGCCCGTAATCAGAACCGCGGCGCTGCTGGGAGCAATCTGGCTGATCGTCGAGAAAACTTGCTGCATCGCGGCGGACTCGCCAACGAGGTCCTCTAACCGCCCCCGCAGCCTTAGCCGATGCTGTAGCCGCGCCGTTTGCTCATTCAGCCGTCCTTTTTCAACCGCTCGCGCCAACAGCACTTTCAGCGCATCGGCTTGTATTGGCTTCTCGAGGAACCAATACGCCCCAAGATCATGGACTGTCCTAATCGCGTTGTCGATCGAGCCGAACGCGGTCAACACAATTGTAGCCGGCAGCCTGCCTTCAGTTTTTAATGTCTGCAGCAACTCGAAGCCGTCCATCCGGGGCATGTTGAGATCGCTCAACATGACGTGCGCGTCGAAACGTTTGAGTTGCTCTATCGCATCGACCCCGTCAGAGGCCGTGCGGACGTCGAAGCCCCATGACGACACTAAACTCGAAAGGCCGTTTCGTTGGTCGGGCTCGTCGTCGGCGATGAGGACTCGTGCTTGCGCTCGCGGCTCAGGTTCGGCCATGGCGTTCATTTTAGCGGACCTAGTGCCGCCAGTCCTACGGTAAACCCCTGAAGAAACGTCGCTTATGTGACAGTTTCGTGCAGCCTACCTGATCGAACCCTGCCGGCCAACTGTCAGATGGATGCATGAGTCTGACCAGTCGACTCTATTCATAGGGAGTCAAAAACCATGACTGCACGCGAAGAACTCCATGATCTCATCGATCAAATTGACGACCACGAGGTCCTCCGGTTGAGGCTTTATATCGAAGAAATGCGCGATCGCAACCAGCGTTCGACGCGCAAGCCGCCGACGAGTTCGACGAAACTGACAGTCGAGCAATACCGCCAACGCTTAGGTTGGTGACTCAGTCTGGGAACCGCCAGCTCTCGCTCGAGGTGACTCGGGATAGTGCGGAGGGGTGACATCTATCGTTAGACGGTCAACATACGCTATAGCAACAGAGTATCTATACAAATAAATGCGTTAGTTTAACTGTCTTCGGAAGCGAACTGCGCTGATCGCATAGACTATAGCCGCAATTGCACTTAGCGCCAGCAGGCGCGGCCACAGGATTTCGATGCCGACGCCCTTCATCGTTATGCCTCTGACGATCTCGACAAAGTAGCGCAAGGGCAGAAATGCAGACAGAATCTGGAGGGGCTCTGGTAGGTTTTCGACCCGCGAGAACGCCCCCGACAAGAGCACCATTGGCGGGTTCACGAAGAAAGTCAAAAATTGGGCTTGTTGCTGGTTTGAAGAGAATGTACCGATCAAGGTTCCGATACCCAAAGATGCTAGGCCCGCGGCGACTCCGGTCAACAAGAACAACCAGAACGGCCCGCGCAACGGCAGGTCGAACCAAATCCAAGATGTCGTCGTGCCTACGAGGAAGCCGATGACTAGCAGCCCCAGCACCGGAGTGCTTTTTGCCAGGATTATTTCCGCCGATTGCGCTGGGCTCATCAGCAGTTGCTCGACCGTTCCAACTTCCTTTTCGCGAACTGTCACACCGGCCGCCAGCAATGAACCATCGACGAACAGGATTACAGCCATGAGTCCGGTTAGGTAGTACCAGGAAAACAACATCCCCGGGTTATAGAGAGCGACGGCTCGAAGGTCAATTTGCTCTGGACTCCGTGTGGAAAGCGCGATGGGGAGCGGGCGAGACTGCAGTAACTCTAGCGAGTAGTGGCCCGCAATCTGTTTTAGATACGCGCCCGCAATGACGGCGGAATTTGCGACTACACCGTCGACCAACACCTGGAGTTTCGCCGGTTGAGCGGAGGTGACGTCAGACGTCAGGTTTGGCGGTAAGACCACCGCGATGTCGACCTCGCGCCGCTCGAGCGCGGCCTGCGCATCTTTGATGGAGACAAAGTGTCGCGTGACGTCGAATGCTTGGGTGCCGTCAATGCGTTGGGCAATTTCGCGAGCAACCGAGCCACCATCAAGATCGACAATTGCCGTGGGTAGGTGCTTCACATCGGGATTGAGCGCGTATCCGATTACAATCAGCACCAGCGTCGGTGGGATCGTCAGTTGGATAATCATTCGCCAGTTGCGACGGATCTGGCGACACTCCTTCATGAGCAGGGCGCGGTAGCGGTCGAAACTTACTGGCGCCGGCATCGCTGGTCAATCCTCGAAACGCATCCTGCGAACCCGGAAGATAGTGATCAGATAGGTGCCGCCGGCGAGTGCCGCCAACAGCGACGCAGGCTGCCAACCGGTAACCCAGCCACCGTCGCGCAGCAGTCCGTCGCGGACCAGCTCGATGTAGTAAGTTGCCGGCACGAAATATGAAATCCAGCGCAGTTGTATCGGTGTGTTCTCGATTGGCGTAATAAATCCCGCGAGCAGCATCGAGATGATGAACAGACCGAGTTGCACGATGTGGATGCTCGCGGCTTGAGATTTGGTTACGTGACCTAGCCACATGCCGAAGAACACGCCGGTTGCGATGTAGAGGATAGTACCGGCGAGCAACGGGGAGGGGTCCGATGGGATGCGATAGGAGAAAAATACCGCTCCAACGATGAAGCAAAGCACAAACTGAACCAAGCCAATTGCAATGCAGGGAATTGCCTTGCCGATGGCCCACTCCTGTGCCGACAGGTTTGAGGAGTAAACCTGGATTGTGGTGCCAAGTTCGTGCTCCCTTGCTGTCGCAGTCGCTCCAAGTAAAGCGGGGAAGAATATTAAAACGATACCGAGTGCTCCAGCGCCGAAAAACACGCGGTCAGCCAGACCGGGGTTGTACAAGTAGCGAATTTCAAGTTCTAAGGCAGACGGCGGAATGCTGCCGCGCCGCATCAGAAACGTTTGCGTGATGGCTTGTGCCTCTTGGCGCAGCACCAAGGCAGTGTTACCGTCAGTTCCATCTAGCAAAAGCTGTGCAGGCGCGGGCTTGCCGCGCAACAGATCGCGTTCGAACCCGGGCGGAATCAACAATGCGGCGGATGCGAGGCCTTCGTCAAGGGCGGCGGCGAGCGGCGTCCCTGGGTTGCGTGGCACGAAGTCAAATTCGTTACTGCCGGCGAAGGCTTCGACGTAAGCGCGGCTCGTGCTTGAGAGGTCGAGGTCATCGACTACCAAGGCTGTGTTGTCCGGGTCGAGGGTCAGCGTCGCGCCGAACAGCCACAGCATGATAAGCGGCATGAGCACAGACAACACCATCGTCAGCCGGTCACGCTGAAAATGCTTCAGCTCTTTTATTGACTGCGCGACGATGCGCTTCATGCGACCTCTCGATGATCTTCGCGGTTCTGGTAGGTGAGGCGAATGAATATATCTTCGAGCCCAATTGGGATTGAGCGGATCCGCTCGCATTCAATGCTTTCGCGGGCCAACGTTTGCTCAACGATGTCGGGATGGCCGGCGGGGTCTTCTACCGAAACGTGTAGGCGGTCGCCGAATAACGAGACAGCTTTTTCGCCTAACTCCCGCTTCAGCGTTGTCATCGCATTCAGCGGCACACTCGTTGTCACCTCTACGAGGCCGCCCGTGCTCTTCGCCTTGATTTCAGCGGGCGTGCCTTCGATCGCCATAGCCCCAGAAACCATAAAGCCTAGACGGTGGCACTGTTCGGCTTCTTCAAGGTAGTGCGTAACGACGAGGACCGCGGCGCCATGGTCGGCCAGATCGTTGATCATGCGCCACAAGGCTCGGCGGGCCAGCGGATCTACGCCTGAGGTCGGCTCGTCGAGCAGCACGACATCGGGTTCATGCATAACCGAGGCGCCGAAAGCGACCCGTTGCTTCCATCCATCCGGCAATTTTCCAGTGAGTAGATTCTGTTGACCCGAAAGCCCGGCTGACTCAAGCACCCACTCCATTCGCTCACGAGCGACGGCCTTGGGTATGCCGTAGATCGACGCGTAGAAGTCTAGATTCTGTCCCAGAGTGAGGTCGTCATACAGCGCGAATTTTTGGGACTTGTAGCCGACGCGAGAGCGCACGCGAGCGGACCTCAAGTCTTTTGTGTGCCCCAGCAGCGCGATTGACCCTTGATCCGGAGACAGCAAGCCGCAGATCATCTTGATCGTGGTCGTTTTGCCGGCGCCGTTAGCTCCTAAAAGCCCGTAGATCTCGCCGCGCTCGATGCGCAGGCTGACATTGTCGACGGCGCGGAACGCTCCAAAGCTTTTACCCAGTCCGAACGTTAAAATGCCGACCCGCTCGTCACCCGATGGCTTTGCGGGTGGCCGTCGTTGCGGAAACTCGGGGACTACGATTTCGCCTCTACACTCGCGCAGGATTGAGACGAAGGCGTTTTCGAGGGTTGGCGGCGAGCGCTCACACACTTTGACGGGGTGACCATTCTGTGCCAGAAATTGTCGTAGGGCGGGCTCGTCGCGGTCCGGGTCATGGACCATCACGTCGAGAAAGTCGCCGAACCGCTGGACATCGTGAAGATGTACCTGCCCGTGATCTGGCTCGTTGAGCAAGCGGCGTGTCGCGGTCAAGTCGTCGGTCTGAATTGCGAGTCGCGTCAGCCCAAGTTTCGATCGCATCGCGCGTGGGGATTCGATATCGAGAATTTCGCCGCGATCCATACAGGCAACGCGCTCGCAGCGCTCGGCCTCGTCGAGGTAAGGGGTGGCAACGACGACGGTCATCCCTTCGCTTGAAAGCGACCCTATCGCATCCCAGAACTCACGACGCGAGACGGGATCAACACCCGTTGTCGGTTCGTCAAGCAGGAGCACTTCGGGCGCCGACACCAGCGCACAGGTGAGCGCGAGCTTTTGCTTCATACCGCCGGACAGGCGGCTGGCGAGGCGATTGGTGAAGTCGGCCATGCCGAATAGCGCTAGGTAGTGCGCCATTCGATCGTTGATCTCTCTGTCGGTTGCTTCTCGCAAACCGCCGGCGTAGTGGATGTTTTCTTTGACGCTAAGGTCCTGGTAGAGGCTGAAGGGTTGGGTGAGGTAGCCGACGCGATTGCGGCTCTGTCGCGCGGTCCCGCCGAGAACGTCGACTGAGCCGGCGGTCGAATCCATTACGCCCGCGAGAATCTTGAATGTTGTCGTCTTGCCGGCGCCGTCGGCACCGATGAGCCCAAAAGTTTCCCCAGGGGCGACCTCAAAACTCGCCGAGGTTAGGGCGCGGACCTCGTCGCCCGCTTCGTCGAGATAGGTTTTCGAGAGATTCGTGCAGCGAATCGCTGCGCTCACGGCTTGGAACTCTCCCGCGAGGCTGTCGACTCTTGAACGAATATGCGACCATCGGCCGGCATGCCCACTTTTGCTCGGCCGAGGCCCTCGCTGAGCAGGAGTTTCACACCGACTACCTGTTTGACGCGGTCCTCGTGAAAGTAGGTGTTTTCGGGAGTGAACATGGCCTCGGGATCGACGCGGGAAACTGTCGCTTGGAGGGGAGCGTCTGGGTCGGAATCGAGCACCACCTCGGCGCGTTGTCCGACAACGACCTGGCCAATTTGCCCTTCAGGGACGTACGCGCGGAGATAAATCGATTGAGGATCGAGCAGCGTTAGCAGAGTGAGCCCTGGGGCAACCACTTGGCCGGGTTCGACTGAGCGAGTGAGCACGATTCCATCGTACGGCGCTGTAATCGTCAACTCCGAGAGCGCCGCGCCGGTCTGCGCCGCCACCGCCTCCGCGACGGCGATTTGTGATTCCGCGGATCGGATCGCGGCACGTGCTTCGGCCATTTGATGCTTCAGGGCTGCTTTCTCGAGCGAAATGATCTCGGGGTTGCTTTTCGCGGCTTTCGCGACGGACAGGCCGCCCTCAGCCGCCGCGACCTGGCGGCCCGCGGCGTCGACGAGCGCTTCGAGCGTCGACTGCTTGGTCTCGAGTTGATCCGCCGCCTGTGCGGGTACCGCGCCCTTTTCGGAAAGCGCTTTGTACGTCGCGGCGTCGGCTGCTACTTGGCTGAGCTCGCTTTGGGCTCTCGCGAGCTGCGCCTTGGCCGCTGCGAGTTGGCCTTCGCCGGCGGCGACGCGGCCCGACGCTTCAAGAGCGCTCTGATCTTGGCGCAAATCCAGTTGCCGATACCTTTCCTCTAGTAGCGGCAGTAGCAGCCGCGCTTGTTCGACCTGGCGCCGTGCCGCTTCGACCATCGCGTCGCTCTGCTCGTTCCTTGCGAGCGCTTGCTCAGAGTCGCAGCGCACCAGCACCTGGCCTGCCTTAACGGAGTCGCCTTCGCGAAATTCGACTGATGTAACGCGTCCCGGAATTTGGGAGGACAAATGCGTTTCGTCACCCTCGATGCGGCCACTGATTTCGAGCGTAGCGGTTGGGCCGGCGGGGCCCGCCTCGCAGCCGATGAGCAGCACCGCGAGCGAGATAACCGTTACTACTTGTCTACCTATGAGTGATCGGCCCACTACGGTCTTCCGTAAGTCTTTTCCGCATCGCCCGTAGAGCGGTGAAGGGCCGCTCGGGCTACATTTCGATTGTACAGAGCGCGGATTCGGTCTTGTTTCGCACGCGAGAGGCGTTCTTGTGCAAGCACCACGTCGGAATTGTCCGAAACACCGCTCTGAAAACGAGTCAGCGTGAGATCTAATTCTTCCTCGGCGATCGAAACTGTCTCGTCGGCGGATTCGACTTGGAGCCTCGAATAGTTTACGCCGGAGAGCGCGACGCGGACCTCCATTTCGACCTCCGAACGGATTGCGTCTAGCGAGGCCTCCGCTTCATCGAGCGCCGCTCGAGCACGAGTTTTCTCGGCGGAGGCACGTCCGCCGAAGTAGAGCGGAACGACGACACTTCCTTGCACGGTGTAGCTCGTTTGGGTGGTTGCGGCTGTTCGGCCACTCTGCCCGACATCCGCGTAAATAGCGAGGTGCGGGAGCTTGGCAGCCTGTGCGGCGCGTACGCTCATGTTGGCCGCTTCGACTCTCGACTTTGCGGCGATGTAGTCGGGCCGCCGCTCCATCGCGGCAAGCAGGACATCAGCGACAACTAGCCGTTCCGCTTGAAAGAAGCGGTGAACGTCCGCCAGCTCGTAGTCTGCAGTGATTTCGGCTTGCAGCAGATTCGCAAGGCGCAGCTTGGCTTCCTCCAAGGCGGCCTCAGCCTCGTAGACTGCTTGTTGACCCGCTGTCACTTGGCGGCGCGCTCGTCGACGGTCTAGCCCGCTGGCTACGCCTTGTTCAAAACGGTCAGTCGTGATTGTCGATAGCGCTCGGGCCGCCGCCAATTGCTCGCGGCCGGTTGCCGCAAGTGCTTGGAATCGTAGCGCTTCGACGTAGTAGCTGACCACTTCAAGAGTGATCAGCTCGCGGGCGTTTGCAAGGTCTGACTCGCCTGCGGTGGCCTCTCGGCGCGCCGCTCGCTGCTGTAGGCGCGACGAACGATTGAGGACGTCGGCGGTGACGACGAACCGCGAGTCGAACGTACCGAACGGGCCGAATCTTTCTGGAATCGGAATCCCTTCGCGCCCTTGAAAGGTGTCCGCGTCAAAACCGCGAGCCCTTAGATTCAGCGTCTGGACCGATTGTCCGGCGACAAGTGAAACGTTCGGCAGATTGGCCGAGCGCGCGATGCCGTGCTCGGCGAGGCCGTTGCGGTAGGCCGCGTCGGCGCGGCGAAGTTGTGGGCTCGACGTAAGCGCCATTTCGACCGCTTGTGGCAGCGTCAACGAGGCCGGCATGGGTCGGCGATCGGCGGCGGACGCGCAGACAAGCGAGAGAAGGGCGGGGAAGAGGGCGTAACGAAGCATTCGTTTCTCCTTCAGCTACCCTCGATTGAACCATGAGGTTGTCGTCGCGCGGAATCGGTAAATCGACCCATGCGACACAACTTGACAACTACGTCGAAAGCCGTAAGAGTATTCAACAAGTGCGCATACCTGTTTTTGCCCTTGGGTTATTTGTGCTGGCGGGGGGAATCGCTGCTTCAGAACCGATGCCGGTGGTTGAGTGCCCCTGTGACCACGCGGAGCCTGAGTCGATGCGGGCCAGAGTTTGCAGCCTTTGCAAGACCGCGGATAAGCAGCAGGGGGCAGTTTATTTTCTCAAGGACATCAATCCTCACAAGCCAAACCGATACCTTGCCTTACCGAAGGCGCACGATCGTGGATCTCAAGCGACATCGAGTCTGACCCGCGAGCTGCGCGCGCAACTGTGGAGCGGCGCCATCGAGCGAGCTAAAGAGCTATTTCCCGGGCGCTGGGGCGTCGCCGAGAATAGTCACTATTTCCGGACGCAATGCCACGCGCATTTGCATATCGGTCCACTGAGTCCGGAAGTTGAAGACACTGCGGGAACGCTGTACGACGCGGTTGAGGAGTTTCCGAATGTAGCGCCGGAGCGGGGCATGTGGTTGCACCCGAAGGACGGAAAATATTGTGTTCACCTGGACCGGAATCTGACCGAGATCGTGCTGGTGCGATGACGGGCTGCTAGCCCCTAATACTTCAACAAAACCGCCCCGGCGCAAGAAACCGAGGCGTGGACGGAAGTCCACGCTTTCGTTCAATGTGTTTGCCAAGCCTGAAGAAAGCGTGGACTTCCGTCCACGCCTCGGTCGATCCTGTTTGGGGCCGCGTTTTCAGACACGTTTATCCGGCAAATCTCACCAAGTGGCCAGCGAACGTGCGTGAGATATGCGGCCTAGCGCTGCGGGAATACTTTTTTTGTACCCCGGGCGAGTTTTAGTTTGAAGTCGCTAGCCGTGAATTTGGGATTAACTTCCACCGCCGTATAGCTGTAGATCCGGTAGTCGCCGGGACTCGTTTCGTAGACTTTCTGCTCAACCGGCTGCCATGTCTTCTTGGCGATCCACATCTCAATCTTTTCAAAGTTGCGCGCCATTTCGTCTGTCTTGGGGCGTAGTTCGAGCTTGACGCTGTCTTCTCCAGCGACGGTTTCTTCGCCTGAAACGGAGACGTCGTAGTTCTCACGGAGAAACTTGCCGGCGGTGCCAAACCCGAGCAACAGCGCCTGCTTCAGCTTGTCGCGCGACTTGCTTAGGTCGTAGATCTCGACCGTGGCGGTCTTGGGTTTATAGATCTCGACTTTGGCATCCGTCACGGCCAGAAAGTAGTGATTGGGATCGGTGAACTCGATCCGCATGTCGACTTGCGATGAGCTGGCCCGCCGGACGACGATCTTGCCGGATTCGACTGTCTTGTCGTCGACGAGGGAGGTGAACTTGGTCCACACGACGTCGGACCGCATGCCGGTCCATTTGGCGGCGGCCGTGTCCATGTTTGCGAGCAGTGTATCGAGTTCAGGCGCGGCCGGCAGTAGCGGCGCCGTTAACAGAAGAGTTAGCGCTAGAATCCTCACAATAGAAAAGACGGCGGTACGTAACAACACGTTTCGAATGAATGTTGGGCGCGGAAGCCGGGCCGCGACTACGGCTGGGCGTAGACCAAGTACGCACGCACGGCGCCCTCGGCGTCGGTTGTTGGTTTCTTGTCGATGATGCGCAAATTCTTGCCGCTGCGCTGTTTCAGCAGGTCATGAAGGCGGGCATCGACTTCTTCTGGTGTCGAATTTTCGACGACATCGGGGTCGACCCAAAATACCAAGGTGCCGTTATCGTCGTCGAGCGATTCGATCTCTTGAACGGTTGGCGGGCGTGGCTGATCGAGAAAGATATCTCTAGGCGACAGAAATATGAACGCCAGTATGATTACGACGATCAGATCGTATTGCCAAGAGCCGCGCCGGTAGCTCCAAAAAATGGCCGGCCGGAGCTTCTGCCAGACCTTGCGGAACATACTACCGAGTGTATCGTAAACTGAATCAATACACGTCTAATCGACATACTCTCATGAGAAGACTTCGCCAACTTGTTCGACTGATTGCCCATACTCAACTGCTGCCTGTGCTCGAAAGCGGCGATGACCCGCTAATCGGCGGTCAGGCGGTGATGGAGGGTGTGATGATGCGCACCCCTCACAACTACTGCGTCGCGGTACGCAAGCCCGACGGCACAATCGTTACGGAAGAGGGGCCGGCTAAGCGCTTATCGGAAACCAGCAAGTTTTGGGCGCTGCCCATCGTTCGTGGCTGTGGGACTTTGGGTCAAGCCATGGGTCTGGGGATGAGGGCGCTAAACTTTTCCGCCAAACACGCTGTTGAGGACGAGGAAGGCGAAGACGGCGAGAAGGTCGAACAAAAAGAGTTGCCCGGCTGGGTGATGGCGCTAAATATCGCTGTCTCGATCGGCTTCTTTATATTCATGTATAAATTTGTCCCGCTCGTCGCTACCGGACAGATTCAGGCATACCTTCCCTCGCTCGACAATCAGGTTGGATTCAGTGTCGTTGAGGGGGTGATTCGGCTCGCGATTTTCTTGACGTTTCTATTCGCGATCTCTCGCATGAAGGACATCCACCGCGTTTTCGAGTACCACGGTGCTGAGCACAAAGTCGTGTTTAACTACGAGTCGAAAAAAGACGTGAACGTAGAGAACGCGCAGAGCTTCGTCACCTGGCATCCGCGTTGCGGCACGAGTTTCTTAATGGTGGTGATGGTCGTCGCCATCGCGGTCTACGCTTTCATTCCGTATGAAGGCTTTCTGCTTAAGTTTCTCTCGCGGCTGGCGTTGCTTCCGGTGATCGCGGGCGTCAGCTACGAAATCATTCGCTTTGCCGCAAAGCATCAGGGTGGGTTCTTTGAGAACCTGGTTCGCCCAGGGCTGTGGTTGCAGCGCATTACGACGCAGTCGCCAGATGACACACAGGTAGAAATTTCTATTCGCGCGCTTCAGGACGCCATGGCGCTCGAGGAGAAAACGGGCGGCAAGCTCGTAGTAGCCTGAGAGTAGATAGCGAAATCCAGATGGGCGCCTTCTACCAATTCCGTTAGCTGTTCCGGCTTACCGTGCCGTCGATAGTTAGGAATTGGTGCACCAGGAGGTTCTTGTCATGCAGTGGGTTTCAAAGTTACAAGAAATCGAAGAGCGCTACGAGGGGCTATCGGCCGAGATGGCTGACCCGGCGGTTGTCTCGGATCAAAAGCGCTACCAGAAAATTGCCAAGCAGCTTTCGGATATCAGCGAGGTCGTCGAAAAATTCCGGAACTGGAAGTCGTTAGGAGAACAGCTTGACGAAGCTAAGTTGATGCTCGAGGATTCCGACCCGGAAGTGGTCGAGATGGCTCAGGATGAGATGTCGTCGATCGAAGCCAGCCAAGCCGAGCTTTCCGAAAGCATGCGCGTCCTCATGCTGCCCAAGGATCCGAACGACGAAAAGGGCATCGTGCTCGAGGTCCGCGCGGGTACGGGCGGTGACGAGGCGACACTTTTCGCCGCCGAGATTTTTCGGATGTATTGCCGTTACGCCGAGTCGCAACGCTGGAAGGTTGAGATTACTTCGCAGAGTGATTCTGAAGTGGGCGGCCTCAAGGAAGTGATTGCGCTAGTTACCGGCAAGCGGGTGTATTCGAAACTCAAGTACGAAAGCGGCGTGCATCGTGTGCAGCGCGTGCCGCAAACAGAAACTCAAGGCCGAGTGCATACTTCGGCGATTACGGTCGCGGTGATGCCGCAGGCGGATGAGGTTGACGTCGACGTGCAAGAAAGTGACATACGCGTCGACACCTACTGTTCGTCAGGGCCGGGTGGGCAATCGGTCAATACCACCTACTCGGCGGTGAGGATCACGCACGAGCCGACTGGCTTGGTCGTTACCTGCCAGGACGAAAAGTCTCAGATCAAAAACCGCAAGAAGGCGATGCAGGTTTTGCGCTCGCGACTTTACGAAGTCGAGATGGAAAAGGTCAATTCCGAGCAGGCTGATCAGCGCCGCTCGATGGTGCTAACCGGCGATCGCTCGGAGAAGATTCGTACCTACAACTTCCCTGAGATGCGAATTACCGATCATCGCGTTGGGCTGAAGCTGCACCAATTGCCATCGGTGCTTGAAGGTGAGTTGGATGTAATGATTGGCCCGATCACCGCTTACTTCCAGGCGGAACAATTGGGTTCGCAGGCCTAACCCGCGTCGACTCTACCGCGATTTTTCTATCCATTCACGCGCGTTTCGGTGCACCGCGACCGTAGAAACGTCGTTCTCTAGTTTTGGCCCCGGAGTGCTGCGGCCGTCGGCGATTTGTTTGTCGAGAATAGCGCTGATTTGCGCTACGACGTCGGGGTTGGCTGCTGCTAGGTTCTTGGTCTCACGAACGTCGTTTTCTAAATCGTAGAGCTGTACGAACGGCGGGCGTCGTAGGTCGGACTCCGTAGGTATTCCGTCAAATGATTTAAGTGCGTCTCCCCAGGCTTGTTCGGGTACGGGCTTCGTTCCCCACATTCCGCGCGAGCCGCTACTGGGGGTGAACGCAAGTTTCCACTTGTCGTGGCGCACGACAAACGCTCGCGGTGATTGCATCACCATCGTCGTGCGCGTCGCCGTCGAAGTCGGGTCATTGAGTAGCGGTAGAAAGCTCTTTGAATCTGGAGCATTGTTCCCCAGATCGATGCCGATCACATCGGCGATGGTTGCCGCCAAGTCATTCAGCCCAACCATGCGGTCACAGCGTGAACCGGCTTGTACGGTCCCAGGCCAGCGAACAAGGAGCGGAATTCTCAGTCCACCCTCATAGACGGTGAACTTATACCCGCGATAGATGCTGCCCGAGTAGTGCCCTTTCTTCTCGAGAGCGTGAATCTGCCCCGACGTGGCCTTGGGAATGTTGCCGGCGTACGACGCGGCTCCGTGGTCGGATGTGGCAAACACCAGCGTGTTGTCAGCCAGCCCATTCTCGTTTAGTGCCCGCAACACTCGGCCCATCGTGTCGTCGGTCTCCGCGACGAAATCGCCGTAGAGCCCGAGCTTGCTCTTGCCTTGAAACTTCGGACTCGGGCTGGTCGGCGTATGCGGCGACGTTAGCGCGACGTAGAGAAAGAACGGTTTTCCATCCTTCGCATTCTTGGCGTTACGGCCCAAAAAAGCTTCGGCCTCAGTGGCAAAGGTATCGAGAACTTTGTAGTCCTCGAAGTCTTCCTCAGCTGGGCCGACGCGGTTGAAGGCGCTCCAACCCTTTTGGGCCGTGACGTTGCCCTGAAAGCGGCCGTTACGCGCGAAAACATATGGATACATGTCGAGCGAACCCGGCAGGATGAAGCTGAAGTCGAATCCGTAGTCGTTGGGGCCGATCTTCAACGGTCGATCGTAATCGACGTTATCTGGACCCTGGTTCTTGCCGTCACTCGTTTGCATCAACGTGCCCAGGTGCCACTTGCCGACGTAGCCGGTGCGATAGCCGGCTGCTTGTAGCATGCGGCCGACGGTGAATGCATCGGTCTTGAGACGTGGGTTCAGAAAGCCCCAGGCGCCGTTTACTTTGGGAGGTTCGTAGCGCCAAGCGTAGCGGCCGGTCATGATCGCAATGCGCGACGGGACGCAGACCGACGCGGCCGCGTGCGCATCGCTAAACAGCATCCCGTCGCGGGCGAGCGAATCCATCGCCGGGGTCTCCGTTTGGCAGCGATCCCCGCCGTAGCACTTGACGTCGCCTATGCCGAGGTCGTCGGCCATCATGTAAACGATGTTTGGGCGCGCCGCGCAGAGAGTTCCAGCGCTCAACGAGAGCAATGGGACAACGAGCAATATGTTTTTCATCAATCCACCTCGCTGCAACGGACTCTACAGCTTGTAGGCTTCGACCGCTGTGTCGCCTAGGATGCGGGCTTGTTCCGCTTCGCTCAGCGACTGAATATACTCCGAGACAATTTTGTGCCAGCGAACGTACTCCACGGCAACAAGGCAGACGGGCCAGTCCGAGCCGAACATCAGACGTTTCGGCCCAAAGGCTTCGATAACGGTGTCGAGATACGGCTTTAACTCGTCCTCGCTCCAGTTGTTCCAATCAGCCTCGGTGACCATGCCGGATATCTTGCAGTAGACATTCTCTCGATGCGCCAGCTCATTGAGCAAGCTTTGCCAGGGCGAAAGGTAGCCGTCGCGGATGCGCGGTTTGGCAAGGTGGTCGACGACAAAGACCTGGTTTGGATGGCGATCGACAAACTGCGGCGTCTGCGGCAGATGTTTCTCGAAAATTAAAACGTCGTAGACCAGCTTCGCTTCGGTGACGGCCTTGATTCCTAAGTTGAAGTCCGCCCGCAACATGTAACGGTCGTCCTCTTCGTCGTGCAGCACGTGGCGGTAGCCCTTGAGCTTCGAGGCGCCGGAAAATTCGGCCATCGCGTCACGAACTTTTGGGTCGATCAGAGGCACCCAACCGACGACCCCTTTGATGAACTCGTTCTCGTTGGCCAGCCCCAATAGAAAGCGCGTTTCGTCGATAACCTGTCGCGCCTGGACCGATACCACCCCGTCAATTCCGGCCCGATCGATTTCGACTTTTAGGTCCGGCGGCAAGAAATTCCGGCGAATGCGCGACATCTGATCGTTCATCCAGCCGTACTCTTTCTTGGAGTACTTCCAAAAGTGGTGGTGCGAGTCAATCTTCATGGCAGCTCGGCGCTTAGTCTTGATTTTCTGGAAGGCCCGTCGGCCAGATTTGGTTCTTCACGGGTTCGATCAGGGTCTCAAGTCGTTTCAATAGATCGGGGGGCGTCTCGAAATCAAACACAGCCAGGTTCTTCGCTACGTGTTTCGTCTTCGACATCCCCACCAGAGTGCTTGCATAGTGGGGATAGTCGAAGCAGAATTTCAACGCCACGTCGGCAACATCGATGCCTTCCGAGTGGCACAGTGAAGCCACCCTTTTGCCGACTTCTTTGACGTCGTCAGAGGCGGCGTGCCATGCCGGCGCTCCACGCTCAGTCAGAACCCGCAGATGAAGCGGAGAGGCATTGATCAGCCCTACGCCACTCTCTTGGCAATAGGGGCTTAGCACGTCGTCAAGGTCGGTGACCATCAGGTTGTAGCGCGCGTAGGACAGAATGCTGTCGACCGGCACACGCTCGGCGACATCCTTAAGGATCTTCAGCGGCAGGCCGGTGATGCCCACATAGCGGCATTTGCCCGCCTTCTGCATTTCGCGCGCGACCGGTATCGCTTCGTTGATCACTTGCTCGCGATCGACGAATTCAATATCGTGCATTTGAAGGATGTCGACGTAGTCGGTCTGCAGCCGGCGCAGCGACTCGTCGATGCTGCGACGCAAGCGGTCTGCTGAGAAATCAAACTCGTCGGTATCGTAGCGCCCGCATTTTGTGGCGAGGATAACGTCGTGGCGCTTTTTCCTTAGGAAACTCCCCAAGCGCTCTTCTGACAGAGTCCGCCCGTAGTAGGGTGACGTATCAAAGAAATTTACGCCGTTGTCGATCGCCATGTGGACAGCGCGATCACCCTCGGAAACGTCGATTTCTTCAAATTCATTTCCAAGCGGAGATGCGCCGTAACCGAGCACGGAAATTTCGAGATCGGTGTTGCCTAACTTGCGATATTCCATGCGGATGTTTCAATAATCGGCTGTTGGGGAAGAGCACTAGCTTAGCAACTCTCTGCGTCGTCGTCGGCACGATTGGCGTTCCGGCGCTTGCCCAAGAGGCCTTGCCGCGATGGTTTACGGGAGCCGGCGTGGGAGTGTTCGCGCTCTCTCCTGATGCGACCATCGACATCGGGTCCGAGGCCGCGTCGTCGTCGAGCTACGCGTCAGATTTGGGTGCCGGATTTCAAGTTTTCGCGGGCCGCCATCTCAATAATTACCTAAGCTTGCAAGGAAGCTACATCACGAGCCGCAACGGCCTTACGATCGATACGGTTGCGACCAGTGGCGCCGAGCGCTTGCAAACGAATTTCACCGATAGATTGCGATTGCACGCTGCGATTGGCGAGGTTCTCTTCTATGTTCGCCCTCGACGCCGTTCGATTCGACCTTTTCTTGCTCTGGGCGGCGGGTCGATAATCGCCCGCTCAGAAAGGTTTTCTGATGATCTTCCGGCGCTGCACTTTTCCGTCGGAGTCGACGTCATTTCGCGAAACGGCTGGGCGTTTCGGTATGCATTCAACGAGACGATCGCTCGGGGGAACCCTATCAGTCGGGCGCTCAATCCAGCGGGGAGCCGCAATCTGATAAGTTTCCAGAACGTGTTTGGAATCGTTCGACACTTTTGATGCGGCTTGCTTTGACAGTGGTTGGAATCTTGCTGGTCACGCCTCGCGCCAGCGCCACCGACCCGCGTTATTTTTTGACCGCGGGGCTCGGTATTTCAAATGTTTCAGCCGACGGGTCCACAACTCCACCTCAAGCGGCCGACCGGAGAGTCGCGGGCTACAAACCCGAAAACGGAATTGCCGCCGCAGCCGCCGGCGGGGCTCATCTGACTCGCTTCGTTAGCGTTCAGGGGAGTTACTTTTATAACCGCAACCGGCTACAGTTTTTCCAGTTTGAGCAGCAGGGCGGGGAATTGGCTTCGTCCGAAGTAGGAACACACGCGCAGTCGCACACCGGATTGAGGGAATTCTTGCTGTACGTGCGGCCCCGCGACAACTGGTTGCGGCCCTATTTATCCGCCGGGGCGGGTGTAATGCTAATAGCTGCGCCGGTTGGCGTCGCGGTCGGGGACGGAGGCCAGTCGATCGTGAGCCCGGCCGCGATCTCATCGTCCGCCGCTGTGTTTCGTGTTGGCGTTGGCATCGATGTCGTCGCCCGCAACGGTTGGGGATTCCGTTTCCTATTCGGCCAGACACTGCGGTCTAACGCAATCAGTGAATCGCTGCGAATCAATCCGAGCCGACGCTACGCAACGTTTCACAACGTCTTCGGCGTCGTGAAACAGTTCTAGAAACTAGATTCCGCTGTCCAATATCGGAGGCGCGACTGTAAAGGAGGGCGGTGGCGAAGCAGCTTTCTGGAATACGCTGAGTTGGGACCTGCTGATCATTCCTCAACAGGGCCCGACTCACCTTTCCCAGTTAACCCTTCGCCACCGCCCTCCTTTACAGTCGCGCCTCCGATTTTCACGAGCTTGGTGCTGCGGCAAGCAGTCTATGCTATTCCTGAAAATGCACCAGGCCGAATATCTCACCACGTTGTGAGTTCCTTTACACCGTAATTGTAACGCTTTGCCGCGGCGAGGGGGCTCAGGGTTCCACGCGCGACTCACTTCTTGAAAGTCGACGGTCCTGTCGGCACGATTTTCCAACTTTCAAGGAGTTCAAATCAATAGAATGCGTAGATTTACAAAGTTTCTCGCGGCAGCGTCCCTAGTGCCCATCCTCGCGATGACCGTTTTTTCCTCAATCGCGAACGCTCAGTTCGGATCGAAGATGGTGAAAGTTACCGTCACCAACATCAGCAATCAGGTCTTATCGCCCGTCGTTGTTGCGGCGCATAGCTCCGGAGCTTCGATTTTCAAGGTTGGCGAGATGGCCTCTCCCGAGCTAGCCGGGCTCGCCGAAGACGCTGTCTTTATGCCTCTCGTCGGTGCTCTCGAATCGACCGACGGTGTCGGCGATGTCGGCGTAATCACGGGTGCCGGCGGCCCAATCGTTCCCGGCGAATCCGCTTCAATTGATATCGAAGCATTTGGCCTCGCTCGGCGGATTTCGGCTGTCTCTATGTTGGTCTCGACCAACGACGCTTTTGCCGGGCTCAACTCCGTGAGAGCGCCCAATACCGGCATCGGAACTCACATGGTCGTCGCCTACGACGCAGGCAGCGAGGCGAATACCGAATCGTGCGACCACATTCCCGGCCCCCCCTGTGGGATGCCACTTGTGACCCCTCCGGATATGCCCGAAGGCTATATCTACGTGCATCCAGGGATCCGAGGCGACGGCGGCGTGCCGCTAACCCGCGACTGGAGAAATCCGGTAGCGCAATTCACGATTGAGCGATTGCGTTAGTCGCTTTTTTCGTTGCGATCGACAGCTTGGCGATGAGTGCCGGGCTGCATCCTTTGGGTGCGGCCCGGTTTTGTCGTTTGGGCAGTTCGACTCGGCCGCTTCAGGTGAGATCCCTCTGTGTATTTTGACCACCCTGTAACGGCCGCGGCGCTGCTTAGCGGTTTTGGAAGGCCGAGTAGGGGCAGTTCCCCCAGTAGATCGGGGCGTTTTCGACTCGCTCGCCGAACACTCGAGCGTGACAGACGCGGCAATAGTTAAACGCCTGCCCGGACGCGCCCACACGCGCCACACGCACGATCGCTTCAAATACACACAGCCCGTGACCCGAGTCTTTCGAATCCTGCAAGACCGGCAGAGGCCCTTCCGCGCGCTGCATCAGATCCGAGTAGATCTGCGATTTGAGCCTGGTTGGGGCGCGAAGTTGATCGTCGTTGGACTCAGGTTCGCTGCGCGCCGCCAAGCGTTCGAACTGTTCGTCATCCGCCGGCACCGGTCGAGGCGGATTGTCAGGCTTCTTCATTCCACCTCCGTTTGAATTGTATCCTGGCCCTAGCGAGTAGCCTCTCAATGGCCTTATCGGTGCGATCGAGTTGCGAAGCCATCTCGCGGGTGGTGCGCTGTTCCCAGTAGCGCCAGCGCAGCACCGTGCTGTAGTCTTCTTCCAACCCACCCATCACTAGTGCAATCTTTTTGACAAGCATCTTATCGTCGAGTAACTGTTCGAAGTCGGCTTCCACCGTCGAGACCACCGGCTCCGTGTCACCCGCGGGAATTGCGTCGCGCAGAACTTTGCGATAGTGATCTTCGACCTTGTGCCGCGCGATGCCGTAGAGCCACGACCGCAGAGCGCTAGGCTCTCGTAGATTGTCGATGCGTTCAAAGGCTGTCACAAATACCTCGTGCAACAAGTCTTCGGCCAACTCGATTCGCGGCGTCAAGCGGCGATGCAGATAGGCGTAAAGCCCGTCGGCGTAGTCAGCAACGAACAGCGCGGTAGCTTTGCGGTCCCGCGAGCGAATCGCTGAGACCAACGCGGCGTCAGCGTCGACCGGTTGTCGAACTAGATGATCCTTCGGACGGGTCAAGGGCGATTCGTAGACCGTGTCCAAACTAGTAAGTCGTGAGCCACCGCCGAATCCCCCTCACCACCGAGCGGATTACAGATGGCAAGTTGCCAGGCCGCGCTTCACGAGGTATTCCTGGTGGTAATCCTCTGCCACGTAAAACTGGCTGGCCGGTTCGATCGAGGTCGCAATCGGGGACCTGAAGCGCCCCGAGGCGTCTATGGTTCGTCGCGACTCTTCGGCCACCGATTTTTGTTCGGGTGAATGATAGAAAATTACGGTACGGTACTGGTCGCCGAAGTCCGGCCCTTGACGATTGACTTGCGTCGGGTCATGTGAGGTCCAAAAGGTATCGAGCAGAGTTTCGTACGAAACTTTCTCGGGATCGTATTGCACTTCCACGACTTCAGCGTGGCCGGTATCGCCACGGCAGACATCCTGATAGCTAGGGTTTTCGTATCCGCCACCTTCGTAGCCGACGAGCGCATTCGTTACCCCGGGAACGTTTCGAAAGGTGACCTCGACCCCCCAGAAACAGCCTGCACCGAATGTTGCCTTCGCCATGGGCTTATTCTACCGTCGCCGAATGCGCTTTCTGAGTGATTCTGTCGATAGTCTCTTTGTACTGATCGGCGACTTTTGAGAACGCGCGCGACTTCAGATGCAGCTCGTTAAACCAGTCGTGATCACTAAACATATTTCGAGAGTCAATATGGTAGACGTTAGAACATTGATTTGCGACGCGAATTAGCATCTCGTTGAAGTCGTCGATCATCTTCGTGGCAATTGCTCGTTGTGTTTTCGGATCCGTGATACCACGCTTTCCGAGCGGCCGCTTGAAGAATGGCCCCTTCCAGAATTTCCAAAATTCCCAGGGTTTTGGGTCCCATGGCACTGCGTATGCGTATCCCTGCGTGATGATTTGCATGCCTTTGCATTTCGTACGCAGGTCCTCAAAAAGCTCCCGGTACTGTAACTCAAAAATCTTAAGTAAGCAGTAGTAGTCTTCGTTGAGGTACGTTTTTGGGTCTTTCTCGCGGGCTTCGGAGAACGGATGCACGAGCCGCGCCAAGCGACCGCTTCCGACGACATCGTTGCCACCGCCACTAATCAGAAAAACCGCCGGCTCCTCGGCTCGTATCACCGCGAGATACTGTTTCTCTTCGAGCATATTTGCCAGCCAGTCCGCAGCGTACCCGAGGCTCAATATGTTGTATCGCTGATCGAGGCGGAGCCAATCAATGATGTCTTTCAGGAGGATCGGAAATTGGAACCAGGAGTCGCCTTCAGAAACAATGACGACGCCGGAGAAGCCGCCGGCCTTCTTTTTTTCATAGGCCCGCTCGCGCCGTTTTTGACTTAGTTTGTTGAGGAAGCCTATGATCCACCAATTCGCCTTCGACTCGTTTTCTACCTTTTTGGGATCTCCGTGGAGTATCCACTTTGCCAGCTCGATGCGTTCTTCGGAGCCAATGTCTCCACCCGACGGGTCGGACTGCAGTTGCTGAATTAGCGCCTGTTTTGTTTCGCTCATGCCGTATTAGCATAGAGCTTTTCAGCATTCAAAGAAAGTAAAAAGTTTTGAGGCCTTTAGACCCAGTGTGACCCTCGGCCGTCGCTGTCGCGCTCTTCCAACTGTGGTCGCAAACGAGTTTTGTCAACTCCGCTCGACTCCCGTAAAGACTCGGGACCTCACTCGATTTGGTCGCTCAGCGGAACATAGTTCGTGGGGTCCGACATTGGGTATCGACCCGGGGCTACTTCTTCTAGCCGCTGCTCTTCGGCCGGCAAATCGAAAAAGCGTGGAATTTTCTTTCGCGATGGATTTTTCGGAAGCAGCGCCGCCAACTCCATTTTTGTTTTCGTGTATTTCTCGTCGCTTGCGAGATTCTTCCACTCGTTGGGATCATCTTCGTGATCGTAGAGTTCCTCGCCGTCGGGGTATTTCGTATAGCGCCATTGTTCGGTACGCACCGTCACTTTGTCAGGACTAACGCTGGTGATCGCAGGTTTGTCCCAGGCGGCCTTTGGGTTGCCGAGTAACGGCCGCAAGCTGCGTCCCTCAATCTCATGACGCTTTGGTAGGCCGCAGATGTCCACGAGAGTGGGATACATATCGAGGAGTTCAACCGTACGGCCACACTTCTCGCCCTTTGCTCCTACCCCGTGCCCGGCCATCATCATCACAACCCGCGCCGATCGCTCCCACAACGTAAATTTTCGCCACTGCTTTTTCTCGCCAAGTTGCCAACCGTGATCACTCCAGACGACGATCACCGTATTGTCCGCATGGGGCCCTTCCTCTAACGCTTTCAAGACGCGACCGACGTTTGAATCGGCGTAGTTGACGCAGGCCAGATAGCTGGCAACGGCTTTGTTCCACTGTCCGCTGCCGGTCACGTTTTCGTGGTCGCGAAAGCTCCGTAGAGACGATTTCGGCAGATCGTCAACATCCCCCTGCAGCGTCGATGGCAGCTCGGTCTTCTTTGGTGGAAACTGATCGAAATGCTTCTGCGGTACATACCAAGGCAGGTGTGGACGATAGAAACCCACGGCCATGAAAAACGGCCGGTCATGATCTTCACTCAAATAGTCCGATGCCCACTCGGCGAGTTGAGTATCGGTTGTTTCCTCGTTCTTGACGTTTAGTCCACTCCAGTCAAAATGAGCGGTGTTATCGATTCCGTTGACCGGCGGGGCAGGCGGCCGCAGAAAGCCATTGAACTGGTGGTATGCCTCCCACGACGCGGCGTCGTTTTGCGACCCGTGAAACGTCTTGCCACCGCCTAGCACGCGGTAGCCATGCGTCATGAAGTGCTGCGGTAGCGTCACCGCATCGGGCATAGCTTTGCGCCAAGCATCAGCGTTGTTATAGACACCCGACGTCGACGGCCGGATTCCAGTCATCAAACTCGTGCGCGAAGGGTTGCACGACGGCGCTTGGCAGTAGGCTCGCGTAAACGTCACGCCGCGCTTTGCTAGCGCATCGAGATGCGGGGTCTTCGTCTGGGGATGACCACCGAGCGGTCCAATCCAGTCGTTAAGATCGTCGACCCCGATGAACAACACATTGGGGCCGGAAGCACGGGCGGCCTGAGCACGCAATCTTTGTGGAAATGCGCTAGCGCCTACGAGCGCGGCAGCCGTACCAGCCGATCGTCGAAGCCACTCCCGCCTCGACATATGAGTTTTTGTGCTTGGTTGGTGTTTATCACTCATGGGTGTTGAACTATCTTCCGGCATTCGAGATCCCCATGGTAAGTGAGCGCGATCAAACCCGCAACAGTCGGCGGCTAGCCCGCATTTCTCGCCAGGCGGCGAGGGAAAGAGTGTGGAAGGTGCGCCAGCACGAGGCGCGCGACACTTGGCGCGCGCAGGCGTACTTGACAGTACCTCGAGCACGGCATGCGAGCGCAACGAAGTAGTGGCGCGCCTAACGCATGCTTTCACCGTCGGCTGGTGAGAGATGCGGGCTAAACTGATGGGAATGACCGAGCTGAGGGAAGAGGATGCGGGACATTTGTCCGTAGCGCGCGGCCCTCGACGCTACCTTTTCTTAGGCCTAGCGGGCATCTTTTTCTTGCTGGCCTGCATAGGGGTCGTGCTGCCCGGCATCCCGACGACGCCATTTTTGATTCTTACCAGTTATTTTCTTATCCGGTCGTCACCGAGCCTTAGCCGGAAACTGATGGGCTCAAAGACATTTGGGCCGATTCTACGCGACTGGCATGAACATCGCGCATTACGCCCTAAGGTGAAAGTCGTTTCCCTAATCGCAAGTTCGTCCGTCATTCTGCTTTCGTTGATTTTGGCGAATATTCCGACGGCAGCACGCGTCGTGGTTGGCCTGGCCGGTGCCTATGGTGTTTGGTTCGTTTGGCGGCTTCCGGTAATCCGCGAGCCCGTGAACAATGGCTGAGCGCTGTAGCTCGACGGACCCCTGTGACTCTCGAAATCTTGGCCACCGTTCACCTTTTTCACCACAGACAAGCGGGGAACTGCTCCTCGAAAGTTTCAACATGCTGCCCCACCTCGCAAACATGAATGTATGCACGCTACGTTAACGGTTTCGACTGATATAATCCGTCAATCAGTTCTTGGCGAGCGCTATCTGAATCTCTATGAAGCCTCGAATCGTAGGTATTGCCGGTCCGACGCTCCGAACTCCTGTGCCCATTGTTGGGGACTCAATTACTATTGGTAGGCGTTCGTCGAACGGTGCTGTCGTAACCGATCTCACAGCGTCACGTGTACATTGCCAGATCGTCTGCAGCGGTGACACCTTCGCGATCGAAGATCTCGAAAGCCAAAACGGCACTTTTGTCAACGGCGCGCTCGTCGAACGTGGCGAACTCCATCACGGCGATGAGATTCGGGTTGGCAGCGCAATCTTCGTTTTTCTCACGGAGCCTGACGAACCCGCGTCGAAACACGTCAACGTCGAGCTCGATTACCCTCCTGACGTCAGTCAACACACACTTTCGATTTCTGACAACCCCAGTGAGTTTCTGTTCGGCCACGATAGAGTCGACGCACGAAACCTTCGCGATTTGCGTGCGCTTCTGGAAATTTGCTCGACCTTGCGTCCAGAGGACGGCCTCGAGGCGATCGAGGAACGGCTACTGGAACTATTGTTGAAAACGATTCCGGCAAAGCGAGGCGCGATTTTTCTACGAAGCGAACACTCCTCGGAGTTCAGCTCAGTGTTCGGGTTTGACGGAGAGTCGAGCGGTAGTTCAATAAGGGTCAGTCAATCGGTGATCGATGCCGTGACCGAGCAGGGCAATCCAATTTTTAGCAACGATATCGCGAGCATTAAGGTCGACTCGGACTCGGGTTCACTCGCGGCAACGGGCGTCCGATCGTTCCTTGCTGTCCCACTCAAAGTTCTCGACAACGTAACCGGAGCCGCCTACTTAGACACCGACGATCCCGATGTGAAGTTTGATGAACGTCACGTCGAGCTACTAGTTGCGGCAGCGGGCGCGGCGGCAATTCCGCTCGACACCGCGCGTCGAATGGAATCGTTGCGCCGCCAAAACGAGCGGCTGCGACGTGAGGCTGTGTTCGGTCACTATACCGTCGGCGAGAGCGAGGCGTTCAACAAGGTCAACGAACAGACTAAGCAGGCCGCGACCACTAAGTCGCCAGTTTGGATCTCCGGCGAGTCAGGCACTGGAAGACAGCTTTTAGCCCGTGAAATTCATACTCGAACTGGTCCGGCTGACGCCGCCTTCATCTTGGTTTCTTGCGCCCTCTCTTCTGAGGAAACGATCGCGCACGAGCTTTTTGGCTATGAGAGAGGCGCGTTCGGAGGCGCTCTCGAGTCGAAAGTTGGGACGCTCGAAATTGCCGCGGGTGGAACGATTTATTTGGAAGAAATTGGCGAACTTTCTGACGCGCTGCAAAGGCGCGTCTTACGTCTGCTGAAGACCCGCGAGTTTGAGCGCTTCGGGAGCACCACAACCCGTTCGGCTGACATTCGGCTAATAGCGTCTAGTTCTCGAATCATTGACGAAGCGGTGCAGCGGGGCGAGTTTCGTGGCGACTTGTTTTACCACCTAAACGGCTTCCGCATTGATATACCGCCGCTGCGGAGTCGCTTTGGCGACGTGCGGCTGCTAGCTCGATACTTCGCGTCGAGATTGCTAAAGCCCGAAAACTCTGGCATCGAAACGATTACGGAGCGGGCGCAGGCCGTTCTCGAAAAATACACTTGGCCCGGTAACGTGCGCGAGCTGAGAAATGTGATTGAGCAGGCCTATGCGTCGCGATCAGCCGAGCTTATCGACGTTGAAGATTTGCCGGATTCGATTGTCGAGGCCGCCGCGCTCGACAACGAGCCGGTCACTCCCTATCACGATGCCGTCAGGGAAGCTCGGCGCAAGCTAATCATTCAGGCGGTCGATCAGTGCGATTTCAACTACGCCGACGCCGCGCGCCAGTTGGGCATCAATCGGACTTACCTGCATCGCTTGGTCGGCAATCTAGTGTAGTGCGCCATAAATAATGTAACTTATAGTATCTTCGTGTCGCCTTTACTAGTAGAAGGCACACGGATGCGAAGAGCAGAGCCAGTCCCATTGACGCAGGAGCAGCGTAGGCAGTTGGAGCGCTACGCGAACGGTCGTCGGGTCGCTGTTCGTCTGGCGTTGCGAGCCAGGATCATCGTGCTCGCCGCCGACGGTCTTGAGAACAAACGGATTGCCGCGCAGCTGTCGGTCTCGCGTCAGTTGGTGGCGCGCTGGCGAAGCCGTTTTCTTGAATCCGGCGTCGCCGGCATCGAAAAGGACGCCCCGCGGCCCGGCCGTAAGCCCGCCATCTGCTCCCCAACAGTGCAACAGATCATCCACAAGACGACCCGCGAAACGCCAGCCAACGCCACCCATTGGAGCCGCCGCACGATGGCCGCCGCGGTCGGCGTCAGCGCCTCCACCGTGGGTCGCATTTGGCGCGCCCACGGCCTCAAGCCGCATCGCGTCAAGACCTTCAAACTCAGCAACGACCCGCGCTTCGCCGAAAAACTCGACGACATCATCGGACTTTATCTCAACCCGCCCGAGCATGCCCTCGTTCTTTGCCTCGACGAGAAGTCACAGATTCAAGCCCTCGACCGCACCCAGCCCGGCCTGCCCCTGAAAAAGGGACGCGGCCGGACCATGACCCACGACTACAAACGCAACGGCACAACCACCTTGTTCGCCGCGCTCAACACGCTCGACGGCTCGGTGATCGGAACCTGCATGCCCAAGCACCGCCACCAAGAATGGCTGCGCTTCTTGCGCTTGCTTGAAAACCAGACCCCCAAGGACAAGCAGATCCATTTGATCGTGGACAACTATGCCACTCACAAACACGCCACGGTGAAACGCTGGCTGCAGCGCAATAAACGCTTCCACGTCCATTTCACGCCCACCTCAGCGTCGTGGCTGAACATGGTGGAGAGGTTCTTCCGAGACCTCACCGATAAGCGCATCCGCCACGGTGTCTTTCGTAGCGTCGGCGAACTCACCACCGCCATCGAAGACTACATCGCTCGACACAATCAGCAGCCCAAGCCCTTCATCTGGACTGCTACCGCTTCCGACACCCTTGAGAAGGTCAAGCGCGGCAAAGCCGCTCTTCTTAAGGTTCAATCTGATTGACGCACTACACTAGGTCTGCGGACCTTACTTGCGAAGATGCAAGAAGATCGTGCTGCCTAGGAATTTCTCAGTTTAAGTTGACTAGCTCGCGGCGGGCCTGAGTGATCCACTCGCGTAATTCATCCGCGTCGTCCGCCCCTGGACGGAGTTTTAAATAGCGTTCAAGATCATCGATCGCCAGAGTCGACTGCTTCGTCTCCGAGCGCAGCCAGGCTCGCTGGCGAATATCTTCGGCTGAGTTTGGATTGATCACGAGCAGCAGATCCAACACTGCCGCCGCCTTACGATATTGGCGGCGATGGATGTACGTTCCCCGCAGGTTATTCAACATCCGCTCAACAATCCGCCGCTTGCTGATCGGGGCGAACATACTCTCCGTCAGTTCAACGTTTGAACCTGAGCGTCGCACAAGTTCACGGCAGCCATTTTTGTCGAGTACGCGCCCGCGGGCAAACACGTCGATAAAATGGCACCACTTGCCGTCGTCATATTTGACGACAAAGTGGGCAGGAAGTCCGACGCCATAAACGGGCAGGCCGAGGTGCCGAGCAACTTCAAGGTAGATGACTGAAAGCGAAATTGGAATGCCCGTCCTCCGTTCCAGCACGTCGTTCAAGAAACTATTGCGTGGATCGTAGTAGTCGCTTTCGTTCCCTCGAAATCCGACTTCGTCGAACATCAGGCGGTTAATGACATCGATCGTGCCGAACGGAGTTGCTGGATTAAACGACTGCTCGGCCAATCGATCTGAAATCACATGAGCGAACCCTTTGATCTGTTCGTCGCACTTGTCGGCGTCAACCCGCGGATACTCGATGCGAGCCAATATGGCCGCCGCGCGAGTCAGACTGATCTCGCCCTCGGGCGCGCTCAACGTGCTTTCTAATTCGGTCTCAAGACTCAAACTCCAGTCTAATGGACATTACTTGAGATTGCGCCGGAGACGCGTTGTGACGTGGCGTGTAGAGGTCTGCTTCGTGTGTCCAGCGTGATTTAGCCTAGTGGAGTAGCAATGACTGCCGGGCTCAAGATCAGAATCAAGAAGAATGAATCCGGCGCGGGTTCGCTGAGTTGCGAGCGGCCCGACGGGTCAGTTACCTGGCAGCGCCACAGCGACCGCAATAGCGCGTTCTTCGCACTTCACGACCTAACGCACTACGCGGTTGAAACGACACTTGGCTGTCGAGAGGGATTCTTCGGACTCGTGGCGTCAGGGTGGGACATCTCCGATTTTGGGCATCCCTGGCCGAAAGGGCCGCTTCCCAAACAGGCTGAGCGCGTGGAGCTGATCATTCAGTTTCTTGACCTAGAGAGGGCCTCGGGCGAGCGTTGGACCGCCGAGGAGTTAAACAGCAACGCCGCCGTTCAGAGCGAAGCACAAGGCTCTGACACGCGTGCGGACATTACCGCCGACGAACTTAGCTTGATTAGAAGTAGCCGTCAAGACGTCTTCGACCAATGGGCTGCGCTCACGCCCGGCGATAGCCTTGAACTCAAATTTGAGTGAACTCGCCTGCGATCGGCGCCCGAACCCCTGGGAGTGAATCCCGGCGCTATCTGCCTCTGGCGGGTCTATCGCATTCCCGTTGCGCGCGTCAGTCGGCCGACGAATTGTCGATAGTCTATTTCGTGAAAAGCGCCATGCCCGGCGCCGGGCACCACCATCAAATCGGCGTTCCCGCCCTGCGCATTCAGTTGCCGTACTAGCTCAGTTCCGCCCTCTGTCCAGCGTCCGTCGTGCTCGCCGACAATCACATTCACGGGTAGGTTTGAGAGCCGGCCTATGAGGCCCGATGACCGCAAAAGCCCAGGTGCAACTGTGACTGAGTGAAACAAATCGGGATATTGCGCAGCGCTTTCTAAGGCGCTAATCCCGCCGTTGCTGACTCCGAATAGGAACACCTTGTCGAAATTCAAACCGTGTCGTTCACGAACAGTGTTTAGCAATTCCGGAACAATTTGTAGCCGGTCTCCAACGAAAAGCTGCCTATCCTTGGCCGCCGGACTGATGACGGTCCAACCGGAAGACTTCAGCTGCGATAGCCAATTCTGTAGCCCCGCCCTAACCATGGATTGGTCCTGCGAGCCGGGTGGAAATGCCAGCAAGACCCGCCACGGCGCGGACCGATTTTCGCTCACATGAAGGTACGTTTCGATCTGTGCGCCGGAGCTTAGTATCAGCGTCGTGAACCCGGACTGGACGGCGGATAACGCCATCGGAGCCAAGCACAACGCCGCCGTCAGCAGGGCAACCATTGCGGCCTGAGTGCGACCGGTCGTGGCTAAGCTAGATGAGATGTTCTTGATGATCATCGCCGTCAACTCAAGCATCTTAACCTACTCCTACCCAAAATCCGCCCGTAGGCAAGCGATGACCTCGAACCGGATCAACAGAGGCGTGGACGGAAGTCCACGCTTTCTTCAGGTGCGGTAAATACTGCGAGTGAGAGCGTGGACTTCCGTCCACGCCGCGTTTTCTAGACACCGATCGACCCTGCATCCGCACGGCGTAGTCAAAGTATCAGTGAAAAATAATTCGAGGGCCGCAGTTCGCAAATATGCGTCGCTATCCCACTAGTTAAATCCGCGAAGGACATGCGCTGGAAACATAAACCTGCGCTATATTACTGCTGCCGATGTTTGCTGGTCGATTGGTAAACGAATCATTGAGGCAAACCATCAATGGAAGCTCAGACTGAGAATCTCACAGATCGCGCGATCCTCGTCCCAGCCCCGCTAGATCTTTTCACTGGGTTTGAAAATTACTTCGTCCGGTGTTTCGAAGTGATTCGGATTCACCTGGCGATGATTACGGTTTACTCATTCATTCTGGCGATACCGAATCTGTTTTTCCTGGCCTTGGTGTCAGAGCCGATCTCCTTCGAGATAGCCCGGCAGTTAACAGTACTGGAATTCGATGCGGAAGTCTTGATCCCGATAGCCGCGGTTTGGTTTTTTCGGATTCTTGGTAGCCAAGTAGTTTACGCTTTGGTAGCGAGCGCCGTCGCCGCGCGGACGGAACCTCCAACCGCCAGCTTCGAAGATGCTGTAATCTGGCCGATCTTGCGGTCGCCCCTAATCGTTCTATACACAGTGATTTCGCTCGTGCTCATGCTCGTGTGCTTTGCGGCGTTTGTGATCCCTGGCATCTATCTCTCGCTGCGACTCGATCTTCGGGAATCCGGCGTGTAGGACACAAGTGAACCCGGCCTCGACCGAAATGCGGATCGAGGCGAATACTACGAACCTCTACGGCGTACTTTACGGGCCACGCGGTGGGTTCTTAACCATCTGCCGCGGCGACCACACGATTGGACCGCAGATTGTCGCTGGAGCCCAGCACGTCTCACGGGGAGCTACACTCAACACTCCGTTCTAGTGTAGTGCGCCATAAATAATGTAACTTATAGTATCTTCGTGTCGCCTTTACTAGTAGAAGGCACACGGATGCGAAGAGCAGAGCCAGTCCCATTGACGCAGGAGCAGCGTAGGCAGTTGGAGCGCTACGCGAACGGTCGTCGGGTCGCTGTTCGTCTGGCGTTGCGAGCCAGGATCATCGTGCTCGCCGCCGACGGTCTTGAGAACAAACGGATTGCCGCGCAGCTGTCGGTCTCGCGTCAGTTGGTGGCGCGCTGGCGAAGCCGTTTTCTTGAATCCGGCGTCGCCGGCATCGAAAAGGACGCCCCGCGGCCCGGCCGTAAGCCCGCCATCTGCTCCCCAACAGTGCAACAGATCATCCACAAGACGACCCGCGAAACGCCAGCCAACGCCACCCATTGGAGCCGCCGCACGATGGCCGCCGCGGTCGGCGTCAGCGCCTCCACCGTGGGTCGCATTTGGCGCGCCCACGGCCTCAAGCCGCATCGCGTCAAGACCTTCAAACTCAGCAACGACCCGCGCTTCGCCGAAAAACTCGACGACATCATCGGACTTTATCTCAACCCGCCCGAGCATGCCCTCGTTCTTTGCCTCGACGAGAAGTCACAGATTCAAGCCCTCGACCGCACCCAGCCCGGCCTGCCCCTGAAAAAGGGACGCGGCCGGACCATGACCCACGACTACAAACGCAACGGCACAACCACCTTGTTCGCCGCGCTCAACACGCTCGACGGCTCGGTGATCGGAACCTGCATGCCCAAGCACCGCCACCAAGAATGGCTGCGCTTCTTGCGCTTGCTTGAAAACCAGACCCCCAAGGACAAGCAGATCCATTTGATCGTGGACAACTATGCCACTCACAAACACGCCACGGTGAAACGCTGGCTGCAGCGCAATAAACGCTTCCACGTCCATTTCACGCCCACCTCAGCGTCGTGGCTGAACATGGTGGAGAGGTTCTTCCGAGACCTCACCGATAAGCGCATCCGCCACGGTGTCTTTCGTAGCGTCGGCGAACTCACCACCGCCATCGAAGACTACATCGCTCGACACAATCAGCAGCCCAAGCCCTTCATCTGGACTGCTACCGCTTCCGACACCCTTGAGAAGGTCAAGCGCGGCAAAGCCGCTCTTCTTAAGGTTCAATCTGATTGACGCACTACACTAGATTCTCGCTAGAGGTCATCTGCAACGAGATCGTTTGACGATCTTCTCGTCGAACAAGGGCGGATACTGCGCGACCCGCCGATCCCGCACATTAACGGCAGGTGCTCGCACTGCATCGAATTCGTTTGCTGCTCCTGATCGGGACGTGCGTCACTGCATCGATCACAACCGTTGCGTCGGCACAAGATCTCACTGTCACATCGGCGGCGAGCTATCACGATACCGCCGCATCTGACTCCCTCGCCGCCATTTTTGGAAGCGGATTAGCAAGCGAGCAGCTCGTCGCGTCGCTAGATCAGGGCGGGGAACTGCCAATAACTCTCGGCGGAGTCAGCGCCACGTTTGACGGAAGAGCATCGCGCATTCTATTCGTCTCAGCGAACCAGATCAACTTGCTCGTTCCGGGCGAGTTGCCGCCGGGGAACACTGTTGTCGAAGTCACAACCGCGAGTGGGTCGGTCCTTCGCGGAACCTCGAAAATCAACGTAACCAGTCCTGCAATCTTTTCCCTAGACGCATCCGGCAAAGGGCCCGGCGCCGTGCTCAACGCGGTTACCGCACAGGGCGCACCGTTCACCGTGGTGACCTCGGAAATTCCAGGCCCCGACAAGCGCACCAGAATTGCGATTTTTGGCACGGGGTTCCGCCACTCGCGTGAAGCTAGGGTCAGCGCGACCGCCGAAGGCCTAGAACAGGTACCGCTCACCGTCGAATTCTTCGGCCCGGCCCCTGGCTTTTTCGGTCTCGACCAGGTCAACGCCGTTCTGCCTCTCGAACTCGACGGCGCGGGCCTAGTGACTCTGCGACTTATCGCGGACGACACTCCATCCAATGCCGTATCAGTCGAGATAACCACGAGCGAGCCGGCCGACCGACCGACGACCCCGCAGCCGGTTTTCAGCAGGTTTGTGACCAGCGCTCAGCTCCTTACCAATTGCGAGGTTATACCTGGCCAGCCAAGTATGCCCTGCATCGCGTTTGCTTTCGAGCACAGTTGGACCGCCTCGACCTCTCCGCACGGAATCGATCGCTACGAAGTCAACACAGCGCTAGGCAGACAGGTTGTCGTGCCGGCAACGGAGACAAACTTCACCGAGTGGCGAGTAGATTTCGGCGATCTCGTTTGCAGCCCCGAGCCAGTCGGCCAAACATCCAGTTGGAACGTGCGCGCGGTCGATTCACTAGGAAATTTCAGCGAACCGAGCCGCTTCGGAATTTTCGAGATCGGCCCGTGTCCAGACTAACCCTTCCGCAACTCCCAGCACATGGTGTGCACAAGTGCTCGACAGGTGCGTCAGTACGAGACCTGCGAAGGTTGGCGAACGGAGGCATTCGACAAATGCAGGCTAGTACAATGGGGCGCAATGCAACCTGAAATTTCTCGCCGCGGGTTCCTCGGAGCAGCGACAAGCGCCACCCTCGTAACAGCTTCGCCAATGCGTGCGGCCGACGATAGTCCGCCCAACGTCGTGCTGATAACGACCGACCAGCAATCGATGATTGCCCTCGGGGCGAACGGCAACCCCTACCTGAAAACCCCGGCCATGGACAGCCTGGTTGCCGACGGGGTCAGCTTTACAGAATCCTACTGCACATACCCGGTTTGCTCGCCCGCTCGCAGCAGCATGATGACCGGCCTGATGCCTCATCAGACGGGCGTCCGAAAGAACGGACAGGCGATTGCGGACGGCATTCCCAACCTCGGTCAACACTTCCGCAAACACGGCTACCAAACATATTACGCCGGAAAATGGCATTTGCCCGCCGGCTTCGGCAAACCCGACGGCTTCGAGACTCTGATTGGCGGCCACACGCTAGGCGCGCACATGGACGAGCCGTTAGCAACAAAGTCGGTTGAATTTCTCCACCAGGGGCCCGCGGAACCGTTCCTGCTCGTTGCCTCATTTATGAATCCTCACGATGTCTGCCACTGGATCCGTGGTCACGAGGGCAGCCGGGATTACGAAACGACGGCGGACTATCCCCCGGCCCCAGGAAATATGTGGCGCGACCCGGATGAGCCCGAGTATATGATTCACCACCGCGAGGGCAATTTCAATCGCATGTCGAACTCGCTGCATATTTCGAAAGACTGGAAGGCGGACGATTTTCGCCATTACCTGCACGATTACTACCGCATGGTCGAGGATGTTGATCGCCAAATCGGCCGGGTACTCTCCGCGCTTCGCTTTCGAGGGCTCATGGAAAATACCGTCGTACTGCTGACGGCCGATCATGGCGAGGGCATGGGTGCGCACCGCTGGACGCAGAAGGCCGCGTTCTGGGAAGAAACCGCGAAAGTGCCGTTCATCGTTGCCGGGAAGGGAATTGAGCGACGCGGCGTTGTAGATAGCCAAGCGCTCGTTTCGGGCGTAGACATCGTTCCCACTCTTTGCGACTACGCCGGTGTACCATCACCAAGCAAAGTTGTCGGCAAGAGCCTGCGGCCGGCGATTCAAGGCAAATCGCTAGACCGAGAGTTCGTGGTCTCTGAGCTGGCCGATCTAGGGTTTGAAGGCCGTGAGGGCCGCATGTTGCGAACTGATCGCTACAAGTATGTGGTCTTCAACGGAGGAGCGCGACCCGAACAGTTTTTCGACCTGGAACTCGACCCTGGAGAAGTGCAAAACCTCGTTTCAGCCAGCCACGCCAGCGTGGAGCTAAAACGTCATCGCGGCCTACTCACGGCCTGGATCAACGACACAAACGATGACTTTAAGATTCCCTCGTAAGCCATTCAAAAACCAGTAGCTGTCACTGAAAACGATTCTTCCCAACTGTCTCCTGGAGCGATCGTCTGTAAGCCGTCATACTGGCCGCGATGTGCCAGGTTGAATGCATTCGTAATCCCAGACATCGGCTCGAAGCAGATGAAATTTTTGCCCTCACCGATGGGGGCATAGATTACGGCGGTTGAGTACTTCGCCCCGTACGACACCGTTAACTTTTCATTCGCCCCTTCGACTGAAAAGTGCGCTACGCCGTCGCTATCGCGATGCAAATCACCAAATACGTGGTCGAGAAATACATCTTTGAGAGCAAGATTGTCCGCTTCGGGAAATTCGTTTGCCGCCGAGCCGCGTTTACCAGTCGGCGTCAGTTTGTCGTTAAGCTCCCACAGGCTGTCAGCCGCGATGTGGACGCGCCACTCGTCACGAGGCGCGTCATGCAGTTGAAAATACGGGTGGTAGCCGATCAACAGCGGCATTGTGTCAGCACTTTGATTGCTAAATCGGGTGCGGGTTTCAAGCGTAGTTCCGCTCAACCGATAGGTCATCTCAATCGTATGGGCGAACGGAAACTGCGCCATCAGAGCAGGGAACTCCGAGAATCGAAGCTCGCTCGTCACCGCCGCGGAGTCGCTATCTGCTTTTAGATCAACGACTTGCCAGGCCGACGAATACTGCAGCAGTCCGTGAATAGGTTGACCCGTCGGATCCCGGCCAAAATTTCCAAGACCCGCATTTAATTGATATTTTGCGCCGTTGGCGTAGAAGCCGTCTTTATCAAGCCGATTCGCCCAAGGCGCTAAAAACGGATTGCCACATAGTTGCGGCTTAGCGGCAAATTCCGCAACAGACTCGAACGGGAACCAGTAGGTATTCTTACCATTGACGACGAACTCATACGCGATGTTGCCGACCTTCGTCGCGATCGAAACGGCCGTGCCATCCGACCCGTTCGCCAGCCGGACAACGTCGACGCCGTCGACGACGGTAGAGATGGCGGAATACGGTTGAGCACTAGCCGACATAAGATTTCCGGCCATCAGGATAACGCAGGCCAAATTGGCCGGGTATCTAGTCTTCTGGAATTTCACGCAGCTCGGTGCCTTCTTGACAGCACATGCAGCGGCCCGGGTCGTACGTCGTAATGTGGCAGATCTCGCAGTAGTACGTCACGCGGTATAGCTTGCCGTCTTTGACGGTGAACGCACGATCGACCTTAAACGATCCATCGTCGGACTCGTTCCCGCGGACTCGCCAGGTGCGGTCCGCGAGCTGCGGGTCGCGCATGGTGCTGTCCAGCAACTCGTCAACAGTCAATGTGACCGGCCCGTCGACAGTAACTATTAGAATTGCATTGCCATCTGTCGGGGGTACCAGCGGCCCCTGCAGGTTTACCGGCGCGTCCGAGGCTGAAACAACTAGGGCTACAAACAGCCCCAGGCAGATCCGATACATATTTGCCGATAACATATATTATGTTAACTTTTCGATCTATCGCGAACTACAGTCACTTTAACCCATCTCTGGTCCCTAACTGACTTTGCGCAAGACAATCGACGAGTTTTTACTGCCGAAGCCGATGCAATTGCATAGCGCGTATTCAAGGTCCACGTTACGGCCAATGTCAGTAACATAGTCGAGGTCGCATTCAGGGTCAGGCTCATCGAGATTGATTGTCGGCGGGAGCACGCCGTCGCGCATGCCGAGCAACGTCGCAGCTATTCCGGCCGCGCCTGACGCGCCCTGTGGGTGTCCGATCAACGACTTCAACGAAGAGCTGCAAAGCTTGTCCGCGTGAGAACCGAAACAATTGCGAACCGCCTTAGTTTCTACGCGATCGTTTAGTTCAGTCGAGGTCCCGTGTAGGTTCACGTACTGAATCTGCTCTTTCTCGAGGCCGGCGTTGCGAATCGCCATTTCCATCGATAGCGCCGGCTCCTCCCCGCCCTCTTCGAGACGAACGCGGTGGTAGGCTTCGCAGTTCGATCCGTAGCCGGCGAGCTCAGCGTATATGTGCGCGCCGCGGGCCTTTGCCCGTTCCATAGTTTCCAACGTGAAGAACCATGAGCCCTCAGCGATGACAAAGCCGCTTCGATTTGACGAGAATGGTCGCGAGCCGCGCTCTGGCGCATGGTTCCACTGCGTGGTCATGATACGCATCAGTTGAAAGCCGCGAATAATTAAATACGACAGTGGCGCGTCGACGCCGCCGGCGATCGCGGTTTGCAACATGCCTGAACGCACATGCTGCGAGGCATAGTAGATTGCATCGGTCGAAGATGTGCAACCGGTCGAGACGATATGGCTCAGGCCCCGCGTGCCAAAGCCCATCGAGACTTCGCTGGCCAAGCTGCCAATCGTCGATGTCGGAACAGTGTAGACGCTGATCTCTTTTTCCCGAGCCTCGTAGTAAAGGCGGTACTGTTCTTCGGTGAAGACCTGGCTGCCGCCCCCAGAACCGACGAGCACACCAATGCCGCGCAACTCGTCGACCGACATCGTTGATGTATCGAGACCGGCGTCCGCTAGCGCTTCTCCCGCCGCGGCACGCGCAAGCGCTACAGATCGCGAAACGTGTTTCTTGTATTTACGATCGATGTGGGCGTCTTCGTCAAAGTCGCGAATCTCTCCCGCGATCGTGCAATTCAGATCAGCGACATCGAACGACTCTATCGATTTGACGCCGCTTACTCCGTTACGCGTGGCCTGCCAAAAATTTTCGCGGCCGATGCCGTTCGGTGAAACGCAACCGATACCGGTAACGACAACACGGGTAGATTCATTCATACGGAGAAATTACCGAGCACCAAAGGTCCCCACCGATGCGACTGTCGATCCGCATAAAGGGCTCCCTGCGCGCCTCGGAGATAAGGGCGTCTAATTGACCTACCATCATACCGCTAGAAGCCCTCGGTATCCGCTGGTCCGCAAGGGCTTCGATCCGTCTGTAGGCAGTCGACGCCGGCTGACGGCGAGGCGTATATAGGCGCACTACGGACCCCGCACGATTTCTCCACTGATACTGTGATTGCACCGCGCTGGTGCAGAGTCGGTCGGTGTCTAGAAAACGAGGCGTGGACGGAAGTCCACGCTTTCTTCTGGCTTGCTAAACACTTCGCATGAAAGCGTGGACTTCCGTCCACGCCTCTGCCAATCCGGTTTGAGATCATCGCTTGCTTACGGCCGCATCTCGCTAATTACGGGCCGGTGCAGCAGCCTAGCCTCGCTAGTCCGCATTTCTCACCACGTGGCGAGAAATGCGGGTTAACGCGAAGCGTTATTCTGTGAGACCATGCCCGACGACATCGAGCCAAACTATCTGGAAAGTGAGAGGGCCTGGTTCGCCGACTACTATCGCGAGGAGCATTTCAGCACGTTCGGAATGCGGCTTCGGATGCGTCGTGACCTAGACAATGCGCTGGAACATAGCGTCGGCGCAAACTTGGGCCGCGTACTGTCAATCGGTTGCGGAGATGGGCGCTTTGAGCAGTTAGCCGCGCGATCGGCGCCGAGCGTGGTTGGCATCGATATCTCGCCTGATGGAATCTCAATCGCGAATGCCACCGCCAGCCGGCAAGGCCTGACGAACGCGCGGTTTCAAGTCGCCACAACAGCCGAATTCGACTGGAACGGACCGTTCGATACGGTCTTTTGCATGGCGCTGTTTCATCATCTGCCAGAGGCCGAGGTTCCCTCACTCGCGACAAAAATCTACGGCAACCTCGCACCCGGGGGGATGCTGTTTACGCTCGACCCCAACGCGGACGCAATCCTACGAAAGGTCGGCCGCATCGTTCTTGGCGGCCGCTATCACAACTATCACACCGACGATGAGCGCGAGTTGGATCCGTCAGCAACAATGTCGATTCTGCAAAGTGCCGGATTCGATCGCGTACGCTACTTGCCTGCTGACTGGACGCTGATACCGGCGATGTACATCCTGTCTCGCTGGCCGCGCTGGCCGCTGCGCCTGTGCAAATGGCTCGATCGAATTTGTTTTAAATTACCGATCGACAAGTGGGCATCAGGTTTTTCACTGGCCGCCCACAAAGATTAGTACCTAGAGTAACGCCAGGTTCACTTTGATTCCGGCGGATACCTCATAAACTGAATATTTTCGAAATTGCCGTTCTCGATTCCGCCTATCGACCGCAGTTGCTCCCAAAGACTCCGCATGTGATCAGAAGCGTCGACGGTGTCAAGCGCGGCCAGAACGGTTATCCCGTCACACACCGACAGATCTAACCGTTCGAGGTCGCGTGCCGGGAAGATCGCAGCTCCCGCTAGGGCGGCCCATTCCCGCCGGTACTGGTCTTCATCGACATAAACGACTGTCCCGCCTCGTGCGGTTGCCATCGCAATCTCCACATCGAGTGCTTCTCTAAACCGATTAGCGTCAGCCTGGCGCACCGGTAGCTCACCGCTCAGATGAACTTGAACGATGCGCTTTGCTCGCAATGCGGCAGGCGCGAATGCCATTACGACTGAGCAGCCGACGACGGCTAGCAACACTCGACTGGACCGACTCGTTCTCTCAAGGCAATCCTCGCAAAACCAGCCTAAACCAAGAAAGAACGCTGGTGCCATCGGCAGGTAGTAACGAATCTCGGCTAGGTAAACCCAGTAGTCTCCCGGACCGGGATATTCAATCGCGGGGTAGCGCAGGCTCAGGTAGACCAGCAATGCGAACGTGACGCACGCAGCGACGGCCGCAAAGGTTGACGCGACTCTTTTGAGAGTCCGATCGGAACCTTGCGCCGGGCCGTCGGCGTCGCGGAACCCGGCTGTGAGCCCCCGGGCTACCGCGACTAGAAGGCCCGCCGACAGAATCCACATCAAGACTTGAATCATCGACTCAAGGGATGGCGAGAATGTCCGAAAAAAGCCCCCTGGGGCGAAGACACCGTAGATTCCGACGACGGCTGCCGGGAACGGAATGATCTCGCTAAGCTGCTCCGGGAAGAATCCTAAGATGTCGTTGCGGAGGTTTGTCGACAACAGTGTTGCGGGGTCCGCCAGAAGTTGATTTCGTAAATAGGCGATCAATACTACCCCACCTCCGGATAGTGATTGAAAGAAAGCCAACTTTATAAACGCCCTGTTCTTACCGCCCGCAAGCAACGTTGCGATCGGAGCCACCACGACCAGTGGCCAATAGGCATAGCGGCCGAGAGCCGCGACCCCAGCCGCTAATCCGGCGGCTACTCCAAGGCCTGCATTGAGTCGGCCGATCGCTCCGATGGTCAATGCGAATGCCAGAGAGAAGAATGCGAACGAAAATAGATCGCCGCTACCGGCGTTCCACGGAGGCGACGCGACGACGAGCCACCAGCCAATCAGACAAAGCCGCACATGGAAGCTCAGGCCGGCACGAAGCTGATAGGTAGTCCACCACCACGAGACGAACAACAGAAACACCAGCACAAAATCGAGCGACATCACTGCAGTGACAACATCGCCCGAAATCGCCAGAAACGGCGCGAGCGCCAAGCTGTAGCCCGGTGGCCAGTCGACTATCGTGCCGTATTCAAAACTGCAGAAGTTAGACGGGTTTACGACTGGAAAGGCAACTCCAAGCCCGGCAAGCAGTGACCGTGCACCCACGATGTGAGTGATGTGGTCAAGCGTGAACGACTGCGGAGTCCAATAAAAGCGTCCCGCGAATTCGTAAAGCGCCCCCACGATCGCCAGCACGAGCAGCCCTCGCTCGCGAGCGGGCAAATTTCCTGTGAGAGGTCGCATTTCCGAACCCGTGATTGCGTTGTGCCTAGCGATTAGCCGAAATCAGGCTTTTTCCGTGCTGTCGGAGTCGGCAGGCGCCACCGCGTCGCGCAGGGCGACTTGCCGGGCCAACTCGCAGATCCGCGCCTCAAGCTGTAAGACTTTTGAAACGAGCAGCAGTACCGTAAATCCCAGTTCCGGAATAGCCAAGTAGAAAATCAAGTCGACACCGCGCCCGACGCCGATCTGGTGAGCGATGACGTTAGCCCATTCTGGAAATGCCACCAGCACCAAGGCTGAGGCGAGCACGACCGACACGACGATGCGATCGGCCAATCTTGAGCGCAGCATGCGAAAGTAGAGGGTCAATCCAAGCAGCAGAATGCATACGAGAATCGGTTGAACGGGTGTCATCGGAAGAATTTCCCCATCAGTAAATCGAGCACGATATTAAATCCATTAGACGTCGCTTGGCCCTTTTGCAAAGAATACGCCGAATAGTGAACCGTCGTCGGCACCTCAACATACCTGAGTCGATGAATTCGGATCTGGTCCAAGATTTCAGTCGCGTGGCCGAAACCACTTTCCTGCAGCCGAATCTTCTCAAGCGCATGGCGAGAGAAGGCTCGGAAGCCATTGTGCGTGTCTCGCAGCCAGACGTTCGTTAGAATCCCTGAAACGACTCGGCCAAGGCGCAAAACGAACCGACGGCCCGTCGGAATCAACTCGATGTCCTCCTCCCGCAAGAAGCGACAGCCCAGTGCGACATCGAATTCGCCGGACCCGACCGGTGCGGTCAACTGCCCAATCTGACGCGCATCGTGTTGCCCGTCCGCATCGAAATGCACCGCGATTGCCGCCCCCCGCTCGCGAGCGAAGGCCATTCCGGTTTCGAGCGCCGCTCCTTGGCCCAAATTGATGGGATGCCGCAAAACGTAAACCGGCAACGCTCGCGCGACGTCACCCGTTCCGTCTGTGCTGCCGTCGTCAACGACCACGACGCTATAACCCTCGGCCAATATCGTGGACAGTACACTAGCCAACTTCGGCGCCTCGTTGTACGCCGGAACGATCACAAATACAGCCTTGCGCTCAGCGTCAAATGGGGGGTTCAAAGGCATTTACAGCTCGGGGCTGGTGCAAACGGCGCGACTGTCTCGCAAATCAACCTGCACTCTAGGCTTCACGCCGCGATGCCCACAATTTTACACGTCTCCCGCGGACCTGTCCCTAGCCCGCATTGCTCAGCTCGAGGCGCGCGCTTCCTGGCGCGACTCCGTCAACGGTGAGGTCGACGTGCCGGCGCTCGTATTTAAAACCGTGCGCCGGCCACCGACGCCCAGGGTCACTCGGGACTCTGGCTGTGGGGCACGTCCACCGTCGCCGACCCCTCGGTCGTATTCCCCGACCCATCTTCTACTTGGTAGGTCGCGGTGTAGACACGGCCGTCACCCCCGCCCATGCGTTCGGCGCGAACCTCGAAGCTCACGTCATCCGTAAACGGATCGGCTCCCTGAATGTCATCCGGAAAGTCGCCGTCGCCGAGTCCGTTGTCCGGCTCATTGCTCGTCACGCTGAGCAGCTCAAAGTTAGCGATAGGGCAATTGTCCGCGACCGTCACATCGGCGGTGATTATGTTCATTTTGTGGTTCGGAGCCCACAACGTATCCGGCGAGAGCGTCACGTCGATGGTGGGTGGAGTGGTGTCGAACAATGCGATGTCGTATGGGTCTTGCTCTTCGAGGCCACAACCGTCCGAGACCGTAATCAACGCGCGCGCGATCGCCGGGCTAGACGTCAGATCAGAGACGAGCGCGCTGCCGGTAACGCTCACCGTGGTCGAGTTGACCTGTTGCGTCTGGAACATCCCGTTGCTGATCATCGCAGTGCCGCCAAGTACGCTAAAGGCGACATCAACGTCCGCCTCCGCAACCGAGCAGTCGTCGGTAATCGTCGCCGTGAACTGCAGATCGTACTCGCAGTTCTCGTCGACCTCACCTTCCTCCGGTGGCGGACTCTCGAGCGCAACTTCCGGCTCGTTTTCTTCGATCGTAAAGTCGTCGTCGGAAATATCGAAGAAAATATTGCCGTCCCCTTCGGCTCGCACGCGGGCGGAGGTCGAAGCAGTACACGGCAGCGCAACGTCGTGGCTACCATCATTTGGCACGCTGGAAGCCAGCGCCGTTGGGAATGTGAGTCCCCCGTCCGTTGAGAGCAACAGGTTTACGTTTGCCGCGATGTCCCCGCCGCCGACGATCCACGTTGCGGGCTCGGTACAGCCGGCGTTCAGCGTTTCTCCTCCATTGGGTGAAGTCAGCGAAAACGGGTCGCCGAGCACCGTAACGACCATCGAGTCGTAGTCGACGCCGCCACCGGCCGCAAGGTTGTCACGCGCAGTCAGCCGAAAATTCATCGTGCGATCGTCCTGCGGAAGCAGCTCGCCGACTGAGGGCGTGCCGTCAAGGATGTCGGCCAACTGTGGAAACGTCCTTGACGGGCTCGCGCCGGGAATGACCGACCGAAACAGCGGATTGTCTCCTGCGTCCATAAGCGGCGAAATCCGAACGCCCCCCACATCGAACTGTTCCCAGTTGTAAGTCAGAGGGTCACTTTCAGGATCGGTAGCTGATCCTGTCAGGGTGAAGGGCGTTCGCGCCGGGATCGTAAAGTCCGACCCTGCATTCACAACCGGGGCCGAATTGCTCGTGTTCTGGATCGTCGGACAGTTGTTTCCATTGTCATTCACCGAATAGTCCACGATGCTGTCGAAGCTGCGTGTGTGAAAATACGTGTCCACGGCAACGTTCCCGTTGATGTTCTCGCTGTTGCCGCAGGTGCCTGAGTACGACATGATCGTGGTCCCACTCAGCGGCTCATAGGCATTCGTTGGGCTGAACTGCCCCATCGTGCAGTTGCCGAATCGGCCGCTCCAACTGTGTCCGGCGCTGAACTGGTGGCCAACCTCGTGCATGACGAGCCGATAGCCACCGAATCCCTCTTCGGTCGCGGCGTTGTTACCGACGTTCAACCCGCTTGCTCCCAACGCTTTGCTGCCATCGACACACACGACGCTGCCGGCTGCATTGCCGCCGCCCGGGCTGGTGCCGAACACGTGACCGATGTCGTAGTCGTCGTCATCGAGAATGCCGTCTATAAAGGCCTGATTCTCAACCCGCATCGTCGCTGGTACGGTATTTGTGAAATCGGTGGGATCGGTCGAGAAGAGCTGATCGGTCTCGGCGATGACCATGAATTGAATCGCCACCTCGCTTTCGTAGATCAGGTTCACGCGGCCGAATACCGTGTTGATCGATGCCAGCACCGCGCCATCGTTGTTCCCGCGGCCCATGTAGTATTCGGCGGTTGTAGCGACAGCCAACTCGTAGATCCGCAAATTACTGCCGGAAGGGATGTCCTTCGCGCTCGTGGCGGCGGCGGCGATCCGGCGGATCCCCCCTTTTCCCCCGTTCCGCGCAGTCCCCAGCAGCGGCCGGTTCGCGGCGGCCGGTGGTGGGACGAACGCATCGTCCGCGCCGCACTCAAACGGCACTGCCGGCGCCTTCTCATATGCGCTCGTATAAAATGGGTGACCGCCGGCCGGGTTAATCTGCACCGGCCCGCCGCTAGTGAGCACTAAGGCGTGCATGTCGTCTCCGTTGCGATCAAGTTGCCCTCGCAGCGCCAGGTTATCGACACCGCTAATTCTGTAATTGCGGATGGTGGGATAGCGGGCGGCCAGCGCCGGCTCAAAGACGGGCGCTTCTTCGACGCGGAATCTCTCAAATGAACCGTCCGGCATCGGAAGCGTAATAATTGCGCCCGACAACTGCCTCTGCTGAAAGTCCCGGAGTGGGGCGTTACGCAGAATATCGTCCAACCGCGGAGTGTCAACGACGTATCGAATACCTGACGCCCCCGCCGCGCCGTCGGCTCCGAGCGCGGCGCTCTGAACCTCTTGCCACAACACATCCTGGCCCAAAGCGGGCCCGGCTAAGCCGACAACAAATACGGCTAGCGCGCACAAGCCACTGACTTTCATCGAATTGAATTGCATAATTAAAAATCTCCCAAATGCCGCGGCCAGAGTGTAAATGGCCTCGGTATTAGCTGAGTAAGTCGTACCAGTGTACGGTGAAGTTGCTAGGCGATCAACCAAGAACTGCATCGCCAAAAACAGTAACCGTAAACGTTAACGGCGCCGCGCCAGTACCCGCTGTGCCATCGGCTCGGTAGGTCTTTCGTGGTTTCTGGGGTATGCTGCGTTTGTGCAGACGCTAGAACCACGCTTGGTCAATCGTTCACTCTTGGTTTCACGATTCAGAGCTAGGGCATCTTTCGCTCTGGTTCTGATGGTTGTTCTAGCGCGACCCGTCCTCCCGTGCTCGCTCGACGCCTTCCAACAGCAACGCGGCCTTCAGGCCAAGACGCGCGATAGCGGTGTAGAAATCACATGGGACGGCGAACGAGACGCAAAGCTGCGGGCCTGGTTCGACCTCGAAGATCGGCAGCCGCTTATTCGCGAACTCGCCGCGCGATCGGCGGGCGGGCGCTGGCGCGTAGTCGCGGAAAACGCGCACCCAGAGTTTCACGTTACTGCCGGCACACGACGGATTTCGAATCAACAACTCAACCCGCTCAAGGCGCTTGGAGTCGAGTTGAGCGACGAGGTTATCGAAAAGGAAAAATGGAAGGTGTTTTGGGATGCGCCGCTCGAGGTACCCGGCCTCGATGGTGTGAATGTCGGGACGCCTCGCCAGGCGGACGAAGTGATTGAGGCCGATGCGAAATTCGCTTCAAGCGGCTGTGAAGCCCGCGCCAATGGTTCCCGCGTCGAAGTCGAGTTTGACGCTGTGACGGCCGGGCCGTTCAGCGGCAAACTGCGCTACACCGTCTATCGTGGATCGAATCTGCTGCGGCAGGAATTGATTGCTTCGACCGAGCGGCCCTCGACAGCATACAAGTATCGTGGCGGAATTTCCGGATTAAAGATCGACGACGCTTCGCGCATCTCGTGGCGTGACATCGCCCGCGCCGAACAGCACTATCTCTTCGGAAGCGGCGAGCATGATGATCCCGTGCCCATTCGCGCCAGAAATCGCCTGGCGGTGATCGACTGGAACAGCGGTGGCTCGCTGGCGTACTTCCCCGCCCCGCATAAATTTTTTTGGGCGCGTGAGATTGAGCGAAACTTGGGCTACGTCTACTACCGCAAAGATCCTGACGGAACCTTCGGCGTCGGCGTACGGCAGGGCGACCACGAAGAGATGTATTCCGCGTATGGGATCGATGACGAAATTTGGGCGCGTCGCTCGCGACAGGCGTACCGCTTTGCGCGCGCGAACTTTGCGCTCTACAACGCTCCGGCGGGAACCGAGCAGCGCATGGCGGTTTATTTCTACCTGAGTGCCGAAGGTTCGGGCTCCAACCGGCAAGCCGTGCTGGCATACACCAACCGCGATCGCTACCCGCCGCTCGAGGGCTTCAAGGTTGCCGTCAGCCACTTCCATACGCACTTCAATGAATACGTGCAAGACCGCGGAAGTCTTGACGCCCGCCCGGCCTGGATTCCGGCGTTTCGAGCACTAGGCATCAACATCGCAATGATGTCGGACTTTCACGGCGATGGCCACGCAAAAGACCCTGGCGAGCTACGTCTAGTTGATCAGCGCGCTTATTTCGAAGCCTGCAAGCGCCATTCCGACACCGACTTTTTGCTCGTTCCGGGCGAGGAACCAAATAACTCATTTGGCGGCCATTACACGATGGTGTTTCCGCGACCGGTTTATTGGACCCACGTACGTGAGGGCGGCAAACCGTTTGAAGAAGAAGTCGCGAATTTCGGGAAGGTTTACCACGTCGGTTCGGGTGAAGACGAGTTGAAAATGCTACGCAACGAGGGCGGCTTGGTGTGGCAGGCGCATCCTCGCACCAAGGGGTCAACGTACTATCCGGATCGCATCAAAGACACCGACTATTTCCAGAGCGATCGGTACCTGGGTGCATCGTTTCAGTCGTTGCCTGTGGATTTATCGGAGTCCCGCATCTGCGAAGAACGCTGCTTCGGCACGTTGGATGACATGAACAATTGGGGCCGGCCCAAGTATCTAATTTCAGAGGGCGACACCTACAACAAATTTCCAGAGGACGAGATCTATCCGCATCTGATGGTGAACTACGTACGCGTCGACAAGTTGCCCCGCTTTGACGAAGGCTGGGCGCCGGTCTTAGATGCGATGCGCGCCGGTGATTTTTTCGTTACCTCGGGCGAGATATTGATTCCGGAATTCGAGGTCGTCGACGGCGCCGTCGAGGCGTTGATTCACTGGACGTATCCCCTCGAGTTCGTAGAGGTCGTATGGGGCGACGGCAGCAGCGTAGACCGGAAAGTCGTGTCTGCAACCGACGAAGGCCCATTTGGCAAGAAACGTTTTCGCATACCCTTTGACGCAACCGGCAAGAAGTGGGTACGCGTCGCTGCGTGGGATTCCGCGGGCAATGGCGCCTCTGCACAGCCGGTCCATCTAAACTGACCGACGCGGCGTCACTCGTGACGCGGTACAAAGTAATGCAAGTCAAAACAAGCTATCGCCAGGCCGGCGCTATCGCCGTTGCCGTAGTTCTCGCTGCCCTCACGCTTTTCTCAGTAGCGACAGCGCAACGCCGGCGTGGTGACTACCTATCGAATGAGCTACGCAAACAAGTCGAAGCGTTAAAGAAAGACGCCAAGCGCGAAAAGACAAGCCTCGCCAATCTCAAAGAGCGCAAAAAGGTGATGTTCGACTGGATCAATGCCTTTTCGCTTACCGGTCGTCCCGCACCCGTGAACGCGCCGCTTTTCATGCGTTCCGCCGCTGAACCCATTCAGGGAACTGACCAAGATCGCGAGCGCTACACCCGGGGCGGCGGCTTGGCGTCGATGGACGACGTGATCGCCGAATACTCGCTAAAGGACGACCAGCCCGGTGCCGTGGGCGAGTTCACGATGAAATCGGACGGCACGTACAAGGCGCGCAGTTGGGCCACATTCGAACAAACTTTCACCGTCGGGGCCCTGCCGCTAAAAGACGGAGGCGCGTTCATCCTCGCGCGTGAACAGATCGGAGACCACGGCGAGCAGCAAGTAAGCGACCCGGCGGCAGACAACTATGTTTCCGCGCACAGCTCGAACCCGCGAGTGAAACTCGAGCCCACCGGCATACCACTTTTTGGAATGCATGGCGGCTTTCGCGGCGCTGTCCCAATGCCCGCCTACCGCGTTACCGGTGGCGATCTGAAGAAGGGTGAGACCGTTACTTTTGTCTTCGGAGATCGCTCCGGCGGGTCGCGCGGGCTGTTGATCCAGACCTTTCAAAGTGAAGAAGTGCTGCACCCTATCTACGTCGACCTAGACGGCAGCGGACTGTTCCTGACCGCGAAATGGGACACATACAGAGTTCGCGGCACACACGTTGTCAATGTGCGAGGCATTGCCCCGTCGGTCGTGAAAACCGCTGAACCGTTCGATCTGTCCGTGCGATCGGAAGACCTCTGGTACAACCGCTCGACCGAGGGCGTACCGGCTTACGAAATCAGCCTCGATGGCTCAAAGGTGGGTTCGCTACCTGCCGGCGCTGACGGTCTTTCGTTCGTCCGCAATCTATCGCTCGACCGGCCGGGCACGTACCGTTTCGAGATCAAGTCCGCCGACGGCCGAATTACTGCGTTAAGTAATCCGGTCTGGGTGCAAGACGATCCGTCCCAGCGCCTCTACTGGGGCGAGACCCATATTCACACCGGATATGCCGAGGGTCAAGGCTCGGTAGACGGCCTCTACCAATACGCTCGCGATGACGCGCAGCTCGACTTTGTAGGCTTTTCAGAGCACGATATTTGGCTCGACGACGCGGAGTGGGAAACCATGCGCGCCGCTGTTAAGCGCTACTCAGAGCCAGGGAAATTCGTCTCGTTTCTTTCATACGAGTGGACGCAGTCTCGCTACTCGGGCGGACATCACAATGTATTTTTCCGGCGGCCGGATGGCGACCGCGTAGCGGCCCAAGACTACCCTTTCCTCACGCGGCTCTACGCCGGCTTGAGGAGTTTATACGACACCGATGACGTCCTCATCGTCCCGCACGCTCACCAGGCCGGTGACTGGCGACTCAACGACCCCGAGATGGAACGCCTGGTTGAGATTCAGTCGACACACGGCACCTTCGAGTGGTTTGGCAACTATTACCTCCGCAACGGTCACCAGGTCGGATTCTTGGCGGCGTCTGACAACCACCGGGCACAACCTGGATACAGCGGAACTCGCAACCACGAGAATCGCACCCAGTTCGGTGGCCTCGCCGCCGTCTGGGCCCCTGAAAAGACGAACGATGCGGTCTTCGACAATTTACGAGCCCGTCACGCCTACGCCACGGCTCCCGCCGATCGAATCATCGTCGATTTCAACGTCAACGAAACCCCGATGGGTGAACGCCTGCGACCCACCGACACGCGCAGGCTAACGGCCAAAGCAATGGGCACCGCGCCGATCACCGAAGTCGCGATCATCAAAAACGGCGACGTCGTCTACTCGAAACGGCCGGCCGCAGCGCCCTTGAAGTCAAAGTCATTCGTTGAAGTTTCGTTTGATTCTTCAACTGAGCCCGTCATCCGCGACAATCCACGAGGCAATCGACCGTGGAAAGGCAGCTTGACCGTAAAAGGTGCGAGCCTTGTGAGCGCGAGACCCACGAACTTCTTGAATATTCATTTCGAGAAGGCCGAGGTCGACACGGCAAACCCAAACCGGGTGAACTTTTACATGGTGACGCGCGGACGGGCGGACAAGATCTTACTCGAGTTAGACGGGGCGTCGCGTTCGACGGGAATCACCGTTGAGCTTGAAAAGACAACGGAGATGGGTGGAGCTCCCCCAATGCTTCGACCGTCGGCGGATCTTCCGAAACTCACGGTGAATCTTCCGTTCTCCGACCTAAAAGACGGTCGCTCGTTCCAGCAGTGGCCGGTGGATCAAGCGTGGGATCGTATTGCCGTCGAAGTTATCAATCCAAACGCTTCGATGGACTTCGACCTCGACTATTCCGATACCGGAAAGCACCGAGACGGCGACTACTACTACGTGCGCGTTAGTCAACTGAACGGCGCACAGGCGTGGTCGTCGCCAATCTGGGTCGGTGGCGAGGCCCCGCGTTAGCCCACATTTCTCACCACGTGATGAGAAATGCGGGCTAGCGAAGTGTATATGATGGTCGGTTGGGTCGGTTAGTTGTTGTATCGATTTTCCAATACTGACCGACGGCCAATAACCACTGACGTCAGTGAGCGAATGAGTTTGCAGAGGAGTTGTGCAATCGCTGGTCGCATGATGCATCGTCCTATTTTGGCGGCACTTATCGCACTTTGCAGTGCGGCCTTCGCTGCCGAACAGCCAGTCGAGTTCCCGCACAACAAACACGTCGCGCTGAACCTCGAATGCCTCGACTGCCATAGTCAGGCGGACGTGGCCGACGCGGCAACAATTCCAAGCGTCAGAAAATGCATGCTGTGCCACGAAAAGATCGCGACGGATCGGCCTGAGGTGCAAAAACTGGCAGCGTTTGCGGAAGCCGGACGAGAACCGCCGTGGGTTCGCATCTACAAATTCAATCGCACCGGGCACGTCAAGTTTCGCCACGCGCCGCACATCCGAGCGGACATGGAGTGCACAGCCTGCCACGGCAACATGGCCGAAGCGATAACTGCTCAGCCATTGGTGAAACATTCTATGGGAACCTGTCTCAACTGTCATCGCGAAAAGCAGGCGAGTGTGGATTGCGTGGCATGTCACAACTAACAAGGCGCTCGCATCAGCCTGCAATGACCGATTCTTTCGAATCCATGAACGCGACATCTTTAAGATCCAATGGATAGGCGCAACTTTTTCAAGCTGGTAGGTACGTCGTCGGGCGCGGCAATCACTGGTGCCTGCGGCCATCAAGCGAACGAGCTGATTCCGCTGCTGGTTCCCGAAGAGCAACTCGTTCCAGGTATCGAGGAGTGGCACCCGAGTGTGTGCCAGGAATGCTCTGCCGGATGCGGGACTATCGTTCGCGTCATGCGCGCTGAACAGACCATCGAGGTTGACGGCGAGGCCGTTCGCAAGCCGATCGCGGCGATTAAGAAGATCGAAGGCAATCCGCTTGATCCAGTTAGCGGAGGACGAATTTGCGGACGCGGCCAGGCGGCCGTGCAACGCTTGTATCATCCAGAACGGCCTCGGGGACCGATGTTCCGCAATGCCACCGGGGGGCTCGACGATGTCGAGTGGGACGTGGCCTTAGAGCGCGTAGCGAGTGACTTGAAAACGGCCGAACCCGCGGAAGTACTGTATCTGTCGTCGGCCGGCTCGGGGTCGCGAAGCGCGGCTGTCGCGGCATTTCTCGAAGGTTGCGGATTCGGCTCGGCTCGGACCGTCGGCACGTTTGATTTCGAGGTCGAACGTGCGGCGGCGAAGTTAGCGTTCGGCTGGGATGGCATCCCTGTTTATGAGATCCATGACGCCGATTTCGTCTTGAGTATTGGCGCGGATTTCCTGGGCGCTTGGGTTTCGCCGGTATTTTATTCGCGGCGCTTTGGACACATGCGCCGAGGTCGCGAATCGATTCGCGGATCGCTGTTCCATGCCGAGTCCCGATTTTCGCAGACTGCTTGGGCGGCTGACCGCTGGCTGCCGATCGTACCAGGTGGCGAGCACGCCCTGGCGCTCGCCGTTGGAGCATTGTTGGTTCAGCGGCATGGGAAGGACGACAGTTCCCTGCCCCCAACTCTGGCGGCAACGCTTCGTAGCGCCGATATCCCGGCGTTGTGCGGGCAAAGCGGCGTGCAACAGGTTCGTGTCGAAGAAGCCGCCAGCCGCCTTGCCTCCGCGGCCAAGCCCGTCGTGATTGGTGGCGCAAGTATCGTCCAGAAAAATTCTGTCGCAGCCGTATCGGCAGCAGGCACGCTCAATATTCTGCTGGGGAACATCGGCCAACCAGGCGGAGTCATGTCGCCCTCGCGCCCACTCGACATCGAGGCGATCGACACCGCCTCCGCCCGGCCGAAAATTGTGTTTCTCGATGGTGTCGCGGATGCTACGATTCCGTCTCGGGTTAGAAAGTTGCTCGACGCTTCCACGGTGATCGCCTTTGGGTCCAGTAAGTATGCTGACCTTGTACTGCCCGACCATGACGCCCTCGAAGCCAATCGCGTGGTCCTACCGACGACGGCGCCCGGAAACGCCCTGACCGGCGGACCCTCGTTTGTTCGCCCGCTCTACGATACGCGCGCTAGTGAAGACGTCCTCGCTGACATTGCCAAACGGTTAGAAAAATCTGTGACTGCGCACACGCCCGCATACGAGGGCCTGTACAATTCGCAGGACGGCTTCGACAGCTCGGCCGACTTCGCAGCATACGCCGAGCGCCAGGGCGGCTGGTGCGAAGAACGTGCGGTCGACGAGCTGGCGAACCCTCCTCCCGACGGCCCTTGGGATGCGGCGACCGACAGTTCGGCTACAACCGCGGAGTATCCTCTGACGCTCCAGACATTCTCAACGGTTCAATTCGGCGATGGCTCCGGGGCGGACCTTCCCTGGCTAAGCCAGCTTCCTGACTCCGCTTCATCGCTGATGTTCGATTTGCCGCTAGAAATTGATCCGGGCACGGCCACGACCTTGGGCGTCCGCAACGGAGATCGCGTCAAGGTGACTTCCCCGGCTGGCGATGTTGAGGTGCAGGCGTACATCAACCCGGCGGCGATACCAGGAGTCGTCAGTTTGGGACTGGGCGGCGCCGCCGACGTCATGGGACTAATTCCAGATCAGTCGGCCGTCGGCACCGGCTCGCAGGTTTTTTCATGCGCGGTGCGAATTGAAGCTGTCGGTTCCGCCGAACGCTTCTTGCAATTCACGCAAGTCGACCGCAACGACGAGTTAGTCAGGCTGTAAGCAATGGAATCGCCAATACGAAATTACGCGCTCGGCTCAAACACGATCCATCCCGCGACAAGTGAGCCCATAGATGTCTGAAACAACCCATCCGCAATGGGCGATGGCGATCGATCTTGATCGCTGCACAGGGTGTGAAAGCTGTGTCGTCGCCTGCCACGCCGAAAACAATGTCCCACTAACCAGCCCCGACGAAGCGGAAAAGGGCCGCATGAAGCATTGGATCCGCATCGACCGATACTACGAGGGCACGTTTCCCGATATCCGCGCGAAGTATCGCCCCGTGATGTGTCAACAGTGTGACGACGCTCCGTGCGAACCAGTCTGCCCCGTGTATGCGACGTATCAAAACGAAGAAGGATTGAACGTACAAGTCTACAACCGCTGCGTCGGAACCCGCTACTGCGCGAACAACTGCCCCTACACGGTTCGCTATTTCAATTACGAAGATCCATTCTGGCCAGCGCCTCTCGAGTTACAACACAACCCCGACGTATCCATTCGTCCCGGCGGGGTGATGGAAAAATGTACGTTCTGCGTGCAGCGAATCCAGCGCGGCAAATTGGACGCCAAGGAAGAAAACCGTGCGTTGGCTGACGGCGACATTCAACCCGCTTGCGTGCAAGGATGCCAGGCCGAAGCGATGGCCTTCGGAGATATCAGCGACCCCGAGAGCACCGTCTCAAAGTGGGCCGGCAGTGGACGCTCTACCCAGTTGCTCGACGAACTGGGCACCAAGCCGCGTGTGTTTTATCTGGAGAAGGGCACCTGATCGATGAGTTCCGAGGCAATCACCGACGAACAAATTCGGCAGGATTTATTGCGTCCGATGAGTGGCGCCGGCGCCGGATACCTCACGGTAGCGGCCATTTGCATGCTCGTGGTTGCCGCGGGCGGCGTGGCCTGGATGATTCAGGTCGACCAAGGCATGGTTGTAACCGGCCTCGCTCGACCGGTCTATTGGGGCTTCTACATCATCAACTTCGTGTTTTGGATCGGCATCTCCCACGCGGGGACGCTAATTTCCGCAATTCTTCGCCTGACCGATGCCGGTTGGCGCAAGCCGGTCACACGGGCAGCCGAGGCAATCACGTTGTTTGCACTGATGATTGGCGGCATGTTTCCGCTTATTCACCTGGGGCGCGTATGGCTTTTTTACTGGCTGATTCCCTACCCCAACGAGCGCCTGTTGTGGCCCAACTTTCGCTCGCCGCTCGTGTGGGACATGACGGCCATCATGACTTACATGACTGGAAGCTTCCTATATCTCTACCTGCCGTTGATACCGGATTTAGCGCTCATGGCGAAGCGCACTACCGGACTGAGATCGACTATCTGCGGAATATTGTCGCTCGGCTGGAGTGGTAGCGACCGTCAGTGGCACGCCCTCGAGCGCGCTACGAAGTTGATGGCGGTGGTCATTCTCGCCGTCGCAATTTCGGTGCACTCGGTGGTCGCATTCGACTTTTCAATGTCGTTGGCGCCTATGTGGCATTCGACGATTTTCGCGCCATACTTTGTTGCCGGCGCAATCTTTAGCGGAATCGGGGCTCTAGTGATCGTGATGGCCGCAATTCGCAAGTTTTTGCGCCTAGAGAAGTATTTACGGCCGGTTCACTTTGACAACTTGGCGAAGCTGCTCCTGCTCATGAGCATTGTCTGGTCGTACTTCACCGTATCGGAACATCTCACCGTCTGGTACGGCAACAATCCGCTCGAAATGAACGTTTTCCAGGCTCGTGAGCACGGAGGGTTTGGTTTCGCCACCGTGCTGATGGTCGTTTGCAATTTTGTGATTCCGTTTGTTTTGCTAGGCATCAAGAGGCTGCGGACGATCCCCACCATCGTTTTTAGCGGCTTTACTGTGTTGATTGGCATGTGGCTAGAGCGTTTTCTGATCATTTTGCCGACACTTTCGAATCCGCCCCTGCGCGCCGCCGCCGGTCACTACTGGCCGTCACCGGTCGAACTCACCATTACCGCCGCGACCTTTGCCGCGATGGTGCTGCTTTATCTGCTGTTTGCCAAGGCGGTCCCGATCATCGCCATCTGGGAGTACGAACATGAAGCTGACAGCTAAGTTCGACAACAAAGCTTTGCTCACGGCGGCGCTTGGCGAGCTGGCGTCCCGCGACTCAGTGATCTATTCGGCGAAGCCCGTAGAATTTGAGCCCGGCGTGCTCGATCGCCCTAGCCGCATGTCGTTCGTCGCGGTGGTTTGCGCCGTCGCGTTCGGCCTGGGAATGACGCTCTTTATGTTGTGGACCCAAGGTGACTACCCGCTCGTTACCGGCGGGATGCCCCTGAACTCGTTGTGGCCAATCGGAGTAATCACCTATGAGACGACGATGCTCGGTGCGATCTTTGGAATATTGGCGAGTTTTCTAATCGAAGGCCGGTTCTTCAGAAAACATTCCGCCCCTCGCGAAGCACTTGATTCGGACCAACTCTTCCTACAGGTTCCATGCAAGGCGAGTGAATTCGAAAGCCTCGGCGAGCAGCTACGCGCCCAAGGAGCCATTTCGGTGGAGAAGGGGCAGGCTTGATGAAACGTTGCGTCCTACTAATCGCGCTAGCCCTGCCGCTGATTGCGATCGCTGCTGAGAGAAAAGCGCCGCCGTGGGAAAAGCCTCTGGTAGCGGGTCGGCAGCTCTATCGCGACAATTGCGTCGTGTGTCACGCGATTGAAGCCGACAAGCCCGCAAAGCTTGGGCCCAACCTGCATCGGTTTTTCCAAAACGAACTCACACCGCTAAGCAAAGCCGAGCCGAGCGAAGCCTACCTGCGAATCAAGATTCAATTCGGCGGCGAGTTGATGCCGCCGTTCGTTAGCCGCCTCAGCAAGCGAAACATCGATCAGATAGTAGACTACATTCGCGCAAGCAAGTAGTCCAAGCACCGCAGCACCTGCGAACCACTTCCCCGAGCCGCGCGACGACGCTCAAATGCGAAGCAATCCAACCCAATCAAGCGCACACCGATAAACTTTACGCAAACAAACGGGCCGGACTGGCATTAAACGAGTTGAGCCCTTCGTTTATCTGATAAAACCCTGTGATATGCACCCGTTTTATCGGCTGTCACACTGGAGCCGCTGTGCCACCGTCATCGCGCTGCTGGTCCTCCCGTCTGCGCTGTTAGCTGACCAACGCCCGCTTGCTTATCGCCTCGGACCCGGCGACGTCGTCTCCCTCCGAGTCTCTGAAGAGGAACAGGTGTCGAGCCCGCGCGTGCGGGTGGAGGGCGACGGCACTCTATACGTCGAACTCATCGGCCGACTCGACGCCGCTGGAAAATCCCCCCGCGAGCTTGAGAAGCTCGTCGCGGAGCGCTTACGTCAATTCGTTCAAGAGCCACACGTCTCGATCGAAATTGTTGAGTACGGCAGTCGGCCTGTATCGGTTCTTGGAGAAGTTCGCAGTCCTGGAATACACCAGCTAGCCGGCAATAAGAATCTTGTCGACGTGCTATCAGCGGCCGGAGGAGTGCGCGAGGAGGCCGGCTACACCGTAACGGTGACCCGTCGTCTCGAGTGGGGTCGAATTCCCTTGGCGAGCGCGGTCGACGATGTAGAGGGCGGATACAGCGTAGTGAAGCTCGACCTGCATGAAGTCATCGAGGGCGGAGCGCCGGCGCACAATATTGCCATCATGCCGCACGATGTAATCGCGGTTCCACGAGCGAATCTGGTCTACGTCGTCGGAGCGGTCGAACGCTCCGGCGGCTTCGCCCTACGCGCAAGCGAGCAAATTTCAGTGATCGAGGCACTGGCTCTAGCGGGCGGACTCGATCGCGTTGCAGCGCTCCGGCGGGCCAAGATTCTTCGTGCAGTCGACGGGCAGGGCGCACGCCATGAAGTCAGCGTCGATCTCAAGGCAATTCTGGCGGACAACGCGCCCGACCTCACCCTTCAGCAGGAAGACATTTTGTTTATCCCGGCAAGTGGCGGCAAGCGAGCCCGAGTGATGGCCGCCGCGGCGCTCGTGAATTTCGGCACGGGGGCTGCTATATGGCGCGCGTCTCGGCCCTGACCAATCGAAAAACTGACTTCGATGCCGCCCCGTCCGCGGGCGTGCTCGTCCCGCTCGACTTGGTAGAGGAGTATGCGGCTGGGTTGACGCCAGTCCCGCGCGAAACGTCGATAGCGGCGATGCTCTCAAGAAACAAGCTGCTGCTCGTTGCCGCTACCCTTTGTGGCCTGCTCGCCGGCGGGTTGCTGAGTCTCGTTCAACAGCCGATCTATCGCGCCGGGCTGACGCTAGAAATACTGGCTCTGAACGACCGATTCCTCGAGGCCCATGAAGTGACGCCGACTACATCGGGAGTGGGCTTCGGCGCACTTGAGGCGGACGTCGCTACCGCTGTAAGCATTCTCAACAGCCGCACCCTGATCGAGAGGGCAACGCGACGCGCGGGCTTTCCGGTGGACGCCATCTCCGTAGTGCCTTAAGAAGTGAGGGACGCGCTAGACATTGAAGCGATACGCACAACGCGACTGATCGCGGCAACGTTCGAATCGCCGGACGCGGCACTATCTTCGCGGTTTCTCAACGCCCTCGGAGACGAGTTCGTAGCCTACACAACTGATCTGACCGCGCAGACTCGTCGACAAACGCTGCAGCGGCTCGCTGCCGAGCTCGAAACCATGAGGGAGCAACTACGGGCGTCGGAACTGGAGCTGCGTGAGTATTCAAAAGCCGCTGCGCTGGTTTTCGCTGACAACCGAACCAGCGTCGAGCAACAACATCTGGCGCGTCTAGAGCAAGAACTCTCAGTTGCTGCCGCCGAGCGCATCAAACGCGAGGCGAGCTACGAATCTTCGGCGCGCGGCGCGGCGAGCCCGACGTCGAGCGAGAGCAATCACACCCTCGGCCAGCTTCAGCTTAGAAAAGCTGAGCTGGAACGAGGTCTGGCCGAACTTCGCACCGATCTCACCGACGCGCATCCGAAAGTTCGAAAAAGCCTGGCGCAGCTTGCTCAAGCTGAAACGGCCATCCAACGAGAACAGGCGGCCGAGCGGCAGCGGGTCCGCTCTGCATACGAAACAGCAAAAAGACGTGAGGAGTTGGTGCGAGACACCTTTGCCAAACAGGCTCTAATAGTGTCGGCCGAACGTGGGCACGTTGTCGAGTACGACATGCTAAGGCGCCAGGTCGATACCAATCAATCGCTATACGAAGAATTGCTGAGGCGTGTCCAGCAAACCAAAATTGCATCGATGACTGACATCGCAAACGTGAGGGTGGTCGACCCCGCGGTACCTCCCAGCGACCCAGTCAGACCGCGACCGATGCTACAAGCGTTCGCCGGGATGTTTCTTGGCTTCCTCGTTGGCTCAGGGCTAACAATTGGCCGTGACCGAATGAACTCTACGTTGCGAGAACCCGGCGACCTCAGCGCCTGCACCGGAATTCCGGAACTCGGGGCGATCCCCGATGCAGCTCGCCTACCGGACCCATTGGCCGCGATCGCCTCGCCTGACGACCTCCCGAAGCCGCAAACTTTAGCCGACGGCGGCGCACCGCGAACGGTAATCAGCGAGCATGTACGCGCCATCTTGACGTCGATATTGTTTTCAGAGATGAACGATTCCGAAAACATCCGCAGAATCGTCGTCACAAGCCCAACCTCCGGCGACGGCAAGTCGACGCTTGTCAGCAATTTGGCCCTAGCGCTAGCGGATATTCACCGCCGGGTGCTCGTCATCGATGCTGACTTTCGTAAGCCTCGTATGCACGAGATCTTTCGCCTACCCAATCAGTGGGGCCTATCGAATCTGCTCATCGACTGGGCTCAGCGCGGCAACCCCGAAACCGTGGCGCACGATAGCCAGTCCTGAGCGATCGAATCAACGATTGAGAATCTACGAGTTCTTCCAGCGGGCACGGCGGGTGCGCAAGCCGTCAACTTGCTGTACGACGCATCAATGCGCAAACTATTGGAACACGCGGACAGTGAATTTGATTTCATTCTGATCGACCCCCCCTCTCAGCGGTCTCGCTGATGCCCGCATCCTGGCCCGCATGGACGCCAAGGTCGTACTCGTTGCAAAGGCCGGACAAACATCTCCCGATGCGCTCCGCGCCGCCGCCGATCGCCTTGCGCAAGATGGCACACCGGTACTAGTGTAGTGCGTCAATCAGATTGAACCTTAAGAAGAGCGGCTTTGCCGCGCTTGACCTTCTCAAGGGTGTCGGAAGCGGTAGCAGTCCAGATGAAGGGCTTGGGCTGCTGATTGTGTCGAGCGATGTAGTCTTCGATGGCGGTGGTGAGTTCGCCGACGCTACGAAAGACACCGTGGCGGATGCGCTTATCGGTGAGGTCTCGGAAGAACCTCTCCACCATGTTCAGCCACGACGCTGAGGTGGGCGTGAAATGGACGTGGAAGCGTTTATTGCGCTGCAGCCAGCGTTTCACCGTGGCGTGTTTGTGAGTGGCATAGTTGTCCACGATCAAATGGATCTGCTTGTCCTTGGGGGTCTGGTTTTCAAGCAAGCGCAAGAAGCGCAGCCATTCTTGGTGGCGGTGCTTGGGCATGCAGGTTCCGATCACCGAGCCGTCGAGCGTGTTGAGCGCGGCGAACAAGGTGGTTGTGCCGTTGCGTTTGTAGTCGTGGGTCATGGTCCGGCCGCGTCCCTTTTTCAGGGGCAGGCCGGGCTGGGTGCGGTCGAGGGCTTGAATCTGTGACTTCTCGTCGAGGCAAAGAACGAGGGCATGCTCGGGCGGGTTGAGATAAAGTCCGATGATGTCGTCGAGTTTTTCGGCGAAGCGCGGGTCGTTGCTGAGTTTGAAGGTCTTGACGCGATGCGGCTTGAGGCCGTGGGCGCGCCAAATGCGACCCACGGTGGAGGCGCTGACGCCGACCGCGGCGGCCATCGTGCGGCGGCTCCAATGGGTGGCGTTGGCTGGCGTTTCGCGGGTCGTCTTGTGGATGATCTGTTGCACTGTTGGGGAGCAGATGGCGGGCTTACGGCCGGGCCGCGGGGCGTCCTTTTCGATGCCGGCGACGCCGGATTCAAGAAAACGGCTTCGCCAGCGCGCCACCAACTGACGCGAGACCGACAGCTGCGCGGCAATCCGTTTGTTCTCAAGACCGTCGGCGGCGAGCACGATGATCCTGGCTCGCAACGCCAGACGAACAGCGACCCGACGACCGTTCGCGTAGCGCTCCAACTGCCTACGCTGCTCCTGCGTCAATGGGACTGGCTCTGCTCTTCGCATCCGTGTGCCTTCTACTAGTAAAGGCGACACGAAGATACTATAAGTTACATTATTTATGGCGCACTACACTAGGCACGGTGCTCAACGGCTGGAACGCCGCGCCCGATCCCTACGCAGAGAGCAAGAACTGGGCCGCTAAGTATCGCTTCAAAAGCGCCCGCGCCGCTCTCTAAGAGTCTTTACCGACAGGGCACAGCAGCAAGCCCGCACGACTCCACGCGGCCAAATTGCTAACCTACAAATCTAATGGCCCAAAACACCTTTGACGTCGTTTCGAAAGTCGACCTGCCCGAAGTCCGGAATGCGGTTCAGCAGGCGATGAAGGAGGTCCATCAGCGCTACGACCTCAAGGCCACTAAGAGCGAAATCGAATTCGACAGCGAAGCGCCGAAGATCGTTCTGCGATGCCCAGACGAGTACGTCTTGCAACAAGTGTCCGACGTGCTTCAGCAGAAACTCATTCGCCGGCAGGTCCCAACCAAGGCGCTGACCTTCAATCCACCGCGGCCTGCGGCCGGTTCAAGCGTCGTGCAAGAAATCGATCTGCAGCAAGGGATCCCGATGGAGAAAGCGCGCGAAATTGTCAAAGCCGTCAAGGCCACCAAGATCAAGGTTCAAGCCTCGATCCAAGCTGACCAAGTGCGCATTGGCGGGAAGAACCGCGATGACCTTCAAGCGGTGATGGCGGTGCTCAAAGAAGAAGACTTTGGAATCGACATGCAGTTCACGAACTACCGCTAACGTCCCACCGCTGCATGCCAAGAATTCTAGAGTCAACATTGTTAGAAGGTCCGGCGGGACAGCTCGAAGCGTTGCACGAGAGCCCCGACGACGGCGTCGCAATCACCCGCGCCGCGGTCATCTGTCATCCGCATCCGCTCTATGGCGGTACTATGCACAACAAGGTAGTCTTCCGTCTAGCGAAGGCAGCCCGCCAAACTGGCGCCGCCGTTTTGCGTTTCAATTTCCGCGGCGTCGGCTCAAGCTCGGGTTCGCACGACGAGGGTCGCGGCGAACAAGACGATTGTCGCGCCGCGATTTCGTACATGCGCGAGCGCTACCAAGATCTGCCGTTGCTAGTAGGTGGATTTTCGTTCGGTTCGCGAGTCGCGCTGCAAGTAGCTTGCGCGGATGCCGCAATCGAGCGGGTAGTCGCCGTTGGTACAGCAGTCAACCACGGCGGCTGGGACTTCCTTTCGAACTGCGAACGCGCCAAGCACTTCATCCACGGAACGAACGACGAACATGGCTCGCGCCAGAATCTCGAACGCGTCTATGCGCAACTCCCTGAACCGAAACAACTCACCTGGGTTGAGGCCTCCGACCACTTCTTTTCCGATGCTCTTGATGACCTAGAAGCCGCCGCCGTCCGGGCGCTATCGTAGCTGGGGAAACCCCGATTGAAGTTTGGAATCTACGGCGCCGGTTCAATTGGTGGCTTCCTCGGCGCACGCCTGCTCGATACCGGCCATGACGTCCACTTCGACGGCAGCAACGCTCCGCTCGAATCCGTCGACCCCGCCGGAGTGATCGCCCAGCACATTCCGCCCGAGCGGGCGATTGGGTCGGCCGTTTACGTCTCATGCAGTCTTCCCGAGCCCGGCGTACTAGCCCATACCCAGGGCCTGCGAATTCCAATCGGCGAGCCCAGCGGAGAGCGCAGCGATCGCGTCAAGGCATTGTCTGACGCGTTTACCTCCGCCGGTTTGAAGGCGCCCATTCGCGCCGACATCCGCCTCGAATTGTGGTCCAAGCTAATGGGAAACGCGGTATTCAATCCCTTGAGCGCACTGACCCGCAAGACCATGATCGAAATGGTGGAATGCAGCGAATCGCGAGCGCTGATGGCCACGATGATGGCTGAGGTCCGGGATGTAGCATCCGCCGTCGGAGTGCATATCGCGCAGTCGCCAGAAAAACGCTTCGAATCAGGCAGGGCTGCCGGCAGGCACAAAACCTCTATGTTGCAAGACGTCGAACGAGGGCGCGCGCCCGAACTCGAGCCCATCCTAGGATCTGTAATCGAACTGGCCGCCCGACATCACGTCGAGATGCCCGCGTCGCAAGCAATCTACGCCGCCGCCAAGCTACTGTTTTCGTCCGCGTAGCCTGAAACGTGATTTTTCAAGCTGCCCGCCACAATTCGTGTTGGACGAAACCCTTCGCTGTACCGAGCCGCGCCGCCGTGCGGTGCGGTCCCTCCTGCGACGTGCGCGCCCCAACCGAGCAGGGGCCAACCAAACTTCGCAAGACCTCCCGATGCAAGCCTCCCACGATCTATCGTCTATTCATCATCTCCAAAAATCCCCTTTGCGATTCTCCACCCCGTTAAGCCAAACTCAAACTTGGCCAAAACTCTCACCTGGGACCATCCCGAAATCGCCAACCTAGTCGAGCGCGCCTTAAGCGAAGACATCGGCACCGGCGACGTCACGACCGAAGCATGCGTGCCGGTCGATCAGCAGGCTTCAGGTAATTTTCTAACCCGCGAACCGCTAGTGCTGGCCGGCACCGAACTACTGGCGCTGATCTATCGACAGGAGCAAGTGACGCTACTTCATGGCGACGGCCAATTGCTCCAAGCCGAAACCGTCTTCGCCCGCGTCTCCGGATCAGCGCGCAGACTCTTAACCCTTGAGCGCACGGCACTCAATCTGCTTCAAAGAACCAGCGGTATAGCAACGGCCACGAGAAAATTCGTTGAAGCCGTAGAATGTACGAAGTGCCAAGTGCTAGATACGCGAAAGACAGCCCCCGGAATGCGGCGCCTAGAAAAACTGGCCGTTCGAGCGGGCCGCGGCGTGAACCATCGAATCGGATTATTCGACGCCATCTTGATCAAGAACAACCACATAACCGCCGCCGGCGGAGTTTCACAAGCACTAGCACAATGTCGAAAGAGCGGCTTGGCCATCGAACTCGAAGTGCGCACCTTTGACGAACTCGATGAAGCTCTCGCCAACAACGCAACTCATCTATTACTCGACAACTTCACACCGGCGCAAGTTCGCCAAGCAGTCGCGCTAGTCGACGGACGCGCCAAAATCGAAGTATCAGGCAATATCTCTCTCGACACGATTCGCGCCTACGCCGAGGCCGGAGCTGATTTTGCATCTGCGGGAGCGCTCACCCACTCGGCCCCAGCGGTGGATATCAGTTTCCGCCTCGAATAGCGGGCTATCGGAACAAGTGAAAAGTCGCGTCGTGTGGAAGATAGTCGATGCGGCAAGTGACGGTTCGAGTGATCTTGCGGCAGTCGGTAAGCAGCCGCGCGGGATCGTAGTCGAACAACTCCGGCCCTTCCAGCTTTTTCACGCCGCCCGCGACGTGAACGTTAAACGCAAGCCCCTTGCGACAGAGCCTCCACATCATCTCGATGAGATGCATCAGCGATTCATAGTTTCGATACGTGCGCTGGTTCAAAATCTCCGAGGCCAGCACCCAGTCAAACTCTTCACCAACCTCAGCGAGGTCGAGCTCATGAAAAGTACGTGCCGGATGCCGCTTCCGCGCCTGCCGAATCATCTCCGGCATCCGATCAATGCCGACATAGTTCTCATACTCCCCGAACAACGAACTCAGGTCGCCAATTCCGCAACCCACGTCAAGAATCGAGTCGACCGGTTCGGCATCACCCATACCGTCAATCAATGCATCAAAGCGCAGTTTTTGGAAGTAAACCGCGGACCAATCGAGTCCCTCGACGTCACCCGGAAACTTGCGGTAGGTAGTCTGGAAATAGACCAGCTTGCCTTCGTGACGAACGCGGTTCACGACAGAGCCCCCACGCGCTGGCTCATGTCTAGAGCCGCACCGAGATAGGCCAGACGATGGCTGCGAGGGAACGCCGACGCCAGCAGCCGGATGCCTTGAGCCACGGGCCGTTTGCTAAAAACTCGTTCGATTCGCGGATTCAAACCAACACGCCACAAGCAGCTCTCTCGCCGAAAGCCATGCGACTCGAAGAACTCGGTATCAACTGGAACGGCCCCGTACAATCCGCCGCCATAGTCAACTTCCAAAATCTCCGGCCGAGCGAGCGCCATCTTCGCCACGCTATGAGTGAGCGCGTCATCAGGAAACAAGTGCCCCAGGCGATCTCGTGACCCCTGTTGCAGTAGGTGGGCGTTCGAACCCGCAACGAGCATCACAGCGTAGCCCGCCAGCTCACCACCCTCAAAAACGCCGTGCGATTCAACTCCCGGCGCGTAGTTCACCGCGGACGCATACTGCCACCAAAGTTGAGGATCCGTCAGTTCCCGGTCACCACGCCCGAGCCGGCTCAGCGTGTCTACATTGATTTCACGACCCTGAATCAGCAACTCTCGCGGAGTAACGGGCCGAAAGTACATCCGATCGAGGCCCACAGCCACTTTGCACTCCAGATCCGGAGCCAGAATCGGAGCCTCGCGACAGACGTATCGGGGAATATCAACGCCAGACTTCGATAGCGTGCGATAGCGAGCGGCTACGGCGGCCTCATCACGCAGAAGCCTCGAAACCTCGATGGCGGTCGGTTCCGGACCCTCCTCGGGTGCGACAGGCGCATAGTGCCCGCCCTCGCGACCGTACCAGCAACGCCCACCGGCGTAAGCGATGCGCTGGCCACGGAGCTGCATGAATCCAGTCACCGTATCGATAACTGACTGCTCGTCGACTTGGCGTAAACGGATCTTTGGCGCTGGCGAATGCAAGGCTACCCATAATCCTATGCAATGGAATGGCCAATCGAGTAGATTTCTACAAACTCTTTTAAGTAAGCATGTACTGAGAAATTCCGAATGAAACAGACGAAGTCTGTCAGGTCATTTGCATCAGTAAACTCAGACCTAAAAGGGGCTATCTTCCGAGGCGGATTTTACGGTCGTAGCCGGTCATCTCGAGGTACCCGACTCCCTCAAGCGGATTGCCGTTTCGAGTGCCCGAGTACCTAACAGCGCCCTCCCAGTAAGTTGGTGTCACCGATTCGGAGGCCTGCACCTCCTGGCTGTCGAGCAGAGGGCTGCAGGCTAACTCAATTCCAAGCCCGGGCACCTCAATCGTCCACTCAACCGGGTATCGAGCACCGGTCTCGGGGCTTTGCCACGTCCGGCCAGGCTTGAGCGAAAACTCCTCGGTGCTCAAATGCAAGCTCGAGCCACTCGCGTCGAGGAACGTACCTGAGGAATACTCGTCGATCGTGCCATCCTCTAACCGCAAGCCATAAAGCATCAACTCGGTGTTGTCATCGAACTGCATACTCATCCAATCCCAGCCCTGCTGGCTCGGCCCCATGCTGTCCGTCGAAAACTCATGATCCATCCACGAGACCCCATCGACTGAGTAGGTCTCACCGCCAATCTCGATTTCTCCTGTTGTGTCCAAACGGGTAAACGTAATGTAGTGCGACGCGCGGCCCAGCCCTTCAGACTTCTGACTAACACCGTCAACGCCGTTGACTACAGCAGGCTTAACCGGCCGCAGATCCAATCGAATGCCGGCATCGTCTGAAACCGCAAACAGCGACTGGCGTCCCTCCGCGCCCCACAGCGAGCTCCAGTTCCCGTTCCAAATCTGTAGTTTTTCAAAGGAAGCGCCGGCCAGACCCGGCCCCGCCCGATTCAGTCGCTCGCTGCGAAAGAATCGCCCGGATTCGACATCACTAACCGCGAAATGCGCGACGTAGAGTTGATCGACATCCCAAGGAGAGGTGGCCGGTTCGCTCCGCTCGGTTGCCAATCGAAAGAAAGTAAGCTCATAGCCAAATCGGCGACCGCCGCCAGTATTCACATTTCCGGTGTAGTACCACCACTCAATTTCGAACGTAGGATGCTCGAAGTGGTCTTTAGGAAACTCAAACTCAAATCCGGGCACAGCACGATCGAATGACCATAGAGAACCGGCCATCATTACTAATATAATGAACGCTTTATAACTCATTCCTCGTGCACCATTTCACTGGGATTCACACGTGCCGCGAGAGTTGCCGGATACAAACCTGCCAGCAAACTAGCAACATAAATTCCCGTCAGCCCGGCCATCAGTAGCCCCACAGGCCAGTGAAACTGAATCGTCCAGCCGAACGACTGTTTGTTGATGACATAGATCAATATGAGCGATAGCCCAAATCCGAGAACGAGGCCGATCACATTCGAGAGGATCCCAAGTAGACCGGCCTGTACAAGCACGATCTTCCGAATCTGCGCCGTCGAAGCCCCCACAAATCTCAGCACTCCAATCTCCCGACGCCGGTCGATCACGAGCGCCAGCAGCGCCCCGGCCATCCCCAAGATTGCTACCACGACTGCCACCGCTTCAAGCGCATAGGTGATCGCAAAGGTTCGATCGAAAACAACGATACCCTGCTCGCGCAACATTCGATTGGTGGCGACAAATATGTTGAAATCGCTGGTTGCCTCAACGACTGCTTCCCGCCCGCGCTCAAGATCAACGCCCTCGCTGAGATAGACCGCCAAACTGCTCAGTCGCGGGTCGGGCAGGTGCTTGAGCAGAATTGCTCGGTCACCAATAATGAAGCCCTGTTCACCAGAGTAGTCGTAGTACACACCGGCGACGTCAAACTCGACCTGGCGCCCAGACAGCGGCAGCGTGATCTGACCACCGGCATGGACATCGTGTTTTTGGCTGAAAGGTTCGCTAACGATTACGCTATCTCCAGTCATCAGAGCATCCCAGATTTCGTCCTCTGAGGGACCCTCAAGAAATCGCGTGGCCGTTCGGCGCCCATGCACATCGACTTCCCCAAATGCCAAGGTGGTCGGCAGCGAGTTATACGCAATTTTGTAGGTTCTAAAACGATCGACAGCAAATACCTCGGGCGTCGCATTAATGATGTCAGCGACCCTCGGATCCATCGTTTGCGAGCGATCGCTGCCCCCTCTACCGGCTGGGCGCACATATAAATCCGCTCCCAATTGATTGTCCATCCAGACGATCACCGTGTCGCGGAAGCTGCCAACCATAATCCCCACGCTGACCATCATCGCCACGGCTGTGGACAGCGCGGCGACCAGCACCGACGTTCGCGCCAACGAGGCAGCCAGCCCACGCGCGGCCAAAAAACTTTCGATTCCAAAAGGCTTCAGTAGCCAGGCAGCGGTTCGGCGCATCGTGCGATCGGTCGCTGCCGGAACCAGAAACGCCGCCGCCGCGATCAGCAAAAGCGCCGCCACATATCCCGCCACGGGGATCCGGTTCCAGGCCGGAACGAGGCTCAGCCCCGCGGCACCAACTACGCAAATCGCGGCATGCAACGAGTTTCTGCCGCTCTTAATCCGCGAATGATATTCGATCCGCTCTCGCCCCATCGCCTCAACCGGAGTCACGCTCGACGCCTCGGTCGCCGGCAGCCAAGCTGAAAGAATCGCGACACCCACTCCTGACAGCAGCGCGGCGGCGACGGTCCAGACCGAGAATTGAATCTCGCCCGGTGTGCTGGTGACATAAAGCGAGCTAACCGTAGCGCCCATCGACTCCACGGCGCCCGCAGCCAAAAATCGACCGAGCGGCAGTCCGATCGCACTGCCCACGACCCCAAACATCGCGCCTTCAATCAAGAAAGCGCTGCGAACCATCGAACGCGACGCACCAAGAGCTCGCAGAATCCCTATTTCCGTACGTCGCCGGACCACCGAAACCGCGATCGTGTTGTATATAAGAAACGCTCCAACTATCATCGCGATATAGCTCAAGACACGAAGGTTAGAGCGAAACGCGCCGAGCATTCGACGGTTTTGATCCGTGCGCGCACCCGACAAATCGAGAGCTACCCCTGCGGGAATCGCCGCGCGCAGCGCCCGCTGCCAATCCTCGCGCTCGAGGTCTCCATATACGTAGATCCTGTCAATCTTTCCCAGACGATTGAGCAGGCGTTGCGCGGCGGCGATGTCGATCACCACCAGCCGGCCTTGTGCTCGCTCCTTCGATCCACCTTCGTCCAGAACCCCGGCTACTTTCAACTGATGCGCTCGATCGTTGATCGCCAAGCGCATCGTGTCACCCCGGACGTAGCCCAACGCGCCGCCGACCAAAGCCGCGTTCTCAGAAAAGTACTCGGGCGAGTCATCTCGCAGCTTTCGAGCCGAGCCTTTGGTCACCGGATCGCCAATGAAATCGACTCCAAACAGAGGCACCCGCTCCCCACTGGCCTCGACGACCGCGAAGTCTTCCATGCGTGCCGCAAAGCGTATCGGATAGGGCAAGCGCACGAGATCGCCCATCAACCCCTCGTCAACACCGCCGATCGCGCTAATCTCATAAACCGCCGGTCCACTAAGGGTTTCCAGCGAAGACTGAAAGGAACCCGTTGATGCTTCACCAGCTAGGTCGATCGCAACGACGACGGCCACACCAAGCGCCACTGCGAGGGTTGTCAGCACGGTCCGTAGGCGCTCGCGCGCTAAAGGCCGCCCGATCAACCGAACGATAAGGCGAGCTAGATTCATCGACTAGGCGTTTTGCGGCGCGGCCTCAAGTCGGCCATCTCGAAGTGCCAGCACGCGATCCGCGACGGCCGTCGACTCTAGGCTGTGAGTCGCCATTACGACCGTGGTTTGCAGCTCTTGGGCAATGCGCTGTAGCAGCCGCATCACGATAGCCGCGCTCTCGCTATCAAGATTCCCGATCGGCTCGTCCGCAAGCACGATCGCAGGCGAGTGTATCAGCGCTCGCGCAATTGCTACTCGCTGTTTCTGACCGCCGGAAAGCTGATGCGGATGACGATCGACCAGTTCGGCCATTTCGACAAGCTCCAACACCTCGAGTGCTCGAGCCCTGGCCCGTCCGTCGCCGGCCAGTTGCAGCGGAAGTTCAACGTTTTCAACAGCCGTCAACGTCGGCAAAAGCTGGAAGAATTGAAATACAAACCCGATGTCGCTTCGACGAGTCGCAGTGAGTTCAGCGTCCGACATCCCGCCAGTCGATTTCTCGTTGATCTCAACCTTACCCGACGTCGGAAAATCCATCGCACCGGCGAGATTCAGAAACGTACTCTTACCGCAACCACTACGCCCAACTAAAGCAAGGAACTCCCCTCGTGAAACCTCGATCGAAACGTCTCGCAAGCCGGCAACCGACTGATCGCCCACCGGATAGCTCTTCGAGACGCTACTAAATCGCAAAACAGCCAAGCTTCAGGATACCAATCAGCATCGACGCGCAAACGACCCCCAACATCTTGTATGGCAAGGCTAGTTCCCCGCCCCAACAAGCCCCCAATAGGTATTTAAGACGATAATCAGCGTGTGTTTCACGGGAAACATTGCCAAATAAAACGACCCATTGCTGAGATTTAGATGCTCGACTAAATCGTCTTCGTGACCTTCGAAAGCATCCGTGGGTGATCTGGGTCAAGCCCCTTGTGCGCTGAAAGATAAGCCGCAAACAACTGGCAGGGCACGATCAAAGGTATCGGAGTCATCAAGTCCTCGGGAAAGCCCCGAACAACAGGAATACTGCCAGCCAGCGGAATCGTTTTCGTTGTCCCGAGCGTTCGCACAACTTTCGAGGGACCGATCGCGACAGTCTCGGCGCCAGCCGCCACCAAACGATCCAACAACGAGCGCGTGCCTCTATTAGTAGGTCCTCCGGAAGTAATCGCAAAAACCGGAAACCCCTGCTCTACCAATGCAATAGGTCCATGAGTGAAATCAGCACCTGAGAACCTTTCCGCGACCACATAGCTGGTTTCCATCATCTTCAAAGCAAACTCAAAGGCATTAGAGTAGTTCAATCCACGCCCCACGACGACAGCCCGCTCCATATACCGATAGCGCTCGGCGAGCCCAGAAACCCGGTCCTTCAGCTTCAACTGCCTCGCGACCAAATCCGGTAACCGAGCGAGTCCCGAGTCCGGTATCTTTGCCCCCAGAGCCCGTGCGAGTTGGTAGACAGCCAGCAACTGACCCGTGTAGGTCTTGGTGGCGGCAACGCTCTTCTCCCGCCCCGCCCGAACCGCGAGCACCTCGTCTGACAATTTGGCCATCGAGCTCTTCGCTTCATTCGTAATTCCGAGCGTAGTCGCGCCCGCCTTAGCCGCATTTTCTAAATAAAGGTTCGTGTCGGTCGATTCGCCGGACTGTGAAATCCCAACAACAAGCGAACGCTTCTGGCAGGCGGTCCTGCCATACACGGTAGAAATCGAAGGGGCCGCCAGCGATGTCGGAATCCCAAGCAAAATCTCCAGCAGATAGCGAGCGAACGTCGCCGCGTTGTCGGAAGTACCGCGTGCAACCAGCACGATCGACTCCGGCCTCTCGACCGCGAAGCGGCGGCTGATCGCCTTCACTTGTTTTGAAGAGCTATCGAGCATCCGAGCCAGCACTTCAGGCTGCTGCTCGATTTCTTTCAACATCATCGACATAAAGTTGGTTCCGTCTCGGTAGTGAGCGTCATCGATGATTGTAGACACTTCCGCAAGCTGCACCACGCTTCGAATTGCGATAGCCTCGAAGAATGCCGCTAATCCGCCTGATTCTCCTCGCCCTAGTCGTCGCCATCGCCCCTGTAATCGCCGCCAGCCAACAGGATAAAGTTCAAGCCCTGCTAGATACACAAGTCGCCGCCTGGAACCGAGGCGACCTCGAGGCATTCATGGCTACCTACGAGCGCTCGCCGGAAACATCATTCGTGAGCGATCGAGTGATAAAGGGTTACGACACGCTACTAGAGCGATACAAGCAGACATACGGAGCAGAGGGCGCCATGGGCCGGCTAGAGTTCTCCAATCTCGACTTCCGCGTACTGAGCCCGCAAAACACCCTGGTCATCGGAAGCTTCCAACTGACCAGAGACGCCGCCGGCGGTGGCGACGCAAGCGGAATCTTCTCAATCCTCTTGGCCCCAGTCGACGGCGAGTGGAAAATCATCCACGACCACACCAGCGCCTTGTACGAAAAATAGCCGTTACGGCTCAAACGGCCAGCGCGCCGTCGTACTGTAGCCCCCGTCAGACGCAATTACCTGCCCCGTAACATAGTCCGCCGCCGCACCCGACAGAAACACCGACAGACCCGCAATATCATCCGGCGTACCCAATCTCGGATTAGGCTGCGCCCCCCTAAGCCACGCCGCCATCTCCGGCGGCTGCCACATCGCCCGATTGAGATCGGTAAGGATAAACCCCGGAGCGATACAGTTCACCTGGATGTCGTGCTCCGCCCACTCCGCCGCCAGCACGCGCGTCAAGCCGGCGAGAGCGCTCTTGGTCATCGCATAAATCGACAGATAAGGCAGCCCGAGCAACGACATCATGCTGCCAATGTGCACAATCTTTCCGCCCTTCCCGCGCGCAATCATCGCCGTGCCGACGCCGCGGGTGAGGCGCACAATCCCATGCAAGTTCGTCTGCATGATCCGTTCATACTCTTCCGCCGTATAGTCTTCAAACCGTTTACGAACATTCGTGCCGGCCACATTGACTAAAATGTCAGCGTCGGAACAGGCCGCGGCGGCGGCATCTATCGAAGCGTTATCGGTAATGTCAAGCGAAAGCGATTCCGCCGAATAGCCCTTCTTCACAAGTGCGCCAACCTCTTCGGCAAGCACCTCGGTGGACCGCGCGGCCAGCACGGTATGCGCGCCCTGAGCCGCCGTGGCTTTCGCGATCGCGAGCCCGATTCCGCGGCTAGCCCCTGCAATCAGCGCCTTCTTACCGTTGAGTGAAAACATGGTTTCGTAGTTCTGCATGCGGACGGATAGTGTACCAACCAGCGAGCAATCCCTCGCCTTCGCTATGGTGATGACGATGCCATCTAAAATCGAAGCCGCTGCCGACGTCCGCGACGCGCTAGGAAACCTGCTGGCCGAGCGCCTTTCGACATCAACGTACGACATCGAGAGCCATTCGCACGACGAATCATTTCACCCACCGGCCGCGCCCGACGCCGTAGCATTTCCCGTCAACAACAAAGAAGTCTCGCAAATTGTCCGCGTTTGCGCCGAGCATTCCACGCCAATTATTCCGTTCGGCGCCGGCACCGCCGTCGAGGGTCACGTGCAGGCTACGTACGGCGGAATTTCAATCGACCTGAGCCGTATGGACAACGTGCTCGAGCTCAACGTCGAAGACCTCGACTGCCGAGTGCAAGCGGGAGCGCGGCGCATCGCGCTCAACGAGCGCCTAGAGCGCGAAGGCCTTTGGTTCCCCATCGATCCGGGCGCCGACGCATCTCTCGGCGGCATGGCGGCAACCGGCGCGTCGGGCACAACTACGGTTCGATACGGCACGATTCGCGAGAACGTGTTGGGGCTAACGATCGTTCTCGCCGACGGACGAATCGTAAAAACCGGTGGGCGCGCCAGAAAGTCATCCGCCGGATACGACCTCACCAAGTTAATGCTCGGCTCCGAGGGAACGCTAGGAGTGATCACCGAGGTCCAGCTAAAACTACACCCACTCCCCGAGGCCGTGTCCGCGGCGGTATGCGCATTCGAAACCATCGACGGCGCGGTGCAAGCGGCGATCGAGATCTTGCAATCGGGAATTCCGATAGCCCGCTGTGAACTGCTAGACGCGGTTTCGATGGGCGCCGTCAACGTCTACGCAAAGTTTGACTACGTCGAGAAGCCAACGGTATTTTTCGAATTTCACGGCACCGAGCGGTCAGTTGCCGAGCAAGCGGAAATGACGGCTGAGATCGTCAAAGAGCACGGCGCCGGTGAATTTCAGTGGTCAACCCATCGCGAGAAACGGGACGAGCTGTGGCACGCCCGACACCACGGCTACTACGCCGTAAAAGCCCTGCGTCCGGGTTCGTATGGCTGGGTGAGCGACGCCTGCGTGCCGGTGTCGAAGCTAGCTGAGTGCATCGTAGAAACCTCGCGCGAAGTCGAAGCCGCCGGACTGACGGCCCCGATCCTGGGCCACATCGGCGACGGCAATTTCCACGCCATCTATCTGGTCGACCCGGCCAACAAGCAAGAGATGAGCACCGCGAAAGCCGTCAACGACCGAATGATCGCGCGCGCCCTGGCCGTAGGCGGCAGTTGCACCGGCGAGCACGGCGTAGGCTCCGGAAAAATTGAAGCGCTAAGAAATCAGCACGGCCCCGGAGTCGACGTAATGCGAGTAATCAAAACAGCGTTAGACCCCCAAAACATAATGAACCCCGGAAAACTCTTCGACTGATACTGAGCAAATGCCACACATGGCAACGTTGCGACCAAGGCATCTACACAAAAGAATCGGAGCCCTCGCACCGCTCAACAATCGCACCCGAGAGCGTTTCCACCGAACGCATAGACCGCGGACCCCAGTGAAATTCAGTGGCGCGACCGTCAGGAAGTGCGGTGGCGCAGGAGAATTCCAGAATTCGTTGAATCCGGTCCTGCTGATCAGCCCCCAAAAGGACCCGACACAACTCCTCTAACGGGCGCGGCGCCGTTGCGCCCAGGCCCGAAACTTGACTTTTCGAGCCGCCAACCGGACTTTCGGGGCGGGACTGGCACATGCGATCTCGCAATCTCTCCACCTTGACGAACCCTCGTGTTGCCTGTCCCCTACCAAGCTGATGACACAGCGAGTTTCTCCTACGAACGATCCGGCCCGCGCCGGTGGCCGCGCTAACCCGAATGTCGAATGACCCGCGAAATTCTAACGCTCCCGGTCGCGGAATTCTTCGTACCAGTTCTGAACAACCCGGATCGACGGATTGGGAGCGCCGGTCTCCAAAGGCTCCACCAGAATAAACCGCTGGCCATCAGCCGAGACGTCGTAGTGCCCGTTACCGCGCAATCCGGCATGCTCGAACAGGCGTCTCGCCGCGCCTACCTAAAAGCTCTCGCCGGTTGTGACCGGAACGGCAACCAGCGTCCCGCTTTCCAGAGATCCCTCAACATAGAAGAGTTCCGTGCCGTCTCGACTCCAGCGAATTCTCGTCCCACCGATACTCGACACCGTTACCCTGCGCCCGCCATCGGGAAACGGTTGGACATAAACTTCCTGACGGCCCGACTCGTTCGAGACGTAGGCCACATAGCGGCCGTCGGGTGAGAGTTTGGGTTCGGTTTGGCCTTCCGGTATCTCCAAGTACGGGCGAGCCTCCCAGGCGCCGCCCTCGCTGCGTTCCAGGTACCAAAGGTCCCAATCGAGAGTGGCGGGGTTGCGAACCTGATAGAGGATATAATTCCCATCCCGCGACCAGTCGGGCACAGCCTCACCGAAAGGCGTGCCCGCAAGAACCTCCTCCGGGCCACTGCCGTCCGACCGGCGCACCAAGATGTCGAGATTACCGCCCAGACTGGCACGATACGCTACCTGTTCGCCGGTTGGCGACCACACCGGTCGCCCGTTGATTGTCCGCACCTGCGTGTTCAAGCGAGTCTTCGAACCCCGGGCGATGTCGTAGACCCATAAGTCTTCGGCGCCTCCACCTACCGTGGAATAAGCCATACGGCGCTCATCCGGCGAGAGAGCGGGATAACGTAGCGCTCCCCGCGCGCCGGCGATCTCTCCGCGCTTCGCCCCATCGCGGCCGACCCAGACGAGCTGCGCTTGGCTGCCCTCGGAACCATCGAGATAAACCATCGTTTGATCGGCCGCAATCGAGGCGTGCCGGCTGTTTTGGGCGAGGGGAAATGCTTCACCCGTTGCTTGCAGCGTCTCCAAGGAAAAAGGCAGACCCCACAGATCATTTGTCAAGTTGGCCGGTTGGTAAACCAGATGACCGCTGCGCGAGTAAAACGGAAACATGCCCCGCCCCAAATACTCTCGCCGCCCGCTCGCAAGATCTTGCACCGCCATCGTTCGCGTCGTCTGAGACTGAAACGCCAGCAACACGACGCGGGCGCCCGCCTCCGGAGGCAGAAAATGAGACCAGTAGACCGCTCCCACCGCCTCGCCTGAAGCGGGATCGATTTCATCCGGCGCGATCAATTCGCGCGGCGTGCCGCCCCGGGCGGGAACTTCGTAGAGCGAGTGCGGCGTCCCGGAGCCAAACGTGATCACCTCGCCGTCGGGGCTCCATGAGGGCCCGTGAAAATGAGAATTAGGCAACCCGCAAATGTCGCTCGCTCGCCCGCCTTGCAGCGGCACCTTTTTGACCGCGCTCGCAACCGCGAATCCGATGAAGTCACTGCCGGGCGACCAGAAAGGCGAGTGAGCACCCTCGGTGCCGTCGAGCACACGAGCGTTCCGCTGATCGAGATCTTGAACCCAGAGCTTCCCTTGCGGGCCGTCTTCGACAAACACGATGTGTTTTCCGTTTGGCGAAATGGCGACGGTAATGTCGTTGCCGTCGCTGGTGCCGATCGCCACCGGCGGGGTAATGGCGAACCGGCGCAGCGGCGCTTCCGGCGGCGCTTCGCTGAAGTGAACGACCGCGACGGCCAAAAACGCCAGTGACATCACTACTGCGAGCGCTGCTGGCAGCCATGGTCTTCGCTCCGGCTCGGGAGCAGGCATCGGCTGGATTGCGTCGTGCGCGACTCTCGATACTTTGATCGACCGCGTTTGCCCGGATTTCAGCCGGTCCGCGGCGCTCGAAAGATCGACCGCCAACTCAGCCGCCGAGCCGTATCGCTTGTCCGCATCCTTTTCCAAGCATTTCGCCGTCAGAAACTCAAGTTCCATCGGGACGCCGGCACGCACGCCTGTCAGCGGTTCCGGTTGCTGATTGACAATCTCATAGCCAAGCGCCTGATCGTATTCGCCCTTGAAGGGCCGCAGCCCCGTGACCATTTCGTACAGCACCACGCCCAGCGACCAGATGTCGCTGCGGTGATCCGTTCCCTCGCCCTGCAACTGCTCGGGACTCATGTAGGCAACGGTACCGAGCGTCGTCTCGGGCTTCGTAAGGCGTGAGCGTTCGGCCAGCCGCGCCAAACCGAAGTCCATAATCACAGCGCGGCCCTTGGGGTCAATCAGAATATTCGCCGGCTTGATGTCGCGATGAATGATTCCCTTTTCGTGGGCGGCCTCGAGGCCGACTGCGATTTGCCGCCCGATGTCGAGCGCCTCGGCAATCTGCAAAAGCCCCTGTTCAATGCGCGCTTCGAGGCTTTGCCCCTCGATGAACGCCATCGAGAGAAACGTCTTACCATCCGCCTCGCCGATCTCGTGAACGGTGCAGACATTGGGATGGTCCAGCCCCGCCGCAGCCTTGGCTTCGCGCAAAAAACGCTCCTTGGCCTCTGGGTCATCGAGCAGGTGTTTCGCCAAAAACTTAAGCGCAACGGTACGATCAAGGCGCGAGTCCCGCGCCTTGTAGACAACGCCCATGCCACCTTCGCCGACTTTCTCGCCGACTGTGTAGTGGCTGATCTGTTGGCCTTCCACGTTCGGATTGATTCTAGCAACACGACCTAAATCCGTCGGTAAACAAATCGGGACCACAAGACGGCGCAGCAGAGGCGTGGACTTCCGTCCACGCCTCTGCTGCGTCTCAGCGCTGAAGGGCTCCGCCCCCTTCGCTGCTCCTTCGCTGCTGAAAAATCAGAACAGCGCAGAAGTATCGCAGTGATAACAACGGTGCCGCAACCGCAAGGTTGCGACCACCCGACCCACTATGTCCTCGAAACTTTCATCCAAACCGAACAACACCGCTTCTGAGGCACGAGCGTAAGCGAGTGCGGTGGCGAAGAGCACCCGCCGACACCTCTAACCCGAGCCCTGCTGAGGGTCTTTCATTTGGACTCCATTCAACTGCTCCAGCCGGCTCTTCGCCACCGCACTCGCTTACGCTCATGCCTCCGACTACGCCTTAAGCCCGACCTCAAATCGCAACCAAACCCCACATTTCACCCCACCAAAAAAACCCCGTACCGCGACTTTCAAACTTTTATCTTGTTCATATAAAACCACTTCCCGGATCCAGCCCAGTCAATTCGGTACACCCCCGTAGTATCATAGAGCCGTGACCACAAACGGCTACGATCGAGCCTACAACCAGGAAACAGACGGCATAGTCCTAGCCGCACCCAACCCGAAACTTAGCGAAAATCCTGCCAAACCCTGCCAGATCCGGGCAAATCCGGGCATTCTCACGCCCAAGCTTCGCTTGCGGACGTCTCAAAATTTCCCAAATAACAGAAACAAATTACCCAATGCTCCGTAACTACCACTTGCCGCCAACTTCGCCGCCGAGAACATAATGCCAACCGGAAAATGGATTCGCGAAAATGCCGCTTTGCTCATCGGCATTCTTATGCCGGTAATAGTTGTCGTATTTTTTCTATTAGCGAGCTACATCCCGCGTCTGCTGGTCGACCCGCCCGGTTACGATTTTCTGTTCGCCCATGATTACGGCTACTCCAATCAACAGTCTCGTTGGCGTTACGATATCGACCTCGACTCGCAGCGGCAGCTTCGCGTACGCACCTTCTTGACTGAACCCGATAAGTACGCGCCTCGCGCTAGGCTCTTTCGATATGAGCACGCGACGGGAAATGTTCGCGAAATCAGCTTGCCCAAACCCGAGCTAGACGACGTTCCAGATTCGGGCGTCATCGTCCAGCTAGCCGAGTTTAAAGATGAAGTGATCGACTCGAGCATATTCTCACCAGATGGCTATGAGCTGCTTAAGTCACGAAGGAGCGGCGCTGATTTCATTGGCTTTTTCTATCGCGGAAATCAGCGCGGTATGGCACTCGGAAAGAACGGAGCCGTCATCTCCATTCCTGCAAACGACGGATACAACTGGTACTCGGCCCGTTTCCTCGGGTGGATTGTCACGCCTTCGAAACTATAAGCGACATGTCCGCCAAAGAAGAAGCGCTAAAACAAATCGCCGCGATCGCCCGCGAGCAAGATCTAACCTCTGCCGAAGTTCTAGCAGCACTCTCCAACACCGAAGACTCGTCCGACGAAAAGACCTCCGTCTTGACGAAACTGTTGGGGTATTTCGGCGGGATCTTCGTGCTCGCCGGGTTGGGCGTGTTTATCGAAATGCAGTGGAGCTCGATGAACTCGTTCTCGCGCATCGTGATCACGCTTGGGTCCGGCATTGCGGCGTTCGTCATGGCTTACTTCGCGGTCAACGATGAACGCTGGGAAAAGACGGCGACGCCCATGTTTTTGGTTGCGGCGCTGTTACAGCCCATGGGCATACTTGTGGCGATTGACGAGTTTTCTCGGGGTGGCGATGAACGCCACGCAATTCTGTTTGCGTCCGGCGTTTTGCTGGTTCAGCAGACGTTGGCGTTCACAAGACTCCGGCGAACCGTTCTTGTCTTCGCGGCGCTAGTATTTGCGGTTTGCTTCTACGGCACCAGTATGGATTTGATGGACGTGGACGAAGACCTCATCGTCTTCTCGATTGGGCTTTCGCTACTGTGCGTGACATATTCGATAGACCGCACGCCCCACGCGGTGATCACGCCGTTTTGGTACTTCGCCGGCTCAACCGCAACGTTGGTAGCGCTGTTTTCATTGATCGAAGGGACCTTCCTAGAGATTTTGTTCCTTGGAGCGGGGTGTGGGCTCGTGTTCCTGAGTACCTTGGTAAAAAGTCGCAGTCTGTTGGCTGTCGGGACGGTCGCAATCCTAGGCTATGTAGGCTACTACACGGCCGAGCATTTCACCAACGTAGTAGGCTGGCCAATCGCCTTAATCCTGTTCGGAATGATGTTGATCGGCCTCAGCGCCGCCGCGTTTCGCATCAACCGCAAGTACATTGCGCCGGGCTAGCCCGAATAGCGCACCGGAAATCGAAGTTTCAGCCTAGGACTGTTAGAATGGCCGTCGCATGACCCTACAACCAACACGTCGAGATATCCTGCGGGGACTAGCGGCCGGCACGGCAGCGTCAGTCGGCGCTGCTCAAGCGCAGCAATCCCGACGTCCGAATATCCTCTACGTTTTTAGCGATCAGCATCGGGCTTGCTCGATGCCCGGCGAGGCCTACAACGATGCGGCAGCGCCGACGCTAGCCAAGCTGGCAGCGCACGGTACGACGTTCACGCAGTGTATTTCGAACTACCCGGTTTGCTCGCCCTATCGCGGCATCCTGATGACTGGCCGCTGGCCGTATCAGACCGGAGTCATCGATAACGCGTTCCCGCTACGCAAGTCGGAATTCTCTCTGGGCGAAGCGTTCCAGCAAGCCGGCTATCGCACCGGCTACGTCGGCAAGTGGCATCTCGACGCACGCGGCGCCGAGGGGCTTTCGCTGAAACCTGAAGGCGATGAGCGTCACGGATTCAAAGAGTGGCACGCTTGGTATCGCACAAACGATCATCAGGACAGCTCGGTAACCTTCGACCCAGTTACGGGTAAACAGCGTATACCGGCCGGCTACAACGCGACCAACATGACCCACGACGCGGTCAGCTTTATCGAACGGAATCGCTCGCAGCCGTGGCTGCTCGTGCTCTCGTGGAACCCGCCGCATCCGCCCTACCACGACGCACCGGCGGACCTGATGAAGAAATATCCGGCCGGCGATATGCAGCTCCGGCCAAACACCGTTGAGACCGTCCATCGAGGAGTCGGCGGGCGCGGCACCGAGACCCGCACCGATCTGACCGGCTACAACGCCCACATCGAGGGCATCGATATCGAAATGGCGCGCTTGCTGCGGACTCTCGACGAAACGGGCCAAGCTGAGAACACGATCGTCGTCTACACGTCGGATCACGGCGAAATGATGGGCTCGCACAACCGCACGGGAAAACGCTTACCCCACGAAGAGTCCTGCAACGTCCCGCTCATCGTTCGCGCGCCTGGGATGGAGCCGAATCGCAAGACCGACATAATGTTGGGAGCGATCGATATCTATCCGACCCTATGTGGGTTGGCCGAAATTTCAGTGCCTGAGAGTTGCATGGGCCGTGATCTTTCTGGAGTGATTCGCGGCGAGAATATTCAGGGCCCGGAACATCAGTTCCTGATGCACATTTCGAAAACGAACGGAAGCGGCGGCGTCAATCATCCAGCGCCATTGTTTCGCGGAATACGGACGAAACGCCATACCTACGCCTGCGGAGAGATTGGCCGCTGGTGCCTATACGACAACCAGGAAGATCCATATCAACAGCACAATCTAGCGGACGATCCGTCGCGCTCTAAACTCATGGCCGAACTCGACGGAGAGGTGCTCGACTACCTGCGTGTCGCCGAAGACCGCTACCCGTATCGCGTGGCCCGAGACTGACCGCCGATGCTCACACCGCGGGGAGATCGTCAAATTGGACCTCGCCACGCGCCCGCCGCTCTCCCGGCAACAGGACCGAGTAGATTGTGCTCAACACCGGCGTCTCAACGCTTGCTGCCTGGCCGTATCGGATCACGGCACCGACCTGCTCTTCCAACTCCGACGGCAGGCCGCGCACGATATCGCGATGCATCGAAGCGCTGGTTTCAGGTGTCAGTTTTTCGAGGACGTTTAGACAGTTTGCAGAGAACTCGGGGCGAACGTCAGCGCCTTGGGATCTTGCGACCGCCGCGATCTCCGTAGCGACCGACAGCAAAGTTTCACGAGTCCGCTCGAAATTGCGAAGTACGCCTACCGGCGCTCGCGAGACCGCTCCAACCGCGCCGAGCGTCGCGACCATCAGCAGCTTTTTCCACATGTCCGTCACGATGTCTTCGGATACCTGAGCGTCCATGGTTGACAGCGGCGCTAGATGCTCGGCGATGCGCGTTACGCGTTCGGACACGCCGCCGCGAAGTTCCCCAAATGCGATCGACGGCCGGATGTCAGAGTGACGGATATGTCCTGTCGCAATTTTTTCACTGAAGATACGGGATAGCCCACCGGTCACAGCTTCTTCACCGAGTATCGAAGCCGCCGCCGTTGGCGCGTCCACGCCGTTCTGAAGTGGAATCACCGTGGTGCCCTCGGCAACCACCGGCGATACAAACTCGGCCGCGGCAGCAACCTGCGACGCTTTGACCGCTAAGAACACGACTTCCATTGGCTCCAGCGTTGCCGGCTGATCAGCAACATTTGGGTGATCGGTAGAAAAGTCGCCCAGGGTACTCGAGATGTGCAACCCGCCGCGCCGCAATACGCGGGCGGTCTCGGGCCTTGCGAGCAAAGTGACATCGAGACCATGCTCGATCATGCGGCCGCCAAAGTATCCACCGACTGCTCCGACACCAACTACAGCAATTTTCATTTGAGATGAGCCCTGATCCTTCCAGCGATGAGCCGCGGACGCCGATCCAGTTTAGCCCAAGCAGCAAACACACCTTAGCTATAGTAAAAATTCTCAGGATGGTTTCGAACTAACCATGTCGTCCGCGAATCCTCCGCCTCGACCAAAGCCCTCGCCGCCGCAATCTTCCACGGTTCGCGAACCGAAATCGTTGGTAATAGGAGCGTTATGTATCACGTTCCTGGTTTTCGGCATCTACCAAGCGATTGTCATCTGGGTCGCGGAAGACAGAATTGCCGTTGGCACGATCGAATCTTTGACGGCATCCACCAAACTCGTCTCTTATCACGACTTAGCCTGGTCGTGGCTCGGTCAGCTCAAGAGCAGGCAACGCTCAAGCGACGACGACGCGCGCGCGCATTTTGAGAAAGCTCTAGAAATCAACCGTTTCGACTGGTCTTCATCGGTCGGGCTCGGACTGCTGCTCGAGCGCGGCGGCGACCTCGAGGCGGCCCAAGAATCTCTGGAGCGCGCCGTCAAGTCGTATCACGGACCTCAACCGCTGTGGAGTCTCGCGAATTTCGCCCTCAGACGTGGCGACGACGACCTTTTTTGGGGTAGCATTTACCGCGCAATCGAGCGGTCGCCTAAAGATTTGGCATCCGCGGCGTCACTCTGCTGGCGCGCCTTCGACGACCCAGCCGAAATTTTGGCAAACGGCATTCCCGACACACCGGAAGTTACGCGGGAATACATTGAGTTTCTTTTCAGCAGAAACCAACCCGCCGCCATCGTCGGAGCGTGGCAGCGCCTAGCGCCGCACCTTCAAGCGGACGATCAACAACAAGTACTCGTGTATCTAAGACAACTCATTGGATCCGGTGACGCCGATCAAACCGTCGCGGTCTGGAACGATGCCTGTCGCAACAACATCCTGCCATTTCAGCCATTTACGCCGTCGCGCGGAAATTTGATCACAAACCCACTATTCGACTCAGAGCCGATTAGCGTGGCATTAGACTGGCGTTACCCACCCGAAAATGGCGGTAGATGGAGGTATCTCCGCGACCCGGACCGTGACTACCGCATGGAACTCGAGCTTTCGCGAAATCGCCCCGAACAAGCCGAATTCCTTGTGCAGCTTGTTCCTGTCGAACCAGAAACGCTCTATCGATTCAGCTCGCAGTATCAAACGGTTGAATTAGCAGACCCCACCGGAATGATTTGGGCCGCCAGCGATAGCGCCAACAGACCACTCGGCCAGTCCACATCGATGGCGCAGTCCGCGAACTGGGCCGAGGCTCAGTTTCAATTCCGAACGGGCCCCGATGCACGTTTCGTGATTTTACGCCTAGCGTATGTTCGCGCGCCCGGCACCTCGCGTCGCGTCGGTACGTTCCGACTCGCGGAATGCTCCCTCCAGAAGGTTGTAGCCGAGGTCGAAGCTCAGTGACGTTCTACCAATTTCGCAATCTGACGGGATGGTGTCTGTTCGGCATTTTGGCCTTCTCGATCTTGGCCTTTGGAACGGTCGAAACCTGGGCGGAGATGGTGCTGGAGGTCGGCACGTTCCTCGTAGCCCTCGTGTGGATTGGATGGACGCTAAAGCATCGCGATCAAATCGTGTGGCATTGGCTTCTTTTAGTCCCGATCCTGGTTGTCGTGGCTGCAATCGCTCAACTCGTTCTCGGCATATCCGCGAGCCGCTATCGCGCAATCCACGACCTTATGCTCTGGGTCACTTACTTGGCGTTTCTGGCTCTGTGTCTTAACGCGTTTAAAGATCGCTGGATTCGTGATCGATTCGCACATGCCCGGGTGCTGTTGTGTTTTTTTGTGGCCGTCGCGGGATTGTTGCAGTACTACCTGTCCCCCAACATGGTGTACGGCCTGCGAGATGCCCCCGACGGCAGCGCATTCGGGCCATTTATTGACCGCAATCACTACGTGATTCTTGTTGAATTGTGCCTGCCATGGGCGCTCATACTGGCATTTCGCTCGGTCGAAAAACGGATGGTCTACTTCGTCTTTTGCGGATTGATGGTCGCATCCGTAGTCGTGTGTGGGTCACGGGCTGGCATGGTGATCGTCGCCGCTGAGTTCGTCTGTGTGGTCGTGGCTCGACTCTTGTGGCGGGAGTCGAACAGAGAACGCCCGGAAAAACGTAAACTGCTCATCGCCGGTGTGTTGGGTCCGGCAGCACTTGTCGTCCTACTGGGGCTTAGCGTGGCTTCAAGCAATGCGCTTAGGCGATTTTCGAGTGAAGACTTAGAACGCGGCATATCGCGAACGGAAGTCGCGAAAATCACCTGGCAGATGTTTGCCAAACAACCGCTAATGGGGTATGGGCTGGGATCGTTTGATGCCGTGTACCCATCGTTCACCGACAACTACGATGGCTATCGCTGGCACCACGCACACAATGACCCCGCCGAGTTGGCCATGGAGCTCGGGCTAGTGGGCATCGTAGTGCAACTCCTGCTATTTGGTTGGGTTTTCTCGCGGCGTCATAGCCGTGATGTTTGGCTCGGCGCTCTATTGCCTCTCGCCGCGGCATGGGGTCACAGTTGGCTGGAGTTTCCCCTGCGAATGCCTAGCCTTGTGCTTGTGGGCATCGCAATCCTCGCTGAAGCGGCCAGCTCCACCAGTAGCGCAGCCCCACGACGCGCTCGCATCTCGCGGAGTTCGCCTACCAAAACAAGGGATGGCAACTGATGGCCGGATCACCAGTCGCGGCGACGCCGACCCGGTTGGCAGACCCGATTCATCGTCCTCCAAAGTGGATGATCGAACGTTGGCGCCAGCAGGACCGATGGGTGCGTTTTGGCATCGTCGCGCTCGCGATTACTCCATTTTTGCTCGCTTTCACACGAAGTGGCGGACACCTGTTTTTCGTAGTTACTGGTGCAGCGATACTGTTCTTGCCTCAAGAGTTCGCCCTGGCAACGCTAGTGATGGGCCTACTGGCGTTATCACTTCACGCGGGATTCAACGGGGCGTATATTGACTATCTACGTTTCGTCATTCTGTTCGGCGGGAGTGCCGCATTGGTGTGGAAATCTACCCGTATTCGCATCCGATTTCCGCCTACCTCTCGCACATTGTTCTACGGCGGCTTCATCTGCCATATTGCCGTAGCAGTTGCGTCGACGTTCGTTTCCTATGCGCCACGACTGACGTTAGCAAAAGTCATGTTGCTTGTAGCCTGTTGGATGGCCTGCTCGACCGTAGCGGGCGCGATCGTTGGGCAGCATGGCTCCAACGCAGCCGAGCGCGTCAACACTGCACTAACACTGGTAGTCGGCCCGTTCCTACTGGCCAACCTTCTTGTCTATCCATTTTCGGCGGCGCCAACCACAGGCGGCACCTTTACCACTAGCGGATTCCGAGGACTCACCGGTAATCCCAATAGCTTGGGCATCTGCGCGGCACTGATGGCACCCCTTCTCATGGCCCACTTCGCTCGGAAAAGGGTGGCCTGGAATCATATCGACGTGGCAAGGGCCTTGGGCATATTTGGGTTGTTGTTTCTGGTGTTGCTCTCTCAGTCAAGAGCGTCGGGCCTGGCGCTAGCTACGTCTATAGCGGTCATAGTCGTGCTTTTGCCTCAAGGCCGGTTGCTGAAGTACACATTTCTGGCCGGGTACTTGTGCGTGTGCTTGGTTCTGACCAACCCCTATTTCTACGCTAGGTTCGCTGAGAAATGGATCTACAAAGGAGCCAGTGAAGAAGGCTTGCTTGTCAGCCGTTCTGAATTGTGGGTCAGGGCGCAAGAGGAATTTGTTCAGCGGCCACTATTAGGTCACGGCTACGGCGTAACAACGACCAGTGAGGCCGAGTTTTCGAACGTTGGCAACTATCTGTTGTTTAAAGTTGAGGTCGGATCCAGTTTCTGGGCTCTGCTTACTCAAGTCGGCATTCTAGGTTTTATCCCGCTAGCTGTCGGCCTACTACATCTACTGTTGCGAGCGGCGCTGTTCGCCGTCCGAGTCAAAGATCCGCATTTGACCGCAATGTTGGCCGTCGTGGTCGGACTGTTGGTAAATTCGATTTTTGAGGCCTGGATCGTAGCGCCCGGAGGGGGATTGCTATGGGTCTTGCTCGCGCTGTGCGCGGTACTTGATGCAGTTGTGAGCCGAATGCGCCCAGGCCCTGCTCCATTCCCAGGTGCCATAGTTCCGGGTTGACCATTCTGCCGGTGGAGCCGTATATACTGAAGTTTCGGTTGCCTTTCCATCGGGCGTGACCGCCCTAGGCCACACACTGCTGGGAGGTAGTGTAACGGTAACACGACAGTCTCTGGATCTGTTTATCAGGGTTCGAGTCCCTGCCTCCCAGCCAAATAATCCAGCTATCCGTCCGCCACTTGTTTGCAATAGGCGAGCCTTTCTATTCCAGCGGCTAGCCCGCATTTCTCACCACCTGACGGCGAAAGCACGCGATAGGTGCGCCACTACTTCGTTGCGCTCGATCGTCGTGCTCGACGGACTGTCAAGTACGCCTCCGCGCGCCAACCGTCGCCCGCCTCGTACTGACGCACCTCTCACGCACTTTCGCTCGCCACGTGGTGAGAAATGCGGGCTAAGGGTCTTCGCTTGTGAATTGCCACCTGAAGAGTTAGGCTTAGAGCGGTGCGACTCTCATGTGGAATCGTCGTTTTGTTCACGTTTTCGACCCTGCTGTGCGGTCAGAATAAGACCGATCCGCGGTTGGGAACCGGAGCCGGTGCGCCTGGGCGCACGACCGGATCTTCTTCCCGTCCGACGACGACCCCGGTTCGACCAGGTAGACCCGACTCGCGGGCCGGAGCCGGCGGAGTAGGTGCCGGCGGCAGCGTAATTTTTCCGGGAACTCCTAACCGCTCGGTGAATGCAGCATCACCGGCGTCGCCGGGCCTGCCAGGGCGTGCCCCAGGGGGCCCGAGGCCAAATGGAGGCGCCGGCGGTAGCGTGATTTCCCCAGGTTTGCCGGGCGGGCGCACTCACGGCGATCCGCTCAAGCCGGGTACGCCATCGCGGACAACTCCGCGATCGAGGGCCGACTCGGGCGAGCTACGAGCGACGTCAGGGGTGCGCGGTGCGGGAACAAGTCTTGGGTCGGGGCTGGTAGGGATCCCATACCCGGTCGCAGTTCCCGTTGCCGTTGAAGGCGAGCCGGAGCGCGACGAGCAGCGAGTCGAGACCGACCCTGGGCTAGTTGTTCTAGCAGCTCCAATAGTGGTTCTAGGAATGCCGGATGAAGACGATCCCGACGCCGAGAAAGTTAATGAGTCCGAGTTGCGTCTAATCGCCTTATACGGGGGTTTAGTCTACGCTGCGCATGACTACTGGCTAGAGGGCGACGCGTTGCACTACATCACGGCTCGTGACGACGAATACGTCGTCTCGATAGCCGAAGTTGACCTCGACGAAAGTGCGCGTCTCAATCGCGAACGCGGTCGCACTCTCGTGCTCGAGCTGCGCTAGCGCGACCGATTCAGGCGCGCCGCGCCATTTACCTGCGAGAGAAATATGAAAGCGGCATTCTACGAGGGCAATCGAACCGTTTCAATCGGCAACTGCGTGCCAGTTGACCCGCAACTCGGTGAGGTGCAGATCAAAGTTTCCCATTGCGGAATCTGTGGTACCGATTTGCATATTTTTCATGGCTCGATGGATCAGCGGGTCGATATGCCCGCGGTCTTGGGCCACGAGATGGCCGGAGAAATTTCAAGTGTCGGCGATGCGGTAGATGGATGGAGTGTCGGCGACCCAGTCACCGTGATGCCGCTTGATTTCGGCGCTGATCCGCCGAAGGGGCACAGTCACATCGCGGACTTCATGAAGTTCATGGGGATTGATACACCCGGCGCATTTCAGAGCTACTGGACAGTTCCGGCTCGCACGCTGTTTCGTCTGCCCGCCAACCTGTCGCTGGCGCACGGTGCTTTGATCGAACCTCTGGCCGTGGCGTGCCACGACGTTCGTCTGGGGGACGTTCGTCCAGGCGAAAACGTAGTCGTGATCGGAGGCGGTCCGATCGGTACCTTGGTCGCGCTTGTGGCCCAACATGCGGGCGGGAATGTTTTGGTCTCGGAGGTTAGTCCGTTTCGCGTCGCGAAGGCGCGACAGCTCGGTCTCGACGCGGTCAGCCCGGTCGACGATGATTTGTTGCAGACGGTATTGGACCGCACCAATGGTCGCGGCGCTGATGTTGTGTTCGAGGTATCAGGCTCAGCGGCGGGAGCTGCAGCCATGACGGAGCTGCTTAGAATTCGAGGGAGGATTGTGGTTGTAGCGGTCTTCGCAAGCAAACCGCCGGTCGGCCTCTGGAAATTCTTTTGGAAGGAATTGCGTCTCTGCGGCGCCCGTGTTTACGAGGCGGAAGATTACGAGGCAGCGATTGGCCTGGCGGCTTCGGGAGAATTGCCTCTGGATGATTTGATTACCGCGACAACGGCTCTCGACCAGCTACAAGAAGGCTTCGAAACGATGGATAGCGGTGGCGAATGTATGAAAATCTTGATTGACGTGAGAGCCTGATAGGCCTGCTACGGTACGAGACGGACCCGGTTGACGACCTTCTTGACGCCCTTGATCTTGGCGATTTTCACGACCTTATCTAGTTGCTTCTGAGTGCGGACGATTCCGTCAACGGTCACTACTCCGTCGGTTACATCGACTTTTAGCCCCTGTATTTCCAAATCGCGCGCGTTGTTAAGCCGGCGATGGACCTTGTCGTAGAGCGTGTCGTCCGCGTCCGCTCCCCAAAGTGATGTGGCACCGGCGGCTAGCGTGAATACAAGGCTACGGCGCGTGATTGGCATACCGATGATTCTTATTATGCAACGGCTGTAGCGTGTTCAACATCCTTGACCCGAAACTTGATTATTCAAGCTGCCCGCCAAACTACTTGTCGGACGAATCCAATCGCTGTACCGAGCCGCGCCGCCTCGCGGTGCGATCCTTTCCGCGACGTGTGCACCGCACCGCACGGCGGCGCGGCTCGGTACAGCGAAGCGAAACGACGCTTCGCTGGTATCTCAAGTTTCTCCCTTGATGGTCCGCCCAACAAATGCGCGCGACCCGTGGCATGCGCAAAACGTAAAGTCCTCTAATCGCTGCCGAGTAACTTATGAAAATCCAGCTCTTGGACGAACTCGCGCTTGTTGCGCCAATTGGCACGGACCTTCACGAATAGCTCCAAATACACCTTGCGTCCGAAACAGCCTTCAAGTGTTTCTCTCGCCTTTTGGCCAAGGTCCTTGAGCTTCGACCCACCCTTGCCAATGAGGATTGCCTTCTGGCCGTCTCGCTCAACTACGATCGAGGCTGCTATGCGTAAGTGGTCGTGGTTTTCCGTCCATTTTTCAATGAGTATCGCCACCGAGTGAGGAATCTCGTGATGGGTCTCGCGCAAGATCCGCTCGCGGATGAGCTCCGCCGCCAGAAACCGTTGCGGCTGGTCAGTTATGTAGTCGGGTGGGAAATAATTCGGCGCGTCCGGGAGGTTGGCGAACACGAGGTCGAGCAAGACGTCGAGTTGGATTCCCTTCAGAGCGGAGACCGGAATAAACTCGGCAAACTCGTAAATCTCGCGAAGCCGGGCAATCACCGGTAGCAGCTCCGCTTTGTCCGCGACCTTGTCGACTTTGTTGAGCAGAGCAAACACCGGCATCCGAAGGCCTTTGGCAACCTCAATGGCTTTCAGATCGGCCTCAGTCAAGGGAGCAGTTACGTCGAGAACAAGCAGTACTAAATTGCAGCCGGCTGTCGCGCGCTCGACCTCGCGCATCATGTGATTGCCAAGTTCTTTTGTCGGTTGGTGAACTCCGGGGCTGTCGACAAAAATGATTTGTCCGCGAGGTTCCGTGACCACCCCTTGAATGGCGTCACGGGTTGTCTGCGCTCGCTGGCTAACTATGGCGATCTTTGTTCCGACCAGCGCGTTGAGCAGCGCCGACTTGCCAACATTAGGGCGGCCGAGGATGACGACGAATCCGGCCTTCACGCGGAACTCTCCGCTTCCCGGTCGGCGGCGTCGCGTCGTCTTACTCGCACCTGGTTCACACGGCGGTCGTCGGCGGCCAGTACTTCAATCTCAAGCTCGTCGACGCGGACCTTAGCACCGGCCGAGGGCACTTGTCCAAGCTGTTCGCAGACGAGCCCGCCCAGCGTTGTTGACTCAAGGTCTTCGCTTGGACGATAGTTCACGAGTTCTTCTAAGCGGTCTAGGTCGAGGTTGCCGCTGGCTATAAACGAGTCGTCGTCCTGGCGGTGGACGTCAAGTTCGGGCTCGGTTTCGTCGCGGATCTCGCCAACGATCTCTTCCATCATGTCTTCCATCGTCACGAGGCCCGCGGTTTGCCCGTACTCGTCGATGACGATTGCCATCTGGGCATTGGTGTCCTGCAATTCTTTCATCAGCTCGGCGATCGGTTTCGTTTCGGGAACCAGCGCAATCTCACGCAGCGCCGCGCGCAGCGGGGTACGTTCGCGCTCTTCCTTCTCGACATCGAGCGTGTCGCGGCTATGCAGAAAGCCGATCACGCGGTCAATAGTGCCCTCATAAACGGGTATGCGGGAGTACTCCTCGCCGATCATCAGTTGACGGACATCTTCGAGAGAATGCTCGGCTTCGATGGCCGCAAGTCGAGGCCGCGGCGTCATGACCTCGCGAACTGTCTTGTCACCAAAATCGACGACCGATTGGATTAGCTTGCGATCGTCAACATCGATGAGGCCTTCCTCTTCTCCGGCGTCGAGCAGCACATCGATTTCATCGACCGCGCTCGCCGGCCCCTCCCGGGTTTCTTCCGCACCCAGTTCCACAACCGACGACGCGAAGCCGCTCAACAAGACAACCGGCTGGATCAACCACGCCAACACCCTGGCGAATCCGACGATCTTGAGCGCCCATCGACCTTCGGTTCGCGTGACCAATATCGATGGCAGCACCTGGGAAAACAAAACCATCACAGTGACCGTCAAAACCAGCGCCTCAACTAACGCGTATTCGATCGGCTGCGTAAGTGAGCCGAGGTAGAGCAAGTCCATCGTGATCAAGATGAGGCTCAGTTGACGGAGGATGCCGAAGCGCTTGAGGGAATTTTCAATCTCAAATCCCAGGCGCGGAAGCAAGTCAGATTCGAAAAACTCAAACGAACGGTTCGCCTTGTGGGGACGGAACCGCAGCGATTCGACCGAAAGGATCACGAAGTACGACGAGATCGTGGTGACCCCGCTGAGAACCAGGGCGGCAATCGTGCAGGCGATGTTCATGGAGCCGCTCTTTCGATCAAGGCCGTGGGCAGTTTGTACTTACGGCGGAGGCGTTTTTCCGCGCGCTGCATCTCGCCTTCATCGGTCTCGTGATCGTACCCCAGCAAATGAAGCAAACCGTGAAGCACTAGGATCTTCAGTTCAGATTCAACATCGTGACCATAAGCATCCGCCTGTAGCTTCGCTCTCTGGGCCGAAACGAGCAGGTCGCCAAGCCGGCCATCGTCTCCATCGAGGAACGAGAGAACATCGGTCGTGCGAGAAATGCCTCTGAATTGGCAATTCGCGCGGCGCAGCGCTGGGTCGTTGCTGACAACGACCGCGAACTCGGCGCCATCGGTGAGATCCGCCGCTACTCGAGTTATGAACGCACGTAAACCGCCCTCGTTAAAAGCGATTTTTCGCTGGCGATTCTCGAAATACCAGGGTTCTTCAGGAGGGTCGGAACTCATTACCGCGGACTAAATACTCGAGCTGTTGGCGGCCCGTTCGCCTGATGGCTCGGTACGCTCCTGCTGCTTTCGATTATAGCGGTCGTAGGCGCGAATGATGCGCTGCACGAGGTCGTGCCGGACCACGTCTTGCTCATCGAAATACACAAAATTGATGCCCTTGACGTCTGAGAGGATGTCGATCGCCTCGAGCATGCCGCTGCGCTTGCCATGTGGCAAGTCGATCTGCGTGATGTCGCCGGTGATCACTGCCTTCGAACCGAACCCCAGACGGGTGATGAACATTTTCATCTGCTCGGCGGTTGCGTTCTGCGCCTCGTCGAGGATGATAAAGCTCTCGTTCAGCGATCGGCCACGCATGAATGCCAACGGGGCGACTTCGATACTGCCCTTTTCGAGCAGCCGTTCGACGCGCTCAGCCTCGATCATGTCGTGCAGCGAATCATATAACGGGCGCAGGTAGGGGTCGACCTTTTCCTGCAATGTCCCGGGCAGAAACCCCAAGCGCTCGCCGGCTTCTACCGCCGGACGCGCCAGTACGATGCGGCGCACTCGTTTTGCCAGCAGTTCTGATACGGCGTAGGCGACCGCGAGGTACGTCTTGCCGGTGCCCGCCGGGCCGACGCCGAAAACCATATCCGAGCGGTCCATCGCCTCGAAATATTTCATCTGGTTGACGCTTCGAGGCGTGAGTGACTTGCGTCCGCAGACACGCTGGCGGCTACTGCGGACCAAGTTTCTGAGGCTAATTCCCGCGTCGGCGGTGACGACGTTTAGAAAATCTCGAACATCGCCGTTCGAGAACTTGTGGCCCTCTTGGAGCAGCAATTCATAGTCACTGATGATCTCACCGGCGCGGTGAACTTGCTTTTCCTCGCCCTCAATTTCCAAACTGTCGGCGCCGAGATTCGTAGTGACATCAAGAGCACTCTCTAACAGCCGAATGTTCTCGTCATGAGTGCCAAAAAATGACTGAATTCCCTGGCTGATGGCGATCTGGGTTTTGGTCAATTTAGATTCGGATCGAGCGCTTTTCGCGGACTTGCTCAGACTATATCAGAATGCCTTCAGCTAGACATCCTCGGTGACGACGAATGGTTTGCGGTATTGGCGCGTCAACAGCGCATCGGCCTCGGGGTCGTCGAGGATGCGTTCATTGGCTGAGTCGAAGCGCACCTGGCGCTTGGTGCGGTATGAAATGTTGCCAAGGTGCGCCATCACCGATGACTTATGGCCCTCTTCGACATCGGCGTTGAGGTCGCCCACTCGGCGGCTTCGAACCGCACTGATGAAATTGTCGAAGTGGGGTTGGTTCTTGATCTTGTCGGCTGGGTCTTCCGCGAACGGGCCGGGTTTTTTGTTCTTACCCAGGTACGTATAGTAAGCGCCATAGTGGGGCATCACCATATATCCATCGGAGCCGTAGAACACCAGTCCGGTACAGATGCCGTGAGTCGGCCACTCTTTCCCGATGCCCGCCTCGATGTTTGAAATCCAAGGGCGGATTTCAAAATTCAAATAAAGGTCGCGGCCTTCATACTCATACGTAATCGTCTGAGTGTTCGGTGTCTCTTGGGCGTCGTCGTGGACGAACATTCCGCCCATCGACTGCACTCTGCTGGGGTGGTCGTCGAGATCGAGCGCCCATCGCGTGATGTCTAATTGGTGAACGCCTTGGTTGCCTAGTTCGCCATTGCCGTAGTCCCACTGCCAGTGCCACTTGTTGTGCAGCCGCAGGTTGCTGAACGGGCGGTCGGGACCGGGGCCCTTCCAAAGATCGTAGTGGACACCCGCGGGCACCGGGCCTTCGTTGTGTTGGCCAATCGTGTTGCGCCATTTGTAGGCAAGACCGCGCGCTAGGTAGACCTTACCGATCAGGCCGTCTTTCAATTTTTGGACGCCTTCGATGATCTCGGGGCTGGAGCGGTTTTGGGTTCCGTGCTGGACGATGCGACCATATCGCCTCGCGGCTCGGACCGCTTGTTTGCCTTCAAACGCATTGTGCGACAGCGGCTTCTCGACATACACGTCTTTGCCTGCCTGGCAAGCCCAAATCGTGCCCAACGAATGCCAATGGTTCGGTGTGGCGTAAAACACGACATCTATGGATTTGTCGTCGAGCAGCTTACGGATGTCGTGGTAGACGACGGGTTTACTTCCGGTGCGCTTGGTGTGGTCGCCAACACGTTGAGCGATGACCGATTCGTCGATGTCGCAGACCGCCGCTAGCTCGACATTTTTCGAAGCAAGGTTCTCAACCGAAACGAGGTGCGAACGGCCGCGGCCTCGCAGACCGACGACGGCGGCTCGAATGCGATCGTTTGGACTCAGACGGGTCGCTGCTAGCGCCGGCGCCCCGAGCATCGATGCTCCAGCGGCGGTGGTTGCGGTCGTGCGAACGAAATGTCGACGTGTCTGTTCGTGCATGTGGGCGTCTTCCATCTAGATACTAGCGAAGTCCGATAGGTACAGGCGAGCAGCAGGGCTCGATGCGCAGTCCGCAACCGTCGATTTAACGGATGCCGAGGCGCTTCATCTTCTTGAGCAGACCTGAGCGGCTCAGTCCCAGGGCTTTTGCGGTTTCGACCTGATTGCCACGATGGGTCGCCAATGATTGCTCGATAAGGCCCTTTTCGTAAGAAGCTAGTTTTTCGACGTAAGGCTCGGCCCCGCCAGGACTCGCTATCTCTCCGCCGCCTTCGCGCACCCTGCTAGATAAATCTTCTAGCCTGGCGGCCGTTCCCCGCACACAAATGGCGAGGCGCTTCATCTCGTTGGAGAGCTGCCGGACGTTTCCAGGCCAAGCGAAGTCTACGAGTGCGTCCATCACTTCGTCCGAAATTTCGATTTGCTCCCTGCCGATTTGCTTGCACGAGATTGCCGCGAAATGTTTCGCGAACAGTTCGACATCTTCTGGAATCTCGCGAAGCGCCGGGATATGCAGGCGGATTACGTTGAGATGATAAAACAGGTCTTCACGGAAATCGCCCTTCTTCATCAGTTGCTCTAGTGGTGCGTGGGTCGCGGCAATGATTCGCACATCAACTGGGATCTCCGTCGAGCCACCAACGCGGCGTACGTTTCGTTCCTGAAGCACGCGAAGGATCTTAGCTTGCGCTGAGAGGCTCAAGTCGCCAATCTCATCGAGAAAGAGCGTGCCTTGGTGGGCGTATTCGAAGTGACCCTGCCGCCGGTCGACCCCAGTCGCAACACCCTTTTCAACCCCAAAAAGCTCGGCCTCTAGCAGCGTGTCCGGCAGCGCTGCACAGTTGATACCGACGAATGGCTTGCCGACTCGTAGACTGTTGTCGTGAATTGTTCGCGCAAACAATTCTTTACCGGTTCCGCTTTCGCCGGTGATCAACACATCGACGTTGACTCCGCTGATTTGCTTGACTGTCTTCAGACGATCGCGAATCGGAACCGAATCGCCGACAATCATTGGCGATTGGAACCCGCCGCGGATTTTCTTCTTGAGTTCGGAATTCTCCCGCTCTAGGCGGACGGCGCTGTCTTTCAGTTTGCCGATGAGTTCAGCCGACTGCAGGACGTAGGCGGAATGCGCGGCGATCACGCAGAGCGCCTTTTCGTCCTCGTCGGTAAATCCTTCGGAATTCAGCTTATTGAATACCGACAGCAGACCAACGAGGCTGTCTTTCCAGCGGAGAGGGACGGTCAAGACCGACTGCACACCAGCGATCTTTCGGCCGACGCGCGGGTCGTGCTCCAGATCGTTCGATCGAAGTACTTTTCCTTCTTTGATCGCCCAGCCCAAAACCGCCGCCGCGACGGCTGCGGGAACGGCTTCTCCCGGGGCCTCTCCGTAGCGCGCGAGGGTTGTCACGCGTGCCTCTGAGGAGTGGTTGTCGAATAGGTGCAGCGCTCCCGATTGGGCGTCCAGTCCTTCGACCGATTTTTCAATGATTAAATTTAAGTGGGGTATCCATTTGACTCAGGTAACCCCAAGATGTTGTGTTCCGCGAACGGCACGCCCAGAAACTTTCGCCGACAGGGCCAGTTTTTCGGGGTGTGGAAGGCTGTGAAGGTCCGCAACCCCAAATCGCACCAAGCCCAGCGACCGCTCGGGCGAATCGCATCAAGGCCGCCTGCGGGCCGCCAAGGGACTCCTGCCAGCGCCGGCATTGCCATTTCTTGCAGCTTCCCAACCACAAGATATTGGGGTCACCTGAATGAAGTGGATACCCCACTTAAATTTATAATGGCTTCGGCAGGCAGATTAGAGGTCGCGGCTTCAGCGATATCCTCAAGCATTGCCAACCCATGGATTGCATTCAGAAGCCTTCTGTTCTCGATGAAAAGTAGTTCCGGATCGGGATTCGAGTCTCTAGCAGTTCCTTGATTCATAGTTCAGCTAACAGGTGCTGTCTACGGTAGGATACTCGAACGTAGCCTTGCGGATACAACACAGCGCAGCCTGTTCCGTCGAACCTGGTGGTGCTCGCTATGAGTTAAGTAATCAATCTTCAATCACTTCCCTGGTCCCGAGCGCAAAATCGAAAGCGCCGTCGAGTTTGGCCTTTGAATTGCTTACTAAATGACAACCGGTTATACCGAATCGCGAATCAAAGGAAGGAAGTACCACAGTGGCAGCAGGACCCCAAGATAAAATCAACAACGAGAGTGGCAGAATAATTGATATTAATGTCGTAGATGGCAAAGTCATTCCTGTCGATTCCCTGACCAGAAAACCTCAGAGTGGGGTATCCACTTCATTCAGGTGACCCCAATATCTTGTGGTTGGGAAGCTGCAAGAAATGGCAATGCCGGCGCTGGCAAGAGTCCCTTGGCGGCCCGCAGGCGCCTTGATGCGATTCGCCCGAGCGGTCGCTGGGCTTGGTGCGATTTGGGGTCGCGGACCTTCACAGCCTTCCACACCCCGAAAAACTGGCCCTGTCGGCGAAAGTTTCTGGGCGTGCCGTTCGCGGAACACAACATCTTGGGGTTACCTGAGTCAAATGGATACCCCACTAACCTCAGAAGTGCTTTGCGTTGAAGAACAGCGCTAGCGGCCACGCTTCAACTGTATCGTTTCAAGCGAAGCAAAGTTTCGATCTTATTGACTTCAGCAAGGTCACTCAGAGCGGAGGCAGGCAGGTATTGCCGACACGTCCGCTTCTTCCATTTGAGATCGCGCCGCCAGGAACGGTAAAGGGAGGATCACACGGCAGGGTTGAGCCCCCTATCATCAAATCCGGGTCGGTTGTAGGTGCCCCGCCGGACGGGTACGGCAATCGATTGGACCTCCAGGTTCAAGCGACTCGGGGATTTTACAAGTTCCAAATTGAACTACTTAATCCAGACGGTTCGCCGACCGGACTAACTTCTGACCCGGATGGCGTAATCGAGTGCTAATAGCAGAATAAACCGAGTTGAGACAGACGCCAATTGCGGTTGCTCAACGTTGGGAGGCGGCATTGGGAACCGCCCGGAGGTCCGGGTGCCGGTCAGCTAACTGCAGTGAGTAGCCAGACCTTAGGGCTGCTTTGTAGCTGTCGATGGCTTCGTCTCGCCTGCCAGAGAACTCGTGGACGAGAGCTGACTCGAAGAGCACATCAGCGTCGTTCGGAGCTAGCTGCAGAGCCTGCGAGAGCTCTGCCTGGGCATCTTTCTCACGCCCAAGGCAAGCCATCCAATTGGCCAACTTCGCGCGGCCGTAGGCGTCGCTGGGCTTCTGCACGAGTTGTCGATTTAAGAGCTCGATAGCCCGGTTATAGGCATCGGCGGCTTCGTCGGAGGACTGGCCTTTTCGGCGCAAGCCGTCTCCTAGGTTGCCCCAGAATTTCGCGCTGTTCGGGTTGATCTCTAGAGCGCTCTGAAATGCGGTTGCCGACTCGGAATAGCGCTCTTGATAAAAGCGGACCGTCCCGAGATTTGCGTACGCTCCGGCACGCGGAGATATTGAGATCGATGTTTCGAGACTTTCCGCGGCTCCGTTGAAACGCCCCTGCATTAACAGCGCTAATCCCAGGTTGGTATATGCCAGCGCGTTGTCTGGCGTGAGACGGATTAGGTTACGATACTGCTGCTCGGCATCGTCAAAGCGACTGCGCCTGGCGTAGAAGTTTCCTAGCGTCTTGTATCCCGTCCAGTCGCCTGGGGCCAATTCGATTGCCTTCTTGTATTGCTCCTCGGCTTCCGCTATTCTTCCTTGATCGGCGAAGGACCTCGCAAGCCCTCTTGTGGCGTTTGCGTTGGACTCGTCGATTTTCAAAGCGGCTTGAAAATCGGAAATTGCCTGCGTTGTCTGGCCGCTCGCGTTGTTGACTAAGCCACGCATCGACAGTGCCTGCGCGGAGCCTCCGTCTAGTTCCAGCGCTCGATCGGCAGCCGCTCGCGCGGCTTCAAGCCACTTGCGGCCGTCATTTAGGATGTACTTCCGGTAGTACGCCTCGGCCAACCCGGCTTCGACGACCGCAGTCCCCTCGGACTCGCTCTTGGCATCTTCGAACAACGTAATCGCCTGGTCGAGGTTTGATGACTCTTCGTAGCGCTGCAGGTGATACTGCCCTTGGGTGTACAGAGCTTCAGCGGTTGGAGCCAACGGTGCAGAAGCGGATCTTGCGTCGCTGCCATCGCCACTCAAGTAAATCCAAGTGCCCCCGAGTATGACCAGCGCAGCGACGGCGATCACACCGCTCACTTCGCTATTCCTGTTTGACGGGCGAATTTTTCAACGGCGCTAGCCCGCACCACTCGCGACCGTATAACCGACGATTCATGGGCAAGCTCGCCTCCTAGCTCAGCGAGCATGTCTGAGGCAGCTTGATAGCGATTCGCCTTGTCCTTAGCAAGCGCGCGGTTGATTACCCCTTCTAGCTCCTCCGAAACTTCGGGTCGTAGCTCGGTTATCGGCCGCGGATCTTCGTTGATGATCGTATAGAGCGTCGCAAGGTGGTGGGCGGATTCAAATGGTAGCTGTCCGGCCAGAGCGTCGTAGAGCACAACGCCCAGCGACCAAAGGTCGGTCCTGGCGTCAGTAAGGTCGCCCTGCGCCTGTTCGGGCGGCAGGACTATAGCAAAACCATAACCTCCTTGCCTTCAACACTTCTGTCTGAATCATAGGTTATATCCTTATTTATCAACCTTCTAAGCTTGACATCCACTGATACTAGCGCCACACTCACAGTCAGATCGACGCCATTAGTCTGCTGACATAGTGATGACAGCATGAGAAACTCCAACTCCTTCGTTCGTTGTCCACCTAGCGCGGCGTCAAGGAGGCTCTATGCGCCTAACTGAGAAGACCATCCGCGCCATTCCGGGATCTGATCGCTGGTCCGAGCAGGACCGCAAGCGAGGCTACCGACTCAGCTGGGACGACGAACTCAAAGGGTTCGGCCTGCGCACCACTTCCGCCGGCGCGAACAGCTTTGTCTATAACTACCGCACCACGGACGGGCGTCAACGAAGGGCGACCGTGGGCCGCTGGCCGGGCATGACCGCTACCGCGGCGCGGGCTGCCGCTGTCAAACTGCGTTCGTCAGTCGACGGTGGCGGTGACCCCCTCGCGGCGATCCAAGGCAGACGAGGCGAGTTGAGCTTCGCTCGACTCGTTGACGAGTTCGCCGAGCGACATTTGTCGAAGTTGCCCTCGGGCTCCGAGACCGAGCGTATGTTACGACGTGATGCGGTCCCGATGCTGGGGAAGATGAAGGCCTCAGACGTCAGAAAACGGGATGTCATCGCTCTCTTCGACCAAAAAGCCGCTACCGCGCCGGTTGGGGCGAATCGCTTGCTGACGTCAATCAGCCGCGTTTACAACTGGGCGCTCAAGCGTGACCTGATCGAAACCGGCAACCCCGCGGCGCTAGTCGCCAAAGCGCCCGAACGTTCGAGGGACCGAGTGTTGAGCGAAGGCGAACTGGTGACAGTATGGCAGCGGTTGGACGACGCGCCACGGCTGGGTCTACAGACCGCCGATGCGTTACGAATGATCCTGTTGACGCTGGCGCGTCCGGGCGAAGTGGCGGGCATGCTCTGGGATGAGATCGAAGAGGACTGGTGGCAGATCCCTTCAGAGCGAGTGAAGAACCGGCACACCCATCGCGTACCACTGAACAAGCTGGCGAGGGAGATCTTGGCCAAAACGACGCAAGAGTCCGAATATGTCTTCAATGCCCCACAAGGCGGCCAGCTGCCGCGGATGAGGTTATCCGACGCCTTGAGCAAGAGCCGCGAGTACTTCGGCGTGCCGGAGTTCAAACCGCACGACTTAAGGAGGACCGCCGCTAGCCATATCGCGGCGCTCGGCACGCCACGCTTCATCGTCGAACGGCTTTTGAACCACGCAGATCGGTCCGTGACGGGGATCTATGATCGCTATGAGTACGGCAAGGAAAAACAAGCGGCGCTCGATGCCTGGGATCGCAAACTGCGGGCGCTACTATTCGGGGAGCGTGCGGAAGTTGTGGAGCTCTCAAGATGAAACGAAAGCCCGTCAGAGTTCGGGACCTCACGCCGGAGCAACTCACTGAACTCCGGCGCCTGGCGAGCGAGCACCAAGCACCACGGAAACCCGGCAACGCCCTCTATAGGCAAGACGTGTCGATTTCGGAAGAGGACTGGTTCGCTATGCCGACAGGGCTGGAGGCGGTCGAAGCGGAGACGGTTGCGTTTCTCGAGCGGAGCGGGTTTCGCGCGAAGATTCCAGATGTTCACGAGGCTGGCAAGTCCCGAGACGCGCTCGTGGTTCAGGCATACGAATGCTGGATATCTCTACTGGCGACCAAAGAAAATGCGCGTCTGGAAAATTGGGCACAAGCGATCTCTTCAGCGGTTGATACGGGTCGAATGTTTGAGCGCCTGGTGGCGATTGAACATTTCCAGAAGCCCGTCAAGACTGGGCGAAAGATCATCGACGCCAATAAACTTCGCACGGAACGACGTCATGGGACGCCAGAAGAACGGGCGCGTCGAACTGCAGAAATGTTGAAGTTATACGGGGAACTGTACAAGGGTCCAGGAACTGGGGAGCGCACCTACCGAACAATCGCCAAACGCTTCAACCTCACGCCGGATAGCGTCAAGAGGCGCATACTAGCGGCCCGTAAGAAGAGCTAAAAAAGGTGGGGCTCTCCCCCTGGAGGCCCCAGGAGTGTAGTGGCTACCGTTAGCTTCAGAGGCTAAACGAAATGCCACAAGACATCATTGAGATACCCGCAGGCGTCGCGTTCTCCGAAGCTGAAACGGCGAGGATCTTCGGGGTTTCGTTGCGAACCCTGAGACGGTGGAATGAGTTGCGACGCGGGCCTGTTCGAGCGCACATAGGACGCAGGCCCTATTACACACGCGGGGCGCTGCTCAGATACATCCATTACCAAGATGAGGGGAACCAGTGAGCACCGCCAGGCCTCTGGCAAACCACCCGGCGGCGTGTAAGACGGGTAAGTCTGATTTTTCGGGGCAAGCGGGCCACACATTCAAGCTTGGATCTTCGATCGTGCGTTCCAGTCAAGGACGGTTGTTGTCCGAGCAGGCCACCGATCACACCCGCTCACAGCATCAGATACCCAGTCTGGCGGACCGGGACGCGAAGCTGCTGTATTCGTTGCGTCGCAATCTCGCGGTGAGACTGCACGATACGGCTGGCAATTTCTACTCGTGCGCATGGGTAGCTGTCAGCTTGGCGTCCAGCATGCGCGCAAAGAATCCGCACCGAAACGACAACGGCTTGTGGGCGTTCGTCGAGTCGGTGGCGGTCGAGCAGATTCGCTTCACCTCGCCCGAGTGCGAAGTCGATCGATTGGGAAGCCCGTCGCAACATAGCGATTGCGGGCTGACGGCAGTAATCAAGAACAATTCGAATCCTATGGAGGAACCTCATGAATCCAGAACAAGAAACTGAAGCCCTAACGGCCCCGACGACAGTAGCTAAGCCGGAATCCCACCCAACGGATTCTACCGAGCCCGACGGCGGTCTCCGCGATTCGCAAGGGGGCGACATTGTTTTCGACCTTGAGAAATTGCGATTGAACCAAAACTTCGCCGCCGAACTCGGCGTCAAAAAGCGATTGATTACGGTAAGGGTACGCAAACCCCAGCGGCAGGAATTCTTCCGAGTCCATCCCGATGACACTTACACTCTGACGACTGGTCTTCTGGAGCTAAAGGAAGAACGCGAGACGTACCTGGTCGATCCTAGCCTGTGGTCCGAACTGCCAAGTGAGATCCAACCGCGGCAGATCCTCCTAGCAGTGACGCGCCAAGACACCGTCTTTTTGTGGCCGCTTCGGCTGCCTGATCAAGACGGCCGTTTCGACGACTGGGGCCGCTCGGCCATGGAGGCTGCCAGCTTCGCTAAGGACCGCTGGACCAAGCTGGTCGCCAACATGTCCAATGGAGCTTTTGATCTATTCGAGGCCAGCGGCAAGATCCCAGACCCCGAGTGGCCAGAGGAGCCTTTCAGTAAATTGATCGAGATTGCGTTTCGCGATCGCTACATCCAAAGCATGGACCACCCGGTCGTGAAGCGCCTGCTTGGGTTTGCCTGAGGTGCGGGAATACTTTCAAGGCTTCGACGAGATCGTGTTGGCGGACTTCGAGTTCTCTGCACCACCCGGAGAGATCCCGAAGCCGGTGTGCCTCATCGCTCATGAGATTCGAAGCGGTAGGGTCCATCGGCTGTGGCGTGACAAATTCGTCTTGTGTAAAAAGCCCCCCTACCCGATAGGTAGCAAGACGCTCTTCGTCGCCTACTTCGCTTCCGCCGAGTTCAGCTGTCACCTTGCGTTAGGCTGGCAGCTTCCGGCTCAAACACTTGACCTCTACACGGAGTTCAGAGGTCTAACCAACGGCATTGGGACGCCTTGTGGGAGCGGTCTCTTGGGTGCCTTGGCCTACTTCGGACTCCAGGGCATCGAATCGGTCGAGAAGGATTCGATGCGCCAATTGGCCCAACGGGACACGGGCTGGAGTGCCGATGAGGAAGCGCAACTGCTCGACTACTGCGAATCCGACGTATTGGCACTAAAGCGTCTACTCGACGCCATGGCGCCGAAGATCGATCTCGGTCGGGCGCTTCTTCGGGGTCGCTACATGGTGGCCATCGCGAGGATGGAGTACAACGGCATCCCAATTGACACCGCAACGCTCGGCAAACTCCGTCAGCACTGGGGTGCAATCAAGCTCGGACTTATTGCCGATGTTGACGCCGGCCGCGGAATCTACGAGGGATCAACCTTCAAGCGGGATCGCTTTGGTGAATGGCTCGCCTCGCAGGGTATCGCTTGGCCAACGCTCGAATCCGGACACCTCGCACTCGACGACGAGACGTTTCGGGAAATGTCCCGGCTTTACCCGCAGATAGAACCGTACCGCCAGCTAAGAACTAGCCTGTCACAGATGCGCCTCGAGGACCTCGCCGTCGGCCAAGACGGCCGCAACCGGACGCTACTTTCACCCTTCCGTTCGAGGACCGGCCTCAATCAACCCTCAAACACAAGATTCATCTTCGGGCCGTCGGCCTGGATGCGCAGCTTGATTCAGCCTCGACCCGGTTGGGGCCTCGCCTACATCGACTGGAGCCAACAAGAATTCGGCATTGCAGCCAAGCTCTCAGGAGATCAGTCGATGATCGAGGCCTACGAGTCAGGCGACCCCTATCTCGCCTTCGCGGTTCAAGCAGGTGCTGCTCCCAAAGGCGCCACCAAAAAGTCCCACAAGAATATCCGTTCGCAGTTCAAGCAGTGCGCTCTCGGAGTTCAGTACGGCATGCGTGAGGACAGCCTGGCAAGAAAGATTGGGAAGCAGCCAGCCCATGCACGGGAATTGATACAGCTTCACCGTCGCACGTATCCCGTTTACTGGCGATGGGCGGATGCCGCTGTCGACCACGCCATGCTGCACGGAAGCCTGTACACAGTGTTCGGCTGGACAGTTCAGGTTGGACCTGAGGTCAACCCGCGATCCCTGCGCAACTTCCCGATGCAAGCCAACGGCGCCGAGATGCTGAGACTAGGATGCTGCTTGGCTACGGAGCGGGAGGTCCACGTTTGCGCACCCGTACACGACGCCGTTCTCATCGAAGCTCCGCTTAAGTGCTTGGATAACGCGGTTGCCGAAACCCAAAGTGCAATGGCCGAGGCGAGTGCTACGGTCCTCGATGGTTTTCGCCTCCGAACCGACGTCGAAGTCTTCCGTTACCCGGACCGCTTTCGTGATGAGCGCGGTGTTGAGATGTGGCACCTGGTGGAGCAGAACCTGGATCGGATCGATGTCGAGTACAATCCCAGCCCGCGAGCCAGTTGTTGCATTCGTGCAACACCGTTGTTGCACCGGTGACCACCTGTCCTATTTATTCTATATATCTATTTCTTCAGCTTTCTTTATATAGTTACGACCCACAGCGTATGGAAGCCGAAGACTGCCGATATCTGAAAGGACCCGTATCGTGGAAGTGGCTCTCGAAGGCCGCTTCCTTACCCGGTAAGGCACTTCACCTCGCCGTGGCCTTGTGCGTTATGTCAGGTATTCGACGCTCGAAGGAAGTGACTGTTCCGACGAAGCTGTTGGAGGAGATGGGTATCGAGAGGCACTCCGCCTATCGCGCTCTCGAACAACTTGAACAAGCTGGACTGGTGAGTCTAGATCGACAGCGAGGAAGAAAGCCAAGGGTGATGATTCACCTCCCGGGGGTCAAGTTCTCGGGGCGGCCCCTGAGGAGGACCACACAGTGAGCGTCAAACCCTTGCACGCAAATGGCGAGGCGAAAGAGCCGACGTTGACTTCGTTGCTTTCTATTGTTGTGGGGAATGTTGTGCGGGGTGTCGTGGCCGGGACGGGGGGTATGGGGTTGAATCTCTACAGCCTGGCGCCCTGAGACCGATTGCGGTGGCTCGCCCGTGCTCGTGCAATTGAAACCGTACAAAAACCAAGGAGCAGCCATGAACCGAAAATCAAATGCTAGGAAAGAGGCCCAAGGCACAGCGCAGCCGTGTCGTATGAACCCCGACGAATTAGAGCTTGATCCCGGCCGTCCTGAGCCACCCACCGATCTGGGCGATGAAGCTAGACAGCACTGGGAACGGTTGGCGGACACGCTCGACGAGACCGGCGTGTTGAGCCAACACGATTGGGCTCCGTTGGGGGAGCTGGCGCGGTGCTTTGGTGAATTAACGGCCGTTCGCCGGCTGATTGACGGTGTACTGACGGCCGAGAAACCAGACCTCGACGCGTTCAACCGGCTTGGAGTGAGGCGTGACGCGCTGGCCCACATGTACCTTCGGCACTTATCGAAGTTTGGCCTAACTCCGAGTGATCGCGGCAGCGTCGTGCTGGCGAAACCCAAGCGAACGGAGCCGAATCCTTGGGCGCAATTTCTACCAACGGATGGGTCGTAGGCCTGGAACAAGTTGGCTCCGCATTCAGATGTCTCGAGGATCACGTCTCTATGCCGAACTCATCACCGCGCCGAGGAATGGTCGAGAGCTTGGATACCGGCATCCCTACCGCGATTGTGCCGAGTTTCCGCCCCGAGCCGGTCAAGCATCGGAATCTTTCCAAATCCGGCATTTCGACCGTTCCGCGCATAGCCACTAAAAATAAATTTCCGGCCCACCTGGCGACAGGCCAGAATCGCTCCGAGGCCTATAAATAGGGCGTTAGAGCGTATTGGCGGGGGTTTTCGCACCCTCTCGAATGGAAGTTTGAGGCAACGCTTGTTTTCACTAGGAATCCAAGTCACCAGCCGGGGGCACTCAGAAATTCACTCTTAGACTCGCTCTAGTCTCGTAGTATCCGGCTAACGAGTTGCTTGCCGATGCGCTTCGTTTCGCCCGAATCAAAGTACAGACGCTGTAGGATTGCATCTTGCGTCACGCGCGCGTCCCAGTGCGATGTCATCAGGCCTCGGCGACTGTGCTTGTTGGTCGCGAGCAGCAGGTGGCCTATCTCGTGCGCGATCACGTGCCCAAGCAAAATTCCCACGTAGCGCTGGTGCGAAATCGAGCGGTGAACTGTTCCATAGGACGAGTCCATGTCTCTCGCCCATGCCAGGCGTTCGACGTTTCCGAACAAGATCGACGCGATCGTGGGATTCGGATTGTCTTTCACGATGAGGGCGTGTCCGAAGGTTTCGGTCTTGCTCGACACGGCCGGGTGCATCTCCGGGGGAAGAATTCGAAGGACAAGGTCGGTCGGGCCGGCAGCGATCGAGCAAGCAGAATTCGCTTGTCTCTGTTCCATCGTGAGAGGACAATCAAGCCATGTCGCAACGATGCCGGCTTTGGCTAAGACGCGACCTGCTTCTTGTTGCGCTCTCTCTATGACCGAGGTCCCCGGACCAGCGTAGTCGTAGAGTCGCACTGTCAGCGGTAGGCCCGTCACCGAGGGATTTGCGTGATAGGACTTCGCCGCTAGCGGCGCTGCAAACAGTGCCACCGTGACTGCAGTCGAAATGGTAGAGAATCGTGTCATGGCGCTCACCTCCGTGGGGTTGGTGAGGCCAGACTGCGGCAGATCAGGTCGCCGGACCAGGGACAGAACCTGAACGATTTTCGGAAAGAATCAGGAGCCGATCTGGACCGCTACACTGTTGATTCAAAACGTGTTACGAATCGACCTGAACAGCTCGAAACGTCGCCGCGAGGTGCTATAGTGTCCAGGGAACGGGTATGGACACTGGGTCACCGGAAACGTCGAAGATCCGCTTCGGGATATTTGAGCTAGACAGCCTAAGCGGAGAGCTACTCAAAGCAGGGACGAAGGTCCGTCTGCAAGAGCAGCCGTTTCAGGTGTTGAAGACGCTGCTGGAGCGGTCGGGCAAGGTTGTCACCCGCGAGGAGTTGCAGCAACTGCTCTGGCCCGACGACACGTTCGTGGACTTCGAGGATGGTCTTTCGACGGCGGTACGTAAAGTGCGTACCGCGCTAGGAGATTCCGCGAGCAATCCTCGCTTTATCGAGACACTGCCAAAGCGGGGGTACCGCTTTATCGCGCCCGTCACGCTGCCTGCCGGAACGGACGCGCCGGAGCCGGTGGCGGTTTCTTCTGCCGGGCCACACGCCCGTCAGGCGCGTTCCAGGCGAAGCTGGCGCACGCTCGCCGTCGCGGGTTGGGCGTCGGCGGCAACTATAGCGATCTTGTTTTTGGTGGGTAAGAGCGAGCGCCCTGAGACAGGTGGCCGGTTTATGAAATTCAGTCTGGCTCCGGGTGAGGACACTCACGATCCCGAAGTTTCGCCGGACGGCCGGTACGTCGCCTACGCGAAGCTCGAAGGTGAAGCAGGCATTTGGGTTCAGGCGTTGGATGAGGAGCAGCCCCGCCGAATTTTGGGAACTGAAGGCGGTCGCAATCCGTTTTGGTCGCCGGACAGCCGCACTATCGGCTTCAGAGGCGGGAGCCTCCTGAAACGAGTGGCGGTCACCGGCGGGAGTGCACCTGTGGAGATCTCTCGTATTCCTGTATCGAGAGGCATCTATACCAACGGGACCTGGCGAGAGGAGGACGACCGAATCTACTTCACCGGTTGGAGTGTCGCTGCATCGGGCGGTCAACTTGAGCTTATTGAGGATCGGACCGCGCCGACAAACTTCACTCTATTCGGAACCTCCGATCCGGTCGCCCTTCCGGTCCCGAGCCGCCGCCTTCTGTTGCTGCACTCCCAAGACGGACGAGCGGGCACGGTTCGCCAGGGGACATATCTTCGCGATCTTGACAACTTCACGAATCAGTGGCTCTTCTCTGGTCGGAGCGCGGTCTACTCGCCGACGGGCCACATCATCTACCAAGACGACTCAGCGACCCGACAACTCCGCGCCGTGGCCTTTTCGTTAGAGAGGCTGGAACTCAGCGGCGAGCCCTTCGTGATCGCCCGCAACGCAACCGCCCCGAGTGTTTCCAACGATGGCACACTCGTTTACCTCATCGGCGCAAGCCCGTCCATGCAGGTCGTCCGCCGTGATCGCGCAGGGCGACCGATTGGCGAGCCGAGCGGCCCGTTTCAGGATCCACGCTATCTCAATATATCTCCATCGGGGGACAAGGTTGCCTTTACCGCGATTTTCAATAATGAACGCGAGGTCTTGATTCTCGAGTTACAGACGCCCAATGCCGAGGCGAGACGCCTTACTTTCAACGACGTCCTGGAAGGCGTCACGCTCTGGTCCCCGGACGGCAGTCAGATTCTCTATCGCGATCCGCGAGCGGGCGAAAAACACTTTGTCCTACACCCAGCTGACGGAGGCTCCGCCCAACACCTCAAGGTGGACGGTCTTCCGGCCGAGTGGTGGGGCAACGGAAAGACGGAATATCTCATCTTTCACGGCGAAGAAGGTATCGAGTACGGCAAGGCCGAGGATGGCGGTGATTTTACGTTCCACTCCTTTGTGGCCGATGGCTACGACAGCAACCTTACTCACGACGGCCGCTTCATCGTTTATTCAACGGGCTACCCCAATGACGCGCGGTTAGAGGTTCGCACGTTTGAAGAGGGTCGCGGTCCTTGGCAAGTATCGCTTCCCAACGAGAGTCTTGGCATAAGTCGCGCAAGCCGTTTCAGAAACGAGATCTTCTACGGGGCGGGCGATGGTCTAATGGCCGTCGAGTACGCGACTGAGCCTACCTTCCGCGTTACCAAGCGGACGACTCTGTTTCCCCTCAGGACTCGCTCCTTTGCTGTCGCACCTGACGGCGAAAGCTTCGTCCTGTTGGAACCGTATGAGGAGGACAAACCCACGCTGAGAGTGACGCAGAACTGGTACGAGGAGTTCCGCGACCGCGAGCGGGACTAATCTACTGAAACTGAAACGGTTCCGGCTCGTATGCGGTTAGGTGGCAGAAAATCGCGTTTCGCCGAGCTTTCACTTCGATCCCATCACAGTACAATCAATGCAACTTCGGACTGGAGGACGACGGCTATGAAGCGGAATCTTTACGTGGGTGCAGGGTTGCTCGCGACTATCCTTTTGCTGGCAGTGGGGTGCGGCTCCCCCCAGAACACGGCTACGGTTGAGCCCGCTGGTGTCCAGGCGCCCACATTCGAAGTCGATCCGCTGTGGCCCAAGCCTTTACCGAACCATTGGGTCATGGGCATGACGATAGGTCTCGCGGTGGATGCTCGGGACCACGTTTGGGTCGTGCATCGTCAGCAGTCCGTCGTCGCAAACGAAAGGGCCTTAACACTCGATCCCCCACTCGGCATGTGCTGCGCGCCGGCGCCACCCGTGTTGCAGTTCGACCCGGAAGGCAACCTCGTCGGACACTGGGGTGGCTCGGGCGAAGGTTACGAGTGGCCGGAGTCGAACCACGGGATCACGGTCGACTATAAGGGAAACGTTTGGATTGGCGGCAACGGCCAGGCGGACGCCCAGGTCCTGAAACTCTCTCAGAGCGGTAAACTCCTGATGCAAATCGGCAATTCCGGCAAAACCGGCGGCAGCAATGACGTCGAAAACCTCGGCAGGCCCACCGAAGTTTCGGTTGATGAGGATGCCAACGAAGTGTACATCGCCGACGGCTACGGCAACAGACGCGTAATCGTCTACGACGCTGACAGCGGCGAGTACAAGCGGCATTGGGGGGCGTACGGGAACGAGCCGGACGATTCCGACCTCGGCCCCTACGACCCGAGCGCGCCTCCGTCACAGCAATTCCGTTCACCCGTGCACTGCGCGGAAATCTCGAACGACGGATTGGTCTATGCCTGCGATCGCGCGAACGATCGAATCCAGGTGTTCAACAAGGATGGCTCGTTTGTGAAGGAGGGCTTCATCGCAAAAGAGACCCTCGGTGGTGGGTCCGTGTGGGACATCGCTTTCTCGAACGATCCGCAGCAAACGTACATCTACCTCGCCGACGGACAAAACTCGAGGGTGCACATTCTATTGCGCGACACGCTCGAAGTATTGACGAACTTCGGTGACGGTGGACGGCAGCCAGGTCAGTTCTTCGGCGTGCACAACGTCGCCGTTGATTCGAAAGGCAACTTGTACACCAGCGAGACGTTCGAAGGTAAGCGTCTCCAGAAGTTCGTATACAAGGGGCTCGGGCAGGTCACGAGAAAGGACCAAGGAGTAGTCTGGCCAGCACGGTCGGGTGGCTAAAAGGCCCTGCTGCTCGGGAAAGCCACAGGGAAGACCAACTCAATAAACCCTCGCGATGGCGCGGCGAGTTCTGGTTGTCCTCATTGAAGCCCGAAAGGCCGGTTGGGTTCTGCAATTCGTATCCGAAAGAACTGGAACGATGAGTTTCGCCCGCGCCAGTAGCCTACGCGATAGTCGACTAACGGCTTATGGACCGAAAGCTCTGTTCTTGTCAGGAATCTCTCTTGTCGATCACGGCCCCAGGGCCGCGGATGGAGGCCCTGGACGTCGACTGGCGGTGAGGGATTATTCCGGCGTGCTCGGGCCACCAACTTGTACCCTGCGGTCGGTGTCTAGCGCAATGCTGACCTGGAAACTATCCCTCCTCAACTAGTTGATGAAAAAGAACTTAGCTCATCTGGTAGGATTACTATCGGAATATCACGCTTTCACCAAGCTTCGAGCGCTTGCGAACCGACATGTCGGTCTCGGCGGTACAATTCCCACCTTGCCTTCTAAACGCTAGTATCTTGCTATTGCGGTCTCGTCGTGTAATAGAGCCATACCTGGTTCTTGATCCATTCCGCGTCCTTCTCGTTAGCAAACTTGGCAGGTTCTGTTGAGGCGGTATTCCAGTCGCGCGGCAACTCCCGGAAATCGCTCTGGCGGGGGTCTCTGCCCGTGATGTAGGTATAGAGCATGCAGGCGCCCGAGTAACGAGCCCGGGGAGTTCCATGAAACGAATCAGCAAACCAATCATCGACTCCGTAGCGCTTCATCGCATCCAACCACAACAAGCTGGCCGGAACCAAAGTCACTGGATGTTTCCTCCCGCCAATTTTGATCTTCTCCAGGTCCGACTGAAACCGGCGGTAGATCTGAGCCAGCGGGTGCTTGATGTCCGGCAGCATGTGACCGCCGGGATGCATATACAAAACTGTTTGCGCTCCCGACTCTGCGATGGTGCGATGCAGTTTGGCGAGGGCCTTCAAGTTCTGCTCGTAAGGGATGTGCTCTCCCCTGTTCAGATCCTCTGGAAGATCGACGAACGCGGGCATGAGATATCCCGGCCGCCTCCCCTCGAGAACAACGTACGAAAAGCCGCCGGAACGAATCAGTGAATGGATCTCCTCGTCGGCAGCCACTTCAGGAAGATTGAGAGGGATCCTTCCATAGTTGAGAAACTCAACACCGTGGCTGTTCTCAGGCTGGTTCCACTGACTGACAGCTTCGTACTCGAGGCCGTCCGCTTTACAGAATCTTTCAAAGCTCTGGTGAAGACCTCCCCTGGAATAAAAGACGCTGTTCCCCAGGAACAATACGCGATGGGGGTTGTCAGCTTGCGCAAAGCCCGCGGTTCCCTGGGCCAGACTCGTGTCAAGGCCGGATGAAAAATCCCGTTTTCGCCGGTTGAAAATTCCCCACCCTGGTTGCGGTGGTGGTTTTGTGGACCACCACCGTGTTGCTAAGCATGGAGCTAGCCGGGGAAGCGGAGGCGGGCAATGCTGGAGAGCAACCCGCCAAGGAATACCCGGCCGCAAACTCAGCGAGACGATGAGTGCCGGGAGCGGCGGCCGAGATCGCTCCCGGCTTCTTTTCCGCTGCCCAACGCCCATCGGATCGATAGATTTGCCCATGCCTGAAAAAACTCATCTTCCACTTCCCCCGCTCTTGCGACCAGGGCTCGCCGCGTCAGCCGCATCGACCGTCGGCCGTTCGCCGGACTGATCTTCCGGCCGCGAGAGCAAACCGGCTCTTCGGCGCTCCTTCAAGCGAAAGCTCTCGCCGCGAATGTTCACCGTCGTCGAGTGATGCAACAGTCGATCCAGGATCGCCGTGGCGATGATCGGGTCGGAAAAGATCGAGCCCCAATCGGCGTAGCTCTTGTTCGAGGTCAGGATGATGCTGCCGCGTTCGTAACGCGCGCTGACGAGTTGGAAGAAGATCGTCGCCCCCAGCTCGTCGAGCGGAAGGTAACCCATCTCGTCGACGATCAGCACCTTCGGCGCGAGGTAGATGCGCATCCTTCGTTGTAGCCGTCCTTCGCGGATGGCCTTCGACAGATCGGCGATCAAGTCGTGCGCGGTGATGAAGTAGGCTCCGAAACCGGCTTGGATCGCAGCCTCGGCCAAGGCAACCGAGAGATGCGTCTTGCCAACGCCGGGTGGCCCGAGGAAGATCACGTTGGAGGCTTCGTGCACGAAGCGCAACGTGCGCAGCTCTTGGATTTGGCGCTCGTCGATCGATGGTTGAAAGTCGAAGTCGAACTGTTCGAAAGTCTTGACATAGGGCAGATGCGCGAGCTGTAGACGCGTCTTGAGATAGCGTTGTCGGCGAGCGTCGGCCTCGGCGCTGACGACGTCGAGCAGGAAGTCGGCGTAGGCCGGTTCAGCCTTGGCTGCTTGTTCAAGCAGCGCTTCCAAGCGATCGTCGATGGTCTTCAGCCCCAGTGCTTCGAGCCGTTCGTGAAGCTGTTCGATGGCGGTCACAGCGCACCTCCGGCGGCGGCGCTTTCGTAAGCCGCTAGCGGCCGCACTTCGACTTGGGGTGCGCCGGCTTGGATGTGAATGCACGTTTTTCCTCCTGGACGCTTGGCGACGTGCAGCGGAATGTCGGCATGATGCTCTTTGCGAACAACGATTTGGTGGCGGTCGTCGATCAACTCGTGAACGGCGATCCGCTCGGCTCCGCGCCATACCTCGAGCCGGCCGGCCAGTTCGCGCAACGAGACTTCGGCGCCGGCGTCTTGCCAGGGAACCGAGTAGCGGTTGGAGCGCCAGGCCACGAAGGCGTCCCGGCTCACACGCCTCGACTCGGCGTCCGCGAGGGGATACGGCGGACGCTTGTCGAGAGACTGCAAGGCGGTCTTTTCAGACTCCCAACTCTCTAACACTTGGCTGTGAGTGGTGCCGTGAACGCGCCGGTTCGAGACCTCCCAGACCCAAGCGTGCAGCTGGTTGTTGAGATCATCCAGGCTCGTCGCCGTGCGTCCGCACAGGAAGTTGCGGCGCACGTACTTGACGCCCGATTCGACCTTGCCCTTGGTCTGCGCGCGGTAAGGTTTGCAGGCCCGCGGGGTGAAGCCCCAATAGTCGGCGAAGTCCTTGAAGGTTTGATTCCACTTGAGCTCGCCGCGCTCGTCGACCCCCTCCAAGACCGTCTTCATGCGGTCGTAGAGGATCTCTTGCGGCACGCCGCCGAGTTGCCGGAAGGCTTCCTCGTGCATGCGCAGCAGCGTCGGCAGCTTCTGGTCGGTCGCCGCGGCGGCCATGATGGCCCGGCTGTGACCGAGCGTGAAGACGAAACCCCAAAGCTTGCGAGTCTTGCCGTCGGCGGTGATCTCGCCGAGATGGCCCCAATCGACCTGAGCCTGTTTGCCTGCGGGTGTTTCAAAGCGCCACACGGCCACCGTGGTTGCGGCTTCTCGCAACGGCTGTAGGTGATCCTTGAGGATCGTATAGCCGCCCGAGTAGCCGTGTTCTCGCAGCTCACGCAACAGCACGACGGCATTCCAGACGCCGGCCTTGAGGCGGTCTTCGATAAACGGCTTGAAGCGATCCAGCTTGGACGGACGCGGCTTGCGCGGGCCGTATCTGGGCGTCGGATCGTCCTGCCTTAAGTACTTGCGAACCGTCTTGCGGTCAAATCCCGTGAGCTCGCTGATCTTGGCGAGGCTCACCCCTTGTCGAACTAATTCTTCGATTTCTTGCACATCTGAACTCCGTAACAGCGCCTTGTACCTCCTGCTTCCAGGGTCGGCTCCGACGCAAGCTACGGGTGGGGAATTTTATTCCGGCGATACGGGGATTCTTACACCGGCGCTGACACTCGCCCCGACCGCGAGCAGAAAACTGCGTCTGTTTACGCCTCTCATCTCTTGTGCCTCCTTGATGCCGATGCCCAATACTCCGTCGTTCATAGACTCATCTCGTTCTCGGGGGCAGGCGGCTTGGGATGTTGTGCCCCGCTGTTCCCGAGCGATTTTGCCCTCGGCTATTGACCCTTTGACCCAACAAGAACATTCTCCTCACAGCTAGAATCACAATGATCCTCGCCAGGACCTAGGCGCCAGCGATCAGGACTGACTCAGCGATCATAAAGGACTTAGGGGCCGATCGCACGATTCCTATCGTGAAATCTCCTTGTGCCGAGCTTCCAGCACCAGCCTCGAATAGACTGCTAGCAGAGGCTCTCTGCGATGAATATTCAAGGGGTCACACTCGACTTCTTTCAGACCCTCGTACGACATCGGGGAGGAAAAGGTCGGGGCGCGTCTCTAGTGCAGTATCTGGCCAATCAGGGGTTGTCATCGAACGCCTGGGAGCACCAAGTGCTGTACGACGTATTCGACTTCTATGGCAGCCGGTACCGTGCGGGCTTTTCGGCACAGGAACTTTCGCTGTTTTGGACTGCATTCACGGTGCGCTTGTTCGAGCGACTCCAGGTTTCAGGCGCGGGACCTGCGTCGCCACAAGAGCACTCGGAGGCTGTGAAGAGCTTGCTTGGGCCATCCAGTCTGGAGCTCTACGAAGATGCGCTCACCACTCTAGAGTGGCTCCAGTCGAAACAACTGCGGATAGGGATCGTCTCGAACTGGCAGCGCGGCCTGACTCACTTTTGCCGGGAGCTAGTGTAGTGCGCCATAAATAATGTAACTTATAGTATCTTCGTGTCGCCTTTACTAGTAGAAGGCACACGGATGCGAAGAGCAGAGCCAGTCCCATTGACGCAGGAGCAGCGTAGGCAGTTGGAGCGCTACGCGAACGGTCGTCGGGTCGCTGTTCGTCTGGCGTTGCGAGCCAGGATCATCGTGCTCGCCGCCGACGGTCTTGAGAACAAACGGATTGCCGCGCAGCTGTCGGTCTCGCGTCAGTTGGTGGCGCGCTGGCGAAGCCGTTTTCTTGAATCCGGCGTCGCCGGCATCGAAAAGGACGCCCCGCGGCCCGGCCGTAAGCCCGCCATCTGCTCCCCAACAGTGCAACAGATCATCCACAAGACGACCCGCGAAACGCCAGCCAACGCCACCCATTGGAGCCGCCGCACGATGGCCGCCGCGGTCGGCGTCAGCGCCTCCACCGTGGGTCGCATTTGGCGCGCCCACGGCCTCAAGCCGCATCGCGTCAAGACCTTCAAACTCAGCAACGACCCGCGCTTCGCCGAAAAACTCGACGACATCATCGGACTTTATCTCAACCCGCCCGAGCATGCCCTCGTTCTTTGCCTCGACGAGAAGTCACAGATTCAAGCCCTCGACCGCACCCAGCCCGGCCTGCCCCTGAAAAAGGGACGCGGCCGGACCATGACCCACGACTACAAACGCAACGGCACAACCACCTTGTTCGCCGCGCTCAACACGCTCGACGGCTCGGTGATCGGAACCTGCATGCCCAAGCACCGCCACCAAGAATGGCTGCGCTTCTTGCGCTTGCTTGAAAACCAGACCCCCAAGGACAAGCAGATCCATTTGATCGTGGACAACTATGCCACTCACAAACACGCCACGGTGAAACGCTGGCTGCAGCGCAATAAACGCTTCCACGTCCATTTCACGCCCACCTCAGCGTCGTGGCTGAACATGGTGGAGAGGTTCTTCCGAGACCTCACCGATAAGCGCATCCGCCACGGTGTCTTTCGTAGCGTCGGCGAACTCACCACCGCCATCGAAGACTACATCGCTCGACACAATCAGCAGCCCAAGCCCTTCATCTGGACTGCTACCGCTTCCGACACCCTTGAGAAGGTCAAGCGCGGCAAAGCCGCTCTTCTTAAGGTTCAATCTGATTGACGCACTACACTAGGAATCCTCGAACACGTCGACTTCGTTGTGGCTTCGGCCGAAGTAGGATTCGAAAAGCCGAACCCAAGAATCTTCGAATTCGCGATTCAGCAGATCGGACTTGAACCTCGCGATGTCCTACACGTAGGCGACCACCCGCTCGAAGACGCCGAAGGCGCAACCAACGCGGGTCTGCAAGCAGCCCTGCTCACACGAAACGGTGCTGGCTCGCTACCTGGCATTCCTTGCATCCCGTCGCTCGCGGACCTCTGCGGACTGCTCAGCGAGAGTCGATCGTAATCCTCGAGGCGGTTTCAAGGAAAACTGGACCAACGGATAGAGCAGTAAGGGCTTAGAGCCGATCGCTCGAAACCTAATGTGAAATCTCGCTTCGTTGAGGTTTCCCTCGCCCCGGTCGGCCCAGTGCAGATGCGGTACAAATCGAGCGATTCGGGTGCTCGCGCGGCAGTCACTGAAAATGGTTTTTCACACGGCCTGCGCAGCCACCTAAAGACGTTGAAAACCGCTTGGGCAAGGCCTTCGAGCGCTCTGACGGTTTATGACGGCTCGCGGTGGATAGTTCAAGCGAGCGCTTCTTGCTTTCGACAGGTAGCCACCGCGGGCCGAAGGAGCGGTAGAATCGGGCGTCCATGTCAATACGAAACTTGCCGGCGCCCAACCGGCGGATCTGGGCTGTCGGTTTCGCACGGAGTGATGCATGACTGAAGACAGAGGCTACATCCTGACCGAGATCTGGAGCGCAAAGCCGCCCTGGCTGGCCTTGCCGGATTGGGAACGGCAACGCTACTTCGATGAGAAAATCGGACCTTTCATCGGGAGCCTGATCGAGCAGGGAGCGGAGATCCTCGGATGCGCGGTCAACGACAACACCGGTCCCGAGCGCCTGGATCACCGCTACATGGCGGTGTGGAGACTGCCCGACAAGGCTTTCAGCGAGAAGCTCGAGGCAGGCGCCAGGGAAGCTGGCTTCCTCGATTACTTCGAGCAGGTCAACTTCAGCGGCAGTATCCTGACCCCGCACGAATTGAACTCCGATATGATTCAGCTGCGGTCTTCTTGAGCTGTTGATGGTACGAAGAGACCCGCGGGCGCGAGTAGCCTAACCATAAGAGCCGAAAGGGCTTAGGCTTGATTTTCCCGGTTACTGTCGTGAAATCTCCATCACATGATGAATCTACTTTCGGGCGAGTTGCCGGGCCGATTAGGCGGATCGAGGCAGCGGCCGGCAGTTTGACCGCTCCGGCGCACTATCCACCCTTCTGCCCGCTTAGCCGGCGCTTCCGCGTAGAATGTCTGCGGAGGCTCAAATGAGCAGCGGATTCTCTCGGCGGGATTTCATTGGCGCGGCTGGGGCAGCGACTGCGGTAAGCGCAACCGCAGCGGACCGCGCACTGCCTGTGCGCGAGTTCGGTGGTACGGGCGAACAGCTTCCGGTTCTAGCGATCGGTTGCGGCAACCGCTTGTGGGCCGGTTACGAGACGAAGGACCGCGGCTTGGAAGCGCTCGAGTTGGCGCTGGCATCTGGGATTCGATACTTCGACACAGCACAAGCGTACGGCGATGGGAAGAGCGAGACTTGGGTCGGCGCGGTGACGAAGAGCCGGCGCAACGAAGTCTTCCTTGCGACGAAAACACAGGCGCGAACCTACGACGAAGTCCTGTCGCGCTGTGATGCGAGCCTCAAGCGGCTCCAGACAGACCGTTTGGATGTTCTGCACATCCACAGCCTGAAGTACGACGATGACCTGGAACGAATAGAAAGGGACGGAGCTATCAAGGCGCTCCGCAGGTTGCGCGACCAGAAGACGGTTCGCTTCATAGGAATCACCTCCCACTCCGATCCCGTGACGTTGGCGCGGGCTCTCGAGCGTTACGACTTCGACTGCACACAGATGGCCCTAAACGCCGGCTTGCAAGGCCGAAGCCCCGATGGCGCCGGCTACTGGAAGAAGGGCGGAGTCACCGACCTCTTCGGAGAGCCACTGGCGCCGCAACCTCATCCTGGGACAAGCTTCGAGGAAGTGGCGCTGCCTGTGGCCATCAAAAAGAAGCTCGGCATCATCGGTATGAAGGTCACAGCGCAGGAGGGGCTCGTTGGAAACGTGCCGGGTAAGGCGAGCGCGATGAATCTGATCCGCTACGTCCTGTCACTGCCCGTATCGGTCGTGACGATCGGGATGCCCGAACTGGAAATGATTCGGCAGAACACGCAACTAGCTCGCGACTTTCAGCCGATGTCCGGGGCGGAAATGCGGGAACTGTCGGGCCGGCTGGCGCAAGCAAACAAGACGGCTCTTGATCATCGTTTCCATTACGAGCATCAAGACGCTTGACTCAAGCTGTCGTTGGCGCGATATCTTCGATCCGTCCTGCGGCCCGCTTATGACGACTGTGCGTAGCGGACGGCGGCTGCCACATATCCGAGACTGCTAGGCTGGACATCACTGACTGAGGCGTTGAAGTTTCTAGTCGCCGAACGAGACCGCTTGAACAAGGCGATTGCCATACAGCACGGAGCAGCAGCCAGCGGAGACCCACCATCCGGGGGAGGTAAATTTGGAGGTGGCAGAATGAAAGCTTTCTATCTACTGTTCTTGGCGGTAGTCCTTCCCGGCAGCGCCCAGCAAGACAGCCTCGACGATGTTGAACGCTTGCTGGAAGAGCTGACTAATGCCCACGGCCCCAGCGGATTCGAAGCCCCCGTGCGAAAGATCGTTCAGCGCGAACTCCAGCCGCTCGCCGACGAGATCCAGACGGATGGCCTTGGGTCGCTCATCGCCCGCCTCGGAGACAGCACGGCCGGCCCCCGAATCATGATCGCGGTCCATCTCGACGAGGTCGGCATGATCGTCAAGCGCATCACGCCGGACGGGTTCGTCAAGTTTCAGACGGTCGGCGGCATCCTTGATAAGGCTCTGATCAGCCAGCGGTATCTCATCCGCACTCGCACCGGCATGATCCGAGGAGTCGCGGGCCTCAAGACGCCTCACGTTATGTCGCAGCAAGAAAAGGGGCGGATCACTCCCCAGAGCGAGATCTTCATTGATGTCGGCGCAAGCAGCCGGCAGGACGCCGAACAGCGTCTGCGGATACGCCCGGGTGATCCAATCGCACCGGATTCGCGGTTCATGAAGCTCAACAGTCCCAAGCTCTACATCGCCAAGGCCTGGGACGATCGCGCCGGTGTGGGTGTCGCGATCGAGGCGTTTAAGAACCTCAAGCTCAAGCCTTCACCCAACGTGGTTTTCGTCGCGGCGACGGTGCAGGAAGAAATCGGATTGAGAGGGGCCCAAACCAGCAGCCATATTGTCAAGCCGGATATTGGAATCAGCATCGAGGCCGGGGTAGCGGCCGACTACCCGGGCATTTCGCCCGACGAGGCGCAGGAGCGTCTCGGCGAGGGACCAGGTATCTTCCTGATCGACAGTTCGATGATCCCAAACGTCAAGCTGCGCGACTTCGTGATTGACCTGGCTGAAGAGATGCGGATTCCGTTGCAGTTGGAGGTCCTCTCCGGTTACGGCGAGGACGGCGCACAAATGCAACGCGCCTTCGGAGGTGCGCCGGTCATTAACCTTACCGTCCCGACGCGCTACCTCCACAGCCACAGCGGCGTGATTCACCGGGACGACTTCGACCAAGCTGTCGAGCTGGTCACCGAGCTGGTTCGCAGACTGGATCAGGCGACAGTTGATCGGATCAAGAGGTTCGACTGAAAAACAGCTCAGAACTCGTTCGACGAATTCCGCGACCGCGAGCAGGACTAAGCCTTCTGAAACAAACTCCGTCCGCCGATACCTAATCTGAAATCCCGTTGTCCTGAGGTTCCGCACCGAGCCGGTCACCCAGTCGGAATCGTTCCGAAACCGGCATTTCGGCCGTTCGTCGCATCCCTAATGAAAATATATTTCACACGAAGCTGACGACAGGCCGAAACTGCTCAAAGGCCTATGGACAGGGCATTAGAGCCCTCTGGCGCGGGTTTCGGCGTGCTCGCGGAGCATCGTTTGTGGCAGCGTTTGTTCGCGACAGGTGCCGCGCGGCTGTACAATCTAGCCGTCAATGACCGGCCAAACCACCTCGCATTACCGCATCAGCGAGAAGCTCGGTGAGGGCGCCACGGGGGAGGTCTTGGCCCGCTTGGAAACTGCAAGTATGCAGACATCGGCCCGACATTTTCTGCTACTGCTGGTGTCCATCTGGGTGAGTCTGTGGATCTGTCCCGACGCGGCGAAAGCACAATCGTCTTTGCCCGATCTGGCGCTGCAGTCCCCGCAGGTCATCACGAACTTCGGACCGGACCACGTGAAGAGTTCGAGAGGGGCGCAGGGCGTGCCGGGGATGGAAAGGACAACGAAGGGCCGGCTCTGGGCCGCGTGGTATGCCGGCAAGAGTCCACGGGGCGTTGAGAGCCCGTCCAGCTATGTCGTGCTCGCGACGAGCGGCGACCATGGCAAAACATGGCCCGAGAAACTGGCCATCCAACCGCGGCGCTTCGTTCACACCTATGACCCCTGCTTGTGGATCGATCCGCAGGTGCGGATGTGGTTCTTCTGGGCACAGAGCGCGGGCTTGCAAGATGGCCGCATGGGGGTCTGGGCCATGGTAACGGACGACCCGGAATCCGAGGATCCGAAGTGGTCGAAGCCCCGGCGGATCGCCAACGGAGTCATGTTGAACAAACCCACGGTGCTGAGCAACGGTAACTGGCTCTTACCCGTCGGCCTGTGGCGCGACAACACGAATGTCCCGAATATCAGACTGGATGACGATGACCTCGCGCCTTACACGAAGCAGATGCTGGAGCACGATCTCGGCGAGGAGCGCGGATCGAATGTCTATCGATCGACGGATCAAGGGAAGACGTTCGAGCGCATCGGACAAGTCCGTGTACCGAACACGCGGGTGGACGAGCACATGCTGGTCGAGCGGCGCGATGGCAGTCTCTGGATGCTGGTGAGGACGACGAAGGGGATCGGCCAGAGCGTTTCGACTGACGGCGGCCGGACGTGGGAACCCAGCACCCTTTACATGGAGGGCCGCCAAGCGGCGAATAAGCGTTTCTTCATCAGGCGGTTGCGGTCTGGTGCGCTGCTCATGGTGCGAAACAACGCTCCGGATGGAGGACGCTCGCACCTGACGGCCTTCGTTTCGGACGATGATGGAGCGTCGTGGCAGGGTGGCTTGTTGTTGGACGAGCGCGAGTCTTCATATCCCGACGGCATTCAGGCTGCCGATGGCACGATCTACGTCATCTATGATCACCAGCGTTACACACTCAACCGGGCAGGAAAAAAGGGAGTGGGTTCGGTGGTCATAGCGGCGTTCGGTGAAAAAGACGCCCGTGCGGGACGCGCAACCAGCGACAAGGTCCGTTTGCGGTCGGTGATCACACAGCTCCGCGCCGTGACCGAGACAGAATGAGAATGAAGCGCTTTTCACAGGTCATGAGAAAGGCCACTCGCAAGGAGTTTCTCATTGCGTTGGCCGGTGGTTTGTCTACGGGCGGCGCGGCGCAGCGGGACGCGGTGCAACGGGGGGATCGTTCGTCCGAGGCCGATACGGCCTTACAGCCGGCGCACATCATTCGCTCGCCCTGGCCGCGTCACATTCCTCCGACGACGAGGCAGGGTGTCCCCGGCATCGAGCGAACCGCGAAAGGTCGGCTGTGGACCGTTTACGGAAGAGATGTCGAGAGCACGCGCAATTACCAGGTGCTGAGGAGTAGCGATGATGACGGGCAATCCTGGTCGGAAGTGAAGCTCATGGTTCTGCCCCGCAAAGGAGTGCGGGCGATGTCGGCGGCCATCTGGATCGACCCCGAGGAACGCATGTGGCTTTTCTGGGGACAGAGTTTCGGTCAGCAGGACGGGCGCTATGGGGTCTGGTCGATCGTCACTGATAATCCGGATTCCGAGGAGCCGCAGTGGAGCCGTCCGAGGCGTATCGGGGACGGCATCATGCTCAACAAGCCGACGGTGCTCAAGAACGGACACTGGCTCTTCCCTGCGTCGGTCTGGAAGACGGAGAACAGTTGCCGGGTGTTCGCCTCAACGGACCAGGGTCGGACCTTTGAGCTCCGAGGCACGGCTAACATCACCGATCCGGCGAGGCGGGGACCGGACGAGCCGATGATTGTCGAGCGCAAGGACGGTACATTGTGGATGCTCGTCCGCAGCCGGGGCATCGCAGAGTGCTTTTCGCGGGATGGCGGCAGAACCTGGAGTCCAGTCGAGCCGACAATGATTAAGCATCCGACCTCCCGGTTTTTCGTTCGCCGCTTGCTTTCCGGTAATCTCTTGTTGGTCAAACACGGTCCGCTTGATGTCCGAACGAGGCGGGAGCAATTGACCGCATATCTCTCGGCCGACGATGGCAAGACGTGGAAGGGTGGTCTGTTGCTCGACGGGCGGGAGAAGGTGACGTATCCCGATGGTGTGCAGGCGCAAGACGGGACAATTTACCTCATCTACGACTACAACCGCACGCCCGACGGAGTCATCCTGATGGCCACGTTTCGCGAAGAGGACGTTCTGGCAGGACATCCGGTGACCGACAGCGTTCGTTTACGGGTCGAGATTGACAAACTGCGACAAGACTAAACAGACAAAGAGACAGCGGCTGGCCCATTGACACAAGCAGTTCCGCGACCGCGAGCAAGTCCCACGACACCAGCTACATAGAGCTCGTTCTCGGATTACTGTCGCGATATCGCAATGTCACGAACGTTCTCGCCACCGCCGGGACCCGTCGAAATCGCTCATTCGATCCGTCCGACGGATAGATATTATTAATTATTTTCACACGGACCCAACCACGCCTTGAAATCACTCTAAGGCCGATAAACAGGGCGTTAGAGCCATTTGGCGGGGGTTTCGGAGGGTTCTGGATAGAGAGTTTGAGGCAACGTTTGTTACCGCCAGCTAATGTGTCAAGGGCGGAGTAAATGTAGACCGCTTCGGCGGAGCAAAAATAGACCAGTTGGCGGGGATCCAGCGGTTTGCGTGGGACGGCTGGAACGGAGCCTGAGGACGCCCTTTAGGGCGGCCCAGGCGTAGTGGAAGACGGCCCACGCAAACCGGCGCGAGCGGCCGGCGGGTCAGTTTGAAGAGCGCGGGCGCTTCTTTTTGCTTTGCTTGAGGCGGTAGCTGTCGCCGTTCATCTCGAGGATATGGACGTGATGCGTGAGCCGGTCAAGCAGAGCGCCGGTCATGCGTTCGGAACCCAGCACCTCGGTCCACTCGGTGAACGGCAGGTTCGAGGTCAGCAACGTCGAGCCCTGTTCGTAGCGCTGCGAAAAGATCTCGAACAGCAGCTCTGCCCCGGTCTTCGACAGCGGCACATAGCCCAGTTCATCGACGATCAGTAGATCCTGCTTGGCAAGTTGTTTCTGGACCCGTAGTAGTTGCCGTTCGTCACGGGCTTCGAGCAGTTCATGGACCAATCCCGCGGCGGTGGTGAAACGTGTGCGATAGCCGCTCTGACAAGCTGCCAGTCCCAGCGCCAAGGCGATATGCGTTTTGCCGGTGCCGGAGTTCCCCAGCGCCAAGACGTTCTCACGGCGGTCGATGAACTCACAGCGCGCCAGCTCCAGAACGAGCTTCTTGTTCACCGAGGGTATGGCCAAGAAGTCGAACGTGTCGAGACTCTTCGTCACCGGGAACTTGGCGGCCTTGATGCGACGCTCGGTCGCCCGCTGCTCGCGATCGACCAGTTCCAGCTCGCAGAGTTGCTGTAGGAAGTCCCGAAAGTCCAAGCCTTCGGCGGCGCAGCGCCGAGCCAGTTTGTCGTACTCGCGCAGGAAGGTCGGCAGCCGCAGCGCTTTCAGGTGGGTTTCCAGCAGCATTCTCGACTTCGCCATCAGCTTGCTCCTGCTAGCAGCGCCAGATAGGATGCCGGCGACGTCTGCTCGACCTGAGCCGTCGGCAGGTGGGGATACTTCGTTAAGTCGAGCTTCGGCGGACGTTGCTCGATCGCGCACAGCAGTAGATGCTTGACGGCGTCAAAGCCAATCGTTCCCAGTAGACAGACTTGGCGCACCGCCGTTGCGACGTGCTCAAGGGGGAAGTCCTCCAACAGTCGCAGGACCTGTACGTACTCGCGCTTGCCCGCTTTGTCCAACCGCGATTCGAGCAGTCGTCGCAGCTTCGCAAACTCCGGCGGCAACTCCCAGCCGACCAACGGCGCGGCTTGATCGAGCGCGTTGGTCTTGCGTTCCAACAACGCCAAGTAGTGCAGCGGATCGAAAACCAACTCTTCACGTTCATAGCTGCGCTGATGGCGGGCGATCTCTTCGCTGCCGCAACAGATCACTACCTCATCCACGTAGGCTTTGATCAGGACCTGGCGGTGGCCGTAACGCGTTGGCACCGAATAATCGTTTGTCGCGTAGCGCACCAGCGACAACGAAGTCACCCTTGTCGAGCGTTTGTCGCAGGCATCGTAGGCTGTCGGTGCCAAGGGCAAGAGCGCTTCCCGATCGCGCTCGAAGCGTTCGCCGACGGTTTCGGTGTGCCGTCGCAAACGCCGTTCACGGTTGGCTCGGCACTTCTCTTCGAGGTGTTCGTTGAAGGCTTCCCAACTCTCGAATCTCGGGATCGGCACCATGAAATTGCGCCGTGCGAAGCCCACTAGCCCTTCGACTTTTCCCTTGTCGTTGCCCTTGCCCGGACGCCCGAAACGATCGGCGAACAGGTAGTGCGACTGCAGTTCGCTGAACACCCGCGTACGTTTGCGCGTGCCGTCGCCGAGAATCCTTGCCACCGCCAGCGTCGTGTTGTCGTAGACGATGTTGCGTGGCACGCCGTCGAAATAACGAAACGCGGCGTTGTGTCCTTCGCAAAAGGCTTCCGTCGTCTCGGCGGGAAAGGCCTTAACGAAGGCGTCGTCGCTGTGCGGCAGATCGACAACCAAGAAGTGCGCCTTGCGCTGGACTCCATTGATAACGACAACCGCTTCGCCGAAGTCGGCCTGCGCGTCGCCGGGCGGATGCGCCAGTGGCACGAACATCTCTTGTCCACCGAGCTTCTTCTCGCGGACGTAGTCCTTGACGATCGTGTAGCCACCGCTGAAATCGTACTCCTCGCGTAGGCGATCGAAGATGCGTTTCGCGGTGTGACGTTGTTTCTTTGGTTGTTGCTGATCGTCGAGCAGGATCTGATCGATGATTCCGGTGAACGCTTCGAGCTTCGGCCGTCTCACCGGTTTGCTCCGCCGATAGCCCGGCGGAGCAGCGTAGCGCAGCATTTTGCGCACCGTCTCCCGCGCTAAGCCAAACCGCTTGGCGGCTTCGCGTTCACTCAGCCCTTCGACGTAGACACTGCGCCGTACTTGAGCATATAGCTCCACGCGATACATCCTTCCCGTGTTCCACAAAACACCGAATGGATGCCAGCGGACCACCCGGGCGGTCTAATTTTCCGCCGCCCTTGAACGGCTTTAAAACGCCGTTCTGTGGTCTAGTTTGTCAGCGCCGTTCTCATAATACTAATGTTATGTATAGCAAATCTCGCCCAACGGGCGATTTCTAACGAAAACCGGACAAATCCGGACATTTCCGGACATTTTGATTTGGCGGCGAACCTGCGCCCGGGCGGCTCAGCCAAAAAAATCCGTGACACGGGTCTTATCCTGGAACCGCGGACCGCGAGGTGAGGATTGTGCATACGAGGCGACTAGAAGGGGAAAGAGGCGTTTACAGAAGCCTCGCCTGCGAGGGCGCGCGCGCGATGGCGTTATCCGGCCACATCCGGCCAATTCCGCTGCTCGAACTCTCCACACCGCTGCCAAATTTCAAGGAAACGACCCTTCGCGTCTTGGAAGCTTGAGACGTCGTCTCACGGAAGCTGCGGCGATTCCTTGTGATAGTCCGTGCGTTCGCCGCGCGGACGATTCTTGAACTCGCGGGCCAACCTCACGAACGCATCCACAACCGCCTCGAAGATCGGCTTTCCTTTCTCCGCGGTCCCAATGGTCGGGTCGCCGTAGGTTCCGCTCTTGCTGAACCGTGTCCACTCATCCATCACGCGCACGGGCGGGGCATCCATTAGGTCCATCCAAATAAATTCGGATTCCGGCATCCCCATATCCTTCACAGCCTTTTCCATCAGGACTTTGTCCGGCGCCAAATGGAGGTAAACCGACGTCTCGAGCTCGCCGCCATGGGCCATGCCGCCGCGTCCGGATTCTCGTTGCCGGTTGATCTCGTCACGCGCCAGGCTCGGCCAAATGAAACAGCCGCACAGAGCCTCGGTTTCGAGGATGGTTCGACGCGCCACCAAGTCGAGGATTGGCATGTTCGACCCGTGCCCGTCGGCGATCAGGATGCGTTGAAAACCATGGTGGGCAACGCTCTTCGTAATGTCGAGAACGAAGTGCAGTAGGTGTTCCTGCTTGACGTCGATGGTGCCCGTGAAATCCATGTGGTGCGTCTCGAAGCCGTATGGGATCTGAGGCAGAAGCAGGATATCGCCGTCGGCGCGCTTGGCCGCCTCCTCGCAAATATTCCAGATCAGAAAATTGTCGGTGTCGAGCGGCAGGTGGTAGCCGTGGTCTTCGACCGAGCCGATGGGCAACACGACCACGGGTTGCTCTTTTACGCGGGCCCCGAGTTCGGGCCAGGTGTGGTGCTGGTAGAGATACGGAATCTTTGGCATGGAATTCAACCTTTCACGCGCCGCTCGGGGTCGATGAAGAACCACAGCAACGCGCCTACAAGATACACGATTGCAGCCGCCACGAACATCGAATCAAACGATCCGAATCTCGCGGTCAGCCAGGCGGCGGAAATTGGCGAGAGCATCGCGGAGACACTCGACGCGGTGTTCATGAATCCGGTCGCTGTTCCGCCATAGCGATGGCCCACGTCAACGCAAACGGCCCATGCCACGGGTAGCGTTAGATCCTGCGAGCCCTGAGCGAAGGCCATCCACAGAACCGCCGACAATGCGTTGTCGGCGGTCGCGGCGAACGCGAACCCGACCGCGGCGAGGCCGAAGCCGACGATCCCAACCAGCCGCCGGCCCCATCGCAAGCCCAGTCGTTTGACCAGCCAGTCGGAGCAGACACCGCCCATCACACATGCAACGGCGCCGGCCAGCAGCGGAATCGCCGAGTAGAACCCTGATCGCTCGAGCGTGAGGCCGTGCTCGTCCATCAAGTACGTCGGCAACCAAGTTACGAAGAAGAAGAAACCGTAGGCCGAGCAGAAGTACATGGCGAACAGCGTCCATAGATTGCGGTCCGTCAGCATGGCGCCCCAGGGAATCGAGGCGGGCTCCCGCTGGGGGGCGCTACCGGAACGGATGTAGTCCAATTCCGCTTCATTGACGGCGGGGTGATCGGCCGGATCGTCGCGATACCAGCGCCAGAAGACCCAGCACCAAACCAGGCCCAAGACACCGAACGAGGCAAAGCTCGGCCGCCAACCGACGGAGCCGATCAAGAGCGCGGCAACCGGCGGCGCGAGCGATCCGCCGAGGCGCGCGCCCATCCACATCAACCCAGTCGAACGGCCACGCTCGCTCGGCGGAAACCAGCGCGCTAACGCCCGAGCGAGCGTGGGAAACGCTCCGGCCTCTGCCGCGCCGAATAAGAACCTCACGGCGAGCAGCGCGGCGTAGCTGCGCACCACACCCGTCAACACGGTAAACAACGACCAGCCGGCGACGATCCTGGTCAACAGCCGGCGCTGCCCAAAGCGGTCGCCGAACCAACCCATTGGGATCTCAAATATTCCATACGCCAGTGCGAAAACGCTGAAGACGTAGCCCATCTGCATGCTGCTGAGACCAAGGTCCGCGGTCATCGACGGCGCGGCGACCGAGATGCAGACCCGATCTAGGTAAGTGATGAATGCCGCTGATACCGCCAGGGCAAGAGTGATTTGGCGGGCGTTGGTCGCTTGCGTCACGCGGGCTGCCGGAGTCTAGCACGGCGCTCGTACTCGTACCCTGACGACCGCAAAGTGGCCAGCCCGGGTTCCGCCTGAGAAATTTTCTCTAGAGACTGTACACGGTCTAGTCGCGATCAGCTACCGTAGTGTCGTCAAAATGAAGATCACCGACGTAGAAGCGATTTACCTCCGCTCGGAACGAGTCAAGGAGCAATGCGACTCCGGTCAAGACGCATTGATTGTTCGCGTTAGTACCGACGCCGGAATTACCGGAATCGGCGAGGTCGACTCAAACCCAATGGCCGCCAAGGGTGCGATCGAAGGACCGTTCTCGCACACCACGGCCTGCGGGCTGCGCGAGCTGGTCATTGGCGAAGACCCCTTTGAGACTGAGAAAATCTGGCACAAGATGTACCGCGGCAATATTTACGGGGGCCGTCGCGGTGCCGCTCTCCACGCCATGAGCGGCATCGACATCGCCCTGTGGGACATCAAAGGAAAGGCGCTCGGGCTGCCCATTTGGAAGCTTCTCGGCGGCGGATTTCACAAGCAGCTTCGCCCCTACGCGAGTTCCCTATGGGGACCAACGCCCGAGGCGACCTGCGATCTCGCTAAACGCTTCGTTGATCGCGGGTTCACCGCGGTGAAGTTCGGCTGGGACCCGATGGGCCAAGACGAGCAGACCGATATTGCGCTCGTCCGCGAGGCGCGCCGCGGACTTGGCGACGCGGATCTACTCGTCGACGCCGGCCTCGTGTGGGACGCCAAGACCGCCATCCAGCGCGCTCGAGCCTTTGAGGACTACGACATTTTCTGGCTTGAAGAGCCCCTGATGCCCGACGACTACGACGGCTACCGGAAACTCAGCCAGGCAGTCGACACGCGCATCGCCGCCGGTGAGGAGGAGAGTAACCGAGCTTCGTTCATCGACCTGATGGACCGCGGCCAAATAGACATCGTTCAGGTTGACCTGACGCGAGTCGGCGGATTCACCGAGGCGATGAAGGTCGCTTCACTGGCTCAAGATCGTGGCCTGCCGGTGGTCAATCACGGCTTCACGACCTATATCAATGTGGCTGCGGCGCTGCACTTCCTTAATTCGATCTCGAACTCGTTCATCGTCGAGTTCGTGGCGGAAGAGGAGACTACTCTTCGGGATGAGATCACCAAGCAGCGCATCACGGCCCGCGATGGCATGCTCGACATTCCCCAAGAACCGGGACTCGGCATTGATCTGGATGAAGAGGCCATCGAACGCTATCGGATTTGAGATCGCCGCAGTTACGTGGCTGTCACCGATCTCGTCGTCACCGATCTCGTCACCGATCTCGATCTCGGACCATCTCAGTCAGGCGTTGGCCTATGTAGACCTCAATCCGGTGCGCGCCGGGATCGTCGGTGAGCCGGAATTATACCCGTGGTCGAGCGCAAGGTCTCATGCGGGATTCGAGCGATCTCCGTTGATCGACGAACCCGCTTGGAACAAGTTTCACAGCGCTGAAGACCGACGCGCGGTTCCCGCCCAACCGGCTGCTGCGAACGCTAACGCTGCGATCCGAGAAGCTACGTACGAAGGACGTCCGCTGGGGAACGATGCGTTCGTCAGCGCTTTGGAGCGACAGGTGGGTAGTGTGCTCAGGCGTCAGAAGCCGGGCCCGAAGCCCAAGCGCCTGGCCGCTGTTCGTTAGCAGCATTGTCGAACGGATCGGTGAGCGTTTTCGGAGATCAAGACGCGCAATTTGGGCTCCGCCCCGGATCTCCACAGACCGTCGATTGCAATGTGGAAGTGGCCGGCGGGGAGAGGCCCGAATTTCGACAAACTATATCGCCACACGCGATAGTTGTGGCCAGTGATCAAAGTGAGCGTCGTAAGAACAAAGCGCCGTTCGACGGGATCGGCGCGCCTCGCGCCCGAACCGGCTAAGCACAAGCCGTAGCTCTGAGGCTCGCAAAATAAGTCTAAGACGAGGCCTCCGCCGTCGAACAGCAGCGCTCCGGCCGGCAGGACGCGGAAGTCGATAATGGACTGTAGCAATGGACCTTCTGAGAGATCCTAGGGGAAACATGGTCAACCCAACAACTAGCCGCAGCACGTTGCTGCGTTTCGCGCTCCTGTTGGCGGGTGCCGCTCTCATCGCGGCGGTTTTGGCGGTCGAGCACCTGGTTGGCTCCCCCGGCATCGGGCTCGCGACTCTGATGGGGTTAGCCGTGGGTGTACTAGTTTCTCTATCAGCGCTGCTTCCGTATTGGCTTATGGTTCGCTCTACACTCGTTCTTGCTTCCATCGCTTTCGGGTCAATTACATCGGAAGTTGGGCTTCGATATCGTCCCCGGATCGGGACGGTCACGGCAGGCGGTTCATTGGAGAGGGTCCTATTTGTCAATCCCGTACACAGTCGGATTTCTGTTCGCCAACTGGCGGTAAACGGAGGTCAATCAACTGAAGTCCGCTTCAATTCGCAGGGATTCCGTGGCCCGGAGTTGGAGACTCATACGTCGCAAAAGCGTGCAATGGTATTCGGTGATTCGTTCGTCTTCGCTGCGTCTACTCGTGAGGAAGATACGTTCGTTACAAAACTCGGAGACGCCCTTAGACTAGGCCCCAACGATGACGTGCATGCGATTAACTGCGGTGTTAGCGGATACGGTCCAGACCAGATCCTAAACCGGCTCAAGGGAGATTTATTGCAGTACCTTCCGGACCTTGTTGTCGTCACCATCTACGCCGGAAACGATTTCGGAGATCTCCTCCGGAATGATCTGTATCGCGTCAGCGACGACGGTCAACTGGAAGAAATCATTCCATCAAGAGCGCTCGCCTACTACCGGAGAATACACCTGACGCAGCATTTGTTTCACTTAGTATCGCGGCACTTTCTCGCCTCGCGAGATATGCAGCCCGACGTGCATTCCGATCGAACGCCGAACAGGATTCAGCAGTTGTTACGCATTTGCGATTTCGAGTACCGGCAACACAAGTCTGAGTCGGCGCGCTATAAACCGCCCAGGGACGATTACGACGCCGACGTTGGCCTGACCCCCGAGAGCGACTCCGCCATTTACAAAGCCCGTCTCATGCGGGCGGTCATGGCTCAGATTGGAAGGGTTGCGACAGAATCGAACACAGAGGTTGTTTTCGTCTTCATTCCTTCACCGATAGACGCTTGTCAAGGCTATGCCCCAGACATCTCTCGGAGCGCCGCCGAGGATTTTCGCAAATACGATAGAGCGACGCTGACCAACGTTCTAGTTGAAATTGCGGAATCCAGCAATCTGCGATCCGTCGACCTATTCCCCGTTATGAGCGGTGAAGACTGCCACGGCAGATACTTTAAGGGCGGTGACCGACACTGGAACGCAGTCGGTCAGAGCGAGGCGGCGGAGCAAGTTAGCCGCTACATCCTCGAAACGGACTTCTCTAGCTAGAAGTGGTGCCAGTGCCGGCTGTCCCAGTCGGGAGAACCGGGGACGGGGGTCCAATCGTCACTACCAATCGTAGTGAACGATTTCAATGTTCACTATTCTATATATTCCGCTATCAGGCAGTCCGCAGACGGTGAAGAGATCGGAGAGATCGGGAGAGAGATCGGGAGAGATCGGTGACAGCCACCGATCTCATCTCAGATCTACCCGATAGCGGCATTTTCCACTGGAGTGCGCCCTATGTGAGACCCCGAAATAAGGGACGGGTTGCCGTTGAGGGGTGAGGGAGCGGGTGCCCTTTACCGACGGACGATTACCTACACTACTGATTCTAAACGAGTTGCTGATCTTAACGGCAGTGCGTGCAAAGAAGGGGTCTGCCCCTTCAGCCATTGGCAAGTCAATGCCCTTGGGCTACTGGCCACCGCTCGCTTGCGCTTACGGCGTCACCGTACGGAAAAGGGTCGTTCGGAGGTCGATAAATATCGAGTTCACCTCCCCTGACGACAAGCCGTTCGCTTCGATCGTAGCTAGGCGGTTCGCGCTGATGAGCATGATCGTACCGTCCTCGGGCACTCTGCCATTTGGAAAATTCGCCAACACTTTTGGCGACACTGTTATCGAGCCGCGCCCGGCGTCGGCGGTGCAAACAAAGCTGGCGTTAGCGAACTCGCTGCCGTTTGATGCGGCCCCCACGAGTACAACAGTTTGGCCCGGCACGCCGCCTTGCCACAGCGCGTCGAACCCCTGGTCACCGTTCACCTGAGCTAAGTCGTCCCGATTGGTCCATTGGACCGGAACGGGCAAATTGAGATCGATGCCGAATGTGCCTACCTGCGAGCCGCCATCAGACTGCAGGCGATATCCGCCGGGCTCGAAGAATAGTGGAGCTGTCTCTTCGTCGTCAGGCAGGCCGCCACCGAATGTGCCGCCGTCGCCGTCGAACCTAATGATGCGCTGCTCCATGTCGGCTGAGCGCACCACCGTGACTGTCGAACCAGCGTCCACGGTTGTCGGCTCTTGCATCATCGAGTCTTCAAGAGTCAGTTGACCAGCCGCTAGGCAAGTGCCCAAGGAAGGCAGGTTGATAAGGGAATTAAAGCCGGGTCCCGGAGGTGCCCCGTTGACGAATCTCGCGGAGCCAAGGTCGATGGCGAAATCGCCGAACGGAGCATCGAGCGCGGCGCGCGAATCGCCCGACAGACGAAGCAGGGTTACGGCTCCAACGATCCCCTCGCCGGCCGGGCCGGCCACGGGGGTCGTGATTTGTGGGCAAGGCGAGCCCTCTTGCGCCGTTGCGATCGTGACTGTATTCGAAGGAAGTCCATTGGCGAAAACGATCAGCGAAGTGCTGCAACCCACCTCGATGTCCGCGCGCAGTACGAACACAAGCTGATCTAGCCCTGAAAACTCGGCGCTCCGACCGGCATAGATGACGTTGGTCACTAGCTTCCCGCCAACGTAGACCTCCAGATTGACGCGGTCTCTCACATCGACGACCGCACCCACATCGAGCGGACGCTCGGCGTCGGACCCGGCGATTCCCCCCAGACCCGTCACCCAGGCAATCATCACTTGGCCCGGTGCCGCCGGCCGCGCCACGTTGTTAAGCGGTTGATCGAGCTGGGTAATGAAATTCGTGACGCTTCCCTGGCCAAGTCCGATGCCGGTCGCGGTGAAGATGCCGCCGCCTGCGACGACCACGCGCACCGGTGCGACGTTGCCGGTCTGGCCGTTGAAAATGACCTCGACAGCTACGTAGCCGACGGGGATGTTCGATGGCATAATCGCGTTGATCTGCCGCCTGCCGACAAAAAGGGGAATCGCGCGGTACTCGGCGGCCGCGGTGAAGACGCGAATCTCGACGCCGCCCAACTCGGTTCCCAGCGGAAACGAGCTGACGGCTACAGCAGGGTCGGGCCCGAGGTCGCTACCGAAGATTGTAAAGATTGACCCTTGCGCGATGCCTCCGGCCGGCATGACGCGGTTCACGAAACTTGCCGCGCTGACGATGCCATCGAGCGGTATCTCGGGCGCGGCGGACTGACGGACGGCCTCCGGCGCTTTCGAGGACGCCGCTCGCGGCATCGGCCGGTTCCGGTACTCCGGGAATCCCCAGCACTTGGGATCGCGGCCTTCAATTTCGAGGCATTCACAGGCCAAGGTGTCGATCGGCGGCGCGTCTGGGGAGCTAAAGCGTTGGGGGCCGCGACAGCGCAGGCCCATTGCAACCTCAACGGTCTCGGCTTGCTGCACCTGTAATTCAAGTTCGCGGAGCGGCCCATCGCAACCACTGAGGAACATGGCCACGAGAAACATGAAAATTGCGGCCAGTGAGGAATGGCGTAGCAACATCCTGGCATCGTAGCAAACAGGTATTTGCTGGTTTCATGTGTGATATCTCGAGGCGTTCGCGGACGGAATCTGAGTCGCAAATATTCGGAGGAGTCTATTTCTTTTCAGAATACGGGCAAGCCGGCGCAACCAGGCGGCTCGGCTCGGGTACGTCGAAGGCCGAAATCGTAGACAGACTTCGAGCGGATCTCTGTGTCGTCAGGATTGTTGGCACGCGCAAGAGAAACTCCCAAATCCGTCCGTAAGGAAGTTATGTACGTACGTTCCGGGCAAATCCGGCGTGAGTTGCGTTTGAGCCGCGCGCGTCAGCAAGCGGTTTCCTCGAATGGATCAATGCGTTCGAGGAAACCGCTTGCTGACGCGCGCGGCTCAAACGCCAGATCTTCCGCGGCAACGGTCGCTCCTAAGAAAACATGAATGGCCTACTGTTACAGGCGACCAAGCATTGCAGACACTCGCGAAGGATGCTTGGCGACGGATTAGGGACAGGCCTACGGACCTGGTCCACATCGCTCGCTCTGCAATACTCGAAAAATGTCTGGGGGATACGACGCGGTGCTCGTGCTTTCGTTTGGCGGGCCTGAAGAACGCGCGGACGTGCTTCCGTTTCTAGAAAACGTCCTTCGTGGGAAACGGGTTCCTCGCGAACGCATGCTTGAGGTAGCCGAGCACTACTATCATTTCGACGGGCGCAGCCCGATCAACGATCAGAACCGGGCGCTGATCGATGCTTTGCGGCTAGAACTCGCAGCGAACGGCCCTGACCTGCCCGTCTACTGGGGGAACCGCAATTGGCACCCGTTGCTCACCGACACTCTTCGCGAAATGCAGACCGACGGCGTTACCAACGCGCTAGCGTTCGTGACGTCGGCGTTTAGTTCGTACTCAGGGTGTCGCCAGTATCGCGAGGACATCGATCGCGCCCGCCAGAAGATCGGCGATGGCGCACCGAGAATCGACAAGATACGAGTGTTCTTCAACCACCCCGGTTTCATCAACGCCATGGTCAGCCGGGTCCGCGATGCGCTGCACGAGTTCACCGACGGTGAGCGATCAGACCTCAGGCTGATCTACACAGCGCACAGCGTGCCGACGTCGATGGCCGCCAGTAGTGACTACGTCGCGCAACTCGAGGAAGCTGCACGCATCATCAGCGAAGGTCTCTCGATCCGCAATTGGGAGCTCGTCTATCAGAGCCGTAGCGGTCCGCCGACGCAGCCCTGGCTTGAGCCCGATATCTGCGACCGGCTGCGAGTCCTTCATTCCGAAAACTGTCGGAACGTCTGCGTCGTGCCGCTCGGATTTATCTCTGACCACATGGAGGTTCTGTTCGACCTCGACACCGAGGCGGCGGCGCTCACCACCGAGTTGGAAATGAAAATGGTGCGCGCCGGGACGGCGGGTACGCACCCGGCATTCATCGCGGGAATTCGCGACTTGATCGCCGAACGCGTCAGCGGAAGCTCCAACCGCGCGGTCGTGGGGCGGCTACTTCCCTGCCCCGATGTTTGCGCTGTCGACTGTTGCTCGGCACCGGCGCGGCCTAACGACCAAAAATAATCCGCTCTCGCTTAAACAGGCGTGTCGTTGCCGTGAGCAACACTGCCGCCAAAAGTAAGCAGCTCACCGCGGTAAGTGCCGATCCAATCGGGTCTACGGCGTTGCCGGTCAAGATGTCCGTGACCAACAAGTGATGCGCGAGGCTGGGGACAGCGTACATCCACAGCGCCGGGTCGATCGGCTCGAACATGCTCATCATGCTTGGCAGGCCCGGCAAGACCGCCATCATCTGCAGGTAACTCAGCGCTTCTTTAAACGAACGCGCAAAAGTCGCAACTAGCAACTGCAACGCGGTTGCAGGCAGCACGAGAGAAAACATGACGGCCAAGGCAGCGAGAGATTGTTTGACGCCGAGGTCGAGCTGTGAGGTCTGCGCGCCCATCGTGTCGGTCGGTTGCTGAAACACAAAGGCCATGCATACGAAATAGAGGCACAGTCCGGCTGAGGTGAAGAGTACGACGGCGAGCCACTTGCCCGTGACGATGCCTGCTCGCGAAACCGGAGTCACCAGCAGCGGCTCCAGCGAACCACGCTCCCTCTCGCCGGCGGTAACGTCCGTCGCAAGATACAGCCCGCCCATGAAGGTCGAGATCATCAGAAAGAGCGTGAGCATCATCGCGCCGATATTCAGCCGCTCTGAGGGCTCGGAGATGTCGATATTGACGACGCGAGTGGGCCGCGCTACCGCCGGCGCGACACCACGGGCGATAAGACGCAGGTCTCCCATGGTGCGGTTGTACGATGCGATTACGTTTCGTACTTTCGCGACCGCGACCGCGTCTTTGATGACGCTCGAATCGTAGATCAGTTCCAGCTTGGCCGTCTTCGCCGCCGCGAAGTCGTCGGCAAACTCCTGATTGAGGCGCAGCACCCAGCGAACGTCGCCGTCACGAACGGCTTTGACCGGATCGCTGTCAAATTCAGTCACCTCGACGGACACCTGACCGCTCAGCCAATTAACGAAGTGCGGCGCGTATTCGGCTCCGTAGACGTGCAATTTCACTTCGCGCGATTGCTGCGTGATAGACGATTGATTCTTTAGAACGACTCCAAACAACAATGCTGTGACGATCGGACCCGAGATGACCGACATCACGGAGCGCCGATCGCGAATACCATCCCACAATTCTTTCGCGAGGATGATCCGGATCGTTCTCGAAAGGCTCGTCACAACGCGGCCTCTTCCCCAACAAGTGTCACGAAGGCTTCCTCAAGGTCTGTATGGCCCGAGAGTTCACGCAGTTCGTCGGGCGTGCCGCGAGCGACAACCTTGCCGTGCGCGAGCATGACAATCGAGTCGCAAAGGGCGGACACCTCTTGCATGATGTGGCTCGAAAAGATAACGCATTTTCCTTCGTCGCGAAGACTGCCGATAATGCGCCGAACGGCGCGGGTGCTCATCACGTCAAGGCCGTTGGTAGGCTCGTCGAGCAGCATGTTGTTTGGTCCGTGGACAAGAGCGGCCGCGAGCGAGACTTTCATCCGCTCGCCGTGGGAGAAACCCTGCGCGCGGCGCTCGGCGATTTCGCCCATATCCAGCTTTTCAACCAGAGCATCGATGCGGCCCTCAAGGTCTGAGCGCGAGAGTCCATGGAGCTGGCCGAAGTATCGCGCGTGCTCGCGCGCCGTCAATCTCGGGTACAGGCCGTGGACGTCCGGCAGTACGCCGAGGCGTGCACGAGCGCTCCGTGGCTCTTGCGCAACATCAATGCCGTCAACCAAGACCGTTCCACTATCGGCTTCGACAAGGCCGTAGATGACTCGCAAGGCTGTCGTCTTGCCTGCTCCATTTGGCCCCAGCAGCCCAGTGACTCGACCGTCCGGGGCCTGGAACGTAACTCCGTCGACCGCCTGGACAATTTCGCCCTTGTTGGTGGTGAAGCTCTTTCTAACGTCGGAAACTTCGATCATTCTGGCTTCCGACCGGAATCAGCCGGCGGCTCGGCCAAGGGGACGGCTCCAACCGTGCTGGCGAATATCGCCGGGCGCGCAGATGCCGCCGCGCATTCTACGTCAAGCTTGTCGACATCCGGATCTTTAATGAAATCCTCGATCATCGCGGAACCGCACGGAACCATCTGAACACCGTGTCCGACGCCCGCGAGCACGACGTGCTTCGAGTTAGTCAGGGTCGCGGCGGCCTGGTCACCCCAGCGTGGGGGAGTCGCCGGATCGAGTTCGCCAGACAGCACCAGGGTCGGTATGTCTGAATGGATCGGCTCGTGATAGTCCGCTGGAATATCGCCTCTCGGCCAGACCTCACAGTCGGCGATCATCTCGCGCACGGCAGAGTGACCTAAGAAAGTATTTGAATACGCAGTCGCGTCGTTGTCGACAAACGGCACATCTTCAGCGCAGACGACCGATAGCCGCATGCCGTAGTACATGCTGTTGCCCAGGTCGGCCGTGTTGCTGATTAAAGCAGCGAAGGGGGCCCAGTCGCCGCGGTGCGCGGCTTCAATCGCAAGCGGAATCAGCGACGAGAAATTTGCGCCATAGAGTGATGCAAACACCCAGCTCGCGATTTGATCGCGGCCAATCGTTATCTCGCGGACCTGGCCAGTAGAAGCATCTGTCGCGCTCACGCGGCGCGGAGTGCTGAATCGCTCTAGGAGTTCGGCGAACTGCTGCTCAAAATTCGGATAGCCGGCGTTGCAGTCAGGCTGTTCGCTGCAAGCCTTTACGAGCAGGTCGAAGGCCCGCTGTGAATCGGCGGCCATTGACTCGGGAAGGTGCAAACTCATAGGCGCAACAGCGTCGAGCACGACGGAGCGGACGGTTTCGGCATGTCGGCGCATGTAGACGAGGGCGGCGCGCGTACCGTAGGAACCACCGACCAAATTGATGCGGTCATAAGCGAGAGCGCTGCGGACGGCGTCCAAGTCGTCCATCGCAATCGACGTTGTATAGAAGCGGGGGTCGGCGTCGACTTCTTCCAAACAAGCACGGAGAAGGTCGAGTCGCTGCTCTGTTTCGAGTGGCTCAGTCGCTTCATCGTCTTGACCCAACTCGCAGTCGAGTGGGTTTGATTTACCGGTTCCACGTTGATCGACAAAGACGAAGTCACGGCTAATATTGACTCGCGGCATCACGTTGGCCATTGCCGCGGCGAGGTCAGTCGCTGCCTGTCCCGGACCGCCCGCGAGGAAGAAGACCGGCTCAGACCCTCCGCGCCCTGAAGCCGGCAAGACTACCACGTTCAGCGAAATTCTTCGACCGTCCGGCTGCTCTCGATTCTCAGGCACTTCTACCGCGGTACAGCGGGCGTCGATTGGATAGTCTGGTTCAGTACAGCGATTGAGCGTAACGGTCGGCAGGGGTTCCGGCTCTCCGCAGCCGAACAAAAACGCGGCTATCGCGGCGAGACCGCCGGCCGCTAGTGCTCGGCGAATATTTGCATGAAAATTTGACACCTAGAGACTCAAGAGGGCCGAAGCGAAGCGGTCGGGGTTCGATTGTTGCCTCTCGTTGAGGGGACTCCCCGAAACCCGAGAACGGTCTTGACCGAATCGCAAATTGACTGCTTCTTTCATATGATGACGGATCTGCTCAGAGCTTCGTCTGAGGAAAACTATTCGGATCGTCGGGGAAAAGACCCGACTTGGCCCGGTCCGCAAGTGCCAAACTTGCCGGGCCTGTAGACTGTCGGAAAGGATTTGTTACGAATGCGCACATTCCGTGCACCTGGCCGCGTGAATTTATGCGGCGAACACACCGACTACAACGACGGGTTCGTCCTGCCCGTGGCGCTCGACTTTGAGTGCCGCTCGAGCGCCGAGGCTTCTGAAACTGGGCTATTGACATTTACGAGCGCTCAGCTTGGCCTCGGAAGTAGCTGCCGCCCTGAAGACCTTGCCTCGATTTCTAGACAAGGGGTCTGGAGTGACTACGCGCTCGGAGTCGCCAAGCAACTGGTCTGCGTTGGAATCGAACTGCCCGGGGGGACGATTTCTGTTGACAGTACCGTACCGATTGGCGGAGGCCTTAGCTCGTCCGCCGCACTCCAGGTGTCGGTAGCGCTGGCGCTGTTGGAGCTAGCCGGGCGAGAGCTGCCCAAATTGGAGATCGCCAAACTATGCCAGGCGTCCGAGCGCAACTTCATCGGCATGAAGTGCGGAATTATGGATCAATTTGCGGCACTTTACGGCGCTGAGAATCACGCCGTATTGCTTGACTGTCGAAACCTCGAGCACCGCCTGGTTCGGTTGCCGTCGAACGTCCAAATCGTCGTAGTCGATTCCGGGGTGAAACATGAGCTGGCCGGCAGCGCTTACAACGAGCGCGTGACAGAATGCCGGCAGGCTGCGGACACGCTAGGCGTCGAGTCGTTGCGCGACGTTTCGGTCGATGACTGGCCGGCGGCCGAATCGCGATTGCCCGAGGTTCCGCGCAAGAGAGCCCGGCACGTGGTGTATGAGAACAGTCGAGTCCTCGAATTCGTTGACGCTTGCGAACGAGGAAATCTAGCCGCATTGGGCAGAATTATGCAGGCCGGCCATCGCAGCCTGGCTGAGGCCTATGAAGTAAGCTGCGCGGAACTCGATTTCCTCGTTCAAGCTGCGTCTCGCATCGATGGGGTCGTTGGCGCGCGGATGACGGGCGGCGGCTTCGGCGGTTGCACAGCCAATCTTGTATTGACAGAGGCGGTCAGCTCGTTCTCGAACGAAATCGAGCAGCGCTATCGAAGCGCCTTTGGCTTCTCGCCGAGCGTATACTCCTGTAAGGCATCGGCTGGCGCGGGCGAAGTCCCGAACTTCGACGCGGCGTAACGCATAGTTGCGATCTGGTGTCTAAAATTAGAAGGCGCGTCCCGCCAGCCAATGGTCCGATCATTCCTCCAACTGTTTCTACCTTTGGCGCTGGTTCTTCCGTTATGCGCCGAGCCCAGCCTTCCGCCGCTACCCGACGATGAGGCATCTCGCAACTTGATCCAAAATTGGCGCACCCGCCAGGAATGGCTAGCGGACACGCAACTAAATTTTCTTGGTGTGATCGAGGGAAGCTCGACCCTGATGGATTTCGGCAAGGTTGGATTCATTCTGGAGCAAGTCGGTTCTCGCGCACGACGTTACTTAAACAGAGACGATCACGAATGGGTGTTCGAAGCCGTCGAAGGCCAATCAGCAGCCGAACTGGAACGAAATCTCCCAGCGATCGTGACATATCTTCAGCTAGGCACAGCCTCGGAATTGTATTGGCGCCAAGCGAGAAGCAACAAGCCCCCATTCGGTCAGCGCAAGGGCTTGACGGAAATTCGTGGGATCGCGAAGAGCGTCTTTGATTTTAGAAATGCGCAAGTTGACAAAGTGCGCAGGGGGCACATCGCACCAAACCGAGTGCTAACGGCCCGAAACCTTAGCGAGTTTGGCGACCCGCAAAGGTTGACAACCCTAAGGGGGGCCTTTCAAGTCGGCCAGGCCCAGTTCACCAACCAGCGAAATCTCGTGATTCTATTAGCGCTCGGGATCGAGTTATTGATCAGCCTGTTTATTGCGCTAGCGTTCTTGCGGCCGCGCCCCGCGGTCATCATCGAACTCAACGCCAGGTACCAGGAACCGGCTGCGACAATGTGACGGCGCAAGCTGCGCTCGAGCTTTGTGAAACCTTTCGCGGTATCGAACGGAAGAAGAAGAACTTTCGGGCCGGGACTGGCACATGCGATCTCGTAATCTCTCCACCTCGACGAACCCTCGTGATGCCTGTCCCTACCAAGCTAGAAATGCGGGCTAGTTTTCCTCCGTCCAATTGGATATGAATTTCAGGTTGAAGGCGCGCTCGAGTAGGTCGTCGTTTAGCTTGTACGGGAGCTTTTCAAACTTGATCAGATCGACGGCCACGCTTAAGACATCGCGCGGATGGCAACGCCGAAATCCCTTGTCGGTAGCCTTATAGTGCTTCGCGATCATGTTCTGCACCAAACTCAATTCGCAGTCCAACTTGATCATTTTGCAGTAGTCGCCGAAGATCTTGATAAACTCCGCCTGCGTTGGGTTCTTGAGGTACATCTTGTACTCAAGTCGACGCAGAAATGCTTCGTCGCCCAAGTCGTTGGGATTCAGGTTCGACGAAAAAACCAAGAAGCACTCGAACGGAACGTCGATCTTGGTGCCGGTGCGGAACGACAGGAAGTCGCGACCGCGGTCGAGAGGGTAGATCCAGCGATTTAGAAGCGCCGCCGGTGATATCTGTTGGCGGCCAAAATCATCGATTAGATAGATGCCGTTGTTGGCCTTGAGCTGATAAGGGGCATCGTAGATCTTGGCGCCCGGGATATACATCAAATCGAGCATGCTAAGGGTTAGCTCGCCACCGGTAGTCAAGAACGGTCGTTTGCACTTCGCCCAGCGCCGATCGAACGGCTGATCTTCGGTCAAAAAGAGAGACTGTTCGTCGTCGTCTACGCGCTGGTGGTACAGCGAATCGAATACCTTAATGAACTGGCCTTCTTCTTCAATCACGTAGGGAATATAGATGGGCTCGGTGTCGATTCGCGTAAGCTGCTCGGCCAAGTACGTCTTGCCGTTCCCGGGCTTTCCGTACAGAAGCAGCGATTTGAACGAGTTCACCGCCGGTCCAAAATTCGCAAAGAAATCGTCAGTTACGACGGTGTTCTCATAAACTTCTCCTCCTAAGGAACACTTTACTGAGGAGCTTGGATGGGGACGAGTTCGAAGCCATAACTGCGGGCTCGAGATCTGAGGCGGTTCTCGTTTCGTTTGTGTTGGCGTTGTTGTTCTCTTGCGAAGACGGTTTCGTCATAGGCCTCGCCCGTCGTGACGAGGTGATAGATGATGCGCGCCAACTTGTGCGCGGTCGCCGTCGTTGCCGCCGGCGGTCCCAGTCGCGCGCGCATGCGGCGATGGTAGTCACCCAGATACGACTGGTCGCGAACGAGCGACTGCGATGCAATGCGCAAGGCGACGGCCAGCCGATTGTTCACCTTGCGCGTTCCACGCCGGATCACCTTGCCGCCCGTCACGTCGTTGTGCGGACAAAGCGCCGCCCACGAACTGAACGCCGCCGCGCTCGGAAACTTCGAGAAGTCAGTGCCGACTTCGGCGACCACCGCCTGAGCGCTCAGCGCTTGCAAACCCGGCACGGCCGTCAGGTCCGTCCCCAACACGCGATAGCAATGCGAGCGCAAGTCGAAGTGCGCCTGGTTCCCACGCCGATTGTGTCGCGCCGGCGCTAAGGGTTGTTCTTCAAGATCGACCTTCGCGGGCATGTCGGCAAAGCGCGCTTCGATCTGCTGATCGCAGGCCTCGATCAGTCGCTGGTAGTAACGATAGGTTTCCAACGCCTGCTGCAAGGTGAACAAATGCTCATCGCGATAATTCCCCGTCAGCGCCTTGGCGATCGTCGCCTCGGACGAGCGTACGCGCGGGTCGCGCAGCTTCGCCAAAACTACCGGGTCGCGTTCGCCTGCAAGAATGCTGTCGAGTATGCGCAGCCCACTCCGACCGCTGATGTCCGCGAGCACGTGGTGCAATTGCAGGTTCATTTGGTCGAGCGCTTTCTGCATGTGCTGCACGTGCGCGGCGGCGTAGCGCACCAGATTTTGGCGATGCCGCAGCAGCACCCGTAAGGCACAGATATCGCTCGCCGGACGAAAAGACGCGCGCAGCAGCCCGACCGCATGCAGGTACTGCAGCCATTGGCAATCGAGCACATCGCTCTTGCGTCCGGGCACGTTCTTGACGTGCCGAGCGTTGACCAAGCAGACCTCGAAGCCATGCTTCTCAAGGATGTCGAAGAGCGGAATCCAGTAGACCCCGGTCGACTCCATGGCGGCGGTCTTGACGCCGCACTCTTTGAGCCAAGCGGCGAGCCGCTCGAGGTCGACGGTGAATGTGGAAAAACAGCGAACGGGTTCGGGGTCGCGGTCGGGTGCAACGGCGACGTAGACTTCTGTAGCACCGATATCGATGCCGGCCGCGTCGTTACGGATCTTCGTGGGCGCGACCTGACGGGCGGGTTTTCTGCGATTGCGTTTGCGCATAGCGGGCTCCTCCTCCTAAGGTGAGGAGCGGGTCAGGGCGGCCCGGCCGTGCAAAGCTTGTAGTCTCCTAAACGGGATCGTCGCCAGGATGATCGGCGGCGTCACCACTCACAAGCGCACCGGACCGGCGGCCATGCTCTTAAGCGGGCTGCGAAATCGCACCATTGGCGCAACGGCCTCGAACTGCCGCCCTGCCCGTCCTCGTCGCCAACGCTAGCGCACTCCCTCTCGCCGTGTTCCTTCCCTCCAGGCCCCGGTCGCACCGCCGGGTCAGTCGCTCTTAAGTGCTCGCGGGTCATCCAACCCGGTTCTAGCGCCTGCGCCGCTACCGCCGCGGTGTAGGTGCGCAACGGGACCGGTGCGGGGCCGAGAAATTGGTTGTTCTCGAGATATTCTTTTGCGCGAACCCGACCGGTCTCCGAGACCGCAAACACGCTCGAGACGGTTCCAAAACCAGTCGCGCGTTTCGTCTCGAGCAGCCTCTCCTGCTTGAGAAAGTCGATGACGGGCTCTTAAGTGCTCGCGGGTCATCCAACCCGGTTCTAGCGCCTGCGCCGCTACCGCCGCGGTGTAGGTGCGCAACGGGACCGGTGTGGGGCCGAGAAATTGGTTGTTCTCGAGATATTCTTTTGCGCGAACCCGACCGGTCTCCGAGACCGCAAACACGCTCGAGACGGTTCCAAAACCAGTCGCGCGTTTCGTCTCGAGCAGCCTCTCCTGCTTGAGAAAGTCGATGACGGGCTCAATGACACTAAACTGCAGCCCGATGGTTTTCGCCAGGTCTCGACCCGATATTTCGCCACGGTAGTGAAGGTTCTTGAGGATCAGTTGCTCAACGAGGCTTTCGGAGACCCCCGCCTCTTCCAACGAAGCGGCCGGAAGTGGCACGAACTGATGTTCGCCGGTAGTCCCAGCATTTGGCACAGGCGTCAGTGTTGCGGTTCCCATGGGTTTCTTTCGAGTACGATCATCTCCCGCAAGCGCTGAGACGTCTACCAGTGAAACCCTTGGAGATCACCAAGGGGGATACCCTACCCCCGTAGCCCAATGTGACTAGCCCGCATTTCTCACCACGTGGCGACCCGCGTGCCTCCGGCTGATAGTGACCCTCGGAAGTTCCAAGCCCCTTGACACGCATGATAAGCTCCAAGCAGACAACCAACCACCACCAAATCAAGCGTCGGCCAGCCATAAAAAAATGTCACAACAAACCCAATTCGAAATCCTGTCGAATCCACCTAACTCATGACTTATGAGCATATTACAGGATAATCAGAAAATCACAAGTTGACATAAAACAAAGCCAAACAAACCCAATTTAGCCCGCATTTCTCACCACGTCGCGAGCGAAAGTGCGTGAGAGTTGCATCGCTGCCAGGCGCGCGAATGTCGGCGAGCCGAGCCGTACTTGACACGCCGTCTAGCACCCGCGATCGAGCTCAACGAAGCGGTCGCGAACGTATCGCGTGCTTTCGCCGTCAGGTGCTGAGAATTGCAGGTTAGCCCCGCCACCGCCCGCCTTGCCAGGGCGGATCATCCAAGAGTGAAACTTGAGATACCAGAGCGGTGAGGTTGCGCTTGGCTGTACCGAGCCGAACGGAAGACGACGGACTTTCGGGCCGGGACTGGCACATGCAATCTCGTAATCTCTCCACCCTGACGAACCGTCGTGCTGCCTGTCCCTACCAAGCTAAATTTCGGGCTAGAAACGTCTTCCCTTCAGCCGTCTGACGTCAAATGATGCCGTGTGCGCAACAGCCATTACCGCCATGACCCCAGCCTGCACGGGATCGCTAACCACGAGGTCGGCCGCATCGGGTACCGATCCGGCCATGTTGAGCGAGATCACGACAAGGCCCTTCGCCTGTACCTCTCGCACCGCCACTTCGATTTCTCCGCCCATCATCGCGCCGGCAAGCACCACGGCCTGAACTCGAGGCAAGCGGGCGGTGGCGCGGACAGCCTCGGCCAAAGCCTGTTCGCCAACTAGCGGAATCGTGTCAATCGAGATTCGCTCTCCGCGCAGATTGTGGCGATCGGCCTCGGAGACGGCGCCAACCGCTACCTGGCCCACCTGCGATCCGCCACCAATAATGATGATCCGCTTTCCAAAGATGTGGCCGAGAGTGTGCTTCTCAGCAACGGAGATCACGTTTGGCAGGGTCTGCAATGAGTCGACAAGTTCCGCTGTCGACTCGGCCCCCGTTACTTCGATAAACACCGTCTCAATCGGTTTGCCCGCATCGAGGATTGAAATCCAAGTAATCTGGAGACCGTGTTTTGCGACCGCTCCTGAAATTTCACGCAGCGATCCGTTTTCGTTGCGCGCTTCAATCGCCAGCGCGTGGGTTGGCTGCTGTTCGGAGTCCGACATCTGAATTGCCCGCTCTAACTCAGAATCGCATAGGTCTAGCCCGCATTTCTCACCACGTGGCGAGCGACAGTGCGTGAGAGGTGCGTCAATACGAGGCGGGCGACGGTTGGCGCGCGGAGGCGTACTTGACGGTACGTCGAGCACGGCGATCGAGCGCAACGAAGTAGTGGCGCACTTATCGCCTGCTTTCGCCGTCAGGTGGTGAGAAATGCGGGCTCGCAACAGTAGGTCAATTGACCCAGACCGGACTTGATATCGCCTTCTCGCCGTCGTCTTGAACCAAGTCGACGTAGTAGTAGGCAGACTCGCCATTCGCATTGCGGTCAACAAACTCGAAATCGGTCTGGTCCGCGGGTGGATCAACGGAGTAGATAATCTCGCCGCTCTTGACGACGCGTACCATTTTGAGCCCGGCAGTTCCGGCGGCCGACACCTTGAGGGAAATATTCGCATTGGCGCGGATTTCAGATCCCAACGGCTCGCCCGCAACGTCAAATCTTAGAACGATGCGCTCGCCGGTCGTCGCATAAGTGCGGCGGTGGTAGATTCCCTGGAAGATGCCCTCGCGGTCGAGGTCGTCGGCAAGAACCCCCATCAGGGCGGTGCCGCGCTCCGCTGGACTGTATCGAGAGTACAGCGCGCCATCCGCGCCGCGTGCTACCGATTGACGGCGGATTCCGTAGCCCGCGTTCCCGGAATGGTTATCAGTCGATGCCACGACTCCAACGCGATGGCCCTTTTCGAGGAACGTCGCAACCCAATCTTCGGAGCGCCGATGGTCCGAAAAGACCTCAATCCCTCGCTGCAATTTGTTGTTGTGCCACGTCGGATTCCCCGGCCTTCCGCCAAAGTGCGGGATCGTCAGCAAATTCTCGTCGCGGTAATTTTCAGAAAGCATCCTAAAGAGATCTTCGACGTGGCCGGCTTGCCGTTGCGGACCATGATAATTTCGGTAGTTCGTGTAGCGATACCGCAAGTAGCTACGAATCAGCGGCATCTCGTCGTCGGTCGTGTAGACGTTGTGATCGCCGCCTACCTCGCTAGGGCCGCTCCACTCGTAACCGAGAAAGGTCACGTAGTTCCCCGGCTCGTTGAACTCCTTAGTTGTGCGCTTAATGTCTTCCCACATCTCCGGCGTCGTTATAAACGCGTGGTCGCTGACTGAGCAAAAATCGAGAGCCGCGTAGCGCTTGCCGAAATCGTAGGTTTCAGCCGGAGTACCGCGGCCGTCGGAATATTTCGTATGAGTATGTAGATCACCCCAAACGATCGTTTGCCGCGGGAGTTTCTGGTGCACGACGATCGGGTTGCTCGTAGATTCCCGGCCGTCTCGGTCGCGAGCGACGATACGATAGGTACCCGGCCGATCGAAGCTGACGCCGGCGAACCGATAGGCGCCAAGATCTTGTTCGACGTAGGCGTGGGGCCGTGGGAGTTTTCCTGCTCCAGCAGGATCCGCGAGGGAGACAGTTCCGCGGTAGCTCGCCGCTGGATTCCCCAGGCCGTCATCCACCCAGACGTTGACCCAGCGATCTTTGCCGACCTCCCAGTCCGTTGGGGCAATGACAATCAGCTCTTTCGGCTCGCCCCCGACGATCGTAAGCTGTGGATTGTTTTTGAGCGGCAAAAACTCGCCCTTTCCAAACGCATCGACATACACTTTCTGCTCAAATCCAGTTTCGTCAATCGGCTGGATCAGAACGCCCGGCGAACCCGCCGACTGATCGCCGAATACCAGCTCGATAAAGTCTCCTTCTGAGAGGCTGGCGCCGGTCAAGGTGAATTGATTAATGCGCTGCCAGGGAAAGTAGCCGTCCGCATTTGGCAGGAAGTCCCAGCGCAGTGCGGCACCGCTCGACGTGCGGTAGGTAAGAAAATTTGGGGCGCGCGGGCTGTGCGTCTGGAGCATCGTTCCACCCCACATGTCCCATCGAAAGTAGTGCTGCGTTGAGAGCTGCAACCCGCCACCGGTCGCTATGCCGGCCTTCCCGACCGTATAGCGTAGCTTGAGTTGCGTATATTCGGCGACCGTAGTTTGCGAACTTTCGACGAACTCCGCGACGCCGATCCCCAACTCCTCTCCGCGAGCCGCCGCCTCGGCTTCATCCGCATATTTCGCCAAACTTTCGAACGCGGATTGGCCGGTCAGATTTTGCGTCGAGGCGAACAGCGCCATGATGAGGGCGAGGTTTATCCGGGTCATTGCGACCGATTGTAGCGTCGCTGGAAGTGTTAGGCGACTGGCGTCACTGCAAGCGGGTTTCGCTACACTACAGGGTCCCTATGGAAGCGGCTCTCGAACATCTATTCGCCGAACTTCACTGGACCCTGCTCGCCCTCTCAATCGCAATAAGCCTTTACGTTTTGGGCAAAGGCGCTGATTGGCTAGTCGACGAGGCAGTAGAGCTTTCTGAGCAGCTCAAGATCCCCCAAATGGTTGTCGGCGCGACGATTGTGAGTCTCGGCACCACTGCTCCCGAGGCTGCCGTTTCAGTGTTTGCGGCGATCCAGGGGGCCCCAGGGCTGGCGCTTGGCAACGCCGTCGGGTCGGTTATTACCGATACAGGACTGATCCTCGGCCTCGCCTGCGTTATTGCTCCGCTCCGGCTCGACCCAAAGATCGTCAACCGTCAGGGCTGGATTCAGTTGGGAGCGGGTTTTCTGTTGGTGATATTGTCCATTCCGCTCGCCAGCGCGAGCGATGTTTTTGTCTCGGGCGGCCGTGTTTCACAGCTTTCAGGATTTCTGCTGATCGCGTTATTGGCAGCGTATTTATATTTCTCTGTACGCTGGGCGCGTGGCGGCAGAGAGGCCGACGATGAGGACCACGAGAGCGATTCGCCGGCCTGGAAAGCAGTGCTGAAGCTGCTCGGAGCAGTCGCGGTGGTTGTCGTTTCCGCACAAGTGCTGATACCGGCAGTCCACGAAGCTGCCGTGCGCTTGTCTGTCCCTGAAAGCGTCATCGCCTCGACACTCGTGGCGTTCGGAACCTCACTGCCCGAACTAGTGACCGCGGTTACCGCGGCCCGCCGCGGTCATGGCGAGCTTGCAGTCGGCAACGTAATCGGCGCGGACATTCTAAATGTACTTTTCGTGGTCGGAATGGCGGCGGCGGTTACCCCGCTGGGGTTGGAAGCCGGCACCAACTTCTTCACCGTGCTATTCCCGGCGATGCTGTTCATTTTGATCATGTTCCGGGTTGGCGTGGTCGCGTCGGGCGAAATTCTGCGGCGACCCTTCGGCTACCTGTTGATCACCGCTTACCTGGTCTACATGGTGGCCGGATACTACTTGCTACCGGGCGGAGGGCCAGGCTAACAAGTCACCTTGATGACTCGCTCGCGGACGCTCGATTGCCGCGCCGTTTCGCGCGACCCCAGCTCTACGCAGTCCTCCGGAACGTTTGCTCATTTTGTCGGCGAACGATGCCCGTCCGGCGGCCAATAGTAGTGACTCCGCCGAGTCGGCGTCCGCTGGAGATTGCGCGAATCCAATTGAAAGCTGATTGTCAAACGATTTCGCGCCAAGCGGGTCAAGTTCGTCCGCGGCAGAAAGTTTGATCCGTCGAATGAGCCGGTCTAACTCGCGCTCGCTGCGACCTCGCTGCACGACGACGAAGTGATCGCCTCCAAGCCGGCCTACAAAATCTTCACCGGCATCGGTTTCACGTAAGATCCTCAAATACAGCGGGCCCAGCAACTCGTCCCCAGCCCGGTGGCCGAGATGGGCGTTGACCATACTCAAATCGTCGACATCCTATATATACGACGCTGACCGTCGTGCGTAAAGCTCGCGCTGACGTTAGACATTCACGCAGATACTCAAGCGTTTCGCGAGGACCCGGCGCACCTATAACCTCGCCATTCGAGTCTTGTTCGCTGTGGTCAAAACTCCAAGAGCGATGCAGCGCTTCGCCGAACGAGGGTGCGAAGGCCTCCAAGATCGCAACATCCGCTTGATCGTACGCCGACGGTGACGTTGAGTAGACATTCAAGACGCCGACGACTTTTCCTGAGCGCCAAAGCGGTGTAGCGATCATCGATGAAAGTCCGGCGGCGCATGCCACGCTACCTAGTTCGCCGAACTCCGACGTTGGGTCAGCGTTCAGCAGCGTTTCCCCATGAGCGGCCGCCCAGCCGGAGGGCGTGTCATCCAGCGGAATTCGAATTCCACGGAGCTCATCGCCATCATCCGAACTGAAAAACACCGGAACTAGCTCGTGGGCGTCCATCAGTAGCACAGAGCAGTTCTCAAACGCGGTCGATTCACGCAACACGGGCAAGAGGAAGCCTAAAATTTCAACGGGCGTTAGCGTCGGACCCGCCACCTTGAGCAGGCGTGAATACGCTGTAAACTGCTGTGTGAGCGGATTTTGGCGACTCGATACGCGATTCTGCTTGAGACTTTCCAGGCGTTCTTGGTGGGTCAGCGATGTCTGGTCGACCTGCTTTGGTCTATCGAGCGCGCTAGCCAACGCCGAGATGTCCGTGATGCGGCCGGACTCGAGAGCCTCGTTTTTGGACTGCTGTTCGAGCGCCGGCAGTAGCTGGATCAGCGCGTCCGCCACGGCCGGGTCGAATGCCTGCCTGCTGCGGTCGCGAATCATCTCAATCGCCTCCGCTACGCTCATTGCGGCGCGATACGGGCGGTCGGTCGTCAACGCATCGAAGGTATCTACGACACTCAGTATCCGCGCGGTGATGGGAATCTCATCCCCTCGAAGATTTCGCGGGTATCCCGAGCCATCCCAGTTTTCGTGATGCGAAAGGACAAGTTCCGCCACCGGGAATGGAAAATCCACAGCGGAGAGGATCTCGGCGCCGATCTGCGGATGAGTCGCCATCTGACTGAATTCCTCCGGCGACAAGCGTCCCGGCTTTGTGAGCACGACATCGGGAACGGCAATCTTCCCGATGTCATGAAGCAGTGCGCCAAACTCCAATGCCTGCAGCTCGGCCGCGCTACAGTTCAGCGCCTTGCCGACCTCAATGCAGTATTTCTGGACGCGCTTAACGTGATCGGCGCTAACGCTATCTTTGGCGTCCATCGCGATGGCTAGGGCGTGGACGGCTGGAGCATAAAGTTCGTGTAGCTCGTCGGCCCTACGCCGATCCACGACCATGTCGCCATGGCGGACGTCGATATACCAATACACGCCAATCAGTAGCGGGAAGCAGACCCATACCAGAGGATTCGCCTGGGGTTCGGTCGCCTTCACCAGCACCAATACGACCGGCACGAAAACCGCGGCGCCGAGCAGCGCGTGCCGAATACTAGAAACCAAGTGCCTACGCCAACGCGGAAGGCGGCCGGCGATGCTCTCGGCGGCGCTGACCGACGTCAGATACCACATGGCTAGCAGCGTTAGTCCGGCCAGCCCCGCGACTCCTCCGGGGACCGCTGCAGTCAGTGCAAGGCCCGAAATCGCCGCCAGGCCCGACGCCGAGATCTTAACCGAGAACTCAGTCCAGTCCCGATCAGTCTTCTGTTCCAAAACGGCGCGACCACCCGTGGCGCACAAGGCGAAGAATCCGCCCATCAACGGCGAAGCGGTTGGCAAAACGCTAACGACCAGCAGCTCGCTAAGCGGAACTTGAGTTTGAAACTTACCGACTTGCAAACGCAGATCAGCAAACGCGAGAGAGGCCAGCAGGAGTAGTAGCGGACTTAGCCAGCTCTGCGTATCCTGCGCGGCAGAAGCTGTGCTAACCAGAAGGTAAGCCGCAATTGCAAGCAGTAGTAGGTACGATCTCGACCCTAAGCGTCTAACAGCCATACATTCACATCAAGACGTTCGTCAACTCGCTGCTGCCATAAAGGGAGAGCTCTGAATCATGACAGAGTACATTAACTCGACAAAATGTACTAGTACGACTACAACTACAGTACTATTCGCCGCCCGTCAATACCCCTCGCACGATTATTTTCGGGCGGTCACAAGCCGCAACAGTGAGCCGAGAGTTAAAGATAGAATTTTTCGACCAGATGTGCTACCATCCCTAGTATTCCGATAGGGATTAGGAGAACTCACGCGATCATGGCAATTTCAGCCGCACAGGCCGACGCAATCGAAGCGTCCGGCGCGCCCACCTACCAAGCCTCGTTCCGACAGTTGAGCGATCTATATCTGCTCGCCGAAGGCGGCTACAACCCAGTCCAGGGCTTCTTGAACGCTAAGGACGCATCCTCGGTCGCCGAAACGATGCATCTAACGAGCGGTGAACCGTGGAGCATTCCGATTATCTTTCCGATTGATGCAGACACAAAGCAACGGATCGGGTCTTCGTCTCAAATCATTCTAAAAGATGGGGATGTGGTCGCCGGCGTCCTCAATGTCGAAGAAATCTTCGAGATCAACAAGGCCCAGTACAACGAAAATGTCTTTCGGACGCAAGACGGGGAGCACCCCGGGGTTGCCTGGCTACGAGACGCGGGCGAATTTTCAGTGGCCGGAACAGTCGAGGTCGCCGCGGACTGGAAGTTCGATATCCCAGGAACACTACCGATTTCGCCTAGTGAGACAAGAGCAGTCATCGCGGAGAAAGGCTGGAAGAAGGTAGTTGGCTTCCAGACTCGCAACCCGATCCACCGGGCCCACGAGTTTTGCACGAAGATCGCGCTTGAAACCGCCGACGGGCTTGTTATCCACCCGCTGCTCGGCGAAACGAAGACTGATGACACGCCTGCCGAGGTGCGCCTGGCTTGCTACGACGTGCTTGTCAAGAATTACTACCCGGCGGGCCACGCAACCCTCGCGGGATTCCCGGCCTGGATGCGCTATGCCGGTCCGCGCGAGGCTGTCTTTCATGCACAAGTGCGCAAGAACTACGGCATCACGCACTTTATCGTGGGTCGCGATCACGCCGGTGTCGGCGACTACTACGGCCCGTTTGACGCTCAGCACATTTTCTCGGAATTCGCTCCCGGTGAATTGGGCGTCGATGTGATTTTCTTCGACTTTGTCCATTTCTGCAAGAAGTGCGGCGGAATGGCTTCGACGAAAACCTGCCCGCATCCGAAAGAAGACCACGTGCATCTAGCAGGTAGGGCAGTGCGACAGATGCTACGCGAAGGCAAGACGCCTCCTCCCGAATTTACGAGACCCGAGATCGCCGAAATTTTGATCAAGGCGGAACAAGCGGCATGAGCTCTGCCCGCGCCAAGTTCACCTGGCCCAAAGCGAACGCGTCCGCCGAGGACGTGTTGCGCTGGGGTATTGGAGAATTCGGTAGTGGGCTTGCGATCTGTACGAGTTTCCAGGCCACCGGGACGGTCATTCTCGACATGGCGGCCTGCCTCACCGCGGGCAAAGTCCAAGTATTTAGCCTCGACACGGGCAGGCTGCACGAAGAGACCTACGAGCTCGTCGAAAAAGTCCGTAGCCGATATGGAATCGTCATCGAGATGGTGACGCCCGATAGCAGTGAGCTAACTTCGATGCTTACCAGCCACGGTCCGAATCTATTTCTCGATAGTCCGTCGAAGCGTAAGCTTTGTTGCGAAATCCGCAAGGTTCGCCCGCTGAAGCGTAAACTCGCATCGCTCGAAGCCTGGGTCGTCGGGTTGCGCCGCAACCAAAGCAACAGCCGCGAGCACATCGAACCGGTTTCGATCGACGAGCAGCACGGCGGCATCGTCAAGCTCGCGCCGTTGGCGGCGTGGACCGAAGAGCAAGTATCGGACTACATAAAACGTAATGATGTGCCGCAACACGGCCTGTACGCAAAAGGCTTTCCCAGCATCGGCTGTGCGCCCTGCACTCGCGCGATCGAGCCGGGTGAACACCCACGTGCCGGGCGCTGGTGGTGGGAAGAAGAGTCCGACAAGGAGTGCGGGATGCACGTCTCTCCGAAGGGCGATGTACGCCGAGACTTCGACGTGCTATTGGACGAAGTCCTGCCGACCCGGCGCCCCTATCTTGTGAAATAACCGCCGACAAACGCTCGGCTCAACTCAGAAACGAAAGAAGCTATGGAACATAAAGGAATTACTCTCTGGTTTACCGGACTCTCGGGCTCGGGCAAATCGACCGTCGCGAATATTCTCGTCGATCGCCTTAAGAACGGCGGCGCGAAGGTCGAAGTACTCGATGGTGACGTCGTGCGCACCAATCTATCGAAGGGATTGGGTTTTAGCAAAGAAGACCGCGATGCAAACATTCGCCGCATCGGCTTTGTCTGCAATCTTCTCTCGCGCAATGGCGTGGTCGCGATCGCCGCCGCAATCTCCCCTTACGCGGAGATCCGCGACGAGGTGCGCAAAGCCGCGGAAAACTTCGTCGAAGTCTACGTCGAGTGCCCGCTCGACACTTTGGTGGAGCGTGACCCCAAGGGCCTCTACAAAAAGGCGATCGCTGGGGAGATCAAGAATTTCACCGGCGTGTCGGACCCGTACGAAGCACCGGAAAACCCTGAAGTCAGCTTCAACTCAAGCGAGTGCACGGCTGAAGAAGCCGCCGACAAGATTTGGAACTACTTGGTTGAGCGCGAGCTCGTCGCTGCGTAGTCCGCGATTTCCCCTGATCGCCATACGTTCCCGGCAGTCACGAAAGTCTCGAACGGACACAGCTCAAGCGTCGAAATGGCCGGATTTGGCAGGGTTTCGCTAAAAATCGCCTTCCGGGGCAACCCGCCAGACTTACCATTTGAATTCCGTCAAACTCCACAAAGCAGAACGAGGAACACCTCGCGCGCTCATGCAAGCCAATCCTCAGTCCCTATCATGAATGCCGCCCATTGGCCGGATTTGGCAGGGTTTTCTGTAAATTTTCGAGCCTCCTTGCAGTGCTTTCCGCACCCTCCACATATAGTGTAAGGCCCGTGTGTCCGGTTTTCGGCTGACCGTATCACTAAGTTGCTGATTTCAAAGACAAAAGAAATTTCAAAATCGCGGGACGGCCGTTTGGGAGGGCTTCGTCTTGGCCGTTGTGAGAATCAATCGCCCTCTTTTATGAACATTGAGTTCTCTGGAAAACGTTGATGTATAAGAGTTTGCTGGAGTGAACCCCAAAAGCGAGACAGATGAAAGTGGGACAATTTTCAGTGAATGGAAAAGGAGTCCCCGATGAGAGAGAGAAAAGATAGGGTTGCGAGGAAGCAGCGCTCGTATGAAGTTGAGTTCAAGGAATTGGCGGTAAGCCGCATGCTTCGCGGTGAGAACGTCGTCAAATTGAGCGGTGAGTTGGACGTGCGGCGCAGCGTGTTGTATCGCTGGCGCGACACCTACCGCGCCGAGGGACGCAGCGGTCTTGAGCGGCGTCAAGGGCGGCCGCGTCCCGGACAAGAGGTTGTGCAATTGGATAGCGATCCGAGCGCCGATCGCATTGCCGAACTCGAACGCCTAGTCGGTCAACAAGCGGCGGAATTGGATTTTTTCGAACGAGCCTTCAACGCCTTAAAACCGGCGATGCCGAACCAAGTCGCTCGCAACGCGAGCGGCTCTGGAGTTTGGCCTTTCACTAGATGGGACGCGCGGTAAGCACGTTCTTGAGTTGTGAGGGATCTGAGAATGCTTGTGTCTTAAAACATTTTGAGGTATTCTTGTATCTAGTTGTTTAGCTTGTTGTGTAACTAGATTCATTTCCAAGGAGACCTCATGTCCTTCCCCACCAAACTGCAGTTGATCAAGCGCAAGGCTTCCCAACAGTTCTATGTCAACTTCCCCTCCGCCAGCGCTCAGATGCTCGACTTCCAGCCCGGCGAACAGCTCGAATGGATCCTGCTCGACCGCTCCCAACTCGTGCTCAATCGTTTGCAACCTCCGCCCGTCGAGTTGAAAAAAAAACTCCTCAACGAGTCGTCGACACCTTCTCCCAACTCTTCGCCAAAGGCCTCAACCCCCACGCCCGACAAAGCGTGAACGACCACCTCACCCGCCTCGCTCTCGGCGCCGCCGTCTGCCTCGGCCGCTCCACCATCACCGGCCTGCTACATGCCTCCGGCGAGAGCTTTCAGGACTGGAGCGCCGGCTACCGCCTGTTCTCGCAACAACGCGTCGAGCCGCAACGCCTGCTCGATGCCTCGCGCCGCGAGGTGCTCGCTCGCTTGCCGCCCGAGGCTCCCTTGGTCGTCGCCATCGACGATACACTGCTCGCCAAGTCGAGTCTCAAAACGCCCGGCGTGAGTTGGCGGCGCGATCCGCTTGGACCCAAGTTTCAGGCCAACTTGATTCTCGCGCAGCGCTTCTTGCAATTCTCGGCAGCACTGCCTCCCAGCGAGCGGCAGCAGCCGGCGCGACTCATTCCGATCGGCTTGGAACACGCGCCGACTCCGCGCCGACCGTCGAAGAAGGCCACGGACGAGGTTTGGAAACAGTACCGGCGCGAGGCTCGCAAGTGCAGCTTGACGGCCCTCGCCGCCAGGCACATCGCGCGCTTGCGCGAGGCCATGAACGCCGATCCCGGAGGCGCTGACAGAGCCTTGCACCTCGTCGTTGATGGCGCTTACACCAACCGCACGGTGTTCGGATCGTTGCCCGCCGAGGTGACGTTGATCGGCCGCATTCGTTCCGACGCCAAGCTGTATCATCTGCCCCTCGAGCAGCCCGGCAAAGGCCGCAGGCGTTGTTACGGCGAACGCGCGCCGACGCCCGAGCAACTCCGCCAGGACGACAACGTGCCGTGGCAAACGGTCGAGGTTTTTGCCGCCGGCAGCCTGCACCAGTTCAAAGTGAAGACGCTCGCGCCGCTGCGTTGGCGGCCGGCGGGAGGCAAGCGGGACTTGCGTTTGGTGGTGATCGCACCGTTGGGTTATCGGCCGCGGGCGGGCTCGAAGGTGCTGTATCGCAAGCCGGCGTATTTGATTGTCAGCGATCCGAGTTTGGGGCTGGAGCAGATCGTGCGGCAGTACGTTTGGCGCTGGGAGATCGAGGTCAACTTCCGTGAGCAGAAGACGCTGTTGGGAGTCGGACAGGCGCAGGTGCGGCAGCCGGACGCGGTCGAGCGGGTCCCTCAATTTATGACGGCGGTGTATGCGCTACTGCTGTTGGCGGGCGCGAGTTGGAGCCGCCAACAGGGCGTGGACGACGCCTTGCCGCGACCGCACTGGCGACGCCGCTCGCAGCCGCAACGGCTCACCACGCAACGGCTGATCAGCCACCTGCGGGCCGAGCTTTGGGCGGACGGCGTGCAGCGGCAACATTTCTGCGGCTTGCGGAACACTTCGCAATCCAACACGAAGCTGCAGAAACTCCCAAGAGGCGCTCCGCCTGCAGCAATCTACGCTTCCGGCTAACGCCAATCCCCTATTTCCGCACCCTACCCCAAACTTCAACCCTCTTTGAACAGCCAAACTCCAGAGTCGCTCGCAACGCGAGCGGCTCTACAGCGTCATCGACGAAATTCGCGTTGAAGGCCGACTCAGCGTCGAGCGCGCCTGTGCACTCGGAGAAGTCAGCCGAGCCGGATATTACCGGCAATTAGAGCGAGACAAGCCTGTCGAATCCAACCTGGAAGTGCGGGACCGTATGCAGCGCATTACGCTCACCAATCGCCGCTACGGCTACCGTCGGGTGACAGCCGAACTGCGCCGCCAAGGCTTCACCGTAAACCACAAAAAGGTCTTGCGCTTGATGCGCAACGACAATCTGTTGGCGATTCGCAAGCGCCGTTACGTGCTGACGACAGACTCGGATCAGCATCGCGCGGTATACCCAAACTGGGCTAACTCACTGCAAATCGACGGACTCAATCAGCTCTGGCAGTCCGACATCAGCTACGTGCGCATGCGCCGCTCGTTCGTCTACCTGGCGGTCGTGATGGACTCGTATTCGCGGCGCGTGATTGGTTGGGAATTGGGATCGTCGTTAGAAGCTGTATTGGTGGTGAATGCGTTGCGCAAAGCGATCGAGTTACGGCGACCGAAGCCGGGACTGATACATCATTCCGATCAAGGCGCGCAGTATGCCTCACGGGCATACGTGAACTTATTGGAAGAACATGGCGCACTGATTTCGATGAGCCGGTGGGGAAATCCATACGACAATGCGCGCATGGAAAGTTTTATGAAGACGCTCAAAAGCGAGGAGGTGAACCTACAGACGTATCAATCGATGGACGAAGCGCGCGCTTCGATCGAGGAATTTATCGACGCGGTGTACAACCAAAAGCGGCTGCATTCGGCGCTGGGCTATCGGCCTCCGGAGGAGTTCGAGCAGTTGTTGCCGTCGAGCGAAGAGCTCAGAAATCCGTAGTTTGAGTTTTCTGAGGCATGAGGAAATCTATCGAGACAGTGGTCGTGCTCGGAGCGGGAGAATGTCCCGCCCCGAGCGCTCATCGTCTCGCTGAGTTTCCAGCCGGGTATTGCTTGGCGGGTTGCTCTCCAGCATTGCCCGCCTCCGCTTTCCCGGCCGTTTTCAAGTGTGCGGCACGTTCGCCGAAAAGGCTATACTTTTTCAGCGAACGGCAACTGTCCCATTTTTAAGCTGTCTCAGCTTAGGGGTGCATGCCATGCGGGGTTGCGTGCGTGTCCCCGATCTCTGGGGTTGCGTGCGTGTCCCCGATCTCTCCCGATCTCTCCAGAACATTACCGGCTCGGTCAAATGTATAGCTGATCTGTTCCTGCACCGCACCGTCAGTTCCGGCATACAGCACCGCCGACAGGCGGCCAGCCGCGTCATACGAGGACGTCGCGGTGGTGTCGTTGGCAAAGCGAGTTTTGGTGCGTTGGCCGGATGCGTCGTACTCGAAAGTCGTTACGAGGTCGGCCGGGCTTGTGATCGAAACCGTTCGCCCATCGGAATCGTACGCGTACCGGGTCACGCCCCCAGCGGGCTCGCCGCGCGAAATTCGTCGTTTCGTGCTGTGTAATGCGGCCGTGTGAGCCGTGGAGCCGGAGTCACGTTATCGGGCATACTACGTAATTCTCATTAGAACAATTCCGAATTTAGACCTTCCTTTCAGCGGAATTCTGTGGCATGATCTACTGTAGCCGCAGGCTAAGATTGATCTAAGCAGAGCCGATCCCCCCTTTCTCGGCAAGTATTTCGTTGCCTAGGCCCGCGGTGGGACGTACAGTGTCGTCTATTGGAGACCGGCTATGCGAAAGCTTTCATTCTTGCTCCTAATCGTCGCGCTACCGGTTTTGGTAGTTCATCTGGCTGTCGGCGAATTCCCCGAACGCATGAGTTTCGGCAAGTGGCTCCCCTCCGTAAGCGAAGGGGATCTTTCCGTCAATGACTTTCGACTCATCGAGGAAGGCATTGGTCTGGATCACCCGAGGCACCAGGCTTTATTCGGCGCCGATGGCGTCCATTTCACGCCGCGCAGCGGCGATCCCTATTGGTATTGGCGGTTAACCCATATCGGGAGCGAAGACTCAGCGTTGCGGGGAGTCGTCAGCGGTCCGGTTTCTCCGAAACAAACAGATGATTATGTGATTTCTTATTTGCGGGGTGCGATTATCGAGCGATACCTCGCCCGCGCCAACGACATTGAACAGCAGTTTGTCATTGCGGAACCCTTGCCGCTTCAAGGACAGGACCTTGTCATCGCCGGGGTCGTGGGCAGTCACGGACGCTTCACAAGAGACGAAGACGGATGGCGGTGGGTCGGCCGGAAGGGTTTCGTTCACCTGAGTGACGTCTGACGTCTACGTCTACGACGCGGAGGGAAACGAGGTCGAGGCCCGCATGGAGGTTACCGAGTCGAGCACTCGCATCACGGTTGACGGCGTGGCGCTCGCGAAGGCGGTGTATCCGGTGACGATCGATCCGGTCGTCGGAGCCAACGACCAGCGGCTTAGTACCATGGCCGGGCTCGGCTCCGGCACCGGCGTAGCCGACGACGCCGAGATCGCCTACGGGAGCACACAGAGAGAGTTTTTCGCGGTTTGGGAAGGCACGGAAGCCGATGCCGGTACCGAAGAGGTGAGGATCTTTGGGCAGTTCATTGACGCCGAAACTGGGGCAGAAGTGGGGACCGACGACATTTTGGCGGGCGACCCGCCCGGCGGACCGGACCCCGATCTTGACGCTTTCGATCCCGCGGTGGCGTTCAACCCAACCAACAACGAGTTTCTTGTCGTCTTCGGTGGGGAAGAAGATGATGATCCCTTCTTGCCGCCCGGCGAGACGGAAGTTTTCGGACAGCGCTTCGATGCCACGACCCGTGACACGACGGGCAGTGTCTTTCGGATCAGCGATTGCGGCACGGACGGCGATGGCAACGCCGACGTCGGCGGGATCGGCGGCGGAACAACCATCGATGTCGCCCACAGCGCGACATCGAATCGCTACCTGGTTGTTTGGCGCTGTGACGACGTCGGGGATCAAGACTCGGATGGCGACGGGACGAATGATGGAACGGGAACCCCCACCGACTTCGATTTCGAGATCATGGGTCAATTGGTCAGCGGGGCCGGATCATTGGTGCTCAATAACGACTTTGTCGTCAGTTTTACCGACGGCACCCACGGCACGAACATCTTTCTCTATCACGCCGAGTTTCCCGCGGTCGCATGGAACAGCGACCACGACCAATTCCTGGTTACGTGGGTGGAGGACAACCTCACGCACGCTAACGCCGCCAGCGCGGACGGTGACGGCAACCGGGAGGTTTACGGGCAGCTGGTTGACGTCAGGGGACCTGCTTGCCGCCGGCGGGGCAGCGCCCGCAGCGTGCGGAGTATCGACCGGCTGCAAATTTAAGATCAGCACGGCCCAGCATGCAGCCAATATTGACAACGCAACCAGCGACGTCGTCTACAACCCCTCAACGGATGAGTATCTCGTTATATGGGGGGGCGACACGGTTACGGACAACGCGGCACAGGTTTACGGCCAGCGCGTGAGTGCGGCCGGCAGTTTGAGCGGCGGCCGGATCGACATCAGCGCCAACGGGAACGGGACCAATGGCGCAGAGGAGCCGAGCGTAGCCTACAACAGCGTAGAAAACGAGTTCATGGCGGTTTGGAACGCTTCGACCGCAACCGCAGGCGAGTTGGAGATCTTCTATCAACGAGTCAGTTCAACCGGTTCGCTGGTCGGTCCGACCGACGCCCGTATCAGCGACTTGGGGCCGAATACGGACACTACCTTTGACTCGGACATGAGAACCGGCATTGCCTACGCGGACAGCTCGATCAACTCCTATAACGTGGTTTGGGCGGGGCAGGACGACCGCGGCGCCCAGGTCTCCGGCGAAAACGAAATCTTCGGCCATGCGATCGAGCCCGTGCTCGAAATCTCAAAAACGATGACGAGCGCAGCGCCGACGGGCATCGATGGCGGCGATGTAATTGAATACACCATTGTTGTGGAGCACAAAGAGGTTGACGAAGGCGCCGATCTCGGCATCGACGTCAGCTTGCGCGACGCCTTCAACCTCGACATCACCGATGACGTGCCCGACATGCTCGAGAACGTCACGATCGTTAGCGCCTTACTCGACGACGGTAACGTAGGGACAAGCGACATTTCGGGTTTACTCAACATCGACGTCAACGGTGACCTCGAAACAACCGGCGACATAGATCTGGACCACGATTTCACTACCCCCGGAGCCAATCACGAAAGCATCACCATCGTCATCTCAGCCACCGTTCCCGACAGCAAGGGGCCGGACGACGTCGTTCTGACTGGAAATACAGCCACAGTGACTTGGGAAAACCGGAACTCGGTGGTCAACACCGATGCCGGCAGCCATCCCCAGTACGATGCCAGCAGCACCGACAACACGAACGTCACGTTCGCGGATTCTTTCGCCGTTACCAAGTCGGCCAACTTGAGCTTTGCAACCATCGGCGACACGATTACCTACACTGCCACGGTGACTGTCGTGGAGGGCACGACCACCAATGTCAAATTGGAGGACACTCTACCCGCGGGAACGACCTACGTCGCTGCCTCGGCGATGGTCGCCAGTGCCAATGGCATGACGATCTCGCCTCTTATTGTCACGGGACCTGTCGGGCAGCTGCTGACGATCGATATCGCCAGCGTTCTCAACCCAGGTGATGCAACGGACCCGGCGGTCGTCGAGACCGACGACTTTACAATTACGTATCAGGTGACGGTCGACTACGACCCGGGCATCAACACCAGCGGCATTAACCTAACCAACGATCTCGACGTAACGGCCGACGGTGTCGTCGCCGACAACAACAACCAAGCCATGGTCCAGATCGAGGCCGGGACGATCACGATCAATAAATCGACGACGCCTGCCGGCGGGATAGGATTTACGTTCACCGAAGACGTGGCGGCTGTCGCGGCTGCCAACAGCCTGGTCGCCGACCTCACCGAATTCACGGGAACATTCCCACTCGACGACGGCGACTCGCTGGTCTTCGCGGACATTCCCGTAGCGTTCACCTACATGATCGGGGAAGACGACCCCACGGGCGTCGGGTTCGCGCTCACCGCCATCAACTGTGACAGTGGGAGTACGAGCTCTGTGATTAACGGCGGCGGGGCGGGAGGGACGCTTACGGTCAATCTTGCCGACGGCGACAACATCGGTTGCACATTCTTGAACGTCAAACAGGCCGATCTCTCGGTCACGAAGACCGGGGCCACGATGGTCAGCCATGGTGAGGAGATCACCTACACCATGACCGTCGAGAACCTCAAAATAGTGGGATTTGGCTCCGCGACGAACGTTATGCTGCTAGACACGTTGCCGGCGGGCACGAACTTCGTTTCCGTCGACCAGACGACGGAGTGCATCCACGACGGATCGCTGACAGGCGGCGTGGTCACCTGTATGGGGGGCGCGCTCGCCAGCCTGGCGCTCGGCGGAACCTTCAGCGCCATGGTGACGATCGACACCGATGGCGTCGCGGCCACCAAGACCGGCTTCGCCATCATGAATCAGGCCGAGGCTTCAGCGGATGAGTCCGATCCCGACGCGACGAACAACGACGCTACCAACGTCAATGCCAAGGTGATTACCAGCGTCAAGGGCGCGGATGTCGAGATCCTGAAAATGGCGGACAATCCGACTCCTGTTGCTGGCACCCAACTTGAGTACACGGTTACGGTTAACAACCTGGGTGACGGTACCGCGTTCAACGTGTCGGTGAGCGACACGTTACCGGGCGGCGTCAGCAACCCGGTGACCGCGGGCGGCTGCTCGCAAGACCCCAACGGAGTGCCCACCTGCAGCTTGGGCGATATCGTGGGCGGCGGTCAGGCCGTGTACACGATCACTGTGGATATCGACAACAACACGATGGGCCTGATCGACAATATGGCGACCGTCTCGGCCGACTTCCAAGCGACTGATGAGACTGGGGTGGAATCGGTCACTACACCGGTCACGGTCAGCAAGGAAGCCGATCTATCGATCACGAAAGTAGACGACGTTGCTACCCAAGTATTGGTCGGCGCAAACTTCATATACACGATCACCGTCACAAGCAACGGGCCTTCGATCGCGACATCGGTTGTGGTGGTGGATACTTTGCCGGCTGAGGTTTCGTTGGTGTCGTTGTCTACGGACACCGGAACTTGTCCGGGTGGTGTGTTCCCGTGCAACCTTGGTGACCTCATGCCGACCGACGTTGCCATCATCACGGCTACGGTTACGGCGGTTGCCGAAGGCACCGCGTCGAATACGGCGACGGTTTCGAGCGGCGTGACGGACCCCATTTCGAGCAACGATTCGTTCACTGTAGAAACGACGATCTTCAACGAGACCGATCTGACGATCAGCAAGACACTCACTTCTCCCGCCGCGGACATGGTCTTGCCCGGTGGACCGGTGGAGTACACGGTGACCGTGACCAACAACGGACCGGCCGACGTGACCGATGCCGTTGTTACGGACACGCTCCCCGCCGGACTCAGCTCCGGTTCGACGATGGCCGCGCCGGACAGTTGCGCCGAAGGAGCGGGCGGGATACCCACATGTACGTTGGGCGCCATTTCGAGCGGTTCTTCGAAGACATTCAAGATCCTGGCGACGGTTGATGTCGCCGCGGCCGCGACGATGATTGAAAACACGGTGAGCGTCGCAAGCTCGATCCCCGAAGTAAATCCGGATCCGAACCCGAACTCGGACACGGAGACGATCGACGTCCAGGGCGCCGACCTGGCGGTCACCAAATCGCAAACCAGCCCGGCAGGCGACGTTCCGGCCGGAACCAGCGTTACGTTTGAGATAGTCGTCACGAATACCGGTCCGTCGGACGCTACAGCGGCGACGCTGACTGACAATCTGCCGGCTAACTTGACGCGCGTTTCCGCCAGCTCGACCGAGTTCAGTTGTCCCGGCAGCGTGGGCGACACGAGCATCGTCTGTACTTTGAACGGGACCCTCACCAATGGCAGCTCGGGCGCCATTACGATCGTGGCGGCTGTCCCGGCGTCGCAGGCTGCGGGCCAGGTGACGAACAACGCGACGGTCAGCGGCGTGACCCCGACCGATCCGGACAATGGGAACGATACGGGTACCGCAATGACCAACGTCGTCGTCGAGACGGATTTGGCAATTACGAAGACCCAGACCAATCCGGCGGCTGGCATGCCCGTCGTTGCTGGCGACCCGGTCACCTACACCATTGAAGTCACCAACAGCGGCCCGAGTGATGCCAGCAGCGTGACAGTGAGCGACTCTCTGCCCGCCGCGCTGACCATGCCCACGACCGTGGGTTGCGCCGAAGACCCTGGGGGCGTGCCGACCTGTAGCCTAGGTCCCATCGCCGGGGACGGCTCCTCTGCATCGTTCATGTTGACAGCGACCGTCGACGCCAACCAACCATCGGGGATGGTGACCAACAATGTCAGCGCGAGCAGTAACGGCGCCGATCCTACGCCGGCAATGGCCTCGGAGGCGATCACCGTCATCGGTCTGTTCAAGCTGACCGTCCTCCAGCCGGGCATGGGCTCCGGCAGCGGGACCACCACAAGCTCGGGAGGCAGCGGCACGATCAACTGCCCGGGCATGTGCATGGATGACTTCCAGGACGGCGATATGCCCGTTTTGACGGCACTGGCCGACGCCGGGTCGCTCTTCGGTGGTTGGGGCGGATGTGACAGTCCTCTCAATGGCACATGCGAAATGACCATGGACCAGGACGAGACCGTCACCGCCAACTACCTTACGCCGGCGGAGGGCATCGCTATGATGATCAGTCAGATCAACGCAGCCTCGATCCAGGGCGGAGTGAAGAACAGCTTGCGGAAGAAGGCGCAAAACGCCAACATGGATCTTTCGAAGGGAGATGCCGCCGGTGCGATCGCGAAACTCCAGGACCTGATCGGAGCGGCTAACGCACAATCTGGCAAGAAGATTGATCCATCCACGGCGGCGGTCTTAGTAGCGAAAGCGCAAGCGATCATCGTGGCGATAATGGGCTAGAAAACGGAGATCTCGTAAATTCGGTTGGATCCAAGGGTCGCACTCGTCAACCGACAGCAGGGGGACCACAGCAGGGGGACGGAGCCCTTAGCAACTCGCTCACAGCCGTAGAGTATCCTGGAGGCAATCGGTGCCCCGTCAAGCGCGGGTGGTGGCGGTGGATGTGCCGCATCACATCACCCATCGCGGCAACAATCGCCAAGATGTCTTCCTGTCCGACGAAGACCGGCGCCGCTACCAGCAACTGCTTTCTCTGCATCTACGCGCCTGCCGAGTGAATCTGCTCGGTTGGTGTTGGATGACGAATCACGTCCACATGATCGCTGTGCCGCGGCGCGAGGACTCGCTCTCGCGCTTGATCCGAAGGGTCCACTCCGGGTATGCGCAGCAGTTCAATCGGACGCGCCGGCGAGACGGTCATCTATGGCGAAGCCGTTTCTATTCATGCCCTTTGGGGAGCAGGGGGACGGGGGAGCAGGGGGACGGGGGAGTAGGGGGACGGAGCCCTTAACAACTCGCTCAAAGCCGTAGAGTATCCTAGAGGCAATCGATGCCCCGTCAAGCGCGGGTGGTGGCGGTGGATGTGCCGCATCACATCACCCATCGCGGCAACAATCGCCAAGATGTCTTCCTGTCCGACGAAGACCGGCGCCGCTACCAGCAACTGCTTTCTCTGCACCTGCGCGCCTGCCGAGTGAATCTGCTCGGTTGGTGTTGGATGACGAATCACGTCCACATGATCGCTGTGCCGCGGCGCGAAGATTCGCTCTCGCGCTTGATCCGAAGGGTCCACTCCGGGTATGCGCAGCAGTTCAATCGGACGCGCCGGCGAGACGGTCATCTATGGCGAAGCCGTTTCTATTCATGCCCTTTGGACCCCGCACGACTCGACGCGGCGCTACTGTATGTGGACCTGAATCCGGTACGCGCGGGGATCAAGGCCGAGGCAACGGCATGGCGCAGGTCGAGCGCGCGCGCCCATGCCGGCGGACGCGATGACACCGGCCTGTTGGACTGGCACGTCCTAGAGGAGTTCGGCGGGTGCGCGGACTGGCCGGCAAGACTTGCGCAAGGCCAAGGCGATCAGGCGGCGGACCATATTCGGACGGCGACACAGTCGGGAAAACCGTTCGGCGGCAAAAACTTTCAGAGGAAGATCGAGGCGGACTTGGGTCTGCCGGCAGGCTGGAGTCACATTCGTCCGCAGAGAGGTGGGGTCTTCCACGAGACGGCTGGAGCAAGCTAACATATTGATTTAGTTGATGTTGCTGTAATTGTTAAGGGCTCCGTCCCCTCGCTCCCCCCTCGCTCCCCCTCGCTACTACGCTGGGGGTTCGCAATCGAGAGTTTAGGTGCTACGTAAACAATCAACAACGCGAACAGGCGACCTCTTATCGCCCAACGATCAAATCTAGTGCCCATGTGGTCTCCCTCCTCGCGATATCGGCAAAATCGCTTGCATCCTTGTCAGGGGTGGATCTCGGCTCAGCGAATCTCACTGGCGGCGAACTCACCGATTCATTCCTTCAGACTGCAAACTTAGCTGATGCTCGGTTCACAGACGCCAAGCTTCGAGGAGCTAATCTGGCCCGAGCAAACCTTACTGGTGCCGAGTTATCGAGAGCGGGTTTGAGTTGCGCAGTTCTCGGGAGGGCGCTACTTGTGGAGACTGTTGTCCACGGGGCAGATTTCGACGGTTGTCTTATGGCCTGGACTGTTCTCGCGAACGTCGACCTCCGCAACGCTCGTGGTCTAGTGTCCTGTCTCTAAAGTTCGATTACAAAAGCGGGCGAGGGAAGCGAAGATTTGGTCGGCGGTTTTGGACCAGACGAACGGCTTGGAGTCGGCGTTGCTGAGTTGGATGTAATCCTCGATGGCGCGTTCCAACTCCGCTGTGCTGCGATGTACGCCGCGGCGAATCTGCTTCTGGGTCAGAGTGGCGAACCAACGCTCGACAAGGTTGATCCAAGACGCGCTGGTCGGCGTGAAGTGCAGATGGTAGCGCGGCCGTTTGGCCAGCCAACGCTGAATAATCTGGGTCTTGTGGGTTCCGTAGTTGTCGAGGATCAAGTGGATCTCGAGCGAGTCGGGGACCGCCTGGTCGATGGTGTCGAGAAACTTGCGAAACTCGACCGCGCGATGACGGCGATGACACTCGCCGATCACATGGCCGGTCTTGACATCCAACGCGGCAAACAGCGAGGTCGTCCCGTGGCGCTTGTAGTCGTGCGTGCGGCGCTCGATTTGTCCGGGACGCAGCGGCAGCAGCGGCTGCGTGCGGTCCAGGGCTTGGATCTGAGACTTCTCGTCAACCGACAGCACCAACGCCCGCTGGGGCGGGTTGAGATACAGACCGACGATGTCGCGCACCTTCTCGACGAACAACGGATCTTGCGAGAGCTTGAAAGTTTCGCTGCGATGGGGTTGCAGCGCGAAGGCCTTCCAGATGCGCTGCACGCTGGAGTGACTCAAGCCACAGGTCTTGGCCATCGAGCGTGTTGACCAATGCGTGGCGTCGGGGGGCGTCGATTCCAGAGTGAGCGTGATGACGCGTTCGACCTCGTCATCGCTGACGCGCCGCGGCGTGCCGGGACGCGGTTCGTCGAGCAGCCCGTCGAGGCCTTTGTCGAGGAAGCGCTGGCGCCATTTGCCAACGGTACGGCGGGCCCAGCCGAGTTGGGCGGCGACGACGGTATTGTTGAGTCCGTCGGCGGCGAGCAGAATGGCCCTGGCGCGTTGGGCAAGAGCCTGCGCGGACTTGCGCCGTCGCGCCCAACTTTGCAGGCTCTCGCGCTCGGCCGGGTTGAGCTTGAGCGGTTTCAATTGAGGACCAGTTGTCGTCGTCTTCCCCATATAGACATGGCGACAACAACCTGTTTAATGTTACGCGAACTTTAGATACCGGACACTAGAGACAGTTGTCCATGGCGGTCCATCTACCGTCGGTGTGGATACGATGTTTCGGTCTAACTATCAAATCCCAGAGCGTTTCCTTCGGGAGGCGGGCGTTCCGGAAAAGCTGCTGGGCCTGTCTTCACTGCGTCAAACTGTCGAATCCCTCTATTATTCCTGCTTCAGCAGCTACTCAAACTGGGATATCTCGGGCGGCATTTTCGACTGCTTTCTGATTCCTTAGCATCGGCTCGTTGATTACACTAACTGAGAGACGATTTCTCGATGGTGACCGCGCGAGCCATCATCGCGTTCAGCTGCTATGTCAAAGATCTTCATCAGCTACCGCCGCGAGGACACTGCGGGTTTTGCCGGGCGACTCTACGACAAGTTAGTGGCGCATTTCGGAAAAGACCAAGTATTCATGGACATTGACACACTCAAGCCGGGTGCAAGATTCAGCGACGTGATCGAACGGACGGTCGGGGTTTGCGACGCGGTAATTGCGCTGATCGGCAGGGATTGGCTGAGTGCTGCGGACGCGGAAGGACAACGCCGGTTGGACAACCCAGACGATTGGGTGCGTATGGAAATCGCGAAGGCGCTGAAGCGGGACATTCTGGTGATCCCGGCACTGTTTGAAGGAGCTAGTGTAGTGCGCCATAAATAATGTAACTTATAGTATCTTCGTGTCGCCTTTACTAGTAGAAGGCACACGGATGCGAAGAGCAGAGCCAGTCCCATTGACGCAGGAGCAGCGTAGGCAGTTGGAGCGCTACGCGAACGGTCGTCGGGTCGCTGTTCGTCTGGCGTTGCGAGCCAGGATCATCGTGCTCGCCGCCGACGGTCTTGAGAACAAACGGATTGCCGCGCAGCTGTCGGTCTCGCGTCAGTTGGTGGCGCGCTGGCGAAGCCGTTTTCTTGAATCCGGCGTCGCCGGCATCGAAAAGGACGCCCCGCGGCCCGGCCGTAAGCCCGCCATCTGCTCCCCAACAGTGCAACAGATCATCCACAAGACGACCCGCGAAACGCCAGCCAACGCCACCCATTGGAGCCGCCGCACGATGGCCGCCGCGGTCGGCGTCAGCGCCTCCACCGTGGGTCGCATTTGGCGCGCCCACGGCCTCAAGCCGCATCGCGTCAAGACCTTCAAACTCAGCAACGACCCGCGCTTCGCCGAAAAACTCGACGACATCATCGGACTTTATCTCAACCCGCCCGAGCATGCCCTCGTTCTTTGCCTCGACGAGAAGTCACAGATTCAAGCCCTCGACCGCACCCAGCCCGGCCTGCCCCTGAAAAAGGGACGCGGCCGGACCATGACCCACGACTACAAACGCAACGGCACAACCACCTTGTTCGCCGCGCTCAACACGCTCGACGGCTCGGTGATCGGAACCTGCATGCCCAAGCACCGCCACCAAGAATGGCTGCGCTTCTTGCGCTTGCTTGAAAACCAGACCCCCAAGGACAAGCAGATCCATTTGATCGTGGACAACTATGCCACTCACAAACACGCCACGGTGAAACGCTGGCTGCAGCGCAATAAACGCTTCCACGTCCATTTCACGCCCACCTCAGCGTCGTGGCTGAACATGGTGGAGAGGTTCTTCCGAGACCTCACCGATAAGCGCATCCGCCACGGTGTCTTTCGTAGCGTCGGCGAACTCACCACCGCCATCGAAGACTACATCGCTCGACACAATCAGCAGCCCAAGCCCTTCATCTGGACTGCTACCGCTTCCGACACCCTTGAGAAGGTCAAGCGCGGCAAAGCCGCTCTTCTTAAGGTTCAATCTGATTGACGCACTACACTAGCACAGTGTTCGCGGATCAATCCGCTGAATTCGAAGCGCTGTATCGCCGGGCTCTTGAGCTGCGAAACACGTCAACAGAACCGGACGACCCCGCGAGAGCAAGGGCTCGCGTAAATCTCGCCAATTTCCTACTGAATGCCGGGCGGCCAACTGAAGCGGAACCATTACTGAGAGAAGCAATCGAGGCCTACACAGCTCAAGAAGATCCGCCGTCGGCGGCCGGCAGCATCGAGGCCTTAGCTCAGGCACGGCTGGCGCAGCGGGAGATCAGTTTCCGGTCTGGACGCCGGACGGCGCCGCGATCACATTCGTCCGTCGTGGCAAAGATGGCCCGGCAATTTGGCGAACCAGCGTGGACCCGGGCAGTCAGCCGCAACCGATCCAAGAGCGCGTCGGCGATGCGTTGATACTCGGAACCGCGTCTTCAGGAGCCCTGGTTTACGGACTGGACGCCACCCAAAACGACATCTTCGTAGCCGACCTCGCGGACCCCGAGGCCAAGCCGGCTGTGGTTCGAACGGGAGCACCCGGCCGCGCAACGGCTCCGGCTTTTTCACCCGACGGGGCAAGCATCGCGTTTGTGGCCGATCTCAAGACCGTCAACTACGGTCAGCGGAATCGCACCATCGTCGTTCGTTCACTCGAGTCTGGCGAGGAGCGCGAGCTGGCCGCGCGGCTGGCACACGTCGAGCGACTGTCATGGTCGCCGGATTCGAATAGGCTTCTCGTCGCGGGTAGTGACCGCCGGTCGCGTGGGGGTTTGTTCGAAGTTGAGCTAAGTAGTGGCCGCCTGCGCTCCGTGGTGATTGACGACGCGGCGACCTTTCTAGGCCTTGAGGGCGGCTATTCAGCCGATGGCGCCAGCGTCTATTTCGGCGGACCCTCGGTCACGCGCCAGTCGCTCGCCGACCAAATGCAGGAGCAGATATTTGTCCCCGACGGCTCGTTAGTGGGCGTCGTACCGGCCGAGTCGCCCGACGGATCCGCCTTAGGCATGCTCGTGCGCCGCAAGCTTGGAGGCGACGTTTACATGATCGACGGTGGAGCTTCGCCAGAGAAGGTGCTTACCCTGCCAAACGGCAGCCTTGAGACTCTTGATTGGCTGCCGGATTCATCGGCGCTACTAGTGGGGACGCGCGGAATGACTGGAGCGATGCTATGGCGTGTCAGCCGCGAAGGCGACGATCTGCAGCGCGTGAAACTCGCCCCGCGGCGGGCGGGAGGCGTCAGCGTGCATCCTGATGGGCGACGAATTGTGTACGCTGTTGAGACCGGCTCGAAGGAAGTGTGGCTCCTTACCAGCGGCATGGGATCGCCGTCGTCACACCAATGAGAGCGGCCGCATTGATCGCGGTCTGCTGTTTGGCGCTGACAGCGGCTGAGATCTGGACACCGCCGCTGGGGCTCGACAACTGTATGCAGGTCCCGGCGGATAATCCAATCACAGTTGAGCGAGTGACGCTTGGCCGCAAACTATTTTTCGATCCCATTCTTTGGCGCGACCAATCGATCTCGTGCGCCGACTGCCACGACCCCGAGTACTCGTTCACGGACAAGAAGCCAAAGGCGATTGAGAACGGCGCTGACAAACTAGACCACAGAACGGCGTTTTAAAGCCGTTCAAGGGCGGCGGAAAATTAGACCGCCCGGGTGGTCCGCTGGCATCCATTCGGTGTTTTGTGGAACACGGGAAGGATGTATCGCGTGGAGCTATATGCTCAAGTACGGCGCAGTGTCTACGTCGAAGGGCTGAGTGAACGCGAAGCCGCCAAGCGGTTTGGCTTAGCGCGGGAGACGGTGCGCAAAATGCTGCGCTACGCTGCTCCGCCGGGCTATCGGCGGAGCAAACCGGTGAGACGGCCGAAGCTCGAAGCGTTCACCGGAATCATCGATCAGATCCTGCTCGACGATCAGCAACAACCAAAGAAACAACGTCACACCGCGAAACGCATCTTCGATCGCCTACGCGAGGAGTACGATTTCAGCGGTGGCTACACGATCGTCAAGGACTACGTCCGCGAGAAGAAGCTCGGTGGACAAGAGATGTTCGTGCCACTGGCGCATCCGCCCGGCGACGCGCAGGCCGACTTCGGCGAAGCGGTTGTCGTTATCAATGGAGTCCAGCGCAAGGCGCACTTCTTGGTTGTCGATCTGCCGCACAGCGACGACGCCTTCGTTAAGGCCTTTCCCGCCGAGACGACGGAAGCCTTTTGCGAAGGACACAACGCCGCGTTTCGTTATTTCGACGGCGTGCCACGCAACATCGTCTACGACAACACGACGCTGGCGGTGGCAAGGATTCTCGGCGACGGCACGCGCAAACGTACGCGGGTGTTCAGCGAACTGCAGTCGCACTACCTGTTCGCCGATCGTTTCGGGCGTCCGGGCAAGGGCAACGACAAGGGAAAAGTCGAAGGGCTAGTGGGCTTCGCACGGCGCAATTTCATGGTGCCGATCCCGAGATTCGAGAGTTGGGAAGCCTTCAACGAACACCTCGAAGAGAAGTGCCGAGCCAACCGTGAACGGCGTTTGCGACGGCACACCGAAACCGTCGGCGAACGCTTCGAGCGCGATCGGGAAGCGCTCTTGCCCTTGGCACCGACAGCCTACGATGCCTGCGACAAACGCTCGACAAGGGTGACTTCGTTGTCGCTGGTGCGCTACGCGACAAACGATTATTCGGTGCCAACGCGTTACGGCCACCGCCAGGTCCTGATCAAAGCCTACGTGGATGAGGTAGTGATCTGTTGCGGCAGCGAAGAGATCGCCCGCCATCAGCGCAGCTATGAACGTGAAGAGTTGGTTTTCGATCCGCTGCACTACTTGGCGTTGTTGGAACGCAAGACCAACGCGCTCGATCAAGCCGCGCCGTTGGTCGGCTGGGAGTTGCCGCCGGAGTTTGCGAAGCTGCGACGACTGCTCGAATCGCGGTTGGACAAAGCGGGCAAGCGCGAGTACGTACAGGTCCTGCGACTGTTGGAGGACTTCCCCCTTGAGCACGTCGCAACGGCGGTGCGCCAAGTCTGTCTACTGGGAACGATTGGCTTTGACGCCGTCAAGCATCTACTGCTGTGCGCGATCGAGCAACGTCCGCCGAAGCTCGACTTAACGAAGTATCCCCACCTGCCGACGGCTCAGGTCGAGCAGACGTCGCCGGCATCCTATCTGGCGCTGCTAGCAGGAGCAAGCTGATGGCGAAGTCGAGAATGCTGCTGGAAACCCACCTGAAAGCGCTGCGGCTGCCGACCTTCCTGCGCGAGTACGACAAACTGGCTCGGCGCTGCGCCGCCGAAGGCTTGGACTTTCGGGACTTCCTACAGCAACTCTGCGAGCTGGAACTGGTCGATCGCGAGCAGCGGGCGACCGAGCGTCGCATCAAGGCCGCCAAGTTCCCGGTGACGAAGAGTCTCGACACGTTCGACTTCTTGGCCATACCCTCGGTGAACAAGAAGCTCGTTCTGGAGCTGGCGCGCTGTGAGTTCATCGACCGCCGTGAGAACGTCTTGGCGCTGGGGAACTCCGGCACCGGCAAAACGCATATCGCCTTGGCGCTGGGACTGGCAGCTTGTCAGAGCGGCTATCGCACACGTTTCACCACCGCCGCGGGATTGGTCCATGAACTGCTCGAAGCCCGTGACGAACGGCAACTACTACGGGTCCAGAAACAACTTGCCAAGCAGGATCTACTGATCGTCGATGAACTGGGCTATGTGCCGCTGTCGAAGACCGGGGCAGAGCTGCTGTTCGAGATCTTTTCGCAGCGCTACGAACAGGGCTCGACGTTGCTGACCTCGAACCTGCCGTTCACCGAGTGGACCGAGGTGCTGGGTTCCGAACGCATGACCGGCGCTCTGCTTGACCGGCTCACGCATCACGTCCATATCCTCGAGATGAACGGCGACAGCTACCGCCTCAAGCAAAGCAAAAAGAAGCGCCCGCGCTCTTCAAACTGACCCGCCGGCCGCTCGCGCCGGTTTGCGTGGGCCGTCTTCCACTACGCCTGGGCCGCCCTAAAGGGCGTCCTCAGGCTCCGTTCCAGCCGTCCCACGCAAACCGCTGGATCCCCGCCAACTGGTCTATTTTTGCTCCGCCGAAGCGGTCTACATTTACTCCGCCCTTGACAGGCGATCGGCATCGACCAGAAAGTTGGTACCCGTCGCGTCCCCAAGCTCATCAACCGTGGCTATGGCCGTGCGTTCTTCTGGGATGGTAGGATCGCGACGCTTGAGGAGCAGGTAGTCCAGCCAATCATTAATGAGATCGAGATGGATCTGCGTTTAGCGGACGCCGTGAATCGACTGCGCGCCGACGAAGACTACACCGCCGACTTTAGCGAGGCGTTCGGCTCAATGCCGAGCGAAAAGGCGCTGGGTGGGGCGCTCGCAAGCTATGTGAGAACGATCGTTTCGGGGGATTCGGCGTACGATCGCTATATCGCGGGCGAGACCGATGCACTCACCCCTGCGCAGAAACGAGGGCTCGACCTATTTCGTGGCAAGGCGAATTGCACGCTGTGCCATCTGGGTCCGAACCTCACCGATGAGCAATTTCACAACACCGGAATCGGTTGGAGTGAAGGTGCGTTCGAAGATCGAGGACGCTCGGCGATTACCGAAAACGCCGCGGACACCGGCGCGTTTAAGACTCCGACGCTTCGCAACGTAGCGGACTCAGCCCCTTACATGCACGACGGCAGCCTCGCGACGCTCGAAGATGTCGTTGACCACTACAACGATGGCGGCAAGCAAAACCCGTACTTGAATACTGACATGGTCAAGTTGGAACTGACGGCGGACGAAAAATCGGAACTGATTGAGTTTCTAAAGGCGCTGACAGGAACGGTTACAGAGGGATTGCCGAGGGCTTCGCGAACCAACTGAAGTCCGCGTGGACCCGCTGCCTGGCGGTCGCCGATTAGATATTCAAGCTCGATTTACCTCCACCGGCATTGCGAGCGTCGGAGGGTGCGACATGTCGCACCCCTACAACACTGCCAACAAGCAAGTTGCTCGTAGGGGCGTAGCTTGCTGTCCGTTTCTCGAGTTCGCGGAGGTTTCTCCACACCCCAAGGTAGCGGGTCAAAGCGTAGACGGATTTGATTCAATTCACGAATCGGGGCTGTCACACCCTGTCCGCTAGACTGGTTGAACTTCGCCATGAGTGACGACTGGTTCTATAAGTTCGATACGCTTTCGTTGCACGCCGGCCAGCGGCCAGATCCTACGACCGGCGCCCGCGCGACGCCGGTCTACAATTCCACGTCGTTTGTGTTTCCCGATGCGGACCGTGCTGCCGGGCTGTTTGATCTACAACAAGCGGGCCATATTTATTCACGTATCTCTAATCCAACGGTCGCCGTATTTGAAGAGCGCATGGCGGCGCTCGAGGGTGGCGTCGGCGCGGTGGCGACCGCCTCGGGTCAGGCAGCGTTGCACTTGGCGCTTGCGACGCTGTGCGGGGCGGGTGACGAAATCGTCGCATCGCGCTCGCTCTACGGCGGCTCGTATCAGTTGCTCGAACACACTCTGCGCAGGTTTGGGATTTCAACGCGGTTCGTCGATGCCGCCGACCATGCGGGATTTAAGTCGGCGCTGAGCGAAAAAACTAAGCTCATCTTCGCCGAGACTATCGGCAACCCGAAGATGGACGTACTCGACATTGAAGCAGTCGCCACAATCGCGCACGATGCTGGAATCCCGCTGGTAGTCGACAGCACATTTGCGACGCCCTACCTCTGCAGACCGATCGAATATGGTGCTGACATCGTGATGCACTCGGCGACAAAATTTATCGGAGGCCACGGCATAACTTTGGGCGGCGTGCTCGTCGACGGTGGGCGCTTCGACTGGTCGACCGGGTGCTTCCCCGCCCTTTCCGAACCATCGCCGAGTTACCACGGCGTGGCGTTCGCCGAGCATTTCGGTCCGACGGCATTCGTGATGAAGGCGCGGCTTGAGGGCTTGAGAGATTTCGGAGCCTGCATGAACCCCCAGGCGGCTTTTTACCTGCTGCAGGGGCTCGAGACCTTGCCGCTAAGGATGGAGCGCCACGTCGCTAACGCTGTTCGCGTAGCAACATACCTCGACGAACATAGCGCGGTGCGCTGGCTGAGCTACCCCGGAATCGAGTCGCATCCCGACCACAAGCTTGTACGAAAGTATCTGCCCAAAGGCGCCGGCGCCATGTTGACGTTTGGGGTCGAGGGTGGCAGAGACGGAGGCCGCGCGTTTCTCGAGGGCCTAGAACTATTCAGCCACCTCGCGAATGTCGGCGACGCGAAGAGTCTGGTGATTCACCCGGCTAGCACTACTCACCAGCAGATGAGCGACGCCGAGTTGGAACAAGCCGGCGTGGGGCCTGACATGATTCGCCTATCGATAGGGCTCGAGGACCCCAGCGATCTCATCGCCGATCTCGAGAACGGATTTCGGGCGCTTGAAAAGCAACAGCGGGTCGGGCGATGAAGCGAGTCAATGTGTTCGGAGATCCCACCTGGTACAGCAACGGCGGGGTCGACGCGCGCGACGACGGCGAATGGGTCGTGATGATTCATGGGGCAGGCTGTGACCACAGCGTATGGGCGCTACAAGCTCGTCAGTTGGCGCGGAAGGGGTGTCGTGTCGTCGCCGTCGACCTCCCTCGCCATGGAGCGTCGTCAGGTTACATTGTTCGCGCCGTCGGCGATTTTGCGTATTGGTTGGACGCTCTGTTGGGTGAGCTTTCGATCGACGAGCCCGTAACGCTAGTCGGACACTCGATGGGAGCTTGTATCGCCACCACCTATGCCTCGAAGTTTGCAAAGCGCGTATCGCGGCTAATCGTACTAGTACTTACTTGCACAAGTACTACGTAGTATGACAAACTGGGGCATGCCCAGGCCCGCGACCGCGATCACGTTGAGTTCGGAAGAAGAGCAGACGTTGCGTCACTGGGTCCAGGCTCACAAGACGGAACGGCGCATGGTCGAGCGAGCTCGGATCGTGCTGTTGGCTGCCGCCGGCGCTGCCACCAGCGCCATCGCCCAGCAACTCAACACACCGCCGTCGCGGGTGTCGAAGTGGCGCCTGCGCTTTGCCGAGCAGCGGCTGGCGGGCCTCGTCGACCGGCCCCGCTCGGGCAAGCCGGCGCGTTACGACGAGGCCACCCGCAAGCGCATTTTGACGATGCTCGATCAGCCCCCGCCGGAAGGTCACGCCACCTGGACGGGCACGCTGCTGGCCGCGGCGCTGGGCGACGTCAGCGATCATCAAGTCTGGCGGGTACTCAAGCGGCAGGGCATCTCGCTGCGGCGACGACGCAGTTGGTGTATCTCGACCGACCCGGAATTTGCGCGCAAGGCCGCCGATGTCGTCGCTCTATATCTCGACCCGCCGGAGAACGCCGTCGTGTTGGCGGTCGATGAGAAACCCAGTATTCAAGCACTCGAGCGGGCACAAGGTTGGCTGCGGCTGCCCAACGGCAAGGCCTTGACCGGTTTCTCTCACGGCTATAAACGCCATGGCACAACAACGCTGTTCGCCGCTCTGGAGGTGGCCACCGGTTGGATTACCGCCGACCATTACCAGCGCCGCCGCCGGCGCGAGTTTCTCGACTTCATGAATCAGTTGACGGATCTCTACGACGGCTTCGAAATCCACGTCATCTTGGACAATCTCAACACCCACAAACCCCGCCATGACCGCTGGCTGCAACGCCATAAGAACGTGCATTTTCACTACACGCCAACTTATAGCTCTTGGCTCAATCAGATCGAGGTATGGTTCAGCATTCTCAGTCGCCGGGCGCTGCAAGGCGCCAGCTTCACATCGCCCCGCCAGGTACGCGAAGCGATCGACAAATTTGTCCAGGCCTACAACCGCGACGCCACGCCCTTCCAGTGGACCAAGACCACCGTCACCCCTCGCGATTTATCTCATAATTATTATAACTTACGCAAGTAAGTACTAGGAGCCGGAAACAAGATGCCCGTGAACAAGGCGCTGCTAGACGATACGTTGAACCGGCCTCAACGAGCGCACGCGTTCATTACCGCGTTTGGCCACGGCCGTGCGACCCACTTTGGACGAGCGGCCACTCCCGGCATTTGGAACGTGGGCGCAACGCTCGCTCTTCTCGAGCGTTGCCCACCGGAGGTGCTGCATGCGGATTTTCAGGCCTGCAACGCGTGGCGGGCGGATGGACTCGCTGAGAAGGTGCGCTGCCCAAGCCTAGTGATCGCCGGCAGCGAGGATCGGATGACGCCGCCACGCACGGCCAAAGCTCTCGTGGCTGCCCTGCCTGACGCACATCTTGAGATAATCGACGGCGCCGGCCACCTTATGCTCTCGGAAGCTCCCGATGAGATTAGCCGCTTGCTGGTGTCGTTCACCGAACGCGAACGTGAGGAGATGTGAAGAAACCTCCGCGAACTCAATAAACGGGCGTAGCAAGCTACGCCCCTACGAGCAACTTGCTTGTTATCAGTGTTGTAGGGGTGCGACATGTCGCACCCTCCGACGCTCGCGATGCCGGTGGAGGTTTTTTCACCCCCTGAGGAAATGACCTTTAGCCAAACGCCGATCTGAGGGTTTTATAGCTGTCGACGACTGCCGCCTCGGCGGGGGCGTTGCCCTCCATCTCGAGAGAGACGTAGCCGTTGAAGCCGGCGTCTTTGAGAATTCCGGCGATGCGCGGGTAGTCGAGATCGAGCGTGTACCAGACGCCGCCGCCGATATAGGTTTTTGCCTGAACGATGTCCGCGTGAGGCGCTAATTTTTCAATCTGCGGATACGGATCGCCAACGTAGTTGCCGGTATCCATGTTGATTCCCAGCCACGGCGAATCGACCGCCTTGTGGATCTGCAACAAAACATCGGGGTTAGTCGACAGGCCCCAGTGGTTTTCCAATCCCATAACCACTCCGGCCTGCTCGGCGTGGGGCACACACTGTTGGATCGAATCGACGCACCACTTGATTGCGTCGTCATCATCGTAGCCCTCGATCGGCGGCTCCTGGCCTTCCGCCGTCATTAGATCGTCAAATGAACGAATCGTGCCCCAGCGCCCGGTGTTGAGACGAATCGCCGGAATGCCCATCTGATGCGCCAGATCGATACAGTGCTTCGTGTGGTCAATCGCCTCGCCGCGCTTCGATGCCTCGGGGTCGACGAAGTCTTGATGGATCGAGAGCATGATCAAGTCAAGCCCCGCTTCAAACGCGCGCCGCTTGAGCGCGTTCATATAGGCAGCACCCTCCTCCTCCATCTGGCGGTGCAAGATCTCAACGCCGTCAAAGCCGACCTCGGCCGCGTGGTCGATGACTTTCTCGATTGGGTACTTCTCTTCCTTGAAGTGCCAATACGAGTACGACGACACGCCTAACGGTATTCGCTTGCCTGGTTCCGGGGCCTCCGCGATTGCGGGCGCGGGTTCAGGAGCCGAGCAGCCCGTAGCCAGTGCACTAGCGCCGGCTATTTGGAGCAGGGACCGGCGGGTCATCGGTGGTCGATTTGGGAGTGACATCGCTTCAATCTTAGACTACTTACCCTCGGCCGCCCAGGCTTTCATTTGGGCGATGTTCTTTCGGAGCACCTCTCCCTGGATACCTTTTTGGCCGCTCGAATAGACAGCCATATCGGCGTCGTACACCGATTCCGGCTCCAGCTCGCGGCCCTTGTCCCCGGTTTCGTCTATCCAGCGATCGAGGATACCGGCCAGCTCACGGAGTTTATCTTTTGCTTGATCTTCCGACGCTAAATTGTTCATTTCCCAAGGATCTTTGTCGAGATCATATAGCTCTTCGTAGGCACGCGGGGCGTAAAATAGGCGATCGATCTCGGGCGCAAGCTCACCGCCTTCGTGGAGCGCGTGCATCCGCTTGATGATTGCCTTGCCGTCTTTGTAGCGGTTGGGCTGCAGGTGCGGGCGCTGGTGTAGATAGTTGCGAATGTATTTGTAGCGTTTCGTGCGAACGCTGCGGAGATGCTCGACCGTTTCGTCGCAACGGTCACGCGCTGAAACGACGTACTCACGGGGTTTTGCGTCCGGACCGAACAGGGTGCGGCCTTCCATCCACCCGGGAATTTCGATTCCGGCGAAGTGCAGCGACGACGCGGTCACATCAATATGCGCGACTAAGTCTTCGCGCACCAAGCCCGGCTCGATGCGGCCTGGGGCGCGGACGATCAGCGGAACTTTGATGCCTTCTTCGCTGAGGAATTGCTTTCCGCGCGCGTGACTGATGCCGTGATCGGTGAGAAAGAAAACGATCGTGTTGTCGGCAACTCCTTCGCGATCGAGTCGAGCCATGATACGGCCGACTTCCCAGTCGACGTGCTCGATCGATTCCAGGTATAGTGCCCAATCTTGGCGCAACTCGGGGTGATCCGGGTAGTATGGCGGCAGCTTTACCTTCTTGGGGTTAATCCCATTGGTGTGAACGCTGTCGTGGTGCTTGAGTGTCCGCTGGTCGCGGTTCTTACCTCCGCGGAGATGAATCTGCGCAAAAAACGGCTGATCGGCGGCCCGGCCCGACCAGTCAGATCCGTCGTATAGCTGACTTGGATACTCGAAGTTGTAGTCGGTCTTGCCCCTCGCCAGCGACTCATCGTCGCCGAAACGGCCGTTGGTGACGTAATAGCCGGCCTCTCGCATCATTGCCGGCATCAGCCTTACCTCGCCGGGAAGATCGATCTTGATCGCGCCACGACCGCTGCGGTGGTTGTGCGCGCCTATCGTCGTCTGGTACATGCCAGTTACCAAGGCCGAGCGGGAGGGCGAACAAACCGGCGCTGTCACGAATGCGCGGGTAAACTTGGCGCCCTCGGCCGCGAGCTTGTCCACGTTGGGAGTTTTCGCGAGCATTTCGCCATAGGGGCCGTAGTGGTCAGATTGGTCCTCGACGAATATCCAAACGATGTTGGGCTGGCCGGCGGCGGCAGCGATAGTGGCGCAGAGGCAAAGCAACGAGAGGACGAGTGAAAATTGCTTCATGGCGATTCCTAGTTGGCTGGGATAAGGGTCGGACACTGGCAAGCTACACCGCTCAGCGGGTGCGTACTTTCGCCCGCCTCGCTACGTAACGCTAGCATTCGAGGTTTAGGTTCCGCTAATGCGGTGTACGAGGTCAGCTAGGGCGGCGCCGAAGTCTTTCGGCCTAGCGATCGTGTACTCGACTAGCCCGCGCGATTTCAACGCGTTGCCGATTGCGCCGCGCCATGGGTAGCTACGCGGATTGCGGTTGTACCCAAAGTGGAAGGTCGGCGGTCGTTTTCCATCAATGTCGAGTAGCTTCTCTGGTATCCGTTCGTCTCGCTCGACCTTGGGCCCGAGAATAATTACGGTATCGGCGCGGTCTTCTCCAACACTTAGTGCATTGTTGAGAACGCCCGCCAGAAACCGGCCGCCGCTTTCCGGGTCACTGAGCGATGAAAAATCAACCATGCCGGCCGCAACGTGTTCCACTGCCTCACCTAGCGCTTCGAAGTCGATGCGGCTTGACCGTGACACGTCATAAACGATTTTCTCTTGATTCGCCGAAATCGCCGTTACGCTAAACAACCCGATACTGGGTTCGCGATGTAGCGCACGCATCATCGAAATCAAACTTTCTAGATCGTGCTCACTCAATTTGGGCTTCATCCTGTCGAGTGGCGAAAGATTGAGAACGATCCGCACGTGCGCCAGCCTTCGACCGCCACCGCTACGCATGACCGGAGGCTCATCTACAAACATGTCGCGACTCTCGACGGCGATCGTGTTGGCGGTCGCCGCAGCCGCCAGCTGTTCATATTTTTCGAGAGAGGCGGCCTTCGTTTCCCAATGGGACGAACAAACGCGGCCGGCGCGGTCGCGCATGAGCCAATCAATCTTATAACGCCCCGGGCCGAGTACGTAACGGCCAGGCAAGGTTGCGCTGCCGGTTGAGCCCTCTTCGATTGGCGGCACGTTGAAATGGTGCGTGAAGTACATCGAGTCGACCTCGCCGCCTTCGAGTGGGCGAATCCTGAAAAGAACTTTCAGGTGGCCGCCATCCGAAGAAAGCTCGGCCATCGGGACGTGGATGAGATAGCCGGCCTGGAATTTCAGTTCGAAATCCATGCGGGGATCGAGAGGCTCTACTCGGCAATCGAGATCGGTGCGATTGGTATCGGAACTGAGGACCGCGCGGTCACCAGCGATTATGTTTAAATCTCGATCTGGGCCGGCACCAAAACGCTCTTGGGCGTTCAGGCAGCTCGCCACGCAAATGATCCCAACAAGAACACGGAGGTGGCTGCTTGATTTTTTGTCGCTGCCTAGTGGCCCTAGTGGCATTGCCGAGAATTATACCCCCAATTCAGCCCGCTGAACAGACTTCTTGCACGGCTTCGACCGCTCGCTCGCAGTCGGCTCTGTTGAGATCAAGATGTGTGACCATCCTGATCCGCCCCGGTTCGCTCGCCATCGCCAAAACGCCACGGTTCTTAAGGCCGCCAACGAAGGCGTCGTTGTCGAGGCCCGTACCCGACATATCGAAGAAAACTATGTTCGTCTCCACTGCTGACGGATCGATGGCGATTCCGTCGATTGCAGCCAATGATTCCGCCAGAAACTTGGCATCGGCGTGGGTAGCTGGAATCTTCTGGGGACTTTCCTCTAGTGCAACGAGTCCCGCTGCCGCCAGAACCCCTGCTTGCCGCATTCCCCCGCCGAGGGCTTTGCGGACGTCGCGTGCTGCCGCGATGAACTCCTGCGAGCCGGCGAGCATCGTTCCGACCGGCGCACCGAGGCCCTTCGATAAACAGAATGCAACGGAGTCAACAGGCTCGACGATTTCGCGCACGCTCTTGCCCAGCGTCGCGGCGGCATTGAAGATACGGGCGCCATCGACGTGGACCGGCACGTTTGCGGCGTGCGCATTGCCGCAAATCTCGGCAACCGACTCGGTTGAGTACACTCGTCCACCTGCGTGGTTGTGCGAATTTTCTAGAGCGATCAACCCGCTGCCGCGGTAGTGGTCACTCGAGCCGCGTAAACGCTTCCGGATCTCGGACCACGTTAGTCTGCCGTCGGCGGCGGGGATCGTTCGCGACAGACAACCCGAAAGGCGAGCGAGCATTCCAAACTCGTACAAAATGATGTGCGACTGATCTTCGGCGATCACCTCTTGTCCGGGTGAGGTATGAACCGCAATTGCGGTCTGATTTCCCATCGTCCCGGAGGGCAGGAACAGCGCGGCCTGCTTGCCGCTGATCTCGGCAGCCTTCGCTTCGAGCCGGTTGACGGTAGGGTCCTCGCCAAACACGTCATCTCCGACTTCGGCCTCGAACATTGCCCGGCGCATCGAGGGGCTAGGCTTCGTTACGGTGTCGCTTCGGAGATCGATCACAACTGAGATCCTGGTGGCTAGACTACAACTGAAACGTCCATTCTCGCACCGCCTCGGGCTGCACCCACTTTTTGATTCCGGCTATCTGACAATCGCGCCAGTAGGCGGGCCAGTCGATCGATTCAGGGTCCCAGGGGAGCCTCTCGCGGTCGTCGTCGGATACCTCGCTGTAGGTGCTTCTGATGTTTTGGGCCTCGAAGACGTATCGATTGTCGAAAATGAATGGCAGATACTCGGCCATCGTTTGTTCTCGAAACGACGTTTGCAATTCCAGGGCGCGCAGCGCGCCGGCTTGTGATTTCATGCCTAACCGCTGAAGGACTGCGCGGCCTCGCTCAATTCGACGGCGTAGCTTCCGTCGACGTGCGTCGGCCTGCGAAGGATCGAGCAAACGTAGCCGTCGCAACGGGTCTAACCAGACAGGCGGCGCCGGCGCTCGATTGCCGCTTTGCCGAGCGGCCGCCACCAACAGCGGGACCAACTCATCCATCGGGTATGGGTTCACGTCAGAGCCGGCCAGCTGATACACCTCGCGGTGCGAGCCCTCCAGCAAACGCACGGCTACAGCGAGGGCGGCAGCCGCGATCAAATCGACTGGAACGACTTCTAGGGAGAGGTCTGGGCGAACGGGCCAGTCGAGTAAACCGCCAAGCGCCATCAACACCAATGGCGCAGCAGTGCGCCCGCCCTCGATCCACCCAGGAAAGGGATAGCGCAGGGAGCTCTCAACTATTGCCGGTCGAACGATCGCATAGTCAATATCGGACTGGGCCGCGAGGATCTGTTCGCCGAGACTCTTCGAGTAGGTGTAGGTATTTACCCAGCCCCAGCGTGACGATCGGCTGCGGCCGAGTTCGGTCAACGCGTTGGAGCGCCGCTTGCCCTCCAAACCCTCTGATACGCGCGCAATGGCTTCACGGCAGTCGGCGAGTTCGCGCACCGCGTCGAAGGAGTTTTCTGAAGGGTCGCGGCGGCGTGGGTAAAAGCCTTTAATGGGGTCGGTCTCTTCGACTAAGCCATCGCCGGCGCCAGCCACGTAGCACGTTGAGACGTGCAGCAATTTTGCTCCCAGCGTCGAAGCTAGCTCGATTAAGCGTTCGACCGAGGTCACGTTGGCGTCGATCGACCGGTCGACTGGCGGAAAAAATTCGACCAACCCGGCGCAGTTTAGAACTAGTTTGACGCGGCCCCGTAGTGCCTCGACTTCGTCGCTTTCAAGATCCGCAAACGGCCTTGAGGCGTCCCCGGAAAGTACGTGGATTCGGTTTTCAACCACAGCACGGCCGGTTCGCTCGACCAATGGCTGAAACGGCGGCGAATCCAGCACCTCCGTTCGAAAACGCTCGGCCGCGGGTGTCTGACCCCGAGGCCGCACCAGTACATGGACCCGCTTGACCTCGGGGTATCGGTCGAGCAGCATAGCGAGCAGCACCTTACCGACGAAGCCGTTGGCGCCGGTCAGCAAGATCTCGTTTTCAGCAAATATTTGGGAAAAGGTCGTCAACGTCGAGGCGAGCTTCCAACCTATCGACGGATCACGGCGATGTCAAGGTTTAGAATCCGCGCCACCGACGGGCGGCTGCGATTATGCCCGGACGTTCAAGCGGCTGGCAGTAGGTGTCGCCGGCTTCAGTGCCTGCTGATTCTGGCGTCGCCGACGTAGCAACTTAAGGTCTTCACGAGCTGTCTCCCGCCGCGTCATCAGAGGCAGGCGCGCCTGTTCGCCGAAAGTCCATGCCTCTCTGAGGGTCTTCAACTGTTCCGCGTCTAGAGCGCCGTCATCAGCGGCCACAGTGAGCTCGCGGATGACTTTGCCTCGTTCCTCGACAAAACCTTGCAACAAGTCGAACTCTTGATGCGCCAACGCTCCATACATCGCGTGAGAAAGCGCCAACAAGGTGTTGATTTGGCTTTCGGAAGGGGTCGGCATCGCTGATCGTCTAGAAAATGTTCTTGTTGTTTTCGGGGTCGAAGAGCACGGTCAAGAGACGTTGCTGAGACTCGAGTCCGGCGAGCAACAAATCAGCGGCCGCGAATTGTTGCTCTAGGTTCGCAATCAAACGGTCAACACGTTCTGTCGCAGCCTCGATCTGTTCTGAGAGGCGTTTGTCGGAAACTTGAACGAAGTCGAGCGCGGTCTGAATTTGGCTGGATACGGGGTCAGCCAGGCTTTTCAATACGTTGAATGCATTCCCGGCGAACCCGCTAGTGGTGTCGCCGATGAACTCGATCGCCTGATCAAGTTCATCGCTATCGAGTGAGTTGAAGGCAATTTCGTCGAACGTCAGGACGCCACTCTCGTTCAGCGAAAAGCCAAGTGGAGCAAATGATTTGATTTCGCCGCTTCCCACGAATGAGATGATGTCGCGCAGCGTCGACGACGCCTGGCGGATAATCACCTCGCCTGTGAGGATTCCCGCGCCCTCACCGATGTTTTCGTTGAGCCGAGAAACGGCTTTGTTGTACTGCTCGGCAATCGACGCCAGGTCGGCCGCGATGCCCGCGCGATCGGTCGCGGTCGAAACTGTAGTCTGGCCGGGGCCTACGATGGTCAAGTTCAGGCCCGGCGCGAAATCGTCAATCGTGTTGCCCGAGTTCGTCACCGCCAGCCCATTGACGGTGAATACGGCGTCGGTGCCCTGCGTGGCCGCGGTCAACAAATCGACGTCGGCGCCGTCGGTAAGTTTCAGCGTCGTCGCACCGGTGTCGTTGGTCGTGAGCGTCAGGTGATAGTCGGGGTTGTCGCGGTCGCTGCTGGTATTGATGATCGTCGCCGAAACGCCCAGCGTGCTCGAGTTGGCATTGACGTAGCCAACCAGGCCGTCAAGCGTGTTGGCGAAGCCCTCGACCGAATGCGCACCCGCCAGGCCCGATACAAAACCAGTACCTTGCGCGGAATCGGTGACCGTGGCATCGAACGCCTGATCGCCTGTGATTTGTACTTCACCGTTAACAGCCGTGAACAGCACTCCGGCGTCGGCCAGCGTCTGGTCGAGCGCGACCTGGGCGTTTAGTGCCGCCGCGATCTCCGCGGCAGAGTGTCCGCCGACCGCGCCTCCAGACTCAAGGCCGCTGACGGTCGTTCCGGTCGAGCTCGAGGTGAAATCGAACCCAGTCCCGGCCGTGTCGCTGACCACGAGCTTCAAGTTGCCGCCTTCGTCGCTGAACGTCAGCTTGCCCGCGAGGTTTGCGTTGGCGCTGATCTGAGTGTTGAGCGCCAGAGCAACCGCCGCGGTGTCTTCGCTACCTGTCAACCCGGCGGTAGTGATCGTTTCGTTGATCGAACCATCCTTCGATGCGAAGGTGACGCTGACCGTATCACCCGCGCCGATGCCCGACGGTGCGGCAGAGGCGACGAAGAAGCTGTCGAGGTCGGCGCTGATACTTCCGGTCAAACCGCCCGAGAAATCAACCTGCACCGATACCGGCGGAGAGGGTGTGGCCGATCCCGTCGTACCAGCGGTTCTGCCTGAACCGATCGCCAGTAAGTCGATCGTCGTGGTGGTCGCGCCCAGCGTCAGTTTGTAGATGCCATCCGACGTCAGCCCGGTTACGTCGGTATCGGCCAATCCAGTCAACGCGGTCTCTTGCGCGGCCGAGGCCGCCGACGTCACATCGACGAGGAAGCTCGCAAGGGCTGGGGTTCCTGACGCCACAACTGTAGCGACGGCAGTATCGGACGAGCTGCTCGTCGCAGCTCCGCGCGCGCCCAGCAACCCGAGGCCCGCGAATCCATCTTGCAGGTCACGAACATCAACTGCCAAGTCGGCGAGCGCGGTCTGGCGGCGTAGTAGCAAACCCTGCTCAGTCTGGAGGCCTTGAACGGGGAGATTCGCGACCGTGAAACTTCGCTCGAGAATCGTCTGGAAGTCGTCGGAAAACTTGCTGAGACCGGTAAAACTGATGGGTGACAGGCTCATCTTCTATTCCTGTAGCTCGACATCCTAGACCGTCCAGGCCTGACTCATCGCCGGCTCATGATCGGCGGCAATGGCCGCTGGAATCTCCTCTAACGTGGACCCGACCCGACACTCCTGCCAGCCTTCGCTCACGAGCGAGAGTAGCTTGACTACTTCCTCAATTGGTTCAGCCTGTTGCCGCGCGTTGGCCTCGCCGAGGCGCTGCTGGCAATAGCTGTAAAGATCCGCTAGGTTCTCGGCCAGCTCGCCGCCCTGGTCGATGTCTAGCGAGCCCTGAAGCTCAACAATGATCTCCATGGCGTGAGCAATCGCGTTAGAGCGCCCCGCGATATCTTTTTCTTCGAGGCGTTCGATTGCCAAGTGCAGCTTCTGTATCGCCTTGGCATACATCATGCAGATCAATTCGACTGGGTCCGCGTTGAGCACGCTGTTGTCCACGTAGTCGTCTGTGTACATCGGTCGGTGGTCCTTCTACCTTCCTTCGACTCACTTGCTCTCTCAAATAATTCGCCTAGCCGAGTTCGCGGTTTATGCGAATCGCTCGCCAGGTCCTAGTGCGCGCAACGCTTCGGCGGTACGTAGAACCCGTTCCGAGGGTACTTGTGAGATCACCTCATCGGTTACGCGATCGACGATCCGTATGACGGGTTCGCCGCTGCCGCGATCGATTGAGAACCGAAGCTCGTTGCCGGGGCCCGCGCCGGCGCCCTCGTTGATTGTTCGAATCGCCTTTGCGATGTCGCGGTTTTTTACCGCTTGTTCAGGGTTTGTCGTTGACTCTCGACTGGCACCTGATGTGAGCTGCTTCGCGGACTGAAGTTCCGAAATGTTCATGACGTCGCCCCTTCCTTGGTGTGCCGTGTGAAGACTCGCACGTTTGCGGGATTCCATTCCCGTCGCGAGTGACTACCGAGCTTCTTATCGGCCAAGCCCGAGAAACTTTAGAACGTCGACAACATTTCGGCAAAATTGTGGATTGGGTGAGTTGTGCAGCACCCGGAGCGGGCCTCTGGAGGTTGGCTTAAGTGGAGGCGCCAAGGCAGTGATGTTACGGGCTACGAGACCTTCGCGGGTCAGATCGTAAGCGTCCGAAAACCCTCGGTTCCTATTAGAAAACGCCGACCGGCGGCTTCTGTCCGCCCGCGAATAGTCGCTACGACTTCAGACTGAAACTCCGGCTCGTGCCACCGCTCGAAACCTCTGACGAAGCTTATTTGTTCAGCCTCGGCACGCGTGGTTGCACCCTGAGGCTTTGCTGCGCGGCTGTGGAATGGATCGCCGATGACATCGCCTGAGCTAGACTCGAGCACAAGTTCGGCTAGCTCGATTGGGTCACACGGCAGAATCGGCGCGAGAGTGCAATGTGTCTGAATACCCGCCGCTTCGAGATTCCGTACAGCGCGCAGTCGCTCTCTTACGGGTTCACAGTGCGGTTCGTAGTAACGGCGAACATCTTCCCGATTGGTCGTTATCGAAAAGCTCACGCGTAGCCTAGTTTTGGTCGAGAGCCTCCTTAGCAGGTCAATGTCTCTCAGTATTGAGGGGCCGCGGGTCTGCACAACGAATACCGCCGGTGGGCGATCGATCAGCGCTTCCAAAATCCGTGGCATCGCGCTTTCGCGTATTTCGGCCGGCTGATAGGGGTCGACTAGCGGCGAGCAATAGATGATCTGATTGGGCCGCAACTCTCTTGCAAGTAGGTGTGGCGCATTCTCCTTAAAAGTCGTAAATTTCCCCCAGCGTTGCCAGTCAGCCGGTTTGAGTCCGCCGTAGATGCGCATCGTCGGGACGTAGCAGTAGGTGCAGCCGTACGTGCAGTTGCGTGCCGGCGTCAGCGAGTGGGTAAACCCTGCCTTACGAATAAATCCGCTCGTGCGGCTCAGGATTCCCTTGGAGGGGGCTCGGTAGATTGGCAAATCGGCGGCAACCGACATTCCTTTCCCTTCGTCTTCAACTGTAGGCGACGGCAACAAGTTAACAAGCGGACTCCGCTTAAACTTGTGGGCGTAATTGTAGAATGGAAACTTACGGAAGCCCGCCATTAATGAGTGACCCAGCCAACATCAACGCTCCGCGGATAACCGACGCGGATGCGCCCGAGTCGCAGGAGCTTGAAGCTCTCGGCCAAGGGGGCAAGGGCGAATCGCTTCGGCAGGTTCTCAAGAAGCCGGTGATCATTGTGGCGATGCTGCTTGGGCTGGGGGTCATCACCCTCGTTTGGTTCTTGCAGACGGGGAGCGGTGCCTTGCGCCTCACCGCGCCCGCCGTATCGTATGAACTGTTGCAAAACCGGGGTCTGACCGAAGGGGTGCCGATCGCGATCACGCTCGGCCCGCTAACGGTTTTTAAGATCAGCGATCCGATGTCCGGCGGAACTGGCGCGGCCAGGGCTAAAGCGGTCGTCGGGAATATTGAGCAGGCGGTTCAAGAACTGATTGACAGCCCGGGCCGCACCATCACGATCGACTCGAACGTCGAGCAGCAGCTACCGGTGATTGTTCAAAAGTCTTCGCCGAACGACGCGTCCGGCCTAGAAGTAGTCCGGGTCTCGACCGACGACGTTTCACTCGCCGGGGAGGAAGACCCCAAGCAAGTCGCGAGAATCTGGGCAGAGCGCTTGACTGACGGCCTCAAACTGCTGCAGTTCGGCGAACAGCCGAAGTTTACGCGAGGCTCGGACTTCGGCAATACTCTAGAAACGCTATACCTCAACGCGCGCAACGTGAATGGCGGGATTTCTACCGAGTCGATTGAAGAGGCGTTTGAAGAGCTCAGCGACGAGCAGAAACTGTCGTTGACGACGTTTCCACTCCCCGAAAAACCTGAAGAAGAAGGCGACGACACCGACTAGGTATTCGCTGGCGGCGAGAGAGTTCGGAGTTCCGCGCCCGTGATCCGTCGGCAAGCATCCTTCGCGAGTGTCTGCAATGCCTGGTCGCCTGTAACAGTAGGCCTTTCGTGTTTTTTCAGAGGTATATTCGTGACACCGCGCGGGTGCGCTGGGTTGCCGCGGAAGATCTCGCGTTTGGGCCGCGCATAGAGCGGCGATGGGCACAGGTTTTATGCAGTCCAGGCCCCGGCTGCAAGAGCGAATCGCTACCCTTCTAGATCGAGGGAGTTCAAAAAAATTCCTATACATTTGCGGTGGTGGTCGATAAGGCCGCTGTGAGCGCTCTTATAGAGAAACCTTCAAAACGACCTAGCAACGACCGGCGCCGAGGGATGGTTGCCTTAGTGGTGGCGGCGTCCGCCCTAGTCGTAATGGGTTTGTTGGGGCTGTCGGTCGACCTGGGGCGTATGTATGTAGCCAAGAATGAGCTTCAGAACTTCTCGGATGCGGCGGCGTTGGCGGCGGCGCATAAGCTGAACGGAACGAACGGCGGCATTACGGCGGCGCGGGACCGCGCCCTGGCGGACACGAACAAGTGGAACTTTGGGAGCGAGTCGGTCAGCGATATTACCGTTGCATTTTCGACGGACTCGGCCGGCACATTCGATGAAACTCCGGCGATTGGGTCGGGCTATCGATTTGTGCGCGTCGACGCCACAGCGGCGTCGGAGCTGATGTTTATGGCGATTTTTCCAAGTGTCGGAACGTCCCAGAATGTGAATGCCCGGTCGATCGCGGGTCAGGCCACGGTGACTGGCATGGGCGACGGCGTTCTGCCGTTCTCGCCCGACGCCCATGACCCAATGACTTGACGGGCAACTTCGGGTTTCTGCGCGGACGCCAGTACACGTTGCTATGGGACAAGCTCAACGGAAACACAAACGGGCTGCCACCGAACAGCTACATCGAAAGTACCAACGGAATCAATTTGGTGGGCTGTGACGCTGATATGGATGGCACGACGGCAGGGTTTCAACCTGGTGAAGCCTCGAACAGTCAGCGAGGCTATATAGACTTGGACGACCTTGATCCCATCGATGGCGGAGGAGGTGCGGCGCTTATCCGTAATATCGTCGAAGGCAAGGTATCGTTCGAACAATCAATCGTTCCGTATCAGTACTGGGTGACTCCCGAGCCCGGCGCGAAGACCACTATTCTGAGCGCCATGGCCGACCGCGCGGCCTCGGACACCGACCCCTCGACGGCGACGTACTACACGACAGCGCAGACCGTACCCGAGACCCCTTCATCGGAATCGATGAACACGAGCTATCGGTCTAGCTATGAAGTTGCCGAGCCTCGTCCGCCAGCGGGCAACGGCCGTCGGCTTGCCACAGTGCCGGTCAATGATCCATTAAGCAACGGGGTTGTGATTGGGTTCGCCGGATTCTTCCTACCACCGGATCCCTGCGCGGAGGTCCAAATCGACAACAAGAGCTACTACCCGTGCTGCGGCGAGTACGTCGGTACGACACTTCTCAATGGCGGTGGCAGCGGCGCGAATCCCGGCGCGGGAAGTTTCCGGATTGCTCTGTTCGAGTGAAACTCTGAATGGCAACTCATAGCCGCAGCCGGAGACGAGGCAGCGCGATGGTCGAATTCGCGTTGGCGTATCCGATATTGTTTCTGGCGATGTCGGGGACGTTTCACTTCGGATACGTGTTTATGACCTATGACAGCTTGCAGACCGCAATCCGAGGAGGTGCGCGGTTTGCCTCGCTAGCGGACTTCGACAGTCCGGACGGAACAGACTTCGAGGAAGACGTCAAAGATGTCGTCGTTTACGGCAAGACCGATCCCGCTGTAGGTGTGGACCCACCCGTTGTCTCCGGCTTAACGACGACACACGTCGCAGTTGATTCCTCCGACCGGGACGGCAGCGGAATGCCGATAACAGTGACGGTTTCGATTAGCGGGTATGCAATCGATACATTCGTCAACTCGGTCTCCCTGAACTCTAAACCATCGTCGAAATTCGTTTACCAGGGGCAGTTCAAGTGATACGAGGCCCCCGGCGCGGTAGTGCAATTCTTGAGGGGGCGCTGACCTTGACGATCGCGTTGGTGACCTTGATCGTCATTGTTGAGGTCGGCATCACGATGGTGATTTACCAGGGCGCGGCGGAACGCGCACGACACGGCGCTCGCTATGCCGCGGTCAATCCCACGGAGACGCAGAAGATTAAGAACGTGATCTTGTACGGGACTCCGACGGGCAGCGGATCGGGGCTGTTTGGGATAACTTCGGAGGACATCGCCGTGAACTTAGACGAACTCGACAACGAGAACTCGGCGGCCACGATTGAGGTGTCCGTGCGGTCGTACCGAATGTTCACGCGAGCACTGGGCCCGGGTTTCGAAACGATGACCTTCAGGGTGGCGATTCCGGTTGAGACGGGTAGTTGAGGCGAGTCTCCCCGGGTCTGAGTAGACATTCGTCTCTCGCCGACGACGTATTGGATTTGCGCGAACATTTTCTAGCAACACCGCCCGGCGTCAAGAAACAGACGCGCGGACGGCAGTCCGCGCTTTCTGAACTGCAATGAAAAGCGTGGACTTCCGTCCGCGCCTCTGATTCTCCGTTTCGATGTCTACAGGCGAATTTGGGTACGTGCCGCGGGCTTGGGGGGCTAAACTATGCCTAGGTCGAATAAGGCATGAAACTAGTTCGCGGTTTTCTAGTAGCGGGATGCGTGTTGAGCGGGGCGTTTGGGCAGCAGCCACAAACCCCGCCGCCAATGGCGGATCACCCTGAGATTCACTCGCCAGATCGCCGGGCCGAGCTGTCGAAATTGACGGAGAGCTTGAGTCCCGATGCTAGGGGCACCTTTGAGCCCGTCGCCCACAACAACTACATTGACGAATACGTTTTCGAAAAGATTGAACGCGACGGTGTTCCACATGCTTCTCTTGCCAGTGACGACACATTCGTGCGGCGCTTGTACGTCGACCTTACGGGGCGCATCCCCACGGGGGACGAGGCTCGAGCGTTTGTCGAAGACAGCGATCCCGAGAAGCGCGACAAGCTAATCGACAAACTTGTCGGCAGTGTGGATTGGCGCGACCGCTGGACGCACTGGCATTTGGATCTTTGGAGGTCGAGCCAGAACCGGCTCGGTTGGGCGGGGCGGAATCTGTTCCACGAATACGTCGCCGACGCTTTGTTGCTAAATCAACCCTACGACGAGTTCGTGCGGGAAATGCTTACATCCGAAGCGCGCAGTAACTGGTACGTCGGTCCGGCAAGCTATCTCGTTCGCTGGGCACAGTTCGGCGATAACTGCACGGAAATCATGCACGAAGATACCGCCGATGAAATGGCCGTGATGATGTTCAAGCACTTCATGGGAATCAACCTGCAGTGCGTTTCGTGCCATGACGGGGCGAATCATCTCGAACAGGTCAACGTTTGGCTGACCGAACGCAAACGAGAAGAGATGTGGGCACAGGCCGCATTCTTTGGAAACACACGCGTGATGCGTCGCGTTGAACTTCGCAACACGCAAGACGAATATTTGATTGACGACAAGGATAAATCGAGGGTTGGATATTCACGGGCTGCTAAGAGTACGGTCAGAGTTGCGCGACTGGGCGAGGGTATGGTACCTCCAAGCTTTATTCTTGACGGCGCAAAACCGGAGCCAGGCAAGCCCCTGCGAGTCGAAATGGCGCGGCTCTTTACGGCGCATCCGCAGTTTGCTCGCGGCGTGGTAAACCGCTTTTGGGCGGAGTTTATGGGCGTAGGAATCGTCGACCCAGTTGATGGCTTCGACCTAGCGCGGATGGATCCCGAGAATCTTCCGGAAGGCTGGGACTTGCAGCCGACCCACCCAAAACTGCTTGATCGCTTGGCGCGGGAGTTTATCGAAAGCGGCTACGACTTGCAGGAATTGCAGAAAACGATTGCGAAGTCGGCGACTTACCAACTTGCGACGACTTTTCCGTCCGAGTGGAAGCCCGGCTATGCCAAGTATTTCGCCCGCAAGTTCGTGCGGCGCATGTCGTCGGAACAGGTCTATGACGCTGTTGTGAAGGCTACCGATCTGCAAATTCCCATCCGCGTGCCGCTTACCGATAAATCAGTGGACTACATGGTTCAGATGCGCGGCCCGGGCGACCTTAAGCGCTCCGCAAGTCTGGACGCGAAGACCAAGTTAGATCTGCAGTTTTTCGCGGAATCATTCGGTCAGGCCAATCGCGAGTTCAACGACCCCAAGCGCGATGGTTCAATTATCCAAGCCGCGCTCATGATGAACAGTGCCCTAGTGAGGGAAAAGTCTAGGCCGACGCAAGGGAGCTATTTGGCGGGCCTTATCGCAAACGACAGCAAGGACGAAGAAATTGTCGATTCGCTATTCTGGCAATTTTTGACTCGCCCCCCTGACAGCCACGAACGAGACTCCGCGCTGACGTTGCTGGCGCAGCGTGGCCGTGAAGGCGGTGGCGAAGACTTGCAGTGGATTTTAATGAACAAGGTTGAGTTTCTGTTCCATCGTTAATCGATCGAGGTATACCACGATGAAACGATTTGAAGACCACTTCATCACCCGGCGCCAGATGCTGCGTATCGGCGGCGTCGGCATGACCGGTTACCATTTCCTACCGCTGATTCAACCGAAGGTTCAAGCAGCCAGCCGCGTCACACCTCGAGGCAGCGCAAAGTTTTGCATCTTTGTGATGCTCGAGGGCGGGCAGTCGCATGTGGACGCGTGGGACTTCAAGGAAGGACCTTGGACCCCGCAGGACTTCGACGTCCAGACTATCCCCGGCGTCGGCAAGTGGCCAATGTCGCTCTATCCGGAACTTGCCAAGCGCCGCGACAAGTACACGCTAATACGCTCGATGGAGGCCTGGGAGAGCCAGCACGGCCGTGGCCAGTACTACATGCAGACGGGCCATCAACACAACCCGGCGTTGGCCCCCGAGTTGCCTTCGATCGGATCGGTGGTTGCTTACGAATATGCTTCTCGGCGCAAGGATAGCGATTCGCTGCCGCCATTCGTCGGCTTCAATACGTTTCCGCAGGTAGGCCTTTTGGGGTCAGGTTTTCTTCCGGCCAGCTACACGCCGTTTCACGTCAATACGGCTTCGGATCTTTCGGCGTTGGCTCCGGCGAAAGAAGAGCTGCCCGAGTTCAAGCGACGCTGGGAACTTCTCAAGCAATTTGATGGGCGCATCCGCACCGACCCAGCGCTTGAGAAGAAGGCCTATCGCGACTTCCATAACCACTACGAAGGCGCCGTTGAGTTGATGTCGGATCCGCGCACCGCCGGCATTTTTTCGATCAAGCCGGAGGAACGCAAACGTTACGGCGACAATGTCACCGGCGACGCGTTTATTCTGTCGCGAAATCTAGTAACCGCGGATGCCGGTACGCACTTTGTCTTTCTGACTCATGAAGATTGGGACCACCACGGAAAAATCTACGACCAAGCGAATTTCTACAAGCGTTCGCATGATCTGGATACGGCTTTGAGTCAATTGCTCGATGATTTAGAGGCGACAAAACGAGACGATGGGGGCTCGGTGTTGGATGAAACGCTCATTGTCTGCGTCGGCGAGTTTGGCCGCACACCGGGCGCGCTAACGAACATCGCCGGCCGCGACCACTACCAGTACGCGTTTACAGGGTTGTTCGCTGGAGGTGGAGTTAAGCCAGGGCAGGTGCTGGGAGCTACAGACGAGCTTGGTGCGAAGGCTATCGATCACGGCTGGAGTGCCGGCCGCGGCGTTTACCCAGAAGACATGGCCACGACGATTTATTCAGCGATGGGAATTGACTGGACGAAGAAGATCGTAGAGACACCTTCTGGGCGAACGTACTACTACATTGAGATTTTTTCGCCCACGCAGCTGCTGGCCAACCGGGTCGTTGACGAATTGTTTGCCTAGAGCAATTTCACTGATGCCATAGACCGTTCTCGAATAAAAAGCGGTGAAGCCGCCTATTTCTGGAGACAAGATTCCGCTGTCCGAAATCGGAGGCGCGACTGTAAAGGCGAAGGGTTAACCCGCATTTCTCACCACGTAGCGAGCGAAAGTGCGTGAGAGGTCCGTCAATACGAGGCGGGCGGCGGTTGGCGCGCGGAGGCGTACTTGACAGTCCGTCGAGCACGACGATCGAGCGCAACGAAGTAGTGGCGCACCTATCGCGTGCTTTCGCCGTTAGGTGGTGAGAAATGCGGGTTAACTGGGAAAGTTGAGTCGCGTCCTGTTGAGGAATGATCAGCAGGTCCCAACTCAGCGTATTCCAGAAAGCTGCTCCGCCACCGCACTCCTTTACAGTCGCGCCTCCGATTTTCACGGGCTTGGTGCTGGGGCAAGCAGTCTGTGCCATTCCTGAATATGCTCTAGTGTTGATCTTGTGGGATGGGCCTCGGGCTACATTCGCGGCCTGGTGCTAACGTAGTGCCCCTTGCCTTTGGTGAGCTGAGTTTGCTTGCCTGATTTCAGGTCGAGTATCCAGATCTCCCAGTTTCCGCTGCGATCGGACTCGAAGACGATCTTGTCGCCGGACCGCGAGAACCACGGATGCCCGTCGTTGCCGCCCGCGTTCGTTAAATTGCGTGGTTTCGAGCCGTCGATATTGGCCAGAAAGATCTCGTCGCCGTTGGGCGCAACATTGGTCTGCCAGGCCATTAGCTTTTCATCCGGCGATATCGCCGCGCGGCGGTGTAAGACCTTGTCGTCGACGAGGACTTTCGCCGTCGTGTCGTTGCCCTTCCCCTCGTAGTAGACCAGCGAAACCTCTCGTGGCACTTGGCCCATGTTCTTCTCGTGCATGGCGATGATTCCCATCGAGGTGCGCACGCCGTTGGTGGCCCTCATCGGAAGTTCGAAGGCGTCGCTACCTAGGTTTTGCCACTGTGCCTGCCGATCACCGCAGTCGCGATGGTAGGCGATAAGATCATTTATCGGAGACAGCGCGGCGTGATGCAGGGCGCAGGCGGGCTCTTGGGCAATGACCTCGCGCGCGCCCGTGTAGATATTGAGCTTCACAAGACGGGCGCCACGTTCAACGTGTAGACCCGCGCCGGGCGATTCCGAATACAGCACGTGCTCTTGATCGGCGTACATCGACGCATGTTCGTCGTAGGTGTGGCCGAATGTAATTTGGCGCAGATGCGCCCCGTCGGCTTCCATGATCCAAAGCTTGCCACCGTGGACAGTCTTGCCAGTCGTTTCGTTCAATTCCTGGCGTTGAAACACCGTCGGCTCTTTGAGGATGGGATAATCGGCGGCGTAAAGCGCCATCGTGAAAACGAGAACTACTAACGGAAGGAATTTCATGGTTCACCCTCAGTCTGCGATCTGGCGGAATACGCGAAGTAGGTTACCACCGAGAAACTTGCGAATGCGAGTTTCGGACCATCCGCGCCGCAACATGCCATCAGTCAGCAAAGCGAGATCGCTGATGTCGTCCATGCCCTTGGGCGGGGTGGGGCCGCCGTCAAAGTCGGTTCCCAAGATCACGTGATCATCGCCTACGAGATCGATCGCGTATTCGACGACCTCGAGCCAATCGTCGACGCTCATGCGAAGCTCCGGCGGAGGAATGGGGCCCACCGACGGATAGCGGCCCTTCAATGTGTCGTCAATCTCGGCCATCGTCATTCCGGCTACCGCCTTCTCAATCGCCGACGTATCCCAAAACGGCGCACCGGCGCGATTGGTCTTCCAGTCGAAAAACTCGCGGCTATGGAACGAGTGCCCGATATGAAAGCCGATTAGCCCGCCTTTCTCAGCGAGTTTGAGAAGAAGGTTGTCTGGCATGACACGTGGGATGTCGTTGAAATGGCGCAGGCCGTGGTGCGTTGCGATTAACGGGTCGCTACTGACCTCGAGTGCCTGCTCGATCGTTTGGTCGGCGGCGTGCGAAATGTTGATGACCATTCCGAGGCGATTCATCTCTTGGATGACGAGGCGGCCGTGGTCGTTGAGGCCGTTCCACTTAGGCGGCGCGCAGCACGAGTCGGCGTATTCGTTCGTCCAATTGTGAGCCGGTAGTTGCAGGCTGCGGAGTCCTAAGCGGTACAGGCCGCGGAGCACGTCGAGGTCGCCGTCCATGTCGAAGCCGCCTTCGACGTCAAGGATGGCGGCTGTTCTCCCCTCGCGGGTAATGCGCTCGATATCAGCCGCGCTGCGCGCCAGTTCGAGAGTTTCGCGATTGGAATCGATTTGATCGATGGCGAAGTTTATCAAGCGAAGGGTTTGCTTCGTTTCGTAGCGGCCGGGGTAGTAACTCTCAGCGATGCCCAGTGTGAAGAAAAAAGCGTCGACTCCGCCTTGTCGAATGCGCGGCAGATCAACTTGCCCGTCGGGATAGCGGTCACCGATATTTCCCCCTTGAGCGAACTGCCGATTAGCGATATGAACGTGGGCGTCGAACACGGTTGCGTCCGCGTGAAGTTTCAGCGCCTCCGGCGACGGTTGGGCTAAGGCCCATGCACTTGTTACGAAAAAGACGAGCGCGATTCGCTGCTTCACAGGCGCTGCCCCTCGACGTCGCATACCGCGACTATCATCGTTTTCTTGGCGTTTTGTTCTGCAGTCAATTGCAGCTCCTAGTAATGGAAGGTTGGGAACAATGGAGGATAGTGTTCGTCCGATTCGGTGGGGGCGAATTCAAGCTGGATTCATGATATCGCCCACGCGGCTCAAAACTGTTCAGCAGCGATCGCGGCTTACGGATTTGGCTCTATAATTGAGGCCCATGCGTCGATTGATTATTTTTCTCGCGGCTCTTTGCTCGGCGGCAGCAGCGGTACCCGACAAGCCCAACATCGTTTTCATCATGGCTGACGATATTGGAGATCAAGCTATCGGCGTTTACGGCGGTCAATCTTACTCCACGCCGCACTTAGACGCTTTGGCCAGCGCGGGTGTGCGCTTTCGCCACGGCTACTCCATGCCGGTTTGTCATCCTTCGCGAGTCGCCATCATGACCGGAAAGTATCCGTTTAGAGTGGGCAGTCCGCAATGGGGGACGTTCCCAAAAGCGGAAGAGGCGGGCGCGATTGGAAACGCGCTCAAGAAACTGGGGTACGCGACGGCGGTTGCGGGTAAGTGGCAATTGACGATGTTGCGCGATGAGCCTGATCATCCGCATCGCCTGGGCTTTGATGAGTATTCGGTGTTTGGGTGGCACGAGGGGCCGCGCTATTACCGCCCGATGATTTACCAAAACGGCCGCGTGCGCCCCGATGTGAATGATCGCTATGGGCCCGACGTCTACGCTGAGTTTCTTGTCAATTTCATCGGGCGTCATAAGGACACACCGTTTTTCGCGTACTACCCCATGGCGCTCGCCCACGACGTGACTGACGATATTGGTTCGCCACCGCCGCTAGGGCCACAGGGCCACTACGACAGTTACAAGGTGATGGTTGAAAACATGGATCAGCGCGTTGGCCGCGTAATCGATGCGGTAGATGCAGCCGGCGTTCGCGAGAAAACGGTCATCATCTTCACGGCTGACAACGGTACACCGAAGAGCTACTACTTCACGGCCCAGGGCCCAGAAATGATCAAGCAGCCGATTGAATTCTTGTGGGATGGCCAGAAGACAAAAGGCGGCAAAGGCGAGTTGACGGATGCGGGAACGCGGGTCGCGCTGATCGCGAACTGGCCTGGAGTCTTAAAGGCCGGCCAGCTGGTCGACGACATCGTCGACTTCAGTGATTGGTTGCCGACGTTTGTTGAGCTTGCTGGGGGCACTCCCCCGGCGGGCATCGACGGGCAGAGCTTCGCCACGCTACTTCGCGGCGAAGGGCCCGCTGTGCGGAAGTACGCATTTGCCGAACACAATGGAAATCGCACAATCCGAACGCAGCGCTGGAAGTTGTACGATGACGGGCGTCTTTTCGACATGTCGATGGGGCGGAAAGAAGAAGAGTTCGTCCCGGTCAGCTCGTCGACCGCGGCGGCTGACGAAGCTCGCATGGAACTCAATCGGGCGATGCGCGACGTGACCCAATAAGGCTGATAGAATTCCGGTTTGCGAGTCATTATATTTGGCGCCGGCGGGCAACTAGGGATTGATTTAGTCCGCGAATGTCGCCGACGCGGCCATAGCGTACTAGCACTGCGGCGCGAGAAACTGGACATCACCGACGCCAAGGCCGTGCTCGAAACAATCGAGCGTTACGTCCCGGACTGGGTGATCAACGCAGCGGCCTATAACAAGGTCGACCTCGCCGAAACCGAGCCGGATGTCGCCATGCGGATTAACGGCATCGCGGTGCAAGGTATAGCCGTTGCTTGCGCCGAGACCGGGGCCACGTTTCTGCAGTACTCGACTGACCACGTTTTTAGCGGAACCAAGAGAACACCCTATACCGAAAAAGACGAGCCTCAGCCGCCGTCGTCGTACGCAGTTTCCAAACTTGCGGGCGAGCTCTTCGTACGCGCGTACTGCGAGAAGCAGTATGTGATGCGTGTGGCCGGCGTTTTTGGGCCGGCGGGACGCTACACGAACCACGGAAACTTCGCTGAATTAATCTTGCGCAAGGCCGCCGAGCAGGCTCCGTTGCAAATCGTAAGAGACTTCGTCGCAACACCAACCTACAGTCCGGCATTGGCGTCGAGTTCGATTGATGCGCTGGAGAAGAAGATTCCGTACGGGCTGTATCACCTCGGCGGCAGCGACGAAATTTCGTGGTACGACTATGCGCTGAAAATTGCCCAGGCAGGGGGGAAGGACGCTGATATTTCGCCCGTAACGCACCGCGACTTTCAGACGGTCGCAAAGAGGCCTAGGTACTCGGCGCTTTCGAACGCGAAGATCGAGTCGGAAGGTATCGTAGCGATTCCCAATTTGGACGAATGCCTGCGCGACTACATGAAAATGCGAAAGCGCCAGCGGCCGCGACGCTCGTAAAGCTTGGCTAGCGAGGAAACTGAAGTTCCTAGCTTTTCGTATTACTCGACCGGCAAAGCATGGCGGCAAGGCGCGAATATGGCAAGCGCTGCCTCCGGGAAGTAGCCCACGCCACAGGCACCTGAATTGGTGCTTCACGTTAGAATGATCGGCAGCGTGATGCGTTCGATACTTATGGGATTGTTGATCCTGGCGTGCGCACCGCCGCACGCCTTGGCGGAGGCTGTCGACGATCGATTCTTCTCAGAGAAGCTCTACCCGGTTTTTGAGGCCGCCCAGTGCCGAGTTTGCCATAGCGACAATGGCGTCGCTTCAGGCACCCGATTCGAGTTTCCAGCGGCAGATGCTCCGCTGGAGATTGTACAAAAGTTCGGGCGGAGTTTAGCGGTTGTCGTTGATTCGAGTTCACCACTCGATTCGCTTTTGTTCCGCAAACCGACGAATCGGCTCAAGCACACTGGCGGCGAACGGATACCGATGGGCAGCAGCGAAGAGGGGCTTTTGCGGAGCTGGGTGGAATATCTGGCCCGTAACGATCTCGCCGATTCCAGAGGAGTAGAGGTGGCAGGCGCGGTAGTGCCTGTAGGCGTGCGCCGGTTGACGCACAGTCAGTACAACAACGCGGTTCGCGATTTGCTTGGCGAGCTGAGCCGCCCGGCCGATACGTTCGCGGCCGAAGATTTCGTGAATGGATTTAAGAACCAGACGGATGGTCAAGGAATTCCTCCGCTGTTGATGGAGGCTTATAGCGCGGCGGCGGAAAACGTTTCTGCAAATGCTTTTCGAGGCGGCGACCGCAACGGCCTGATTCCATGCGAGCCGAATTCGGCTGTCGATCGCGAGTGCCTGGTGGCATTCGTTCGCGAGTTTGGCAAGAAAGTGTTTCGGCGCCCGCTCTCTCATTCCGAGACCGAACGCATCGTCGAGTCGGCCCTACCAGTGGCGGCTGAAGCTGGAGAATTTACGCCGGCCGCGAAGCTCGTCGCCGAAGCGATGTTGCAGTCGCCGAATTTTTTGCTGCGCGTGCCCCGGACCCCAACGCATCGAGACCGAGGATACGACATCGCGGAACGGCTTTCGTTTTTTTTATGGAATACAACCCCGGGCGACGCGCTGCTTGATGCGGCGGCGCGCGGAGATCTCGACACTATCGAAGGCGTTCGCACGGCGGCTCGGAGGATGCTTGAAGATGCGCGCTCGGAACCCGCCATGGATGAGTTTTTCGAGCAGTGGATGCGGCTGGATAGGCTGCGTGCAACGATTCGTGATCGCAAATTCTTTCCGGAATTCAACGCCGAACTAGCCGGCGCGATGGCGAACGAGTCGCGTGAGCTGTTCGGCCACCTTGTTTGGAACGATGCGGACTTCAGAGAATTCTTTACTGCCAATTACACCTTCGTCAATGATCAACTTGCCGCGCTCTACGCTGCTGAACTTCCCGCGAAACCGTTTGGGCGCGTCGATTTCCCGCCAGATTCCAACCGCGCGGGTGTGCTCGGCCAAGCCGCCTATTTGACATTGACCAGCAAGCCGTCGGACACCTCGCCAACCGAAAGAGGACTCTTTGTACGCGAGCACTTCCTGTGTCAGGTGGTGCCGCCACCGCCTCCGGGCGTCAGCACAACTTTGCCCGCCCTCACCGACGAACTGCCCATGACCAATCGCCAGCGCTTGTCTGTTCATCTGACGAGCGAGACCTGCTCAAGTTGCCATCGGCTGATTGATCCGATCGGTTTGGGGTTGGAGCAATTCGACGCCATTGGACGATTCCGGGCAACCCAGCACATCAAGATTTTGCCGACCCGCGATGAAGTGAAGCGAAAGTTGAAGACGAAGCCTACTGAGTATGACCTCGACATCGACGCCTCGGGAACAGTAGCCGGGATCGCCGATTCGGACTTTCAGACGCCCAAAGAATTGGGCGCAATCCTTTCTCAAGACGAGGGTTGTCAGAAGTGCATCGTTAAGATGTTGTTTCGCTACGCATTGGGTCGGCACGAGACAGCTGCTGACCGAACGACGATCGAAAACCTCTTAGCAACGTTCAAGGCCTCGCAATTTCGGTTTCGCGACCTTATAATCGCTATAGCTACTTCAGAGCCGTTTCTCGCGGGTCCGACGTAGCGAGTAGACTCCACACGCCGACATGGCTTCATCAAACGTCAACAGACGTAAATTCTTGCGGGGCATCGGGCTCGGCGGTTTCGCGGTTCGCGTCGGGCTCCCCGCGCTTGAGTGTATGTTCAACTCGAACGGCACCGCGTATGCCGCAACGCCGCGCACGGAGGCGAGCGCGATCCCGAAGCGGTTTGTGCTCTGGTTCAACGGCAATGGCATATCAGAGCGTTACTGGATTCCCCGCGAAACTGGGGAAGAATACACGCTAACGCCGTGCCTGCAGCCGCTCGCCAAGCTCAAGAATTACGTCCACGTCATTAGCGGGCTCGACAGTCCGGCGGCGCGGCTCCCGGGTCCCGGCAATGACCATCACCGCTCGATGAGCGCTTTGATGTCCGGGCTCTCGTTTAGCGGACGCGGCGCCGGTGGACCTTCGTTCGATCAAGTCGTGGCCCAGAAGATTAGACAAGAGACGCGCTTTCAATCGCTCCAGATCGGGGTGTGCCAAGAATCGTTTGGTGAGAGCGTTCAGCGAAACATGAGCTGGGCGGAGCGCAACAGACCGCTACCGCCCGAGATGTTGCCGCACCGGCTGTTTGACCGCGTATTCGGGTCGCGCGGAACGCAATGGGTCGATCGCAAGAAAAGCATTCTCGATGCGGTTCGATCGGACGCCGAATCTCTGAGCCAGGAGCTACCGGCGGGAGATCGGGCGCGCGTCGAGGAATACCTTGAATCCGTGCGAGACCTCGAGCGCTCGATAGAGGGATTGCCCGCGGAATATCGTGATGTCGTTGAGCGTCCGCCCGAAGGCGGGGATCTAAAGGATTGGCCTCGGATCGCGAAACTGCAGACAGACCTACTGGTCCACGCCTTGCGCACCGACCAAACGCGTGTCGCATCTTACATGCTGACGAAATGCCAAGGGCTGTCTCGATTTCCATGGCTGGGCCACACTGCCTACCGTCACCACGAATACACCCATGGGTCAGTTACAACGCCCCGCGGCATTCGGATTTTGCGGGACATCAATCGCTGGCATGTCGAAGAGTTCGCCTACCTACTGGCGAAGCTGAGGTCGATCCCAGAGGGCGACGGCACGCTGCTCGACCATACGCTGCTGACGCTCGTCCACGAGCACGCTGAAGCAAACAATCACAAGAACAGCGGTCTAGCAGTGTTGGTCGCGGGCGGTGCTTCAGAACTCAAAACAGGCCGCCATACCAACGTCACAGGCACCATCGGCGATCTTTACTGGACCCTTGGGGCGGAGCTGCTAAAAACGGATCTGTCGAGCTTCCCAAGCGCGAGCCGCAAACTTCACGAAATCGTCTAAACCGGCTTGAAGGCGAGTCGTTGTCCCCAGCCCCATTTGGGCGGCGGTGACTCTGGCCAGGTAGCCGACCTTTGATGTTGAGAAATGCTCAAACTTGAGCCGTCGCCGGGTCCCTGGTAATCCGCAGAAAATCCATATTCGGAGGAAGATCGAAGTTCGTTTGAACCGCTGAGATCGACTCAGCAATCTGATGGGGTTCGACTGCGCCCATGCGCGCGGCTGCTAACCGCAGATACGCGATCTTCTCGGGCGCGATGCCCATGATTCGACAGCAGGTTTCGTCCACCGCAATCGGGCTGCTGCCGGCGACTAGGACGCCCGCCGACTTTGCGACGCCCTGGATCGGCCCATTACCCTGCATGCCGACGATGCCGTCGACAAGGCAGAACTGGGGTGTCACGTTAAACGCTAAATCCGCGATACATTCGTTGATGCCCGCCCAGTGAAGTACATTCTTCGGCCAGCCATACACGCCACTCGGCACCACGCCAAATAGGTTTTTCATTGAAAGAGTCGCGCCGACCCAATGGTGAGTTTTGAGCTTCGGAAGCGAAATAAGCACGTCAGCGGCGAGCAGAGTTTCCGGCAAATAGAGCTTCGAAAGTTTGGAAAACGGCGAGCGCAGTGTGACTTCTCGAATCGCATCTACGTTGAGGTCGACGAAATGATTTTCGAAATTGGCGATTGCCTCGAAATATCCCGCGGACTCGGCAAGGTCGAGCGTGAGCCGGCGATGGCCCGGGCCTTCGGCCACGGTTACGGCGGCTGCGCCGAGTGAGCGGCACGCTTCCAGCACCGCGGACGTCAGCAGCGGATTTGTGTTTATCGGCGTCTCTGGATCGAACTCGACTAGGTTGGGCTTGATGACAACGCTTTTGCCGCGAAGGTCTAAGCGATGTTCTACGAATATTCTTCGCACAACGCCGAGCAGGTCAGCTGAGTAATCCGGAACCGAGACGATACTGACGTCGGACGTCGCAATCGGATCAGCCTCTCGCCCGCATGCCGACGCCAACACCGCGCCCGCGGCGAGGGCGCCCACCTCGCGCCGGTCAAATTTCCTCGCGACTGTTTCTCGATCAGGCATTGCGCTAGGCATCCAGTAGCGGGTTGCGTCCGCTCTCCGCGGAGGCCGCAATCAGGGTCAGAGCAACGTCGACAACGTCACGACAGTAAGATTCGGTCTCAACACGTGGTGAAACCCCGTGCGAAAGTAGACCGATCCGAAGCCAAGCGGCCGCCCGTTGAGAGCGGCAATCCTGGAGCAACAAATTGGCGCGCTTCAATGCATCCGGGAGCATCTGCGAAGTGCTTCCGGCAAGGCCGACTAGCGCGGCTCCAGTCGTCTCCGGATAAGCCGGCGCTACATAACCGAGAGCTTCATTGCCCCCATGGTTCCAGCCCCCGTCCTCGCAGACACGCGACTCTAGGAACCGCTCGCCTGCGATGATACGCTCCGCAACACGCGATTTTACACTTGGAAGGTACGAATGGTCGGTCTTAAGGAATTTCTTTAGGGCTGCAAGTGACCAGGCTGTAGGCATGACCCACGCCGAAGCCCCGTCCGCCCAGGGCCAGCCGTCTATCCCTTTATCACCCTCTAAGTCACCAACCATCAGGAAACGTCGTAGCCGCGCCAGGAGCGAGTTTTCTTGCGCTCCAGCCGACAGCAGCCACTCAATCGATTCGGGAGATACGGCCTCTGGGTCATGATCGAGTAATGCGATTACAGCCGGCGCCGTGGCACCGGCAGAGATGTCGACACCGGCGAGCGCCGGCCACGAGCCCTCTGCCAGCCGAGCATCTCGCAGCCAAGCGGTTCCCCGCGCAACGGCCTCTGGATATAGCGAATTGCGCCCCAGCGCTAGAAGGCACAAGGCGGTCGGTTCTACCCACGATGATCCGCGTCCGTAGCCCCAGGCACCCTCAGACTCCTGCCGCGCGACTATCGAGTCGAGCGATGCAGGTATGGCTTTTCCAAGACGACTCGGCAGCTGGGCCACGGTTTCGACGCCGGGATCGACTTCCGCCGATCGACTTTTAGTCGTCGAGCGTTCGCCGTTTCTTTCGCCTCGAGATCAGTACTAGTAGTATCACGCCGGCGGCTATCCAGAGAACCGCTGATAATATCGAATTGTCCATTCGTCAATTAATCCTTCTGAATAAAAATAGCAGATTCGGCCTTCACGATGTACGGTCGTCTTGTCCAATACAAGATGAGCCTGAAGGGAGGGGTGATTCCAATACAAAATGAGCCTGGAGGTAATCTGGGCAAGGTCGATTAGGAACAGGCAAGCTGCGGGTGATGGGAGTCGCCGTGCAGCAAGCCGAATCACTGAGTCTTGACGAGATCGAGAGTTTTCTCGACGGGTGTGGGTCTGTCGAATTCCAGGCCGGAAGTCGAGCGGAGAAATACGCGCTCGTCGAAGGCGTCCTGAAGAGGCATCATTACGCCGACCAGAAGCGCTCCGTCAAGGGACTGCTGCGGCGCTTCCTCAGCAAGCTCAGCGGCTTAAGTCGCGCCCAATTGACCCGCCTCATCGGGCAGTTTTTGCGCGAAAAGTGCGTCCGGCCGACAGCCTATCGGCGGCGCCGCTTCCCCACCAAGTACAGCCGCGCCGACATCGTTCTCCTGGCGCATGTCGACCAAGTGCATCAACGCCTCTCCGGGCCGGCCACGCGGCGCATTCTCCAACGCGAGTTCCAAGTGTACGAGCGCAAGGAATTCAAACGCCTTGCCGAACTGTCGGTGGGACACCTCTACAACTTGCGCAAACGAGCCGTCTATCGGCAACACAGTTTGCATCTCGACAAGACTCGACCGACACCCGTGGCGATCGGCGAACGCCGCCAACCCGAGCCGCGCGGGCGTCCCGGATACCTGCGCATCGACACCGTGCACTCGCCCGAACAGGAAGGGGAAAAGGGAGCCTACACCATCAACGTGGTCGACGAAGTGACGCAATGGCAGGTCGTCGGTTGTGTCGAACACATCAATGAAAACTACTTGATTCCCTTGCTGGAAGGGCTTTTGGCGCAATTCCCATTTAGCGTGCGTGGCTTTCATTCCGACAATGGCAGCGAATACATCAACCATCGAACCGCCAAATTGCTCGAGAAGTTGCGAGTTGAATTTACGCGCATCCCGCGCCCGCCGTTCGAACGACAATGCCTTGGTCGAAACCAAGAACGGCGCGGTGGTGCGCAAGTGGATGGGCTATCAGTTTTTGCCCTCGGACGCGACGCATGCGATCGATGAGTTCTACCGCAAGTGGCTGAACCCGTACTTGAACTTTCATCGCCCGTGCGCCTTCGCCACCCAGCGGCCCGATCGCCGCGGCAAGTTGCGCCAGGTCTACGCCGAGTGGAGCACGCCGTGGGAAAAGCTGCTCAGTCTGCCCGAGGAAGTGCGTGGCTTGCGCGACGACCAAACGATCGACGCACTGCAGGCGCAAGCCGACGCGCACTCGGATACGCAGATCGCCGAACAGCTTGATGCCCGGCGGAATGAATTACAACGCGTCTGCAAAGACCTGGCGATCCGCTGGCGCGCGCCATAGGCAAGAGCCGCATCTGAGCGGGAGTTGCCAGCCCAGGTCCCTGTCCGAAGACGGCCATGGAGTCTCGTCTGGGATGCGTGCAAAGGGGGATTGGGGCTGCCGCCCCTTCCCCCTTATGCAATCCCCCTTACCCCGCCCGGCGAAGAGTCAAGAAGCTGCCGCCGCCGACCTCAACTCACGCTATAATCCCCTCCACCCGCAGCTACTTCGCCTCTCTCCTTCAGGCTCATCTTTCAATTGGAAAAGAGGCGGTCGAGTGTCCGGTGAATTGGCAGGACACTCAATAGTACGTATCGGCCGCCCGAACCACAAAGTGCAGGCCGGTCAAACACCAGGGATTTATTAGCGGTAGAGCAGCCTAGATACTGATTGACCGCATCATTGGGAACAAGTACTTCACGACTTGCAGAACACCAGGCCCTGCCGCCACGACTAGCATCGCAGGTAAGATACAGAAAAAAATCGGGAACACAAGTTTGACGCCTACCTTATTCGCCCGCTCTTCGGCTTCCTGCCTGCGGCGCACGCGCATGAAATCGGAATGAGTGCGCAACGAGTCCGCCATGCTCGTTCCGAATCGATCAGCTTGAATTAGGATACTAACCAGTTTGCGGATGCCCGGCTCGCCGGTTCGCTTTGCGAAGTTTCTCAATGCGTCGGCGCGGCTACGTCCAGCCCGCATCTCAAGGTTGACGAGCGCCAGCTCATCGGAGATATCCGGGTGGGTGTCATGCAATTCCCGCGCTACCGCCTGAAGCGCCTGATCCAAACCGAGACCGGCTTCTACGCAAACCACGGCCAAGTCGAGCGCGTCGGGTAAAGCGAATTTCAGCGCCTCTTGGCGTTTGCGCACCAGGTAGTCCAAGTAAATGCTCGGAATTGCAAACCCGGTGATTCCGGCGGCAATAACCATTACGAATCTTAATACCGTATTAAAGGTGATAAAATCGCGAGCAAAAAAGGCAGCCATCGCCAACAGCACGCAAAGTACTACTCGCATGCCAAAGTAAATGGACGGCGCGGCGGGCGAACGAATTTCCGCCGCGATGAGATAGCGCTCAGCCATTCGCCGGCTGGATATGTCGACGGGGATCTGGTCGCCAAGTTTTTCCACGACCCGGAACGACCGAGTTGAGGTATCCCCGGTTCTGATCACGTCAATGTCGGCGATTCCGGCTTCCGACCCCATGTGCTGGTAGATCTGAGCCGGACGGACGTACGTGATGTATCCGTAGTATGAGATGCTCGCCATCAAGAATAGGAAGGCTACGATTGCTAACAATATTGTCAAAATAATGCTCCCTAAATTTTGATGTTTACGATCTTGCGAATGAAGTAGAAGCCGACGATCTGTAACACCGCTCCTATCAGTAGCAGATACTTTCCGTCCGGATCTTCAATCATCGACGGAATGTAGGAAGGCGCCACCAGCATCATGAGTATCAGCACGATGATCGGCATGATGGTCAGTATCGATGCCGTCAGCCGGCCATGCGCACTCACTGCTTTGACATGACCCTTTAGGCGGAATCGCTCACGGATAATGTAGGCCAGGTTGAGCAAAATTTCGCTCATATTGCCGCCAACCTCTCGCTGCAGTAGAACCGACGCCACGAAGAATCGAACGTCTAGGATCGGGATACGCTCCGAAAGCCTTCTTAGGGCTACGTTCAGGTCAGAACCGAGGTTGTGTTCGTTATAAACAGTGCGAAATTCTTCACCAAGTGGTGGGACAGATTCATCGGCGAGCATTCCGAGACTAACCGTAAATGCATGACCAGCCTGCATCGAGCGAGCGAGAAAGTCTAACGCTTCGGGGAATTGCTCCTCGAACTCGGCTAATCGTTTGGCTCGCGTTCGGCTGACATAGATGACCGGTAACAGCCCACCAAGAATTCCTAGTACGATGGCAGTCAGCACCCAGAAAATCAAAATCGGTACGAGGCTTCCCAGCACTGCCCCGATTACGATCCCGCCCGAAATCATCCAAATCAAGCTGCCCAGCGACCATTCCAGGCCGGACTGTCGCAGCATTTTATTCAGCCGGCCGGCACCGGGCAAAATCAAAAATGGCGAATCCTCTTGGTCGTGGAGCGCCGCTTCTTTTACAAGGTCGGCGTCGAACATCTCGCCGTGGGGGCCTTTGACCACACGCAATGCCTTGTCCACTTGTGCCGAGCGCTCCTTCTCGACATAGCTGACGCCGAGACTGATCGCAAGTAGGGAAATGCCAAATATGACCAAAAAACCAATGATCATTAGTGTTGTCATTTGCGCTCCTCGTGATTGATTTCAACAACGCGTTGAAAGAGGTCCGTGGGCAGTTCAACACCCGAGGCGCGTAAACGGTCGTGGAAGCGCGGCCGCACGCCGGTCGCGCGGAAGCGTCCCTTCACGTCGCGCTCTTTGGTGAGGCCCAGGCGCTCAAACAGAAATAGGTCTTGTGTCGTGACTTGCTCGCCTTCCATACCGACAACTTCGGTGATCTGAGTAACGCGGCGGCTACCATCACTTAGCCGAGCCACGTGGATAATCAAATCAAGCGCCGAGCTAATTTGCTGGCGAATTGCACGGACACCCATATTGGCGTTAGCCATGCCAACCATAACTTCCATTCGAGCCAAAGCGTCTCGGGCGGCATTAGAGTGGACGGTCGTTAGTGATCCGTCGTGGCCGGTATTCATGGCCTGCAACATATCCAAGCACTCTTCGCCGCGGACCTCACCGACGATAATGCGGTCGGGACGCATACGAAGAGCATTGATCACAAGATCTCGGATTTTTATCTGCCCCTTGCCCTCGATGTTTGGCGGGCGACTTTCCATTCGCGCGACGTGAATCTGCCGCATCTGAAGCTCCGCCGCATCCTCAATGGTGACAATACGCTCTTCGCTCGAAATATAGCTCGAGAGTACGTTCAATAGGGTGGTCTTGCCGGCGCCCGTGCCGCCCGACACCAATACATTTAATCTGCATTCCACCGCCGCGATCATTAAATCGAGCATGCCCTCGGTCATCGTGTAGGACTCGAGCAAGTCCTTCGCCTGCAACGGGTCACGTCCGAAACGGCGAATTGAGAGCAAGGGGCCGTCGATTGCGACCGGCGAAACCACCGCGTTAACGCGGGAACCATCCGGCAGCCTTGCATCGACGAGCGGGGACGACTCGTCGACCCTTCGCCCGACCCGAGACACAACCTTTTCGATGATGCGCATTAAATGGGCATCATCTTTAAACTGAACGTTCGTGCGTTTTAACCGGCCGGCTTTTTCGATATATACAAGCCCCGGCGTCGTGACGAGAATATCCGAAACTTCTGGATCCTGCAGCAGCGGCTCGAGGGGCCCTAGTCCGAACACTTCGTCGAGAACTTCCTCAATGACGCGGTCCTTCTCAACAAGGCTAAGCGGTGTCGACTCACCCTCGACTAGCTGAGCGACCGCCCCACGGACCTGCGAACGCACACGCTCGTTCGGAATCGATGAGACCGCCTCAAGATTGATTCGATCTAGGAGCTTGCGGTGGATCTCAGACTTAAACTGCTGGTACTCAGACGAATCCGCGCGATTGTCGAAAAGGCGCTTGACCCATCCTGTTTCTTCGCCTTGCCCCGGGCGCCGCTGGGTGACACTAACTAGTGGAGTAGTGGCCATAATACATTTCCCCTTAAGACCCGAACAGTGAAAAGCCTCTACGCTGCTTCTTCGGCAGCGCGACGCCTGTGAGCTTGTGGGCAAGCTTCTTGTATGCGGTTCCGAGCTTAGTGCTGCTTGACAGTAACCCGCCCTCGAGCTGCTTTTCATACAACGACGAGTAGTCGCTGGGAATCGTCACGAAGGGCTCAACGCCCATGTTCTTTGTAATTTCGTCGATGGTCAGCTCGGGGTTCTTCGGCATCCGGTTCAGCACCAGTCGAATTTGGGATTGGGGGAATCCACGCATGACAACTCCACGGATCATAGCCTTCGCCTGATGCATCGCCGTGATATCGAGCGTTGTGACCAACAGCAGGTTGTCAATCTCTTCAAGTGCGCCGATCGTCACATCAGATCGCCCTCGACCCAAGTCGACGACAGTGAAGGGATACTGGGTCCGGACAAACTGTAACACTTGACGAACCTGGTCCGCAGTTGGTTCGACAACTGAGAGTACGTCGTCCTGGGGGCCACTAATGACTTCGACTCCCCGGATACCATTTGAAATCAACGCCTTCCAGAAACTGACGTCTAGCCGGTACAGATTGCTGGTCGCGTCTAGAATCGAGTAGTCCGACTGTGCTTTCGTGGCGAAACGAACGCCGCCGACCTGCAAGTCAAGGTCCGCCAACAGCACCTCGGTCTTGGTGCAGCCACTGATCTCCCGAGCGACGTGGCAGGCAATCGTCGTGGCCCCGCAGCCCCCCTTTGCAGAGAGTATTCCAAAGATCTTTGAATCTTTTGAAGAGGCCGGGATCGCGCGCTCGCGTTGCTCGGAAATTGTTCGGAGGGCTTTCTCGAGCTTCTCGTCATACGGAGGATACAAATACTCACTTACACCGGCCCGAACCATTTCAAGGATCGTGTCCGGATCTTTAGAAGTATTGAGGGCCACGATTGCCGGCGATCCCTGCAGACTTTTCACCGCGCGAATCGTGTCGAGTACGGCTCTCTCTCTGGTTCCAGGTCCGACAATGACGACATCTGGGCTGGAGCGCTCTAGTCGCCCGGCAAGGTCGTCGGATTGTTCCCAAGCCGGGTCTGTGAATACCTTTCTGATAGCCAGCTTCGACAGGGTGGCGTCGAGTTCGGTCTCCAGCGTTTTTCCGGCAACTAGAAGGGCTAAGTTGAGTGGATACATTCAGGTTTCCGTCTTAGTCCTATTCGTTTGTGGTCGGGGCCGGGCGGGCGCCAGCGGCATCAGTGGGCGCAAGCGTCGGTGCTAGAATCATCGGCGGAATCGTCGGCGCCGCCGTGACCCCATCGTCTCCCTGCCTGTCACTGACTGGCCGCAACTCCTCGATCGGAATCACGTCCGAGGGCGGCTCGATGGGCACTGGACCCGTTACATCCAACCCTGCAGTGCGAGGAATCACTCTAGACATTCCCTTCATAAACTCTTTCGGGTATTCGATTTCGGTCATCTGAGAGGGATCGGTCATCGGGCGAACGATTTCCGGGGTCACCAATATGAATAGTTCAGTGTGAGACTTCGACAGACTACGAGACTGAAACAGCTTTCCGAGATAGGGAATATCGCCAAGGCCGGGAATCTTGCTGAGATTCTCGGTCACGCGATCGTCTAACAGGCCGCCAATCGCAAAGCTTTGGCCGGATTCGAGTTCGATCTCGGTTCGCACACGGCGGGTAGAAATAGCCGGAATTGTGAATCCTTGGAAGACCAAACCGTTAGCAAAGTCAAGCGTACTCACTTCGGGTTCCACCTCAAGTCGGATGGTTCCTCGCGGTGTGACGCGCGGTACGAAATTCAGTCTCACGCCAAATTCACGGAACTGAATCGTGATGGCGCCGCCAAGCCCACCGCCCTGAACTGTTGGAAACGGGAACTCCCCCCCGGCGAGAAAGCTGGCTGGCTTTCCATTGATCGCGAGAACGTTTGGCTCGGCAAGAATTTCCAGTAAACTATTGGCCGTGAGGGCCTTGATGACCAGGCCGAAGTCGAGGTCGGGACGAAACATGAATATGTTCAGCGCATCCTGAAACGTGAACCGAACACCACTACCGCCCGAACTATTAACCTGCGGCGGCCCGAATTGCTGGGTGGTAACTGAGCCCTGAGTATTAAGCGCCCCCGTCGAAAACAAATTCACTCCCAGCTCGGACAGTACCGAACGGTCGACATTGGCAAATTTCACTTTCAGGAGAATTTGTGTTTCAACGTCAGGAATATCAACTTGCAACAAGTTAACTACGTTTTCCGCGAGGGTTCCGACAATCGCCTCGGCGCGCCCGGCGGCTGTCAAATTGGAGACTCTCCCGCGCAGAAATACTGTCCCGCTCTCGAGCTCGAAATCCACCTCGTCGCCCGAAAGCTCATCCTGAAGGGTTCTGCGCACCGCCTCTTCATGGGCAAGATCACGATTGACTTTCAGGTCGAACAGCATACGCTGGCCTGAACGCTGCCACACGATCAACGATGTCTCGCCGACACCACGCCCATTAATTACAATTTCATTGGGGCTTACGGCGATAGCCTCAGCTATTTCACCGTTAGCGACAGAAACCCTCTCTATTGCTATCGGACTATCGAGCACCAGCGATTTTCCAATGCGCACGAATAGGTCGCGTGCGGCTGTTCCCGGAGCCCCTATCGGTGAAACCGATTGCGGAGTGTTCTGAGCCTCGGCATACGCCAGCTCAACCGGTTCGACGTTAGCGGCGGTAAATTCTTGCGCCCCAGCGGGAACGGTTCCCGCCACGATCATAAGTGTAGTGATTGCTTGCGTTAATCTCACTGCCCAGCCCCTTCGTCTTCCTTGAATTCCGCTTCAATCTTTGCCGTTCCGTGGTAGATTTCGATCTTTAACGGCTCCTTTGGCGGCGGCGGGGGCGGCTGTGTGCGATTGTTAGCCGTCTGGGCGCCGGTCGCGCTACAGGCTTTTTCATAAAGCCTATGTTCGAAAATAGCCGTGACGTTGCCGTGCCTTCGGTCTGGGCGATTTCCGTATCGAGTGGATTCCGGAGCACCAACTGAATCGACGTCTCCTTTCCCGCAAGGCTAAGAATCTCAGCTTCGTCGGGAGTGGCCAACATGTTGATGACTGGCACGATAACGGGCTTACCCTCCCGATCCTTTTCAATACTTTGACCTGCTGAGAGCACTTCGATATTCTGCAGCAATGTTGTTGTCAAGGTACCTACGTTTCCCCTTGAGTTCCCCGGCGGATTGCCAGAGATAATGACATCGACGCGCATGCCGGGCGTTACGAAACCCGACACCCCAATAATTTCGTTAGTACGTATCGCTACCGCTCGATAGCCCTCCGGAATAATCGCAGCCAGCCCCCCGCCCGCGCCCTTAGGAGCAAGCCGCGAGTCAACGATAACTTCTCCGCGGTAAATGTTCTGAATCACTCCTCTATCGATAATTTCGCCCCCGTCTAATAGCGCGTTCTCGGGGACTTCGCCGGCCCATCCTTCTTGTCGAATATCGACGTCCCTCAGCAGCGCTCCAACTTGCAAATCTCGTGTTGCGACGAAAACGGGCGTCGTGGCTTGCGCCTCCTGCTGTGGCAAGGTATTTCGAACGAGCCAATAGAGCAGGCCGCTTGCCAGGATTGAAACTACAAACGCGAATGCCAGTACGGCAGCGAGACGCTTTTTCATTGATATGATCCTCCAAAAAATCAGTTGTTGGCTATACCAAGCTGGTTGTTGGCGGCCGACCAGATCGTGTTCGCGCTGTCCTGCATTCCAAGAAATAAAGCGGCACCGGCCAGTATGATCGTCGCGAGAATCAAGGTATACTCGATCAAATCGCTACCATCGTCGCTGGCAAATGTAGTCACAAATTGGAATAAAAGCCGAGACACAAGTCCTCTTTTGATAAAATTCTCTTCGTCCGATACTGAAAAGTATGGGGGGGGAACAGGACAGTTGCCCCCCCGATGGAATAAATTCCTAGCTAGCTGAGACTGCAGCGTTCGAAAGAATATCGTTAGCGATTGTCCAAATCGAGTTAATCGAACCACCAGCTCCGATGAACAGAGCAGCCGACGCCAGAGCGACGAACGCCAGTAGTAACGTGTACTCAATCAGATCCTGGCCCTCTTCCTCACGGACTAGCGACATCAAGAATTGCCCAATCAGTTGCATTTATTTCAACCTCCTAATCAAAAAGAAATGGCGAACAGTTCGCCGCCAACGGGGTCGCTCTGACGGCAACCGTCGTCGGATCGAGTCCGGCGGTCAGCAACCCCCGAGCTCTCTTTAGAGCCTAAAGATTCACGCTCTAAAATTCGTTTGTCGAAAATGACGGCGGTCGCGTCCGCGTACGTCATCTCCCAATCGGTCGATACCCTTAGGGCGGCACTTAAGGCCGCATCGTCAGGTAAAATAACTCGTTCAATCCGAGAATCATGCAATGTTGCTTCCCAGCTCGGCTTCACCTGCATCAAGCCGATATACTTCTCGCCGAATTCCGCTCCATAAAAATCGCTGCGGCCGTCCACGAAAACCTTCTGACTCGGATACATTCGATAAATTAAGTAATCCCCCCACTCATCGTGGGTAAACACGCGCGTGTCGTTTCCGACTTCAGCCAAGACCTTAAGGGCGGCCTCTGGATATTCGCTTGGGTTGTAGCGCGCGTCAAATTTCTCAAATTCAGTCGGCGCGGCATACGACACCAACGCCAGCAGCACGAACGCCCCAACGCTCGCGACGTGCCAACGTGGTTTGACGTCCATTCGGGTCATGTCAGCCGCGAACTGCTGGAAGCCGTCAACCATTCCACTAAACCACCTGACCTGAATGTTCGCTCGGGCGTGCTCGAGTAAATCAACTAGAGCGCGAGCGATGAAGGGCGCGGCCACGATCGTAAAAATTGGGATGTTTCGCGCTGAGATCAACGCCAAGTGACCCCAACCGAGAATCAAAAAAACGTATGTAAGCCGCATCTGGGCAAGATAGCGGTAGGACGCAATCACACCCAGAAAAAGCAGAATTTCGAAATAGATTGCCGAAGGGTGCTGAAAGCTCAATGACTTGAATTCCCCAATGTGCTCGAAAAGATATGGATCAGACAAATATTTTGCGATGTGAGTGTGCAGCTCGTAGCCGTATGGATTAATGAGCGTCGCGGACATGCACAGCGCGGTGGTAATCCAATACGGCTTGCTCTCGACAATCCTCGCGCGGGCTTTGGGCCACGATTCGGCACTGATCGCACGTGCCGCCTGGCCGGTGGCGTAAGCGCCGCAAATGATGATGCCGGCCAAGAATCCGCCGTGAAGGTTCGTCCACAAAATCATTAGCGCGGGCAGTGCCCACAGAACACGGGGTTTAGCGTCCTCGACGTTGCGCTCGAGAACCCACAAGAAAACTACGATCAACCCGAGGGTCACCAGATGCGGTCTCGCATGCCAGTGAATCGTGGATGCGCCCATCGCGCACAACGTGAGCGGCATGGCCACCAAGGCGTTACCGCAATGCTTGCGCACGAACGAATACAGCAATGCGAAGGTCAGACAAACAATCGCGAAACTAGACAAGACGACGGCCTGCAGGCCCCCAATCTGATGCAGCCAGGCAAAAGCTGCGTCCCACAACCATTCCCAGGCGAACCAAGGCTCACCGCTTCGCGTGAACGAAAACATGTCCTGCTCGGGCACGGCGCCGTTGGCGAGAATCCAGTCGCCGGCGCGAATGTGCCAGCCGGTATCACCGTCGCGAAGCATCATCTTCGCGCCGCTCATCCAAACGTAAGCCCAGACGAGCGGCATCACGAATACGACGTCGGTGATCGACGGCATGATCGCGAAAAGGCTGTGGCGCTTCTTGTTCATTGCTGAGAGTTCGTGTATCGAGTTCCGATCAAAGTGTCTATTCGATCAATGAGATGGTCTTAATCGTGAGCGGGTTAGAAATAATGCCCATGTTGAGTTGGGCGTTTCCTTGAATCCGCAACGCGCCTGATACAAGCTGGATCGGACCGGAGTAGCCGCCGCCACCGATCATTGTGGTAAATGACCCTCTTGGTTGATAGATCACACCCCACAGATGTACGTCCGGGCTGGCGCCGATTTCAAGTTCAGTAGCGTCAGGGTCGCGGCCCGTGTTACAGGCAGGGTTCGCGACCGCGCCGTCGCAGCCGGCGGTGTTGTAGTTGCCCAAATCGTCTCCATACTCATAGATCGAGTTTTCGCGATCCTGCCAGGCAAGTGTCGATTTGTATGCTGTCAGTTCAGCCGGGACGTTTGTATTTTCAGGGTTTAACCCGTGTAGGTTGATTTCCGTCCCTGGGCTGTTGCCGCCCTTGAGCTCGGCAGTCCCAAAGGACATCGCGGACATTTCATTAAAAAGCCCGTAGTCCAATCCAACACCGTTCGATATGGCGTTCTGAATACTCACGCCGTTGGCACCCTCGTAATCTGGCCCAGCAAAAATGAGCATTTCGCCGCCATTGGCCGGCTTGACGTCGTATGCCAGGTTGTCTGTCACGACGGCGTTGGCGTGCATTTGAAAGACGGGTGCGGGCTTGCCGCTTTTAAGCTTGGTACCGGCGAACACGTAGCGGCCAGGACCGAACTCAACATTGGTGTTCGCGCCTTTGATGTCGACGCCACCTGGAAAAATAAACTCTCCGAATTTGCCATCAATTGGCTCGAACTTTACGTGACCCGTAATATCAAGCGTGTTACCTGTCGCGACCGTGGTGCCGTTGTTGGGAGTGAAAGTGGGGAAGTGAATACCGTCGGTAACGATTCTCGGGAGGTTCGGGTCTACCGAACCGACGAGCGCTCCACCATTGTGCTGCCTTAAGGGAAGGCTGGCCGAAGTGATAGGAGGATTGTCCTTACCGCGCGTCGGATCAAGAAAGATTTTCCCTGAATGCCCATTCGTCGGGTTGGGATCAAACGTCGAACTTCCGGAGGTTGTGTAGTCGCCCGTCCCGCGAATCATTGCGAAATCTGACTTCACCGTACCGCCACCGCTGTTTTCCGCGGCGTATGGCGCCTGCGCACCCCCGCTTCCGTCCCGAGTGGACGACATGATAATCCCGCCTTCAACATCCAGCGCAAACTGGCCGCCGTTATCATTCGCCGATACGGTGAGATCTAGCCCTCAACTATTGGCCAACGGCCCCGGTTTTACCGGCAAACAATCGTTACGGCGATTCAAAAGAAGCAGCGAACCGATCACGACAGAGTCGATTACCGCGGCGGTCGCGCGCGAACTAATCATGCTCGATGTGTTGCCGAGCATTGAAGAGAACAATTGCGGCATGGTTTGGGTGACCCGCGAACGCGCCCAAAAATAAACCGGCACGGTTCCCAGGACCGGCGCGTTAATAGCCGCACTACCTACTCCGGCGGCGGACTCGATAGTCACTCCCTGACGGCCGCCATCGCCGCCGACCGTAAACCCGTTCTCTTCACCGTACAGACAACCAGCATCGGTGGTCGTCAGCGGCGGGGAGGGAGGCGGTGCGGCGCAAGGAATCGGTGTGGCGTGACACTTGATGGTCGTGCTATTCGGACCACCCTGGGTATCACAGTCGTACGGCCCGCTCGCGCCGCCTATCTCGTACGCCTCGATAGCGACGGCCATCGCGGTGGCATCGGCGGCCGCCTGCGTATCTTTTTCGATGAAATATGACGTTCCTAAATCAACGGCGAGTCCGAGCAAGCCCGCCATTGAAAATAGGGCCAGCGTTACCAGGATGATGATGCCGCCGTGCTCGGGGTTGTTTAAGCGCATAATCTGCTGTCCTTTACAAACGATTAAAACTGAATTACATCCGCCGAAGAAGCGGGTAGATTAACGACTCCAAACGTTTGGCCGGGACCGACTCCCGTCCAAAACATTGCAATCGCCGAACGAAACGGATATGAAACTTGAACCTGAATCGGAGTTCCGGGCGCGTCGCGGCCCGCGGGCGGCCAAACCGTCGTATTTGCCAGCATGGCGGTCATCGTACCGCTCGCGTCAACATTGCTCCAAATGCCGAAGCCGGAACCGCCACTTTCGAACGTAACGTTGAGCTCGGCTGGATCGAGCCCCAGCGATGCATTCTGAATTACCGTGGCGACGTTTCCGATCGTAACCGTGCATGCGTAAGGCAAAGTTGAGCAATTCTTGCCATGCACAATCGCAAAGCGGGTACCCTCTCGAGCCGCATGCGAAAGCGAGTTGTAAATCCACATTCCTCTGGCCATCTCGAACGTCGAGATGAGCACGAAAATCATACCTATGCCCACAAACATGAACTCGATGAGCACCGCGCCTGAAGATTTTTTGCCGCGTCTCATTCCGGCACCTGCCTGACTTCGACGTCCTTGACAATCGTCATTTGTCCCGGCATAAACGGGAGCGGCAGCAATGGCACAGTGGTGTAGGTGACCGCCACATTCCAGCCCGGGTACAGACCATCAACACTCGAGGCGGCGTTAACGAACGCAGCCGTCACCATTAGATCGGCACTCGCACAGTCTTCCGTGGCGACGTCAACGTTTGGTAGATATTGCATCTCGGCGGCTGCCTGCCTGCAAGCGATCGTCGTCGCGCCAGCGGCATCCACTGCCCCAAATCCTTGGATCGACAGCGCCGCCGCCCTTGTCGCATTGCCCGTTGCCATGATCGCGTAGGAGTACATTCCGTGGTTCAAAACCCCGGCGAAAAGCAGCAAAACCCACGGAGCCAGCAGGCTGGCCTCGATAATTGCGCTCCCTCGTCTTTACCTTGAAGTCATAGATTTTAAAATATTGAGAACACTACATAACTAAGCTGGACGACTGTTTTGCGACTGAAGCATTTCGATGAAATCCGACCTTGCTAAAAGAGAGAGCGATTCGCTGTGTTTCCTCGTCTTCGCCAGGACTCAATCGGACGATCATTCCCTTGCCTCGCAGGCACTGGGGCTTCTCATCCGGCGCATGCGGTAGATCGAGGTCAATTGCGATCTGGGCACCAACCGCAATCGCATCCGCCTGGCCATTTGGCCGAATCGTCACCAAAGCCCCGCTGCGGCTAAGATTCTCAGTGACGCCTGGAACCAGAACCGCGCCTTTACCTCCAACGCGAATGGAACACTCAAGGCTCATTCCCATTCGTTCTGTCTGTCTCCGTTCCACTGTTTTCTTGCTCTAGGAGTCGTCTTCTGCGATGCGGCTGTCGATAGATGTTACGACCCAAAAGCCAGCCAGCCGAGGAGAAAGGCTGGGGCAGCTGGTAGCCGGTTGATCTACTCTACTGTTTTAAGGTTAAACACCTAGAAAGTCAATGCTCTCATTTCGCTACCGGGGCAGATTAACCAAAGTTAGCATCATTACGTATCCCTTTGTTGACCCGTAAGTTACGTGGCTCACAGTAGGGATCTTCGACCTCACGATGGGGCTTGTGCAAATCGCCGATATGCCTTAATGTTGAAGGGAGCCTTAAGGGTAAAAGTAGTGCAAACCACCCAAGTCCAACTTTACACGGATGAGCCACTAGTGTAGTGCGTCAATCAGATTGAACCTTAAGAAGAGCGGCTTTGCCGCGCTTGACCTTCTCAAGGGTGTCGGAAGCGGTAGCAGTCCAGATGAAGGGCTTGGGCTGCTGATTGTGTCGAGCGATGTAGTCTTCGATGGCGGTGGTGAGTTCGCCGACGCTACGAAAGACACCGTGGCGGATGCGCTTATCGGTGAGGTCTCGGAAGAACCTCTCCACCATGTTCAGCCACGACGCTGAGGTGGGCGTGAAATGGACGTGGAAGCGTTTATTGCGCTGCAGCCAGCGTTTCACCGTGGCGTGTTTGTGAGTGGCATAGTTGTCCACGATCAAATGGATCTGCTTGTCCTTGGGGGTCTGGTTTTCAAGCAAGCGCAAGAAGCGCAGCCATTCTTGGTGGCGGTGCTTGGGCATGCAGGTTCCGATCACCGAGCCGTCGAGCGTGTTGAGCGCGGCGAACAAGGTGGTTGTGCCGTTGCGTTTGTAGTCGTGGGTCATGGTCCGGCCGCGTCCCTTTTTCAGGGGCAGGCCGGGCTGGGTGCGGTCGAGGGCTTGAATCTGTGACTTCTCGTCGAGGCAAAGAACGAGGGCATGCTCGGGCGGGTTGAGATAAAGTCCGATGATGTCGTCGAGTTTTTCGGCGAAGCGCGGGTCGTTGCTGAGTTTGAAGGTCTTGACGCGATGCGGCTTGAGGCCGTGGGCGCGCCAAATGCGACCCACGGTGGAGGCGCTGACGCCGACCGCGGCGGCCATCGTGCGGCGGCTCCAATGGGTGGCGTTGGCTGGCGTTTCGCGGGTCGTCTTGTGGATGATCTGTTGCACTGTTGGGGAGCAGATGGCGGGCTTACGGCCGGGCCGCGGGGCGTCCTTTTCGATGCCGGCGACGCCGGATTCAAGAAAACGGCTTCGCCAGCGCGCCACCAACTGACGCGAGACCGACAGCTGCGCGGCAATCCGTTTGTTCTCAAGACCGTCGGCGGCGAGCACGATGATCCTGGCTCGCAACGCCAGACGAACAGCGACCCGACGACCGTTCGCGTAGCGCTCCAACTGCCTACGCTGCTCCTGCGTCAATGGGACTGGCTCTGCTCTTCGCATCCGTGTGCCTTCTACTAGTAAAGGCGACACGAAGATACTATAAGTTATATTATTTATGGCGCACTACACTAGTTGAGCAAGGCGTCCGCTCGATTATCGACGGAGTCGATGACATCGAACTAGCGCTCGTGACGGGCGTAGCCGACGAAATTGCGCGAGACGCGGCGGCATCGAGCCCCGACGTCATCGTCCTCGATCAGACGCCACAAGTTCACTTCGGTGTAATCAGCGAAATTATGAAGTCCGCCCCCAATTCTAAAGTCGTATTGTGGGTGCGATCCATTACTGCCGGCATGGCCGGTCAGTCACTCGAACTTGGTGTTAAGGGCATCCTCCGAAAACAGCTTAGGCCAGACTTGTTTTTAAAGTGCATCCGGCGGGTGGCCGAGGGTGAGCTGTGGTTCGAACAGAGCATTATCCAAAGCATTTTGAAACAACCCCGGGCGCAGCTCAGCCGCCGAGAAAGCGACCTCGTTCGTTTGCTGGTGCAGGGCTTGAGTAACCGCCAGATCGGCGAAAGACTGGGGATCAAGGAAGGTACGGTTAAGGTTTACCTGTCAAAGCTGTACGCGAAGACCGGCGCGGTAGACCGATTCGACTTGGCTTTGTACGGGCTCAAGAATATTGGCGAGCTGCACCAGTATATCCCCGAATCGAAGCGGCCCATTCTTGCCGAGATCCCAAGCGCACAGGATCTCGCTGAAGATTCGGATCGAATTGTTGACTTCTCTCTCGCTCAGGTCCGTAAGACTGGAAAACGCGCCAAGCCGTGAAGTTGATCGTCAAGGTAGATCCGGACGCTCCACCGCTGGCCGCTTCGGTCGCCAGTTATGGCCTTAGCCTGGCGGCTCTGATTGCAGAGGACCCTGGGCTGAACACAGCCCCCTGGAGTTTGGCCTTTCACTAGATGGGACGCGCGGTAAGCATGTTCTTGAGTTGTGAGGGATCTGAGAATGCTTGTGTCTCAAAACATTTTGAGGTATTCTTGTATCTAGTTGTTTAGCTTGTTGTGTAACTAGATTCATTTCCAAGGAGACCTCATGTCCTTCCCCACCAAACTGCAGTTGATCAAGCGCAAGGCTTCCCAACAGTTCTATGTCAACTTCCCCTCCGCCAGCGCTCAGATGCTCGACTTCCAGCCCGGCGAACAGCTCGAATGGATCCTGCTCGACCGCTCCCAACTCGTGCTCAATCGTTTGCAACCTCCGCCCGTCGAGTTAAAAAAAAAACTCCTCAACGAGTCGTCGACACCTTCTCCCAACTCTTCGCCAAAGGCCTCAACCCCCACGCCCGACAAAGCGTGAACGACCACCTCACCCGCCTCGCTCTCGGCGCCGCCGTCTGCCTCGGCCGCTCCACCATCACCGGCCTGCTACATGCCTCCGGCGAGAGCTTTCAGGACTGGAGCGCCGGCTACCGCCTGTTCTCGCAACAACGCGTCGAGCCGCAACGCCTGCTCGATGCCTCGCGCCGCGAGGTGCTCGCTCGCTTGCCGCCCGAGGCTCCCTTGGTCGTCGCCATCGACGATACACTGCTCGCCAAGTCGAGTCTCAAAACGCCCGGCGTGAGTTGGCGGCGCGATCCGCTTGGACCCAAGTTTCAGGCCAACTTGATTCTCGCGCAGCGCTTCTTGCAATTCTCGGCAGCGCTGCCTCCCAGCGAGCGGCAGCAGCCGGCGCGACTCATTCCGATCGGCTTGGAACACGCGCCGACTCCGCGCCGACCGTCGAAGAAGGCCACGGACGAGGTTTGGAAACAGTACCGGCGCGAGGCTCGCAAGTGCAGCTTAACGGCCCTCGCCGCCAGGCACATCGCGCGCTTGCGCGAGGCCATGAACGCCGATCCCGGAGGCGCTGACAGAGCCTTGCACCTCGTCGTTGATGGCGCTTACACCAACCGCACGGTGTTCGGATCGTTGCCCGCCGAGGTGACGTTGATCGGCCGCATTCGTTCCGACGCCAAGCTGTATCATCTGCCCCTCGAGCAGCCCGGCAAAGGCCGCAGGCGTTGTTACGGCGAACGCGCGCCGACGCCCGAGCAACTCCGCCAGGACGACAACGTGCCGTGGCAAACGGTCGAGGTTTTTGCCGCCGGCAGCCTGCACCAGTTCAAAGTGAAGACGCTCGCGCCGCTGCGTTGGCGGCCGGCGGGAGGCAAGCGGGACTTGCGTTTGGTGGTGATCGCACCGTTGGGTTATCGGCCGCGGGCGGGCTCGAAGGTGCTGTATCGCAAGCCGGCGTATTTGATTGTCAGCGATCCGAGTTTGGGGCTGGAGCAGATCGTGCGGCAGTACGTTTGGCGCTGGGAGATCGAGGTCAACTTCCGTGAGCAGAAGACGCTGTTGGGAGTCGGACAGGCGCAGGTGCGGCAGCCGGACGCGGTCGAGCGGGTCCCTCAATTTATGACGGCGGTGTATGCGCTACTGCTGTTGGCGGGCGCGAGTTGGAGCCGCCAACAGGGCGTGGACGACGCCTTGCCGCGACCGCACTGGCGACGCCGCTCGCAGCCGCAACGGCTCACCACGCAACGGCTGATCAGCCACCTGCGGGCCGAGCTTTGGGCGGACGGCGTGCAGCGGCAACATTTCTGCGGCTTGCGGAACACTTCGCAATCCAACACGAAGCTGCAGAAACTCCCAAGAGGCGCTCCGCCTGCAGCAATCTACGCTTCCGGCTAACGCCAATCCCCTATTTCCGCACCCTACCCCAAACTTCAACCCTCTTTGAACAGCCAAACTCCAGTGGGCTGAACACAGCCCCGCGTCACACGTATCGTTGGGGCAGCTTCCTGGCCTCGGTGGCACTCCACATCGCCGTTATTACCGCCATCGTAGCTTCGGGACGGCTGTTTCCAGACCTTAGCGACGAAGCGGCGTTAGCGGAGGCGCTGGAGGAATCCGAAAGAGAGCGACCGCGCATGATCGTCCTCGATCTTTCCAGCCCGTTTTTGGCGCCGGCGCTCGAAGAGTCCGACGACGCGGGGGGAAACGAGCCGGGACCCAAAAACGACGCCGGCGGTCTAAAGGCGCCTAAAGCAGCGGAACCCGCGGGCACGGCCGGAGGAGCCCAGGGTGATGGCGCGAGAACAGTGGCGCGTTTTACGGTGCCAAATTTGCCCCAGCCAACTCCGGGGGCGCGGCAGACCTTCTTGCTTCCCGACAGTAATCTCCAGGTGGCCGATGAGCCTCTGCCGACTTTGCCCAATCTCATTGTCCGCAGCCCGGTGAGTCCGACACTGCCGAAGTTCGAATATGAGCGATTCAGCTTCACCGCCGAACCGGCCGCGCCAACTCCGGAAACCACGGCCGTGGTCTCGACCCAATCCGCGCCTGTTCTCGATGCACCCGCCGTTCAAGGCGGCGAAATCGATTTCGCAATGAACCAGGTGGCGCCGTTGCAACCTCTGCCTCCTGAGCGGTTCCGCATGCCGCTGCAGGGGCAGGAAAGTTCGGCTCCCATGGGTGCGAAGGTGCTTCAGGCGTCCGCACCGATACCGTCACTCATCGCCCAAAACCCCAACCCGGCGCCGCTCGGAGGCTTGGTCGTTCTTCCCGGCATGAACCAACTTGCAGAATTCCATGCTAGTGACGAGGCCAACAGTCCAGGCAGCGGCCAGCCGACAGATCTCGCACTGGTCACCTCCTCCGGGGGCGACTCGGACGGCGCCACAGGTGAGGGGGAAGGTACGTCACCTGGACAAGCCTCGGAGCCCGGAAGCGGCTCCGGTCTGACCGCCGGCCTCGGCAGCGGAAGCGGCGCAGCCGGGACCGGCTCGGGAGCAGGTGGCAACAATGGCACCGGGCAAGGGCTTGGCGATGGTCAGTCGACGATGGCGGTTTCGCTTGGCGGCGGAGGCACCGGCAGCGGGCGCGGCAGCGGTGATGCGTCTGGACTTTCGGGCAGCGGCGGCGGAAACGGTCAGGGCAGCGGCAGCGGCCAAGGTTCGGGAGCAGGGTCCGGATTAGGCAATGGGAGCGGTAGCGGGACGGGCACAGGCGGAATTGGGTCCGGGCTCGGCTCGGCGCTGGGAGACGCCGCGCGCTACATCGAAGTTAAAATGTTGCATCCCGAAACCGGCAAGCACGACATCGTCGTGGTCCAAGCGTCCGGCGAGGGTGCAATACCCGATAGTGGCGGAATTCTCGACGGAAAGCCGGTCTACACCGTGTATTTGGACGTCGGCGCCCCTAAGGCTTGGATCTTGCAGTACGCGGTACCTTCGCCTCAGGAAACCGCCCCCAATCAGATGGTTGTCCAGTTGGGGAATCCCGCGCCCGTCGTCGCGCCTTACCCGATGGTCACCTACTTGCCGCGCGTAGACGAAGATGGCCGCGAGGGCTACGTCATGCTACACGGGTTCATAGCTATCAGCGGGCGTCTGGAAGAACTGCGTTTGGTCCGCGGCGGCAAATCCGACCGCGAAAAGGTTCTTCTACCAATTCTCAAGGAATGGGAGTTTCGCCCTGCGAGCCGGGACGGGCTCCCAGTCCGCGTTGAGGTTCTCGTCGCAATCCCCCCATACAAAGTTTGAATTTATACCCAAGATCGGATTGTTATGTCATTCGCAACTACTGTAATTGAGAGCGCCGAAACGACCACCGAGGTCCCGCGCTTCTGTCCAAGGACGCCGGCAACCGTCACTCATATCGACGTCCCAGAATCGCTGATGGAAGACATCTTTCTGCGCCGTCTTTACAAAGACGGGCGCGGTTCGCTCGTTGCGATGTCGAACGCGCTCAAAGTATCAATCAGCGTCGTCGAAACGTTATTCCACCGGTTTCGCCATCAGTTACTGATTGAGGTCCGCGGTACGGAAGGCGAAGACTACCTCTTTGGCCTTACGGAAAAAGGTACGGCGCTTGCGATCGACCGCATGAGAGTGTCGGAATACTCCAGCGCCATCCCGGTGTCGATCAACGAATACACCGTAGCGTGCAATGCCCAAAAGGCCGAAATTGAAATTGACCGCGAATTTCTGGCGTCGGCATTTTCCGACATCGTAGTGACGAATAGTCTGCTCGATAGCGTCGGACCGGCCGTCATCAGCCAAAAGTCGATCTTCTTGCACGGCCCGAGCGGCAACGGCAAGACAACGGTTGCGGAGCGGCTGCTGCGCGTGTACACCGACCCGATCATCGTTCCCTACGCTGTAGAGGTCGACGGACAAGTTATTCTTACGTACGAAAAGGGCGTGCACGAGACCATCGATCTGCCCGAAGACGTCGACCTCGATCCACGATGGATAGCGTGCAAACGACCGTCGATCTCGGTCGGTGGCGAGTTAACGGCCGACCAACTCTCACTCCGTCACGACTCTAGCGGCGGATTCTACTCCGCGCCGTTGCAGATGAAGGCCAACAATGGAATGCTGCTGATTGATGACTTCGGTCGCCAAATCAGCTTGTCGGCTAAAGAACTACTTAACCGCTGGATCGTGCCGCTCGATCGCCAGAAGGACTATCTGTCACTCAATTATGGCCTCAAGTTTGAGATTCCTTTTCAGTTGATGGTCGTGTTTTCAACTAACCTCAAGCCCAGCGACCTTGCCGACGACGCGTTCCTGCGGCGCATCCAAAACAAGATTTACATCGGTCCGGTATCCGATCAAGTCTTCGACGAAATCTTCGAGCGCGTCGCAACGGCCCAGGACATTCCTCATACGGCCGATACCGCCAGGATGTTGCGCGACTTCTGCCACGACTGCGGCTCGAAAGAACTTCGCGCCTGCTATCCACGGGATATCTGCGACATCTTGGGCTCGATAAGCAGATACGAAAAGACCGCGATCACCGCCGACCCGGAGATTATCAAGCGCGCGGCCCGGCTATACTTCACAACCGAAGAGCCCGACGAGAGTTTCGACTAAGGCGCGTCGACCACATACAATCAAACAAGGGCCTGTCGTCCGGGCAGTCGCCGCACTCTAGGGTGGGGAGGAAAGTCCGGTCTCCATAGGGCAGCGTGCCGGTTAACGGCCGGGGGGTGCTCTCGCGAGGGATCGCCTACGGAAAGTGCCACAGAAAATATACCGCCGGGGTCCACGGACCTCGGTAAGGGTGAAATGGTGCGGTAAGAGCGCACCGCGCCGCGGGTGACCGTGGTGGCAGGGTAAACCCCACGTGGAGCAAGACCAAATAGGGGACGAAGCGGCGGCCCGCCGCGTTTGGAGTCCCGGGTAGGTTGCTTGAGGCGTCTGGCAACAGGCGTCGTAGATGAATGATTGCCGCTCGTCTTCGGACGGGAACAGAAACCGGCTTATAGGGCGGCAGGCCCGGTTTGAAAGGATGAAATGGCGATGTTGGCACACAATGTGTTTTTTGATTTGGTGGATGGTTCGGACGAAGCGGTCGCCCCTCTACTCGCAGGTTGCAAGGAATTTTTGGAGCTTCACGAGGGCGTAGATTATTTCGCCTGTGGCGCGCGAGTAGCTGAGAACCAGCGGGACGTCAATGATCAAGAGTTCGGCGTGGGCCTACACATTATCTTCACTGACAAGTCGGCCCATGACGCCTATCAGGTGTCGGAGCCGCACAACAATTTCATCGCAAAGTTCAAGCCTAATTGGGCCCGCGTACGAGTCTTCGACTCGGCTTGGTGATGTCTTCTAGCCCGCTTCCACTAGACTGAAATCCGCGCTGTAATGACCGTTCGACTGATTTGGCTTCCGGCTATCGCGCTTGCAGTGGTCTTAGCGTGGCCGCAGGAGTCTGCGATGCGCATGCTCCACCCCGACCACGTCGTCGTTGATGTCCCCGACGACATGCCATACCCGTCGCTGAAGATTCAGCTCGAAGCCGATCCAGTCGATGGATTCAATCTTTACTTGGCGACTGAGAATTTCACCTTCACGCCTGAAGCGGTGAATCGCGCACTTGTGCCAAACGAGGGGCACGCTCACCTCTACGTCAACGGAGAAAAGGCCGCGCGGCTGTACTCACAATGGCGGCATCTTCCTGGAACGCTTTTCAGCGAAGGCGTGAACCGCGTCGAGCTGGTTCTCAATGCCAACGACCACTCGACCTGGGGCTTGGCAGGCGAGCCGATTGGCGACGAGGTGCTCATCTACGCGCAGGTGAGCGAGGGTAATCCGATCATTTATGGCGACGTTTCGTACCGCGTAAGTTGGGACTGGGGCCAAGCGCAACCCGCCCCAAACGGGAATGGTTGGACGGTGACGAGCGACCTCGGTTATCAGATACAGGTACGCGCAGGAACGTTGGTCACTCGCAATCTTGAGCTAGTTCCTTGTCATGCGCCACCTAAAATGACACCGATCGCGCGGTTGCTGAGAGGATTCGCGCCAATTACGGCTTACGCCGGCCACGGCAGCATGTTACCGAACGCGTCAAGAATTTCGAAGTCGTTTGAAGAGGACTTAGCTCGACCCACAAATCGCGACATTGAGGTCCGGCGCGTCCGCGACCCGGAGTACTGCCAGGCGCATTTTTTGATTGCCCGTCCCTCGGGCACGCCGCCGGCAACGACGAGCCTCGAGCTGTCTGGTACTTGGCAAAAAGCGGGAGGTGAATCGAGGGAATTCGAAATTCGCGGCGCAACGGCATACGGTCAGCTCAAAAACTTGGTCAGTTCAACGAGCGGTATGGCCGAACGTCAGAGCATCATTGGCGGAGTGAGCGTCGAGGTCCGGCGTGAACTCCAATCGATGTTTGACGGCGTAGACTTCGAATCGATGAACGAACTGGCGCAGGCCACTGCCATCGCTCGCTCCATCGTCGGAAATGCCAAGCTTCTGGCGGAATAGCCCATCAACTTCGGCTGTATGCTGATGAACTGGACTCTCCGCGACCCGGCCCAACCATGAACACCGTCCTAGTAACAGGAGCAACCGGATTTCTCGGTAAGCATCTCGTCCGCCAACTGCTGGACTCCGACCCGCAACTGCGTGTACGTGCATTTAGCCGCGGCGCCTTTCCGACAGCCGGCTTAGATCGCGTAGAAGCCGTCCAGGGTGACATCACCAACGAAAGTGATGTCGACGCGGCGGTAGCCGGGTGCGAGCGGATCTACCATCTAGCCGGTGTCGTTGAGCGTTCGCCCACGGACCCTTGGCTGGCCTATCGGACACACGTAGATGGCACCAGAAACGTCTGCGCCGCGATGCGCAAGCACGGCACGAGCCGCTGCGTTGTGACCTCGTCGTCGGGCACAATCGCCGTGAGCACGGAACCGAAGGTGTGGGACGAACATTCACCATACGCGCACTCTGTCGTCAAAGACTGGCCCTACTACCTCAGCAAGATCTACCAAGAGAAGCAGGCGCTCTGGCACCACGAGCACCACAAACTTCCCATCGTCATCGTCAACCCGAGCCTGCTACTCGGGCCAGGTGACGAGCGCGGTTCCTCGACCGGCGATGTGCGCCTATTCCTCGACGGCCAGATCAAGGTACTGCCTACCGGCGGACTCAATCTAGTGGACGTGCGCGACACCGCGGCGGGACTTATTGCCTCCATGCACAAAGGTCGCCCCGGAGAACGCTACCTTCTTGCCGGCGAAAACATGACTTTTCACGAGTGGATTCGCCGCACCTCGAAACTCTCCGGCGTCGCCGCGCCAAAATTCATGCTGCCGTTGGCGATGGCGCGGGCTGGCGCATCAACCTTGCGCGCGATCTATCCGCTGCTCGGCAAGAAGTTCGAACTCGATGACGAATCAGTCAAGATGTCGGCAATGTTTTGGTATTGTGACTCGAACAAGGCGCGCAACGAACTAGGTTTCACGACCCGTCCGGCGGACGAGACACTGCGCGACACCATCGACGATATCCAAGGCGGAACCGTGGTTCAATCAAGCAATGGCCGGTCTTAAAGAAGCTGTTTCATTTGAAGTTCAATCCGACGTCCTCCGCATGCTAGACGCCGCCGTCGAGAAGTACGGCATCGCAAGCCGCGACAAGGCGCTAAGGGTCGTCATGGACTACGTCGCGACCGATGGCGACTGGGACGAGATCTTTGCAAAAAGCCGCTGCAATCGATGTGGCGGGCGACCGGGCTGGACGCCCTCGGTCGACTAGCGTTTTTTTCGAAGGTGCGCTTTAAGAAACCCGTCGCGGTCGTAAACCCGAAAGCCGGCGGCGGACGGGCTCGGGCGAAATTGCTGGAGTTCAATCACTTACTCGGGTACTATCTCGGCCACGCGGACACGCTCGTCAGCGAACGTCCGAACCACGCGACCACTCTAACGAGAGATGCACTACGGGCCGGCGCCGACCTTGTAATTGCCATAGGAGGCGATGGCACGATCAACGAGGTTGTCAACGGCTTTTTTGACGGCGGACAACTTGTAAATCCGGGTGCGGCGTTGTCGATCATTCCGATCGGAACCGGGAGTGATTTTCAACGCACGGCGCTCCTCCCGACCGATCTTCGCGAAGCTCTGTCGTTGATCGCTAGCGGCAAACGGCGGCCAATTGACGTGGCCAGGCTTAAGATCGAGGACCATGAGGGGAAGCCGATCGAGCGCTACTTCGCCAATCTCACCAGCTTTGGGATGGGCGGCGACGTGTCGATTTACGCAAAGAGTAATTTCCTCACTAACGTCAGTGGCAAGGCCGCGTTTCTTTGGGCTACGTTTGCGGTCTTTCTAAAGTACCGAGGCAAGACGGTGCGCCTAACCTTAGACGGCAAACGCTTGGACGACGAGTTCGTGATGACCAACGTTGCGATCGGAAACGGCGAATACCACGGCGGCGGAATGCATCCATGCCCGCGGGCGCGCCTCGATTCGGGATTGCTCGAAGTAACAGTCATCGAGCGCTTAACAACATTCGAGCTGGTCCGAGATATCGGCGTGCTCTACTCCGACGACGTCTACAAACACCCAAAGGTGCATCATTTTCGCGCCAAACATATCATTGCGGAGTCGGACGAAATCGTGCGGGCGGAGGTTGATGGCGAGGCGCTGGGCAAGCTCCCGCTCGAAGCCGAAATTATCCCCGAGGCAATCGAGTTGATTCAGAACCCGAAGCGTTTGCTGTAACGCGGCTCACACCCCTCCTGCCCCACCCGGCGCGATAAGCTAGTCGCTTGCCGCGCGACAAGTTCATGACCGCCGACCAAGCGGCCGCGCTAGTCCCCGACGGTCTCGCCGTGGGCGTCACTGGCGGAGGCGGTGGCTTAGTCGAACCCGACACTCTGCTAGCCGCCATCGAACAGCGCTTCCTGCAAACCGGGTCACCACGTGATCTAACGCTAGTACACGCCCTTGGCCTCGGCGACCGCGAGAAACGCGGAGTCAATCGTTTCGCCCATGAGGGCATGGTCAAACGCGTCATCGGAGGCCACTGGGTTTGGTCTCCGCGGATGCAACAACTCGCGCGCGACGAAAAGATCGAAGCGTACGTCTTCCCAGCAGGCGTCATCACCCAAATGATGCGTGAAATCGGCGCACGTCGCCCAGGCCTGTTCACGCACGTTGGACTAGGCACCTTCGTCGACCCGCGGATCGACGGCGGCAAGTTGAACGAACGCGCCAAGCAAGACCTGGTCCGCCTGACGCAAATCGACGGACGCGATTATCTCCACTATCAACCGTTCCAAGTCGGCGCGGTTTGCCTTCGCGGCACCTTTGCCGACCCCGAAGGCAACGTCAGCCTCGACGAAGAGGGCGCGACGCTAGACGCCTACACACTAGCCCTGGCCGCCCATAACTGCGGCGGCAAAGTGCTGGTGCAAGTTCGAGAGGCCGTCGCAAGTGGCTCACTCGCGCCACGCTCAGTCCAACTGCCCGCCGCCATCGTCGACGCAGTCGTCGTCGATCCCACCCAACAACAGAGTTACGACGGCGGCTACGACCTCACGCTGTCAGGGCAAGAGCGCTCGTCCTCATTGGTCCCCGAACTCGGCCCCCTCACTGAGCGCTTAGTCATCGCGCGACGCGCCGAGCGCGAACTCCGCGCCGCCGCCGTCATCAACTACGGATTCGGTATCCCCGACGCGGTCGCCAAAATTGTCGCCAGAAAACGGGAGACAAGCCGCTACTACCAAACCATCGAGCACGGCACCTACGGCGGCATGCTCCTCGAGGGAACACTCTTCGGATTCGCGCGCAACCCCGACGCGATGATCTCGTCGACGTCGCAGTTCGATTTCTACAGTGGCGGCGGACTCGACATCGCATTCCTAGGCATGGGCGAGGCCGACGCCCAAGGCAACGTCAACGTATCAAAACTGGGTGGCATACCCGTGGGCCCCGGTGGCTTTATCGACATCGCCCAAAACGCCCGCAAAGTCGTCTTCTGCGGAACGTTCGAGGCCAAAGGAGCCAAGCTCACTTGTGGCGAAGGCGTCTTGCAAATCGACCGCCCAGGCGAAATTCGAAAGCTGGTCAACCAAGTCGAGCAAATCACGTTTAGCGGCGCCGAGGCCGTCCGCGCCAACCAAGAGATCGTCTACGTTACCGAACGCGCCGTCTTCCAATTGACCTCCGACGGCATGCTGCTCAAAGAAATCGCCCCCGGAATCGATCTCAAGACTGACCTCCTCGACCGCATGGGCTTCACACCGCTCATGCCAACGCAGCCCAGCCGAATGGACAGCGCGATCTTTTCCGCCGAGTAACCAAATCATGCAGCCCTGCCGTATCGCTCTGATCGGCGCCGGACTCATCGGCCGCCGTCACGCCGACCTGATCTCCCGCGAGGAGGGCTGCCAACTCGTGGCGATCGCCGACCCCGCCCCAACAGCCACCGAGCTAGCCGAACCCTTGCAAGCGACCCTCTACCCCGACTACCTGGCGCTGCTAGACCAAGAGCAACTTGACGGCGTAATCGTCGCCGCCCCCAACGCCCTCCACGCGTCGATCGGAATCGCCTGCGCCCAACGAGGTCTCCCGTTCTTAATGGAGAAACCGGTTACCGACACCGTCGCGAGCGGTCTCCAGCTCATCGAGGCAACAAACTCCGCCGGAGTCCGCGCCCAAGTCGGTCACCACCGCCGCTTCGACCCCGCCGTCGATGAGACACGCAATATCATCCAGTCTGGAGAGCTAGGAAATGTAGTCGCCTGCAGCGGCGTTTGGTGCTCGCGTAAACACGATACCTACTTCAATGCGGCCTGGCGCACCAAACCTCCAGGGGGCGGCCCGCTCCTAATCAACCTCATTCACGACGTCGACATGCTGCGCTCGTGGTTCGGCGAAGTCGACTCCGTGTACGCCGAGACAACATCTAAAAACCGCAACTTCGCCGTCGAAGACAGTGGTGCGATCCTTCTCCGTTTCAGCGGTGGCCCGCTAGTCACGATCGTCTTTTCCGACGCGACACCATCGCCTTGGGGGTGGGAGCGCAACAGCGGCGACAACCCACAGACCCCAGCAAACAACGAAAACTGCTTTCGTATCGTTGGCACAAAGGCCGCGCTCGAATTCCCCAACCTTGCCGTGTGGCGAAACGGCGAGTCATGGCTAGAACAGTTGTCCAGTGAACCACGCCCGACCCGTCCGCGCCGCGCCCTAGCCGGCCAACTCGCCCATTTCTGTCGAATGATCCGTGGCGAAGCCAACCCGCGCGTCACCCTAGAAGACGGCCTAGCAAACCTAGCCGTAGTCGAAGCAATCAAAAAATCAGCAGAAGCCGCACTCCCGACAGCACCCGCGTACCGCCCACACTAGAGATTAGATCCCCGAGGCTACTTCCGGAGGCGCGATCGAAAGACAGTGCGGTGGCGAGGAAGATTTCTAGAACAAGTTGAATCGGGTCCTGCTGATCAGCCCTTGAGGGGGCCCGACGCCTCTCAACCGCGCTCCATGCATTTGCTAAAAACGCCCTAACGGCCAACCCCGCGGCTCAATACCCGGTCCCCTTACAAATTCGCCACCCACTGCAAAATGTGATCCGCAACGCAAACCAAAACCCCATCCTGGTTCGTCACCTCAACCCCAGCCACCGACCGTCGCCGCTCCAAATCCACCGACCGAACCACATAAACCACAGTAACCGTGTCTCCTAAAAACACCGGCGACAAAAACCGCAATTTATCCATCCCCACCGCTACCGGAGTTTCGCGTTCATCATCCCGGCAATGCGCGACGGCCATCGTCGACGCTGTCGAAATAAACCCTACCAGCAAGGCCCCGTGCGCCATCCGCCGACCGTAGCGGCTACGTTCCATATACACCTGGTTCACATGGTTAGGAGAAAAATCTCCCGTGATGCCGGCAAACAAATACACGTCACTCTCGCTAACAGTCTTAGTGAACGAAACGCTATCACCAACCGACAGATGAAAGTCCGCCATCTTTCCGATGGTATTCTACAAACCTTCATGCCCGTCGCAGTTGTTACTGGCGGATCCAGAGGCATCGGGCAAGGCATCGCCGCCCGCTTGGAAAGAGACGGCTTTCAAGTCGCCGTCTGGGACATTGACCCTCGCCCGCCATCACCCGACGCAATCCAAACCGACATCGCCGACGAGACCTCTGTTACATCCGCCGTCACTCAGACCCTAGACCGTTACGGACAAATCGATGTCCTAGTCAACAATGCCGGGGTCAATGGCCCAACCATCCCCATCTGGGACTACCCACTTCAAGATTGGAATCGCGTCCTTTCAGTAGACCTAACCGGGGTCTTTCTCTGCAGCAAAGCCGTCATTCCTCACATGCGCGGGCGCGCGTCCGGTCGCATCATCAACATCGCATCTGTCGTCGGCAAAGAAGGCAACGCAAAGGCACCCGCCTATTCCGCCGCGAAAGCCGGTGTCATCGGCCTCACCAAATCAATGGCCAAAGATCTTGTCGACAGCGGAGTGCTAGTCAACTGCATCACCCCCGCGATGACCGAGACCGAACTGCTCAATGAGATGACCGCCGACTATATTGAAATGGTCAAATCCAAAATCCCCATGAACCGCCTATGCACCGTGGAAGAAATCGCCAACATGGTCGCCTGGGTTGCCGGACCCGAATGCACATTCACCACCGGCGCTGTCTTCGATCTCTCGGGTGGCCGTGCAACGTATTAGCGAATCGCTATGCCTGACATCTCCCGTCTTTGTATCCACCAGGTCACGCTCCGCGACCAATGGAACTTTCGCCAATCCGTCGAGGGCCTAGCCCGCCACGACGTCCACAGCACCGCCGTCTGGCGCGACAAGCTCCGGGAAATCAAAATCAGCGAAGCGAGAAATATCCTCCAAGACAACGGCATGGCCGTCGCTTCCATCTGCGCGGGCATGCTGCAAAACTCGGCTGACGACAATCGTCGCCTTCTCGAAGACGCCGTCGGCATCAGCGCTCAGTCCGTGGTGATGATTTCCGGCGGGCTCGACGAAACAAAAGACACCGAATCGGCCCGCGCTCGGTCCCTAGACTCCATCGCAACCCTGGTCCCTGAAGCCCGCGCCACCGGCGTCAAACTAGCAATCGAACCACTTCACCCTATGGTCTGCGCCAATCGCGCTGTGCTCTGCACTCTCAAACAAGCCAACGACTGGTGCGACCAGCTCAACGCCGACGACGCCGTGGGTATTGCGATCGACACCTACTCCATCTGGTGGGACCCCGACATGGCCGCTGAAATCGCCCGCGCCGGCAAACGCATCTGCTCGTTCCACATCAACGATTGGCTCGTAGACACCCGCGACATCCGCCTAGACAGAGGGATGATGGGCGACGGCGTGATCGACATTCCTGCCATCCGCGCCCACATCGAGAACGCCGGCTACAGCGGCTCCATAGAGGTCGAAATCTTCTCCGAACGCAACTGGTGGAAGCGCGACCCCGATGAGGTCATCGGCATCATCAAAGAGCGCTTTCAAACCGCTGTATGAACCCTGTCAGCCACCTCGATCGTACACAGTTTAGGGACAGACGGCGGACGGTTGCCGTGGGGGCAACAAATTGGTTGAGGCCGCGTTTGACTTCGCTTTTGGTGATGTGCTACAAGATCCCCATCGCTACGTAACCATCTGATCTTCAGGTGATTGTAATAAATGGTCGGTCGCGGAAGCGATCGTGGGTTGGAAATGTACAAACAGGGGGAGAAAAATGAAAAATTGCAATCGCTTGCAATGGACACTATTCGCGCTTTTGCTGGCTTTAGTTGTGACGCCGGCGTGGGCACAACGAACCGCGTCGCTTAGCGGCACGGTATCCGATTCATCTGGCGCCGTAATTCCCGGGGCTTCGGTTCAACTTACCAATGCAGGTACGGGGGAACAACTCTTCGCCGAAAGTAACGAAAGCGGGAATTACACGTTCCCCTTGCTGCCGGCCGGCATTTTCGATCTAACCGTCGAGCAGCAAGGTTTTAAAGCCTACATCCAGCCAGCTATAGAAATTTCTACAGGAACAGCTAACGACGTCGACATCGCACTTGAGGTCGGTGTCATTACCGAAACCGTTACGGTCACAAGCGAAATTCCGCAGCTTCGCACTGAAGAATCGACCGTCAGCGTCACCATTAAGAACGAGACGATCGCCAATATGCCGCTCATCAACCGGCGCGCCGGCCAATTAGCTCGGCTGAACGGCTTCATGGTGCAACGTGGCACGGGCTCGAACTTCGCCATGGCCGGCGGCCGCGGCAACAACGCCATGTGGATCATGGACGGCGGAATCGTCCAGAACATGACGCTCGGCGTCTCGACCCTAGTCTTCGACCCACCTGTCGAGTCGCTCGAGGAATTCACGGTCAATGTCTCGAACTACAAGGCCGAGATGGGCCGTTCGGGCGGCGGCACGATCCAGATGACCACGAAGTCGGGATCGAATGACGTCCACGGGTCTCTCTACGAATTCCTTCGCAACGACGCGCAAGACGCGCGCAACTTCTTCTCCGCGTCGAAACCAAAATTGCGCCGCAATCAATTCGGCGGTTCGGTTGGCGGCCCCATCAAGAAGAACAAGACTCACTTCTTCTTCAACGTCGAGATTCAGCGACAGATTGCCGCGGCCACTCGAATTCAAAACGTGCCTGATATTGCCGAGCGCGCGGGCGACTTCTCGGGAATTAGCCGAGCGCTGATGGACCCGCTTACCCAAACCGAAGTGCCTAATAACATCATCCCGATGTCGCAGTTCGACAGCGTCGGCCGGCAGTTGGCGGCGCTCTATCCGGATCCCAACGTACCGAACGCCCGACGTCGCCGCCGCAACTACCTCGTCAATCAAGGCCTCAACGACGACAACAGCTACTGGATCACCCGAGTGGACCATGTATTCGGTCAGAACGACCGCATGTTTGGCCGCTTCGTCGCCCGCGAGGACTTCCGAATCAACGACGGGATCTTTCCCACTCCGGGCGTCGACAACTTCGACTTCATCCGTGACGGAAGTTATTTCAACCCGTCAGTCACCTGGTTCCATAACTTCACGCCGACGACCATCATGGAAACGCGCTTCACCTGGGCGCGCCGTAAATTCATCAACCGCTCCGGCGGCGCGGACCAGGGCTGGCCGGCCCAACTCGGCCTGCTGGGCACAAGCGATCGCTTCTTCCCACGCGTCAACGTGACCGGGCTCACGCCGCTAGGCCGTAACAATCACGAGCGCTTACAAGAGCCGATCCGCACGCGCATGTTGGCTCAGACGTTCACGCACGTAAGAGGCAATCACACATTCAAATACGGTTACGAGTACCGCATCGCTTCGAACGATGATCGTTTCCGTGGGTCGGCAGGCGGCCGTTTCAGCTTCAACCCGAACGCCACGGGCGATGCTCTCGCGAGCCTGCTCTACGGCCATGTGATCAATGCTTCCCGCGTTGAAACTCTTCTCATTACTAGTCGCGCCAACGCCTATGCGGGCTTCGTGCAAGACGACTGGAAGGTGAACTCGAGGTTGACCTTGAATCTCGGCCTGCGCTGGGATATGGACCAACCACGCTGGGAACAGAATGACAACCGCCAGAACTCCTTCAACCGCAACGCAATCAACCCGGTCGCCGGAGTACCTGGAATCGTAACCTTCTCCGGCCGCGGTAACGAAAGCAAGTTTGCCCATAACTTCGACAAGAACAACTTTGGGCCTCGACTTGGATTCGCTTACCGGATCGGCGACAACACCGTCATCCGCGGCGGTGGCGCGGTGATGATCTCGGGCGCTTATGATCAGGCTACTCCAGTAGTCGCCAACCTGGGCTTCAGCATTACCGGTCAGTTCAGCTCGCCGGATGGCGGAATTACTCGTGCATTCGCATTCCAGGACGGCGTGCCGTTCATACCCGAGCCGGATCCGTCGCTACTGAACGATTCGTTCGGAGCGGTCCCGGTCGGTAACTCCATCATTTCGGGCGCCGATTTCTTCGACACTGTGCGACGGAATCCCTACTCTTGGAGCGGAAACTTCAATATCCAGCACCAGTTGCCGCACAACATGCTGTTCGAAGTCGGTTACATTACGACCCTCGGGCACAAGCTGGCGGCGCCTGGCTTCCGCGACGAGAACGTCGTTCCACTAGACGTGTTGGCCGCGAAGGGTGGTCGTGTGCGCCAGACCGACCGGCGTTACCCGCAATTCGGTAATGTGCGTGTCATCTCCCCGGCGATCGGCAACTCCAACTACCACGGAGTCAACTTCAAGTTGGAGAAACGCTACTCGAGCGGCCTGCACTTCGGTGCAAACTACACATGGTCGAAGTTCCTTGACGACGTGGAATCCCGCGGCGAGTTGGGCGGGAACCTCGGCGCGAATGCCTACGCCAACTACTTTGACCGTAGGGCGGATAAGGGTTTGAGCGGCAATCACATCGCCCACCGCTTCATCTGGAGTTCGGTCTATGAACTGCCCTACAAAGGCGGTGGTGCTCTCGGTCAACTCCTGGGCGGATGGTCGGTCGGGTTGATTGCCGAGTTCCGCACGGGTTCGCCGTTCGGCGTTATCGAGAATAATGCCTCGCGCATCGTTCCATTCGCGCCGACGGTTCGTTCGGACGCGGTGGGGTCGTACGCCCGCAATCCTGCCTGGCGCGACAATGTCCTGGGCGAGGAATTCTTCGATACGTCGGCGTTTGCGGCTCCGCAGCGTGGTCAATTCGGCAATCTTGGCCGCACCGTCGCGATCGGCCCCAGCGCCTCCATCGTCGACCTGTCAATCCTCAAGGACTTCCAGATGCCTTGGGAAGGACACCGATTGCAGTTCCGCACCGAGATGCTCAATATGCCGAATCACCCGAACTTCAACCTGCCCGAGCAGCGTCGAGGCCGCGGCAACTTCGGCGACGTTTCGTCACTGATTCCGGGCAACGCCGCCCGCATCATTCAGTTCGGGCTGCACTACAAGTTCTAGACCAAGCTAGACCCAATCAACCAACGCCCGCCGGAGCAACCCGGCGGGCATTTCCTAATCTAGATGGCATGGATATAGGAACCAGCAAGGTTCTTCTTTAACTCCGCACTACAAAGAAACGCTACATCCGTGGCCCAGTATCGCCTTCGATTACGCCTCTACAGTTAGAGTGGGCATACTCACACACCCACACCAGTCGGTCATCAAACCGTCAGGGAGGTAAGCAAATGACTCTCGTTGTTCAATTCCTCGTTTGGACAGTTGCCTTGGTGTTTGCCGCAACGCTGATTCTGACCCTTTGCGGACTCGTGGGAAAAGTCCAAATCAAAGACGGTTATCTTAAGGTGTTGGTCACGATGGGAATCATCGAGGTACTAACACTCGCGATTTTTATAGTCAGGAGTTCTTTCACAGAGTTCGGATTCAACCCAAGCATCGAGGGCACGAAGGTCTATCTCTTCAACGAACAAGGCGAACCTCTTCCTCCCACCGTTCTGAAACTTGGCGGCGAGGTGAAGCAGACATTCAACGAAGAACCGCCGGCGTTTCAGGTGAGGCGAACGACAGTACTCGACAATGACCAGCTTCAAGTGACTAGCCAATCCGGTGCTACGCTCGGAACTTTGGGGATCAGAGATCTGTCCGAAAAATATTCAGATCCCCTGACGAGCCCCTCCAAGCATTTGGACCTTGGCCTGCACTATGCCGAAGAGGTGGAGCAAGACGGCAAGTCCGGCCGCCGGGACGGCCCTAACGCGGTCAAACACCTGCTCCGCGTTCTCCGAAGCTCGCACGAGAATACTTCGGATCACAAGGATGCGTCAGTTCAACTTTTCTACTTGAAAGAAAAGCTCACGACCTGCCAAGACTTCGAGCTACTCGCTAAGGTCATGGCGGAACACCAAGACGCCCCCGCCCATTTCAAGGAGCTGGGAGACGTATACTTCGCGATGGCAACGCACCTCCGAAACCAAGATGCGGGTAGCGTGGGTTGGGCTCGGCAAGAATCCCTCAGGAACTATTTACTATTTCTCGCCGCTGCAAATACCGCGGTCGACAACGACGCAATGGCGCAGACGAGGAGCAATTCCGAATTACTTCGAAATATACTCTTCCAACCTAGCGAGGAGCCTTACAGAAGGATTCAGGAAGGCGGACAGGCCAACTTACTGCATGTAGCTGACAGCCTTAGGGCAGACAGTTCATGCGTGGTCGCTTCAGCAAGTCTAGACCACGAACGAACTGACTAAGCGTGACGCCCACGGCCTTCGACGGATAGCGCCTCATAAAGCGCTCGACAAGTAATTCCATTGCGACCCCGTTCGAGGCTTGTAGCGGCCCGGCTCGCGACAGGTGGGGTTCGTTGCCGAACTGTCGCCGCGAAACCGGGCCATTTGAGCCGCTAGACCGGCTCGGCGAATGCAATGCTCACGGTGACGAGCCGAGTTTGCCCGCTCATACCTTCAGGTGCCGTCCGCGTCTGAATATTGCACCAAAAAGGGGACCGCCGGCCACGAGGATTCCATCTTCGCCTAGGAGGGTGGATTCCAAAACTAATTGCCCTTTGCTCGACCTGGTGCCGAAGACAATCCGCGCTAGTAGACTTCCGACGTATGGAACCGTCGACAGTCGCGCGGAAAGCCCGGGTAGACACCCGGTCAAGCAGAGGAAGGGTTCGAAGAGGTATCGGAATCACTTGTACACCTCTACTCAATGCAACTTCGCGGCCAAACAACAGAGCCCTGATAATGCAAGCACTTAGAGCTGTGTGACGTTCCTCTCGAGCGACCCAGCGCTACGCCACTGTGTCTCGATAACCCACAATCCACACACGGCGCTACAATCAGCTGAAACCATGAGCGACGCAGTAAAACCCATACCGGATGGCTATCATACCGTCACGCCATATCTCATCGTCCGCGACGCCTCTTCGGCAATCGACTTCTACAAGCGAGCCTTCGGCGCCTCCGAACTGGGGCGCTTCCCAATGGGCGACAAGATCGCCCACGCTGAGATTCAGATCTCCGACTCGAGGATCATGCTCGCCGACGAGCATCCGGAAATGGACTTCCTCGGCCCCAGCGAGACGACCAGCCCACCTGTAAGTCTCCACGTGTATGTCGAGGACGTCGATCGAGTCGTCGAAACGGCCGTCGCCGCCGGCGCGAAAATCGAGCGCCCCGTAATCGATCAGTTCTACGGTGACCGCATCGGCACAGTTCGAGATCCATTCGGCCATCGCTGGAGCATTGCCACGCGCAAAGAAAACGTCTCGATGGAAGAAATGCACAAGCGCGCCGCGGCGTTATTCGGGTGAGCGGATGGCTAAATCCATGGGCCCCGTCGTCTGTCTTGCGCCTTTAGCCGCGCCCTCGACTTTCGTACGGTGATCCATTCGCGCCATCATTTTGACATCACTATGTGGTGATGTTAAAATGATGGCATGATCCGCACGCAGATCCAGCTTCCCGACGAGCTATTCTCACAAGCCAAAGAAGTCTGCCAGGCACGGGAAATCTCTATGGCGGAGTTGGCTCGAAGAGGTATCGAGTACATGATCAGTGTTTACCCGCAAACAACTGATAAAGATAATGTTTGGAATCTACCAACGCCGCGATCTCTTGGCTGGATGGGTCTCTCGGACGCCGAGATCAAACACCAAGCGCAGCTAACGAACTCCCAACTTTCTATGCTGGATCCGCCGCCCGATGACAGAACATGAAATCATTCGATACCAACATTCTGTTGCATGCGCTTAACGTTGATTCGCAGTCCCACGCCCAGGCGCTGGAGTGGCTGCGTTCCATTCGCGCGGACCAAGACGTAGCGATCTCGGAATTTATCCTCGCGGAGCTTTACGTACTATTACGAAACCCGGCAGTGCTTCGCACTCCGCTTAACGAAACAGAGGCCGCCGATGTGATTCAAATCTACCGCCGGCATCCTCGTTGGCGGCTGATAGGATTTCCCGGCGACAGCCGTGCAATTCACAACGAACTTTGGAATCTTGTTAAGTCGCCAAATTTTGCGGCTCGCAGGATATACGATGCGCGTGCCGCCCTAACGATGACATCTCAAGGGGTGACGGAATTCGCCACGGTCAACTTGAAAGACTTTCTGGGCCTGGGGTTTCAGAGAGTTTGGAATCCGTTGGCCACGCTATGACCCCGCCACGCGCCGCCTGTGGCCTTCCCAGTACTTCTCCCGCAGTTCGCGCTTGAGAACTTTACCGCTAGGATTGCGTGGCAGCTCATCGACGAAATCCACCGAGCGCGGAAGCTTGTACCCACCTAGGTTTGCCCGACAGAACTCGATGATCTCGTCTTCTGTAGGCGCCGCCTCCGCCTTGACCACAAGAATCGCCTTAACGCTCTCACCCCACTGTTCGCTCGGGACCCCGATTACCGCTGCGTCAGCCACAGCCGGATGTTCGAACAAAACATCCTCGATCTCTCGCGGATAGATATTCTCGCCGCCCGAAACAATCATGTCCTTCACGCGATCTTGGATATAGACGAATCCCTCTTCGTCCATCGAAGCCGCGTCCCCCGTATGCAACCACCCGCCGCGCAGCGTGTCGGCGGTCGCTTCGGGACGCCTCCAGTATTCCTTCATCACCTGCGCCCCACGTGCCACAATCTCACCAACTTGGCCGCGGGCAACTTCATGGTCATCACCGTCGACGATCTTCAGATCTGTACCCGCAACCGCGCGCCCCGCCGACAGCAGTAGCCGCTGTTCGCCCGCGACAGCACGTCGATGATCCGCCGCCGAGAGCAACGTCAGCACCGGCGACGCCTCGGTCATTCCATACGCTTGAATGAACCCACAACCAAAAACCTCCATGCCGCGGCGCAACGTGGCCTCGGCGATTGGGGATGCACCGTAAATGATCCCATTTAATCCGTCGTAGCGTCGCTCGGCGACATCTGGAACGGCCATCAAGCAGGCCTGAATCATCGCCGGAACCAGCAACGTAAATCCGACATTTTCCTCGCTGAGTGCCCGCACCGTTTCAGCAGGAACGAAGTCCCGATGAATGAGCAGCGGGTCGCCCCAGAACACCGTGCCCCAACAGACGGCCGCCGCCGCCACATGGTAGAGCGGTGCGGCTATCAGCGTCCGGCCGCGCCACTCGTCGCGACAAAGGCCCGCGAATTGGCTGATGTTGACCGTCACGTTGCGGTGCGTCAGGACCACGCCTTTAGGCTTCCCCGTCGTCCCACTCGTATACATTTGCAAGACATCGCCCGAGTCTTCGATCTCGACATCCGGCGCCGACGCGGCGTGCCCGCCAATCCACTCTGAAAAATCGCTCCAGCCCTCGGGAGCTCGACCGCCAATCGCGATCTGTTTCTCCACCAACGGAAGGTCGCTGCGAATCGAATCAACCGCCTCGCAGTATTCTGCATCCGCAATCAACAGCCTGGAGTCGGAGTCATTGATGATGAACGCCCACTCCGGCGGTGCCAGCCGATAGTTCAGCGGAACAGGAACCGCACCGCTCTTCGACGCCGCGTAGTACACCAGCGCGTACTCGATCGAGTTTTTGGCGAGAAAAGAAAACCGGTCGCCCGGCCCGAGACCCGCGGCAGCAAGTGCGTTAGCAAACTGGTTCGCCGCGTCAACCGCCTGCGAGTATGTCAGACGCCGGTCGTCTTGAACCGCAAACTCAGCCTCGGGCGTTGCAGCGGCGTGGTAGTCGAGAAAGGAGTGTAATAGCATGGGCAATCAGAAACGTTATAGCATTCCGCTCGCCGTGGTTGCTGAATTTGATGGCGCCGCGGAACTAGTAAACGCCAACCGTCACAGGACCAGAGTTCTTGTCCCGGAACGGCCGGACATTGCGTACACCGTCCCACGGATACAGCTCGATCGGAGCCTCGCGTTCGCACATGTCGCGTTCGGGGAATCGCGGCATGAAGAACTCCTTAGTCAGCGTTGTGAGCACCGTCCGGCCGGTCTCTCCGTGCGGCACCGGTTGGGAAAGATCTTCGGGGTCACAGACTTCGAGCGTCGCGCGCGGTTGCGGCGGGTAGTAGATAATCGCGTAGTTGTCCGCCGGATCGAACGGCTTGTGGCACGCCAGGCCCATCAGGGTGTTGCCGTACGTCGCCGCGAAGTAAGCGCCTTCGAGCAGCTCCTCACGCGCCATGCGATGGAACTCGGGCGTCATTTCGGTACCGCCGCAGAAAACGCCCTTGATACCGTATTTCGCGAGCGAAACCCGGTCGCAAAGGCCTTCCAACAGTTTTGGCGTAGCAAAGATGCACTTGATGTTGGGGTGGGCGTCAAGAATCGTAATCGCCTGGTCGATGCAATGCTGCTTGTAGCGCTCAGCCTCTTGAATCTCGCCGCGTTTGAGCAGTTTCACCACCCAGCGGGGATCAAGATCGATCGAGAAACAGATGCCGCCCCGGACTTGGGCGAGGTGCTCAATCGCAAGGCGGAGACGCCGCGGGCCGCTGGGTCCTAGCTGGATCCAGTCCGAGCCAAGCGGGAAGTGCTCATCATCGAGTGTCTTGCTAAACTCTGAATAATCAGTACGAAAGTCGTCAATGCTAATGCGTGACTTTGGCACGCCGGTGGTGCCCCCGGTCTCAAATACATGGATCGGCTTGTCAGCCAAGCCCTTCGGAACCCAGCGCCGAACGGGCCCACCGCGCAGCCAGTCGTCCTCGAACTGAGGAAATTTTTTCAGGTCCTCAAACCCGCCGATCGCGTCGCGCGGATCCCAGTCTAGTTTTTCCTTGGCGTAATCGAGCCAGAACGGGCAGCCGGTATCGGAGCTGAAGTGCCATGCAACGATCTCGCGAACATGCGCGTCGAGAGCTTCCTTTGAGGCAGAGATTTTTTCATCTAGTGTGGACATACTTATTCTCGTGGTGTCGGACGTAGCAAGCTACGTCCCCCTACGCCGCCGGCTCGCTCTGGAACGAACGCGCATGGTAAAGATACTCGACGATATTACCCTCATGCGGCTGCAGCCAGTCGAGCTTGGTCGTGGGCACGGGCCCGAGATTGAGGCGATCGATCAAGCCGCAGTCGAGCAACTGACGCTTGAATTTGGGGTCTTCCGTGATGCCGGTCCCTACCAGCGTTGGACCGATGTTGGCGAGCATCTCGTCCTGCGGGCAGTCGACCACGTTGACAAACGGGAACATGTATTCCTTCATCGCGATCGGGTGCTCGCGCGACGTGCAGTGGACGACGGTAGGCAGAATATAGGAGCAATGTTCTTTGATGACCGTCCGGTTGCCTGAACGCTTGGCGTCTGTGAGGTCCTCGGCTCCCGGCGATTCGAGGTCTTTGTCGATCGACGCTGAGATCGCCTCGGCCACGCCGGGGACAGTGAAAGCCGCGAGCAATGCGTCTGTATCTTGTGGTCCCAGAGCCTCAACCTTCGCCAGGCGCTCGGCAAGCGCATCGGCGATTTCACGGCCGTGGTGCGGTGCCCAGATCGCGGAACAGTTGATGCAACCGCGCCCGCTGTTGAGTAGAACGCTGGTTTCGAGCACGTCGAGAAAACTTTCCCAGTCGTCGACCACGTCCTCGCCAATGAGGATCTTACTGTAACCGGGGCCGTGCACCTGCACCTTGGGGTTGCCGGCGTTGGCATCGACGGTGGCCTGGCTGCCAAATAGCATCGTCAGGCCGCAGCTTTCGAGCACGACCATACCGACCTCGGCGCCTCCGGGGTAGAGCGAGATCGCTTCCTTCGGAACGCCAGATTCAAACAACGCCTGGGCCATGCGATAGGGGGTCCAGGGCTCTTGCGGACCGGGTTTGAGCACCAGTCCGACCTGCATCGGGACGACCGGCATCCAAAGCGTGTGCACGCCGGGTGAGTTGCTGGGCAGCACCATGCCCAAGACGTCCGCTTGCGCCTGGTAGCTAAGCAGCCGGCCGTTAGCGTCTCTGCCGTAGCCCCTCGTGAGGATGTCGAGGTCGAGGCCGCGCGTGAGCGAGTCGAGCACCTTGTCCATTTGGGTAAGGACGAAGGCGATCTTCTCCATATTCTTGCCGACCATGTGCTCGGGCAGCCCGGTGGTGGCAGACTGCTGTTTCACAAAGTCCGCCGGGGTCTGCGGGTCGTCGCCGATCGGCAGCGTGCCGTTCATGAACAGGTCGGCCGCGTTCTGCACCATCTTGACAAGGTCGTTGCACGGGATGTCGCGCAGGACTTCGCGCGCCCGATGCGCCTGACGCATGTCGCGCCGCACGATGCCCGGCAGCGCCTGGCTGACTTCGGCAACCGGCTCACCGGTGTCAAAGTGAACCACCTGATCTTTATCAAGGCTGGTGTAGGGAGTCCCCCACCGCAAAATTGGTACATGAATCATAAGTGAGCCCGAGAATCCACGCGCCGCAGGATGCAACGGAGATTGTCACCAGTATAAAGGAGTCGGGGCACGGCCCACTCTCATCCAGCGCAGCTCAATGCTCTCGACGTCGTGACACGAACAGGGAAAGTTGTGTTCCGAGCAGCCACCACTGGGCTGAGCCGAATAGCACCCAAACGGCTGCCCCAATATTTGATTGCGTCACTGGCGATAGAACTGCCGAGAAAGGGAGTAATGGCAGTCCGACCACGATTGCCCCGACCAATTGGCTCGGGAGGTCCGCCAGCATTAGGAATTTAGTGAAAGGATCTTCATGGGACCAATGAAAAACCCGAGAGGCGTAAATGGACTCCCCCGCCGTGGCCCACGTATCAAAACCGACCTGTCCTACGGAATCTGGCTCCTGCCCGAGGGGCGGTGGCAGCGGTTCTTTCGCCGATATGATCAGGAGTAAACTGACAGCGTGGACGAACCCCAGACTAAGGCCTAGTGAATTTTTCCAGGCAGTGAATACAAGAAACATGGGTATTCGACGGTGAATCGTGTTGCGTGCAAGCGACGTAATTAGCGCTAGTGTCCTGTCTCTAAAGTTCGATTACAAAAGCGGGCGAGGGAAGCGAAGATTTGGTCGGCGGTTTTGGACCAGACGAACGGCTTGGAGTCGGCGTTGCTGAGTTGGATGTAATCCTCGATGGCGCGTTCCAACTCCGCTGTGCTGCGATGTACACCGCGGCGAATCTGCTTCTGGGTCAGAGTGGCGAACCAACGCTCGACAAGGTTGATCCAAGACGCGCTGGTCGGCGTGAAGTGCAGATGGTAGCGCGGCCGTTTGGCCAGCCAACGCTGAATAATCTGGGTCTTGTGGGTTCCGTAGTTGTCGAGGATCAAGTGGATCTCGAGCGAGTCGGGGACCGCCTGGTCGATGGTGTCGAGAAACTTGCGAAACTCGACCGCGCGATGACGGCGATGACACTCGCCGATCACATGGCCGGTCTTGACATCCAACGCGGCAAACAGCGAGGTCGTCCCGTGGCGCTTGTAGTCGTGCGTGCGGCGCTCGATTTGTCCGGGACGCAGCGGCAGCAGCGGCTGCGTGCGGTCCAGGGCTTGGATCTGAGACTTCTCGTCAACCGACAGCACCAACGCCCGCTGGGGCGGGTTGAGATACAGACCGACGATGTCGCGCACCTTCTCGACGAACAACGGATCTTGCGAGAGCTTGAAAGTTTCGCTGCGATGGGGTTGCAGCGCGAAGGCCTTCCAGATGCGCTGCACGCTGGAGTGACTCAAGCCACAGGTCTTGGCCATCGAGCGTGTTGACCAATGCGTGGCGTCGGGGGGCGTCGATTCCAGAGTGAGCGTGATGACGCGTTCGACCTCGTCATCGCTGACGCGCCGCGGCGTGCCGGGACGCGGTTCGTCGAGCAGCCCGTCGAGGCCTTTGTCGAGGAAGCGCTGGCGCCATTTGCCAACGGTACGGCGGGCCCAGCCGAGTTGGGCGGCGACGACGGTATTGTTGAGTCCGTCGGCGGCGAGCAGAATGGCCCTGGCGCGTTGGGCAAGAGCCTGCGCGGACTTGCGCCGTCGCGCCCAACTTTGCAGGCTCTCGCGCTCGGCCGGGTTGAGCTTGAGCGGTTTCAATTGAGGACCAGTTGTCGTCGTCTTCCCCATATAGACATGGCGACAACAACCTGTTTAATGTTACGCGAACTTTAGATACAGGACACTAGATAAAGACACCCGTAAGGGCCCAGAAGTTCCCCTGAGTCGGGTTCAGTGACACGGCGATGTGCTGACGAGTTCGTTCCCGTCGATCAAAAGACGATGGCGCTGATGGTAACCCAGGGCCAGAAATATCGAACTAATATGAAATAAGAGCTATACTCGAGCCTTCATTCTGTTTGACTCTTCGGCGGATGCTTGTTCACGACGATCACCCACTCAGCATTCCTTTTCGATACGAACTCTCGGTCCGGCCACTCATTTTCGCGTTGAACTCTCGCGACCGGCCCTTCGGGATCGACAGCGATTTCCAGTCCGCCCCACGGAATTGTTTCGCCAACAAAACGATCTGCCCGACATGCATTCCGTAGTGGGCAATTTGCCGATTAATCGCCTCGATTACCGAGTGTGCCTCGCCACGAATCAGCACTTCTTTTTCGAGATCATCAGGGGTAAGCGACTCAAGCGTCACGAGCAAGGTCTGCCAACTCTGATCCCAAGCCGCGCGCAAGAAATCCCCATCATCGCCGTCGTCGATCTCGAATTCCGCATCGCGGTTACGCGTAGCGCTTTCTCCGTCAGAAGTAAGAAAGTCGCTCCAGCGGGACACCATGTTGCCCGCCACATGCTTCATCAGGTGGGCGACACTGTTGCCGCCCTCTGAAAATACCCGGAATAACTCATCGCCTTCCAGTTGAGCAATTGCCCCGTTAGCCAACGACTGCAACCCGCGAAACCGCGCGATCACGTCGTCGAGATATACCTGGCGAAGATCAGGCGTCACAGCACCACCTGTTCCTCGTAGGTCCCGAAAGCTTCCCGCAGCGAGTCGGAAATTTCGCCAACCGTCGCCCTCAACTCGACCGCGGCGAGTATCGCGGGCATGAGATTCCCGTCCGAACTGGCTCGCTCGGAAAGCAAGTCAAGTGCCGCGGAGACCGCGGCGCGATTACGAGCATCGCGCATCGCGACCAGTTCCCTCCCCCGCTGACGTTCTTGTTCGGCGTCAATGCGTAACGTCGGCACCGGCTCCTCGCGCTCTACCTGGTAGGCGTTGACCCCTACAATCTTCTGACTGCCGGCCTCCACCTTCTGCTGGAACTCATACGCCGAGTTTTGGATCTCGCGTTGCACATAACCCTGTTCGATCGCCGCCACCATGCCGCCGAGCGCGTCGATCCGCTCGATGTAGGCAACAGCCTGCTCTTCGAGTTCATTCGTCAGTCCCTCGATGCAGTAGGAGCCGCCGAGCGGGTCGACCGTGTTCGTAACACCGGTCTCGTTGGCGATCACCTGCTGCGTGCGCAGGGCGAGCGTCGCCGATTCCTCGGTGGGCAGCGCCAACGCTTCGTCTAGCGAATTCGTGTGAAGCGACTGAGTACCGCCTAGAACCGCCGCCAACGCTTGAAGAGTCGTTCGGACGACATTGACCTGAGGCTGCTGCGCGGTCAAGCTCGATCCCGCCGTCTGTGTGTGAAAACGCAGCTTCATTGAGCGCGGATCTTGCGCGCCAAAGCGTTCCTTCATCAAACGCGCATAAAGCCTTCGCGCCGCACGAAACTTCGCGATCTCTTCCAAAAAATTGCGGTCACAACTAAAAAAGAACGAGAGCCGAGGCGCGAAATCATCGACCGCGAGACCAGCGCCTCTGGCCGCTTCCACATAAGCGATCGCGTTTGCCAAAGTGAACGCCAGCTCCTGGGCCGCCGTGGCTCCCGCCTCGCGCATGTGATAGCCGCTGATCGAAATCACGTTCCAGCGCGGTGTCTCGCGCGCCGACCATGCAAAGAGATCAGTGACAATTCGCATCGATGCCCGCGGCGGGTAGATATAAGTTCCGCGAGCGATATATTCCTTTAGAATGTCGTTCTGAACAGTGCCCTGAAGCGCTCCCCCCTCGACCCCTTGCTGCCTACCAACCGCGACATACAGCGCAAGCAAAATCGCCGAGGTGGAGTTGATGGTCATCGACGTCGACACCTTGTCGAGCGCTATCCCTTCGAAGAGTTGCTCCATATCCGCGATCGACGAAATCGCGACGCCGGCGCGGCCTACCTCACCGAGCGCAAGTGAATGGTCGGAGTCGTATCCCATCTGCGTCGGCAAGTCGAAAGCCACGGACAGCCCCGTCGTACCGCGTGAGATTAGATAGCGATAGCGCTCGTTCGACTGCCGCGCGTTGCCAAAGCCGGCGTACTGACGCATCGTCCACAGGCGATCCCGATACATCCCCGGATGAATGCCGCGCGTGTAGGGAAACTCGCCGGGACCTCCGATTGACGCGTCTTCAACGGGCGGTTGAGTGGGGTACAGCAACTTCATGCCAGAAACTCGCGTTCGACTCAACGCTGCCGAGCGATCTTCTTCGCGCGCCGAAACGACGTGTAGCCGAACCAGGCCCACATCAGCGCACCAGCCCCCGACAGCAGCATGCGCCCAAAACTGCCGGGCAGAGAGCGATAGGCCTCGATGAAACCGTAGGGACTAAAGATAAACAAGGCTGCGAAGACCCAATAGAAGAAACCAACGATCTCAAGGCTAAGCTCGCGACCAATGGAAACCAATTTTGGGCCATAGCCCTGCAGCGCTCCCAGACCGGCTTTAGCTGCCTTCAGCAGACGCATATCAAATGCTATCAAGCCGACGGGGACACGGCGAAAAAAAGGCGGCACCGTTGCTGAAGTGGCACCGCCCTAGGAGTAGATGTAACGTGTGTTTTTTGACTATTGTTCGAGTAGTCCGCCATGACCAAGCGCGGCAATCTCACTCACACCGAGTGGATAGCGCGCCAGCAATGCTGGGAGGATCAGATCAACGACATTCTGCTTAGGTGAACGGAAGCAACCAGGGGCCGCTACAACGGGGATATCTTCGAGGTAACCCAACAACTGGAGATTGCCGGGTTCAACCGGCGCTAGGAAACTTTCTATGCGGCATCCGCACTGACTCATTGCTGTGCCGACCACATCTTCGGGCCCAGCCGGGGCTGTCGTCGACGCCAGCAGGACGACGGTTGGGCGAGCACGTAAAAGGTGCCGCAGGTTGTTCGCCACGTCGGCGACGGTCTCGATACAGCTCAGCACAAATGCCTCGTGCGCGCCGAGCCGGCCGAGACGCGTATTCATAATATTGTGGAACTGCTCACGCGCCCTGTTCGCGTCACGTGGATCGCTATAAAGCACCGCCACCGAGGGCCGGCGGATTGGCCGCGCTTGGATGATCGGGCCGGCCTCGCGTAGCATTCGCAGTTCCTCTTGAAAGCGAGTTCGCGGAACAGCGAACGGTGCGGATTTCACCGTCGCGACGCGCTGCCCCGGAACAATGAACGAGAAGTTCGGCACCGTTGCAATCGTCACGCAACTGTTTTCGTTGGTCCGGCACAACCCGACTTCGTCGATGATCACGCAGCCTTGCTCGGTCGCGCAGAGGTTTGCGCGTCCTCCCGCCGCGCGCCTGATCTCCATCGCGCCACACGCGGCCTGGATTGCGATGGATTGCGCGGCTTCGTCCTCGCGGACTTCATCGGCCTCAAAGACGGCTACGTTTACTGACTCGAGTCCAACCGACGTGAGGATATTCACGTCTTCGGTTCGAAGCAAGTGCCCCTTCGCGAATAGTTTCTTTCCCGATGATTGAAATATCGGATCGCAAAGCAGTTTTCCGATTGCCTGATTTGCGGTGACTAATTCAGCTCTCAAGTCATTTGCCTCCTGGAGCACTTGTCCAGGTTCAGAGTAATCCTTCGGAGGCGCTAAATGACGAGATTTATTCTAGCTATACGCGATCATTAACAGATCTTTACGGGGATTTCTTCCGAGTCGGCCTTGAAACTGCTTTTCGCGGTTTCCCCCGAGGCTCGGGCGGTCGCCGGCCACGAGCGGGGCCTTTGACGGCTTTTGCCGCACGTTTTCGTGCCGGGCCGGCGCTTCTCTTGCGACCGGAGCCGGCGGCACCATCCTTCTTGGCCGAGCTGGGATTTGTCTTACGAACCGATCCCGGGGGGCGAACCCGTTTCGCCGGCCTTTTAGGGACTTCGGACGGCGATAGCAACTTGCGAATCTCCGAAGGCCGCAACTCGCGAGCGTGACCGGGTCGCAAATCCCCAAGCGCGAGCGGCCCGACTCGCACCCGGCGGATCTTCTCAACCAGAAATCCGATCGTCGCAAACATGCGGTGTATCTGGCGGTTGAGCCCTTCCCTGATTTCGAGTTCGTACCACGGATTCTTTGCGATGCGCTGGATTCTGATCGACACAGGAACGACGAGACGCCCATCTAGACGAACGCCCCTTCGCAGCCTGTCGATCAGCTCGGGAGCCGGGGTGCCGTTGACCTTGACCTCGTATGTCTTTGTGATGCGGCTCTTAGCTGAAAGAAGGTGACTGGCGAAGTCACCATCATTCGTCATGAGCAACAGCCCTTCAGTGTTGTAGTCGAGCCGACCGACCGGATAGACGCCTTTGCGAATACGCTTGTCGAGCAGCTCCATCACCGTCTGCCGACCTTCGGGATCATTCGTGGTCGAAATACAGCCCTTGGGCTTGTTCACCGCGAAGTACAGATGCCGTGTCGGCGGTCTGAGCTGATCACCGTCGACTCGGATCAGGTCGGTCTTGAGATCGGCCTTCGTTCCGAGCACCGTGACCACTTTGCCGTTCACGGTCACGCGCCCAGTTGTAATCAAGTCCTCAGCCTTTCGCCGAGAAGCGATACCGACACCGGCGATGATTTTCTGCAGTCGTTCCAACATTCGTTCTGTCTTGGGAGTCGCGAGCGGGCGGATGCTATGAACTGCCCTCGGCCGATTCCGGCTCTGGCTGATCATTCGTCTCTTGCGGTTCGACTGCCGGTTCAATGCTGTCCTCGCCCAATGCCGCGCGGCTCAGCTCTTCCATTTCCTTCAGGCTTGGCAATTCCGACAAATCGTTTAGGCCAAACTGTACGAGGAAATCTTTCGTCGACTTGTACTGCATGGGCCGGCCGATGACTTTCTTGCGGCCGGCAGTGGATATGAGCCTGTATTTCAGCAACGTATGAATCACGCCGGCCACATTGACGCCGCGAACGGCCTGAATCTCTGGCACGGTGACCGGCTGCTTATACGCAATCACCGCCAAGGTCTCGAGTGCTGGTAATGACAGCCTCAGCTTCGGCCGCAACGTTTTCACAAACTCCTTAACAGCCTCGTGATGCTGGGGCTTGGTGTACATCTTGTAGCCGGCGGCGACCGCGCGAATCTCGATGCCGCGGTCGGCGGCGGCGTAAGACGCGACTAGGCGCTCCAAATCGCCGGTAACTAATTCGATCGGCAGTCCGAGGCCCGACGCCAAAGTGGCCGCCGTAGGAGGATCCTCGGCCGCATAGATGACGGCCTCCAGCAGCGCCAGGCGCTCTTCCTGGCTGGGCACAACCTCGGGAAGCATTTGCTGCTCCTCGTGCGGCTCGTTGTTTTCTATGGTTTGTGTCTCTTCAGTCACGATTGGTACTCCGCATCGGTCGCCAGGAACGATCCGTCATCGTCGAATGCAGCGTCAAACATTTTATGTTTCTGAATTACAATGTCGCCGAATAACTCTGACTGCCTAAGCTCAATCGCCTGCGCTTTCACCAATTCCAGCACAGCCAAAAATGTCGAAACCAATGCTCTGCGGCCCGGTTGTCGCAGGAATACATCCCTCACCGAGATTGGGCCATCCGCGCTCTTTAATAGGTTTTTGAGAAACGTGATGCGCCCTGCGACAGAAACTTCTTCTTCCTCGACCTCAAGCGTGGACCGATTCTTAAATCGCTCGAGCACCTCCTCGAACGTTTGCACCAGGTCGAACAGAGTGACTGCTAACCCGGGCTCCTCGGCGTCTTCTTCGACGAAGTTTTCATCCGCCGGAACCGACCACACATTCTCTTCGACGATTCGTTTGTGCCTAAGCATCTGCGCCGCATTTATGAACACTTCGCGGTCGAGCAATTGCTTTACCAGCTCTTCGCGCGGGTCTTCCGGCTCCTCGCCAGGGATCGCGGGATCAGTCGGAAGCAACATTTTCGACTTGATCTGGATCAAGGTCGCCGCCATCAGTACAAACTCGGCGCTCAGTTCGACATTGAGCTCCTCGGCGCGGCGAATGTATCCGAGATACTGATCGGTGATCTTCGCGATCGGGATGTCGAAAATGTCGATACGATGCTTGCGAATGAGGTCCAACAGCAGGTCGAGGGGGCCCTCGAACTCGTCAATGCTGACGTCATAGGGAGACGGCTCGCGCCGCTCCTCCCGCGACTCGCCTTCTACAGCCACCGTCGAAGTCAGCGCGTCGACCGGCGTCTCGGTCTCATTCTGAATGGAGTCACTCACGTGCAAACAACCCGCCTTGGTGACGGTTCCGCGGAATACATAGTCAGCAGGGTAGCGGCCATTAAACTAGAGGCCGCAGCGGTCCAGGCTAACTGCTACTGTATCACGGAAGGCCGGATGTATCGAACGCAGAACTACCCGAGAGGCAGGACGGTGGTACGTACGAATACATCAACCTATAGGAGTTCAACATGCTTTATATCAGCATGTTGCGATACTTTTATGATGTATTCATTTAGATCGAGTAGGCAAGCCCAAAGCGGTCCGCAAGCTGGAAATTGAGAATATTCAGATAGAACTCATCGCTATGCTTGCGGACGTCCGATTCCGCCCGGCTCGGAAATACGAGATGCTCGAGTTCATGCAAGAAGACCGCCAGAATCGCCGAGTGGAAGCGCGTATCAACGATTTCCTCGCGTGCTGTCGGAGCCGCATCTTCCACCGCCATCGTCGACAGCGGCCTAGGCTCCCAGACGCGAATCGAGTCGATAGCCAAATCGATCTCACCGACTTCGCCGTCAATCTGATTCGCCAAGCTGTTCGAGCGCCGGCTGAGGTTGGGCCATTCGTGATGATGCCCGAGGCAAGAGCAGAGATTTCGAGAGCGCAGTTCTACAACCAGTAACGGCGGTAAGCGATCGATCACGGCCCTATACGGGGCAATCGTATCTTCCGGCAAAGCTGGAAATGTGAAGTGGAGAGTCTCGCTTAGGGAGTCCGCCAGATCCGAGCGCCCCCGTGGATAGACCGCGTCTATGGGCGGCAGCCCGTTGCGCCCCTCGACCAGAGATTCTTCCAGGCCCCTCACTCGGTCCCAAATATGGGCCGATAGGCTCTTGGAGTGAATTCCAGATCGCCTGCGGCGAAGCACGTTGCGGGTCTCCTCTCACCAATAGTACGGCTGATTCCGACTATTAAGACGTGCGTCACGTACCTGATGTTTCTCGGAAATTTACCTGCGGGTGTCAGGTCAACAGAGTCCGTCGCTCGGAAGCTCTCGTTTCTCTGACCCGAAACTTGATTTTTCGAGCTGCCAGCCAAGCTGCTTGTTGGACGAAACCCTTCGCGATACCGAGCCGCGCCGCCTCGCGGTGCGGTCCATTCTGCGAGGTGGGAAGAAGATCTTTCGGGCGGGCACTTGTTTCCTCTTCCAAGCAAGGAACCAATGAACCGCAACAACCGTGCCGCAACCATCAGGGGGTGTGAAGAATCCTCCGCGAACTCGAGAAACGGACAGCAAGCTACGCCCCTACGAGCAACTTGCGTGTTATCAGTGTTGTAGGGGTGCGACATGTCGCACCCTCCGACGCCGCCCATCACCTCAATAACGTGCAAATGGCCGATCGAACCTACCCTCGCCCGATCAACCGTTGATGATCCTGCAAAATGCAACGATCCATCACGACCGTCTTTCCTGCCTCTTCCATCAACAGCGCCGCCGGTTCATCCACAACGCCGAGTTGCATCCAAACATTCTTGGCCCGGCTGGCGATCACCGCGCTTACCAAGTCTCCAATAAACTCAGAGCGGCGAAACACGTTGATGATGTCGTATTCGTCGGGCAAGTATTCAAGCGACGAATATGCACGTTCGCCAAGCGAGCTTTCGATATTCGGATTGACAGGAATGATGCGATAGCCCTGGCCCTGCATATACTGGCTGACGCCGTAGCTTGTCCGCCAAACACTGTCAGAGAGCCCAACTACGGCGATTGTCTTCGCCGCCGCAAGCATCTCGCGAAGAGACTCATCGCTCACATGGGTCATGGCAGCAGTGTCGTGCCGGTGTCTTCGCCGGCCAAAACCCGCGCCAGAATATCCGGCTCAGTGCCCGCCACAATCGAGACACTTTTAATTCCGCCGGCCACGGCCGCCATTGCTGAGCGAAGTTTCGCTTCCATCCCACCTTGGGCTACGCCCAACGAAATCAGTTCCTCACTCTCAGCGCACGTCAAGGTCGGAATTCGCGCTTGCTCGGCATCGAGCACGCCACCAACATCGGTTAAGAAGATAGCGCGATCAACTCCGAAACCTCGTGCGCATCCGGCCGCCATTTGATCGGCATTCACGTTGAAAATCGCGCCGTCGTCTCCACCAGCGATGCATGCAACGGTCGGCAGATATCCCTGCTCGGTCAGCAATTCCAAAAGCGAAGCGTCAACGCTCTCAACTTTACCCACAGCCCCCAACTCCGGGTCCATTTGAACCGCACGAACCAGCCCGGCGTCGATGCCCGACAAGCCCACCGCTTTTGCCCCAGCCTTCTGAAGCTCTGCCACCAGATGGTGGTTCACCGACCCGGCCAACACTCTCAGCACCGCGTCCAGCGTTTCTGGCGGCGTCACTCGCAGACCATTCCGGAACTCACTCTCGTGCTCTAGCGTCGATAGATAGCGGCTAAGTCGCTTCCCTCCCCCATGCACGACGACAACCCGATGTCCGGCATCGACAAGCGCCTTCAACTGCCGCGCGAGCGAGTTACGGCTCTCCGCGGACTCCAGCAGAGTCCCCCCAAGTTTCACCAAAAGTTTCATGAAGTTCGTAGCCCGTCTTCGCCCTACAGCAACGCGGTTGTCTCGTCGTAACCCAGCAAGAGGTTCATGTTCTGCACGGCCTGTCCCGCGGCTCCTTTGACCAAGTTGTCGATCGCGGCTACGATCACAACACGCCGCGTCTCGGGATCAACAGTCATTCCGATATCGCAATAGTTCGTGAGCTGAATTTCTGAAAGATCGGGCAGCCGCCCCTCGGGGTAAAGCCGTACAAACGGTTCGTCCTTGTAGTATTTCTCATAAACCGTCGTCAGTTCAGCGTGCGACATTGGCTCCTTCGTGCGCACATAAATCGTCTCCAAAATACCGCGATGCACCGGCAGCAGTTGTGCCGTGAAGTTAAACTCATGCTCTTCTAAGTCCGACGTTAACAGCACTTCGGGCACGTGGCGATGGAAGAGCACGCTGTAAGCCGAGAAATTCTCCGTCACTTCACAGAATTGGGTTTTCAGCGAGGGCTTGCGACCCGCGCCGCTGACACCCGATTTCGCGTCGCAGACAATACCGACTGCACGGTCTAGCACACCCTCGACAATCAAAGGCCGCAGTGACAAGTTGGCGGCCGTCGGATAGCACCCCGGGTTCGCAACCAACCTCGCCACCTTCGTCACCTGCCGGAAGCACTCAGGCAAACCGTAAACAGCCTTGGTCAGCAAGTCTAAACGCGGATGCTCAACCTTGTACCAGCGCGTGTAGTTGCTCAACGTGCGAAGCCGAAACGCCGCGCTCAAATCGATACACTTGAGCCCTGCGTCCAACACCATCGGAGCACTCTCGAGCGAAACTTCAAGTGAGGTCGCCAGAAAAACCAGCTCGACACCCGAGTCTTTCAATCCCTCGGGCGTGAACGGAAAACGTGGCGCGGTTTCGCCAAAAGGCAGCTCCGAATCCGAGACAGACCGATGCTCCAACAGCACCGGCTCGACATCCGCATGCCCCTTCAGAATGCGAACCAGCTCGGCCCCGCTATAACCGGTAAAGCCGGCTATTCCAACTCGCGAACGTTGTGACATCTAAACTTCGATCATACAAACAACCGTGAAATCTCGACCTAAGTCGACATGCGCAACCGACCCGCCCTAGGCCGCCAACCCAATCCGCCGCAACAAAGCCTCGGCATCCGGATCGCGCCCCATAAACCCCCTGAACAACTCCTCGGGCTCCGCGCTATCGCCCTTGGCCAAAACATTCTCACGAAATGCCCGCCCAACCTCTGCATTGAAAATCCCCTGCGAGGCAAATCGAGTAAACGCGTCCGCGTCGAGAACCTCCGCCCATTTGTACGAGTAGTAGCCCGCGCCATACCCCACGGGGCTCGAAAACAAGTGCGTAAATCCGGCGATCATCGCGTGCTCCCCAGGCAGCGGTACCGGCGCAAATGAGTCGAGTAGCCGGCGAGCGTAAGCCATCACATCACCGTCGGCCGCGGCATCGTATTCCGTGTGCAAGGCCAAATCGACGGTGCCAAAACTCAACTGCCGCATCTGCGCGTTTGCCGCCCGGAAATTTTTGGCGCGCACCATCTTTTGAAAAAGCTCCGCGGGAATCGGCTCAGCGGTCTCATAGTGGCGCGCAAAAAGATCGAGAGCCTCGCGTTCCCAACACCAGTTCTCCATGATCTGCGAAGGCAACTCGACCCAGTCCCAAGCGACCCTCGTACCAGCCAATCTTTTGATCTCAACGCGGCTCAGCAGGTGGTGAAGCAGATGGCCAAACTCGTGAAAAATCGTCTCAACTTCACGATGGGTCAGCAGCGCCGGCTTGTCGCCCAACGGAGGCGTCAAGTTTCCGCAGTTCAATCCCAGATGCGGTGTGAACCCGTCAGGTGTCGGCTCGCCGGTGATAAAGGCGTCCATCCACGCACCGCCACGCTTGTTTTCACGCGGAAAATAGTCGGCATAAAACGATCCCATCGCCGAATCGTCAGAGTCGTAGACCGTGTAGTAGTCGACGCCTTCGTCCCAGGCGGCAACACCCAATTGCTTTTCAACGCGGATGCCGTAAAGACGCCCGGTGATTTCGAACATTCCCTGCAGCACGCCCTCGTACGGAAAATACGGTCGCAATTCCTCTTCGTCGAAATCGTACTGCGCCTGCCGCATTTTCTCGGCGTAGTAGCCCACGTCCCAGGGACGCAGCTCCTTGCCCGCAAACTGACGTAACTCCTCGTTCTCGCGGTCGAACGCTTCGGCGGTTCGTGCCTTCAAGTTGCGAACGAACGCCGTCGCCTGCTCGCCGGTCTTAGCCATGCGCTCTTCAAGCACCAAATCTGCGAAATTCGCATAACCAAGAAGCTGCGCCTTCTCTTTGCGAAGCTCGAGGATCGCGGCAATATTTTCGCTGTTGTCGAATTCCCCGCCCCGAGCCCTGGTGGAGTGCGCGCGATAGAGCTTCTCTCGCACGGCCGCGTCGTCAAGATATGTCAATACCGCCACATAGCTAGGTGCTTGCAACGTAAATCGCCATCCCTCGCGGCCCTTGCTCTCGGCGCTCTGTCGCGCCGCGTCGACCGCGCTCGACGGTAATCCGGCAAGTCCAGTCTCATCCTCGATGTAGTACTCAAAGGCGTTTGTGGCATCGAGCACATTCTCTGAAAACTTAGTCGTGCGCCGCGCTAACTCGACATTGATCTCCGTCAGCCGCGCCTTACCGGCCTCGTCCAAATCGGCGCCGCTACGCCTAAAGCCGTCCACTTCCTTCTTGAGGAACCGTGCCTTTGTGCCCCGGAGCCCTAGCGCCTCGTCTGTCGCGGCGAACGTCTTAACCTGTCGCCACAGTCCCGCGTTCAAAGGAATGCTCGAATAAAACGCGCTGACCCTCGGCTGAACCTTGTTGTAAGCCTCGCGCAACTCCGGGTACGTCGCGACACCCTCCAGATGCCCGACGATGTTCATGGCATACTCCAGCTTCTCGGTCACGTTTTCAAGCTCAAGCAACGTATTCGCGAACGTCCGAGGCTCGGACGACGCGACAAGCTCATCGAGCGAAATTTGGGCATCTGCCAGCAGCTCATCAATCGCGGGCTCGACGTGCTCGGCCTTGATCTGGTCAAACGGAATTCGAAAACTGATTTTCGCGAGAGGATTCGACATGGCAATCAATCCTTCAGAGTATCAGCGGGTCCCTTCAGCACTTGACAGCACTGCTACCCTGACAGCGAGGGCCAAAAGAATATTTCCCGGCAACCAAATGCGAGATCAGCGAAAAATACAAATTGACAAAACAAACCCAATTCTCAAACTGACGCCCAAGCACGTTAGCTACTTGCAATCAATCACTTAGAGCGAATCGAGCGCATATTCGGAGCGCCGGAATCGCCAAAAACAAACCCAATTCAAACCCAATTCAAACCCAAAATTTGGTGGCGCGATGGCTCACCGCGCCCGCACACCACAGCCTCACATACTCGCAACACCGTGACCATCCCATTCACCAAAGCCCAAGCCGTCGGCAACGACTTCATAGTGATCGAAAAAACCGACCTTGAGTCCGCCGGCGTCGCCCATTCCGATCTCGCAATCTTCGCCAAGCAAATCTGCCATCGCTACTTCGGAGTCGGCGCCGACGGCCTCGAAGTGGTCAGCGGCTCCGACTCGGCCGACGCCGAAATTCACCTCTGGAATTCCGACGGCAGCACCGCCGAACTTTCCGGAAACGGCACTCGCTGCGTAGCCGCCTACCTGACCGTGGCGAACCGCGTAGCCAAGCAGTTTTCCATCGCGACTGACGCAGGCATCAAGCAGCTCGAACTACTCAACGCCAAGCACCCCGCATACGACTTCAAGATGGCCATGGGACAGCCGCGCTACGAAGCTGCCGACATCGACACCACACTCGACGTCGCCGCTAGCCCGTCCACCGTCACACTGGTCAACGTGGGCAATTCTCAGTGCGCCATGTTCGTCGACGAGTTCGACTTTGACTGGCGCAAAACCGGCGCGGCCATCGCACAGCATCCTCACTTTCCCGACGGCACCAACGTCTCATTCATCCGCGTCGTCGACCGCCACACCATCGACGTGCGTTTCTGGGAACGCGGTGCCGGCGAAACCATGAGCTCGGGTACAGGCTCGACCGGAGCGGCCGCCGCCGCCATCATCTCCAAGAGAGCCGACAGCCCGATCACCGTCACCACAGTCGCCGGCAATATGAGCCTCGAGTGGACCGACCAGATTTATCTAACAGGCGGCGCACAAATCATTGCGGCGGGCGACTACAATCACACGAAGAGGGCGTAGCTTGCTGTGCCCTCAACCGGAGGACCAACACCGATGCCATCTACGAACTTTTCTCGCCGCCACTTCTTTTTCGGCTCGCTGCTAGCCGGCGCTGTGCCCCAAGCCGGTTACGGCAGCGTAAAGTCGCTCAAAGCTCTGGGCTATAAACCCTACTACGACAAGCTCAACGTAGCCGCCGTCGGCGGCGGCGGACGCGGCGCCAATATTCTAGACGACGCGGCAAAAACCGAGAACATCGTCGCGCTCTGCGACGTCGACGAGCAACGCGCCGCCAAAAGCTTTGCGACGTACACGAAGCAGCCCAAGTACAAAGACTTTCGCGAAATGCTCGACAAAGAAGGCGACAACATCGACGCCTGCACCATCGGCATTCCTGACCACATGCACGCCACCGTCGCGCTCAACTGCATGCAGCGCGGCAAGCACGTCTATCTTGAAAAACCACTTACGCGGACTCCTTGGGAAGCTCGCCTCATGGCCGACGCCGCGAAAAAGTACAACGTCGCCACGCAAATGGGCAACCAAGGCTACTCGCACGAGAGCTGCCGCGTCGCCTCTGAGATGGTGTGGTCCGGAGAAATTGGCAGCGTCACCGAAGTTCACGCCTCGTCCTCCCCAGGGACGCATCCCACCGGCCTCGCCGAACTACCTCAAGAATCGAGCATCCCTGCAAGTCTCGATTGGGACCTGTGGCTAGGCGGCGCCGATATGCGCGCCTACACCCCCGCCTATACGCCCTACAACTGGCGCGGATTCTACGACTTCGGCACGGGCCAACTCGGCAACTGGGGTATCCACATTCTCGGACCGGTCAACATGGCGCTGCAACTTGGCGCGCCATCGAGCGTCGAGATGGTTCATGTCGAAGGCGACAGCAAACTCAGCATGCCGAGCAACGCCGTCATTCGCTACGACTTTCCTGAGCGTGGCGGCCTGCCGCCTGTCTCTGTTTACTGGCATGACTCGATCCGCTCGATGCACAAAGAGGCCTACCACGTTCCCGGTATGGAAGGCGAAAAGATCCTGCCGCCCAGCAGCAATCTCAGCGATAAAGGCCGCCCGATGAACCAGCGCCGCAGGCCTCCAAGGCCCCCATCTAGCAGCGGGAGTCGCTCCGCACCGCGTGCAATCACCAGCGTCGGCGGGGCCGGAGTTGCTGTCTACGGAGGCGAGGGCCGCCGCGACCCCGCCGAGCCAGGCGTGTTGTCGCAAAACGGCGCCGTATTCGTTGGCGACAAAGGCATCATGTCGACGGTCGCCCGTGGTGAAGGAGTTCAACTATTGCCCGCTAGCCGCTGGGCCGACTACGAGCTGCCGCCAAAGCTGCTAACCCGCTCGCCGGGCCACATGCTCGACTGGATTCGAGCGGCCAAGGGCGGCGATGCCTCGTGCTCGCACTTCGGCATCTCAGGCCCCTACACCGAGTGGGTAGTGCTCGGCGTCATCGCATTTAGAGTCCCAGGCAAACTCAATTGGGACAGCAAAAATCTGCGTTTCACCAACAGCGAAGAAGCCAACAAATACGTCAAACCCAACTTCCGTGAAGGCTGGGATCTCAAGCTCTAGGAACTTGCCCCACAGAACGAAAATCGTCAATGTTTTTCAATATATTGTGACCTCGCCCACAGCTACTCACATCGTGTACTAGGTCACTTTATCTGCGGCACAGACGCATAGACCGCTTGCCCCACCATCAGGCCAGTGAAATTCGGAGGCGCGAGCGTCAGGAAGTGCGGTGGCGTAGGAGATTTCTACGATGCGTTGAACCGGGTCCTGCTGATCAGTCGCCAAAAGGACCCGACCCAACTAACCGACTTCATCGTTCACCACCGCACTCGCTGAAGGTGCGCGCCACTCCTACAAAAGTCTTACCACCCGCGGCTCGGTAACGACCTAATTCCCCAAGGCTTCCGCCGCAACCTGCACCCCCGAAAGCTCTATATCCCACAACCGACCTTCGTCGACATCAAAGCCCAAATAATAGGAGTCAACCCAGCTTGCGCGTCCGAACCGAGGCGAGATTCCCTCCTTAGGAGTAAACACTGGAAACACAGCCGTCTGGTCCGCGACGCCGTCTAAGTAGATAACGCCGCGACGGCTAACGGCATCGAAACTGACCGCGACATGCTGCCAGACACCCGGCGTCAGCGCGGTATTCGAAAGCAACCAAGGCGTCGAACTAGGCAAACCCGAGATATTGAAAATCAATCGCCCGTCGCTGTTCACGCCCAGGTACCAGCCTTGCGCATCACCACCGTACGTGGAGTAAACCAGCCCCCACCCCGACGGCAGCGCGCTCAAGCGCAACCAGGCGGAAAACGTGAAATCGTGGCCCGACAGATCCAAGTGCGGCATGATTGACGCAGCGTCAGCAACGCCGTCAAACCGGCGCGCGCCGCCAACCTGACCTACAATCTGCGTGGTCGTCCCGCCCGTATCCGCGTCGTGCCCGCCGGCCCCATCGGTCAGCATCGAGCCCACATCGTCGAAGCTCCAAGCCGCGATCGGAGCGGGGTCCTGGCGATCGCTGTAGAGCGAATGCTCGGCAGCCATCTCGGCCGCCGACAAATCAGCCGAGTAGAGCGTGGTCTTGTCGAGTGAACATTTGAGGTAATACGAGTTCGTCCAAGAAGCCCGTCCGAATGTCGGCTGGGTGACCGACTCCGGAGCAAACGCCGGAAAGGTGGCGCTGGCGGCGACAACTCCGTCGATGTATATCAGCCCCGTACGAGAAATGCCCTCAAACGTGAACCCGAGGTGATACCAACGGCCACTCTCTAGCGCCTCCGTCGACACCAACCAGGGCTGAGCACCGGGCCCTGTAACAGCGAAAATCACGCGACCGTCATGGTTCACGCCCGCGAACCAACCCGAGAATCCACCACTAAAAGTTGAGAAGATCACGCCGAAATTTTGTGGTGATTCCTCCATCCGCACCCAAGTCGACAGCGTGAACGCCGGCCCCCCGAAGTCCGCGTGCGGCGCAACGACCGCGTAGTCAGGGTAGCCACCGAACTCGCGCGCCGAGCCTGAGACGCCACCGCGCGCGCTATTGCGGCTCCCGACGGTGACGGCGTCATGAAAGTTGCCAGAGCTATCACTAAAAGGCGTCCCCGGACCTTGCCCCAAGTCGTCGAACTCCCAACGTGCCAAAACCTCCGCATCGTTCGGCGCGGTAAACGAGGCGAAGTCAGCGGCCACCTCGCTAGCCGAGTCGCTGCCAGGCGTCACCGTCATCTCATCCACAGCCGCGTTTAGGTGATGCCAAGGGCCCCACGAAGCTCGCCCGACGGTGAAATCGCCCGAGGTGCGTGGAGTGAATCCACCTGTGAATCCGGATTGCTGCAATACGCCGTCGAGGTAGATCCGCATCTCCTGACGCGGACCGTCATAGGTCGCGGTTATGTGCTGCCACCGATTCGATGCGAGCGGGCTCGTCAACACCGATGGCAAACTCGAAGGCTTGCGCCCCACCGCCAGGAACGCACGTCCATCGGCAAGCATCCCGAGATACCAGCCTGAGAAATCTCCATCGTAGTTAGCAGCGATGACGCCCCACTGCGACGGAACGCTAAGCAGCTTGACCCAAGCCCGTACGGTAAAACTCGATGTAGAAAGTACTTCCGACGCGGCACCCAGCGCGAAGCTCGACGTACCGTTGAAACTCATCCCCTGTCCCACGACGCCCGGCACGGGCGCCCCACCGGAAATCGCCAAGTCGTGCCCGTTGCCTGACCCATCCTGCCCTAAACTCTCCCAATTCCACTCGGCGGAAACGTCCACGTTGGCACCCGCCGCGGGCGGCGCGAAAGCAGCGAAATCCGCTGCCACTTCGAGGGCTGTCAGCACTCGCGCCTGGATCACGGTTTCGTCAACCCCGGCGTTGAGATAGTACGTATCCGCCCACCCCGCCTTGCCTACGGTAAACGGCATCGTGTCATCGGGATCGAGTCCAGGAAAGCCCGCCGACGCCGCGGGAACACCATCGACATAAAGGAAGGCATCGTCCGTGGTGCGGTCGTACGTCACTGTCAGCATGTACCAACGATGCAGATCGAGCGCTGTTGGAGCTACAACCCACGGACTACTCGAAGGAGGCGTTGCGGCCATGAAAAAGAACTTGGCCTCGGAATTCACCCCAAGCAGCCAGCCCCTCGAGTTGCCGCCGCCGAAGGCCGATAGAATCACGCCCAACGACGAGGGCACACTCTGTAGCCGCACCCACGTGCGCACCGTGAACCGCAGTGGCGTCAGATCCAACGAAGCCGAACTCGTCGCATACCCTCCAACGCCGTCGAACAGTCGCGCCGACCCCGCAACGCCTGCCATCGCGGCTGTCCCAACACCTTGCGTAACCGCGACATGTCCGTTGCCAGAGACGTCGACAACGCTAAGGCCCGGGCCGCTGCCTAATTCATTAAAACTCCATTCGGCGGCCGGCAAGACCGGTGCATTGACGGTAAAGGTGACGCTCACGGAGTCATCAGCCGAACCGCCAGTCAGGGTGAGCGATCCGCTGTAAACCCCTGCCGCCAGCAACGCGGCGTCAGCGGTAACGGTAAGCGCCGCCGGTCCGGTTCCCGAGGTCGGTGAAACACTCAGCCAACTGCTGTCCGCCAATGCGGTCCAGCTCAAACCGGGATCGCCACCAGTCGTCAGCGTCACCGTCTGCGACGGAGCCGCCGTGCCACTCAGTGCCGCGAAATTCAGCACACCCGGCGCGACCGAAATGTCGTCCGCCGATGAATCAGCGGACACCACAACGTTGTCGATGAACCACCCTTCGTGAGTGTTATCCAGCGCGTCGAACGTATCGAACTCAAACCGAAGCTGCACCGTGTTCCCAACGAATCGGCGCAAGTTCAAGCGAGTGTGTGCGAACGCCCCATTGCTGTTGTGCGAAAACGTCGACGCCGTCTGCCAAGTCGCGCCGCCATCCGTAGTCACAAGCAGGCGCCCGGAATCGCGGTTCAAGAAGCCGCTGAAGTCGTCGCCCGGCAGCGCGTTTGAGCCGAAGCCCTGCCCCGCAAAGAACTGATCCCACTCAACAATCGCGTCTGCGGCGGACGTCAAATTGATCGACGGTGAAGTCAAAGTCCCGGCCGTGCGAACGCCCGTGTTGTAATCGCCGCTTGATTCTTGCCCAAACCACCATGACCATGAACCGCCCGCGGCCCTCCGAGTCGTGCGATGCCATTGTCCGCTCGCAACCCACGCACCGGCCGACTCGGCATCTTCGCTCAGCACCGGAAGCAGAACGGGAGGGCTACCACTGCACGCCGGCGGCAAGTCGAACTCTTCGAATACGCTCACCGCGCTGTCCGCGGCCTGGCCGCTTTCGATCAGGTTCACAGCCGCCGAGTGCCCAAACCCCCGCACCGCAAAGGCCTGCCAAACCTGGCAGGCATTTATGCCGCCAACCCCCGCCACTAGCGCCGCCGTGACAATCGCGTCGCGCGCCTGCAGCATGTCCGGACGAACCGGCGTCAGACTCAGTGCCGACGTCACAATTTGCTCGAACGACAATTGTCCAACTGCCTGCCGCAGCTCCCACAACACGCTCGCCCAAATCTCACCATCGCTGTGAACCTGCGAGCCCTGCCACAACGGACCCCCGCCTGGGGCAAACGTTCGCAGCGTTCCAAACTGGCCGAACGTCAACGAACTAGTCGCATACGAGACCGTCCTAATACCCGTAGTTGCATTCGTTGAAACGTACTCCCCGACCACCGGATCATTTGTAAACGATGCGGCATAAGCATCGCTCCAGCCCTCGCCCATCGCCCCGCTTTGCCAGAGATAGAGTCCGTTGACGTTGTTGCGCCCTCCGATCAACCGCGCCGTGAGCCCGTGAGCGTATTCGTGAAGAACGATATCCGCGTCGAAGGCGCTGTCGCGGCGGAGTCCGGCATTCAACCCCAAGTCGATTCGCGCCGCAATACCATCCGGCGCAACCGTGATGCGCGCCAACGTGCTGACGCTCTCGTGGATGTCGACGCGTACCTCGTCGCCGCCGGCGGCCCCGCGCCCAAAATTGTCGAATTGGAAGTTCCCCGCTGCTTCATCGAAGCCAAGCTGATAGAGCCAGTCGTGCGCGACATTCGTCCAATAGAACGCATTCGCCAGCGCGGCATCGGCGTCGGGCGCGGGATCGTTGGTGAGATTGTAGGCGTCGGTAAAAGCAAAATCAAAAACATCGCCGGAAGCCATCGCGCGCCGGTCGCAGAGATTGTTCGAATCGGCGTCAATACACGTGTCTGCATTGTTGCCCGACGTTTCCGACGCAGTCACCCAGCAGGCCTTGCCAACCGAGGTCGGATAAACGCTCGCCGGGCAACCCGGTTCCGTCGGCCAGCCGCTGAACAATTCCAACGTACTCGCCCCAACGTCGGGATGCGGCACCGCCGGTGCGGCGAACACCCGCCCCATCGGCTCGACGCTGCGCGTGAGGCTGCGCTGGAAGAGAAGCTCGCCGTTGCGCGAGTCCACCACAACGAGCCGCGCTTGGCCGCTCGATAGTGGCAGATAGACCCGCCACGCCGATACGGCGCGCGTACCGTGCGAGTACCAAACTCGTTCGGCGATGGCTCTCCGCTGTCCGACGGAAATCGTCGCCCGCTGGCCAGGGCCATCTCCAACCGTGAGGAGCGCCAAGCTGCCTTCAAACCCAGGCTCTAGTACGCCCACCGCGGCCTCGACAGCCCCTAGCGCATCAACCTCATTCGACTCGACAAATTGCTGAGTAGTCAAGCCTCCTGAACGCGAACGCACCCGCCCGCGCGAATCCACTGCCACCTGGACGTCCCCATCGAAGAGCCGAACGCCGTTGCGGCGTTGCTCAAACAGCAGGTGCGTTAGACCGGCCTTATCACTTCGAATTGATGCGGTCGAAAGTTCGATTGACGTAGCCGCCACTTCCGCGCGTTTTGCGTCAACTCGCTCTAGATAGGCTCGTGCAATCGTTTCGGGCTCGGCGGCCGATGGCTCCGAAAGCAGGCCAAGTTCGCGCAGACGTTCGGCCGCGGCTTGCGAGCAAGCTAGCAGCGCGACACAAACCAGAAATCGTAAGCAACACATCGTTGCAACCGCATATCGGCCCGGCGCGTGATCTCGTGATGGCGTCCCAACGGGCGTCGAAGTGCCAAATTCTCGTAGGCGTCTAAACTGGGATGATGTCTCTCGAAAAACTGGCCCTGCACGGCGGAGCTCCCGTTCGAACAGACCCATACCCGGCCTGGCCACGGCTAGGCGACGGTGACCTCGAACGCGTATCTGAAGTGCTTCGAACGCCCGGCTGGGGCGGCTCAAGCGAGTCTGTCGCTGAGTTCGAGACGGTCTTCGCGCAAGTCCACGACGCCACCCACGGCATCGCGGTTGCCAACGGCAGCCTAGCGCTCGAGTTGGCGCTTTTGTCCGCCGGCGTCGGCCCAGGCGACGAAGTGATCGTCCCGGCGCACAGTTTCATCGCCACCGCCACCGCCGTGTCGCGAATCGGAGCAATCCCCGTATTCGCGGATATCGAGGCAACCACTTACAACCTCAGTCCTGATCGAACTGCAGAGGCCGTTAGCGAGAAAACCGGCGCCGTCATCGTCGTCCATTTCGGCGGCGTTATGGCTGACGTGGACCAGTTCGAAGACCTCGCCGCCAAGCACGGATTCCTCATAATCGAAGACGCCGCTCACGCTCATGGCGCCGAATGGCAGGGCAAGCGCGCCGGCAGTTTCGGCCTCGCCGGAACTTTCAGCTTTCAAAACTCAAAGCCGATGACCGCGGGCGAAGGCGGCATTGTAACTACCAGCGACCAAGATTTGGCCTCAAAGGCACGCTCGATTTCAAACGCCGGGCGCTGGCCCGACCGCGGCTGGTTTGAGCATTTTGAGTTGGGAACAAACTTGAGAATGACGGCGATTCAGGCGGCAATCCTCTCCAGACAACTGGAGCGCCTGCCACTGGAAATTCAACTCCGGGAGGCTAACAACGCCGCGTTCGAGCAAGCACTTGATGGCATCGACGGGCTCTACTTGCAAGAGGCCCCGGCCGGTGCCTCGACGCAAACGTACTACCTGCGCCCCGGACGCATTCTCGAAGAAATCTTCGGCGTTAGTCGCGGTGAGTTCGTCGAGGCCATGAACGCAGAGGGCATCCCGGTGCGTCCTTTCTACCCGCACCCGCTCTACGAAAACGCACTGTATAAAGACCACGAACATCGCGTCACTGAATGTCCAGTGGCCGCGCGGTCTTCGAAAGACTCGTTCTGGCTACCGATGAATTTGTTCATGGGAAGCAGTGACGACGCCGTCGATGCCGCTAACGCAATTCAAAAAATCCACAAGGCGATGAAACAGAAAACAAAGAAGCCTCATGTGAATGGATCGGCGGCAACGCTGCCACCCGCAGCGAAGGTCAATTAAGCATGCCTTCCGGGCCGGTCGCGGTCGTTCTGCGTCCAGTATCGCTACGCTAAAGACGGCGTGAAAAAACTGCTCGTACGCGCGACGAACTGGCTGGGAGACGCGGTGATCTCGATCCCGGCACTGCGCGAGATTCGCCGCGCCCACCCGGACTGGAAGATCACGATTCTTGCCCGCCCGTGGGTCGCCGATCTTTACGCCCGCGAAGATTTTTGCGACCGCATCATCGCGTACAAGTACCTGGGCGAGCACCAGGGGTTGCTCGGAAAACGGCGCCTAGCGAGCACACTCAAAACTGAGAACTTCGACCGCGCGATTCTGTTACAGAACGCCTTCGACGCGGCGCTTCTGGCCTGGGCCGCAAGAGTTCCTCAACGAATCGGATACGCGCGTGATGCCCGCGGGTTTCTGCTCACGAACAGCATCCCCGTTCCTGATGAGAGCGACACGCCGGCTCATCAGCGCTTCTACTATCTAGAGTTACTACGCCGCGCGGGACTATTAGATGCCATACCCGAATGCGCCGACATCCGTCTAGGTGGAATCGACTCGGCGGCGCAAGCGGGCCGCGAACAGTGGCGCAAGCGCGGCCTTCCCGAATCTCAGTGGATCGGCATATCACCCGGGGCAGCCTACGGCAGTGCTAAACGCTGGCTACCCGAGCGTTTTGCCGCCGCCGCTCGCGAACTCTCCGAAGAGCTAAACGCCTCCGTTGCCGTATTTGGTTCGGCGGCCGAAGCGCCACTGGCTCGTTCGATCGCTAACGGAATCGGTGAACGGGCCTACTGCCTGGCCGGCGAAACTTCATTGGCGGAGTTTATTGATTTGGCAGCGACATGTAAGCTCTATCTGACGAACGATTCGGGACCAATGCATGTTGCCGCCGCGCTCGCCGTACCGACGGTAGCGATCTTTGGCGCCACCGATCACATCGCCACGGGCCCGTCCGCGTCGTGGGCAAAAATTATCCGCGAACCGGTCGACTGCTCCCCCTGCTTGTTACGCGAGTGTCCGATCAGCGAGCCGATCCCCCACCCCTGCATGCGCGGTGTGGAAGTTGAACGCGTCGTCGCCGCGGCACGCTCACTAGTGTAGTGCGTCAATCAGATTGAACCTTAAGAAGAGCGGCTTTGCCGCGCTTGACCTTCTCAAGGGTGTCGGAAGCGGTAGCAGTCCAGATGAAGGGCTTGGGCTGCTGATTGTGTCGAGCGATGTAGTCTTCGATGGCGGTGGTGAGTTCGCCGACGCTACGAAAGACACCGTGGCGGATGCGCTTATCGGTGAGGTCTCGGAAGAACCTCTCCACCATGTTCAGCCACGACGCTGAGGTGGGCGTGAAATGGACGTGGAAGCGTTTATTGCGCTGCAGCCAGCGTTTCACCGTGGCGTGTTTGTGAGTGGCATAGTTGTCCACGATCAAATGGATCTGCTTGTCCTTGGGGGTCTGGTTTTCAAGCAAGCGCAAGAAGCGCAGCCATTCTTGGTGGCGGTGCTTGGGCATGCAGGTTCCGATCACCGAGCCGTCGAGCGTGTTGAGCGCGGCGAACAAGGTGGTTGTGCCGTTGCGTTTGTAGTCGTGGGTCATGGTCCGGCCGCGTCCCTTTTTCAGGGGCAGGCCGGGCTGGGTGCGGTCGAGGGCTTGAATCTGTGACTTCTCGTCGAGGCAAAGAACGAGGGCATGCTCGGGCGGGTTGAGATAAAGTCCGATGATGTCGTCGAGTTTTTCGGCGAAGCGCGGGTCGTTGCTGAGTTTGAAGGTCTTGACGCGATGCGGCTTGAGGCCGTGGGCGCGCCAAATGCGACCCACGGTGGAGGCGCTGACGCCGACCGCGGCGGCCATCGTGCGGCGGCTCCAATGGGTGGCGTTGGCTGGCGTTTCGCGGGTCGTCTTGTGGATGATCTGTTGCACTGTTGGGGAGCAGATGGCGGGCTTACGGCCGGGCCGCGGGGCGTCCTTTTCGATGCCGGCGACGCCGGATTCAAGAAAACGGCTTCGCCAGCGCGCCACCAACTGACGCGAGACCGACAGCTGCGCGGCAATCCGTTTGTTCTCAAGACCGTCGGCGGCGAGCACGATGATCCTGGCTCGCAACGCCAGACGAACAGCGACCCGACGACCGTTCGCGTAGCGCTCCAACTGCCTACGCTGCTCCTGCGTCAATGGGACTGGCTCTGCTCTTCGCATCCGTGTGCCTTCTACTAGTAAAGGCGACACGAAGATACTATAAGTTACATTATTTATGGCGCACTACACTAGTTGAGGCGGGCTAGCCCGCATTTCTCACCACGTGGCGAGCGAAACTGCGTGAGAGGTTCGTCACTACGAGGCGGGCGAAGGTCGGAGCGCGGAGGCGTACTTGACAGTCCGTCGAGCACTCGCGATCGAGAGCAACGAAGTAGTGGCGCGCCTATCGCGTGCTTTCGCCGTCAGGTGGTGAGAAATGCGGGCTTGCCCGCACGCGGTTTCTATCGTTTGATTTGCGGCAAGGACTTCGCCGCGTCTGATGCAATTAGGGCCTGCATCTCGAATTCGCGGTGCAGACGCATGTTCTTAGGCCGCATGTCTGTCCAAACTTTATAGATGTAGTCGAGAGATTCCTGCCGAGTGCCGGTGGTCCCTTCTTCCTCCCAGCCCATTGGGACCTCACGATCTACAGGCCAGATGCTGTACTGCTCTTCATGGTTGATGACGACATTGTAGCTGGTTGAGTTTGGCTGCACAATTGCCATGAACTGACTCTCCTTACTGGGAACTAGTCTGCGATTCGACTGACTTAGAAATTATCACACTTGTGCGTCGATGCGACTCCGTCGACCTGAGAGTGTATCGCGCCGCCGCGGGCCCCTGCGCTAAACCTGCCTCGCAACTAACGAGTAGATTTCTCCGAAGATGGGGTGGATATCCGCTTCGCGGCCTTGTTTTAATTGGTTCACCGCGGATTCAAGTTGAGCTTCGCCCGAACATCTCGGTAAGGGCCATTCGATTGATAGGCGATTGACGCCGCTGGCGACCGAGGAGGCATCTATGCAAGTAGTAATGCGGTTCCAACCTTCGCTGAGTGTGACAGTCGCGACCGGCTCTCGATTGACCGCAATCTTGATCTCGTTGGGTTCAGCGCGATTTCCCTTTGGGACCCGGGCGGCCAGCGTGAGTTCGATGTCTTGTGGCAGTTCCGCGATGAGACAGAAGTCAGTTCGTGGCCATGGTGCGCGATAGTAGGCTCGGTCACCGTGCCGCAGTAGGTCGGGGAAGAACTGCTCGAGAGGGTCCCACAAGTACGAACGCGGGTGAATGAGGTCAATCGGTTCGCCGCCGATCGCTCGCCGGGAGATGAGAAAACGGCGGATGGCGTCGAAAGCTTTGGGAAATCGATTTTCAAGAACTTTTTCGATCGCTTGGATGACATCAATGTCGAGATAGTCGTAGTTCCAGCCGTGTTGCAGTTGGAGTAGGTATCGCGAGGCTAGGTTGCTTTGCTGCGCGGCACTAAACTCGATTGGCGAATTGGAAGTTCGCGCATCCACAAAGTCGACCATCGCCGACACAATGCCCGCGGACGTCTCTACGGCTCTTTGGCACCAATACTCGACGAGTTCGCGTTTGCTTATTACGTCGCCAAGTCGATGGGCGGTGTGTATGGCTGCGCCAAAATAGGCAAGCGCCTGCTGTTCCTCAAAGATAGCCGGTCGCCCGACTGCAGACTTCTCACCTGGATCAATCGCTACGGCGACAGCGCTCATCGCCAGCTCGATACCTTCGGCTGCGAGGTGGCAGTAGTCGAGAAATAGTTGGCGCCCGGAGAGTCGTGAAGCGCTGCGTTTGGCGAATATCTTCGCTAGGTCTACCAGTCCAAAACCATGCTGTTTCGCGCTTTGGTTGAGTATTTCGATTGCCATCCGGTTGGCGCGCGGGGACGGTAGTTGGCAGGCCGTCGCGTAAGCTTCCGCATCGATCTCGGCGCGGCAAGCCGTGGCGGCCCCATCGAAGTCAGCGAGACCGGTTTGGGCGGCGGCGACAATTCGGAATGTCGTCGGGCAAGCGTAGCGGTCGAGTTCGAACATCTCAAATGCCGTTGCGCGCGCATCTTCCCACTGCTCCAGTGCGAGTGCCGCCGTGGCTTTCTCGTAAAGCTCGTGCCAACCGGCCGTACCGTCCGCCGGCAGCCAGGTAACCGGCTGGCGAGCTGCCCAGTCGGCGAGGTTAACTTCTGGGACAACGATGACGACGTCGACGCCATTCGATCTGGCGGTGTCTGCGATTCGGCTGAATATTTCAGCCGAGTGATTGAGTAGTTGTTTGGCCGCGAGTTCCGTGGGCCCCATCAGGCCGGATTCTTCTACGGACGCTGCGTACTCGCGCCGGCTTTGGGAATTACCGGCATAAGGCGAAATCTCGGGTGTTTCGAGAACCGTCCAGTTGTTCCCGGCCATGATGACGAACACGTCGGGGTTGAGTTGGATGGAGGCGTCGATCGTGTTCGCTAGGGAGCTGAGCGTTTCGTTCGTGCGCGCTAAATCGATGACCTCGTACTGGCTGCCAACGATCGATTGGTCGAGTTTCGAAGAAAGCGCTTTCGCCGGCGTGAAGTGTGGAGCGTAGAGATAGCCTGCTGCCACGGATTCTCCAAAGAGACAGATCCGCTTTGTTAAAGCCGGCTTTTGGGCAGGGATGCTAACGCGATCCGCATAGTGATCACCAAGCGCTAGCGGCTCGGCCCGAATGAAGACGGTCTCGCCGTCGACCTCGTGGGGCTGCCAAATAGAGATCGGGCTGGTCTTACTCTCGGAAGCCGTGAACTCGGGTTTGTGGGTAGGGTCTTCGCTCACGGCTGGGGACTACACAAACGAGTAGAGATTCTCGCCGACGGGGTTTCTTGATTCGACGTCAGAAGTTGCCCCGTCCGGCCACGTTGCGCGAATCAGGGACCCCAGGTTGGCGGGTTGGGATTCTCTTAAAATTAGTACGTCATCGAGCACCAGCGCATCGGCTCCTGAAAGGATCAGCCAACGTAGTGCGTCCGCCGGGCTGTTTACGATCGGCTCGCCTTGTGAGTTCATCGAAGTGTTGAGCAGCATGGGGCAACCGGTTCGCCGCTGGAACGCGCGGAGCAGTCTGGCAAAACGCGGTGCGTCGTTTGCGTTGACCGTTTGCGGGCGGGCCGATCCGTCGACGTGCGTGACGGCCGGCAGCTCGAGTGGCGAGATCACTTTGCAGGTCTGCGACATGAATGGCGAAGGGGCCGACAGATCGAAGTGTTCACTTTCGTGTTCCTCGAGCACGCTCGGTGCAAACGGGCGGAAGCGTTCTCGCTGTTTGATGACTCGGTTGATCTTGTCTTGCATGTCGGGGCGGCGAGGGTCGGCAAGGATGCTGCGCCCTCCAAGCGCTCTCTGGCCAAACTCCATTGACCCCTGAAACCAGCCAACGACCTTGCCCTCGATGAGGAGTTCAACGACGGCTCGATCGAGATCGTCAGCAGAACTGCCAACACTCTCGGGATTGAGCGAGCTGTCAGCCAACAGTTGCTTGATTTCTAGAGATGTTGATTTAGGTCCCCAAGTTGCGCGTGAAAGCCGGCGTTGTGTGGGGGCATTGCCGGTACGTTGGGTGTAGGCGAGCACGGCTGCTCCGAGGCATGCCCCGGCGTCGCCGGGCGCTGGTGGAATGAAGACATTTTCGAATGGAGATTCGCGAATGATGCGACCGTTGGCAACGGAGTTGAGCGCGACTCCCCCGGCGAGGCATAGGTTCTTGCTTTCAGTCGTTCTGTGCAGATAGCTGACTTTGTCTAGCAGGACTTCCTCGAGCACTGCCTGAGCGCTGCGAGCGATGTCTTTGTGGAACTGTGTCAGGTCGTCGCCGTGGCGGCGCGCGGGTTGTCCAAATAGATCGCAAAACGCCTCGCTATACCTATACATCGTCGGGCCGGCAATAAAGTCGAAATATTCGAGGGCCAGTTCGAACTGTCCGTTTGGCCGGACGTTGACTAGTTTGCGGACTTGATCGACGTAGCGCAATGTTCCGTACGGCGCCAGGCCCATTACTTTGTACTCGCCGTCGTTGACTTTGAAGCCGAGGTAGGCCGTGATCGTGGAATAGAGTAGGCCGAGTGAATGCGGAAAGCTTACCTGTTCGAATAGGTCGATGCGGTTTTGCGCGCACTGGCCGTAAGCGGTCGTGATCCACTCGCCAACGCCGTCAACGCTGAGTACGGCCGACTCGCCGTACCCCGAGTAGAAGAAGGCGCTTGCGGCGTGCGAGAGGTGGTGGTCAAAAAAGTCGATGGCGCCGTCGTAGCCGAGGCGGTCGCGGATTAGATGCTCCGGTAGATTCGGGTCGCGCCAAGAGACATCGTTGGCTCTGCGGCCTCGGCTATGGGCCCATGTCTGCCGTGACAGCTTCTCTTTCGGGTTTTCAAAGTAGGCAATGCAATCGATGTCGCCCGGGCAAAGACCACCCTCGTCGAGGCAGTAGCGGAAGGCTCGTGAGGGTAGACGGGCGTCGTGTTTTACGCGCGTGAATCGCTCTTCGGCCGCAGCCGCTACGAGATGGCCGTCTTGCAAGAGGCAGCAGGCCGACTCGTGGTAGAAGGCCGAGATCCCGATGATGTTCATCGATAACTAGTGCGAGCCCGGAAAAACGTCTGTATACAACCGTAACAGGCAGGGGTACGAGATCCTGGGCTCTCCGAAGAATGTGCTGCAACAGTTAAATCCGGTAACGTTTTGCCCCGCAACGCCGCCTAGTCGAGTTTGAAGCGGGAGCCCTCTACGGGCGGGCCGCCCCAAAGGCCGATCATCCTTGAGTTCTATTGACTGGATTGTTCTGATCGGCTCAATCGTCGCCATTGTCACCTTTGGCTTGCGGCGGGCCAGGGGCGCGAACGACTTCAGCACATACCTCCTAGCCGGGCGCTCGATGCCTTGGTACGTCATGGCGTTTTCGATCATGGCGACCCAGGCCAGCGCCATCACGTTTATCTCGACCACGGGTCAAGGCTACGTGGACGGTATGCGCTTCGTACAGTTCTACTTCGGCGTGCCGATTGCCATGGTGATCATTGCCTCCATTTTCTTGCCTCGCTTTTTGAGCAGCGGAGTCTTCACCGCATACGAGTACCTCGAGCGGCGCTTCGATGCAAAGACGCGCGCGTTGGTCACGCTGATATTCCTCATTCAGCGGGGCCTTGCTGTCGGAATCGCGATTCATGCCCAGGCTATTGCCCTCGCGGTAATTCTTACTCTGCCCGACCGAGTCACCGGCATTCTCGTGGGCTGCGTCGTCGTTCTATACACGACGCTTGGCGGGAGCAAGGCCGTGGCATGGACGCAGTTCGTGCAAATGATCGTAATGACCTTGGGGCTCGTCGTCGCCTTCATCACCGCCATCGTCATGCTTCCCGAGGGAGTGCAATTCAGCGACGTGCTGACGGTCGCGGGAGCAGCCGGCCGGCTCAACCCAATCGTCCTCGACTTTGATTGGAACGATCGCTACAACCTGTGGAGCGGACTGATCGGGGGTCGTTTCTAGCGCTGGCGTACTTCGGATGCGACCAAACACAAGTGCAGCGCTATATCGGTGGCCGATCCGAATCCGCCAGCCGCGCGAGTCTGCTATTCAACGCGGTCGCGAAGGTTCCCTTCCAGTTCTTCATTCTGTTGATCGGAGCAACAGTCTTCGGGTTCTACACATTTGTCGAACCCCCAATGGTCTTCGAGCCGAGCGCAATGCAGCGCATTGCAGTCGACGATCAAGATTTTGTGGAAATTGACGCGCGCTATCACCAGGCATTCGAGTCGCGAAAAGCCGCCGCAGTCAACTTCCTCGGGGACGAAACGCAATCCGCCGCCTACCAGCAATCACAGCGTCAATTCGACGAGGTTCGCCGCGAGGCGTTTACACGAGTCGAGCAGACCAACGGCGGCAGCCGCTTCAACGACACCAATTACATTTTTCTGACTTTCGTCACCGATCACTTGCCCGCCGGGCTTGTTGGGCTTGTGATGGCTTCGATACTTGGGGCGGCCATGTCGAGCATTGCCTCGCAAGTAAATTCACTGGCCACTGTTTCGGTGGTCGACATCTACCAGCGGCATTGCGTCAAGGGGCGCACAGACCAGCACTACTTGCGCGCTGCGAAAACGTTGACCGTCGCGTGGGGTGTCTTTGCCGTGCTGACCGCTGAGATGGCCGGCGGCTACGGAGCGCTGATCGAAACCATCAACATGATCGGCTCGCTGTTCTATGGCTCGCTACTCGGAATCTTCGTCTTGGCGTTCCTGTTTCCTCGAGTTGCCGCCAACGCAGCGTTTTTCGGCATAGCGTGCGGCCAGATCGCGGTTTTTTGGACCGCCGCCACAACGGAAATTTCGTTCCTATGGTTTAACGTGATCGGCTGTGGAGTCGTTGTAGTGGCAGCGCTGATGACGTCGCGGAAACAACCAGCGGGCTAGCCTGAAACTTCGAGCTTCGTGAGCGTGAAAAGGACGAATCGAACGCAAGCAACTGTGCCGCAATCGTAAAGATTGCGTCCACTGCATCCACGAAGTGCCCTGATCGATCCGGCGCCGCGGGTGGCCCCGCTAGCTCGCAATTCTCACCGGCTGACGGCGAAAGCACGCGCGATGCGCGTCAGTTCTTCGTTGAGCTACCTTGCCGTACCCAACGTACCGTCAAGAACGCCTATGCACGCCGGCAAGCGCTTTCCGCTAACGGATTAATCCCATCGCGACAACTGTCTGCAAAGGCGCCTGACTCAATAAAAAAGGCTGCAGCGCTAGACTCGCTGGTAGTCCGCCTGCCAGTTCCGAACTTTCTGTTTAATCGGCTTGACGTCAGTGACGTTGTCAGCCAACACCCAGCGAACCAGCTCCGGCAACTCTTCATCTGAAGCAAATCGAAGTCCGACAAGCTGTTTTGTGCTCAATCGAAGAATATCTCCCTGCATGTCAGCGGGAAGCATTTCTCGCAGCCGCAATCGCATTTCCAGACGGATGATTCTGTCTTGGACACCCGTGGCGTAGGTACGCACTACCCCAAAGCCAAATATTGTCGCCAACCCGATAAGACCCGATCCTGACCCGATCAAGCACCATCCGACCGTCGACCCGACCTTAAACAGTCCAACGACGATCATAATGACGCTGGCCAATATCACCAACCAAGCAATGAAAAGCATCTTGGGAAATACGGCGTGGTTTTCGAAATTCTGAGCGGTAGCTTTCGACATGAGTTTTCTCCTAAACGGACCCGCCATTGTAGCTGGTCTGATCCAGCGGATTCTCAACTAAGCGACCAAAGCAACTCCGAGCACGACGAGCGCCGCGCCGGCCCAACGCCTGGCGCTAATCTGTTCGCCGAGTAAGTACTTCGCTAATACCGTTTCAACCGCGTAACCAGCGGCAGTCGCGGGCACGGCAAAGCTCACGTCGCTGATCGACAGCAGCGCCATGAATGCGAAAAACGAAACGGCGTAGGCGACGATCGACCACCAGAACAAGTGATTCCTCGCAACGGCGCTCGCGAACCCAGAAAGCGCGCCTGAACCGAAGTCCGCCGGGGCACCCTGTCGTCTCATTCCAAGTGCCTTGATCAGGTCTCCCCCAACGGTCCCCACGACCACCAATGACAGTAGAAATACGATCATGGGGCGGTCTCCGCCGTGGCGACTGGCGTGGAGCCGACGAGCGCGACGCCGGCGGTGATCAGAAACGTGCCGCACCAACGGCTGAGGGATATCGATTCCCCAAGCAATAGCCAACTCATAACGGCAACGAGCACATAGCCGATCGACGTTACTAGCAGCACGAAACTCAGATCCGCCCAGCTCAATACGAGCGTGTGGGCGGCAAAATACACGACCAGAAGGACGACTCCAAACAGCACCCAAGGATTCGCCATGGCCGCCACACCCGACGAAAACAAGTCAATTGGAGAGAACGACGAGATATCGCCCACTTGGCGCATTCCGAACCCCAAGGCGATGTTGCCAACGGCGTTCGCAATGACGATTACGCCCAAGCAAATGTTGGTTTTCGTGACCAACGCCCGAGTCTAGCAACTCACTTTTGCAGTTAGCGAGAAAGTCCCAGATTCGTCTGTAAGCATCCTTTGCAGGCTAGGGCGTGCGCTGCACTGCACTCATCGTGGGAAAGAACGTTAGCCGATCAAGTCGAGAACGGTGCGCCGCTCTCGCGCGGCTAGCTGTACCGCCGTGTCCCGCGCCGTTGTCGCGCGGCTAAGTTCTTCAATGGCGCTGACGATATCGGTGTCGCGATGCCCCGAGAGCTGCTGCGCCTCAATGGTTGCGGTGTCCCGAATCGTCTGCAACGTCACTTGAACTTGGCGCTGGGTAGCACCGTAGAACGCTTGCGCTTGGCCGAGATGCTCGATCGTGCGTCGCACGTCCGCGACTCGTTGAATGATTGCGTCGGTGTCGTTGGCTTCGAGGTCTTTCCGCAGTTGATTCACGATACCCAGCACGTTGGCGCTCGAACGCCCGCCAACTCGGTGACTACCTTCGATACCGGAAGCGAACGCCGTGCCGCGATCGAAGTCGACGGCGGAGAACTCGATGTCGACATTGCTGTCAAGCTCAACTTCTCCATCCACAGCCGTGAACCGAACGCCCGCTTGGTTCAGAGCCGGATTGGAAGTGACCTCCAGGTTTAGCGCCGCTGCGATCTCTCCCGCGGAGTAGCCGCCGGCCTCGCCGCCGCTTTCGAGTCCGCTAGTGACGCTGCCGCCGCTGATCGACGTGAACGAAAATCCAACGTCAGCGAATTCGTCCACTGTGAGTTTGAGAAAACCGCCGTCATCACTAAACGAAACCTTGCCGGCCAATCCGGCGTTCGCGTCGATCTTGGTATTGAGCAAAGTCGCAATGTCCGCCGTCGTCTCGCCGCCAGCGAGGGCGTCGGTGATGATCGACTCCGCGATCGACCCATCCGTCGAAGTGAACGAAACGGTCACGGTGTCTCCAGCGACAGCACCGCCGGTTGGGACCGTGGCGACGAACGGGCCCACCAAGTCGACGCTGATGACGCCGTCGACGTCACCTGAGAATGCCACGCCCACGCCAATCGGCGGAGCAGGCGACGGCGTCGCGATCGCCGTGCGCCCTTCCCCGACAAACGTATCGGGGGTCAGAAACAGGGCATCGCCGGGTCGCGAAATTTGAGCGTCTCGCCGATCTGGAAACGTCACAACGCGATGAGAGGAGTCCCCTAGTGTCCTGTATCTAAAGTTCGCGTAACATTAAACAGGTTGTTGTCGCCATGTCTATATGGGGAAGACGACGACAACTGGTCCTCAATTGAAACCGCTCAAGCTCAACCCGGCCGAGCGCGAGAGCCTGCAAAGTTGGGCGCGACGGCGCAAGTCCGCGCAGGCTCTTGCCCAACGCGCCAGGGCCATTCTGCTCGCCGCCGACGGACTCAACAATACCGTCGTCGCCGCCCAACTCGGCTGGGCCCGCCGTACCGTTGGCAAATGGCGCCAGCGCTTCCTCGACAAAGGCCTCGACGGGCTGCTCGACGAACCGCGTCCCGGCACGCCGCGGCGCGTCAGCGATGACGAGGTCGAACGCGTCATCACGCTCACTCTGGAATCGACGCCCCCCGACGCCACGCATTGGTCAACACGCTCGATGGCCAAGACCTGTGGCTTGAGTCACTCCAGCGTGCAGCGCATCTGGAAGGCCTTCGCGCTGCAACCCCATCGCAGCGAAACTTTCAAGCTCTCGCAAGATCCGTTGTTCGTCGAGAAGGTGCGCGACATCGTCGGTCTGTATCTCAACCCGCCCCAGCGGGCGTTGGTGCTGTCGGTTGACGAGAAGTCTCAGATCCAAGCCCTGGACCGCACGCAGCCGCTGCTGCCGCTGCGTCCCGGACAAATCGAGCGCCGCACGCACGACTACAAGCGCCACGGGACGACCTCGCTGTTTGCCGCGTTGGATGTCAAGACCGGCCATGTGATCGGCGAGTGTCATCGCCGTCATCGCGCGGTCGAGTTTCGCAAGTTTCTCGACACCATCGACCAGGCGGTCCCCGACTCGCTCGAGATCCACTTGATCCTCGACAACTACGGAACCCACAAGACCCAGATTATTCAGCGTTGGCTGGCCAAACGGCCGCGCTACCATCTGCACTTCACGCCGACCAGCGCGTCTTGGATCAACCTTGTCGAGCGTTGGTTCGCCACTCTGACCCAGAAGCAGATTCGCCGCGGCGTACATCGCAGCACAGCGGAGTTGGAACGCGCCATCGAGGATTACATCCAACTCAGCAACGCCGACTCCAAGCCGTTCGTCTGGTCCAAAACCGCCGACCAAATCTTCGCTTCCCTCGCCCGCTTTTGTAATCGAACTTTAGAGACAGGACACTAGATAACGAACCCCAAAGGGCTGCGTATCGTCAATCTCAAATGGCGACGACAAATTCTGGCGGCCGCCAAATAGATAGGTATCGCCGTGGGTCGTGTTCGCGATACTGACCAGGTGTCGAAAGATGACATCGACTTCGCCGTTGATTGCGGCAAACGTGGCGGGTTCTTGCGTTCCGTTTGAAGCTTGGGCCGCAAGTGTCGCCGCCCGGTTGAGAACATCGATTGCGGCAAATAGCGAGCCGTCGACCGACTGCAACTCCGACTGCACCGATTCGAGATTTTCCCGAAACTGACCCAGCCTTTCAAGCTCCGACTGCAGGCGCACGATCGACGCGGCATCGATCGGAGAATCCGACGGCCGGTTGACACGCACGCCCGACGCTATCTTTTCAACTACCTGTTGGTGGCGCGCATTCGATTCGCGAAGGTGGTCTAAGATTGACTGCGATTGTGTCAGCGTGGTGGTCCGAAGCATGGCTATTCTACTGCCTCACGATGCTCAAAACGTCTGTAGCCAGACCGTCCAGAACTCGGATCACCTGCAACAGAGCGCGATAGCCCTGTTCGAACCGCAGTAGTTCCACGCCTTCTTCGTTTAGATCGACGCCCGAGAAACTCTCGCGCACCGCGCTAGCGCTTTGCGTCACACGAGTCTGTGTATCGAGGTTCGATCGAACAGTCTGCGCCGCGATGCCGACATCGGCAACAATTCCGGCATAGAACTGAGTACCGGTAAGACCGCCTAGCAGCGCCCGATTAGCAATATTCGCCAACGCGACGCCACTTGAATTTCCAGAGCCGTCCGGGGGATCACCCAATGCAATCTCGCTGGCGGAAATATCCGCGACTGAAACGGTGAGAGCTGCATTCGCGCCGCCCGATGTGTCGCTCACGCCATCGAGCCCCGAACTGAATCCCGTGGCCGCTGGGTCCGCATCGGTGACGGCGAAGTCAAACTCGATATCGCCATCGAGACGCAGCTCGCCGCTGATCGCGGTAAAGCGGACTCCCGCGTCCACTAGGCCCGCGTCGAGTGCGACTTGTGCGTTCAACGCGGCCGCAATCTCCTCCGCCGACTGCCCGCCTAGCGTCGCGCCCGACTCAAGGCCCGAGGTGAACGCCGGGTTGTTTGTGGTCGAGGTAAAGCTAAATCCCTGGCCGGCCTGATCGGAAAGCACGACCTTGAGACTGCCGCCTTCGTCGGAGAATGAGACGTTTCCAGCCAAGTCGGCGTCCAGTGAGATCTGATCGTTTAAGCGCGTCGCCAGTTCAGCCGTCGTTTCCGTTCCGCTCAGTGGCGCGGTTGTGATGGCCGTGCTAATTTCGCCGTCCGCGCTGGTAAAGTTGACCGACACTTGATCTCCGGCCGCGATTCCGGCGGGTGGCGCCGCCGCAACAAAAAAACTGTCGAGCGAAGCAGTAATGCTCGCCGTTACCCCGCCCGTGAAATCAACTGTGATTGACGGCTGCGGAACCGGCGTCGCGGCGCCCGTACTCCCGGCGGTCCGACCGGCTCCATCAAAGAGCGACGTCTGATAGTCGAACAACGCCTGCCCGGGAGGCCCGTTCAGGTCAGCCCCGCGCGTCAGTTGCTCGTTAACCGCATCAAAAACGTTCTTAGCCAAGCGATTGATATCAGCTTGCAAGGCAGGTATCGTCTCGTTTCGCGCTTCAAGCAGCGCACCCAACTGCCCACCCTTCCCTTGCAGACTGTCGGTGACGTCATTGCCTCCGGAATCAAACACGCGCAGCCCTTCGGACGTATTTGTGACTGAAAGTGGTCGCACCACGTCGCCAACGCTCAACACCACATTGCCACCGGCGGTGAGTGCGAGCGCCTCGTCCGGTCGCTGCACCAGCACTGAAAAGTCGATCAAGCTCGACAGCTCGTCGAGTATCTGAAACGTACGCGTCTCGGCCGTTGCGGCGTTGTCCTGGGCCCGAATTTTTTGCAAATCGGCGACCTGAGTCAGCAGCTCGTTGATCCGGCGGACACTCTCGTGAGCTTCGGTGTCTAGCTGCGTGAGCTCTTCACTCTGAGCCTGATATTGCGAATGGAACGAGCTGGCGAGGCTCGCAGCGGCCGACTTGAGATGTGAGCGAAGAGTCAGATCGCCGGGGTTTACCGCGGCTTCGCTCGCAGCACCAAAAAACTGGTCAAGGCTGTCGCCCAAGCTGCCGCTTCCGTTTAGCGGGAAACCTAGCTCCACACGGTCGAAAATCGATGCCGTCGTCTGTAGATTGGCGCTAGCCTGTGTGGCGGAGAAGAACTGGAAATCCAACAATTGGCTTCGTAACGTTGAGATTGTTGTCAGTTCCGCGCCTGAGGAAACATTTGAATTGAGAACCAGCGCCGAACCGATTTCGGGCCGTCGCCGCGCATACCCAGGCGTCGTAGCGTTGGCGATGTTCTCTTGAATCACCGCCAGGCTTGCGCCATAGGCGGCGAGACTTTTTGTCGAAGCGCCTATTGCAGCGCTAATGCTCATCGCTCAGCCCTCCCCCCGAAGGCTGGCTAGTGACGCCGTTTTCATGAGCCCATCCGGGCCGTACGAGCCGTCAGCAACTCGACCTATATCGAGCAAGCCGCGGTGAACCAGGTGCAGATGCTGTGTCACCTCGTTCAAGCGATGAAGACTTTTTCTGACGCCTTCAACCGAATTTGAATCCGCGGCGGGGCCCGCCGAATGTTTCAAGTCTTGCAACTGGGCAATATACGGTTCCAGGCGTAAGACAACACCGCCGACATCATTGAAATCACGCCCCGTTAGTACAACAACGGAATCGTCTAAGCTCGCCGAAAGCGCTTCAAGTGGACTAGCCGTAGCGGTTACGTCGGTTACGTTGCTCGCCGGCTGCTCGGCGATCACGACGTCGGCTCCTCAGCTCCCGGCGCAAGCAGCACCTCCAGCGCTGTCTCCGATAAGGCGCCGTCGATGATCGAATCCGCGAGTTCCGCTGCCGGCACACTAAAGTTTCCCGCGAGGACTGCGTGGCGGGTTTCTTCGACTCGCGTGATTTCCTGAGGGCTCTCGCTAGCGAGCTGCTTGGCAACCTCGCTACCTATGGAGGATAGCTCGACCGCATCGGAGCCGGGGCCGTCGCGCTTGACACGCTGCTGCGAATCCAGTTGCGGATCGTTTGCGCGGTTGACTTGACCGGATCGAATATCCGTGGATGCGGCGAACGTGTCTTCTACTCTCATCAGTTCGGCGGTCTCTCGCGCCTGTAGCGCTTATCGGCCGCCAAGCCGTGATTCTTGAGCCCAGACGAATACCCGCCGCCAGGTAATGAAAAATCGGAACTAGCTCAGTGGTGGGGTCTACTGGATCCAAACGTTCGCGACGTTCGATTCGTTTCCACCGACGTTGACGATGATCGGTTGTTCACCCTGTGGGGTTTCCCAAACCGGCGTCACGTTGAGTTGCAATACACCCACCAGCCCCGGAGCCAGTCCTAGGAAATCGATCCAAGCTTCCCTGCCGCCGATCCAGACGTGGGCTTCAGCCGGCGCGCGCAGCAGCGGCCAGGCGGCGGCCGACCGGCCAGTCCGCCAGTTCGGCAGCACTACGCCTTGGCCCGTCATATAGACCGTCATCGATTCCTGGCGCTTCGCGGGCGCCGTTTCGACAACAAGGCTACCGGCGGCATTAATCGCCACGGCTTGATTGCCTCCAAATACAAAGATCCCAGGGCTGTTCCGGACCACCTGAACGGTCACCGCACGGCTGCGGGCCCCGTTGTTGTCGATTACGATCCGCACAAACGCCCGGCCTTCAACTTCGAACGGAACTTGGAAGTTCGCCTGCTTGTCATCAATGTAAATAATCGGAGCTTCGCCAATTAGGTGGTCGAACATCTCGTAGACCAAGATCCGAACGCCGTTGACGGAGGTTGGCAGCATGTCGCGGAAAGCGCCTTCATACGACGTCAGTAGCCCGCCAGCCGGTCCGCCGACGTCCGTCCCAAAGACGGTTGCCAGCGCACCCGGAGAGACTTGAGTCTTAAAGTTAGCCGCCAGGGTTACGCTGTTGTCAGACAGTTGCGGTGTCGGGAACGGCTGCTCGCTCAGCGAAATGCGAACCGTCAATTCCACCGTCGGCAAGGTTGTTCCAACGGCGCTGAACTGCACGGGAATACTGTAGTTGCCCGCCGAAAGCCCTTGTGTATCTACGTCAATGGTCAATCGCGTGGGGGTCGAGCCCTCGGCGCTCGGCAAGCTTACCCGGTCGGCCATGTTGGGGCCAACGGACGCTTCCCATACCAGCTCACCGTACGCCGAGCTAATCGCGACATCTTGAGAATCTGGGTTTTTCTGGGTCGCCGCGCCGGCGAAACTCAGCGAGTTGCTGTCCAACACAAGTGCACGCGGCAGCGGGGGTGAGTCGGCGGTCAGCAGCGCAAAGTTGTCGATCGCGTTCCACTCCGGTCCTCGCGCGTGCTCGGCGCTGACTTCAACTCGAACCAGTCCCGCAAGTAAGGTTGTGAAATCTTCGTCGCCTGCAACGCGCGTCCAGGCGATGCCGCTGATCGGCACTGTTATGTGCGTCCAAAGGTTGATTGGCTCTGGCCCGCTCCATTCAAATATGCTCCCGCCTTCGGAATAGATCCTCACGGTCACGGGTGCAACGGTCTCCCACAGAGACTTGTGAATAAAATCGAACTCAAATCGAGGGCTATCTAGGTCTGTGTAAATCCCTACGAAGTCCCTGGGAGCCACGAAGACATCCGTCTCGGGAGTCCCCTCGTCACCCGCTTCTTGTAGCCGGATGAATCCTCCCGGGTTGCCCGGACCCTCGACCCAGCTCAGGCGAGAATCGGGGTTGCCAACTGGCGCGCCGGCAAACTCATCTCTCACGCTATAGTTGCGCGACCATCGATCGTCTCCGCCAGAGAAGCTTGATACAGTCGGCAGCACCGGCCGCAACGGCGCGATACCGCGGTCTTGAATTCGCACATTATCAAGGCCCACCATACCCGAGCCCGGAACGTAGCGAGCGCGAATTTCGATGCGCGATGGGTTGCTAAACGTTACCTCGTAGTTCGCGATACCAATCTTGCGCCAGAGGTCTCGGCGGATCGGCGCGGAGTAGTCACGCCAAACCGGATCTACTTGACCACTGAAAAAGTTGAAGTCGGTGGGGATTTTCGGCGCAGGTTGCCCAAGGAACTTGAAACTTCCACCAGGCCCGTGGACCACCACGTCAACATCGTGGTACGCAAATGAGTCTCCAGTGATCCGGAACAGATCAAACGTAATCCGTCCATCATTTAGAGCTAGTAGGTCAACGTTGAAGCTGTCGGGCGCAACGAAATAGTCATCCGGCTGCCCAGTCGTGTGATGAATCCGAACGAAGCCCCCAGGGTTACCTTTCTCCGTGGCGTAGCTGAAACTCGAACCGGAACCACCGGTATCGGTATTGCGCGACCAGCCCTCGGCGTCATTGTCAAATGTGGATTCAACCACCGAGTACAGCGAATCAACAGTTCCACCTGAGAACGTCGCGGTCAAACGGCCTTGGATCGCTACGCCGTCGGCCAGTACGTACAATCCAATGTAAGTCGGACCGTCTTGCAACGGTGGGTGCGAATTTCGGGTGATTACGATCTCGCCGACGCCGCGGTTGTCCGGCTTCTCGAAAAACTGGGCTCGCCGATTACCCCTTGTAAAGTCGCCGGTGTCCGCGCGATGAAATACATCGCGTCCGCCTTGCGCCAGCAGCTCGACCGGCAAATTCGGGTCTGTCTCGAGGACAATGCGTAACGCCTCTGCCCCGGGCGGCACGAAGACAACGAATCCGTTGTCACCGAACCAGGGGGTGCGGAATGTAGCCTCGGGTAGGTCGACCTCGAAACTGCTCTCATTTGTGAGAACCGTGTTTGCCGCGGCCGGAATAGCGAATAATATCAGGAGAACGACTGCAAGTACACAGCGGCTCCGATCGGGGGGGGAACGGGTACCACATCATTGGCTTTTGCTCATGCCTATGGTCCTATTACGTCGCCAAACTGAGATATCGGGGGTTCACCTAAGTCGCTGGGCGGTTTTGACTTACAGGCTCTCCTTGGCAACGGCACGGTACTCTCGACGGACCTACTCCCTCTATCGGCAAGCCGGGATGCCCCTGTTAACTCACTGAGCTCAGCAAACGGTTTGAAGTCTACGGCCTTCGTCGTAGTGCCCGCCGAAGTGGTCGTGGGTTACTCTCGTTGGAGCAATGGGAGAAACGTCAGTAAGCGGGAAGTCAGCGCTTCGCCTGGCTCTCAAGTTGGTGCTTGCATTGCTTCGCACGCTGCCACACGATCTCGCACTCACTTTGGCGGAATGGCTGGCGCTGTTGGTCGGCGCCTCAGTCGGAAAATGGTCGGCGGTCGCCCGCCAAAATCTCGCAATCGCCTACCCGGCGATGGACCAAAACGCCACGACGGAGCTACTCCGCTCGATGTTCAAAAACCTTGGGAGGGTGCTACTGACGATCGCGCGGGCTGAAAAGCTCTCGAAAGAAGAGCTTCCTCGTTGGATTGAGTTCAAGGATCTCGACAACTTTAAAGAGGCAAAAGAGCGCGGGAAGGGCGTTCTGTTTCTTACCGCCCATCTTGGGAATTGGGAACTCTCGGCGCTAGCGCACGCGATCGAAGTCGGACCCATGAACGTGATGGTGCGGCCCATCGAAGACCCGTGGATCGACCAAATCGTTGAACGCAGTCGGGCTGCGACCGGCAACAGGGTCATCCCAAAAGCAAACTCCGCGCGAGCAGTCTTGCAGGCCTTGCGAGATAACGAAGCGGTTGGTGTCTTAGCCGATCAAAACACCGTCCTCTCAGAAGCGGTATTCGTAGATTTCTTCGGCACGCCGGCCGCGGCTAACAAGGGCTTCGTTCAGCTTGCCATGCGCTCTGGAGCTGCTGTAGTCCCGGGTTTTGCGTGTTGGAACGACCGTGAATCCCGTCACGTCCTACGGTATTATCCCGCCCTTGAGATGGTCTCGACAGGCAATGATGAAGCCGACGTCATCGAGAATACCTGGCGCTGTCAAGCAGCGGTCGAACGAGCAATTCGACGGCACCCGGAGCAGTGGCTGTGGATCCATCGCCGCTGGAAAACGCGTCCGCCGGGTGAAAAGCCGATCTATGACGACGCCTGAGCGAGCCCTCACCGTACAAACGGCTATACTAGACGCAAGAGTGGGTGGTTTGTATTCCACTGAAAGGATGTCCTTGTGAATCAACGCCTCAGGGGATATTTCAAGCGTTCAACGTTGCTGGCTGTCGCTCTGCTCGTGATCATTCCGGTCTTGCCGGGTGCCGAGAACGACGCCGAATCGAAGCCAATTGAGCGCAGTGAGGCCTACTACCACTATTCACTCGGCCATCTCTACCACCAACTTTTCCTCCAGTTCACGCAGCGGGACTACAGCGAGCGGGCGATCGAAGAGTACGGTGCGGCGCTCGAAATCGACAGCGATGCCGATGAAATTCGAACCGAGCTAATCAATCTCTACGCCCGCTCAAATCAGCTGGACGAAGCCGTCAAGGTCGCCGAAGAGGTGTTCGAACGCGACCCTGACAATGTGGAAATCCACAAGCTATTAGGTGCGGTCTACCAGCGCTACGCTACCGGCCGTAACCGCCAAGTCGACCCCGAGCTCATCAAGAAATCGATCGAGCAATTCGAGAAGGTCGCCGAACTCGAGCCGGACGAAGCCGACAACCACTTAGCCCTTGGATCGTTGTACCGCTCAGTCGGAGAGCCGAAGAAGGCCGAAGCCTCACTCAAGCGCGTACTCGAACTCAAACCCCGCCACGCCGATGCCCAGGTCAACTTGGCTTATCTACAGCTGGAGTCGGGCAATACCGAAGATGCGATCTCGGCGCTTGAAAGCATCGCCGAGAGCAGCACCGTTGAAAACCGTCACCTCAGCGCGCTAGCTAGCGCGTACGAAGAAGTCGGACGGTATCGCGACGCCGCAAAGATTTACCAGAGACTAGTCGACTCTGATGGCAACAAACTCCAGGCGATGCGTCGCCTGGCCGAGAATCTGGTTTACTCGAGGCAGTACCGCGAGGCTCTCGAAAAATACGAAGAGCTCATCAAGCTCGAACCCGAAAACGCCGACCATCACCTCAAAATCTCGCTAATCGAACGGGAACGGAAGAATTACGACGAGGCGTGGCAAGCACTCGACCGCGCCCGCGAGCTGGAACCAGATTCCGTCGAGATCAAGTTCAGCGGAATTAATCTACTTGAGTCCGAAGGGAAGCTCGGCGAAGCTGTCAGCGCCGTTGAAGCTCTGCTTGAGCAGACGAAAAAGGACGAATACACGCCGAGCGATCGTCGCAATCGAGCGCTGTTCCTAGAGCAGCTTGGCCAGCTCAACCGCCGGCAGGACAAATTCGCGGAAGCCGAAAAAGCCTTCCGCGAGATCGGCGAGGTTGATGCGGGCTCAGAACCTCGCGGCTTGTACCAGGTGGTGGAAACCTTGCGGGCCGCGCGCGACTTTGACGCCGCCGAAGCTGAAGCACGCAAGTCCGCGAAGCAGCACCCCAAAGACCTCATGCTTGCCAATATTTTGGCGACGGTGCTCGCTGAACGCAGTAAGGTCAAAGAGGGTGCTGACGTACTGAAAACTCTTCTAACCGGAGACAAATCCGATCTCGATATGCACCTCGCGATCGCGCACGTTTACGAAAAAGGGAAACAGTACGATACCGCCATTGATCACATCAAGAAGGCGAGCGGGTTGGCTGAATCTCCCCGCGAACAGACCAACGTTCTTTTCACCTCCGGCTCGATCTACGAGCGAGCAAAACGCTTCAAGAAGTCGGAACAGCAATTCCGAAGGCTACTCGAACTCGACCCAGAAAATGCCGGCGCTCTGAATTACTTGGGGTATATGCTCGCCGATCGCGACGTGCGCCTAAACGAAGCGCACGACCTGATACAAAAGGCTCTCGATGTCGATCCTGAAAACGGCGCCTATCTTGACAGCCTCGGTTGGCTCTACTACCGCCAAGGAAAATTCGAGCTGGCTGCCAAATATCTCGAGCGTTCGCTGAAGAAATACGAGAAGGATCCGGTCGTATTGACTCACCTCGGCGATGTCTACTTTGGGCAAGGTCGAGTGCAAGAAGCAAAGAAACATTGGAGTCTCAGCCTCGCAGAGTGGCAGCGCACCGCGCCGGCCGACCGTGACGACGTTGAGATGGGTAAGCTGCGGGAAAAACTTGCACAGCTCGAGATGTCAACCGCGAACGACGGCCGGGAAGCGTCCAAAAAGAAGGACCGTAAGGTTCGCCGCTAACCGGCAGCGCCGGTTGCCTCAATAGTTTCTGCTGCCATCGACCGATAAGATACTGCAGTATAGGCTCGATTCAAAAAGGGGAAGCAGCATGAGAATATTCATTGATAGCGCTAATATTGACGATATCCGCAAAGCGGCCGCGTACGGCATCATCGACGGTGTCACCACCAACCCTTCGTTGATCGCAAAAGAGGGACACGACCACCACGATCAGATTCGCGCGATTTGTGGCACTATCGACGGCGATATCAGTGCGGAAGTCATCTCGACCGAGACCGAGCAGATGCTCGTCGAGGGCCGGGAGTTGGCAAAGATTCACGACAATGTCGTCGTTAAAATTCCACTAATCCGCGACGGGATCAAAGCCGTAAAAATGCTATCCAGCGAGGGAATTCGCACGAACGTGACGCTCTGCTTCTCGCCCATGCAAGCGCTCATCGCGGCAAAAGCCGGAGCCTATCTCGTCAGCCCGTTCATGGGGCGCCTTGACGACATTGCGCTAGACGGCTCACAATTGATCCGCGAAATCGTCGCCATTTACGAAAACTACGGCTATTCGACCCAGGTCCTGGCGGCCTCCGCCCGTAGCGCTTTTCACGTCAAAGAGGCGGCGCTCGCCGGTGCGCATGTCTCCACCCTGCCGTTGAATATTTTCGACCAACTATTCAACCACCCGCTGACCGACATTGGACTTGAGAAATTTCTCGCCGACTACAGAAAGACCCAAGAGACTGTCAGCGTCGGTTAAACTCTGAGGCGTAGCCTCAATGTTTGACCAGTTGATGGGTGCGCAGGGCGGTCTCGCCGTCCTCGGGTTTTTTGGTGCTGCCGGTCTTATTGCAGCGCTTTTTTGGCTGGTCGTTAAGCGACGCCGATCGCCGGCTGAGCGCGAACGCCGCCGTCGGCTCGACGTTCATCGAAACGGTCGAATTATCAACGGCATGGTCATTGATTTTCGCGTCCGCGAAGCGACCCTCGGTCAGGCCGAAGAACACTTAATCGACTATCAGTATGTCATCCGCGGAATCGACTACTCGACCGTACAAGAAGTTTCAGGGATAGCCGAAATCGTGGGAGCAGACCCCGCGGGTTTGATCGGCGCCGCAAGCGTCAAGTATCTCCCCGACAACCCGTACAATTCGATCGTCGTGTGCGAAGAATGGAGCGGCCTGCGCGGTACAACGGAAGAAGGTCAGGCGGAAGCCCAGGCCGCTGGCTAACCCCCGCCACAACTGCGCGGAATTGTCAAAGCGATTGCTCCGCCGGTCGAAACCACTCCTAGCCGGTCGTGGCTCAAACTCCGCAAACCTCGTCACCGACGCGGATCAACCCGCCGGTCCGAACGCGTGCCCTCAGCCCTCCGCGATGACGCAAGGCCTTTTCCACCCCTTCGGCACTCAGCGACTGCAGATGCCCGCAGGGCTCGCAGAGCTTGACCCCCTCGAGTTCAACCCGTCCAATTGAAAAGCGATGCCCGACCAGGTGATTCAAAGCCACACCCTCGGTCAACAGGTTTCTTCGCGAAGCCTCGGGGCTAAGATCTACATCGTAGTCGCGCCTCAGCGCTTCAAGCGCCTCGGACTCAACGAGGGTCACTTCGTTTTTCGGATCACCCGACTTCGAGAACGTGCCCGCACCAGCGGCATAGCGATCGCCGGCCAGCCCCTGACCCGCTATGGCTTCGACCTCGGGGACGGCGTGAAGAGGCTCAGTCTTCTGTGCCGCAATATAAATCCCTGCAAGCCGCGCCATACCGCTGATGCTAGCCGATTCCGCACGACACCGCGACATTCGATGATTTTGCGACGATGGCCCTAGGCCCCCATGCACGAACACGCCCTTATCGGCCTAGCCTCGATTCTGTTCCTCGGGATGGCAGCTCGCTGGATCGCATGGCACCTGCACCTGCCCTCGATACTTCTGCTGCTAGTTTTCGGAATGATCGCCGGACCGATGACCGGCTTTCTCGATCCCGACGCACTCTTCGGAGAACTCTTGCTACCGATCGTGTCCCTTTCCGTCGCGGTCATTCTCTTCGAAGGGGGACTAAGCCTTTCATTCCGCGATGTCAAAGAGGTCGGCTCGATCGTCCGAAACCTAGTCACCATCGGAGTCCTCGTTACTTGGATGCTAACCGCCGGGCTAGCCTACCTTTTCTTGGGGCTGGAGCCCGCGCTGGCGGTATTGTTCGGAGCCATCCTAGTCGTAACCGGCCCCACCGTCATCGGCCCGCTGCTGCGACACGTCCGCCCAGTTGCCAACATCCGCACAATCGTCCAATGGGAAGGCATTCTCAACGACCCGATCGGTGCTCTCCTCGCAGTGCTGGTCTTCGAGTTTGAAATCGTTCGAGGCGGAACGACGACGAACCTCGGCGACGTCGTGGGCCAGTTCGTTGCCGCGATCGGGATTGGAACGGGCGTCGGCATCGCCGCGGCAATATTCACAGTCGTGGTGCTCAAGTTCTACTGGATACCCGACTTCCTAGAGAACGCGTTTTCGCTGACCATGGTCGTAACCGCGTTCACAATCTCCGACCATTACCAAACCGAGTCGGGCCTGCTCGCCACGACCGTCATGGGGATAGTCCTCGCGAACCAGCGTTTCTCGAAGGTCGCCCATATTGTCGAGTTCAAAGAGAATCTCCGCGTCTTGATTATTTCGAGCCTGTTCATACTGCTGGCGGCGCGCCTGCAAATCAGCGATCTGGCCGAAATCGGACTCGGCGGCCTAGCCTTTCTCGTTGCCCTCGTCGTCGTGGTACGGCCCGTTTCCGTGTGGCTTTCGACAATCGGCTCAAACCTAACCCTCGACGAAAAAATCTTTGTCAGTTGCTTGGCCCCGCGCGGCATCGTGGCCGCCGCCGTCACTTCTGTTTTCGCTGAACGCCTGGTCGACGCTGGATACGAGTCCGCTGAACGTCTCGTCCCATCGGTGTTCGCGGTCATCATCGTCACCGTAACGCTTTACGGGCTTGGGGCGTTCCCACTGGCGCGACGCTTAAATTTGGCCGAATCGAGCCCCCAAGGGGTGCTCTTCGTCGGCGCGCATGGATGGGCTCGAATGCTGGCCAAAGCGCTTGAGGCGATCGGCTTCCGCGTCGCGATGCTCGATAGCGATGTACGCAAGATTGAAGCCGCGAAGGCCGACAAGCTAAGCGCTAGTCACGACAGTATTCTGTCTGAAAAAGTGGTCGACGAAGTCGATCTCTATGGCGTAGGCAGTATGCTCGCGGTCACCTCCAACGATGAGGCAAATGCGCTAGCAGCCATCCACTTCGCCGAGGCGCTCGGTGAGCATCACGCCTATCAACTGACGCCCGATACGGCCGCCGCGTTCTCGACCAGTGGTTCTGGAAACTTGCTGTTCGCGGAAGGGATTACCTACGAGTGGATTGAGCGACGCATCGCGGCTGGCGCTGTTATCCGCACAACCAGGCTGAACGAGAAGCTAGATTATGCGGCCTTGAGAAAAAAGCAGGGAGATAGCAGTCTGCTGCTATTCGTAGTCCAACCCGACGGTAAGCTCCAAGTCCAGACCACTAGAAAGTCGTCGACCCCCAAGCCTGGAGACACCGTAGTTTGCCTAGTCAGCGCAGCGGTCTCGGCACCCGTACAGGTCGAGTTCTAAAGAAACCCCCACGCTCGCACCCGGAAATTAATCGTGTTGACGGTGGTATCCGCGTGCCTTGAGACGAATGCGGTACAGACTCACGTCAACCGTAATATAAAGTGAATTAGCGTCATCGCCCAGGCCAAACTCAACATTGCTGGGCATCCCCGAGGGCAACGGGTTCTCCTCCGTGGTTCCAACTCCGGTTGGGATAAAGGCCAGCTCCCCGCCCTCCGGATCCAGCACTAGAACACCTGGGCGAGTCGGCTCACGCACCGAGAGATATAAATTCCCTTGGTCATCAACCGTCATTCCATCGCAACCACCCTGGCTGCCGAAGTCATAGACCAGCCGCCGTGGGCCCGCGACCAGGCCATCTGGCCCCAGCGGAAATCCGTAAATCCGCATGAGACCCGGATTGCCTGGTTCGAAGCCAGGCATGCCGTCGCTGCCATTGTTGTTTTCCGCAACGTACAGAGTCTTCTCGTCAGGGCTCAGCGCCACTCCGTTCGGCTTGGTCAAGTCGTGCGTCACCTCCTCCACATCACCTGTGGAGGTCGTACGATAGACGGCTCGAGTTTTTAGTTCCCGAGGCTCATGCCCGGTGTAACGCGGATCCGTAAAGTACAGCCGGCCCTCGCTGTCGACGCAAATATCATTGGGAGAGTTAAAGCGCATACCGCCAATCCGGTCAACGACAAGCGTCCGCTGTTTCGCTTGAACGTCCCACTGCGAAACTCGCCGTCCACCGTAGTCAGCACCTTCGGCAGCGTAAAGTTTTCCGTCCGGCCCAAAGATGAGCCCGTTCGACTTGTGACTGTTCTCGGCGAAGATCGTTGTCTCGCCAGTTGCCGGGTCGAATCGATGAATGACGCCAGGACCCTCTCCACGCCGAATATCCGAAAAATATATCGAACCGTCTGGGCCGACCGCGGGACCTTCGGTTAGCCCGCCTTCGAACGAGGCTTCTCGGGTGAAAAGCAATTCAAGCTTTGCGGCGGGATCGACAATCGAATCACCCGACGGGCTCGGAATGTCGGCCGCGATCGCCAACGAACAAAGAAAACTCAGAGCTGCAATCAGTCGAGTTGACATGGCTATCGCGTCGAGAACCGGTAGACCGTTGACGTGCTGTAGGTCTCACCCGGATTCAAAGTCGTCGTCGGGAATTGCGGCTTGTTAGGGGAATCTGGAAAATGCTGCGTCTCGAAGCAAAACGCATTGCGCTGCTGGTAGGCGTTACCGCCTTTGCCGACGTGATGACCATCAAGAAAATTTCCCGAATAAAACTGCACGCCCGGTTCCTCGGTTGACACCTCCATCACGCGCCCACTGCCAGGTTCGTAAACCGTCACCGCGAGTTCAAGCCCGTCCCCTTGGCGGTTGAGCACGTAGTTGTGGTCGTAGCCGAGACCGAACTTCAACTGTTCGTTTTCTTCTCCAATGCGAGCGCCAATCGCGGTCTCCAGCCGAAAATCAAACGGTGTGCCCTCGACCGATACCAACTCACCAGTAGGAATCAATGTGTCGTCGATCGGCGTGTAGCGGTCTGCGTTGATAGTGACCTGATGATTCAGGGCAGTGCCGGCGCCCGCGTCCTTCAAGTTGAAGTACGAGTGGTTGGTTAGGTTGACCACGGTGGGCTTGTCGGTTGTCGCGTGGTACTCGATCTTGAGCGCGTTGTCGTCGGTCCAGGTGTAAGTCACGCGCGATCTGAGCGTCCCTGGGTAGCCCTCTTCGCCGTCGGCGCTCAGATATTCGAGGACCAAGCCGTCGCCGCCTGGAGCCGGTGTCGCCTCCCAGACAACCTTGTCAAACCCCTTTAAGCCGCCGTGTAGAGCGTTCGGCCCGTTGTTCTTCGGTAATGTGTACGACTCGCCGTTGAGCGTGAATGCTCCATTGGCGATGCGGTTGCCGTAACGTCCGATCAACGCTCCAAAATACGGTGTGTCGGCAACATAGGATTCGACATCGTCGAATCCCAGAACCACGTCAGCCAACACCTCGTCGCGGTCGGGAACTCTCAAACTGACAACGATTCCCCCATAGTTCGTAATCGCTACCTCGGCACCGGATGCGTTGGTCAGGGTGTATAGCGTCACGGATTTCCCGTCGACCACCCCAAACTCCGAAGTCTCAATCGCACGGGCGGACTGCGGCTCCGCATTAGGCTGCGGACCACCACAGCCAATCAGTCCCAACAGTGAAAGTGAAGCGGCAATCAGCCGGGCGCAGTGGTAAGTCATCATAGGAATTCCTAATCTGACAGTGTAGTTCCCCGCGGATGATTCTCGTAACAGGCGCCACCGGCTTCATTGGCAACCATGTCGCGCGTTTGCTGCTCGAACGCGGCGCAGACCTGCGCTTGCTCGTGCGTGAGAGCAGCTCGCGCTTACCTCTCGACGGTCTGCCAAGCGAAATCTACGTTGGAGACCTACGCGATCGCACCTCTCTCAAAGGGGCCCTGGCCGGCTGTCGGCAGGTCTATCACGTGGCCGCTGACTACCGGCTTTGGTCCCGAAGGCCTGCGGAGCTTTACGAATCAAATGTAGAAGGAACGCGCAACTTGCTTTCGATCGCCCAAGAATCGGGAGTCGAGCGCGTCATCTACACCAGCACTGTCGGAACAATCGGACTGCCGGCCGACGGAACACTCGGCACAGAGGATTCGCCGGTCTCAATCGACGACATGAGTGGGCACTACAAACGGTCGAAGTTTCTAGCCGAGAAAGTTGCCTTAGAATTTGCCGGCGGCGGCGTTCCGGTCGTAATCGTCAACCCCACAGCCCCGATCGGGGAACGCGACTTCAAGCCCACGCCAACCGGACGCATCATCAGCGACTTTCTAGCCGGAAGGATACCGGCGTATCTCGACACAGGGCTCAACCTAGTAGACGTTAGGGACGTCGCCAACGGACATATTCTTGCTGCCGAACGCGGTCAAATCGGCGAACGTTACGTTCTCGGCGCCGAAAATCTCACTCTAAAGGAGATGCTCGACAAACTATCCGCGATCACAGGGCAGCCGGCTCCAACGACGAGAATTCCGTATCCGCTCGCCTTTGCGGCGGGAGTGGCATCTACCTGCTGGTCCACACTCTCAGGAGCCGAACCACGAGTCCCGTTAGAAGCAGTGAAAATGGCCCGAAAGCGAATGTTTGTTGACTCGTCAAAGGCGCGCCGAGACCTCGGATTCGAGCCAGGCTCTGTTACGGCGGCTCTCTGGCGGTCGGTGGAATGGCTTCAACGCCCGTAGGGGCTTCGCCCGCATAGTCCTAAGGTACTAATGGTATTACGAAAATAATCGACTCCGGTATACATTCGTAAATGTTTGAGACATCTACGATGACACGGCGAGACTGCGGGCACAAGCGATTCGACGTTGCGAAGTTCTGTCACGAGTGCGGCAGGACCACAACCGTCATGTCTCACGACCATGAGTCGAAAAAGGAAAATTGCGGCAAGTGTAACTCGCGCCTGGAAGGCCACAAGAAGTACTGTATTTACTGCGGCGAGCCATCACCTCTGGCCGGTCTCGGCAAGAAGTACGGCGCGATCCACAGATTTGTCAATTCACCCTATACCCAGGCGACTGTCATCGGCGCTCTCGTTTTTCTCGCGGTCGGCCCGGTCGTGTTGCCCTATAGCTACACGTTCACGTCAGAAGCTCCGTTCGTGAAAATCGTATCCGACGAAGAGAGGCTCCGGAAAAGCACAGCACCACTGCCCGACCAAATCGCGACGTTCGAAGCCCGGCCGCTGCTTGCGGACGTCGAATCCATTCCCGACAGATTTCGTGCGGGCGGCGCGGCTGTCGACCGGCTCGGAAACATCTATGTCGCCGACAGCCAAGGCCACAAGGTCTACGTGATTCGGCAATCGGGTCAATGGAAGACCATTGCCGGCACTGGCAAGCCAGGCTCAGACGGCGATGGGGACCTCGCAACTAAGGCGATGTTGAACGCCCCGCACGGCGTTGCGGTCGACGGCTGGGGTAACGTATTCATCGCGGACAGCGGCAACGGCCTGGTCAGGATGGTTGACGCGAAAGGCGTGCTCCACACGATTGCTGGCGATGCCGACAGTGATGATCCGAAATCATCTCAGCGCCTGTGCTCGCCGTCAAGTCTTAGAATTGAAGACGACAACACTCTGTACGTCGGCGAAAACGAGTGCGGCGACGACACGCGCCGCGATCCGACTGTCTGGGTGCTCTCACGAAAGCTCCGCACCGTCGCCACCCGGAGGTAGTCGCGGGGATCGAGCGAAGCGCTGTAACTCACTCAATCGCGATTTTCGCAATTGGGCTCGACACACCACCCGCTACTACATTGAGGTCTCTTAGACCCGATTGGGCGTTCAACGAAACCCTGAAGTTGACCTGGTAAACACCGGTCAGAAACGGCGCGTAGAACCCGCCGAAATCCTCCATGCCGGCATGATCAATCCCCACAGCCGGATCTTCTAACGTCATCAGTGCCGGCACCGGCCCAAGCTGATTCGTTCCAACCGCACCCAGCAACGGGCCCAGCCCGGTCACAAAAAGTTGCACCACGCTGCCTTTCTTCGCCGGGTTCGCGGCAGTGATCAATTCGAAATTCTCGTCTAGCGCCGCCGCGACAGGACCCGATTCTAAGAACACTTGAAAGATCCCCGGTTGGACGGCAGTCGACGGCACCTCGAATGGCTCCGAAACGAACCCGCTGTTCGTGATCACGACCGACATTGTGGCGCCGTTCGCCGCCTCAAAAGGAACCTGTAGATTGATCTGCTCGGAGCCATCGATATTAGCGAACGAGTATAGCGGCGCATCGACTCCGTTGACCGCGATGGTCACGTCCTGGAACGTCCTCGGGAACCCTTGTCCGGGTGTGAACGGAGCCGCAATCACGCCGTCGACTCCTTCCATCAAGCCTTGTCCGAAAATCGACCCAACGCTGCCGGCGGTCCAGCCACTCTCGAAGCTCGCACCGTTGACGAACCCGTTCTCGGAAATCATCGGCCGTCTGCCCACCGTCGTGAGCTTAAACGAAACACTCAACAAAGCCGTGGTAGCGTTGACGCGCAGCGGCCCAAGCGTGGGGCCGGCTTGCAAGCTCACGGATGCTAGTCCTTCCTCATCCGTTATGGCGGTATCCGCCGAGAGTGTTCCATCTCCCTCAACGACCTCGAACGTGATCTCAGCGTTCGCAACGGCCGATCCTTCGTCGTTCGCCGCCTTCACGGTCAGAGGCTCACTTCTGCCGAGCGCCGGTACGGATTGCTCATCTCCCGAAACAACGGTCAAACTATCCGCGCCGGCTAACACGGTGAGCGTGAACTGGGCCATCTGCGAGCCGGCGGACGCGGTGACAGTGAAGACCCCCGGCGTATCCCCCATCCGTACGAGGGCGGAAGAGTGTCCCGAGCGATTCGTGGGTGATGAGACCGATTCAATCGTTGCAGCGGACGACGGGTCCACCGACCAGGTGACCGCCTGTCCCACGATCGGCGTGCCGCACGCGTCGCTCGCTCTTACGATCAGAGCCTGGTCTTCTAGCCGTTGCCCGGGTAAGCCTGTTTGGCCGTCACCGGCTTCGCCTACAAGTGACGCCATCGGACCCATTCGAGTCGTGTACGTTACCGCCACGTCACGCACTCCGGGATTGACTCCGCCGTAGAGCACGCCCTCTGGGGCGCAGCCTACGGTTACGGTGGTTGAAACCGTGGCAGTGCTATCGGTCTTTGTCTCGCTGGGCGAAAAAACAACGTCGCTCTCGTCCGAACTGTAAAACACGGGCGCCTGTACCGTAGGAATGTCGAACGTTCCGAGTGCGCGAACTCGAACTGCGTTCGGAATAACGGTCCGTATCTCGACATCGTAATGTTCCGCCGAAAGAAGCTCGAGCCGAGCGGCCTGACCACTCCAAAACGGCCTCACTGTCATAGAGAATGGCGCGGGAATTCGTCTGTTAGGTGAGCCTCTAGGCCCATCAGAGACATCGACGGTCGCAACCACTGGGTTCCGGGTAAATCCGCCGCTACACTGGATGCGACCGATCCCATCAGCGCCGGTAAGCACGAACGACGGGCAATTTATGAGACCGTTTCTAGCGACCTCTAGTCTGAATCCAATTTGGGGCGCGCCACCGGATGACGCCAATACTTGCAGTTGCTCTTTCGCGGGCGTCGTCGAAGCGATTATCTGATCATCGCCAGCGATCTTAAACAAACCATCTCCGGTCGACGCCAGCACCGTAACCTCAAATGTGACGCTCCCGAACGCGCTGTTGAATCGAACGTTTGTGGCCAGATCGGAAGCAACCGCCGCTGCCTTGCAAATGACAGTTACGCGCCCATCCGGCCCGGTCGTTCCTGACTTTGGACACGACGCGACACCATTTGAAAACGTGACTTGTACCGGCACATTCGGAACGGGACTCCCGTTATCAAACACGGCGACAATGAGTTCAAATTCCGCTAGAGCGTTGACGTCTAGAGGATTCTCGCTAATTTGAATCAGTGTCGCCGCTTGTGGGCTAGGGCCGCTCGCCGCGTTGACGCGGTTGCTCTCGTCACGCTTGTGAGGCTCCGGCGTCGCGCTAGCCTCCCGCTGGTTGGCAATCGATAGAGACCTCGCGCCGCTGACTTCCGCCTCGAGTACAACCCGGCGTTCTTCGATGTCGTATTTGAATATCCGGTCATCCGCGAGTCCAACTAGATGGCGTCCGTCAGCGCTCCCTTTGAGGTCGAGCGTTGCACCGGGAAGCGCGATTTCATTGCGTGAAGTGCCGATGTAAATCGCGAATTCCCGCCCTGGCTGGAATTCAATAAATCCCGCACCGAGCGGCTGAAGCGTTCTCCTTAGCCATGGACCAAATTGGTCGCCCGTGGGCCCCGAAGCTAACGGAATCGGGGTCTTTGCGTTTAGAAACGAAACGTCATAACCGGCGTCTTGCCCGCCAAACCAGCTACTGGCCGAGGCCGTAGCTGGAAGAGACAGCGGTGTTTCGGGCAGTATGATTTGGTCACGAGCGATCGACCGCATCTCGAGATCGACTGGCAACAATCGCGTCCCGCCGATCGGCAGAATTAGAAGCTCATCCGATGCGGGGTTGGTCATTAGCGATGCGACGCCGGAATCGACCGCAACTTCTGCTAGGAACTGAAACGTCTCAGTTTGGATCAGCGTGACGCCCCTGGCGGTTGCAACCGCGAGAAGCCGTTGCCCTGGAATATATGCCACGCCCGGTTGCGCATCGGCCGGCGCGGCGGGCAAAGGCAGCAGACGCAGCAACTGCAACGACTCACTCAGAATCGACACCCCGCCATGGGAAATGACCGCAAATCCGCCGTCTATCCAAACTGCCTCACGAGCGCCGAAACCGGCCGGAATGTCCGCCTGGTGGCGAAGCGTCGCCGAATCGAATACCTGAGAAACGGGGCTGGCCGGATCAAAAACGAACACCGACTCCGCGGCAGCATACCCTTGAAAACCAATGGCGGAGAGGACGAAAAGTAGACCTCTCCAGCGATGACATAATTGCGCAACCATGCAGACTCAATGTAGCGCAGAATTGCCGAATAGAGCGACTCGCTTTACGACTGTAATGGCAGCGGATCTACTCTGAATTGCCCCCACACTAAGCGCTATACGTTTTCAGGGACGACGTACGGCTCGCGATACCGTCGCGTCAACATGTCATTTGCCAAGCCGTTACCGACAAACCTGCCGGTTTCGCGATCAACATGAAGCTGCTGCCCCGTCCTGTAGCTAATATTTGCGAGATGACAAAGTTCCGCAGCCGCCGCCCCGATCTGAATGTCGGCGTTCAGCGCGTGACTATTTCGCGAACGGACCGCCTCGACGAAATTCGTCATGTGAGGCCGCGGATCCCAAATCTGATCCTCATGCGGCTTTTCGTCCATCACCTTTTCGTGCTCATCACCCTTATAAACTTGAAACCCGTAGGGGTCGACTACCATGTAGCCTTCGTCGCCGAAAATGATATTCCCAACGAAGTTCGCTCCACGGATCGGAGCACTGCCCTCTGGAGGACTCGACAAATTGCGCACATCGAATACAATTTCCGATTCATCAAAAATAAAGTGCGATTGCTGCGTGTTCGGCGTTTCTTGATCGTCCTTCCAGACGAACTTGCCGCCGGTCGACGTGATCGATTTTGGCCGACGATATTCGCCCAGGGCCCAGCGGCAGATGTCCATCTCGTGGACGCCCTGGTTGCCGATGTCGCCGTTACCCGTATCCCAAAACCAGTGCCAGTTGTATGCGAACCGATTCTTAGAATACGGGCGCATCGGAGCCGGACCCAGAAAGAAATCCCAGTCAAGCCCGGGCGGGACCGCCGCTTGCGCCGTGTGGCCAATCGATTTCCGCCTCCGAAAGCAAAGACCCCGCACCATGTAGACCTGCCCGATCACGCCTTCGCTGAGTAGCCCAATCGCGTGCCGTTTATGGCCGATCGAACGGCTCTGCGAGCCGACCTGCACGATTCGCTTGTACTTACGCGCAGCCTTAACCATCTGCTCGCCCTCGAACGGGTTGTGGCTGGCAGGCTTCTCGACGTAGACGTCTTTACCCGCTTGGCAGGCCCAGATAGTTGTCAAAGCGTGCCAGTGGTTCGGGGTCGCCACAGATACTGCTTGGATGTCTTTGTCTTCGAAAAGCATTCGCATGTCCGAATACTCTTTGGGCTTGTGACCCTGAAGCTTTTGGACCATCGCCGACGCCCGCTCGCGCGCCTCTTGGTTGACGTCGCAGATGGCCGCAAGCCGGGCGCCCGGCACATCGGCGTAGAATCCCAAGTGTCCCCGCCCCCGTCCACCCACACCCACAACGGCGAGGTTCACGCTATCGTTCGCTCCACGGACCGGAAACGCCTGCGTAGCGACGACGGCCGCCGCCCCTTTTACGAAATTGCGACGAGTATCAGACATCATGGCGACCAGCGTACTACAGTGCTGAATCGAACGCCACGCCTGCGCTATAGGCCGATTCGTCTGCAAGCACCCCTCGCAGAGCACCGGCACAACTGATCCCAAATCCGTCCGTAAGCAAGTGATGACCTCGAACCGGATCCACAGAGGCGCGGACGGAAGTCCACGCTTTCTTCAGGTTCGGTAGATGCTTCGAGTGAAAGCGTGGACTTCCGTCCACGCCTCGTTTTCTAGACATCAATCGACTCTGCACCTGTCGGGTGTAGTCAAAGTATCAGTGCAAAAATAGTGCGGGGTTCGCAGTTCGCGATAATACGCCGCGCAGCCAGCCAGCGTCGAATGCGTACAGACCGATCGGAGACTAATCCGCCGGAACAACGGGCCGTCAATCGCTTGGGTATGATTGATGGCGATGAGAATTGTTCTAGCAGTGCTGCTTGCGTCGTCGTGCTGCCTTCTAGCGGCTCAGAACGTTCCGATTCTGGTTCCGCCTGATATTGCTGCCGAGATCAAGGTCACTTCCGACGAAGCGTCTGTCACGGTCGTATGGAAAGACGAGGCCAACCGAGATTGGTCAGCCGTGTTTCGGCGCGATCCCAGCAAAGCGCTCATCGCGGCCATGAGCGTTGGCGGCCAGGTCGTATTGCGCGATGCGCGGCCCTTCTATCAGGCCGAAACAGGCAAGCGGCGTAAGGGCTGGGACGCGTTCTTCGACTACCCTCCGTCTCATCCCGATGGGACGCAGCACTGGAACGGTTCCCTTGATCTCAAGTCGATTCGCATTGAAGCTGTCGGCAACCGCGTACGAGTCGTTTGCGACGGATTCACGATGGGCATATTTTCGGGCGAGCTGAGCTATACGTTCTATCCCGGATCGCGGCTTGTCCAGCAAGAGGCGGTGCTTTCGACGGACATGCCAGACACAGCGTACTACTACGACGCTGGGCTGGCGTTCGCCGCTCGGGAACATCGCCAGCCGGGCAGGAATATGAATACCCGCTTCGCCTATTACGACACGGAGGGCCGTTTGCAATCGTCCATTGCAAATGGCCTGCAGAATGAGCGGATCAACTACAAGGTGCGCTACCGGGCGCTCGCCACGGCGGCAGTTAGTGGCAGCGTTGCGGCCTTCCCTACCCCGCATCAGTATTTCTTTCCACGAGATTTTACTTCGAACTTGGGGCAGAATTGGCATCGCGCACGACGGGACGAGGTCTCATTAGGAATTCGCCAAATCCGCGACACGAATTGGCGGTTCTACCCCTGGATGAACGCGCCTCCTGGCAGCCGGCAGCGCATGGGGATGTTCTTACTGCTCAGCGCCGAATCGCCGGAGAGCGCGCTCGAAGATACGTTGCGCTACACAAATCGAGACCGTTTCCCTGCCCTCGATGGATACAAGACCTTGGCCCCGCATTGGCATTTGGCATATACCGAGCAAGCGGTCGGGAAAGGTTTCGGTTGGACTCCGCCGTTCAAAACGGTTCTGCAAGACATGGGTGTGGATGCAGCAATCATCATGGATTTCCACGGCGATGGGCATCCAAGAGATTTGACGGAGTTGCGGCTTAAAGAACTCGATAATTTCTTCAAGGCTTGTCGTGCCCAGTCAGATGACAAGTTCCTGCTGATGCCCTCGGAAGAGGCGAATGTTCACCTCGGAGGCCATTGGGCGCTGGTCTTTCCAAAGCCCGTCTATTGGTGGATGAACCGGCCCGAGGGTGGAAAGTTTGTAAGCCAGCACAGCAAGTACGGGAAAGTTTACAGTACCGCTGATGCGGCGGAACTTTTGGATCTGGTGAGGCGCGAGGACGGCTGGATGTACCAGACCCATGCGCGAACGAAGGGATCGACCGGCTACCCCGATGCGATTCGCGAAACGGCGCATTTTCAAGACTCGCGCTATTTCGGCGCGGGCTGGAAAGCGATTCCTTCGGATCCATCTTCGCCCCGTTTAGGCGAACGGGTCCTCAAACTACTTGACGACATGCAGAACTGGGGCCTCAATAAACGGGTCTTCGGCGAAGTCGACGTATTCCAGTTTGACCACACCCACGAACTTTATGCGCACATGAATATCAACTACGTTCGCGCGGATAAGCTGCCCAGCTTCGACGACTATGGGCAGTTACTGGAGCCCCTGCTGCGTGGTGAGATGTTCGTCTCGACCGGCGAGGTGCTGCTACCAGAATGGAAAATCACGGGCTCAAGCAACGAGATCAAGGCCACTGCAAAAGTTCGATGGACGTCCCCGTTAAACTTTGCCGAAATCGTTTGGGGCGATGGCGAAAAGACCCACCGCCAGATATTCGAACTCGGTTCGATGGGGTCATTTGGCGAGCAAGACTTTGAATGGAAAACGAAAGCGCCCGGCTGGAAGTGGGCCCGTATCGCCGTCTGGGATGTTGCCGCCGACGGTGCATTCGTGAACCCGGTACGGCGCGAATAATCCGATCTTGAAATCAAGGCGACAGCGTTCGTGTACACTTTGATACGTGCACATTCACAAGGAAAAATTGCCGCGATGATCAATAGAATCAGGTGGTTCGCGGCCCCGATGCTGCTTCTGACCCTGTCCACTCAAGCATTTTCAGAAACAATCGGCAAGTGGAGGCTCATCGAAAACAAGCCCGGCGCTTTCACGGGCTACACCCTCTTCAAGCCCGCCAAACAGACCACTGCGTTCCTGATTGACATGAGGGGCCGCGTCGTCCATGAGTGGGACAACGGGCTCGTTCCGGGCATCTCGCTCTACCTGCTGCCCGACGGTCGTTTGCTAAGCGCAAACCACGTTGACGACAACTCCGTATTCGGAGATCCCCCCTTCGGCGGCGGCCGCATCCAGATACTCGCCTGGGACGGCACAGTCGAGTGGGACTACAAAATCTCTAGCGAGACCCGCTATCAACACCACGACATCACCCCCTTGCCTGACGGCAACGTTATGGCCTTGGTCTGGGAATTGAGGAGCGAGCAAGAAGCAATCGCGGCCGGCCGAATTCCCGAGAATATCTCCGAGGGCAAGCTGTTTCCAGATACGCTGCTCGAAATCAAGCCGACAGGAGCGACAAGCGGCGAGATCGTTTGGGAATGGAAGTTGTGGGACCACCTCGTTCAAGATCACGACAAATCTAAAGACAACTACGGCATCGTTGCCGACCACCCCGAGCTGCTCGACATCAACTGCGTCGAGAGAGCCGTGGCCGACTGGAATCACGGTAACGGCATCGCATACAACGAGCAGCTCGACCAGGTCATCATCGATTTCCGAGCGATGAACGAGTTTTACGTGATCGACCATAGCACCACCACAGCCGAAGCGGCCGGCCACAGCGGCGGTCGGCATGGAAAAGGCGGCGACTTCTTGTATCGCTGGGGCCACCCTGCGATGTACGGGCGCGGCGACGAACCCGACCGCAAGCTCTTCCTGCAACATCATCCACACTGGATACCCCCCGGTCTCCCCGGCGCGGGCAACATCCTCCTATTTAATAACGGCAACGGCCGTCCGGACGAAAACTACTCATCTGTAGAAGAAATCATTCCCCCAACCTCCTCCTCCGGCGGCTATCGAATCGAAACCGGCCGGCCATTCGGACCTCGCAAACCCGTCTGGTCCTATCAATCGGATCCCACAAGCGACTTCTATTCGTACTTCATCTCTGGGTCGCAGCGTCTACCGAACGGCAATACCTTGATCTGCTCCGGTGCTTGGAGCCGATTTTTTGAGGTAACACCCGACGGCGAAATCGTCTGGGAGTACCGCACGGCGGTCGGTCGGCCCGACGGCCCGAAGTCCGAGGGCGGCACGCTCGAACCCGGCGCGGAAGCCCCAACCAGCCGAGAAGCCCTCCGAGGGGTCGGAGTCTTTCGCGCCGTGCGATATGCGCCCGACTATGCCGGCCTAGCCGGAAAGCAACTCAGCCCAATCCAGTAAGGCTCGCCCACCGACTCGCGATGTATAAGTGGACAAAGAAACTTCACATGTACGCGGGCCTGCTGACCTTCATGGCCTTCGTCGTGTGGGGAGTCGCTGGTGTTGCCGCGACGTTCCTTCCCGCGCCGACCAACCGCCAGCCACGCGAGCCCGAAGTTCACTACGTTGAGTTCAAAGCCGACGGCAACGCCAACGACCAGCAAGTCACCAACGACATGATCGAGGCGTCGGGTCTGCCCTTCATTCAACCGGGCCGTAAGCCAAATCGAAACCCACGAGGTCTGCTGCAGGTTCGCTACTTCCACCCGAATGGAACCCGCCTGATCGTATACGAGGAGAAGCCAGCACGCCTGCGCATCGAGAAAGTCAACAGCACGCTCTCGGGATTCATGAACACCCTGCACATGCAAACATTGACGCACCACAACCCTGGCATTGAAGCCCAATTGTGGGGTGGCTACAACGTTATATCCATGTGGGCGGCGATTTTCATGACGCTGTCAGGGGTCTATCTCTGGATCGCCTCGCGCCCCGGCCTACCGTGGGCCCAATGGACGTTCGGACTCTCCACCGCCGCAGTCGTCGCGATGTACTTCGTGCTGAGGTAAGCCATGTATCAATTGATGCGCAACGTTCATCTAATACTTGGGCTGGTGTTCGTGATCGCAATCAGCATCTACACGGTCAGCTCCGTAAGGCTCGCCCATCGCTCATGGTTTACGAACAGCCCAACGATCACCGAGCAAACCTACAGCGTCGATCCAACCCAGGCGAACACGCCGCGCGAACTCGGTCTCTACCTGATCCAAGAGCACGGCATTCACGCCGAAATCTTCCGTATCCAGCCGCCCAAGGAAAATCAATTTCAATTCCGCATGCGCCGCATCGGAACCAATTTCGTGGTCAGCTACACTTGTGGCGCCACGGAAGCAAAAGTAAGAACGACACAAACGAACTTCATGGGAATGCTGACGAGCATGCACTTCGCTTACGGCCTGTGGCACGACGACCAATCGATCAACGTCTGGGGAATCGTCCTGTTACTGACTTCGATCGCGCTTTTCCTCATAGGCGCAACTGGCATCTATCTTTGGTTCAAGACCTACGAAGAGCGCGTCATCGGCTCGATTTTGCTAGCGATCGGACTGGTATTCTCCTTGGGCCTGATGATCATCGTTCGAGTTCGGGGGTAGGTCGATCTTGCAATTTGAAGTTCCGCAATAGCGATAAAGTGTTCCTCGCGCCGAGCCGAATCGGCCGAGAAAGAAACTCACTGTGGCATCAGCACGTTATTGAGGTGACGGGTAGTGCAGTGGTCGAAACCTTAGGGGCTGTGAAAAAACCGCGAATAGCTCTGCGGTTGTCCGAGGGTGCGACATGTCGCACCCCTACAGCGCTGATAACAAGCAAGTTATTTGTAGGAGCGTAGCTTGTTGCTACGCCCGATTCTCGAGTTAGGGGAGGTTTTTTCACAGCCCCTTACGGTTTCGGCACCGTTGTTTCGACACGTTATTTCCTTTGCATTCGCGAAAAATTTGAAGTTTCGGGCCAGCAGTCCGTACGACAATAAGGTAATGGCAGAGCCCGAAGAGCAGCAGCAAGACCCGTTCGTAACACGCAAAGCCACGCTGATCGCAACCGCCGTCGCAATCGCGTCAGTCGTTGTGCCGGGCTGGTTCTGGATGGACACCTGGTTCGGCCGCGAGCTAAGTGACGACCAGATACAGGAATACCTCGCCGACACCGAATACCCCCGAAAGGCACAACACGCGCTGGCCCAAATATCCGAACGCTTGGCAAACGGTGACGAGTCCGCCCGGCAGTGGTACCCCGATGTGCTCGCACTGGCCGATCACGAGCTGCCGGAAGTACGGCTAACGGTCGCCTGGCTAATGGGTGACGACACCGAAAACCAACAGTTCCACCAGACACTGCTGAAGCTGCTGCGAGACCCGCACCCGATGGTGCGCCGCAACGCCGCTCTGGCGCTGACGAAATTCGGCGACGCCAGCGGTCTCGAAGAAATTCGCGGGATGCTCAAACCCTATCGGCTACTGAGCGAAGTCGATGGCGTCGTCAAAAACCGCCTACAGCCTGGCGACAGTTTCGATATCAACGCGCTGCTCGTGAGAATCGAGCAAGACGGCGAAGACGACCCCCGAGACCTACGTGCTCCGCTGCCAGGGATCGTCCAAGAGCAACTCCACGCCGACGGATCGCGAATTAACGCGGGCGATGAGGTCACTGTGATTCGACCCGAGGCCGTCCACGCCATGCAAGCGTTGCTAGGGCTCTACATCGTGGGGACGCCCGAAGACATCGATCTCATCAAGCCTTACCAACGACAGCGGGACGACTTCGACGCCAACGTCGCGCAGCAGGCCCACCTCACGGTCGAGCAAATTCGCAAGCGCGCGGCTGGCCGCGTGGCGCCTCAGCCGGCGACTGCCAATTCCGGCGACGCAATCTGATTAAGCGTCAACGTTTCGTAGCAGCTTGGGTCGTTCATTATCCGTCCAACGAGCGCCGCGTGCATTGCATGCCCAGCGCGCGTCGCGACCAGCCGACCCAGAAGGGGCCGCCCCAAAAGTGCTAAATCTCCGATGAGGTCGAGCAACTTGTGGCGGCACGGCTCGTCAGCAAAGCGCAGCCCGCCCGGGTTGAGCACCCCATCGTCGCCGAAGCAGACCGCGTTCTCGAGCGATGCGCCGCGGATCAGTCCCATGTCGCGCATCGCGTCGAGATCACGCTCGAATCCAAAAGTGCGCGCCGGAGAAATCTCGTTCGCATAGACCTCCGCGGTTAGCTCGAGATCCAGCCTCTGCACGCCAACCAGACCATGCGGATAGTCGCTCTCGCAAGCCACGCTGAACGACTCACTGGGTTCGATCGAAACCCGTTTGTCACCTTCGATGACTTCAAGCGCTTGCTTCACTCTGATATAGCGTCGCGGCCGGCGCTGCCTGCGAACCCCTGCCTCACGAAGCAGTTCGACAAACGGCAGCCCACTGCCGTCGACGATAGGCACTTCGAGGTTATCGATCTCAACTCGAACATTGTCGATTCCCATCGAATAGAGCACGCTAAGCAGGTGCTCAGTGGTAGACAGCAGTACTCCTTGACGCATCAAGCTCGTCGCGTAGCTGACCTTGGCGACATGCTTCCAACTCGCTGGAATCTCGAAGTCATCGAGGTCGGTGCGAACGAAAACAACCCCAGTTCCAGACGCGGCCGGCAGCAACCGAATCGAAACTTCGACGCCACTATGCAGGCCTACACCCGAGAGGCCTACCGGCTCGGCGATTGTGTGTTCAAACTCGTTGAGAATCATGGGCGACTACATCTCTACCAAACCAAGGGTATTGCGCTAACGATTCTATAACTGGTTGAAAACAAATACAAACTATCTATCTCAGTGTGTCGATTATACAACACTCTTGGGTAGGGGACAGGCAGCACGAGGGTTCGTCAAGGTGGAGAGATTACAAGATCGCATGTGCCAGTCTCCGCCCCGGAGGTCATCCTACGTTCGTCACGTGAAGATTGAAGTTTCAGGCTAGCCCGGCCACCGCCCGCCTTGGTAGGTCGGATCATTCAAGGGTGAAACTTGAGATACCAGAACGGTGACGTTGCGCTTCGCAGTACCGAGCCGCGCCGCCGTGCGGTGCGGCGCACACGTCGCAGAGAGGACCGCACCGCGAGGCGGCGCGGCTCGGTACTGCGAAAGTTTCGTCCAACAAGTAGCTTGGCTGGCAGCTTGAAAAATCAAGTTTCGGGTCAGTATAAACTCCTGCCCACAACGGAGTCACAGTCTATGACTCAATCAAGCGAACCCCACGTAGAGTGGACTCCGAAGGCATGCAAAAATCGGGTTTGAATTGGGTTTGTTTTCGATTCGAGTGCATACTCAGGTTATGACTGGTAAGCCGTTCATTCCACAATGAATAAGTTGGACTCATCAGCTTCAGAAATTGGGTTTGTTTTGCACTTTTTCGTTTGCGCCTTGCGCTCGGCTTGGAGCTGTTCGAGTTGCTTTCGGGTGCGCTCGTAGCGTTGCCCTAGCCGATTTTCGTAGACCGAAAGCTTCGAGAGAGCATTGTCGTGGTCAGCGTCGGCGATCATCGCTTGGCCTATCAGCAGGGTGGGATTGACCGGTCTAGAGATCTTGCTGAAGTATTCGATGCTCTGCTCGACGCGCGCGCTAAGTAGCGACGAATCGATGCGCAGGGCGCGCCGCATGCGGTGTTGGGTGGCTGCCAGTTGAAAGACGAGATCGGTCTCGATGGGATTCCGCGGCTGGAAGTGCTGCTCATAGGCATCGACTAACGAGTCGAGCCTGTGGCTGTCTTCGCCGTAGAGTAGCGCGTCCCGCCCGTAGGCGTTTCGCTTGCGCGCATTTCCGCCGACCCTGGCTTTTCCACGTGAAGTGCGCGGTCCGGTGCTTTTTTGAGCATTGCGACGGTTAGCTTCGATTTGTTTTTCTGTTGCCATATGCGTGTTTTTCGAGCTCGCATTCAGGCTACCAGTGCTGTCAAGTGTTACTGGGCGATCAGACAGGGGAAAATCGACGCGCGGCTGAAGCCGCAAGACCGGGGAGCGGGGCAGTTCGGCGTCCCCGAGTTGCATCAGGGGCTCATGAATTCAGCTTTCCTCGTTGGCCCTTGTTCCCTTCGTCAGACAGTGCACACCATCCGTGAAAGTCCCTAGAACGAAAACCGCAATAAGAACCGGAACGCTCGACCGTCGTTAACCGTGTTCGTAATCTGGCCAAAGTTTTCTCCCGACAGTTCGGCTCCGGGCTGGGCGAACTGTGCCGTGTTCAAGAAATTGATCGACTCGGCGCGAAGTGTCAGCGTCTTCTCAGCTGCGATTTTCCAGCCTCGCGAGATAGCGAAGTTGATGTTGCGGATGCCGTCTTTGCGAAACGTATTGCGCCCAAGATTGCCCGCCAACTCGCCTAGCTGAATGAACTCAAACGCCGACCGCGGCAACTGTGCGGGCGCCCGATCGGGGTGGTCCACGCTGTTCCCCAGGATCGAAGGATCTAAGATATGCATGCGTTCGCCGAAAGCGCCGTCGACATTGCCAAACCCCGGACCGTCCGAGCCAGAGCGAAGCGTAAACGGTGTCCCTGCTTTTAACAGAACGACGGAAAACAGCTCCCATTGGCCGAGCATTTTATTTAGCAAACCTTGCGGCCGGCCGACCCGCGGACTCTTATACGTGAATCTACCCAGCGCGGCGTGCGGTTGATCGAAATCACTGAGGCTTTTCACATCTCCATGGACATCGACCTCAGTCTGGCTGCGGCCCGCGAACCCGTCCCGCGATCCGGCATTGCTGGCGTAGTGCGCACCCAAGTCAATGGCCTTGCTGTACCAATAAGAAAGCTCCATCGAAAGGCCGTGCCATTGGCGTACGCTCAGGCTGGCTTTCGCGGCGTCATAGTATCCCCGCGAGCCATTGAGAATATGGCGAATATCGAAATATCGCTGGTCGGGCCGGCGTTCGTTTATAGTACTCGTGGTGAACGGAATTCCGGGGACTGGGCGTGCCCGATTCAGGTTCCACACGCCGAGCAAGCGATGCGTGCGGCTGCCAACATACCCGAGACGTACGATCCAGTCCGCGGCAGGCTCAAGTTCCCAATTGAAGTTGTATTGATGGGAATACGGCGCGACCAATTCGGGCGCCAACTGATAAATGCTGCTTCTGGCGTTGGCATCGAGGGCGCTCAGAGACACGCCCGCCAAGGGGTTGATCAGGTCGGGAGCCGCGACGCGGAGGTTCAAATTTTGCGGCGGATTGAATCGCTCTTGAGTGTAGGTCGCAGTAAAAATTTCGCCGTAGTGAATGCCGTAAGCACCACGTAGTACGCCCCAGCCACCACCCGGCCGGTATGCGAAGCCGAAACTCGGCGCGAAATTGTTGCAGTCGCATTGATAGGGCACTTGCGACAATCCGTCAACTTCAACTGGACTCGTCGTGGGTTCGTAGCGTAAGCCGAAGTTCAACGTGAGGCGCGAACTCGGCTTCCATTCGTCGGCCAGGAAATATTGCATGCGCCAGCTACGAAAGCCGCGATGGGTGTTTCCGATTCCCTTGCGATAACCACTCGGCGTACCGAGCCGCAAATTTGTGATGCCGCTGCGGGGCCGGCCAAGGTCGTCCAAGAAGTCGCTTCCAAACATGAAGCTGCCGATATGCCCCGAGCTTTCGGTGCCGTTGAGCTGCTCGCGAAGCAGTTCAAAACCGGCGGTCAGCGAGTGGCTGCCGCGATTGTGGCGAACCAGCCCGGCGTAGCGAAACTGGTTGCGAGCGCGATTAAACGGAATACTCGATCCGCCCCCAAGACTCGCCAACTGGCGGCCGGTGTAGATCGAGGGGCCGAGGGCGGTCTCGTCCTGCACAATCAGCGAAGTGACGCGGTTGTAGCCGATTGAAATATTCGAGGTAGTGGTCGCCGACGAGATGCGACTCCAGGTGATGCGGGCATCGTGAGAGTGAGTGGTCGTATTTGGGTTTTGTCCTCGTACGAGCTGAAAGGCATCCACGTTCTGGGTCTTGAAGCGGTAGCTCGTGAGCAGGCCGTCAGAGTCGCCGAGGTCTTGATCGAGCCTCCCGCTAACGGCATCGTTGTTGATCGATTGCGGTGCATTGGTGTTCAGCGCCCGAGGATTGATATCTGTTCGATTCGGCGCAACATCGGGGTACGACTCGAGGATTTTTGTCACGAATGCGCGAGTCTCCGGGTCGGTGGCGAGCGGCTTTCGCTCTTCTGGTGTGGGCACGAGCACGTTGCCGTTGACGTTGCCGCGATCGCGTTGCTGACTTGCGTCAACGGTAAAATTTGAGCCACGCCACAGGGGGCTACTGATCACTCCACCGTAGTCGTTCGCACGGGCAGGTTTGACCCCGCCGACCTGGAAGAAAGAGCGCGCCGTGAGAAGGCTGTTGCTGTGGGACTCGTAGACGTTCCCATGAATTCCCGCCCCGCGGGTCGGCGCTAGATGGACTTGGCCCGCCGGAGATCCGCCATACTCCCTTCCAAAGTAGCCTTTGTCGGCCTTGAACTCCGAGACAATCGTCGCGGTCGGACCCATTCGGGTATTTATTTCTTTCAGAACGTTGTTGTCGATCAGCGTAATATTAACGTTCTCATTGCGGCGGCTCTCTCCCGAAGAGGAATCCACCTGGCCGAGCAAGTTCAGCTTGGTTCGGTCGGCGCCGGACGTCGGCATCAGCGAGGGGCTTGCAGCGGAGTCCGCTTTTGGGGCCGGCTCGGAGGCGGCAGTCGCGGCGACCGGCTTAGCTTCTGCTTCCGCGGCGTAAGCGACCGAGCTAAACACAACTCCCGCGAACACAATCGCCGGGAGAAGGCGCGTCGTTCGAGCCCAGCGGAGCCTAGTGCGCATTTCTCACGCACTTTCGCTCGCCACGTGGTGAGAAATGCGGGTTAGTCAGATCTGTCAAGAATGATCAACTCATCAGCCGAGTCCATCTCACCCGACTCACGCTACTACTTAGGGTAACGCGGTCGGCGACGCTTTGGCCCTACTCAGCGGCAAATACCTCGCCGACGAACTCAAGAATTTTCTTCAACTCGTCATCACTGTAGGTTGTGGTCACATCGCCGTGGGTCCAGGAACTTGCGGGGCCCGTATCTTGCGGCCGCTCGGCGAACGTTCGCAGCACCGGCAACTGTCCGCGCAATTCATACCAGCGCGGCAGACCCGCCCTCGACGTCGCGGCGATGCCGACGAACAGCCCATGGTCCTGAGGTCGAACGGTTCTCACTTTCTTGGAGGTTAGACTGCGCAGCTCCGCGGCATTCAAACTTGGGCGGGACTCGAAGCGCGGAGCAACCGCGAGCCCCAGTCCGTCGAACTCGTGGCACGAGCCACACGGCGCGATGCGGCCGGCGTCGAAGAACAGTGCCCTTCCCGCATGCCTAAGCCAGGGCCGATTCGGATCTAGTGCTTCTCGTTGCGAGCGGGTCGATACCTGCAGTCCGATGACGTAATCGATGACGGCGGCCAGGTCAGTCGCCGATAAGACGTTTTTCCAGCCAGCCATGTTGGTGTTGGCGACACCTTCTGAAACGATGTGGTTGACCTGCTCTTGCGACAAGCCCTTCCCGGCGACGGCGGGGGCGGCGCCGGCCAATCCTCGCGATCCGTGGCAATAGATGCTGGCGCAGGTTTTCTCGAAGACCAGTGAGCCCGCGCGGCGGATGCCCTGTGCGGCAAGAGGCGCCTGTGAGAGCAGAATGGTGACTACCGCTACTAGCGAACCAAAACGCCAAACCCCTCGGTGGCTCGGAAACAACTCCAGCACTCCCCCCGAAATCCAACGGCCGTCAAAAGCCATCAGTCAACGTCCTCCGGCAAGGCGAAGACGAACAGCGCTCCGCCGGTGCGCGCCAACTCGGGGAAGAACGACCGCACGCCGCCGCCCATCGAGCCCCAACCGCTCGGTGTCGCTATGTATTGGCGTCCGTCAACTTCGTACGAAACCGAGGACCCACGGTGTCCCGAGCCCGTCTCGAACTTCCACAGCTTTTCGCCGGTTTCCGCATGCAGCGCAAAAAACTCGCCCTCGCCGTCACCCGCGAATACGAGCCCGCCCGCGGTGGTGAGAACTGACGAGAGGATGACGTATTTGTAGCTGTACTCCCACTTCTTCTCTCCGCTCAGCGGGTCGAACGCAGCGATGCCTGACGGGTGCTCCAGCCCGGCGGGCGCGCGCACAATTCGCCAGAATCCGCCCGCGTAGCCTCTTCCCTCGCGAGGGGCTTGCGGACGAACATAGTAGTCGCTGCAAAACCGCATCAGCGGCACATAGAGCAATTCGGTTTGCGGCGAGAACGACGCCTGGTTCCAGCTTTTTGCTCCGCTGATGCCGGGGCAGACATTGTTTTCCTCGCCAACAACCAAATCGCGGCGGCCGACCAGCTTGCCGTCTTCGGTGATGCCGCTGACCCAGGTGATGTCCTCGACCGTGCGCCATGCGCCGACGAACTCGCCGTTCGTGCGGTCGAGCACCCACACGAAGCCCGTCTTGGTCGGGTGCACCAAGAGTTTGCGCGGCTTGCCGTTGACCGGCAGGTCGACCAAGATAGTCTCGTAGGCCGAGTCGTAGTCCCACGTTTCATGCGGGACCTCCTGGTAGTGCCAACGCAATTTTCCTGTGTTGGGCTCGAGCGCGATGACGCTTGCGGTGTAGAGGTTGTCGCCCTCGCGAGCCGCGCCGTCGAGGTCGGGCGCGGCGTTGCCGGTGCCCCAAAAGATCAAATCGAGATCGGGGTCGTACGATCCGGTCATCCACGGTGAGCCGCCACCAAATCGCCACGAATCGCCGGCCCAAGTTTCGTTGCCAGGCTCTCCGGGAGCGGGTGTAATGTAGAAGCGCCAGGCGAATTGCCCAGTCTTGGCGTGAAACGCGGTGAGGCTGCCACGGTGCGCCCCGTCACCACCCGTGCCGCCGACCACGACCAGGTCTTTCACCAGCAAGGGAGCGGCGCTGATATTGCAACCGCACTGTGCCGGATCTTGCACCCGAACCCGCCAAACCTCGCGGCCGGTTTTCTGGTCGAGCGCGAGAACGCTGTTGTCGACTGTGCCGAGAAAGACCAGCCCATGCCCGAGCGCGACGCCTCGATTCTGCCTAAAGAACGCAGCCGAAATCGGGTGCTGCCCGTCGTACTCGTAGCGCCAAATGATCTCGCCCGACACCGCGTCGAGCGCGTAGATCAGGTTCGTCCCGGTCGAAATGTACATCACGCCGTCAACAACGATCGGCGTCGACTGCAGCCCGCTCTCGTAATCGCCGGTCTGGAAAACCCATTGCGGAACTATCTGCTTGACGTTGGCGGCGTTGACCTGATCGAGCTGACTGTAACGCCAGGCGCTGTAGTCGCCGCCGTAGGTCGGCCAGTCGGTGTCGGTTCCTTGGGCGATGAGGCTCGCTGGTGCGGCAAGTACCACCCACCCCAGTAAGAACAGAATCGTTGATCTCAACTTTCAGCTTCCCTTTTCCGCGCCTCTCTAATCGGCGACATTTCCACGGTGCCGCTCAGTTCTAGCCTGTCTCCGTGCGGTTTGGTCTTCACGCCCCGAGCGACCCCGGATCTCGTGGTATGAGGCGTTCTCGGACTCGGGTTGGCCGGATTTGGCAGGGTTTTGGTCAAATTTCCGCAATGTTTCCTCCGATTGGGCGCAGCCCTAGATCTACCTTACACCAAGGGTGTACCGTTTTCGGGGTGTTTTGGGTCTAAGTTGTTGATTTCAAAGAATGAAAATCACGGGACGGTGGATTTTTTCGGGTTGGGGCAGAAAGGTGTTGGCGAGTTGGAGGTGACCTTGACGGGGAAAATCTTGACTTCGAAGTGCCTTGTTTCTGTCGTTTGGGCTTGGTGGGGGCAGGCAATACTAGCCCGCATTTCTCACCACCTGACGGCGAAAGCACGCGATAGTTGCGCCACTACTTCGTTGCGCTCGATCGCGAGTGCTCAACGGACTGTCAAGTACGCCTCCGCGCGCCAACCTTCGCCCGCCTCGTATTGACGCACCTCTCACGCACTTTCGCTCGCCACGTGGTGAGAATTGCGGGCTAGAGCATTTTCAGTGAACGTGTGGAGATTGCGGGATCTCATGTGCGAGTCCCCGACCGGGGGATTTGATTCGCCTACGCGGTTGCTTACGCGCGTGCCACCGATGCTTGGTGGCGGCTCGGGCCCATCTTGTCGATGAACTCTTCGACGCGCGGGTGATCGAACGGGATTCCGTGGATCGACATGACTAGCAGGAACAGTTCGGAGAAGTATTTCTCTTTCTCTAGAAACTCGCATGCAACGATGCTTTCGAACAGCGGCGGGTAACTCGTTTTCTGAGTACCCTCCAAGAGAACCGGCCGAATCGTTTCACGGCGGGAGAAACTTCTCAAACGGCTGTTGATGAGCACGATCTCGGCGTTCACGACCGCGTCGCGATCTTTGGCTTTGTACTTCTTGAGGTAAGCAGCGGTCCCGACAGCAATCACGTATTCCGCCGAGTTGATCTGCTCAATGAAACGATTGATATCCGACCCGGGTGGGCTGTGCCAACGGTCCAAAATCACCCCAACATCTGCCTTACGAAGGTCTCGCGCTAGAGTGACCACCCATTTTTCGTGCTCGGCGACGCCCCAGGCATAGCTGATAAAACAGCTCGGGCGCTCCTCAGATTTGCCCTTGTCACGGCGGTATGCTTTGATCCACACCAAAGCCTGCTCGAATGCGGTGCGGCGGTCGGCCACTGCTACCTCGGCATCCGCGATCTTGGCTTCGGCGGGCGGCGCTTCGCCGATCTTTGACACGGCCGGGGTGGCGATTCCGTTGCCGAAGTTGTTGCAGAAGAATTTCTTGGCCTTGTCGTCGATCTTTCGCAAGACAGTCGCGCGCGGCTGCCGCTCATTGCACTTGCCGCAGGCGACCATGGGGATACGCTCGACCTCGACTGTCTGCTTGCTCAGAAAGCGCTCAAACGTAGTCTGGAAGCGGCTACGCTTTTCGTCCGGGGTTTTGGCTCCGTAGTAGAGCGCGATCTCGATCTCGCCTGAGTCCTCGCGTGTTTGCTCGAAGCCGCAGATCTGCTCCGCTTCGATTCCGAACTGCGCGTGCTTCTGCCAGCGATGTTGGTCGCGCTCAAACTCGTTGGTGTAGCCGAGTTGAGCGACCAGCGATGCATAGACGTTCTCGACCGAACCCGTGATGCGGTAGGAATGACCGTCGATCAAGCCGTGCGCTTCTTTTTGCGGCCGCTTCTGGTTGATCAGCGCCGGGGCAATCAACACCGAGCGGTCCTCTAGCGACTCGCGGAAGGCGAGGTGGCGGTCAAGGAAGAGCCCGGCCGCGGCGGCGAGCAAGGCTTCGCGATCGTCTTCGGGCAGACCCTCCAGCTCTCGAAACGCGTAGCCGCCAGAGAGGAGCTTCGACTCGTCGAGTAGACCCAGGCCACGCTCGTGGCGGCGCGCCTCGAGAATCATCGACGAGGCCACATTCACCAGCAGGTCGGGCTTCAGCAGGACGATCTCTTGGCCATCGGCGTGCAAAACGAAGATTTAGGGACGATCCCAAACGCCGGTATCACCCAGGTGCTGCAGGGGCGGGCGGCCGGTTTGATGACGGCTACTCAAACATGGTCACAAGATTCGCCTGGCATCGACGACGAAGCACAGTCCAACGATGCGTTTGGCGAGGCCCTCGCGACGGGCGATTTTAACCGCGATGGCTTCGGCGACTTGGCAATCGGGGCACCCAGTGAAGATGCAGGCTCGGTTGCGAATACCGGCCTGGTCCACGTTATTTATGGTGGCCCCCCAGGTACACGACCGACCAACTTAAGCCGCCAGCGACGCGCGCTGGGCGGAGTATTGAATCGCCTGCAAGGGCGATTCGACGAGTTGCCGTGACCGCGCCACGGATGAAATTGCGACCGACCGACTTTAGGAGATCAAAGATGCGACGAATTTTGCTTTCGATTACCGTGCTTCTAGCGAGCGCACTACCGGGTGCCGCCGCCGATAGCGCCGGCGCCAAGAATGCCTTCGTTCTCCCAGGCGACACGATTATTCCGCAGATCGCCAACGGCGGCGGATCGTTCTTCATGACGTTTGAGTTCATGGGAATCACCGACAGCGCCGCGACCGTGACGCTCGCGTTTTTCGATAGCGCCGGCAATGCGATGAGCGTCCCCTACATCCAAGACGGCGTGGAGCTAACAGCGACAACGTTGATCGAAACGGTTGGGCTGAAGGGTATTGAGTTCGCGCGCACGAAGCTCGATGCGGAGACCGTCCAGACCGGATACGCCCGCGTCAGCAGCGCGCCCGAGAATGCGGTGGCGGTTAGCGCTTCGTTTAACCAAGTCGTCGCGGATCGGCCGCTATTTCGCGCGTTCATTCCGCTCGATTCCGTATTGCACAGCGCGTTTTTCGTTCCGGCGATTAATTCTGGGACACAGACAGCATCGATGGCGATTGTTTCTTTGCTGGAACAAGACGTCGCGGTAGTAGCTCGCAACACCAACGGCGTCGAGCTTTGTAGGGTCGATCAGCAATTCAATGGAGGACAGCACATGGCGTTTCTCGTGCGCGATCAACTACCTTGCACGGCAGGGATCAACGCTATTGTCGAAGTCGCCGCCGGCGATGAAAACGGGCTGGCAGGCTTTGGCCTTACCGCCGAAGATTCCGGGGCTTTCAGCACTCAGCCGGTCTATGGGCCTTTGCCGTAGTCCTCGCTCGCCGCATCAGCACCGAGGGTGCCTTAATCGATCTCAGGAATCTGGGCCGCCCTGCACAACGACTGTTCACTGTTTCGGCGGCGACTCACCCTTGATCAACGTTGTATATCGGCCAAGCTGTAGGTCCGTCCACTCTTCAACGTCGCCGCAGGGCCAGTAAACGCGCGCGTACTCGACGGATTCGTCATCCCCGAGCCCAATTAAGACGCGCGGGTCGTTGGCGGAAAGGTAGCTGCCGTCCGCCTGCACCCTACGCCAGAGCGTCCTGCCCGACGAGGTCTTGATCTCGACTCGCGAGTGCAGCGCGTCTCGCCCAGCAGTGCTCAACAATAGTCGCAACCCGAGCCAGTTTTTCCTGCTCCCAATCTCGTTCAACAGAAGCTTCGCCGGGCCGCTGTTGTTGAATACGACAACGTCGATATCGCCGTCATTGTCGACATCGCCCGTCGCCGCTCCACGACTGACTTCTTCAACAGCAAACGCGTCGCCCGCCTGCGCCGACACTTCCGCGAAGCGCCCCTTGCCGTCATTGTGAAAAAGCTGATTCGGTTGCTCGAGGGGATAGCTCTCGCCTTGTCGAAACTGCCGGTCTTGCAGTCTGACAGCGCCGTTGAGTATCAGTAAATCGAGCCAGCCATCGTTGTCGTAGTCGAAGAATCGCGTACCGAATCCGGTATAGGGCAAACTCGCCGCGTGGAGTCCAACCTGTATCGTCGAATCTTCAAAAAAGCCGTCGCCGACGTTGCGGTATAGCGTGTTTGACTCGCCATCGAGATGCGTCATGAAGAGGTCTTGGTCGCCATCTCCGTCGATATCCGCGACATCGACTCCCATGCTTGCCTCGGCCATTCCGACAGCATTGAGCGCGAGACCCGAGAGCATCGCCTCGTCGCTAAACGTTCCGTCGGCTTGGTTGACCCAAAGCTGGTTGGGATCGCCGTCGTTCGCGGCGTAGAGGTCGAGCAGGCCGTCGTCGTTGAAATCAGCCGCGACAACGCCTAGCCCGGCGCCGTAGGCCTTTGCGATTCCGGCCAACTCGGTGACATCTTCAAACGTGCCGTCGCCGCGATTGTGAAAGAGCCGATCGGCAACGGCTTTGTACGCATCGGGCCCGCAGTAGTCGGGGGCGCTGGTCCGCGCGAAGCACTCAACCTTGCCTTTGATCGAAAAATCAACGTAGTTGCTGACGAATAGATCGAGCCGGCCGTCGGAGTCATAGTCGACGAACGAAGCGCTAGTGCTCCAGCGCCGATCATCGCAGCCTGACTTTGCCGAGACATCGTCAAAAGTGCCGTCACCATTGTTGCGGAGCAGGTAGTTCGAGCCGACATTCGTGACGTATAGATCAATCCAGCCGTCGTTGTTATAGTCACCGGCGGCAACGCCCATGCCGAAGCCAAAGGCTTCGATGCCACTCGCCTCGGTGACGTCCGTAAACCGGAGCTTGCCGGCGGCTAGTACTTACTTGCGTAAGTTATAATAATTATGAGATAAATCGCGAGGGGTGACGGTGGTCTTGGTCCACTGGAAGGGCGTGGCGTCGCGGTTGTAGGCCTGGACAAATTTGTCGATCGCTTCGCGTACCTGGCGGGGCGATGTGAAGCTGGCGCCTTGCAGCGCCCGGCGACTGAGAATGCTGAACCATACCTCGATCTGATTGAGCCAAGAGCTATAAGTTGGCGTGTAGTGAAAATGCACGTTCTTATGGCGTTGCAGCCAGCGGTCATGGCGGGGTTTGTGGGTGTTGAGATTGTCCAAGATGACGTGGATTTCGAAGCCGTCGTAGAGATCCGTCAACTGATTCATGAAGTCGAGAAACTCGCGCCGGCGGCGGCGCTGGTAATGGTCGGCGGTAATCCAACCGGTGGCCACCTCCAGAGCGGCGAACAGCGTTGTTGTGCCATGGCGTTTATAGCCGTGAGAGAAACCGGTCAAGGCCTTGCCGTTGGGCAGCCGCAGCCAACCTTGTGCCCGCTCGAGTGCTTGAATACTGGGTTTCTCATCGACCGCCAACACGACGGCGTTCTCCGGCGGGTCGAGATATAGAGCGACGACATCGGCGGCCTTGCGCGCAAATTCCGGGTCGGTCGAGATACACCAACTGCGTCGTCGCCGCAGCGAGATGCCCTGCCGCTTGAGTACCCGCCAGACTTGATGATCGCTGACGTCGCCCAGCGCCGCGGCCAGCAGCGTGCCCGTCCAGGTGGCGTGACCTTCCGGCGGGGGCTGATCGAGCATCGTCAAAATGCGCTTGCGGGTGGCCTCGTCGTAACGCGCCGGCTTGCCCGAGCGGGGCCGGTCGACGAGGCCCGCCAGCCGCTGCTCGGCAAAGCGCAGGCGCCACTTCGACACCCGCGACGGCGGTGTGTTGAGTTGCTGGGCGATGGCGCTGGTGGCAGCGCCGGCGGCAGCCAACAGCACGATCCGAGCTCGCTCGACCATGCGCCGTTCCGTCTTGTGAGCCTGGACCCAGTGACGCAACGTCTGCTCTTCTTCCGAACTCAACGTGATCGCGGTCGCGGGCCTGGGCATGCCCCAGCTTGTCATACTACGTAGTACTTGTGCAAGTAAGTACTAGCCTGTTTCGAAAAAGACGGTCACCAGGCTGTCCATCCCCAAGCCAGCGTAGCCCCGGCGGCTGCTCTGCGTCGTTCAGCCTTGCGCCTTGCACGATGTAAAGGTCGAGATCGCCGTCGTTGTCGTAGTCGAAAAGAGCGCCCCCCGCCCCGGCGATTTCCGGGAGCATGTAGCGCCCGGTAAAGCCGTTGAAATGGGTGAACTCGATTCCGGCCGTCGCGGTGGCATCAACGAATAGATCCGCCGGCTGGGCCGCCGGCGATAGACACAGCGCGCAGGCCGCGATGCCGACAAATCTATACAGCATCTCGACGGACCTAGTAGCTAAAACCTCGACCACTTTGATCAGGATACCGACCCGGCGCTAGCCCACGGCTTTCGCCGCCCACGGGCAACTACTGGATCGTCTTCATCCACTCAAGCCGCTCGGCCGTCGAACCGGCGTGGCATTTCACGACCCATTTGGGCGCGTGGGTGTCGTTGCCGGGCCAGTCGGGCGGAATCTGAAAGGCGTGGAATGTGCCGAGTTCCCGCGAGGCTTCGAGTAACTCGATTTCTGTGCGCGGGTCGAGACTGGAAGACAGTTTTGAAACAACATTTGGACACTGCTCGACACTGTCGGACTGGCCGGTCTCTAAGTTGTCGAGCTTTGGCTGCCAAAAAGCGAATGAAAACTCAACCTGATAACACTCGAATTTCTCAGTGATATTGAATCCCATCAGCGTCTGAACCAAGAGCGGATCCAGGTCGCCAACTGCATCGATGAGGCTGCGATAAATCAACCTGTAGGCAGCGTAGCACCGATTAATCAACAGGTAAATCGAGTGCGGGATTTCGATCGAAAAAGTCGAATGGACGCAGCTCGAAACTGTGCCACAGCGTCGGCATGACCGGCCAGTCTTCGGCGCGCACGAGATGCTGCATGCCAATCGAATGCCAAAGTACGAGATCGGTATCGTCGAGGCTGCGGTCGCCGGCGGTCCAGTTCGGCAGGCCTTCGCCGGGCTCGCTTAAGGTCGGGTGCTCGCCGGCCGCGTAGCGCTCATCGGGGGCATGCGGTGTTACCCATAAATGATGGTCGAGAAAACCGGCGCGGCGGCGCGGGAAGTCGTCGGGCGTCATCAAAGTCATCGTATTCTTCCCGGGCATGAGGTGATAGCTCGCCGGGTAGCCGACATGGTTTTTCGAAGCCGTGCTGATCACGCGCCAAAGCGTGGGCTTGCTTAGGTCGATATTCATTTTGGCTTCGCTTTCTTTGTGAAGCTGCTCTTGTTGCTGTACCCAGATGCTCCGACGCGGATGCTCTGCCGGAAGCTTCTTCGTCACGAGCCGATCGGCCACAAAGTTGTTTTCGGTACCGTCGACATCGAGGTCCAAACGGAAGTTGAAGTAGTGGTCATGATTGACGGCGACGACGTGCGGGTCGACGAAACGGCCATAGGCGTCAGCCGATCCGCCGCTCGACGCGTCTTTCTGTTTCACGACCTTAGCTTCAGCTTCTCCGGTCGCTCCGACGCGGACGCGAATCGTGCCGCTTTGCAAAAACACCCAATCGAAAATGTAGTCATAGTTGCCGACCACAGCAATCGCCCGCACAACGAGATCGCGCTGCTTGCGGCTCTGCGGTTCGCTAGCTGTGTAGTGTCGCCAAGCCATGTCACCGGGCTCTTTTTCAAAAATGCAGGCTACGTTTTTTCGTGTTTCGGGCCGCCCATTGTCGAGAGCGACGAGGCCGTCGATATAGACGGAGTTGTCGGGGCAGTCGAGCCCCTTCAGCATTGGCTTGGCGATGCCGCCGTGGCTGAACTCGCCCATATCTAGGAAATTGCGCTGGTACCAGTTGAAGGCCGGGTCCATGTAAGGGACGAACATTTCCGAAAGATAGCCCTCGTAGAGCACCGGCCGGGCGCGCCCGCTGTCCTGGTAGGTGACCGTCGACACAACTAGGCCGACGCGCTGGTCATGCCGAATATGAAAGCGCCAGTTCTGCCACTCGACTGTGCTTCCGTCAAATTTGAAACCCGGTCCAAGCGGTTGATCGATTCGTATTGGGCCCGGCACCTCGCGGGTTTCACCGATCGAAGCTGGATCGTAGTCAGCGACCGTATCGGGGATCGGAACGACGCCTTCGTCTACTACGCGCAAGACCTTCTTGGCGTTGAGGTCGACGACTACGGTCAGGCCTTCAATGCGCCTGGGCCAGGTGTTGCGGACGTATCGAGGGTCCCGACAGGTAACATTGCCGACTCGCCGGCCACGCTGTTCATCGGTGCCGTAGTAGCCGGGCGGCCCGACCTGGCAATCGATGAACGTGAAATCCTCGATTCCGCGAGCCTCCATTGCGGTAATGAAATCGGGGTGCTTCTTGATCTCCTTTTTGAGCACGCTGTGTTCTTCACTGAGCCAGTTCGGTTGGATGTTCTTCAATTCCTTCCAAGAGGTCAGCTTGTTCGAACGGAGATCAACGATTGCCTTGTGGGTCTGCTCGCCCTGACGCACGAGAGCGAAGGCCGATCGCGGGAAGTTCTCGCCTTTATTCCACTTCCAAACCAACTCCTTCGGCGGCTGAACCATGTTGACGAGGGAAAACCTCGTCTCATCGTCGACGTGCCCGGCGTCGCGCAGCACGTCGAGCACCTGCCAGTACTCCTGGAAGTTGAGCGGGTCGAGTGGGTGTTCGACCTTCGGGCCGGCGACTAGTGGAGATCCGGCAAACGCACCGACCAAAATGAAGAAAACAAGACATCGAGACGTGGACAAAGTGTTGTTCATTGAATTTCTCCCATCGGCCGGCGGCTAGCAGCCGTGGTAAAAGTCACGCGGGCCGCGTTAGGCGCTTCTGCACTGGATTGAGCACTTGTGGCTAGTATCATCGTATTCATCCGATTGTTTCATGTCGAGGTCATCGAGCCACCTAACCCGTGGGGCGGCGGGCAATTGCGGCCGTCGGCTTTGTCATTCGTCGGAGACGATCACCCGGATCGCCGTCCTCCTCACTCCGCGCCGAACGGTCACAATTGCCTTCGGCGCGACCCACTGGACTTTTACCACGGACTGCTAGTGCTCTGAACCTAACTGTCCATTTATCGAACTCAAACTTCCGCGCCGCAACCGCGAGGTTGGGCGTCGATTCGACTAACTCGGGTTCACGCTCACAACAAGCTTGCCCAAGCAGCTCAAAATTTGAGGTCACGCCCACCACGGTGCGGTGATTATAGCGCTCTAGACCCGTGTTACGATGCGACCGAGATGTCAGAACTGGCGAAGAAAAGATGTATCCCATGCCAAGGCGACATTCCGGCGCTCGAGGGCCAAGAACTCGACGCATTCGCCGCCGAAGTCCCTCGATGGGCTGTCGCCAACGGCCACCATCTTGACCGTGAGCTGACCTTCCCAGACTTTCGACAGGCGCTCGATTTCACCAACCAGATTGGAGAGTTAGCGGAACACGAAGGCCACCACCCCGACATCTACCTCGCCTGGGGCAAAGTCGGAATTAAGATCTGGACTCACAAGGTTGACGGCTTGACCGAGTCTGACTTCATTCTTGCGGCGAAGATCGATCAACTGTAGCCGAGTGGGGCCGCTATACTAAGCTTGTCGCGCGACTCGCGTTGACCGCGCCCTAGCAGCCCGTGGTGGAAGTCATGCAGGCCGCGTTACGCGGCTATGGGGCGGATTGAGTATTAGACAAGTGCCTCAACGAATCAACAGTCAGAGCGCACCAGGAATCTTTGAATGGCGCGTAACCCGTTGCGCGGCCTGCGTGACTTTTACCACGGACAGCTAGCATGAAAAATCTTCGCTGGTTGCTGCTGATCGTCGCTGTCGTCATTGCATCATCGATCGTCGGCGGTCGCTTCGGACGCCGCATCGGCACCAACGGAAATCTTATCGACACCGGTCCGTTAGAGCCTTATGTGGAGAACATTGAGGCTCTGACTAGGCTTTTGAACGATCGGTTCGTGGACCCAATTGATTGGGATGGCGCCATCTATTCCGGCGCAATTCCAGGCATGCTCGCGAAGCTCGACCCGCACTCGACTTTCTTCGATCCGGAATCATTTAACAAGATGCGCGAGGACCAGCGCGGCAGCTACGCCGGCGTTGGAATGCAGATCGTCAGTTTCCAACGCAAAACCGTCATCGATTTTCCGTTTCCGCACACACCCGCTTTCAGCGGCGGCGCTCTGCCAGGTGACACGGTCGAGATGGTCGACGAACAGCCCGCCAACGGACTCGGTGTAGTTGACGTTGCGACGATGGTGAAAGGGCCGCCGGGCACGACAGTCCATCTGAGCCTTTCGCGCGAGGGCACCGAGGGCTGGATCGAGCTTGACCTTGAGCGCGCGAATATCCCCCGGCCGACCATTCCGATTCAAACGATGTTTAGCGACAATGTCGGCTACCTGCGGGTGGACAGTTTTGGCGATACGACCAGCCGCGAATTGAATCGTGCTATGGACAGCCTTGAGCAGCAGCAAATCGAAGGTTTACTGCTTGATCTACGGGACAACAAAGGCGGGCTGTTGACCGCCGGTGTTCATATGGCGGGACGGTTTCTAGAAGAAGGCGCAAGCGTTGTGTCGCATCGCGGCCGTGCTTCGCGTGAACGGCGCTACGATTCGCGCGTCGGCAACGGTGATTACAGCTACCCGGTCGTCGTGTTGGTCAACTGCAATTCAGCGTCGGCATCAGAAATAGTCGCCGGCGCACTGCAGGATCATGACCGCGCGCTAATTGCCGGAACGAATACTTTTGGCAAGGGCTTGGTGCAGTCAGTGTTCGCGCTACCGGAGTCGACCGGGATGGTTTTGACAACCGCGCGTTACTACACACCGACCGGCCGCTTAATCCAACGCCCCTACGAAAATATTTCGTTGAACGAGTACTACGGCAATCCGTGCAGCAACCAATACAGGCCTGCCCAGGGCGAGGCTCGTTTGACGTCCAACGGCCGCAAGGTCTACGAGCAGGGCGGAATTACCCCTGATATTCGAATCGACGAGCCGCGTCTAACGGCGGTACAGCAAGCGATCCGTCGCCAGCGAATCGTCGAGCGTTTCGTTACCAAGCTGCGGGCGACGGGCTTCGAGATGAGCCGCGACCAAAGGCCGTCAGAGCAGGTACTGGCCCGTTTAGACGATTTCATAGTTAGCGAGGGTGTCGTTAGTCACAGCCGGCTGCTAATCAACGACCGCAAATTTTTAAAGCGTTCAGTGGCGACCCATCTGCATATTTCGTATTTCGACTATGACGAGGGGCTTCGCGTTTTAGCGCAGATGGACCCGGTCGTTCAACAGGCACAGTCGTTGCTTGGTATTGCCGAGCGAATGCTTCACGGCGAATTGAACTCGCTTTCTCAGTACGAATCCCAAAACTCCGAAGCCGAGACGCCGAACGCAACGCAGTAGTTTGACTGCGGCCGGAGCGGTCGAGCGAGCAACTGGAAGTTCGAGTATGTCGCCGGGGTTTTTCGCCTTCTCAAACCGCAAGGCCCACAAAGAACGTAAGACCGCCAAAAGCGGAGCCGTTGGAGACAATAGTCAAAATGAGAACCGACGGACGCACTCCCGAGCAACCCCGCCCGGTTTCCATCACACCTGACTACATGCCAACCGCCGAAGGCTCAGCACTCATCGAAGTTGGCAACACCAAGATCATCTGCACAGCGTCGGTCGATGACGGTGTGCCCGCATTTATGCGCGGCAGTGGCAGAGGCTGGGTGACCGCGGAGTATGCCATGCTGCCTCGCGCCACGACAACTAGAACGCAGCGTGAAGTGAGCCGCGGACGCCCCTCGGGCCGCACCTCGGAAATTCAGCGCCTTATCGGCCGATCGCTACGAGCCGTCGTTGACCTCGACAAACTCGGCGAACGAACTATCTACGTCGACTGCGACGTTATTCAGGCGGACGGCGGTACTCGGACGGCTGCTATCACCGGGGGCTGGGTTGCGATGGCCGCCGCCATCAAGCAGTTGCACGATTACAAGGCGATCAAACGACTGCCATTGAGCCAATATCTCAGCGCCATCAGCGTCGGCGTCGTCGACGGCGTACCCATGCTCGATCTCTGCTACGAAGAAGACTCGCGCGCTGACGTCGACATGAACGTTGTTATGACGTCGGCCAGTGAGTTCGTCGAAGTTCAAGCCAGCGCCGAAGGCCGCACATTCCCCAACAGGCAACTCACTGAACTGCTGTCGCTGGCTGAAATGGGAATCAAGCAGTTGATCAAAGTGCAACAGACCGTTCTCCAGATCGGGAACAATGATTGAACTCGTTTGCGCCACCGGCAACAAAGGCAAACTTCGCGAATTTGAGGAGGCATCGGGTGACAAATTCTCAGTTCGTGGTTGCCCGCCGCTAGACTGCTCGGAAACTGGAAATAGCTTCGAGGCCAACGCCCGACAGAAGGCGCTCTGCTACAGCAACCAAGTTGAGGCGGAGTGGTTATTTGCCGATGACTCTGGGCTAGTAGTCGATGCTCTGAGCGGCGAGCCAGGCATCTACTCCGCGCGATACGCGGGCCAGCCCAGCGACTACCAGGCCAACAACGAACTCGTACTCGAAAACCTTCAGGGCATCGCCCGCGAGGAACGGACGGCTCGTTTCGTCTGTGCAATCGCCCTCGCGCGCTTCGGACAGCTGGCGACATGTTTTCAAGGCACGGTTGAAGGCTATATCCTCGACGGCCCCGAAGGTGGCGGCGGCTTCGGCTACGATCCGCTGTTCTACTTTCCGCCGCTAGGCACCTCATTCGGCAGCGCCACGGCGAAAGATAAGTGGCGCTATAGTCACCGCGGAAACGCCTTTCGCCAGATGCTCGCTTGGCTGAGCGCAAATGCATGAGTGAACCCGCGCACTACCTGGTATTCGAAACCGGCGGCACAAAACTTGTCGCCGCCGTAGCCGGCCCCGATCAGCGAATTGTTGAAACGGAAGTCATCTATCGCGACGAAGCCGACCGCGCCCGCGACAGCTTCGACCGAATCGTGAGTGCGGCCGAGAAGCTTTACTCCAACCACGTTGCCGACGGCGCAAAGTTTCAAGCGATCGGTTTCGGATTCGGCGGCACGGTTCGTCGTTCAACTAACAGCCCGCATCTGTGCCTGCACGAAGAGGGCTGGGAAACAATTGACGTCGCGACCGAACTCAACGCACGCTTTGGCTTGCCGGTCTACCTCGAAAACGACTGCAAGCTCGCGGCTCTAGCCGAGGCCCACTTTGGCTCGGGCCTTGGCGCCGATACGGTGTTTTATGTGACGCTGGGAACCGGCGTAGGGGGTGGCCTCGTGCGCCAAGGCCAAATCCAACAGCTCGGCGACATTGGCGAAGCAGAGATCGGCCACATCGTTGTCGACGCCGAGGGCCCACCCTGCTGGTGCGGCGGACGCGGCTGCGTCGAGTCTGTTTGCTCCGGGCCCGGCATGAGCCAGTTAGCGAAACTGCTCGTCGAACGAAGTCCCGCCGCTTGGTCAACATCGACACTGCGATCTTCCGGCCCAGCGGCAAGCAAAGCGATCATCGAAGCCTGGCAAGCACAAGACGGCTTCGCGTCAATCGTTATCGAAAGCTTTGCGGGCTACCTCGCCACGGCGCTAGCCGCCGCGATCAATCTAATGGCCCCCGAACGGGTGGTCATTGGCGGCGGCCTTGGAACAGCCAGCCCGGCGTTACTCGACCTCGTGCGAGCACGAACGGCGCCGCTCGTTGTGCCCTACTTTCGCGATAGCTATGAAATCTTGCCGTCAAGCCTACAAGAGCAAGTTGTCACTCAGGGAGCGGCGATCTTGGCCGCGCAAAAGACCGAGGGTAGGTAAGGAAAGCCGCCTCAACCGGCGACGGCTGGACGCACCTGATTTCCGGAAGGACTGGCGGCTTCTGATTTATATTCAAGCAAATCCGCGGCAATCGATTTTGCCAGCTGTTCGATTGCACGCCCAAGAGTCGTCATGCGGCCAATCCGGCTATGCCGCGCGATCGATCTAGATACCGTCAGATATTCGTTCGGCAGTTCTTGCGAAACCGGCAGTCCGACCACGGTTTCGATATCGGCCGGCTGCAAACCTCGATAGTCGCCGGTGCGATTCATCAGCAGCCTTACTTTGTCTCGATCGACGGACAACCTTTTAAGCTCGTCGAGTTTCTTCGCCGTAAGGTAGAGCGAGTTCAGCTCGGGTGTGGAGACGAGATACACGCGATCCGCGATCGCCAGAACTTCTCGCGTTGATCCGCGTGATGCCGTCGGCAGGTCCACAAGCACTAGAGAATGTGCTTCGATCATCTGCTGAACGAGCTGCACCAGTGGCGGCATTCCCGCCATCTTGAGCGAGCTCGAGGAACGCGGAGCGGCAATCAACTCGACGTCATCGTAACGGCAAACAGCCTGTCTCCAGTCTCCCGAAGACAGTTTTCCATTCGGACCTAAATCTGCCAGATTGAACGCGGGCTCCAATCCAAAACGCTCGGCAACGATGCCGGAGTGAAAATCCAAATCAAGCAATAAGATTTCGCCGGGACGATCGAGTCCCAACGACAAGGCCGCTTGACTGGCAAGCGTTGACGCCCCGGCCGCGGATTGCGCCGACCAAAATACAACCAGCCGGCCCAGTTTTTTGGGGACGCTGGCCTGGGCCTGAAGACCTCTCAGGTAGGCTCTGCGAACCCCTACCGGAGATGCTGTTGTCAGAACTTCAGACGCGCCGGCTCGAATCGCCGTCATTACGAACTCCGATTGGGAGGGCTTCACGATCACAACCAGGTGGAGACGCGCATAGCGGCGCCGCAGCAGCGTGATTAGCGCCAGCGACCGCGATTTCGAAGCCACAACCAAGAACACTGCTCGACAATGCGTGGCGGAGCAATCAATTAGATCGCGAACCGTCGCCGGCGCCGCATCGTGACCGCACGATTCCACGATTGGCTCGCCCTTAAGATTGGCCAAGGTAACGCAAATCTCGGCGGCAACGCCCACGTCCTCCGACGCAACTAGAACGACATTTCGCACCGTATCGAAACTATCTTATTGCGGGCGATACATATGGCGAAACATGGCGGAACCTTAACGCGAAAGAAGAGTTCCCTTAGCTTCATCGCGGAAATTCTACTGTCCTACAAGCGTCGTTGAATATTGCTCAGTGTGTGGGCGCGAGCAACGCTAGGACAGGCGGCACTACCAAAGGAATAGAGAGCGACAGCTTTGAGCCGGAGGCGCCGAATGAGCAATGCGCCCCCGCACGGCCAGAGCTACAATATGGACACACGGTTTTCACTATGAAATGTCTTCTGACTGTGGTGGCGCTCGCCCTGTTTGCCACCAACCTAAGCGCCACTGACCCGGTCAGCTATTACAACGACGTCCGCCCCGTGATACAACGCTATTGCTCGGGTTGCCACCAGCCTTCGAACAAGATGAGCAACCTACTGCTCACCGACTACGCGGGCATTCTCAAGGGCGGCGCGAAACACGGCAGCGCCGTCGCAAAGGGGGCTCCCGATAGCAGCCCGCTGGTGCAAGTTATCAGCGGCAAATTGGAGCCTGCGATGCCGTTGGGCGGCCCCAAGCTACCTCAAGATGCCGTCGAGTTGCTGAGCCGTTGGGTCAATGAGGGCGTGGTAGACGATACGCCAGCGGAAGCGAAGGCACCGCAGGTTCCGAAAGAGCCTCCGAGCTACACGCAGGCTCCCGTGATCACGGCGATGGCGTTTTCGCCTGATGGTAAATCGCTGGCGGTTGGCGGATTCAAGGAAATCATCGTGCACAAGGCCGACGGCTCAGCTATCGAGGCGCGGCTGCTCGGACGATCGGACAAGATCCACTCGCTAAAATTCACGCCCGACGGTACTTCGCTAGTGGCAGTCGGTGGCACGCCCGCACGCTTTGGCGAAGTGCAAGTCTGGGACGTCGAGTCGAAGAACCAAGTACGCTCATTTGTTGCTACCCCCGACACACTTTTCGCCGGCGATGTTTCGCCCGACGGCAAGTTTGTCGCTTTTGGCGCGGCGGACAAAACCGTACGCGCGATTGAGATTGCGACCGGCAAAGAGCTCTACAAAGCCGGTCATCACGAAGACTGGGTTTTGCAGACTGTCTACGGAATTGACGGTAAGCGCATCGTTTCCGTCGGCCGTGATCGCGCGGCGAAGCTAGCTGATGCGGACTCCGGCGCCTTTCGCGAGAACGTCAATCTGCTGCGTGAAAAGCTTTACGCCATCGCGCGCCATCCGCGGCGCGACTACGTGTTGATTGGTGGCGAAGATCGAGTGCCCTATCTCTACACGATGGACCGTCCGCGAGCTTTGAAAATTGCTGACGACTCGACACTGATTCGTGAGTTCGAAGAACAAGAGGGCAAGATTTTCGCCCTCGCGTTTAGTCCCGACGGTTCGCGAGTTGCAGTTGGCGGGATTAGTTCGGAGGTTCCGATCTATGACTCGCAAACCGGCGATCGCGTCGCGACATGCAAGGGTCATGGTGGCGGAATTTTCACGCTTGTTTTCCACCCGGATGGCAAGCAGCTCGCAGCGGCGGGCTTTGACGGAACCGTGAGACTCTACGACGCCGCGACCGGCGACGAGCAAAAAGCGTTCATTCCCGTGCCGCTTGAAGGAGCTGATCGTGAGGCGGAATAGAGCCATGCCGAACATGCTTCGTTGCAGTTTGCTTCTCTTAGCCACGTCGGCCTTACTCAGCGCGGGCGGCCCGGCACTTACCCGGGTGGATCCACCGGGCGGGCAGGCCGGTACAGCAGTCCGGCTGACCCTGGTAGGCAATGGGCTTGACGGCAGATTAACTGTTCACTCGAAGATTCCCGGCGTCCTAACGCAACTCAGTTCCGCCGATGACGGCAAAGAGTATTTGCTTGAAATCGACGGCGAGGCGGCGGTGGGCGCCTACCCGCTGCAAGTCGAGTCGGAAGCGGGGCTTTCGAATACGCTGTTGTTCAGCGTTTCATCGTTTCCCGAGAGTGTCGAAAAAGAGTCGACCCTCAAACGGCATCTACCCGCGAACGATAGCGCTCCGAACGCCGAGTCACTCGTTGTGCCGGGCACCGTAAACGGAACGCTCGTCGGCGCGGATCGCGACCTCTATAGGCTGCAGCTTTCATCGGGCGACAACTTGACTCTCGAAGTCGAGTCGCAGCGCCTAGGGTCGGCAATCGACCCGGCAATTGTCGTTACTGATGCGGATGGAAACACGCTGGTACGCAACAACGATGCGGCGGGTGTTGGGGCTGACGCCAGGCTGCGGTTCGCGGTCCCAAAGTCAGGAACGTACTTCGTTGAAGTTCACGACGCCCGCTTTAGTGAGCAGAAGACGAATTTCTACCGCCTCAAAGTCGGACCCGTAGAATTCGCGGAGGCGATATTTCCATTGGGTTGGTCAAGTGGCGAAAAGGTGGCTGTCGAACTTTCGGGCGGCTCGTTGGCTAAGCCTCAACGAGCAGAAACCACTGGAGACCTAGTTCGCGTTCCGGGTAAAGATGTTTCTCTGCCACTGCCGTTCGTTCGCGGCGAGGGACAAGAACAACTCGAACCAACCACGAGCGGCCCGCATCGACTGGCGGACTCGCAAGTTGTCAACGGACGCATTTCGAAAGCTGGAGAAACCGATCGCTACTCGTTAAACGTTAAAGAAGGCGAAGAGTGGCTGATCGAGACGCAGGCCGCCGGACTCGGAACGTCGCATCTCTACACACTGCTCACGCTTCACGACCAAGACGGCAAGAAGCTAGGCTCGGCCGGCGACCAGGAGCCTGAAGAACTGCTGTCGTTTATTCGCGCCCGCGCCGAAACGTTTGGTGATCCGCATATTGGCTTCGAGGTGCCCAAGGGCGTTTCGCGAATCGACCTCAGCATGGAGGATCTGCTTGGCCGTGGCGGTCCCGGCTACGGCTATCGGCTGGTGGCGCGCAAACAGCCTGGCGACTTCGTTCTACGGCTAGACGAGGCGGTCGTGAACATTCCACAAAATGGCAGCACGTCACTATCCGTCACGATGGACCGCCGAGGCTATGAGGGCGCGGTACGACTGGTTGTTGAAGGTCTGCCCGATGACGTAATTGTTGAGGGCGGCCACATCCCCGCCGAATTCGGCGGTATGACGACGGCGAGGACATCGCGGACCGGTCGTCTCACGCTCACCGCCAAGCCGGGCGCGAAGCCGCGGCCCTTGAATCTGACAGTTTATGGCGAGGCGGAGCTGCCGTCAGGCGAGACCATTCGGCGGCGGGCGCTGAGCTCATCCGTAATCACGCGGATTGCGGGTAAAGGCCAGAAACCGCTACGAATTGCCTCGAATGAATCGTCGATCGAGGCACGGCTCGCCGCTCCGGCCCCGGCTGTACTTGAGGCGTTGACGCCGCGACGGCTACGCACAATTCAAGGAATGGCGCACGACATTCGCTGGCAGTTTACGGGGCGCGATGCGGGCGTCCGGCCAACCGAGGCTGTCTCGCTCATCAACGGCCCCTCCGTGGCCAACCTACGCATCCTTGGCTCAGCGCTAATCAAGAAGGGCGATACCAAAGGCGTATTCGATTTGAACACAACGATGGGAACGCCCGCGATGACGTTCGACCTCATCCTAAAAACTGAGATTCAGCGCGATGGGAGAACGCTGGAAGTCGTTTCACCAGCGATCACGATTGAAGTCGTGCAGGGCTACCAAGTCACAGCGCCAGAAAAACCAGTAGCGGTAACACCAAATCAGTCGTTCGAAATTAGCGGTGCATTTCAGCGCGAGGCAATTTTCAAATCCGAAGTCGTGGTCGAGGCGGAAAATTTGCCTCTAGGCGTAAAATGCCAGACGGCTATGATCGCCGACACTCCGGCCACCTACTCCCTGCCCTGCACGGCCGACGCGGTTGAGCCGGGCGAACACCAAATTTCCATCGCACCCAAATCGGTGCTCGCGAGCCGCGACAAAGAAGCCGTGCCCTACAACATAACGCCGGTTAGCGCGACCCTTGTTGTCGCGGCCGGGCGTACAATAGCAGTGGCTAAGTAATAACGAACAAGCCTGACGGTCGTCTTAGAGAAAACTTCATGAAAAGCATCAAATTTTCCCTAGCCTTTTGCGTGATGGGGCTCTTGTTACCAACGCTAGCGGTGAGCGCCGAGCGGCCAACCAACTTCATCCGCGACATTATGCCGGTGTTGAACCGCACGGGCTGCACGGGCGGGGCGTGCCACGGTGCCGCAAAGGGCAAAAATGGCTTCAAGTTGTCGTTGCGGGGTTATGACCCCGAGTACGATTACCGCGCGCTGTTGTTCGAGGTTTCAGGGCGCCGCTTTAATCGCGCGGCTCCGGGCGAAAGCTTGATGCTCGCAAAGCCGGCGATGCAGATTCCGCACGAAGGCGGACTCCGCTTCGAGGTCGACTCGGATTACTACAAGACGATCTACAAATGGATTTCAGAAGGCGCTCCATACGGCGAACCCGCCCTCGACGCGGTCGCCGAACTGTCCGTCGAGCCGGCCGAGATTTTCATGGAGAAGCCCGGCCATGACCTCGTTCTCAAAGTCATGGCGAAGTATGGCGACGGCTCGACTCGCGATGTCTTTGGCCAAGCTGTAATCGCTAGCAACTTGACGAGCACCGCGAAGATCAACGACGACGGTTCGGTGCATGGTGAGCGAATCGGCGAAGCGGCTATTATGGTTCGCTACGAAGGCAAGTTCGTCACTGTCCCAATCACCATCTTGAACCCCGAGCCGGGCCTCGAGTGGCAACAACTTTCGCAACACAATTTCATTGACGAACATATTGACGCGAAGCTGAAACGGCTAAAGATTCAACCTGCACCAGAGGTCAATGACGAGGGATTCGTCCGTCGAATTTACCTCGACCTCACAGGAATTCCTCCGACGCCCCCACAGACTCGCGCCTTTCTCGCGGACAGCGCCTCATCCGCGACAAAGCGCGAGCGGTTGATCGACCAACTCATTCGCTCGCGTGGCTTCGTCGATCACTGGGCGCTCAAGTGGGGCGACCTGCTGCAGTCCAACCGTAAACATCTGGGTGAAAAAGGGACCTGGGCGTACCGCCAGTGGATTCGTGACGCGATCGCTTCAAATCAGCCCTACGACGATTTCGTGCGTGAGATTCTGACTTCGGTCGGCAGTACTTTCCAAACGCCCGCGTCAAACTATTTCCGCGTGAACGACGACCCGAAGATCGCGATGGAGACGACCACACAAGTTTTCTTGGGTGTCCGCATGGTTTGCGCACAATGCCACGATCACCCCTTCGAAAAGTGGACTCAAAATCAGTACTACCAGCTCTCAGCATTCTTTGCAGCGGTTGGTATGAAGCCAGGCTTCGACTCCGACGAGCAAATCGTTTACCTAAAGCGCGACGACAATAACATTAAACATCCCAAGACCAACAAAGTTATCGACGCCGAGTATTTGATCGCGTCGGCGGGCTTTGCTCCGATTACTGACTTCAAAGATCGTCGAACAGCTCTTGCAGAGTGGTTAACTTCGGAGAAGAATCCGTTCTTTGCGAAAGCGATTGTCAACCGCGTTTGGAGCTACTTCCTAGGGCGTGGCATCATCGAGCCGGTCGACGATATTCGCGGCTCGAACCCGCCGATCAACGCGGAATTGCTCGATGCTCTGGAGGAGGATTTCGTTAAGAGCGGGTTTGACTTGCAGCACTTGATCCGCACGATTGTCGCCTCGAGAACTTATCAGACGGGAATCGAGACCAACAAGTGGAATGAGGGCGACGAACTGAATTTCTCGCGCTACGTACCGCGGCGCTTGCCCGCGGAATCGCTGCTTGATGCGATTACCGTAGCTACCGGATCCCGGCCGAACTTCCCAGAGGTTCCGGAAGACTTTACCGCGCAGCAGTTGCCTGATCCCCACGTGGGCAAAGGCGGTTTCCTCGACATGTTTGGGCGACCCGATCGCGAGTCATCGTGCGAGTGCGAGCGGCGCAACGAGTTGAGTTTGCCGCAGGCGATGAATCTTGTGAATGGGCCCACGCTGGCGGAAGCGATTGCCGATCCAGAGGGTCTAATTGCCGAAGCAATTGTCGGCGGCAAGTCGGATCGTGAATTGGTCGAAGAACTGTACCTCGCAACCTACAGCCGCTTCCCAACCGGCGCCGAGATGGATCAAGCATTGACGTACATGCGCCGGGAACCGGGCCGCACCGCCCAGGCACAAGATTTACTCTGGGCACTAGTGAACTCGAACGCATTCTTGTTCAACAGGTAGGGGTCATCCGCACGACAGAGTGTTTGAGCCGCGCGCGTGAGCGGCCGTGGCCTGGCATCGCGACCGTGGTGGGAGTAACGTAATCCCGGGCAAGTCTCGGTCGGTTACGTTGAACGGCTCGATAAAACCAACCACAAGATCCCCAGCGCGAACGCTACGGCCGCCGCGGCCCAAGCGCCGGTTCCAGTCGGAGAAACGATCAGCGCGATCGCCAGAGCGGCTAGCACGGCGCGTTCAAGCAGACGAAGAGGTCGGCGCCACCAACCAGCCAAGGCAATGGCCCATCCGGCCGTCGCAACCGTTAGCGACGCGAACGCCAGCAACACCCAGAGGGCCGTACCCTCCCCGAGCACCCGCGGGTCGAGTACGAACGCTAGCGGAATCACAAACGACACGGCACTCAGTCGAAATGCGTCGAGCGAAGTCGACATCGTACTCGCACCCGCAATGCCCGCGGCCGCATAAGAGGCCAGCGCAACCGGAGGCGTCACCATTGACAGCACGCAGTAGTACATCACGAACAGATGCGCCGCCAGCTCGTTGACGCCAAACTCGATCAGAGCCGGAGCAAACAAGATCGCGCCGATAATGTACGCGGCCACCGTCGGCAATCCAGCTCCCATGATCAGACAGCCGAGCGCTATAACGCCCAGAGCACCGGGCAATCCTCCGCCAGCCTGAGCGATTAACTGCGTGGAGAATTTCAGCGCCAAATTAGACTGCACGGCAACGGCGATGATCACGCCGATCGCGGCGATCGGGGCCGCCACCAATGCCGCCTGGCGCGAGCCATCTTCGATCGCCGAACGCCAGTCGCCTAGCTTCAAAGCGGTGCTCCCGCGTAGATAACAAACGACGACACAGAGCCCCGTCGAGAATGTCGCTGAAAGCGACGCCGAAAATCCGGCAACCAAAAACGCAATCAGCGCGATGGGAGGAATAAGCAAGTGCAATCGTGGCGCGAGCGGATCGATGCGCCGTCCCGCATCGAGATGTCCAACGCCGTCGCGGCGTGATTCCAGGTGCACAACGACAAACAACGCGACGTAGAAAGCGACCGCGGGCGCCAATCCTGCGAGCGCCACTTGCGAGTATTCGATCTGGAGCATCTCGGCGATGACGAACGCCGCTACGCCCATCACCGGCGGCATCAATTGGCCACCGGTAGAGGCCATGGCTTCAATAGCGGCGGCTCGCGTCGCCGAGTATCCCGATTGACGCATCAACGGGATTGTGAAGACGCCTGTCGCTGAAACGTTTGCCACCGCGCTGCCGCTGATCGCTCCCATCAGGCTGCTCGCCGCCACAGCGGCCTGAGCCGAGCCGCCCTGGCGGCCACCGGTCAGACTCAACGTCAAATCGATCAGCAAGCGCCCGCCGCCGATCGCTCCATAGACGGCACCGAACATCACGAAGTAGAAAACGAACTGCACCGAAGTCTCGGTGGTTATGCCGAGAATGCCGTATAGGGTCATCGTGAGAATTTCGACCAGCTCGGTAAACCCGAATCCTGAAAAACCCATCCAGCCGGGCAACCATGGCCCGACGAACGCGTAGGTCAGGAACGCCAGGATGACCCCAAGCAGCGACCAGCCGACTATTCTGCGGACCGCTTCAAGCAGTAATGCGATCAACAAAATTCCGCAAGCGAGATCGACCAGCGTAACCTCGTCGACCCCATCGATACGATTCGAAAGCCGGCCCAGCGAAACGAGGTAGTAGCCGCCGCCGCCGACCACTCCGAGCAGCAGCGCGAAATCGAGCACCCTTCCGCGTGGCCCGCTGAGTGGTCTCCACAGCAGCCCTAGACCCAACGCGAAGGTTAGGTGCAATGGGTGAGCGACTAGCGGCGCTAGGGGGTCAAAAAGGTTTAGGAGTTGAAATAGAATCCAGGCCGCGCCCAGCGTCAGACCCGTCACCCGGCGCCAGTTTTCGGCCGGCGCCGATTCCGATGAATTCATTCGAGCCAGCCCTGTTCGCGGTAGTAACGTTCGGCGCCCGGATGTAGGGGCGCGCCCGTTTTTTCAATACGCCAGGCATTTGTAGGATCGAACGAAGCCCAGGCCTTATGCGCTTTTGCCATGGCCTCGCGATTTTCGCAAACGGTCTTTGTTATCAAGTACACGAGGTCGTCTTCGAGCGCGCGGTTGGCGATCAACACCGTGCCCATATCAACGGACGGTACCGGACTCTTTTGACTAGGAAACCAGAGTGGCATTTCCGTGAGCTCAACGCCGGGGCCCTCAAGCCGTTTGCGCACGACGGGTGGCACGTCGAGGAAGCGGACGGGAACCGTGGTAGCGACCTCGGTGAGGGTTGGATGGCCGCGTACCCCGGATTCGAAGTAGAGATCGGCGCGTCCATCGCGCATCAACCCCGGGACCTGGCTCGCCGAGACCTGGATGATACTTCCGCCGTTTGAACGGATATCGTCGCGACTTAGCCCGAAGGCTTCGAATGCAAGATCAACGAAGGCCGGCACCGAGCTGCCGCGCGGCTTCATGACAATGCGCACCGCATCGCCCGACGTCAGAACTGCCTCGAGCGTCTCATTGCCGGTTCGCTCGATGTAGGCCTCACTGAGCACGCCGATCATCCAGACGGAATTTAAGCCGCCGACCAGCGCTCGAATATTCTCAGCAGGCTTGTCGTAAACCTCGGCGCCGGCCGTGGCCCAAGCGGACGTCGCGGCTTGGGCGATAGCCAGCGTAACGTCTTGGCGGTCGACCAAGATGGGATTGCCCACCCCTCCCCCTCGGGGTCGGATCTCCACGCGGATGTCATCCGGCAGCGTTTCGGAGAGAAGCTCTGACAGCGTCGCGGCAAATACGTACCAAGACGTCCCCGGTGGAAGAGCGCCGATCGTTACCGTCCTCGTTGGCGGCGCACCACAGGAAACGCCAACTAGCGCCAGAGCGAGAAGCAGCGAGACGGCGCGCGACATCTTGTGCCGCTAGGCGGCGTCAGCGGCCTGCGCGGGCGCAAGGTTCGCGGCTCGAACCGCATTGCGAATGCGTTCCCGAGTCGCGGCGTCCGGCGTCTCGATTGGCGGACGGGTCCGATCGGATTTCAGACGCCCCGCCAGCACCATCGCCGTTTTCATCCTGGCGTGAGCGTCACCCGAGGGCTCGTCGTGGTCGTAGACAACCGCTTTCAGTAAATAAATCTTATTCTGAAGCCGCTGGGCAAGCTTCAAATCTCCAGCCGTGACGGCGGCATACAACGCGGTTAGCAACTCGGGGACGAACGATGCGAATCCGACTAGTGTAGTGCGTCAATCAGATTGAACCTTAAGAAGAGCGGCTTTGCCGCGCTTGACCTTCTCAAGGGTGTCGGAAGCGGTAGCAGTCCAGATGAAGGGCTTGGGCTGCTGATTGTGTCGAGCGATGTAGTCTTCGATGGCGGTGGTGAGTTCGCCGACGCTACGAAAGACACCGTGGCGGATGCGCTTATCGGTGAGGTCTCGGAAGAACCTCTCCACCATGTTCAGCCACGACGCTGAGGTGGGCGTGAAATGGACGTGGAAGCGTTTATTGCGCTGCAGCCAGCGTTTCACCGTGGCGTGTTTGTGAGTGGCATAGTTGTCCACGATCAAATGGATCTGCTTGTCCTTGGGGGTCTGGTTTTCAAGCAAGCGCAAGAAGCGCAGCCATTCTTGGTGGCGGTGCTTGGGCATGCAGGTTCCGATCACCGAGCCGTCGAGCGTGTTGAGCGCGGCGAACAAGGTGGTTGTGCCGTTGCGTTTGTAGTCGTGGGTCATGGTCCGGCCGCGTCCCTTTTTCAGGGGCAGGCCGGGCTGGGTGCGGTCGAGGGCTTGAATCTGTGACTTCTCGTCGAGGCAAAGAACGAGGGCATGCTCGGGCGGGTTGAGATAAAGTCCGATGATGTCGTCGAGTTTTTCGGCGAAGCGCGGGTCGTTGCTGAGTTTGAAGGTCTTGACGCGATGCGGCTTGAGGCCGTGGGCGCGCCAAATGCGACCCACGGTGGAGGCGCTGACGCCGACCGCGGCGGCCATCGTGCGGCGGCTCCAATGGGTGGCGTTGGCTGGCGTTTCGCGGGTCGTCTTGTGGATGATCTGTTGCACTGTTGGGGAGCAGATGGCGGGCTTACGGCCGGGCCGCGGGGCGTCCTTTTCGATGCCGGCGACGCCGGATTCAAGAAAACGGCTTCGCCAGCGCGCCACCAACTGACGCGAGACCGACAGCTGCGCGGCAATCCGTTTGTTCTCAAGACCGTCGGCGGCGAGCACGATGATCCTGGCTCGCAACGCCAGACGAACAGCGACCCGACGACCGTTCGCGTAGCGCTCCAACTGCCTACGCTGCTCCTGCGTCAATGGGACTGGCTCTGCTCTTCGCATCCGTGTGCCTTCTACTAGTAAAGGCGACACGAAGATACTATAAGTTACATTATTTATGGCGCACTACACTAGAGCGCCGTCGACGCCCTGCACCATCGACGCCAAAACATACTCGTCATGGCAAGTCAGGATGGTTACCTTCGGGTTCGCGGCGCGGATGGCCCGAATGTCTCGATCGTACTTCGACATCTCCCGCGTCCCAATCTTGAAGGTCGTCACGTGCGGCAAGTTCGCTAGCTCCGCAAGCAACTCCGATGAGTACGCTGCCTTTGTCCAGGCGGGGTAGATATGCACGACCAGGTTGATGTCGGTCGCTCTGGCGATCGCTTGGAAATGTTCGACGACGTAGTTCGGACGCATGCCGAATCGCAACCAGTAGTGGGGCGGCATCACGAGCAGGCCTTGCGCTCCCGCGCGCTGTGCTTGCTCGGCATGGCGCGCCGCTTCGTCGACGCTCTCGCAACAGATACCGCTAACGACAGGAACAGTCTTCCCCGATTCGTCAGCGACGATCCGAGTCACCTCGGCGCGTTCGTCAGCCGACAAAGCGAACACTTCGCCCGTATGCCCGTTGGTAACGAGTCCGCCGATACCCTCGTGCGAGGCAAGCCAGCGGGCGAAGCGCCGCAGCTCCGTTTCGTCGATCGAGAGGTCTTCCCGGTAGGGCAACTGCATCGCCGGCAGAATCCCGCGGAACGGTTCAATCAATGGCATTTGAAAGTCGAGAAAAGTCTATCACGACGACGCGGCGTTATTCCCACGCCTTGATCACCGCACTGTTGTCGGCGGCGCCGTACCCACGCTGTTCGGCGAGTTCGAGTAGTTCAAGATGCAAACGCGAGAGCGGCAGCTTGGCGCCCGAGCCGGCACCGGCCTCAAGGATCAGCCGCACGTCCTTGAGATGCTGACTTAGGCGCGCAGCCGGATCAAACTCCTGTTGCACCATCTTTTCGCCCTTCAGTTCCAACGCCGCCGAGTTCGAGGGCCCCGCTCCCAGAGTCTCCAGTACCGCTCCCAAATCCATGCCTTGGCAGCGGGCGAAATTCAGTGCTTCTGCAAGGGCCGCGCGATTGAGACCGATGACCAGATTCATCACGAGCTTCATGCGGGCTCCGGCACCCCACGGCCCAAGGTGGACGACCCGCTTCGAAAACAGTTCCAAGAGCGGCTTAGCCCGTTCGAAGCCCTCGTCGGTTCCGCCCGCCATCGCAATCACTTCGCCCCGTTTCGCTTGTTCGCTCGAGCCGCCGATGGTCGCATCGACAAACTCAACGCCGCGCTCTTCCAGGCGCGGGCCGAATCCGGCAACTTGGTCGGGATCACCAGTGGTCGTATCGATGACAAGCGAACCGTGCTCAAGGTTTGGCTCGATTTCATCGAGAACAGCGGACGAGACGTTTGAAGTTGGAAGGCACAGCAAAATCACTTGCTGATCTCGAACCGCGTCAGCGGCGCTCGGAGCAGATTCGAAACCGGGCAACGATTCAAGTTCGCTTCGAATTGGCTCGAGGTCGAATCCTCTCACCTGTATGCCGGCCTGAGCGAGACGCCACGCCAGCGCACCACCCAGCAGACCCAACCCGATGCTCGCGATTGTTTGTTGGTTGTCAGCCACCGGTCTATGGTAATCCGTCAACAGAGTGAGCAGCAGCAAGCGGACGGGAAGGTGTCAAAACGACCTGAATCCCAGTAAGTTTGCCGTCGCTCCGGCAGCCATACCGGCTTCGAACATCCGTCCTTTTTCGTCCCGGCAACGTAAACGGTAGCGATAGGACAACGTGAAGTAGTATATTTTTCTTGGCAAACGGCCTTATCGAAAGTACAATCGGACCAGACTCGAATCCTGAAGTCTCGGAAAGCCACGGGAATGGCAGACGCCATCGGCACTCGGGCAGCCGATTTCTGGGGTCGACGGGGTTCGCGCGCAAGCCAACTTAAGGCAGTATTCTACTCGGCACAGATTCGAATTCAACTCGAAATTGGGCAGAGAGCTTTGGAGGTCAATTGAAATGGCGCTTTTTGGACCGTGGTGGAAACTCAAGTCTGTCATTCTCGGGCTGGCACGGATCAATCGGTTTCGTGCCAAGTATCGCGAGCATCGATTGCATGACATGTCAAAGTTCATCCCGTCGACGGGCGATTTTGAACCGCTGCCGCCGCAGCCACCTGACGACGAGCGTTCCGCCGATGGCTCATATAACGACCCTGATGATCCGCGTATGGGCCGTGCAAACACGCGGTTCGGCCGGAATGTTCAACGTAACGATCAATTTCCCGATCCGCCGGATCAGATCCTGACTCCTAGCCCGCGAGAAGTCAGCCGCCAGCTAATGACGCGCAAGGAGTTCAAGCCCGCCACGAGTCTCAACTTGCTGGCAGCAGCGTGGATTCAGTTTGAGGTGCACGACTGGTTCAGCCATCGAACCGACCCCCATGCCAAACCGCTGGAGGTTCCACTGAAAGACGGTGATCCCTGGGGCGAGAATCCGATGAAGATTCATCGCACGCAGAAAGATCCGACGTTTAAAGAAGATGGTCACACGCACCCCCCCACGTACCTGAACACCGAAACTCACTGGTGGGATGGTTCGCAGCTCTATGGCAGCAGCCTCAAGATCCAGAAATCGGTTCGAGCTAGTGAAGACGGCAAACTTGCGCTGACAGCCGAAAACCTGCTTCCCCTCGACCCCGACAAGAAGGTCGACCGAACAGGTGTGAATGCGAATTGGTGGGTAGGGCTGAGCATGCTGCACACGCTTTTCACTAAGGAGCACAACACCATCTGCGAGAATCTTAAGCGCGAAAACCCGACTTGGCGGGACGAGAAGCTATTTCAGAAGGCGCGTCTGATCAACGTCGCCTTGATGTCAAAAATTCATACCCTCGACTGGACCCCTGCGATCCTAGCGCACCCAACAACTGTACGCGGACTAGAAGGCACATGGTACGGCCTCGGCGGCGTTGAGGCGTTTCGTAAGAACGGCCGACCCGACAACCCCAATGAACTCCAAAATGGCATTCCCGGAACCCGCCAAGAGCACCACACCGCTCCATACGCCATGACGGAAGAGTTCGTCTCGGTGTACCGCATGCACCCGCTGATGCCCGACGACTATCTGTTTCGCCGCGCCGCCGACCACCATGAGTTGGAATCCCGGACCCTTCCCGACGTTGCCGGTCCCGCGGCACGTAGCATCATGGAGAATCAGAGCCTGACCGACCTCTTTTACTCGTTCGGCGTGTCTCATCCCGGCGCCATTACGCTTCACAACTACCCTAAATTCCTTCAAACCCTGGAGCGGCCCGACGGCAGGACGATTGACCTCGCCTCGATCGACATTATGCGCGACCGGGAACGCGGAGTTCCGCGTTACAACCAGTTTCGGCGCCGTGTCTTCAAGGGCGCTTACACGAAATTTGAACAGATCACAAAAGACGGCGAGGTAGTCGAGCAGCTGCGAAGCCTCTATGACAACGACATCGAGAAGGTTGACTTGATGGCCGGACTCTTTGCGGAAGAGCTTCCGCCGGGATTCGGATTCAGCGATACCGCGTTTCGCATCTTTTCGCTAATGGCCCCGCGTCGACTCCAGAGCGACCGCTTCATCACCGATTCCTAGAGCTCCGACGTTTATACCGCGTCGGGAATTGACTGGATTGAGAAAAACAATTTCAGGAGTGTGTTGCTACGTCATATGCCGGAGCTCAGAACCGCTTTGAGCGGGGGCACGAACCCGTTCGCGCCGTGGCCACACGCTGACGGCTGAAGTCGGCCTTTGAACCGTCGACGAAGCGAATCTCTCGTGGCCCATTCTCAATGAGGCGAGCGCGGCTGGCCGCGATAGGCTCCTCCGTGAGCCGAATCGCAAAATCTTCGCGAATTCCGTTCGGCCACCAACTCGCTTACTGCCATCCGAACGTGTCGCCTCTGCTATTGCCGCTTAACAGCCCGCGGCAAAAGTCACGCGACCCACGGGACTTTTACCACGGACTGTTAAGGTGCTCACACAACGAGCAGCGCCAAAGATGTAATCAGGCGTTTGCCGCATCCGAGTCTTGGTCCACCTCGCCCTCAGCCTTTTTCAGTGCTTTAAGCAGTACAGGTCGCTGACTCGCTTCGGTTATCGGACCGTCTTCGTCACGCCACTCGAAGTCCTTCCAGCCGTAGTTCCAGGCGACGCGTGGAACGCGCCAAAACTTCTTGCCGCCGATACGCACGCCTAGCCATCGAATTGGCGCCAATATAGGGAATTTCGACGTTTCCCAAATGCAGTTGAAGAACTCTGCATCGGCTGTGCGCCGATCCTCCTCGGGGCCTCCTTTCCAGTAGGCCCAATCATGCTTGATGCAGCACGCGGATTGGTCTAAATCGGATACCACACTACAGCGGTCCGTCGTAAAGGGTTCATCCATTTTCGAGTGCCTTTCGTTTTTGTAGAATGTGTGTCTCTCTAACAATAATAGGTAGAAACTCGGCTCGAGCATGCCGACATCTGAATCCTGCAACTCTGCTGTATTTATTAAATACCAAAACTCTCGCCGAGCCACATCCAGTTAACCGGAGGTATTGAATGTATCACCCTTCAGCGAGTCCATTGCGCGGTGCCACACCGCCGCCCCAACCCAATAATAGGCGGCCCGAAAAGAAAACGCTATGACTTATTCCCTGTTGTGGTTATAATTCCCGCAGGCGAGATTCCAGGCGATCAATATGGACCTTGTTTCCCAGTCCAACGGGCAAAGCAGTGCGCGAAGCTTGGTCGTGGTGTTCGGTTACGGCCACATTCCCGAGGCAGCCGTCACGAGAGCGCCTCCTTACGGATACTGCCTGACTCGCCAGCTCGAAGCGTCGGTGCGCATTGCCGCCGCGACCAATTTCAGAACTAGGAGAAGAAAATGATCACCGCTCTCGCAGACCGCCCGTGCCACTTGAAAGACTCGTACAAAGTGATTGTCGTCGGGTCGGGGTATGGAGGGTCAATCACCGCGGCCCGGCTCGCCTCGGCCGGCCACGAGGTTTGTCTTCTAGAGCGCGGCCAAGAGTGGATCCCCGGATCGTTCCCGGATTCCGCGCGCGGAATCGTCCAGAACCTGCTCAGAAACAAACGCCCTCTGGGTCTGTACGAATATCATTCATTCTCTGACATCAATGTGTTTCAGGGGTCGGGTCTAGGTGGCACTTCGCTGATCAACGCCAACATCGCGATTCGTCCCGACGCTGATCTATTCACTTACTACGACTGGCCGAAACCGATTCGAGACTTAGCGAAGAGCGGTCGGATCTGGGATTACTACGAAAGAGTTGAAGACGTTATCTGTCCAGAAACTCACCACGGCGTCAAGACGGACGACGGTGCGTCGCTGCGCCCTCTTCGTAAAGTTGAGGCCATGGAACGCCACGCAGACACACTTGGAAGCGATACAAAGTTTCATCGCTCCCTACCCTTGGCGGTGAATCTGGACGAGTGCAATACAAATAGATATGGAGTGCCACAAGCTCCGTGTATCAACTGCGGTGACTGCTTTTCAGGCTGTAACGTCAGAGCCAAGAAAACGCTTTACATGAACTACCTTCCCTTGGCCAAGAGCAAGGGCGCCCGAATCTTTACCCAGATGGAGGTCGAGCGAGTCGAGAAAAAGAACGACGGAACGTATGCCGTCCACTATATTCGGCACCACAACGACAAGAACAGCAGCGCCGGTGTTCTTGAGGCTGAAAACGTCGTTCTCGCAGCGGGTTCTCTGGGATCAACCAAGATTCTGTTGCGCTCCCAGCGGGCAGGTCTGGCGGTCTCGGACGCGCTTGGATCAAGGTTTAGCGGAAACGGCGACTTCTATGGCGTGAGCTACAACGGCCAAGATGTGACCGACATCATGGGCTTCGGCGACCACGAGTACGACGTCAAACGCTCTGCCGTGAAGGCGGGTCCATCGATCGTGTCCGCCATTCAGTACGGCCACAGCGACTTTGACAAACGCTTTATCGTCGAAGACGCTTCGCTGCCTCGAGCCTTGGTAGCAATCGCCCGCGCTGGTCTGCGAACAGTCGGGCCACTTGGCAAGGACCACGGCAAGGACATCTGGGAACAGAAGAACAAACAGCACTGGCGTGACAGTAGATGGAATGCCAATGGCGCGCTGAATCACTCGCAAGTGTACTTGGTAATGGCGATCGACGACTCCGGCGGCAAGATCTCGCTTAAGAACGACAAGGTGAAGATCAGTTGGAAGGGCGTAGCCAAGCAAGAAGTTTTTAAGAGAATCAACCAAGCGCTAACGGAACACTCAAAGACCGCAAAGGCAAACTTCGTGAGGAATTTCGGCTGGCTAATTCGTGACCAGCTAACGACAGTTCATCCCCTGAGTGGATGCCCAATGGCCCCGAGTGGAAAAAAGGGGGTCGTCAATGGGTACGGATCCGTGTTTCATGGAGACGGTACCGCGGTCCACAAGGGGCTTTATGTAGCGGACGGTTCAATCGTCCCAGGCGCAATTGGGGTGAACCCGTTTCTGACTATTTCAGCCCTCGCGGAGTGGATCGCAGAGAGAATGGACCAGGAACTGCCATAGCGAAACCCGCGCCGAACCCAGCGGGCCCATGGAGGATTCTTCGGCGACGTTGCTCGCGGCTCTGTTGCTGCGGTTAGTCTTGGGCGTCGTGTAAACTGGCGCGTGTGCGCGGATTTTCTATTTGCTTACTGATTGCTGTCCCGCTGATCGGCGCGCAGCCTCAGGCCTACACGATCCCGACGATCGATATTTCGGGTGAAACGCATCGGCAGGTGATCGTCGACCGCGAACCCGGACAGTACCTCGGGCACCCGTCGACGTTGTTGCTGCCCGACAACCGCACGGTTCTTGTGATGTACCCGCAGGGGCATGGCAAAGGTGGGATCGTCTACAAGAAAAGCTATGACGGAGGGCTGAGCTGGACCAATAGGCTGGCGACGCCCGAAAATTGGTCGACGTCATTGGAGGTCCCGACGCTCTTTCGGCTTCACGACCGAAAAGGCAAACCGCGCGTAGTCATGTTTTCAGGAAAGGCCGCCGGAATTCGCGTTGCCTACTCCGAAGACGACGGTGAAAAATGGTCGCCGCTCGAGCCAATCAATACTCCCGGACCGAGTTACGGCGGCATCGTCGCGATGGGTTCGATGGTGGAACTCAAGAACGGTTCGTATATGGCGTTCTTCCACGACGATGGCCGCTGGTTACGCGACCCTCCGTCACACCCAGAGGGCAAACATTTTGAGGTCTACACGGTTGTCAGTAGCGACGGGGGGCTGAGTTGGTCTCAACCCGAGGTCGTCGCTAAACACCCGATTGCTCACCTTTGTGAACCGGGCGCGATCCGCTCGCCCGACGGCAAACAAATTGCCGTTCTGCTGCGCGAGAACAGCCGCCGGCTCAACTCGTTCGTTATTTTCTCCGACGACGAAGGGGAGACATGGAGCGAGCCACGCGAACTTCCGGCGGCACTCACTGGTGATCGCCACACCGCGCGATACGCACCCGATGGGCGCCTGTTTATCACATTTCGCGATCGCACCCACATCAGCCCGACCAAAGGCGATTGGGTTGGCTGGGTTGGCACCTACGACGACATCGTTCGCGGAGCCGAAGGCGAATATCGCGTACGCTTGCTCGACAATCATGTCGGCTCGGACACGGCGTATCCAGGGCTGGAATTGCTGCCCGACGGTACATTTGTCACGACTACGTACGGTCACTGGGTCCCCGAGGAAGAGCCGTTCATCGTAAGTTTGCGCTTCAAGTTGGAAGAGCTTGACCAACGCGCCAAGACGCCGCGAACGTTGACCCCGGGAATCGAATCGGCTCGCGCTCTGGCGGCGAAACAGACTACGCCCGCTGCCACTCGGCCGGCGGTACCTCGCGCGGACTCGGCCACACCCGCTGGCAAGCCCAACGTGCTGTTTGTTGCGATCGACGATCTCAACGATTGGGCCCTCGCCGACCAGTCGCCGCTGCACATGCCTAACTTCGAACGGCTAGCTCGCCGAGGCACCGTTTTCACTCGGGCCTACACCGAGTCGCCCGCTTGTAACCCGTCGCGCTCGGCGCTGCTGCTTGGCAGGCGTTCTTCGACGACCGGAATCTACAACAACAATTCTGACTGGAAAGCCGCGCTGCCCGACGCGGTGACTCTGCCAAAACACTTTCTCAACAATGGCTATCGCGTTGAGGGTGCGGGCAAGATTTTCCACCACCACCAAAACAGCTCCTACCACGACGAAAGCGCCTTTCATCGATTCCAGAAAATGCAGCTTGACCCGATGCCGCCGGCAAGGCTGAACGGGCTCGACGGTCCGACGTCAATCGCCGGGGTCGCCAGTCCAAACTTTGATTGGGGTCAATGGCCGCTCGACGAGCGCTCTACACCTGACGCGCGGACAGCCGAGTTCGGCGTCGATTTTTTGAGTCGCGAGCATGAGGACCCGTTCTTCCTGGCGATTGGGTTGTTTCGTCCGCACATGCCGTTCCACGCGCCCCCGAAGTATTTTTCGTTCTACCCCGAAAGTGCGGTTGCGATGCCGCTTGTGAATTCCACGGACCGCTCGGATCTTCCCAGCGGAGCGTTTGCGTTACTCGATCAGAAGGCGCATTTTTTCGAGACGATTCTGGCCGGCAACAAACACCACGAGAGTTTTTGGCGAGAATCGGTGCGGGCATACCAAGCGTCGGCAACGTTTGCCGACCACCAACTCGGTCGTGTGCTCGACGCGCTGGCAATTTCACCCTACGCGGACAACACGATTGTGGTGGTGTGGTCGGACCACGGCTTCCACCTCGGCGAGAAAGAGCACTGGGAAAAGTTTGCGCTTTGGGAGCGCTCAACGCGGGTCCCTCTAGTGTTTGTGGCGCCCGGAGTAGCGAAGCCCGGGGCGCGAAGTGACACGCCGGTAAGCTTGCTTGACCTCTACCCAACGCTGGTCGAAATGTGCGGACTACCAAAACGCGGCGAGCTCGAGGGAGAATCGCTGCTACCGCAACTGCTAGATGCCAGCCGCGGACGCAAGACTCCCGCGATCATGACCTATCAACGCGGGAATCACGCCGTGCGGACCAAGCGCTGGCGCTACATTCGCTACGCCGACGGTACGGAAGAACTCTACGGCCACGACCGCGATCCGCATGAATGGGAGAACGTTGCCGGTCAGCACGCGGGCGTCATCTCCGAACTAACCCGCTGGTTGCCCTAGCTGGCGCTAACGTAGAGACGGTGGCAGGAACGTTGGGCAGCTAACCCGCATTTCTCACCAGCCGACGGTGAAAGCACGCATTACGTGCGTCAATACTTTGTTGCGCTCGCTTGCCGTGCTCGACGTACTGTCGAGTACGCCTGCGCGCGCCAAGGGTCGCGCGCCTCGTATTGACGCACCTTCCACGCACTTTCCCTCGCCGCCTGGTGAGAAATGCGGGCTAATAGGTCGTTCACAGCCCTCGCGGCACAAACTTAAGCAGTCGCCGCGAGGCTTGGATTCGCATCATGCGAGCCGCGCCGATTACTCAGTAGACTAGGCAATATCCGGCAAATGCGGATCAATCGTCCGCCGCGCACGTCGTTTGGCGCGCTGAACCTAATTTTCGCGCTGATTGTCGGCAGTGCATCGCTGCCGGCTCAATCACCGATCAGGTTTTGCCTCTCACCAGACATCGACATTTCACTTGGCGAGCTGGCCGTTAGCGACAAAATGATTGTTATCGACTTGGGGGGCGGCAACTACACAGACGGGGGAGCCCCGCTAATGGGGCCACTCCAAGCCCTTGACCATAGGGCAAACAGCACGCTGGTTTGCCTCGAATCTGTCGCCGGTCTCGAAGCGGACAAGGTCGTGAGTACGGCCCTGCCTGTGTTCATCACAGACGGAGCTCCAGCCGACGAACTTCCATCCGGGCTGGTTCTAGGTGGTGGTATAGCTTCTGCTCTCGCCGACCAGTCTGGGCAGTCTGCTGGGCTGCGTTGTGACGCTCTGACAATAGTGCAGCAGCCCAATGGAGACAGTTTGATCTTGTTGTCGTGGGATACCTCGGTGACCTTGCCCGGCAACAGCCTAGTGGATTACGAGGTCCTCTGGGGGGCAGGCGAGATTTTCTTCGACGGTTCCGAAGCCGGCGTCGACCCCGCGCTCGATCTAGACGCCGCCCACTATCTCGCCACTGAAGACGCTCTCTTACTGTCGTTCGACGCCAGCGGTGTCTTAGGTAACGTCGCATTTGACGACGAAGATGTCCTGCGTTTCGACCGCTCCCAAAAAACTTGGACGATGGCCTACAACGCCTCGAATCGCAATGCCGCCTGGGAGTCCGCCGATCTCACCGCTCTCTTCGTTGACCGCGCCCAAGTCGTCGAATCGACGCCGCCCGTGATCACTAGCATTACGCCAAACTTTGTCGCCGCCAGAGTTTCGCCGCTTCGGATTGAAGTCGACGTGGCCAACTTGTGCAGTGCGTCGCAGGTTGAAGTCACGCAACGGGTCTCGTCAGAGTGCTTGGCCAGTCTGACTGACGGCGACCCTGAGACGCTGACGCTCGACCCGGCGCCGACGAGACCGCCACCCGTTTTTGCAGCGCAAAACCAGGCGCTCACAAGCATCACCGTTGAGCTTCCCGCATCGGTATTGACCAATCGGAACTGCTCCGAACAAAACCCCGACGTTAAGTCGATCGTCGTTGTGAATCCGTCTTCGCCCGGCGATTGCGCCACTGTCGCGGGACGCTCGCAACCCCAGCCATTCTTCGTCACGACGGCCAGCGTGCCCATCACGCCGAATTCGATGGGGCCGGCCCTCACTCAGGCCGGGGTGGTCAACGCTGCAAGTTTTCTCGCTGGAGGCGTTTCGCCCGGTGAGATTGTTTCCTTATTCGGCTCCGATCTCGGTCCTGCCGTGGGCCTCCAGCCCGAGGGTTTCGACCCCGATACAGGACTTCTCGCGACCACGTTGGGCGCAGTCAGCGTCTCGTTTAACGGTGTGCCCGCTCCTCTATTTTTTGTCAGACAAGATCAGATCAATCTATAAGCACCGCTTGAGCTCGCCGGGGCAGGAGGAGCCTCTGTCGTAGTCTCGTTCAATGGCGTGCCCAGCTCGACCATGCAAGTGAATGTTCAGGTGCCTCTAGCCCGCATTTCTCACCACCTGACGGCGAAAGCACGCGGTAGGTGCGCCGATACTTCGTTGCGCTCGATCGCGAGTGCTCGACGGACTGTCAAGTACGCCTCCGCGCGCCAACCGTCGCCCGCCTCGTATTGACGGACCTCTCACGCACTTTCGCTCGCTACGTGGTGAGAAATGCGGGCTAGACGCACCCGTGGGCGACGACGTTGCGGTCAGCATTTCGATTCCGGGCAGCTTTAGCCAGCCGGGAGTAGTCATTGCGATCGCTCAATAGCGTGCATCCCGCCATCTCCCTCGATCTTTCCGAGAGGTCGTGATGCGTAAGACGTTGCTATTTCTATGCATCGCAGCGACGGCGCTTGGCCAAAAAGAGACTAAAGAAAAAAATCTACCCGACTACGAGACTCGCGCCTCGGCGACAAGTGCCGGCGTCCAATCGAGCGCGCTAACCGCCGATCTGCACAAAACTTCCGCCGCCAACTACGCCCGCGCGGCGTTCGGCTCCGAATCCCATGGGGTGCAAGTTTCGCTAGTGTCCTGTATCTAAAGTTCGCGTAACATTAAACAGGTTGTTGTCGCCATGTCTATATGGGGAAGACGACGACAACTGGTCCTCAATTGAAACCGCTCAAGCTCAACCCGGCCGAGCGCGAGAGCCTGCAAAGTTGGGCGCGACGGCGCAAGTCCGCGCAGGCTCTTGCCCAACGCGCCAGGGCCATTCTGCTCGCCGCCGACGGACTCAACAATACCGTCGTCGCCGCCCAACTCGGCTGGGCCCGCCGTACCGTTGGCAAATGGCGCCAGCGCTTCCTCGACAAAGGCCTCGACGGGCTGCTCGACGAACCGCGTCCCGGCACGCCGCGGCGCGTCAGCGATGACGAGGTCGAACGCGTCATCACGCTCACTCTGGAATCGACGCCCCCCGACGCCACGCATTGGTCAACACGCTCGATGGCCAAGACCTGTGGCTTGAGTCACTCCAGCGTGCAGCGCATCTGGAAGGCCTTCGCGCTGCAACCCCATCGCAGCGAAACTTTCAAGCTCTCGCAAGATCCGTTGTTCGTCGAGAAGGTGCGCGACATCGTCGGTCTGTATCTCAACCCGCCCCAGCGGGCGTTGGTGCTGTCGGTTGACGAGAAGTCTCAGATCCAAGCCCTGGACCGCACGCAGCCGCTGCTGCCGCTGCGTCCCGGACAAATCGAGCGCCGCACGCACGACTACAAGCGCCACGGGACGACCTCGCTGTTTGCCGCGTTGGATGTCAAGACCGGCCATGTGATCGGCGAGTGTCATCGCCGTCATCGCGCGGTCGAGTTTCGCAAGTTTCTCGACACCATCGACCAGGCGGTCCCCGACTCGCTCGAGATCCACTTGATCCTCGACAACTACGGAACCCACAAGACCCAGATTATTCAGCGTTGGCTGGCCAAACGGCCGCGCTACCATCTGCACTTCACGCCGACCAGCGCGTCTTGGATCAACCTTGTCGAGCGTTGGTTCGCCACTCTGACCCAGAAGCAGATTCGCCGCGGTGTACATCGCAGCACAGCGGAGTTGGAACGCGCCATCGAGGATTACATCCAACTCAGCAACGCCGACTCCAAGCCGTTCGTCTGGTCCAAAACCGCCGACCAAATCTTCGCTTCCCTCGCCCGCTTTTGTAATCGAACTTTAGAGACAGGACACTAGGTCGTTTCGGTCGCGTCCGGTCAATCTCGAATCTCTCCGGCACGCTCGCCAGCGTGGCTGCCGTCGAACCCGCTGCCGCCGCTCGAGAGTTCCTTAGCGCCCACCCGGTTCTGTTTGGAGGCCAAACAGCAGCGCTGGAAGTTGCCGGCGAGCACCGCTTCGGTCCGATCACGCAAGTACGCTTCCGTCAATCGGCCGCGGACATTCCGGTTTGGGGCGGACAAACTGTTGTCACGTTAAGTTCCACTGGTGACGTGGTCCAGGTGCAGGCCGGCGAAGCCGTTTCTTCGCGGGAATTGACTGGCCAATCGAACCTTTCCACGGCCGACGCCGCGGCCACCGCCGCTAAAATCGCTCGTGTCGCCGGTTTCGAGCGGGCGACCGTGTGCTAGTAGACCTCCCAAACGAGTGGCTGCCAGCCGACGGAACCGAAACGATGGGCAACAACGTCGATGCCTTCCTCGACCTCGACAGCAACCCACGACGCGATGAGGTTTCCGACGGAGAAAATATCGTCAACGGCCGCGCTTCGAGTTCGACGCGAAACTTTGATTTCCCGGCGGGTGAAGGCAGCACGGGACAAGACCCCGGGCTATTCCCTGCCGCGCGGGTGACCAACGTTTTTTACACGCTCAACACTGCGCACGACTACTTCTACGAACTGGGTTTCGACGAGGCCGCCGGTAACTTCCAGAACGATAACTTCGGCAGAGGAGGAATCGGTGGCGATCCGGTCTACGGCCTCACCCAGATCTTCTCCGACCTCGCATCTTTAACTCGTCCTGACGGGGAACCGTTCATCGTCGCCTTCGGGACGCTACCTGGACAGAGCCTGGTCGACCCGACCGACGACCGAGACTTCGCCGATTCTGCTCAGGTCATCATCCACGAGTACGCTCATGGGGTGACGAATCGGCTGATCGGCGGGCCGAATAACGTCTTCTGCCAGTTCGGTCAGATCTCTAGCCCGCATTTCTCACCACCTGACGGCGAAAGCACGTGAGAGGTGCGTCACTACTTCGTTGCACTCGATCGTCGTGCTCGACGTACTGTCAAGTACGCCTCCGCGCGCCAACCTTCGCGCGCCTCGTACTGAAGCACCTCTCACGCACTTTCGCTCGCCACGTGGTGAGAAATGCGGGCTAGCTCGTTGGGCGAGGGCTGGTCCGACTACTTCGCAACGAGCATGACGAACGACCCGGTGATGGGGGCCTACATGACCGGGAACAGCGCGACTGGCGTTCGGCGCTTCAGCTACGGTGACCATCCGCTGACCGCCGAGAACGTCGGCGAGGGCAGCTACAACATTTTCAACGACGGTGAGGTCTGGGCCACCACGCTGTGGGATGTTCGCGATGAATTCGGCCAACAGGCCGCTGACCATCTGGTCTTCAACGGCGTGGCGCTGACGCCCCGCAGCCCCTCGAAGGCGGATGCCCGCGGAGCACTCGTGCTCGCGGCAAATCTGATAAATGCCGCGGCGACGGCCGGCGGGTCCACTGAGGTACCCTACGACATTGCCGCGCTATGGCGAATTCTTGCCGCCCGCGGCCTCGGCTTTTTGGCGACGGGCGTTGACGGCAACTCTTCGACTCAGGTGGTCACGGTCAATGCTGCATTCGATATGCCGCCAACGCAGGGCGGCAACCAAAACCCGCAAGTCAATGGTATTCCCCCCGGCCTCGTAGAGTACTTGGCTCTGTTCAGCTACCAGATCGATGCTCAAGACCCCGACGGCGACGCGTTGAGCTTTAAATTGTTTGAAGGCCCAGCCGGAATGAGCGTCACTGAAACAGGCCTCGTCCAGTGGATGGCGACGCGATTCTCAATTCCACGAGCCAAGATTGAGATCACCGACGGCAACGGGGGTCGCGTTCTGCATGTTTTCACGCTCCCAGTTACGGCTGTCCTCGAGCCCGGAGTGCCGGTTGAGATCAGCTCCTTCGAGAACCAGCCCGGCCGCGCCGTCTTCATCGTTCCCGAAGGAGCAAAAGTGGCCCAGATTCGTCTCCGATCCGAGGACGAAATCGGTGATGCCAACATGGTCGTAATCGGCCCACTCGGCCAGTTTGGCCTCTCAATCCGCGACGGCTCAAACGAAACCCTCGCCTTCGCCCAACCCTCGGCCGGCGTATGGGAAGTTACCGTCAACTCGTTCGTCGACTATCAAAACGTTCGCCTGTCGATCGCGCTGCCAGAACCTACGGAATTGGAGCCTGACAAGGCCCGAATTCGGTAGCGGCGGGCGATTTCAACGCAGACGGGACGCCTGACCTGGCTGTCGCCACCAGCCAAGGCAACGGTGTAAGCGTGTTGCCGGGCGCCGGCGACGGTACGTTCCAAACCGCCGTCAGCCACGGTAAGGGAGTGTTCGCGACGTTCGTGGCGGCGGTCGACCTAAACGACGACGGGAGAACCGACCTGGCGATCCCGAACTTTGTGAACGACAGTGTTAGTGTTTTTCTGGCCGCTGGGGGTGGGACATTCCAAACGCGCGCGAGCTACGGAGCGGAAATGTTCCCGAGTAAGCTTACGGCTGGGGATTTCAACGGTGACACCGAGCCGGACCTGGCAGTCGCGAACAGCGCTGCTAACAGCGTCGGTGTATTGCTCGGCGCCGGGGCCGGAAGATTCCAAATGGCCCAGACCTACGAGGTCACGGGTACGCCAACCTCAGTCGGGACGGCGGATTTCAACAGGGACGGCCTGGAGGATATATTCGTCAAAATTGTTTCGAGCAACGTTGGCACTGCGGTCGTCAGCATAGAAGTGCTTCATGGAACCTGCGGAAAAAACCCAACAACGAGCGGTACATCAGGACCTTGGCCCCGCTAAGCGGGCTGCATGCAGTCCGGCAAATAAAGTAGCTGAACTGCGGCATCAGCGCATTTTTTCGTAGCATACGTGCGCAAATTCGACTAGACTCTTCTTGAGGAGAATTCGCATTATGCCCCAACTGTCGGTCCCAAACTGGTTTGGAGATATAGTTTCTCACCCCACGGTCGTCGCCAAGGCCAAGACCGCAACGGGAATTGCACGGATTCTCCGAAACAAAGACAAGTACCCCTCTCCAGTACGCGCCTTCGGCTCAAATCACTCTACCGCGCCGTGTACCACGGCGGACGGGGGAACCATGATCGAGATGCGAGGAATGAATCGCATTCTTGAGATCACCCATGACACTGTCACCGCGGAAGGCGGAGCAATTCTATACGACGTGGCGCACGAGCTGAAGAAGCGCGGCCTCCAATTCTACGTCAACACCGAAATCGGGAATCTTTCGATCGGCTCCGCCGCCTGCGCGGGCACCAAGGATGGCTCGATGCCAGCGGAGTACGGTCAGGTCAGCTCGTACTGTACGCGAATCAAGATGGTGTTGCCCTCGGGCGATATCCTAGACGCCAACGAAAAGGACGACCCCGATCTCATGAAGATTCTGCGCTGCAGCTACGGGACCTTTGGGATCGTCACCGAGGCAACGTTCAGTATCCGTCCGATTCGGCCGATGGAAGTTTTTCACGAGACTTTTAGCGTCAAAGAATTCGCCCAAAAGCTTCCTGAATTGTGGGCTCGCAACTACTCGATGATGTACTACATGTTCCTGTTCAACGAACTAGTCACCGTCGAGTTCCGCAGGTACAACCCGAAGGCAAGAGGCAAGCCAGACGAGCAGCCCTGGGAGGTTCGGAACAGGCTCTGGTCCGACGTCGGGCCGCAAACCTGCTTCCGACTCGAACGAGACATCGAAAACCGGGCCATACGATACAAAATTATCGACGGCTTTGGGGCCTTTTGGCGATTCGAATTGGAGCACGTGATCAAGAGTAAAAAAACGATCGCGACCGACCAGATTATCCGCTACCCCGATGTCTCCGACGACCGCCGCTATACCTTCAGCTTGTGGGCTTTCCCTGAAGAGAACTATGGAAACATTCTGCAGCAATACACCAAGTGGGTGAAGAATTACGACAAGAAGAAGAAATATAGGGTGAACTTGCTGCACGTCGGCTACTGTATCGCCGAGGACCAGCAATCGGTGCTGTCCTATTCCCACGGCGGAAACGTAATGACGATTGACCCGGTGTCGACCGCCAATCCAGGCTGGCCGCAGTTCCTGGCGGATTTCAATACGTGGTGCAGCAAACGGGGTGGCGCACCGCTGCCCAACCAAACATTCGGATTCACCAGGGCCCAGGCCAAGAAAGCGCTAGGGAAGCGCCTTGACACAATGGCGGCCAAGCGGGCGGAATTCGACCCAGAGAACCGCCTGCTGAACGGATTCTTCCGCCAACTATTCGGAGTAGAGTCAACCTAACGCCTCCCCCCAATCCACCCCTTCGAGGCAAAGAATCAGAGGCGTGGGCGGAAGCCCACGCCTGGAGTTTGGCCTTTCACTAGATGGGACGCGCGGTAAGCACGTTCTTGAGTTGTGAGGGATCTGAGAATGCTTGTGTCTCAAAACATTTTGAGGTATTCTTGTATCTAGTTGTTTAGCTTGTTGTGTAACTAGATTCATTTCCAAGGAGACCTCATGTCCTTCCCCACCAAACTGCAGTTGATCAAGCGCAAGGCTTCCCAACAGTTCTACGTCAACTTCCCCTCCGCTAGCGCTCAGATGCTCGACTTCCAGCCCGGCGAACAGCTCGAATGGATCCTGCTCGACCGCTCCCAACTCGTGCTCAATCGTTTGCAACCTCCGCCCGTCGAGTTGAAAAAAAACTCCCGATCGAGTCGTCGACACCTTCTCCCGACTCTTCGCCAAAGGCCTCAACCCCCACGCCCGACAAAGCGTGAACGACCACCTCACCCGCCTCGCTCTCGGTGCCGCCGTCTGCCTCGGCCGCTCCACCATCACCGGCCTGCTACATGCCTCCGGCGAGAGCTTTCAGGACTGGAGCGCCAGCTACCGCCTGTTCTCGCAACAACGCGTCGAGCCGCAACGCCTGCTCGATGCCTCGCGCCGCGAGGTGCTCGCTCGCTTGCCGCCCGAGGCTCCCTTGGTCGTCGCCATCGACGATACACTGCTCGCCAAGTCGAGTCTCAAAACGCCCGGCGTGAGTTGGCGGCGCGATCCGCTTGGACCCAAGTTTCAGGCCAACTTGATTCTCGCGCAGCGCTTCTTGCAATTCTCGGCAGCACTGCCTCCCAGCGAGCGGCAGCAGCCGGCGCGACTCATTCCGATCGGCTTGGAACACGCGCCGACTCCGCGCCGACCGTCGAAGAAGGCCACGGACGAGGTTTGGAAACAGTACCGGCGCGAGGCTCGCAAGTGCAGCTTGACGGCCCTCGCCGCCAGGCACATCGCGCGCTTGCGCGAGGCCATGAACGCCGATCCCGGAGGCGCTGACAGAGCCTTGCACCTCGTCGTTGATGGCGCTTACACCAACCGCACGGTGTTCGGATCGTTGCCCGCCGAGGTGACGTTGATCGGCCGCATTCGTTCCGACGCCAAGCTGTATCATCTGCCCCTCGAGCAGCCCGGCAAAGGCCGCAGGCGTTGTTACGGCGAACGCGCGCCGACGCCCGAGCAACTCCGCCAGGACGACAACGTGCCGTGGCAAACGGTCGAGGTTTTTGCCGCCGGCAGCCTGCACCAGTTCAAAGTGAAGACGCTCGCGCCGCTGCGTTGGCGGCCGGCGGGAGGCAAGCGGGACTTGCGTTTGGTGGTGATCGCACCGTTGGGTTATCGGCCGCGGGCGGGCTCGAAGGTGCTGTATCGCAAGCCGGCGTATTTGATTGTCAGCGATCCGAGTTTGGGGCTGGAGCAGATCGTGCGGCAGTACGTTTGGCGCTGGGAGATCGAGGTCAACTTCCGTGAGCAGAAGACGCTGTTGGGAGTCGGACAGGCGCAGGTGCGGCAGCCGGACGCGGTCGAGCGGGTCCCTCAATTTATGACGGCGGTGTATGCGCTACTGCTGTTGGCGGGCGCGAGTTGGAGCCGCCAACAGGGCGTGGACGACGCCTTGCCGCGACCGCACTGGCGACGCCGCTCGCAGCCGCAACGGCTCACCACGCAACGGCTGATCAGCCACCTGCGGGCCGAGCTTTGGGCGGACGGCGTGCAGCGGCAACATTTCTGCGGCTTGCGGAACACTTCGCAATCCAACACGAAGCTGCAGAAACTCCCAAGAGGCGCTCCGCCTGCAGCAATCTACGCTTCCGGCTAACGCCAATCCCCTATTTCCGCACCCTACCCCAAACTTCAACCCTCTTTGAACAGCCAAACTCCAGGCGTGGGCGGAAGCCCACGCTTTCGTGTGAACTATCGATCAATCCCAAGAAAGCTCGAGACTTCCGTCCTACCCTCTCGCCATCCCAAGTGAGGTCATCGCCCGCCAATCGAAACAATCTGCCACAAGAGCGCACCCCAGCCCCATCAGATATCCTACGAACCAATGTCCGAGCCGGCCAGCAAGGATCGCGGCAGCACGCTAGGGGATACGCCGGAGCGCAACTATTCCGCCAAACTCTCGCTATTTTTCCGAGCCGCCGAACCCGAGCTGCGACGCCTCATAGCCGAACTAAATATCGCTACCGGATCGCGGGTGCTAGACGCTGGTTGCGGCGTGGGCCAGACAACGCGGTTGCTCGCCGATCGAGCCGGCGCGACCGGACTCGTCGTCGGGTTAGATCTTTCACGTCCACACCTCGCAGCCGCGCGCCAAGGCGCTCGCGGAAACTGGCTCCAAGCCTCTTTGACCGAACCGCCATTTTCCCCTGAGTCGTTTGACTCGATCTGGTGCTCCAACGCGGTCCATCACGCTCCCGACCCGCTGCGCGCTCTCCAGGCACTGCGCCAAACCCTCCGCCCCAAAGGCACCATCGCCGTTTGCCAAAGTACTCTCCTCCCGGACATGGTCTTCGCCTGGGATTGCGAACTGGAATCCGCGGTCCACGCCGCCTGCAGACGTTTCTATCGCGCGAAGTACTCCCTCGGCAGCGATCAGGCGGCCGGTTGGCGGCGCGGAATTGGCTGGCTGCGCGAAGCAGGTTTCAAAGACCCACGGGCCAAAACCATCGTCATTGAGAGAACGGCGCCACTCGACGATGCTACCCGTACCTACCTCGAAAAAGCACTGTTCGCCGGCTACTGGGGGCCGAAAATCGAAGCTCACCTAACGGCCGATCAGGCGCGACAACTTCGCAAGTTGACCGATCCCGACTCCGCAAACTACGCACTGGCGCGCCCAGACTTCCACTACATCCAAACTCTAACCTGCTTCACTGCCCAGCGCTCCGAGTAGCACTCGTGCGCTCAATCATTTCTGGGATAGAAATCTTGCGGCCGGCCATTTCGCTCGTCGACACTTGTAGTAACCTTGTCGGCAGCGGGCACGCCAATTCAACCGCGCATCAACCACAGTTAGATAGGCTGAACAAGCAAGGAGATCGAACAGTGCGAAACATTCTGAGAATCGCGATTTTTGCCGGGATAGGCATTCTCTCGTTAGGCGCGGCCGACCCGCTGAGCGACGAGGCCCGTCAGGCCTGGAACAGAACCTCCAACAACATTGTGAAGGCGGCGGAGAAAATGCCCGCGGAGAACTATGCCTTCAAACCCGCGCCCGAGAGCCAAAGTTTCGGCGACCTGGTGGCCCACACCGCTAACTCGGCCATGGGCACATGTTCCGGCATAGGTGGCGAGAGGCGCCGAGCCGGAGTCGACGGCTCAGCGGCGAAGGCCGACATGGTCGCGGCCATAAAATCCGCTAACGCCGAATGCGCGAAGGCATATGGCGCACTGACCGACGCAAATGCGTTGGAAATGATCGCCGGCAGGCGCGGCATTCGGTCGAGGCTTGGAACGCTCTACGGCAACACGATCCACATCGAGCATGAGTACGCCCAAATGGCGGTCCACATGCGCCTGAAAGGTATCGTGCCACCGTCGAGCGAAGGCCGCTGAGTCACGACATCCGCGCGAATCCGTTGCCCGAAGCTGAGCGGGCTATCCTAGGTCCGAGTGCCGGCCTTATGCTTAGAATCACACTGACCGTTCTCGTCGCGGCCGGCGTCCTCGTCGCGCAAACACCCTCCAAGGACCAACTGCAGCAAGAGGCGGCCGAACGAGTCGAGGCCCAGGCCAAACAGGTTCAAGTGATGGTCGACTCGATCTTCAGCTTTTCAGAGCTGGGATATTCCGAAGTCGAGACCGCCGATTACGTCACTGGAATCCTAAAGAAAAACGGCTTTCGCGTCAAACGTGGGCTCTCGGGCATGCCCACGGCGTTCGTTGCCGAGTGGGGATCAGGCAAGCCTGTAATCGGCTTAATGGCCGACATCGATGGTTTGCCCGAAACCTCTCAAAAGCCAGGGGTTGCGTATCACGATCCGCTGATCGATGGAGGCCCGGGCCACGGCGAAGGACACAACGCGGGGCAGGCCGTCAATGTGACCGCCGCGCTTGCGGTTAAGGCGATCCTCGAGCGCTACAAACTACCGGGAACAATTCGGGTCTATCCGGGCGTCGCCGAAGAGTTGCTAGGCAGCCGCACCTATATGGCTCGCGACGGACTCTTCGATGACCTCGACGCGATGCTCAGCAGTCATGTATCGAACACGTTCAACACCTACTACGGCGTTCGAGGGTTGGCGCTGGTGTCGACGCAGTACTCCTTTCACGGCGCTAGCGCTCATGGGGCGGGCTCGCCGTGGCGCGGACGCAGCGCTCTTGACGCCGTCGAACTCATGAACACCGCGTGGAATTTTCGCAGAGAGCATCTGCGGCCGCAACAGCGTTCGCATTACGTCATCACCCACGGCGGCGACCAACCCAACGTCGTCCCTCCCGAGGCGACAGTCTGGTATTTTTTCCGCGAGCTGGACTACGAAAACGTCAAGCGCAATCACGACATCGGCACAAAGATCGCCAAAGCCGCCGCCATGATGACCGACACAACCATGACCGAACGCGTGATAGGCGCCGCCTGGCAGGGCGACTACAACCGGCCGTTGGCCGAAGCACTTTACGCCAACATACAGAAAGTCGGTATGCCGACCTGGACGGACAACGACGAAAAGCTCGCGCGGGCTATTCAAAAAGAAATCGGATCCGAGGTCATTGGATTGCGCACCGAAATCGGAGAGCTCTTGAGCACGTCCACCGCCTCGGGCTCGGACGACATCGCGGAAGTAAGTTGGACGGTGCCGACGGTGAATCTTCGCTATCCGGCAAACGTCCCCAACCTAACCGGCCACCATTGGTCGTCCGCGATTGCAATGGCGACCCCAATCGCTCACAAGGGAGCGCTCGCCGGAGCCAAAGCGCAAGCGCTAACGGCCATCGAGCTTTTCACGGACGCCGACCTGCTCAAGCGCGCGCAAGCGTACTTCCAAGAGCAAACGAAGGACACGCAATGGGAATCGCTAATCCCCGACGGCCTGGCGCCACCCATCGAGATCAACACTGACCGCATGGAACGCTATCGCCCGCGACTGCGCGAACTACGCTACGACCCCGAGAAGTACGACAGCTACCTAGAACAACTCGGCATCGACTACCCAACCGTCCACTAGCCCAAAACTTGATTCTTCAATCTGCCCGCCAAGCTACTTGTTGGACGAAACCGTTCGATGTACCGAGCCGCGCCGCCTCGCGGTGCGGTCCGCCCGTCGACGAGCCCACCGCACGGTGCCAGGGCCTACCGCAGAGTGAAAAGGGGCGCGGCGAAAGCCGCGCCCCTTTTCCTGGAGTTTGGCTGTTCAAAGAGGGTTGAAGTTTGGGGTAGGGTGCGGAAATAGGGGATTGGCGTTAGCCGGAAGCGTAGATTGCTGCAGGCGGAGCGCCTCTTGGGAGTTTCTGCAGCTTCGTGTTGGATTGCGAAGTGTTCCGCAAGCCGCAGAAATGTTGCCGCTGCACGCCGTCCGCCCAAAGCTCGGCCCGCAGGTGGCTGATCAGCCGTTGCGTGGTGAGCCGTTGCGGCTGCGAGCGGCGTCGCCAGTGCGGTCGCGGCAAGGCGTCGTCCACGCCCTGTTGGCGGCTCCAACTCGCGCCCGCCAACAGCAGTAGTGCATACACCGCCGTCATAAATTGAGGGACCCGCTCGACCGCGTCCGGCTGCCGCACCTGCGCCTGTCCGACTCCCAACAGCGTCTTCTGCTCACGGAAGTTGACCTCGATCTCCCAGCGCCAAACGTACTGCCGCACGATCTGCTCCAGCCCCAAACTCGGATCGCTGACAATCAAATACGCCGGCTTGCGATACAGCACCTTCGAGCCCGCCCGCGGCCGATAACCCAACGGTGCGATCACCACCAAACGCAAGTCCCGCTTGCCTCCCGCCGGCCGCCAACGCAGCGGCGCGAGCGTCTTCACTTTGAACTGGTGCAGGCTGCCGGCGGCAAAAACCTCGACCGTTTGCCACGGCACGTTGTCGTCCTGGCGGAGTTGCTCGGGCGTCGGCGCGCGTTCGCCGTAACAACGCCTGCGGCCTTTGCCGGGCTGCTCGAGGGGCAGATGATACAGCTTGGCGTCGGAACGAATGCGGCCGATCAACGTCACCTCGGCGGGCAACGATCCGAACACCGTGCGGTTGGTGTAAGCGCCATCAACGACGAGGTGCAAGGCTCTGTCAGCGCCTCCGGGATCGGCGTTCATGGCCTCGCGCAAGCGCGCGATGTGCCTGGCGGCGAGGGCCGTCAAGCTGCACTTGCGAGCCTCGCGCCGGTACTGTTTCCAAACCTCGTCCGTGGCCTTCTTCGACGGTCGGCGCGGAGTCGGCGCGTGTTCCAAGCCGATCGGAATGAGTCGCGCCGGCTGCTGCCGCTCGCTGGGAGGCAGCGCTGCCGAGAATTGCAAGAAGCGCTGCGCGAGAATCAAGTTGGCCTGAAACTTGGGTCCAAGCGGATCGCGCCGCCAACTCACGCCGGGCGTTTTGAGACTCGACTTGGCGAGCAGTGTATCGTCGATGGCGACGACCAAGGGAGCCTCGGGCGGCAAGCGAGCGAGCACCTCGCGGCGCGAGGCATCGAGCAGGCGTTGCGGCTCGACGCGTTGTTGCGAGAACAGGCGGTAGCCGGCGCTCCAGTCCTGAAAGCTCTCGCCGGAGGCATGTAGCAGGCCGGTGATGGTGGAGCGGCCGAGGCAGACGGCGGCACCGAGAGCGAGGCGGGTGAGGTGGTCGTTCACGCTTTGTCGGGCGTGGGGGTTGAGGCCTTTGGCGAAGAGTCGGGAGAAGGTGTCGACGACTCGATCGGGAGTTTTTTTTTCAACTCGACGGGCGGAGGTTGCAAACGATTGAGCACGAGTTGGGAGCGGTCGAGCAGGATCCATTCGAGCTGTTCGCCGGGCTGGAAGTCGAGCATCTGAGCGCTGGCGGAGGGGAAGTTGACGTAGAACTGTTGGGAAGCCTTGCGCTTGATCAACTGCAGTTTGGTGGGGAAGGACATGAGGTCTCCTTGGAAATGAATCTAGTTACACAACAAGCTAAACAACTAGATACAAGAATACCTCAAAATGTTTTGAGACACAAGCATTCTCAGATCCCTCACAACTCAAGAACGTGCTTACCGCGCGTCCCATCTAGTGAAAGGCCAAACTCCAGGAAAAGGGGCGCGGCGAAAGCCGCGCCCCTTTTCGAATATAAACTTCGCCCAACCCTAATCGCCGGTGGGAACAACCGCGGTATCGGTATGCAAGTCTTCACCGACCGCGGCGCCGAGTTCGAGCGGCGTATCCTCGCCATAGCCCGGAATACCGCTGAGATACTCGACCTCGGGGACCATCTCTTCGGCTTCGTCTTCGCCCACAATCTTGACTCGCTGATAGGTTTCGAGTCCGGTACCCGCGGGGATAAGACGGCCGACGATAACGTTCTCCTTGAGACCGCGCAAGTGATCAACCTTGCCGCTGATAGCAGCCTCAGTGAGCACTCGTGTTGTCTCTTGGAATGACGCCGCCGAGATGAACGAATCGGTCGCCAGTGATGCTTTAGTAATACCCATCAACAGCGGACGCCCGCTTGCCGGCGCGCCGCCTTCTTCCTGAATTCTTAGATTGTTCTTGTGGAATCGGAAGCGATCCACAATCTGATCGAGCAGAAATTCGGTGTCGCCAACTTGCTCAACCTTGATCCAGCGCATCATCTGACGCGCAATCACTTCAAGGTGCTTGTCGTTGATGTCGACGCCCTGCAGGCGATAGACCTCTTGGATCTCGTTGACCAGGTACTTCTGGAGTTCCTTCTCGCCAAGTACGGCCAAGATGTCATGCGGATCACGCGGTCCATCCATCAACGGCTCGCCCGCGATCACCTTCTCTCCCTCTTGGACGTTGATGTGAACGCCGCGAGGAATCGAGTACTCACGCTCTTCGCCGTTGTCGGCGGCAACGTAAATCTTGCGCTGGCCCTTGCTCAATGCGCCGTATTTGACGGTGCCGTTGATCTCCGACATGACCGCCGTCTCTCGCGGGCGCCGTGCTTCAAAAAGCTCAACGACACGCGGCAGACCGCCTGTGATGTCCTTCGTCTTGGTGGTCTCGCGAGGAATCTTCGCAACCACATCGCCGCCATGAATTTCATCGCCGTCACGAATCATCAAGTGAGCGTTCGTGGGGATGAGGTATTTGCGCTGGACCTTACCCTTCACGTTGACAATCTCGATGCGCGGTTCTTTTTTCTGGTCCGGCGAATCGGTGACGACCCACTGCGACATGCCGGTAACTTCATCGACCTGCTCTTGCAGCGTGACGCCCTCTTGCAGGTCGCGGAACTGACAATTGCCGCCAACCTCGGTGAGGATTGAGAAGGTGTACGGATCCCACTCAAGTAGCACCTGATGCCGATTGACGGGAGTTCCGTCTTCGACGCGCAGCCTGGCGCCGTAAACGACCTGGTAGCGCTCTTTCTCTCGACCCTTGTCATCAACGATCGCGAAAATTCCGTTGCGGTTCATCGCAACCAACTCGCCGGCTTTGTCACGAACCGCGTTGATCTCGATATATTTCGCGAAGCCGTCCGACTTGGAATCTTGCGTCGACTGTTCAGAGACTCTCGTCGCCGTACCGCCGATGTGGAATGTCCGCATCGTAAGCTGCGTGCCGGGCTCGCCGATCGACTGCGCGGCGATTACGCCCACAGCTTCACCCAGCTCAACCAATCGGCCCGTTGCCAAATTGCGGCCGTAACAGAGACGGCAAACGCCGCGCTGGGTTTCGCAAGTCAACACCGAACGAATCTTGACGCGCTCGATGCCTGCGGATTCAATTCCCGCGGCCAACTCTTCGCTAACCTGCTGATTGACGCCGACGATCGTGGCGCCTTCGTAGTCTTTGATCTCTTCGACCGAGACGCGGCCGACAATGCGGTCACGTAATGGCTCGATGATCTCGCCCGACTCGACGATCGGCTCAACCCAAATGCCGTCGGTAGTTCCGCAATCGGCCTCGGTGATGATCACGTCTTGCGCGACATCGACCAGGCGGCGGGTGAGGTAGCCCGAGTCGGCCGTCTTCAACGCGGTATCGGCCAGACCCTTACGGGCGCCGTGAGTCGAGATGAAGTACTGAAGAACGTTCAAGCCTTCACGGAAGTTCGCCGTGATCGGCGTCTCGATAATCTCTCCACTCGGCTTCGCCATCAGACCGCGCATACCCGAGAGCTGACGGATCTGTTGCTTCGATCCGCGAGCGCCGGAGTCAGCCATGACGTAAATCGGGTTAACTTGCGCGCCCGAGTCGTCCGCTGATTCCATGCTCGAAAACATCTTGTCGGAAACGTTCTCCGTAACCTTGGACCAGATTTCGATGATCTTGTTGTAACGCTCACCGTGGGTGATCGCTCCATCGAGATACTGCTGCTCGACGGCCATGACGTCTTTCTGCGCGCCAGCCACTAGGCCCTGTTTGGCGTCGGGCACGACCATGTCGTCAATGCCAATCGAAATTCCCGAGCGGGTCGCGTACAAGAAGCCGAAGTTCTTGAGTTCGTCAAGCATCACGACCGATTTCTCGCGGCCCAGCTTGAGGTAGCAGTAAGACACCAGTTGGGTGAGACCCTTCTTCTTGAGCAAACCGTTGACAAACGGCATCTCATCGGGAAGGCTATCGTTGAGAACGACGCGGCCGACCGTCGTATCCATGTGCTGCTTGGTGTAAATTATCGGCTCGGCCCGCATCAAATTCTGATTGTCGAACGCAGTCGACAGGTCGATCACCGGGCCACTGTAATAGAGCTTGATGATCGATTGCGTCTCGACCTCACCCATGTCGTAGGCGAGCAAGACCTCCTGACTACTGCCGAAGCTGCGGCCTTCACCCTTCGCCGTTTTGCGGCCTTTGGTTAGGTAGTACATGCCCAGCACCATGTCCTGGGACGGTGTCGTAATCGGCGTGCCGTTCGCGGGCGACAAGATGTTGTTCGAACTCAGCATCAGCACGTGGGCTTCGATCTGAGCCTCTGGCGACAGCGGAATATGAACCGCCATCTGGTCACCATCAAAATCGGCATTAAACGCCGTGCACACCAGCGGATGAACCTTGATCGCCTTGCCTTCGACCAACACCGGCTCGAACGCCTGAATACCTAAACGGTGCAACGTAGGCGCGCGGTTAAGCATCACCGGATGGTCTTTGATGACCTCTTCGAGAATGTCCCAAACGACCGAATCCTGCTGCTCGACCAACTCCTTTGCCTGCTTAATCGTCGTGCAATGACCGCGCTGCTCGAGCCGCTGATAAATGAACGGCTTGAAGAGTTCCAACGCCATCTTTTTCGGCAGACCGCACTGATTGAGCTTCAGGTCGGGACCAACAACGATCACCGAACGGCCGGAGTAGTCAACACGCTTACCAAGAAGGTTTTGGCGGAAACGGCCCTGCTTACCTTTGAGCGTGTCAGATAGCGATTTGAGCGGGCGATTGTTGGCGCCGCGCAAAAGGTGACCACGACGTCCGTTATCAAACAATGCGTCAACAGCTTCCTGAAGCATGCGCTTCTCGTTGCGCACGATCACGTCCGGCGCGTTGAGATCCATCAACTTCTTGAGCCGGTTGTTGCGGTTGATTACGCGGCGGTAAAGGTCATTGAGATCAGACGTTGCAAAGCGGCCGCCATCGAGTGGCACCAGCGGGCGCAACTCAGGCGGAATCACCGGGATGACTTCGAGAACCATCCACTCGGCCTTGTTGCCCGAGCGTCGAAACGCCTCGACGACTTTGAGCCGGCGCGCGTGCTTCAGCTTTTTCTGAATCGACGTTTCCGTCTTCATCAGCTCGCGCAACTCTCTGGCCATGGTCTCGATATCGAGCTTTTTGAGGATCTCCCTGACACCCTCGGCGCCCATCAAGGCGACAAATTCGTCTGGATTGTCGATATCAAGCTGACGCTTCTTTTCGTCGCCGATGATCTCGCCAACTTTTACGTCGATGTCTTCTTCCGCTTCGACGACGATGTAGGCCTCGTAATAGAGCACCCGCTCGAGATCACGTAGCGTGACGTCAAGCAACTGACCGATACGACTCGGCAGCCCCTTGAAAAACCATACGTGCGAGCACGGCGAAGCCAACTGCACGTGACCCATGCGCTCGCGGCGGACGCGGCTGAGCGTAACTTCGGTACCGCACTTCTCGCAAATGACGCCGCGATGCTTCATGCGTTTGTATTTGCCGCACAAGCATTCCCAATCGGTCACGGGACCGAAAATCGCCGAGCAGAAAAGGCCTTCCCGCTCCGGCTTAAAGGTGCGGTAGTTAATCGTCTCGGGCTTTGTGACTTCACCGAAAGACCAACTGCGGATCTTCTCCGGCGAGGCGAGTCCGATTCGAATCGCATCAAAATCAGTTGTCAAGCTTACACGGTCGTATGGGCTAGAGCGAAACAATGCATCCTCCGTAAGCTAGTTGCGCGGCCGCGCTAATTTCGAGCAATTCGCCCGGCCACTAATTCTTCGCCGCGCCCCGCTCAGATGAGCGGGACCAAAATATTCCGTCGCGATCAGTCCGCCTCAAGAGCGGTTTGAATCACGTTTCCTTGAGCCTTGATCAGCTCAACATCTAAGCAAAGCGATTGCAGTTCGCGGATCAGTACGTTGAACGATTCCGGCACGCCGGGCGACATCGCCGACTCGCCTTTGACAATCGATTCGTAAATCTTGGCGCGCCCGTAAACATCGTCAGATTTCGCGGTCAACAACTCTTGCAAGATGTGCGCCGCACCGTATGCCTCAAGGGCCCACACTTCCATCTCACCGAACCGCTGCCCACCGAATTGCGCCTTGCCGCCCAGGGGCTGCTGCGTAATTAGCGAGTATGGTCCGATCGAGCGGGCGTGGATCTTGTCGTCAACCAAGTGGCTGAGTTTGAGCATGTAAATGATGCCAACGGTGACCTCTTGCTCAAAGGCATCGCCGGTAAGTCCGTCATGCAGGGTCGTTTTACCCGATGTCGGCAAGCCGGCAGCTTTGAGCTGAGACTTGATCATCTTTTCGCCCGGACCCTCAAACACCGGCGAGGCGAACTTCACACCGAGCACGTGCCCGGCCCAGCCTAGATGGGTCTCGAGGATCTGACCAACGTTCATACGCGAGGGAACACCCAAGGGGTTGAGAACGATCTCAACCGGGGTGCCGTCAGGCAAGAACGGCATGTCCTCTTCCGGCAGAATTCGAGCGATGACGCCCTTGTTGCCGTGACGGCCGGCCATCTTATCACCGACGGAAAGCTTGCGCTTCATGGCGATGAAGACCTTGACCATCTTGATCACGCCCGGCGAAAGCTCGTCGCCCTTCTTGAGCTTGGCGATCTTTTCGTCGGTAAGCTTTTCGAGAACCTGGATCTGACGAATCGTCATCTCCTCGATATCGTCGATACGCTCGTTCAGGTCGGGCTGCTTGCCCTTGAAGCGCAGGCGCTTCAGATCGCGGGCACGCATGCGATCAAAGTGTTCCGGCCCGAGCTTGTCGCCCTTGTCCGCCAGCTTACGGTTGGTTTTCTCGTCGTGCAGATCGGCTAATACGACCTCGCCTCCGAGCAAGGATTGGAGGCGACTGGACCGCTCGTCGAACAGAATCCGCTTCTCATCGTCAAGGTTGCGTTGCAGCCGCTCAATCGATGCCGACTCGATCGACATCGCCCGCTCGTCTTTATCGACGCCCTTGCGCGCGAAAACGCTGGCGCCAACAACGATTCCGGTGATGCCCGGCGGACAGTAGAGCGACGCATCCTTGACGTCACCCGCCTTTTCGCCGAAGATCGCGCGAAGCAGTTTCTCTTCAGGGGTGAGCTGAGTCTCCCCTTTTGGCGTGACCTTGCCTACGAGAATGTCGCCTGGGTTGACTTGCGCGCCGACGCGGATGATCCCGCTGTCGTCGAGGTTGCGTAGAAAACTCTCCGAGATATTCGGAATATCGCGCGTGATCTCTTCAGGACCCAGTTTCGTGTCGCGAGCTTCGGTGTCGAACTCTTCGACGTGGATGGAGGTGTAGTAATCCTCCTTCACCATCTTTTCGCTAACTAAGATGGCATCCTCAAAGTTGTAGCCGCGCCATGGCATAAAAGCAACGAGAACGTTGCGGCCGAGGGCCAACTCGCCCTTTTCCGTACAGGGCCCGTCGGCAAGAACTTGACCCTTGGTCACGCGCTCGTCGACCTGAACAATTGGCTTCTGGTTAATACACGTGTTTTGATTCGAACGGCGGAACTTGGTGAGTTGGTAAATGTCCGCGCCAACTTCGCGCGACATTTGACCCTCATGGCCGGCGCCTTCGACCCGAACGATAATTCGCTCGGAATCGACGGAGTCAATCACACCGTCGCGACGGCAAATGACGACCGCGCCAGAGTCGCGAGCCGCGATCCTTTCCATACCGGTTCCCACGATCGGAGAATCGGCGCGCAACAAAGGAACCGCTTGGCGTTGCATGTTCGAGCCCATCAACGCGCGGTTGGCGTCATCGTTCTCGAGAAACGGAATCAAACTCGCCGCGACCGAAACAAGTTGCTTCGGACTCACGTCAAGGTATTGAATTTCAGCCTTGCGCTTCAACTGGAAGTCGCCGGCGACGCGGCAGTTGGCAAACTCCGGGACGACGCGCCCTTTGTCGTCGACATGCAGGTTCGCCTGCGCGACAACGAATCTATCTTCTTCCCAGGCGGAGAGATAATCGCAGTGCGTATCATACTGCGCCTGGATCCCGGACTTTTTCACTGCTTTATTTGCCTTCTCAGCTTCGGTGCGGCGCACAACCTGGCCGGCAGTAAGCGACGTGTCGCCACCAAGAGTAATGCGAACCTCATCCACGATCACGCCGTTCTCGACCTTGCGATACGGGCTTTCGATAAAGCCGTACTGGTTGATTCGCGCGAAGCAAGAGAGCGAGCTAATCAGCCCGATGTTCGGCCCCTCAGGGGTTTCGATCGGGCAGATGCGACCGTAGTGTGTCGGGTGAACGTCGCGTACTTCAAAGCCGGCCCGCTCACGAGACAGACCACCCGGTCCGAGCGCCGACAAGCGTCGCTTGTGGGTGATCTCCGACAAGGGGTTGGTCTGATCCATGAACTGCGAAAGCTGTGACGAGCCGAAAAACTCACGAATCGCAGCCATTACCGGCTTGGCGTTAACCAAGTCGTGCGGCATGGCGGTCGACAGCTCCTGGTAGACCGACATCTTTTCCTTCATCGCCCGCTCCATGCGGACCAGGCCGATGCGGAACTGATTCTCGAGCAGTTCACCAACCGCGCGCACGCGGCGATTACCGAGATGATCGATATCGTCGACGTCGCCAATGTTACGGCGCAACTTGAAGAGATAGCCAATCGTGTCGTAGAAGTCCGCCGCTTCGAGCGTGCGCAAATCAAGCGAAGTTGCGGCCATGTCGCCCTTCAGCTTGATGTTGAACTTCATGCGCCCGACGCGCGAAAAGTCGTATTTCCGGGAGTCGAAAAACATCCCGTGGAAGAGCTGTGTTGCGGTTTCGAGCGTTGGCGGGTCGCCGGGACGCAGCTTGCGATAGATCTCGATCAGCGCTTCCTGCTGCGTCTTGACGGTGTCTTTTCTAAGCGTTTCAGAGAGCACCACGCCGCACTCATCCGTCTCGGGGAAGATCAATTCGAACTCGGCAATACCGGCTTCGAGCACCGCCGCAATGCGATCAGCAGTGGCGGCACTGTTGGCCTCGCCAAGCACATCACCCGTTTCGGTGTTCACCACATCGCCGGCGAAGACTGCGCCTTCGAGCTCCGACGGCAACGTCGGCAACTCTTCAATGCCCGCGGCCTGGACCAGTTGCAGTAGATGCGGCGTGACTTTACGGCCCTTGCGGCCCAGGACTTTCGTGCCGCTCTTGATGTCGCTCGCCAGGCGCGTGCCCAGCAAATTCTCCGAGACCTTGCGCGTCAGTTTCGCGCCGTCAACGACGCAAATGGTGTCTGTCTTGTAGAAGCGCTTGAGAATTTCGTCGTCGGTCGTCAACCCAAGCGCACGTAGAAAGACCGTTCCCAAGAACTTGCGCTTGCGGTCGATACGAACATGCAGTAGATTCTTCTGGTCGTACTCGAACTCGACCCAGCTTCCACGGTAGGGAATGATCTTCCCCAGGAAGTAGGTACGCCGATTGGCTGACTCGAAGAACACGCCGGGTGAACGATGAAGCTGCGAAACAATCACACGCTCGGTACCGCTAATGACGAACGTGCCGTTCTCGGTCATTAGCGGGATTTCACCGAAGAAGACTTCCTGCTCCTTGATGTCGCGAATCGATTTCTCGCCGGTGTCCGGATCTTTTTCGAAGACAGTTAGGCGGATCGTCACCTTGAGCGGCGCGGCATACGTCATGCCCCGCTCCTGGCATTCATCCACGTCGTACTTGAGCACCAGACCAACCGGATCGCCGCACTTTGGGCAGAACGTGACGTTGTTTGCCGTCAAACGCCCGCAGTCTCGACACATCACCTGCGGGGGACCCATCGGATTGGTCTGGATCGTTTTCGCGCAAGTCTCGCAAGTTGTACGCAGATGGTGCAGGCCACGCAGGTAGCCGCACTTGCACTCCCAGTCGCCGATCGAGTAATCGACGAACTCAAGCTTGCTCAATCCGCGAAAATCAGTAATCGGAAAAACGGAGTTAAACACCGCCTGCAGCCCGATGTCGTCCCGCTCACTCGGGAGCATGTCCATTTGCAGGAATCGGATGTAGGAATCGCGCTGAACCTCGATCAAATTCGGGATCGGGATCGCCGTCCGAATTGACGAAAAATCGAGCCGCGGAGCCAAAGCGGTGCCAGCGACTGAGGTAGTAGCATTCGGAGCCATCGTACGTTTCACTCCCGACCCAAGTCGACCGACCGGTTACGGTCGACGGGTCCGTTGGTTACGCTCGTCGCCGTCTGTCAGAGCCGGATATCGCTACCGGCATGAGACGACAACTTGCTTGTGAAGAGCCACAGGTTTCGAAAACACCGGCTTGATCCACGGTTCCAAGTGCGTGTGGAGATTCGATGGCGATAGAAGGGCGCACCGGAGCCCTTCTGAGTGCCACCTTCCTCGTCAACACGTAGCTATCTTTGGCAACAATAGAACGCTCAAGCCGGAAGCGACCAGGCACACCTGCCCCGACAGTGTAAAGTCTAACAAACCCTTACACTTAGACGCAAGGCCCGCGACCGGAACGAAAATCCCGGTCACGCCTGGTTTGATCGGCGGACGCATTAACAACCTTAAGGCTGTTCGCCGCCTATTTAATCTCGACTTCCGCTCCAGCGTCGGCGAGTTTTGTCTTTACCTCGTCGGCCTCTTCTTTCGTCGCGGCCTCTTTAACAGCCTTCGGAGCGCTGTCAACAAGGTCTTTCGCTTCTTTCAGTCCCAAACCGGTGATCTCGCGCACCGCTTTGATCGTCTTGATCTTGTTGGCGCCAGGGCCAGTCAAGATAACGTCAAACTCGGTCTGCTCTTCAGCCGCTTCCGCGGGGCCGCCGGCCCCAGCGCCCGGGGCAACCGCGACTGCCGCCGCAGCCGAAACGCCCAAGTCTTCCTCTAACTGTTTCACCAAGTCAGCGGCTTCCATCAAGGACAAGCCCTTGATCGATTCCGCGATTGCACTAATATCCGCCATGGTCATCACTCCTTCGGATTACAAACTCAAAAAATTCACTAAAACTCTTGACCCGCCACCTTAAGCGGCGAACTTATTCTCTTTCACACCTTGGTCGACTACGATCGTCAGATCGCGCGCCGGTGCGTTGATTACGCCCATCAACTTCTGTGCCGGGGCGTTAATCAGGAACAACAATTTCGAGTACAGGCCTTCGCGGCCCGGCAACTTCGACAACTCATTGAGCCCTTCGACGTCGAGAACTCTACCCTCAACGACGCCCGCCGCAAATATTAAAGCCGGGGTGCTCTTGGCGAACTCGACAAGCGATTTCAGCAGATCAATCGGATCATCGTCCGAAAAAGCAAGAGCGGTCATACCGCGCTGCTCCGCTAGCGGAGCCTCAAACGCCGTGCCCTTCGCCGCCAACTTTGCCAGACGATTTGGAACCACCCGATACCGCGCGCCCTTCGCCCGGATCTCGTTCCGCAACTCTTCATCCTCGGAAACTTTCAATCCCTCGAACTTGCAGATCACTACCGCCGGGGACTGCTCGAATTCACCGCGCAGGTAGCTAAGCTCCTGCTCTTTGATGGCTTTCGCTTTCATTGCCTTATCCCCTGCTACTTCTCGATGTCCGCAATATCCAGAACCATTGACGGGCTCATCGTTGAGCAGATCGTCACCTTGTCGATGTAGCGCCCCTTTGCCGCCGACGGCCTGGCCTTAACCACCGCCGAAATCAGCGCCGCCGCATTCTCGACGATATTGCCCAACTCGAATCCCAGTTTGCCGACCGGTGCATGAATGACCGCGCCCTTGTCGACTCGAAATTCTACCTTGCCGGCTTTGATCTCGTTGACCGCCGTCGTGACGTCCATCGTCACCGTGCCGGTCTTCGGATTCGGCATCAAGCCCCGAGGGCCCAGTACGCGCCCCAGTTTGCCAACAAAGCGCATCATGTCCGGGGTCGAGACGACCGCGTCGAAATCCAGCCAGTTTTCCTTCTGAATCTTGTTGACCAGCTCTTCGCCGCCAACAAAGTCAGCCCCGGCCGCTTCCGCTTCTTTCGCCTTGTCGCCTTGCGCAATAACAACTACGCTCTTCGACCGGCCCAGACCATGCGGCAGCACGATCGTGCCGCGCACCATCTGATCAGCGTGACGCGGGTCCACGCCCAGCTTCATGTGCACTTCGACGGTTTCGTCAAACTTAGAGATTTTGTTGTCTTTTAGGACGCCGACCGCCTCGCTCAACTGGTAGGGACGGTCCTCAAGCTTATCCGCGAATGCGCGGTATTTCTTTCCTGCCATTTTTCACCTTGGTGCGAACGGCTCGCGCGAATGCTTTGAGCCTCCCACGGGACTGAACTTCTTACTATACCACTTCGACGCCCATGCTACGCGCCGTCCCCTTGACGCACTCCACGGCCTGCGCAACGGTGTTGCAGTTCAGGTCGGGCATCTTCTGTTGGGCAATGTCCTCAATCTGGGCAAGCGTTAATTGTCCGACCTTCTCGCGGTTCGGCTCGCCGGAACCTTTCGCCAAATTCGCCGCGCGCTTAATGAGCACAGCGGCCGGCGGCGTTTTCGTTATAAATTCGTACGTCCGATCGACGAAAACCGTGATCACTACGGGCACGATCAGGCCCTCGAGTTCCGGCTTGGAGGTCCGCGCGTTGAACGCCTTGCAGAAATCCATGATGTTGACGCCCGCCTGGCCAAGCGCCGGGCCCACCGGGGGTGCCGGCGTCGCCTTGCCCGCCATAATCTGGAGCTTTACCAGCCCTTGTACTTTTTTCGCCATCGTTGTTGTCCTTGTAGCCGGCTGACGCTAGCTTTCCTTCTCTACCTGGAAATATTCCAATTCCACCGGAGTACCGCGCCCGAATATCGTCACCATCACCTTGACCGTGCTGCGATCTTCGTTGACTTCCTCGATCGTCCCCGTAAAGCTCGAGAACGGGCCGTCGACAATCTTCACGCGGTCGTTGCGCGTAAACTCCATCTTCGGTCGCGGCCGTTCCGCCGACGTGACCTGACGATATAGAATCTGATTCACTTCATCGGCCGTCAGCGGTTGCGGATCGTGGCCGCCGCCAACAAATCCCGTCACGCGCGGCGTGTTCTTCACGACGTGCCACAGTTCATCATCCAGCAAAAGCTGTACCAAAACGTAACCCGGGTAAAGCAGCCGCTTCGAGGTGATCTTCTTGCCGTTGCGCATCTCAACGACATCTTCGGTAGGGATCAGAATCTCGCCGATTCGCTCCTCAAATCCGAATGCCTCGGCGCGCGTGCGCAGGCTTTCCTTGACCTTGTTCTCGAAACCCGAGTAGGTGTGAATGATGTACCAATCGACTCCCGGGACGCCCGGTGAGTCTTCGGCAGCCTCGAGGGCGCCATTGGCGTCCGTTACGGGCTCGGTCGCCTCACCAGATGCAGCCTCATCAGCAGCCTCGACGGTTTCGGCCGACTCCCCACCCTCAGCAGTCTCGACGACAACTTCAACCGTCTCAGCATCATCTTCCACGACAGCCGCGGCGGCTTCGTCCCCGTCCGGTGCGGGCACATCCGCCTCGACTGCGGCGTCAGGCTGACCATCGACTACCACCGGCTCCGGCTGCTCACCAGCCTCGACGGTTTCGGCGGACTCCCCTGCCTCAGCAGTCTCGACCACAACCTCGACGGGCTCATCGTCATCTTCCACGACAGCCGCGGCGGCTTCGTTCCCGTCCGTCTGCGGCACATCCGCCTCGACTGCGGCGTCAGGCTGGCCATCGACTACCACCGGCTCCGGCTGCTCACCAGCCTCGACGGTTTCGGCGGACTCCCCTGCCTCAGCAGTCTCGACCACAACCTCGATGGGCTCATCGTCATCTTCCACGACAGCCGCGGCGGCTTCGTTCCCGTCCGTCTGCGGCACATCCGCCTCGACTGCGGCGTCAGGCTGACCATCGACTACCACCGGCTCCGGCTGCTCACCAGCCTCGACGGTTTCGGCGGACTCCCCTGCCTCAGCAGTCTCGCCGACAACTTCAACCGTCTCATCATCAGCTTCCACGACAGCCGCGGCGGCTTCGTCCCCGTCCGGTGCCGGCACATCCGCCTCGACTTCGGCGTCAGGCTCGCCATCGACTACCACCACGTCCGCCTGCTCCGTGGTGACCTCCACCGCGGCAGGCTCGATAGCGGGCTCACTCGCCTCGGCCACGTCGGCGACAACCATCTGCTCTTCGACTGTTTCGGGACTGGAATCACTCACGGTCTTGCCCTCAATTCCCTACGTAAATTAGTTGTAGATCGAACGCTGGGCGATAGCCAAGACGTAGTCCACGACACCAAAAAATACGGCAAACGCGAATACAGTGATCAGCACAACCATAGTAGTCGCGCGAACCTGCTCTTTATTCGGCCAAGTGACGAGCCGCAATTCGCGCATCACGCCATCAAGGTAGGTGCGTACACGATCAGGCAGCGCAGCCTGTGCCTGCTGCTTCTTTGCGACCTTTTTCTTAGCCATAGCTTAAATAAAATCCTCTTTAATTCTTCGAACCACTCGCGGGCAGTTCTCCACTAGGCCACTGTCAAACGGAAAAACTGGCAGGGGCGGGGGGAATCGAACCCCCAGTGGCGGTTTTGGAGACCGCTGGTTTACCGTTAACCGACGCCCCTCGATCCGCCAGCCTTCCTTAGCTTACTTCACCTCGCGATGTAGCGTGTGCTTGCGGAGTCGTGGTGAGTACTTCATCAGCTCCAGCCGACCCGCCTGGGATTTCTTGTTTTTCGTTGTCGTGTAGTTCTTATCTTTTGTCTCGGTGCACTGCAGTGTGATGGTTTCTCTTGCCATTTCTCTTGTCCTCCCGATCCTAGCTATTCAATTATTTCCGAAACCGTGCCGGCGCCGATGGTGCGGCCGCCTTCGCGGATTGCGAAGCGTAGGCCTTGTTCCATCGCGATCGGCACGATCAACTCGATCGCCAACTCGACGTTGTCGCCCGGCATCACCATTTCCGTGCCTTCCGGCGTGTTCGCCACGCCCGTCACGTCCGTCGTGCGGAAGTAAAACTGCGGGCGATAGCCATCAAAGAATGGCGTGTGTCGGCCACCCTCGTCCTTTTTTAAGACGTAGACTTGACCCTTGAACTTCGTATGCGGCGTGATCGATTTCGGCTTCGCGACCACCTGGCCGCGCTCCACCGCGTCCTTGTCCAATCCACGCACCAACAGGCCGACATTGTCGCCTGCTTCGCCGCGGTCAAGCAGCTTCTTGAACATCTCGACGCCCGTAATCACTTTCTTGTGCGTCTCGCGAATGCCCAAAAACTCCATCTCGTCGCCGACGTTCACCACGCCGCGCTCCACACGACCGGTCACAACAGTGCCACGGCCAGAGATCGAAAAAATATCTTCGATCGGCATCAGGAACGGCTTGTCGACATCACGTTTGGGAGTCGGAATGTAGTCGTCTAACCGCCTGCATCAACTCGTCGATCATCGTCTCGGCGCCGGCGTCGTCGGAATCAAGCGCCTTCAGCGCCGACACCTTCACGACCGGAATGTCATCACCGGGAAAATCGTATTCCGAGAGCAATTCGCGAACTTCAAGCTCAACCAACTCGAGCAACTCTTCGTCGTCAACCATGTCGACTTTGTTGAGCGCCACGACAATGTAGGGCACGCCAACCTGACGCGCCAGCAAGATGTGCTCGCGCGTTTGCGGCATCGGGCCGTCGGTGGCGGCAACCACGACAATGGCACCATCCATCTGCGCCGCGCCGGTGATCATGTTCTTGATGTAATCGGCGTGACCAGGACAATCGACGTGCGCATAGTGGCGGTTGGCCGTCTGATATTCGACGTGCGCCGTGGCGATTGTGATGCCGCGCTCGCGCTCCTCGGGAGCGTTGTCAATCGAATCAAACGAACGCACCACATTCGACGAATCGTGCTTTGAGAGCACCTTCGTAATGGCCGCCGTCAGCGTCGTCTTACCGTGGTCAATATGCCCAATCGTCCCCACGTTTACGTGCGGCTTCGATCGATCAAACTTTTCCTTCGCCATCTCTCTTGTTCCTCGTAATGACTCAAGTTCTTCTCAAACAATCTGGTGGACGGGGAAGGATTTGAACCTTCGTAGGGCGTAGCCCGACAGATTTACAGTCTGTTGCCTTTGACCGCTCGGCCACCCGTCCGTATTCAAACCCTCCGCCGCACAATTTCGCCGTGACCACAGGCGTGGCCAAGCCACAATATCAAACTAAACGGATGGTTCCGACCCGACTGCCGGCTGGCAGCTAGACCCAACTCTAAAGATACTCCACCAAACGGTGGGGCCGCAAGAGTCCCACCCTTTTTGGATCCCAAGCAAGCTGCACACCTTTCCGATGGCGCGCAGCTTTCCGCGGCCGACATGCTCATCTTTCCCGTGGCCCGCACGCCCATCGGTTCCTGGCACGCATACGCATCGTTCCGTGGCTCGCATTCTCAACTTTCCGATGGCACGCATATGCATTTTTCGGTTGCCTGCATACTCAACTTTCGGTGGCACTCAACTTTCGGTGGCACGCGCGTAAGCAAGTATGTAGGCGAAGGCACAACCACCCGTGCCAAGGACCGTGGTCCTGATAAATCCCCCCCATCCACACCCAGCTCACCAAGTGAATAGTGGTCCCCCCGAGCGAGGTCGATCTTGAACCCCCAGCGGGGGTGACGTTTGAACTAGCCCGGGGTGGAGCAAAGCGGAACCCTGGGTACTTTTCGCCGCAACCGATGCCTCACCCCGACGATCGATCATCGGCGTGAGCAAGACGACCGCCGCAAGACTCCCCGCCCACCGCCACATCGCCAGCAGTCAGTCCAATCTCGCAATGGTGCTCAACGATTTGGGCGAGCTGCCCGAGGCCCGCGATCTGTTGCAACAGGCGTATCGTTCCTTCCTCAAGAAACTTGGCCCGAACCACCCCAACACCAAGAAAGTGCTAGGCTATCTGCGCGCCGCGGGCTGCGATGTCGAGGGCCCATAAGCGCCGGCAGACCCGTGCAGCTCGTGGCGCGCGCCTCCGGCGGGCGGCGTCGAACTCCAGGTCGACGTTTTTAGCCGTAACGGGGTTTTGAAATATTTTTTCAACCTGAAAAGTCAATAACTTAGCCGTTTCAAGGCCATGCCAGACCCCCTGAAAACTTGACACCGGGTGTAGTGTTGAGACAGGTTCCTAAGGGCGTGCAAAGTACAAGCACGGATGCCTATGGAGTTTGCCTGGCTTAAGCGAAAGATGAGACCATCCATCCGGCCCCACGAAAGTGTGGTCACAAAAACGAGGTTTCGGTCCTGGCTGTCCTCGGGGGAAAGAACAACCTAGTGTCCTGTATTTAAAGTTCGCGTAACATTAAACAGGTTGTTGTCGCCATGTCTATATGGGGAAGACGACGACAACTGGTCCTCAATTGAAACCGCTCAAGCTCAACCCGGCCGAGCGCGAGAGCCTGCAAAGTTGGGCGCGACGGCGCAAGTCCGCGCAGGCTCTTGCCCAACGCGCCAGGGCCATTCTGCTCGCCGCCGACGGACTCAACAATACCGTCGTCGCCGCCCAACTCGGCTGGGCCCGCCGTACCGTTGGCAAATGGCGCCAGCGCTTCCTCGACAAAGGCCTCGACGGGCTGCTCGACGAACCGCGTCCCGGCACGCCGCGGCGCGTCAGCGATGACGAGGTCGAACGCGTCATCACGCTCACTCTGGAATCGACGCCCCCCGACGCCACGCATTGGTCAACACGCTCGATGGCCAAGACCTGTGGCTTGAGTCACTCCAGCGTGCAGCGCATCTGGAAGGCCTTCGCGCTGCAACCCCATCGCAGCGAAACTTTCAAGCTCTCGCAAGATCCGTTGTTCGTCGAGAAGGTGCGCGACATCGTCGGTCTGTATCTCAACCCGCCCCAGCGGGCGTTGGTGCTGTCGGTTGACGAGAAGTCTCAGATCCAAGCCCTGGACCGCACGCAGCCGCTGCTGCCGCTGCGTCCCGGACAAATCGAGCGCCGCACGCACGACTACAAGCGCCACGGGACGACCTCGCTGTTTGCCGCGTTGGATGTCAAGACCGGCCATGTGATCGGCGAGTGTCATCGCCGTCATCGCGCGGTCGAGTTTCGCAAGTTTCTCGACACCATCGACCAGGCGGTCCCCGACTCGCTCGAGATCCACTTGATCCTCGACAACTACGGAACCCACAAGACCCAGATTATTCAGCGTTGGCTGGCCAAACGGCCGCGCTACCATCTGCACTTCACGCCGACCAGCGCGTCTTGGATCAACCTTGTCGAGCGTTGGTTCGCCACTCTGACCCAGAAGCAGATTCGCCGCAGCGTACATCGCAGCACAGCGGAGTTGGAACGCGCCATCGAGGATTACATCCAACTCAGCAACGCCGACTCCAAGCCGTTCGTCTGGTCCAAAACCGCCGACCAAATCTTCGCTTCCCTCGCCCGCTTTTGTAATCGAACTTTAGAGACAGGACACTAGCAACCCGGCGTTGCTGTCAAAAAGCTTGCCCGCACAACGTCGCTGGTACACGGAGGTTTAGCAACTTGGGAGCTCCCATTTTATCGGTTTGTCGAGTTTGAAATGAGCAGGCAAACCAACCGGCGGGGCAGTCTCACCTAGGCTGTCCCGTCCAATCTAACAGCACAACCGGGGCGGGACTGCATCACAGGGCGGCGCATCACGGGGCGGGACTGTCCCATGAGACAACGCAATCTAAATCGCGAGATCGAACCCACGTGTGGACTGTCCCATCCCACTGAAGGAACTCGCGAACCATAGCCAGCCGCGAGCCCAAGAACCCAATCACATCGTTTCAGGCAATCCCGTTTTTTAGAAAAAACCGGACAAATCCGGACATTTCCGGACATTCCGCCGTCTACGAGTCGCTAGCCCGCGTGGCGTCAATAATTTCGAGCAAAATGTCATCCTCGGTGCGGCCTTCGGCATGGGCATCGAAGTTCAGAATAAGGCGGTGCCGCAGCGAGGGCAATGCCAGCTCTTTCACATCGTCGGTGCTCACATTGAGCCGGCCGCGCATCAGCGCTCGCACTCTCCCGCATTGCACCAATGCCTGGGCGCCGCGTGGTGAACTGCCATAGCGGATATATTTTTTCGTGACCGCGTGCGCCTCGGCGTGCTGTGGCTGCGACGCAAGCACCAAACTGATGGCGTAATCCCTGACGTGCGGCGCAACCAGTACTTCACCGGCCGCGGCGCGAAGATTTAGAATTTGCTCCCGAGTTAGCGCCGCCTCAACCACCGGCCTGTTTGACGATGAGGTTAAATCGACGATTGCCGCAAGCTCATGGCGCGCCGGATAATTCACCAAAATCTTCAGCAAAAAGCGGTCGAGCTGAGCTTCCGGCAGCGGGTAGGTGCCCTCCATCTCAAGCGGGTTTTGCGTCGCCATCACAAGAAACGGCTCGTCGAGCCGATGCGTAGTTGTGCCGCTAGTAACGGTCTTCTCCTGCATCGCCTCAAGCAGAGCCGACTGCGTACGCGGCGTCGCGCGGTTGATTTCGTCGGCGAGAACGAGGTTCGAGAAAATCGGCCCGGGGTCGAATCGCAGCGCCTTCCGGCCGACTTCGTCGCTATCCATCACCATGCTGCCGAGAATGTCGGCGGGCATCAGATCGGGCGTAAATTGAATGCGCGAGTAGTCCAAATGCAGCGCGTCGCCAAGGGTACGCAGCAACGTCGTTTTACCCAAACCCGGCACGCCCTCAAGCAGCACATGCCCGCCCGCTATCAATGCCGTAACCACGCCCTCGACGACGTTTTCGTGCCCGACGATAACCTTGTGAATCTCGTTGCGAACACTGTCCAGTTGATCTGTCGCCTCTTGGACGTGGGCTTCGGTGGCTGTCATCTACTTGTCGTTCTTTCTCAGGATCTCGAAATAATTCTGAATATAAGTACGGTACCCTGCCGGGATCTCATCTCGACTCACGTCGCCGCCGCGATCGGAGTGTGTCGTCGTTCGACTGTTAAACGGCACGCTCGACGATTGCTCGGCGGAGTGGGTCTCGATGGTAACTTCGCCGGTCATGTTTTCGGCGCGTTCCATGAATAGCTCTTCGAGTTCGCCCATGGCTTCCTCTTGCTGCGCTTCGGCTAGTTCCTTCGAACCCTCATTGCTGCCCGCCGCCGATGCGTTTTCACCGCTACCGGGTTGTTCGTTCGAGTCTTCCCCGCCCTCGCCCGGCGCTTCGCTCGATTCGCCCGCCTGATCAGTCGGCTCGCCGCCTTCCATCTCAGCGCTCGAAGCTTGTTCGCCCGGCATGTCGGATTCGCCTTCGCCCGGCTCACCGCTTTCGGAGCCTTCCTCGCCGGTCTGCTCACCCTCGCCTTCGTTGTCGCCGGGCTCACCGCTCTCGGTAGACGCCATGTCGAGGGTCTCGATCATGTTTTCGAAGGCTTGCTTGAGCTTGTCGAGCAAGCCCTGCGATTCCTCGTCCCACTCGTCGGGCGATTCGGCGGGCTTTTCAGTCGACCCGGCATCCTCGCCTTCTTCCGCGCCCTCCTGGGCACCCTCTTGCGGGACCTCGAACGGCAATTCGTCACCCGCGATGTCATCCTCGGGGTTAACGGTCAGCCCTTCGACCTCGGGCTTCCAATCCGGGTCGTCGGACGGCGGCTCGAACTCTTCGTCAGGTAGAGGCGCTGAGTCGAGCAGCGGTTCGGCTTGTTCGCCGCTTGGCGGCACGGCATCATCGGCGAGCGCGGTAGCATCTTCGGAATTGTTGGCAAGTTCAGCGCGCTCGATACTGGCGTCATCCCGCTGATTCCAGTCGTCGCCAAAAATTGCGGCCATGATGACCGACGGCAGCGGCGGCTGAAAAGATAGCTGCGGCTGCAACAAGGCGCGCAAGCCAAAAAACAGCAGCGCGGCGACCCCAAGCATCGTAGCGACACGAACGGTTGACGGCGCTTCATCGGGAAAAACGGCATCAAGCTTGACCGACGATGCCGCTCTGCTGGCGAACTCATACTGGGCGCCGACTATCGGCCCGCCCACGCCCGCGGTGCGGAAGTGATAAGCGGTCGCGAGCTGATCTTTGAGCCCCTGGCGCGAGTCGACAATCTGTGCAATTTCATAGGAGCGGGGCTCGCGTTCACGCTGGCGATTGTACGCAAGATAGACCCCAAGGCCCGCCACCAGCAGCACCAAGAGCACTGGGAAGAACGCGGTCCCGAAAAATAATAGTCCGCAAACACCGCCAAGCAAGAACGACAGCGCGAGGAATCGCTCGCGTTTGGCGATCTGCGAAACGACTCGTTGTCGGCCTTGGTCGACGATCGACTCGACGACGCCTAGATTTGCGGGGAGTGTGGCCATTCGGCGGGGCGGGAGATTTCACCCATTATAGTGGTCAGAGTCGGGTCTGCAGCGTAGTCCTGACGCAACGTTATGGGTTTTCGACCAGTACCGAATGCGAGTTTCGCAATACTTTCTACGATTGTGGCGATGCTGGCCGTGGCTCCGGCCTGTGCGCAAGAGCCCGGCGAGCTTACCGTTATCGATGCCGTCGAGGCGCTACAAAGGGGTAATCCCAAAGAAGCAGTCCGCCTGACGACTGAACTGCTGAGCGCCAATGATCCCAACACGTCCGCATACTGGGTGCGAGCGAAGGCTTATGAAGCGCTCAGTGAATTTGGGTCGGCGGTCGACGACTACGCTGCGCTGCTTGAGCACCGTCCGGACGACCCACAACTTCTTAACGCCATAGGGTCCGCCGCTTTTAAGAACGCCGACATGGAGCGCTCGATTGAGGCATTCGACGCGGCGATCGAACAAGAACCCGCGCAGGCGCCGCACCACTGGCAACGCGGCATCTCGTATTACTATGCGAAGCAATTCGAGGATGGTGAGAAACAGTTCCAGATTCACCGCACTGTGAATCCGCAGGACGTTGAGAACTCAGTCTGGCATTTTCTGTGCGCCGTACCGCTGATCGGGACAGTGAATGCACGTGCGCAGCTCATTCCGATCGACAATGATGCGCGGGTTCCGATGATGCAGATTTATGAACTGTTCCGGGGCAAAGCGAGCGAAGCGCACGTGATGGCGCGTGCAAGTGAAGCTTCGTCGGATGCGGAGCGGGCGGGCCAGATGTTCTACGCGCATCTATATTTAGGGCTCTATCACGAGGCCTACGGCCGCACAAAATTAGCAGCCGAGCACATCGCAAAGGCGGTGCATGACTACTCTGCAGACCACTACATGTGGCACGTAGCGCGGGTTCACGAACAAATCCGAAAAGGCGGCTGAGTCCGACGCTCAATCTGAAAGCCTGTCCGTACAGAGCTCGAGAACCGCGCTCGCGGCGGCGCAATGCCCGGTCGAGGTCGGTGGTACGATATCGCAAAATCACTATGACATTTGAACATTCAGACAAAGTTAAAGACCTACAAGCCCGGCTCACGGCGTTCATGGATGAGCACATCTATCCGAACGAGGAAACATTTCGCAATCAGATCAACGAAGGCGATCGCTGGACGCACCCACAGATTCTCGAATATTTGAAGCCGAAAGCTCGCGAAGCGGGGCTATGGAATTTATTCCTGCCGCATAGCGATCTCGGAGCCGGTCTCAACAATTTAGAGTACGCGCCGCTATGCGAAATTATGGGGCGCGCGCCGATGGCGCCCGAGGTATTCAACTGCGCGGCGCCCGACACCGGCAACATGGAAGTGCTGGTCCGCTACGGCAACGACGAGGTTAAACAGAAGTGGCTGACGCCTCTGCTGAATGGCGAGATCCGCTCGTGCTTCTCGATGACCGAACCGAGTGTGGCCTCATCCGACGCTACAAATATTCAATCGAGCATCGTGCGCGACGGCGACGGATATGTGCTCAACGGCGAGAAGTGGTGGTCGTCCGGCGCGGGAGACCATCGTTGCAAGGTCTCGATCTTCATGGGGAAAACCGATCCCAACGCCGCGAAACACAAGGAGCAGTCGATGATTGTAGTGCCGCTAGACTTGCCTGGCATCAAGATCGAGCGGATGCTAAGCGTATTCGGCTACGACCACGCCCCTCACGGTCACGGGCAGATTACGTTCAAGAACGTGCGCGTGCCGGCGTCGAACTTATTGCTCGGCGAAGGACGCGGTTTTGAAATCGCGCAGGGACGCCTGGGCCCGGGCCGCATTCACCACTGCATGCGCTCAATCGGTATCGCCGAACGAGCTCTCGAACTCATGTGCAAACGGGCCAAGTCTCGCGTCGCATTCGGCAAGACTCTGTCGGAGCACGGCGCTTTGCGAAAGGATATCGCCGACTCGAGGATGGAGATTGACCAACTCCGTCTACTAGTCCTAAAGGCCGCCTACATGATGGACACCGTCGGCAACAAAGTCGCACGCCAAGAGATTGCCCAAATCAAGGTGCTGGCGCCAAACATGGCGCTGAGGGTAATTGACCGCGCGTTGCAAGCGCACGGCGCCATGGGTGTTTGCCAGGACACGTTCTTGGCGTCTGCCTGGGCGAGCCAGCGGACCCTACGTCTGGCGGATGGGCCGGACGAAGTGCACCGCGAAACCATCGCGAAGTTGGAGTTGCGCAAGTACGAGTAGCCAGCGGTTCGCAGGGTTTTTAAATATCTCGAACGCAGCGAAATCCCAAGTTTGTCGTCGAACTGTCAGGCGTATTCGAAGTGCGCGCCGCCACCCGATAGCGATTGCAATAGGAGGCGTGGCAGAGGAAAGAACCGCCCTTCATTACGCGTGCAGTTCCAGATGAGGGCCCTACCGGGTTCGACCTGGTCGCCGTCACATGATACGTCGGGTGGAACCAGTCGGCGCACCATTCCCACACGTTGCCGGTGATTGAGTAGATCCCGTAGCCGTTGGGCGGAAAGGCATCGACAGGGCACGGACCTTTGTAGCCGTCGGCGCCGCTATCTTCCTCGGGAAAGCGGCCCTGCCAGACATTGCACAAATGCTTGCCACCGGGTTCGAGCTCCTCTCCCCACGGGTAGGGGTTCTGTTCAGCTCCTCCCCTTGAGGCATACTCCCACTCGGCTTCGGTGGGCAGACGCTTGCCGGCCCAGTCGCAGTAGGCAATAGCGTCAGCGTATGAAAGGTGTGTGACTGGATGGTCGAGCCTCCGGCCGGCGCCTGAGTCGGGACCCTCGGGGTGCGCCCAATCGGACCCGTCAACCTTGCACCACCACTCGTGACCAGCGACCGTGTCGTCGACCAGTCTGCTGTAATCGCCATCATCGATCTGCTTGTGAAAGACGAATGACCACCCGAAGCGCTCGGCTTCCGTCTTATAATCGGCACCCTTGACGAACTCACCGAACTGCTCGACGGTCACCGGGAACGTGTCGATGTAGAACGGGTCGACGTGGATATCGCGAACCGGGCCTTCGCCATCGGCGGGAAATCCTAGGTCGGTTTCGGTACCCATCATAAAGCGGCCGCCGTCGAGCTTTATCATCTCGCTCGTCGAACCTTTAGAGGCCTTGCGGCGGCGCTGCGACAAGGACTTTGATTCCGCCAAAACTTGCGCACGATTGATGCTCGGCACGCAGCATGGATGCGGGCCGGCTATCGGAATCGGTGTGCTGATCTTAGTAGTCAATCCTAGGTTCCGGTCACTGTTGTGACGTTGATCGGGGCACTGTCTTCGACTGTTGCTCGTTCGCGAAGTTGGTCTACCACGGCCTCCAGCGCTTTGGTCTGGCGGTCGTTCATCAATTCCTTCTTGATATCGGGCTCGACGTCTTTGAGCGGACGCAAGCCCTCCGCTCTGCGATCGACCAGCTTTGCGATGTGGAAACCAAAAACAGTCTGGAAGACTTCGCTTGTCGCGCCGACCTCCATCTCAAAAACTACATCTTCAAACTCCGGAACCATTTGCCCGCGAGGAAAATATCCGAGGTCGCCGCCGTTGCCGGGACAATCAGACTGATCGTCAGCGATGTCTTCAAACGTCCGGCCTGCTTGCATCTCGACAAAGAGCTTGTCGATCGCTTCCCTCGCCTGTCCTTCGGTGACGTCTTTTTCGACGTGTTTGACGATGTGGGCGGCGCGCAATGTTTCGGGTGTCTTAAAGCGTTCCTTGTTCTTGCGATAGAACTCAGCGACGTCTTTGGGTTTCGGCGCCTTCGCTTTTGCCGTAATTTCGCCTATGAAAGCATCTACGCGTAGTCGCGTTTCTATATCCGAGCGAATCTGTTGCTCATCCACTTCGGCCTCTTTGAACTTTTCCTCGCCGCCGTAGCGCTTGACAGCCTCGGCGAACGCCGCTTCAACAGCCTCGGCAGCCAATGGCTTTTCATCCTTTACGGCTTCTTGGCGAAGCAACGTCTGCTCAATCACGTTCTCGCGCGCCCATTCGACGGCGCGTTGCTCGATCGCCTCGGGCGTGAGCCCGTAAGCCTGCTGCTCTTGCTCTGACAATTGACCAAAGCGCTGACGCAAACTTTCGGCTTCGCGCGCCAACACGGCGGCGTCAACTTTTTCACCATTTACAACTAAGGCCATCGAGGTAATTGTAGCCTTCGGTGAACAACGGCGTCGCCTGTAACAGTAGGCCATTCATGTTTTCTTAAGAGCTACATTCGTGACACCCCGCGGGTGCGCTCCGTTGCCGCGGAAGGTCTCGCGTTTGAGGCGGTAGAGTAGGGGAGGGTCCCGCAAGCGGGCTTAACCTCCCCCCTCATCGAACCGGACTTGCGGATTTCCCGCATCCGGCTCTCCAACAAGCTCTCGCCTCAGGCATGCGCAGCAGCGGACACCGCTGCTTGGCCTTTTGGCCCAGCTTCTGTCTCAAACGAGAGAGTTTCTCCGGCATCGCCGGGCTAGCAAGTGGAATCTTTTGAACATAAACGGCTCTCCCTTCTGTCGCAATTAGCATGCTTGTCTGACTCCGTCAGCATTAAAACGCCAGGGGCCCTTCGCTCCACTCGCATTACCGAGCTTCGTCGCTACTATGCGCCCCTCCGACTCCCGCACCAACCCCAGCAAGGGTTATGGATTCCCCTCGCCGGGTTGGCGACCCGCACCTCTACGAGCGCGCAGCCCCCCTGCCGATGCAGGCCTCCGTATCTCTCTCAACGCAAGGTTCCTGACGAATCTTTCCACGCGCGCTGTCCGCTTCCACCCCGAAGAGTCCGCCGGCTGCTGGTGTTCGTTGCTTCACCGACGGTTGCAGGCTTCACCCTACGCGACAGGCTGGCCACTCTCGACTTGCTAACGAGGCTCTCGAACGCGGTTCACTTGCGTTACGGCTCACGTGTTTGCCTTCTCGGGCTTCGCCCGCCTCGGCCACCAACAGCAGTTACCCGCTGAAGACGTCCTCCGCGAACGCCGAGTCGGCTACGGGGGTGAACGAACGATTCCCACGATGAACTCCTTTCAGTTCACTAGATTCGCCAGACTTAGCCTGGCACTCCGCGCGCCAGCAAGCGGTTTCCTCGAAGGCATTGATCCATTCGAGGAAACCGCTTGCTGACGCGCGCGGCTCAAACGCGAGATCTTCCGCGGCAACGGAGCGCACCCGCGGGATGTCGGCTGGGTCCCACCTCATTGCGGTCGCTACAATACGCTTGATGGCAATTCCGACGGCGTTCAGTGAACCCGAGTTGGCAGAAGCGATCAAACGAATTCCTGAATGGCGGGTCGTCAACGGCAAGCTGCATCGCGAGTACCAATTCGCTGACTTCGTTCATGCCTTCGGGTTTATGGCAACAGCGGCGATTTTCATCGAAGCCGGCAACCACCACCCGGAGTGGTTCAACGTTTACAACCGTGTGACTGTGGACCTCACAACACACGACGCCGGCGGCATCAGTTCAAGCGACACAGAGTTGGCCACGAAGCTTGAAGAGCTCGCCAGAAAGCTGCAGTCCTGAGGACTGAAGCCCTTCGCGTAACTCCAGAGTCGCTCTGCTCGAAGTGATAGTTTATGCGTAATTCTTGGATAAGCCTCGCTTTACCACTACTGCTCTTTGGATCTGTAGGTGCCGGCGCTGAAGCTTTCGATCACTCCACTTGGGACCGCCTGCTTCGGGAAAACGTCAACTCGATCGGCGAAGTCGAGTACGCGCGGCTGAAGTCGAATCCGGAGCTGCTCAATCGATATGTCAAGCAGCTAGCTGCCGCGTCGCCAAAAAATTCCCCGCGTCAGTTTCCGACTCGGAATCACGAGATCGCTTACTGGATAAATGCTTACAACGCCCTCATGGTAAACAAGATCGTTACCAACTATCCGGTCACAGGAGTGGAGTCCTTCGGGTTGGCCGGGGCCGTATTTACCGAAGAGGAGTACAACTCCGGCGGCGAGATTGTAAGTCTTGGCTATATCGAGCATGAGCTGCTACGAAAGGTCTACGAGGAGCCTCGAATTCACTTCGCGCTGGTGTGTGCCTCGGTGTCGTGTCCGACGCTAGCCAGAGAGGCGATTCAGAGTAAGACTCTCGATTCACAGCTCGACCGGCTGGCCAAGGAGTTTGTTTCGCAAACGCGAAATGTCACGATCGATGTCGACAAGCGTCGAATCACCCTGAGTATGATATTCGACTGGTACCGACAGGACTTCGAGAGGCCGACCGGACGACGCGGAAACGTGGCCGTGCTCGCGTACATCGGGCGCTACCTCGATGGCGAGCCTGCCAAATTGTTCAAGAAACTTGGGCCGAACCCCGGCGTGAGCTTTCACGATTATGACTGGGGGCTAAACGATGTTGGTTCGCGGAGCCGCTCGAAGAATCAACTTGAGCGCGAATTTGCTCGATCGAGCGTATCAGCTCTTTCGACGGCGCCTCCAGGTCTTGAGTAATACCCATCCCAGAATCACGGCATCAATCGAATGTTCAATCGGCGAGACGATGGCGGCGTATTGCCGGCGGTCCCAGTAGCTAATCGGGCTCTCGAAACGGCTCTCCCAGTCGAACGGGAACCATAGCAGCGGGCCGTCGTCGTGGTGCGTAGCGATGTCGGCCACGGAGTGCAAAGCGCAGCCGATGGCGAACCAAAAAAACGCGATCCAGAAAGAATTGTTGCGTTTGACACCTGCGAAGTAGCCGATCGCGATCCAGGCGGCAACCGCCGGCGGACTGTGAAAAATATTGTGGCTGGTTAGCCAGACAGGATCACGAAAATAGAAAGAGTCGTAGTCCGGGCCAAACAGCGGAAAACCCGGTCCAAAAATGTAGTACTGCCGCAGAAAATACCAAAGCGTTAGCAAGAATAGCGGAACGTCTGGGAGCACAGAGCCCAGTACCATCGCCCAATGCGGATTCGCCCATCGCTTGGCGAATCGGTCTCGTAGCCAAACGGTCAATAAAAAGTGCGAGTAGGTTTGCATCAGGCCTCAAGCGGCGATCGAGTTGTGGCAACCTAAACGGCATGATCACCAAAAAGTACAGTAGCGCGGTGTTCGTCGTCTGCCTTGCCGGACTTCTCTGTTTCACAAGTTTGGAGGCGCAACGCCCACGGCGTAAGGGTTCCGACCCTCGACGGAACCGCCCTCGCATGTCAGACACCATGAAGGCGAATATTTACGCTGACAACTCGTTCATGCTCTGGATCAACGGCGAGCTGGTCGCTGTCGATTCGATTGCATTCGTTCCGCACAACGCGATCTCGGTCGACGTCTTGCCCAAGTATCCGATGACGATTGCCGTAATGGCCAAGGACTTCTCTGATGAAACGACCGGCCTTGAGTGGAACAACACCCAGATCGGCGACGGTGGCTTCGTCATGAAGTTGGGCGACAGCATTGTCACTAATGGCGACTGGAAGGCAAAGAAGGTATTTTGGGGGCCGATCGACGGCAAGATGGAAAACCCGAAAGTAGTCAAGATCCCGATGCCCGATGGCTGGAATCAGCCCGATTTCGACGACTCCGCCTGGGGCAACGCGAACGTGTTTTCGGCCGAAGAAGTCAGGCCCCAGCAGCCGTATCGAGACTACGATTTCGAGGGTGCTGAATTCATCTGGACCGAGGATCTCGAACTCGACAACACGATCCTTTTCCGCTACCGAGTTGAGGCGCCGCCGACCCGCTAGTTTTGACCCCGTCCGAGATGAATCTTTACGGCGGTTGGCGCTATGATTGTTTGACCTATGAGTGAGAACAATTTCCCGAAACTGCACAATGCCGCGTGGCCCGGAGTTGTCGGCAAGGGTCCTGACTCCGAGCCGCCAATCGACCTCGACACCATGCTCGACTTGACGGCCAATGCCGAGGTCGACGGTCAAAAGTTCGACGGCGTTGATCTGTTCTTATTCGACCCGCACATCAGTATCGATATTTCCGACGACGAACTCAAAACTTGGGCTGACAAATTTTCTGATCGAAACCTAGCGCTCGGTTCGGTGGTTGCTCCAGTTTGGGGGCCAACCGGCGGAGGCGCCGCGATCGATACTGGCGAGGGACGGACGAACTTTCTCGAGGCCGTTCGCAAGGGCTGCAGAATCGCTCAAAAGCTTAAAGAATGGGGCGTGCGCCCGTATGGGATCGTCCGAATCGATACAGCTACGGGGGTGGCTGACTGGGCAGCAGATCCCGCGGGCAACACGGCCAACGCGATTGAAACGTTCAAGCAAGCAGCCGCGATTGCGGCCGATCATGGCGAAAAATTAGCGGCCGAAGGTGAAATTTGCTGGGGCGGCATGCACAGTTGGAAATACATGCTGGAGTTGCTCGAAGGCGTCGACAGCCCCCATCTCGGCTTCCAAGCAGATATGGCCCACACGCTGCTATATACGCTTGGCTACAACGCGCCTGAACATGCGATTTTGCCCACGGGCTTTGCGTGGAATGACGATGACGCGCTGGACGAGGCCTTGCGTACACTGACGGGCGCGCTGCGGCCTTGGACGATAGACTTCCATGTCGCTCAGAACGACGCAACGGTCCACGGCACCGGCGGTCACGATCGCACGGGCCGGCACTGCCAGGCTAACGATCCGAACGGCAAACTTGACATTGCGAAGCACGCCGGATATTGGCTACGCGATGAGAGTGGCGAGTTGACGAAAAAGACCCGCCACATCTGCTGGGACGGTTGCATGTTCCCCAACGCGGTGATGATGGAACCGCAGACTTGGAACGACATACTTGCGGCGATGATATCCGTTCGCGACAACCACGGCTGGGTAGAGTGAATTAACTCCCGGTTCGATGAGCGGGTCGGCTACGTCCGCTCGCGAGGCCCTCAGCTCCTCCACGCCCCCGGGAACTCAGTCTGCGTTGCAAGATTCCGCGAACTGGTATTTTTGTAGTTTTTTTGGAGTGGCGAGGTAGAATCACTGACAACGTGGAAGGTCGCTCGATTAGCCACTACGAGGTCCGGGAGAAGCTCGGCGAAGGCGGCATGGGTGTCGTTTATCGGGCTCTCGATACGAAACTCGAACGTGACGTTGCCCTGAAGTTTTTACCTGGGCACCTTCTGGGCGACAAAGACGTCCGCAAGCGATTCGAGCGCGAGGCCAAGGCTGCGGCGGCGCTGCACCACCCAAACATCTGTCCGGTCTATGCGATTGAGCACGTGGACGGGCAGTCGTTCATCGCGATGGCTCTTATCGAGGGGGAGTCCCTGGATAAGAAGATCGCCGAAGGACCGCTCAAGCTCGACGCCGCCCTCGACATTGCCCAGCAGATCGCCACCGGCCTGGACGCCGCGCACGAGAAAGGTATCGTCCACCGAGACATCAAGCCCGAGAACGTGATCGTCGATTCCAAGAGCCACGTCACCGTCATGGACTTTGGGCTGGCCCAGCTCACCCAAGCCAGCCGCCTGACTAAAGCCGATCAAACGATGGGGACAACAGCCTACATGTCTCCCGAGCAATGCGAGGGTTCGGGTACGGACCATCGCACCGACGTTTGGTCGCTCGGGGTCGTCCTCTACGAAATGGTCCTCGGCGAAAAACCATTCAAGGGCGACTATGACAAGGCCATCATGTACTCGATTCTCAACGAAGCGCCCGAGCCGATGACGGCGCTGCGGACAGGCGTGCCGATGGAGCTCGAGGTCGCGGTCAACAAGGCGATTGCGAAATCGCCCGAAGAGCGGTACCAGAACACCGGCGACCTCGTCGTAGACCTAAAGGCCCTCCAAAAACGTCTCCAATCCGGCCGCTCAAAAGTAGTCACGACAGAGCCAACCGCACTCCCGAAAACCGTAGGGGCGCAGCGTGCTGCGCCCGCAAGCCGGGCACCGTGGGTTTTACTAGCGGGTACGGCAGTGATTGCTCTGGTCTTAGCGTTCGTCCACTTCACCGAGCCGGCGCCCGAACGCCCTGTGCGGCGCTTCTCGTTCACGCCAGACTCGCTGTACAGTCAATTCGAGCAGGCGCGCGCCGCGATCTCACCAGACGGCCGGTGGATCGTTTACACCTCCGATGAATCTCCTCCGGCGCTGTGGGTGCGCGAGGTTGACAAGGAGGAGCCACGCAAGCTAGCGGGGAGCGAAGGCGCTGACCGCGGCGCGTTTTGGTCCCCTGACAGCAAATTCATCGGGTTCGGAGCTAGCGGTCAACTCAAGAAAATCGGAATTCAGGGAGGTCCGTCGATCGTCTTGTGCGACCTGCCGGGTTCGATCCTAGTGGGCGGTAGCTGGAGCCCAGACGGCGAGACGATTGTTTTTAGCTCGGGGGTGATTACTCCCGTGCTGCATGAGGTGTCCGCCGCCGGTGGGAACTCCGAGGCGTTCTTGGAGCCGATTTCGATTGAGAAGGGAGCCTCGAATGTCGAGCCCCATTTCCTGCCGGTCGAAGCCGTTTCGCTTTCTCTATTGTTTGCCGTCGGAAATTCCACTGACAAAGACGTTTACCTTTGGAATCTGGAATCGGGTGAGAGTGAAATGCTTATTGGGGGAGCCGCACCGGTCTATGCGGCTCCGGGATTAATCATCTATCAGCCTCAAGCACGCCGTGCGGGCTTGTGGGCTTTGCCCTTTTCCCTGGCGACTCTCAAAGTAACCGGCGAAGCGTTTCCGATCGCCCAGGGCGTGGGTGATGCCAGCCTGTCGAACGACCGAACGCTCGTGTCCGTCGATGTGTTTGGAGCCGGCTCCAAAGAGCGGCTTGTGTGGCGAGACCGAACAGGGAAAAAGACCGGGGAGATCGGTCGCCCTCAGAAACGGATCCTATACCCCACGCTCTCCCCCGACGGGCGCGGAGTTGCGGTCACTGGGCAAGAAAATCAACAGCGGGAAATGTGGATTCATGAAGTCGATAGACCAATCAGTCGGCGCCTAACCTTCGAAGCGGGGCGCCACCGATACCCGTCGTGGTCGCCGGACGGCAAATTGGTCACGTACAACCGTCGGACCGATGGTGTCGACAACCTCTACATCCGTAGCTCGGATGGCAGGTCACAGCCTGAGAGCTTGATTGCATCCCCGGCGGGTGAACTAGCGTCGGATTGGTCCCCGGATGATCGCCGCGTGATCTACTCCGTCGTACATGCCGAAACTGGTCTTGACTTGTGGGTTCTCGACCGCCAAGCCAACAACGGCAAAGGCGAGACAACCCCATTTGTGGCTACACAGTTCTCGGAAAGCACGCCGCAGATCTCACCAGATGGCGCGTACACAGCATACTGTTCGGATGAGTCGGGCACCGAGGAGACCTACGTGCGGCAGTTCCCCTCGGGCGCGGGCCGTTGGCAGATTTCGGAAAACGGCGGCTGTCAGCCTCGTTGGAGCCATGACGGTAGCGAATTGTACTATGTCGAGCGAAGCACGCTTGTGGCGATTGAGGTAACGACCGGCGACGAGTTCCGAGTGGGTCGATCGGAACGCCTTTTCTCGGACCCGAAACTACCGGGCGGAGGCTGGAGCTACGACGTGTCGGTGGACGGCCGCTTCGTAATGGTCGAGGATGTCGTCGACGATGACGCACCGCGACGCAAACCGGCGATTCATATCACCGAGAATTGGTATGAGGAGTTTCGGGAGCGCAACTGAATGGATTGTGGCGCGCGCCTCCGGCGGGCTGCGCCGACCTCCGGTCGACGTTTCTTGTTCAAGACCTCGATCTAGCTCATCTACAGTGACATGCAGGTAGATTCCAACGCGAAAGACGCCGACCGGAGGTCGGCGCCTGGAGTTTGGCTGTTCAAAGAGGGTTGAAGTTTGGGGTAGGGTGCGGAAATAGGGGATTGGCGTTAGCCGGAAGCGTAGATTGCTGCAGGCGGAGCGCCTCTTGGGAGTTTCTGCAGCTTCGTGTTGGATTGCGAAGTGTTCCGCAAGCCGCAGAAATGTTGCCGCTGCACGCCGTCCGCCCAAAGCTCGGCCCGCAGGTGGCTGATCAGCCGTTGCGTGGTGAGCCGTTGCGGCTGCGAGCGGCGTCGCCAGTGCGGTCGCGGCAAGGCGTCGTCCACGCCCTGTTGGCGGCTCCAACTCGCGCCCGCCAACAGCAGTAGCGCATACACCGCCGTCATAAATTGAGGGACCCGCTCGACCGCGTCCGGCTGCCGCACCTGCGCCTGTCCGACTCCCAACAGCGTCTTCTGCTCACGGAAGTTGACCTCGATCTCCCAGCGCCAAACGTACTGCCGCACGATCTGCTCCAGCCCCAAACTCGGATCGCTGACAATCAAATACGCCGGCTTGCGATACAGCACCTTCGAGCCCGCCCGCGGCCGATAACCCAACGGTGCGATCACCACCAAACGCAAGTCCCGCTTGCCTCCCGCCGGCCGCCAACGCAGCGGCGCGAGCGTCTTCACTTTGAACTGGTGCAGGCTGCCGGCGGCAAAAACCTCGACCGTTTGCCACGGCACGTTGTCGTCCTGGCGGAGTTGCTCGGGCGTCGGCGCGCGTTCGCCGTAACAACGCCTGCGGCCTTTGCCGGGCTGCTCGAGGGGCAGATGATACAGCTTGGCGTCGGAACGAATGCGGCCGATCAACGTCACCTCGGCGGGCAACGATCCGAACACCGTGCGGTTGGTGTAAGCGCCATCAACGACGAGGTGCAAGGCTCTGTCAGCGCCTCCGGGATCGGCGTTCATGGCCTCGCGCAAGCGCGCGATGTGCCTGGCGGCGAGGGCCGTTAAGCTGCACTTGCGAGCCTCGCGCCGGTACTGTTTCCAAACCTCGTCCGTGGCCTTCTTCGACGGTCGGCGCGGAGTCGGCGCGTGTTCCAAGCCGATCGGAATGAGTCGCGCCGGCTGCTGCCGCTCGCTGGGAGGCAGCGCTGCCGAGAATTGCAAGAAGCGCTGCGCGAGAATCAAGTTGGCCTGAAACTTGGGTCCAAGCGGATCGCGCCGCCAACTCACGCCGGGCGTTTTGAGACTCGACTTGGCGAGCAGTGTATCGTCGATGGCGACGACCAAGGGAGCCTCGGGCGGCAAGCGAGCGAGCACCTCGCGGCGCGAGGCATCGAGCAGGCGTTGCGGCTCGACGCGTTGTTGCGAGAACAGGCGGTAGCCGGCGCTCCAGTCCTGAAAGCTCTCGCCGGAGGCATGTAGCAGGCCGGTGATGGTGGAGCGGCCGAGGCAGACGGCGGCACCGAGAGCGAGGCGGGTGAGGTGGTCGTTCACGCTTTGTCGAGCGTGGGGGTTGAGGCCTTTGGCGAAGAGTCGGGAGAAGGTGTCGACGACTCGATCGGGAGTTTTTTTTCAACTCGACGGGCGGAGGTTGCAAACGATTGAGCACGAGTTGGGAGCGGTCGAGCAGGATCCATTCGAGCTGTTCGCCGGGCTGGAAGTCGAGCATCTGAGCGCTGGCGGAGGGGAAGTTGACGTAGAACTGTTGGGAAGCCTTGCGCTTGATCAACTGCAGTTTGGTGGGGAAGGACATGAGGTCTCCTTGGAAATGAATCTAGTTACACAACAAGCTAAACAACTAGATACAAGAATACCTCAAAATGTTTTGAGACACAAGCATTCTCAGATCCCTCACAACTCAAGAACGTGCTTACCGCGCGTCCCATCTAGTGAAAGGCCAAACTCCAGACGCCGACCGGAGGTCGGTGCAGCCCGCCGGAGGCGCGCGCCACAATATCAAGAACTGTTCAGGGGTCCGCGACCATCGTGAAAACTCATCATTGCGCTTTGCTATCTTTGTCTACCGGTGCACGTAGTCTCAGAAGATCACGCGATTAATCGCGATCGCCGCGAGCAGGTGAAGTATGTCGGCTTCACCGCGCTGGTCGGCGTGTTGTTGCTGCTCAACTTTTTAGGTATCTTTGACAACATTCTCGGGTACGACACGGCTATCCTTTTGGCCGTCATCGCCGGCTACAAAACCTTCTATCGAGCTATTTCGGAGCTGCTCGATCGCAAGATATCCGCCGATCTAGCGATTGTCATTGCGGCCTTCGCAGCGATGATGATCGGCGAGTACCTGGCTGCCGCCGAAGCGATGTTCATCATGCTGCTTGGCGAGGGCCTCGAGGCCTGGGCTGCCGGGCGAACGGAGCGGGCGATTCACCGCTTTGTCGATCAACTTCCGCACGAGGCTCGCGTCCTGCGCGAGGGTCGAGAGATTGAGGTCCACGTTGAAGACCTGCTTCCCGACGACCTCATCATCGTCCGGGCCGGCGAACGCATCTCGGCCGACGGCATCATCGAGACCGGCGAATCGTCCGTCGATGAAAGCCCCATTACGGGCGAGTCGATGCCCCGCGACAAGGCGGTTGGCGACGAAGTTTTTTCTGGAACAGTCAACGGACACGGGCTAATTCACGTTCGCGTCAGCCGCGCCGCCGCCGAGTCGACGCTTGCCCGGCTTATCCAGTTGGTCGAAGAAGCCCGCGATCACCGGACAGCTCCGGTTGTCCGCACCGCCGACAAGTACGCTCGCTATTTCCTGCCGGCGATATTAACCGCGGCCGCTGGTGTCTACTACTTCTCGTCGGACTTCGATAACACCGAGCGCATTCGCCGCGCTGTGGCGGTCCTCATCGTCGGCTGCCCCTGCGCGCTGATCCTCGCGACGCCGTCGGCGATGGTCGCCGCGATTGGCGGACTGGCGCGCCGCGGGCTGCTCGTTCGCGGCGGTCAGGTCGTCCAGACGGCATCGGAAGTCGACACCGTCGTATTCGACAAGACGGGCACTCTAACGACCGGCGAGTTTGAAATTCTCGAAGTGGTCCCGGCTGAGGGTCACACCGCGATCGAGGTGTTGACGCTTGGATCAACGGCCGAGGCCAGCTCTGATCACCCGCTCGCCAAGGTGATCGTCGAGACCGCCATCGAGCGCGGCGTAATTGCCTCTACGCCGATCGACGCAAAGATCGTCCCCGGCCGGGGCGCGCAATGTCTCCGCAACGGACACACCATACGCGCCGGCAACGAAGCCTTTCTCGCCGAAGAAGGCATTAAAGGCCTCAAGCCGTACCTTGACGCTGCCGACCGCGCGGGCGCGACGGCGGTGCTGGTGGCTTCAGATACCGAGCTCGTCGGCGCGATTCTGCTGCGTGATACCCCGCGCAAGGGCGTGCACGCCGCGATTCATGCCATCGAAGATCTCGGCGTTGCCAATATCATCCTTCTGACTGGCGATCGTCGCAAAGCAGCAGACGCGATGGCTCGTGAAGTGGGCATCACGCACGTCGAGGCTGAACTCCTTCCCGAGCAAAAACTCGATCGCATTAAGCAACTGCAGTTGCAAGGGCGTAAGGTTGCCATGATCGGCGACGGCGTCAATGACGCTCCCGCCCTCGCCGCCGCCGATGTCGGCGTCGCAATTGCGGGTTCTGGCGCTGACATAGCCGCCGAAGCCGCTGATGTCGTCGATCTCAACCGTGACATCACGAAGCTTCCGAAGCTCTTTGATGTGTCGAAGTTTGCTGTCGCGACTATTTGGCAGAACATCATCATATTTGCCGGTGTCGTCAACGTCGTCGCTGTTTACGTCGCCGGTATGGGCTGGATGGGGCCGGCGCTTGCCGCGGGTGTCCATCAAATCTCATCGATTTTCGTGATGCTCAATTCGGTGAGGCTGCTCAGGGTTGAGCCGCCCGCCGGGCACGTGTCGAGATGGCAACGCTACGCGCGCTGGACCGGGATCGGCCACCTTTGGCAGCACGTCCTAGGTTTCTTGCGCCGCGTCGACCCCGCCGCCGGTTTCGCTTGGCTCGTCGAAAACCGTCGTCGATTGGTTAGTCCGCTAGCTTGGGCCTGCGGCATCTTGTGGATTTCGACCGCATCTTTTGTCTTGCAAATAGACGAAGTAGGCGTAATCGAACGCTTCGGACGCAGGGTGCCGGAGTACCGCGAGTCCGGTGTCAATCTGAAATTCCCGTGGCCGGTTGACCGCTTAACCCGCATCAAGTCGCGTGAAATTCGCATCGTCGAGCTGGGTTTCCGAACGACTGCCGCGGCGAACTTCAACGAGGCACCCGCCTACGAGTGGGACGTGCAGCATCGCGACGGACGTATCCAGTTGAAAGAAGAAGAAACGCTCATGCTGACGGGCGATCAGAACATGATCGAGATGAGCGCAGTCGTCCATTACGATCTGGAAAAGCCCGAAGATTTTCTGTTTCAACAGCTTGACCCCGATGCCACGATTCGCGCCGCGGCCGAGGCTTCATTCCGATCGGTCGTAAACTCAACGTCGCTCGACGAGTTAATCACGACGGGGCGGCGTGACGCCGAGCAGGCCGTGGCCGATGAGCTGCAGTCCCGCCTCGAACGCTATAGGGTAGGCGCGCGTGTTCGACACGTAGCGATTCAAGACCTCCACCCCTCTGTTGAAGTTGTCGACGCATTTCGCGCAGTCGCCGGCGCCCTTGAAGAGAAGAGCCGAATGATAAATGAAGCTGAAGGGTATGCAAACGAGCAAGTCGCTCTGGCTCGCGGACAGGCCGAGGCGAGCATTCACGAGGCGGCCGGCTATAAGATCAGCCGCTCAGATAGAGCGCAGGGAGACGCGGCGCGATTTAGCCAACTCGAAAATGAGTATCGGCGCAACCCCGGCCCCACGGCGACGCGTCTATACCTCGAAACCATGGATGAGGTCCTTCCAAGGCGCGAGAAGCTCATCATCGATTCGCGCGGCGGTAAGCGCAATTTGTGGACTGTCGAAGACAGCGTCATGATTGCTCCGCCCGGCGCGCAAATGCAACAGCCACCCCCACCGTTTGAATTACCCGAAGGGGAAGAGTAGACCATGCACGACCACAATAAACAGCATTCGCATGATCATTCGCACGACCACGGCCACAGTCACGATCATGGCCACGATCACGAGCCACGAGAGCCCTTCGACATGGGCCTTTTCGTCAGCAACAACAGCAACATACTCGTAGCGCTTGGCGCGTTAGTAGTCCTGTGGTCGACGTTCTTCACCGTTCGTGAGACTGAGTTTGCGTTGGTCACACAGTTTGGCCGCCCGGTCCGCACCGTCACGGATGCGGGCCTAGCCTTCAAGGTTCCACTCATCCACCAGGTAAAGTTTTTTGACAATCGATTGCGGGTCTACAATCCACCGCGTTCGGAGTTTTTGACGCGCGACAAGAAGAATCTCAGCATCGACAGTTACGCACTTTGGCGCATCGACGATCCGGAAACATTCGTTCAAACAGTAGGAAATGAAGCCTCCGCTGAAATGCGGCTGCATGATTTAGTCTGGGCCGGCTTGGCGGCTGCAATTGCCGGCCACGACTTAGAGGAGATTATTTCCCCCGTACCAGAGGAGGTCAAGACCCGCGCCATGCTCGACAAGCTCACCGAAACAAGCGGCGCCGATGCGCTCAAGCAATACGGAATTCAGGTGATCGACGTGCGTTTGAAGCGCCTCAATTTGCCCGAGCAAAACAAGCAGAGTGTTTACGCGCGGATGCGCGCCGAGCGCGAGCGGATTGCGCGTCAGTATCGCGCGGAAGGCGAAGAACAGGCGCTTCGCATTCGGGCCGAGGCCGACCGCGAGAAAGAGGAGATCTTGGCAAGGGCATACAAACAAGCGGAAACAACCAAGGGTGAGGGTGACGCCGAAGCCGCGCGAACCTATGGCGAGGCCTATTCCAAGAATCCGACGTTCTATAAGCTAACCCGCACGCTGGAAACCTACAAGAAGACGCTGGATGATCAAACGACAGTAATTCTGAGTTCCGATTCAGAGCTACTGCGGCTGCTTACCCGAGGGCAGTAGACAGAATAAATGGGAATTTTACTCGATACGAAGGCTGAAGAGTCCGTCGCGGCCGCAGCGCCGGTGCAGCCCGACCCAGGCGCCGCCCCGGCTAGCGCCAAGAAGAAGTACGCGCTGTACTTGCTTGCGCTGTGGCTTGTGCTCGGTATCTATCTTGTGCCGACCGAAGAGCAGGCGGTGCTCACCACCTTCGGCGCCGTAACCGTTGAACGCGCAACGCCGGGGGTCGGCTGGCATTGGCCATGGCCTATCGGACAGGTTCACAGGCTCAAGGTTCGCGAGCTGAAGCGTGCGTTTATCGGCGGCGAGGTTGCTGACGAGGCCAATGCGATTCCAGCCGACCCGGCGCTTTCGCAGTTTATTACCGGCGATCAAAACATCATCAACGTGCGCACCGTGGTGCAATTCAGCGTCGCCGATCCGGCGGACTATTTGTTTAGAGCCGCCGAAGCCAACCGCGCTGTTGCCAACGCCGTCGAGGCCGAGCTTGGGCGGCAGATCGCCGCTCGCACCGTCGACGAAGTGCTGACGACAGAGAAGTTGGCGATCCAAGAAATCGTGCGGCGTCGCTCGCAGCAGCTCATCGATGGATATGAGCTCGGCGTTGTCGTCTCAACCGTAAATATTCGCTCAGTCACGCCGCCCCCCGAGGCTGCCGACGCTTTTCGAGATGTCGCCTCCGCTCGAGCCGATTCGGCACGAATCTTTAATGAAGCCGAAGGCTACGCAAATGACATCGTGCCGCGCGCTCGAGGTGAGGCGCAACAGATGCTGATTTCGTCGCTAGGCCACAAGCAGCGCGTCATCAACGAAGCCTTGGGTGATGCCGCGCGTTTCACGGGCCTCGCTGCCGAATACTCGAAGAATCGCCAGGTCACGCGCGATCGGCTGTTTCTTGAAACCATGGAGCAGGTTCTGCCGCGACTTCGCAAGACGATTGTCGATGAAAGTGGGAACCTTGACTTAACGATCGTTCGCCGCGACCGCGCACGTTAGTTTCCTAGCGATGACCAAAGACGCCAAGGCCCAGGCCGTGACGATCGCTCTAATCGCGGGCGCACTCGGCGCAATTGGCTGGAATCAAGGCGCATTCAAGCTGCCTGAAAGTGCTTCGAACGTCGCACCGTTTTTTCGGTCCAGTCGTTCGGAACCTGAAAAGCCAAGAGACGTTATTTATGCAATGCTCGATGCCGCTCGCGACGGAATCGTCGACGAATACCTGGGTTGCTACAGCGGCCAATTGGAAAAGACATTACGGCAGAGCTACGCCGAGATGGGCGCTGAAAAATTCTCTGAATTTCTTAAGGAACGAAATCGCGAAATCAAGGGCATCGCGATGAATGAGCCGGAACTCCTGTCGGAGGAAGAGGCCCAGGTTCGAGTCGAATACGTATACGCCGAGCGCAACGAAGTTCAGCAGATCTATCTCAGTAACCTGAGCGGCAAGTGGAAGATTGAGCGAGTCACCGCCCCGCGGAGAATTCAAACTCCTATTCCCTACGGGACGCCCGTTTATTAGATTCGCGTCGCGCTAGCTCTTTGCGGCCTTTTTCTTGGCAGCCTTCTTGCGTGCTTTTTTGGGGGCGGCGGGCTCGGCGGACGCTTCAGCGTCACCGCTCTTGGCACGTTGCCGTAACTCCTGAAGCAATTTGGGAGGACGACCTCGACGGCGACCGTGTGACAGCGTGTCTAACGCCAAAATCAGCTGGTCGATCCGCTCTAGCTCTTTTCTCAACTCTCCGATAATCGCAATAATATCCATCGCTCGCGGTGGCTCCTTTCGCACCTGACAGAACGACTGGCCGTATTTCGTTTGCCGAATGTTGCCCGTTAAAGTTTGTCAATGCAGGCGGGTTTCGTTCGGCTAGGTATCAGGGCGTTCTGTCAACACCAGGATACAGTATCTTTATGGATACCGTCATGTTTTGCTGGTATTTTTTTCTTAAACGATTTGCCAATCGATTCAGTCGCAAGCGCTTAGCCGCAAGCTTATCCGAAGGCTGTGCGTATCCCACCGGCGACAAGTTACAATGGCCGCGATGAACTTCACTCGCCGCCAGGCTATTACCAGAGTCGTAGGCGCCGTTTCCGCCAACAACGCTTGTAGCAATCGCACAACACAGTCGGTGCCGGCCGAGGAAGACTGGGCTCCCCGCGTTTCGGAAAATATCGGGAACCTAGACGAAGCGACATTACGTTGGATGGCCCAGTTAGGTCTGGAGTATGTCGTGCTGCAAGGTACCGACTCGGTCGATTCCGACGGCAAAGGATTTTGGTCGCAGGGCGATATCGAAACAGTCAAACAACGCTGCGCTGCGTTCGACCTGCAGTTGCATTCGTTGATGCTGCCTCTCGGCTGGCTGATGAACTCGATGCTTGGAAAGCCTGAGCGCGATCGCGACATCGAAAACATTCGAAGTAGTATCATCGCGGCCGGCGCCGCGGGAGTGAGCGTAGTCGAGTGGCGATGGTCGCCGGACTTCAAGTGGGGGGCGGACGTCGGCTACTACTCCAAGCCCGGACGCGGTGGGGCCACCTACAAGGCGTTCAATTACGAAAGCGTTCGGGAAGCGCCACCCTTTCAGGAACTCGGGAGAATTTCTCGCGAAGAGCTGTGGGAGCGCTTGCTCTATTTCGCGAAAAATGTAATGCCGGCGGCCGAGGAGTTAGGCGTGAAAATGTCGCTACATCCAAAGGATCCACCGGTTGCTGAAATGCGCGGAATCTCACGCCTTATTACCAACACCGACGAGATCGAGTCATTCTTAGATGCGGTGCCAAGCCCGGCGAACGGTTTTACATTTTGCCAGGGAACGGTGACGGAAATGGGAGTCGATGTCGTTGACGCCATTCGGCGAATCGGAGGCCGTGGCAAAATCCACCACGTACACTTCCGAGCGGTGCGCGGTAGCGTCCCGCACTATGAAGAAACATTCATCGACGAGGGCGATGTCGACATGCTCGCCGCGATGCATGCTTACAAGCAGGTCGGCTACCAGCAGGCGATCGTATCTGATCACAGCCCGAGCATTCCCAACGATCTGCCCGGCGCCAAGATCGGCCGCTCGTTCTCGCACGGCTACATCCGAGGCTTAGTCCAGGCGGTGAACGGATGACGACTCAACGCAGAGATTTGTTGCAAGGCGGGGCGGCGGTGGCGGCGCTGGCAGTAATGGCGAATTCCGCCGGCGCTCAGACGCCCGCTCTCAAACTTGGCAAGGGCCTTCGCGACCTTTCCGACGAAACGCTCGACTTCTTCAAGATGCTCAGTATTCAGCACGTCGTAATGCCGTCGCGCTACTCGATCGACGTCAGCCGGCGAGGGCTCGTCCCATCGACTGATCGAGGTCCGCAAAGCGATCGCCCTTTACAGCCGTGGGATGAGCAAGAGCTTAGGCGAGTTAAGGATCGAATTGAAGAAAAAGGGCTGACGCCCATGATGATTCACCTCGGCCGGATGTACGCGGTGATGCACGGACGTTCGAGCGCCGACGAGGAACTCGAAGCCGTCAAGCAGAACATTCGCATTATTGGCAGGCTAGGAATTCCGGTCGTCGAATATAACTTCACCCCGCTACGCGCCTCGGAAGGCTATGGGCGCACGACCGGTCGGGGCGGCGCCGGCTTGCGCAACTATGACCACGAACGCACGCAGGGTAACCCACCGCTTCCAAACGTCGGCGAGCATTCTCGCGACGAGATGTGGCAGCGCCTTGAGAACTTTCTGACGGAAATTATCCCTGTGGCCGAGGATGCTGGGGTGCGCCTGGCGTTGCATCCCAACGATCCGCCGATACCAATGTATCGAGGCGCGGCTCAGCCGGTGCGGACGATCGCGGACCAGAAGCGCCTCATCGAGGCCGTCGATAGTCCGTCAAACGGCATTACGCTCGATACAGGTGTCACGACCGAGATGGGTGAGGATGCCGCCGAGGCGATCCGCTACTTCGGCTCGCGCGACCGCATCAATCACGTGCACTTTCGCAATGTGCGTGTCGACGTGCCCTACTACAAATATCTTGAAGTGATGCACGACGAAGGCGACTGCAACATGCTCGCCTGCATGAAAGCGTTCGCTGACGTCGGCTACAAGTATCTGATTAGTAGGGTCGAGAACTAGCGCGGTGGCCCGTCAGGACATCAGCTTGGCTGTATCCGGGGTTTCCCCCTGCGTGCCCGTTTAGCCGAGTCCGTGGCTCCGTTTCCAGTTCCCGCCACCTCGCACGCAGCATGCGGATTTCCCGCACTACGCGCTCCTGCAGACTTCGCCTCAAGGTTTATGAGACCTATTCGCATGGCGCAACTGCCGCCCTGTTCCGCTGATAGCTCACTCGGTACTCCCGAAAGAGTCCCAGCGACTGATACAGCCAGGATCGGCTCCATCGCTTCCATCCGAAGCCCCGGCGCTTTCGGGCTCGGCCCAAGTGGCGTCGGATCTTCTTCTCCACCCAGTCTCGGATGTACGAGAAGCAGCGGCCCGAATGGCCCACCGCAAAGTATTGCACCCAACCTCGTAGGATTGGATTGATCGTTTCGATCAACTCCCCCACCGGCCGGGATCGGAAGCTTCGGAAGATCAACTTGAGCTTGCGTAGCAATGCCGTGCGTTTGGCGCCTTTCGGCACATACAGCGGCATCCATCGCCCCCGCCATGAGCGGGTCCGACGGAACTCAAAGCCGAGAAATCCAAAGCTCTCTCTTTGCGCCAGGTCCACCCGACTACTCTTCTCCTCGTTCACCTCCACTTGGAGCTTCACCAACTCCTCGCGCAATCGTTTCTCCACCGCCCCTCGTAGCCAGCGCCATTGCGGGTTCGAATCCACCAGGATCACCAGATCATCGGCGAACCTGGCATACTCGATCCTTTCCCGCTGTCCCTGACGGGTTGTCTCCTTCGCTTTCTCCAGCATCTTGTCCACCTCGTTGAGGTAGAGATTACTGAGCAGTGGCGAAATCACCCCGCCTTGCGGAACGCCCTGCTTCCCCGACGCCTTCAGAATCAACCGCAACAGCCACAAGACCTCGTCGTCTCGCACCCGCTGAGCTACCTTCTCCAGCACGACGTGATGTCGCACCGTGTCGAAGTAGGACCGCAAATCAAGATCAATCACGTAGGTCTTGCCGCTGACGATTGCGTCTGTCACACGCCGGATCGCAGCATGCGCCGACTTCTTCGGACGATAGCCAAACGACCCGCCTTGAAAGTCAGCCTCGAAGATCGGTTCCAGGATCAGCTTTAGGGCTCCCTGGACTACTCGGTCCCGGATCGATGGAATCGAAAGCAGGCGTACTTTGCCTCCTTCCTTGGGTATTTCCACCTTCCGCGCCCGTAGGGGTCGATAGCTCCGCTGCACCAGCTCCTCGCGGATCTGATCGAGAAACTCCTCGACGCCTTCGGCTTCGACCGCTTCAAACGTCACTCCGTCAATACCCGGAGCTCCGTTGTTAAGCTTTGCTAACCGATAGGCTTCCCGAAGGGTTTCTCTCTTACAGACGTGAACGTACAAACCCCAAAAGCGCCAAGACGGTTCAGACTTCGCCTTGACGTATAGTCTTCGTCTCAGCTCTTGCAGACTGCTGGACGCTTTTATCATTCGTCCCTGCCTCGCGTTGTTGACGAAAACCTCATCTGCAGTAAGGCCCCTTCGCTCCACGGGCGTTACCCCGCTTCATCGCTACTACGAACCTCGCCGCCTCCCTCTCGCCTTCCACCGATTTCCCGGTTGAGGCCGGTTATACGGCTTGACTTGCTCCGCCGATTTCTCAACGGGACGAGGAGGGTTTCTCCAGTTGCTTTGCATGCCCTTGTCACCGTGCTGCCCCTATTACCCCGCCGGAGTGACCCAGCGCGTCAGTCAGTCTGCGCCGGCTCATGCTGCCTTCGTCCTTGGGAAACGGACTCGGCCTCCGAGGCTTATGTTTTTCGAGGCCACCTATGGGTTCACTTTCATTGCGGCCCAGTGACTTGCTCACCATCCTAAAGATGGCTTTGTCAGTTGGCTTCATCAGCTTCGTTTTCTCCACCAATGCAACTCTAGCTACGGGGCTCTGACTTCTTCCCCGGTGGGTCTGTCTCCCACTGAACATGCCAGCCTTCGCTGGACGCACTTCCCGACCACACTCCCGAGTTCAGCGACGATACGATCGGCTCGCAGATGGGCTGGGCGTTTGCGATCGGTTATCTACAGGCTCTACGCCACGCGGCGGAAGCGTGAGCGAGGCGAGCTAGTACGATAGTCGAAACATGGAACGACGAAACTTTCTGCGTACTCTCGGTGGGACGGCCCTGGCTGCATCGATGGTGCGCGCCGCGACGGCAAAACCGAACATCATTTTGTGCATGGCCGACGACCAAGGTTGGGGCGATACCGGCTACAACGGCCACCCGATTCTGAAGACGCCAAACCTCGATGCGATGGCGGCGTCGGGCCTGCGCTTTGACCGCTTCTACTCGGGCGCTCCAGTTTGTTCGCCCACACGTGGCAGCGCGCTAACCGGCCGGCACCCTTATCGCTACGGAATATACACAGCTAACACCGGCCACATGCGAGATGGCGAAGTCACTCTCGCCGAGGCGCTGAAAACGCAGGGCTACACAACCGGCCATTTCGGAAAGTGGCACCTTGGAACGCTGACTCGCGAGACTGTAGATGGTCGGCGCGGTGGGCGCGAGCGAACCAAAGATCACTATTCGCCGCCTTGGGAGTGCGGCTTCGATGAAGCGTTTTCAGCGGAAGTGCAGATGCCGACTTGGAACCCGATGGAGAACCAAGCCTTTCCATCGAAGTATTGGACCGGTGAAGAGGAGTACGCCAAAGACAATCTCGACGGCGACGACTCTCGCGTCATCATGCACCGCGCGATTCCGTTCATCCAGCGGGCTGTTGAGAGCCAAACGCCGTTCTTCACCGTGATCTGGTTTCACGCGCCGCACGAGCCGGTCGTCGCGGGACCGAAGTACCGCGCAATGTACAAGGAACACAGCGAGGGCGAACAGCATTTCTATGGCTGCGTGACGGCGCTCGACGAGCAGGTTGGCCGTCTGCGCAAAGAGCTGCGCGATCTTGGTGTAGCCGATGACACCATGCTTTGGTACTGCAGTGACAACGGACCTGAAGGCCGCGACACGACCACCGGTCGGCGGCGCGGCTCGGCCGGCCCGTTCCGCGGGCGCAAGCGCAGCCTTTTCGAGGGCGGTGTCCGCGTGCCTGGGATCCTGGAGTGGCCGTCGAGAATTCGCGAGGCCCGGACGACTCGTCTACCGTGTTCGACCGTCGACTACTTCCCCACCGTGCTTGCCGCCCTAGGCTTCGAAATGAAGGGAGCGCCCGAACCGCGCGACGGCGTAAACCTTGTCCCGCTGATTGACGGCACGATGACACGGCGGCGAAAGCCCATCGGATTCCAAACACCGGGTGGCGTGGACCAGGAACCCGCCCGTCTCGGCTCGCCAGATCATTCGTTGATCGACAACCGCTACAAGCTGCTCTCGTACCTCGATGGTCAACGCCAAGACATGCTGTTCGATATCACTGTCGATCCAGGCGAGCGCTACAACTTGATTGAAGAACTCCCTGAAGTCGCAAAGTCGATGCGGGCGACGCTCGCGGAATGGGATGCCTCATGCGCCCGCAGCGACGCCAGCGCGGACTACCCTCGCTAGCCCGAGTTGCTAGAGCATCGCGATGTTCGCGTCCACTACTTAGTCCGTATTGGATCCGCCGGCCGCGCTGGATAAACCTTGGGGTCAGCCTCGATCATTTTCATGACCTCTTCGATCCCCCGTTCCAACTGCGGATCTCGCCCCGCCAGTACCGATACCACGTCGTTGTCGACCTCAATATCGGGATCTACGCCGTGGCCTTCAATAATCCAACTACCGTCGATCGCATTCGTCGCAAACTCCGGCACCCGCACGTCGCCGCCATCAAGTAGCGGGCCGTGCGAGGTGATGCCGATGACACCACCCCACGAGCGTTTTCCGATCAGCGGGCCCAGGCCGGCCTCCTTAAAACGCGCCGGAAAAATATCACCATCGGACGCGGAGTTTTCGCTAAGCAAGCAAACCAGATGCCCGTGAAAAACCTGTGCCGGGTAGGTGCCGACGAACTCGCTGGTACGGGAAAACCGCGTCCCCAGCAACTCACGTCTGAGGCGCTCGATGATCATTTGCGAGACGTTCCCGCCGCCATTCCCACGTACATCGACGACCATCCCCTGCCTACGAATCTGCGGGTAGAACCACTTGATGAACTCGCGAATTCCGCTCACGCCCATGTCGGGGATGTGGATATAGCCGACCTTACCGTTGGTCGCCTTATCCACCTGCTTGCGATTGCCCTCGACCCAGTCGAAATAGCGCAAATTCGACTCGTCTGTAATTGGCTTGTAGTGGACGGTCCGAGCGCCGTCAAACGACGTCTTGTCGTTGAGCGTCAGCTCGACCGGTCGATCGGACTTGTGCACCAGCAACCGATAGGGGTTGTCGTTTGGACCCAATTCTTCGCCGTCAACCGCTAGCACGTAGTCGCCAACACGAGCATCGATTCCAATCTCAGTCAACGGTGAGCGATAGATCGACTCTTCGTTCTGGCCAGACAAAATCTTCTCGATTCGATAGCGCCCTGCGTCGGCATCCAGCGCAAGATCCGCCCCCATCAGAGCGACCTTCGGTCTGTCAGGCGTCTCGTAGTCGCCGCCGTCGATGTAGGCGTGCCCCACGCTAAGTTCGGCGATCATTTCACCAATCACGTAGTTCAAGTCCGAGCGATGGGCGACATGTCTGAGCCACGGCCGGTATTGCTCGCGCAGCGCATCCCAATCGTACCCGTGCATATTTTTGACGTAGAAGTAGTCCCGGTAGCGGCGCCAAACTTCGTCGAAGATCGTTTCCCATTCGCGCTCGGGATCTCGCTGGAGCTTCAAGTTTGCCGTTGAAACCGTTTTCGGATCTTTCGAATCAGCTTTAACATCGAAGACGTTATACGCACTCTCTTGCCGCACGACAATCTTCTTGCCGTCTCTTGAAAGCGCGTAATTGCCGCCGCTAGTCAACGTTTTCAGCTCACGCTTTTTGAGGTCGAAGATCTTGATCTCCGGCTTTACATCCGCCGAGCGCCCGTAGTAGAAAGGCGCGCCCCGAATGAGAATCAGCGACCCCTCAACCGCTGAGAGGCCGTAATAGTTGTCCGCCGTGATCGGCACCGGCGCGACACGCTCGCTTAGGCCATCAAAATCGATGGGAATCGGTTCAGCCGCCTCTTCGGAGTCACCGTCCTTCTTGTCCTTATCGTCATCATTCTCTTCGTCCGTGTCGTTTTCTACCTCGTCGCTCTCCGGCGGGAAGGGATGCGAAACGTCTTTGCGCAGCGCCATCGCGAACACGCCCGTCTGGCGATCAGTCGCAAAATTCCATTCGGTTCTCGATATCTGCGGCGCGAACTCGCGGTCGCTGGAGTAGTAAAGATAGTCGCCCTTGGGCCCCCAAACCGCCGTCCCTTCGTCAAACATCTCGCCGGTCACCTGGCGAAGCGTATCACTAGCCGACTCCCAGATGAAAATCGAATCGGATGCAGGCGTAACGCTCATCATCAAGGCGATGAATCCTCCATTCGGCGACCAGCGGTAGACGTTGGTTCCTCCGTTGATTTCATGCGCGATCGTTTTCAACTCTTTCGTCTCGACATCGAGCACATAGACGTCGCCGTCTTTGTCTCCGAACGCGAGCCGTTTCGAATCCGGCGACCATTCTGGGTGAAAGAGCCGGCCGGCGAGACTGTCCGTTAATTGAACCGGTTCCGAATCGCCGTCTTGGTCAACAACGTAAATCTGCTCTTCGCCGCTCTTGTCGGACACAAACGCGATCCTTTTCCCGTCGGGCGACCAGCGAGGCAAGCGGTCGTGCGCGTCTGACGTTTGTGTCAGATTGCGCGTGGGACCTTTTTCGACCGGGACTGTAAAGATGTCGCCGCGAGCCGCGAACAGCACCCGCTTACCCGACGGACTGAGTTCAAAGTCCTCGATGTTCTTAGCCGCGGAAATTCTTGCGGGCCGCTTGTAAACGCCATCGGTAGGAACGCTAATCTTTACCGCTTTAGCCTTCCGAGACTTCACGTCAAATACTTCGAGCTCTCCGTTGAGCTCGTAGACAATTTGGGAGTCGCTGTCCGAGGATGGCCAGCGCACGTCCCACTGATTTTGCCGCGTGAGCTGCGAAGTTTTCTTCGACTTGATTTCGTAGCGAAATAGGTTGAGGGTGCCGTCGCGGTCGGAAGCGAAATAGACTGAGTCGCCGATCCACATGGGGTCGCGATCGCTGCGGACATGGTCGGTGATTTGCTGGGTTTCGCCTGTCTTCCTAAAGAAGATGTAGAGGTCTTGCGCCCAACCGCCTTGATACCGTTTCCACGCTCGAAAGTCTCTAAATAGCGGTGAGTATGCGACCGCGTCGCCGTCGGGTGAAAGATCACCTCCGCCGGCGACCGGCATCTCCAAAGCCGTCGGCAGCCCGCCCGTGGTCGGGACAGTGTATAGCTTGCCGTCTTTGGCTCCCCAATAGTCCCGGGTCGACCGGAATAGCACCGAACTTCCGTCGGGAGTCCATCCGTAGACGTGATGATCGTAACCCCAGCGAGGCGCCAGCGGGCCACGCGCGGGAAAGTAGGTGAGCTGCTTCGGCACGCCGCCTTGCGCGGGGATGACGTACACCTGTTCGTCGCCGTCGTACTGGCCGGTGAAGGCAATCGACAAGCCGTCAGGAGAAAATTTCGGAAACAGCTCGAGGCCCTCGTGCGCGGTTAGACGCACTGCGCTGCCGCCGTCAGTCGAAGAGGTCCAGAGATCGCCGGCGTAGACGAACACGAGTTGATCACCGTGAATGTCAGGGTAGCGGAGAAGCTTAGTTTGGGCGCCTAGTATGGCGGTAGCGACCGTGATTAGTAAGAGAATCCGAGCAAGCATTAACCGGATTCTAGCAGCGAGGTCGGCCGTTCATTGCACGGGCGCGACGCCGGCCGTGAAATCGTAGATTGGCCACGACCGCTCGGCCGCCACCTCTCGCAAGCGACGGTCGGGGCTCGAGACCGCTGGGTGCCCGACGGCTTCGAGCATTGGCAAATCGGACGCGCTGTCTGAATACGCCCTGGCTTCTTCGACCTTGAAGCCATGAAGGTTGCAGTAGTCCCGCATTGCATCGACCTTTTCTCGCTCAGCCAGGAGTGGTTCGACGACCCTGCCGTTCGCAATTCCATCAGCAAATTCCAGTCGGTTCACCAGCACATCGTCAAACTCAAAATGCTCGACAGCCGGCTGCATGGCAAAGTCTAGCCCGCCGCTGATCACAACCGTGCGGTAGCCCTCGCCCTTGTCCGCGGCAATCCGATCCTTTGCGAACCGAAACACCTTGGGGCGAATATCTCGCTCGAACATTTCATAAGCTTTCGAGCGCAGCCATTCCTCACCCAGTCCCTTGTACTGCCTATAGAAAACCAAGTTGAAGGTACGCCGCGAATAGGCATCAAGTCCGAGCCAAAGTGGCACGCCCACGAGCACAGTTCCGTAACGCCACGCGGCCGCTAGCCGAGACGGGTGGTTTTTGGCGAACCAAGCGTAGCGGGTAACGACATTGCTGGAAACAAGAGTCCCGTCGAAGTCGTAAAAGGCGACCCGCTGATCGGCCATGGAATCTTTCTAAAACAGCTCGGCCCTTAGCCGTGGCCGAAATGCATCAACCAGCCGAGCCCAAATATGGCAACGACGAAGTACTTGAAACAGTAAACGGAGTAGCTAAAGCGTTCGCGGTCGGTCGAGCGCCCTACGATCCCCATCACAATCGATGTGAACAACGCGAACAAGATCGCTGCTTGTAGATGAGAAAGTGTGATGAACATTTATTCCTTCGCACCCGTCGCGATTTCGTACGCGTCGACAATAGCCAGCAGGTTAAGTAGTCCGGCACAAACTAAGAACTTGGTCCCATAGTCGGGTCCCGCTCCAGGCAAAATCTCTTGCTGATAGCCCAGCCAGCCGGCCAAGAAATACAATGCGCCGTTACACAGGTCCCCGAAATACCCACCGTAGTTCACGACTGTATTGAATAGGTCTGATCTCACCGGTTCGAACATCCGTCCGCGCATCATGAGTCCGAACAGAAACATGCCGGCCACTGAAAACAGAAGCAAACCGGCGTGTTTGCGACGGTTGAGGTAAAAGTGCCCGGCGCCTGGAACAAGCCAAGCGAGCAGCACAGGCGGGACCCACTTCTCAGCGGAAACCGAATTCTTATTCCCCATCAGCGAGGTTTTTGGTGTGCCCTTTACGGCCATAGTCTACCTTCTAGATTATCCCATTCGATATGGGTACCCGCAAGCATCACGAATAGTTTGACTCGTCGAATCGGAAACCGATAGCCGTCGCGTCCCGTAGGCGATACTCTAAGCAGAGAGGTCGCCAGCCGCTGACGGGCTTAGTTCTCGTGCAGTAGTGTTCCGAGGTTTGCTCGGCAAATTGATCGACTCCCGTGATTTTGTCCGATCTAGCTCCAAGGAAGGGTCTATTCTTACGTACCATCGCTGAGTTTGCGTTCCTGTGTTTACTCGCCGTGTCGGCGCCCGCCGCTGATTCTCAATCCGACGCCGCGGCAGCGCCCGAACCAGCCGCTCAGCCGGTTGCTGAAGCCGATGCGGCCGCTGTCATAGCCGATGATGGCGTCGATCGCACCGAGCTTAATTTACTGGGCGAGGTCGATGCCGAGAGCGGCGAGAGTCGGCGAAATGAGAACGTCCAACTTACACTCGTCGACAACAACGTTCTTAAGGAAATCAACATTCGAATGGGCGTCACAGCGACGGTCCTAGACGAGTTCCAAGCAGACAAAGGTTATTTCGGCGCGGAGTTCGGGGGACCACCCGACCGTCAATTTCATGTCGCGCCCAACATTTCGTCCGGTGTCCATGGCAGCGTCTACGAATCGCACAACAACAGCCTCTTCTCGGCGCGCTCGTTCTTTCAAGTAGGCGCCGTAAAGCCGGCGCGTACAAACGACTTCGGATTTCAGTTCGTAACGCCGGTGTGGCAGGGCGGAGCGTTCACTGTTGACACGAGTCAGCAGCGCATCCGAGGGAATGTAAACGGCAATGTGTTAGTCCTCAAACCAGAGGAGCGCACGCCGCTCGCAACCGACCCGGCGCTGCGAGCGTTCGTGACTCAGATTCTCGAATCGTATCCCGCGATTGCGCCCAACCGGACGGACATCAACCCGCGAGCGCTCAACACCAACGCGCAGCAAACGATTAACAACGATGCGTTCGGCGGCCGCATCGACCAATCGCTTGGAAACTCGGGTCAGCTGGTCGCGAACTATCGCTTCAAAAAGCAGAAGGTCGATGCTTTCCAATTCGTAGCGGGGCAGAACCCCAATACGACTACCGGTTCCCATGAAGGCCATCTAACCTGGAATCGCGCCTGGTCGGCGCAAACTACGACCGACTTCACAGTCGGCCTGCAGCGAGTCACGTCTCTAATCGTGCAGGATGAGACCGCGCTGGGGCCACTATTTTTCGCCGGGCGCCAACTGCAGTCGCTTGGCGGAAACTCGAGCCTGCCATACGACCGCGCCCAAAATCAGTTTCGCTACGCAGGCCTCGTCCGCACAATTCGAGGCGATCACGAACTCACCGCCGGCTTCGGCGTCTATCGCGAGCATCTCAACGGCTCAGAGGGCTCCGGCCATCTCGGTCTATACCTCTACAACGCGAATTTTGGAAACGATGCGATCACGAACCTGCGATTGGGAACGCCTAGCCGCTACTCGCAAGCCTTCGGCAATACACATCGTGGATTCCGCCGTTGGAAAGCCCAGGCGTTTATCGGAGACAAATGGAAAGCCACGCGCGACTTGACGCTTAGCCTCGGATTGCGCTTCGAGCCAGTCACAACGCCAATAGAAGTCAACGGGCTCTCCGAGTTGCCCTACAGTTGCGATTGCAACAACTTCGCCCCTCGCTTCGGCTTTTCTTATCGCCTCAATAATTGGGCGATCATGCGTGGCGCTTACGGCATTCACTTCGGCGAAATCTTTGCCGCAACTTACACCCAAGAGCGCTTCAATCCGCCCGCAAACATTCGAGTCAGCGTCACCGCGCCAGACCTTCTGAATCCCGCGAAAGACATCTCGCTTGATCTCGGCGCACGGACCGCGATTGTCGATTTCGCGCCTGACCTGGTCTCCCCCTACTCGCATCAATACAATTTCGGATTCGAGATCGCACCTTCAAGCCGCTGGGCGTTGCGAATGCACTATCTCGGCAGCCGCAGCCAAAAGCTATTGGGCGGTTGGATTTTCAACCGCGCCGTTCCGGTTGAAGGAGTCGAGCTTGAAACCGCAACCGTGAATCTGCGGCGACCCGACGGGCGGTATTTTGATAGACGCCAAATATTGAATGGCTCACGCGCCTACTACGACGCGGGCAAGGCGTCGTTGGTCCTTCACGACTGGAACGGCCTTTCGATGGACCTGTCGTACTGGTTCAGCAAAGCACTCGACCTGGGGGCGCACTACGCCAGCAACGCCGGAGTGATGGATGCGTTTGCCGGCCGCAGTCAAACAGAATTCGAAGTCTTCGGCGACATCAAGGCACCCAGCGATTTCGACCAGCCGCACTCCGCGATGTGGCGCCTCAGTTATAAAACACCTCGTGTTGGTAGCGCTTACAGCATTTGGAATATGGCCTTTGGCGAGTGGGAAACAAATTCGATCGTGCTGCTCAAGCGTGGAACGCCTTTCATTATTCGCTCAGGGTCCGATGCGCCCGGCTTTGGAAATGTCGATGGCGCCGCGGGCGACCGTCCACACATCGTCGACCCTTCGATATTGGGCCGCAGTATCGATCACCCCGACAGCGCCCCGCGGCTGCTGCGGCGCGAAGCGTTCGCGTTTGTGCAGCCCGGCGAAGCTCGCGGAAATTTGGCGCGGAACGCCTTCCGTAAAGACGGTATTCGCAACGTCAACTTCGCGATTTCGCGGGCCTGGAATCTGGTCGGAGAAACGGTTCTGACATTCCGCGCCGAGTCGATCAACTTCTTCAATACAGCGCAATTCGCCGGCCCGGGCGAAGAACTTACCGGAGCGAATTTCGGCCAAATCACCAACACCCTCAACGACGGTCGCACGTTCCGATTCCTGCTGCGCTTCTCCTTCTGAACCACGGAAGGAAAGCCCGTGCTGACGACCCAACTCCGAAGCGCGAACCTTCCGTCCGCGGAAACACGCCTCTAGAGCATTTTCGGGAATGGCATAAACCGCTTGCCCCAGCACCAAGGCCGAGAAAATCTGAGGCGCGACTGTAAAGGAGTGCGGTGGCGAAGTCGCTTTCTGGAATACGCTGAGTTTGGACCTGCTGCTCATTCCTCAACCAGACCCAACTCAACTTTCCCAGCTAACCCTTCGCCACCGCACTCCTTTACAGTCGCGCCTCTGAATTTGGACAGAGGAATCTAGTCTCCAGAAATCGCCCTCGCTGATATAATGGACGTTAGCCTGCAGGCGCGCCATTCGTGGTTTTGGGCCCTATTTTTAGGCTGAAATCACTTCTCCATGGAAAAAATTGCCGTTCTCGATTCCGGTGGCCAGTACTGCCATCTGATCGCGCGAAAGGTCCGCGAACTTGGCGTCTACGCGGAAATTCTTCCAATCGGCGTTGCTCCTTCCAAGCTTAAGAAATTCAACGGCATCATTCTCTCCGGCGGACCCGCCAGCGTCTTTGGCGATGACAGCCCGCAACCAAGCCGCCGACTATTCCAGCTCGACAAGCCGATGCTCGGCATCTGCTACGGACACCAACTGATGGCGCGCTACCTCGACGGTAGTGTTGAACTCGGGGACACTCACGAGTTCGGACGCGCCAATCTCCGAATCCGCAAGAACGCCGAACTATTCGCCGGTCTGTCCGACCGTCAGCGCGTCTGGATGAGTCACGGCGATCACGTTGCAAAACTACCTCCCGGCTTTGTCGCGCTCGCGGACACCAGACAATGCGAGGTTGCCGCGATGGGCCACCTCAAACGCGGCCTCTATGGCATCCAATTTCACCCGGAAGTCGTCCACACGCCCAACGGCCTGCGGATGCTGCGCAATTTCCTCGAAAAAACCTGCGGATGCCGAATGGACTGGCGGCCTCGCGACCGCGCCGAAAAACTCAAGAACTTTGTCCGCAAGCAAACCAACTGCCGCCGCGTTCTCTTTTTCCTGAGCGGCGGCGTCGACTCGATGGTCGCTTATACCCTCACCGTGCAGGCGATCGGCAGCGACCGAGTCGAGGCCGTCTACGTGGACACCGGGTTCATGCGGTCGGGCGAAACGGCGGAGATAGAGGCTGCTTTCAAATCGCTCAACTTGGGCCGTCTTCAAGTAGCCAAGGCGTCGAAATTGTTTCTTGGAAGACTCAAGGGAGTAGTCGACCCCGAAGAGAAGCGGGCCATCATCGGTAAGGCATTCGTCGACTTGCAGGACGATGTTTTAGCGGGCGATCATTTCAGCGGCCACGACTGGATGCTCGGCCAAGGCACGATTTACCCTGACTCGATCGAGTCCGGCGGCACCAAATCCGCCGCTGTAATAAAGACTCACCACAACCGTGTCGAACGCATCCAAGAACTCATCACTGAGGGACGCGTTATCGAGCCACTGGTCGAGTTTTACAAAGACGAAGTGCGCGAATTGGGTTATGCCCTTGGCCTTACACCACAGCTAATCGAGCGCCATCCATTCCCGGGCCCAGGACTGGCTATTCGTTGCCTCTGCAACGACGCTGTCGCGAGACCCGAAGCGGACGACGAAATTGCAGCGGTCGCCAAGCGCGCCGGATACCGCTCGTTCTTGCTCCCAGTGCATAGCGTGGGCGTCCAGGGAGATAGCCGCAGCTACGCCAAGCTGACCGTGCTCCACAGCGGCCCGCACGACTACGCCAAGCTTCTACCTGCAGCAACCGCGATCACAAACGAGTTCCGACGCACCAACCGCATCGTCGTAGCGCTAGCCCCCAAACGCCTGGTCATGAAGAAATGGAAAATTAAGCGAGCGACGCTAACGAAGAAGCGTGTCGCGTTGCTACAGACCGCCGACCACATGGTGACGGAGTTCCTCCAAAGCGAGGGACTCTACTCGAAGATCTGGCAGTGCCCGGTCGTCCTACTCCCACTAACTCAAACCGGCGGCGAAACTATCGCCCTGCGACCCATCACATCCGTCGACGGCATGACTGCCGCCGTCGCAAAAATTCCAGCCGAGGCGCTGCTGGCGCTCGCGCGGCGCATCCGTGCAATCGACGGCGTCGACGCCGTTCTCTACGACATCTCGCACAAACCGCCGTCCACCATCGAGTGGGAATAGTAGTCGCAGCGGGCTAGAGAATTTTCAGCGAACTCGTAGACCGTTCGTGAACAACAAGCGTTGGCGCCGGCAACTACTGGAGACTAGATTCCCGAGTCGAGAATCGGCGGCGCGCCTCGCTACAGCAAACGGTTTCGTCCAACAAGCAGCTCGTGCTGGCCGCCCAAAAAATCAAGTTTCCGGTCAGTAGGGCCGGATCCTCTCCGGCAATGGATCACGAGCCTGCATCACCTTAACCATCAACCGGTGCCGCATCTTGTCGCGCAAAGCCGTCGCCGTCGAAGCAACGTTCCGTAACTGGTGCGGATCTTTCTTCAAATCGAACAGCAACTCCTCGCCATTCATATAGATCGAGTACATCGCGTCGGCGCTGCGAATCGTGCGGTTGTTTATGCCCTGCATGTAGATCACATCGCGGCCGCTCGCGCCTTCGATGATCGGTGTCAACGTCGAACCCTGATTTCCCTTCGGCACGGGCAATCCGGTCATTTCGAGCAACGTCGGCATGACGTCGACAATCTCTACTAGCTCGTCGACGCGCTTGCCTTTGGGTACGCCCGGGCCGGAGATAACGAGCGGTATCCGCATCGCTCCGTCGTAGGGCCAATCGCCCTTGTTGACCATCGAGTGGTCGCCGAGATAGTCGCCGTGGTCAGACGTTAGTACCCAAATCGTGCGATCCCATAGGCCCAGTTCCTTTACCTTTCGCATCATCTTGCCCACGTTTTCATCGAGGTGCGTGACCATCGCGTAAAAGTGGCGACGGTACTCGTCCCAGTTGGCGCCATGGTTTCGCTCACGCAATCCGCGCAGGCACCTGGCGAAGTTTGGCGGCAAATGGTTGAGCTCATCGTCGCTCCAGTACCTCGCGGGCAGATCGCGGCCCTTGTGCTTTGCGAGCGACGACGCGGGAGGATTCAGCGGCGGATGCGGAGCATAAAACCCTGAGTGTACAAATAGTGGCCGCTCGGGGAATCGCTTCACGGCATCATCGAGAAACGTATTCGTCATCTCTGCCACGAACGAAGCGTGTGTCGTATCGTCCGTGCCGGCAAAGGTGTAGTAGTGCATCGGCTTGCGTTCGCCCGGCATTGATACGCGGCCGTTTTCGCGAGCCTCGGGGCCCTTCGACCATAGCCAGCGGCCGTAGGCGTCGTCGTAGCACCCCGGCTCATCGGACAACCGCATTTGGTGAAATCCGTAGGGCTTGTAGGGCTCGCGGTGATCACGGTCTTTATGCGGCATGAAATGCAGCTTGCCCATCTGCCCGGTGTAGTACCCGGCGTCGCGCAGGACGTGCGTCAGAGTCACTTCGTCGTCCGGGAGCATGATGCCGTTCGAAATCAGACCGTGGGAGTTGGGATAACGGCCGGTCATCAGCGATGCGCGATTCGGCGTGCAGGCAACGCCTACCGTGTAGTGATTCAGAAATGTAGTCCCGCCACGAACCAGTTCGTCGATGTTGGGTGTGATCATCGCCGGATTGCCGTTCGCCGCGATGTGATCCCAGCGCAGATGGTCGCCCGTGATCAAGATGATGTGCGGCATCTCCTTCATCCGCTCAGTGAGTTCGGGCGGAAAGTAATCTGCTTGCGGGAAGGCTGGAAGGGCAAACAGGATCAGGGCTATGAGTCGCATGGCTCTCAAGAAGATAGCAACCTCGCCGGGTATCGAACGCGATGCCCTTCGAGCGGGGGCAACTTGGCCGTCAAAGCAAAATGTCCGGAAATGCCCGGATTTGGCATGATTTGGCATGTTTTCCCTCAGATTCCAGCACTATGACCAAGACTTCCTCAGGCGTGCTCGACTAACTCAACCCCGGGGCGCCAGCATGAACTTCACCCCGAGGCCGGATTTGGCAGGATTTCCTTCAGATTTCCGGCCTTCTTGCGGGCCTTCTTGCGGGGCTGTCCGCATCCTCCACCGTATAGTGTAAGGCTCGGGGGTACGGTTTTCGGTCGACCGGATCGCTAAGTTGTTGATTCCAAAGGCAAAATAAATTTCAAAATCGCGGTACGGCCGTTTTGGGTGCTTCGATCCAGGCCGTGAGGAGGCCCAAGGGCCCTGTTATATTGCCGATTGAGTGACATTGAGATCGCTGGAAGCTGCTGATTCATAAAGGCTTCCGATCTCGTCCTATTCGGGCTCCGTCCCGGATCTCCCAGATCTCCCACGGATCTCCCAGATCTCCCAAACCCCCGACCGCCCGGCGCGGTCAATCCCAAAACAGCCCGACGCCGAAGAACCGAATAAAGTCCGGCGCGGTCCAAACCCCAATGGTCCGGCGCGGTCCATCCCAGACCAGCCCAGAGCCGAAAAACGCTAAAAAGTCCAGCGCGGTCCAAACCCAAAGAACGACTAGTCGGTGGTACTGGCGTGCGACGAAAGCTGTATCGTGGCTCATGGGGTCTTGGGATCAGGGCAACAGGATCAGCATAGACAAAAGGTAGCGCACAATATCCGCTTCCTTTTGCCGAATCCCCTGACAGTCACCGATCTCTACCGCAGGCAGAACGCTCGACATCCCTGCTAGCGGTGCCGCCGAATTCTCTGTTGTTGAACGGACGCCTCGAACCCGTCACGGTCAATTAGCCAGCGCCCGCCGAACTTTGCGCAACGGATTCGCCCTTCGTCGCACCATTGTCGAATGGTCGACGCCGTAACCCGATGCGAAAGCAAGCGAGCCGCCTGAGCCGGCGTGATCGACCGCCCGACATACACCGGGGCCGTTAACTCAAACTCGATTACCGCTGCTGCGCTCGACATCGTCACGCTACCTGCGACTCTTTCAATCTAACCGTTTCGATTTCCTACTGAGACCGGACACCCTGGCGACACGTAGCGTCAGTCCGTGCAAAGCGGTAAAAATCCACGCCGGCACGCTCTTAACGATAGCCGCCGCGTACCAGCGGTTTGCCGCGCCAGGGCTGGCCGAGTCGCACTTCAGACGATACAGTTCCTCAAATGTTCCTAGGACATCGTCCCTGCTGCCAGGCGAGATCAGAGCTTTTACGATCGTTGACAAGGCACTGTGGGGTTTCTTGTTTCCGGCGGACGTTTTGTTGACGATCGCGGTCCTTAGAGCCAGCCCTCGCAGTTGGCGTTCGAGTAGATAAAGCTGGCGGTACACCCGTTCGAAAGGGTTCAGCTGGGCTGGGTGAGTCGCACGCCGTGAACGCCCCGGATAGATGATGGCCTCGCCCTTGATCTTGTCTTGATAGAAGCGTTGAACGACGGCGGCATTTGAAGGTTTCAAAGTCCCTACAACCCTTTTTTCCCATAGACTAAGCCATCTATGTTCCATCTCGGCGGCAAGGGTTTCCCTCGGGTCGAACAATACTTTCCACATTCCTTTATGTTCATCCCGAGCCACCCGATTGCGACCGGCGACATTGTTTTCGATCCATGAAGCCATTTACAATATCCTTTCTATGACCCGTCCCAGTCCAATCAATTCGAGCGCTCGCCGCAGAAGGATCACGGGAAGACTGCGAAGGATCTGCACCCAGTACCAGAGGATTCCAAACTTCCGACCAAACTTCGGCACAATCTCCGTAGTGAAGAGTTCGTCGATCGTTCCAGCGACCTCACGATAATCCTTTGCCGGAACCAGGAGCGCCAATAGCCTGGCCGCGTTGCCAGGGACCGAGCTTCGGACTTCGGCTCCGGTCGAATTCAACGACTCGCTTAGTAGGGCCGACACCACAGCTATGAAGATAGATAGGGCAACAACAAGATCCAAAATCCATTTAGAGAAGTCACTGGGCGCGCGTCCCTCCGTAAGAATTAGGCCGAGTACTGCAGCGGCCAATACAACAAGAAGCCGTCCGCAATATCTCCTAATTCGCTCGGTCATACCAACGCCCCCTGCGGCATCGCATCGAGCATTCGTCGAGCACCAGCCTCGCTTCGTCCAAGAATCTGTTGACCCGAAGCCGTTATGTCGTAGTAGGTCTTGGCCCGTCCACCGCGTTCTGCTGTTGCCTCTCCTTTGCGTGGCTCTAGATACCCGCGCTCCTTCAGACGTTGCAGTGTCGTATGCACTGCCCCAACCGAAGGCTCCTTTCCGGTCCACTCTTTGATAGACAACAGGATGTTAGTCGTGTATGCGCGAGGGTAGTGGCATAGCGCCGCCTTCATGACGTTCATCTCGAAGAGTCCAAGTGTTTCTCGTGACATATCTATTATTCCTCTACACTGCATAGGATAGCGATTCGCGGACAGAGAGTCAACGATCACGCGGCTCCCTTTCTATAGAGCCCGTCGCGCTGATTCATCGAACGCAGCGCCCGCCACACCTTGTTGAACTCCGCCATCCTGCGGAGCTAAAGGGGGCGGAGCCCGAATTCGTGGCGGGATTGATTTCAAAGGGCTTCGTGGTTCGCAAATCGCCGCATGACGCCATGGTTTCTAGCCTATTATGCTGTAAACATGCGTGTTAGCCTGATGGAATCGGGCTTCGTCCCCTTTGACCTGTGGTCTCACCGACCGTGCGCATTCCAGTTTGCGCGATTGCGTGAGTGTCCCCGATTTCACCGACCTCACGGGTGCGCTGAGCGGATCTATCTTGCGCCGTTCTTGACGAGGAATTCGACCACCGCGTCGTACCCGAGACCCTTCGCGGCGGTGAGCGCGGTTCTGCCGTCGGTGTTGAACGCATTCACGTTGACGCCAAGTTCGACCGCGAGTTTCGCGGCCTCGAGAGCAACTGGCTCGCTGTCGATCGCTTCGACCTGGACCCAGGCTTTTCCTCCACCCATTCCTAGCGCCGCCATCAAGGCGGTCGTCGTCTCCGTTCGGCGCTCCCAACTCGAACCTGTAACGTAATCGGACTGATGGACGAACGTCGGGTCGGCCCCGTGCTCCACGAGGAGGCGCATGACCTCCGGCTGGGTGAAACGGGACGCTAGCCAGAATGGCGTGGCGCCGACCAGCGCCGGGGTGAAGTGAAGATCTTTCGACGATCGCCGTGTGGGCGTCCAAGTGCGAAGAGGCGCGTTTGGATCCGCGCCGTGCGCGAGCAATGTGCCGACCATTGTCTCGTCGCGGCGCATGATCGCCACGTGGAGGGCTGTGAATCCCGCCGCCGCCAAATTGGGATTGGCGCCTTTCGCAAGCAAGAATGTGACGATGTCTCGGAAGCCCGAGTGCGCCGCCAAAACCGTGGCGCTGACGCCCCAGGCGTTGACGTCGTCGACGTTGGCACCCGCTTCGACGAGCAGCTTCGCCGAGGAGAGATCGCCCTCTCGAGCCGCAAACATCAACGCGGTGTTACCGCCGTGTGGAATGGCGCGGTTGTATTCGAGATACCCATGGGGTGGCAGAGACATCACCTGGCTCCAGGTCTCTGAGCGAAGATGAACATCGGCGTTGTGAGCGAGAAGAACCTTCACGACGTCGGCGTGCTTTTGAGCGGCCGCCCACATCAACGCTGTCTGACCTCGCGTCGCGCTCGCGTCTATGTTTGCTCCCGCTGTTAACAGGAGTTCGACAACTTGAGCGTGCCCCGAGCGGGCACTAACCATCAGCGGTGTTTCCCCGGCTAGCAATGCCGCGTTCGGATCGGCCCCGGCCTGTAGCAACCTCTGAACCATCACCGCGTTACCGTTTTCGCTGGCGGTCCAGAGGGCCGTAACGCCAAGGTCGGTAGCCGCGTTGACATGGGCGCCTGCTTCGATCAGCAGATCAGTTGTCTCAAGGTCGTCGCTGTACGAAGCCCAATGCAGAGCCGTGGAGCCATCGGCGTTGGCGGAGTTGACGTCGGCGCCGTTTTGAAGAAGAGCGTGTATAGAATCGCGATCAGCGTTCTTGACCGCTGTGATGAGTTTCGAGCGCGCATCGCCGACCGCCGCCTCTACTACGACAGCGAACAGCAGTATGAGTAGGCACTTTTTGGACATTTAGAATTTCAAGGATGCGGGCGTAGCAAGCTACGCCCCTACGTAGGCCTATTTGTTGAGTCCGACACGAATTCTTACACCCCGGCAAGGCCGTCGAGCGTGAGCCGACCGGTGCTGCCGCCGTGCCGCTCCACCGGCACACCCATCTTGTCCATCAGAGTGACCAGCAAGTTCGCCATCGACGGTTCATCGTTGAACGTCACATGCCGCCCACCCTCAATTGTTCCCGCGCCGCCGCCAGCCAGCAGTAAAGGTAGATTGCTGCCCGAATGCCGAGTGCTGTTAGAAATGCCCGAGCCATAGAGAATCGTTATGTGATCGAGCAACGTTCCGTCGCCGTCGGGAGTCGCCGCGAGCTTCGCCAAATACTGCGAGAACAGCTCCGTATGGTAGCGGTTGATCTTCGACATCTGCGCGACCAACTCTGGATTGTTATCGTGATGCGAAAGCGGGTGGTGCGCTTCGGGCACGCCGATTTGGGGGTAGGGTCTGGCGCTCTGTTCTTTGCTGAGCATGAACGAAATCACCCGCGTTAGGTCCGACTGAAAGGCAAGAACCTGGAGATCGAGCATCAGTGCGAGATGATCTTCGAAAACCGCTGGCGCGCCTTGGGGCTGCTCAATCGTCGGCAGCTCAACGTCCGCCTGTTCCTCGGCCTTTTGAATGCGGCGCTCAACATCCCGAACCGCCGCGGTGTACTCGTCGATCTTGATCTGGTCGGCCGGGCCGAGATCGCTCTTCAAGCTCGAAAGCTTGCCCATTACCGAGTCGAGGATGCTTTTGTGCTGTTTCAGTCTCGCTTCCCTCACGGCTGGATCGGTGCTGCCGCTGTCGCCGAATAACTTCTCGAAGACCGCTCGCGGATTCCACTCCATCGGCAAGGGCTGAGTGGCGCTGCGCCACGACAGCGTGTGCGTGTAGGCGCAACTGAGATTGCCGGTGCACGCACCGGCGTTCGCGGGCTGATCCATCGAAAGTTCAAGTGACGCCAGTTGGGTTTCATTGGCGAAGCGACGGGCCAATATTTGGTCCATCGAAACGTCGGCGATCACTTCGATCTCATTCCGCCCGCCACGGGTAGTGCCCGTGAGAAATGACCCGGAAGCGCCGGCGTGAATATAGTTCCAGCTCGCCTTGATACCCGAGAGCACGAGCAGCTTCTCGCGAAATGGCGCCAACGGTTCGAGGATCGGTGTGATTTCGAAATTCTTTCCCTCCCGCTTTGGGGACCAATACTCCATGGCCATCCCGTTCGGTACGTAGAAAGCTTGAAATCGTCGCACCGGATTGACGGCAGCGCGCGCCTGCGGGCCGAGCGCCGGCACCATGGCGTCGAGCAATGGTAGTGCGACGGTCGTGCCAATCCCGCGTAGGACTGTCCGTCGAGAAATCGATTTTCCGAGAAATGCCATGTCTGTCGCTAACTCATGTTAGTCCGTAACGGTACGCGGACGGCCCATTAGGAAGGTCGGACTTTTCACGATGCCCACGATGATCGATGACCAGCGGTAGTCATCGGCCGCGGCTTGACGCACAATCTGGCGCACCGCCGGCTGATCGAAATGCTCGAGTGGCCTTCCGATCGCGTACGCAAGTAGCTTTTCGGTCACAGTGCGAGGAAACTGCTCGGGTTGTTCGAGCAGGAAATTTCGAAGCCCCTCGAGTCCGTTTAGTTCCGCGCCACCGACGGTAGCGCCGCGAGCGTCTACGGGCGAGCCAGATTCGTCGATGGTCCGCCAACCACCGATGACGTCGAAGTTCTCAAGCGCAAAACCTAGCGGATCGATTACCGCATGGCAACTACTGCAGGTCGGGTCGGTGCGATGAGCCTCCAGCCGTTCTCGAATGGCCCGCGGTGTTGCGCCGCTGTTTTCCTTCAACGTTGTGTCAACTCCGGCCGGAGGCGGAGGCGTGTGAAGCCCCAGAATATTGTTCAAAAGCCACTTGCCGCGCAGCACGGGCGATGTTCTGTCCGGGTACGACGTCGTCGACAGAGTTGCGCCCTGCGCCAGCAGTCCGCCCCGTTGCTGGTGATTGGCTAGTGTGACGCGTCTGAAGCGGCTGCCGTAAACACCGGCAATACCGTAGTGCCGCGCTAGACGCTCATTGACGAAGGTGTAGTTGGCGTTCAGCAGCTCGGCGACACCGCGGTCCTCGCGCAAAGTGCTCTCGACAAACAGTTCGGTTTCGCGCTGAAACGCCAGCAAGAGACTTTCGTCGTAGTTGGGATAACGCTGCGGATCGACGACGACTTCCCCGACCCGGCGCAGGTTGAGCCATTGCGCGGCGAAGTCATTCACTAGCGCGTCGGTCGCGCGCGGGTCGGCAAGCATGCGGCGCACCTCGCCTTCGAGCACTTGCGGCTTCAGCAGCTCTTCTCGCTCCGCCAGCGTCAACAAACGGCCGTCGGGAATGCTACTCCATAAGAAAAACGACAGGCGCGAGGCGAGTTCGAGCTCAGAAATAGCGTAGATGCTGTCGGCGGTCTCTGTTGGAGCCCGATGAATGCGCAACAGGAAATCCGGATCGACGAGCAGGCGCTCGAGCGCGAACTGAATACCGTGTTCAAAGCTGCCGCCATCGCGCCGGCCTGTTTCAAAAAAGTCGAGGAGCGTCTGTTGATCGGCGGACTTGACGGGCCGACGATACGCAAGCCGCGCGAGTCGCGCCAGGATCGTCGTCGCGCAGGGCTGTTCCTCGGCAGATGAAGTCGGTTCGCAAACAAAGATTGCGCGTCGACTTGGGGTGTCGTTTGCTGCCGCGGCGGCGTTGTAGGGGCCTGCTATCTGTACCGAGCCCACATTGGCGTAACCCATGTAGACCTGATCATTCGTGATAACCCGCCCTCGTTGCAGCGGCTGCGGCAGACCTTCTGGTTCCCACAATTCGCGGACAAACGAAACACCAACGACGCGCGGACCGGCTTCGACGTCGAGACGCACTTCCAGGCCTGCGTCGCCGCTGATCTGCATGTACTCTTCCCACTCAGGATCACCCGCGAATCCGGGTTCGCCGTCGCCTGCATAGCTGGCCGCCGCCGGGCGCCCCTCGGCCTTTCCGCCGACGCTGAACTGCTTCAGCAGCTTTCCGTCGAGGCGAATATCGAGTTGCTGCGGCCATCCCATGCCCTTGAGATAGTCCTGATACTGCCGTTGCAAACGAACCTTGATTACGTACTCAGCGTCGACCGGAAAGTTGTGGCGCACGGCAATGCCGCCCCGCGAGCCGAGCGGCAGATCTTCGCTCTGACGGTCGTTTTGCAATACGTGCAGCGGGATCTTGAACGTCTCGATACTCGGAGCCACTGGCGGCAGGCCCGTTGCTAGACGCGTCACCTGTCGCGCCACCGACATGTAGCGCTCAAGGTGAGTAGTCGAGATTGAAAGAACATCCGCGAAGTTGTCGAAACTGCCGTCCGCCGTTTCGTCCCCGGGCAACAGCGGTGTCACGTCAATGTCGAGATCGAAGAGGTCGCGAATCGCATTGTTGTACTCAGTCCGGTTAAGCCGATGGACCGCGCTGACTCGACCAACTCTTGGCTGGCTTGCCCACGCTTGATCGATCTCATGTTCTAGAAGGCTCCGCGCACGGCGATAGGCAGACGGGTCGGGGCGAGGCGCCCCGGGCGGGGGCATCGAACCGGCCTCGAGCCGGGCGATGACCGTCTCCCAGATCGCAGCGTTGGCGCCGGGATTCGCGGTGTCCAATTTGTCCAGTGCCAGGCCCGCGGTGTTGAGGTTTTCGTTGTGGCAGGCGATGCAATAACTGTCGAGAAATTGCCGAATCTCGGGCTGCGCCCGGACCACCATCGGGGCGCCGAACGCGATGCCAAGTAGTAATAAGAGCCCCCGATGGCGTCTCAATTTGCCATTCTCGTTTGGAATCAAAACTGGTGGCGTCCCCGCCGCGAAATACGTCGCCCTAATTCTAACGCTCTGAGGAATGCGAGTCGGAGGGTGGGATTGTCCGGTTTTGTCCGGAGTTGGCCGGATTTGGCCGGGTTTTGCTCAAATTCGAGACTGGTTGGGCAATGGTTCTTGGGCTTGTGATTGGCGGTGGTTCGTGGGTTCCTTTGGAGTGCACCCCAAAACTGAGACAGATGAAAGTGGGACAATTTTCAGTGAATGGAAAAGGAGTCCCCGATGAGAGAGAGAAAAGATAGGGTTGCGAGGAAGCAGCGCTCGTATGAAGTTGGGTTCAAGGAATTGGCGGTAAGCCGCATGCTTCGCGGTGAGAACGTCGTCAAATTGAGCGGTGAGTTGGACGTGCGGCGCAGCGTGTTGTATCGCTGGCGCGACACCTACCGCGCCGAGGGACGCAGCGGTCTTGAGCGGCGTCAAGGGCGGCCGCGTCCCGGACAAGAGGTTGTGCAATTGGATAGCGATCCGAGCGCCGATCGCATTGCCGAACTCGAACGCCTAGTCGGTCAACAAGCGGCGGAATTGGATTTTTTCGAACGAGCCTTCAACGCCTTAAAACCGGCGATGCCGAACCAAGTCGCTCGCAACGCGAGCGGCTCTACAGCGTCATCGACGAAATTCGCGTTGAAGGCCGACTCAGCGTCGAGCGCGCCTGTGCACTCGGAGAAGTCAGCCGAGCCGGATATTACCGGCAATTAGAGCGAGACAAGCCTGTCGAATCCAACCTGGAAGTGCGTGACCGTATGCAACGCATTACGCTCGCAAATCGCCGCTACGGCTATCGTCGAGTGACCGCCGAACTGCGTAGGCAGGGCTTTACGGTGAACCACAAGAAGGTCTTGCGGCTGATGCGCAACGACAATCTGCTGGCGATACGCAAGCGCCGCTACGTATTGACGACGGACTCGGATCAGCACCGCGCGATCTACCCAAACTGGGCCAAAAACCTGCAGATCGACGGTCTCGATCAGCTCTGGCAGGCCGCCATCAGCTACGTGCGCATGCGCCGTTCGTTCGTCTACTTGGCGGTCGTGATGGACTCGTATTCCCGGCGCGTGGTGGGCTGGGAATTGGGGCCTTCCCTCGAGGCCATATTGGCAGTGAACGCGCTGCGCAAAGCGATCGAGTTTCGCTGTCCGAAGCCGGGGCTGGTGCATCATTCCGATCAAGGCACGCAATATACCTCGCGGGCTTATGTCAGTCTGCTGGAAGAAAACGGCGCGTTGATCTCGATGAGCCAGCGAGGAAACCCGTACGACAATGCGCGCATGGAAAGTTTTATGAAGACGCTCAAAAGCGAGGAGGTGAACCTACAGACGTATCAATCGATGGACGAAGCGCGAGCTTCGATCGAGGAGTTTATCGACGCGGTGTACAACCAAAAGCGGCTGCATTCGGCGTTGGGGTATCGGCCTCCGCAGGAGTTCGAGCAGTTGTTGCCAGCGAGCGAAGAGCTCAGAAACCCGCAGTTTGAGTTTTCTGAGGCATGAGGAAATCTATCGAGACAGTGGTCGCACTCGGGACGGGAGAATGTCCCGCCCCGAGCGCTCATCGTCTCGCTGAGTTTCCAGCCGGGTATTGCTTGGCGGGTTGCTCTCCAGCATTGCCCGCCTCCGCTTTCCCGGCCGTTTTCAAGTGTGCGGCACGTTCGCCGAAAAGGCTATACTTTTTCAGCGAACGGCAACTGTCCCATTTTTAAGCTGTCTCAGCTTAGGGGTGCATGCCACTCCGCTGGGATGGGACAGTCCCGCCCCGGCGACGTTAGCCACCTGTTTCAACACTACACCTCCGTGTCAAGTTTTTAGGGGGTCTGGCGGGGCCTCGAAACGGCTAAGTTGTTGACTTTTCAGGTTCAAAAAATATTTCAAAACCCCGGTACGGGGGGGGTATACAATACCCGCAGCCCATGCCGAACCGACAAACCCGCCGCACGTTCATCAAGAGCGCCGCTTTCTCCTCCGCCGCGCTGTACGCTTCGTCGGCTCAAGGCGCCCTGGGCGCCTCAAGCGATTGGGAGTTCAACGGCGGCTCCGCCGGCTCGACCCGCTATTCCGAGCTTGACCAGATCGACCGCTCAAACGTGGCCGAGCTGAAAGTCGCTTGGATCCACCACACCGGCGACGCCATGCAGCGACCAGCGACGAGAATCGAGTGCACGCCCATCGTCGTAGACGGCCGCATGTATATCACCACCGCGCAGCTTCAAGTCCGCGCCCTCGACGCCGCGACCGGCGAGCAGCTTTGGAATTTCGACCCCTTCGAGGGTATCCGCATGCGCAGCTCGAAAGGCGTCAACCGGGGCGTGATGTATTGGGCTGACAGCGACGACCGCCGCATCTTCGCCTCGGCGCGAGAGTTTATGTACTGCCTGAATGCCGATAGTGGCGAGCTCGTCAGCGAATTCGCCAATGACGGCATCCTCGACATGAAGACCGACCTCGACCGCGACATGGACGAGAGCGTCAGCTACTACTACGCCAACCCGCCGGTGGTGTTCGAAGATATCTTGCTGCTGGGCGGGGGCTCGGGCAGCGAGGGTCCCGCGCCGGCGGCCCCCGGCCATATTCGCGGCTACGACATACGCACGGGCAAGCGCCTTTGGATCTTCCACACGATCCCCCACCCCGGCGAATTCGGCTACGAGACCTGGGGCGAAGACAACTGGAAGCACGTCGGCGGCACGAACAACTGGGGCGGCATGAGCGTCGACGAAGAGCGCGGGTTGCTCTTCGCCTCGACCGGTTCGCCGACCTTTGATTTCTATGGTGCCGACCGACCCGGCAAGAATTTGTTCGCGAACTCGGTGATCGCGCTCGACGCCCGCACGGGCGAGCGCAAGTGGCACTTCCAGGCGATCCACCACGATCTGTGGGACTACGATTTTCCGGCCCAGCCGCTGCTCGCCCGCGGCAAGCACGACGGTGAATGGCGCGACATGGTTGTCCAAATGTCGAAGCAGGGTTTCTGGTACGTTTTCGACCGCGAAACGGGCAAGCCGATTTGGGATATCGAAGAGCGTGCGGTGCCCGAGTCCGACGTTCCCGGCGAACACGCCTACCCGACGCAACCGTTCCCGACCAAACCGCCGCCGTTCTCGCGCCAGGGCTTCTCAGCAGATGAGATCACAAACATTTCGAAGGAGTCGCACGACTATATCGAGAGCCGGCTTAAAGACCTGCGCTACGGCGGGCTCTACACTCCGCCGAGCAAACAGGGGACCGTATTCTTTCCGGGTACCACGGGTGGCACGATCTGGGGTGGTTGCAGTCACGATCCGGAAGCGGGGCTGGTCTATATCAATGCGAATAATTCGCCAAAATTCTTTACTTTAGTGGACGCGGAGGAAGACGCCGGCTACCCCTACAGGGTCTTTGGATATCCATTCTTTAACGATCAAGACGGTTACTCTGGCGCGAAGCCGCCCTGGGGCGAGTTGCTGTGCCTTGACCTCGAAACCGGCGACTACCGTTGGCGACGGCCACTAGGCGAGTACCCCGAGCTGACGGCGAAAGGTATAACGGGAACGGGCACGTACAACATCGGCGGATCGATCGTAACGAAAGGAGGTTTGCTGTTTATCGCAGCGACACAGGATTCGAGGATGCGGGCATTCGATTCCGGTTCCGGCAAGACCCTGTGGGAGCATGAGCTGCCCACCGGCGGATTCGCTACTCCGTGTACCTATTCGGTTGACGGTAAGCAGTACGTTGTCATCGCCTGCGGCGGCGCCAATAGGAGCAAGACGAAGCCGGGCGACGAGTTTGTTGCGTTTAGCTTGGGGTAGGTGGTTGTTGTGTTGCACGTTGTGACAGAACGAGCGAGCGGAGAGGGCCGAGATTTTTCGCCGGGTTAGCCCGGCCGCCGCCCGCCTTGCTTGGCCGGATCGTTCAAGGGAGAAACTCGAGATACCAGAGCGGCGACGTTGCGCCTTGCGGTACCGAGCCGCGCCGCCGTGCGGTGCGGTGCACACGTCGCAGGGAGGACCGCACCGCGAGGCGGCGCGGCTCGGTACTGCGAAAGGTTTCTTCCAACAAGCAGCTCTTGTTAACAGCTCGAAAACTCGAAGTTTCAGGTTAGGACCCCGGGGAGAATTCGGGGCCTTGAGCCGAAGCTCATCGAGTCCCATGGGAAGGGCGGCCACGCGAATCCTTACCTTGGTACCTCGCGGAAAACTGTTAAGGATCGAAAGAAGGAAATCAGCGAGGGGCTTCTCAACGCGATGTGCTCTCAGCTCAAGATCTCGAAAACGGAGTTGATGGATCCACGATGCAAGTTCTTAGTTTTGCCGCAGAGATCGGGCCTGACGGGCAGGGATTTCTGGACCGGTTTCCGCGACTACAAGAGGCATTAACCGGTGCCGACACTGAAGCCGAGGCTCTCGCCGAAGTTGAAGGATACCTCGGAGAAGCGTTGGCGGCGAGGTTAGAGCGAGGCGACGCGATCCCGGTGGCTTCGTCGGGATAAGGGCTGCGCGAAATCCCGGTGCCATTGTACCTGGCTCCGAAGGTTGCATTGTCACGTGAGCTCCAGGCCCAACGAGTCAGCGTCCCGGAACTCGCCCGCCTCGTACTGACGCACCTCTCACGCACGTTCGCTCGCCACGTGGTGAGAAATGCGAGCTCACGGCCCTCGGCCTCCGAACCAAGGTATCTGTGGACGCATCGGCCTAACCGGTTCGGGAGAGCGAAAAACTCACTTGAGCCATTCAGAGAAATCTGCGCGTAGAGTTGAATATTTCTATCGTCGTAGTTCATCGCCCGAAACGGGTTCAAAGCCTCAAACGGATAGCAAAAGGCATGACAAGCTTGACGACCTAGGTGACCCACAAGGCATGTAACAGCCGCCCGCGCGCCCGATTTATACAGGCCTAACGATTTGGAATCCACACCCCGCCAACTGCTACGATAACCACGCATACCGCTGCCGAGGAGGCGCTCATGTTCAGGCAATCGTTCGTTAGGCTCGTTATCGCGACTTGGATGTTTTTGCTCATCGTGGTGCTTCCGCTCGCTGCCGCCGATGCCGAGCCCTGGACCTTGCCGCGGACTGCCGCGGGTCACCCCGACTTTCAAGGTGTCTGGGCGAACAACAACGCCACGCCGCTCCAGCGGCCCGAGCAGTTGGCCGACAAGCCCACGCTTAGCGAAAAAGAGCTCGCGGCGATCAAGGAACGCGCCGGCAAACTTTTCGGCGACGACTCGGGTGACGCCGCCTTTGGCGACAGCGTCTTCGCCGCCGCGCTCAGCGATACCAAGCAATTCACCTCGCGCGACGCGGCGACCGGCAACTACAACCAGTTCTGGGTAGTAGAGCGTGAATTCTCAGACAATCGAACATCGCTGGTGATCGACCCGCCAAACGGCAGGCTGCCCGAGCTGACTCCCGAGGGAAAGGCGGTTACGGCCAAGCTGGCAGCCAACCGGGTGCGCGCACCTCGCGGTCCCGAAGACCGCAGCCTCGGGGAGCGTTGCATCACCTTTGGTGTACCCCGGCTGGGCGCGGGCTACAACAGCTACTATCAGATTGTTCAAACCGCCGACACGGTGGCTTTCGTCATGGAAATGATTCATGACGTTCGCATCATTCCGCTGGACGGACGGCCGCATATCGACGACCGCATTCGGCAGTGGCACGGCGACTCGCGCGGCCGCTGGGAAGGGGACACGCTGGTGGTCGAAACGCGCAACTATTCGCCTAAGAGCTCGTTCCGGGGATCGTCGGAAAATCTGTACATGGTCGAACGTTTCACGCGCGTCGGTCCGGAGACGCTCGAATATGCCGTTACCTTAAAAGATCCGACAACCTGGACTCGCGCTTGGACGGCGATGATTCCGCTCAAAAAGAGCGAAGATGCGATCTACGAGTACGCTTGCCACGAGGGCAACATTTCGATGGAGGGCATGCTTGCGGGAGCGCGCCTACAAGAGGCGGCCGGCAGCGGAAGCGACGAGTAACCGTCAGCGGCCAGAAACGGCGATCTTGTTGTGGGGGTCGCGGCTAAATTTCAAGCCCATCAGAAAGCCATGTGGGTCGGACTTGCAGTAGCGCACGACCGCCATGCGGCGAATTTCGTCGCCGGTTAAATGGACCGGGGTTCCTGGGGCCAGCGCTTCGGAGGCGATCACTTGGGCGCCGTGGTCGCTGATGTTTTGGACACTGACCGCTAGCTGCTTGGACTCGGTCCCGTCGTCCCAGGTGAGTTGCCCTTTGCCGACAACCGGATCGCGCTGCTCTTTGCGAATCGCCCGGATCTTGGCGAGCGCGGTCTCAGCGACCTCCGGAGTTAAGGTTGGAATTGGTAGAGCCACGATGATTCGTTATCCAACCGCCGTCTAGAGCAGCTCTTCCGTGAGCAGTTTGGGTTCAGAATGCGGCGCCGATTCCAAAGTGCTAGGTGCGCATCGGGCTGGCAGTTGAGCCGTTTCGTCGAGCAGATCTAAGCTCGAGAAATCGAGATCGCCGAAACGTACTTCTTGAATATCTAAGCCAACTCGGTAGACGCCGTCCTCACCGATGGCGCAGTATATAACCGCCGCTTTGCCGCGCAGGCCAACACCTCTAAACGAAACCACGGACTCGAGGTCAATCGGCGACGCCATTTCGACGCCCAATCCGCGGTCGTTGGAGTTGATGACCTGGGCAACGATTAGCTGCCCGGCGTATTCGATCGATAGCTGTCCGCCACCGAGGAAGGTGCTACGACCTTGGGTCCGGCGCTGACCTTGTAAATCGGTAGTGCTAGGCGCTTTGCTCTCAAACTTCGGGAGCGTCATTAACACTACTGTGCGGCTGTAACGCCCCAGGCACAATAGCGCATCGGTAACGTTTTGGCACTAGGATTATTTCGAGCCGGAGTACCACTACGGCCAAACCATTGGTACTGTCAGACTCAGTAGTTCGATTGAGATGATAGCCCGCATTTCTCACCACCTGACGGCGAAAGCACGCGATAGTTGCGCCACTACTTCGTTGCGCTCGATCCCGAGTGCTCGACGGACTGTCAAGTACGCCTCCGGGCGCCAACCTTCGCCCGCCTCGTATTGACGCACCTCTCACGCACTTTCACTCGCCACGTGGTGAGAAATGCGGGCTAGGCCGGCCACCGGCGCGCAGCTTGGTAGGGGACAGGCAACACGAGGGTTCGTCAAGGTGGAGAGATTGCACGATCGCATGTGCCAGTCCCCGCCCGAAAGTTCTTCTTCCCACTTCGCGGAGAGGACCGCACCGCGAAAGGTTTCGTCCAATAGGTAGCTTGGCTGGCAGCTCGAAAAATTAAGTTTCGGGTCAGGCCTGGACTGTGTTCTCTAGAATGCCGATTCCGCTGATCTCAACCTCAACCTTGTCGCCGGCTTTCATCGCGCTGGTCGAACCGGGAGTACCGGTAAAAATAGCGTCGCCGGCCTCGAGTGTGACGTGTTGGCTGATGAAGCTAACAATCGGGGCGGGTCCGAAGATGAGATCGCTGATCTTTTGCTGCTGTTTGACTTCGCCGTTGAGGCGTAGCTCGATTTCTTGCGCGTTGTAGTCGAGTCCGACGGCGATTGACGGTCCCATCGGGCCGAATGTATCGCTGCCTTTGCCTCGCCACCATTGCAGGTCTTTGTCGTTGTCGATAGAGCCGTTCTGCCAGTTGCGCTCGGAAACGTCGTTGCCGCAGGTGTAACCGAGGATATGCGCTTCAGCTTCAGACTCGGAGATGCGGCTGGCGCGCTTGCCCATAATGATGACGAACTCGGCTTCGTAGTGAAGATCTTTCGACTTGGGCGGAATGATGATCGGGCCGAACGGGTCTTGCAATGTCGTGGTCGGCTTGTAAAAAATTTCGGGGCGAGTTGGCGCCGGGCGGCTGCCGATGTGGCTGCCGTAGTTGAGGCCGACGGCAAATACCTTGGGGCTTTTTACGGGGTAGCGTAGCGTAACGTCGGCGAGGTTGACCTTACCGCCCTTGCGTTTTCGGCTACCGAGCACGCTGCCGTCAAGGGTGTAGATGACATCGCCTTCGAGTTCACCGTAGTAGGTGACCTTGCCCTGGGTATAGCGAACGTACTGAACAACGCTGGACTGGGCGCGAAGCCCGGGAAGAGTGAGGGCAGCGCTACTTGCTGCTAGAAATCCGCGACGGGTGATGTTCATTGAATATGCTCCTTGACGTGTACAAATGATAGCTCGTTAGCGGGGGCTTTGCTAGCCCGTGGCCAGCCCGCATTTCTCACCACCTGGCGGGGAGGCGCAACAGGTACGAGCGAATCGCTATCAGCCGTGTTTACCGTGCTCAAACCTGATACTGCGACAGCGTCTGCTGCCACTTGCCCTGGGCCTTAAGGATCAACTCCACCACGTCGCGGATCACGCCGTTCCCACCACGCGTCGAGGTCTTCCAGTGAATTACCTGGCAAACCTCGGGCCGCGAATTTGCCGGCCCGATAGCCAAGCCGACGCGCTTCAACAACGGTAGGTCAGTAACGTCATCGCCAACATAGGCTATCTCGTCGGCAGTGACCGAGGCCTCTTGCATGATGTTTTCGAACGACTCCAACTTGTCGGTATGGCCCTCAACCAGAAATCGCATTTTTGCCGACCGGGCACGCTCTTGTACCGCCAGCCCGCCGCGCCCCGTGATGACGCCCGTGTCGATTCCGGCTTCGCGGATCCACTTGAACGCAATGCCGTCTTGGCAGTCAAAAGCTTTGGTTTCGGCGACGGTGCCGCCCGGACCGGGGATGAAATAGATGGTGCCGTCGGTCAGCACGCCGTCGCAGTCCATCAGCAAAAGGCGGATCTTTGCGGCCCGATCGAGAAGGTCTTGTGGGTAGTCGCTCATTGCCACTGTTATCGCATGCCTCTTGAGCCCTATCGGCCTCTTTTGCATCCAATTCACTAGAACGGGTAATCTGGAAGTTACCCTTCCTCAATCAGACAGGAGAACTTGCGTCAACATGGCTGTGAAAGTTGCAATTAACGGATTTGGCCGCATCGGCCGGAACGTCTTCCGTGCCCAGATGGATAACCCCAACATCGAGGTCGTCGCGATCAACGATATCACCGACAACAAGACCCTCGCCCACCTGCTGAAACACGATTCGGTGATGGGCAACCTTGCCGCGGACGTCAGCGCCTCGGACGACGGCGTGATCGTTGACGGCAAACTTTACAAAATATTCGAAGAGCGCGACCCCGCTCAGATTCCGTGGGATTCAGTCGGCGCCGAAATCGTCATCGAGTCGACCGGCCTTTTCACCAAGCGCAATGACGCCGAAAAACACCTTGGCGGCAGCGTCAAGAAGGTCGTCATCTCAGCTCCGGCGAAGGGCGAAGATATCACCGTCGTGCTGGGCGTCAACGACGATCAACTCAACGATTCGCACGAAATCATCTCCAACGCCTCTTGCACCACGAACTGTCTCGCGCCGGTAGCCAAAGTGCTGCACGACACGTTCGGCGTCAACAAGGCTACGATGACGACGATTCACTCCTATACCAACGATCAGCGCACGCTCGACTTTCCCCATAGCGACCTGCGACGTGCCCGCGCCGCCGCGTTGAACATGATCCCGACCAGTACCGGAGCCGCCAAGGCAATCGGCCTCGTCATGCCAGACCTCAACGGCAAGTGCGATGGCTTTTCGATCCGCGTTCCCACTCCTAACGTATCGGTAGTCGATTTGGTCGCCGAGGTTGGCCGGGATGTAACGGTGGACGAGGTCAACGGGGCGCTTCAGGCTGCCGCCGAGGAAGGCCCGCTCAAGGACATTCTCGGCTACACCGAAGAGCCGCTGGTTTCTAGTGACTTTCTGCACGATCCGCGCTCGTCGGTCGTCGACGCCACGATGACCAAAGTTATGGGCGGGAACATGGTCAAGGTGCTGACTTGGTACGACAACGAATGGGGCTATTCCAACCGCGTCGTCGATCTTGTTGGCCGCTTGGCCGCTTAGAACAGCAGCGGACGCTTGGGCTGAAAAAACGAAACTACTCACTGCTGCTCCCGAACCGTTGGCGGCTTGGGAGCGCGTATGGATAGTTCGATGCAATCGAAATGGCATTCAAGACGATCGACGACCTCGACCTCTCAGGCAAGCGCATTTTCGTGCGAGTGGACTTCAACGTTCCGCTCGACAAGGAGACTGGCAAGACCATTACCAGCGACACCCGAATTCGTGCGGCGCTACCGACGATTCGCTTGGCACTTGAGAGGGGCGCGTCGGTCGTATTGGCGTCACATCTTGGGCGGCCTAAGGGAACGCCGAACGACAAGATGAGCCTCGCGCCTGTCGCCACTCGATTGAGCGAGTTGCTGGGTAAGCCGGTCACTCACGCTGCTGATTGCGTCGGGCCTGAGGTGCAGGCGCTCGCCGCAGCGCTGCAGCCGGGCGAAGTTCTATTGCTCGAAAATTTGCGTTTCAATCCTGGCGAAGAGGCCAACGACCCGGAGTTCGCGAAGCAACTCGCGGCGCTCGCTGACGTCTACATCAACGACGCTTTCGGCGCAGCCCATCGCGCGCATGGCTCGACCGCCGGCATTACTGATCACATCGCCGAAAAGGCTGCCGGTCTGCTAATGCAGAAAGAGCTGCAGTATCTTTCGATGGCGCTGAGCGAGCCGCGCCATCCGTACGTGGCGATCGTGGGTGGCGCGAAGATTTCGGGAAAGATCGAGGTCATCGAGAATTTCCTGACCCTTGCCGACCATGTACTGATCGGCGGGGCGATGACCTATACGTTCCTCAAAGCACAAGGACTCGGGGTTGGATCGTCACTAGTCGAGGACGAAAAGCTCGACTTGGCCAAGGACTTGCTTGGCCGTTCCGGCGACAAGCTCGTGCTGCCGACCGATCATGTGATCGCCAGGGAGTTCAGCGCGAGTGGTGAAATCCAAACTGTCGCAGGCGAATTGCCTGACGGCTGGATGGGGCTAGACATCGGGCCGGCAACAGCCGCCAGATACGAAGAGCTTATCGGCGCGGCCAAGATGATCGTTTGGAATGGGCCGATGGGAGTGTTCGAGATGGAACCATTCGCCGCAGGCACGCTGCGAGTCGCGCGGGCGGTTGAAGAGGCCTCAGCGCACGCAGTGAGTATCGTTGGAGGCGGCGACTCCGAGAAGGCGATCAAGACCGCCAAAGTCGGCGAGAAGATCACGCATATATCGACCGGCGGCGGGGCTTCGTTGGAATTTCTTTCGGGACAAGTATTACCGGGCGTTGAGGCGCTGGGATAGCGGGGCTTAGGCCGACGCGTTATCCTTCACGATCACGCGTTAAGATTTTATCGTCAGTTCCGTATAGAGCCGAATCGGCAATGAATCTTCTCTGATTTCACGTCCACATACGGTCACCTACAATCAGGCTTAAGTGCCCATACGGATTCGCACCAACACCGCGATCGCGACCGCCGTCTTAGCCATTGCCTTCGCGTTGGCGATCGTCGCGCAGTGGTTCTACAAGGCCGGCATGGTCATAGCCGGAATCGGTTCGGCCGCCGTAGCGCTTTTGACCTGCTGCATCGTCTTAATACTGTGCGCCCCGCAAGTTTTTCGTTGGGGGCACGAAAAACGCACTCGTTGGCCCTGGTTGTCGCGCCTCACCGGCGAGGGGCTTGTGTTCTTCCCCGCCCTGGTGTTTATCGCGGCCGCCGCGATTATTTCGGGAAACAATTTAATGTTTCTGATACTCAGCGTGATGCTCGCGGCAATGATGCTATCTGGTGTAGTCTCTCGCTTTTCGCTTGCGGAGCTCTACGTCCGCGTCTTCGCGGAGCAACACGTCTTCGCCGGGAAGTGGTTCGATGTTGAGGTTCGCATCAAGAACCTCAAGACTTGGATGGCATCGTATTCGTTGCAACTTCGTCCACATCTTCAGGCTGCCGACCAAGGAATCGAGTTTTCAAGCGGTTACTGTCCGCTGATCCCGGGTGGCGAAGAGGTGCTCACTCGCATCGCCTGTCGCTTTTCGAAAAGAGGCGTATACACGAGCCCGGCCTTTGTACTCGCCACGAAATTTCCATTCAGCGTGATCGAACGGCGGCTGCGAGTGCAGCTACGGCGCGAGGTTGTCGTCTACCCGCGAATCGACGCATCGATCGGGAACGAAGATTATTTGAAAGCGCTCGAGCAACACACTCAACCGACCGTCGGAACGAGTCACGATTTATTCCGCATTCGGCCGGCCATGGCGGCGGATGGCGCGCGATTTGTGGATTGGAAAGCTAGCGCTCGCAGCGATGAATTGCATGTGAAAGAGTTCAACAAGCTCGACCAGCACAACGTAGAGGTCATTTTCGATCGCTACACGGCTAGCGGTCAAGAGGCGGAATTCGAGGCCGCCGTCGATCGTTGCGCGACTCTGTTGCATAGCCTGTGGCAGCGCGGCGCAAACGTCCAATTCCGCTGCGGCGAGTTTGAAAATGCGGTCGGGCCGGGATCAGACCGTATCTACACTTCGATGTACTTTCTTGCCGGCGTCGAACCAGATCTCGATTCCTCGTCCGGCCCGGCCGACGCAACCGATGCGCTCGTGATCGGCGTAGCCCACCCCTCGACACTCGTTGCCGGCGAGCTGCCGGTCGCGACCGTACAATCGTAGCTGCCGTTATGCGCCAACTGTTTACGTCACGAAAATCAGTAGTCGCTTGCCTCTCCGCGATCGCTTTCGGTGCGATGCTGCTGAGCCGAATCCAGCCGTCTCGTGCTCAGCAGGGAATTTCGCTGTCGACTCTTGGCGAGATTCGGATGGTCAGCAATCTGGTCATGCGACAGGGAATGAACCACGGCTATCCGGATCTGTTTCGCGACAGTCACGGCAATCTCTGGTGCGCGTTCGTTTCAGCGCGCCGGCGCGACCCGCTGCTGCCATTCAGCTACGCCAAGTACGAGGAAGGCGATTTCATCATCGTCCGCAAGAAAACCGGCGACACGTGGTCTGACGAGATTGTCGTTAGCGATTACTTCGGAGTGAATTTTCAACCGGTGATTGCCGAGAGCGGCGCGGGCGACATCTTCGTCGTTTGGACCAGCCGTCGCCAAGACCGCTTTGCGATTTACTCCCGTCGCCTTGGCCAAAACCTCGCGCTGGGTTCCGAAACAAAAATCTTAACCGCGGGCGAGCTCGAAGGTGAGCCGGCGGTCGTCAGTGGAAGCGACGGCCGCATCGTGCTGGCCGCCGAATCGAATCGCCGCAATTCGATGGACATCGTGTCGTATGTGCTCGACGGCTCGGGCTGGCGTCAGTTGCCGGACGTTTCTAGCTCTGACGCCGCCGAGTTTCGCCCTAGGCTCGCGAAGGGCCCGTCGGCTGAAATCTATTGTGTTTGGGATTCCTACGAAGACGGGCGCTATCTCGTCAAGCTCAGTGCTTACGACGGCGACGCGGAGTCCTGGGGAGAGGCGGAAGAGGTTCCTGGTGACCCGGTGCTCGATGCCTATGCGCCCGACATCGCCGTTGATGGCGACGGTCGAATCTGGATCGCTCACGCGCGCAACGAACTGGAAGCCCCAGACTACGGTCTTAGAGGCTTAACGGACGGTGCAAGTCCGAAACCAACTGTCCGCCTGATCGCTCGCGAGCCCGGCGGCCGCTGGGCATACCCGCGGAGTCCCAATTGCGGAAGTGGCCCCCCTGGAAGCTGGTCTCCAAAAAAGTGAACAGTCTGCTAGTACTACTGTGTTATAAAAATCCAGAGCCGCAGAAGGGACAGCGGCAGAGTTGCTGCAATATGTGGCGAGCGATCGAGGCGCGAATAGTGGCGATGGAGGTCGGGTTATGCCGCTCGGCTCGGACGGGAAGCGCCGCGCGGGCGGAACTGCGAGGACAGCGGGGAGACGGGTAAGCGCAGCGTCCCGACCCGGGTCGAGGGGGAAAAACGGGCTCGCTCCGCGACCAAGAACCCGTAGGCGGCGATACACAAGGTCGCGTGGTGATGAAAGCCGCGCCAGCCGCGTCCTTCGTAGTGCCCCAAGCCCACCTCTTGCTTGAGCTCTTGATAGTCGCGTTCGATGATCCAACGATGTTTCGCGATCGCCACGAGGTCCTTCAGCTTGGTATCCGGAGGCAGGTTGGCGAGCCAATAGTGCGTCGGCTCTACTTCGTCCCGAGGCCATTCGATGAGCAGCCATTGCTCGGGGTGGGGTTTGTCACGCCAGTAGTCGCGATGCGCCGGACGCACCCGCAAGGCGGCGAAACGCGAGCGCAAACGCTGCTTCGTCCCCGCTCGCCACCTCACGGAGCGGAAGGCCCGCTGTGGTAGCTCTATGGCGAACTGCTTCAGGGCTGCCGGTTGGTGCTCGGCGTTACGGCGCAGTCGTTTCGGCGGGCTCCCTCTCCCCTTGTGAGGCTTAGGCGGCAAGGGCTCGTCGCCGGGCCTCCAGACCTTTGTCGAACTTCGCACTGCCACGACGTAGTCCAGTCCAAGTTTCTCCAACTCTTCGCGAAACGCGCTGTCGTTGCCGTAGGCGGCGTCGGCCAGCACGACTCCCGCCGGGACTTCGTCCGCGAGCGCCTGCCGAATCTGCGCGAGAGCGATTTGGGACTTGGTTTGAAAGCGAATCTCGCTCGGCACGCCTGCCTTGCGCCGCCGCTGCTCATCCTGCGCCCATGACTCGGGCAAGTACAAGCGCCAGGCGACCGGCAGCGACGCTTCCCAGGTGGCGACCGAGAGACTCACCGCAACTTGACAGTTCTCCTGCTTGCCAAGCTGTCCGCAGTACTGCCGCGCCACGCCGACCGAATGCTTGCCCTTTTTCGGGAACCCCGTATCGTCGACGGCCCAGGCCACCACCGCCGCTTTCTTGGTCATCGCCGCGAAGGCCCTGCCGCGCACCGCGGCCAGCACGGCTTGGTCGTCCCACGGCGATGTCGCGACGAGATGATGCAACGACTGATGCGCCTGGCGCACGTTGTCGGGCTCGAGCCGCGCGGCCATCGGCTCCACGCTCTTGCGCTCCAGAGGCAGCAACAAGCCGCGACAGTAGTTTTTCAGCGGCTCGATGCGATCGGCGTGTTTCGCGGCGCGCGCCAGGCTTTCGAGATAGGCGGCGAAACGTTTTTGTTGTGCTGCGCCCGGCGCCCCAGGCTTAGTTGACACATTTCTACGGTATCATTTTTTATAACACAGTAGTACTAGGAAAGTGTTCACCCCGAGGCCTCGTTTCCGACATTCCCCATCCGCAGAAGTGTGCTTCCCCGACCATCGATCTGCGCTCCCTAGCGCCTGAGCCAGCCTAGGGGGTTCGGGATTTCCGAATGCGGCTCAGAACGGCATCCACGAAGTCGGAAGTTGAAGCATCGTCAACGATCACGCTCTCTTCGAGCGCAGCGATCCTGCCTAGAATGACCCTTGCCCCGTAAGAGTGACCAATCCAACGCCAGCGCGCGGATTCAACCAACGCATTCAGAGACCGCTCCTTGATCTCCGACAGTAGTCGTATATCCCGGGATTGCGTCAGCGAGAGGAGAACGGCAACGGACTTGTTGCGATCCTCCCAACTGCCTGACGAGAGCAGCTCTATGAAGAGGAATGCTTCTATGGGCACAGCCAACTCGATGTCCGAGCCAGCCAAGACCGAGAGGGCCCGGATGGCGTTGTTTCGAACGGTCCTGTTGGGATCGCGAGTCGCCCTGGAAAGCACGTGTACCTGAGTTGCTGTGTGTTCGGCATACCCGGCTGCCTCGGCAGCGATCGCTCGATGTTGCGCGTCGGAGGAGTCGGCCAACACGGCGAATATCTGCGGAGCGCGCTCGAGGGCGTAGTCCCTCATTTTCAGCTCTAAAGATCGAGCGCTTGGATCATTCGTAAGTGCATAACCGCGAGACCTGTCTTCCTGGACCGCATCGCCGCCACGCTCGACCGCTGAGCGTAGCGCGCTTTCGAGCCTCGCGTTGATCTGAAGTAGCTCTTGAGGAAGACGCAGGGCCCCCGCAGGCTCGTCGAGAAAGCGGATAGCCTTACTGGTGCCGCCCTGGAGCCCGATATACACCCAGCGATCGCCGCCTTCATCGCAGCTGACAACCGCGATGTCCGTGGCGTCGGTACCTACGGAGACCTTAACGAACTCCCGAAGGACGCGCCGGTTCTCCTCGACCCAAGGAGTGCCTTCGTTCAGAGGCAGACCGCTACGGATCGCCGCCACATCAAGGCCGCCATACCCGAAGAACTCGATTCCGCCGATCCGTGACTCGGCGCTGCACGTCCCAGCAATCAGAAGAGCGGCTGCGTAGAGAGTCACCTTTGGCATGCATTCATGCTACGTGAGATGCGGGCCGCAACGGCTCGCGGTCAAGACGAAGCTCCAGAGGGCCTGCCGGACACTTCCGACGCGTCCGGTTCGCGGAAGGAACCGATCAGAGGCGCCCTGTAGGCCTTTAGCGGCGGGCGGCGATCAACCAGTACCGACTGGTGGTGAGCGGGACCTCCGTGAAGGAATCATCGCGAACGAGTACGTAGAAGCCAGCTTTTCTCAGGTCGGATTCGGCGTGCGAAGGGGCCAGCGCGTGGGTTGTTTGTTGCTCTTCCCGCGTACCTCCTTTGGAGGAAGGCATGATGTCGATCACGACGAGGCGCCCACCAGGCTTCAACGCTTTACTAAGTCGGGTCAACATCTTGCTCGGATTCTTGAGTTCGTGATAGGTGTTCAGGATGAGTGCGGCGTCCAGCGAGGCTGGCGGAAGTCGCGGGTCATCGGGAGCGCCTAGGACCGTCTGGACGTTTTGCAACCCCTCTTTTGCCACGCGCTCGGCTGTCTTGGCCAATGCCTTCGGATCGATATCCTCAGCGTATACACGGCCCTGTCTCTCGACCAGGTAGGCGATCAGCACGGTAAGCTCGCCCGGTCCGCAGCCGATGTCCGCCACGTGGGAGCCCCGCTGGATGTCGAGATGCCTCACGATCTCAGGCAGCCTGAGAAAAGACATGCGCTTGCCCGGCGTAAAGAGTTTGTCGTGCAGCGCTTGCACTTCCTCAGGCGCAATCTGGCCCGAGGAATAGCCGGCGAATAAGATGCAGAACAGAACTGTCCAGACGTTCCCACTTCTCGACATGGCTACATTCTACTCAGCATCCGTCCGTGATCTAGGGCCAAGATGCCGCCAAGTCATTGACTTCCGACATGTCTGAGTGTTGTATCGCGAGCGGCGCACATAGAGGTCTCGCAGTACGAGAGAGCTAACCGCTTGCGATACAACGACATGAAGGAAGCCCCCGCCGGTGTTTGCAGTCTATGCGTTTTGAATGTTGCGAGCGAGAGGCGCTGAAGAGAGTCGAAACGGCGTCCGAGGGCGGTTCAGCGACACGGCTAAGCGAGTTGGAGTTGTGATCGCGGGGCGCGGCCAAAGGTTTCGCTGTGGGGAAGGCGGTCGAAACGAGGCGCATAGGGGGGCGAAGCTAGCCGAGGCGCACGAGCGCGGCTCACGCCGAAGCGACCAAGAATCCCGGGCTGTGATGAGGAGTAGCATCATGCGGCGGCGAGAACGGGTGGAGCACGAGCGCACAGTTCCGCTGCGCTGAAGCGTTCGACGACGCGCAAGCGGCCGCCGCAGCGAGGACAGCCCCAGAAGGTATGAGTGGGTTCGTGAGCGCCGTAGGAGATCATGCGCGACGGATTGACGCGAGCGATCAGGCGGCGACACAGCGGCAACAGAGCAGCGCGCTTGCGGTGAGCCAGGAAGCCGTAGTAGCGAATGCGCACAAAGCGGCTCGGCAACACGTGCAGCAGGAAGCGACGCAGGAACTCATCGAGCGCGAGCGTCATCAGCCGTTGTTGATTGCCGTTGGCGGAATCGCGCCAACGGAAGGTGACTTGGCCCTGCTCGAACGAGACCAGGCGCTGATTCGAGATCGCCACACGGTGGGTGTAGCGGCTCAGATACTCGAGAGCTTGCCCGGGACCTCCGAAGGGCGGTCGCACTTCGACCACCCACTTGGTGCGGTACAGCGTGCGCACGAAAGACTTGAAGGCGCGTGGTTGAGATAGCGGCGCAAAGCGCCCGTGGAAACGCAGCTCGCCTTTGGCGAAGGCCTTGCGCAACCCTTCGACGAACTTGCCGCGAAAGACTTCAGCCAAGATGTCCTTGGGAAGGAAGAAAGTCTTGGAGGGGGCATCGATCCAACGGTCCTGATCGAGCGCGAGACCGCCGGCGGGGACCACCGAGTGGACATGGGCGTGTTCTTGGACTCTCTGGTTCCAGGTATGCAGAATCGAGAAGAAGCCGATCTCGGCGCCAAGGTGCTTGGGATCGCGAGCAACTTGGCGCAGCGTCTGGGCGCTCGTGCGCAGCAACAGCGAGTAGATCACCTTTTTGTTCTGCAAGGCGAACTGGGAGAGCAGGTGCGGCAAGGTGAACACGACGTGCAGGTAGCGCACCGGCAGCAGTTCGCTGCGGCGAGCCTCAAGCCACCGCTTGCGCGTGTTGGCTTGACACTTCGGACAATGCCGATCGCGGCACGAGTTGTAGGAGATGGGCGGTTCATGGCCGCAGTCGTCGCACTTATCGCGATGACCGCCCAGCGCGGCGGTGCGGCAGCGTGCGATTGCTGACAACACTTTGACGTGCTGTCCGCGAAGCCAGCCGCGAGTTCTGACGAAGAAGCTTTGTCCCGCGGCGCGAACCAGATCGGCCACCTCCAGCGGCGGCCGTTGCATCTACGTTGTCCCGGGATCTTGTTGTGCCGCTGAAGCTAACTGCAAGGCGTCCAGCGGACTCGCGACGGCGCTGAAGTGACGCGCCGACAAGTGCAGATAGACCGCCGTCTGCTCCAGGTCGCGATGCCCGAGCAGCATCTGGATGGTACGCAAGTCCGCCCCGGCTTCGAGCAAGTGCGTGGCGAAACAATGACGCAAAGTGTGGGGATGAACGGGTTTATCGATGCCGGCCCGCCGGGCGGCTGCGTGGCAAGCGTTCCAGACCGCTTTGGTGCTGATCGGATCGTCGCTGTTGTGCCACTTCCCTCCCGGAAACAGCCACTGTTTCGGCTTGCGCCGCAGCCCCCGAACGTGCTCGCGTAATGCGACGAGCAACTCTGGACTGAGCATCACATCGCGGTCTTTGCGGCCCTTGCCGCCGCGAACATGAACCACCATGCGTTCAGAGTCGATGTCGTTGAGTTGGAGCTGAGTCAGCTCCGCCCGACGCACGCCGGTGGCGTAGAGCGTCATCACGATCATGCGGTGGAACATGCTGTCGGCTGCATCGATCAGATGGGCGACCTCTTCGACAGAAAGGATGCTCGGCAAGCTTCGGGGTCTCTTGGGATAGGGCGTGTACGTCAAATTCCACGCTTGTCCGAGCGTCTTGACGTAGAAGAACCGCAGCCCCGCCAGATGTTGAGCCACGGTGTTGGCGGCGAGCTTGCGATCACGAAACAGATGAGCTTGATGCTTGCGGATCTCTTCCAGACCCAACTGATCGGGCGGCCGCTTGAAGTAGCGCGCGAACTCTTCGACTGCGCGGATGTAGCAGCGAATCGTGTTCGCGGAGTAATTGCGACGCTCGAGCTCGTCGAGCATCTGCCGGCGTAAACGTGTCATGGGACACCTCCTTTGGTGTCCACGACCTTACGCCCGCCTTCCCGTCTTCACCTCGCTTGCCACCACGCGAAGCGTCTGCCGTCAGGCTTCGTTCATGTCCGGTTCAAGGAGCTGACCGGGCTATGGACACCGCTACGGCGGCGAATCTCCGATGTTGGGAGCACCCAACCCACGAAAATAGAGGTAAGATCTGACACGAGAAGCCGCGATGGGTGTCATCATTACTCCCCTACTTTCGGAGCACTGGCCTGATGTGCAGCACATCTACCAAGAGGGCATCGACACGGGCCAGGCGACCTTCGAAACCGAGCCACCGGAATGGGACCATTTCGACAAAAGCCACACCCTGGATTGCCGGTTGGTCGCCATCGAGAACCAGCGGGTCGTGGGATGGGCGGCACTCGTTCCTTTCTCAGGCAGGCCGGTCTACAGGGGTGTGGCTGAGGCTAGCGTGTATGTAGCCGCACGAGATCGTGGACGCAGTATCGGCACGCGTCTTCTCAAGGCCTTGGCGGAGGAGTCGGAGGAGAAAGGCTACTGGACGTTATTGGCAAAGATTTTTCCTGAGAACGAGTCGAGTCTTGTACTCGCGCGAAGACATGGCTTTCGTGATGTAGGAGTACTCAGGAGAATTGGCCAGCACGATGGAGTGTGGCGGGACGTAGTCTTGCTTGAACGTCGGACCGGTGCCTAGCCAAGCTCAGGCTTCCGACCAGTCCGGTTCGCGGGGCTAACCGGCCTTGAGACCTCTTTCTTCCTCGATTCCCTGCCCGTTCAACCGGTCGATGCAACACTTTGCGCCAAGGGAGAATGTGAAGTGTAAGCGAATGAAACAAAAGAGGAAACGCCGAGGCGTCGTCGCTTATCTTGACAAGCTGTTGAGGTGCGGCGAGTTACACAGTGGGGATTGGGGCTTCGGCGTGTAGCTGAGCCTCCTGTACCTCTCACCAGCCGCAAACCCCCAGGCTCAACGACTTACTGCTTGTGTTGCATCGACCGGTTGAGACCACCCCGGCTCGCGGAAGCGTTGAGTTCCCTATTCCGTATGCCTTAGATCGAGACGCCACTCGGTGCGGTGTAGATCTGATCCTGTACGTTGCCCGTATTGACGACGCCGGCAGGCTCGAAGCACAACACTTGAGCCTCCTCGTCCGCGCATGTGCGATGCTCCAAGCCGCGTGGCACGACTACACATTCTCCCGGTCCCATCTCTACGACGCTGTCTCGGAATTCGACGCGAAACCGGCCTTTCCACACCATGAAGAATTCGTCCTCGCTTTCGTGGCGATGCCAGGGGAACTGGCCTTTTACTTTGATGAGCTTCACTTCGTGTCCGTTCAGCGCCGCGATGACTTTCGGACGCCAATGTTCCTCAAACAGGCTGAACTTCTCGTCGAGATTGATTTTAGCCTTCATTGCTGGCGTACAGTCTAGCTCGGCTGCATGCTACATGTCCGGATCAAGGCAACAACGGGCGATAAAGACCTGGACCGCATCGATCGCCAATTCACAGAAGTTGGGCGGTGCAGCGTTAAGATGGCGGCGTGCCTGATACAACTCCTCTGACGTTGACGGAAAACGAGATGCGCCGACTCGGTTATCGGGTTGTTGACATGCTCGTCGAGCATGTCAACAATGTTCGAGAAAAACCGGTGACGAGAACCAAGGACCGCGCCACTCTCGCTCGGATGCTCCATGAGCCCCCGCCAAACGATAGCCAGAATCTCGATGCGATCCTCCGCACTCTTCGCAACGATGTCTTCACCAATGTTAGGCATCTCGATCATCCGCGTTTCTTCTCATTCGTACCCAGTCCAAGCAATTTCGTGAGCGTGATGGGCGACGCGCTGGCGAGTGGCTTCAATATATTCGCTGGCGTCTTTCTCGAAGCCTCGGCGGCGGCGCAGGTCGAACTGACTGTGCTCGACTGGTTGCGCCAACTCTGCGGCCTTCCCGAATCGGCGGGAGGAGTCCTTGTCAGCGGTGGTTCGGTGGCCAACTTGACGGCGCTAGCCGTGGCTCGAAAGACAGTGCTGGGTGACCGCTGGCACGATTCTGTGATCTATTGTTCCGACCAAACGCACTCGTCCATTGATCGCGCAGTTGAAGTCCTCGGCTACCGTAGGAATCAGATTCGTCGCATTCAGTCTGACCAAGGTTTTCGCCTGCCACTGGAGCCGCTTCGTCAGGCCATTCGGCGAGATCGAGCCGAGGGCAAACGTCCATTTTGTGTAATCGCCAACGCAGGAACGATCAACACAGGTGCTGTCGATCCTCTCTCGGCGATCGCAGACCTATGCGAGCAGGAACAGCTTTGGCTTCACATTGACGGAGCATACGGCGCCGCAGCGGTCCTGACCGAAGAGGGCCGGACGGCTCTTGCCGGCCTAGAGCGGGCCGACTCGCTTTCCATCGACCCGCACAAGTGGCTCTTTCAGCCTTATGAGATCGGCTGTGTGCTTCTGCGCGATTGCGACCGGCTCGAGCAAACCTTTCGCACTCTGCCTGAATATCTCAAAGTAATCCTCGGCATGGGAGACGAGATCAATTTTTGTGATCGCGGCTTGCAACTTACCCGAGGCTTTCGCGCGCTGAAGCTTTGGATGTCCATGAAGGCGTTCGGCCTAGACGCATTCCGTAGTGCCGTTGAGATCGGGCTAGAGAACGCCCGGTTTGCGGAGGCCAGGCTCCGCCAATGCGACGAATGGGAGATCGCTACCGGGGCCAGCTTGGGAGTTGTTACATTTCGATATCGGATCCCAGGGCTTACGGACTCTTCAATCAATAAGATCAATCTTGAAATAAGTGAACGGATTGATGCGAGCGGCTTCGCAATGGTGATGCCCACAGAACTCCGCGGCAAGATCGTATTGCGCTTGTGTCTCATCAACCCTCGAACAAGCAAACTGGATATCGCCAAAACCATCCGCCGCCTCGAACAGTATGGAAGGCAGGCCGTGGCGGCGGCCAGCGAGGGCTAATGGTTCTCAAGGGAGTCAAAACGACCATCGCAGTGACCCGTCCCGAGTTTATCGTCGGACCATCTTTCGCGCACTGCGCCACACTTCCGACATCTCCGGTTCGCGGAGCCAACCGTCTATATATAGCGTTCTCTCGATTCCCTAAAAGCGGACGTGGCTTTCAGGTTGACATTCGACCCAAGATTCTCGATACTCATGTCGAATGTCAACCCAAGACGGCTCGGCAGATCGTATTGCACTCCTCCAGGGGACGTTGGATCTTCTCATTCTGCGAATCCTCGTATTCGGCAAGCAGCACGGCCAGGGTATCGCGCGGGTGATTCAGCAAACCTCCGACGAGGTTCTGTTGGTGGATCACGGTTCGTTGTACCCAGCGCTGCAACGTCTGGAGAAGCGAGGGTGGGTCAAGGCTCGCTGGGGCGTGAGCGAAAACAACCGCAAGGCGCGGTTCTATGAGTTGACAGGTAAAGGCCGTCATCAGCTCGTACGCGAAACCAATCAATGGCACAGGCTTGTTGCCGCGATAGGCCGGGTCTTGGGTCCGGAAAACACGGGGGGCTAGGCCATGCTCCGAAGACCGAACCGCGGCAGCCAAGACTTCAGCGACGAGATTCAGGCGCACATCGAACTCGAGGCGGATGATCTGATGGAGGGCGGCATGGACCGCGAGGCGGCGCTCGCTTCGGCCCGGCGGACGTTCGGCAACATGACACAGAGCCGCGAGAGGTTCTATGAGTCGGGCCGATGGATGTGGTTCGAGCAGCTTTCGGGCGACATCCGCTACGCGGCTCGGAGCTTGATCCAGAGTCCAGGACTCAGCGCAGCAGTGGTTACCACTCTGGCGCTGGGCATCGGAGTCAACGCCTCGATCTTCTCCTTGGTCGACGCAGTGCTGGTTCGCTCCCTGGAAGTTCGGTCTCCGGAAGAGCTGTTTGTCGCCTCGATTCGTGCCGGAACGGCCCAGGTACCGTACTTCTCCTACCCCATGTTTAAGGATCTCGAGGAGTCGGTGGCCGACTACGCTCAGCTCTTTGCGGTGAGCGGTGGGGATAGGGACGCGACCTTTCTGAGCGAACGCGGCGATGGCGTGCCTGAGCGGATTCGCCTAGAAATGGTCAGCGGACGATTCTTCTCGGCGCTAGGCGTCCGGGCGATGCGCGGGCGCGTTCTGACACAGCAAGACGACCTCCAACGCGGTCAGCACTCAGTCGCCGTCATTAGCCATCGGTTTTGGCGGAGCCGCTTTGCGAGCGAATCGACCGCGGTGGGTCGCAATTTCAAGTTGAACGCGACGACCTTCAGTGTCGTTGGCGTGGCTCAGCCCGGCTTCTACGGCGTCACGCCGGGGGCCGCAGCCGATATCTGGGTTCCGACGGCGATGCAAGAAGAGATCGTGCCCCTGCGACCTAGTCTCAACGCCTATAACAGGTCCTGGCTGCAGATCATGGGACGACGTATTTCCGGGGTTGGAGAAAGCGTGGTCTCCACGCGAATGAACTTTCGATTTGCTCAGGTTCAGCAGCGTCTCGCTCAAGACATGACAACTGCGAAGAGCCGTGAACGAATGCTTTTCCAAAAGATTGAGCTGGAACCGGGCGAGGCTGGCTTCGACGCCCTCCGCCGCCAGTATTCACGACCGCTTCAGATTCTCATGATCGTGGCGGCGCTCATCTTACTAGTCGCCTGCGCCAACGTTGCGAATCTCTTGTTCGCGCGCGCGACAACGCGAGTGGGCGACTCGGCCGTACGCCTCGCTCTCGGCGCACCGCGCTCACGCCTGATTCGGCAATGCCTCATTGAGAGTCTGTTGCTGGCCTCGGTCGGAGGAGTTGCGGCCGTTGCGCTGGCATCCCTGGGATCTCGGGCGTTGCTCGCGCTAGCTTCCCACGGGAGTACGCCTCTCGTTGTCGACGTCGGAACGAACTGGCGACTGACAGCGTTCAGCGCCTCTGTGGCCGCCGTCACGGCGATCATCTTTGGCGTGGCTCCGGCGGCCAGAGGGAGCCGAGCCGATGCGCGGGTGGCCCTGGGCGCGGTCGGTCGGGGGGCGACTGACGACAGAGGTCGAAGCTCTCTTGGGAGCGCTCTTGCTGTTGTCCAGCTCGCGATCGCAGTCGTTCTGGTCGTGTGTGCAGGGCTTTTTCTCCGGACGATCACGAATCTCCATGCCGCGGAGAGCGGCTTCAATCGAGAAAACGTGCTGATGGTTCGAATTGGCGTAGGGGCGGCCGGATATGGGCTCCCGCGCGGTAACGCTTCGGATGCTACACGCCGAACGGCTGAAGCCCGCCTGCAAGGATTGCTGGCGCGAGTTATTGGGCGTCTGGCAGCATTACCTGGAGTTACCGCAGTCACGAAATCCAAGTGCGGATTTCTAACCAACTGCTATGGAAACCGCAGAGGACTTGTCGCGGATGGCGGTGCGACCGAGCCGTCTGACGAGGCCTTCCGCTTCGAAAATGTTTGGCCGGGCTACGTTCAAACCATGGGTCTGACTCTACTTGCCGGACGGGGTCTTTCCGAGGAGGACGGTGCCGAGACGCCGCCAGTTGCGCTCATCAACGAGGTTCTGGCTCGGAAATACTTCGGCACTTCAAATCCAGTCGGCAGGACCTTTCGCTGGGAGGGTGGAGCAACAACTACTGAAGTGGTCGGCGTAGTGAAAAACGTCAATCACAGGGGACCTCGATCTGAGATTTCGCCGTACGTCTACTACCCTCACGCCCAGAATCCCAGTGATCTTGTAGCTCTTACGATCCGGAGCGCCGTTCCGGCGGAGTCTCTCGCCCAGCCCGTCCGCGAGACAATTGCCGAAACGGAGAGCAAGATAAACGTCCTGGAAATTGCGACGCTCGAGCAGCAATTCGACTCAGTGATCCGAACGGAACTGCTTCTCGGACGATTGACCGCAGCTTTCGGAGGTTTAGCTCTGGCTCTAACCTGCGTGGGCCTGTCCGGGCTGCTCGCGTACTCTGTCGCTCGGCGAACTAATGAGATAGGACTTCGCATGGCGCTAGGCGCCCAACGTGGGGCAATCATAGCGGGAGTTCTTCGCAAGACGCTGCTGCTCGTCGGTGTAGGACTAGCTGCGGGCCTCACAGTTGCCGTTGCGGCTGCCCGACTATTGGAGAGCCAGCTCTACGAAGTCACTCCTGGCGATCCAGCGACGATCGCGACCTCAGCGGGGATTGTCATCATGATCGCCCTACTCGCGGCGGGCATGCATGTCTGAGTGTTGTATCGCGAGCGGCGCACATAGAGGTCTCGCAGTACGAGAGAGCTAACCGCTTGCGATACAACGACATGAAGGAAGCCCCCGCCGGTGTTTGCAGTCTATGCGTTTTGAATGTTGCGAGCGAGAGGCGCTGAAGAGAGTCGAAACGGCGTCCGAGGGCGGTTCAGCGACACGGCTAAGCGAGTTGGAGTTGTGATCGCGGGGCGCGGCCAAAGGTTTCGCTGTGGGGAAGGCGGTCGAAACGAGGCGCATAGGGGGGCGAAGCTAGCCGAGGCGCACGAGCGCGGCTCACGCCGAAGCGACCAAGAATCCCGGGCTGTGATGAGGAGTAGCATCATGCGGCGGCGAGAACGGGTGGAGCACGAGCGCACAGTTCCGCTGCGCTGAAGCGTTCGACGACGCGCAAGCGGCCGCCGCAGCGAGGACAGCCCCAGAAGGTATGAGTGGGTTCGTGAGCGCCGTAGGAGATCATGCGCGACGGATTGACGCGAGCGATCAGGCGGCGACACAGCGGCAACAGAGCAGCGCGCTTGCGGTGAGCCAGGAAGCCGTAGTAGCGAATGCGCACAAAGCGGCTCGGCAACACGTGCAGCAGGAAGCGACGCAGGAACTCATCGAGCGCGAGCGTCATCAGCCGTTGTTGATTGCCGTTGGCGGAATCGCGCCAACGGAAGGTGACTTGGCCCTGCTCGAACGAGACCAGGCGCTGATTCGAGATCGCCACACGGTGGGTGTAGCGGCTCAGATACTCGAGAGCTTGCCCGGGACCTCCGAAGGGCGGTCGCACTTCGACCACCCACTTGGTGCGGTACAGCGTGCGCACGAAAGACTTGAAGGCGCGTGGTTGAGATAGCGGCGCAAAGCGCCCGTGGAAACGCAGCTCGCCTTTGGCGAAGGCCTTGCGCAACCCTTCGACGAACTTGCCGCGAAAGACTTCAGCCAAGATGTCCTTGGGAAGGAAGAAAGTCTTGGAGGGGGCATCGATCCAACGGTCCTGATCGAGCGCGAGACCGCCGGCGGGGACCACCGAGTGGACATGGGCGTGTTCTTGGACTCTCTGGTTCCAGGTATGCAGAATCGAGAAGAAGCCGATCTCGGCGCCAAGGTGCTTGGGATCGCGAGCAACTTGGCGCAGCGTCTGGGCGCTCGTGCGCAGCAACAGCGAGTAGATCACCTTTTTGTTCTGCAAGGCGAACTGGGAGAGCAGGTGCGGCAAGGTGAACACGACGTGCAGGTAGCGCACCGGCAGCAGTTCGCTGCGGCGAGCCTCAAGCCACCGCTTGCGCGTGTTGGCTTGACACTTCGGACAATGCCGATCGCGGCACGAGTTGTAGGAGATGGGCGGTTCATGGCCGCAGTCGTCGCACTTATCGCGATGACCGCCCAGCGCGGCGGTGCGGCAGCGTGCGATTGCTGACAACACTTTGACGTGCTGTCCGCGAAGCCAGCCGCGAGTTCTGACGAAGAAGCTTTGTCCCGCGGCGCGAACCAGATCGGCCACCTCCAGCGGCGGCCGTTGCATCTACGTTGTCCCGGGATCTTGTTGTGCCGCTGAAGCTAACTGCAAGGCGTCCAGCGGACTCGCGACGGCGCTGAAGTGACGCGCCGACAAGTGCAGATAGACCGCCGTCTGCTCCAGGTCGCGATGCCCGAGCAGCATCTGGATGGTACGCAAGTCCGCCCCGGCTTCGAGCAAGTGCGTGGCGAAACAATGACGCAAAGTGTGGGGATGAACGGGTTTATCGATGCCGGCCCGCCGGGCGGCTGCGTGGCAAGCGTTCCAGACCGCTTTGGTGCTGATCGGATCGTCGCTGTTGTGCCACTTCCCTCCCGGAAACAGCCACTGTTTCGGCTTGCGCCGCAGCCCCCGAACGTGCTCGCGTAATGCGACGAGCAACTCTGGACTGAGCATCACATCGCGGTCTTTGCGGCCCTTGCCGCCGCGAACATGAACCACCATGCGTTCAGAGTCGATGTCGTTGAGTTGGAGCTGAGTCAGCTCCGCCCGACGCACGCCGGTGGCGTAGAGCGTCATCACGATCATGCGGTGGAACATGCTGTCGGCTGCATCGATCAGATGGGCGACCTCTTCGACAGAAAGGATGCTCGGCAAGCTTCGGGGTCTCTTGGGATAGGGCGTGTACGTCAAATTCCACGCTTGTCCGAGCGTCTTGACGTAGAAGAACCGCAGCCCCGCCAGATGTTGAGCCACGGTGTTGGCGGCGAGCTTGCGATCACGAAACAGATGAGCTTGATGCTTGCGGATCTCTTCCAGACCCAACTGATCGGGCGGCCGCTTGAAGTAGCGCGCGAACTCTTCGACTGCGCGGATGTAGCAGCGAATCGTGTTCGCGGAGTAATTGCGACGCTCGAGCTCGTCGAGCATCTGCCGGCGTAAACGTGTCATGGGACACCTCCTTTGGTGTCCACTGGCATGCACCCCTAAGCTGAGACAGCTTAAAAATGGGACAGTTGCCGTTCGCTGAAAAAGTATAGCCTTTTCGGCGAACGTGCCGCACACTTGAAAACGGCCGGGAAAGCGGAGGCGGGCAATGCTGGAGAGCAACCCGCCAAGCAATACCCGGCTGGAAACTCAGCGAGACGATGAGCGCTCGGGGCGGGACATTCTCCCGTCCCGAGTGCGACCACTGTCTCGATAGATTTCCTCATGCCTCAGAAAACTCAAACTGCGGGTTTCTGAGCTCTTCGCTCGCTGGCAACAACTGCTCGAACTCCTCCGGAGGCCGATAGCCCAGCGCCGAATGCAGCCGCTTTTGGTTGTACACCGCGTCGATAAACTCCTCGATCGAAGCTCTCGCCTCGTCCATCGATTGATACGTCTGTAGGTTCACCTCCTCGCTTTTGAGCGTCTTCATAAAACTTTCCATGCGCGCATTGTCGTACGGGTTTCCTCGCCGGCTCATCGAGATCAACGCGCCGTTTTCTTCCAGCAGACTGACATAAGCCCGCGAGGTATATTGCGTGCCTTGATCGGAATGATGCACCAGCCCCGGCTTCGGACAGCGAAACTCGATCGCTTTGCGCAGCGCGTTCACTGCCAATATGGCCTCGAGGGAAGGCCCCAATTCCCAGCCCACCACGCGCCGGGAATACGAGTCCATCACGACCGCCAAGTAGACGAACGAACGGCGCATGCGCACGTAGCTGATGGCGGCCTGCCAGAGCTGATCGAGACCGTCGATCTGCAGGTTTTTGGCCCAGTTTGGGTAGATCGCGCGGTGCTGATCCGAGTCCGTCGTCAATACGTAGCGGCGCTTGCGTATCGCCAGCAGATTGTCGTTGCGCATCAGCCGCAAGACCTTCTTGTGGTTCACCGTAAAGCCCTGCCTACGCAGTTCGGCGGTCACTCGACGATAGCCGTAGCGGCGATTTGCGAGCGTAATGCGCTGCATACGGTCACGCACTTCCAGGTTGGATTCGACAGGCTTGTCTCGCTCTAATTGCCGGTAATATCCGGCTCGGCTGACTTCTCCGAGTGCACAGGCGCGCTCGACGCTGAGTCGGCCTTCAACGCGAATTTCGTCGATGACGCTGTAGAGCCGCTCGCGTTGCGAGCGACTTGGTTCGGCATCGCCGGTTTTAAGGCGTTGAAGGCTCGTTCGAAAAAATCCAATTCCGCCGCTTGTTGACCGACTAGGCGTTCGAGTTCGGCAATGCGATCGGCGCTCGGATCGCTATCCAATTGCACAACCTCTTGTCCGGGACGCGGCCGCCCTTGACGCCGCTCAAGACCGCTGCGTCCCTCGGCGCGGTAGGTGTCGCGCCAGCGATACAACACGCTGCGCCGCACGTCCAACTCACCGCTCAATTTGACGACGTTCTCACCGCGAAGCATGCGGCTTACCGCCAATTCCTTGAACTCAACTTCATACGAGCGCTGCTTCCTCGCAACCCTATCTTTTCTCTCTCTCATCGGGGACTCCTTTTCCATTCACTGAAAATTGTCCCACTTTCATCTGTCTCAGTTTTGGGGTTCACTCCACCACGACCTTACGCCCGCCTTCCCGTCTTCACCTCGCTTGCCACCACGCGAAGCGTCTGCCGTCAGGCTTCGTTCATGTCCGGTTCGCGGGCGCAGGCGTTAGCGCGCCGGTCGAACTTTCGAGTCGCAATCCCCTTGCGATGTTCTCGACAGACATTTAGCGCAGAACGCTCGGCAACGAACATTGAGGAGGCGGGAACAAATCTGTATGTTTAGGCGTCATTGACTTGCAGTGAGGCACATTTGGAGTTCGATCTTGGCCGCGATGCTCTCGGTAGCGAGCCTAATTGCCGCAAATCCGCCAGGCCCGCAGTTCGAGGTCGCTCTATCGGAGGGCCGCACGGTCTGGACACAAGGCGAGATCATCCCGCTCACGATGCGTCTGTGGTCATCCGTCCCGAATCGCTGGATGGCCCAATCGAATATGCAAGACCGCGCCGGTCGCCTCAACTACCTGGAAAGATTCCTCGTCGAGCCTGCCAGTGACGTCAGTGATCCCCTGGAGGGGCTGCCCGGGCAGAACGGTTCCATGGGCGGTATTTCGGGAGCGCCGGTTGTCCTCGGCGCCGAGCCATTTGAGTACGTTCGCGAATTGAATGAGTGGGTGCGGTTCGAGCGCCCGGGAATCTATCGGCTCGTCGTAACGACCCGACGTGTGTCGGGTATCGCCGAGGGCTTCGAATCGTCGGCACGAGTCAGCTTTCCGCCGAGTAGTGGGGCAGTCGAGATAACTTCAAACTCGCTTACCATCGAGATCGTCGAGGCGTCGCTTCAATGGAAGGCAACCCGAATGCAGCGGGCGCTGCAACTGCTGAAGGCACCTAGAACACAGCCCAACTTCGACCAAGATCGGCGCGACGGTGGTCGAATTTTGCGGTTTCTGGAGACGCCCGAAGCGGCATTTGAGATGGTTCTTCGCCTGTCTTCCGGATACGCTATGCCAATCTACGACTTCCGATTCGGCATTCTGTCGAGTCCGCATCGAGATGCCGTCCTGACAATCATGGAGGACCGCATCGAAGCGCCGGACCAGGCCGTCGACGCGCGGTTCATTGATACGCTGGCAACGCTAGCGATGCTCGTCAAAGAGGGTGAGCCGCCGCCGTTCACGAGTACGGACGAGACAGAGCGACAGCAGCGGATTGAGCTGGACACGGCTCGCCGCCGGCGCCGAGATGTGCTCTGGGTCAGCTACTACGACCGGCTCGCAGTAGCCTTACCGAATAAGAGTACAAAGGCGATGTCGGTCAGCGCGGCGGCCCTATCTTTCTTCGCAATCCGACAGACAGCAACGCCCGCGTGGCACAACGCGATCACCGACCGACTGCGTACAAATTTCGCGGAATTACCAATCAACGAACAGCGGGACTTGCTCTCGAATCGTTGGCCCGAGATCTCGGGCCCGGGGATGATCTCAACTCTCGAGGACATCTACCAGCGTCCCGATCGCCGAGGCAATCGAGAGCTCGAGAACCTTGCGCTTCGCCGATTGTATGAACTCGATCATTTGAGGGGGCGTCGCTTGGTCCTTGAAGAAATATTGGCACCAACCCGGGGTCTCGATCTGAGTACGCTCACGATGCTCGACGACGCATCGCTTCCCGAAGCGTTCGCCGTGTTCTCAGCCCATCTTCGACAGGCTGGAATGGCGCTCGACTCCTTGATTCTTCGCTATGGCGATGAGAGCCTGGCCGATACTGCAATCACGGGATTGCGCCTTCGTATGCAGACGCTCGCCGATGCCGGCCAACCTATCTGCGTCTCGCCACTTCACATATTCTTGCTGCGTGTCGCGCCCGAGGAGGGCATTTCAATGTTTCGACGCGCCATATCCAGCAGCGCAGCGGGGAACCCCAACTGCCTCAACCTACGCCGCCTTGTTCCAGGTCGCTATGCATGGAGCCCAAGCTTGGAAACAATGCTGGGCGAGCTACTGCATGACCAGCCCGTCATTGTTAAGGATAGTTCGGCAGAGCTCTTGGGTAGATACGGGTCAAGCGAGGCCCAGGAGCCGTTGTGGTTGGCGTTCGAGGAGTTTCATAAATGGTGGAACGGGCGCAAGACCGACCTGCTGGATCCGAAATATATCGAAGGCGTTCAACTAGAGCGAACGCTACGAAAAGCGATCGCACAAGCCGGTGCTTGGGTTGTCGACTCTGGCGGAATGGCAAGACTGAAAGAGCTGTGTATCAGTGAGGAATGCCACCACGAGGTCGACAACTGGATCGCAGAATCTGTTGAGCCCATCAAGGTGTCGATCTGGCACGCGGGTCCCGAGTCTTTCTCGGCGAACGTCGGGAGATTTCACTTACGCTCGCGATCCAGGCTCGACGCGAAATTTCGCCAGTTTCCGACGGGGGTACGTTTTCGCTGGAGCAATCGGCCCGGACCGGGATCCGCCGCCGATCTGGTAGAGCTGGCCCGCGAAGTCGAGCTTCTCGTCCCCGGACTGCACACAGCCGGAGCGACTATAGAAAAAGGCTCCACGAAGTAATCCATCCGCGCCACGGCGCGTCTGCCGTGGCTACGCTTCCGAGAATCTGAAACCTTCGGACAAGTGTGATTCGAGTACCCGGTTCAGCGTCCGTTCTTTAACGGCGTCGGCGCAGGCGTTAGATCGATCGTTGAGTTTGCACCCGGTACCAGAGCCAACGTTCGAATCCACAGGTCTAGCTCTTCCCAAAGACTTGGATCTCGAAGCTGCTGTTGTGGCCCATCTCGCCTCGAAACGCCACTGCAATGTACTTCCCTGGAGGCACCTGTCGCTTCCGACGATCCCCAAAATCGGAGGTGTTGTAGGTGCGATGGTTGAACGCCCGCCCCCGTCACACGACGACAGCGATTCGATGTCCCAGACAGTATCCTGTTGACAGGCTACACGAAGGGCAGTATTCTCATGTAGAGACGCAACATGAGTGACCCCAAAACGGATGTTCCCTACGGCACACTCGACCTACTCGTGCTGAAGACGCTAGCGACCATGGGTACCCTGCATGGCTTTGGCATAGCCCGGCGCATCGAGCAGTCTTCAGATAATCTTCTGCACCTCAATCAGGGCTCGATCTATCCAGCGCTTCTGCGGCTCCAGCAAAAAGGATGGATCACGGCGAACTGGGGGACTTCGGACAACAATCGCCGCGCGAAGTTTTACTTAATCACGGATTCGGGCAAGAAGCAGCTCGACATAGAAACGAAAAACTGGCGTCGCATGAGCGCCTTTCTTTCGCGCGTCCTCCTGGAGACGCCATGATGCTGCGTAGCTTCCTGAGCCGGCTTGGAGGCCTTTTTGCCCGGCGCCGCTCCGACCGAGACCTCGACGAAGAAATCCGTGTGCACCTCGAGATGGCAATAAAGGAAAACGTGCAGCGCGGCATGAGCCTGCGCGAAGCGCGCTACGCCGCAAGACGCCGCTTCGGGGGTCTGGAACAGATCAAGCTTGACTACCGCGATCATCGCGGGTTTCCTATCCTTGACGGCGTTTCGCAGGATCTCCGCTACGCTTTCCGCATGCTGCGGAAGTCGCCTGGGTTCGCGGCGGTCGCCATTGTTTCTTTGGCGCTGGGTATCGGGCTCAACACCGGGATCTTCACTGCAGTGAACGCCATAATACTCCGGCCACTGCCGGTGGAAAGCCCCGAGGAGCTAGTCCAATTGAGCCTTCTGCGAACTCAGGGCGGAGCTACGTATTCCCTGACCTACCCTGACTTTCAGTACTACCGCGAAAACAACGAAGTGTTTTCGGGAATGATCGTTTCGGGGGGAGTTCCGGCGATCTGGGCCACCGGTGGTGACTCCGATGAGCGAATCCGGGGCTATATGGTGTCGGGTAACTACTTCGATTCGCTCGGCGTGAGACCGCACCTCGGACGGACGTTCTCGCCAGAAGAAGACCGGACACAAGGCACTCATCCTGTCGTGGTTCTCGGTTATCACTTCTGGCGGAACCGCTTGGAATCCACCCCCGATATTCTTGGCCGGCAGTTGCTCCTGAACGGAACGAGCTTCACAGTGGTTGGCATTGCACCAGAAAGGTTCTACGGGCTGACGACCGGCCTCCAGCCAGCGTTCTGGGTTCCCATGATGATGCAACCCGTGATTCGCCCGGGTGACGAGCATCTCACGCGAGGTCATAGCTGGCTGCAGGTACATGGCCGCCTCCAACCCGGGGCCTCCCTCAAACAAGCCCAAGCCAATCTCGAGACTTTGTTCGCTCAATTGAAGGATTCCTTCCCCGAGCGGATGGAGAATCGCCACGGCATCGAGGTTCAGAAAGCGTCCGGACTGCCGACAACCGATGCCGGCCCGGTCTCGGTCTGGAATATAGCCGGCATGTTGATGACGGTTGCGGGGCTCATCCTACTTGTCGCCTGCGTGAACGTGGCGAATCTCTCCCTGGCAAGGGGTATTGCCAGGAGCAAGGAGATCGCTGTTCGACAAGCGCTGGGAGCAGGCCGTTGGAGGACAGTTCGCCAGTTTTTTGTGGAAAGCCTTCTTTTGGCGAGCCTGGGCGGCGGCCTTGGAATTCTGCTCGGCAAATGGCCTGCCGGTTTGCTCAATCAGATCGGACCAGTCGTGGGAGAGCCGATCTACTTCGACCTCGCGCTCGATCCAATCGTGCTCGCCTACACGCTAGGGCTCTCGGTCCTGACCGCAGTAGTCTTCGGGCTGATGCCGGCCATCGAGGCGACCCGACCAGAGGTCGTTCGAGCCCTCAAGGAGGGTACTCAAACCGTCGCCTCCCGTGGAGCGCGCCTGCAGAACTCGCTCGTCGTGGCGCAGGTAGCCCTGTCGTTGGTGGTGCTGATCGCAGCAGGATTGTTCCTCCGCAGTCTTCAGAATGCGCAAAAAATTGAGCTGGGTTTCCAGCCCGAACAAGTGGTGCGTCTGTCTTTTGATCTGAATCTCCATGGATACGATGACGATCGCGCACTGACTTTCGGCGGACAACTCTTGGAGCGCGTGCGTGCACTGCCGGGCGTACGCGCGGCCAGCCTCGCTCACGACTTGCCGCTTGACTTTTCGGCCAGCGCCGCCCACGTGTACCCGGACGGTGTGGAGCCGGTTCCCGAGAATCGCTATCGGGCGGAGTATGCCCTGATCAGTGACCAGTACTTCGAAGCAATGGGCATACCCTTGCTACAAGGGCGCACTATTGAAAAGCGGGACCGCAAGGGGTCGGTCTCGGTCGTCGTGGTAAACGAGACGATGGCTCGCATCTACTGGCCCGGCGAGAATCCGCTAGGTAAACGTTTGACCGAAGGCTCGCGCTTGCAGCAAACCTACGAGGTCGTTGGTGTGGTCGGTGATTCGAAGTACAGGTCGCTTTCTGAGGACCCGCAGCCGTTCTTCTACCGCCCTTTGCTACAGTCTTCCGCCAGAAACCTCAGCCTGGTGGTCAGAACGACGGTGCCGCCGGAAACGATGGTCGCCTCGGTGCGAGGTGCGCAGAGTGAGGTCGATAGCCGTGTAGCGCCAACGGAAGCTGGGACGATGGCGAGCCAACTCGACCAAGTCTTCTTCTTACCGAGGACCGGCGCACTTGTGCTCGGTTCGTTCGGGCTACTGGCGCTAGTGCTCGCGTCCGTTGGTGTTTACGGAGTGGTGGCCTATGCCGTAAGCCGCCGGACACGAGAGGTGGGGATTCGGATGGCCATCGGTGCCCACAGCGGTGACGTAATCCGAATGGTCATCGGTCAGGGTCTTCGCTTAGGCTTCCTTGGGGTCGCGTTTGGCCTTGCGCTGGGTGTCGCAGCAACACGGCTGCTCTCGAGCATGCTCGTCAACACTAGCGCGACCGACACGGCCGTCTTCACCGCGGTTCCCGCCTTGCTGCTGCTTATGGTTCTTGCAGCCTGCTACATCCCGTCCCGCCGCGCGGCGGCCGTCAACCCCGCGGCGACACTTCGTTATGACTAACCCGCATTTCTCCTGACGGCCGAACCTCGCGCTGTAGCGTTTCAGAGTTTAGAGACCTTGCTTCCGACACCCAATATCGGAAGTGTCGGGCGGTGACCAGGGCCACCTCTGATTTCGCTCCTTAGCAATGGTTCCGGCTCAACGAGATGGGAAAGCTACGAGACGAGACTCCAATAATCCTGTTAGAAACTGCTTTCCGCAGCGACTACCTTTGATGTGGGGGGCAAATCAGCCTTGATCGGAGATCCGACCCAGGATGCGTTGTATACCGAAGCAGCCGGCCAGTATGGTGCTGCACTCGACCGGCTCGCGCGCGGCTACGAGCTTGATCCAGAACGGCGTCGCGACCTCAGCCAAGAGATTCATTTTCAGTTGTGGCGGAGTTTCCGGACGTTCGACGCTCGCTGTTCTTTGCGGACCTGGGTCTACCGAGTCGCCCACCACGTTGCGGGGTCACATGTGATCCGGGAGCGCCGCAGGCTCTCGACTCTCATGAGCCTGGAAGAACTGGAAAAGCTCCCCGACACGGACCCGATCGATGCCGAGGCCGACATGGACCGGCGCAAGAGTGCAGACCGGCTGTCGGCGCTGATTCAGCAGCTCAAGCCGCTCGACCGCCAGGTCATCATTTCCTATCTCGAAGACATGGACGCAGCGTCCATCGGAGAGTTAACGGGGCTGTCGCCGACAAGTGTGGCGATGAGGATCCACCGGACTAAGAACATCCTGGCGCGGCGATTTCACAGGAGGTAGTCATGCCGAACGACATCCCCGAAAACGACCCGAAAAAGATCTGGCTGGACCAGCCAACGGAGGCATCCGAAATGAAATTAGGGAAACTTCTTCTTCGACAAAAGGCGAGAGAGCTTCACACGAAGACTCGCCACGAATTGTCCAGAACTATCGCCTTGGGGGCCTTGCTTGCCGCGTTGTCGGCCTACGGAGTGACATGGACCGATGACACAGTGGCGCGGGTCGCGTTCGGTCTAGCTGCGGCGTGGGCTTTAGTGGGACAGTATTTCCTCAATCGCAGGATGTGGCGTGCGCCGCTACCTGGAGACGCAGCGTTGACGAGCGGTCTCGAGTTTTGTCGGCGAGAGGTGGACGGGCGACGACGCCTTTTGCGTAATGTACTTCGGTGGGGCATCGGGCCGCTCATTCCGGCGCTCGGCGCGTTTACCTGGACGATTTGGGACAAGGGCCCAATGGAGAAGATGGCACCCTTCCTGACGATCCTCGCTATCTGGCTGGTCGGCACGATCGTCATAAGAGTGCGAGGAGAGCGGGAGCTCCAACGCGAGATCGATGAGCTTGACCAGATCGAGAGTGAGAGCAGTCTAGCGTAAGAATGGACGTAAAGGGGGCACCGATCGTGAACTACTTCCGACATGTCCGAGTGTTGTATCGCGGGCGGCCCACAAAGAGGTCCGGCAATAGGAAGGAGCTAGCCGCTTGCGATACAGCGACATGAAGGAAGCCACCCGATTTGGCAGAGCAATTGCTTTTAAGAGCGACTGACCCGGCGGTGCGACCGGGGCCTGGAGGGAAGGAACACGGCGAGAGGGAGTGCGCTAGCGTTGGCGACGAGGACGGGCAGGGCGGCAGTTCGAGGCCGTTGCGCCAATGGTGCGATTTCGCAGCCCGCTTAAGAGCATGGCCGCCGGTCCGGTGCGCTTGTGAGTGGTGACGCCGCCGATCATCCTGGCGACGATCCCGTTTAGGAGACTACAAGCTTTGCACGGCCGGGCCGCCCTGACCCGCTCCTCACCTTAGGAGGAGGAGCCCGCTATGCGCAAACGCAATCGCAGAAAACCCGCCCGTCAGGTCGCGCCCACGAAGATCCGTAACGACGCGGCCGGCATCGATATCGGTGCTACAGAAGTCTACGTCGCCGTTGCACCCGACCGCGACCCCGAACCCGTTCGCTGTTTTTCCACATTCACCGTCGACCTCGAGCGGCTCGCCGCTTGGCTCAAAGAGTGCGGCGTCAAGACCGCCGCCATGGAGTCGACCGGGGTCTACTGGATTCCGCTCTTCGACATCCTTGAGAAGCATGGCTTCGAGGTCTGCTTGGTCAACGCTCGGCACGTCAAGAACGTGCCCGGACGCAAGAGCGATGTGCTCGATTGCCAATGGCTGCAGTACCTGCATGCGGTCGGGCTGCTGCGCGCGTCTTTTCGTCCGGCGAGCGATATCTGTGCCTTACGGGTGCTGCTGCGGCATCGCCAAAATCTGGTGCGCTACGCCGCCGCGCACGTGCAGCACATGCAGAAAGCGCTCGACCAAATGAACCTGCAATTGCACCACGTGCTCGCGGACATCAGCGGTCGGAGTGGGCTGCGCATACTCGACAGCATTCTTGCAGGCGAACGCGACCCGGTAGTTTTGGCGAAGCTGCGCGACCCGCGCGTACGCTCGTCCGAGGCGACGATCGCCAAGGCGCTGACGGGGAATTATCGCGATGAGCATTTGTTCACCTTGCAGCAGGCGTTGGAAACCTATCGTTACTACCAGCGACTGATCGAGGCCTGCGATCAGCAGATCGAAGCGCGCTTTGCCGACATGCCCGCGAAGGTCGATCTTGAAGAACAACCCTTAGCGCCGGCGCGACACAATCGGCGTGGGAACCAGGCGCACTTCGACTTGCGCTCGCATTGCTATCGCGTGTTGGGGACGGACCTGACGGCCGTGCCGGGTTTGCAAGCGCTGAGCGCTCAGGCGGTGGTCGCCGAAGTCGGCACTGACTTCTCGAAGTTTCCGAGCGCGGCGGCGTTCAGTTCGTGGGCGGCGCTTTGTCCGCACAACGACGTGACGGGCGGCAAGGTGATCCGGCGTGGAACGCGCAAGGTGAACAATCGGCTGGCCGTCGCCTTGCGCATTGCATCGCAGTCGCTCGTTCGCGACCAGTCGTATCTGGGTGACTACCATCGCCGCATGCGCGCGCGACTGGGACCGCCGGCGGCAACGACGGCGACCGCGCACAAGTTGGCGCGCATCATCTATCACCTCGTCACGACGGGCGAGGCCTATGACGAAACCGTCTTCGCAAGAGAACAACAACGCCAACACAAACGAAACGAGAACCGCCTCAGATCTCGAGCCCGCAGTTATGGCTTCGAACTCGTCCCCATCCAAGCTCCTCAGTAAAGTGTTCCTTAGGAGGGGTTTGTATAACTTTCTCGCTGTTCGCCTCGACCTCGCGATCTGGAATTGCCATCCAGGCAGGGCGTGTTCTTAGTTGCCTCGATCGGCGGCAATGCGATTGACCTGCCAAATCCTAACACGCGAAGCGTCTGCCGTCAGGCTTCGTTCATGTCGGGTCCGAGGAAGCAGCGCGCCGGAGACTCGTCGCATCCGTCGATCCCCATTTGCGGAAGCTAACGCCCTGCAGCGCGGCGGTCCATAGGTGCGCTACCCCACATAGGTACGCTACCCCTTGATAACCGAGGGGAGTTCCGCTATTCTTATCTCGGTAAACGAGAGGAGTGTATGGGAAGTCCATGAGCAAACCGTCTGATCTGGTGCAGGGCACGTTGAACCTGCTGATCCTGAAGATCCTTGCACTGGAGCCCCGGCACGGCTGGGCGATCGGGCAGCGGCTGCGGCAGGTTTCCGGCGAAGTTCTTCAGGTGAGCGACGGCTCTCTATACCCAGCCCTACACAAATTGGAGCAGCAGGGCTGGATCAAAGGCGAATGGAAACCGAGTGAGAACAACCGGCGGGCAAAGTTCTACTCGCTGACCCGCCCGGGCCGCAAGCATCTAGAGAAGGAAACCGCAGACTGGGATCGCCTCTCCCAGGCGATTACGGGGGTTGTCCGCTTGCGAGGAGCATAAGACATGCGCTGGGAACACTGGTTTTACACGCTGCCGCTACGGATCAAATCGCTGTTCCGCCGATCCGAAGTAGAAGCGGAGCTGGATGAGGAGCTCCGCTATCACTTGGATCGGCAGACGGAGGCGAACAGGGCCGCCGGCATGCCGGATGTTGAGGCGCGGCGCGCGGCCGCAGTCCGTCTTGGCGGCATCGAGGGCCGCAAGGAAGAGTGTCGCGACGCGTTAGGATGGCGCACGCTCGACACGCTGCAGCGCGACACGAAGCAGGCCGCTCGGCGCCTGACGAGAGATTGGCAGTTCAGCGCCGGTGCAATCCTGATCCTCTCGCTCGGCATCGGCGTGAACACTGCCGTTTTCAGCATCTTCAACAATACTCTGTTCCGGCCCTATCCCTTCGCAGACAGCGCGCGGCTCGTCAACCTCTACCAGAACGGCTCAACTACCGGCGAACCGGAAGGCGTCTCCTACCCGGCGTTCCTCGACTTAAGTAACCACACGGCCCTTTTCTCCGGAGTCTCCGCCTATGACACGGATGAAGGCCGCTATCAGGCGGTGGATGCACAAGGCCGACCGACGGGGATCCACGCGGGCCTATTCGAATACGCCAGCGCGAATCACTTGGAAGTCCTTGGCATGAAGCCATCCCTAGGACGTTGGTTCACAGCCGATGAAGAGCGCAGTGGCGCACCGGTGGCTGTTCTCGGGCGGAGGACCTGGGAGCGCCACTTCGGGGCGGATACGAACGCAATCGGCCAAACGATTCGTGTCCGCGGAAGGCAGGTGCAGGTCATCGGTGTAGGCCCGGTGGAGCTCAACAACTCGAACAGCAACGCGGGATTCGCCTCCCTTTGGATGCCGATCCACCCCATTGATGTGCACAGACCGGGGGGAACCGGCGTTGACTCCGCGGGTTTGTCGGAGCGTCGCGACAGCTTGTTCCTGCAAGTTCGTGCTCGCTTGCGTGACGGGGTTACGATTCAGCAAGCGCAGGCAGCGATGGATGTCACTGCGCAACGGCTGGCCGCCGATTATCCCGACACCGACCCGAAGCGCGGAATCACGGTACTGGCCACCGATGACGTCCGACTTCATCCGCGGAGCGAGAAAATCCTCAAGCCGACAGCGGCTCTTGTGTTGGCCGTTGTGGGCCTGGTGCTTGCGATCGCCTGCAGCAATCTGGCGACGCTGTTGCTGGTCCGCAACACCACGCGGACCACGGAGGTATCGGTGCGGCTCGCTCTCGGGGCGGGGCGGTGGCAACTGGTGCGCCACCTGCTGATGGAGAGCGTCATTCTGTTGCTATTAGGTGCGGCCGTAGGCATAGCGCTGGCCGCATGGGGGCTTCGCTATGTGGCTACGTTCGATCTGCCGGTGCAGGTAAGCATGCAGCTCGACTATCGGGTGCTCGGATTCGCGACGGCCGTGGCGACGCTTTGCGGTGTAGGTTTCGGCCTGACACCCGCCCTGAAAGCGACGCGGGGGGATCTCGTAGGGGCGTTGAGGGAGCAGCAAGCGTCCTCGATGCGGTCGTTCTCCCTGGCTCGTAGCTGGTTGGCGCTCAAGAATGTCCTCATCGTCGGGCAGGTAGCCGGATCCTTCCTGCTGCTGATGGGCGGAGCGCTTGCGATGAGCATCCTAATGGCGACCCAGAGCCGCAGCGTCGGTTACAGTCCGTCCGGGCTAGCGATGATAGAACTCGACGCGCGTTTCGCGGACTACGACGCGCCCCGCGCGCGGATCGTGTTTGAAGAACTGCGACGTCACGTAGCAGGGCTGCCGGGAGTCGAGTACGTGTTGGTCACTACCGGGTTGCCGGCAGGCGGACAGTTCAACAGCAAACTCCGACCCGATGGCGACACATCTCACGACTATGTCTCCGTCAGGGGTCGTTGGGCCGATCCTGGCTATTTCGAAACGCTGGGCATTCCCCGGCTCTTTGGGCGGGGATTTGACGAGCGCGACGCCCCTGGGTCACCAGAAGCGGCCGTCGTTAGCGAGACGTTCGCGCGTCAATTCTTCGGCACGCCCAACGCCTTGGGCAAGCGATTCCGTTTCGAGGAAGCGGATACCAAGCCGGTCGAGATCGTGGGCGTGGTAGGGGATACGCGCAACATTGATCTAGTGTCGGAAGCGCCGCAGCCGTTCTATTACCGTTCGGCGAGGCAGGCTGGCCTGATGCCCGCGGCTATCGTCGCGCGCGTCTCCCGAAACGAAGCTGAGTTGGCGGGCCTTATGCAACAGGAGGTGCGGCGCCTGCATCCGGAGCTCACCGTGATCGCGGCTGAGACGATGGTCCAGCGTCAGCGAAAGGACTTGTTGCCGTTTCGGATCGGCATCCTTTCGCTGGGAGGGCTTGGTGCGCTGGGTCTGACGCTAGCAGGAGTCGGTCTCTATGCCGTCGTTGCGTTCGCCGTGGCGCGGCGATCGAGGGAGATCGGAATTCGGATCGCCTTGGGCGCCCAGCCCGGCAGCCTGACTTGGGCTCGTCGTTCGCGAGGTGACTGCCGTTGTCCTCGCGGGCATCGCTGTCGGATCGGTGCTTTCGTGGGGCGGCCTGATCGTACTGGAATCGGCGGTTGGGTCGGTTCTGGGCGTCGACCCGCTGACCGTGGCCTTCGTCGCTGGGATCATCGCAGTCGTTGGTGGCTCTGCTGCGTACGTACCGGCGCGACGCGCGGCCCAAGCCAATCCGCTAGTTGCAATTCGGCACGAGTAGCGCACAGCAAGTCGCCCTTACCGTGTGACCACTTCCGAGATGTCCTGCCAGTTCAACCGGTCGATGCAACACTTTGCGCGAAAGGGGAGGGTTGAGTGTAAGCGAATGAAACAAAAGAGGAAACGCCGAGGCATCGTCGCTTATCTTGACAAGCTGTTGATGTACGGCGAGTTACACAGTGGGGATTGGGGCTTCGGCGTGTAGCTGAGCCGCCTGTCCATCTCACCGGCCGCAAACCCCCAGACTCAACGACTTACTGCTTGTGTTGCATCGACCGGTTGAGACCACCCCGATTCACGGCGGTGACTCGCCGATCGCTACAGCACTTCGGCTAATTCGGTTGCACGAGAGGGCCGCAACTCAGTCCGCTGCCAGCGCTCAACTCCGAGGATCCCCAACATCGGAAGCGTGCGACGCGGCTTCGAGGCGATCAAGCAGAACGGCGGCTGGAGGTCGATCCCGACACTCGGCCGCAACGAGGCAGCGAATTCCACCCGATGCGGTTGGGGCCATTGCGCGAAAAGCTACACAGTAGCCCTGCTCGCTCTCCGATAATCTAGGTGAGGCACTATGAGACGCGGATTGGTGGGCGTATTCGTCATCGGCAGCTTCGTTGCGGCGGCCCAAACAAACACACCGAACCCCGCTATCGCGCGATTCGGGATCGTCCACGGGGCATCAAACAGCGCCGGGCCTACTGCGAAGCTGGCGCGCGGCGGCATCTTTCTCATCCGTGGCGCGTGGCTTGGGCCTGACGACCTCGTCGTCGCGGAACCGCCGTTCCCGCCGAAACTGGACGACTCACAAATCGAAGTCCGCTCAATCGAAAGCGGCATCGTGTACAGCGCAGCGATGATCCATGCCTGGAACTTCCAACTGGCAGGCGTCCTGCCGTTCGAAACGCACGTTGGGCCCGCCCAAGTGACAGCCGTCTACAGGGGTCGGCGCAGCCCTCCGATCGAGATTCTAGTCGTCGATTCGTTGCCGGGTCTCTTTGCTGTCAGCCAGCAAGGCTTCGGCCCTGGCGTGATCCAAAACTTCGTTTCACCGACCGCACAGCCGCTCAACACCCTGACAAACCCCGCCGAGCCCGGCGAATACATCATCCTGTGGGGCACAGGCTTGGGTGAGACTTCCCTTGATGACGGCGCCTACGTGTTCATTGGGAACACATCTCTCAAGCCGCACTACGCAGGCCCTGCTCCGGGGCTACCGGGCGTCGATCAATTCAACCTAGCCTTGCCTGACAGCGAAGAGTTGCTCAAAGGTTGCTACGTCCCCGTGTCCGTGTCGGCCGGCGGATACGCGAGTGGCCAAGTCAGCGTATCGATCGCCGATAAAGCGGGCGCATGCGATCATCCGTGGCAACTACCGCCTGAAACGCTCGAAGCCCTTGATGCGGGCGGCCGCATCAAGACGCTTGAAGTTTTCGTCAGCGACAACGAGTCCGTTTCCCCGCCGGATGGCCCTCAACCTCTGACCACGCGACGGCTGACGGCGTTCGCCAATCTCGACCTTGCCAATGGCACGGGCGTGGCCTTGCGCAGCCCTGATTCAGATAGCCCGATCGGAGGCGCGCGGCTGTTGTGCGGTTCGCCCCCAGGAGGGGCGTTCCTCTCAGGCGACTTCGGCAACATCGTAGCTTTGCCCCAACCACCACCACCACCGAATCCGGCTTTGGTCCCCGCGGACGCGGGTGAGACGCTCGAGTTCCTTGGACCTGGCAATCGCGGCTTCGAGCTACGGCGGGCCTCGCCGCCCGGCGGGATCGGGGGCCAGACCCTTTTTGATCCCTACCAGTTTGCGCAGCCGGGAATCATCGACCTGCTCGTTCCCGGCACCTGGGTCCTCGAAGCCCCAGGCGGTGCCGACACCACGGCCTTCAGCGCGGCGGTCGAATTGCCGCCCCTACCTGCGGTGACCGCTCCTACCTCGATTGATTTCAGTCAGGACATCACTATCGAATGGACGGTCGGCAACTACGAACCGGACGATAGAGTGGGCTTGCTGGTCGGCGTCTATGTCCCCGATCAGAACGACGCTTCACGCAGCGTTTTTCGCGGAGCGTCGTGCAGCGTCCCGGCGATCGAAGGCGGCATGACTATGGAGGCTACATCGTTCGCCAACCTGCCAACTTCCACAGGCGGTATGGCCGTTTGGCGGTTTTCTCTACACGCCCAAAGAGACCTTGCGATCCCGCAACTCGACCACGCTGAAGTGACGTTCGACATATCTCGCTCCCAAGCGTTGCCGATCGCCCCATGATGCTCTGCCGCCCCGGCGGCGCTACGTTCTAGCTGCAGTCTTGCCCCGCCGGAGTGCGGATTGCGGCACCGCACTGCCATGCGCCCCGCATAGTTGGCTCCTACTTCCGACAAGTCCGGACCGCGGAGCCAACCGGAGCGAGAATCTTAGGACCCGTTTCGGCATCAGGACAGCAGTTTCTCGATTAGAACTTCATCGATGTAGCGCCCGTTCATTTTGGCGTGCTTTTCTGCTGCCCCAATAACCGAGAATCCCTGAGCAAGGTAAGTCTGAAGCGCGGCTTGGTTATCGGCTCGAACGAAAGTGAAGATCTTCTCGTAGCCTCGTTCTCGGGCGGCTGCAAACGTTGCTAGAAACAGCCTCCGTGCAACGCCTTGTCGTCTGCAGTTCTCGGCGACGTATGTGCCAAGTACGCCGACATGATCGAACGCCCGAGTGTAGTTGGCGAAGGGGTCCATGCTCTGAAAGCCGACGATGCGGCCTGTTTTCGGTTCGACGGCAGCCAAGAACAAGCCACGTCCTGAATTCGTATCGATGTACTCACGCTCGGCCGAAACGGAGAACGGCGAATCGAAGACCGTGTAGAGTCCGGCGGCAATAATCGGGTTAAGGATACCGATGATCTGTTCAGCGTCTCCTAGCTCCAGGGGTCTTACAACGAGATCCATCACCGCATCCTGCCACAGAGGCTATCACGCTGTCCGCCTCCTGGACTCAGTTCCGACGATCCCCAAAGAACCTAACCGCTGCGCGGTGGGTGGAAGCTTCGCTTCGTGAGGCCACTCGGAGCGCATTTAGCTAACGTTTGAACTTTGCGGCAAGCGCGGCACGGTTGGCGGACGGGCTGCGCCATCATCGGCAGCATCTCTTCTCTTTAAGGAGCATGCCATGACCCGATTACGTCAGAAGTTCATCGAGGACCTCGAAATCCGCAACTATGTGCCGTCCACGATTCGTGCCTACGTGCGTCACGTGGCGGCATTCGCCGCGTACTATTCCCAGCCACCCGACCAACTCGGCCCTGACCAGATCCACCACTATCAGCTCTATCTGTTTCGCGAACGTGAACTCGCTCCAGGGACGATTGCTCAGATCGTATCCGGGCTGCGCTTCTTTTACGAAACAACGCTCGGCCGCCCGTGGGTCAGCGGGCGTATTCCTTATCCTCGGCGCGAACGTCGCTTGCCTGTCGTGCTCAGCCGAGCCGAAGTGGCTGTGCTGCTCGACGCTCTTCGCAATCTCAAGCACCGCGCCATGTTGACGACGCTCTACGCAGCCGGCCTGCGCGTTTCCGAGCTCGTTACCCTCCAACTCGATGATATCGACTCGCAACGGATGTTCATTCGCGTTCGTCAAGGCAAAGGGCGCAAGGATCGCGAAGCTCTCTTGCCCGCTAGGCTGCTTGAGATGCTACGCGTCTATTGGAAGTCCTCGAAGCCGGTCGTCTGGCTGTTTCCCGGCGAGGACCCGAAACGTCCCATCACCACCAGGAGCGTCAGGCTCGTATGTACACAGGCCGCCAAGAAGGCCAAGCTCTCCAAGCACGTCAGTCCACATACGTTGCGACACAGCTTCGCCACCCACTTGCTCGAAGACGGCGTTGACCTGCGAACGATCCAAGTCCTGTTAGGACATCGCGATCTGAAAACGACAACGATTTACCTGCATGTCTCTCCTACGGCGGCCACCTCGACACGTAGTCCGTTGGAACTGCTGACACCGTCACAGTGAGCACCGATGGGCCCACGTTGGCCGCTATCGTGAGAACGCACGGGGAACGTTTGCCGCGGCAAGTTGCGGCCTCAGCCGCGCAACGCCGAGTTCTTTGCGACATTGCGGCCTGTCGTACCGAGGCCTTGGGCGGCCATGTATATCAGTGCGACAAGTGCGGCCACCGCAAAGTGGCCTACAACCCGTGTGGCAATCGGCATTGTCCGCAGTGCCAAGCCGCCGCGCGTGTCGAGTGGCTCGATAAACGAATGGGCGAGTTGCTGCCGGTCACCTACTTCCACGTTGTCTTTACGCTGCCGCATCAACTCGCTCCCTTGGCGCTTCAGAACCCTCGTATCGTCTACGGCGTTCTGTTTCGCGCAGCGGCCGAGACGCTGCTCGATCTCGGGGAAACGAGGCTGGCGGCCCGTTACGGGTTTCTTGCCGTGCTGCACACCTGGGGACAGACCCTCGGGCATCACCCGCACCTGCATTGCGTCGTTCCCGGCGGCGGCATCGCTTTGGACGGCTCGCGCTGGGTACGCTCGAAAGGAAAGCGCTTCTTGCTGCCCGCTCGGGTACTGCGCCATGTCTTCCGGGCCAAGGTCCTGGACCATTTACGACGAGCGTTTCTCAAGGGCGAGTTGTCGTTTCACGGCCGGCTTTCGCACGTGGCCCAGGAGTGCAACTTCCGACGCTTGTTGGCAACGACCAAGCGCAAACCATGGGCGATCCACGTCAAGCCCGCCATTCGGAGGTGCCGAGGTCGCTCTGAAGTACATCGCGCGCTACACCCATCGCGTCGCGATTTCCGATCGACGATTGTTGTCGCTCGCAGACGGCAACGTTCGTTTCTCCTACAAGGACTACGCTCAGGGCGGCCGCCAATGCGAGATGACACTCGACGCACTCGAATTCCTGCGGCGCTTCTTGCTGCATGCACTCCCGAAGGGCTTTGTGCGAATTCGCTACTACGGCTTCCTAGCCAACTGCCATCGGCGCGAGCGGTTGGCTCTGGCTCGCGAACTCTTGTCCGTCCCCGTCGCTGACCCAGCTAAGAAAGCAGCTCCGTTAGACAGCACTCAGCAACAACACCGCTGTCCGCACTGCCGCGAAGGGCGCCTGCTGTTGGTCGAGACGTTCGAGCCACCGCGGATCAAATTGTTCCTTTTCTTCGACACCTCGTGATGATAATGACTCGGAAAGTACAGCGACTGCTCGCGCAGCACTCCCTCGATCGAGGCGTAATCGAGTTGCGTCCAGCAAACGCATTTTCTCGTTTTTGCCTACCTTCATTCGGTGGCGGCACGCTCGTGAACATAGACGAATGGCCTCATAGGCGGCTGCGAGAGCCCCTGCCACCGTCCCGCGCGGAGAAACTTCCGACGCCGAACAACAACCAAATCCCTATGGTCCGGCCCCGCGGCTAGCTTCATTGGGTTGTATCGAAAACACCCGGCGATCCAGATTCCCTCGCTCTCACCGCAACCTCTGCCCGCCGGGCGCTCCCGATACAACGCTCCCCAATGTAGGAAGTACCTCAAGGCACTGGCCAGCGGCTGTTTCAGCGGACGACGGGGCGGCGATCCGGCCCCCCCGACATACCGCGAAGACGCTATCGCGCTTGGAGAGGAAAAGAGCGCTGGCGGCCTATTTGGAGGAGGTCAGGTATGTACTGCTGGCGAGCCGGGGACACCAGAATGGAAATTGCTGCTAATGTCTGTCTGGATGTCAAGCCGAATTGAGTCTGCCGGCCGAAACGGGGAACACTGATGAGCTCCGAACTCCCAACCAACCGGGGCGCCGTCTTGCCGGCGATCCTCGACATCCTGATCCTGATCGCGGCGTCCGCGGTGGGGTACTTCACCGAAAGCTGGGCTCGCGACCAGGGGATCATCACGCTGGGCGAGGACTCGCGGGGCGTCTGTGCCGTCCTCGCAGGGGCCGCCATGGCGCTGGGCCTGCTGTTTGCGCGCGGCGGCACGCTGCGCGACATCGGCTTCAAGCGCCCCGTGCGATGGTGGACTGTTCCGCTGTGGGCCATCGGCATCCTCGGCTCCTGGGTGGCGATGCAAGCCGTCGCGCCTATCCTGGTGTCCCGCTTCGTCGAAATACCGGACCCCGACTTCTCGCAATACAACGCGGTGTCAGGCAATGTCCGGGCGGCGCTCGTCATGTCGTTGGTGCTCCCGTTCACCGCCTCGATCCCCGAAGAGATCATCTACCGCGGCTTTCTCATGGATCGGCTGACCAAGATCTTTGGCTCGGGAGTCGGCGGCGCGGTGATGACCGTTTTCGTCCAGTCGGTCTTCTTCGGCTCTGTGCACTTCGGTTGGGGCCTTGGCGGCATGATCGTGACGACTATGATGGGCGCGGTTTGGGGTACGGCGTTTCTGTTGTGTGGTCGCAACCTCTGGATCGTGATCATCGCCCACACCTTCGGCCATATCGCCCTGGTGGTGGGGCTCTACGTTGCGCCTCCGGCTTGAGATGCCACCGAGACGGCGTGCTATCGCTACCTGCAGGGAATCTTTGAAGCCGGTTTCTGCGATTCGTTTCGTGTTCGGCAGCGACCAGAGATGATATGGCCGGGAACGATCGAGCGTTCGATTGCTTCCATAAACAACGCGGCCCGCTTTCTCCGACTGAGTGAGGAGCAGATCGAGGCGCACCGCAGGCGCTAATCGGAGGTACCGAGCGAGTCACTTCCGACATATGTCTGAGTGTTGTATCGCGAGCGGCGCACATAGAGGTCTCGCAGTACGAGAGAGCTAACCGCTTGCGATACAACGACATGAAGGAAGCCCCCGCCGGTGTTTGCAGTCTATGCGTTTTGAATGTTGCGAGCGAGAGGCGCTGAAGAGAGTCGAAACGGCGTCCGAGGGCGGTTCAGCGACACGGCTAAGCGAGTTGGAGTTGTGATCGCGGGGCGCGGCCAAAGGTTTCGCTGTGGGGAAGGCGGTCGAAACGAGGCGCATAGGGGGGCGAAGCTAGCCGAGGCGCACGAGCGCGGCTCACGCCGAAGCGACCAAGAATCCCGGGCTGTGATGAGGAGTAGCATCATGCGGCGGCGAGAACGGGTGGAGCACGAGCGCACAGTTCCGCTGCGCTGAAGCGTTCGACGACGCGCAAGCGGCCGCCGCAGCGAGGACAGCCCCAGAAGGTATGAGTGGGTTCGTGAGCGCCGTAGGAGATCATGCGCGACGGATTGACGCGAGCGATCAGGCGGCGACACAGCGGCAACAGAGCAGCGCGCTTGCGGTGAGCCAGGAAGCCGTAGTAGCGAATGCGCACAAAGCGGCTCGGCAACACGTGCAGCAGGAAGCGACGCAGGAACTCATCGAGCGCGAGCGTCATCAGCCGTTGTTGATTGCCGTTGGCGGAATCGCGCCAACGGAAGGTGACTTGGCCCTGCTCGAACGAGACCAGGCGCTGATTCGAGATCGCCACACGGTGGGTGTAGCGGCTCAGATACTCGAGAGCTTGCCCGGGACCTCCGAAGGGCGGTCGCACTTCGACCACCCACTTGGTGCGGTACAGCGTGCGCACGAAAGACTTGAAGGCGCGTGGTTGAGATAGCGGCGCAAAGCGCCCGTGGAAACGCAGCTCGCCTTTGGCGAAGGCCTTGCGCAACCCTTCGACGAACTTGCCGCGAAAGACTTCAGCCAAGATGTCCTTGGGAAGGAAGAAAGTCTTGGAGGGGGCATCGATCCAACGGTCCTGATCGAGCGCGAGACCGCCGGCGGGGACCACCGAGTGGACATGGGCGTGTTCTTGGACTCTCTGGTTCCAGGTATGCAGAATCGAGAAGAAGCCGATCTCGGCGCCAAGGTGCTTGGGATCGCGAGCAACTTGGCGCAGCGTCTGGGCGCTCGTGCGCAGCAACAGCGAGTAGATCACCTTTTTGTTCTGCAAGGCGAACTGGGAGAGCAGGTGCGGCAAGGTGAACACGACGTGCAGGTAGCGCACCGGCAGCAGTTCGCTGCGGCGAGCCTCAAGCCACCGCTTGCGCGTGTTGGCTTGACACTTCGGACAATGCCGATCGCGGCACGAGTTGTAGGAGATGGGCGGTTCATGGCCGCAGTCGTCGCACTTATCGCGATGACCGCCCAGCGCGGCGGTGCGGCAGCGTGCGATTGCTGACAACACTTTGACGTGCTGTCCGCGAAGCCAGCCGCGAGTTCTGACGAAGAAGCTTTGTCCCGCGGCGCGAACCAGATCGGCCACCTCCAGCGGCGGCCGTTGCATCTACGTTGTCCCGGGATCTTGTTGTGCCGCTGAAGCTAACTGCAAGGCGTCCAGCGGACTCGCGACGGCGCTGAAGTGACGCGCCGACAAGTGCAGATAGACCGCCGTCTGCTCCAGGTCGCGATGCCCGAGCAGCATCTGGATGGTACGCAAGTCCGCCCCGGCTTCGAGCAAGTGCGTGGCGAAACAATGACGCAAAGTGTGGGGATGAACGGGTTTATCGATGCCGGCCCGCCGGGCGGCTGCGTGGCAAGCGTTCCAGACCGCTTTGGTGCTGATCGGATCGTCGCTGTTGTGCCACTTCCCTCCCGGAAACAGCCACTGTTTCGGCTTGCGCCGCAGCCCCCGAACGTGCTCGCGTAATGCGACGAGCAACTCTGGACTGAGCATCACATCGCGGTCTTTGCGGCCCTTGCCGCCGCGAACATGAACCACCATGCGTTCAGAGTCGATGTCGTTGAGTTGGAGCTGAGTCAGCTCCGCCCGACGCACGCCGGTGGCGTAGAGCGTCATCACGATCATGCGGTGGAACATGCTGTCGGCTGCATCGATCAGATGGGCGACCTCTTCGACAGAAAGGATGCTCGGCAAGCTTCGGGGTCTCTTGGGATAGGGCGTGTACGTCAAATTCCACGCTTGTCCGAGCGTCTTGACGTAGAAGAACCGCAGCCCCGCCAGATGTTGAGCCACGGTGTTGGCGGCGAGCTTGCGATCACGAAACAGATGAGCTTGATGCTTGCGGATCTCTTCCAGACCCAACTGATCGGGCGGCCGCTTGAAGTAGCGCGCGAACTCTTCGACTGCGCGGATGTAGCAGCGAATCGTGTTCGCGGAGTAATTGCGACGCTCGAGCTCGTCGAGCATCTGCCGGCGTAAACGTGTCATGGGACACCTCCTTTGGTGTCCACGACCTTACGCCCGCCTTCCCGTCTTCACCTCGCTTGCCACCACGCGAAGCGTCTGCCGTCAGGCTTCGTTCATGTTCGGTAAGCGGAAGCCACTCGGATTGGGGTGGTCCGCTGCCGGCGTTCCCCAAGATCGAAAGCGGGAGTCGGCGGGCGGTTTACTAGCTCGGCGGTACTGCATGGTTGGATGCGGCTGGAATCCAAGTCGGCGATGGTTACTTGCACGGGCATAGGCCGCGCAGTGGCGGAGAGGTTTCTGGATTTGTCCGCACCGTCCGCAAACCGACTGGCCTCTACTCGTGAATTGTTCCCCGTGCGAGCGACGGTTCGCTGAACACATTTATTGCTCACGATCGTCCACCAAACGTTCGCTCTCGATGCCCTGACTCGGGAGCCTAAGTTGGATCGGAACCGGGTGTACTCGGGATCGCACCTGGGTCGCTAGGCCGAGTAGAGTGCCAGACTGGTGGAGCATGCGCTGGTTCGTCCGGCCGCTCGCTGCGAATTTTTTGGGTAGATGCAATTGTCCACTGCAGGCCAGCCGCAGATCTGCCCAGCGAGTAAAGTTGGCAGGGCGAGGCTGGAGCTCGCGTGGAATTTGGCCTCACGCTGGCCAAAACCGAAATCTATGCGTTGCTGATTCACCCACCTTGTACCCGGCAATGAGACACTAGAGGTATTCGCGTAATGGTCTCGACGGATGGCTAGCTTATGTAGGTCGGACAATAGGCGAGGTTTTTGTGCCGCGAGCGCAAACTGTCTCGCTCTTGCCGTGGTCTGGGCGCTTTGCGTAGGTGGGGTTCCGCAACCAGCCGTCGCCGCCGCACAGGCGGTTTCGCCGGGTTCCGAGCGCCGCATTGAATTCAGCAGCGACATTCGCCCGATCCTGGCTGACAAGTGCTTTGCCTGTCACGGCCCCGACGCCGCAAACAACTTAAGCCCTCTGCGGTTCGATTCCGAAGCCCATGCGATGGCCGATCTGGACAACGGCCGGCGAGCGATTGTTCGCGGCAATCCGGAGCAAAGCGAGCTGGTGCGGCGTATCACGGCCGAGCAAACATCGATGCGCATGCCGCCGGTCTCTTCGGGACTTCAGCTATCCAAAGGGGAGATCGAAAAGCTGACCGAATGGATCGCTCAGGGTGCCGAGTGGCAGCAACATTGGGCATTTTCCCGGCCCGTTAGACCGCGGGCGGCGCGCGTTGAGAATCAGAGCTGGGCGCGCAATGCCATTGATTCGATTGTACTAGCCCAGCTGGAGCGCGAAGGCCGGAAACCATCTCCCGAGGCCGACCGGGCCACTTTGATCCGTCGTGTCTCGCTCGATTTGACCGGTCTCCCAGCGACGCCTCAGGAAGTTGATGATTTTCTGAAGGACTCGAGGCCGGATGCCTACCGCACGGTCGTCGATCGCCTGCTTGCTTCGTTGCGTTACGGGGAGCGCCTGGCATCGAGTTGGCTCGACGCCGCGCGTTACGCCGACACAAACGGCTATCAAATCGACGGTGACCGCGAGATGTGGCGCTGGCGCGATTGGGTGATCGAAGCTTTCAATCGCAATTTGCCATTCGATCAATTTGTCGTCGAGCAACTGGCCGGAGATTTGCTTCCTAGTCCCTCGATGGAGCAGCTAATCGCGACCGGATTCAATCGCAACCATCGTGGGAATGCCGAGGATGGCCTTGTGCCGGAGGAGTACCGCGTCGAGTACGTCGTGGATCGAGTCGACACGGTTTCGACCGTGTTTTTGGGGCTAACGATGGGTTGCGCGCGCTGCCACAATCACAAGTTCGATCCTTTTTCGCAGAAGGAGTACTACCAGCTTTTCGCTTATTTTAACGCCATTCCAGAGGACGGCCGGTTCAGTAATTTTGGTAACGCCGCGCCGTGGATGTCCGCCCCCACACGGGAGCAACAACAGCAACTGCGGCGACTGGATTCAGAAATCGCTTCGACCGAAAATATACTAGACGACCTATTGAAACAGGCGGCGCCGAATCGGCAGCGGTGGGAGCGGGCGCTCTCGGGTACCGAGAACCGTCACTGGTTCCCGGACGACGACTTGGAGTTGCATCAACCGTTCGACGAACGCGCCGGTAAGTCGAAGGAGTCGCCTGATCATGCAGGCTTCCAGAATGGCTCGCCCGAATACACTGCCTCGCCGCTGGGCCAAGGGATAGCTTTCGACGGCAACCTGGTGTTCGACGCGGGCAACGTGGCCAGCTTCGACTATCGTGATCGCCTGCACGACTTCAAGCACCGGTTCAGCATCTCAGCTTGGTTCCGTCCGCAGTCCGAAAATAGCGGCGCGATTGTCACGCGGATGCGCGACGACGTGACTGAGCAGGAGAACGGCTTGCCCAAAGGGCGCGGCTACGGTTTGTTTTTCGTCAATGGCAAGGTGCATTTCAACCTCGTCGGCGTCTGGGCCGATGATTCCTTTCGCGTTGAGACCCAAGATACGCTGCCGACCGGAGAATGGCACCACGTGGCGGCGATGTTCGATAGCCAGGCGCCGCATGATAAGGTTCGTCTCTACGTCAACGGCGAGCAGCAGTCGCTCAAAGTAAACAACGGCCGCTTGTTCCGCCAATTCAGTATCAAAGACGCGCACCTGTTGATCGGCGGCGGCGCTGGGCCAGAATGGCGCTTCAACGGAGCGATCGACGAAGTCCGGATTTACAACACGCTGTTGGGTTCTGACGAGGTTGCGGCCCTTTCGTGTTCGGACTCAGTTTCGCGCATCGCTGGGATATCGCCCGAGGCCCGCAGCGAAGGGCAGCGAATGAAGATGCGCGGGGCCTTTTTGGAGGAAGCAGCTCCGGTCGAGGCGCAGCGTGCTTGGAAGAAATGGCGCGTACTCAAGCAAGAGAAGTTTCGGTTTGAGAAGACGGTTCCCACGGTGATGGTGATGCAGGAGCAACCCGAGCCGCGGCCGACGCACTTGCTTCGGCGGGGTTCCTACGACGCGCCTGGAGAGAGGGTGGAGCGCGGCGTTCCAGCTGTTTTGCCGAGCATGGCAAAAGATGCGCCCAACAACCGGCTGGGCCTTGCCCGCTGGCTCGTCAGCGACGACAACCCACTTACGTCACGAGTGATGGTCAACCGCCTATGGCAGATGCTTTTTGGCGTGGGGCTGGTGAAGACGGCCGGGGATTTTGGTGCGCAAGGGGAACAGCCGTCGCATCCCGAACTGCTCGACTGGCTGGCGATCGAGCTGCAGCAGAACGGTTGGAACATCAAAGAGCTGCTTAAGACCATCGTGACGAGTGCGACCTACCGCCAATCGTCAAAGGCCACCCCCGAGCTGTTGCAACGTGATCCCGACAACCGGCTGCTGGCGCGCGGTCCGCGGCTGCGCCTGTCCGCGGAGATGATTCGTGACCAGGCCTTGTTCGTCTCCGGTTTACTGGTCGAAGAACTCGGCGGCCCTTCGGTGAAACCGTACCAGCCGGCGGGGTTGCTGAAGGACATGGTTTTTTCGAACATGACCGACTATGCTCAGGAGCAGGGCGACGGTCTGTGGCGGCGTAGTCTTTATACGTTTTGGAAGCGAACTGTGATGCCTCCGGCGATGCAAGTTTTCGACGCCTCATCCCGCGAATATTGCCAGGTGGGCCAAACGCGCACGAATACTCCGCTCCAAGCTTTGAATCTTATGAACGACGTGACGTACGTGGAGTCTGCCCGAATGCTTGCCCAGCGCATGCTCACCGAGGGCGGCGCTGCGCCGGATGATCGCATCAGGCTGGCCTTCCGTCTGGCGGCGGGTCGTCTGCCGGACGAGGGGGAGCGGGAGTTGTTGCTGAGCAGTCTGGGAACACAGCTCGCGTACTTCAAGCGCAAACCGGCGGCGGCAGCGAATCTTCTCGCCGTCGGTGAGAAGCGAAACGACGCCGGGCTGGAATCTGAGGAGCTGGCCGCACATTCAGTGGTCGGCAGTTTGATTCTCAATCTTGACGAGGTCATCACCAAGCAATGAAACGCGAAACCATCGACCCCACTGAGGAGTTTCACAGCGCGCTGACCCGCCGGCACTTTTTCAACCAAAGCGGCTTGGGGCTCGGTACGGCCGCGCTGGCAACGCTCTTGAACGAAGACGGCCGGGCGGCGACCAATGACAGTGGGATCGGACTGCCCGGGTTGCCGCATTTCGCGCCGAAGGCCAAGCGCGTGATCTATCTGTTCCAGTCGGGCGGGCCGTCGCAGTTGGATCTTTTCGATCACAAACCGCGGTTGGAGAATCATCGCGGCCAGGACTTGCCGGACTCGGTGCGCGGCGAGCAACGGCTGACGGGGATGACCGCTTATCAGTCCAGCTTCCCGATGGCTCCTTCGATGTATAAGTTCGCGCAACACGGGGAATCGGGCGCAACGTTGAGCGAGTTGCTGCCGCACACGGCGAAGGTTGTGGACGATTTGTGCTTCATCAAATCGATGCATACGGAGCAGATTAACCACGATCCCGCTATCACGTTTTCTCTCACCGGATTTCAATTGGCGGGCCGCCCAAGCATGGGATCGTGGATTGGTTACGGGCTCGGCAGCAAGAACAAAGATCTGCCTGCGTTCGTGGTCATGGTTTCGCTGGGCGTCACGAGCGACCAGCCATTGTACGACCGGTTGTGGGGCAGCGGTTTTTTGCCGTCGCGTCATCAGGGCGTGAAATTTCACAACGGCCCAGACCCGGTGCTTTATCTCTCGAATCCACCAGGAATCGATCGGGCAGTGCGCCGGCGTTTTCTCGACGATCTGGCGAAGTTGAATCAGAAGAATGCCGAGAATTTCGGAGATCCCGAAATCCTCTCGCGCATTGCTCAATACGAGCTGGCCTACCGGATGCAGTCGTCGGTTCCCGAGCTGGCGGATCTCTCTGGCGAATCGGAACAGACACTCGTACGCTACGGCCCGGACGCAACCAAGCCGGGGACGTTTGCCGCGAACTGCATTCTGGCGCGGCGGCTGGCCGAGCGCGGCGTGCGGTTTATTCAGCTGTTCCATCGCGGCTGGGATCATCACAACAAGTGCCCGGAACGAATTGCCTCCCAATGCCGCGACACTGACCAGCCGACAGCCGCGCTCATCGATGACCTGAAGGAACGCGGTTTGTTCGAGGACACGCTGATCGTCTGGGGTGGTGAGTTCGGGCGCACCGTTTATTCGCAGGGAAAACTTACCGCCGACGACTATGGCCGCGATCATCATCCTCGCTGCTTCACGGTTTGGCTGGCCGGCGGGGGCATTCGAGGCGGCATGACGATCGGCGAAACGGACGACTTCAGCTACAACATCACGCGCGACCCGGTGTCGGTTTTTGACCTCAACGCGACGATCTTGCACTGTCTCGGCGTCGATCACAGGCGGCTGACATATAAGTTTCAAGGGCGGAACTTCCGGCTAACTGATGTTCACGGAGCCGTGCTGAAACAGGCCTTAGCCTGAATTTGCGAGCTGCTGTGACGACGATTTGAGTGGGTATTGCGTATCTCCTGTAGAATGTGTCGCTTAGATAATTGTTCCTTCCTTGTGGGCACAGCTTGGCCGTCGAAATGTCCGGATTTGGCAGGGGTTTTCATTAAATTTCTGTATTGCGTCCATAGATGACTCATAACGGTTTCGGTGAATTACGTGCGTGTGCCCGATCTCTTCCTTTCTGGCTGAGCCGCCCGGGCGCAGCTTGGCCGTCAACTTGAAATGTCCGGATTTGGCCGAATTTGGCCGGGATTCGCTAAAAATTGCCGGCCGGGGCGACCCGCCAGACTTACCATTTGAATTCCGTCGAACTCCACAAAGCAGAACGAGGGAACTCCTCGCGTGCGCATCCGATTCGATCCCCAGGCCGCATCATGAAAGCCGCCCATTGGCCGGATTTGGCAGGGTTTTCTGTAAATTTTCGAGCCTCCTTGCAGGGTTTTCCGCAACCTCCAGGTATAGTGTAAGGCTCGTGTGTCCGATTTTCGGCTGACCGTACCACTAAGTTGCTGATTGCAAAGGCAAAAGAAATTTCAAAATCGCGGGACGGCCGTTTGGGCGGGTTCGGACTTGGCCGTTGCGAGACTCAATCACCCTGTTTTATGAACATTGAGATCGCTGGAAGCTGCTGATTGATAAAGACTTTGTGGAGTGAACCCCAAAAGCGAGACAGATGAAAGTGGGACAATTTTCAGTGAATGGAAAAGGAGTTCCCGATGAGAGAGAGAAAAGATAGGGTTGCGAGGAAGCAGCGCTCGTATGAAGTTGAGTTCAAGGAATTGGCGGTAAGCCGCATGCTTCGCGGTGAGAACGTCGTCAAATTGAGCGGTGAGTTGGACGTGCGGCGCAGCGTGTTGTATCGCTGGCGCGACACCTACCGCCCCGAGCGCTCATCGTCTCGCTGAGTTTCCAGCCGGGTATTGCTTGGCGGGTTGCTCTCCAGCATTGCCCGCCTCCGCTTTCCCGGCCGTTTTCAAGTGTGCGGCACGTTCGCCGAAAAGGCTATACTTTTTCAGCGAACGGCAACTGTCCCATTTTTAAGCTGTCTCAGCTTAGGGGTGCATGCCATTAGTTGATTGCGTGACTGTCCCCGAACTCCGCGTGACTGTCCCCGAACTCCTCAGCTTAGGGGTGCATGCCATAGTGAATTGCATGCGTGTCCCCGATCTCCCCTGTTTTATGAACATTGAGATCGCTGGAAGACGTTGATGCATAAGGGTTTGCTGGAGTGCACCCCAAAACTGAGACAGATGAAAGTGGGACAATTTTCAGTGAATGGAAAAGGAGTCCCCGATGAGAGAGAGAAAAGATAGGGTTGCGAGGAAGCAGCGCTCGTATGAAGTTGAGTTCAAGGAATTGGCGGTAAGCCGCATGCTTCGCGGTGAGAACGTCGTCAAATTGAGCGGTGAGTTGGACGTGCGGCGCAGCGTGTTGTATCGCTGGCGCGATACCTACCGCGCCGAGGGACGCAGCGGTCTTGAGCGGCGTCAAGGGCGGCCGCGTCCCGGACAAGAGGTTGTGCAATTGGATAGCGATCCGAGCGCCGATCGCATTGCCGAACTCGAACGCCTAGTCGGTCAACAAGCGGCGGAATTGGATTTTTTCGAACGAGCCTTCAACGCCTTAAAACCGGCGATGCCGAACCAAGTCGCTCGCAACGCGAGCGGCTCTACAGCGTCATCGACGAAATTCGCGTTGAAGGCCGACTCAGCGTCGAGCGCGCCTGTGCACTCGGAGAAGTCAGCCGAGCCGGATATTACCGGCAATTAGAGCGAGACAAGCCTGTCGAATCCAACCTGGAAGTGCGTGACCGTATGCAACGCATTACGCTCGCAAATCGCCGCTACGGCTATCGTCGAGTGACCGCCGAACTGCGTAGGCAGGGCTTTACGGTGAACCACAAGAAGGTCTTGCGGCTGATGCGCAACGACAATCTGCTGGCGATACGCAAGCGCCGCTACGTATTGACGACGGACTCGGATCAGCACCGCGCGATCTACCCAAACTGGGCCAAAAACCTGCAGATCGACGGTCTCGATCAGCTCTGGCAGGCCGCCATCAGCTACGTGCGCATGCGCCGTTCGTTCGTCTACTTGGCGGTCGTGATGGACTCGTATTCCCGGCGCGTGGTGGGCTGGGAATTGGGGCCTTCCCTCGAGGCCATATTGGCAGTGAACGCGCTGCGCAAAGCGATCGAGTTTCGCTGTCCGAAGCCGGGGCTGGTGCATCATTCCGATCAAGGCACGCAATATACCTCGCGGGCTTATGTCAGTCTGCTGGAAGAAAACGGCGCGTTGATCTCGATGAGCCGGCGAGGAAACCCGTACGACAATGCGCGCATGGAAAGTTTTATGAAGACGCTCAAAAGCGAGGAGGTGAACCTACAGACGTATCAATCGATGGACGAGGCGAGAGCTTCGATCGAGGAGTTTATCGACGCGGTGTACAACCAAAAGCGCCTGCATTCGGCGCTGGGATATCGGCCTCCGCAGGAGTTCGAGCAGTTGTTGCCAGCGAGCGAAGAGCTCAGAAATCCGCAGTTTGAGTTTTCTGAGGCATGAGGAAATCTATCGAGACAGTGGTCGCACTCGGGACGGGAGAATATCCCGCCCCGAGCGCTCATCGTCTCGCTGAGTTTCCAGCCGGGTATTGCTTGGCGGGTTGCTCTCCAGCATTGCCCGCCTCCGCTTTCCCGGCCGTTTTCAAGTGTGCGGCACGTTCGCCGAAAAGGCTATACTTTTTCAGCGAACGGCAACTGTCCCATTTTTAAGCTGTCTCAGCTTAGGGGTGCATGCCATGCCGAGGTTGCGTGAGTGTCCCCGATCTCCCCGATCTCCCAAATCAGCCCACCAACAATCCCTGCAACTTTTCCACCAACCCAATCGCCGTCGCCCCAACTGACCCAACAGTCGCCGCCGCCTCCAAAATTCCCTTAGAGCTAAGCTCCCACCATTCCTTGCGGGGATTCTCCTTCGTCGCCTCGCTGGTCAACGTTTTGAGGGAATCCGCCAAGTTCTGCCCATCCTCCGCCGAAAGCCCTTCGGCAACCTTTGCCACCTCTTCCGACAGCCGCTGCAAAACCTCCTTCACCTCATCCGGAGCCGTCGAGGCCCCCGCCTTGTTAAAGCTATCCGAGATCGTCTTCCCAACCCCGAAATCTCCATGGAAAACGACGTTGTCGCCAATAGTCACGTTGATATTCGTCACTGATCCGCCTCCCTTTCCTCCAACTCTCACCTCATCCCGCCGTACACTCTCCAGCAACTCCCGAATTGTGTAGCGCCGCTTACCACCTTCCGGCCGAAAACTGTAACCCGCCCCTTCCTCGTCCTCAAGTTCTCGCAGGTATTCGTAGCTCACCGCGACATCCGGATTGTCCGGCAGCGGCACCATTGCTTTCGCCTCAACCGCCGGGTTCTTCTCGTGAACTCGATCCAGATCGTTAAGAGCAACATGCAGTGCCGACCGCCTCAACCCCTCCGGCCCGGTCACCGCAATTTCCATCCGCGATTTCTCACCGTCAGCCTGCAAATGAACCTTGCAATCCGCCACGCCCAGCACCACCCCGCTCAACCATCGAGTCCGAGTCGCGGTAAGGTTGCGGTGGGCCCGAACAATAAAGCTGGGCACCAAACTCTGTGGGAGAAATTCATACTGGTAACGAAATCGCAGCGAAGCGATTCTCCCTTCCCAAACATCGCCAAAATCCGGGCCACTCTTTGGCAGTGCTTCCGGGATCAAGTAGCACTCGTCGTCGCTCCCGTGAATCCGAAAACAAAGCCCGACATCTTCCTCCTGCATCGTGCTCAAGATAAACTCGTGCTGGTCGGCCGGATAAAGCTCGCTGTCCAGCAACTCCCCAACCTGCTCCCGAGTAAACTCGCCGTCCTGATCGCGAATTACCGGACTGTTCAGCAGCGTGTAAATCGCGCCGGTCAGCCAGTTCGGATCAAGCAACGTAATCTCGCGGCTGGCTGCGGGAGCATCCCTCTCCAGGCCGTGAGCTACGACCACCCCTAAGTCGTGCAAGATGCCCAACAAGCTCCGCAACTCGTGGGGGTCGGTAATCGCATCAATACCTTCTTCAGCGGGATGCTTGCACAACTCTTCGAATCTGCTGGTCTTCAGAACCCGTTCGTCCTGAGCCATTGCCGCGATCGTTTCCTTCACGCGCAACCACGACAACGGATACGGGTCGCGAATCTCCTTCAACCGCGCGTCGGTGGCCAGCGTTCCGGCAATCAGCTCACGTAAGTTATCGATGGTCCCGCGGCCACGCTCGTCGTCGTCGCAGCACGTCCAGACCACATCAACGATGACGGGATACCTGCGTTTTAGATCCTCCCAATCGATCACGGGGCCTTGCTTCGAATCGTCGTCCCATTTGTTGATCACGACAATTACCGGCGAGTCGGCGCCGCGGTTCGAAATCGTCTTGAGCCACTTGTAGACCTTCTCGTCATCCTCTCGCCGCGCTTCGAGCACCAGCAAGTACAGACTGCGCCGGGTCAGGAAGAACTGATGCGTGCCATGCATGATCACCTGACCGCCAAAGTCCCACACGTTTGCCGTCAGCCCGCTCGCGTTCACAGGCCACGGTTCTTTCTCAATCGCGATCCCGGGTGTCTTTGTTTCGTCTGGATTCCGCGGCAGTCCACGGATCAGGTAGTTGATCAACGACGTCTTTCCAACAGCCTCCTCCCCAACGACCAGCAGCTTCGCCTCATTAAGAGGTCGAAGCGTCTCCGTGTCAAGGCCGGATGAAAAATCCCGTTTTCGCCGGTTGAAAATTCCCCACCCTGGTTGCGGTGGTGGTTTTGTGGACCACCACCGTGTTGCTAAGCATGGAGCTAGCCGGGGAAGCGGAGGCGGGCAATGCTGGAGAGCAACCCGCCAAGAAATACCCGGCCGCAAACTCAGCGAGACGATGAGTGCCGGGAGCGGCGGCCGAGATCGCTCCCGGCTTCTTTTCCGCTGCCCAACGCCCATCGGATCGATAGATTTGCCCATGCCTGAAAAAACTCATCTTCCACTTCCCCCGCTCTTGCGACCAGGGCTCGCCGCGTCAGCCGCATCGACCGTCGGCCGTTCGCCGGACTGATCTTCCGGCCGCGAGAGCAAACCGGCTCTTCGGCGCTCCTTCAAGCGAAAGCTCTCGCCGCGAATGTTCACCGTCGTCGAGTGATGCAACAGTCGATCCAGGATCGCCGTGGCGATGATCGGGTCGGAAAAGATCGAGCCCCAATCGGCGTAGCTCTTGTTCGAGGTCAGGATGATGCTGCCGCGTTCGTAACGCGCGCTGACGAGTTGGAAGAAGATCGTCGCCCCCAGCTCGTCGAGCGGAAGGTAACCCATCTCGTCGACGATCAGCACCTTCGGCGCGAGGTAGATGCGCATCCTTCGTTGTAGCCGTCCTTCGCGGATGGCCTTCGACAGATCGGCGATCAAGTCGTGCGCGGTGATGAAGTAGGCTCCGAAACCGGCTTGGATCGCAGCCTCGGCCAAGGCAACCGAGAGATGCGTCTTGCCAACGCCGGGTGGCCCGAGGAAGATCACGTTGGAGGCTTCGTGCACGAAGCGCAACGTGCGCAGCTCTTGGATTTGGCGCTCGTCGATCGATGGTTGAAAGTCGAAGTCGAACTGTTCGAAAGTCTTGACATAGGGCAGATGCGCGAGCTGTAGACGCGTCTTGAGATAGCGTTGTCGGCGAGCGTCGGCCTCGGCGCTGACGACGTCGAGCAGGAAGTCGGCGTAGGCCGGTTCAGCCTTGGCTGCTTGTTCAAGCAGCGCTTCCAAGCGATCGTCGATGGTCTTCAGCCCCAGTGCTTCGAGCCGTTCGTGAAGCTGTTCGATGGCGGTCACAGCGCACCTCCGGCGGCGGCGCTTTCGTAAGCCGCTAGCGGCCGCACTTCGACTTGGGGTGCGCCGGCTTGGATGTGAATGCACGTTTTTCCTCCTGGACGCTTGGCGACGTGCAGCGGAATGTCGGCATGATGCTCTTTGCGAACAACGATTTGGTGGCGGTCGTCGATCAACTCGTGAACGGCGATCCGCTCGGCTCCGCGCCATACCTCGAGCCGGCCGGCCAGTTCGCGCAACGAGACTTCGGCGCCGGCGTCTTGCCAGGGAACCGAGTAGCGGTTGGAGCGCCAGGCCACGAAGGCGTCCCGGCTCACACGCCTCGACTCGGCGTCCGCGAGGGGATACGGCGGACGCTTGTCGAGAGACTGCAAGGCGGTCTTTTCAGACTCCCAACTCTCTAACACTTGGCTGTGAGTGGTGCCGTGAACGCGCCGGTTCGAGACCTCCCAGACCCAAGCGTGCAGCTGGTTGTTGAGATCATCCAGGCTCGTCGCCGTGCGTCCGCACAGGAAGTTGCGGCGCACGTACTTGACGCCCGATTCGACCTTGCCCTTGGTCTGCGCGCGGTAAGGTTTGCAGGCCCGCGGGGTGAAGCCCCAATAGTCGGCGAAGTCCTTGAAGGTTTGATTCCACTTGAGCTCGCCGCGCTCGTCGACCCCCTCCAAGACCGTCTTCATGCGGTCGTAGAGGATCTCTTGCGGCACGCCGCCGAGTTGCCGGAAGGCTTCCTCGTGCATGCGCAGCAGCGTCGGCAGCTTCTGGTCGGTCGCCGCGGCGGCCATGATGGCCCGGCTGTGACCGAGCGTGAAGACGAAACCCCAAAGCTTGCGAGTCTTGCCGTCGGCGGTGATCTCGCCGAGATGGCCCCAATCGACCTGAGCCTGTTTGCCTGCGGGTGTTTCAAAGCGCCGCACGGCCACCGTGGTTGCGGCTTCTCGCAACGGCTGTAGGTGATCCTTGAGGATCGTATAGCCGCCCGAGTAGCCGTGTTCTCGCAGCTCACGCAACAGCACGACGGCATTCCAGACGCCGGCCTTGAGGCGGTCTTCGATAAACGGCTTGAAGCGATCCAGCTTGGACGGACGCGGCTTGCGCGGGCCGTATCTGGGCGTCGGATCGTCCTGCCTTAAGTACTTGCGAACCGTCTTGCGGTCAAATCCCGTGAGCTCGCTGATCTTGGCGAGGCTCACCCCTTGTCGAACTAATTCTTCGATTTCTTGCACATCTGAACTCCGTAACAGCGCCTTGTACCTCCTGCTTCCAGGGTCGGCTCCGACGCAAGCTACGGGTGGGGAATTTTATTCCGGCGATACGGGGATTCTTACACCGGCGCTGACATCCGCTTTCTTGGCCGAGCGAAACCGCCGATAAGCCGCCAAGATTGCCTGCGCGTCCGCCGTGTCGAGAGCCTCGCTCGGCAACACGTCGCCAAGGTCATCGTTGTTTCTCAAATCGAACGTCTGAAGATCTCCGGCCGACGACCGATCGACCCAAGCGTCGAGTAACGCCCGCGCGCCTTGGGCTCCGATGCTGTTGTTGGAGAGGTCGAGGGAGGTGAGGGATCTGAGCTTGGCGATCTCGCGCGCGCCCTCGTCTCCGATGCTGCTGTCCTCGAGTTCGAGCGAGGTGAGGGAGCTGAGCTTGGCGATCTCGCGCGCGCCTTCGTCTCCGATGCTGTTGGAGTCGAGTTCGAGGGAGGTGAGGGACTCAATTTTGGCGATTTCTCTCGCACCTTCCGCTCCGATGTCGTTGCCCCAGAGGATGAGCGCGGTGAGTGAACCGAGCTTGGCGATCTCGCGCGCGCCTTCGGCTCCGATGCTGTTTTCGTAGAGGGTGAGCGAGGTGAGGGAGCTGAGCTTGGCGATCTCGCGCGCCCCTTCGTCTCCGATGCTGTTGTTGTTGAGGGTGAGCGAGGTGAGGGAGCTGAGCTTGGCGATCTCCCGCGCGCCTTCGTCTCCGATGCTGTTTAAGCCGAGGGTGAGCGAGGTGAGGGAGCTGAGCTTGGCGATCTCCCGCGCGCCTTCGTCTCCGATGCTGTTGTCGTCGAGGTGGAGCGAGGTGAGGGAGCTGAGCTTGGCGATCTCGCGTGCCCCTTCGTCTCCGATGCTGTTGTTGTTGAGGGTGAGCGATGTGAGGGAGCTAAGCTTGGCGATCTCCCGCGCGCCTTCGTCTCCGATGCTGTTGTCGTCGAGGTGGAGCGAGGTGAGGGAGCTGAGCTTGGCGATCTCCCGCGCGCCTTCGTCTCCGATGCTGTTGTCGTCGAGGTGGAGCGAGGTGAGGGAGCTGAGCTTGGCGATCTCCCGCGCGCCTTCGTCTCCGATGCTGTTTAAGCCGAGGGTGAGCGAGGTGAGGGAGCTGAGCTTTGCGATCTCGCGTGCGCCTTCATTTCCGATCCCAAATCCGACAAGCCCCAGAGCGCGAATCCCAGATAGACTCGCCACCCGGAGCGCAAGATCTTCGGGCCGTTCAGAGACGACGTACAGGTTCTCACCGAAGCTCCCGCGCAGCTCATCATGCAGCCAATCGTTTCCAGCCTGTACCAGGCCGAGAGCAGTCCACCGCTCGTCCAGAGCCCTCAGCAGCACCCCGTCCAACTCGTCCGCCGTAATTCGCTTGACTTCGTCCGCCACTAGGCCTAAATACTACCCGAATTCACTCCCGGCCGGGGACTGTCCCATAAAACACCGAACCCTCGTGTGGAGTCCCACCCACCCGTCCTGTCATTTTCAAAAAAACTCACCCCAAAGAATCAACAACTTACCGCCCACGTCGCCAAAAAACCGAGAGATCAGGAGAGATCCGGAGAGATCCGGGACAGCCTCGTAACGGCGTTTTCGATCGGCTCCCGAGGTTTGAGCGCTAGTTTTTCGCTTTGGACCCGGGCGTTGTTTGCGCAGTGGCCGTCCCGCTAGGCGCTCGATTTCGATGACAAATGTTTCATCGCCAAACGGTCGTCCGCCGTAGGTTGCGGCGCGCAACTCATTTGTCGCGGCGGCACCCGTTGCGGCGAGCATTTGCTCGTTCCAACCTTCCGCCAGACTCAGTTCACTCCACGCCCACTCGTCCATTAGCTTCGCCGAATCGGCTCCTATCAGGTGTGCCTCGGCGCTTGACCAGATGTACTTCTGGGGATCTGGGGGAACCTGGCACAGCCTCGCAACCTTCAAAATTGTCGGCAGGGATGAGAGCTTCGCTGCGATCGTTCGCGCAGTACTCGCAACCTGACGAGTCCGTGTGAAAACTCTTGACCGTCCGAAGAAGGGCGCGACATGTCGCGCCCCTACGATGGCAGGGACCCAGATATTGTCTTCTGTCGGCGCGAATTTGGACTTTTCACACAGACTCTGACAATTGCGGCACCGAAGTTTCGGGTTGGTGCTACCTTTTCAATTAGCTTTGATCCGTCCCGTCTCTCGTGGTCGCACGAACCGGTTGCATTCCAGTTTCGACTTCTGGCGGCTGGCGATTGAGTGGGACACGACGTGATACCCGGTCGGGTGCCTGCCATGCTCTATTTGTAGAAAACTGGTAGGCCCGAGCGGACTCGAACCGCTGACCTCTACCGTGTCAAGGTAGCGCTCTAACCAAAACTGAGCTACGGGCCTATGTACTTAACGGATTGATTCTTTGTGACTTCCGGCTCTCAAAGCATTCAGAAAGTATTCAGAATCAGTTAAGCCGAGTCACTTTGCAGTTTGGGATCAAGCCAAGACGTTTGCGACTCTGCGTACGAGGGTCAGGATAGCATGCGAGGCGAAACGCTTCAACGATAGACTCCAGGCACTATAGCGCCGGCTCGGTTACCCGATACTCCGCCCTCAGGCGCTTTAGGTCGGCCTTGAGTTCCGCCGTGATCTTTTCGTAGCCTTTCTTGCCGTAGACGCTATTGACCTCACCCGGGTCGGTTTCGGTGTCGAAGACTTCCCACTCGTCGCTTTCGTAAAAACGAATCAACTTATACCGCGCATTCCGCACCCCCTCGTGCGCGGGCACCCCGTGAGCCACCATGCTCTCGTAGTAGTGGTAGTAGAACGTCTTGCGCCAGTTCGTCGGCGTCTCGCCTTTGAATATCGGCACCAAGCTGCGGCCTTGCATATCCTGTGGAACCTCGACGCCGGCAATCTCTAAAAACGTCTCGGCGAAGTCTAGGTTCGACACCAGGTCCATATTGGTTGACTGCGCTTTGATCACACCCGGCCAGCGGGCCAGCAACGGCGTGCGAAGCGATTCCTTATACATCCAACGTTTGTCGAACCAGCCATGCTCGCCGAGGTAGAAACCTTGGTCCGAGCTATACATCACGATCGTATTCTCAGCCAAGCCGGCTTCGTCCAGATAGCGCAGGATGCGCCCGATGTTTTGATCGACCGACGCGATGCAACGCAAATAGTCTTTGATATAGCGCTGATACTTCCAGCGCACCAAGTCTTTGCCTTGCAAATTGGCTTCGCGAAACGCGTTGTTCTTCGGGCCATAGGCCGCGTCCCAAACGGCGCGCTGTGCAGCGTTCAAGCGGCCGACGCTGTTGCCATATTGCCGCACGCTTGGACTGTCGCTGGGCGTACCCGGCGGTGGCGGGAGTTTCAAGTCACCGCCATCGGTCATGTGGCGCGCGATCTCCATACGGTTGCTGGCTGCCGGCGAGGCGCGTCCAGCGAAATCGTCAAAAAGCGTGGGTGGCTCCCAGATGTGCTCCCCATCGTAGAGCGACAAATGCTCTGGGCCGGGCATCCAGTTTCGATGCGGAGCCTTATGCTGGCTCATCATCATAAACGGCTTGTCGGGGTCGCGCCCGGTTTTCAGCCACTCGAGCGAAAGGTCGGTGATGACGTCGGTGACGTAGCCGGTATGCCGACGCCGTTTGTCATCGGGACCGAGGCGCATATCGGGGTTGTAGTAAGCGCCCTGTCCCGGCAAAACCTCCCAGTGATTGAAACCTGTCGGGGCGCTCTTAAGATGCCATTTGCCGAAGATAGCCGTCTGGTAACCCGCCGTCTGCAGTAATTTCGGGAAAGTCTGCTGCGAACCGTCGAACACTAGCCGGTTATCGAGCACGCCGTTCAGGTGGCTGTACTTGCCGCTAAGAATGACTGCCCGACTCGGCGCGCAAATTGAGTTCGTCACCAGCGCTCGGTCGAATCGCATTCCCTCGCGAGCAATGCGGTCAAGATTGGGCGTGCGGTTGATCATCGACCCGTAAGCGCTAATCGCCTGATAGGCGTGATCGTCGCTAAATAGGAAGATAATGTTCGGCTGTTCGGTCGCCGCAAACGCGTACGACGCTAGCGAAATGAATAGAACGGCGAGGCGTTGCATGGAGTTGCAATATTCTAGCGAATCCACGCCATCGGAAGCGCCAACTAGAATGGATCGAAGTGCCCGAAGTCGTTATCGAAGTTCGTGACCTGCGTTATTCCTACCCCGATGGCGTCGAAGCACTTCGCGGAGTGGACTTCACACTTCACGAGCGCGAGACGGTCGCGGTGTTCGGCGCAAACGGCTCCGGCAAGACGACATTCTTGAGTCATCTCGTGGGACTACTTCACGGTCAAGGCTCGGTCAGCGTTTGCGGATTAGACACTACTAGAGAAAACCTGCCAGCCGTCCACCAGCGAGTGGGGATGCTGTTCCAAGATTCAGACGACCAGCTCTTCATGCCGACGGTCGAGGAAGATGTAGCCTTCGGCCCGCTCAACTTAGGCCTAGGCGTTGAAGAAGTTGAACGCCGAATCGAGACCTGTTTAAGCGATGTAGGCCTTTCGGAATTCCGCCAACGAGCGCCACATCACCTCAGCGCCGGACAGAAACGCCGCGCTGCCCTCGCCGGCGTATTAGCGATGCAGCCGGATGTCATCTTGCTTGACGAGCCTGCAACCTTTCTCGACCCCCCCGCCAAGCAAGCTCTGGTTTCGACGCTACAAAAACTTCCCCAGGCCAAACTTCTCGTCACCCACGACCCCGCACTAGCTGAAAGCCTAGCCACCAGAGCGGTATTTTTCGAGCAAGGGCGAATCGTTGCCGAGGGCAGCGTGCGCGAACTGACGGAAGAATTTGCTTGGCGCTAGCGCGCATTCGGCCACTGCTAAATTGATCGCGATCGACTATGACGGAGCCACATTTGCCCGCCGCGCGACCTACGGGAATTTAACCACGGACTGTTAACCTATTACGTCCAGCCATGGAGCTTGTCCGCATCGCGAATCGCCCGGAGCCGCGTCTCCCAAAATGGCTGCGAAAGTCGGCGACTAATTTCCAGGCGCTGCACGTCCTCAAGGTCGAACTTCGCGAGCGCAAGCTGCACACGGTCTGCGAGTCTGCGCGCTGCCCGAACATTCACGAGTGCTTCGCGAGAAAAGCCGCGACGTTCATGATTCTCGGCAATACGTGTACCCGAACATGCGGGTTCTGCGCCGTGCCTCAAGGCCGTGGCGAAAGCCTCAACCTCGACGAGCCGCGGCAAATTGCCGAGATGGCCGCGCGCATGGAGTTGCGTTACGTCGTTATTACGAGCGTCAATCGCGACGACTTGCCCGACGGCGGTTCCGCACAATTTGCGCAAACGGTGCGGGCCGTAAGAAGTGCTTTACCTGAAGCCCAGATCGAGGTGCTCACACCCGATTTTTGCGGCGACCTAAATGCCGTCGCGCGCGTCCTCGATGCCGAGCCCGACGTATTCAACCACAACATGGAAACGGTGGCGCGGCTCTACCGCCGGGTGCGTCCCCAGGCCGACTACACTCAGTCCCTTGAAGTCCTGCAGTTTGCCAAACAGTATTCGCGGCGAAGCCTGACGAAATCGGGCCTGATGGTCGGGCTCGGTGAATCCGGACGCGAGGTTCAGCGCTTGCTTGACGATCTCCGCGGCGCCCAGACCGACGTGGCGACCATAGGCCAGTACCTTCAACCCAAGAGGAATCGCCTGCCGGTCGAGGAGTTTGTCCACCCCGACACGTTTGAACGCTATCGCGAGTATGGCGAGTCGATCGGCTTCCGCACCGTTTTCAGCGGACCCTTAGTGCGAAGCTCATACATGGCCGACGTCGTTGAAAAGCAGGCCGCCACGTCGGCATGAGCCTCAATCCGCGCGCGCGAAGTTTGTTGCCGTTCGCGGTTGCTATCTTGGCGGGCGTCCTGCGAGTCCTTGTCTTCCCCCAAGCGTCGCTTAGCTGGCTTGCGCCGGTTTGCTTGGTGCCGTTGCTGACCACGCTCGAGAGTGCGACGGCGCGGCAACGCTTCTTGCTCGGCTGGGCTTCAGGCGTCGCGTTTTGGGCCGGGGCGTGCTACTGGATTTATCCCGTGATGCGCGACTACGCCAGCATCGCCTCGCCCGTCGCGGCGTTGCTTTTCATAGCCTTCGCGATCGTTAAGGGACTCCACGCCGGAGTGTTCGCATGGCTAGCCGGACCGCTACTTAAACGCCCCTGGGCGGTTCCGGCAGTCGCCGCGCTGTGGGTCGCGATCGAGGGCAGCCACCAATACTTAGGATTCACGTGGACCCAACTCGGGAACGCCGCGCCCGACTTCGTGATTCCCCAGATCGTCCGCCTAGCCCCGTGGACTGGGGTCTACGGCCCATCGTTTGTCTTTGCCTGGATGAACGCGGCGATCGCGCTCGCTATTGTCACGCGCCGCTTGAAACCGTTGCTTTATCTAGCCGCTGTCGTGCTCGTCGCTCTACTACCTGGTCTCCCCGAGACGTCGTCGGTTTCACAAAAAGCTCGCTTGGTACAACCAAACGTCCACCCCGATGAAATGAAATCCGGTAAGTGGAATGCAAGTAAAGGCACCGAGCATCTTGCACGAATGCTTGAGCTATCAACGAACTATTCGAACGACGAGAAACCTGGGCTACTGATCTGGCCTGAGTATCCGGTACCGGCATTTTACTTCGACGACGCCAACTCGCACGCCTTCATGGAGCGCGTTGCGCGCGAGGCCGACGCGCATTTCATTTTCAACACGATCGGCTTCCAAGACTCCGACGCCCGGAGGCCGCAAAATAGCAGCGCCACAATCGCACCCGATGGAGAATTGCTCTCTCGCTATTCGAAAATTCACCTCGTACCATTTGGCGAATTCGTGCCCTGGCCGTTTAGCTACTTCGTCGAAAAGATAACAATGCAAGCAGGTACGTTCCAGCCGGGTAGAGAGGTTTCGGTTGCGGCAGTCGATGGTCAAGGAGTCGGCACGTTCATTTGCTACGAATCCGTATTCGCAAGAGCGATCCGAAAATTCCCCGCTCGCGGCGCCGAAGTGCTCGTCAATATCTCAAACGACAGTTGGTACGGGCGAAGCGCCGCTCGCTACCAGCATTTACTGATTGCCCGCATGCGAGCGATCGAAAACGGTCGCTGGATATTGCGCGCGACCAACGACGGCATCACCACCGCAATTGACCCACAGGGCCGGCTAGCAGAACCGTTGCCGTCATACGAGCAAGGCGTGCTCACGGTGGGCTTCAACTACGAGAGTGAGCGAACCGGCTATGTCCGCTGGGGCGAGTGGTTCTGGTTGCTTACTATCGCGGTTGCTGCGGTGGTGGCATTCGAAGCTAGCCCGCCTCGGTTCTCACTTGAGATAATCAAGAAAAGATGACCCTAGACGAACTCCAGCGCGAATTCCAATCCGTCCGCGACCGGGCCAAACTGGTGCGGGGGTATCTTTGACGTCCCAGCGAGCAGAAAAAAATTAGAAGAGATCGAGAAAGAAATCGCCGTCCCCGACTTTTGGAACGACAGCACGAAAAGCCAAGTCGTGATGCGCCGGCGCAAGCGCCTGACGGAAACGCTCGAAGCCGGGGATGAGCTCGGGCGTGCGGTCTCTGACCTGGAGGCGTTTTTTGAACTCGCGAACGAGGGCGAGTCGGTCGAGGAAGAAATTTCATCCGAGCTGAAAACGCTCTCTGAGCGCCTCGACGAAATCGAAGCGGCGTCACTGCTGGGTGGCGAAAACGATCATCGCAACGCGATCGTCGTTCTGCATCCGGGCGCCGGAGGCACCGAGTCGCAAGACTGGGCTGAGATGCTGCTGCGCATGTATCTGCGCTGGGCCGAGCGCAGTAAATTCAAAGCCGAAGTCAGCGACACGCAACCAGGCGAAGAAGCGGGCATCAAGTCGGCGACATTCACGGTCAAGGGCGACAACGCCTACGGACTGTTGCAATCGGAAATCGGCGTTCACCGCCTGGTGCGCATCTCGCCGTTCGACTCGAATGCACGCCGGCACACCTCGTTCGCCTCGGTGTTCGTCTATCCAGAAATCGACGATGAAATTACGATTGACATCAACGTCGACGACCTGCGGGTCGACACCTATCGGGCCGGCGGCGCCGGCGGGCAGCACGTCAACATGACCGATTCGGCGGTACGCATCACCCATCTACCGACCAACATCGTCGTGCAGTGCCAAAACGAGCGCTCGCAACACAAGAACAAAGCCACCGCGATGAAGATGCTGAAATCGCGGCTCTATGACAATGAGATGCGCAAGAAGCAGGCCGAGACCGACAAGCTCGAAGCCTCGAAATCGGCAATTGACTTCGGCCACCAAATCCGCAACTACGTGCTGGCGCCCTACCGCATGGTGAAGGACCTGCGTAGCCGCCTCGAAGCCGGCGATGTGGACCGGGTGCTAGACGGCGACCTCAACAAGTTTATGCACGCCTTTCTAGTTTTCCAGAAGACCGGAAAGTTAGCCGGCGAAGTAGGTAACGACGACGACGTGTAGTCTCACGGAGCGTTAGTTACGGGGCGCTCAATAGGCCTCGTAGAGAAACTCGGGGTAGCGCGTAACCGGCAGTTCCCGCCGCTTACGCCCGAGGCAGTAGATTGTTTCTCCGCGTAACTTAGTTGGCAAGTTTTGACCCTCTAAGAATTCTGGAACCCAGGCCGGTGTATTGGCGCTTGTGCCATCGGTAAACAGTGTTTCGATCTCAAATCCGCCAGCCTCGAAAAGCGTTCTGATCTCTACTGGGGCGTACTCTCTAACGTGTGGCACCTGGCCGGTTTCGGCGGAGTATTTCGAATACACCTGTGGGTTGGCGGTTTGCTCGAGCACCTTGGCGACCGCGTCCAAATCAGTGGTATTTGGGGTGGTGATCAGCAGTCGCCCGCCCTCGGCTAGAATACGGCGGGATTCGAGCACGAGGTGCATCGGGTCTTGCAGCAGGTGCTCGATCAACTCGCATGCGAGCACCAAGTCAAAGCGACCGTCCGGGTAGGGATAGGTGTCGGTTTCGGCATCATACTTGTCAACCCGGCAGCGGAAGATTTCCTCGCCACCCGCCATCATCGGCAGCGTCTCGGTCTCCCCTAGCGGGCCCTGGTAGGCCGCCAACACGTCGGAGTATCCGAGTATCGACGAGAGCACCGGGGCCATCTGCAAGTACGACGCAAGCTCGAGCGCCGCGCCACGCTCGCCGGGCGGCGGAACGGCGCTAAGCGTCGTCACCAACCTGCGCATGTGGATATCGAGGTATCCACGAGCATCGGGCGTCGAGTCGAGTCGCTTAAGAAACTCCTCAATACCCTTGGGGTCACCCTCGACGGGCTGCTGCACGACGGGTTCGGGCCAGGGGTCGCCTAGGGCCGTCGGATGCAGCGCCTTGGTGTGAACCGATCTCGGCGATTCTGACGTCGAGTCCGATCGAGACTCGACGAGCCGCAGCCGATCTCCGAGTTTGTGTTGATATTCTTCAACTCGTTCAATGCCGCTCTTGATCTGTGAGACTTGTTCATAGCTCGCCCGAAACCATCCCCGTACCTTGAACAAGGTGAAAACGAGGGAGGCCAATGTGACCAGGCAGATAGTGAAGATCGACCAGAACTCGGCACCCATTACTCGACTATAACCGCGAGTAAAGCTAACTAGGGCAGTCGATCGCCTCGGGTCCTTCTGTAAGAACTCGACTCCCGGGCTGACGGCGAGGCATATATACGCGAACTGCGAACCCCTCACCATTTCGCCACTGATACTTTGAGTGCGCCACGCGGGTGCAGTGTCGGTCGGCGTCTAGAGAACGAGGCTTGGGCGGGAGTCCACGCTTTCACTCGAAGTATCTACCGAGCCCGAAGAAAGCGTGGACTTCCGTCCTCGCCTCTGTTGATCCGCTTCGTGGTCATTGCTTGCTTACGAACCGCTCTTGGCTTGACACAATGCCTAAATAGCGGCGTCTTGATTTTTGCCCGCCAGGCAGTCGGCTCTATCCACTCGATGTTTAACGCAGCAATAATCAGCCCCGCTGGGCGGACCGCCGCCTGCATTGGCGCCTTGGCCGCCCTGAACTTGTACATCGCATTGCCGATGTTCACGATTGAGTACCTACCTTACATGGGCTCGATCGAGGCGGCATACATTGGACTCGCGCGATACATCGTCGAGCATCCGTTCGAGTGGACCTGGTTTCCGCTTTGGTATACCGGCGTCCCATTTGAAAATACCTACCCGCCGTTGCTTCACTTCTGCGTCGCGGCGCTAGCATGGCTCGGCGACTTCTCCCCAGCCAGGGCGCACCATATCGTCGGCGGCGCGGTCTACAGCCTGGGGCCCGTAACAGTGTTTTGGTTGGCGTTGCGACTGTCGGGACGCCGAGCTGACAGCTTCGCGGCCGGCCTCATCTACTCGCTGATCTCGCCCTCGGCATTGTTGATGGCTAGCGTCGTTGAAGACGTGGGCAGTCTCTGGTCTCCGCGTCGGCTGCAAACGCTGGGTGTGTATGGGGAAGCGCCGCACCTACTCGCGCTCGCCCTGCTACCTGTTGCGATCCTGGCGCTAGACGTTGCCCTGGAACGCCGTCGGCCGTTGCCGGTGATGGCGGCGGTGCTCGCTCTGGCCTCGGTTGTACTGTCGAACTGGCTAGGGGCATTTGCCCTGGCGATCGTGGTCATCGTCTTGCTGCTGGCGCGCTCGGGGTGTGGGGCAAGAACCTGGCTCTATGCCGCGGGCATCGGCGTCGTCGCTTACGCGCTAGCCTCGCCGTGGATTCCACCTGGCAACATTGCTGATATCCGCCGCAACGCACAGCAAGTTGGCGGCACCTATGCATTCGGCGCCGAACAATTGGCTTCCGTCGCGCTGCTCGTAGGCGCTGTCGTGGGCTCGGCCTGGATGCTGCGACGACGTGGCATCGCCCCGGAACTTCGATTTAGCTTGCTCTTTAGCCTGACGATCGGAGCTATCCCTTTATTGGCTGAAAGGACGGGACGATATATGATGCCGCAGCCGGAACGCTACCACCTCGAGATGGAGATGGCGTTCGCCCTGGCTTTGGCGTTCGGCGTCGGTGCGTTGCTTCGACGCGCGCCCCGAATCGTTGCCGTGGTTGCCCTGTGCTGTCTTATCTTGTTTAGCGCTTGGCAAACTCTGCAGTACGGCCGGTACGCTCGCGGTATGCTGCAGCCGATCGAAATCAGCGAGACAGTTGAACACGAGGCGGCCGAATGGCTACAGCACAACCTTCCCGGGAAGCGGATTTTCGCGACTGGCTCCGCGCAACTCTGGCTCAACGCTTTCGCCGACAACCCTCAGGTGGGCGGCGGCTTCGCGCAGGGGATCGTAAATCAGACGATTCCGATGATCCACTACGGCATTCCATTTACTACGGGAGACGGGGAGCGAACCTCGATGTGGCTGCGGGTGTATGGCGTGCGGGCAGTGGTTGTTAGCGGTCCGGAATCGCGCGACGCATACCCAGGGACCTGGAGAGATCCGGGCAAGTTCGATGGCGTCCTGCCGCGGGTTTGGCGCAGCGGAGGCGACGCGATTTATGCGGTGCCACAACGCTCGTCGAGCCTGGCATATGCAATCCGGGCCAAGCATGTCGTGAAGCGTGCGCCGATCAACGTCGAAGATGTCGCACCCGTCGAGCCGTACGCGGCCGCGCTCGAAGATCGCGCACTGCCCGACGTTGCCGCCAACTGGACCGGACCCGGCAGCGCAACGCTTCGCGCCCGACTCGATCCAGATCATTTGATTTCGTTGCAAGTCGCCTGCCACGAAGGTTGGAGCGCAAGCGTCGATGACCGCCCTGTCGAAATTGCGTGCGACGGGCTCGGCTTGCAGACGCTTAAACCGCTCTGCGACGGCGAGTGCGAGATTGCAGTTGAATTCGACGGTGGCGTGCCTGCAAAACTGGCCGCGGCAGCTTCCACGGCAGTCTTACTTGCGGGTATCGTCTGGTTTGCAGTCGACTATCGAAGACGGCGGATTGGCAATATCGTTTAGACGTCGAGATAAGCGCGGACGACCGCCGCCGCTATAATGTCCGCGTGGCACTTACAGAATCAACAATGCTCGCGCTGGGGACTCCGGCCCCGGCCTTCTCGCTCAGCGACACTACATCAGGGGCACCTCGACGACTCGAAGATTTCGCCGAACGCGACGGGCTGCTGGTGATGTTTATCTGCGCCCATTGCCCATTCGTTCTACATGTAGAAAGCGAGCTCGCTCGGCTTGCGGCTGACTACCGACCCAAGGGCTTGGGCGTAGTCGCCATCTCGTCAAACAGCACTACCACCCATCCGCAAGACGCACCCGAACATCTAAGAGCAATGGCACAGCGAGTCGGCTTCGATTTTCCGTATTTGCACGACGCCACCCAAGAGGTTGCAATGGCATACACAGCAGCATGTACGCCCGACTTTTTCCTTTTCGGCAGAGATTTTCGGCTTGCCTATCGAGGTCGCCTCGATGGTAGTCGTCCGGGCAACGACGTCCCTTTGACGGGACAAGATCTGCGATCCGCAATCGACGACATTCTAGCCGGTCGGCCAGTCACCGGAGATCAACTGCCCTCGGCTGGATGCAATATCAAATGGGAGCCCGGCAATGAGCCGGCTTACGTGGGCTAGGAGCCTAACCCGCATTTCTCACCACCTGACGGCGAAAGCACGCGATAGGTGCGCCACTACTTCGTTGCGCTCGATCGCGAGTGCTCGACGGACAGTCAAGTACGCCTCCGCGCGCCAACCGTCGCCCGCCTCGTATTGACGCACCTCTCACGCACTTTCGCTCGCCACGTGGTGAGAAATGCGGGCTAAGGCTGATCTTCAAGGCGTTTAGCCGGAGCAGTCCGCCCTGCCTGCTGCAGTACCACGCCCGTAACTCGATTGTCCGCGTCAACCTCAAACGTTAGTTGGGCTTCGACGACTTTCAAGAAAAACTCCGTCTCGCTCTCGGCAAAGATCGGCGCTCGACTCTGGCCGGTCGCTTGAGAAAACAGTCGATCGTCCTCGCGAGTAATCGTCAACACGAAAGTCGGCGCAAGCTGGTAGCGCCCAACATACCGCTCTAGTACCTCGGGCGCGAGAGTGATCTCCGTTCGCTCCCGAGCAGCCTCCATCAGCGGCGTCTTTGGGTCTAGCAGGTGGCGGCCAAGGTCATCAACGCTGACCGACGAGTTCGAAAGAACAACGACCCCGGCCTTTGCGCTAGGCGAGTATCCAACGAGAGAGCGATAGCCGCCAGTGCCACCGTTGTGCCAGATCAGCTCGTTCTCGCCGCTGAAAACATGCCATCCAAGGGCGATTTGAAGGCCCGCCATGCCCGTTTCATGCCGCTTCTCGAGAAGCGAGCGCATTGTCGGCGCAAGAGGCGATTCAACGAGCCCGATGTTCGCTCCGACAAACGAGAGCATGTCGTTGACGGTCGAGCGCAACGCACCCGCCCCGGCGAAAGTTGGTATGTCCCAGTTGGATGCCTGTTTGAGATCATTGCCGTGGCCCAGCGCCAGCCGAGCACGAAGCTCGTCTGAAAGCGTAATCGCGGTGCTCTGCATACCGAGTGGTTCGCCGATACGTCTCTGAACGAGAGTTTCGTAGTCAACTCCCGCACGGCGCGCTAAAACGTGTCCCAGCAGGCCGCCGCCGAGATTCGAATATTCATACTTTTCACCCGGGCCGCGAGCCGGCTCAAGACCCGTCAAAAACTCATACATCTGGTCGACCGTATAGTCGGCATAGGGGTTTCTCGGGTCAGCCGGCGATAAATTCGACGGCATGCGAGGCAATCCGGACATGTGCGTCGCTAGATGCTCGAGCGTGATCGTATCCGGCAGCGTAACTTGCTTCGGCAGATGCTTCGCAACGGGATCGTCGTACCGCAGCTCATCCTTTTCAACCATCTGCGCCAGCAGCAACGCGGTGAACACCTTCGTTACCGAGCCAATTTCAAAAACCGTGTCGCCGTCCACAGCGCCGCCGTCTTTCGACCGGTTGCCGTGGCTCACCACGCGGCGGCCCGAGCCGTCAATAACTCCAACAGAAATTCCGACGCTGCGTTTCTGAACGTCAATGCGGTCCGCAAGTATTTCGCGAATCCGCTCGTTGCTCGGGACCTGAGCAGGTGCGCAGGGAACTAAAAAGAGTAGTGTGGCGAGCCAATTATTCTTCATAGGTACAAATAGAATACGAGGGGAGCCAACGATTTCATACCAAAAAATTCGAATAATTTGATTTCGCCGAACGGCGCCTATCTCCGTCGATGTAAACCGAACACAAAAACGCCATTCTTGCTCGCGATCGCGACATACTGTTCGCCGTCAATCGAGTAAGTCATCGGCGAGCTTCGAATCGTTCCGCCCGTGTTGAAATGCCACAGCATCTTGCCCGTCTCAGCGGCGGCGGCCATGAAATTGCCGACCCGGCTCGAGAAAAACACGAGCCCGCCCGCGGTCGACATCGTCCCAGCGAAACTTACCCGCTGCGCGGCATCACCGAGGAATGGAAGTTCCCAGCGAGTCTTGCCGGTACGAAAGTCGATTGCTCTGAGAAACTGTCTCGCCTCGATTTCGAGATGGTTGATGCTAAACCCGGTGCGGTAGTACATCCCACAACCGTCGCGAGCGGCCACGTAGAAGAGTTGCGTCCGCGGATTGAATGACGGCGACTGCCAGTTCGTCCCACCATGGATGTCCGGGCAAACCAGCGAACCCTTCGTGCTCGGCGCCGATCCGTCAATGACCACCGGGCGTCCGTCGGGCGCAATTTGTTCCGCCCAATTCTGCTTGGCGAAGGGTTCCGCCAGCAACATCTTGCCGTTGGTACGATCCAGAACGTAGAAAAAGCCGTTGCGGCTGGCCTGCAGCAGTAGCTTGCGGGGCTTGCCATCCCAATCGGTATCGACAAGCATGGGGGTCTGGTTGCCGTCCCAGTCGTGCTCGTCGTGTGGCGTGAACTGAAAATGCCAGGCGAGTTTGCCATCGTCGGGATTCACGGCCAGCACAGACGCCGTGTAGAGATTGTCACCCTCGCGGTCGCGACCGTCGAAATCTTTCGGGCCGGGGTTGCCGGTCGTCCAGTAGAGCAAGTTCAATACAGGGTCGTACGTTCCGGTTGTCCACGGCGCTCCGCCGCCGACTTTCCATGAGTCGTTATCAGGCCAAGTTTTCGAGCCGGGCTCGCCGGGCGCGGGCACTGTGTAAAAGCGCCAAACACGCTCTCCCGTCTCAGCGTCAAACGCGTGCAGCGCGCCGCGCAGCCGACCGGTATCGCCGCCTCGCGTCCCCAACATCACCCGGTTGCGAACAACAATCGGTGCCGCCGTCACTGCGAAGCAATTCTGCTCATCGGTCACTAGTGAGCGCCAAAGCTCGTTGCCCGTTCGCGTATCGAGCGCGACGACATGACAGTCGAACGTGCCCAAGAAAAGGCGATTACCCGACAGCGCGAAACCGCGACTCCAACTCCGCGGGTTCGCGTCTCCGGTGCCCTCGCGCATGTACTCATAGCGCCACAAATTCCGGCCGGTCTTGGCATCAAGCGCATGGGCGATGAGCCCGCCGAGCGGTACATACATCATACCGTCGCGAACCAACGGGGTAGGCTCGGTTCGCTGCGGTACGGGCACGAACTGAAACGTCCATTTCGGAACCAGATCGTCGATGTTGTTGACCGTGATTTGGTCCAGCGGACTGTAGCGTTGACCCGTGTTGTCGCGATCGTAGCTGAGCCAATTCTCCGGCGATTGATAACGGTCTCCGCGAAGAGTATCAGGGTCAGCGGCGCTAGCAAGCGTGAAGCTCGCGGCGATCGCTAAGATCCCAAATAGGTGTGTCGGTTTCATCTAGTAGTTTGAAAAATTACTCAAGACGGGTACATAGGCGTCCCGCTGCCGATCGAGGTAGGCCAGTATGTTTTGCAACTCCTCGTCGGAAAGCTTTTCGACGTAGCCGCTTGGCATTGGCGATGTCGACGGCTTCTTGATCTCGTTGACTTCGGTCCGATCAAGCAGACGAAAGCGCCCGTCGCGCGTCAGGATCTGGACCGAAAATGTGTCCTCGTTTTTGAGAATTCCTTCGATCCGATTGCCATCCCGCATCGTCGCGGTAACGGCCTCGTAGCCGACTAGCAACGCGGCGCTGGGATCGACAACATCGCTGCGAATTGCCTCACTCGTCTTTCGAGCCGCGATGCTGTCGAGCGCAGGCCCGAGAAAGCCGCCCGCGCCGTCGACTTGGTGGCAGCCCGCGCAACCAACGCGTTCGAACGTCTCACGGCCCGCCGCCACGTCGCCGGGTACAGCAGGCTGCAGTCCTGGACGCGACAGACTGTGCAGGTAAGAAACGAGCTGCCATATCTGCTCAGGGGCAAGGTCCGGCTGAGGAGGCATATCCGTCCCCGGAAAACCCTTCAATATCACCTGGAACAACGCACCATCATTGCCGCGAGTCACCGTACGGCTGCGCACCAGGTTTGCCGCCATGCTGCCCATGGCATCTTGGCCGTGACACACCGCGCAACGCTCAAGATAGAGTGCCCGCCCGGCCTGAACCGCGGCGGCATCACGTGTGAGCGGGTTCTTCTCGTCCGACGGCGTGAATTGCGCATACGCGCCCGCCAGCACCATCGCGCCGATTGTAAGGGCTCTAAGCAGCATGCAAATGCTGGCATTGTAATAGGAACGGCTCCGCATGTGCTTAACCGATGCGAACTGGCCGAGTTCTTCAAGAAGCTCCATCATCGGGCGGGCGTCTGCTAGCATTCAATCGGCAGCGAAACGTAGCTGACCAGACTGCCCGGCTCCGGAGCTTCGCACGAACAAATTTCTCTACCCACTTGGCATAGCTTGTGCTGTACTCGCGTTGCCGCAGCCGGCAATAGCGCAAGACATGACGGTGCTAGTCTACGCCGTTGCGCCCCCACTACTTCTTTCGCCGATCTGCCTCGTCTTGGCGCGTTGGCTTTGGTTTCGCAGAACTCCAGAGCGGTCTATTGGCATCTTGAAAATCGTTGGGATTTCCATTGTCGAGATCCTCCTGTGGGCGTCACTCGCCGCCTCACTAGTCATCTCCGTGATGGGCAACGGGGGGCCGCGCATGCTGGCCGTGCCCCCACTATCCGCAATTGCCCTGTGGCTGCTAAGCGGAGTTTTCGTGGACCGCCTGCACACGGCAGGCAGATGGTTTTATTTGCTGATGCCCCCGTTGATCTTGTTCGTGCTGCTGTCGGTCACATGGCTCGTTCTTTTGTACGTCGAAGAGCTGCGAATCCTGTGAAAATTGGAAGTCCTGCCTGGAACGATGCGCCACGACCTAGCCCAATTGCTACGCGAACGTCGCGGCCATTTCGAGCTTGAGTCGGGTCACCACGGAGATCTCTGACTTGATCTGGGATCACTCTGCCTGAGGCCGTCCGCAGTGCGGTCGCTGGCTACCGAGCTCGCCGAGCGGCTAAGGCCACATGAGCCAGACGTCATTTGCGGCCCGCTCGTCGAAGGAGCCTTCGTGGGTCTTTTTGTCGCCGACACCTTGCAGATCGAGTTTGTCTACGCCGAACGTCAGATCAAGCGAGACGCGTCGTTACTCTATCCGGCGAAATACCGCATCCCAGAAACTCTACGAAATCTCGAAAACCGCCGAGTCGCAATCGCCAACGACGTGATCAATGCCGGCTCGGCAGTCCGTGGGGCATTGTTTGATCTCGAAGCCTGCGGTGCGAGCGTAGTGGCCCTCGGCGCCTTGCTTGTACTTGGCTCGCACGCCGGCGAATTGGCGGAAAGTGCCGCCATCCCGCTAGCCCGCATTTCTCACCACCTGACGGCGAAAGTGCGCGATAGGTGCGCCACTACTTCGTTGCGCTCGATCGTCGTGCTCGACGGACTGTCAAGTACGCCTCCGCGCGTCGACCGTCGCCCGCCTCGTACTGACGCACCTCTCACGCACTTTCGCTCGCCACGTGGTGAGAAATGCGGGCTAGAAACCCTCGAGACGAAGCCGAACTCCGTTTGGGCCCCAAACGAGTGCCCACTCTGCGCCGCCGGAGTCGCCCTAACCAACTTTCGCTAGCGCCGCAGCCCGGCTTCAAACTGCGACAGAACATCGGCCACAGCGACCTGACCCTGCGCGTCGGCGCGAACCTTAGCCAGAAGCGGTTCCCAGCGAAGCGCCGATTCAGCCGATCTCTCCGTCAATGAAATCCAGCCGTCCCCATCGATATCAAGTCCCGACAATCGCCAGCGATCGATATCGAAATTCTGAGGGCGCTGCACCTGATACGTATAGATCGTGGGAATCCGTAGCATCCCTGGATACCCGCCATGCTCGACAACTTCCGCGAACAAAAGGACAAACAGAATACTGGCGGTGATCACCCCGCTTACAATTCGCGCCCGGCTTAGTGAAGCTTCCTCGAGCATCTGAAACGGCTGTTCGCCGTCCACGACGGCAAAATAAGGCGCCGGGCCAGGACGCAAAACGTGTTGTCGTAGAAGTGAGACCAGAGCGTCCCAAACAAGCCGGTAAGGACGACGGGCCTCAACCTCTTCGTCGAAGATCCAAAGCATCTCGTCGCGGTAGGCTTCGCGAAACTCCGCCGGGTGAAGCCGCAGTAACAGCGAATAGATATTTCGCCAGATCATGTCTCACCTCCCTGCAATCGCCGTTGGCGTAGCTTGGCCTCGTGAACAATCCCCTCAAGGCGCTTAACCTCTTCCGCAAGGACGCTACATCCGATCGAGGTCAAACGATAATACTTGCGCCGCGCATCAGCACCCTTCGGTTTCGACGCCAACTCCCGCACAAAGCCCTGATCGCTGAGCCGCTGCAAGTTGTCGTACAGCGTACCGGGGCCGATGTCATAGCGCTCCGACGTCTGACGTCGAATCTCTTGCATGATCCCGTAGCCATGCAGATCTTCACCCGAAAGCGCCAATAAGATCTGCAACGTCGCCGGCGCAAGCGGAAGGAATGAACTGGAGTCGATTGCCATCAGTCACTATCTGTTATATCGGATTCCGACTGAGTTGTCAAGAGGCTCCTGCCGCGAACGATGACGTGTGGGCAGGGGATACGAATTCGGCTGGGTCAAATGGCGAAGTTAGGCCGGAGTCCCACTCCCACTCTCAACCGCACGAACCAATTTTTCCAGCCGCTTCTCGGCACTTCGATCTTCTCTAAACCGAGCGGCTAAGTAAGCAGCGGTGACGTCCGTCATCACTCCGCGCAAGTGTGGGTCCGACACCCTTGCTAACAATTCCTGAGGCGTTTCCGAGTCAAGCCTTTTGACGCCGCCACGTTCCAAAACACGAATGGCCCGTCGATATAACTTGACGCTGGAGAACTCTTCTCGCCCACTCGCTCGGCCCGCCCGGAATCGCCAAATCGACAGCCACACTAAGCCAGCAAAAATTGTGATCGCAGTAAGCCACACGATTAATGGCTCCGCATCGGGGTCGAGTGCGGGACGCTCGAGTTCAAGGCCAGTCGTCAAGCGCTTCCAAAACCATCGCGCCCATTGGTATATCGCGTCGACTGACAGTAGAGCGGATAGTGCCGCCGACTCGGAGCGCTGCGCGAATCCTCGTGCAAGCTCTCGTTGGCGACCAGAATCATAGTCGACGACCCAATCCAACCAGGCCGATTGCAGGGCGTCCCAGACCATCCAGGCCTGAGAAAGCCAGGGCCCGGCAACTGCGTCGGGATTGACGGGAGTCGGGTCGAATTCCAGCCAGCCATAGCGCGGAATGTAGGCCTCTACCCAACTGTGCGCGTCACTCGATCGGATCACATGCATGCCGGACAGCGGATTGTAGGCACCGCCAGCGAACCCGTTTACGAGCCGGGCGGGAATGCCCAGCGTGCGTAGCATCACCGCCATCGCCGAAGCGAAGTACTCGCAGTGCCCCTCTTGCCGCTCAAACAGGAACTGCGCCAAGGGGTCATCCGCCCGCTCCTCGGGCAGGCTGAGCGTGTATCCGAACGTGGTTGTCAGATAGCTCTCGATCGAGCGAGCGCGCTCTAGTGAATTCGTCCGCGGTCCAACAATTTGAAGTGCGGTCTGCCCGATCCGAGGGTCTATACCTTCAGGGACGCTTAGGTTGAGCTCGACGAAACGCTTCGAGTACAGCTCGACTGCGCGCCGGGGAGAAATCGAATCCGGGTCGGTGATCCAGCTCGTCGCCTCATAGCGCAATCCTTGCGCCGACGACCCACCTTCAACCAGCAGCGATTCGCTAGGCGTCTGCCACAGCCGCCGAAAGCTACCTCTGACCAATTCTGGTACGCCCGCAACGAATACCGCTCGGAGTGGCAGAGGCTCGACGGTCACGCTGTAATGCAGCCGTCTGAGTTCTTGACCTTGGCGTCGGGCTCTCCACTCAGGGTGAAAGCCTTCACTGGACAGCTTCAGCTCACGGGGCTCTTGCGAGGCCCGGCTCCAGTGCACGCCATCGAATAGGCTCAGCGCCACGCCCCTCCAACGTTGCATTCCAACTAACGTGCCATCGAGCGATTCGATGCGCATAACCGGGCTGAAATCTTGTTGCAACGAACCGGTCAGACCAAGATTAACTCGATCTGAGAACCCGACACTGTAGCTGCGGCTGAACGGTGAAACGCGCGCGTCGGCCATTGTGCGAGGCAGCACAAGAAACAGCGCCAGGCTCAGCGCAAGCACTCCACACGACAGGAATACGGCTAACGAACCGACGCGGCCGAGTATGCTGAAATTCTGTACGAATCCGTGGCTGAGTGCGATGCGCGGGGAGGCCTGGCCCAAGCGCCGCATCGAGAAGCTGGAGTAGCAAAATATAGCTGTCACCACGAAACCGGCGAGCATCACCAGGTACCCCGGTCCCGCGACGAACATCGAGGCCGTTAGCAAGTGCAGGAACGCCAAAATTCCCAGATAAAAATAGTCGCGGCCCGTTTCAGCAATCACAACTTTCAAGGCCGTAAACAACAACATCAAACGCACCGTCGATGAAATAAAATCGCCGCCGAGATAGTACAGATCGAGCGGGTAGAAGATGACAACCAGAACCGCGAGAACCGTGGCCAGTCGTCGCGGGAATTTAATCGCTTTCGCCCTCAGCAGCAACCAGGCCCGAATGCCAAACGCCGTTATGAGTGCGGCCGCCGACAGCGCGTCGACTTGGCCGGCGGCCCAAAGACCAACCAAGCCATTCAGTAGCAGCGCCAGCAACGACACCTGGAACCAGCGATCGATTGACTGCAAAAATCTCTCGGCTGCTGCGGATTGCGGCACGGTCTTCATTCTACGAATCTGTGAGTCCCAGCGGCCGATGTAGGCGAAGAATCGGCCGCACACCGCTTCGTCGCGGATAGCGTAGTGACACCGCGTTGGCGGATCAAACCCAAGCTCCAGGGCGTGGAGTTCGCCTCATGGTTGCTGAACCAATTGAAGTCACCGACGACGAACGGATAGATCTGCGTCCTTTCGATACCAGATGCTGTAGTATCCTGAGAATTGCGGTCGCATTCCCGACCGCAACCCCAATAGCTTCGACTTTCTGAGTTACAGCGGAGGATGTGTGCGCACCCCAGTCATTGCCGGCAATTGGAAGATGTTCAAGACGACCGCCGAGACCGCGGAATTCTTTGCGGAGCTGAAACCGTTGGTCGCTGCTACGGCCGACCGCGAGATTGTGATAGCTCCTACGGCGCCGGCATTGGCAGCGGCCGTTGACGGAACGAAGGATAGCGATATCAAGATCAGCGCACAGAATCTTCATTGGGAACGCGAAGGCGCCTTCACCGGCGAAATTTCGGCTGGCATGATCACAGCCATCGGATGCAGCCACGTGATCATCGGGCACAGCGAACGTCGCCAGCTTTTCGGAGAAACAGATGGCACCGTCCATCTAAAAACACTCGCAGCGCTCGAGGCCGGCCTGACGCCAATCGTTTGTGTCGGAGAAACGCTAGAGCAACGCGAGGCCAACAACACCGGGACGGTCTTGCGTGAGCAGTTCACCACCGGACTCGGAGCTTTGACCGCCGAGCAGTTCTCTCGTATAATCGTTGCGTATGAGCCCGTTTGGGCGATTGGGACGGGGCGAACCGCCACACCCGAAATTGCCGGCGAATCTCATGGCATTCTGCGTTCGTTAGTCACCGATCGGTTCGGGGGCGACGTTGCGGAAAGCTTGCGAATCCTTTACGGTGGCAGCGTAAAACCTGAAAACGTAGAGGCACTGATGGCGCGCGAAGAGATCGACGGCGCCTTGGTGGGTGGAGCCAGCTTGAAACCAAAGTTATTCGCGGACCTGGTGAACTGCTAGGCGGCGTCTGGGCGATCGAAGTTAGGAATAAACAATGTTGATCTTATTGACTGTTCTCCATGTGGCGGTGAGCTTTTTCTTGATCATCGTCGTGCTGCTACAAAGCGGCAAGGCGGCTGATTTGGCTGGCGCGTTCGGCGGGATGGGGTCGCAGACGGCATTTGGCGCGCGCGGCGCGGCCACGATCCTCTCAAAGGCAACGACTGGGGCGGCAGTGCTGTTTATGCTGACCTCGATCACGTTGGGAATCCATCAGGGCCAAGCGGTCGGCTCTGGGCAGTCGGTCATCGAGCGAAGCGGAATCGGCAGCGAAGAAGGCGAAGCGTCGCCGGCGCCGAGCCCAACCGCTCCAGCGCCGGCCCAAAGCGGCGTGCCTGAAGGTGTAATACAAGAAGTTGAGGTGGTACCCGCGGGTGGCGAAAGCGCGGGCGAAAGCGAGCAATAGTCGCAAATAACCAACGCGACAACTGCCCCAAGACATGCGGAGGTGGCGGAACTGGCAGACGCGCTAGCTTGAGGTGCTAGTGAGAGCAATCTCTTGGGGGTTCGAGTCCCCCTCTCCGTACCATATTTTTTTAACGATTCACTGGGTTGGCAGCGCGAAACTTCGAGTTTCGGGTTAGGCCGGCCACCGCCGGGCTTGATAGGGCGGATCATTCAAGGGTGAAACTTGAGATGCCAGAGCGGTGACGTTGCGCTTCGCAGTACCGAGCCGCGCCGCCGTGCGGTGCGGTGCACACATCGCAGAAAGGACCGCACCGCGAGGCGGCGCGGCTCGGTACTGCGAATTGTTTCGTCCAACAAGCAGCTTAGCGGGCAGCTTGAAACTTCAAGTTTCGGGTTAGCGGAATCGCGAGAAAATCGCCTCTTCGGCTAGCGACAGCTCGGGTAGCTTCATTAGCCGGCAGAGGCCGTAAAGCGACCCCGCTCCTAGGGGCACCGCCAGCAGCAATGTCAGCAGCCGCGGCAAGAAGGTTTCGCCAAATTCCGCGCTGATGACCGTCGTGGTCGCCCAACAGCCCAGACCCATTACACCCGACGCTACAGAAATCTTGAGCACGCCTTCAAGCAGCCGGCGGCCTTCGATGCCCTTGATCTTGGCGCGCATGAAGCTCAGTAGCAGCAAGAAATTCAGCGTCGCAACGAGCGAGGTTGAGAGCGCCAGGGCCCAATGGCCCCAACCGAATTCATTCAAAAACGTCCAGTTCAGCCCATAGTTCAGTAGAATCGAAAATACTGAGATTGCGACTGGAATACGCACGTTGTCGAGGGCATAGAAGGCGGGCGTCAATACCTTAATGGCGGCGTATCCCGCCAACCCGATGCAGTAATACGAGAGTCCGAGAGCCGTCTGCTCCGTGTCACTCGCTGAAAATTCGCCGCGTTGAAAAATCACTCCCACGATCGGACGGCTCAGTACGATTAAGCCGACGGCGGACGGCACCGTAAGCAGAAACACGAGACCCAACGATCGCGACAGTGTCTCTCGGAATTCGGCAATGCGCCCAGAACCGGCATGACGCGAAATCGTCGGAAGAGTCGCCGAAGCGATGGCCACGCCGAACAGCCCAAGCGGGAGCTGCATAAAGCGAAACGCATAGCTTAGCCAAGCTACCGGACCGTTGATGACGTCGCCCGTCGGCCCGGTGATTTCCGACGCAAATATGCTGTTTACCATGACGTTCACTTGTACGGCCGCCGCACCAATCACGGCCGGACCCATCAAGCGCATAACCTGTCGCAGCGCGGGATCGGCGAAGTCGAAAGTTGGACGAAATCGCAATCCCAATCGCCGGAGTTCCGGCACCTGAAAGTAGTACTGCACCATGCCGCCGAGCAGCGCTCCGATCGCCATCCCCTTTATGGGTTCGATCCCGAGCGATGGGCCCACGACGAAGCCGAGAAAGAGACCGGCTGCGATCAAGGTGATATTAAAAACCGCGGATGCAAGCGCCGGAATCCCAAATCGTCCTTGCGAATTGAGCACGCCCATCGCTTTTGCCGCCAGCGCGATGAAGAGCAGAAACGGCATCATGATGCGCGTCAGCGTAACGGTGAGCTCCATCTTGCCGTCGATCTGCGCGAAGCCGGGAAACAGCAGCCCGACAAGCTGAGGAGCGAATAAAACGCCGAATATACAGATCAACGCAAGTAGCGGAACCAGCAACGTGGCAAGGCGGTTTGAAAGATCGTGGGCGGCCCCTTTTCCGTTCGCCGAAAGCGTCTGCAAAAACGTTGTGACGAACGCCGATGAAAGCGCCCCTTCGGCCAAAAGATCGCGAAGTAAGTTAGGAATGCGAAAGGCGGCTACGAAGGCGTCATATGCCAGGCCGGACCCAAACAGGCCGGCGAAAACGGTTTCGCGTGCTAGTCCGGAGACTCGGCTAAGAAGGACAGCCGCACTGACAACGCCGGCGGAGCGCACGATCTGTGCATGTGCACCGTTGGCCTCGTTGGAGGAATGCGCGTTCAAAAGGAGAGCGGCAGCTACGGACTTCGAAGGAACTCCAGCGTCCTTTGGTTAGCGTATCACCGAGCCGCTATTTGAGAACCTGGCTTAGTGCGGCGAAATCGTCGGTCCAGCTAATGCGCTCGGTGGAGGCCTCTTCTCCAGGGGCAAGCAGCACCCAAGTTGAAGCATTGAGTCCTCTGGTCTCATCGCCAGGGGAGTCCTTTAGTTCGGACTTCATGCCCATTTCAGCAGCGAGTCCGCTCACCACGGGGGCGAGGTCGAGAAATCTATTTGAGATATGAAATGCGGCTGATCCACCCGACCTTATATGCTGCCGATACACGTTTCCGGCCTCGGCCGTGAGCAAATGCGTCGGTATAGCGCCGCTCGAAAACGCATCAACGACAAATAAGTCGAATTGCTCGCTCGCGCCCTGCCGAAGCGCCTGCTCTAGGCTAATTCGCGCGTCGCCATGCACGATGCGAATCTCGGCTGGACTGTCACTCAAGTAGCTAAACGAAGCGTTGGCCGCCTCGGTGACGGCGCGGTTGATCTCGTAGAAAACGAACTCGTCGCCGGGTTCGCCATAGGCCGCCAATGTGCCCACGCCGAGTCCAATGATTCCAACTCGAAGTGGTCCTTCGGCCACATCGCGGACCCGCTGAAATGCGAGTTCCACTCCGCTGCCCTGTCCAAAGTAAGCGGTGGGCGTTCGCTTCCGTGAATTCTCAGTGAACTGCGTGCCGTGCTCGGTGCTGCCGTGAGTGAGAATTCGCTCGGCCCCAGCGCCGAACTCCTGCTCGCTCACCGTCAGGACGCCGTAGAAATTTCGGTCGCGATTGACGAGCGCCTTTGAAGACGTCAACGACCAGGCGTATCCCACTGTTAAGATCGCCAGCATCAGCCCGGCGGCGGGGCCGCGAACAGCGCGCGAGACGGGCAGCGGTGACCACTCGCCACGCCGGGCTCGACCTAGCAGCGGGAATAGACAACAGGCAATCAGCGCCAATTGGTATTCCCAATAGCCACTAAATATTTGCGGAGCGACGACACCGACGAAGAGACCGCCTAGCGCTCCGCCAGCGGCCAGCGCGAGGTAAAACAACGTCAGGCGGCCCGGCGGAGGGCGCGACAGTGCCAGCTCCCCATGACAAACCATGCAGCCCACGAATAGCGCTAGCGAGTGACCAATGACTTGAACGCTCAACGGGGCACCGGCGGACGTAAGCAGCGGCATCACACAGGGGGCAACGACCGCCAGTGTCCAGGCGAAGGTAGTCGGCCGATACCAGCGGTCGCTCTCAAAACACATGATGAACGTCAGAAGGTACACGGCCAGCGGCAGCACCCACAAGAACGGCACCGCGGCGACCTCTTGCGACATCTGATTCGTTGTCGCGATCAAGAGTGTTGAGCCGGTGGCCGCCAGCGCCACCCAGCGCAAAGTTTCTTTCGGCGACGAGCGTACATCAGGGTCGCGTCTGGGCGTGCCCGATAGCTTCATTGCTCGAAAGGCGAGCGCTCCACAAGACAGGACGAACGCGGCATAGGCAATCGACCAAGTCCCTGTCTGCACCCGCAGCCGCATCCATGGCTCAACTACAAACGGATAACTTGCCAGCGCAAGTAGCGACCCGGCATTCGAAACAGCATAAAGCCGGTAGACCGCGCGATTCGAATCGGCTGCCGCGACCCAGCGCTGAATCAGTGGTCCGGTAGCCGCAAGCAACGAGTAAGGCAGCCCGACACAGGCCAGTAGAAGCAGAAAAATTCCCGCCGTCGGCTGCTCGGAACCATCGGGTTTCCACGTATCAGGGTCAATTGGTAGGGCAAGCAGCGAGATCGCCAGCAGAGCGATGTGCAGCGTCGCTTGCCGCGAGAACCGCATTCGACTTCCGATTGCATGCGCGTAGGCGTAGCCCGCCCAGAGCATGGTCTGAAAGAAGAGCATGCACGCTGTCCAAACCGACGGCCCTCCGCCGAACCACGGCAAGATGAAGCGCGCCATGATGGGCTGCACCTGAAACAGTAGGAATGCACCCAGGAATATGGTGACGGCTTCGAGCAAGGATGATTGAGGGCACAACGGCCGCTTGAGGGAGTATCGGGACCAACGTAGCCGAGGAATGGACTACGCCGAGCCTAAACGAAATTTTATCAGTAATGGGGCTGTGGCCAACCTCGACTCAGGTTAGCCCGGCCACCGGCGCGGGCCGGATCGTTCGTGGGAGAAACTCGCTGTGCCATCAGCTAGGTAGGGGACAAGCAACACGAGGGTGCGTCAAGGTGGAGAGACTATGAGATCGCATGTGCCAGTCCCCGCCCGAAAGTCCGCCTTCTTCCGTTCGGCGTGTCGGAGCCGCGCCGCGTACAATGGGCGGAGATACCGGCGACTAGGGAGACGCTACATGGCCTTCTACGAGCTCAGACAATACAAAATCTTACCGGGGAAAATGGACGAATGGGTGACTTTTATGGAAAAGGAGATCATCCCCTTCCAGGTCGCCCAGGGCATGGTGATAACCGCTGCGTTTCGTGGTGAAGACGACGACAGCACGTATGTCTGGATGCGCCGCTTTGCGAGCGAGCAAGAGCGCGAGCGTCTATACGAAGCTGTCTATCAAAGTGATCACTGGAAAAACGACTTCAGTCTGCGAATCCCCACGCTGATGGATCGCTCCGCCATTCAGATCACGCGGCTGACTCCAACGCCGTTGTCGGCGACGCAGTAGACTACTTGGCGCCGGGCGTGACAGCCTTGACGACGTAGTAGACAACTAAGTCCGGCACTTCTTTAAACCAATGCGGCGTGCCCTTCGGGATGACGACCACGTCACCTACCGAGAGGTTATGCGTCGTGCCGCCGGTAATCGAATCACCGAGCTGCTGGCCGGGCCCTGTTGTCTTGGCGCCGTTGACCGTTCCGCCCGTCACGAACGTCGCCGAACCCTCAAGGACGTAGAAGACATCCGTCTGTTCGCTATGAATTTCAGCCTTCCCACCTTCGTTCCGCCGGCTCATGATCACGACATGATCGTCGCCGGACGTCATCGGCCCCGGCTTCATGCGGGCAGCCGCCACCTTCTCCGCGGGCAGGTATACCACGTCAGCGGCAACCGCGGCTGTAACGCCCACTGAAGAAACTACCAAAGTAGCCAAAACTAGAATTCGTTTCATCCTTACCTCGTTTATTCAGACAGAGGAATTATAGCTTGCGGTGCTCGGCTGTGATTGTCGATCGAATACCGCCTCTCGGAGTGAACTTGCCTTCGAGCCTTGCCCATAGTGGTGAGGTCGCGGCGACAATGTCAGCGAGTACCTTGTTGACAACGTTTTCGTAGAAGATGCCTAGGTTGCGATACTCGAGCAGATACAGCTTGAGTGACTTGAGTTCGAGGCACCGTTCATCGGGCTCGTAGGTCAGGGTCAAGCTGCCAAAATCGGGCTGACGAGTTTTCGGGCAGACCGAAGTAAATTCGGGAATCTCAATCGTGATCGTGTAGCCCGGATACTGGTTTGGCCAAGTTTCGATCTCGGGCAGTTTGGCATCAATACCGGCCTTGGCATGCTCGTCAGTGTAGTCAGCCACAGCCCTCTATAGTAGCCGCGCCCACCGCACCATTGCTCAGGGCTGAACGGCGATTACGGAACAAAGGAAGCGCCGGCGGATTAGGGTGCGCGTGATAGAATCGGCCATGATGAGCCGCGGCACCTATGCCTTCTGATCTCTCCATAGTCCGCCAAATTCAAACTTGTGACACTCGAATTGGCGAGCTTTCCGCTGAGATCGCTCAGCTACCGAAGTACATAGCGGAAATCGAAGCCAAGCTCGCCTCCCACAAGCAACAGTTAGCCGCGACGCAGGCCACGCTTGCCGAAAATCAGAAAGAGCGGCGGCGCCTGGAAGGCGAAATCGGGGGATTCAAAGAGACGATCTCGAAGCTACAGAACCAGATGGGCGGCGCCAAGACCAACGAACAGTACCGCGCCTTCCAACACGAAATCGATTTCGCGACTGGCAAGATTAGTTCTTGCGAGGACGGAATTCTAGAAATGATGGAGCAGGCCGAGGCGCTCGACAAGAACGTCGCACAAGCTCAAGGCGAACTCCAGGTTGAAAGCGAAAAGGTCGCTGCTGAAGTGGCCGAAGCCAAGGCCCGGGTCGCCGCCGACCAGAAGTTTCTCAGCGCCGAGCAAGCTTCTAGGGCGGAACTCGCCTCGCAAGTCGATGCGCAGTTGCTGAAACTCTACACGCGGGTTCAGAAGTCGCGCGGCATCGCAATTGCGGCCATCGTTGAGTCCCAATGCCAAGCCTGCCACGTGGTGCTACGCCCGCAGTTTTTGCTCGATATGAGGAATCTCAGCGACGGCGTGCTAACTTGCGAATCTTGCGGCCGTATCGTCTACTTCGGCGAAGAAGCCGAAGACGGCATCGAAGCCGATGACCCCGCCGGCGAGCACAACGTAGCGTAGCCACACACCATGTCGCAACAGGCCTTGACAATCCTCAGCGAGGACGAGCAACTATTCTTCGACACAGTACTTGAATTCGCCCGGAACGAAATTGGGCCCTATGTCCGCGAGATGGACGAGGCCGGAGAGTTCCGAAGTGACATTCTGAAAAAGTTGTTCGAGATGGGCCTGATGGCGATCGAAATCCCCGAGGAATACGGTGGCCAGGGTGGAACATTCTTCAGTTCTCTCCTAGCCGTGCAGGCCCTTTCGCAAGTTGACCCCGCCGCGGCAGTGATCGTCGACGTCCAGAATACGCTCGTTATCAATGCGTTGATCCGCTGGGCCACTGACGCGCAGAAGGAAAGGTATCTGACCCGGCTGGCCCGCGATACAGTTGCCTGCTATGCGCTGTCAGAATCGGGCTCGGGGAGCGACGCATTCGCATTGCAGGCTACGGCGGTCGACAAGGGAGATCACTTTGAGCTGAACGGACGCAAGCTCTGGATCACGAACGCCAAAGAAGCTGGAGTTTTCATCTTGTTCGCAAACGCCAACCCAGAGGCGGGGCATCGCGGAATCACCGCGTTCCTAGTCGAACGCGACTTTGAGGGCTTCACAGTTGGGAAGAAGGAAGATAAGCTCGGCATCCGCGCATCGTCGACCTGCGAGTTGATTTTAGACAACTGCCGCGTTCCCAAAGAGAATGTGCTGGGCGAGGTTGGCAAGGGCTATAAGATCGCGATCAACACACTCAACGAGGGGCGTATCGCGATCGGCGCCCAAATGCTGGGGCTCGCCGAGGGCGCGCTCGATCACGCCATCAAATATGTAAAAGAGCGCAAGCAGTTCGGACAGCGTATCGCCGATTTCCAAGGCGTTCAATTCCAGGTCGCTGAGCTAGCAACCCAAGTCGAAGCGGCGAAGCTGTTCGTATACAACGCCGGTCGGCTGAAGGATAGTGGAAACAAGTTTCTCACCGAGGCCGCAATGGCGAAGTACTACGCCGGCGAAATGGCCGTACGGGTCTCGGCAAAGTGCGTCGACCTATTTGGTGGCGTCGGCTTTACGAAAGACTATCCCGTTGAGAAGCTCTATCGCGACGCTAAGATTGGCACAATCTACGAGGGAACTTCAAACGTACAGCTACAAACGATCGCCAAAACTCTGCTGCGATAGCTCGTTTACAGTACGGCGGCCAATGTCGGTGATGAAATGATGATCACCAGCATGTTGTAGACGACGAGTGCGGCAAAAAAATAGTTGACGCCTCTCAACAGCCGCATTCTCGAGCGATACACACAGATCAAGGCAAACGCGATCGCGAACAGCTTCACTATCACCAAACCAGTTAAGGCGTTCGGCGCGATCGCAATCGCCCACCGAACTACAGGATTCGCTTCGCCGACGCCCTGCACCAGGAACGCCATCGTCGTTAGAATATCTAAAATTTGGAGGTAGACGAACTGGAGAAGTATGCTCACGTGCGGCTTCCAACAACACCATCGGCGACCTTCGATCTAAGCGTCACAGCGGCCTATGGTTGTTTTGTTGCCCCTAAGTAAATCACTAAGTGGACCTACTTAGCAAGTAAATTCTGGTACCGAACTTTGGTACTGGGGAATTCTCCTAGGGATAGGGAATTAGTCCTAGCCGACTGTCTTTGGCCGACGCCTCGGAACGGGCGCGATCGGTACGGTAGGGCCCGCACGACCTGTTTTCAGGCGTCTTGCTTCACTGGTTCGCTGGTACAGCGGCTCACGAAAGTACTAGCGACTTTGCACCCTTCAGGTCACAGTTGGCGCTGCGTCTGACGCCAATGAGGACCTACGCGTTATTTTTTTGAATAGCGCCGCCGATTGACTAGCGTGCGCCAGGTCTGAGAGCTAATGGATGCTGTCGCGGATGGATTCGAACTGCCCCTGGAATCTCTCGGTTAAGTCGGCCCATCGTTCTTTGAGTCCGATCTTTTCGAACGCAGCCTCGGAAGTGGCGGCGTCGACAAGCATGGAGTTAAATAGCGACAAACCCTGTGATTTCGCGTAGACGTCCGCCGCAAGGACAAGTCGTGGAAGCGACACGCCGCCGGTGTCGCCAGGCGATTCAACCTCTTAAGGCTGATGGTGCTGCCGCGCTGCGGCGAGAATGGATTCCGGCAACTTCCACTCGGTCAGGATGACCGCGGCCAGCTCGGTGTGTGTGATCCCGAGGGCGTGTTGCTCGCAGGCTTCGATGTCGTAGGCGGCCGCCTCAAGTCTGGCGTCAATTTGTGGGATCGCATCGGGAACTGTGGTCATGATCAACAGGTGGCCAATATCGTGAAACAAGCCTGCCGCGAACGCTGCCTCGGTTTCACCCGATTGCGTGAAGTGCGCCAAGAACTGCGTCATGATTGCCACCGCAAGCGCGTGCTGCGAGTATGCGGCATAGAGCGCAGCCGGCGGCTGTTTCTTTGAAACCATGCGCCTCATCGAGAACACCATTGCTAGATTTCTGACCGACCCAAATCCCAGCAACGTTACGGCGTGGCGGATCGAAGACACTTGCGATGGCAGCCCGTAATAGGCCGAGTTGACGCAACGCAGCACACTTCCGCTCAGCACGGTGTCGCGCTCTATCAGAGCGGCGACTTGGCCGGCAGTCACGTCCTGACGGTTCAAGACTCCGAGCAGTTCGTTTAGCACCGTCGGCAGAGGCGGCATTGTATCGACTGCGTTGAGCAGGCGTTCGCGGAGGGTGGCCGGCTGAGACGCCGCGGGTCGAGTAGGCGTCAGGGCGGGTTGATACAAACGTGGCAATACCGGCTCGGTGTGGCGCCCGAGCGCCTGAGATAGTTCTTATCGGCAGCCGAGACAGGAACCTTTGGACGAGCTAGAGCATTTTCACCGCGAGCGTAGACCGGCAATTGGACACGCCGACCGCGAGTGCTGGGGCGGAAAGAACGTCGACCTAGACGTCGACGCGGCCCGCCGGAGGCGCGCGCCACAGATCGCCGCGAGAGTGCGTGCAGCGGTGTCTAGAATTGGTCTACGTAAATCGTGAGAAATGCGGGCTAATACGCGGGCGGCAACGTTTTCTCCTTGCCGTCGGTTCTTTTCAAGAATGAAAAATCACAACCCTCGTCCGCCTGCGTAATCGAGTCGAGGAATAACTTTCCGTAGCCGCGATCGTAGTGTGGCTCACGAGGTTGCCAGGCGGCACGACGATTCTCAAGCTCTTCTTCCGAAACAAGCAAGTCGAGTCGGCGGCCCGCGGTGTCAAGCCGGATCTCATCGCCGTTTTGCACCAAGGCGAGCGGCCCACCTATTGCTGATTCGGGAGTGATATGCAACACCACGGCACCGTAGCTGGTTCCACTCATACGCGCGTCAGAGATGCGCAACATGTCTTCGACGCCCTGCTTGAGCAGCTTCGCCGGAATCGGCAGGTTGCCATACTCCGGCATGCCTGGGGCTCCGATTGGGCCGCCATTCTTGAGGACTAGAACAGAACTCGCATCGACCTCAAGATCGGGCGAGTCGACGCGGTCCATGAGGTCTTGCTGGTCTTCGAATACGACAGCCCGGCCAGTGTGCTGAAGGAATTCGCTATGGGCGGCGCTGGTCTTGATAACGGCACCGCGCGGGCAAAGATTTCCGCGCAGAACCACGGTCCCTCCGGAAGCCTGCAGCGGCTTGTCTCGTGGCAGCAAGACGTCACGGTTGTGGCACTGAGTGCCGGCAACGTTCTCCGCGATGGATTTACCCGTCACCGTGAGCGCGTCGCCATGCAGCTGATCAAGCAAGTCGCTCATCACCACCGGAATGCCACCCGCGTAGTACATATCCTCCATCAAGTATTTGCCCGACGGTGCGATGTTGGCAACGACCGACGTTTCGCGTGAAATCTCGTCAAATCTGTCAAGCGGTAGATCAATCCCCAGGCGCCCCCCGATTGCTTTGAGGTGGATGATGGCGTTGGTCGAACCGCCGATGGCCATGTCCACGCGGATAGCATTTTCAAGGGCTTCGCGCGTAAGAATCTGTGTCGGGCGCAAGTCCTCTCGCACCATTTCGACGATCCGCTCTCCTGAGCGCTGCGCGATCTCGTAGCGGCGCGAATCAACCGCCGGAATGTTTGCGCAGCCGGTCAGGGTCATGCCCATCGCCTCGGCCAAGCTGGTCATCGTCGAAGCCGTTCCCATGACCATGCAGTGGCCGGCCGAACGTGACATCGAGCATTCCAGCTCAGACCAATCTTCCTGCGTGATGCGGCCCGCCCGCAGCTCATCCGAGTAGCGCCAAACGTCGGTCCCGGATCCGAGCTGTTGATTGCGCCACTTTCCGTTGAGCATGGGGCCACCGGTGACCATGATCGAAGGGAGATTCGCGCTGGCCGCACCCATCAATTGTGCCGGCGTCGTCTTGTCGCAGCCGCAGAGCAGGACGATACCGTCGAGCGGATTGGCGCGAATCGACTCTTCCACATCCATCGCCATCAGGTTGCGGAACATCATAGTCGACGGCCGCATGAAGGGCTCGCCGAGTGAGATCGTCGGAAACTCGAGCGGGAAGCCGCCAGCCGACCAGACGCCACGTTTGACCGCCTCGGCGACATCGCGCAAATGAACGTTGCAGTTCGTCAGTTCCGACCAGGAATTGCAAATGCCGATGACCGGCTTGCCTTGAAAGACGCTATCGGGAAATCCTTCGGCACGCATCCACGAGCGGTGGATAAATCCACGCTTGTCGTTTCGTCCGAACCATTCCTGGGAGCGCAGCGGTTTTTGTTCGTTCGCCATTAGACGGACATTATTGCACCGCGAGCTAGGCCCCTGATCCGTCGGCAAGCATCTTTCGCGGGTGCCCGCAATGCGTGGTCGCCTCTAACAGTAGGCCATTCATGTTTTCTTAAGAGCGACTGACCCGGCGGTGCGACCGGGGCCTGGAGGGAAGGAACACGGCGAGAGGGAGTGCGCTAGCGTTGGCGACGAGGACGGGCAGGGCGGCAGTTCGAGGCCGTTGCGCCAATGGTGCGATTTCGCAGCCCGCTTAAGAGCATGGCCGCCGGTCCGGTGCGCTTGTGAGTGGTGACGCCGCCGATCATCCTGGCGACGATCCCGTTTAGGAGACTACAAGCTTTGCACGGCCGGGCCGCCCTGACCCGCTCCTCACCTTAGGAGGAGGAGCCCGCTATGCGCAAACGCAATCGCAGAAAACCCGCCCGTCAGGTCGCGCCCACGAAGATCCGTAACGACGCGGCCGGCATCGATATCGGTGCTACAGAAGTCTACGTCGCCGTTGCACCCGACCGCGACCCCGAACCCGTTCGCTGTTTTTCCACATTCACCGTCGACCTCGAGCGGCTCGCCGCTTGGCTCAAAGAGTGCGGCGTCAAGACCGCCGCCATGGAGTCGACCGGGGTCTACTGGATTCCGCTCTTCGACATCCTTGAGAAGCATGGCTTCGAGGTCTGCTTGGTCAACGCTCGGCACGTCAAGAACGTGCCCGGACGCAAGAGCGATGTGCTCGATTGCCAATGGCTGCAGTACCTGCATGCGGTCGGGCTGCTGCGCGCGTCTTTTCGTCCGGCGAGCGATATCTGTGCCTTACGGGTGCTGCTGCGGCATCGCCAAAATCTGGTGCGCTACGCCGCCGCGCACGTGCAGCACATGCAGAAAGCGCTCGACCAAATGAACCTGCAATTGCACCACGTGCTCGCGGACATCAGCGGTCGGAGTGGGCTGCGCATACTCGACAGCATTCTTGCAGGCGAACGCGACCCGGTAGTTTTGGCGAAGCTGCGCGACCCGCGCGTACGCTCGTCCGAGGCGACGATCGCCAAGGCGCTGACGGGGAATTATCGCGATGAGCATTTGTTCACCTTGCAGCAGGCGTTGGAAACCTATCGTTACTACCAGCGACTGATCGAGGCCTGCGATCAGCAGATCGAAGCGCGCTTTGCCGACATGCCCGCGAAGGTCGATCTTGAAGAACAACCCTTAGCGCCGGCGCGACACAATCGGCGTGGGAACCAGGCGCACTTCGACTTGCGCTCGCATTGCTATCGCGTGTTGGGGACGGACCTGACGGCCGTGCCGGGTTTGCAAGCGCTGAGCGCTCAGGCGGTGGTCGCCGAAGTCGGCACTGACTTCTCGAAGTTTCCGAGCGCGGCGGCGTTCAGTTCGTGGGCGGCGCTTTGTCCGCACAACGACGTGACGGGCGGCAAGGTGATCCGGCGTGGAACGCGCAAGGTGAACAATCGGCTGGCCGTCGCCTTGCGCATTGCATCGCAGTCGCTCGTTCGCGACCAGTCGTATCTGGGTGACTACCATCGCCGCATGCGCGCGCGACTGGGACCGCCGGCGGCAACGACGGCGACCGCGCACAAGTTGGCGCGCATCATCTATCACCTCGTCACGACGGGCGAGGCCTATGACGAAACCGTCTTCGCAAGAGAACAACAACGCCAACACAAACGAAACGAGAACCGCCTCAGATCTCGAGCCCGCAGTTATGGCTTCGAACTCGTCCCCATCCAAGCTCCTCAGTAAAGTGTTCCTTAGGAGAGAACAACAACGCCAACACAAACGAAACGAGAACCGCCTCAGATCTCGAGCCCGCAGTTATGGCTTCGAACTCGTCCCCATCCAAGCTCCTCAGTAAAGTGTTCCTTAGGAGAGAACAACAACGCCAACACAAACGAAACGAGAACCGCCTCAGATCTCGAGCCCGCAGTTATGGCTTCGAACTCGTCCCCATCCAAGCTCCTCAGTAAAGTGTTCCTTAGGAGCGCGGGTGCGCTCCGTTGCCGCGGAAGGTCTCGCGTTTGAGCCGGTAGAGTAGGGGAGGGTCCCGCAAGCGGGCTTGACCTCCCCCCTCATCGAACCGGACTTGCGGATTTCCCGCATCCGGCTCTCCAACAAGCTCTCGCCTCAGGCATGCGCAGCAGCGGACACCGCTGCTTGGCCTTTTGGCCCAGCTTCTGTCTCAAACGAGAGAGTTTCTCCGGCATCGCCGGGCTAGCAAGTGGAATCTTTTGAACATAAACGGCTCTCCCTTCTGTCGCAATTAGCATGCTTGTCTGACTCCGTCAGCATTAAAACGCCAGGGGCCCTTCGCTCCACCCGCATTACCGAGCTTCGTCGCTACTACGCGCCCCTCCGACTCCCGCACCAACCCCAGCAAGGGTTGTGGATTCCCCTCGCCGGGTTGGCGACCCGCGCCTCTACGAGCGCGCAGCCCCCCTGCCGATGCAGGCCTCCGTATCTCTCTCAACGCAAGGTTCCTGACGAATCTTTCCACGCGCGCTGTCCGCTTCCACCCCGAAGAGTCCGCCGGCTGCTGGTGTTCGTTGCTTCACCGACGGTTGCAGGCTTCACCCTACGCGACAGGCTGGCCACTCTCGACTTGCTAACGAGGCTCTCGAACGCGGTTCACTTGCGTTACGGCTCACGTGTTTGCCTTCTCGGGCTTCGCCCGCCTCGGCCACCAAAAGCAGCTACCCGCTGAAGGCGTCCTCCGCGAACGCCGAGTCGGCCACGGGGGTGAACAAACGATTCCCACGATGAACTCCTTTCAGTTCACTAGATCCGCCAGACTTAGCCTGGCACTCCGCGCGCCAGCAAGCGGTTTCCTCGAAGGCATTGATCCATTCGGGGAAACCGCTTGCTGGCGCGCGCGGCTCAAACGCAACTCACCCCGGATTAGGGCCGAGGCACGGATGATCTTGCTCACTGTTTGCGCGATGCGACAATGGGTTGCTATGGATTCCGCCGAACTGCGCTCAAAACTGGAAGGCGTAATCTCCTTTCCTGTTACCAACTTCAAGTCTGACTACTCGCTCGACATCGATGGCTATCGCACCAACGTCGCCGAAATGACGAAATTTCCGCTGTGCGCGATCGTGGCCGCCGGCGGTACGGGCGAAATGTACTCGCTGACGCCCGAAGAGCACAAGCAGATCGTCGAAGCGACTGTCGCGGAGGTTGGCGACAAGAGCGCCGTCATCGCCGGAGTGGGGTTCGGTGGCGGATTGTCGGCCGAGCTAGCGAAGCAGTCGGTTGCCGCCGGCGCTGATGGCATCTTGATGTTTCCGCCCTACTATCCAAACGCGGACTTCGAGGGGCTGCTCAGCTACTACAAGGCAATCGGCGACGCGGTCGATGTCGGTCTCTTCATCTATAGCCGCGATTGGGTGAACCTGTCGCCACCGCAAGTGTCGCGGCTATGCGATGAGATCCCGAATTTAATCGCTTTCAAAGAAGGTCAGGGCGACCTCCGCAACTATCAACGCGTCATGGCACGCTGCGGCGACCGGCTTCACTGGATAGGCGGGATCGGTGACGACATGGTGCCCGGCTACTACGCGATCGGGGTTCGCACCTACACATCAAGTATTGCGACGATCGCGCCGCGCTTGTCGATGCAGTTGCACGAGCGGGCGTCGATGCTCGACAACGCTAGCCTTGCCCGCCTGATGACGAAATACGTCCTGCCGCTTTACGCTATGCGCGCACGGCGCAAGGGCTACGAGGTCAGCGTGATGAAGAAGGCGATGGAGATACTCGGCAAACCTGCGGGGCCAGTGCGTCCGCCGCTGCCGGAAGTACGTCCCGAAGAGGTCAAGGAAATTGAGAAGCTGCTTGAGCGGTACGAACCGGTACTTTAGCGGTGCTAGAGCGTTTTCATGATTTACGTAGACCGATTCTAGACACTGCTGCACGCACTCTCGCGGGGATTTGTGGCGCGCGCCTCCGGCGGTCGGTCTCGCGTCAGTTGGTGGCGCGCTGGCGAGCGGTGCTAGAGCGTTTTCATGATTTACGTAGACCGATTCTGCAGCGTCGAGCTCTAGGTCGACGTTCTTTCTGACCCAGCACTCGCGGCCGGCGTGTCAAATTGCCGGTCGACGCTTTCGATGAAAATGCCATAGCCCGCTGAGCTAAAGGCCAAGCAAGCGCAAAAGATTCCCGCCGAAAACAGCCTGCGCTTGCTCGCTACTGAGGCCCAGGGTCCACAGCGCCTCGGCTTGCACCTCGAATACTTCTCGATTCCAGCCGCGCGGGAAGAACGAAGAGTCGGAGCCAAACAGCAGCCGCTCGTGGCCAACGACATCGAGCGCCTGCTCGAAGACCTGCGTCAAAGTCGGGCGAGGCGTTAGATACTTGACCCAACCGTTACTGCTCGACGTATCCAAGTAAACATTAGGCGCGAGGTCGCACAGCATCAGCGCTTCGCGAAAGTAGCCCGCGCCGAAATGCGGCAGCACGAAATTGACGTCAGGGTGCTCCAGGGCGACGCCATACAAATCCATCGGGCTCGAGAGACTCATGTCGAATTTCGACGGCAGCCCTAGCTTCGCCCTAACACCTACCGTTAGTACGCCCATGTGGACGAAGACGACACGGCCGGGCTGCTCCGCGGCAAGCTCGTAAAGCGGGGTCAGGCGGGCGTCTTGGACCGAAAACCGCAACATCGCCGGGAATAGACACAGCCCTTTTAGACCGGACTCTTCAAAGGCTCGCCGGGCCCTCTCGGCGGCGTCATCGGCCAGTGGATTCAGCATGAAATAGCCGTGAAAGCGATCGGGCGCCGCTCGAACGACACGGGCGGCGGCAGTTTCATCGCCGGGCACGCTGGCCATCAGGACCGATGTACTCACGCCCTTGCTGTCGAGTTCCGCCACCCAACGTTGAGCTAGGTCGGAATTGTCCACCGGCGGCGTGTCCCAGCCCAGCGACTCGACCATGGCGGGGACGTCGTCGGTCCCCTTCTGGCGGGCGAGGGCTTCGAAAAACGAATAGGAAAACAGGTGCGCGTGAGCGTCGTGAACGGCGATATCGCCCCATTGTGTTTGCATAATTATCCGCCGGAAATCGCGGCCAGGAAATGGATTTCGGAATCTTCCTCAACATCGTCGAGCATGCCCATCGTGCTGATCTCACCGTCAATCGCTATGGAGAGATTGCCACGCAGTTGGCCGTTCTCAAGCAAACGGTCTGCCAAGTTGGGGTAGCGCTCGATCAGGCTGTTGATGACCGCGCGCACATTGCTCCCGCTGACGGAGACTTCGGCGAGGTCGTCGGCGAGCGGGCGTAGCAATGAGGGGATGAAGACAGTTGGCACGGAAACCTCATGTTAAACCGAGTGATCGTTCGACAGCCCACCACAGGCCGACGGCGGCGATCGCCAACGAGCATGGAATGACGACCCACTTGCGATAGCCCGGCAGCGCGCGAAACCTGCCAAGGGCCAACACCGCCAGCGCGACGACTGAGAGCTGCCCTAGTTCAACTCCGACATTGAACGCGACTAGCGCTGTAACGAATCGGCCCTCGGGAAGCCCTAGTTCTTGCAGCACTCCGGCGAAACCGAGTCCGTGCAACAAGCCGAACAGAAACACCACGGCGACGCGCCACGGTTTCAGCTCGGTCGTAGCAATGTTTTCGATAGCAACGTATACGATTGACGCGGCAATCAGCGGCTCGACGATTGACGAGGGCAACGAGATAACCTCGAACATCGAAAGTGCCAGCGTCACCGAGTGCGCCAGCGTAAACGCAGTGATTTGGTAAAGCAACGGCTTCAAACGCGTGCTCAGCAGGAATAGCCCGAGAACGAACAGGATATGGTCGAGACCCTTGGGCAGGATGTGCTCATAGCCGAGCAAGGTATAGCGCCAAAATACACCCTCGGTGAGGGCTGTTTGCTCACCGCCGGCTAGTTGATAAGGCGGGCTCGTCTCGCCAGGTTGCAGCAGGATTTGAAGAGGTTCGGGCGCGGACGCCCCTAGAATGCGCAGGTCAATTGTCTTGTATCGAGCGGCGGCGGTAAAGGTTAGCTCGCGGGCACCCGGCGGCACTCGGCCACTCAGGCGGGCGATAGTGCCCAGCGCCGTCGGCGGGTCGGCGTCTCTCGCCGCCGGGGTTCCGTAGTGAGGAAAAGCTACATCGAAATTCTCGGGCGCGGCGTCGAAGCTGAGATCTATTTCCCGCTGGATGACTGGAATAGCCATCGCCATTGCGTTCTCGATACCGGCGTCTGAAAGCTCTGCCATCGTGGCGGCAACAACTTCGGCATCGGTTTCGAGAGGCAAGCCGAGCGCGAGAGCGTCCGCGTCGAGGCTGATATTGGCCCGGTAGCTGCCGTCCCCGAGAAACACCAGCGCCACCGAGGTGATATCGAACTCGTGGGGAGCCGCGACGGCGACCGCCAGCAGCATTCCCGTCAGCAAACGACTGAGCACAATTCGCGAATTATCTCACTTTGACCACAAGAATCGGATAGTCTCGCAGACTCGCGCGACGTACATTGGGATCATGTCTCACGTGGATTCGCCGCGGATTGAAGACTGGCGGCGGGCTGTTTCGGCCCGCGACGCGACTTGGGACGGGCGGTTTGTCTATGGTGTCACATCGACTTCGATATTCTGTCGGCCGTCGTGTCCGTCTCGCCGCCCACGCGCTGATCGGATTCGCTTCTTCGTCCATCCCGGCCAGGCGGCGGATGCCGGCTTTCGCGCTTGTAAGCGATGTCTGCCCGATTCGTTCGACCCGCGAATCGCATCCGTCGTCGAGGTTTGCCGATTGATCGAGGAACACTCTGACGGAGCGATAGAACTGCGCGACCTTGCCGCGGCTACGGGACTATCCGCGACACATCTCCAAAAATCGTTCAAGTCGCTGCTGGGCGTCACGCCGAGGCAGTACGGGGCAATGGTGCGGCGGAACGGATTTGAACGGCTGTTGCGCCAGGGTGTCCGCCCGACCGAAGCGGTTTACGAAGCGGGCTATGGCTCGGCTCGCTCAGCGTACGAGAACGCGGCCGAACACTACGGAATGACTCCAGCGACGTACGGGGCCAAAGGAAAGGGCGCGACGATCTGCTATGCAATCTCGGATTCGCCGTTGGGCAAGATGCTCGTTGCCGCGACGGATAACGGGGTCTGCGCGATTCGGTTCGGCGCTAGTCACGACGAGCTCGTTGCAGCCCTGCGCGGGGATTTTTCTCAAGCGCTGATCTCTAAAGCCCAGACGAAACTGCGGGTGACCGTTAGTAAAGTTATGGCTAGTCTCAACGGCCGCGCGCCCGACTTGCGGTTGCCGTTGGATATTCGCACGACGGCGTTTCAACGACTCGTGTGGCAAGAGCTTCAGCGCATCCCAGTGGGCGAGACTCGCTCGTATTCTGAAGTTGCTAACTCAGTCGGTCGGCCAAAGGCTGCGCGGGCGGTTGCTCGCGTCTGCGCGTCAAACTCCGTTGCATTGGCCATCCCCTGCCATCGAGTCGTACGTGAGAACGGCGATGCGGGCGGCTATCGCTGGGGCGTCGAGCGCAAGCAACAGATTCTCGAATACGAGCGCCAAATCAGCGACAATCGAAAGCGATGAAAACGATCCGAATCGCGATGCTTGGCTCCGGCTTCGTCGCCGAGTTCTACATGCAGGGCCTTGCGAACGTCAACGGACAGCAGGTGGTCTTGAACTACTCGCGTTCGCGGAAACGCGCGCGAAGTTTCGCCAAGAAATGGAGTATCGAGCAGTCGACGACAAGTCTCGACCGCGCCATCGCGCGTGACGACATTGACCTGTTCATCATCGCCTTGCCCAATGAGGAGCATCAGCCAACTGCGATCGCGCTTGCGAAAGCGGGGCGAAATCAAGTCTGCACCAAGCCGCTGGGGCGCGATCGGCGCGAGGCGAAGGCCATGTGGCGGGCGGCCGAGAAGAGCGGCGCGATGCATGGATATGCCGAGACAGAGGTGTTTGCGCCGGCGGTGGTGAAGGCCCGCGACGTGATCGAGAACGGCGGAATTGGGCGCGTGCTTTGGGTGCGATCGCGCGAGTCTCATTCCGGACCGCACTCGCCACACTTTTGGGACGTCAAGAAAACTGGTGGGGGCGCATTGAACGATCTCGGCTGCCACTGCATCGAGGCCGCGCGTTACTTCCACGGTAAAGACGACGAAGTCGTCGAGGTGATGGCTTGGGGCGATCGGCTGGTGCATCACAAGAAAACCGAGGGCGAAGACAACGCCCTGCTGATGTTGAAGTTTTCGAGCGGCGGCATCGCGCACTGCGAATTGTCGTGGACGACGCTCGGAGGCCTCGATTTACGCAACGAAATTCACGGCTCTGAAGGGTCGATTTTTACCGATGTGACACGCGGCACCCCGATCAGGACATTCACCTCGCAGCCGGCCGGCTACGTGATCGAGAAGGCTGACATTGACTTCGGTTGGACTCAGCCCCTTCCCGAAGAAGCTTTCACGTACGGATACCAAGCCGAGATGCGCCATTTCGTCGAGTGCGTTCGTGACGCTGAAACGCCGCGCGAAACATATCACGACGGCTATATCGTGAACTCGATTCTCGACGCGGGATATGACTCCATGCGAAAAGGCAAGTGGGTTCGCGTCAAGAGCTAAACGCGCCGTCACGTTAAACTTACTCCTAGGGAAAAGGCAATATGCGAAACGCCGTAATCGTCGACTGTGTTCGAACCGCCGCCGGAAAATCGCCGCGCGGAACCTTGCGAGCGATGCGTCCCGACGACATGGCCGCGGCTTGTGTGACGGAATTGCTCAAGCGCTGCCCGTCGGTGCCCGTCGACGAAATTGATGATCTGATCATCGGCTGCGCGATGCCCGAAGCCGAGCAAGGCATGAACATGGGGCGCATCGTCGCCATGCGCGCGGGCCTGCCTGACGCCGTGACCGGCATGACGGTAAACCGGTTCTGTAGCTCAGGGTTACAAACGATTGCGTTGGCCGCCGAGCGCGTGCGCGGTGGGGGCGCCGAGGCCGTTCTCGCCGGGGGCGCGGAGTCGATGAGCTTGATTCCGCCGGCCGGTCACAAAATGGCGCCCAATCCGTACCTGACCGAACATATGCCCGAGATCTATATCAACATGGGTCTGACGGCGGAGAACGTTGCGCGCAAGTTTGAGATCGCGCGGGAGGATGCCGACGCTTTTTCGCTGGCAAGCCATCAGAAAGCGGCCGCCGCGCAGGACGCAAACAAGTTTGACGATGAGATCGTCCCGCTGGATCTCGAATTCACCACGGTCAACGGATCAGGGCCACAGACGAAAAAGCTCACGTTTCAAGTCGACGAGGGCGTTCGCCGTGACACTTCGATCGAGGCGTTGGCGGGGCTACGTCCCGTTTTTCACACACGAGGACAGGTGACGGCGGGAAACTCATCGCAAACAAGCGACGGCGCGGCGATGGCACTAGTAATGTCGGAGGACCGCGCAATCGAGCTGGGTCTAAAACCCAAGGCGCGGTTTTTGAGTTTCGCTACCGGCGGGGTGCCCCCAGAGATCATGGGCATCGGGCCGGTTGTCGTGATTCCGAAGGCGCTTGCGCTGGCTGGGTTGAAGTTGGACGACATCGGCCTGTTTGAACTCAACGAGGCCTTCGCCGCGCAGTCTCTGGCAGTGATTCGCAAAGCGGGTCTGAACCCCGACATCATTAACGTAAACGGCGGAGCGGTCGCGCTCGGACATCCACTCGGTTGCACCGGGGCGAAGTTGACGGCCACGATCTTGCGCGAGATGGAGCGCCGCGAAGTGCGCTACGGCATGGTCACCATGTGCGTGGGCGGCGGCCAGGGAGCGGCGGGAATTTTCGAGCGTATTTCTTAGCCCAAATTTTTCACCGACGCGGTTGGCTCTTCTATCATCAATGGAAACCTCATGCGTCTCCTCTCGTTAGCCGTCCTATCTCTATCCCTTGTCATTTCCGCGTCGGCGCAAGAGCGATTCCGAATTCTCTTCGGTGGCGCGGACGCGGAGGTTCTCGATTGGGCCGGTTCGCTCTCAGCAGAAAACGGCAAGGCCGAGATCGTCGCGCCGTTTCATTTCGGGGCGGGCGAATCTTACGACTCCAGTAGTTGGAAAGCTAAAAACCATTGGGAGGGCAACTTTAACCTCACGCCCCAGGAAGACGCCACCTGGCCGGACACTCGCTGGAAGGGCGTCGTTGTTGATTTCAGTGGCGGCAGCGCGGGACAGATCGCCGTCGACACAGCCCAGGGAAAGGCTAGTTTCCGGCCGGCGTCGATTCGCTTTGGCGAGCCGGCAACGCTGCTCGGTGGGCGCATCCGGGTCGAGCGCGTCCCTCATTCGCGGCGCATGGGCGACGGCTCAAGCGAAGACGACTACCCGGCTATGACCGTTGCGCCCGACGGCCGTGTTTGGGTCGCCTGGGTTGCCTACCAAGACGAAAAAGACGTCATCAAGATTCGCTCGAGCGCGGACGGCAACAGCTGGAGCGCGATCGAATCGATTTCTGATTCGCCGGGCGACTATTATCAAGTCGCTCTCGCTTCGACCGCAAATGGTGAAGTCACCTCGGTGTGGTCGGCGATCGTCAACGGTGTCGTCGGCCTCCACTCGCGCGAATACTCCGACGGACGATGGGGCGCTAGCGCCAAGCTGACCAACGACCTCGGTCCGAATACGTTCCCGCGCATGGCGGCGGCTCCGGATGGAAAACTGTTCCTCGTTTACCAGTCGGGCGCGGCCGGCCACACCGATGTTTCGATGATGGTTCGCGACGCTGGCCGCTGGGGCAAGGCGGTCAAAATTACAGAGCACCCGGCGAGCGACTGGGAACCCAGCGTGGCTGTCAATTCGCGTGGCGAAGCCGCCATCGCGTGGGATAGCTACCGCCACGGCAACTATGACGTTTTCTACCGCTCGTACTCGAACGGCAAGCTGGGCGCGATCAAACGCATAACGACGAGTCCTGACTTCGAAGCGCACGTGTCGATCGTCTACGACCAGCGCGATCGCCTGTGGTTTGCCTGGGACAACGGCGGGTCAAATTGGGGTAAAGATTTCTACGGCATCAACGGCATCCATCGCGGCGAGAGCGGACTTTACTTCAAGCGTAAAGCGCAGGTTCGCGTGCTCGAACGCGGGCGGCTGTTGCAGCCTGTCGAACCGCTCGACGCCAAGATGCCTTCGGGAACGATGAAGCCGGGCCGAATGGGCTTGGGCGTGGTCTTGGCCAACGAGGTGTTTACGGAATATCCCGTGCTGCAAGTCGACGGCAAGGGCCGGGTATGGGCGGTCGTTCGTACCCGCACGATTGGCCGCACCAATCCGCCGAGTCTCTCGTCCAACGCGATCATTCCCTACTGGGTGTTTCGTGCCACCATGTTCGACGGCCACGGCTGGACCGAGCCGGTTCGCATTCCTTTCTCTGAAGGCCGCAACGAGCAGCGCGCGGCGGTCAGCGTCGACAAAGACGGCTCATTGTGGGTCGCATCTCAGGCGGACAACGCCGGTTTGCTGCCCGGCGACGAACGCTACCGCCGCTATGACCTGTGGGCCGGCAAGCTCGATTCCCAACAAGTGCCCGGCGCGCCGGTCGATCGCGAATTCCTGGTCGCGGCCGATGATCTGCGCGCTCCTCTTGAAGTCCGCGACAGCGATCCAGCGCCCAAGCCGCCAATTTGGAAGACCTATCAGATGGATGTCGGCGGCGAGAAATACTCCGTCACGTGGGGCGACTTACATCGCCACACTGACCTGTCATTTGACGGCCATGGCGACGGCAGCATGTACGACGTCTATCGCTATGCCATCGACTCCGCCAAAATGGATTTCCTGGGCCCGTCAGAACACTTGCTGACGACAAACTACACGTCGGACTACACCTGGCGGATGGTCGACAAGGCTGTGGATCTTTATAAGATCCCCAAAACGTTTTACCCGCTGCTGAACTACGAGCGCACCGTGCAATACCCCGACGGCCACCGCAACATTGTTGCGATGGGGCGCGGCTACCAGAAAATTCGCATCAAACCCGGAGACCGTCCCAACGGCGCCGCCGAAGACGACATGTTGATGCTGTGGGAGAAACTGCTCGGCGGCGCGGAGAAGCCGACGTCGATTTCAATTCCGCACACCAGCGCCACTCAGATGGGCACCGACTGGCGCTATAACGACGAGCGCGTCGAGCGCCTGGTAGAGATGTTCCAGGGCAACCGCGATTCATACGAATACTACGGCGCGCCACGCGCCGCCGTGGCCGAGAGTTTGCTGGTCGGCGGCTACATCACGTCCGGCGAAATCCGCCGTGCGGGTTACATTTGGAACGCTCTCGCGAAGGGCTACAAGATGGGCTTCATCGCCAGTTCCGATCACCGCTCGACACATATGTCGTACGCGGCCGTCTACACGCCGACACGCGCCTACTCCGACATCTGGAACTCGCTCTACGACCGCCGCACCTACGCGGCGACCGACAACATCATCGTCGACTTCCAGAGCGAGGACCACGCGATGGGCGAAGCATTTGCTTCAAGCAATGTACCGAAGCTCGAGATCGGCGTTATCGGCACCGGCACGATCGCGCGGATCGACATCATCAAAGACAACAAGATCGTCTACACGGCGCACCCCGATGTCGAGGAACTTTCGATGACCTACGAAGACCGTGACGCGCAAGCCGGCGAGCACTATTACTACGTACGGGTTATCCAAGCGGACAACAACATGGCGTGGGCCAGTCCGATTTGGATTGACTACAACCCCTAACTTCGGTTAATCCGGCAAGGCAAACGCTACGTAAGCGCCCTTGATCTCAACCTGGGTCGCACGTGTCAGTCCGACCTGCGCGGCCGCGCAAAAGAGCACGTACTGGCGTCCGTCAACTTCGTACACCGCCGGGATTCCCTCAAGCGCCGCATCGACTTCGTGCTCCCACAGAATCTTTCCCGTGTCGTCGTCAAAGGCGCGAACTTTCTTGTCGCGCGTTCCCGTGAATATCAACCCGCCCGCGGTCACTACCGGTCCGACTTTTGGATATGACGAGCCTGTGTTCTTGATTCCCTTTGCCGCGAGTTCTGGAACCTCCCCGAGCGGAATCTGCCATTTGATGGTTCCTTGATTCAAGTCGTAGGCAGTAAGCGTTGACCAGGGCGGGCCGATCGGCGAAAGGCCGTTGCTCGCTCGAACCAGGCCGAACCCGCTAACGAAACGAGCACTATCGGCGAGTTGTTCCAGCTCGACCGGCTGCGGCGTTTCATCGACGCTCGGATTCTTGATGTACGCGGTCAACAGATCTACGTCGGGCTGTGAAAGCGACGGGAAACCAGGCATCGGCCCCTGTCCCTCGCGGATGATATTCGCAATCCGTTCGTCGCTCATCGTGTCGGCGATGCCGGCGAGCGACGATCCCGCTCGTGGATTCACTTGTTCGCCGATCGAATGACAGCGATGGCAGTGAACGTCATAAAAATAGCGACCGGGCAGGGCGGGCTCGTCGGGTGGAGGGACTTGTTGTTCGCCGTCTGGATCAAGCTTGAGGATTGCGGGCAGGTCCTTCGAAACGACGTAGAGCATGCCGGCGGCAGGGTTTACCGCCGCTCCACCCCAGTTTGCGCCGCCGTTGTTGCCCGGCGTCTGGATCGTGTCGCCACGGCCGGGCGGTGTGAAAAGTCCCTCATTGCGGGCGCCCTGAATGTAGTCGCGATAACGCGCCCGCTCCGAAGCGTCGAGGTAGGGATTGAGATCATCCACGGTAAACGACTGGCGCGCAAACGGTGGTGGCTTTGTTGGGAAAGGTTGCGTCGGCCAGAGCGTCTCGCGCGGCATCTCTGAGCCCTTGGGTACTTCCCGCTCTTCGATCGGCCAAAGCGGTTCGCCTGAAACACGGTCGAAAACAAAGACAAACCCCTGCTTAGTATGGCATGCACCCCTAAGCTGAGACAGCTTAAAAATGGGACAGTTGCCGTTCGCTGAAAAAGTATAGCCTTTTCGGCGAACGTGCCGCACACTTGAAAACGGCCGGGAAAGCGGAGGCGGGCAATGCTGGAGAGCAACCCGCCAAGCAATACCCGGCTGGAAACTCAGCGAGACGATGAGCGCTCGGGGCGGGACATTCTCCCGTCCCGAGTGCGACCACTGTCTCGATAGATTTCCTCATGCCTCAGAAAACTCAAACTGCGGGTTTCTGAGCTCTTCGCTCGCTGGCAACAACTGCTCGAACTCCTCCGGAGGCCGATAGCCCAGCGCCGAATGCAGCCGCTTTTGGTTGTACACCGCGTCGATAAACTCCTCGATCGAAGCTCTCGCTTCGTCCATCGATTGATACGTCTGTAGGTTCACCTCCTCGCTTTTGAGCGTCTTCATAAAACTTTCCATGCGCGCATTGTCGTACGGGTTTCCTCGCCGGCTCATCGAGATCAACGCGCCGTTTTCTTCCAGCAGACTGACATAAGCCCGCGAGGTATATTGCGTGCCTTGATCGGAATGATGCACCAGCCCCGGCTTCGGACAGCGAAACTCGATCGCTTTGCGCAGCGCGTTCACTGCCAATATGGCCTCGAGGGAAGGCCCCAATTCCCAGCCCACCACGCGCCGGGAATACGAGTCCATCACGACCGCCAAGTAGACGAACGAACGGCGCATGCGCACGTAGCTGATGGCGGCCTGCCAGAGCTGATCGAGACCGTCGATCTGCAGGTTTTTGGCCCAGTTTGGGTAGATCGCGCGGTGCTGATCCGAGTCCGTCGTCAATACGTAGCGGCGCTTGCGTATCGCCAGCAGATTGTCGTTGCGCATCAGCCGCAAGACCTTCTTGTGGTTCACCGTAAAGCCCTGCCTACGCAGTTCGGCGGTCACTCGACGATAGCCGTAGCGGCGATTTGCGAGCGTAATGCGTTGCATACGGTCACGCACTTCCAGGTTGGATTCGACAGGCTTGTCTCGCTCTAATTGCCGGTAATATCCGGCTCGGCTGACTTCTCCGAGTGCACAGGCGCGCTCGACGCTGAGTCGGCCTTCAACGCGAATTTCGTCGATGACGCTGTAGAGCCGCTCGCGTTGCGAGCGACTTGGTTCGGCATCGCCGGTTTTAAGGCGTTGAAGGCTCGTTCGAAAAAATCCAATTCCGCCGCTTGTTGACCGACTAGGCGTTCGAGTTCGGCAATGCGATCGGCGCTCGGATCGCTATCCAATTGCACAACCTCTTGTCCGGGACGCGGCCGCCCTTGACGCCGCTCAAGACCGCTGCGTCCCTCGGCGCGGTAGGTGTCGCGCCAGCGATACAACACGCTGCGCCGCACGTCCAACTCACCGCTCAATTTGACGACGTTCTCACCGCGAAGCATGCGGCTTACCGCCAATTCCTTGAACCCAACTTCATACGAGCGCTGCTTCCTCGCAACCCTATCTTTTCTCTCTCTCATCGGGGACTCCTTTTCCATTCACTGAAAATTGTCCCACTTTCATCTGTCTCAGTTTTGGGGTGCACTCCAGTAACCTGGGCGACGATATCGACTTCGCGGCCTTCGTGACGTACTGTCAACAGCTTGGGTGCTGTCGCGGGGTCATAGTCCCATATGTCGTGATGCACGAATTGAAAACGCCAGCGGTATTTTCCTGTACGGGCGTCGAGCGCCACGAGGCTGCCGCTGAACAGATTCGATCCGGCGCGATCCGCACCGTAGAAGTTGTACTTGGCGCTGGCGACTGGCAGGTAGACGATGCCGCGTTCCACGTCGAGCGAAAACTCGGTCCATACGTTCGCGCCACCCACTGTTTTCCAGGCGTCTTCGGGCCATGTCTCGTAGCCGAACTCACCCGGATGCGGAATCGTGTGGAAGCTCCAAGCGATCTTGCCGCTGCGTACGTCGAAGGCGCGGACGTCTCCAGGCGCCGAACCGTAACCCTCGTTCGTCGCCGAACCCAGAATCAGCAAGTCCTCGAAGACGCGTCCGGGGGAGTGCGATTGAACCAGCGACAGCTTCTCCGGATCGCGGCCCAGCCCTTCCTTGAGATTCACTTGGCCGCCGGCTCCAAACGATGCAATAGTCTTGCCGGTCTGGGCGTCAATTGCGCGTAGATAGTGGTCACTGGCGTAGAGCAGCCGCCGTTCGGAACGGTCTTCGCTCTCCCAGTAATTGATGCCGCGATTGGTAATTGCCACGGTGCCTGGAGCGGGAGTATGGGTCCAAATTTCACCGCCCGTCTTGGCGTCAACCGCGACGATCGAATTGTTTTTGGCGAGGATGTACGCAACGTCGTCGACCACGACCGGATGAAAGAAATACCGCTTGCTATCGCCCGTTGAAAACGACCAGGCGGGCTTGAGCCGGCTCACGTTTGAGCGGTTGATCTGCTTCAGCTCCGAGTACTGAGCCGCGTCGGCCGTGCCGGCGTAGTTCCTCCAGGTCGTATAGTCAGTCGTATAATCTTGTGCCGGCGCAGGCGCGGCTGTGGCCAACACTGCCCACGTGCAGACGGCAACGAAGACATCTCGTTCTGGTCGAAGATTCACCGCAACCAAACCCCCTGCGGGAGTCGATTGTTTAGCGCTTTCATTTCATTCATACCGATTAGAAGAGGCCTAAGGCAGCCGCCGACTAACGCAATAAGTGTTCCAGCTCCACCCGCGCGTCGGTCTTTTCATCGCGGTACTTCACGATCACCGGCGCGTAGAGCGAGAGGTTCCATTCTTTGCCTTGACCGGCCGTGATCGGCCGCGAGCCCGGGACGACGACGGCGCCTTCGGGGATGACCAGCGGGCCATCGCCGTCGGCCTTGTGTATCGTGCCATTGACGATGTCGTAGACCGGTGTCGAGCGCGTCAACACAGTCCCCGCGCCGAGCACCGCGGACCTCTTCACAATGGTGCCCTCATAGACGCCGGTGTTGCCGCCGACTAAACAGTTATCTTCGATAATCACGGGCAGCGCGCCGATCGGTTCGAGCACACCACCGATCTGAGCTGCCGCACTCAAGTGGCAATTTTTGCCAATCTGCGCGCAGCTACCGACAAGAGCGTGCGAATCGACCATCGAGCCATCGTCGACGTAACCTCCAACGTTGATGTACATCGGCGGCATGCAGGTCACACTTCTGCCGACGTAACAGCCGTCCCGCAGACTCGACCCACCCGGCACCACTCTGACGCCGTCGTCGACTGTCAAGGTCTTGGGTGGATATGTCGACTTATCTAAGAAGGCAAAGCGACTACCTGAATCGGACATATCGACCGTGCGGCCCATGCGGAATCCGACCAAAATGCCGCGCTTGACCCAGGGGTTCACACGCCAGCCATGCGGCGTCGAATCGTCGGGCTCAGCAGCCCGCGCTGTCCCTTTGTTGAGGGCTTCTTTGAACTCTTGAAATGTCTCCAGATCCTGGTGGCTGTACGTCTCAGGATTCTTTTCAAATAGGGCGTCGATTCGCGCTTCCAACATAGTCAATCAATCCTAGCAGCGTAGAGAGACCGTCAAGGACTCGATGCTAAAATGAAGAATCCGATGCATTTTTATGAGTAGATTTGCACGAAATCGCTATCGTGGCAAGCTCATCATCGTCGAGGGAATCGACGGGTCGGGCAAGTCGACCCAGCTCTCGCTACTGAGCCAGTGGCTGCGTTCAAAACGACTCGCAGTCTCGTTCAGCGAGTGGAATTCCTCTGACATGGTGAAGGGCACGACGCGGCGTGGCAAGAAGAAACAGATGTTCACGCCGACGGCATTCAGTCTGATCCACGCCACTGACTTTGCCGATCGCCACGAGCGCTACATATTACCCATGCTCAAGGCCGGGGCTGTGGTGTGCGCCGATCGTTATGCGTACACGGCATTCGCACGAGATGTCGCGCGTGGCGTAAGCAGAACTTGGGTGCGCAACCTCTACAGCATCGCTATTAAGCCAAACTTGGCGTTTTATTTTCGTGTACCGCTCGATGTCGCGCTCGACCGCATTCTCGGTGGCCGCGCGGCGCTGAAATACTACGAGGCTGGGATGGATCTCGATCTCAGCCCAAATATCGTAGAAAGTTTTCGCATCTTTCAAGCCCGCATCGTCGAAGAATACGAGGCCATGACTGGCGAAATGGGCTTTCACATCATCGACGCCACGCAATCGATCGAAACGCAACAGCAGCAGATGCGCCAAATCGTGATGGACCAGATCGGCGCTTCGCTGGAAAACGACATTCTGCGCTCGCCGTTTGAGGTGGACCGTGTCCGTTAGGCGCAAACCGCTCCAGTTTTACGAAGAGCCGTTGCCGGGGGTGGATTCGTCAGATCTGCAGGGCAAGCTCATCGTCGTCGAGGGACCCGATGCCGTCGGCCGCACGACGCAGATCCAGCAGCTTCGGTTTTGGCTCGAACAGAGCGGCTACGCGGTTGTCGACACCGGCATGGCGCGGTCGGCTCTGACCATGAAGGGAATCCAGGACGCGAAAAACGGACACACGCTGGGTCCGCTAACCATGGGCCTCTTCTACATGACCGACTTCGCCGACCGGCTTGAAAACGTTGTCATTCCGGCATTGCGCGCCGGCTTTGTCGTGCTAACCGACCGTTACATCTATTCGCTCATTGCGCGCTCCGTGGCCCGCGGACAGGATGCTCGCTGGCTCGCGAATGTCGCCGGCATAGCGCTCGTACCGCACGCGACGTTCTACCTTCGTGCGGACGTGAGCGACCTCGTCACTCGCGTTGTCTGCGGTCCCGGGGAGTTCGACTATTGGGAAAGCGGCATGGACGTGCCGTATGGCAAAGACCGTTGCGACAGCTTCATCAAATACCAGACGCGGCTCATCAAGATCCTCGATGGCATGGTAAAGCAACACAACTTCAAGGTCATCAACGCCAGCAAGAGGCCGGAGCTGATTTTCCGGCAGCTGCAACGGCAGATCACCCGCATTCTGGCGAAATAGAGGGAAGCGAGTTTTTGCTAGTTGCGGACTGATTTTGACCTCCTCGTTTTCGATTTAGACGGCACCCTAATCGATTCCGCGCTCGACCTCGCGCTGGCGGTCAACGCTACTCGCGAACATGCCGGGTTGGGACCGCTCGAACATCCACTGATCTACTCCTACGTCGGCAACGGCGCACCGATGTTGATCAAGCGCGCGCTCGGGCCGGAAGCCTCGGACGAGTCAAATGTGGCGTGTTTGCAGTACTTCCTTGAGTACTACCGCGATCACATGCTCGACAACACGGCGCTTTACCCCGGCGTGCGTGAAGCCGTCGACCGCTGGCATGCGCGTGGCAAAGCGATGGCTGTCTTGACGAATAAGCCGATCCGTTTTAGCGAGGGCATCGTCGAGGGGCTAGGACTTATCGGTCATTTTCAGCGGGTGTATGGCGGCAACAGCTTCGATACGAAGAAGCCGGACCCCTATGGCTTAAATCTGATCATGGAAGAACTCGGATTCCCAGCGGAAAAAACCTTGATGGTAGGCGACAGCTCGGTTGACGTGCTGACCGCGCGCAATGCCGGCACGGCTAGCGCCGGGGTAACTTTTGGCCTTCGCCCCGAAGACTTCAAGACCCACCCGCCTGACATCCTCGTAGACGACATGCGCGACATCGTTGTCGAATAGTCCCCCGCGCTTCGAAAAGTACCTGAGCCAAATCGGTCTGTAATCGAAGTACTGAATCTTCGGATTGCGCATCGCCGACGCGCCGAAATTTCCTTCTGCCCTGCCGGCGCATCGATGGTGCGGAACCCTCAAACAAGGCTAGGATTATTGCATGTTGAACTCGCGCCGTACTTTTTTGGCAGGATTGAGCGGAGCGTTGGCCGGCTGTCAGTCGGCGACCGAGATTCCCAGCGAAGTCGAATCGCGCATGCCCCTGGAGGAGTTCGAACCGCGCAGTATGCTCGTGGCCGAGAGCCATCCGGTCAGCCGCGCGAAGTTTCCCGCGATCGACGTTCACGCACATCTGATTTTCGCGGGTGGACTTCGCCGCGAACCTAATCGCTCCGAGCCTCCGACCGTCACGCCGGCCGACCAACTGCAACGAATCGTTGGATGGATGGATGAGTTAAACCTCGAAACGCTGGTAAATCGGTGGCTGGGGCTACGAACTCGACTACTCGGTTGAAGCGCTGGCGAAGCGACACCCTGGGCGGTTCTTGGTCTGCACCGAGCCCGGCTATACCGAGATACAACGCGGCGAATACGCGCAGTGGCAAGCCGATGAGATTAAGAGAGCGAACGAATCAGGGGCCGTCGGCATCAAGGTGCTCAAAACGCTCGGACTCTATCTGAGGGAGAACATCACCGAGGGCAAATTAGTAACGATCGACGATGCGCGCTTCGACCCTATGTGGGAAACCGCCGGCAATCTCGCTATGCCGGTGTTCATCTATACGGCTGACCCGGATGCCTTCTTTACTCCTACCGACAGGTTTAACGAGCGATGGGAAGAGCTTGGGAACCATCCGAATTGGTCGTTCTACGGCGCGGACTTTCCCTCAAAACCTGAGCTACTCGCGCAGCGCAATCGCGTAATCGAGCGCCACCCGAACACAAAGTTTGTCGGTCTACACGTCGGCAACCATCCGGAGGATATGAGCGAAGTTGCGGAATGGCTCGATCGCTATCCAAACTTCTTCGTCGAGACCGGGGCGAGGCTCGGCGCGCTGGGTCGCCAGCCTCGCGCCGCACGCCGCTTCTTTGATCGCTACCAAGATCGAATTCTTTTCGGTACCGACGCGGTGCCGCTGCCACAAGGAGAGCAGACTCCGCAGCAGGTGTTGAAACCCGAGATGTTCCAGGCCTCTTTTCGGTTCTTCGAAACCGAAGACGAGTATTTTGACTACTCGCCGGCCAAGACGCCACCACAAGGCCGCTGGAAAATATCCGGCATCGGCTTACCGGATGAAATATTGCGAAAAGTCTACGCCCAGAATGCGCGCCGGCTTCTGGGCCTCGCCGAAGCTTAGAGCAAATTCAGGAATGGCATAGACTGCTTGCCCCAGCACCAAGCCCGTGAAAATCGGAGGCGCGACGGTAACGGAGTGCGGTGGCGCAGGGGCTGACTGGAATACGCTGAGTTGGGACCTGCTGATCATTCCTCAACAGGACCCAACTCAACTGTCCCAGCTTACCCTTCGCCACCGCACTCCCTTCCAATCGCGCCTCCGATTTTGGACAGCGGAATCTAGTCTCAAGGAATTGCCGGCTTCACCGCTTTTCATTCAAGAACGGTCTACGCCGCTACTGAAAATGCTCTAGGAGTCCCTGGTAAAAGTCCCCAAGGCCCGCCTGACTTTTACCACCAGCTGCTAAGGCAGGTACAGAATGCCTTTCGCCAAGGCGATTAAGACCACCACAACCACGCAGGCGACGAGCAGGCCGTTAATGTCAACTCGGAATCTTCTGTAGAACGCATTTAGGCCTTTCGAAAGGCCAAGGTCGAATAGGTGCACGAAAAGCAAGTCGTGGCCCGGCTCGTCGGAGTCTTTTTCTTCACCGGTTGCATCATCGAGGTACGAAACTCTGTCGAGCCGCTCGTAGAACGGCTCCAGCCGAGTGGCGGATTCCGGCGGTGTCAGTAAGCTGACAACGTACAGCACAAAGAATCCTATGAGCAGTGCGATACCGAAGTTCGCCGCTTCCCAATAGAGAAATTGGCCAAAATCGCGGTACGTCAGCCAGAAAAAGACCGCCGACGAGACCACCAAACTGGCCAACGCTCCCCAGCGATTCGATCGACGCCAACAGATAGCTCCGAACATACTGATACCCATAAACGCGGCGATCGTTTCGGTGAAGAGGAACGCTTGCAGGACATTGCCGACGAACAGCCCAAACATAACGCCCAGAGCGGTCATTGCGAGTCCGGCGAACCGGCCGGCCCAGAGGTAGTGGCGGTCGGACTCTGTTTTCTTAATGTACCGGCGATAGAAATTTTGCGTGAATAGCGCGGCTCCGTCAACCATAAACGCCGAGCCTGTCGACATATTGGCGGCCAGGACACAGGCAATCATCAGGCCTACTGCTCCGGGAAAAAGAAGCTCGCGCGTGGCATAACCGAAGGCGTCTTCAGGATCCGCCAGTGCGACTTCGCCGCGCTGAATGAACATCACCGCGACGATCACGCCAACTAGCGCCCAGCCGATCGTGCAGAAGCGTTTTACAAAATTGCCATACGCCATTCCGATTCGGCATGAGCGTTCGTCTTTCCCGGTTCCAACGCTGGCAAGAATGTGCGGCTGGGACACAATGCCTATCAATCCATTGATCGTAAGCATGAAGATCGTGAATACCCCGACGTCACCCGGAGTAACCATCGACAACATTTGAGGGTCGAGCGCCTCGCGAACGCCGCTAAAGCCACCAATTTCGCGCAGGCCTAGAGGGATCAAAAGATAGCTCAACGCAATGATGAAGAAGCTTTGAACAAAGTCGGTGTAGGCCGCCGAAACGAGGCCGCCAACAAAGCTATAGATCAAGAACGTGCCGGTCATCGCGAGTACGACCATGTTCGGCGTGACGACGTCCCCGGATGCGACGCTGACGAGCTTCCCTGCCCCTTTCAGCATCGCGCCCATGTTGAAAATAAAGTACGAGAGCGCAAACACGGTATAGACCGCGCCCATCCAGTTGCCATAACGATCTTCGTAAACCTCGCCGGTGGTGGTCCGTCGAAAGCGGCGAAACAGCGGGGCCAAGATCCAATAGAACGGGGTGATGAAAAGGTTTTTCCACTGGTACCAGATGCCGGCGTAGCCGGATTGGTAAACCTTGCCGGCGAGTGAGACCGGCATTTCGGCATGCGTACCTACGCCGAAAGCTTGAGCGATGATCAGCCAGACGCTAAATCCGCGATTGCCTAGAAAGTAGTCTTCGGTTCGTTTAACCTTGCGCGCGACGTAGAGGCCGATCGCGACGATCATCGCGAAGTACCCAATGATTACGGCCCAGTCGATGGTTTCTAAAGTGGATCCCATGCGTAGCCGCCTATTATAGGCATGCTGCGGTTAGCAGCTAGATGCATCCGATCGGCCGGCATCGATCGCGAACACAGCAGCACTGACGACGATGCCCGCGGCGACAGGGCTAAGCAGACCAAGGCCTTCGCCAGCCGTCGCGTAGTGAACGAGCGCGGCGGTCGTCAGCGAAAGTCCAATCGACGCCAGAGCCGTCGACTCTCGCGCTTTCGATGAAAATAGCCCCGCAAGCAGGGGCACGCATAGCGTTACCGTGAGCAGCCCGTAGAAAAACGACAGTACGGCGAGTATCGATTGAAAGTGAAGCGCCAGGAATATTCCGACTGCGCCGAACGCCAGCGCGGAAACTCTGGCAGCTTTCAACCGCCAACGATCGGAGCGACCCGCCGATTGCAGCGGTTCGAGAATGTCTTTCACGAGAGAGGTCGACATCATGAATAAGACGGCGTCGGCTGAACTGACTTCCGCCGAAAATATCGCCGCCAACATCAGCGCCCCGAGCCACAGCGGAGTCGCTTCGGCCAACAGCTTGAGCAACGCGATCCCTGGCTGCTCCAGGTTGCCGAAGTGAGCTCTGGCCGCCATGCCCAGCAGCACCGGCATGAAGGCGTAGCCCAACAAGCAGAGCGATTGCAGGCCAACGCCCTTGCGAACGGTGCCTACATCTTTCGCGCCATAAAGTTTCTGGATGAGCCCCGGCGAGGTAAAGAACGCGGGCGCCAGCATCAGCAGCAAGCGGCTCGTGCCATCGAGTCCGGCGCCGCTGAGGGAGAGGTACTCCGGGTTTGGCGCGGCGTTGGCGAGAGCGTCCCAGCCACCGACGGAATTGAGAATCCACGGGACCGCGATAAGAAACCCGGAAACCTTGACGACGACCTGAGCCAGATTCACCCAAGCGGCTGAGCGCAGGCCTCCTAGCGAAAAATACGCCGTCGCAACGGATCCGCCAAGCACCGCACCCCAGGGCTCGGGGATGCCAGCGACCACGCGCAACACCAGACCCATCGCGATGATCTGCCCCGCGAGTATGGCCGGAGCGCCACATTGCAATATGGCCGCGGCGACGATGCGGGTGAGGCGCCCGTAGCGGTGCTCAAGATAGTCGCCGACCGTGTACAGATCGTGGCTTTTCGCGACGTTATATATGCGCGGTCCAACGACGAAGGCCAGGACCAGCGAGCCGATTCCCGCCGACCCGACCCACCACCAGGCGGACAGCCCGCTGGTGTAGCCAAACTCCGCAGCTCCAACGGTGCTGCCGGCCCCAAGATTCGCGGCAAGGAATGTGGAAAAAAGGAGGCCGGGCGAGAGCGAGCGCCCGGCGATGAAGAAATCTTCGGCCTTCTTGACGCTCCTTGACGCGTACAGGCCAATCGCGAGCAAAATTCCGCAGTAAACGATTAAGACGACCAGCACGGGCGCTCGAAGCCAACGCAGCGAGCAGCAAGTCTAGCACGACCTATGACGGCGGCGTACCGTGTACGGTTCTCCGCGCCCCGGCCCAAATCCGTCCGTCAGGAACTTATGTACGCAATTTCCGGGCAAATCCGGGGTGAGTTGCGTTTGAGTCGCGCGCGCCAGCAAGCGGTTTCCTCGAAGGCATTGATCCATTCGAGGAAACCGCTTGCTGGCGAGTCTGTGTGAAAAGTCCAAATTCGCGCCGACAGAACACAATATCTGGGTCCCTGCCATCGTAGGGGCGCGACATGTCGCGCCCTTCTTCAGACGGTCAGGAGTTTTCACACAGACTCTAGCGCGCGCGGCTCAAACCCGAGATCTTCCGCGGCAACGGAGCGCACGCGCGCGGTGTCGCGAATGTATCTCCTAAGAAAACTTGAATGGCCTACTGTTAGACCCGACCAAGCATTGCAGCCACTCGCGACGGATGCTTGCCGACGGATTTGGGGCCCCGGCGCTCAACGCCTACTATCTCGGCCAACTGTTTTACTTTTTCGAATACGCCTGTTTCGTTTCCGGCACATTGCTCGGCGTGAATCCGTTTGATCAACCGGGTGTAGGGGCTTACAAGAAAAACATGTTCGCTGGATTGGGCAATTCCTGATACCGCGCTGCTTGCACTTTCCGGCGAATACGATCGACCTTCCCAGGGCCGCCAACTTAACCCGCATGGTGCACCGGCGTTCCGCCTCGATCTCTTCATCGCATCGGAATCGTGTTGAAACCGCCATTTCGAGCACCCAGACGGATAGCTGTTCAAACTTATTTCACGCTGATCTGACGCGCCGCGAAAACCGCTCAGAGTCCTATAAACAAGGTGTTAGAGCCAACTGGCGAGGCTTTAGGAGGGCTCTGGGTAGAGAGTTTGTGGCATCGTTTGTTTCCGCCAGCTATCTGTCGGGCGCTCGAATTGAGCCGCCGTAGTCGGCCAAAACGACCAGTCGGCACGGTGGATTCGCGAGAGGAGGCGTTCAGTGACAGAGAGGACCGGTCGAACTAACGGCGCGGACTGGTCTTATCCTTGCGGGGCACGGGCCAATCCACGACTACAAGCCTTCCTTCAGAGTTGGACGCGAGCGCGTCGCCGAAGGGGTTACCAATGCACGAAACCGGCACCCATTGGGTGCCGGTATATGCGGCCAGGTCTGGCCGCCGATTCAACGTATCGCGTTAGTTGCCGTTGCCGGATTCGTCGAGCACGCCGGTCTTCGTTGCCCGAACTTCCTGCACCGTGATGATGCGTGGGCCGAGAGCGACCTTGCTGTGTGCCGCAGTGTCGGCGTCGATGTTGGCGCCGCCGACCTCGGCGAGTGCGCTGACGTCGTAGCAGGCCACGACATCGTACCAGCCCGAAGTCAGGTCGTCCGCGATGAACTGGAAGGAATGCGCCGCGGTCGTGTCGAGCCCGAGCGCGACGGTCACGCTGCCTTCAATACCCAGATTGTCCGCGATGCACTGCGCGTTGTCAAGGGCGGAGTAAATGTAGACCGCTTCGGCGGAGCAAAAATAGACCAGTTGGCGGGGATCCAGCGGTTTGCGTGGGACGGCTGGAACGGAGCCTGAGGACGCCCTTTAGGGCGGCCCAGGCGTAGTGGAAGACGGCCCACGCAAACCGGCGCGAGCGGCCGGCGGGTCAGTTTGAAGAGCGCGGGCGCTTCTTTTTGCTTTGCTTGAGGCGGTAGCTGTCGCCGTTCATCTCGAGGATATGGACGTGATGCGTGAGCCGGTCAAGCAGAGCGCCGGTCATGCGTTCGGAACCCAGCACCTCGGTCCACTCGGTGAACGGCAGGTTCGAGGTCAGCAACGTCGAGCCCTGTTCGTAGCGCTGCGAAAAGATCTCGAACAGCAGCTCTGCCCCGGTCTTCGACAGCGGCACATAGCCCAGTTCATCGACGATCAGTAGATCCTGCTTGGCAAGTTGTTTCTGGACCCGTAGTAGTTGCCGTTCGTCACGGGCTTCGAGCAGTTCATGGACCAATCCCGCGGCGGTGGTGAAACGTGTGCGATAGCCGCTCTGACAAGCTGCCAGTCCCAGCGCCAAGGCGATATGCGTTTTGCCGGTGCCGGAGTTCCCCAGCGCCAAGACGTTCTCACGGCGGTCGATGAACTCACAGCGCGCCAGCTCCAGAACGAGCTTCTTGTTCACCGAGGGTATGGCCAAGAAGTCGAACGTGTCGAGACTCTTCGTCACCGGGAACTTGGCGGCCTTGATGCGACGCTCGGTCGCCCGCTGCTCGCGATCGACCAGTTCCAGCTCGCAGAGTTGCTGTAGGAAGTCCCGAAAGTCCAAGCCTTCGGCGGCGCAGCGCCGAGCCAGTTTGTCGTACTCGCGCAGGAAGGTCGGCAGCCGCAGCGCTTTCAGGTGGGTTTCCAGCAGCATTCTCGACTTCGCCATCAGCTTGCTCCTGCTAGCAGCGCCAGATAGGATGCCGGCGACGTCTGCTCGACCTGAGCCGTCGGCAGGTGGGGATACTTCGTTAAGTCGAGCTTCGGCGGACGTTGCTCGATCGCGCACAGCAGTAGATGCTTGACGGCGTCAAAGCCAATCGTTCCCAGTAGACAGACTTGGCGCACCGCCGTTGCGACGTGCTCAAGGGGGAAGTCCTCCAACAGTCGCAGGACCTGTACGTACTCGCGCTTGCCCGCTTTGTCCAACCGCGATTCGAGCAGTCGTCGCAGCTTCGCAAACTCCGGCGGCAACTCCCAGCCGACCAACGGCGCGGCTTGATCGAGCGCGTTGGTCTTGCGTTCCAACAACGCCAAGTAGTGCAGCGGATCGAAAACCAACTCTTCACGTTCATAGCTGCGCTGATGGCGGGCGATCTCTTCGCTGCCGCAACAGATCACTACCTCATCCACGTAGGCTTTGATCAGGACCTGGCGGTGGCCGTAACGCGTTGGCACCGAATAATCGTTTGTCGCGTAGCGCACCAGCGACAACGAAGTCACCCTTGTCGAGCGTTTGTCGCAGGCATCGTAGGCTGTCGGTGCCAAGGGCAAGAGCGCTTCCCGATCGCGCTCGAAGCGTTCGCCGACGGTTTCGGTGTGCCGTCGCAAACGCCGTTCACGGTTGGCTCGGCACTTCTCTTCGAGGTGTTCGTTGAAGGCTTCCCAACTCTCGAATCTCGGGATCGGCACCATGAAATTGCGCCGTGCGAAGCCCACTAGCCCTTCGACTTTTCCCTTGTCGTTGCCCTTGCCCGGACGCCCGAAACGATCGGCGAACAGGTAGTGCGACTGCAGTTCGCTGAACACCCGCGTACGTTTGCGCGTGCCGTCGCCGAGAATCCTTGCCACCGCCAGCGTCGTGTTGTCGTAGACGATGTTGCGTGGCACGCCGTCGAAATAACGAAACGCGGCGTTGTGTCCTTCGCAAAAGGCTTCCGTCGTCTCGGCGGGAAAGGCCTTAACGAAGGCGTCGTCGCTGTGCGGCAGATCGACAACCAAGAAGTGCGCCTTGCGCTGGACTCCATTGATAACGACAACCGCTTCGCCGAAGTCGGCCTGCGCGTCGCCGGGCGGATGCGCCAGTGGCACGAACATCTCTTGTCCACCGAGCTTCTTCTCGCGGACGTAGTCCTTGACGATCGTGTAGCCACCGCTGAAATCGTACTCCTCGCGTAGGCGATCGAAGATGCGTTTCGCGGTGTGACGTTGTTTCTTTGGTTGTTGCTGATCGTCGAGCAGGATCTGATCGATGATTCCGGTGAACGCTTCGAGCTTCGGCCGTCTCACCGGTTTGCTCCGCCGATAGCCCGGCGGAGCAGCGTAGCGCAGCATTTTGCGCACCGTCTCCCGCGCTAAGCCAAACCGCTTGGCGGCTTCGCGTTCACTCAGCCCTTCGACGTAGACACTGCGCCGTACTTGAGCATATAGCTCCACGCGATACATCCTTCCCGTGTTCCACAAAACACCGAATGGATGCCAGCGGACCACCCGGGCGGTCTAATTTTCCGCCGCCCTTGAACGGCTTTAAAACGCCGTTCTGTGGTCTAGTTTGTCAGCGCCGTTCTCATCAATAGCGTTTCCACGATGAGCGTCCCCTGTTACGACGCTCTAGGCAGGGCTACACAGAGCAGTCAAATCACCGCTGGGACAACCTATCCGTTCATCTACACCTACAACCTTGACAGCACACTCGAAACCCAGACTTACCCCGACGGCCTCAAAGTGGCGTACAAGTACGACACCGCCGGGCGTCCCACCAAGGCTGGGCGCAACACCGTCGGCCAAATCGACTTCGCCCAAAACGTCCTGTACGCACCCCACGGAGTGCCTGATCAATTCACGCTTGGCAACGGACTTACAGAGACAACGACCTATAACAACCGCTTGCAGCCGTGCACAATGACCGCGAGTACACTACTCACGCTCACCTTCAAATACGGGGCAACCGACAGCGGCAACTGCGATGTCGAGAGCGATGACAACAACGGTAATATTCTGCAACAAGTGATCAGCGCTTCGGGGAACCCGACCTTTACTCAGAAGTACACCTATGACGCCGTCAATCGCATTAAGACCGTCGGTGAGAACAACGACTTCTGGCAGCGCACGTACAGCTATGACGCTTTCGGAAACAGAGCTGCAACTGGTTCGGGCATCACGATGGGTTCTCCGACGCCCACGGCCGTGACGCAGTTCGATGCGGCTACAAACCGCATTACGAAACTGCCAACCGGCGTCGATCTCGACCCAGACCCCGCCATAACGACCGACGATCCCTACGACGAGGCGGGCAATCTGGTGCGCCACCCGATTGTCGGGTCGATGGCCTACGACGCCAACAACAAGCAGCGTTTCTATTGCACGGGGCACGTGACCTGCACGTCCGGGAACGCCATCGCTGAATACCGATACGACGGAGCGGGCAACCGCGTGGAGAAGGTCACTTCTGCTGAGACGACGACCTTCGTCTACGACGCGTTTGGCAAACTCGCCGCCGAGTATTCGACGACCCCGCCGACCAACTCTGGGCTGTTCTTTCGCACGCTTGATCACCTCGGCTCGACCCGCTTGGTAACGGACGCCGCCGATCCGCCGAGCGTGGTGTCGCGCCGCGATTTCCTGCCCTTCGGCGAGCACATCCCCGCGGACGCTACATTCAACCGCCAAGCCCTAGCGGGCTACAACGCCGGCTCGGCCTTCAGACAGCAGTTCACCGCCAAAGAACGGGACGACGAGTCGGGGCTGGATTACTTCCTGGCTCGATACTACTCCGGTGGGCTGGGGCGTTTTAGTAGCGTGGACCCGTTGGCCGCCAGCGCGAACCCGTCGCTTCCGCAGAGTTGGAACCGATATGCCTACGTTGGCAACAACCCGTTGGCTTATGTTGACCCCTTGGGACTATTCAGTTCTCCGGCGTTCAACTGCTCTGACCAGGAGACCGCTTGCCTGAACGACGAGCAAAGGCGAATTCTCAACAACTCGACGCTGACAATCGATGGACAAGAGCTCTCGGGTGAGGCGCTTTTCGCCGAGCTTGGAGTGCGCCGGCAAAATGTTTTCGTGAACGTGACCGATGACCTAGGGTCGATCACTCTGAAAGACGGTTCTAGCGCACTCAGCAAGGTTAGGAGCCTACAGTCTGGAGAGGGGAGTGTGTCGAGGTCATTCGCAAAGTTCAACACAGATGCCGGTCTGAAGGGCAGCCTTTTAGCAACAGGCGGGTTCTCAGAGCAATTCGGGCAGGGCAACCTACGAAGTACTGGAAGACGAATCGGCGGTCTGGAGGTTTCCTTTGATGCGCAGCCCGGACTCGACACCGCAAAAATCGATATCGACATCGGCAATCCGACTCGACCCGCTGGAGCAATAGTGCATGCCGGCGAATTGATCAGAAATGACGTCTTCGGGAGCGTTCTCGAATTCTTTGGCGGCCAACGGGCTGCCACCAGTCAAGATACAGTGCGCAGGATTCTCATGAACGACCCCAAGGTGATGATCACTCCGAGTCGAGATCCTAAATTCAACAGGAAACGATAGACTTGCCGTCTAAGCTCAGGATGATTGGCCTGGTTTCGCTACTCGCACAGGTCTCGGCTTTTACGGCTAGCGCTCAGATTACCGGCGAAGGCCCTTGCCCGAATTTCGGACACAGTTACGTAGATGAACGGCAGCGTCGGGCGGTCCTATTCGGTCCTGAGTACCAGGTTCCGGCCCTTCGATTTCGTTTTGTTGACCTTGAGACTGGTCTACCTGCAAGGCCCTCCTTGATGCGGCTCTTCTACACGTGGGACGAACTAAAAGGTGGCCAATGGGACGGAGGCATTGAACGCTTTCACTGCAAGCCCGAAAGCAACGAGTTCACCGTTCCTGCTTACACGGTAAAGCCGTGGTCATCTGAGAGGCATTGGAACTCGAGTCTGCCATGGATGAAGCCGAAGTTTGAGAGGCTGGAGGTAGCGATCCACCGCGAAGGACTGTGCGACCGGACGCTATTGCTCTACCGAGGGCAAATGTCGCGTGTTAGGGACTCAACGCTCATCGTCAAATTGACCTGTGCCGGTTTGCCGGAAGTCTGGATCGAGGCCGAGGACGGTTCCCTCACGAAAGTCTCGCGCGATAGTAGTGAGTGGTGATTCACGTTACTGGCCGGCAGCCCCCAATCCCGTTGTACCGCCAAAGAACGCGACACAGAGTCGGGGCTGGATTACTTCCTCGCGCGGTACTACTCGGCCAAGTTGGGCCGGTTTACTAGCGTCGATCCGGGGAATGCGGACGCGACTCTCGGTGACCCAAAGAGCTGGAACGGCTACAACTACGTCAGAGGAAATCCCCTCACAAATACAGATCCGGATGGAAAGGCAGTAAATCTAGGTCTTGCTGGCATTGGTACCGTGATTGGTGGTGTTACTGGTTTCCTCGGGTCTGTCGCCGTTCAGACGATTCGCAACGATGGTGACCTTTCGAAAGTGAACCTGCGCGATGCGGCTGCCGCTGGGGCGGGGGGCGCTGTTGCGGGTGGGCTAGCCGGACTTACCTTTGGAGCATCTTTGGCGGTTGGGGGTGGGGCCGCGTTGACAGCTGGTGAGATCGTGACAATCAGTGCCACCACTGAGCTACTGGGCTTGAAGCCACCGCGCGTCGAACGAGTCCAGGACGACGCCGAGACGCGGCGTCTGTGGAAGAGATTTCAGCTGGTGACTGCATTGCCCGAGAAGGATCAGCGTGCCGTCATCCGGCTCATTAACTCGTTGGTCTCCGCCGCCGAAGTGTTGCGCGGCGACGGGATGAGAGGAGCGCGAAGCTGATGCTGATCCACACGCCCGAGCTTTGCTACCTCGACGGGTCGCCGATGCGACCCGGTGACGAGCTGGAGGTTTCCTATCTGGACATCCGGCCGATTCCGCATCGCGGTCTGATCTATCGCATCGCGCAGGGACCTTGGGGCACCTTCGAGATCGAGATCATTCATAACACTAAGCGAGGCGGCGTGCGTGTCGTGAGTTGGGCGGAATTCGCGCAAGGCCAGCCCGTGCGCTTGCGCCGCCGTCCCGTCTCGACCGAGCACACCCAGCTGATTCTCGACCGCGCCACGCGGCTGCTCGACCACCCCTATGATCTGTGGCGCGCAAACTGCGAGCACTTCACCGACTTCTGCTACAACGGCGTCCGCGGCGAGAGTGCCACGCTGCAGGCGAGCGTCTGGATGAGCCTCAGCGTCATTGGCCTACTCGCTCTCTCCGACCGAGCTTGAGCGCCACCCCAGACGCCATCTGAGAACGGCGCTGACAAACTAGACCACAGAACGGCGTTTTAAAGCCGTTCAAGGGCGGCGGAAAATTAGACCGCCCGGGTGGTCCGCTGGCATCCATTCGGTGTTTTGTGGAACACGGGAAGGATGTATCGCGTGGAGCTATATGCTCAAGTACGGCGCAGTGTCTACGTCGAAGGGCTGAGTGAACGCGAAGCCGCCAAGCGGTTTGGCTTAGCGCGGGAGACGGTGCGCAAAATGCTGCGCTACGCTGCTCCGCCGGGCTATCGGCGGAGCAAACCGGTGAGACGGCCGAAGCTCGAAGCGTTCACCGGAATCATCGATCAGATCCTGCTCGACGATCAGCAACAACCAAAGAAACAACGTCACACCGCGAAACGCATCTTCGATCGCCTACGCGAGGAGTACGATTTCAGCGGTGGCTACACGATCGTCAAGGACTACGTCCGCGAGAAGAAGCTCGGTGGACAAGAGATGTTCGTGCCACTGGCGCATCCGCCCGGCGACGCGCAGGCCGACTTCGGCGAAGCGGTTGTCGTTATCAATGGAGTCCAGCGCAAGGCGCACTTCTTGGTTGTCGATCTGCCGCACAGCGACGACGCCTTCGTTAAGGCCTTTCCCGCCGAGACGACGGAAGCCTTTTGCGAAGGACACAACGCCGCGTTTCGTTATTTCGACGGCGTGCCACGCAACATCGTCTACGACAACACGACGCTGGCGGTGGCAAGGATTCTCGGCGACGGCACGCGCAAACGTACGCGGGTGTTCAGCGAACTGCAGTCGCACTACCTGTTCGCCGATCGTTTCGGGCGTCCGGGCAAGGGCAACGACAAGGGAAAAGTCGAAGGGCTAGTGGGCTTCGCACGGCGCAATTTCATGGTGCCGATCCCGAGATTCGAGAGTTGGGAAGCCTTCAACGAACACCTCGAAGAGAAGTGCCGAGCCAACCGTGAACGGCGTTTGCGACGGCACACCGAAACCGTCGGCGAACGCTTCGAGCGCGATCGGGAAGCGCTCTTGCCCTTGGCACCGACAGCCTACGATGCCTGCGACAAACGCTCGACAAGGGTGACTTCGTTGTCGCTGGTGCGCTACGCGACAAACGATTATTCGGTGCCAACGCGTTACGGCCACCGCCAGGTCCTGATCAAAGCCTACGTGGATGAGGTAGTGATCTGTTGCGGCAGCGAAGAGATCGCCCGCCATCAGCGCAGCTATGAACGTGAAGAGTTGGTTTTCGATCCGCTGCACTACTTGGCGTTGTTGGAACGCAAGACCAACGCGCTCGATCAAGCCGCGCCGTTGGTCGGCTGGGAGTTGCCGCCGGAGTTTGCGAAGCTGCGACGACTGCTCGAATCGCGGTTGGACAAAGCGGGCAAGCGCGAGTACGTACAGGTCCTGCGACTGTTGGAGGACTTCCCCCTTGAGCACGTCGCAACGGCGGTGCGCCAAGTCTGTCTACTGGGAACGATTGGCTTTGACGCCGTCAAGCATCTACTGCTGTGCGCGATCGAGCAACGTCCGCCGAAGCTCGACTTAACGAAGTATCCCCACCTGCCGACGGCTCAGGTCGAGCAGACGTCGCCGGCATCCTATCTGGCGCTGCTAGCAGGAGCAAGCTGATGGCGAAGTCGAGAATGCTGCTGGAAACCCACCTGAAAGCGCTGCGGCTGCCGACCTTCCTGCGCGAGTACGACAAACTGGCTCGGCGCTGCGCCGCCGAAGGCTTGGACTTTCGGGACTTCCTACAGCAACTCTGCGAGCTGGAACTGGTCGATCGCGAGCAGCGGGCGACCGAGCGTCGCATCAAGGCCGCCAAGTTCCCGGTGACGAAGAGTCTCGACACGTTCGACTTCTTGGCCATACCCTCGGTGAACAAGAAGCTCGTTCTGGAGCTGGCGCGCTGTGAGTTCATCGACCGCCGTGAGAACGTCTTGGCGCTGGGGAACTCCGGCACCGGCAAAACGCATATCGCCTTGGCGCTGGGACTGGCAGCTTGTCAGAGCGGCTATCGCACACGTTTCACCACCGCCGCGGGATTGGTCCATGAACTGCTCGAAGCCCGTGACGAACGGCAACTACTACGGGTCCAGAAACAACTTGCCAAGCAGGATCTACTGATCGTCGATGAACTGGGCTATGTGCCGCTGTCGAAGACCGGGGCAGAGCTGCTGTTCGAGATCTTTTCGCAGCGCTACGAACAGGGCTCGACGTTGCTGACCTCGAACCTGCCGTTCACCGAGTGGACCGAGGTGCTGGGTTCCGAACGCATGACCGGCGCTCTGCTTGACCGGCTCACGCATCACGTCCATATCCTCGAGATGAACGGCGACAGCTACCGCCTCAAGCAAAGCAAAAAGAAGCGCCCGCGCTCTTCAAACTGACCCGCCGGCCGCTCGCGCCGGTTTGCGTGGGCCGTCTTCCACTACGCCTGGGCCGCCCTAAAGGGCGTCCTCAGGCTCCGTTCCAGCCGTCCCACGCAAACCGCTGGATCCCCGCCAACTGGTCTATTTTTGCTCCGCCGAAGCGGTCTACATTTACTCCGCCCTTGACACTTCCGTGCAGCATGGCGTGGTCGACAGCGGCATCCGCCCATCGCCAGTAAACGGGATACGTGCGACGGTGAAGCTCGAGCAGTTCCCGTGCATGGGCTGGCTGCTTCCCAATCTTTCTTGCCAGGCTCTCCTCCCGCATGCCGTACTGAACTCCGAGAGCACACTGCTTGAACTGCGAACGGATATTCTTGTGGGACTTTTTGGTGGCGCCTTTGGGAGCAGCACCTGCTTGAACCGCGAAGGCGAGATAGGGGTCGCCTGACTCGTAGGCCTCGATCATCGACTGATCTCCTGAGAGCTTGGCTGCAATGCCGAATTCTTGTTGGCTCCAGTCGATGTAGGCGAGGCCCCAACCGGGTCGAGGCTGAATCAAGCTGCGCATCCAGGCCGACGGCCCGAAGATGAATCTTGTGTTTGAGGGTTGATTGAGGCCGGTCCTCGAACGGAAGGGTGAAAGTAGCGTCCGGTTGCGGCCGTCTTGGCCGACGGCGAGGTCCTCGAGGCGCATCTGTGACAGGCTAGTTCTTAGCTGGCGGTACGGTTCTATCTGCGGGTAAAGCCGGGACATTTCCCGAAACGTCTCGTCGTCGAGTGCGAGGTGTCCGGATTCGAGCGTTGGCCAAGCGATACCCTGCGAGGCGAGCCATTCACCAAAGCGATCCCGCTTGAAGGTTGATCCCTCGTAAATTCCGCGGCCGGCGTCAACATCGGCAATAAGTCCGAGCTTGATTGCACCCCAGTGCTGACGGAGTTTGCCGAGCGTTGCGGTGTCAATTGGGATGCCGTTGTACTCCATCCTCGCGATGGCCACCATGTAGCGACCCCGAAGAAGCGCCCGACCGAGATCGATCTTCGGCGCCATGGCGTCGAGTAGACGCTTTAGTGCCAATACGTCGGATTCGCAGTAGTCGAGCAGTTGCGCTTCCTCATCGGCACTCCAGCCCGTGTCCCGTTGGGCCAATTGGCGCATCGAATCCTTCTCGACCGATTCGATGCCCTGGAGTCCGAAGTAGGCCAAGGCACCCAAGAGACCGCTCCCACAAGGCGTCCCAATGCCGTTGGTTAGACCTCTGAACTCCGTGTAGAGGTCAAGTGTTTGAGCCGGAAGCTGCCAGCCTAACGCAAGGTGACAGCTGAACTCGGCGGAAGCGAAGTAGGCGACGAAGAGCGTCTTGCTACCTATCGGGTAGGGGGGCTTTTTACACAAGACGAATTTGTCACGCCACAGCCGATGGACCCTACCGCTTCGAATCTCATGAGCGATGAGGCACACCGGCTTCGGGATCTCTCCGGGTGGTGCAGAGAACTCGAAGTCCGCCAACACGATCTCGTCGAAGCCTTGAAAGTATTCCCGCACCTCAGGCAAACCCAAGCAGGCGCTTCACGACCGGGTGGTCCATGCTTTGGATGTAGCGATCGCGAAACGCAATCTCGATCAATTTACTGAAAGGCTCCTCTGGCCACTCGGGGTCTGGGATCTTGCCGCTGGCCTCGAATAGATCAAAAGCTCCATTGGACATGTTGGCGACCAGCTTGGTCCAGCGGTCCTTAGCGAAGCTGGCAGCCTCCATGGCCGAGCGGCCCCAGTCGTCGAAACGGCCGTCTTGATCAGGCAGCCGAAGCGGCCACAAAAAGACGGTGTCTTGGCGCGTCACTGCTAGGAGGATCTGCCGCGGTTGGATCTCACTTGGCAGTTCGGACCACAGGCTAGTGTAGTGCGCCATCAATAATGTAACTTATAGTATCTTCGTGTCGCCTTTACTAGTAGAAGGCACACGGATGCGAAGAGCAGAGCCAGTCCCATTGACGCAGGAGCAGCGTAGGCAGTTGGAGCGCTACGCGAACGGTCGTCGGGTCGCTGTTCGTCTGGCGTTGCGAGCCAGGATCATCGTGCTCGCCGCCGACGGTCTTGAGAACAAACGGATTGCTGGAGTGCACCCCAAAACTGAGACAGATGAAAGTGGGACAATTTTCAGTGAATGGAAAAGGAGTCCCCGATGAGAGAGAGAAAAGATAGGGTTGCGAGGAAGCAGCGCTCGTATGAAGTTGAGTTCAAGGAATTGGCGGTAAGCCGCATGCTTCGCGGTGAGAACGTCGTCAAATTGAGCGGTGAGTTGGACGTGCGGCGCAGCGTGTTGTATCGCTGGCGCGACACCTACCGCGCCGAGGGACGCAGCGGTCTTGAGCGGCGTCAAGGGCGGCCGCGTCCCGGACAAGAGGTTGTGCAATTGGATAGCGATCCGAGCGCCGATCGCATTGCCGAACTCGAACGCCTAGTCGGTCAACAAGCGGCGGAATTGGATTTTTTCGAACGAGCCTTCAACGCCTTAAAACCGGCGATGCCGAACCAAGTCGCTCGCAACGCGAGCGGCTCTACAGCGTCATCGACGAAATTCGCGTTGAAGGCCGACTCAGCGTCGAGCGCGCCTGTGCACTCGGAGAAGTCAGCCGAGCCGGATATTACCGGCAATTAGAGCGAGACAAGCCTGTCGAATCCAACCTGGAAGTGCGTGACCGTATGCAGCGCATTACGCTCGCAAATCGCCGCTACGGCTATCGTCGAGTGACCGCCGAACTGCGTAGGCAGGGCTTTACGGTGAACCACAAGAAGGTCTTGCGGCTGATGCGCAACGACAATCTGCTGGCGATACGCAAGCGCCGCTACGTATTGACGACGGACTCGGATCAGCACCGCGCGATCTACCCAAACTGGGCCAAAAACCTGCAGATCGACGGTCTCGATCAGCTCTGGCAGGCCGCCATCAGCTACGTGCGCATGCGCCGTTCGTTCGTCTACTTGGCGGTCGTGATGGACTCGTATTCCCGGCGCGTGGTGGGCTGGGAATTGGGGCCTTCCCTCGAGGCCATATTGGCAGTGAACGCGCTGCGCAAAGCGATCGAGTTTCGCTGTCCGAAGCCGGGGCTGGTGCATCATTCCGATCAAGGCACGCAATATACCTCGCGGGCTTATGTCAGTCTGCTGGAAGAAAACGGCGCGTTGATCTCGATGAGCCGGCGAGGAAACCCGTACGACAATGCGCGCATGGAAAGTTTTATGAAGACGCTCAAAAGCGAGGAGGTGAACCTACAGACGTATCAATCGATGGACGAAGCGCGCGCTTCGATCGAGGAGTTTATCGACGCGGTGTACAACCAAAAGCGCCTGCATTCGGCGCTGGGGTATCGGCCTCCGCAGGAGTTCGAGCAGTTGTTGCCAGCGAGCGAAGAGCTCAGAAACCCGCAGTTTGAGTTTTCTGAGGCATGAGGAAATCTATCGAGACAGTGGTCGCACTCGGGACGGGAGAATGTCCCGCCCCGAGCGCTCATCGTCTCGCTGAGTTTCCAGCCGGGTATTGCTTGGCGGGTTGCTCTCCAGCATTGCCCGCCTCCGCTTTCCCGGCCGTTTTCAAGTGTGCGGCACGTTCGCCGAAAAGGCTATACTTTTTCAGCGAACGGCAACTGTCCCATTTTTAAGCTGTCTCAGCTTAGGGGTGCATGCCATGCCGCGCAGCTGTCGGTCTCGCGTCAGTTGGTGGCGCGCTGGCGAAGCCGTTTTCTTGAATCCGGCGTCGCCGGCATCGAAAAGGACGCCCCGCGGCCCGGCCGTAAGCCCGCCATCTGCTCCCCAACAGTGCAACAGATCATCCACAAGACGACCCGCGAAACGCCAGCCAACGCCACCCATTGGAGCCGCCGCACGATGGCCGCCGCGGTCGGCGTCAGCGCCTCCACCGTGGGTCGCATTTGGCGCGCCCACGGCCTCAAGCCGCATCGCGTCAAGACCTTCAAACTCAGCAACGACCCGCGCTTCGCCGAAAAACTCGACGACATCATCGGACTTTATCTCAACCCGCCCGAGCATGCCCTCGTTCTTTGCCTCGACGAGAAGTCACAGATTCAAGCCCTCGACCGCACCCAGCCCGGCCTGCCCCTGAAAAAGGGACGCGGCCGGACCATGACCCACGACTACAAACGCAACGGCACAACCACCTTGTTCGCCGCGCTCAACACGCTCGACGGCTCGGTGATCGGAACCTGCATGCCCAAGCACCGCCACCAAGAATGGCTGCGCTTCTTGCGCTTGCTTGAAAACCAGACCCCCAAGGACAAGCAGATCCATTTGATCGTGGACAACTATGCCACTCACAAACACGCCACGGTGAAACGCTGGCTGCAGCGCAATAAACGCTTCCACGTCCATTTCACGCCCACCTCAGCGTCGTGGCTGAACATGGTGGAGAGGTTCTTCCGAGACCTCACCGATAAGCGCATCCGCCACGGTGTCTTTCGTAGCGTCGGCGAACTCACCACCGCCATCGAAGACTACATCGCTCGACACAATCAGCAGCCCAAGCCCTTCATCTGGACTGCTACCGCTTCCGACACCCTTGAGAAGGTCAAGCGCGGCAAAGCCGCTCTTCTTAAGGTTCAATCTGATTGACGCACTACACTAGGATCGACCAGGTACGTCTCGCGTTCTTCCTTTAGCTCCAGAAGACCAGTCGTCAGAGTGTAAGTGTCATCGGGATGGACTCGGAAGAATTCCTGCCGCTGGGGTTTGCGTACCCTTACCGTAATCAATCGCTTTTTGACGCCGAGTTCGGCGGCGAAGTTTTGGTTCAATCGCAATTTCTCAAGATCGAAAACAATGTCGCCCCCTTGCGAATCGCGGAGACCGCCGTCGGGCTCGGTAGAATCCGTTGGGTGGGATTCCGGCTTAGCTACTGTCGTCGGGGCCGTTAGGGCTTCAGTTTCTTGTTCTGGATTCATGAGGTTCCTCCATAGGATTCGAATTGTTCTTGATTACTGCCGTCAGCCCGCAATCGCTATGTTGCGACGGGCTTCCCAATCGATCGACTTCGCACTCGGGCGAGGTGAAGCGAATCTGCTCGACCGCCACCGACTCGACGAACGCCCACAAGCCGTTGTCGTTTCGGTGCGGATTCTTTGCGCGCATGCTGGACGCCAAGCTGACAGCTACCCATGCGCACGAGTAGAAATTGCCAGCCGTATCGTGCAGTCTCACCGCGAGATTGCGACGCAACGAATACAGCAGCTTCGCGTCCCGGTCCGCCAGACTGGGTATCTGATGCTGTGAGCGGGTGTGATCGGTGGCCTGCTCGGACAACAACCGTCCTTGACTGGAACGCACGATCGAAGATCCAAGCTTGAATGTGTGGCCCGCTTGCCCCGAAAAATCAGACTTACCCGTCTTACACGCCGCCGGGTGGTTTGCCAGAGGCCTGGCGGTGCTCACTGGTTCCCCTCATCTTGGTAATGGATGTATCTGAGCAGCGCCCCGCGTGTGTAATAGGGCCTGCGTCCTATGTGCGCTCGAACAGGCCCGCGTCGCAACTCATTCCACCGTCTCAGGGTTCGCAACGAAACCCCGAAGATCCTCGCCGTTTCAGCTTCGGAGAACGCGACGCCTGCGGGTATCTCAATGATGTCTTGTGGCATTTCGTTTAGCCTCTGAAGCTAACGGTAGCCACTACACTCCTGGGGCCTCCAGGGGGAGAGCCCCACCTTTTTTAGCTCTTCTTACGGGCCGCTAGTATGCGCCTCTTGACGCTATCCGGCGTGAGGTTGAAGCGTTTGGCGATTGTTCGGTAGGTGCGCTCCCCAGTTCCTGGACCCTTGTACAGTTCCCCGTATAACTTCAACATTTCTGCAGTTCGACGCGCCCGTTCTTCTGGCGTCCCATGACGTCGTTCCGTGCGAAGTTTATTGGCGTCGATGATCTTTCGCCCAGTCTTGACGGGCTTCTGGAAATGTTCAATCGCCACCAGGCGCTCAAACATTCGACCCGTATCAACCGCTGAAGAGATCGCTTGTGCCCAATTTTCCAGACGCGCATTTTCTTTGGTCGCCAGTAGAGATATCCAGCATTCGTATGCCTGAACCACGAGCGCGTCTCGGGACTTGCCAGCCTCGTGAACATCTGGAATCTTCGCGCGAAACCCGCTCCGCTCGAGAAACGCAACCGTCTCCGCTTCGACCGCCTCCAGCCCTGTCGGCATAGCGAACCAGTCCTCTTCCGAAATCGACACGTCTTGCCTATAGAGGGCGTTGCCGGGTTTCCGTGGTGCTTGGTGCTCGCTCGCCAGGCGCCGGAGTTCAGTGAGTTGCTCCGGCGTGAGGTCCCGAACTCTGACGGGCTTTCGTTTCATCTTGAGAGCTCCACAACTTCCGCACGCTCCCCGAATAGTAGCGCCCGCAGTTTGCGATCCCAGGCATCGAGCGCCGCTTGTTTTTCCTTGCCGTACTCATAGCGATCATAGATCCCCGTCACGGACCGATCTGCGTGGTTCAAAAGCCGTTCGACGATGAAGCGTGGCGTGCCGAGCGCCGCGATATGGCTAGCGGCGGTCCTCCTTAAGTCGTGCGGTTTGAACTCCGGCACGCCGAAGTACTCGCGGCTCTTGCTCAAGGCGTCGGATAACCTCATCCGCGGCAGCTGGCCGCCTTGTGGGGCATTGAAGACATATTCGGACTCTTGCGTCGTTTTGGCCAAGATCTCCCTCGCCAGCTTGTTCAGTGGTACGCGATGGGTGTGCCGGTTCTTCACTCGCTCTGAAGGGATCTGCCACCAGTCCTCTTCGATCTCATCCCAGAGCATGCCCGCCACTTCGCCCGGACGCGCCAGCGTCAACAGGATCATTCGTAACGCATCGGCGGTCTGTAGACCCAGCCGTGGCGCGTCGTCCAACCGCTGCCATACTGTCACCAGTTCGCCTTCGCTCAACACTCGGTCCCTCGAACGTTCGGGCGCTTTGGCGACTAGCGCCGCGGGGTTGCCGGTTTCGATCAGGTCACGCTTGAGCGCCCAGTTGTAAACGCGGCTGATTGACGTCAGCAAGCGATTCGCCCCAACCGGCGCGGTAGCGGCTTTTTGGTCGAAGAGAGCGATGACATCCCGTTTTCTGACGTCTGAGGCCTTCATCTTCCCCAGCATCGGGACCGCATCACGTCGTAACATACGCTCGGTCTCGGAGCCCGAGGGCAACTTCGACAAATGTCGCTCGGCGAACTCGTCAACGAGTCGAGCGAAGCTCAACTCGCCTCGTCTGCCTTGGATCGCCGCGAGGGGGTCACCGCCACCGTCGACTGACGAACGCAGTTTGACAGCGGCAGCCCGCGCCGCGGTAGCGGTCATGCCCGGCCAGCGGCCCACGGTCGCCCTTCGTTGACGCCCGTCCGTGGTGCGGTAGTTATAGACAAAGCTGTTCGCGCCGGCGGAAGTGGTGCGCAGGCCGAACCCTTTGAGTTCGTCGTCCCAGCTGAGTCGGTAGCCTCGCTTGCGGTCCTGCTCGGACCAGCGATCAGATCCCGGAATGGCGCGGATGGTCTTCTCAGTTAGGCGCATAGAGCCTCCTTGACGCCGCGCTAGGTGGACAACGAACGAAGGAGTTGGAGTTTCTCATGCTGTCATCACTATGTCAGCAGACTAATGGCGTCGATCTGACTGTGAGTGTGGCGCTAGTATCAGTGGATGTCAAGCTTAGAAGGTTGATAAATAAGGATATAACCTATGATTCAGACAGAAGTGTTGAAGGCAAGGAGATCATGGTTTTGCTATAGTCCTGCCGCCCGAACAGGCCTTGGGGCTAGAGACCGATCACCTGGCGGACATGTTTTCCTACGGCGTGGTCGTGTTCGAGATGCTGACCGGGCGGCTCCCGTTTAACGATCCGCAAGAAGCAGTTTTGCTTTACGACATTGCGCACACTCCGGCACCGCGGCTTGCGGAGCGAGGCGTCAGCGTTCCTGTTGGAGCGCAGGAGTTACTTGACCGGCTGATGGCGAAAGATCCGCTGGATCGTTTCGAGTCGATGGATGAGGCGGTGGAAGCCGTTCGGCGCCTGGACGAGAGTATTCGTCGACAAGAGACTCGTCCCATTCAACCGATTACTTTGGAGCCGACGATCGCGGTGCTGCCATTCGTCGATATGAGCCCGGCGAAGGACGAGGAGTATTTCTGCGACGGAATTACCGAGGAAATGATTACGGCGTTGTCGGGTGTGAAGGGCCTGCGTGTCGTCTCGCGGACTTCGTCATTCCAATTCAAGGGCCAGCCCTACGATATTCGTGATATTGGACAAAAGCTAGATGTGCAGACGGTATTGGAGGGGAGCGTCCGCAAGGCCGGCAATAAGTTGCGCATCACTGTGCAGCACATCAACGTCGCGGACGGCTACCACCTTTGGTCGCAAAGATTTGATCGCGAGATGGAAGACATTTTTGCGATTCAAGATGAAATCGCAAACGCCACGGTAGCGCATATGCGTTTGGAGTTGGCCGGCCGACTGGGCACGGAGAAAAAGGGCCGCCCGGCGACTACCAATCTGGAGGCTTACAACTGCTATCTGCAAGGTCGTTTCCATCTGAATCAGCGCGCGTCGGAGAGTTTGCGGAAGGCGTTGGACTGTTTTGAGACCGCGGCGCGAGAAGACCCGAATTATGCGCTGGCGTTCGCGGGCCAGGCAGAGGCTGGACTGCTGTTCGCCACTCGTGGTTACGCGGAGGGCGATCTGGAAGGGACCATGGAGCGGGCGCGAGAGGCCGCGCGCGAGGCGATTCGTCTCGACACGGATTGCGCCGAAGCCCACGTCGCTCTGGCCATGGTGGTCTATCGCATCGACTGGGATTTCGCGGGCGCCGAAGAGCATTACCGGCGCGCACTTGAGATTAACGAGGGCTACGCGATGGCGCACCATCAGTACGCGATGCTGCTAGCTACATTGAGTCGCGTCGACGAGGCGCTTGAGCAGATTGGCATCGCGCAGGCGCTCGACCCGCTGTCACTAATCATCAGTACGGCGAAAGGGCGGATTTTGCATTTTGCTCGGCGCTTTGAGGAAGCGATTGAGCAGTGTCGGCGGACGCTCGAGCTTGACCCAGATTTCGTCCCGGCATATTTCGATTTGTGCGTCGCTTACGGGCAGACAGGACAGTTTGACGAAGCCGGCGAGCTTCTGAGGCGGATGGACGAGCTGGAGCACAACCCGTTGCGAAGCGACATCATGATGGGGCGGTACCTGGGCATGATTGGCGAAACCGACGGGGCGCGCGAGATACTCGACAGGCTGATCGAACAGAGGATCTCACGGCATGTGTCGCCGCTGAATTTGGCAATTATCTATCTGGGTCTAGGAGATACGGAAAACGCAATGCGTGAGATGGAGATGGCTTGCGAACTGCGCGATCCGAGTGTCGTTTATGTGCGCTGTGAGCCCGCGTTTGATGATTTGCATGCGCATCCGAGATTTGCGGCCCTAGTTGAAAAGATCGGGTTGGCGGCGGCAGCTCGGGTCTAGCCCGCATTTTCACCGAAAGCGTAGACCGGCAAATGGACACGCAGACTGTGCGTGCTGCGCGGAAAAGAACGTCTACCTGGAGGTCGACGTCCGGTTTCTTTGGCCGGGCGATATTGTCAGAGTATCAGACCCCTAGCCTGTGGCAAGAGTCACGCACTGCTATGGTCCGACGGTTACGAACACTTCAGATTGGGTGATGAAGTTGCCGCAGCGAATGGTTACGAGGTGGTCGCCAGGCGGGAGTCCGGGTGGAATACGGACGTTGAACTGGGTCAGGCCGACGAAGTTGGGAGCGGCACCGGCGTAAAAAACTTCGCTTGGCATGAGTTGAATGCCACCTATCGTGACGGCAATTTGGCCGACGACCGGGTTGAGGCCGATGGAGCGTTCGCCCGGCCGAAGCGGGGTTTGAGTTTCGCCGAAGCCTGTTCCGAAAAGCAGAATGATTTCGCCAGGCGCCGCGGGAAACGACGAGGGGATTTTGTCCACCGCAGCCACGGGGCGGCCGTCGGCGTGAACCGCCGCCGCGTCATTGCGACCGCTGCTATCGAATGTAAATAGCGCGGGTACTTTGGCGGCGACCTGGACCAGCACTGTGTTTCCACGGACCTCGTTGCTGGACTTCCCGCGATTGATGACTGGCGTGACTTCGATAGTTCCGCTTCGACCAAGCGGGAAGTCGGAGGCCTGCGCGTTCACCTGGGTTGGACTGACGAACAAAACACGGCCGAGAGTTGGGCTGAGGCCCCCGGGCGGGCGAAACTCAAGGCTTAGCCGGTTGAGTTCGGTTGGGATGAATCCGCGGTCGAGATCGTCAATACCGGCGGTCACTATGGAGCCAGGGCCCGAGAGATTGACGCCGAACAGCGTGATCAGGCTTTCGGGCGAGATGACTACCTCGTCGCGCCCGAGCGAGGCGGCGCTGACGGTGCCTCCTCGGTTCAGTGATGGGCTGTTGGTGGGGGCGAAGAGCGATGTGGCGAGTGACGTAACGGTGACGTCGCTGTTGGTGCCTTTATCGTTGTCGCCCGCCAGCGCGGCGGCGGTCAGCAGCACGTTGCCAAGGTCTTCCGTAGGGGCTGTCCAGTTGACGGTAAACGTGAATATGCGGGCGCGACCGATCGGTGCGGCGCTCGTGTGAGTGGCGTATTCGAGCTGGTCGGCGCGGCACGGCGTTGCGGAGCCGTCGGCGCAACGCACCCTAGAAAATTGATTGAGTGCTTCGAGCGTGCCGGCCGGCAGCCGTGGGTCGGATGCGCGGCGAGCGGTAAGTTGGTATCCCCAGCGTGTCGCGGAGGCACTTTCGATGATGACGTTGACCGGCTGTGTCGCGCCGGGGACGTAGGGTCCGACCTCGATCCGCATCCCCGCCGATCCCATAAGTGGGGCATTACGATGGCATCCGGCTTTGTCGCACGTCAGCTCGCCGAACGCTCCGGTGTGGCCCAGAGGAAGGCCGTTTTCATTCGCCGACGAGGTCGACGCGAAGAGCAGTATCGCAAAAGCTAGAGATCCGCGCATCATGTTCGTGGTAATTTTACAGTACTTCGCTATGAGACAACTTCTTTTGTTCGTATTTATTGTGACTACTTCGCTGTCCTACGCCCAAAGTGATAGAAGCTGGGCGCGGCATCAGATCGCTGAAGGATTCGTCTGTCAGACGGCGGTGGCGGCGGACTTCACAGGCGACGGGCTGCCCGATGTGATCGTCGATGCCGGGGGCGAGACGCACCTGTACATCGCTCCTGATTGGGAGAAGGTAGTGATCGACGGCAAGTTTCCGTTTCGTCCGGGGGTTCGCGACACGATCCACAGTGAGGTGATGGATGTGGATGGCGATGGCGACCCGGACTATATCGGCGCAGTGTATTCTCCAGGGCCAGTGTTTTGGCTGGAGCGGCCGGATGACCCGATCAACGACCGTTGGACTTATCGCGTGGTCGATAGCGAGGTCAACGGTACGCACGGGTTGATCAAGGGTGACATCGACGGCGACGGGCGGCTCGACCTGGCTGGGAATAGCGCACAGCCCAAGGACGGCTATCCAAACTCGCTGGTCTGGTGGAAGATTCCGGAAAACCCTCGCTCGGCCGAGGAATGGATCCGTTACGTCTTTGCCGACCAGGATGCGCCGGGGCTGAGCCACTACCTCGGGATCGGTGATCTCGACGGCGACGGCGTCGCTGACATAGCCTCCGGAGGTAAAGACGCCGTGACTGGCGGCGGGAACTGGTTCGCTTGGTGGAAGCAGCCCGCTGACCACTCGACGCCCTGGTTGAAAAGGACGATTGCGGTGAATCAGGTCGGGGCGACGAACACGCTGCCGGCCGATCTAAACAGCGACGGAGTGATGGATATTTTCGCGACGCGTGGGCACGGCAAGGGAGTGCTGTGGTTTGAAGGGCCGGGATTTGAGTTGCATGAGATTGATTCGGAGCTCGACGGCCCGCATGACCTGGCGATAGGCGACATTGACGGAGATGGCGATATCGATGGTGTGACTTGCGGGAAGCTCAGCTACGAAGTTGCCTGGTATGAGAACGATGGGCGCGGAAAGTTTACGAAGCACTCGATCTACGATGATCAGGCCGCGTACGACATTCGACTGTTCGATATGGACGTTGACGGCGATCTCGATGTGCTTGTGGCGGGTCAGGATTCAAACAACGTTGTTTGGTATGAGAACACGCTCGATGGTAGAAATTGACAAAATTCTACCATGGGCCTGAATATCAAAAACGCGGAGGTTGAGCTGCTTGCCCACGAAGTTGCTGAGATGGCCGGAGAGACGAAGACCGAGGCCGTGCGGCAATAACTACAGGAGCGCAAGGAACGGCTGGCTCGAAAAGGCACGCTAACCAAGGGGGAACGCATGCAGAAGTTTCTCGAGGAAGAGGTCTGGCCCAAGATTCCCGACGACGTTCGCGGCAAGGAACTCACTAAAGCAGAGCGCGAGGAGATTCTGGGATACGGGCCGGATGGCTATTGAGAATGATTCTTGATTCCTCCGCGATCATCGCGGTCCTGCTGAAAGAGTCCGACGGCGAGTTGTTTTTCAACAAGATAGAGCACAACAGGTGCAGTGTAGGCGCTCCGACGCTTTTGGAAGTTGCGATGGTTCTTACAAGTCGGCTTCGAACAGATGCGCAGCCAATGGTCGACGACTTTCTGGATGCGTTCCAGGTCGAGGTGATTCATTTTGGTCCTTCGCATCTGGCGGTTGCGATTCGAGGTTTCAGCGAATACGGGAAGTCTCGACATCCGGCGAAACTTAACTTTGGCGACTGCCTTACCTACGCCACCGCCAAGGTCGCCGGCGAACCGCTACTTTTCAACGGCAACGATTTCACTCTGACCGATCTAACAGCCGCTTAGCCGAGTCACTTCGCTGGGTCTTTGCCGTCGATCCAGGGGCCGGCGATTTTCATTTGATCGGGTGGGGTGAGCAGGCTTCCGGTGTCGCCGGCGTGCCAGCCTGGTAGGTGGTTGGGACGTGCGCGGTTGTGCGACATCTCTTCCCACTTCTTCGACCAGCCGGGATCGCTCGTTGAGATGCGGCGGGTCTCTGGATCGAGGAAAAATACTTTGCCTTCGCGGTAGCTTCTGGCACCTAGGTTGATGGTGGTGACGGCGTTCGCCCCCATATCCGGGGGGTTGTTGACCGCGCTGGGGTCGTTGGCTAACACAGCATCGATGAAGTTGCCCATATGGGCGCGGCTGGTGTCTTCGACTTCGCCGGCCTCAATCCGTTCCGGCTCAAGGACCTGGCCGATCGCTCGCTCCGACTCCGGCACGAAATCGAAGCCCGTGAACTGCTCGCCGTTGCCGAAGACAAACGATCCTAAGTGGCCGCGGATGATTTGTTTGATGGGGGCGCCGGCGGTGACCATCGAAGCCGTAATGAGGAACTGCACGCCCTCGTTGTAGTCGGCGACGACTGTAGCTACATCGGGCACATCGCGGCCGTCGTATTCCATAAAAATCCCACCCGCGCCGGTTACTCGCGCTGGCAGGCCCAGGCCAGTGGCCTTGAGCATCGATGTCGTGCGATGCACGAATAAATCCGTGTAAAGTCCTGCACCAAAAGGCCAGTAGGCGCGCCACTGGATGTAGACGGCGCGGTCGAACGGCATGTCGGGCGCGAGGCCTTCTTCCTTTCCTAGCCAGCGGTCCCAGTCAATCGTGTCGGGCGTCATGTCCATCGTGATTGCGCGATTGCGCCACTGCCCGATGTTGGTGTTGCGATAGAACTCGGTTTGAAATTGGACGACCTTGCCAAGTTTGCCGGCGCGGATCAGCTCATTGGCCTTGGTCCAGGCGGGCAGGGAGGTGGACTGAACGCCCACGCCCATGACCTTGCCGCTGGCCTTCCAGGTGTCGACGACGTCGAACGCCTCTTGGATGGTCTTCGTCATCGGCTTCTCGCAGTAGACGTGCTTGCCGGCCTTCATCGCGTCGATGGCCATCGTGGCGTGCCAGTGATCGGGGGTTCCGATGAAGACCGCGTCGATGGAGTCGTCGCCTAGCAAATCGCGGTATTCGTGGTAGGTCTTTGTCGTTGTTCCGGTTTGGTCTTTGATGTAGTTGGCGGCGCGGTCGCGGTGGCCCGAATAGACGTCTGAGACGGCGACCAGGTCGACTTTGGCGCCGAATTCCTTGAGTAGGGCGACCTTTCTAACATGTCCGCCGAAGCCCCGCGCGCCGACGCCGATGAATCCAACGCGGGCTCGGTCGTTGGCGCCCAGGGCGGCTTGCGAAAGGGCGGTTGCGCCGGCTGCGACGCGGACGAAATTGCGGCGGGAAACTTGGTTCGACATGCGGACCATGATAACCCGCGCGTAGCCCCAATCATTCGAGTACGATGGTGGACTATGCCGGACCCACAGGTTGACGAGGCCGTCCTCGAAAAACTCAGGAAATATGATACGCCGACCGTTTGTAATGTAATTGAACTTTTCGAAGTTCGTGCACAGACCGAGGGTTATATGGATCAGCGGATCCAGTCGTGTTTTCCGGAGATGGGGCCGATCTGTGGGTACGCCTCGACCGCGACATTTCGCTCAGGTGTCGCGCCGCATGGCTCGGGCGCCTACGGTTCGCTCGACGATCAGGTGGCGCGTTTCAGCGAGATACCGGGTCCCCCGATTGTGGTCGTGCAAGACCTCGATGAGCCGACGAAGGCGGCAACATTTGGCGAGGTGATGTGCTCGACGTACAAGGCGTTTGGAGCCCAAGGGCTGATCACGAGCGGAGCTGCGCGTGATCTTGACCAGGTCCGCGCGATCGGTTTTCCTTGCTTTTCAAATGGCGTCAATCCGTCGCACGGCTGGCCGCAGTTGCTGGAGTTCAATATTCCCATTTCGTCTGGTGGACTGGCCGTTTACCCAGGGGACTTGATACATGCCGACCAGAATGGCGTGACAAATATTCCGATCGAAATTGCGGCTGACGTTGCCGACGTTTGTGATGAGTTTATCGCGGCCGAAGAAGTCGTAATCTCGTATTGTCGGGCAGGGAATGTGACGGTTGCGGGCTTTTCAGAGGCACGGCAGGAGCTTGGGCGGCGTGCAAAGGAATTGCGCAAGCGCGTCGGGCGAAAATCTTCGACGTAGAGTTTCGGCTCTTACGGCAGTGAACCCCCAATTGCGGTTCTTGGCTTGTTTTCGGGAGCTTGTCTCAGTTCTCGGTGATCTTGATTGAGCCGTTTACGGTTGAAAATGAGTAGCTTGCGCCGCCCGTTCCTAGCTGGGCGTTGATAGATTTTTTGCCCCACGGCTTGGGCTTATGAACTTCTAGAGCGAAGTCGGTTTTGATTGATCCGTTGACTGTTTCCGCTTGGAACTTGCCGGCTACGTCCGATGGCAGCGAGACTTGCACCGAGCCGTTGACTGTTTTAAACGAATTGCTTTTCATATTCGGTGTGGTGGTAATGTTCGCTCGTAGCGCGCCATTGACCGTTTTGGCCACGACGGCGCCTCTGGCATCGCTGATTCTTACCGCGCCGTTGACAGTCTCTGCTTCGATGTCGCCTTGAATTTCGCTGATCGTCAGCGTACCGTTCACCGAAGTTGCTTTAACGTCGACGCCGCGAGGCACAGTCAGCTCATAGGCAACACTCCCGTTGCCGTTGCTGCCGAACCAACCAGTTCTGGCGTGTTTCGTACTGATCTTGAGGCGTCCGGGGGACTCGTCGATTTCGATGGTTGTTGCCTGCAGGGCGTCGGCGTCGTCGGCGGATTTGACGGTGAGAACGGCGCTGACAAACTAGACCACAGAACGGCGTTTTAAAGCCGTTCAAGGGCGGCGGAAAATTAGACCGCCCGGGTGGTCCGCTGGCATCCATTCGGTGTTTTGTGGAACACGGGAAGGATGTATCGCGTGGAGCTATATGCTCAAGTACGGCGCAGTGTCTACGTCGAAGGGCTGAGTGAACGCGAAGCCGCCAAGCGGTTTGGCTTAGCGCGGGAGACGGTGCGCAAAATGCTGCGCTACGCTGCTCCGCCGGGCTATCGGCGGAGCAAACCGGTGAGACGGCCGAAGCTCGAAGCGTTCACCGGAATCATCGATCAGATCCTGCTCGACGATCAGCAACAACCAAAGAAACAACGTCACACCGCGAAACGCATCTTCGATCGCCTACGCGAGGAGTACGATTTCAGCGGTGGCTACACGATCGTCAAGGACTACGTCCGCGAGAAGAAGCTCGGTGGACAAGAGATGTTCGTGCCACTGGCGCATCCGCCCGGCGACGCGCAGGCCGACTTCGGCGAAGCGGTTGTCGTTATCAATGGAGTCCAGCGCAAGGCGCACTTCTTGGTTGTCGATCTGCCGCACAGCGACGACGCCTTCGTTAAGGCCTTTCCCGCCGAGACGACGGAAGCCTTTTGCGAAGGACACAACGCCGCGTTTCGTTATTTCGACGGCGTGCCACGCAACATCGTCTACGACAACACGACGCTGGCGGTGGCAAGGATTCTCGGCGACGGCACGCGCAAACGTACGCGGGTGTTCAGCGAACTGCAGTCGCACTACCTGTTCGCCGATCGTTTCGGGCGTCCGGGCAAGGGCAACGACAAGGGAAAAGTCGAAGGGCTAGTGGGCTTCGCACGGCGCAATTTCATGGTGCCGATCCCGAGATTCGAGAGTTGGGAAGCCTTCAACGAACACCTCGAAGAGAAGTGCCGAGCCAACCGTGAACGGCGTTTGCGACGGCACACCGAAACCGTCGGCGAACGCTTCGAGCGCGATCGGGAAGCGCTCTTGCCCTTGGCACCGACAGCCTACGATGCCTGCGACAAACGCTCGACAAGGGTGACTTCGTTGTCGCTGGTGCGCTACGCGACAAACGATTATTCGGTGCCAACGCGTTACGGCCACCGCCAGGTCCTGATCAAAGCCTACGTGGATGAGGTAGTGATCTGTTGCGGCAGCGAAGAGATCGCCCGCCATCAGCGCAGCTATGAACGTGAAGAGTTGGTTTTCGATCCGCTGCACTACTTGGCGTTGTTGGAACGCAAGACCAACGCGCTCGATCAAGCCGCGCCGTTGGTCGGCTGGGAGTTGCCGCCGGAGTTTGCGAAGCTGCGACGACTGCTCGAATCGCGGTTGGACAAAGCGGGCAAGCGCGAGTACGTACAGGTCCTGCGACTGTTGGAGGACTTCCCCCTTGAGCACGTCGCAACGGCGGTGCGCCAAGTCTGTCTACTGGGAACGATTGGCTTTGACGCCGTCAAGCATCTACTGCTGTGCGCGATCGAGCAACGTCCGCCGAAGCTCGACTTAACGAAGTATCCCCACCTGCCGACGGCTCAGGTCGAGCAGACGTCGCCGGCATCCTATCTGGCGCTGCTAGCAGGAGCAAGCTGATGGCGAAGTCGAGAATGCTGCTGGAAACCCACCTGAAAGCGCTGCGGCTGCCGACCTTCCTGCGCGAGTACGACAAACTGGCTCGGCGCTGCGCCGCCGAAGGCTTGGACTTTCGGGACTTCCTACAGCAACTCTGCGAGCTGGAACTGGTCGATCGCGAGCAGCGGGCGACCGAGCGTCGCATCAAGGCCGCCAAGTTCCCGGTGACGAAGAGTCTCGACACGTTCGACTTCTTGGCCATACCCTCGGTGAACAAGAAGCTCGTTCTGGAGCTGGCGCGCTGTGAGTTCATCGACCGCCGTGAGAACGTCTTGGCGCTGGGGAACTCCGGCACCGGCAAAACGCATATCGCCTTGGCGCTGGGACTGGCAGCTTGTCAGAGCGGCTATCGCACACGTTTCACCACCGCCGCGGGATTGGTCCATGAACTGCTCGAAGCCCGTGACGAACGGCAACTACTACGGGTCCAGAAACAACTTGCCAAGCAGGATCTACTGATCGTCGATGAACTGGGCTATGTGCCGCTGTCGAAGACCGGGGCAGAGCTGCTGTTCGAGATCTTTTCGCAGCGCTACGAACAGGGCTCGACGTTGCTGACCTCGAACCTGCCGTTCACCGAGTGGACCGAGGTGCTGGGTTCCGAACGCATGACCGGCGCTCTGCTTGACCGGCTCACGCATCACGTCCATATCCTCGAGATGAACGGCGACAGCTACCGCCTCAAGCAAAGCAAAAAGAAGCGCCCGCGCTCTTCAAACTGACCCGCCGGCCGCTCGCGCCGGTTTGCGTGGGCCGTCTTCCACTACGCCTGGGCCGCCCTAAAGGGCGTCCTCAGGCTCCGTTCCAGCCGTCCCACGCAAACCGCTGGATCCCCGCCAACTGGTCTATTTTTGCTCCGCCGAAGCGGTCTACATTTACTCCGCCCTTGACAGGCGTCCGGGGGACTCGTCGATTTCGATGGTTGTTGCCTGCAGGGCGTCGGCGTCGTCGGCGGATTTGACGGCGTGAAGAATGACCTGGTCGCCGTCGGATGCATTGACCTCGATCGATCCGTTGACATTGCTGACTACTAGCTCGCCTGTCTCGCCGAGCTTGAATGTGCGGTCGACGTTTTCGGTGACCTTGGCGGCTAGCGGGGCGACGGCTAGGCAGACCGCGGCTGCTAGGCAAGTTGCGATTCGATGAGCGTGACGCATGGGAGTCTCCTTTCGAGGACGGGACGTTGACTAAGATTACGAGGGTTTGGCGCTGTTTGTTCCCAGCTCATTGCGGTAGACGTCGGTGGGCGGATTTGGGTAGGCGGATTGGCGCTGTTCGGTGCGATCCTAGATTGAGAGTAGTCCGCGCCTGTGCCGTCTCGCGAAAGCGAAGTTTTCGTTTTGCGTAGCTATCCCTACCGGGAAGCTGATCTCATCGTGAGCTGTTTTTCTCGCGACCGCGGAAAGCTGCGTGGCGTTGCGCGCGGCGTGCGCCGGCCCAAGAGCCGTTATGGATCGTCGCTCGAACGGCTGGCGTACTCTAAGCTCTTCTACTTTCAAAAGGACACGCTCGAACTTGTACGGCTCGATCGAGCGGAGTTAATTGGGCCTCCTGTATTGCTTCAAGCCGATTACCCGACTAGTATCGCGCTTGATTTGATCGCGGAGACGGCCGAGCAGCTACTGCCGGAGCAGGAGCCTAACGATGCGCATTTTCGGCTGCTGAAATTGGTTCTTGAGGAATTTTGGCGCGGCCTGTGGGAAGAGCCTGGCGGCGAGAAAATTGCGGGTTGGGTCGAGCGAGCTCTCATCTACTACTTGCTTTGGGCGATCCGTCTGGGCGGCTGGCTGCCGCCCCTCAACCGTTGCATCGAGAGCGGCAAGCTGCTTACCACCGATCAAACGGTTTACTTTGGTCGCTCGAAGGCTGGCCTGGTCAGCGTCGAATTTAAGGACCGCGACTCATGGCGGATGGCGCCGCGGACTCGCGCCCTTGCCACCCGAATGCTGCGAGCGAAACTGGCCGAAGTCGAGATTGAGCAGTGCGATGCGGTTGCTGTCAGTGAGTTGCGGCGGTTTTTGGTGCAACGAGCGGAAGCGCAATTCGACGGCCGGCTCCGTAGCGCGACCGCATTGGACGCACTGGGTTGAGGCGTGGAGTTGCGGCGGTCTGAAATCGTCCGATCGCGAAGTGCCGGGTTGGCCGCACTCGGCTAAACTGAGGCCATGCGTGTGGCGCAACGACTAATCTGCGTGTCCCTGCTGGCCGCAACGACTTTGTTGGCGCAAGCGGCGCTGAGTTACGACCAACTTAGCGAGTTTCTAAAATCGTCTATCGAGCAGGGTTTTAAAGACAAGCAAGTCGCGAACTACTTGAAATCGCAAAAGCTTAAGTTCGCGCTGAGTGACAAGTTGATCGAGGAATTTGTGGGTTGGGGTATCGGCGCCAAGACCTTGCAGACGCTCAATGAGCTGAAGGCGAGTACCGCGAGTCTGCCGGAGCCGCGCATTATTCCGAAGACCAACCAGCGAACCCAGCAGCCTCCGCCCCCGTCGCTCGACGAGCAACAGCGAATCATCGCCGAAGCGCGGGCCAGCGCCAAAGCTTTCACGGTCGGACTGCCCGACTATATCTGTCTGCAACTAACGCGACGCTATCTTGACCCGAGTGGTCTCGAAATGGATTGGCTGAAGTACGACGAGATCAAGACGCGCGTGAGTTACATCGAGGGCAAGGAACTGTACGAAATGCTCAGCGTCGACAATCGCTCGACGGGCAAGTCTTTCGACGAACTTGGTGGCGCTTACAGTACGGGCGAATTTGGCACCACGCTTGCAAGTTTATTTTCGCCGCAGACGAACGCGAAGTTCACGTGGGCGCGCCACTCGCTATTACGCGAGCATCCGGTATACGTGTTTAACGTCGATGTTCCAAAGAGCCAGTCCAGTTGGTCGCTTACCTCTCATGGGGGCGCCGAGGGGCTACCGACGCGAACCATACGGACGGGATATTCGGGACTGGTTTACATCGACAAGAAGACAGAAAGAGCGCTGCGGATCGTGATGTCGGCTGAGGGCATCCCGGTCGATTTTCCGATGCAGGAAGCGCGCTCGCGGCTTGACTACGACTTTATCGATATCAGCGGGCATGAGTTCCTTCTGCCGCTAAAGGCCGAGATCTTCATGCGCGACGGACGAATGCTAAATCGCAACGAAGTCGAGTTTCGGCTCTATCGGAAATTCACCGCCGAGGCCACAATTTCGTTTGACGAGATCGACGATATCCAGCCGCTGCCCGAGGACGAACTGGACGGAGTTCAGTAGTTAGTACTTGGCCGAGTGTATAACGTTTCGGAGCTAATTGTGGATAGCGATTGCGCTGCAGTTCCGGGTTAAGGGACTCCATGGCGAGACTCAATCGTCCTGTTTTATGAACGTCGAGATCGCTGGAAGCTGCTGATTCAAAACGGCACATACGAAGTTATGCCCGTGTCCCCGATCGTTCTAGTGCTTTAAGGTTCAGATGCCGGCGCGCTAAACTGAGAGCGTCGTGCCGGAGTATATCGAGCGAATCGAGCACGCCTACCGTGTCAGGGGCTCTCGCGTGAGCCTGGAATCAATCGTTTACGCCTTTCGAGCCGGGGCCTCTGTCGAGACGATACGTGACGACTTCCCATCGCTCTCACTCGAGCAAGTCTATGGCGCTATCACGTACTATTTGGCGAATGAACAGGAGATTGCGGCGTACATCGACGAAGGCGAGCGGATCGGAGCTGACCTCGCCGCGAAGTCAGCCATAGAGAACCGTAACGTGATTGCCCAACTCCGGCGCGCGCAGAATGCGAGTTCGATTTCTCGCTGATGAGAACTTCAGCCTCAGCCGCCACATTGTTCGCGGGCTGAAGCGCCGGGAAGCAGCAATCGACATCGTGCGGGTCGTGGACGTCGGCCTATCAGCCAGCCCCGACGCAGCGATTCTCGAATTCGCGGCCTCCGAATCGCAGGTCCTCTTGACCCACGGCGTGCGAACGATTCCGGGGCATTTCGGACGTTTTGTTGAATCCAGTATCAGCGCCGGCGTGATTCTGGTTCCGCAATCCGCGCCCCCTGGAGCAACGATCGAAAACCTGCTGACCGTCTGGTTCGCAACGAAGCCGGAGCAATGGAGCAACTTGCTCTTTTGGATGCCTGATGACTTCGATCTTGAAGGCCTCGTAGAGATTGAGGGAGAGATTCCCCGTTGAATGGGGCTACGTCTGGAATCGCGAGCGCGTTTCGGAGCTTCGTGCGACCGATTGCTTTGGGCATTGGTGCTGTGTCTTTGTTCGCCGTGCTCCTGTTTGCGCTCTTGCGCTCTTCCAGATCAGATCGTGGCGACATATTTGTTTTGGCAGTTCCGGACCACCGCGAGGGCACCGCGAGGGGGCGGAGCCCTTAACAACTACAGCAACATCAACTAAATCAATATGTTAGCTTGCTCCAGCCGTCTCGTGGAAGACCCCACCTCTCTGCGGACGAATGCGACTCCAGCCTGCCGGAAGACCCAAGTCCGCCTCGATCTTCCTCTGATAGTCTTCGCCGCCGAACGGTTTTTCCGACTGTTTTTTCCGCGATGGGTGATGTGATGCGGTACCTCCATCGCCACCACCCTCGGCATGCGGCGATTGTATCGGTTCCAACGCAGAAACGGGCACGCCCTGATGCGAGGCTGTACCGGATCTACGGATCTACGGATCTACCGGATCAGCGTGAGCCCGCGGCGACCGCGCTTGAGCCTCAGCGGCCCTCACGCCGTGCTTCGAAACTGCGCCGGATCACGTCGACCTTTTCCATGCGTAGTGAACTGCCGGCGCCTACGGTGTCGCCGAACTCCAAATAAGCTTCGTTCGACGCGGTGAACGGCTGCCACTGCTCCAGGCCCGGCCCATTCGGATCGAACGTAGAGGAAAACGGGGACAAGGCCCTTTACCGGCAGCGGATTGGCCTCTATGGCATGCACCCCTAAGCTGAGACAGCTTAAAAATGGGACAGTTGCCGTTCGCTGAAAAAGTATAGCCTTTTCGGCGAACGTGCCGCACACTTGAAAACGGCCGGGAAAGCGGAGGCGGGCAATGCTGGAGAGCAACCCGCCAAGCAATACCCGGCTGGAAACTCAGCGAGACGATGAGCGCTCGGGGCGGGACATTCTCCCGTCCCGAGTGCGACCACTGTCTCGATAGATTTCCTCATGCCTCAGAAAACTCAAACTGCGGATTTCTGAGCTCTTCGCTCGACGGCAACAACTGCTCGAACTCCTGCGGAGGCCGATACCCCAACGCCGAATGCAGCCGCTTTTGGTTGTACACCGCGTCGATAAATTCCTCGATCGAAGCTCTCGCCTCGTCCATCGATTGATACGTCTGTAGGTTCACCTCCTCGCTTTTGAGCGTCTTCATAAAACTTTCCATGCGCGCATTGTCGTACGGGTTTCCTCGCCGGCTCATCGAGATCAACGCGCCGTTTTCTTCCAGCAGACTGACATAAGCCCGCGAGGTATATTGCGTGCCTTGATCGGAATGATGCACCAGCCCCGGCTTCGGACAGCGAAACTCGATCGCTTTGCGCAGCGCGTTCACTGCCAATATGGCCTCGAGGGAAGGCCCCAATTCCCAGCCCACCACGCGCCGGGAATACGAGTCCATCACGACCGCCAAGTAGACGAACGAACGGCGCATGCGCACGTAGCTGATGGCGGCCTGCCAGAGCTGATCGAGACCGTCGATCTGCAGGTTTTTGGCCCAGTTTGGGTAGATCGCGCGGTGCTGATCCGAGTCCGTCGTCAATACGTAGCGGCGCTTGCGTATCGCCAGCAGATTGTCGTTGCGCATCAGCCGCAAGACCTTCTTGTGGTTCACCGTAAAGCCCTGCCTACGCAGTTCGGCGGTCACTCGACGATAGCCGTAGCGGCGATTTGCGAGCGTAATGCGTTGCATACGGTCACGCACTTCCAGGTTGGATTCGACAGGCTTGTCTCGCTCTAATTGCCGGTAATATCCGGCTCGGCTGACTTCTCCGAGTGCACAGGCGCGCTCGACGCTGAGTCGGCCTTCAACGCGAATTTCGTCGATGACGCTGTAGAGCCGCTCGCGTTGCGAGCGACTTGGTTCGGCATCGCCGGTTTTAAGGCGTTGAAGGCTCGTTCGAAAAAATCCAATTCCGCCGCTTGTTGACCGACTAGGCGTTCGAGTTCGGCAATGCGATCGGCGCTCGGATCGCTATCCAATTGCACAACCTCTTGTCCGGGACGCGGCCGCCCTTGACGCCGCTCAAGACCGCTGCGTCCCTCGGCGCGGTAGGTGTCGCGCCAGCGATACAACACGCTGCGCCGCACGTCCAACTCACCGCTCAATTTGACGACGTTCTCACCGCGAAGCATGCGGCTTACCGCCAATTCCTTGAACTCAACTTCATACGAGCGCTGCTTCCTCGCAACCCTATCTTTTCTCTCTCTCATCGGGGACTCCTTTTCCATTCACTGAAAATTGTCCCACTTTCATCTGTCTCAGTTTTGGGGTGCACTCCAGCAATCAACTAAGGCTCAACAGATGCTCCCAGAAACACCAGTGCTAGCTTCGCTCGCTAAGACTCGGTGATCTAGAACGCTGATTTTAAATGAACTACCGTACTCGCGAACTACCGGCCGTGAGAATAGGCGCCGCCCCCTTTGCTGTCCAGGAATTGAAGTTGCCGTAGAGGAACTTGTTGATTCTAAAGGCGCTAGAGGATGGCCGGAAGCGGCTAAAGAAAGGCTGAACCAGGCGCAAGTTGTTGATACGGCAGTGGTTCGCCCCGGGAAACCAGTCGTGGGCTCACGGAACCGCTTCAGCGAAGGCTAGGACCGTGCCTTTTGAGCGCTGCTCTAGCTGCGGCCCGCTGACACTCTAGCGCCGCTTCGTGTTCGAAGGAATCCTACGAGCAGCGCGATTGTAACGAACAAGAAGGCCGCCTCAAACACCAAAGCATGCAGCAAAGTTGCGTACTCGACTCCGAACGTCACGGCCATGACGTGGAGCAGTTGTCCCCCTAGCTCCCTCACGCCTCCTTTCGCCAGCCTGTAGCTCCAGTCCAAAAGTTTCAGCACCCAGCCCCCGATTGCCAGAACCAGGAGTAAGCCCAGTACCCCGTGGATAGGCTCACGAAAACGAGAGGTCATGGTCTGCTGATTCATGGCCGCGTTCGCACCAGTGGCGGCAAGGCTCTTGCACCATCCCTGTACGTGTGCTGGAGGAATACCCCACGCCCCTCATCGAACGTATTTGGTCCTGACCCTGCTGAACGGCTGTCCACTCGAAGGGCGTTGTTTCCGTTTATTCGTCCCCTTTTATTCCAAGCTAATTTGGACACGCCTGCGCTGGACCGTGGCCCTCTGCTGACGCCGATCTCGCCTGTTAGTGATGAAAAGATGCCTGCCCCTCAAGCTTTACGTAGATCACGGTTACGAAGCTTCGCCGAATCGTGAACTCCGAGCGCACCGACCCCAACTATTTCCACATCTAGGCAGTCGAGTTCAAAGTTTCCCCCGTAGTCCTTTAGTCTGAATCGGATGTTCTCTAGTTGAGAGGAGGACAGATCCTCGATTTCAAGCTCGCTAATGTAAAAATTCGGCGCCAACACAGGCAGGATTAATTGTTGCACTCCCCGACAACAAATTGTGACAGGGATACTGGCAAGTTCTTGGCCCTGGTAACTCATATTCAAAAGGAGCCATCCACCCTCGTCTTCGGATGCCCACTGCAGTCCCGTTATTTCACGCAGATTGTAGCAATTGGCATTCGGAACCGACCCGAGCAGCAGGTCTGCACCCTTCAAGTTTAGGTCCCGGATCAAATGAGATCTCATCTGTCTTCCTCCGGGTGTACCCCCGGCTTTGGATCACTAGTCCGTTTGGTCTTCACGTCTCGCGTGTGATGGTGTGGATTCGGGTGCAGGTCAGGCTGTCCATGAGATGTCCTGTGCGTCTGACCGACACACCGCCCATATTCGTCGTAGTACGTCGTTCGCAGGTAGCTCTCTCCTTTACTGCGGCTGCTCGGCTTTAGGTCGTCAATGCGCCGAGTACCTGGTGCGACCTGGGTCTGTGCCTGCCTACTCTGCCAGTATATATTTGGAAGGGCCGGTGTTTCGATCTTCCCAAGAGTCTGAAGTCCACCGCCCGACTATTATTCGTTTAGCCGCCGGTATCGCCGTGGCCTGCCGCGGCCGATTTCGCGGCCTGAGTGATCTCGTACGCGTGCGAGGGCAGCCAATCCGACGGCGACCAGCGATAGTCGTCTAGAAATTTTAGGCGCACTACGAAGTCCGTTTCTCTGACGATGAAGTCCACTACCTCGGCCGAGATCGCGGCCGGTAACTCCATCAAAGACACGACGGCGCCGGGCTCGATTGGGTCGTCAACGGAAATCGCTGCCGTAGTCGCGGTAATTTCTTCGAGGATGCCTGGTTTGGCATCTCCGCTTTTTACCCCGAGCTGGACTAGCTGAGAGCACATCCAGCTTCCGGCCTGATTTTGAATCTCGCTCAACGGTCCCATTATGCATCGGTGCGACAGCGAATCGCGGACGGATTCTCACAATCTTGGCAGCTGGTGTTAGCCCGGCCACCGCCCGCCTTGGTTGGGCGGATCATCCAAGGGAGAAACTTGAGATACCAGCGAGGCGACGCGGCTCGGTACAGCGAACGGTTTCGTCCAACAATTAGCTTGGCGGGCAGCCTGAAAAATCAAGTTTCAGGTCAGAACTCATCGGTCCCAAGAGTCTCGCCACGGATCAGGTCGTCCCATAGCTCGCGTTGACGAATGATTTTGACTTTGTCCGCGTCGACCAGCACTTCAGCCGCGCGCGGCCTTGAGTTGTAGTTCGATGCCTGCACGAAACCGTAGGCTCCGGCGGTCGCAACAGCCAACAACTCTCCCGGTTCTACGGTCGGAAGCTCTCTATGTCTGGCCAGGAAATCGCCGGTTTCGCAGACCGGGCCGACCACATCCGTCAGTGCGCTCGACCGCTCGTCTCGGTACACTGGCATGATTTCGTGGTGTGCTTGATAAAGGGCCGGCCGAATGAGGTCATTCATCGCACCGTCGACGACAACGAATGTCTTTTTCTCGCCGGGCTTGCGATACAGCACTCGCGTCAATAAGACGCCCGCCTGGCCGACGATTGATCGACCCGGTTCTATACCTAGCCGAAAGTTAGTGCCTTTCAGCGCATCGCTGAGCATACGTCCGTAGTCAGTAATCGAAGCGCTATTCTGCCCGGGTTCGTACCCAACACCAAGCCCCCCGCCCACGTCGAGCGATTCGATGGCGATTCCCGCATCTTGCAGCCGACTAGCGAGGGCGAGTATGCGCTGGAGCGCTTCGTTGAATGCGCTAGTGTCGAAAATTTGGGAGCCGATGTGACAACTGATTCCATTGAGCACCAGCGGGAAGAGGTCGGCCGATTGGGTGTAGACAGCTTCTGCTTCTTCGAGTCCGATGCCGAATTTGTGCTCGCTCAAACCTGTCGCGATGTAGGGGTGGGTTTCAGCGTTGATGTCCGGATTGACTCGTAGCGAGACATTGGGTTCGAATCCGACTTCGATTGCTAGCTCTCGAAGCAGGCGCAGCTCGTGTTTAGATTCGCAGTTGAACCGGCCGATGCCCTGTTCAAGGGCGTAACGCATTTCGTCCGCCGTCTTACCCACGCCAGAGAAAACGACTCGTGAAGGATCGCCGCCGGCCTTGAGGACGCGATAGAGTTCTCCGCCGGAAACAATGTCAAAGCCGGCCCCTTCGTTTGCGAGTAGCGCCAGAACCCCGAGCGAGGAGTTCGCTTTCACTGAATAAAAAATGTCGTGCGGCAAACCTTCCAGAGCCAGGTCGTAGTTGCGATAGTTTTCTCGTACCGCGTCCCCGGAATAGACATACGTCGGCGTGCCCGCTTGATCGGCAATCGACTGAAGTGAAATCGAGCCGCAGCACAGGCGGTCGTCGACGTAGTGGAATCCTTGGGTTGGCATTTCGTTTTCTCAGCCAGTTACGCGCACGACAATAGCCGTGCGGTCGTCCGCTTGCGGCTGGCCGGCACTGAACGCTCTGACGTCATCGAACATCAAGTCGAGGAGCTCGGCGGCAGATGCTTCTTGATGTTGATTGATCAATTCCAGCACCCGGTCGTCGCCGTACTCCGAGCCATCGGGGCCGGAACTTTCGTTGAAGCCGTCGGAGACCGTTACGAGTGTATCGCCCGGTTCCAGATCGAGTGAAACTTCATCGTAGACGGCGCCCGGGAAGAGCCCCAACGGAATGCCCTCTAGGGGTAGGACTTCTACCTCGCCTCCCCTCGAGACGATCGGACGGGGTTGGCCGGCTCCTGCTACGATCAGCCGCATTTCGTCCGGAATCCAAAGGCAGTAGACGGCTGCTAGAAACCGAGCTTCAATCTTTCGAGACAGCAGCACTGCATTGACGGCCCGCAACACATCGGCCGGTGTGCGCTCCGCCGTGGCCATGTTCCGCATTACGCCGCTCACCAGCGCCGCGTAGAGCGCGGCAGCCGCGCCCTTGCCGCTAACGTCGCCGTTGAGGATTCCAAACGATCTGTCTGACACGTAGAAATCGTATAGGTCGCCTGAAACTTTTGACGCGGGTTCATTTCGTGCGGCGACCTCGATGCCCGGGTAGCGGCGGTTGCCGCGCGGAAGCAAGTGCCTCTGCAAGACTCGAGCGGCCGAGAGATCTTGCTCCATTCGCTCTTCGTTGCGAGCCTTCTCCTCGTATAGTCGGGCGTTCTCGATCGCCGCGGCGATCTGCGGCGCCAGCAGGCTTAACGTGTGGACATGCGTCCGCGTGAACTTGCCTACGACCTCGCTTTCGAGATCGAGCACTCCCAGTACTTCGCGTTTGAGAATGAGCGGTATCGCTACTTCTGACCGAATTCCGGGTGTAGAAGCGATGTATCGCGGGTCAAGCGTTGTGTCGTCCACCAACACAGGCTGCCGCAGCTTTGCGGCGTGGCCAATTAATCCCTTGCCAATCTCGATATCGCTCCAGCGGACGCGCTCGTGAAGACGTACACCGAAGTAGTGCTTCAAGACGTCGTCGTCATTCTCGCGCAGATAAATTGCGAATACGTCGTAGCGAATTAACGTCCGCACCAACGACGAGATCCTGTCGAGCAGTTCATCAAGTTTAAGGATTTGCGAGAAGTCTTGAGCGACCTGCGTTAGCGTCTGTAATGTCGAATTTTGCCGAGTCTGCGCTCGGTAAAGTTGCGCGACATCAATCGCGAGTGAAAACCGAGACGCGATTAGTTCAAGCAGAGAGCGTTCGTGCTCTCCGAAAGCGTCAGGTTCGGCGGACTGCAGGTCGAGCACCGCCACCAGGCGGCCGCGCGCCACGAGGGGCACGGCGATTTCTGAGCGCACCGCGTCAACAGCGCGCAGATAATCTCGATTGTGGGTCACGTCGCCGTCCCATATCGTCTTGTGCTGGGCCGCGGCCTTTCCTGTAATGCCTTCGCCTATGGGCACCCGGAGATTCCCGATCAGGTCATCGCCGAAGCCAATAGCGTGGCGGATTCGCAGCTCGCCGCGATCGGTTGGCAGCATCACCGCGAATAGTTGGTAGTCGGCAACTTTCCGGACAAGTGTTGCAAGCTCTTGCAGCAACGCGTCGAGGTCTAGCGTATTGCCCGCGGCAACTTCAGATGCCTCGATGAGAATCGCGATTGCGGTATCTCGTTCGACGGCCGCGGATTGGCTGGATGTCGACATGCTTGCTTAGTAGCGCGTGGGTCCGCGGAGTGCGCGGGCAAAGGCCTGCCTCAGACAACCCCGGCTTCGATCAGAATTTCAAGTCCCCTGCTAGTGCCGATCCGAGTCGCTCCGGCCTGAAACATTCTTTCCAAATCCGCGTAAGTATGAATTCCACCGGCGGCCTTTACGCCGAGAACGCCACCGATCACGCGGTGCATCACTTCGACATCACGAACATCCGCGGTCGAACCGTCAAACCCGGTTGACGTTTTCACGATATTCGCGCCCGCCAGTTTAGAGACCACGCAGGCGTTGATTTTCTGACGTTCGTTGAGACGCGGCATTTCGAGGATAACTTTCAATATCGCGCCGTAGCGTGACGTTACAGTTGCGACCGATTTGATGTCGCTGAATACCGCGTCTAAGTCATCCGATACTAGCGCCCCGATGTTCGCGACCATGTCAATTTCCCGAGCGCCCAGGCGAATCGCGGTTTCGGCCTCTACACACTTGACTGGCGTCACGGTTGCGCCATGAGGGAAACCGACAACCGACGCGACCTTTGTGGCCGTGCCGCGAAGTTCGCGCGTGGCGAGGGCCACCCAGGTTGGCTGCACGCACAACGCGTGAAACCCGGCCTGTCGGGATGACGATAACAACCGGCGCATTTCTGCCTCTGAAACGTCAGGTCGCAGTAGGGTCTGGTCGATCAATGCCGCCACATCGGCGTTGCGCTTAGGCGTCGAGGCGTCGAAAGAATGATCGCAGCCACAGGTCCCCTCAGACCCAGCACTACCCGGATCGTGCGCGGCAGCGATCTCGCGAGCTAGTTCCGCTATTTCCAGTGGAGTCATCGCCGAATTTACTATTTTCGCTGCGTAGCCGTGAAGCACGCAAGCTGCCCCCAATCCGGGGGCGTTAATCCAGATCGATGTCCCGCAATCCGCGCTTGACAGGGCCGCCGTCTTTGGCTTTCTTTAACAGGCCATCGAAACGTTGTTCCAGCGCCTCGCCGTGACGTCGGTGGACGTCGATCTGTTTGTCGAAGCGCTTATCGCGAGTCTGCTCCGAAGCCTTGACTCGCTCGACCTCTTGGAACAAATCGGTCGGCTTCGATTCGGGCACTCCGGGCTCGTACGACAGGACGGACTGGGATTCCGAGTCAACGAGCAGGGTCGCGCGGCAGCAGGGGCAGTCGAGTTCAAACACGGCCATGCCTTTAATCCTACGCCTACGCTGTGGCGCTTCCCAAGTTTTCAAACTACAAGACGACCAAAAGGTCCTTTGCTTCGACCTGCTTGCCAGGTTCAACAAGCACCTCGGTCACTTTTCCGTCTCGGGGCGCATAGATTGTGCTCTGCATCTTCATTGCTTCTAAAGTAAGCAACTTGTCGTTGCGTTTGATGTCGTCGCCGACCGCCACGAATAATCCGGTGATCAATCCAGGCGTCGGCGCGCCAACGTGACTGTCGTTGCCGCTGTCGGCTTTTCGAGCCGCCGCCTCGTCGGCTTTCAATGAGTTGTCGCGAATGCGGACCTGCCGCGCTTGCCCATTCAACTCGAAGAACACCGTTCTTGTAGCGTCGGGGTGCGGGTCGCCGAACGTCAGGAATTTGACGATCAAAGTCTTCCCCGGCTCGATATCGAAGGCGCATTCCTCGCCTTGCTTAAGACCGTAAAAAAACACCGGCGTTGGCAGAACGGCGACGTCGGCGTACTTGCGTCTGGTCTCTGCGAACTTCTTGAAAACTTCTGGGTACAGCAGGTAACTGAGGACCTCGTTGTGGCTGACATGGCGACCGATTTTCTTGTCTAACTCGGCGGTTGCAGCCTTGAAATCAACCGCCGGCAGTTTCGCACCCGCGCGCCCTCGAATAGGCGACTCTTTCCTCAATAGAATTTTTTGAATTTTCTTCGGCCAGCCCCCTGGAGGTTTGCCCAATGAGCCCCTCATCATGTCGACGACCGAGTCGGGGAAGTCCACTGAGTGATCGACGGGCAGTTTTCGCACGTCATCACACGTCATGCCTTTTACCAACAGGTAAAGCGACATGTCGCCGACAACTTTGCTCGATGGCGTCACCTTAACGATGTCGCCGAAAAGCTGGTTCACGTCCGCGTACATCTCCTCAACATCGCGCCAGCGATGGGCCAGCCCCATAGCGGACGCCTGCTGTTGCAAATTGGTGAATTGTCCACCGGGAATCTCGTGCTTGTAGAGACGGGCACTTCCCGATCGTGGCGCGTTGTCAAACGGCATGTAATAGCTGCGCACCGTTTCCCAATAGAGTGAGCAATCTCCTAGCGCTGTGTCATCGAGCTGGGTATCGCGCTTCGTGTTTTTCAACGATCCGACGATTGAGTTCAAATTGGGTTGGCTGGTCGAACCAGACAGCGCGGCATTGGCGGCGTCAACGATATCGACGCCGGCGTCGGCGGCTTTCAGCAATGTAGATGCGTTGAGACCACTCGAATCGTGCGTGTGGAAGTGCACCGGGAGGCCGGTCTCTTGCTTTAGAGCGTTTACGAGTTGAGTCGCCGCATAGGGCCGACATAGGCCGGCCATATCCTTGATGCTCAAAATATGCGCACCCATAGCCCGCATTTTTTGAGCAAGTTCGATGTAATAGTTCAAGCTGTACTTCGAGCGTGTCTGGTCGAGAATGTCGCCCGTGTAGCAAATCGCCGGCTCGCAGATCGATCCTGTTTTGAGAACAGCGTCGATCGCAACTTTCATGTTGCTGACGTCGTTCAGCGAATCGAAGATGCGGAAGATATCGATACCCTGACGCGATGCTTCGAGCGTGAACTCTCGCACCAAGTTATCGGGGTAGCTGGTGTAGCCCACCGCGTTTGAAGCACGTAGCAACATCTGGAAGCAAATGTTGGGAATCGCGTTACGTAACAGCCGGAGCCGTTCCCAGGGGTCTTCGTAGAGGAACCGCAGGCAGCAGTCAAACGTCGCGCCGCCCCACATTTCGAGGCTGAACAGGTTTGGTAAACGCTGCGACACTGCCTCGGCGGTTCCGAGCAAATCGTAAGTCCTGACGCGTGTAGCCAACAGGGACTGATGGGCGTCACGAAACGTCGTGTCGGTGACTAACAGCCGCTTTTGTTTGAGAACCCACTCGGCAAATTTCTCAGGGCCTAACTGTTGCAAGAGTTGGCGAGTCCCCGCGTCCGGTTCGCGACCGTGTTCATAGGGAACGAACGCCGGAGTTTCAAACGTAGTGGGCCGCGGCTTGCCGCTGACAGTCGAGTTGCCATTGACGATGACATCGCCGACATACGAAAGAATACGGTTGGCGCGGTCGCGCCGCGGCGTGTAGTGGAATAATTTGGGCGTCTCGTCTAAGAACCGGGTGGTGATATTGCCGGCGCGAAAATCCTCGTTGTTGACGACGTTCTCAAGGAACTGAATGTTCGTCTTTACGCCACGAATCCGGAATTCACGTAGCGCTCGGTCAGCGCGGTCACAGGCACCCTCTAGAGTCGAATTCCAGGCCGTGAGCTTCACCAACAGCGAGTCGTACGACGGGCTAAGAACGGCTCCTGCGTAGGCGCTTGCTCCGTCCAGGCGGATTCCGAAACCGGCCGGGGAGCGGTATGTCTCGATGCGGCCGTAGTCGGGCGAAAAATTGTCTTCCGGATCTTCTGTCGTGATGCGGCACTGCACCGCGAAACCCCGAGTCTCGATCTTTTCCTGGGGCGGCATCGCGATGGGCTTCTCGTGAAGGCGGTGGCCCTGTGCGACTAGAATTTGAGCGCGTACCAGATCGATGCCGGTCACCATTTCTGTCACGGTGTGCTCGACCTGGATTCGCGGGTTAACCTCGATGAAAAACCATTCTTCGGTATCGGTGTCAACCAAGAATTCTACGGTCCCCGCATTCACATACCCGACCGATTTCGCGAGAGAGACCGCCGCCCCACAAAGCTCGCTACGCAGCCTGCTTGAAATATTCCTCGCCGGAGCAATTTCTACGACTTTTTGATGCCGACGCTGTACGGAGCAGTCGCGCTCGTAAAGATGCACGATCGAGCCGTAACTATCCCCAATAATCTGCACCTCGATGTGTCGCGCTTTAGCGACGAATCGCTCAATAAATACGGCTCCGTTTCCGAACGCCAGTCGCGCTTCTCGCTGCGCCTCTTCCAGCTTCCCTTTCAACTCGCGAGCCGATTGGACCACTCGCATGCCCCGTCCGCCGCCGCCGAACGCGGCTTTGATCATCAGCGGATAGCCGACCTGCTTGGCCGCCTCGAGTGCCTCGGCTGGGTCTTCAACCGCCTCGTCGATTCCCGGTACGATCGACACCCCCGCCTCTTGCGCTAAGCGCCTCGCCGCCGTTTTGTCGCCCAACTGGTCGAGCAGTTCCGGCCGCGGACCGATAAACGTGATGCCCGCGGCGGCACAGGCTCGCGCGAACGCTGGGTTCTCTGACAAAAAACCATACCCAGGATGGATCGCGTCGATCTCGCGTTCCTTCGCGAGGGCCACGATGCCGTCGATGTCGAGATACGCCGCGACGGGGCTCCTGTCGCCACCTACCTCGTAGGCCTCGTCAGCCTTGAAGCGGTGCAAGCTGAGGCGGTCTTCGTGCGAATAGATGGTCGCCGTGCGCAGCCCTACTTCGGTAGCGGCTCGCATGATGCGAATCGCGATTTCGCCGCGGTTAGCGGCCAATAACTTTTTCATGGTGGGACTTCTAGGTTACCAGCGGCTCGTTCGGCCTTGGTCGTCGTGCCCAGCGCCTATATGCGTACCAGTTTCCCCAAAATCACCGGCCGCGATGCTCCCGTTGCGGACGGCAAATTTGACGTCCGATCGTGGAACGATTCGTGTGCTAATACCGCGAAAGCGATGGCTTCTTTGGCGTCGCTATCAATGCCAAAGGCGTTTGACGAAAGCACTTCAGTGGCGGGCAGCGCTTCAGCGATTTGACGAGTGATTTCGGGATTGCGCCAACCGCCGCCGGAGATGATCAATTGGTCAATCGGCATTTTTGGCCGCACGAAGCGATCGATACCCAATTGGATGGAACGCGCCGTGAGTGCCGTGGCGGTGGCCACCAGTGAATCCGGCTGAATTCCTCTTGACAGCAGGTTGGCCACGAAATCCACGCCGTATTGCTCTCGTCCAGCGCTCTTTGGGGCCGCCGCTCGGTAGTACGGCGCTGCCAGCAGTTCGGCTAGCAGGTCTTCGTCGACGCGACCTCGGCGAGCCATGCGGCCGTCCCGGTCGAAGCGCATGAGGCCTCTGGAGAACTGCGCCACCAGCGCGTCGATCACCATGTTGCCCGGACCCGTATCGAATGCGATCACCACGCCACTATCGGCGCCCGCCGGAATCGCGGTCAAGTTTGCGATGCCGCCGATATTTAGCGCCACGCGGTTGATTTCGGCGTCACGATAAAGCAGGTAATCGACGTAGGGCACGAGCGGCGCGCCTTGGCCTCCGGCGGCTATATCCGCGGGGCGAAAATCGGCAACGACGGCGGTCCGAGTTTGTTCGGCTATCAAAGCGGGCTCGCCAATTTGCAGCGTGCTCGCTACTTGGAACCCGCAGACATCGCTGCTGACCGCCTGGTGATAGATGGTCTGACCGTGCGACCCGACAAGTTCGAGTTGCTCTAACGGAATCCCTTCGTGGCGGCAGGTTTCGACGACGGCTTCGCCAAAAAGTTTCCCGAGTAAGAAGTTGAGCTGGCTGAGTCGTCCGGTATGTGCTTCGGCGTTTGATATTCCGAGCACGGCCTGGGCTACTCCGCGCGGGTACGGAACTGACCGAAAGGCGACCGGATTTACTTTTTGTGAAAAACCCTCGCCGGATATTTCGACGAGAGCGACATCAATTCCATCGAGCGACGTGCCGCTCATGATTCCAGCTACGAGCACGTATTCGAGTTTAGTGTGTGGCCGGCGCTAGACGTCTTCGTGGGACTGGAAGCGATGATCCAGCGCCAATTTGTAGCGCGCCGCCGTGCTGTCGGAGAAGTCCTCCATCTCGCCCTTGCTGAGTGGTTTGAAGGCACGCGCCGTGGCTAGGTTCGCGTGCAGGTACTCGTGCTTCGGCACGCCCATGGTGCACACCGAAACGGGCAAGGATAGGGAGTACTGTAGAAGTTGCGCGGGAGTTGATTTTGCACTGATGATGTCGTCTTGACCGAAGACCTTCATGGCGATAATGCCGAGGCCCTTCTTGACGGCGACGGGCAGGGCGACCTTCTCAAAGCTTGTCGTCATTGCCGGGTTGATGACCATTTTTCCAGGTCCACTCTGCATTCCTTGCAGTGCGCCGTTTAGAGCCATCTGCGTGCAGTCGACGTCGTAGCGCCGCAGGGCCTCAGCGAGTGTCGTGGGGTCAGTGTGTGACGTGATGCCGATGAAGCGGGCCATCTTTTGATCGCGCACTTTGTAAAGCGCGTCCATGACCTTTTCTTTCTCGATTTTGGCCAAGTCTTCAGGGCCCGACAGGCCATGGATATGGAGCAGGTCCATCTGGTCGAGTCCCAAGCGTTTGAGACTTTCCTCGGCGAGCCGAAAGATGTCGTCCGCCGTACGTGCCTCGGTCTTAGTGGCAATGAAGAGGCCCTCGCGACGCCCTTTGATCGCTTCTCCAACCCAAACCTCGCTGTCGCCGCCGCCATAGGAGTGGGCGGTATCGATGTAATTGATTCCGCTATCCATCGCCATGTGAAGCGCCTCGACACGTTTGTCCCGCGTCTTATACAGAGCTAGGCGGCTTCCACACCCCATCGCGAGAATTGAGGTTTGGAATCCGGTTTTTCCCAAAGCCCGTTTCGGAAGGCTATTTTCCTTTGCCTGGGCGGCGACGACGGCAGCGGCGGTGCCAATGAATTCACGACGAGTGACGGACAGACGGCTCATGATCGAATCCTCCTAGGACTGCACACTTACCTTGCCACAAACGGATGTATCTTGCAATTCCGTGGAATGCTTCGAAGTGAAGTCTACGGTTCCGGCATACCCGAGCCGCCCTAACGAAGGGCGCAAATTACGATTGTGCGCTTTGCTTGAGCCCGGTGAATCGAGCGATCCGCGGAACCGTTTTGGTCGTACGATTGTTAAACTGCTGAATTCGGTGTTGAAAAAGTCATTTACTTTGCTTTTTCTGTCGGCTGTTTTCGCCGTATTAGCATTCTCGCAGGACGACCAGGGTTGGCAGGACCTTCGCGACGAGGCAAGCAGCTACGTCGATGAGTACGATTACGAGGCCGCGCATGACGCCTACGAACGCGCCCTCGAGGCCGCCCGCGAGCAGGGCGCCGAATTCGACTCCCGCCTCCAACTTAAGATGGGCTCGGCCGAGGCCCTGCTCGAACTCGGCGAATACGAGCAGGCGGACGAGCAACTCCTTGCGAGCCTCGCGGCCGTTGAGTCGGAACTCGGCTCCGAAGATACGCGAACCGCCAATTGCCTCAGTTTGCTCGCCGAAGCGGCTGTAGGCCGTGACGATTCCGGGCAGGCAGAGTCCTATTTGCTGCGGGCGTTGGGTATACGCCGCGAGTTGCAAGGCGATGGCCGTTGGGACGTCGTTGAGGATTACCTATCGCTCGGTGAAGTCTACCTTTCCCAAGAGCAGCTAGAGGAAGGGTCGGACGCTTTCGAGCGTGCTCTCGAGATCCAGGACAGTATCTATGAACTGTTTTCGATGCAGGCAGAGATCAGGGAACGCATTGCGGGCTTATATTACGACAACGGATACAGCGAGGAATCTGAGGACTACCTGTTCAAAACTATGGAGAGTCTAGAAGCGGGTTCATCGCAGTACGATTCCGAGGTCGTCACGGCGCTACTGGCGCTTGGAATGAAAGCGTATCGTTGGGGAAGTCAGCCTGAGGCTCGAACGATTCTGACGCGCGCGGTCGAGATAGATCGCCGCGGCGGCAGCCCGGACCCCAAAACCTCGAATCGACTACATGCCGGCCTAGCCACATCTTTGCAGGCCTCGGGTGATCTGGCCGAGGCGGAGGCGGAGGCGAGAATGGCACTCGACATCTTAAGCGCGACCGAATTAGTCTTCGAGCGCGAGGCCGCCTTCGTTCAACTCGGCGGCATTCTTGAGGATCAGGATAAGCGGGACGACGCGGCAGACGTCTACGTCGAGGCATGGAGCCTGGCGCGCGAAGACGAAAGATCAGCCGAGCACCTGACCGATCGCGCCGCCCGTTTGAGCGGGGCACGCCTACTTCAGGGACGAATTGACGAAGCCGATCAGGTGTTCGAAGAATTGGTTGATTTGCTCGAAGGCATCGACGACGTAACCGCGATTCAGATCTCGGACGCGTTCGAACGGCAGGGCCATCTCTACTTGGCGATGGAATACGACCCGGAAACCGGAGATTCCACCGGCAAGTACATGGCGGGAGATCTCTACTCTGATGAGGAACTGCTCGCCCGTGCTGCAATCGCCTACGAACGGATGGTGGAGCGCCGACGGGAGAAGGTGCCTGGCTACGACGCGGGCCGGCTGATCGACGGTCTAACCAAACTCAGCAGTGTCTACACCGAGCAGGGACGCGACTCGGACACTGAGAAAGTTGGGCAGGAAATCATCGTCGTCGCGATGGAAGTCGGCGCGGAAGCATTCACTGAATGGTGGAACCTGCCCGACAAGCCGACCTACCTCGGCTTGACCGCGATCGGTTGGTTCGGCGTTTTTTGCGCGGCCTTTTTCACGGTGTTTGCCGCGCTGGTGAGCTGGCTCATCCTGAGCCGGCCGCCGCCAGAGCCCTTGCCAGTAGCCGTAACCGCTGTCGCGGGCGGGGCGTGAGGCGCTGCCGAGACATCTCCGCTGCCGATTCCTTCCGCCTCCACTTTCACGCCGCCACCGTTCGCGCCACCAGGCCCACAAGAGCCACCCGTTTTCCCGATTCATCTCGAAGTCCCGGGCCCCCTACCAGAGATTCCCGAGACCCGACAGTTCGCCTTCTACGCCGACGGCGGCTCGTTGTTTGCCATCTGGGTCGTCAACACTTTGCTGGCGTTAGTGACGTTGGGTGTCTATACGTTTTGGGGGAAAAGCCGGATTCGGCGCTACCTGTGGGCCCAAATCGAGTTGGGCGGTGACCGTTTCGCGTATCACGGCACCGGTCTGGAACTCTTCGTAGGGTGGCTTAAGGCGCTGCCCGTAATTCTGGTAGTTGTCTACGCGCAAGTGCTCGTGCCGCTCATTTGGGAGCACGAAATGGCGCCCATGCTGGGGATCGGAATCACCATGGTCGGCATGCTGGGAGTCTGGCCACTCGCCGTCGTGGGTTCCTACCGTTACCGTCTGAGCCGGACGTCGTGGCGCGGCATTCGCTTTTCGTTTCGCGGCAATACGTGGGAGTACGTCAAGATCCACCTGATCGGCTCTCTGCTCTGGATCGTGACATTGGGCTTCTACACGCCCTACTTCAACATGCGTATTCGGCGCTACTTGTTCGAGCACACCTGGTTTGGGAACACCTCGATGAGCTTCAGCGGTGAAGGGCGCGATTTGATGGGCAAATTCTTGATCGCGCTGGCGTTAAAGATCCCGACGTTGACGATTTACGACTACTGGTACGAGGCGCTACGCGAACACTACTATTGGTCGAAGACCCGCTTCGGGCAGGGGCAGTTTCGCTTAACGTTGCAGGGGGGCGAGCTGTTTAAGGTCCGCTTGACGAATTTGTTGTTGTTGATCGTAACGGTGGGATTCGCTTGGCCCTGGACTGTCATTCGGTCATCGAAGCTCTATTTGGAAAATCTTCATCTCGATGGTGAGGTCGACCTGGACGCCATCACGCAACAAGCGCAAGAAGTATCGGCGACTGCCGAGGGATTCGCCGACTTTATCGACATCGACGTGTTCGGTTTCTAGTGTAGTGCGTCAATCAGATTGAACCTTAAGAAGAGCGGCTTTGCCGCGCTTGACCTTCTCAAGGGTGTCGGAAGCGGTAGCAGTCCAGATGAAGGGCTTGGGCTGCTGATTGTGTCGAGCGATGTAGTCTTCGATGGCGGTGGTGAGTTCGCCGACGCTACGAAAGACACCGTGGCGGATGCGCTTATCGGTGAGGTCTCGGAAGAACCTCTCCACCATGTTCAGCCACGACGCTGAGGTGGGCGTGAAATGGACGTGGAAGCGTTTATTGCGCTGCAGCCAGCGTTTCACCGTGGCGTGTTTGTGAGTGGCATAGTTGTCCACGATCAAATGGATCTGCTTGTCCTTGGGGGTCTGGTTTTCAAGCAAGCGCAAGAAGCGCAGCCATTCTTGGTGGCGGTGCTTGGGCATGCAGGTTCCGATCACCGAGCCGTCGAGCGTGTTGAGCGCGGCGAACAAGGTGGTTGTGCCGTTGCGTTTGTAGTCGTGGGTCATGGTCCGGCCGCGTCCCTTTTTCAGGGGTAGGCCGGGCTGGGTGCGGTCGAGGGCTTGAATCTGTGACTTCTCGTCGAGGCAAAGAACGAGGGCATGCTCGGGCGGGTTGAGATAAAGTCCGATGATGTCGTCGAGTTTTTCGGCGAAGCGCGGGTCGTTGCTGAGTTTGAAGGTCTTGACGCGATGCGGCTTGAGGCCGTGGGCGCGCCAAATGCGACCCACGGTGGAGGCGCTGACGCCGACCGCGGCGGCCATCGTGCGGCGGCTCCAATGGGTGGCGTTGGCTGGCGTTTCGCGGGTCGTCTTGTGGATGATCTGTTGCACTGTTGGGGAGCAGATGGCGGGCTTACGGCCGGGCCGCGGGGCGTCCTTTTCGATGCCGGCGACGCCGGATTCAAGAAAACGGCTTCGCCAGCGCGCCACCAACTGACGCGAGACCGACAGCTGCGCGGCAATCCGTTTGTTCTCAAGACCGTCGGCGGCGAGCACGATGATCCTGGCTCGCAACGCCAGACGAACAGCGACCCGACGACCGTTCGCGTAGCGCTCCAACTGCCTACGCTGCTCCTGCGTCAATGGGACTGGCTCTGCTCTTCGCATCCGTGTGCCTTCTACTAGTAAAGGCGACACGAAGATACTATAAGTTACATTATTTATGGCGCACTACACTAGAGGGGCACTAAGACGGCGCGATGATCACTCCGCTGAAGAACCGCTGGCAGGGCGTCTACTACGACGGCCATTCGCCCGTCCGTCACGTAGCCGAGATCAGCTTAAGAGATGAGGATCTGCTGATTGAAATCGGGAGCACAGTTGGGTACCGACGGAGCTATGACGAAGTTATCCTGGCGCAGGGCGAATACTCAGGTGAGCCGATACGGCTGGAATTTGGCGATGAGAGCGCGGAAGCCCTGGTGGTCGACGACCGGGCATTTTTGATCGCGTTGCGTCAACGCACCGAACTTTCAAACAGGCAGTTCGTCGAAACGCCGCTGAGCCGTATCGGCCTCAAGCAGACGCTGTTGGCGGCCGTCGGCGTGGTGCTGCTCATCGCCGGCTTCTATCTCTGGGGCGCGCGAGTGGTCGGGATCGGGTTGGCCGCGATGGTGCCGGTCTCGTGGGAGGAGCGGTTGGGCAAGTCGGTGATGCCATGGGTCGCCGACGACGAGGACCTTTGCCTCGATGTTGATAAGCGCAAAGCGGTCGACGCGATTGCGCAGCGGCTGATCGAGGCGCTTCCCGAGCGACGCTACAACTACGTAGTCTTAATCGCTAAGGGGCCAGTCAACGCGCTTACCGTGCCGGGCGGGCGGATCGTAATTTTCGACGGACTGTTGAAAATGACCGAAACCCCTGAACAACTGGCCGGGGTGTTGGCGCACGAAATTCAGCACGCGCACTTCCGCCACACCACGCGTTCGATGTTCCGAAACATGACCATGCAGGCATTGGTCGCGGCGGTTACGGGGGACGCCTCAGGAGGTGTCGGGGCATTCGAGAGCGTGGCGCAATTGGGTGTGTTGGCGCATCAGCGCTCTGAAGAGGACGAAGCTGACCGCGAGGGCGTCGCGTTGCTGGCGGCGGCAAAAATCGATCCCATTGGCATGGTCGAGATCTTCGACAAATTCGGGGATATGCTGCCCGGTAGCTCCTACAGCATGCTCTCGACGCATCCGACGACCGAGTCAAGAATTGAGCGCTTGCGCGAACAGATCGCTGAGCTGGAAACTCCGACCGAACCGATTAAGTTGGCCACCCCGTGGAAGTCGGTGGCCCAACCATGCCGTGTCAAAACTAGGTAACTTGAAACTTCAAATTTCTCGCGAATGCAGAGGACACAACGAGCCAAAACAACGGTGCCGCACTCCGTAAGGGGCTGTGAAAAAACCTCCCCTAGCTCGAGAATCGGGCGTAGCTTGCTACGCTCTGGAGTTTGGCCTTTCACTAGATGGGACGCGCGGTAAGCACGTTCTTGAGTTGTGAGGGATCTGAGAATGCCACTAGTGTCCGGCTATAAGTCGAACAGATTCAACTGGTTAGAAATTCCGTACGATTTATCTTGGGACTTGGCATCGTCAAAGGCCCGTGGAATGGGCACTTTCTCGAAGAGCGTCACGCTGAGTACCTGTAGGATTTGATAGAGGCTCGGCTCAAGGCGCAGTCGCTTTTTAAGGATCGCAATTAAAACATAAATGGAGACCGCTATCCAGATTTGGGTCTTCACTGCATTGGCGCTGGTGCCGAAGAATGCTTTGATGCGGAGGTGCTGCTTGATCCACTTGAAGAACAATTCCACTTTCCAGCGCGATTTGTAGAGCAGCGCGATCGTGAGCGCCGGCAGTTCGAAATTGTTGGTCAGAAACACGAGCCTGCGATCCTGAATGGTGTCGTAGTAGCGAACGCGGCGAAGCGGGTCAGGATAGCGTTTGGCCGATGTGGCGGCAATCGGAACAACGGTCTGATCCGAAAGCACACCGGTTTCCGGTGGCGCCGCATGAGAGTAACGGCGACGTAGGCGCAGGCTTTTCTTCGCGCGTACGACGAAGAAGGCGGCCGACAACTGCAACACGTACAGACGCTCGAAGTCGACATAGGCACGATCCATGACATAGAAGGAACCGGCCTCGGGCATGATCCGGTCGAGGATGTTGACATCGTGTGTTTTGCCGTCGGAAACCTCAATAAACGTGGGGATCGAGCCCCGAACGTCCAGCAGAGTATGCAACTTCACGGCGCCCTTGCGAGAGCGAAAGCGAGCCCATGGGAACACGGAAAGACAGAGGTCGATGGTGGTGGAGTCCAAGGCGTAGACGCTGGAATTCAAGTCGAAGCCCAAGGGTTGTTCGGCGTAGAGTGGGCGGGCGATGTCAATGAGGACCTGAGCAAAGTCAGCGTAAATGCGCCAGTCGTGAGTCTCGTTGGCGTCGGCCAGCGTGGAGCGCGAAACCCTGCCGCGGAACCCCATGTGGTAGAGCTTGGGCTGCACCGAGCGCAGGCATGCTTCGATATCGCGCAGGCTTTCGCGATAGGTCAACTGCGCGAACGCCAGACAAAGAAACTGATCCCAGCAAGAAAAGCCGCGCAATTTATGGTCACCGTCATAACGAGCCACACATTTTCGGAATTCGTAGATTGGAAGCTCATCCATCAACTGTGCGAAGACGGTCCGGCCAAGGTTCATGCCTCATTGTCAAAAACTCGAGGCCGGCCCCTGGACCATCAAAACCACCATTCAAAATTCAAATCGATAAATCTTCAAATCGCACTCAACCCGCTCATTCCAAATGACTTGTCGGATATTACCCAGACCGTAGCCGGACACTAGTGTGAGAATGCTTGTGTCTCAAAACATTTTGAGGTATTCTTGTATCTAGTTGTTTAGCTTGTTGTGTAACTAGATTCATTTCCAAGGAGACCTCATGTCCTTCCCCACCAAACTGCAGTTGATCAAGCGCAAGGCTTCCCAACAGTTCTATGTCAACTTCCCCTCCGCCAGCGCTCAGATGCTCGACTTCCAGCCCGGCGAACAGCTCGAATGGATCCTGCTCGACCGCTCCCAACTCGTGCTCAATCGTTTGCAACCTCCGCCCGTCGAGTTGAAAAAAAACTCCCGATCGAGTCGTCGACACCTTCTCCCGACTCTTCGCCAAAGGCCTCAACCCTCACGCCCGACAAAGCGTGAACGACCACCTCACCCGCCTCGCTCTCGGTGCCGCCGTCTGCCTCGGCCGCTCCACCATCACCGGCCTGCTACATGCCTCCGGCGAGAGCTTTCAGGACTGGAGCGCCGGCTACCGCCTGTTCTCGCAACAACGCGTCGAGCCGCAACGCCTGCTCGATGCCTCGCGCCGCGAGGTGCTCGCTCGCTTGCCGCCCGAGGCTCCCTTGGTCGTCGCCATCGACGATACACTGCTCGCCAAGTCGAGTCTCAAAACGCCCGGCGTGAGTTGGCGGCGCGATCCGCTTGGACCCAAGTTTCAGGCCAACTTGATTCTCGCGCAGCGCTTCTTGCAGTTCTCGGCAGCACTGCCTCCCAGCGAGCGGCAGCAGCCGGCGCGACTCATTCCGATCGGCTTGGAACACGCGCCGACTCCGCGCCGACCGTCGAAGAAGGCCACGGACGAGGTTTGGAAACAGTACCGGCGCGAGGCTCGCAAGTGCAGCTTGACGGCCCTCGCCGCCAGGCACATCGCGCGCTTGCGCGAGGCCATGAACGCCGATCCCGGAGGCGCTGACAGAGCCTTGCACCTCGTCGTTGATGGCGCTTACACCAACCGCACGGTGTTCGGATCGTTGCCCGCCGAGGTGACGTTGATCGGCCGCATTCGTTCCGACGCCAAGCTGTATCATCTGCCCCTCGAGCAGCCCGGCAAAGGCCGCAGGCGTTGTTACGGCGAACGCGCGCCGACGCCCGAGCAACTCCGCCAGGACGACAACGTGCCGTGGCAAACGGTCGAGGTTTTTGCCGCCGGCAGCCTGCACCAGTTCAAAGTGAAGACGCTCGCGCCGCTGCGTTGGCGGCCGGCGGGAGGCAAGCGGGACTTGCGTTTGGTGGTGATCGCACCGTTGGGTTATCGGCCGCGGGCGGGCTCGAAGGTGCTGTATCGCAAGCCGGCGTATTTGATTGTCAGCGATCCGAGTTTGGGGCTGGAGCAGATCGTGCGGCAGTACGTTTGGCGCTGGGAGATCGAGGTCAACTTCCGTGAGCAGAAGACGCTGTTGGGAGTCGGACAGGCGCAGGTGCGGCAGCCGGACGCGGTCGAGCGGGTCCCTCAATTTATGACGGCGGTGTATGCGCTACTGCTGTTGGCGGGCGCGAGTTGGAGCCGCCAACAGGGCGTGGACGACGCCTTGCCGCGACCGCACTGGCGACGCCGCTCGCAGCCGCAACGGCTCACCACGCAACGGCTGATCAGCCACCTGCGGGCCGAGCTTTGGGCGGACGGCGTGCAGCGGCAACATTTCTGCGGCTTGCGGAACACTTCGCAATCCAACACGAAGCTGCAGAAACTCCCAAGAGGCGCTCCGCCTGCAGCAATCTACGCTTCCGGCTAACGCCAATCCCCTATTTCCGCACCCTACCCCAAACTTCAACCCTCTTTGAACAGCCAAACTCCAGACGTCGACCTAGAGGTCGACGCTGCACGCCGGAGGTGTACAGTCTCATGACATCGTATACACTTTGACAACACACGGCGATGCAAATGTTCGGACTACAAGATTCGCTATGTCAAGGCCTTACAGCGAGTCGGCGGAACCGAGCCTTGACATAGCGAATCTTGTAGTCCTTTCAGTCGGCTCCACTAGCGCCGCGTGTTGTCTGCCCATTGTTCGTCCCGACGCCCGAGCTAAGCTCCATGTTTCCAGTCTGCTCGCTTTTTTGGGAGAACAAACAGCGAAGCAAAGTGTATACGATGTCTTGAGACTTGACACCGGAGGCGCGCGCCACAAATCCCCGCTGCTCGGGCTGCTAGCGAGGCTTTTCAACGCAAACTACCGAAAAGCAGGCAGTTAGTGGCTTGGTCGGGAGCTTTCCGATCAATTCAAATAGCCTGACAGATGCGCGAACCGCTGGGTCCGCGTATCGGCCGAACAGCCGCCTCAGAGATAGAAATAATAGAGTCGAGACCATTCTAGGGTTGTGAATTGCGTAGCCCTTCCAGAGTGTTTGCAGGCCTAGCCCTTGAAGCTCGCCGCAAAAGCGCGCGCGCGTCATCGTATAGCCCAAATAAAAAGACGTCGCGCGATGGCAGAGCAATCTAAGGGGCCAATAGCCCGGATTTAGCGGGTTATCGAGGACCAATATCATGCGCCCCCCGGGGCTAAGCACTCGGGCCAGCTCTTCGAGTGCTTTTAAGAACTCAGCGCGCGAGTGGAAGTGGTCGAGAGTCGACGTCGACAAGATTAAATCGAAGGCGCCGTCTTTAAAGTTCATGGCGCAGAGATCGGATGTGGTCATAGCTAGACTCGGATCGGGGAACCTTCGGCGCGCCGCGGCCACTGTCGACGGCTCGTGGTCCATCCCGACCACGTGTGACCCGAATTCCGCAAGTGAAACCAAAACATCGTCCGCGCCATTCGCCTCCTCGAAGAGGTCGGTCTTGAGAACTGGTCCACCGCGTGAGCTACCCGCCCAGCGGCTTACCAGAGCTCGATTCGTAGCTGCTTTCTGCTCGGCCACGACTGGATCGAGATACCAGGAGTTAGATGATGCGTCGCTCATGAGCTATCGCCGACTCTCATCGAAACGGAACTCCTCTGGAACGTTCGGATAAAGTTCGGCGCACTTGTTGATCGACTCGATAGATCCGCGACCGGCGAGCGCGGTCGAAAGGGAACGGATTGCGGTCATTGCCGAGCGAACTTCAACTGGTCCTATCTATCCGCCCAAGGCAAGAGTAAGATTTGCAATCCTAGCACGACTCGAATGCCGGCTCTACGTCGGCAGTGCGGCGTCGTTCGAGGTCAAGGAACAGAGACATGGACGGATTTGGCACTTGCCACCGCGTCCTCTACCCTCGACAAGTCCGGGTATGACCAACCCTGCCAGTCTGCCGGATTCTCGATGATGAGCTGTTCGAGCCTTGCAGCGAAGTGGGAGACCGCCTGCGAGGCGAAGCGCTTCCTCTCGATCTCGCCGTCGACTGGGATTTCAGGCTCGATCGCCAGTTTGTATCGAAACGGCCCGGTGCGCAAGGGATATGCGAGAAGTAGCGCCGCTCCCTCGCTCCAGGCGAGTGACGGCGCGCCGACGGCAAATTTTCGGGACATGCCGAGGACATTCGCCTCAACGGCAGAACGGCCATCGTGCTCACCAAAAATGGATACGCACGCGTTTGATCGGATCTTGTGCCGTAGTCGTTTTAGATATGCCAGCGAACCGTCAAGTGGGATAACAACTCTCTCAGCTAAGTAGGGATTCTCGGCGCGACAGTACAGCGGTGCTACAACCTGAACGCCCAGCGTAGTCTTGGACTGCGAGCCGTGCTGCGCGTGGCTGAGGTGCACCGGCGCATGACCTGCGTAGTACAGTCCCTGTTTCAGCGCCGTCGCGCTTGCGAATCGGATGCACCAAAGGATCGCTCCTCGTCGGCGTTCCAGAGCAGCGCGAAGGTGTTCGAGGCCACTGAGCTCGACGGTCGGGCGCCAGCCGAATCGGCGCATTCCAGCCGGACGACCCCACGTGTCCTCACAGCGCATGCGGACGTGCTCCAGCGCAATATCGTAACGGCAGGCTGAAGGGGAGGCTGGTAGGTGCCGATCCATTGTGTCAGCGATTGCTCGAACCCTTTTCGAAAAAACACGGTTGTGAACGCTCATCAATTGGTCGACGACTGCGCCATCCCAACGTCGCGGCGTCAGTCCAGCCGCCAGGCCGCCCGCTTGAAGCGCCAGTAGTCGCCTGAGGTCGGAGGCACTGGCTAGGCCACTATAAGCTTGATTCCCCATTTGTTTACGTTTTTGCGGCCTACTTGTGGCTCTCGATAGTGCTCCGTTCAATCGGCATATCCGGTCGGGTCGCGAAGGACTGTATGTAGCGGCGCTTGCCCGACTGCGTCGAGGCGATCTGCTCAACCCGCTCAGAGACTACGGTCATCGGGACGGGCAGAGCCGCGGCCAATCGCCGTTCGAGCTCCGGGCCGGGGTCGGGTAGCGCTGCGTGACTCGGAACGTAGCGGATACCAATTTTCTGAAAACTATCCTGCCGAATCTGAAACTGCGCAACCCCGGGGATCTGCCGCAGGGTGGCCATGAGTTTGTAAGGAGGGATGGAACGGCCATCGGCGAGCGAGAGGTTGTCGAGTTGTCGGCCCTCGATCGTCTCGATGGCGCCGAAACCAATGGGGCAAGCTTTCCGACCGGTGTCGGGTGCCCGCACAACCAAATCTCCCAATCGATATCGCAACACCGGAACGGCGAACGATAACAGGCCCGTCACCAGGATCTCGCCTCGCTCACCCGGCAGCGCGGGTTTACCATTCCGCTCGATCTCGACCACCACGCTGTCGTCATTTGTGTGCAAGACGCCGCAGTGGGGGCAGCGGAAGGCAATCAAGCCAACTTCGTGTGCCCCGTAGCGCTCCAGAACGCGAGCCTCGAAGACACGCTCGGCGCGAAGCAACAGATCCGGATACAACACTTCCCCGCCGCAGACGATCCAGCGCCAAGGCCAGGCGCTGCGACCCGCTCGCTCGGCCGCCTCCACCAGGACCTCGAGCACGCCAGGGCGAACCTCAATGCACTCGGCCCGCCATTGCAGCAACTCGTCGAGAATGCTCGCCGGCGAACGTGCCGTCGGATTGAGGTGTATTGTCGGCAAGATACCCACGCGGTGCAACATGCCCGGCGCACATTCCTTGCCGATTTTTGCACGCCTCGCCATCAGAGGGACCCCCCAAACCAGTTGAACCCGAAGTTGGTATGCATGTACCAAGGCGTCTTCTGTCCGAGTTCGCAGGACGGTCATCGGCTCACCGCTCGAGCCGGAGGTCATGTGGCGCACTAGGCGATCGGGATCGACACCTTTCGCGACACGTTCCGAAAACGGTAGACCTCGCAGCTCCTGCTTTGAAGCGGGCGATATTAGGCGCAGGTCTCTCGCGCTCATGATGTCACGCGGATCGAGCCGGGCCTCCGCGAAAGTTCGTCTGTAGTACGGGACGGTTGTCGCCGCATGAGTGACAAGACGCCTCAGCCTAAGGGTTTTGAGGCGCTCGACAGCCTCGGGATTCCGGCGCGGCCGCTCACGGAAGCCCAGGCAATCCTCCGCGATGATCCGATAAGAACTCAGTCGCATCGTCGAATATTCACGGGCCAGAGTCCGCCTCAGGCGTAAAATGACTTACGAAATAGCGGAACTTGGGACCCTCAAACGGGAGTTCATCCACAAGTCGAAACTTCACCGTCACCGGTTCTCCGATTCGTTCAAGAGCCCGCTGCTGAACTTCGCGCAAGCGCTCGAGCGGCCAAGGTGTGAGAGTAACCAGCTGCAGTTCCAGACGGTCCGGCGCCTCTTGCAGTATCCGAAAATGCATGATGTCGAGGTACTCGCGCAGAATGTTCGCGACTGAAAAGGCCGATATCACGCGTCCGCTCGGCAGCACGATGAGCTCGCCCTCTCTGCCGGCCGAGAGACCCATCAACGGAAGGGGAGAGCCGCAGCTACACGGTTTGGCGAGAAGGCGGATGCGGTCCCCCAGGCGGTATCGAACCAGCGGCATACCCCTCGTGTCGAGTGTCGTTACCAACGCGGCACCTTCCTCGCCGGGCTTCGCAGCCCTGCCGTCCACCCACGACTCGATAACAACGTGGTCCGTGTTAATGTGCAGTCCCTCGCGCGCCGGACACTCAATCGCGATCCGTCCTACTTCGTTCGCGCCATAGGCGGAATAAGGGTTGAGACCGAGGTCCGCTAGAACCTGTTCGCGAAGAAGATTGTCGAACATCTCGGAGGAAGTGATCAGGAGGCGCGGACGGATGTGGTCGCGCAAGCGGTAGTCGGCCGCCCGAAATAGAGCCCGAAGCACGGTCGGATAGAACCACAAAATCGTCGGATTGCACTCTGTCAGCTGGCGGAGTTGTTCCTCCGGAGGTATACTGCCCGAAATCCGCTCATTGTCGTAGGCTCCCAATCGCTCGTGAAACCGACGACGGCGTGGCGTTTCCGGCCCCACACACAGTGCGATCACGCAAACGCACACCGAGGTGGATGAGCGAGCGTAACTCGACCAGGCTACGCTTCTGCTGATCCGTAGCCGTCAGAAAGATGCGAAGAGGAGTACCGGTGCTGCCGTTGGTTCTCCGAATTAGGCAGGTCTCGGGATCTACGCCGGACGCGACGACCCGATGCGCCTCGGCCGTCTGCAGATCCCTCTTAGTGGTCTGGGGGAGGAGCGCCAGATCGTCGACTGTCCGAATGTCGTCGGGGCGGACGCCGGCCTGATCGAACCGCTCGCGATAGAAGGGGACGTTCGTGTACGCGTAACCAATCGCGGCGCGCAGCTTGCGGATCTGCAGGTTCTCTAGCGCGCTCGGGGTCATGGAGAAAACTTGGCGCAAAGACCGCAGCGTGAGTAGCTCACGAAACATGCTCCATCTAGCCTAACCCGCATTTGTAACCACCTGACGAACAACGTCGTTGTTATGCCCGTGGCCCTGGGCTGTGCATGTGAGGGCTGACCAAGGACCCCTTTGATAAACTGGTTAGTTGACAGCAGATTACGATGTTTTGATCATTGGCAGCGGTCCTGGGGGCTATGTTGCCGCGATCCGCTGTGCGCAGTACGGCTTGAAGGTCGGGGTCATCGAAAAGGACCCCAAACTGGGCGGAACCTGCCTGCATGTTGGCTGCATTCCCACCAAGGCTTTGCTGCATTTTGCTGAGGTCTACGAAGACATTCTGCACTCTGAGGATTTTGGCATCACGACCGGAGAAGTCGTCGTCGACATGGCCAAAATGCGGGGCAAGAAACAGCAGATCGTTGACGGACACGCCGCCGGCATCGGGTTTCTTTTTAAGAAGCACAAAATCGATTCCATTCAAGGCTTTGGGCGGCTTATGGCGGACGGCTCCGTCGAGGTCAAGGGTGCCGACGGCACGAAGAAGTTCAGGTCCAAAAACGTGATTTTGGCTACCGGGTCGGAGGCTCGGATGATTCCGGGGCTGGAGATCGATCCAGAGCGTATTCTCACGAACGTGGAGATTTTGGACCAGACGAAGGTTCCAGGGTCGCTGGCGATCATCGGGGCAGGGGCGGTTGGGGTCGAGTTTGCATCGATCTACCGCAGCTTTGGCGCTGAAGTGACGGTAATCGAGATGCTGCCTAGAGTTGTTCCCGTCGAAGACGAAGAGATATCGGCGGAGCTTGCGCGAGCGTTTCGAAAAAGAGGCATCAAGGTACTAACCGGAACCCAGGTCGACAGCATCGAGCCTTCCTCGGATGGTGTTTCGCTCGCATTTACCGATGCCAATGGAAAACAGGACACGCTGCTGGCTGAAAAGCTGTTAGTCGCGGTCGGACGCAAGCCGAACACCGAAAACATCGGGCTTGATAAAGTCGGCATCAAAGCAGAGCGCGGGTTAATCGCCGTGAACGAATTCATGGAGACCAGCCGCAAGGGTGTCTTCGCGATCGGAGACATTGTTTCGGGCACCCCTCAGCTCGCGCATATTGCTTCGGCCGAGGGCTTGGCGGCGGCTGCCCGCATCGCGGATAAAGAGGTTGAGCCGATTGATTACAACCTAAACCCTTCATGCATCTATTGCGAGCCACAGATTGCAAGCACAGGACTTACTGAAGTCCAGGCCAAAGAAGAAGGGCACAAAGTGAAGGTCTCAAAGTTTAACTTCGCCGGGAACAGCAAGGCGACCATTTTGGGGAGCCACGCTGGGTTCGTAAAAGTTGTGACCGACGAGAAGTACGGCGAAATTTTGGGCGTCCACATCATTGGGCCGCAGGCTACGGAGCTGATCCATGAGGCGATTGTAGCGATGAAGGCCGAAGGTACCGTCGAAATGATGATGTCGACCGTACACGCCCATCCGACGCTTTCTGAAGCTGTGCAAGACGCGTTTAACGGCATTTACGGGCTGACGATCAACGGTTAGGGCGCGGCATGAGCAGCACCCTCAGTTCAGCGAAGCGGTCCGTTGGCCTTGCGGCAGCAGGGGCGCGAACTTGCACGATTCGACATTTAGGATTGGTGAACTTTCGCGAGGGTTGGCAGCGGCAGCTTGTGCTGGTGGAAGCGGTCAAACGCGGCGAGGCCGGCGATCAGTTGGTTTTCGTGGAGCACCCGGCGACCATCACGTTGGGACGGAACGCCGATCGCTCGAATGTTTTGGCGTCACCAGAAGCGCTCGCTGAGCTCGGGATCGTGATCGAGGAGACTGACCGCGGTGGTGACGTGACATTTCACGGCCCCGGGCAGATTGTTGGATATCCGATTTTGGACTTGAAGTTTTGGCGACGCGACGTTGGCGCCTACCTACGGGCGCTCGAAGATGTAGTCATTCGGGCGCTGGATGAGTTTGGGATCGAGGCAGGTCGGCTTGACGGCTGTACGGGCGTTTGGGTTGACGGGGCGAAGATTGCTGCAATTGGCGTCCACCTCAGCCGTTGGGTGACGTCTCACGGATTCGCGCTGAATGTATCGACCAATCTCGATGACTTTGTGCTGATCATCCCATGCGGCATTACGAAGCCGGTGACATCGATGGAGCGAGTGCTGGGTACGGCTCCAGCGAGCGGGCAGGTAAGCGGGGCGCTGGAGCGGCATTTTGGCTCAGTGTTCGATCGGGTTCTGACCGACTCGAGCGACAAACGTTAAGATTCAGTCACAGACTGCACAAGCGAGGAACAATCGATTATGGGCGAAGTTCTCATGCCACAAATGGGCGAAAGTATCGTTGAAGGCACAATAACCAAGTGGCTGAAAGAGCTCGGCGACAAAGTGGAGCGCGACGAGGCGCTACTCGAGATTTCTACGGATAAGGTCGACTCCGAGGTGCCAGCGCCGGAATCCGGTGTGTTGGAGGCGATGTTCTTCCCGGAAGGCGATACGGTCGAGATCAATACGGTCGTCGCGTTTATTGGGGACGGGTCGAAGGTTGGTAAGCACACGGCTCCAGCCGCCGGCGAGGCCGATGCTGAGGCTGCGCCCGCTGAGAAAAAAGTGGCTCGGGCGGCGGCTGAGGCGACTCCTGTTGCTGTGAGTTCGGCGCCGTCTGATGAGAAGGGGCGGATTCGATCGTCTCCCTTGGTGCGGCGGATCGCGAAAGAGCACGGTATTGATTTGGCGGCCGTCGGCTCGGGTAGTGGCAAGGGCGGGCGGATTAGCAAGAAAGACATCTTTGCGTATATTGAGCGGCTGAAGTCGGCGCCGGCGGTGCCCGCAGCGACTGCCGCCACGTCGCTGTCGACGTTCCATGCGACACCGGAGGCGCGGTTTGGCGACTACTCGGTCGAGCCTCTTAGCGCCATGCGGCGAAGTATTGCCGAGCACATGGTTCGCACGATGCACGTGTCGCCGCATGTGTCGACCGTTCACCAAGTAGACTGCACGGATATCGCTCGCCAGCGAGCCGCGGTCAAAGACAAATTTCTCGAGCAGAATGGAACGAAGCTAACGTTCCTGCCATTCTTCTTGCGAGCGGCTGCCTCGGCGTTGAAGGCCTTCCCGACGGTGAACGCTTCGCTTGACGGCTCGGACATGATCCTGCATCGAGAGGTGAATATCGGAATCGCCGTTGCGCTCGACTGGGGTCTGATTGTTCCCGTGATCCGCAATGTTGACGAGAAGAGCATCTTGGGGCTACAGCGCTCGGTCAATGACCTGGCGGAACGGGCTCGCAAAAAGCAACTCAAGCCGAACGAGATATCCGAGGGAACTTTCTCGGTTTCAAACTACGGCAGCTACAACTCGCTGCTGGCAACGCCCGCGATCAATCAGCCGCAGGTAGCGATTCTTGGTGTCGGCGCGGTGACAAAAACTCCCGTGGTTCTCAACGACGCGATTGCGATTCGGTCGATTGCGTATTTGACGTTAAGCTTCGACCATCGGGTCGTCGACGGGGCCGTTGCGGACTTGTTCTTGGAGCATATGCGTGGCGTGATCGAGGGCTGGAACGAGTCGATTCTGTAGCCAGATTAGGTAGGCTAGTTAGCAAGCCTGTTTTAACGGAGGAAAATGATGCCGGAAAGTCGACGAGAGTTTGTGAAGACTGCTGCCGGGCTCGGGCTGGTGGCCAGCGCCGCGGTCGCTGCCGGCGGTGATATCCCAAGACGCAAATTGGGAAAGACCGGACTTGAGGTGACGATCGCTAGTCTCGGCGGAGCGCGAGTTGGAAATGTTCGCGACGAGGCGCAGGCGCTACGGACCATTCGGCATTGTTACGAAGTAGGCATTAACTACTTCGACTCGGCCGCGGCGGGTGCTTACGGGCTTTCGCAGAGGCGCTATGGCATGGCGCTGGACGGGGTTCCCCGAGACAAGATAATTTACGGAACAAAGACACGGCATCGGACTTATGCGCACTCGGAGCTGGATCTGAATCAGAGCCTCGTGAATTTGAAGACCGATTATTTGGATCTTTATCAGGTGCACAACGTCATGCACCTCGAAGACATCGACTTTATCTTTGGTCCGCGCGGGCTGATGGAGATGGTTCACAAGGCCCAGGAGGCGGGCAAGATTCGCTATGTCGGCTTTACCGGGCACATGGATCCGCGGGTTCTGGCCAAGATGCTGAAAACCCATGCCTGGGACACGATCTTGATGCCGCTCAGCGTTTCAGACGGCGCCAACAAGGAAATGAGCTTTGAGCACACCACATTGCCTGGGGCCGTTGACAAGGGGCTTGGCGTGATCGCGATGAAGACCACAGGCGTTGGCGTTCTGCACAACCAAGGGATTTCTTCGCTTGAGCAGAACCTCAACTATGTTTGGTCGCTGCCGATATCTACGGCGATTTTAGGGTGTGAAACTCCCGAGCAGGTCGATGCCGATGTCGCGTTCGCGAAGGCGCATAAGAAACTTAGTGACCGGCAGATGAGCTCGCTACGGAAGAAGTGGTCGACGGTGGATTTCGCGAAACTCGAGAATTGGAAGGTCGACCAGAGCGCCACTTTGGCTTCGTCTAGTCGAGACTATCTCGGGGACTAGTCGACTGGGAATTCGCCGTGGCGGGAGTCGGGGATCGGGGGTCGGAAAGAACGTCGATCTGGAAGTCGACGCTGCCCGCCGGAGGCGCGCGCCACAACTCCCCGCGAGAGTGCTTGCAGCGGTGTCTACAATTGGTCTGCTTAAATCGCGAAAATGCTCTAGTTAAAGCGTTCTTCGAAGTCTATGTAGAAGAAGAACTCGCTATTATCGTCGCTTTCATGCTCGTCGAGCGTGGGCGAATAGGTGTGGAACGAGATTTTGCCTTCCGCCTCGTCGAAGCGAATCACTCGTAGCCAGCCGTTGCCGCCCTTTTCTCTTGACTGGAAATCGGCTAAGACCTCGAAGACTTCCCTGCCCTGATCGTTCGCGGATGCTTGGCGCCATTCGCCCCCGACGGTGTCGTAGTGTCCGCAGAGGACCATGAAAATCTGTGAGTTCTTGCTGATGAACTTGCTCCAAATGGCTTCCCCGGAATTTCCGGTTTTTACAAGATAGGGCGCCGTGGTGCGTGCGCGCGTGCGGTCACTGATATAGATGTGAGTGGTGACGATCGTCGGTACGCCGGGGTACTGAGCCAGTACTCCTTCGGCCCAACTGAAGATCTCGTCGGGGACATCGCTCTCTAAATGCAGAAAAAGGAATTGCCGGCCTTGCATCTCGAATGTTTGGTACGAATTGAGGCCGTTGGGGTGAGCGCCTCCAAACCACGTTTTGCCGTCGAATCTTTCGGGTCCGAACCATTTGACGAATGATTTCGCTTGTCGGAAGGGTTTGCCGTCGGGTCCGAGGTCGTAGTCGTGATTTCCTATCGCAACGCCCCAGGGGAGTAGGCCGTTGAGCCGGTCCATCGCGGCATCGGCTGCCACCCACTCAGCTTCGACTTGATCGTAGTTTTGGACCACATCGCCGACGTGAGTTACAAAGCGAATGTTTTCTTCGTCGATGTGCTCCGCGATCCAACGGGTTTGGTCGTGGAATATCTCTGGGTTCTTTTCACTGTAAAATTGCGTGTCGGGAAGCATCACGATTGTCGCCGGTTTGTTAGCGCAGGCGCTTGCTAAGAGAGCAAGCACGACCGCCGGCGGGGTGATTAGTTTCGTGAATGGCATAGTAGAGGAGTACCAAACCAGAGGGGCTTTTAGGAAGCTCTGGAACGGCCAACTGACTACGAATGAGTATCGATAACTCAGCGCAAATCGCCTCAACCGCACAGGTTTCTGACGACGCCGAGCTCGGGCCCGGCGTCGTAGTTGGCCACTACTCGATCATCGAGGGCGACGTTTTCATTGGGACGGGTTCGAAGATCGAACCGCATGTGGTGATCAAGCGCTGGACGACCTTAGGGTCGGACAACGTCATCTCGACAGGCACGGTTCTGGGTAGCGATCCGTTGGACAAGACGTTCGGAGGCGAACGCAGTTATTTGAAAATAGGCAACGGCAATACGATTCGCGAACACTACACGATTAGCCGCGGCACCGCGCCTGAGTCAGTCACCGAGATCGGCGACAACAACTACATCATGACCTCGGGGCACATCGCCCACAACTGCAACATTGGTAACGACACGGTCATTGCGAGCACAGCCTTAATCGCAGGCTACGTTGAAATTGGAGACCGCGCATTCGTTTCCGGCGGCATTGGCGTGCAACAGTTCACTCGAATTGGCGAGCTTGCGATGGTTGGCGGGATGACCCGCGTCAACCAGGACGTGACGCCGTATTTGACGCATGTTGGCGCGGCGATGGCGGTTCACGGATTGAACGCCGTCGGACTGCGGCGCGCGGGTCTAACGAGTGACGAGATCGAGCTGATCCGAAAGGCATTCAGAATCGTGTTTCGCTCGAAGCTGCCGTTAGCTGAAGCGTTGGACCGCGTGGCGGCTGAGGTTTCAGGACCACACGCACAGCGTATGATTGAATTTATTCGTGCCTCGAAGAGTGGCATTTGCCGCCGACTAGGGCGCAAGGGAGAAGACCCAGATGTATAAGGGAATCGAACACACAGCGATCGCGACTCCAGATCCTGAAAAGTTAGGCGAGTGGTATGCGAGCAACCTCGAGATGCCAATCGCGCATCGCTACGGCGGCAACGTTTTCGTGAAAGCTGCCGACGGGACGATGCTGGAGTTGATTCCCTCGGAGGGAGACGCGGTCGAAACGGCGATTAAGACACCGGGTATTCGGCACCTGGCGATTTCGGTGGATGACATGGACGCCGGCGTCGCGGACCTGGCGGCGAAAGGCATCGAGATCTTTCAGCACGTTGAGTCAGGCGACATGCGGCTGGCGTTCTTTTACGATTGCGACGGCAACATTCTTCACCTGGTGTTTCGGGGAACGCCCATCTAGCGCGAAGCTCTCACCACCTAACGGCAAAAGTAGGCGATAGGTGAGCACCCCGGGCTAGTGTCCTGTATCTAAAGTTCGCGTAACATTAAACAGGTTGTTGTCGCCATGTCTATATGGGGAAGACGACGACAACTGGTCCTCAATTGAAACCGCTCAAGCTCAACCCGGCCGAGCGCGAGAGCCTGCAAAGTTGGGCGCGACGGCGCAAGTCCGCGCAGGCTCTTGCCCAACGCGCCAGGGCCATTCTGCTCGCCGCCGACGGACTCAACAATACCGTCGTCGCCGCCCAACTCGGCTGGGCCCGCCGTACCGTTGGCAAATGGCGCCAGCGCTTCCTCGACAAAGGCCTCGACGGGCTGCTCGACGAACCGCGTCCCGGCACGCCGCGGCGCGTCAGCGATGACGAGGTCGAACGCGTCATCACGCTCACTCTGGAATCGACGCCCCCCGACGCCACGCATTGGTCAACACGCTCGATGGCCAAGACCTGTGGCTTGAGTCACTCCAGCGTGCAGCGCATCTGGAAGGCCTTCGCGCTGCAACCCCATCGCAGCGAAACTTTCAAGCTCTCGCAAGATCCGTTGTTCGTCGAGAAGGTGCGCGACATCGTCGGTCTGTATCTCAACCCGCCCCAGCGGGCGTTGGTGCTGTCGGTTGACGAGAAGTCTCAGATCCAAGCCCTGGACCGCACGCAGCCGCTGCTGCCGCTGCGTCCCGGACAAATCGAGCGCCGCACGCACGACTACAAGCGCCACGGGACGACCTCGCTGTTTGCCGCGTTGGATGTCAAGACCGGCCATGTGATCGGCGAGTGTCATCGCCGTCATCGCGCGGTCGAGTTTCGCAAGTTTCTCGACACCATCGACCAGGCGGTCCCCGACTCGCTCGAGATCCACTTGATCCTCGACAACTACGGAACCCACAAGACCCAGATTATTCAGCGTTGGCTGGCCAAACGGCCGCGCTACCATCTGCACTTCACGCCGACCAGCGCGTCTTGGATCAACCTTGTCGAGCGTTGGTTCGCCACTCTGACCCAGAAGCAGATTCGCCGCGGTGTACATCGCAGCACAGCGGAGTTGGAACGCGCCATCGAGGATTACATCCAACTCAGCAACGCCGACTCCAAGCCGTTCGTCTGGTCCAAAACCGCCGACCAAATCTTCGCTTCCCTCGCCCGCTTTTGTAATCGAACTTTAGAGACAGGACACTAGCCCGCATTTCTCACCACCTGACGGCGAAAGCACGCGATAGGTGCGCCACTACTTCGTTACGCTCGATCGTCGTGCTCGACGGACCGTCAAGTACGCCTCCGCGCGCCAACCTTCGCGCGCCTCGTACTGACGCACCTCGCACGCACTTTCGCTCGCCACGTGGTGAGAAATGCGGGCTAGAGCAATTTCGCTGATGCCATAGACCGTTCTTGAATAAAAAGCGGTGAAGCCGGCAATTTCTTGAGACTAGATTCCGCTGTCCAAAATCGGAGGCGCGACTGTAAAGGAGTGCGGTGGCGAAGGGTGAACTGGGAAAGATGAGTCGGGCCCTGTTGAGGAATGATCAGCAGGTCCCAACTCAGCGTATTCCAGAAAGCTGCTCCGGCACCGCACTCCTTTACAGTCGCGCCTCCGATTTTCACGGGCTTGGTGCTGTGGCAAGCAGTCTATGCCATTCCTGAAAATGCTCTAGCCAAACTTGTAACTCGTCAACCCTGCTAGAAGCTTGGGATAGAAATCGGTCGACTTCTGAGGCATTACCCCTCCGGAGAACGAGATTTCCGCCACCTTCTGCACGGATACCGGTCTGAGCAAGAAGGCCACTTGTGCCGCGCCGGATGTGACTTGAGCTACGGCTGCCTGAAATCCTCGGACGTAAGAAATGTTCTTCAGCTCAAGGACGTCCTGTTCCGAAACGCCAAGCGCCCGCGCTAACAGAGCCTTGTGGAGGATCACGACGTCGAGACTTAGCTCAGTCGCCGTCAAGTCGTTGCCCAGGCGGTCGAGCGCTTCTGGTTTGGCCGTGAGTATGTACGCCGCCGGATCTCCCTCGAAGACTACACCGATCGAGGACTGATCGGGCGGCGAGTCGGAGAGAGCGGCTTCGAGTTCTGAAGGCGAGTCGAGTCGCCTGATGTCGAACTCCTCCGCCGCCCGCAATCGGACCACGGCGGCGTCAAAGCCGGCCAGGCCGGCGAGTACGCGGTGCGTAGCCAATACGACTAGCCCCTCGGAACTCATGTTGACGTAGGTCATCATGGCGCGGTCCGCTCCCGGTAGATCGGGGTTTTCGCGGCGGTAGGTGAGCGCGGTCTCGTAGCGATGGTGTCCGTCGGCGACCATCAGCTTCTTGTCTGCCATAAGCTGCTGGACCCGCGCCACGGTTTCAGGATCGGAGATTCGCCACATGCGATGAATCACCTCGCCTTCAGTTATCTCGACTACGGGCTCGCCTTTAGTGGCCCCATCGAGCAGCTCGTCGATTTGCCGCCGCGGATCGTCGTAAAGCATGAATAGCTGACCAAAGTGCGTGCGCGTATGCCGGGTGAGTTCGAGTCTGTCGAGCTTCGGACCCTTGTGTGTCAGCTCGTGGCCATGCACAACCCCTTCTGAGTATTCAGCCAGTTCCGTCAACCCAATAAATCCCTTGCGAATGAAAGTCTCGCCGGTGTCTGGATGAGGAAACTCTTGAAAATATGGGTAGAACGACTCGGTGTCATCCTCGGCGACGAGCCCCTCCTCTAACCATTGGCTTAGGGACGATGCCGCCCGCGTATAGACGTTGCTGGAATCGTTGTCGGCGGCCTCAGGTTTCGCCTTAATCAATCGGACGAAATTATAGTCGCTCGCGTCGTAGTATTCCTCGCGCAATTCGTCGGGAATTTTGTCGTACGGCTGTGTGAGTAAGTCGGCAGGGTTACCTGCCTTTGCCGTGTAGCGAACGGCACGGAACGGAAAGATATTCGCCATGGAGCGACACCTCGACTGGAAAACTGATTTTAGGTGGAACCTGGCAGGAAGTGACTCCAACTCAGAAGGCCAGGATAGCGCATTGCACGCGGACATCCGCCCCAAATCCGTCCGCAAGGAAGCGATGACCTCGACCCTGATCATCAGAGGCGAGGACGGAAGTCCGCGCTTTCTTCAGGTTCGGTAGATGCTTCGAGTGAAAGCGTGGACTTCCGTCCACGCCTCGTTTTCTAGACATCAATCGACTCTGCACCCGCACACAGCCGGCTCCGGAGAGTGGCGCACGTGAGCGTGTAAACCGGGCCGAAAAAATCTCGTACCATAAGGATTCATGAGACTCGTTACTTATTCACACGAAGAACATTTAATGGCCCTGGGGCTGGTTGCTGACGGGCGCGTAATCGATCTCGAAGACATCGGGTATCAAGATATTTTCAACTTTTTAGACGAAGGCGACCGGGCAATTCAGCGGGCAGAGCGGTTCGCAAAAATCGCCGACGAAGGTCCAGCCGTCGTAGACGTTCTGCTGCACGCCCCCGTGCCGCACCCAGACAAGTTTATCTGCATTGGACTCAACTACAAAGACCACGCAATCGAATCGGGAATGGAAATTCCTGAGCTACCGACCGTATTCACGAAGTACCCGAACGCGATTTGTGGCCATGGCGATCCGATCATCTTGCCGTCAGCATCGAAGCAGGTTGATTATGAAGCTGAGCTTGCGTTTGTGATTGGACGCGAGGCTAAAGACGTCAAGGCGGCCGATTGGCAGGACTACGTATTTGGCTACACCTGCGTTCACGACGTGAGCGCGCGGGACTACCAACTTGCGACTTCGCAATGGACAATCGGCAAGACTTTCGACACTTTCGGCCCGATGGGCCCCGCGCTTGTGCGGCATGACGAAATTGCCGATCCGCACAACTTGCGAATCAGTTTCGACCTTAACGGCGAGACGATGCAGGACTCCAACACGAGCCAGTTTGTGTTCGACATTCCGTATCTTGTTGAGTACTTATCAACTGTCATGACTCTCGAACCGGGCGACGTGGTGTCAACGGGCACGCCTCCGGGTGTGGGGTTCGCCAGGAAGCCTCCAATATTTCTGAAGCCCGGCGACGAGTGCGTCGTTAGAATCGAAGGCGTCGGCGAGCTACGGAATCCGTGTGTTAGCGATGAATGACCGCCGGACTGAATACGTCAAGTCGGGCGTGACCTTCGGGACGGCCCTTGCGATTGCGATCTCTTGGTCAAAAAACGGTTCAATCCTGTGGGCCATTTTTCATGGATTGCTGGGCTGGGTGTACGTGATCTACCACGCGGTTTTCGGGTAGAGTGGGCGGGAACACGGGCCCCGCCAGAGGGTATATCGGTCTGTACGTTCGGGCTAGAGCAATTTCACCGAAGCCGTAGACTGCCGGCAGTGGATGGTTACTGTCGAAGAAGAACGTCGACCCGGAGGTCGACGCGGCCCGCCAGAGGCGCGCGCCACGACTTAGAGCCCGCGTTCGCCTAGACGTGGGCGGCGGTGGTCTATAGCAGATCTGAGAATGCTCTAGCGAGGCGCCACGGCCAGTGTGATACCCGGCTGCGAGGTACCAGAACCAACCCTAGCCTCGATCGGCACCGCGTTTCCCGGCTCTATAGAAGCTGGAACGAAAGCGTTCACTTGCACAACGCCGTAGACCAAGCCAGGCGCGCCACCTGAATAAAGCAACCTCGCTTCCAAACCACCAATCATGACTGTGGTGTCGGCGAGTAATTCTGGAAATGGCTGCGTCAGCGGCACCAGCTCGCCGTCTACGCTTGCCGGTCGGGTCTGGCCTCCTCCGGTCAGAAAGATTTGAATAACCTCGCCGCCGCGAGTCGGACGCCGAATTGAGTTGGGTGAGAAATCTTGGTTCAGTATCGCGCCCTGCCCGACGCCTGTTTGTGACAGCGAAAAGATTGCCGGACTGGTCGGCGCCACTGGAACCTCAATCGTGTTCGAAATTGAAACGCCTGATTCCACGCGGATCGACGTAAAGCTCTTGCCCTCAAGGCCGAACGGGGCAATCGCGCTGACCTGATTTGGCGTGGTGAAGACCATCGAAGCGGGTACTTGATCGAATAGAACTCGAGTCGGCCCTAGCCGAGTCGCGACGCGGCCGTTGGCGTCAAACTGCAAGGTTATGGGGACTGGCGGTCCGAAGTTGTTGCCGAATATAGTGACAATTTCGCCCGGTGCAATTGCGTCGGCTCGGAAGTCGGCGGCGCCCAAAATCGCGCGGCGTTCGAGAAAGGGTTGGTAGAACTCCGCAACGAAACCGTCGTTCGCCCCTCCTCCAAACCCGCTCTGTACGGCGTTACCCGTAACGGCAAACCCTCGCACTCCCTGTTCTACGCGCTCGGGACCTTTCGAGATTGCAGCCCGCGTGTCGATGGAATTCGTAGATCCGACTATGATTTCGCTGGCACTTTTTGTGAATGCCGCCGCCGTCGCGAAGTCTTCCGAGCTCGACCCAAAGAACCCGGAGTAGTGAGTCGTAATGACGGGTTGGTCGCCGACGCCGTCTTCAATGCAAATCTTTGCCAAGAGGGCGTCGGTGCCGCCGAAGATCTGGGTCTGCGGGAATGAAAAATTGACGAACAGGTCGGCCGACTGGGTTCGTCCTGCTAGCACGTGGCACTGACCATTGGTCGCAACCGATTCGATGCTGTCTTGGCTGGAACCGCCGTACCAAAATGCCGTCGGCATGGCTGTTAGGGTTCGATTCAGCAGAGCAACGAAGATACTTCCGTTGCCAAGGTTTACAGGAGATGCGCCGGCAGGAAATCGTGTCGCGGCAGGCGCCTCGATATCATCAGAATCACTATTTATGAATAGAAGACTCCTGAAGTCTGATTGGTCACCATTGGAGAATGACTCGATCACGTAGCCGGCCAATGTGTCATTGCCAGAGCCGCCAAGAAAACTGCGTGATATTTCGCGGTAGAGAAACGGCAAACCAAAGCGACGTCGTATCGGCTCTTGGCAGGTAATAAACGTTTCCCGCTCATTGTTGAACGCGGGTTGGACAACACCCACCGAGCCGCTGAGCTCTTGCGAGAGCGTCTCGGTGGCGATACAGAATGAGCCGTCACCGGCGTAGTCGCTAAATGTTCGAAACTCGGGACGCGGTCCACCCAAATACGTGCCGTAAATCTGCGAAAGGAAAGCGTCGGGCTGCGTGGGGTCGGGGCAATAGACGGCGGTCACGGCGTCCGGGCCGCCGGCGGAAGCGATCTGGAGCGGAAACACGGATACCGGAAAATCAGCGGAGCTGGAAATTCCGCTCAGAATCGCGCACGTCTCGCGGTCGGTCGCTACGTTCGATGACAATCGGCCCTCGGTAATGCGTTCCTCCGCGCTGCCGCCGTGATATGTCGAGTACTCGAGACTGATTCCGGGCGTAAACCCTTGTCCGCGCGACGGCGCCTTCGACAGGGTATTCGGAAAAAAGTCGTCAGGATCGGTAATTTTAAATACCGAGAGGAAGAGATCGTGTTGACCCGCCCGCTGTCGCTGCCTGGCGTCGTCGCTGACGGGCAAATCGGTAGAATCGGTTTCACCCATTACGTACAGCAGTCCGGCGGGCCCAGCCTCAACCGATTTCACAAGATCCTCGCCATTGCCGCCAAAGTAAAGCGTCACGGCAACTTCCCAGGTCATGCTTCCGTCGTCCGCTTTTGTTCGTTCTAGCTTGGTGATCACGGCATCGCTGCTGCCCTTGAGTGCGGGTGGAAAGAACGGATCTTCACTCGGGAAGTCGGGCGAGTTGGTTTGACCGACGATCCAAACGTGGCCCTCGCTGTCGACGCTGACATCGTTGATTGTGTCGTCGCCTCGACCGCCGACGAAACTCGAAAACTCGATTCTTGGATCAATAATCAGCGGAAGTGACGGATCGTAGTCGGCGACTTCGAATGCATAACGGTTGGCGCTATCCGATACAGAGCGAAACGAAGCTTCAATCTCCAGCCGCTTGCCTTGAACTGTCTGGTAGGCGACAGGCCGCTTGTGGCGAAGTTCGCCAGTAGCGGTGCTAAATATCAGCTCACCGGCTGAATCGAGTTGCGGATCACCGCCGCGAAATTCCAACGCAATCTCGCCGACCGAGCCGCCGGGAGAAACTTCGAAGTCGTACTCGAGTTGATGGCCGCTCGATCTGTAAAGTACGTCGATGTTTGGGTAAACGTTTTGAAATCGAACAGCACCGTAGTGGGCCGCCCGACGGTGCGAGTCCGATGCGCGACCTAGCATGTAGTACGTTTCGCCAGACAAGCGACGCTCGGGCACTCCCGGCACGTCGCGCGCGCCGATCACCTGCATACTCATCGATTCGTTCCGCGACAGCGCGACGCGCACGTGCCGCGAAGAGATTACTGCCTCGTAGGAAGGTCCACGGGCCAAAAACCTGGCCGGGTGAGGCGAACCTTCGATGTAAAGGTCTTGGCGAAACCCCACCGTGGCCGGTGACCCGACCGCTAAGTCCGCCGCGGCCGCCGGCGTGGACGCAAGGGCAGCAGCCGTAGCCATCGCGGCGACGCAATTTGTAATCTTCATGTTGACACCCGCAAGCGCCAAGGCGCTGCTGTGTGGGCCTATCCGACACGGGCGACCCACGCAAACAATTTTGACACGTTTTGTGTCGGGCTGCGAACAACCGTTAATCGAATATGCGTACCCGAACGTTGCATGTCTGTTTGGAGGGTTCGCGATTCAGCGTTCAATAGTTAACGTTCTAGGGCGAATGTTGGAGCGAACTAATAGTACTTTGGGTCTAGTATTGGAAAAGAATCTCGGTCGATGTACTCCCTTGAAACCTTGGTAACAATATGCAGCGCAGACAGTTCCCCCTTAATTTCGCCACAGCTCTAACGCTTTTAATATTCCTCACCGTAAGCAGCCTGCTATCCGCCGCCAGCAGCGATATCACGTTGCGAACGCAGCAGCTCGATAATTCGTTCATCGTCGCGCCCGGTTCGACCCAGACCCTCACAATCAGCGCGGTCCGGACGAATGGTACGCCGGTGCCTGGGTTGACCGTCATTTTTGGCGCGCCTCGCAGCAGCCCGAGTGGAACATTTCCAGCATCGCCGGCTGATGACAAGCGCACTCTACGCTTGGTTACCGACTCGAGTGGCATTGCGGCCGCGACCGTGGTCACCGGGCCTGAGGAAGGGGTTTTCTTGGTCAGCGGCCGCCTTGAAGGCAGCATCGCCGTCGCGACATTTTCGTTTACCAACACAACCGCGACGCCGACTACCGCGCTGACACCGACCGCCGTGAAGGTGGCTGTCCAGGACGCCATACGCAATCAAAACGAAGTGATCGGCCTAACCTCGATCGTGCACGGGCCGGTTTGGGTGCCGGAAGGTACCGTGGTCGCTTCCGCAACCCCAGAAATTCCCTCGGCCCTGGTCGAGCCTTTTGTCACCGACCAAGACAGTTGGATATTGTGGGCCGACGACTTTCCGTTCGCGGACTTTGGGCACGCTGTGCGGCTGTTCACGATCCCGGCCGGCGCAACAGCGATTAGCCTGCCCGACTCCGGCCGAACTCGGTCTGTGCGGTGGTGGCCCACTATTCGCTTGCCGGGCCAGGCGACACCCACTCCGCTGCTGGTGCCGGAGCCTGAAGCGATCGAGGTCGAAGGTCTTGAGACCGCGGCATTGACGATTGAAGGCTCGGCGAAGAACGCGCCGGCCGACCATTGCGCCATTCTCGTACATGGTCCCAACATGCCGGTCGGACAGCTCGACATCGTTAACCAAAGGGCGTACCTGCTGCGAAATGATCTGGTCGATCGTAGCCGCATTTTTCTCAACACGGCTCGGGTTGGCGGCAAACTTCGCTACGACCCTACGTCGAAAAGTGAATTCGATCGCCTTGTGAAAGCGGCCGCGGCGGCGGGATGCAAAAAGTTGTATCTCATGATCGCCGCGCACGGCAATGAACCCGAGAGCGGCGGCGGGTTGATCCTCCAAAGTGATCGGAATCCATCGATGAACGCGATTCTCACTTACGAGGAGTACGCCACAATTCTGCAACAACTCGGAAACATCGAACTCTGCGTATTGCAAATTTCATGTTTTTCGGGAGGAGCGCTTGCGGCGCTACAGGGACGTGGATTTACAGGTTCAGTGATTAGCGCCTCGAACACAACGGAGCCCGCTTATCACGACGGCACCGGTCACTTCTTCCTGCAAGCGTTCATTCGCGCCAAAGAGAACAGTGCCGCCGCCGGTTCCGATGGAAAGGTGTCGGACCAAGAAGCTCTGGATTACGTAAATCAGAACGAAACGTCACCATTCACGTTTCCGAACGGCCTCATGGTCGACCGCATCCGAACGGCGATGCCGCAAGGCTCGGCCATCCAACCGACGGGAACACGGTCATTCACGACGCGGATGGTGTATGCCACAGCACCTGGAGGTTCGGGAACTCTGACTGTAATGCGTCCGCGCGACACCCCGGACACCCAGGCGTTCAATGCGACCTTACAGATCACTAATTCTGGAATCGCGACGGGTCCCAGCAACATAACGATTCCCGCCGGCTCGAACTCGACGACCGCGACGATTACCGGCGCTGATTGTGGCATCTCGAACTACACGTTGACCGGCAGTGTCGGCAACCAAGCGTATCAAGCGAGCAATATCATCCAAGTTGGCCACTTCAAACCGTCGACCAAGAAAGTCGTTGTTGCAGCGGGAAGCGAGGTCGAAGTCACGCTCGAGCTCTTTGGCCCGCGCATGGTTCCGGCCGATAAAAGGGCGCTGCCCGCGGCCACGTTCGTAATTAGTTCGGCGAACACTAACCTAGCGGTGCCCGACAACATGAGGGTCAGCCGCTCGGGAAATTCGAACGAAGTTTCATTCAAGGTCAAGGGCTTGATGGCGGGCCCGGCGACAACTTTCGATGTTTTCCTACTGGAACAACGGGTCCGCAAGACAATCACAGTTGAGGTAGTCGCCAAAGACACCCGCCAATCGATGAACTTCACAGCTCCGTTTGACCGGAATGTCACTTGGGGCGTCGTTGAGGTTTTCAACGTCTTAAATCATCCGATCCAATTGCCGGATGAATTCGACGGTACCGTGTCTGGGCCAACACCACTGCGGTTTAGAGGCGGGGCCAGCAGCTTCGTCGCGATGGACGGCCAGGTCGACGTCGACGGAAATATTGACTTAAGCGGTAACAGCGGAAGCTCGCGAATCGCGGGATTCCCCAACGTTTCCGCGACAGCGGCCGGCATGTTCGTTGAGCCCTTTGAGTTCATCGAAGAGGACGATGACTCACCGAACCGTGTCCAACAGACAACGGGCGACTCAGGGACGATGATCAATTTGCGCTACACCCTTGGCGCCGGCGTATTCCCAGGAGGACCGATCGAGTGGAACATTCGCGGAATCGTAACCGGCAGTTGCGGCTACGGTCTCTTTCCAGACCGCCCATTTATCTCCGCGCTCGGCGGTGACGTCTCAGTGACCATCGAGACGCAGCCGGGCTGCCCATGGACCGCGACGTCTTCCGCCCCCTGGTTGACCATACAGGGAGCCTCTAGTGTAGTGCGTCAATCAGATTGAACCTTAAGAAGAGCGGCTTTGCCGCGCTTGACCTTCTCAAGGGTGTCGGAAGCGGTAGCAGTCCAGATGAAGGGCTTGGGCTGCTGATTGTGTCGAGCGATGTAGTCTTCGATGGCGGTGGTGAGTTCGCCGACGCTACGAAAGACACCGTGGCGGATGCGCTTATCGGTGAGGTCTCGGAAGAACCTCTCCACCATGTTCAGCCACGACGCTGAGGTGGGCGTGAAATGGACGTGGAAGCGTTTATTGCGCTGCAGCCAGCGTTTCACCGTGGCGTGTTTGTGAGTGGCATAGTTGTCCACGATCAAATGGATCTGCTTGTCCTTGGGGGTCTGGTTTTCAAGCAAGCGCAAGAAGCGCAGCCATTCTTGGTGGCGGTGCTTGGGCATGCAGGTTCCGATCACCGAGCCGTCGAGCGTGTTGAGCGCGGCGAACAAGGTGGTTGTGCCGTTGCGTTTGTAGTCGTGGGTCATGGTCCGGCCGCGTCCCTTTTTCAGGGGCAGGCCGGGCTGGGTGCGGTCGAGGGCTTGAATCTGTGACTTCTCGTCGAGGCAAAGAACGAGGGCATGCTCGGGCGGGTTGAGATAAAGTCCGATGATGTCGTCGAGTTTTTCGGCGAAGCGCGGGTCGTTGCTGAGTTTGAAGGTCTTGACGCGATGCGGCTTGAGGCCGTGGGCGCGCCAAATGCGACCCACGGTGGAGGCGCTGACGCCGACCGCGGCGGCCATCGTGCGGCGGCTCCAATGGGTGGCGTTGGCTGGCGTTTCGCGGGTCGTCTTGTGGATGATCTGTTGCACTGTTGGGGAGCAGATGGCGGGCTTACGGCCGGGCCGCGGGGCGTCCTTTTCGATGCCGGCGACGCCGGATTCAAGAAAACGGCTTCGCCAGCGCGCCACCAACTGACGCGAGACCGACAGCTGCGCGGCAATCCGTTTGTTCTCAAGACCGTCGGCGGCGAGCACGATGATCCTGGCTCGCAACGCCAGACGAACAGCGACCCGACGACCGTTCGCGTAGCGCTCCAACTGCCTACGCTGCTCCTGCGTCAATGGGACTGGCTCTGCTCTTCGCATCCGTGTGCCTTCTACTAGTAAAGGCGACACGAAGATACTATAAGTTACATTATTTATGGCGCACTACACTAGCGGCTCGATGCCCGGAGCGATTTCCCTTGTAGCTGCTCCAAATCCGGGCGGCGACGCTCGTAGCGCGACTATCACCGTGGCGGACGCGTCGACAGCGCTCACGCAGGATGGTACGTCAGCGCAACGGCCGGCTATCGCGCGATTCGGCGTCGTCAACGGCGCCAGTTTTGCCGGTGCGACGGCGTCGGGAACGTGGATCACTATCGTCGGAATCAACCTATCGCAGAGCACTAGAATTTGGGGGGACGCTGACTTCAGCGGCGCAAATCTGCCGCAGTCACTCGACGGGGTTAGCGTGACCATAAACGGCCGGCCCGCTTACATATTCTTCATTAGCCCCGGACAGCTAAACGTCTTGGCTCCGGACGATGCGTTCCTCGGCGAAGTCGAAGTTGTCGTTACTACCGCGTTGGGCTCGAGTGCCGCGGCGACAGCACCAAAGCTAGCGGCTGATCCAGCGCTGTTTGAGTTCGATCCAGAGGGCCGACGATACGCGGCGGCGGTTCATGCCGACGGAACGTTTCTTGGCAAGCCGGGCTTGTTCGCCGGCCTCACTACAAGACCGGCAAAAGCCGGGGATGTGCTGCTGCTGTTTGGGACCGGATTTGGCATGACGAATCCGCCTACTCCTAGTGGACTACTGGTCTCGCAGCCGGCTCCTTTGGCGATCCCGGTTGTGGTTCGCATTGGCGGGATTGACGCGGAAGTTCTATTCGCCGGCATCACTGGCAGTGGGCTATTTCAGTTCAATGTCGTTGTGCCGGCCGGGCTAGCCGAGGGAGACCATCTGGTTGAGATCTTTATCGACAGTGTTCCGACCCAGGCTGACGTCTCAATTACGGTGGAACAGTAGCAGCCCGTGGCACGTCGACCAAGGGGTGTCGTCAAACTATCAGTGGTGCACAATAGAAAACGATATGTCTGAAGAATCACGCCGCAACATCCTTAAAAATGCCGCCGGTGCCGCCGCCGCACTAACGATCCTCAAACCGGGTTCCCTCCGTGGCGCGCCAGCGAATTCGCAAGTCAAGGTTGGAGTGGTCGGCACTGGCCGACGCGCCACGCGAGTCGGCGGACACTTCGACAAAAACGACGGCGCACAGTTCGAAGCTCTCGCCGACATTTACGATGACCAGCTAGACAACTACCAGAAGGCGATACCGGCCGCTAAAGATGCTAAGCGCTACGGCTCGATCAAAGCCCTGCTAGACACGAACGTCGACGCTGTCTATATCGCGACGCCTCCTTATCTGCATCCCGAACATTTCGAGCTAGCGGTCGAGAGCGGCAAGCATGTATTGCTTGAAAAACCGGTCGCTGTTGACCCGGCCGGTATCCGCCGCTTCCTCGCCGCTGCGAAAATGATCAAACCTGGGCAGACGGTGATGGTCGATTTTCAGCAACGCTGGGGTAACGACTATCGCGAGGCCTATGAGCGCGTCCAAAACGGCGAGATCGGCGATATTCGCATGGTTCGCTCGGCTTGGATCGGCAGCGATCTTCCACGCCGCAGCGGCCACTCGCCGGAACAAGAGGGCGTCCGTAACTGGCTGTTCTACAAAGAACGCTCCGGTGACATCATGGTCGAACAAAATTGCCACAACATCGACGTCGTGCGTTGGTTCACTGGTGTCCACCCGGTCGCCGCCTCGGGTTACGCCGACCGCTCAATCCGCACCGACATCGGCAATATCGTCGACAGCCTAGCGGTGAATTACAAGCAACCCGACGGCAATGTCTACACCCACTCGGGCAACCAGATATGCGCGCGCGGCGGCTACCGCGATGTGGGTGAGTACTTCTTCGGCACGAAGGGAGTACTGACAACTTCGCGAGGCGGTTTCGCAATTTATCACGAGGGTAGCTTAACGCCAACTGTTGAGCGCAAGACCTCGGGCGATATCACCATCGATCTGGTGGCGCGTTTCGTCGACGCCATCCAAGGCAAAGCGCCTGCCGTCAACATGGCACAAGAATCAGCCGAAAGCACGCTGACGGCGATCATGGGCCGCATCGCCTACGAGACTGAAAAAGTTCTCACCTGGGACGAAGTCTTCAACATGTAGGCGCTGCTACGCGCACTCCTGAAGTCGATTTCAAGTTTTTGCCGGGGGAGCTTTGACAATTTCGGGAGCCTTGCTCTCAGTCGCAACGGCCTCACCGACGAGCCATCCAAGCCGGGCGGTCAAGCCGAGAGCAAACGCGCCGGTAAAGATCAATGCACCGGTAGACATTCCGCCCCAAAGGGCTTCGAGGCCCGGCTTTGAAATGCCAAGCAGCGTGTAGATTGTCGGTTCCATTTTGAACTGCCTCCTCGGTGGTTTGGTCTGTCATTCGACTAAGCAAGTGCCGGGCCAAACACGCGACGATTAGCGCAACTCATTGAAAAAAAGCCACTTCGCAGGGCGCCCGCGGTTCCGGCGTGCGACCGGAAGCGCAAATGTGTTCACGCCGGTTGACGGACGGCAATTGCCGTTGTCAGCGCGCCATCAAATGAGCTTCGAGTCGACGGTGACAGTCTGACGTATGATGTCGTGGTGATGCGATTCCTACTGCTTGTTGTTGCTCTCTCCGTTAGCCTCATAGGCGGCGAAATATCCGTCGTTTCTCCGGAGTCGGTGGGTTTGTCGGCCGAGCGTCTCTCTCTGGCCACGAAGGCCATGGAGGAGGATGTCGCCTCAGGACGAATCGCCGGCGCTGTCGGCTTAGTCGCCCGCAAAGGCAAGATCGCTTACTTTGAGGCACGCGGCAAGTCGAACCGTGAAGCGGGCGCCGCGATGAGCGAGGACACCATCGTCCGTATCTATTCCATGTCGAAACCGATCACTAGCGCGGGGCTGATGATGCTTTTTGAAGAAGGCCAGTTCCGCCTCAAAGACCCCGTCTCCCGCTACATCCCGGAGTTGAAAGGTCTCGAGGTGCTCACCGAAAGCCGCGGCTTCCCCGGTGAACCGGGGCCTGGAGTTTGGCCTTTCACTAGATGGGACGCGCGGTAAGCACGTTCTTGAGTTGTGAGGGATCTGAGAATGCTTGTGTCTCAAAACATTTTGAGGTATTCTTGTATCTAGTTGTTTAGCTTGTTGTGTAACTAGATTCATTTCCAAGGAGACCTCATGTCCTTCCCCACCAAACTGCAGTTGATCAAGCGCAAGGCTTCCCAACAGTTCTACGTCAACTTCCCCTCCGCCAGCGCTCAGATGCTCGACTTCCAGCCCGGCGAACAGCTCGAATGGATCCTGCTCGACCGCTCCCAACTCGTGCTCAATCGTTTGCAACCTCCGCCCATCGAGTTGAAAAAAAAACTCCCGATCGAGTCGTCGACACCTTCTCCCGACTCTTCGCCAAAGGCCTCAACCCCCACGCCCGACAAAGCGTGAACGACCACCTCACCCGCCTCGCTCTCGGTGCCGCCGTCTGCCTCGGCCGCTCCACCATCACCGGCCTGCTACATGCCTCCGGCGAGAGCTTTCAGGACTGGAGCGCCGGCTACCGCCTGTTCTCGCAACAACGCGTCGAGCCGCAACGCCTGCTCGATGCCTCGCGCCGCGAGGTGCTCGCTCGCTTGCCGCCCGAGGCTCCCTTGGTCGTCGCCATCGACGATACACTGCTCGCCAAGTCGAGTCTCAAAACGCCCGGCGTGAGTTGGCGGCGCGATCCGCTTGGACCCAAGTTTCAGGCCAACTTGATTCTCGCGCAGCGCTTCTTGCAATTCTCGGCAGCACTGCCTCCCAGCGAGCGGCAGCAGCCGGCGCGACTCATTCCGATCGGCTTGGAACACGCGCCGACTCCGCGCCGACCGTCGAAGAAGGCCACGGACGAGGTTTGGAAACAGTACCGGCGCGAGGCTCGCAAGTGCAGCTTAACGGCCCTCGCCGCCAGGCACATCGCGCGCTTGCGCGAGGCCATGAACGCCGATCCCGGAGGCGCTGACAGAGCCTTGCACCTCGTCGTTGATGGCGCTTATACCAACCGCACGGTGTTCGGATCGTTGCCCGCCGAGGTGACGTTGATCGGCCGCATTCGTTCCGACGCCAAGCTGTATCATCTGCCCCTCGAGCAGCCCGGCAAAGGCCGCAGGCGTTGTTACGGCGAACGCGCGCCGACGCCCGAGCAACTCCGCCAGGACGACAACGTGCCGTGGCAAACGGTCGAGGTTTTTGCCGCCGGCAGCCTGCACCAGTTCAAAGTGAAGACGCTCGCGCCGCTGCGTTGGCGGCCGGCGGGAGGCAAGCGGGACTTGCGTTTGGTGGTGATCGCACCGTTGGGTTATCGGCCGCGGGCGGGCTCGAAGGTGCTGTATCGCAAGCCGGCGTATTTGATTGTCAGCGATCCGAGTTTGGGGCTGGAGCAGATCGTGCGGCAGTACGTTTGGCGCTGGGAGATCGAGGTCAACTTCCGTGAGCAGAAGACGCTGTTGGGAGTCGGACAGGCGCAGGTGCGGCAGCCGGACGCGGTCGAGCGGGTCCCTCAATTTATGACGGCGGTGTATGCGCTACTGCTGTTGGCGGGCGCGAGTTGGAGCCGCCAACAGGGCGTGGACGACGCCTTGCCGCGACCGCACTGGCGACGCCGCTCGCAGCCGCAACGGCTCACCACGCAACGGCTGATCAGCCACCTGCGGGCCGAGCTTTGGGCGGACGGCGTGCAGCGGCAACATTTCTGCGGCTTGCGGAACACTTCGCAATCCAACACGAAGCTGCAGAAACTCCCAAGAGGCGCTCCGCCTGCAGCAATCTACGCTTCCGGCTAACGCCAATCCCCTATTTCCGCACCCTACCCCAAACTTCAACCCTCTTTGAACAGCCAAACTCCAGTCCCCGGTGAACCGGGGCGCTCACGGCGCGAGCAGGCTAGACGTGAAATGACGGTTCAAGACATCTTGCGGCATACCGCGGGACTCACCTACGGCTACTTCGGCGGGACATCCGTAGACAAGCTCTATAACAAGAAGCATCCCCTTTACTGGGATGGCAAATTGAAAGACATGGTTGACCGCATCGCCGACCTGCCGTTGCTATACCATCCCGGCGAGAAATTTCACTACAGCATTGCCGTCGATCTCCAGGGCCGACTAATCGAAGTGCTCTCGGGCCAGCCGTTCGACGAATTCCTCCAAGAGCGCATTTTCGACCCGTTAGGTATGCCCGACACGGGATTCAACGTACCGTCGAAAAGCCACGATCGGTTCGCCCAACTCTACGCGCCCGCCGGCGGCGGAAAAATTAAAGTCGCCGACCGCGAAGACCGCTACATGAAGCCGGGCACGTTTTTCTCGGGCGGCGGCGGCCTGGCATCTACAACTCGCGATTATCTGCGTTTCTGCCAAATGATTCTCAATGGTGGAGAGTTCGAAGGCAAGCGCTATCTCGGGCGCAAGACAGTCGAGCTGATGACAACTGACCATCTGTCTTCAGTTGAGACCGACCGCATTGAGAATACAGGCTACGGATTTGGCCTGGGGTTTGCCGTCCACGTTGACCAGGGCGCCAGCGGCGCTCTGGCGTCCGTGGGCGAATACAATTGGGGCGGCGCCGCGGGCACCAAGTTTTGGATCGATCCAGTCGAGGAAATGATCGGAATTTACATGGTGCAGATTATTCCCCATAGCGGACTGCGCTACGGCAACCTATTTAAGCAGTTTGCGTACCAGTCGATTGTCGATTAGATTGGGACTTTGACGCCGCGCGGCAACCGGGAAGAATCTGCGAATGCCCCTTAGGATTGGAGCCGCACCTTGCTCGTGGGGTGTTGAATTTCCCGACAACCCGAATAACCCGCCCTGGGAGCAGGTTCTCGACGAAGCGAAGGAAGTCGGCTACGGCGGCATTGAGCTGGGCCCGGTTGGCTACATGCCGGAGGACAGCTCAATGCTCGGCGATGCGCTCGGTTCGCGCGGCCTCGAGCTCGTGGCCGGAGTCGTGTTTCGCCCGTTCCACAACCCCGATCAATGGGACGACGTCATAGACGGCGTGAAGCGTACCGCGCAGTCGCTGACCGCGCACGGCGCCGGCCGCATGGTTTTCATCGACAGCATCGCTCCCGCTCGCGCGCCGTTCGCGGGTCGCGCCGGCGCCGCGCCGCGTCTCCAAGGTGCGGACCTGCGGAGCTTCATTAAGCGTCTAACGGTCGCAGCGAAAATCGGCCATGAGGAATATGGCTTGAGCGTGTCAATCCACGCGCACGCCGGCGGGTACATCGAGTTCGAAGATGAATTGGATGCCGCGCTCGATGCGATTGATGAAAATCTGCTCAAGGTCTGTTTAGACTCGGGTCACTGCGCCTACGCCGGATTCGACCCAGTCGCAGCGTACAAGCGCCTCGCCGCCCGAATCGACTATTTGCATTTCAAGGATGTTGATTTTAGAGTCCGCGAGCGCGTGGTCGACGAGAGCATTGGCTTCTACGATGCTTGCGCTCAAGGGGTTTTCTGCAATCTGGGCCGCGGATGCGTTGACTTCGAAGCCCTGAAAGAATCCATCGACCGAACGGGTTTCGACGGCTGGGCCACGATCGAACAAGACTGCGACCCGGCCGGAGATACGTCGCCCGTGGACGACGCTCGGATCAACCTCGAATTTCTGCGGTCCGTAGACTTGGCGGCAGTGCTGGACGATTAGAGCATTTTCAGCGAAGTCGTAGACCGTTCGTGAACGATAAGCGTTGGCGCCAGAGACTGCTGGAGATTAGATTTCCGAGTCTAGCCCGAAACTTGATTTCTTAAGCTGCCCGCCAAGCTACTTGTTGGACGAAATCGTTCGCTGTACCGAGCCGCGCCGCCTCGCGGTGCGGTCCTTTCTGCGTCGGGTGCACCGCACCGCACGGCGGCGCGGCACGGTACAGCGAAGGGTAAACTGGGTCTGTTGTGTCGGGTCCTCTTGAGGACTGATCAGCAGGACCTGATTTAACGGATTCCAGAAATCTCATTCGCCACCGCACTCCCTTACGGTCGTGCCACTGAATTTCACTGGTATGCGGTCTATGCGTTCGGTGAAAACGCTCTAGTAGCGGCGGAAGAAGGTTTCGTCGACGGGTTGTGCCGCTAGGCGATTGGTCCACGGGGCCGCTTTGTCGTCTACGATCTGGCAAAGCCCTTGAAAGCGCGGCAGGACAACATCGGAGACCAGCCGATCTCGTTGCGACTCTGAAGCCGTGATGACCTCGCGCCAAACTGCTCGGCCCGCCAAAAACCCAGAGCAGCCCGCCTCGCAGGCTATCTCCAACTGCGCCTTGAACGAGTCGTACGGATCGCCGGCCGAAAGCAGGGCCCACGGCACCGGACACGCCGAGTCCAGCTCCGAGCAGGCCGCACGCCAGGCGTCTTGCGAAGGTTGGTGCCGAACATATACGGGAAATGGGAGCTTCAGCACGTCCGGCCCGAGCGCACCTAAACGCCGCGCGGTTTCAACTGTCATTCGACGGCGCTCGCTCGCATACTCAGCCGACCGCGCGTCTGTCGCCGGATCAAGCGGATAACCGATTGGCTCAAGAAACAGCGGAATATCAAAGCGTCTGCAGTCCAACACTACAGCCTCGACCAGTTGGTCCTGCCGCGCTGTCGCCGTACCTGCATCCGGATGGTAAAAGATCAACATCTTGATGCCCGATGCACCGAGCCGTGCCGTCTTTTCAACGCCCCAGCCGTTCAGCAAGGTGGTCTGCCGAGCATGCGGATCGCCTAGGTATCCTTGCTCCTCGATTGCAGACAAGAAACCGATGGCGCCTGGCAGCGCGCTCGACGAGATTGCCTGAGCGGCGCTGTATAGCGGGTCGAGCAGCACACCCGACGCGAGTGTTCCTACTCCACGCAACACGGCCAACTTGATGTCGGTCAGCGTGGACGCTGTAACGCCCTCGGGGTCAGCGGCGTCAATCATCGCGCGCATGGAATCGCGGTGATCGACCGCCAATATCTTGAACCCTCCCCGCGCGTCGGCGAGGGTCTGAATGCGCCGGAACTTGCCGGGACTGACCGTGATCACGAGCCGCTCGTTGTTTCCGGAAACACAGGAAGCGGCATCGGGTTCGCCTCCCAGTCCTGGCGTATCCAGGCAAACTTCGGATCGTCATGGGGCGGGCGGGCGCGCTCCTCATCAAGCAAATCGCCTGCAAGGTAATTCAAAAAATAAACTTTGCAGTTAGGCGCCGCGGCAGTCGAGTGGAAGCCTTGGGTCACGAGAACCAAGTCGCGGTCGCCGACGGCGAAAGATTCGTCGAAGTCTTTGTCAACGCGATAATTCCGGTGGAAAGCAAAGCCGTAGTCCGGGTCGGTTCGAAAGTAATAGGTTTCTTCGAGATAAGCCGACTCTTGAAAGCCGTCGTGGCAATGTGGCGGCCAGCCCGACCAAATGCCGCCTGGAACGTATACCTCAAACAAAATCAGGCGCTCCGCCGGAAGCGGATGGGCTAAGACGTGGTTCACCTGTCGTAGCGCCTGACCACCGCCACGCACTTCGGAATGCATCTCAGCCGGGGAGAACATCCGAACCGGGTACCTGCCCTCAGCCGGCGCTCCGCCCGTAGCTACTTCGCAGTCGCTATTCGCTTCGACGAGCACATCGTGCCCTGGCGGAACGTACACGATGTGAGGCATCTCCGAAAATACGCCCTTGCGCGAGACCTCAAACCGCTCGCCGCCAACAGACACGCTGTAAGAACCCTCTAGCGGGACGATCGCAACTTCGTCGCCGCCGGTAGCGAACTCCACGCGTTCACCGGCCTTGAGTTTGTTGACTCGAAATCGTAGATAGTTCCAATTTGCGGACTCGGGAGTTACCTCAAGCGCGGTTGAGGCCGCGCGGTCAGATCGGATCAGATGGTTCACAGCGTGCTTCTCGGCCCATCTTACTGTAGGGCCGGAAGTGGATACGGACACAGGCTAATTTGTTAGCGGCGACCCCGCTCGAGGTGCAGCTACATCACGTGTCGAGGCATCGGTTGCACCAAGTGCGATAGCAACGACTCGCTATGGCGGATGCGCTCAAGCTCGTCCCGCGTTGATCGTCGCAACGAGCGCAACGAGATCTCAATCGCCTCTGTAACGCCATCGATCGCTTCGAGCTGCTCCATCCGAAACCGCGCCAAACCCCGCAAATCCAACTCGCTGTCCAGCGGGCGAGAGGTCAGATGCTGCCGGATGCGGAGAATCTCTCGCTCGATGCCGTTGAGATCGTTGCGCTCGAGAGCTCGCAGTAATTCTTCGATCGAGCCTTTGCAGGTCTGGTAGAGTTCCTCAACATTCGTCATCGCTTGGGTTACCTGGTAGCGCTCTTGCGCCGCAAGGCTCTTATCGGAATCTCCCCGGCGGATTTAGCTGAGAGCGACAGATGACAAGTATCCGCCTCGCCGACATATATCAGGTTTATGAAGCGGCCCATACACCATCGCCAATTTCGTCCCGATCTATTTCTCTGTGCGGTGGGCTCCGCCGGGCAGCCCAGCCGAGAAAAAGCGATCGATGTCTGAAATCTCCAGCCTCTTATTGGTAGGAAGCGAACAGCCCTACCACCGACCACTAGTTCACCGCCTCAAGTCGTGGTCGCAGCGTGTCGACCAAGTCGAGACCGCGGCCGACGCGCTTCGCCGCCTCAAGGGGCTGGACTACCAGCTAGTATTGGCCGCCGGCCGCACCCCCGACCTATCAGCCGAACGACTGGTTGAAGAAACGCTACGCGCGGTGCCAAACGTGATTATCTTACTGATCGCGACGCAGCCGAATCTCAGTCACGCCTTTCGAGCCGCGCGCCTCGGCGCGTCAGACTACCTGGTCGCCGATCCGCAATCGGCGCTCGATCCGCAGGCCGCCCAGAGGCTCTTTGAACGGGTACGCGAATCGTACTTGCGTTCGCGAGCCGAAGCTAGCCCGTCTTCAACACTCGAATCGGACGACGGCATGCTAGCCCAACTTGTCGGCAGTAGTCCTAGCATGCGCAGGGTGAATCATCTGGTTCGGCTGATCGCGCCGCGCCAATCCACCGTGCTGATCCATGGACGCACTGGGACTGGCAAAGAGCTGGTAGCCCGAGCCGTCCACAGCCATTCCCAACGCGCCAAGAAACCGATGGTGATGGTGAACTGCGGCGCGATTCCGGCGAATCTTATGGAAGCTGAGTTTTTCGGACACGTGAAGGGAGCTTTTACAGGAGCCGTCTCCGGCCGAGTCGGACGTTTCGAACAGGCGGACGGCGGAACAATTTTCTTGGACGAGGTAGGCGAGATGCCGCTCGAGATGCAAAGCAAGATCTTGCGGGTGCTGCAGGAGCGCGAATTCCAGCGCGTAGGTTCCTCGGAAACTCGCAGCGTAGACGTGCGGGTTATCGCCGCAACCAACTGCGACCTGAGCGAGATGGTGCAGCGACACGCGTTCCGCGAAGACCTCTACTACCGCCTCAACGTCGTACCGATCACGATCCCCAGCCTGACCGAAAGGGTGGAAGACATCCCGCTGCTAACGGAACATCTGCTGGGCAAGATCTGCGAAGCCGAGGAGTTGCCGTTGCGCCGAGTCAGCCGCGAGACCTTGCAGCGATTACAGGAATACAGCTGGCCCGGCAATGTTCGGCAACTGGAGAACGCGATCGCCAAGGCCGTCGCACTCTCGGGTGACCGCCAGGTGCTCTTCCCCAGCGACTTTCCGCTACCCGCTGCTCCGCTGGCGGGCCCTAACTCCGTTGTGCCCGAAATTCGCGTCCCTCCCAACGGCCTCGACTACGACGGGGTAGTCACCCAGATCGAGCATAGTCTGTTGCAGCAAGCTCTCGACATGACCGATGGCAACAAAAAACGTGCGGCCGACTTGCTCCACATCAAACGAACAACCTTCGCCGCGCGCTGGCGCAGCGTCCAAGATTGCCTTGAGTTGGCCCGCTAGTGTAGTGCGCCATAAATAATGTAACTTATAGTATCTTCGTGTCGCCTTTACTAGTAGAAGGCACACGGATGCGAAGAGCAGAGCCAGTCCCATTGACGCAGGAGCAGCGTAGGCAGTTGGAGCGCTACGCGAACGGTCGTCGGGTCGCTGTTCGTCTGGCGTTGCGAGCCAGGATCATCGTGCTCGCCGCCGACGGTCTTGAGAACAAACGGATTGCCGCGCAGCTGTCGGTCTCGCGTCAGTTGGTGGCGCGCTGGCGAAGCCGTTTTCTTGAATCCGGCGTCGCCGGCATCGAAAAGGACGCCCCGCGGCCCGGCCGTAAGCCCGCCATCTGCTCCCCAACAGTGCAACAGATCATCCACAAGACGACCCGCGAAACGCCAGCCAACGCCACCCATTGGAGCCGCCGCACGATGGCCGCCGCGGTCGGCGTCAGCGCCTCCACCGTGGGTCGCATTTGGCGCGCCCACGGCCTCAAGCCGCATCGCGTCAAGACCTTCAAACTCAGCAACGACCCGCGCTTCGCCGAAAAACTCGACGACATCATCGGACTTTATCTCAACCCGCCCGAGCATGCCCTCGTTCTTTGCCTCGACGAGAAGTCACAGATTCAAGCCCTCGACCGCACCCAGCCCGGCCTGCCCCTGAAAAAGGGACGCGGCCGGACCATGACCCACGACTACAAACGCAACGGCACAACCACCTTGTTCGCCGCGCTCAACACGCTCGACGGCTCGGTGATCGGAACCTGCATGCCCAAGCACCGCCACCAAGAATGGCTGCGCTTCTTGCGCTTGCTTGAAAACCAGACCCCCAAGGACAAGCAGATCCATTTGATCGTGGACAACTATGCCACTCACAAACACGCCACGGTGAAACGCTGGCTGCAGCGCAATAAACGCTTCCACGTCCATTTCACGCCCACCTCAGCGTCGTGGCTGAACATGGTGGAGAGGTTCTTCCGAGACCTCACCGATAAGCGCATCCGCCACGGTGTCTTTCGTAGCGTCGGCGAACTCACCACCGCCATCGAAGACTACATCGCTCGACACAATCAGCAGCCCAAGCCCTTCATCTGGACTGCTACCGCTTCCGACACCCTTGAGAAGGTCAAGCGCGGCAAAGCCGCTCTTCTTAAGGTTCAATCTGATTGACGCACTACACTAGCAACCCGGCGTTGCTGTCAAAAAGCTTGCCCGCACAACGTCGCTGGTACACGGAGGTTTAGCAACTTGGGAGCTCCCATTTTATCGGTTTGTCGAGTTTGAAATGAGCAGGCAAACCAACGGGCGGGGCAGTCACGCGTTGGCTGTCCCGTCTAACTAACAGCATCACGGGGCGGGATTGTCCCATGAGACAACGCAATCTGCACCGCGAAATCGAACCCACGTGTGGACTGTCCCATTCCACCAAAGGAACCGGCGAACCACCGCCGATCACAGGCCCAAGAACCAATCCAACAGGCGGAACCGCGACACGAGGCAACCCGTCTGCACGGCGAAAGCGTGGACCGTCCCATCCAAGCCCGCCGGACACTCAATGAGCGGCTACATCGGCGCCGCGCGTCACCCCGCCTGCACATAAGAACCTCGAAATGTGGGATGCTCCTGATGTGTGAACATTTCGCGCTTCATCTGGGCCGGGCTGTTTCTGTCATTCACAGTCTTAGCATCAGGCCAGACCGCCGCCGCTCCGCCAAGTGTGGAAGACATCGTGGGCCGCATGGCTCAGGCCCGCGCCGAGAACCAAATCCAACTGCGGCCGTATGTCGTTACGCGCCAATACACGTTGTTTGGCAAGACAAGAACTAAGTCGAAGTCCGAAGTCACAGCCGAAGTCAGCTTTGAACCACCAAATTCCAAGAGATACAGCATCGTTAAGAGAACCGGCAGCCGCCTCGGCGAGAGAATCGTTCGCCGGATGCTCGACGGCGAAACCAATATTGTCAAAGACTACGGTCGGCCGACATCTCCCCGGAAAACTATGAGTTTCGATTCATAGGCGAGGAAGTTGTCGTGACCAGGCCCTGCTACTTGCTCGAACTAATCCCGAGGCGAAAAGAGAAGACTCTGCTCAGCGGCAAGATGTGGATCGACACTGAGACCCACCTGCTTCGGCGCATGGAAGTCACTCCCGCGAGGGGCGCTTCGTGGTGGCTGCGGAACGTGCGCATCGCATTCGTCTACAGTGAGGTAGAGGGCATGTGGCTGCAGACGGCGTCAGAGTTCACAACAAATGTCCGTATCTTTGGCCAGTACACAATGACCTCTCGCGACGTGGGACACGAGGGCGCCGAATTTGCCTCCAGCGTGGCCGTCGATAGCGAGGGCGCGGTACAACATGACAAATTTGAAGACCGGCAGCCGTTGGCGTCTAGCTTCGGCGCGGCGCAATAATTAGTAAGGAGAACGATATGGGTGATAAAGGCAAAAAAGACAAAGGGAATAAAGAGAAAAAGAAGCCGGCCCAGCTAAGCCTCAAGGAAAAGCGAAAGGCAAAAGCAGCGGCAAAAAGGGGCGTGTAGGGCAGGACGTCAGTTGACTCGGGCGAACGAACTCACGCGGACGCTAGCCCGCAGTTCTGCAGACGAAAATGCGCACCGATGAGTTGACTCGGTAGTCGCGAACTTCCCGTTCGGCAACGAAAGCGTTGCCGGCTACAGCTCTTTTACTGCCGTGGCCAGATCGCGAACCGCCTGCTTCGCATCGCCGAACAGCATTAGCGAGTTGTCGTTCGCAAAGAGTTGATTGGGGATTCCCGCAAAGCCCGGACTCAAACTGCGTTTGATCACAATCACCGTCTGCGCATTATCGACATCGAGGATCGGCATGCCATAGATCGGGCTGCCCTTGTCGTCGCGAGCGGCCGGGTTCACCACATCGTTTGCGCCTATCACCACCGCGATGTCGGTCTCGCCAAACGTCGGATTAGCCTCGTCCATATCAAAGAGACGGTCGTACGGCACATCGGCCTCGGCGAGCAAAACGTTCATGTGTCCGGGCATGCGGCCCGCGACCGGGTGAATCGCGTAGCGCACTTCGGTGCCGCGCGACTCCAGTAGATTCGCGAAGTCGCGCACAGCGTGCTGCGCCTGCGCGACGGCCATGCCATAGCCAGGCACGATCGTCACGATGCGCGCCGTATCGAAGAGCATTGCAGCTTCATCGGGGCCGGTAGACTTAACTCGCCCAGCGTAAACTTCGTCCGCCGATGCCGTATTCGTGGCCGCCTCCACGAGGTCTCCGGTCAAAACGTCCCACAGCGATCGGTTCATCGCTTTGCACATGATCTGCGTCAAGATGAATCCCGACGCGCCGACCAGCGAGCCCGCGATGATGAGCACGTTGTTGCCGAAGAGGAAACCTGTAGCGGCGGCGGCCAACCCCGAGCACGAGTTAAGCAGCGCGATTACGACGGGCATATCGGCGCCGCCGACTCCGACGGTGAGCAAGAATCCGTAAAGCAGGGCAGCCGCGGTGGCGCCCCAGAATGCCGGCATTACCGTCGGGTTGAGAGCGAAATAACCGGCGAGTACGACCGCGGCGATAGCCGAACCGGAACCCAGCAACCGAAAGAAGGCACTGTGCGGTTGCCACTTCAAAACTCCTTGCAGCTTGCCCCAGGCCACGAAGCTGCCTGTCAGTGTGACGGAGCCGATCAACGCCGATAGAGCGCTCGACGTGTAGAGCTGGATCGCCGGCACATTGGCCGGGGCGCTTGAACTCAACACGACCGCCGCCGCTACCAAAGCCGACGCCCCGCCGCCGAAACCGTTGAACGCCGCAACGAGTTCGGGCATGCCCGTCATCTGAACCCGCGACGCCCAGACTGCACCAATTACGGTACCGATCGCGATACCGAGCGCAATCAATTCGTAGCTGATCACCTGGCTATCCGCTAGTGTCGCCAGCACCGCGGTTAGCATGGCAATAGCGCCAAGAAAGTTTCCTCGCACCGCGGTTCGCGGCGAGGTCAGGCCGTTCAGCCCAACGATAAACAGGATCGAGGCGATCAAGTAGGCAATGTTGATGAGGTTGGCTTGCATCGTCGGGGGCTACTTTTTAGGCTTGAACATCGCAAGCATGCGGTTGGTCACAAGAAATCCGCCGACGACATTCACGGTCGCAAGTACGACCGCCCCGACCGCCAGGTACTGGGCCCAATCTCCCGCGCCCGACCCCGCCGCGACCAGGGCTCCGACAATCGCAATTCCCGAAATCGCGTTCGAGCCCGACATTAGCGGGGTGTGCAGGGTCGCGGGAATCTTGGTGATGATTTCGAATCCCACGAAGACCGCTAGCGCGAAGACCGTGATTGAAACGATGAAGGCTTCCATGGTAGTTATGCTCCCTGAATTCGCGGAACGTTCAGTGCTTCAGCTATTCGCGGATGAACGACTTCCCCACCATGGGCGACCAGCGAACCCTTAATAATTTCGTCCTCGAGGTCGAGATGGAGTTCGCCATCGCGGATCAAAAGCTGGACAAAGTTTGCCACATTTTTGGAGTACATCTGGCTCGAGTTGGCCGGCACATCCGCCGGAATATTCACGGGCCCCAAGATGGTGACTCCGTTTTGGTGAACAACTTCACCAGCGACGGTGCCGGCGCAGTTGCCGCCCCGCTCGGCAGCGAGATCAACGATCACTGTGCCCGGCTGCAAGCCCGCCATCATCGCGGGAGTAATCAGTAGAGGCGCTTTTCGCCCAGGGATCGCGGCCGTCGTGATAATCACGTCGACACCCGCGAGGTGCCTGCCGAGAGCCTCTTGCTGCTTTTCGTAGAACTCTTTCGACTGCGCGGCCGCATAGCCGCCCTCACCTTTTTCTTGGTCGACGTCAATCTTCAGTTCGACGAACCTAGCCCCAAGGCTTTCGACTTGTTCCTTTACCGCCGGACGAATGTCGTAGCCCTCCACAACCGCCCCTAGCCGACGAGCGGTCGCGATCGCTTGCAAACCAGCGACGCCCGCGCCGAGCACAAAAACTTTCGCGGCAGTGATCGTTCCCGCGGCCGTCATCATCATCGGAAAGATTCGCGGCGCGTGATCGGCGGCGGCTAACACCGCCTTGTATCCAGCGATCGACGCCATCGAGCTGAGGGCGTCCATGCCCTGAGCGCGAGTGATACGCGGCACGAGTTCCATCGAAAGTAGCGAAAGGCCTTTGTCCGCCAGCCGAGACATCCGCTGCGGTTCATCAAGCGGATCCAAAAACCCGAGAACCAGCGCGCCCGGCTTCAGCATGCCCGCATCTTCGTCGGTAACGGCGCGCACCGTTACCAATAAATCGGCCTCGGCAAGTAGTGCGGCGCGAGCCGCGACGACGGTCGCACCGGCTGCTTCGTAGTCCGAATCTGAGTGCAGCGCCTCGACCCCGGCTCCGGCCTCGACACGGATATCGAGGCCCTTTTTCTTGAGTGCGGCAACGTCCTTCGGGATGAGGGCCACCCGGCGCTCACCTGCAAGGGTTTCCTTGAGAACGACTGCGATCATGCTGGGGTCTGGGGAGATCGAAGCCAGCGTGGGCTTCAATCTTTGATTGTGCCAGATCCCCAGGCGGCCCGCTACAGCCATGGGTCCCAAATCTGTCTGGGTGCAAATCGACTCTCTTGAGTTTGGTCCTTCACGCTGGCAATCGAACGGAGCGGCGGTCTTGAGGCCCCCGCGGGGATGACGTTGTTGTCAGCCCTGGGCTGGGCGTATGCCTTATTGACCGATCTCTGACTTGACGTTCTGTCGAAATCACTAGTAGCCTACGAGATCGAAAGGATTCCAAATACTCCCATGGCAAAAGAACTGCGCGTCGGAATGATTGGCTACGGATTTATGGGGCGGGCGCATTCAAATGCGTACAAACGCCTCAACGATTTCTTCCCCGTCAAGCATCGCCCTGTGCTCAAGGCGGTCGCCGCCCGCAATAAGAAAAACGCCCAGGCTTTCGCTGACAACTGGGGATACGAGCGAGTCGAAACCGATTGGCGGAATGTAGTCAACGCCGATGATATCGACCTCGTCGACGTTTGCTCGCCCAACAACCTGCACAAAGACATCGTGCTGGCGGCGGCCAAGGCCGGCAAGATGATCTGCTGCGAGAAGCCCCTAGCGATGAACGTCCGCGAGGCCGAGACCATGGTCAAGGCCGTCGAAAAAGCGGGCGTTCCAAATATGGTTTGGTACAACTACCGGCGCGTTCCGGCAATTTCGCTGGCCAAGCAGATCGTCAACGAAAAACGCATCGGCAAGCCATTTCACTATCGCGCCACCTACCTGCAGGACTGGACGATTGCCGCTGATGTTCCGCAGGGCGGCGCGGGCACATGGCGGCTGGATATCGACGTGGCCGGTTCGGGGGTTACCGGCGATCTTTTGGCGCACTCGATCGACACGGCGATGTGGTTGAATGGTCCGATTGCTCGGGTCACGGCGCGTACCGAAACGTTCGTCAAGAAACGCAAACACGCCGATACGGGAAAAGTGCAAGACGTTGGGATCGACGACGCCTGTATGTTCTTAGCCGAGTTTGCCAATGGTTCGCTGGGAACATTCGAGTCCACCCGCTATGCTCGCGGACGCAAGAACTACAACACCTTTGAGTTGAACGGCGCCGATGGCTCGGTCTTTTTCGATCTGGAAGAGCCAGAGAGTTTGCGGTTCTTTGAGTACTCGCAGAAGCAGTCGCGGAAGAAAGTTGAGAGCCATTTGACGGGCTGGCGGAAAATTCCAGTTTGGAATTCTGAGCATCCTTACATGGACAAGTACTGGGTGCCGGGAACGACCATCGGCTACGAGCACACCTTCTTGAATGCGCTAGCTGATTTTGTGGCCGGCATCGAAAAGCGCAAGCCGACCCACCCGGATTTCCGAACCGCGTTACAAACCCAAAAAGTGTGCGACGCGGTGTTGAAATCGGGCAAGACAGGCCGCTGGGTTGTTACTGGGGCGGAGTAAAATTTGTACCTCGTTTTTCACTGATTTGGAAACCAGGCCGTGGGCGTAGGTGAGTTGGCCCGCACCATCGGATGCCGGAAGGGCAAGAGGTCGCAGCATGAGTTCCCGTGAATCCGACCCTACACCAAACGCCCTGTACCTTGAGCTTCTAAAACAGGTTCTCACCCGTTACAAGCTTTCAGACGTCATCCAACAGCCGCTCATAGAGGACGGCCGCCGCGCTGCCAACAAGCTGTTGTTTCGCACCATCCGCAAGCTGCTCTCGCGGCGTAACGTCCAGCTTGTTCGTAATGTGCCCTTCGCAGCCGAGAAAAGGGAAAACGGTCTCGACTGGCCGCTGGAAGCAGAGACGATGATCGGTCTCAAGCGCCTAAATAACTTGCAGTTCTGTGTCGAGGAGGCGCTTCGAAAAAACGTTCCGGGAGATTTGACGGAGTGTGGCGTCTGGCGCGGCGAAAGCTGTATCTTCATGCGCGGGGTGCTCAAGGCACACGGCTGCACTGACAGAGTCGTCTGGGTCGCCGATTCCTTCCAGGGCATTCCCAAACCCGATCCTGATCACTATCCGCGTGATGTCGGAACCTTCGAAGGCGGTGAGTACGCGGTTTCGCTCGATGACGTCAAACGAAACTTTGAAAGGTACGGTCTGCTCGATGACCAGGTACGTTTCCTGCAAGGATATTTTGCCGATACCCTACCCTCCGCGCCGATTCAGCGCCTCGCCGTTCTGCGCCTCGATGGCGACCTCTACGGCTCGACAATCGACACGCTGGACCATCTCTACCCGAAGCTCTCGCCCGGCGGCTACCTCATCGCCGACGACTACCAACTGCCGGCCGTCCGGCAGGCCCTGCACGACTACAGGACCGCCCACCACATCTCCGACGAGATCCTGGCGATCGATTCAATCGGAGTCTACTGGCAAAAAACTGGAATGCGCACCATTCGTGAGACCACGAAATAAGCGACGGGTTGCTGTTCGCTGCAAATGGCTTGCTCTTGTCTTCGGAAGGACGGAGGCGCAGCCTAGAAGCATAAATTCCGCTTAGCCCGGACACCGCCCGCCTTGGTTGGACGGATCATTCAAGGGAGAAAGTTGAGATACCAGCGAGGTGACGTTGTGCTTCGCAGCACCGAGCCGGGCCGCCGTGCGGTGCACACGTCGCAGAGAGGAGCGCACCGCGTGGCGGCGCGGCTCGGTACTGCGAAAGTTTCGTCCAACAAGCAGCTTTGCTGGCAGCTCAAAAAATCAAGTTTCGGGTCAGAGGCAAAGGGGACGATGCCTATTCTCACAGCCGGTAATTTGCGAGTAAAGTAATCTATTTAGAATTAGCGTTATGTGTCAGCTAGTCTTAGCGACGGGCGCTAGCACTGTCGTTTGTGAGAGCATCTGCTGAACCGTAATTAATCAATATATGGTGAGCTAGAGGCCAGACCGCCGTCGGTAAATGTCGTTATTTTCCCCGCTATGTCGGTTCCTTTTGAGGACTGATCAGCAGGACCCGATTTAACGTTTTCCAGAAATCTCATTCGCAACCGCACTCTCTTACGGTCGCGCCTCCGATTCTAGCTCGCATCTCTCACCCCTGACGGCGAAAGTACGCGATGGGTGCGACGCGGTGGGCAGACTCGACGACTGAGCCTGCCGGGTGCTCCGCCTCTGATTCCCGCGAGCTCAAGCCCGTGAGAAACTGAAACCCTGTTGTTGATCAAGCGAGTTCCATGGTCTAAGTTGGTTCTCTTTGGCGCCGCCGTCGCCGTGACCTATGTGTTCTTTATCAACTGGTGTGACTTCGTATTCGATTGCGGCTGCAACTCGCTTTGGGCCGGCGCAGCCGATCACTGCAACATCAAAAATGCAAGTCCGCCGCACTGCCCGTGGTGCGTTCACGATGGCCGCTACGGTAGCGTTGCTTTCGGCGCGATTCTGATCTGCCAGGGCGGACTCGCCTTTTGGCCTGGAACGGTAACTCGGCTAAGGGCGATCTTGATCTTTCTAGCCTTCCCCGGGGTTGGAGGGCTTGCCGGAGTCGTTACGGGCATTTTGACGGGCTACTGGGTCTGAACTGGCCTCCGCCGCCAGGTGACGAGATGTGCGGGCTACGAGGCGTCGGGTCCCCGCAGTTCACAAATCGCCCCAAGCGGCGTCTACCTACTTTGACGCCTTGTAGGCCTTTTTCTTTCGCGGCTTCTTTTCTTTCGGGGGCAGTGTTGACGCAAACTGTAGAGCCTTCATGAACCATCGCTTGAGATAGGCCACGTCGGCCGCCTTTTCGGGAGGCACGCAAACGTACTCGCGCATTGGCTTTCCCATCGGCTCGAACTGCTTGAAGCCTGGCCGCTTCAGCGCTTTTTCGCGCTCTGCCTTATCGAGACGAACTAAGACATCTTCTTGATGCGCGCCACAGAACATATTGCCGTTTACAAATCCGGCCGGACAGCCAAACATCTTCTTAAGTTCAACACCAGCCGCGGGCGGTAGCGCCGCCGCGAAAGCTTCAACATTGTCTTGAGGGACCTTTTTCCAAGCCATCTTAGATCCTCACTATTTCGTTTTGGACCGCACCCGTGGCCCGCGCGCCGGAGGAATCGACATAGCAGTCGATCTCGCTACGAACTCCGAATTCAGGCAAGTACACTCCCGGCTCAATCGAGAAACAGGTCCGCGGAATGATCGGACGTTCGTCACGCGTCTCAAGGTTGTCGATATTCGCGCCGTTGCCGTGAACTTCTTCGCCAATCGAATGGCCGGTGCGGTGGACGAAGTACTCTCCGAAACCGGCATCACTGATGTGTCCCCGAGTAACGTCATCGACCTGCCAGCCCGCTACTTTCCTGGCCTGTCGGATGGCATTGTCTACAAAGCTGACAGCTTTGTCGCGCGAGGCGCTAACGACGTCGAAGACCGTTCGAATTCGCTCGGGCGGAGTAGCGCCACAGTAGCCCGTCCAGGTGATGTCGTAGTAAACGGAATGCGGCTTGTCGAGTTTGGCCCAAAGGTCAATCAACACAAAGTCACCGTCACGGATCGGCTGCGAGCTTTCGGCCGAAGGCGCGTAGTGCGGGTTCCCACTATTGGCGTTGACGCCCACGATTGGCCCATCGGCCGTGAGCATCTCGCGCTCCTCGAAGCGTTTACAAATGAACTGCGCGATTTCGAATTCTTGAGCCTCACCTTCCGAGTCGATCTTCGACCGAATGCGCTTGAAGGCTTCTCGCAAGATCGCGTCGACGCGGCGACCCGCCTCAAAATGTGTGTCGCGCTGATCGCCCGACCAACGCGCTTCGAAGTACTGTACGAGCGAAGCCGAAGTCACGACCTCTTTGCCGAGTGAGCGCAACAGATCGATGGTCCCGCCGTCGACGAGTGACACGTAGGGAATCATACAGTTCGGGGAATACTGCATGGCGAGACGGGTTGCGTCGCCCAGCATTGCCTTGAGTTCCTCGTGCTGCGAAGACCAGCTCGAATACATCCGCTTCGCGCCAGGCAAGTCGTCGAGTTTCCAATCTTCGATCTTGTGAACAAGCTTGGCGGGGTCTCCACTGGCGGGAATCCAGTAGTACCAGCGCCGAGAGACATGCCCCTCCGCGGGTAGGCCCAGCACACGATAGGCAATGGGATCGCGCAGGTGGTGATCGAACAGTAGCCAACCATCGACTTCGTGTTCGCGAAGTTGCTGTTGAATTTCCGCCAGGTTCATCAGGTGTAGTTTAGCGAAGCATCGGTATTCGGCCGTGAACTATCCTGGGACGAAACCATGCATCGCGCTCTGCTTGTTATTGCAATTCTTTCGACGTTGAGCTGCGCCTCCGAAGAGTCTGTAGCGCCACCGAACGTCGTTCTCATCATGGCCGACGATCAGGGCTGGGGAGATTTATCTGTTCACGGCAACAGCAATCTTTCGACGCCCCATATCGATTCTCTGGCTCGCGATGGGGCCAAGTTCGAGCGGTTCTACGTGAGCCCAGTCTGCTCCCCGACTCGCGCCGAGCTGTTGACCGGCCGCTACCATCCGCGAGGCGGAGTCTACGGTACGAGCGCGGGGTCTGAACGCCTGAACCTCGATGAACGCACAATTGCGGAGACGTTTCACGCCGCGGGTTACGCGACCGGCGCCTTTGGAAAATGGCACAACGGTGGGCAACACCCCTACCATCCGAACTCGCGCGGCTTCGATGAATTCTATGGATTTACGAGCGGTCACTGGGGTCACTACTTCGATACGGCGATGGATCACAACGGTGAATTCGCCCGAGGAAAAGGCTTCATCATCGACGACCTCACGGATCACGCGATCAGCTTCATCGACGAAAACTCTGCGAAGCCGTTTTTCTGCTATGTCCCCTACAACACGCCGCACTCGCCGATGCAGGTTCCCGAGGAGTACTACGAGAAGTTCGCTGACGCTGAGCTTGGAATGCGAAATAGAGACCCTGAACGAGAGGATCTGGAGCACACGCGAGCCGCACTCGCATGGTGGAGAACGTCGATTGGAACGTGGGCCGTATCCTCAAGGCTCTCGATGATCGGCAGCTAGCCGATAACACGATCGTCATCTACATGAGCGATAACGGCCCCAGCGGTTTTCGCTGGAACGACGGCATGAGGGGCCGAAAAGGATCGCTCGACGAAGGTGGCGTGCGCGTGCCCGCCCTGTGGCGCTGGCCTGGCCGTATCGCACCCGGCTCAACTGTCGATCGCATAGCAGCGGCGGTCGATATATTGCCAACGCTTGCCGCTGCCGCCGAGATATCAATCGTCGGAGATAAGCCGCTTGACGGCAAGAGCTTGCTGGCGCTGCTGACGGGTTCCGGCGAAACTTGGCCTGGTCGCAATCTGTTCGCTTTCCATCGCGGAATGATTAGCGCACGGACACAACAGTATCGATTTGACTCCGAGGGACGCCTGTTCGACATCCCCGCCGACCCCGGACAAGAGCAAGACGTGGCCGCGGATCGACCGGATGTCGCGACGCATCTGGCTGACCTTGCTAGCTCAATGGCGGCGGAAGTTGAAGGTTATCAGGACGACGATCGCGCTTTCCCGGTAGGACATGCGGCGAGCACTTGGCTGCCGGCGCGAGACGGCATCGCGTCCGGTGACATTGAGCGCAGCAATCGATTCCCCAATAGCTCGTACTTTCGCAACTGGACCTCGACAGACGGCTCAGTTAGTTGGGATATCGAGGTGGAACAGCCCGGTAGGTTTGAGATTTTCGTTCGCTACACGTGTCCGGTGGCTGACGTTGGCTCAACGGTTGTGACCGAGTTCCTCGGCCAATCCATGACGGCACGGGTCGAAAAGGCCCACGATTCGGCGGAGATCGGAGCCGCTGAAGACCGCGTTCCGCGCATCGAATCTTACATCAAAGACTTCGCGAACATTTCGTTCGGCGAAATCGAGTTAAGTGCGGGGCGCGGGCCGCTGACGCTGCGGGCTACGGATGTTCCGGGCTCGCAGGTGATGGAAATCGCTGGGCTAACATTGGTGCGTCTCGCCAGCGATGGTGACCGCTAAACAAGCGTCAGCAGGTTCTCGCGCACGCGGTCTTCCGGCACGGTCACGCCGAGGCCGGGTGTGTCGGGAACTGTTACGGTAACGCCTTCCATCTGCATTTCCTCGACCATCAAGTCCGCCAGGAATTGCGGGCCGTTCAACTCGGGAGGTAGCAGCAAGTCCAACGTGGAGTAGAGATGAATCGCCGCCATCAAACTGACTCCCGCGTCGGTCAAGCCGCTTCCGAGTAAGCCGAGTCCGTGCGCCTCAGACACAATTGCACTCTTGTTGCAATTGGTAATGCCACCACTCTTGGGTACCTTCAGCACGACCAGGTCGGCGGCTCGCATTTCCGACATTCGTGCCACGTCGAACGACGAGAAACATCCTTCGTCGATCGCGACCGGGTAGGGGCTTTTCTCGCGCGCTCGCCGCATTCCCATCCAGTCTTCGCTGCGAACCGGCTGTTCGAAGCAACGGATGTTGTCGAAATCCCTCAGAGCATCGAGAAACCGCTCAAGCTGAATCGACTGATAGGACTGATTGGCGTCGAGCCAAATCACGATGTCGGGCCGCGCTTCTGTGATCGCCTCAAGGCGTTTGACGTCCTCATCGGCATTGCCGGCCACCTTGACTTTGAAACACCAACAAGCCGGCCACTTCTTAACCTCGGCGGCCATCGCTTCCGGCGAATCGATGCTAACCGCGTAGCAGAGATCGATTTTGTCGTGAAGTTTGCCGCCCAGCATTTGATGAATCGGCAGGCCGGCGACCTTGCCCGCTAAATCTAGGAATGCGATCTCGATTGCACTCTTAGCAAACGGCGCGCCGTTACTCACCGCCGGTCGGATCGTGGCGTCCATCTCCTTTTTGAGCGCGTTCCACTCGAAAGGAGTCTTGCCAATTGCGAGTGGAGCCAGATAGTTCTTCAGCGTGCCGACAACGGCTTCGATCGTTTCGTATGCCCAGTTCGGTACGGTATTCGTCATTCCCCAGCCGACATGCCCATCTTCGGTTTCGAGCCGAACGAACACGTACTTGCCGGGCTTGCCGATGCCACCTACTGTTCCGACGCCGATCTTGAATTCTGACTGGAAGGGGATTCCAACAGGCAGAACCTCGACTTTTTTGATGCGCGAACCGCTCGAAGTGGCAGCACTAGCCGGAAGCGATTCGAAGGCAGCGAAGCTCAAGCCACTACCTGCAAGCACTTGAGTAAACGCACGTCGATTGGATTTCATGCAAATTTCCTTCTCGTAGTCGAGATCGTCGAAGAACCCCGGTGCTACGGATTCACGTGGGCGAGCGCCGGACCTTCAAGTGCAGCCGACTCTCGCGTAGTTGGCTGGGATGCGTTCGTTATGCCGGTCCCGCCAAGTACAGTCAGGCCTTCCGGCGTGATCCGCACTCGGCGCACTTCCCCGCGTCCGCCAAACGAGGGCAGCGTTTCGCCGTTCAGTGCTAGCGTAATGCCGCCAGCGTTGCCGACGCTGAGGTGCACTTGCGCTTCGGCCTCGATCGGGCGGCTCTCGCCGGGATGGAGGATGCGCTCGAGGACTCTCTCGCCGTCGGCCATCGCACGCACCCACACGGTATCAGTAGCTCGTAGTTCGAGTTGGATTGGAGCCTGACGAACCGGCGGCAGCTTGCTAGCAACTTCTTCGATACGGGGCTGTTGTTCCGTCACCTGTGCCATCGCGCCGGGTGAGTCCGCCGATCGGTTGTACCAAAAAACGCCTAGCCCAATCAGCAACGCGGCAACAACGAAACCCGCTAGCGCGCCCGAGTATTCGTCAACCGCTCCCGACAGCACCGATGCGAATCGGCTGGCCGCCGACTGCATCAGTAGCGGACTCTTGGTGGAGGATTCGGCGGAAAATGGAAGTGCAACCTCGACGGAGGTCGCCGCCTTGAGCAGCGCTACCGCCTTATCCTCATCGACACCGACTGCCGCTGCGTACTGCCGCGCAAAGCTGACATTGAAGACACCACCAGGAAGCCTCTCGAACGCCTCGTCTTCGAGAGCTTCGAGCTGCATCACGCTGATGCGCGTAGACTCAGAAATCTCGTCTAGTGAGATTCCGGCAGACAAACGCCCAGCGCGTAGAAATTCGCCGACACCAGCCATATCAACAAGTTACGCCCGCGCAGTTCGACACCACGCATCACATAGACTAGTACAAATCGGCCACGAACTACAACTTGCGATGGGGCTTTTTGTCTTGGCGTTCTGCCGTGAGGAGATTCATGACGAGAACGTAGTGCGGCGGTTAGGGTTCGGTATGCGGAGTATTACGGTCCCCGTCAACCGAGCTTTTTCAAATTCATCGAGGGCTCTGCGAAGAGCCGCGAGCTCTTTCTCAGCTTCTCCCTTCGAAGCTAACCCGTGGATCGTGCTCAGCGGCTCGGACGCGATTCTGGTTAGTCCGGCCACCGCGCTCCTTGGTTGGGCGGATCATTCAAGGTAGAAACTTGAGATACCAGCGAGGCGACGCGGCTCGGTACAGCGAACGGTTTCGTCCAACAAGTAGCTTGGCGGGCAGCTTGAAAAATCAAGTTTCTCGTTAGTCCCCGACGACAGCCTCGGCGGCCTTGACCACCGGACTTTCTGTAGTCATCGCGCCGGTTCCCTCGTTGACGATTAAGTTCAAGGGGTTGTCCGGTAGTGCCAGGTCTCCATTCACTCGCGACGTCCCATAAATGTGGAAGGGCTGCGCATCGTTCATCTTGGCTAGCTCTTCGAGCGGCTGCTTACGGTGCTTCGGGATCAGGCGGGGCGCTGTCGCCACATTGTTGGGCTCGTGGTCCCAGTTGAGGTGAAGGTGCTGCGAGAGCTTCTCTTCAGGCTCGCCGGCAAAGCGCATCGCCGGCCATTTGAACGCCGGGCCGTGAACGTATTTGCCACGCAAGTGATAGAAGAGCTTGGTACCGATCTTAAAGTAGGCCCGCGAACGGTCGCGCATCTCGCCGAAGTCACGGCTTTGCGCCCACGCCGTCATGATGAATTCCCATTGAAGCTGGCTGAGCTCCCGCGACTTCATGGCGTGACCGTCAGCCATGCGAGTGTCCTCGAGCGGTGTAAAGATCGAAGGTACGTAGAGCACCTTGTTCTTTTTGAGCCGGTGAAGTAGGTCGAGCGACTGCCGCATGTCGTCGTCGGTCTCGTTGGGCAGGCCGACGATGAATGTATAGACCGGGAACCAGTTATTGTCGTTGAGAATGTTGGTTCCTTCGACAACGATCTCCTGCCAATCGCGAATGTCGAACGGCAACGATTTACCCGACATTGTCAGTGCGGCGAGGCGAGGCGAACCAGTCTCAATTCCGATTAAGGGCGCGAGGAATTTCTGGTCCGGGTGGCTTGAGTTACGATTTCGAAGCGCGCTCTTATCCAACAGAATCTTTGAGAGATCCTTGACTAAACCGGGATTCACAACCGCTGGCGCAATCGTCGCGTGGGAGAGCGGAAGATACTCGACACCCGGGGTGTCGGCAATAGTGCCGTAGAAATTTAGCAGCTGATTTGAATTGGGAATGTAGAACGGCGCCGAGGCTCCGTATATGAAAATGTCTTCAGACACCGGGAAAATAATCTTTCCATCGTTGTCCATGTTCGCTTTGACGGCCTGCATCACCTCGGGCAAGGGCACCGAGATTCGAGTCTCAAGGGTCGGCGAACAAAACGCGCATTGTCGACCGCATCCGCGGTTCATCTCCACGATTCCATACGTCGAACGCTTGCGCGGGATGATCAAGTTTTCAACCGTTGGCTCGGGAGCATGAACGACCGGCGGCAGTTCTTGACCATCTTCAGCCATCCGGAAAATTTCCAAGATTTTTGACTCGGCGCGGCCATTGATAATACAGTCCACGCCCAAGCGCTCGCGCGAGCCTGTTTTGTCGATCTGCCAGGCGCCGGCACCACCCACGATGATTTTCGGCCTATTACGAACAATCGCCGGATGAAGATATACTCGCTCCGATTCGGCGGCGTTGATCGGACGAGCGGACGACCCAAAAATGTTCGAGTACACGCCCGTGGAAAACGCTGTACCGATCGGGTTGTGGGCACCGATTCCGACCGCGATGGTCTTCGGTCCGACGAAGGTATCGAGGTCGTCGGGATAACAAACGACGACGTCGTCGGCTTTGTAGTGACGCAGCAGAATCTCTTCAGTGACGCGCAGGCCATAGGGCATAACCTTGGCGCTGCCATCGGCATAGCGCGGCTGATCGAACTTGTTTTTGTACGTGAACCGCGGCACGAATTGTGCCGGCGCCGACGCATACATCATCTGCTTCCAAGGGCTGAACGCCTGCTCGGTGCTCTCGGTGTCGGGTGCACTGAGAACGAATTTCACGCCGTTGGGGTCGTAAGCCATGTGCGAATCGGTCCCTCCGTTAAGCAAACTGTGATTGTAGCGTGAATCGACGCTGAGCCGCCCGTATTGGACGAAGAGAACTTGTTACGTAAGTTACTAGAAACATGAGTGACATCGCTATCGATTGGCGCTTGTAGCACTCTCTCGCGACGCTACGTGTTAGGTCGCCTAAGAAATCGATATTTGCTGGCCTGCGTAGACGAACAAGACCTCGTTGAGATCGGGGTGGGACTTCAGCTCCGTCGCGAGATCGCTTTCAATTTCGGCACACGTCAGCCCCATAATCAGCAGATCCGCGCCACTCGATTTGCGATGGACTGTTCGTGAGTATCCAGTCTCATCGTCATACGGAACCGCCGTCAAATTCTTGGGCGAAATCGGCAAGCGCCCTTCGGTTACAAACGTGTTCAACAGTTCGAGTTGGCTTTGAGTTTGGTCCGCTGGATAGCACGCAAAAATGTTGATTTCGGCCTTGGCCCAATCGCGGTGGCCCAAGATGATATACGCCAGCAAGATCATTAGCGGCGCGTTTTCGAAATCGTCTTTGGTCAGCCAGATGTGGATACTCGAACGGTAGCCGAATCGCAGTTCCGTCGACCGCAGGATGCAGACATTGAATCCGAACGGCATCAGATGTTGAGCACCCTCGACAACTTCAGGAAGCTCCTCGGGCGTATGTTTCGAGAACTCGAAGAGCGCACTATTGTTAGGCAGTCCCGAAATTCCGGGCCGTTGGATGATTTGCGAAATCGCGTTTTTGAAGCTTGGCGCGACTACCGTTTCGACAAAAATTCCTGCTTTGCTAACCTCCGACTTTTGAATCAGCCGGTCAGTGAACAGACGCGCGTAAACACCCTTTTCGATCGAGAGGCCACCCTCGACATATTGCACAAATTGTCCAAATCCTTGCCGGTGGCAAATCCATCGAAGCAGGTCAAATTGAGCAACTCGGTCGAGCGAGTGGCGTGTTAGCGCGAAGAACGACGGCCGCCAGTCGCCGGTCTGCGTACCTGCACGGCTTTGCTGAAGGGCGATTTGTAGCCGACGAGTGAGCTGAAACATCACGCCGCGTAAGATTTGTGAAACGTCTCGCTCGCCGCGCCGCGTATAGGCCAGCCAGCGGTAGATGCCGAGCATCAGTACGAGTGACACAACCGCGTATAGTGGTTGCATCTGGAACATCATCATGAAACACATCAATGCGCCAAGCAATGAAACGTACCAGCGCGATCGAAATGACGGGCGGTAAGACGGATTACCTGAAAAATGCTCAAGGAACGATACGCTACATAGCGCCCCGTAAGTGACCATAAAGAACATCGAAATCACCTGCGAGACAGTGTCGATGTCGCCGGCGAGAATAAACACTATCGCGATCACCCCCGAGGCAAGTGTTGCGCGAACGGGCTCATCGCTCGGCCCGCTGCCTTTGGCCAGCAGGTCGTTAATGCTTTTCGATGGGAAAACTCCATCGCGGGCGAGCACCTGCATCGTTCGAGGCGCCACGAGTATCGAGCCGATCGCGGATGACAACGTGGCGGCCGCCAAGCCGATCGGGATAATCGGCGGCCACAGCGCGATGTCTTGCATCACGAAACGTTCTGTATTGGCTAGAATTCCGGGCTCCGCGCTATTCGACAACTTCCAGACGAGCAACACGTAGACCGCCATGCCGGTTAACGTACCGGCAAGCGTTCCTAGCGGGATTGAGCGTCGCGGGTTCTTGAGATCCCCTGATAGCCCTACGCCGGCGGTCATTCCGGTAAACGCCGGGAAAACGATCGCGAACACCTTCATGAAGGGGTCGGCGTTTTCGATCGGCGAGCCCAGGTTCGTCGCATCCTCGACTACTCCCGTCCCTAGGAAAAACATCGCGAGCGCGACGAACAGGATGATCGAAACCACCCACAGGATGCTGACACCAAGATTGGCGCCCTTCTTTAATATCACGTAGATCAGCAGCAGGGTCGCGGGCAAGCTGATAATTCGAGCGTCTGGAGGTAAGCCGGTTTGCTCGGTGATCCAAGGCCAAACGTCTTGGAACGATTGCGCAAACGCAATCATGTAGAACGCGACGGAAACAGCTTGCGACAGGTAGAGCGAGATGCCGATTGTTCCGCCAATCGTTGTGCCGAACGAGCGACTGATGATGTAGTACTCGCCGCCGCCCTCGACGCGACGGTTGGTAGCGATTTCGGCGACGGCCATCGCCGTAGGAATGGTCACGAGATGACCCAAGAAGATCACCCACAACGCGCCGGCCGATCCGAGATGACCCACTGCGTAGCCGAATCGCAAAAACAGCACGGTTCCGAGAATCGTGCTGATCGCGGCGAGAAATACCGGGGCTGTCCCAAAGCCGTGGCCCTTGGGGCTTGTTAATGACTGAATGGTAGGGGTCGACACGGGGGGCCGCGAGAGCGGGCTGACTCCTTAATCTACTGGATTGCGGCGGGTGGCAACGTGGCCGCTCGTGACCGTTGTATCGTGGCGGTCGCGTAGTTGCGTATGGTGCGTAGCATCGCGTGCAGCCCATTGCCACGTGTCGGACTCAGGTGCGCCGTCAGGCCGATGCGGTCAATGAATTGATGCCCGGCATCTAGGATCTCTTGCGGAGTGAAGCCTGAATAGGCTCGCAGTAGCATCGCAATCAACCCAGACACAATCGCCGCGTCGCTAATCGCCTCGAAAAACAACTTCCCGTCACGATCGTCAACGTGAAACCAGACCTGCGCCTGGCACCCGCGCACTTTGTACTCGTCCGTCTGAAATTCGCTCGGGTATGGAGGCAATTTCCGCCCGAGGTCGATGATGTGCTGGTAGCGGTCCATCCAATCGTCGAGGAACTCGAACTCGTCGACGATCTCGTTATGCGCGTCAGCTATCGCTTGGCTACTCAATCAGAACCTCAAAATCGAATTCTACCCCGCTTTTGATATGCTTACTCGCGACAGATGGCGGGCAAAAAGTATGATGTTTGCGTAATCGGTTCCGGAGCTGCCGGCGGGGCGCTGGCGACGTCGCTAGCTGAGCAGGGCGTAAAGACGGTCCTTGTCGAGGGCGGGCCGTACCGCGATCCCTCAAAGGTCGACTCCCATCATTGGCCCTACGAGAAGGTGCGGTCACAAGTGCCGCCGGTTCGGGTGTTGTCCGATCGCGAGCCGACGATCTACCGTGGCGACCCTGTCGGACTGTCGCGAGCGCGTGTGCTCGGAGGCCGCACAACACACTGGAACGCAGTCTCGCTGCGTTTCTCAGCGGACGATTTTCGCGAGTGGTCGCTAAATGGAATCGAAGAAGACTGGCCGATCAGCTACGACGAGATCGCCCCGTACTACGACGCGGCTGAACAGCGAATGGTGGTCTGCGGGACGAAGGAAGGGCTTGAGGTGCTCCCAGACGGCAAGTTCATCAAGCCGCTGCCACTGCGCTGCTCTGAGAAGATTCTGCAACGCGCATCCGCGAAATTCGGGATTCGGCTGATCCCTGTCCGGAAAGCAATGACGACCGAGCCAGGTCACGGGCGCGCCACTTGCCACCACTGCGGACACTGCATGATGGGCTGCGGGGTGTCGGCAATCTACAACACCGCCGAGCATATGATCCCAATGGCTGTCGAGACGGGTAACCTCGATTTGCATGTTGACTGGATGGCACACGAACTGCTCACCGACGCCGACGGCAACATTCGGGCCGGGCGCTTTGTCGAGCGCGAGGGATCGAAAGAGATGGAGATCGAAGCGCGGATTTTCGCGGTGTGCGGCGGAAGCGTCGAGACTCCTCGCTTGCTGCTGAACTCACAGTCGACCCGATTTCCGAACGGACTCGCCAACAACGGCGACAACGTCGGACGCTACCTGCACGGCCACTGCACTTCTAATACGTTCGGTTTTCTCTCCGACCTAGTTGGCCGCGAGCCGGTAAACAACGATGGCGCGATCGACCACGCCTACATCCCGCGGTTTAGTCCCTACCGCAAGGTCGACTACAAGGGAGGCTTTGGCTTTCAAATCAATATTCGTTCGTACATGAGCCCCTCGCACGCGCACTATCTCAACGGGTACGGCGAGGGTTTCAAGAAGCGTGTGCGGGAACTGCACCAGGGACTGTCGATCCTTGGCGGGTACGGCAAAGTCGTCGCTGCGAGAGACAACCGCGTCACGTTGCACCCGACCCGCAAGGACGCGAATGGCCTGCCCGTTCCAGTCGTCGATTTCCGATGGTCCGACAACGACCGGGCGATTCACAAAGACATGCTCGCCACCGCCGACGAGATTTACGCGGAGGCGAAAGTGGACTTCCTCTACCGCACCCAAATAGAGAGAATTGGCGGCTTTGCGAGCCACGAGGTGGGCACCTGCCGCATGGGGACCGACCCCAAAACGTCGGTCCTAAACAAGTGGAATCAAGCGCATGAAGTGAAGAACCTGTTCGTGATCGACGGCAGTACGGTTACGACGTTTCCGGAGAAGAACCCGACGCTGACGATTACGGCGCTGGCGCTGCGTGCCGCGGATAGCATTGTCGAGATGAGCCGACGACGAGAGATCTAGAGCACTTTCACCGAAGCCGTAGACTGCCGGCAGTGGATGGTTACTGTCGAAGAAGAACGTCGACCTGGAGGTCGACTCGGCCCGCCAGAGGCGCGCGCCACGACTTAGAGCCCGCGTTCGCCTAGACGTGGGCGGCGGTGGTCTATAGCAGATCTGAAAATGCTCTAGCCTGCATTTCTCGCCACCTGACCGCGAATTCTATTGCACTGGTTTTCCCAGCGGCTGCGGAGCTGGTAGCGGCTTCCTTGGCAACGGCTGATCACGGTTCGCGGCCTGATAAATAAACGTCGCTACTATCGCCGACGCCTCGATCAGGTCGCTGGGCTGGATACGGTCGATGTTGTCCATGTTCGAGTGGTGCGTACGCGTCTCGTATTCGACTCTATCTTGGATGAACTGGAAGCCCGGCAGGCCCACATCGTTGAAGGGAAGATGGTCCGTGCCGCCGGTGTTGCGGATCGATACGGTCGACGCGCCGAGGTCGTTGAACGGGACCAGCCATTGCTCGAATATTGGTCGTACGCGGTCGTTCCCTTGCAGGTAAACGCCGCGAATCTTGCCTGTTCCGTTGTCGACATTAAAGTACCCAGAAAACTCTTCGTGCCGCGCCGTAAGGATCATAGTTTCAGGGTCACCAAAGTGTTCCTTGACGTAAGCCTTTGAACCGAGCAAACCCTGTTCTTCGCCGCCCCATAGAGCGATTCGAACGGTTCGAGCCAAGGGTAGATCGAGCTTCTTTAGAATTCGGACGGCTTCCATCATGACCGCACAGCCGGCGCCGTTGTCAGTGGCGCCTAGAGCGGCAGCGGTCGAGTCGAGGTGGCCTCCGAGCATGATGAGTTCGTCGGATTTCGAGCCTCCCGGGATCTCGGCGATCACGTTGATCGAGTCAAGATCATCACGGTAGAAAGTGGTACGCACCTCCACTTCGACTTTCGCGGCGACACCCTTGTCGAGCAGTCTGTAGAGGCGGTTGTAGTGTTCCGGCGTGAGTGCGATCGAGGGGGGCGGCAGAGTATCTTCGACGAAGCGATTCCCCGCGCGCGGCGGAAAAACCGTACCGCCGTCACCCCGGCCCGGGTGGATGACGAGTCTGACTCCCTCGGCTACCAAGAAGGCGTTGAGCTTGCTCTGGATTCGGCGGCCTTCGTTCGATCTCCATTCGAAGTACCATGCCGGAGCGCGAGTGAAAAAATTTCGGCGCGACTCGGGCTCTTCCGGAATCTCTAACTCCGGGTCGAGGAAGTCAATCGGCGGAGTTGGAGGCTCGGCCTGCTCGAGCTGGGCTAACTCTTCATCGGACCACCGATGTAGCGATGGTGTCGCTTGAGGCGAGAGCGTTCGCGGTTCAGCAATCAATACGAGCGCGCCATTGAGCTTTCCCTTCCACTGCGCCATGTATTCGTCGATCGCCTGCTCATCGCGTTTGAACGTCCGCTCACGCTTCAAAACGGCGATCGTGGGTATGGCGGTTAGCTTGCCGTCCGTCGACGGACTCCAGCCCAGCGGAACCCCGATGAGCTGTTCATAGCCGGGCTCGATAAGGTGCGCCGAGAAATACTCCCGCGACCAGCCTTGCCCGAACGGCCCCCATTTTTCTTTCTTAGCGTTGACCAGCCCCCACTCGCCGAGTTGATCGACCGCCCAGTCGGCCGCGCCGTGAAATCCAGGCGAGTTCGTGATGCGCGGCCCGTTGACGTCGACGAGATGGAATAGGTGTTCCATCACTTCGCTGTTGTCGAAGGCCTCGGTGCGAATGCGGTTCACGACCTCAAGGTCAGGGGCGTCGTCCGCGAATAGCATTGGTAGCGCAAAGGCGGCCAACAAGAGTAACCGAGTCATGTCAAACAATTTAGCAGCCGGCGATCCCTTGACAGCTACGCGTTGGATGGCTTACAACTTGCTGAAAGCATCGGGTTCACAGCAGCAGCGAGTATTAGCGTTAGCCGCCGTCCTAAAGCAAGTTCTTGCAGTACGAATGCTAGCCCAATGAGCTACACGCTAGACGCACGGCCGATCGCCTCACTTGTCACCCCCAGGGATGAGCGCGGCTCGGTTGACTTTCGGTCGTTCGACCGTGGCGCGGCGTTTGCGCTCGAGAAGGGCTCAAAGGGCATCTGCGTTGGCGCCAGCGAAGGCGAGTTTCTTGGCATGAGTTCGGATGAACGCCTCGAGATGTTCGCGCGATCGCGCATGATGGCCGGTAAACATCAGTTGATTTGTGGAATCGGAGCCCCTAGCGCCGAGCAAGTCATTCGGCTCGGCCGCGAGGCCTTCGAGATGGGCGCGGATGCGGTCCAAGTGCCGCCCCCGTCTTACTATCGCTATGACCAGTCAGACGTGCGTTCGTTTTACGACGAAGTTGCGAGAAAGCTTGGCGGCCCGCTGATTCTCTCAAATGTGCCGCGCCATTCGACCCCAATTGAGCCAGGTGTGGCCGCGGGCCTGTGCTGCGATATCGCCAATCTGATTGGCATTCGCGATAGCGGCCGATCACTCGAGACGCTCACTCGTGTGGGCGCGATCGGCAACGGCACCGCCACGATTGTCGGCCAAGGCGGAATGCTGATTAAGGCTCTTGACGCAGGCTGTTGCGATGGGATTATTTCAGGAATCGTGGCTGGATTGCCGGAATTAATCGTTGCCACCCTGGATGCACACTCCGCGAAGGACGAAGCGCGATTCCGTAAGCTGGCCTCGTCCCTCGAGGACGTGACGGAGCAGATCGAGAAATTGCCGATCCCGTGGGGCTTCAAGCTAATCGCCGAGTGCCGAGGACTCGGCAAGGCATCGTTCCCAGTACCACTGTCGCGCAGCAGGCGAGAGCAGACCGCGGCTTTCAAGGCATGGTTTCGTGGTTGGTGGCACGGCCCGAACGGCATTGGGTTGCTTGAGCGCAAAGCTACAGCCTCGGCGTAAAAAAACTAGTACTACCGAAGAGCATCTAGCTCCGTGGCCGGTCGATTCCGCCAAACCTCCTAGATCGAAAGTACCGGTACCAAAGTTTTGTTCAATTTGAACAAGACGAGGAGTTCTCCTCGCGAAACCCGCCTAAATTTCGGTTTCAAGGCCCCGGGTCAGCACGACCCTACTACCTCCCCTACGTGCGAACTATGACTGTCATATATCACTCGTACCAGTTTCAAATTGAACCTTGAAGTCTATTGCGGGTTTGCCCGGCCACGCTGACAATAGCCCCAGACGACAAGAAATCCTAACTTTCTCATCAGGGTTCAGTGATTTCCGAACGATAACGGCAACATGAGTTTCGCTCCCGGACATCATGCCCATAAATTCGGCGGTTACGACCGCGCGCCGTCTACCCGTTCGTCGGTTATTGACTTTCCCGCTGACACAACCGAATTCATCGGTAGCGACCCTGTGGTGAGCGAGCTTCTCTCTCTCGCTCGCCAAGTGGCCGACACCAATGCGACGGTTCTCATCACTGGCGAAAGCGGCACAGGGAAAGAACTCTTCGCCAAGATCATTCGTGAGTTCAGCGTTCGGCCTGACCCGTTCGTCGCGGTGAACTGCGCCGCGATTCCAGAATCACTCCAGGAATCGGAGTTCTTTGGGCATCTTAAGGGTGCTTTCACCGGGGCGTCGGAACGCAAGATCGGCAAGCTTGAGCGCGCCAACGGTGGAACGTTATTTTTGGACGAGATCGGCGAAATGAGCCGTTCGTTGCAGGCGGCCCTGCTGCGGACCTTGCAATCGGGCGAATACTCGCCGGTCGGCTCATCGGAAACGCGCTATTGCGATCTGCGGGTAATCGCCGCCGCCAACCGGCGCCTAGAAGATTTGGTCGAGAGCGGGCAGTTCCGGCAGGATTTGTTCTACCGCCTGAACATCATTCGGCTTGACGTTCCGGCGTTGCGAGAGCGCAAGGGCGACATTCCCGAGCTTGCGACTCACTTTGTGCGCACGGTTTCCGCCTCGTACGGCCGCCCGGTGCCTGCGATCGGCCCCGAGACGATGGCCGTTCTGATGGGCTATGACTACCCGGGCAACGTTCGCGAACTTGAAAATTTTATTCGCCGTGCGGTGATCCTCTGCAACAGCGACGCGATACAAATTGATCACCTCCCCGATGAGCTCAAGCGCTCAACGCCGGAGGTTCGGATTGGCGAAGATCTCGGACAGTTTCAAGCTGCCAAGGCAAAGGCAGTGGAGGCCTTCGAGCGCGCCTATTTAACTTCTGCATTGAGCAAGTGCGGCGGCATCGTCAGCCGCGCTTCTCAGTTCTCGGGCTTGAGCGAACGCAACTTTCATGAAAAACTCAAGCGCTACAAAATCAACGCCAAGAGCTTCCGTATGCCACGCGGATAGTTCGACGGCGTTGCCGTTCACAACACTTCTCTCTCCGCCAATACTTAGCGGGACCTCACGGTCCCGCTCCTGGAGTTTGGCTGTTCAAAGAGGGTTGAAGTTTGGGGTAGGGTGCGGAAATAGGGGATTGGCGTTAGCCGGAAGCGTAGATTGCTGCAGGCGGAGCGCCTCTTGGGAGTTTCTGCAGCTTCGTGTTGGATTGCGAAGTGTTCCGCAAGCCGCAGAAATGTTGCCGCTGCACGCCGTCCGCCCAAAGCTCGGCCCGCAGGTGGCTGATCAGCCGTTGCGTGGTGAGCCGTTGCGGCTGCGAGCGGCGTCGCCAGTGCGGTCGCGGCAAGGCGTCGTCCACGCCCTGTTGGCGGCTCCAACTCGCGCCCGCCAACAGCAGTAGCGCATACACCGCCGTCATAAATTGAGGGACCCGCTCGACCGCGTCCGGCTGCCGCACCTGCGCCTGTCCGACTCCCAACAGCGTCTTCTGCTCACGGAAGTTGACCTCGATCTCCCAGCGCCAAACGTACTGCCGCACGATCTGCTCCAGCCCCAAACTCGGATCGCTGACAATCAAATACGCCGGCTTGCGATACAGCACCTTCGAGCCCGCCCGCGGCCGATAACCCAACGGTGCGATCACCACCAAACGCAAGTCCCGCTTGCCTCCCGCCGGCCGCCAACGCAGCGGCGCGAGCGTCTTCACTTTGAACTGGTGCAGGCTGCCGGCGGCAAAAACCTCGACCGTTTGCCACGGCACGTTGTCGTCCTGGCGGAGTTGCTCGGGCGTCGGCGCGCGTTCGCCGTAACAACGCCTGCGGCCTTTGCCGGGCTGCTCGAGGGGCAGATGATACAGCTTGGCGTCGGAACGAATGCGGCCGATCAACGTCACCTCGGCGGGCAACGATCCGAACACCGTGCGGTTGGTGTAAGCGCCATCAACGACGAGGTGCAAGGCTCTGTCAGCGCCTCCGGGATCGGCGTTCATGGCCTCGCGCAAGCGCGCGATGTGCCTGGCGGCGAGGGCCGTCAAGCTGCACTTGCGAGCCTCGCGCCGGTACTGTTTCCAAACCTCGTCCGTGGCCTTCTTCGACGGTCGGCGCGGAGTCGGCGCGTGTTCCAAGCCGATCGGAATGAGTCGCGCCGGCTGCTGCCGCTCGCTGGGAGGCAGTGCTGCCGAGAATTGCAAGAAGCGCTGCGCGAGAATCAAGTTGGCCTGAAACTTGGGTCCAAGCGGATCGCGCCGCCAACTCACGCCGGGCGTTTTGAGACTCGACTTGGCGAGCAGTGTATCGTCGATGGCGACGACCAAGGGAGCCTCGGGCGGCAAGCGAGCGAGCACCTCGCGGCGCGAGGCATCGAGCAGGCGTTGCGGCTCGACGCGTTGTTGCGAGAACAGGCGGTAGCCGGCGCTCCAGTCCTGAAAGCTCTCGCCGGAGGCATGTAGCAGGCCGGTGATGGTGGAGCGGCCGAGGCAGACGGCGGCACCGAGAGCGAGGCGGGTGAGGTGGTCGTTCACGCTTTGTCGGGCGTGGGGGTTGAGGCCTTTGGCGAAGAGTCGGGAGAAGGTGTCGACGACTCGATCGGGAGTTTTTTTTCAACTCGACGGGCGGAGGTTGCAAACGATTGAGCACGAGTTGGGAGCGGTCGAGCAGGATCCATTCGAGCTGTTCGCCGGGCTGGAAGTCGAGCATCTGAGCGCTGGCGGAGGGGAAGTTGACGTAGAACTGTTGGGAAGCCTTGCGCTTGATCAACTGCAGTTTGGTGGGGAAGGACATGAGGTCTCCTTGGAAATGAATCTAGTTACACAACAAGCTAAACAACTAGATACAAGAATACCTCAAAATGTTTTGAGACACAAGCATTCTCAGATCCCTCACAACTCAAGAACGTGCTTACCGCGCGTCCCATCTAGTGAAAGGCCAAACTCCAGTAGCGGGACCTCACGGTCCCGCTCTTTTTTTTGCCGAAGCAGTATAAGTTATGGCGGGTTCGGATGAATAAGCGGCCATCCATGACCGCCGGTGTTGCAAAAACTTCGTCGCCAAGATCGCTGGACGCCAGGATTTTCCAGTCGGCGCCGGCCTCAACTACTGTTGCTTTGCCGCTCTGATCGACGACATAGATCTTGCCGTCGGCCGCAATGGGCGAAGAGTAATATTTGTCGAGGGCGTCAGCCAGTCGGCCCTGCTTGTGGATCGCGCCTGTCGCCGGATCCAGAGCGGTGAATATCCCGCCATCCTTAACGAGGTACAGCACATTTTGGTACAGCAACGGGGACGGGGCATTGGGAAGAAACCGCTCGAGCCTCCAAGTGATCGCGCCTGATTTCGTGAGGTCGCCGAGGCCGTCGGGCTGAATCGCAGTGAGGGCGCTTCGTGAGCTTCGGCGAGAACGATAGAATGTCCAGTCGCGCTCGTCTAAGAAACCGTTTTCGTCGAGGTCGGTGTTGACGAAGCTGGTGCGCGGAGCGACCGCCATGGTTTCGGGCTCAGAAAGCCGCCCGTCGCTATTGCTATCGCCTTGTTTGAGGATCTCGGCAAATGTGGGCAGTTCGTCGCCCGGCCAGCCGCCGCCCTCCCACGAACTTACGAAGATGCATTCGCCATCGACGACGGGCGTCGATTTCGGTTGCCATCCGCCGTCGTAGACCCACCACAGCTTTTTGCCCGTGCGGGCTGAATACGATGCGATAAAGTTGGCACTCGGGACGACGATCTGAGGGTTTCCGGTGGTTGCTTCAAACAGGGCCGGAGTCACATAGGTACGCGTAGTTTCTCGGCGGTCGGTTCTCCAAACTAACTTCCCCGTCGTCTTGTTGAGCGCGATGATGTAGCCGCTGTCGTCTTGGTCGCAAACCAGTACAACGTTTTCGCCCACTACGATGGGCGATGAGCCGTGCCCGTTGACGTTATTGAAAGGTCCGAGTGGGTAGCGCCAGAGTTCGGCGCCGTCTAGCGTGTAGCCAAGCAGGCCGAAATCCCCGAAGAAAACGTAGACACCGTCTTCGTCAACAGCGGGGCTCGGAGACGCGGCGGAGTTGGTTGGCTGGTAGCGCTCGAATCGTGGTCGCGGCGCCTCTTGCTTCCACAGTATTTCGCCGTTTTCCCGATCGATGGCGAGGGTGAAGAGCTTGCCGTCTTTGTCGGTGATCTTGTTTCTATCAACGTCGGTCACAACGCCGCCTTCGGCCCCGGTTAGATAGATGCGGCTCCCGACGATAATTGGCGAAGAGTGGCCGGCAGGCAGCGCGGTTTTCCACAGGACGTTGGTTTCAGGCCCAAATTCGACTGGGAGCGATGTCGCGTCCGAAACGCCGCTGCCATTGGGCCCTCGAAAGCGGTTCCAATCGGCGGCGGTTAGCAACTGCGCAGCGAGCAGTGACGCCAGCACCGTGAGGGCGCGAAACTTCATGGGGCCACTATAGCGGCTCGACGGAGTTGGAATTGCTGGAATACCGGCGCTATCGCGATCGCTCAACTGTCGCGCCGCTTGCCGAGATTCCCATTCCCTGCGCCGCTACCGTGATTTCGGTCGATGAGAGCAGAACTGGGATGTTGAATCGTGCGTCAACGGAGAGCGTCTGTTCGGTATTTCTTCTAGGAGGTGGGCCCGTCTGCAAGGCCGGCCTGCGTTGTTTAATTGCACTTCATCGTGATCTCGTAGTTGCCCGCAGACTCAGCGAAGCGGACGTCATTGTGCTGGATCTCGATACGTCTGGCGCAGTGCCGCTCGTAGTGGCCTCGCTGCCTCGCGTACCGATTTCTGGCGATCCCAAAAAGATCGCATCGGGGGCACTGCCGCGGAGCGCGTCGCCAGACACGCTGATCGATGCAATTCGCACTGCTTACGCGTCTTCACGGCGTCGGAGCAGCGTTGGCTTGCTACTTGGCGCGGTGGGGACGCGAGGCAGCAATTCGGCTTCGCTCAGCCTGCGACAGAGTGAGGTCGCTTCGCTGATTGCTCGCGGGCTGCGATATGGGGAAGTCGCGGAACGGCTGCGGATTAGTCCGCACACGGTAAAGAACCACGCGAAGGTCATCTTTGAGAAGCTGAATGTGAACAGTCGTGTGCAATTGGCGGTCTACTGGCGCACGCACCGGCTCGAGCCGCCCATGGTAAGATCAACGGGTTCTACTGACCTTTAATCGTTGCTTTCAGCGGCTTTTTTCCTACTTCGTATGCGTCTTGCCACTCTTGCCCTGGTGCTTGTTATAGCCGGGCCGGCAACTGCGTTTGAGATTGCGACGGGCTCGATGCTCGGCCCGCGATACAAACAGGACCACTTCTACGTTAGGAATTCGCGCGGCGCGAAATGGACGCAGACCAATGAGGGCAGCCGCTACCAGCGGAAATTGCGTGGCAGCCTGGCCATGCTGCGATTTTCTCAAGGACTCTTCGAAGACGATTGGCTGAGCGAGAGGGAGTTTGACCCGGACGCAAACACCGACGGGCTCATTGCCCAGTTGGATCTCTACAAACAGCATGGCGTGGGCGGTGTTGTGGTGAGTCTGCAAGGGGCCGACCCAGGCTATTCGGAGCCGGTCAACGGCATCAAGCGCGGTAAGAGCGCGGATCTAGGTAAAAAAGCAGGTGCGCTGATCAGCGCCTACAATTCCGATGGGTCGCTGAAGCCTGCGTGGCTGGCGCGCCTCGACCGGCTGATTTCGGAAACCAACAAGCGAGGGATGGTGCTGTGCCTGGTGCTGTTCCAGCAGTATCAAGATGAGGTATTGGATTCGCCCCCGGCGATCTTAGCGGCGTCGCGTGCCGTGGCGCGCCATCTGATTGAGCGCGACGCCCGCAACGTGATAATCGACCTGGCCGACGCTTGGGATATGCAGGGTGATAGCTGGGACCACCGCCGCTTTATTCCGCGTAACATTGGCAACCTGATTCGCGTCGTGCGCGAGGAATTCCAGGAAGCGGAATTTAGTCTGCCAATCGGCGCGTCGACGAGTTCCTCGATGCTGTACCCCTCGTCGCTGGCTCGCGTGTGTGACGTGGTGATGCTGCAGGGGAATGGGCGAAGTCCAGCGGACAAGGTGGCGCGTTCCCGTCAGCTTCAGGAATATGACCGCGCGGTGCTGATGATCAACGACGACAACGGCGTCGACGCCACGCCGGCGGCGCTTTCGCGCGATCACGCAACTGCCGATGCCTTTATGACGAACGCGTCGGGCTGGAGTTTTCGCCCACCACGGATGGCCGATCGTTTTCCGTTTGAGTATGCGCCGGCGGATTCGGCGGTGCTAGACGAAAGCTGGGATGAGGCTCGCCGGCGGCCGGCGTATTTTCGCGCCATGTTGGAGAAGATTGCGAAGCTTGTGCTGCGCAAGCCTCCCTCGACGCTACCCACGAAGGGGAAATAACGATGGCTACCCCGATTTTACTAATCGGCGCGGGCATGATCGCGCACGACCAGATCATGCCAACGCTCTTTCAAATGCAGCGCGAAGAGCGGATCGGTGGGATAACCGTTTGCTCGCAACGCCGTCGATCGGTGCTTGCGCTGGCCGAGGCGCCAGCGCTGCGGCGCGCATTTCCTGATCAGGCCTTCACGGAATTGCCGGACGGGTCCGCCGATGTTGACTCATCGCACGCGGACCTGTACAAGACGGCTTTGGCTGCGATGCCTCAGCGAAGCGTCGCAGTGGTAGCTGTGCCCGACCAAATGCACTATCCAATCGTGATGGAGGCGCTGCGCAATCACCAACACGTTTGTTGCGTCAAGCCGCTAGTGCTCGACGTCGCGCAATCGGTAGAGATCGAAGAAGAGGCTCGCAATCGCGGATTGCTCGTAGGCATCGAGTATCACAAGCGGTTCGATCCTCGAAGCTTGATGGCTCGCGACCGCTTTCGCCAAGGGCTATTTGGCGACCTAAAACTCGGCTCCGCTCGGCTGATGGAAAAGTGGCACTACCGTCACTCGAATTTTCAAAACTGGTTTACCACCGATGAGACGGATTCGTTCGTCTACATTGGCTGCCACTATGTCGATCTTGTTCACTTCATCACCGGGTTGTTGCCCGCGGCCGTTTCGGTCTATGGCATTAAAGACGAGCTTCCAAACGGCAAACAGGGCTATCTTTGGACCGACGCTCGCGTCATTTGGGAGAACGGCGCTTGCCTGAATGTCCAGAACTCGCTGAGCTTTCCAGACGCCGCGCCCGGACCGAATACCCAGGGAATGACGTTATATTTTTCAGGCAATGGGAATGGCGCGTTGCTTGATCACTCCGATCAGTACCGCGGCATTGCTTACAGCCACTCGGAAGCGCTGGGCGGGCCCGGCGGCACGCAGTACGGCGAACCCAGTCCGGACTATTTTCTCTATCAGGACTTGGGCGGATCGGGTTTAGTGCCGACCGGTTACGGAGTTCGCTCGGTCGACCATATCGTTAGCGAGGCTTTGCGAATCGAGCAAGAGTCCGAGAGCCTTGCCGATCGCCAACGCGCGCTGACTGAGATCGACGAATGCGGGATTGTTGCTACGCCCTCGAACAGCCGATTCAACGAGGCAGTTTGCCAAGCCGCGCGGCAGTCGATTCTCAGCGACGGCGAGCTTGTTCGGCTCTAGTTGGCGGCCGCGCTAACCTGGAAAACTATGTCAGACCAGAAAGAGTTCCGTATTGAAAAAGATTCAATGGGCGAGGTACGAGTGCCCGCCGACGCGCTGTACAAGGCGCAGACGCAGCGTGCGGTGGACAACTTTCCCATCAGTGGAATTCGATTTCCGCGAACGTTCCTCCGCGCCCTGGGGATGGTGAAGGCGGCCGCGGCGGCGGTCAATCATGACCTCGGCCTGATGGATGCCGCCATGTCGGAGGCGATCCAAGCGGCGGCGTCAGAAGTCGCCGATGGCAAACACGACAAGCAGTTCCCGATCGACATTTTCCAGACCGGCTCCGGCACCTCGACCAACATGAATGCGAACGAGGTGATCGCCACGGTCGCAAGCGAAAAGCTAGGACCCGCGGTGCATCCCAACGATCACGTGAACATGGGTCAGTCGAGCAACGACGTGATTCCCACGGCGATTCACGTCAGCGCGTACCTGGAAAGCGCGAAGACGCTGCTGCCGGGCCTAGAGCACTTACAACGGACGCTCGAAACCAAGGCGGAGTCGCTCGACCATGTCGTCAAGACCGGGCGCACGCATTTGATGGACGCATTGCCGATCCGCATGAGCCAGGAACTCGGCGGGTGGGCGAACCAAATTGAGCAGGGGCTTCAGCGAATTCGCTCGGCGCTATCGAGGATATCGCCTCTGGCGCTCGGGGGTACCGCGATCGGAACCGGCGTAAACGCGCATCCTGAATTTGGCTCGAGAGTAGCGAAGCGCTTGTCGCAGCAGACGGGACTGGCGTTTATCACCAGCCGCAACTATTTCGTCAGCCTTTCAAGCCAAGACGCGATCGTCGAACTCAGTGGGCAGTTAAAGACCGTGGCAGTTTCGATGATGAAAATCGCCAACGACCTGCGCTGGATGAATTCCGGGCCGAACGCCGGACTCGCCGACATCGCACTACCTTCGTTGCAGCCTGGTTCCAGCATCATGCCGGGCAAGGTGAACCCGGTGATCCCCGAAGCGACGACGATGGTCTGCGCACAAGTTATCGGTAACGACGCGGCGATCACGATTGCCGGCCAGTCGGGCAATTTTCAACTCAATGTGATGTTGCCCGTCATTGCCCACAATATTTTGGAAAGTGCGCGTTTGCTCGGGAATACGGCGCGTGTACTCGCGGACAAGGCCGTGGCCAACTTTACGGCCAACGAAGAGCGGGTTGCTGATCTGGTCGAGAAGAACCCAATACTGGTCACCGCGCTCAACCCTGTTATCGGTTATGAACTAGGAGCGGCGGTCGCGAAGCGGGCTTACCAAGAGGGCCGGCGTTTGAAAGACGTTGCCGCCGAAGATACCGACCTTAGTGCGGAAGAACTTGACCGGCTTCTTGACCCGAAGGCGATGACCGAGGGCGGCATCGCGGAGTAACGCTGCCGACCGCTAGAGCATTTTCAATAACGGCGTAGACCGTTCTTGAATGAAAAGCGGTGAAGCCTGCAATTTCTGGAGACTAGATTCCGCTGTCCGAAATCGGAGGCGCGACTGTAAAGGAGTGCGGTGGCGAAGGGTTAGCTGGGAAAGTTGAGTTGCGTCCTGTTGAGGAATGATCAGCAGGACCCAGCTCAGCGTATTCCAGAAAGCTGCTTCGCCACCGCACTCCTTTACAGTCGCGCCTCCGATTTTCACGGGCTTGGTGCTGGGGCAAGCAGTCTATGCCATTTCTGAATATGCTCTAGCGAATATAGTCTTTCGCGATCTCGCGGCGGTCGTGGCCGTCGAGCACGTGCATCACTCTGATTTTCTTGAGTGCGACGGGCGAAAGCTGGCCGATCGGGATGTAGACAATTTTGCGTCCCAGGTGCGCCGCGATTGAACGGAATATCGATCGTGGCGGTTTGGCGGCAACGTAAACCACGATGCGGTCGAGCGAATAGTCGAGTCCTGCGAGTAGTAGACGCTCGGGCTTAGACTCGGCGAATGTGTAGTCAGGGTCTGTCCAGACGTCCATCAGACGCTGCGAAGGCAACGTCAGCAGCAGCCCGCCATACTCGGCGCGTCCGATGCCGGGACCCACGAAATTTTCGAACGGATCGCTGGCATAGAGTGCCATGTCCGATTCGTTTTGGTGCTCGCCTAGCCAGGTGACGCAGTAAGGGTAGCGCTCGTCTCGATCTTCGTCGAAGATGACTACGATCGCGCCCACCTCGCCTTGTACTTTCTGATTCTCACGGACGTAGATTTTGCCGTCGTGCCAGTTGCGTAGTGTTTCTTTGAGGTCAATGCCGTCGAGCAACGATGTCGAGAAAGCCTCGGTGCGCGAGCGCTCTTCCGACAGAATGCTCTTGCCCTTCTTCTTGAGAAAGACGCCGTAGTTTTCAATAACTAGGTCTTCAGGCGGATAGGAGCAGATGCCGTCTCCGCGCCATTCCTTCTTCCACTCGCCGGGCGTCTTTTCGCGCTTGCGTCCTTTAAGGCCGCGCGGTCTAAGGCCAGTCTTACGCGACTTCGTGCGGCGATGCAGCGCCACCTTGCGCGTGTGGATCCAGACGTCTGAGCCGCTGACGTTGATGGTCATCAGATCGGTTTCAGTTTTTTGGGCGGGGTAGGCGTTGGCCAGCTCAAGCAGTTCCCAGGCGAAGTTGTCGTCAACGATCGAGCGAGCGGCGACGACTAGATCGAAAGCGTCGGCTACCAAACGTTGCTGGATCGCGGCGAGGTTACGCGTATAGCGAGCCCACAGCCGGCGGTGCCACTGTTCGAGCGTCTCGCCGGAGTTTCGCTCGTGCGCCAGCTCAGCTTGATCGAATATCGCGAAGTAGATTGCTTGGCGGTCGAAGGGTTTGGCCGCGGCCGCAATTAAAGCTTCATCTTTCTCGCGAGAGCGATCTCGTTCAACCACGCCGAAGCCAAAGCGCTCACTGAAGCGGAAGCGCTCGATCGGTTCTTCCGGCGGCTTGCCGGCGCGCTGGCGCTCGTAGACGGCTTGCACAATGGGCGCTTCGAGCATCGTGTCGCCGAGGCAGTCGGGATGGATATTGAAGATCGAAATGCCCTCGCGAACGACTTTCTTCATCGGGCGCGTTTGTGTCCGATCGAGCGCGTCGCGCAGTGGGCGCAGCATTTTGAGCGAGACCACCACAAATAAATCATCGCTTTGGGCAACTTGCTGGATGCGCCAGGCCATTCCCTCGGCTTGAATGCGATCGTGGTCGGTGGGGGGTAACGGCGTCCCGAGATAACGCTTGGTGTAGGCCTCGACGCCAATGCGCTGAAGCGCGTAGGTGTCCGGGTAGTAATCCTCCTGGCGAAGGCGGTCACTCAGGTCGGGATCGATAAACTCCACCTTCGCGCCGATCTCGAGGGCGGTGCGGACCGCCTCGATCAGCGCGTCGGTGACTTCGACGGGGATGTAAACGGCGTGGTCTTTGCGGGGTTCCTCGTACAGGATTACTGAGAGCTGTGGCAAGCGCTCGACTGCTCGGAGGTAGACCGCCTCAAGCGTCGTCGGCAACTCGACCGCGACGACCGAGGGCTTGCGGTCGAGAATCACCCGATGCACTTCGAGTGCGAATTCGGCGCGGTTGGGAACCACGCCAAATAACTCGACGTCTGCGTCCGAGGAGGTCAAGACATTATTGTCATACGGGGCAGATCGGCTCGATGCCACGGAATTGTCTAACCGGCCGAGGCCCGCCTGCAACGAACGAGCCCGCATATCTCAGTGCGCCCCGGAGGGCGCGGATCACCAGTGGGGGAGGGACGCACGCAGGTAAGAGGTGGTAAGCATGGTAGCTGACGAGCGGTCTAGGCGGGCGAGCGGGTGGGCTGAAGCCTCGTGACAAAGCCGGCATAGGGCCGGTGAGCGAGTGGGCAGGCGGTAACGCGAGTGAAGCTTGAGCAGGCCTCGCAAGTGAAGTTGTGGACGCCGACCTCTCTGCGATTGAGGGCAGGCCGCGCCAATCGGGAAGCGAGCAACGCGAGCACCGCTTGGGTCCGCCGGGGTAGGGAGCATCGCATGGCAAGAAGGTGATACGGGGAATCGGGGGAGGTCCCGAGCGGAGGAGGTCGCGCCTCCAAGGTCGTCTTTCAGGGCGGCGGCCGCGGCGGGGAATCGGACAGGGTGATAGCAGCGGAGAAGCTGGGTAAGGCCGGCGGAGCAAAGCGCCCTGACTTCCGGCGTGCTTGTTCAACAACGAGAGGACGAGGTGATTGGCGATGAGTCTGACAACACCAGAAAAGATCCGGAAATTGCAACGCGAGCTGTATCGAAAGGCGCAGCAGGAGCCCAGTTTCCGCTTCGATCAGCTCTACGACAAGATATGGCGCGAAGACATTCTCACTGACGCCTACGCGGTGGCAAGAGCCAACGGCGGGGCGGCGGGCGTGGAGAGGGAAACGTTCGAGCAAATCGAGACGGCGGGCCGAGAGGAGTGGTTGCAAGGCCTGCAAGAAGAAATACGCACGAAGACCTATCGGCCCCAGCCGGTGCGGCGGGTAACCATCCCAAAGCCCGCTGGTGGTGAGCGGCCACTCGGTATCCCGACCGTTCGGGACCGGGTGGCCTGCGCTAGCTCTAAACGGGGCCGCCGCCAAGCTGGTATTGGAGCCGATCTTCGAGGCGGACCGCGACCCGGAAACCGATGGTTACCGACCGAAGCGGAGCGCGTTGGACGCGCTCCAGAGAGTGCACAAGTTGTTGTTTGAAGGCTACACCGCAGTAGTCGAGGGTGCTTTGTCCAAGTACTTGGATACGATTCCTACGCCCGAGTTGATGCGATGCGTCACGAGGCGGGTGTGCGACCGCTGGGTTTTGAAGCTGATCAAAATGTGGCTGCGAGTCCCGGTGGAAGAGCGGAATGGAAACGGGAAACGACGCATGACGGGCGGCCAGGGGACGAAGCGCGGTACGCCGCAAGGCGGAGTGGTGAGTCCCTTGTTGGCCAATATGTACATGAACCGTTTTCTGAAGCATTGGAGAATGCAGGGAAAGGAAGAAGAGTTCCGAGCCGTGGTGGATACTTATGCCGACGACTTTGTGATCCTTAGCCGCGCAAAAGCGGCGCAGGCATTGCCGTGGACGGAGCAAGTGCTGACGCGGATTGGGCTGACCCTGAACCCGGCGAAGACGCGATGGGTAAGAGCCAAGAGCGAGAGCTTTGATTTTCTGGCGATATCCGTTTGGAGTGCACCGTTATCGCAAGGATGGCCATTGGTATTTAGGTGCAAGTCCGTCAAGAAAGAGTGTCGGGCGGCTCAAGCAGAAAGTGCGCGAGCAGCTGAGGCCGAGCAATGTGGGGACCTGGAACGAAGTACGCGACCGGCTGAACCGCAGTTTGCGGGGTTGGACAAACTACTTTAGCTAGGGGACGCGCACGCAGGCCTACCGCGCGGTGGACAACT